>CAWEEQ010000004.1:650000-3849788 GCA_963808235.1 uncultured delta proteobacterium
CGTAACTATAACGGTCCTAAGGTAGCGAAATTCCTTGTCGGGTAAGTTCCGACCTGCACGAATGGCGTAACGACTTCCCAGCTGTCTCGACCACAAACACAGCGAAACTGCACTCTCGGTGAAGATACCGAGTACCCGCGGCAGGACGGAAAGACCCTGTGCACCTTTACTATAACTTTGCAGTGAATCTAGGGATTTCATGTGTAGGATAGGTGGGAGGCTTTGAAGTGTGGGCGCTAGCTCGCATGGAGCCAACCTTGAAATACCACCCTTGTGATTCTTGGCTTCTAACCATCACTCTTACCGGGTGTGGGACACTGCATGGTGGGTAGTTTGACTGGGGCGGTCGCCTCCCAAAATGTAACGGAGGCGCGCGAAGGTTCTCTCAGGCTGAGTGGAAACCAGCCGTTGAGTGTAATGGCATAAGAGAGCTTAACTGCGAGAGCGACGGCTCGAGCAGGTGCGAAAGCAGGTCATAGTGATCCGGTGGTCCCGTATGGAAGGGCCATCGCTAATCGGACAAAAGGTACGCCGGGGATAACAGGCTTATCTCCCCCAATAGTTCACATAGACGGGGAGGTTTGGCACCTCGATGTCGGCTCGTCACATCCTGGGGGTGGAGTAGCTCCCAAGGGTTCGGCTGTTCGCCGATTAAAGTGGCACGCGAGCTGGGTTCAGAACGTCGTGAGACAGTTCGGTCCCTATCCGCCGTGGGCGAAGGATACTTGAGAGGAGCTGTCCTTAGTACGAGAGGACCGGGACGGACGTACCTCTGGTGTACCGGTTGTGGCGCCAGCCGCATCGCCGGGTAGCCATGTACGGACGGGATAACCGCTGAAAGCATATAAGCGGGAAGCCCACCTCAAGATTAGGTATCCCGATCGGTAAGATCCTAAAGGCCCCTTCTAGACCAGGAGGTTGATAGGCCAGGGGTGGAAGCGCTGTAAGGCGTGGAGCTGACTGGTACTAATCGGCCGTGAGGCTTGACCACTACCTATTTCATTCGAGCTAACCACTCGCTTGCTATAGTCGCCGCATACTTGTCCGGCTTTCAATCGCTAACCGGACGGGACGGCAAAGGTCGAGTCACAGACGAGGCTTGAAAGTACATTTGAAGACCCTACATTCAGTAGTCGGAGCTTAATGCGCTCGCGTCAATCGCGATGCGAGCGCGAAAAGTTTCCGGTCGCCATGGCGAAGGTGAAACACCCGTTCCCATCCCGAACACGGCAGTTAAGCCCTTCAGCGCCGATGGTACTGTGACCGAAGGCGTCACGGGAGAGTAGGACGCGGCCGGGGAATCTTGAAGGGGCGGAATCGAAAGATTCCGCCCTTTTCTATTTTGCGCGTCCCTTACCTGACTATCAGCAGAATCTTGAAGACCTTGGCCGGCGGCGTGTCCTTCTCCCATGGGCGTAGGTAATGGATCTCGAGCGAACCGGTCCCGCTCGCATCGACTGAGTATCGGAAAATCTGATGGCCCGCAGCTCCGGGCATCTCATGGTCAGCCTTGAACCGCAAATCTCCGACCTGCTTTACGATCGTGTCGGCGACCGGCACCGCCTGCCACGTATATCCAGTCCCAGAAGTAGCAGGCAGCGAGACCTCGATCGTGTCGCCGCGCGAGAGCGTGAACTCGCGCCCGTTATCAGCCTCGGTAATGGAGATCATGCCGGCGTGCGCGTTGCTTGACGGCATCAGCGCCATCGCGGCTGCGCACGCGACGAAAATTAGCCAGAAACGTGATCGGCGGATTTTCAATCGCTCACCAAATGGTTCGCACGGGATATTGTCTAATCCGCTGGTCGGGAGTGAGTATCGCCATACCTTCTGCAATCGCCTGGCAGATCAGCAAACGATCGAATGGGTCGCGATGAATCGCCGGCAGGCGAACTACCTGCAAAACCATCTCTTCGCTAAGTGGCAGGGGTTCGATCAACTCTCTTTTTCGAAAAGTTGGCACGTACGTATCCGCCGGTTCAGGCAGTGGCAGGGTTCCGAGTGCGTTCTTCACGGCGATTTCCCACGCGGAAACGACGCTCAGGAACGCTTCATTCGCCGGGTCACGGAACATCGCGCGTGCGGTCGCCGAAAGGAGCGGGTCGTCCGCAACGATCCACAGGAATGTGCAGGAATCGAGCAGGAGCCTCACTTCGACTCTTTGCCCTCAAACGCGTCGAGCAACCAATCCGGGAGCGGATCATTAAAGGTCGCAGGAACAATCAGGCGCCCCTTATCGAGTCCAATGGGCCGAGGGCCGCGATTTTCCCGCTTGATCGGCCGGATCTCGGCGATCGGCACATTGCGCTCGCAGAGGATGATGGTCTCACCCTTTTTGACCCGGCGCAGATGCTTCGACAGGTGAGTTTTGGCCTCATGTATGTTGAGCCTAATCATGGTTCGATTATGGACTAACTAGTGAACTAACTCAACTGGCAGCAGCCGTACTCGCAGAGCGGAAATCCTCGCCATCGTGAGACTTCTCCGCTATGTCTCTCCGATGCCTTCCCGTCGGACGCACCCTTCGAAAAAACGCGCGCGTGATCTGGGAATTCCTTTCGATGGAATTCCTGGGCCGCTCAACGCGATCACCAACGTCGCGGGAGTCGCGGTCGGGCATTCGACGATCATCCGCGGCGAGGGAAATCTTGTCGCCGGGCGCGGGCCGGTGCGCACCGGCGTCACCGCAATTTTGCCGCGCGGCAGACGTGACGGCTCGTCCGCGTTCGCTGGCTGCTTCGCACTCAACGGCAACGGCGAGATGACCGGCACAGCGTGGATCGAGGAGTCGGGCATGCTGACTACGCCAATCATGATCACCAATACCCACAGCGTCGGCGTCGTGCACGACGCCGTCATAGCATGGCAGATACGCCGCCGCCGCAGTTCGCAGCCCTGGTCGTTGCCGGTGGTCGCCGAGACTTACGACGGACTGCTGAACGACATCGACGGCTTTCACGTCAAGGCCGAACACGCGTGGGCGGCGCTCGACGGCGCGCGCTCAGGCCGAGTCGCCGAAGGATGCGTTGGCGGCGGCACCGGGATGATTGGTTACGGATGGAAGGGTGGAATCGGCACCGCGTCGAGGCGGCTCGATCGCAAATCGGGCGGCTACACTGTTGGAATCCTGGTCCAGCTCAATTGCGGACGTTCGCGCGAGCTGACCATCGCCGGCGTTCCCCTCGGACGAGAACTACTTCCAGGTCGAGACCCGTTCGTGGTGCAGGAACTCGGCTCGATCATAATTGTCGCCGCGACTGACGCACCGCTGATGCCCCATCAACTGAAACGAATCGCGCGGCGGCTCACGATGGGACTCGCGCGGACCGGAAGCGTATCGGGAAATGGTTCGGGCGACTTGTTTATCGCGTTTTCCACCGCGAACGCTCCATCCGCAAAGCGCTCCGACGTCGAGAATGTGAAGATGCTCCGAAACTCACGGATGGATCCTCTGTTCGCCGCCGCCGTGCAAGCGACCGAGGAAGCGATCGTCAATGCACTGCTCGCCGCGGAAACGATGACCGGCATCAACGGCTATCGCGTCGAGGCTCTCCCTCATGATCGCCTGCTCGATGTGCTCCGCAAGTACCACCTAGGCTTGCCTCGACGATGAAAGCCGCGCAACGATTTCATCTGACACGATGATTAGAGAACCGGAATCATGAGTACGAAACAGGCGGCCGCTTCGATTGCCGGAATAGCTCTTCTTCTGGCATGTTGCGCACGAGCGGATTCGCAGACTCGGGTCTCGCCTGGCGCACCGCCTGCCCGAGTGCGCAGTTTTAATTTTTCCTACCACGCGGACATTCCGATCTCGAATCCCTCAGCGAAGAAGCTCGAAGCATGGATTCCGCTTCCACGCGACGACCCTTTCCAGCAAGTCCGCGACCTCAAGATCGATACGCCTGCACATTTCGAAATCGTGGACCAGAGTTCGAACGGTAATCGCGTCGCGCATCTCGAGGCTTCGGCGCCGCTGCCGGCGTCGATCCCCCTCACGGTTACATTCGCGATCACCCGGCGCGAGGAAGCCGTCAATATGATGACCGCCGCGGGTGACATACCTGAACCGACCGATGGACGTTTCGCCGCATACCTTAAGCCCGACCGCCTCGTGCGTTTGACCGGGCGAATCGCGCAGGTTAGCGCCAACCTGGCGGAGACCAATGTGAGCCCTCTTCAACAGGCCCGCGTCGACTACGAGTACGTGACGTCGATCATGAAATACGACAAGAGCGGAACCGGATGGGGCCGCGGCGATGCGCTCTACGCATGCGACGTTCGGCGCGGCAACTGCACCGATTTCCATTCGCTGTTTATCGCGCTCGTGCGCGCGCGCGGAATTCCGGCGCGATTCACGATTGGCTTTCCATTGGGCGCGGCAAAGTCGGGCGACATTCCGGGATATCACTGCTGGGCGGAGTTCTACGCGGGCGGAGTGTGGGTGCCCGTCGATGCCTCCGAGGCGTGGAAGCATCCGAGGCCGGCACGACTATTATTTCGGGCATCTCGATGCGGACCGCGTCGCATTCACGATGGGCCGCGATATCGTGATGAAGCCTCCGCAGAATGGCGCGCCGCTCAACTACCTGATTTATCCGTACGCCGAGCTCGACGGGGCGCCGGTGCCGCAAAAGGAAATCAAGACGAAGTTTTCTTACGCGGACGCGTCGAGCTGAGATCCGCCTAGAACAACGGGAACTGCGTGTCCTTGTTGACGTTCAGGTTGAGCGCGCTCCCGCTCGAGTTGGCAACGCGGCACCCGACCGCATCGCCGCGTTGGCAGGTGCTCTCGGCCGAATCGGTTTCAGTCTTCGGCCAAGGCAACACCGAAATTGAATCGCAATCGGCCGGGTTGCCCTGTTTGCAGGATGAATACAGTTCGGCATACCGCGAGCTCAGACGCTCGCAGACCGCGGAGTCGCCGTTGTCGCACGCAATCGTCGCGAGCGCCTGGCATGAAGCCTCGTCGCTGGCCTGACATCTTTTAGTCAGTGCCCGGCTCGCCTCCGCCTGAAAATCCGGGACGTAGCTGGTGCACATGCGGACCGGCGCCTCGCACTTTGTCTGCAGCAGCGCGACGCACGCGTCAGCCTCGTTCTGCGCGCATCGGTCCGCATTCGTTTTGTAAATTTGATAGACCGCGGTCTCGCCGTACGACATGCATCCGGAAAACAATCCGGCTGCCGCGATCAACCCGGCTGAAATCAGCCGCTGCGATGTACCGATTCTGCCTGCCATGGTCTACTGACGTTCGGCTTGATCAAAGGTTTCACCCAAACCATGCACAAAAAAAAGGCGATCCCCAAGGGATCGCCCCAAAACGCAACGAAACTTTAATTAGTGCTTCGTCTCGATTCGCCTGCCGTAGGTCACTTCGCCCTTATCGACGCGCAACGAGAAGCCGCAATCGGGATTCGTGCAGACCCACGCCTTGAAAAGAACCGAAGCGCCTTCCTGTCCATAATCCGAAAGAGGAATCAGCGTACCATTATTGCATTTCTGGCACTTCGGCCACTCCATCATCCGCGCCTCCTTACAGCCGACCCGAACCGCATCGTCCGTGCTGAAATTATCCGACCCCCAAATCTAAAGCAACGTGCCGCGAGCCAATTCCGGCGCCTCGCCGATACCTCTTTTGGGGGACGAAATTCGATATGTGGGCAGGCGCCTGAGCGGAAAGATTGAACGGAAAGGTTACTTGAGCGCGCGGACCGAGAAGCCGCGGTCGTTGCTGCATAGCAGCGAGCGCTTGCCGTCGAGCACGGTCTCGAGCACGACCTCATGGCCCCACAATCGTTGCAGATACGCGAGGCTCTTTTCCGCGTATTCCAGATGAAGGTCGCGGGCGTCGTGCTGATGCTTCACATAAAGGGTGCGATTCTGGCCGAAGTCGGCATCCTCGACCTTGAGCACTGGAATCGAGTTGGTGCCGACGTTCTTGATCAGCGTTTCCTTGACTTCGCGCCATCCGTCGTCGTCGGCGACTTTGCTCACCACCAGTTCCTCGCCGCGCGCTTCGTACTCGAAGATGTCCATCTCGCGCATCAGGTCTTCGGTCAGATAGCGGCGCAGGAACGATGCGTCGCGCTCGACTTCGCGGGCCTCGAAAATCTTCTCGGTGCCGGTCTTCACCGGCGACCCGTCGCGCTTTATTTCCTCGGCGGTGGGTTCCGTGTAGCGCCGGTAAATGTCTTCCCAAATTTTGAGTCCGAGATGGTACGGGTTGATTTGGCCCGGAATCGGCCGCACGACCTGGTTGTGACGCACGATGAATTCGAGATGCAGTCCCTGGTCGAGATCGAGCGATTCCAGAATCCGCTTGTGCCAGTAGCTGGCCCATCCCTCGTTCATGATCTTGGTTTCCGCCATCGAGACGAAGTACTTCGCTTCTTCGTCCGCGATAGTCAGCAGATCTTTTTCCCAATCGGCAAGAAACGGATTGTGATCGCGGATAAAGAGCAGCAGATCTTCGTCGGGCTCGAGCGGAACTTTGTGGAAATCGGGAACTTCGATTTCCTTGCGCGCATGGATCTTCTGAAATGGATCGGGCTGTCCCTGCGCGGCGGTCTCGGCGCGATCCAGTTGCTCGCGCGGGCTCAGTTTCTTGATCGCGAAATTGCGCCGGCACTGCCACGACAGCGCATGCGCCGCGTCGAGAATTCGCTCCACCTTCTCGACCCCGATCGAAGGATCCTCGACGTAGCGGCGGACCCGGAGCGCATGCGCCTTGAAGATCTCGATCGTGTGTTCGGCGCGGGTCGACGATTTGTAGGTAAAATTGTTCTTGAAGAAATCGTTGTGCCCGTAGACGTGCGCGATCGTCAGGATCTGCAGGAGCATCGTGTTGTCGCGCATCAGGTACGCGATCGCCGGATTCGAATTGATCACCATCTCGTAGGGCAAGCCGCTGACCCCGTGATCGTAGAGCGTCTTCAGCTTTTCGTACGACTTGCCGTACGACCAATGCGGATAGTGCGAGGGCATCCCGGAGTACGCCATGTACCCGAGCATCCCGGAGTGATCGCAAATCTCGAATTCCTGCGGGTAACAGTCGAGCCCGAACTCGGCCACCTTCTCGCGAATTTTTTCGTCCCACTCGACGAGGTCTTTTAGCTCGTAGGGGGCGATTTTGGCCACCTTGCCGACGCTTGCCGCGTTTGCGATTCCTTCGCCCGAGCTCATGATTCCTTTACCCGGTCCTTGGCCAGGAACGCCTTGAACGACGGCCAGATGTCCTCTTTGCGTTCGATCAGCACGGTGTGGAAGTTGGGCGCCTGGATTCGGCGGAACACGTTGAGCATCGAAGATTCATAGTAGCGCGAGCCGAGCGGTTTGATTTCGCCGTAGCCGAACAGGTTGCAGATGGTGGCGAGTTCCTCCGCGTCTTTGAGCGCGGCGGGATTGTCGGAGTCGAAGTTGTCGCCGTCGGAGCAGTGGAACGCGTACACGTTCCACAAGGACGGATGGTAGCGCGCGGCGATGATCTCCAGCGCCTTCGCGTATCCCGATGAAATGAAAGTGCCGCCCGATTCACCCTTGTGGAAGAACTCTTCCTCGGTGACCTCGCTGGCCTCCGTGTGATGCGCGATGAAAACGATTTCGACGTTGCGGTAGCGGGTCGAGATGAACTGGTAGAGGAGAAAGAAGAAGCTGCGCGCGAGATACTTCTTCATCGTGTCCATCGAGCCCGAGGTATCCATGATGCAAATGACCGCGGCGTTGGACTCTTCCTTGGTGTCGACTTCGACGTGCTTGTAGCGCAAGTCATCCTGATGGAACGGGAAGCGCCGCTTGACGCGCTGGAACGCGGCGACGGTTGCGGGAGCGAGCGCTTCCTCATCGGGTGTGCCTTGGTCGAGAGTGCCTTCTTCGAGCGCGATTTCATCCAGCGCGCCTTCAACGTCGGCGTCGGCGCCGATTTCGCGGTCGGCCTTCGACTCGGCCAGGGCGCGCGCGGCCGCATCGTTGCGTTTGTCCGACGCGAGCATCCGCATCACGCGCTGCTTGGCGGTGCGCCGCTTGTCGAGCCGGATGCGGATGCCGACCTTGCGGTAGCCTTTGCGCCGCGACGAGTATTCGGACTGGATTTCGCGCAGCGCGCGGCGTTCGAGGTTGGGCAGCTCGAGATCCTCGAACATGATCTCGATCAGCTCCTCGAGGGTGACGTCGGTCTCGTAGTAGTCGACGCCGGGACGATCGCCGGCATGTTCGTCGCCCTTGCCGAGGCCGTCCTTGCCGGTCTTGCCGACGACCTGGCCGGGGCGGGTCTCGCCGTCGCCCTGCGATGCGCCGGGGGCGTTGTCGCCGTAGACGAAGCGGTATTCCTTGATTCCGCGGAGCGGAACCTTGATGACGCGATCTTTATCTTTGCCGATGATCGATTCTTCGGCGATTATGTCGGCGATATTTTCGCGGATCGATTCGCGGACTTTCTGGCGATGGCGCAGCCGGTCGCCGGCTGAGCGATCGGAGCGCTCGGCGTCGGAAATCCGGTACTCGCGGAAGATTGTGTCGCCGCTCATAGTTGCATCACAGGGGCTGTTTGCGTCGCGGAACTCAACGCACTGTGATTGCCTTGGGCGCGGCTCCGGGTTTCTTCGCTGCGCTCAGAATGACACAAAAAACAGACTCCACTCGGAAGAACATAAAACATCAACCCTGTGGATCGAACTTTCATTCTGGTTCTTTGTGGGTCTGCTCTGCGTCCTTGTGTCATTCTGAGCGAAGCGAAGAAACCCGGTCTTCGCTCGACACAGCACTCAAGTCCTGCCACGAGGGGTTTTCTTGTTCAATCAGTGCAATCTTTTTTGACCGCGTTAGGGACTTAATATGTTTCTCGGCTTCAATCGCTGCGCCGATGTCGTTTGTCTCCTGGAAATAGACTAAACGGTCGATGCCGTAGCGTTTTGTGAATCCGTCGAGGGTGCCGCTTTTGTGTTCGTACACGCGGCGTTCGAGATCGTTGGTCACGCCAACGTAGAGCGTTCGCGAGATGCTGCTCATGATGTAGACGAAGTAGGACTTGGGGCTCGATGTTCTTCGCGTGGTCATCCGGGTTTCCTTGCTTCGCTCGGAATGACACAACGATCAGGCACGGAATTGAGGAAAGGCACGATGTCCTCGCTTCGCCTTGGGTCTTGGAGGGTCGATGTTCTTCGCGTGGTCATCCGGGTTTCCTTGCTTCGCTCGGAATGACACAAAGACCAGACTCGGCTCAGTCAGATTGGTCGTTTGCTTGTTCCTCGGCGTTATTTGCTTAATCCTTCCACAAATTGTTGGCTGCGTACTTCAGGACTACGTCTACGCAGGATTCGCAGTAGCCGTTTTCCAGCAGGTTTTTTACCATCGAGCTGTACTTTTCGCCTTGCTCCTCGTCGCGGGTGCGGGCCTTGGTGATGATGCGTGAGATGTCGCGGACCGAGGTCATCAGCTTTTTCTCGATCGCTTCCTTGAGCGGCTCGTAGCTCTTGTAGCTGATCTTCTCGTTGCGCCGCGAAGTGGCCCACAGGTACGCGATCACTTCCTGGCGGAATCCGTCGGCGGCCGAGCCGATTATCGCGATCTGCTCTTCGATCGACTTCAGGAACCCTTCGTCCGGCGACAGTTCCTCATTGGTATTCCGGTCGCGGACGCGGGTCTTATTGACGTAGGCCTCGGCGTGATCGAGGTAGTTCTGGAACAGCGATTCCGCCTGCTCCTGGTAGGAGTAAACGAACGCGCGGGTGATCTCTTTTTCGAGCAGGTCGAGATATTCCTTGTGCAGCGTGTCCTGCAGGAACTCGAGGTACTGCTTGCGGGTATCGTCGGGCAGGTCGCCCTCCTTGGTCATCGAGATGAGCGCCTCGCGCACGTTGATCGGATTGATGCAGTTGCCGGTGACGTTGTCGGAGAGCGCATTGTCGAGCGCCTTCATGATGAAGCGGGTCGAGATTCCCGACATCCCTTCGCGCTTGGTGTCCTCTTTCAGTTCCTGCACGTCGATCTTCTTGGTGCGTCCCTTCTCGACGACTTCCTCGCCGTTGTAGAGCCGCAGCTTGGTCATCAGATCGCATTTTGAGGTCGGCTCGAGCCGCGACAGGATCGCGTACATCGAGGCGAGCTCGAGCGTGTGCGGCGCCACGTGCGCGCGGAAGTCGGAGTTCCTGATGATCTTCTGATAGATCTTCACTTCTTCCGACAGGCGCAGGTTGTAGGGCACCTTGACCACGACGATACGATCGAGGATCGCCTCGTTGGTGTGATCGGCTTTGAACTTCTGCCATTCCGCTTCGTTCGAATGCGCGACGATGCAGGTATCGACGTAGACCATCCCATGCCGCCCCGGCGCCGGAATGACTTTTTCCTGGGTCGCCGTGATCATCGCGTGCAGGTACTCGGTCTCGTTCTTGAAGACTTCGATGAACTCGACGATCCCGCGGTTGCCGACGTTGAGCGCGCCGTTAAGCTCGAGCACGCGGGGGTCGCCTTCCGAATACTGATCGAGTTTCGAGATGTCTTCCGATCCGATCAGAACCGAGGTGTCCTGGTTATTCGGATCGACCGGCGGAACCACGCCGACACCGACCCGGTTGCGCTTGGAGAAGGCGCGCGCGGAGATCGGGAATTCCTCGTAACGGTTGTTGAACTCGGATTTCAGGCGATAGCGGCATACCGGGCAGAGATCGCCCTCGATGTGCACGCCGAGCATCTTCTCGAACTCGCGGCGCAGATGGCGCGGGACGAGATGCAGCGGCTCCTCGTTCATCGGGCATCCTTCGATCGCGTAAATCAGGCCGACCTGCTCGAGGCCGCGCTGGATGCGCTCGACCAGCGAGCTCTTGCCCGATCCGACCGGTCCCATCAGGTACAGAACCTGACGGCTCTCTTCGCCCTTGAGCGAGGCGGAATGGAAGTAGCGGACTATCTGCGCGATAGTGCGCTCGATTCCGAAAAATTCCTCGGCGAAGAAGTTGAAGACCTTGATCGGCTCGTCCTTGTAGAGCCGCTTGGTACGGGGATCATCGGTGTCGGACAGCGGATGCAAGCCCGACGAGATGATCAGATCGTAGATGCGCGCGTGCGAGAGCTTGGTCATGATCGGGTCGGCCTTGACCAGCTCGAGGTATTCGAGCAGCGTGCCGCGCCATTGTTTCGACTCGCGCGCGGCGCGGTCTTCCTTGATCACTCGCTCGAAGTGGTTGAGATCCGCCATCGGCTATCTCCTTCGGGTAAAAGTGTTTCGGGGTAAGTTGTATTGAGCAGTTAGACTGCCAGAGGGAGCGGGAAGCGTTCGGGCCGTGCGACTTTTATAGCCCATTCTGCATCCGAGTATATCGGAGCCGGGCAGGTGCAACAAGCAAGCATCCGAAAAAGCGCATCGAAAGCGAATCTTCGGAATCCTAGTCTCGCCTGCGCGGCTGGCGGCAGGGGTGACCCCTGCACCCAGTGTCTACACGGAGCGAAGCGGCCAGTGGCGGCATTTCGCGGTGGTTTTGGGTGTGGGGAGTGCGCGAAACCTTGCAGGGGGTTTCTTTGATTGAGTTTGGGCACTGAGTGGTGGCACGAGCTGGAAGCTCGCGCATCACCCACGGGCAGGGACGCCCGTGCCACTAGAATTTTAGGAAAATTGGGAAAATTAGGAAAATTGGAAAAGGTGGTCGGAGACGGGGACTGCTTCGCCGAGGACGATGCGGCCGCGATCGTTTTTGACGCGCGCTGCGAAGACCGCGTCGTCGTGGGCGAACGACAGCCACCACGCGTTCTTTTCCGCGAGTCCAAGGTAGTGCGCTTTCTGTTCCATCGTGCGGAGTGCGTCGAGATCGTAGGCCTGGTTCCATGGACCGCGCAGATGCGAACGGGTTGGGATGATATCGGCCATGTGCATGAAGCATTCGCCGCCGTCGCTCACAATTGCCGCCTGATGATCGCGAGTATGGCCGCCGGTTACCACGGCGCGCACGCCCGGAACGATGTCGGTGTCGCCGTCGATTGCTTCGAGCATCGTGCGCACCGGCGCCAGGATTTCGCGGCAGTGGCGATAGGCGGCGTGCAGGCGCTCGTTGCGCGGATTCTCGGCGATCTCGAGTTCGCCGCGCTGCACAAAAATCCGCGCGCGCGGAAACGCGGGCTCGAGCACCCCTGAATCTCGCCGGCGCACGATTCCTCCGCAGTGATCGAAATGCAGATGCGAAACGATCACGGCTGTGATGTCGTTGGGTTCCATCCCGAGCGCGCGGATGTGCGAGGGGAGCCATCCGTCGCCGTGATCGAAGATCTGTCGCTCGACGTCGCTCAGGCGGTTGCCGATTCCGGTGTCGACCAGGATCGCGTCGGTGCCTTTCATAATGAGCGGACAGGTCAAGTTGAGGCGGATACGATTGCGCTCGTCGGGCGGATGGTTGCGTTTCCAGAGTTCGCGCGGGACCACGCCGAACATGCATCCGCCGTCGTTGCGCCATAGGCCATCGGCGAGGAACGCGACGGAGAATGCGCCGATTTTGATTTTTGGTGGTAGTGCTGGCATCTACCTAACCCCTAACCCCTTCCCCTGGTGGAATCGCCCCCGGCGCGTGGGGAACCAAATCAAAGGCGAGAGCGGCAAGAAATTGGTTCAACTTCCCGTCAACCATAATCCGAGCAGCAGTGCGATACTGCCCATCGCGACGACTGCGGCGTGCGCCTTCACTGTCCGATCAAGAAGGCCCGCGAGCGCATCGCTCCGTCCGCGTTCGATCACAGCTCTGAAGGTCACGCCGATTCTGATCGAGTAGCGCATCACGGCGATCATCGCGATGAAGAGTGCGATCTTGATCGTGAGTACGGTGATGAACGTGATCGAAAAGGTGAATTGCCGCGAAATTCCGGCTTCCACGAAATTGATCAGCCCGGCCAGGAACAGCAGCGCTGCGGCAGCCATCGCGAGGAGATCGATCTGGGGAGCCGCGTTGACGGCGAAGTGACGCTGCTCGGCGCTTCCCGGCTCGGGTGCGAATCCCGCGATGACGAAGCATGCGCATGCGCCGATCCACACTGCGCCCGCCGCCGCGTGTATCCATAGAATCGTCGTCGCCAATGGTCTGGTTCCCCCTGTTCGCGCGATCGGCGAAAAGACTAATCCGCGACGCGTTTGATTGCATCCCTGATGCGCGCTGGCGGAACGTGAGGGCGCGACGGCATCGAGCTGAATGCGCGCGCCCTCACCCGACGCAGCGTCGGCCTCTCCCGGGGGGAGAGGCGAATCAGGAAATCGCTTGGCGGGAAGCCCCTTCGACTTCGCTCAGGACGACAGAAAGGAGGACGACAGAAGGAGGAGGATCCGGTTGCTTGATGGGTGGCGCATCCGGATCATAGCCGGGCTGTTTCGCGCGAGCGGCGTCGCGAAAAATTGGAGCTTAACTGGCGGCCAAAATACTGACATGATGTAGCGGAATTTTCGTTTCGATTTTTTTTGTGGAGGGGAGGACATCAATGAAGTACCGGGGGACAGCGGCGGCGTTGGCGGCTTTTATTTTGGCGATCGGAATCGGGAGCGCAGCGATGGCGGCCGGTCCGCTCGTCAACTGCAGTCAGACTCTCTTTCAGGCTCGGCCAATCGATCTCGGCGTTTCGGGCGGAAATATCCACGCCTTCTTCAATAACCATCGGATTTGCACCAGCGGGACGCTCGGATCGGAGGTGCAGAATACAGGCGGCACTGCGTTCGTCTTGAGCAACAATCACGTGCTCGCGGACGTTAACAAGGCCACGCCCGGACAACTCATCGTGCAGCCCGGCTTGGCGGACGAAGGCTGCCAGAAATTCAAGGATGACGCGGTTGCAAAGTTCTCCAAGGCGGTGCCCATCAATTTCGGCGGCAAAAACACCGTCGACGCGGCGATCGCGCAAGTAATTTCGGGAGACGTGAACTCGGAAATCCTGAATATCGGGCCGATAGCAGCGACGACTGTTACCGCTTCCCCGGGATTGGCGGTGCAGAAGATGGGCAGTAATACTTGCCTTACGGCTGGAACTATCACGGCGGTGGCGATGAAAGGAAAGGTTGGTTACCCCGGGGGAAAAACCGCCAAGTTCGTAGATCAAATCGTGATTGCGGTCCAGGATTTCGGTGGGCCCGGCGACTCCGGATCGCTCATCGTAACCCAGGATAGTTGCCCGCAAGCAGTTGGACTGCTGTTCGCCGGAACATCTGACCAGTCGCAGACGATCGCCAATCCGATTTCCGATGTGCTGACCAAGTTGAAGGTCACAATGGTTGGGGGATGCACTGCCGCGACGGCCGCGCCGCGAGCTTCTGACGAGGCCGGCAATATCGGGATGTCGAAAGAGGTCGTGGATTCCGCGAAGGCGGTTCGCGACCGGCACGAAGACCAGCTCATGAGTATCCCGGGCGCCGTCGGCACGGCGATTGGAATCGGCGATCAACCGGGGCAGGCGTCGATCGAAGTTTATATAAAAAAGGCGACTCCTGAGGCGCAAGCTGCCGCGCCCAAGGATGTCGAAGGCGTTCCGGTAAAACTGATCGAGAACGGCGGCTTCGTAGCGTACTGAGTGCGGAGCCCGATCGCGCGGCATCGCGCCACCAAATCCCGAGGGTGAACCGGCTCCGAGGCCTGCGATCCGCGCTTGGCGTTGTGGTCGCTCGGCGGGTGTTAACGCGCGGTTAGCGTGCCGCAGAGCGTTATAGATAGTAAGACACCTATCTTTGGTGTAAACCTTGCTGGTAACGCGCAATCAAGTGCGGACTTCAATTTTAGGGAGGGGAAAGATGCAGGAAGAGTGGGGGATAACTATGAGTTATAAGAGGAAGGCAGCAACGTTGGTTGCGTGCATGCTTGCGATCGGTGTTGCGTCGACGCCACAAAACGCGTCCGCCATCTCAACCTGCGAAACCGTACCGCCACCTCAACAAACGGCGTTGGCGCGTCCGATTCCGCTCGGCATTTCGGGCGGAAATATCCACTCGTTCTTCAGGTCCAAGGCCGGAAAGCTGCTGGGTTGCACCAGCGGGACGCTGGGATCGATGGTGCAGGACTCAAGCCTCAATCAATACATCCTCAGCAATAATCACGTGCTCGCGGACGAAAATGCAGCTAAACCCGGCGACCGGATCGTGCAGCCCGGCCTTGTGGACGTAACATGCATCAAGTCGCCGAGCAATGCGGTTGCGACCTTCAACAGCAAGGTCAAAATCAATTTCGCAGGTGGCAATAACACCGTCGACGCCGCCCTTGGCGCCGTTGAGCCAGGAATGGTGAGCCCTCAAATCCTCTTTATCGGGGATATCGCAGGATCGGTGGCGACGCCGACGCTCGCGCTGCCTGTTCAGAAAATGGGCCGTACGACTTGCGTTACGACCGGAAAGATTGCGGGGCTCGACGCCAACATCACGGTAAACTATTCCGAAGTCAAAAAGCCGAAATTGGCCAAGTTCATCAACCAGATTCTTGTAACCGGCAGCCCTGCCACCCCTACGTTCGGCGGACCCGGCGACTCAGGATCGCTAATCCTAACCCAGGGCAGTTGCCCTCAGGCGGTGGCGCTGCTCTTTGCGGGCTCGACTGACGGAACCGTCACGATAGCCAACCCGATTTCCACGGTGCTGAGTGCGCTGAACGTTTCGATGGTGGGTAGTTGCACGCCTTCGGTGGCATCGGACAGCGTGAACGCAGATGTCCTGGCCGGAAGTATCGGCATGACGAATGAGGACGTGGATTCCGCGAAGGCGGTTCGCGATGGGCACGAAGACCAGCTCACGAGTATACCGGGCGCAGTCGGCACGGCGATTGGCATCGGCGATGAGCCGGGCCAACCCGCGATTGAGGTTTATCTAACGAAGCTGACTCCAGAGGCTCAAGCTGCGGCGCCCAAGGATGTCGAAGGTGTTCCGGTGAAGCTGATCGAGAACGGCGGATTCGTCTCGTACTGAGTGCGGAGTCCGTCGTCTAGGGTCGCGCTTCCAGCACGAGGTTAAACGGCGTCGCGGTTGCGCGGCGGACGCGGGAAAATCCTCCGGCCGTGAGCACTTCGCGCAGCCGCTTCTCGCCCGCCGAGTTGCCAAGTCCCAGCGCGACTTCCTGGGCCAGCGATGCGGGCACGCAGATCATCGTCGATGCGGCGTAGAACGTACGTCCAATCGGGTTGAAGTTTTCCTCGATTCGGTCGCCAGCGAACGGCTCGACAACCATCCAGGTTCCACCCGCTTTGAGCGTCGCCTTCACGTGCGATGCGGCGCCGACCGGATCGCCCATGTCATGCAGACAGTCGAAGAACGCGACGAGGTCGTAAGTTCCCGGATAGTCCTTCGCCGATGCGCGCTCGAAGTGGGCGCGATCGGCGACGCCGGCCTCACGCGCCGATTCGCGGGCGCGGACGATTGACGGCTCGTGATAGTCGAAACCAAAGAACTCGGATTTCGGATATGCCTTCGCCATCAGGATCACCGATGCACCGTGGCCGCATCCGACATCCGCGACGCGCGCGCCGCGTTTGAGTTTTTCTTCCACGCCTTCGAGAGCGGGTATCCATTCCGAAACCAGATGCATCGAGTAGCCGGGGCGAAAGAAGCGCTCGGTGCCGCGGAACAGACATGGGTCGTGCTCGTGCCATCCGACGCCGCCGCCGTTGCGAAACGCGTTGGCGACCTTGGGCTCATCGCGGATGGTGGCGGCGACAATCTCGAACATGCCGGGAAAGAAGGCGGGGCCGCCTTCGTCGGCGAGGACGAGGGCTTGCTCCGGCGACATCGAGAATCGTCGAGTTGCGGGATCGTAGTTGATATATCCGGCGGCCGCTTGAGCGGCGCTCCACTCGCGGACGTATCGCTCGACGGTGCCGGTGCGCGAGGCCAGTTCGGCCGCGGTCAGAGGACCTGCGGCGGCCAGCGCTTTGTAGAGTCCGAACTTATCGCCAAGCAGTACCAGCGCAGCACCCATCGCGGCGCCGACGTCGCCGAGCATGCGTCCGAGTAGTTCCTGAAGTTTGTTTTCGTCGATCGCCATAGGCGCTCCTCCCTCATGCTTCGCTTAAGGGCCGGAACGATGGATGCGTAAGTCGAGCACGTTGCGAGGTCGCGGGTACCTAGACGATTTTGCGGAAGGCGAGGGCGGGGCTGATCTTGACGGCCTGCATCACCGGTACGATCGCGCTTAGCAGGCTTACCGTGACGATCGCGAAGAGCCCGGCGAACGCCAGGTCGGGCGTCACCTGCATGTAACCCAGTCCGCCGATCACCGCGCCCATCGTGACGCCGCGCCCGAATAGCGCCCATGCCAAGCCGGCGCCTGCTGCGCCGCCGATGAGGCCCATCGCGGCGGCCTCCGCGAAGAGCATCGTCGCGACGTGGACGGGCTCGAAGCCGAGTGCGCGGATAACCGCGACTTCGGAGATTCGCTCGCGCACGTTTATCGCCATCGAGTTTGCCGCCACCAGCAGCACCGTGATGACCACCACGGCGCAGAGGCTCAGGATTATCGTGCTGAGATCCGCGATCGCGGAGACGCCATTTGCGATCGAATCGCTCTCCGTGATCGTGCTGGTCTCGTACTCGGAGTTGCGGAACCGGCCGTCGATCTCCTCGATCACCTGCGGGATTTCATTCACGTGCGCGATCCGGACCGCGATGAACGACGCGGCATCGGTGATATCGACGCCATAGGTCTGCTTCACCGCTTGATCGAAATAGTCGCGCCGAAAGATGAAGCTGTTCTGGCTCAGCCGCGCCTTCAGTTCCGCGATTATCAGAAATTGCAGCGTGAGCTTGCTGTCGCCGTTTTTGAGCGTAATCCACTGACCGATATGCCAGTGGTATTTTTCCATGAGCATCCTGCCGACCAGCGCGGAACGCCGTTCGCGAAGAAACTCCTTGACCTGATCGGGCGTGAGAGAACTTTCGGGATAGACCTCTTGCACATCGGGGTCGATACCGAACGAGACGATCGGCTGGCGATCGTTCTGATAGAGTCCGCCCCACTGGCGCTCGGCAGTGGTGGCCGCGACCCCCGGCATCTTCGCGATCGCGTCGCGATACCAGATCGGCAACATGTACGCATTCGGGGCGCTGACGATCACGCGGAGGCCCGTGGATACCTCGTCGAGGATCCGGTTGAGCGAGACCGGCACCGCGATCAGCACAGTCAACAGAAAGGCGGCGACAAATAGAGTCAGCACGCTCAGCGTCGTGCGCAGCATCCGGCGGCGCAGATTGCGGAATATCAGCAATACAAGTTTCATCGCTCATACTTCGCGAGGATCTGTTTCATTTTTCAGGTCACGGCTCACGCCTCGCGTAATACGGCGTTGATGCCGATCGCCGAGGCGCGCCACGCGGGAAGAAATCCGCCAATCACGCCGATCAGAACGCCGGCGATGAGACCGGCCGCGACCGCTCGTATTCCAAGGTGAAACGAAAATATCAGCAGCCCGACGTTCATCAGGTTGCTGTTGAGGCCGGTAATGTCGGCGACCAGCATGCCTGCGACTTCGCCGACAATCGCGCCCGCCAAACCGAGCATCGCGCTCTCCGCGACGAAGCTCACGAGCACGTTGCCCGGTCCGAATCCGAGCGCGCGCAACACGCCGATTTCCCGGCTGCGACGGGCGACCGCCGCGTACATCGTGTTCATCCCGCCGAAGACCGCGCCGATCGAGAGGATTGCGGCCAGGATCAATCCGTAGGACTGGAACTGATCGGCGATTTTATTCTGCTCCGAGTAAAATTGCGTCTCCGATTCGGCGTGAAGCGGCAGGCGCGGATCTTTTTTCAGAGTCTCCTCCAGCGACGACAGCTCTCCGGGCTTGATCACGACGTGCAGCACATTCGCGATCGCGTTTCCGGTCGTGCGGCGATAGTCAGTGAAGAGATCGTCAACGTCAGCCCATATCTCCGATTCGCGCGCGCTGTCATGGTCGGAGAAACTCCCGACGATGTTCCAACTGCGCCGTCCGAAATGGAATTTCGCAGGAGGCGTGAGCGCGGGGAACTTTGCGACGAGCTTGCGCCCGACTACCCATTCTCCGGCGCCGGGAACCGGCCAATGCCCCGACTCCAGCTTCATGTTCCGATGCACGTTGTAGGCGATCGGCCTTACTCCGCGCAGATAGACGAACATGGTCTTTGCGTGACCGGGATTTACGTTGAGCGCCGCGACAATTTCCGGCGAGATAAGCGGCGCGCCGCTGGGGTCGGTCGCGAATTGCGGCATCGCATGCAGCAGCTCGTACATCGGTTTCGCAATGACGCTGTTTGGCTCAGCCTCCGCGCCGGTGGAGAGAAGAATGTAGTTGCCAGGCTGGGCCGCAGTCTGGACCGTCCTTCTCATCCCGTCGACGAAACCGAACAGGATAAAAAGAATCATCACCACCAGCGCGATGCCGAGGCCGGCCATGATCGACGATGACCATCGCACCACGAGGCTGCGCGCGTTGTAGCTGAGCGGGATCAATGGCGCCCCCGACTGAGTCAGCGAGTGTAGCGCGAGATATCCGCCTCGGCTAGCTGAGTCAGAGAGTGGGTAGATCTAGAATAGAGGATACCGAAACCTTATGCAGGTTTCGGACTTCCCGATTTGATTAAACAGGACGCGCGAAAACCGAGCGTCCTTCTTTGCCAGCGGGCGAGACCGAAGCCGGCAAGGAACTCCGGATGCCCCAGGCTCGCCATCGTCGAAGGTAACTATCGGACACTGAGCTAAGTCCAATTGTTTGCTCTAGGAATGACGCATTGATATGAGTCAGCTTCTGAAAGAGATTTTGGGGGCAGTCTAAACCATTCGTACGAAAACCTCGGAGAATGCTGGGGCGTGATCTCGAGAAACCCGAGCATTGCATCCGTCTAGCCAGGTCGGGGGGAAAGCCATGACTAGAGCAGAGAAAAGGTTTGGGGATTATCGGCAGCACCTTGGCGTGACGCGCGTTCAGCAGATGGCGATCGTCGTATTTGTGCTTACGCTCGCCACACGAGCCGCTGCGTTTACCTCGGTTCTTCCGCCGTTCACCGGGGCAAGCGACTTCATCACTGGGTTTCCCACCTGCCTCAACCTCCCGTTTACTACCGAGACTTTAGGTCCCCTAGGTGTGCTCTTTGACGGAGCACACTTCTTTGTCGACGACCCTTGCATCGGCGGGGGTACGACCTACAGATTCACCGCTGCTGGTGGTGATGCGTCAGCCCCCGATGCCGAAGTGGCAAATGGCCTGTTCGAGGGCCTCACGCTGAAGGGCGGTGTGTACTATGGCAACGGGGATTCGGCCATGTACCAATTCGAGCCCACAACGCTCAGCACGACCCCAATAGTGAACCTGCCTGTCTTTCCGTTGGGTTTGGCTGGACAGCCTGGCACTACGAATATCTGGTCGGGGGATCTGGACAATGGGGGCGCCGGGGGATTGTTCCTCATATCAAATCCGACCTCGGCAAGCCCGTCCGTAACCGAACTAACTAACGCCGTATGTTTTGACGGAATCGCGTTCACTGCCGATGGGACGAAATTTTACGGCGCCATCTGCGGGTCCACCTTTGTCTTTGGGTTGGACCTCACTACCGGGATAAGTTTCGTGGTGGATACTGCTCATCCGCTCATGGCCTGCGATGCTCTGCAAACCGACTGCACCGATCAGGACACAGACGGCATCGCAGTGGCGCTAAACAACACGACGCTTTCGGGCATTGACGTTTCGAACAATGTCTTCGTAAACAGCCACGACGGGACCCTGGTGCGAATCGACGTAAACAATGGCAACGCAGTTTCGGCAGTGGCGAGCGGCGGATCACGCGGCGATTACACAACCGTAGGACCCGATAATTGCCTCTATGTGACGCAGTCGGATCGGGTCGAGAAGATGAGTCCCTGTTTCTTCCAAGTCTCCATCGCCAACAAGTGTCCGCTGACTCAGGGTTTCTGGAAGAACAATCCTGCGGATTGGCCGGTGACATCGCTGCTACTCGGGAGCGAAAGCTACACCCAGTCACAGTTAGAAGTAATTCTTCACACTCCGGCGGGTGGCGATGCGAGTCTGATCCTTGCAGACCAACTGATAGCAGCCAAATTGAGTATTGCGGGCGACTCCAACCCAGGGCCAATCGCATCAACAATCTCAAATGCGGATAGTCTGCTTGCGGCGCAGTCGGGCAGACTCCCCTACAAGATTAAGCCTTCCTCCACGGCCGGGCAGGCGATGGTCAACGATGCAGACATCCTGAACAACTACAACAATGACGCTCTGACCCTGAGCTGCACCCCGTAGCCCAAAGCGCAGTTGTAGCTGAGCGGGATCAATGGCGCCCCCGATGAGTCAGGGAGTGTAACGCGAGATATGCGCCTCGGCCAGCTTGGGTGCGGGGTGAGGACACTGGCGCGACGGCGACTCGCAGGCGAAATCAAAGAAAAGGAAATCGCTTCGCGGAGGTTCCTTCGGCAGGGCTCAGGACAGGCTCTTCGACTCCAGCAGCTTTCGCTCAGGACGACGGAAAGGAGCGGAGCCCTGCAGGCGATGGCATCGAGGTGGATGCGCGCGCCCTAACCCGTCGAGTGGGCGCGACGACCTCTCCCGAAGGGAGAGGTTTGCATAACCTCAGCGCGGCTTCGGAGCAGAGCAGAATCTTGAATCGCGCGCCAGAAAACGCGCGCTGGATAAGGTCCCTCGCCTTCAATCCTCTCCCATCGGGAGAGGGGATGATGCCTCGACTGGTTACGCAAAGGTCTCCGAAGGGAGAGGTGTAGGAGCGCGTCGGTCGCCTGCCGGTTTGCGCTCATTCGACTACGATTGGGATTCGGAGATCGAATTCGGAGGGGACTGGCGCGCCGGAGCGCATCGCGGGGAAGAACTGCCATTGCGAGAGCGCGGCTAGCAGCACCTGATTCAGGCGAGGGTTGCTGGTCGGCTTGATAAGGGTGACGGTTACCGTGCCGTCGGGGGCGACGACGAAGTGGGCCATCGCTTCGGCATGGATCGCGTCTTCGCGCAGGTCGTCGGGGATCTTTGGCGGCGGGGCGTAAATCGCGCGCGCGCCGGCGCTATCGGTACCCACACCGGCGCCGGTGCCGACGCCGGTACCACCCGAGATGCCGGAGGTATCCTCTTTTGGAACGCTCGGAGGAGCGGGCGGAACCGACACGGCGATCCCGCCCGAGGGAGAAGTCGCGAGCGCGGGCGGCGGAAGATGCGGACGGGCGCGGGGCGCGTGATGGATCGGCTTGGCGGCCGGTTTTGCCGCGGGGGCAGCGCCGCCCTGAAGTCCCGCGGGCACCGGCGGTGGCGGGGGCGGTTCGACGATGGTCGCGATGACCACGTCGTAATGCGGAGGCGGGGGCAGACTCGACGGGATGAATCTCGTGCCGAAGACCATCGCGACCAGAGTGACCATCGCGAGCGGCACGGTCACCGCGAACGTGCGCGACGGCGCGGTCCTCAGCGCGATGAAGTCGTCATCGCCGCCGCGAATTGGCGGCGGCGCGAATGAATTTAGAAGGGCGCCGCTAGCCATCAGCTGGACCCCGCGGCGGAGGCTTTGAAAGTAGGAAGTTCCCACTTGATGCCGCCGTAGAGAGCGCGGCGCGGACCGAACTGCGCCGCGAAGACGCCGATCCCGGAGCCGTTGCGAACTTCGTAGATGTGATCGTTGAGATTTACGACCGCGCCGCGCAGTTCAATCGCACCACCGCGGCCAAGTGGGAAGCGCTTGGTGATTCCCGCGTCGACCTGGATGTAGTAGGGCAGATTCCCGGTGTTGGCGAAGCCGCTCCTCAATCCGCTGCCGTAGATACCGTCGAGGCTGAAGGTGTAGCCCTTCCAGCTGTAAACGGCGCCGGCGGAATCGGTGAATGTCTGATCGTGATCAAGAAAAATGTAATGGCTATTGATGAACTTCAGTTCGTCCGGCGCGAAGTTGAATTGGCCGGATTCGACCTGAGTACCCTGTGCGACGCTGTAGGCGAAGTTGTTGTACGCGTAAAAGTTCTCGTGAGTGTATGAGCTGGTGAACTCGACTCCATAAACGCGGCCCTTCCGATAGTTGAAGGTCTCGAATATGAGCGCGGGCCCGAACTGGCCTTCGTCGATCAGGTCGGCTGCCTTCTTGTAGTAGGAGTCGATACCCACATTGAGTCCGGGTATGACCTCCTGGGTTGCTCCAACGTCGAACAGATGGTCGCGCTCGACCGTCGGAGTCCCGTTGCCGGTGGAAGCGGGCGCACCGGTCGTGTTCCTGAATTTGGCAATCGTCTCCGCGGACACAAGCTCGGTCGGTGGCGGCGTCATTTGCCGCGCGTAGCCGGCGTGTAACACGGTGCCCTTGAAAGGAGTGTATTCCAGCGCGACGCGAGGACTTGCCTGGTCCGCACGCACCAGGCCGTCGTAGAGGTCGAAGCGGACGCCATAGTTGAATTTGAGCTTTTTGGCGATCTGCCACTCGTCCTGCACATAGACGCTGTAGATCCAGGTCTGCAGAGCTATGTCGTCGACGATATTGATCGGAGTCGTCAGAGGCGTTCCGCCCATTATTGGGAACGTCGCCTCGTGATTGTCGATCTCGGCGCGTTCGGCGTCGAAATATCCGCCGAGGCGAAAAGTATGATCGGCAATCCCGTGGTACGCGGTGTCGAGCTGAAAGCCGTTGCCCCAGTCGCTGCGGAAAACCCGCGACGCGGCGCCGTTATAGATCAGGTCGCCGACGTGATCGGGATTGAAGGTGACCGTCGAATAGCGGCTGAACGGCGCGAGCTGATAGTCGAAGTTCGATCCAACCACGCCTTGCAGCGCGAGCACATTGAAATAGTTCTGCTCGGATTGGTTCTCGCGCACTTTCGCCGACGGATACACCGGCACTCCGGCCAGCAAGAAGACCTGCGGCTGATTGGGATTCGCGGGAATCTGAAAGTGATTGATCGCGGTGCCTGATATTAAACTGAGGCGCGTTGTGGGGTTTAGAAAATACGAGAAGTATCCGAATCCCGATCCCTGGTTACTGGTGTCGTGAATCGCGGTGGGGCCGGGCGTGGGAGGCTCGACGCCGCGATCGGTGCCGAGGTATTGCCCGGTCACGAAGTAACTGAAGTTGCCCTTGGAGCCGCCGTACTCGAAGCTCGGCTGAGTGGTTCCGCGTTGTCCGCCGTAGAAGTCAACGTCGGCGACGTTGTCGAGGAGGCCGTCCTTGGTCTTGATATCGATAATGCCCGCGGTGCGAAGTCCGAATTCAGCCGGCAGGACACCGGTCAGCAAGCTGATCGAATGGGCAAAGCGGGGACTTAAGACTTGTCCGAAACCGGTGATTCCTTCGGGGAGCTGGACGCCGTTTATTCGGTATTGAATGTTGGCGTGATCGCCGCGCACGTGCAGTTGTCCGAAGGAATCCTGCGCGACGCCCGGCGCCTGCAGGATCACCTGGTTGAGAGATGTATTCGCGCCCTGGGGCAGTTGCTCGATAGCCTTCTCGCTGAAGCGATAAACGCTGCCGCCGGTCTCCGGTGACAGGCCGTTGCGGGCCTGATTGAGCCGGGTGGCGACGACGGCCATGCTGAGCTCGCGCGAAGCTTGCATCACGAGGGCAACCGGCGGCGCGCCGCGCGCGGCTACGATCACGATTTTGGTCGCGGGCTTGAAGCTCGTCTCATCGGCAAGCACGGCGTAAGCGCCGGGAGCGACGTCATGGAAGGCAAACGTGCCGTCGGATCCACTTTTGATGCGCGCGACGACCGCGCCCTTCTGGGTCTGGAGAGTTAGATTTGCGCCGGGAATTGGGCGGCCCAGGGCGTCCTTGACGGTGCCCGAGATAATCCGTGGCACGGGAGGCGAAGGGGCCGCGGCGCGGGCCTCCCGCACGCCGTCAACAGAGATAGTGATAGTCAGCAAAATTGCCATCAATGCAATCGCAATCGCAATCGGTCGCATCCTCAAAATCCTCCCAAAGCATCGGCCGCGGCGTCGCAAGCGATGCGCGATGCGAAGCCGGCGAATGGCAATCGCCATTCGCGCCAAGTCATTCAGATCAGATGTCGGAAACGGCGAAGACTAGGCCGATGCGGGAGGAGCGCGGCCAAAGAGATGAGAGTCGAACGACGGTACGAGTGCGAAGCAGAAATCTTTTGGATCAAAGCGTTTGGCGTCGAGCGGCGCGGCGAGCGGGAACGGTGCCGCGCTGACGCTGGGCGCGTGCTGGTGATGCAGGCATAGCGAGCAGAGGCTGTCGGGCGCGGCGGCGGCCGCGATCGAAGGATGCGGAGCGAACGCGAGCGGATGATAGTGTGCGGCGCCGAGCGACTGCGCCAGCATCAAGATTACGCCGGCTGCCAGCGCGAGTCTGCGCCGCCAGGCGGAGCGCGTTCCTGTGAGCTTCGTATGCATTAGAGAAATCGTATCGACCTCATCAAGCGTGCCGCGCCATCCGTGCTGGGTCAAGGCTCTTCAATCGGGGTGAGGGCGAAGGCGTCGGCCAGGAGTTCGTGGGAGTGGAGGCGGGCCTGGTGGTTGTGGACCACGGTTACAACCATCACTTCGTCGATGTTGAGGACGCTTGCGATGTCGACCAGCGTGTCGTGGACGTGGGCGGGTGTGCCGATTATCGAGCGGGGCCACTCGCCGGTCTCGCGCAGCGCGATGTCGTCGGGCGCGGGGCCGAGTTCCGCGAGCGCATCTTCGGGTGTCGGGATGGGTCCGCGATTTCCCTGGCGTGCGTGGCGTACGAACAGTCGAACGCTCGAGGCCATGCGCTCCGCTTCCGCATCGGTGTCGGCGCAGATCGCACCGATTCCAAGGATCGCGAGCGGCGCCTTCAATTCATTGGAGGGGATGAAGTGCGAGCGGTAGTACTCGATCGCGGCGCGAGTGTGAGTCGGATCGATGAAGTGCGCGAAACTGTACGGCAGTCCGAGCTGCGCCGCGGCGGCCGCGCTCCACATGCTCGAGCCGAGCAGCCAGACGTTGGGGGAACCGGGCATCGCGGGTGATAGCTCGATACGGCTGAATGCGTGATCGGGTCGGAAGCCATTGTGCAGGAACGCGAGCAGCTCGACGAGCTGGCGCGGAAAATCGTCGGCCGGCGGTCCGGGCGTGGTGCTGCGATCGCGGCGCAGCGCGAAGGAATCGAGCGGGCTGCCGCCGGGTGCGCGTCCGATCCCGAGATCGATTCGACCGGGATAAAGAGCGTGCAGCACGCGAAAGGTTTCCGCGACTTTCATCGGGCTGTAGTGGGGCAGCATCACGCCGCCCGAGCCGACCCGGATATGCGAAGTCTCGGCGGCCACCCGTGCGATCATGATTTCGGGCGCCGGGCTTGCGAATGCGCCGGTCGCATGATGCTCGGCGATCCAGTAGCGCTCGTAGCCGCGCCGATCGGCGAGACGGGCGAGCTCGATGGTGTTGTGGAGCGCGTCAGCGGTCGTGAATCCGGCGGGGACTGGTGATTGATCGATGATGGAGAGTTTCACGAGCGGTAGTAGCGAGCGACTGGTCGCTTTCACGATGATATTGATTGGACGGCAAGGAGGCGAGCGATGGCGCTTTCACGCATTGAGATTGGAGAACTGGCGGCGGGGTTTGCGGCGGCGAAGGTTCCGTATGCGGCGCTTGTTCCGGCGGACGGAGGGCCGTATCCGCTCTGCCTGTTCCTGTACGGCGGCGGTGGGAGCCATCGGACGCTCGTCGATTGCCGCCCGGTATTCGAGCGGTGGTGGAGTGAGGGCATCGTGCCGCCGATGGTCATGGCGAGCGCTGATACTGGCCCGATGAGCTACTACCTCGACCATCCCGACGGCAACGCGCGGTGGGAGAGCTTCATCGCGGAGGATTTCCTCGCGCACCTTCGCGCAACATTTGAGGTTCGAAGCGAGCGCGAATCGACGTTCATCACGGGTATCTCGATGGGCGGGTACGGCAGTCTCAAGATTGCATTGCGGCGGCCGGATCGGTTTGGCGCGGTTGCGGCGATTCAGCCGCTGCTCGAGCCGGGGCTGCGCGATTCGGATATCGGCGCGCGCAACCGGATGCATCATATGATCGGAGGACCGCCTGAATTGCTCGGCGAGAATCGCGACGCGGTTTTCCAGGCAAACAATCCTGGCAACCTCGCACGCGCCAATGCCGGCGCGATCAAGGAATCGGGACTCGCGATCTATCTCGAGGTTGGCGACCGGGATTTCCTGAACGCCCATGACGGCACTGAATTTCTGCATCGGATTCTGTGGGACCTCGACATCGCGCACGAGTACCGGCTCATCCGCGGCGCTGATCACGGCGGACCGACGTTGATCCCGCGGATGCGCGACGCGTTCGTATGGCTGGGCTCGGTCAGTGCGCAGACGCATCATGCGGGCGCACAATCAGAGACCGCCGATGAGCGCGCGGTGAGCGAATGGATCGCGCGCGGACTGGCCGGGAATCCCCCACCGGTCGATCCTAACAGCGACGCATTCATCCGCATCCTTCGCGCGCAGTTGAAGCCGCTCAGAGATCAGGCGGCGCGGCTCGATCCGACCACGGCGAGGCGCTACGGGAAACTGCCAAGAACTAGCTGATCGCATCACGCGCGGCGGGCGGGAGCGTCTCCTCGCAGGAGGTGTCTCTCGAGGCGAAACTTCTCTGCAATCGCTTGCGCGACGGCCATGATGCGGCCCGCACGGCGCAGGTCCTCATGATAAATCAACCAAAGGGACTGCATCGTCGGAGGTGCCTCAGGCCAGATTCTGACCAGTCGCGGCTCATTGTCGGCGAGATAGCAGGGCAGGAACGCAATTCCGAAACCATACACGGCAGCCCAGAAGAGCGCGTTCGTGCTGTTGCTGCGAAACGCGATTCGCGCGCCCTCGGTCGACTCGCCCATAAATTGCGAGTGCTTCGCCGGCCACATGTAAGCCCACGCGACAAGCTCCTGACCGGACAGCCCTTCGCCGCGGCGCGGTTTAGAATGATGCTTCAGGTAGTTGGGCGAGGCGTATAAAGCGAGGCCGAATCTTGCGATGCGCCGGCATATCAGGCCGGGTTCGACGGGTTTGAGATTTCTGAGTGCAATGTCGGCCTGGCGGCGCACGACATCGAGTCGCCGATAGTCCGGAATCATCTCGATCTCGATCTCGGGATGACGCCCGCGGATTTGCTGCATTGCGGGGATGACGAATCGGGCCGCGAAGGTCTCGGTCGCCGTGATTCGGACCAGGCCGGCGGCCGCGCGATCCTTTCCGGCGGCGCGGCGCTCGACCTCGATAGTGTCAGACTCGATCCGCTCGCACATCGCTTTGATCGATTCGCCCGCGAGCGTTAACGCGAGGCCGTCGGGGGTGTGCTGAAGCAGTTTGGTGCCGAGGTGGCGCTGCAGGGCGTCGAGCCAACGTCCGACGGTGGTGTGATTCACGCCGAGCTCATTTGCCGCCGCTGCCAGGCTTCCGCCGCGCACTGCCGCGAGAAAGAAGCGAAGGTCATCCCAATCCATGCGTGCATTTTTGCGCAGCAATAGTGCACGCGCAATCGGTGTCTGGGACCGGGCAACGCAGTAAAAAGGAGACCGACAAAGTCATTATCAGGAGATCCCCTATGCGCGAACTGAATTTTGCCGGCCCCGGTAAAGTCGAATGGCGTGAGACGGTGGCGCCGGTCCTCGACGGCCCGAATCAGGCGCTGATTCGTCGGATCGCTGTCGCTACCTGCGATCTCGACGTGCTGCTGCTACGTGGCAAGGCTCCCATGTTCGGGGCGAACTTTGCGCTCGGGCACGAGTGCGTTGGCCGCGTGCTCGAGGTCAGCGAAGGAGCAGGCCGGTTCAGGCCGGGCGACATGGTGGTTCCATCATTTCAGATCACCTGCGGCGAGTGTCCGCGATGCCGGCGCGGTCTGACCGGCAATTGCGAAAAGATTCGCGGCACGGCGATGTACGGTATCGGGGCGCTCGGCGGTAACTACGGGGGCGCGTTTGCCGATGTGATGAAGGTTCCATTTGCGAGCGCGATGCTGGTCCCGTTGCCGAGCGCGCTCGTTCCGCGCGACGTCGCCAGCATCTCCGACAACGTCGCCGACGCGTGGCGCACCGTCGTCCCGCAGCTTCGGGAAAATCCGGGGGCTCGGGTTCTTATTGTTGGCGGCGGAAGTATCGGGCTGTATGCGATCCAGCTCGCGATTGCGTCGGGCGCTGCACAGGTCGATTACCTGGACGCTGACGCTCCTCGATCAGCGCTGGCCGAACGACTCGGCGCCAAGATTCAAAACGCATCGTCGCTGCGCAAGAGCGTACGCTATCCGATTACCGTCGAAGCGGGCGGTACGCACGAAGGTCTCGTGCTCGCGATACGCGCGACCGAACCCGCGGGCATCTGCACCAGCGTGGGAATCCATCCGGGCAACGCGACTCCGATGCCGCTTTTCGACATGTACATCACCGGCATGACCTTCGTGACCGGCCGCGGCCATTCGAGAACGGTGCTGCCTGAAGTTTTGGAAATGGCAAGAACGCTGAAAATCGCGCCGGCGAAGGTAACCAATCGAGTAGTCGAATGGGACGACGCGCCGGCCGCGCTCTGTGATCCGCCGGACAAGTTGGTCGTGGTGCGCGAATGACGCTCTGGTAAAAACGGCGAGTATTGGCGAGAATCCGATCGTGAGTCTGAGCCAACCGTTCTGCGCGGCGGCCGGATAGCACGCCAATCGGAGGAACAATCATGAGTTGGGATTTTGAAACTGAGCCGGAATTCCAGAAGGAGCTCGACTGGATCGATAAGTTCGTGCGCGAGGAAGTCGAGCCGCTCGACTACGTGCTCGGGCATCCGTACGACGTGCGCGATCCGAAGCGGAACAAACTGGTGCGGCCGCTGCAGGCCGAGGTGCGCAAGCGCAAACTCTGGGCGTGTCATCTCGGCCCGGAACTGGGCGGGCAGGGCTATGGGCAGGTCAAGCTTGCGCTGATGAACGAGATCCTCGGGCGCTCGCGATTCGCGTCGATCGTGTTTGGATGCCAGGCGCCGGACTCTGGCAACGCCGAAATTCTGGCGCATTATGGTACGCCCGACCAGAAGAAGCGGTTTCTGCAGCCGCTGCTCGATAACGAGATCGTTTCGGCATTTTCGATGACCGAGCCGCAAGGCGGTGCCGATCCAAAAGTCTTCAAGACCAAGGCCGAGCTTCGCGGCGACGACTGGGTGATCAACGGCGAGAAATGGTTTTCTTCGAACGCACATCTCGCGTCGTTCCTGATCGTGATGGCGGTGACCGATCCGGACGCGAAGGAATATGAGCGGATGTCGATGTTCATCGTGCCAAAGGAAACGGCGGGAGTGGAAATCCTGCGCAACATCGGAGTCGGCACGCATGAAGCGGAAGGCAGCCACGCATACATCCGCTATTCGGACGTGCACGTTCCGAAAGACCATATGCTCGGACCGCGGGGCGGCGCGTTCGTTGTCGCGCAGACGCGCCTGGGCGGCGGCCGGATTCATCATGCGATGCGCACGATCGGGCAGGTGCGCAAGGCGTTCGACATGATGTGCGAGCGGGTGCTCTCGCGCACGACGCAGGGATCGCGGCTGGCGGACAAGCAGATGGTGCAGGAAAAAATCGCGGACTCGTGGATGGAGATCGAGCAGTTCCGCCTGCTGGTGCTGCGCACCGCGTGGAAGATCGATCGGTACAAGGATTACCTGAAAGTGCGAAGGGACATCGCGGCGGTGAAGGCGCTGATGCCGAAAGTTTTCACGACGTGGCGTCGCGCGCGCTGTTCCTGCACGGATCGCTCGGCGCGACCGGCGAGATGCCGTTCGTCGAGCAGGTGATCCAGAGCTTCCACATGGGACTCGCCGACGGGCCGACCGAGGTTCACAAAATCACGCTCGCGCGGCAGGTGTTGCGCGACTACAAGGCGACCGACGGCCTGTTCCCGTCGCAACATATTCCGAAGCTGCGCGCGGCGGCGTTGAAGAAGTACGCGGATCGGATCGAGTTGGAGGTGGCGAATCAGTAAAGCGCGAATTTTTCGCCGGCGGTTGTAAATTCTACCGAAGTTGGCGCGCAAGTCGTCCAGATTTCTCCTGCGGTTGGTTCGGGCATGAAAAATGCTCGCTTCCGATCCGCAGGAGGCACGGACGTGACCAAGATTATTTTGTCGTCGGGATTCTGGCTCACGTTGGCGGTGTTCGTGGCGTTGGGTTACGCGTTCGCCGCCGATTGTCCGGGGTCCTTGAACTGTGCCGACGGAACTTCCGCGCTTTCGTCATCGTTGATTCACGGAAATGCAACTTCCGACTCCGCCGCGCGGGCGAGCGATGTGCTGAATCGAAGCCGATGCGCGTCGATGCCTGCGGTGCGTGGCACCGACCCGGCGTTTCCCGAAGTCGCCAATTGGGAGCGTGGCGGCTCGATGTTCGCACCGGGGTTCTCGCTTACGATGACGCGCCGCCCCAACCATTTCACGCTGTGTCCCGGCCCGGTCGAAATTCCGGAAACCCTGGTCCAGTAACTATCCCCGAGTAATTATCCCGCGAAATTTTTCCCGGTTAGATTCCAGGATCTCGCATCGGCAACGACTGCGGTTGTCGGATTTTTGTCAGTTGCATTATGAAACCTTAGTCGGCTAGAAACGACTCAAGGGTCCTGTCAGTGTGCTCGTAATCGAAAAATCAGGGAGATGACGACTATGCAAGCGATCAAGTTTGACGACGTGGCGGCGCTGAAGGCGAAGATCGGCAAAGAGTTCGGCCCGTGGAGCGAGCCGATTCACGTCACCCAGGAAAAGATCAATCAGTTCGCCGACGTGACCGGCGACCATCAGTGGATTCATATCGACATCGAGCGATGCAAGAAAGAGAGTCCGTTCGGCGGACCGGTCGCGCATGGGTTCCTGACCCTGAGCCTGCTGCCGGCATTCAAGATGACCGAGGACTGGACGATCACCGGATTTCGCAACGTGGTGAATTACGGCGCGAACAAGCTTCGCTTCATCTCGCCGGTGCCGGCCGGCGCGAAAGTCTATGCGCGTTCGCGGCTGCTCGCAGTCGAGCCGCGGCCGATGGGTACGATGCTCACGCGGGAGACTGAAATCCAGGTGGTGGGCTCGCAGAAGCCCGCGGTGGTTTACGAAGCGCTGATGCTGTTCGTGAAGTAGAAGCGCGGCGAGACGGAGATTACGGGACGGAGATTAGTTGATGGCATACGAACAGATCATTTACGAGGTCGCGGAAAATATCGCGACGATCACGCTCAACCGGCCGGAGAAGCTGAACGCATTCACCGGGATCATGATGAACGAGATGATCGACGCCTTCGACAAGGCCGACGCGGACGACAACGTGCGCGCGATAATCGTCACGGGCGCTGGACGCGCGTTCTGCGCGGGCGCGGACCTGTCGGCGGGGCCGAGAACGTTCGACTCGACGCGGGAGGATCGTCCGGAGCGGCGCTCGGCGATTCGAGCCGACGGGAGCGTGGACTGGAGCAACGAGGCGATTCGCGACGGCGGGGGACGTTTGACGCTGCGGATTTTCGAGTGTCTGAAGCCGGTGATCGCGGCGGTAAATGGCCCGGCGGTGGGGGTCGGCGTCACTATGCAATTGGCGATGGACGTGCGGCTCGCGTCGGAGAATGCGCGCTTCGGCTTTGTGTTCGCGCGGCGCGGGATCGTGCCGGAAGCGTGCTCGAGCTGGTTCTTGCCGAAGATCGTGGGCGTCTCGCAGGCGCTGGAATGGACGCTCACGGGACGGGTTTTTCCTGCCGAAGAAGCTCTCGAAGGCGGCCTAGTCAGAAAAATCTACAAACCCGGCGAGCTTATTCCGGCGGCGCGCGCGCTCGCCCGCGAAATCGCGGACAATACGTCGGCGGTCTCGGTGGCGCTCATCCGGCAGATGATATGGCGGATGGCGGGCGCCGATCATCCGATGGAAGCGCACAAGGTGGACAGCCGTGGAATTTTTGCGCGGGGTGCGTCCGCCGATGTGCGAGAAGGGGTTGCGTCGTTTCTGGAGAAGCGGCCGGCGAAATTTCCGGACCGGATATCGGAGGACATGCCCGCGTACTTTCCGTGGTGGCAGGAGCGGAAATACAGCTAACGCTTCGCGGTTAACTGCGGGGGCGGTGGACCCTCTGGATGCTGAGGCGCGTTGTCGGTGATCTGGTGCCAGGGAGCCTTCGAGGCTACGTAGATGTGAGAGCTGGTCCGCACTTTCGGGTCGTCGTCGAGAGCGCCTGCTGGAATCAGCACGACGTCACGCGTGGGCACCGCACGCGGCATCGGACTGCCACAGGTCCGGCAGAACGAGTTGCCAAATCTCAGCGTGTTCGGCAGCCGATAGTTGACGACGAGATCTTCGCCGCGAAGCCATCGGAATGCTCGCGCCGGCACGAACAGATTGGCGGCGTATGCTGCGCCGCGCGCCTTGCGGCATCGCGAGCAATGACAGTTGCGCAGCTCGATTGGATCGCTGGCCTCAAAGGCCACCGCACCGCACAGGCAGCTTCCCGTAGTCATCGCGAACACCTCCAGTTAGAGCGCGGGGTCACGGATTGCGACGGATTACGACGCGGACTTCGCCGCGGCGCTCGGCCTTGATCGTCAATCGTTGGTTGTCGAGATCGAGTACGCCGTCGGCGCCGGACACTTCGAATACGCATCCACGCGGATACTGTAGAAGCGGGACGAAAATCTCGGTCGACGCTGCGATCGACGGATCGGAGTCGTAGACGAACTCGAAAGTGCCGGCGACGCGATCGAACTTCATCGTGCGCGGAGTGCCTTGGGTCGCCTTCGCATACGGGCGCACGAAGCCCGCCAGGGCGCGTCCGCCGCTGTTGATATCGGCGGGATTCGTCTGGTGGTCGCGTGAGAAGATGCTCAAGTCTTCCTGGTTCCATCCGTCGCCGATCGCGAGGTCGTTGCGATTGGACGCTGTGTAGTTCCATTGCGTACTGTTGATGAGCAGCCGGTCAAGCGCGTTGTACATCAGATCGAGCGCGATGATGTGCGGCGTCCATGGCGCATCGGAGCGATCGCCGGCATCGAAGGCGCGGTACGCTTCGGCGCCGTTCAAATCGAAGGGAATCCCGCATTCGCCGATAAGAGTCGGGGCGCCGCCCGGGATCGATTCTGACATCCTGGCGATCTTGCCGAGTTGACGCTCGTATTGCGCCTGGACTTGGCCGGCGGCAGACGCGATCTCGCCGGTCATCACGTCCAGGTTGAAATTCGGATTGAAAGTCTTGGTCGCGAGCGTGACAACGTCGTACCAGTGACCGGCGTTGACGGTGTTTGCGGGCGTATCGGCTGGGAACGCGGGGCCTGAGAATCCGGACATCGGATCGAGTTCGGCGAAGAGAATCCAGTCGGGATTGATCTCGCGGATATTTTCGGCGACCCGGGCAAAAAACGGTCCCATGTAATCCTCGATGAAATCGACCTTGCGATCGCCGACACGCTTGAAGAAATCGTCGCGGAGTACCTGGTAGCTGCCGTCGGCGTTTCGGCGCCATGCGCCGGCGGCCTCAAATGGATCGGCGCTTTCGTCGGTCCAGATTGAGACGCGATCGGGATTTATCGTTTTCTCGCCCTTGACGATCGCAGACTTGGTCGCGAGATCGAATTCGAGCATCGGAACCGACCGCGAGACGCCGTGCGAGACCAGTAACCCGTCGAGCGGCGACCACGCGAGGCCAGGGAACGCGCGATTTGGATTTACGTCGCTCGGGCCGAGGTGACGGTAGGTGAGCGATTGTCCGATCCAACCTTGAGTGGGTTCGTTGAGCGAATCGAAGCCCATCACGTTGGGCAGGTCGCGGATTCGTCGCGCGATCTCGCGCTGCGCGCCGAGATAGTGCTCGAGCATGTAATCCTGCACGTTGAGGCCGTCGACAGTGAGGCCGGGCGTGAAGTCATTGCCGGCGAAGAACAGCGTCCACATGATGCCGTTGGCCGGGCGCCGCGCGTTCTGCGACCAGCTCATCGTGGGATAGCGATCTTCCTGGCGTCCGCCGCGACCATAGTCATATAGATGTTGCATCACGTGAGCAGAGCCGGAGTTGGCGAGGCGGCGATAGTCAATTCCGATTTTTTCGAACAGCCAGCCGGGGGCTCCGTCGCCACCGGTCATTCTGCTCCACACGTCCTGGTGAAAATCGACGAACAGGTAGAATCCGTAGTCACCGGCTATCCGGCACAACTCGGCAAAGTAATCGAGGTATTCGGTGTCGTAATCATTGGGCCCGCGATGCTCGACGGCTTCCCACGTGGTCAGCATCCGCAGGCAGTTGAATCCCCACGCGCGAAGGCGCGAGAAGTGTTCGTCGGCTTCGTCGATCGGAAAGGGGCGGCCGACGAAAGATACTTCGCGATGGTCGGAGAAATCGGAAGGAAAATTGGTGCCGCCGTCGGGGTAGGGAACCTTGCAGTCGCCCCCTAAGTTGACGCCGCGCAGAATCACGCGCCGCCCCGATTCGTCGACGAACCATCGCCCCTCCAAATGGAGGCGCCGCAAACTCATCGTGGTCATTGGCTCAATCCGTTGTCGATTCTTGAGGATCGGGCCGAGGTTGACGCAATGTAGGATCGCACGTCAAGGTACGCGACGAAGGCACGGGTGAGGGGAAAAACGGGTAGCCATCGTGGGTGACCTCTTCAAGCGATTGCTCGCGCGCCTCAAGCGATCGCGCGAGTACGTTGAACCGTGGGCTGCGCGCACCGGCGCGCTGGCTAAATCGCGCCGGACGCGCAAAGTCGGGCTGATCGTCGTCATAGTGATTTTATTCCTCGGGGTGGCGACGTATTTCGCAGTGCCGCCGGTGCTCCGACATATCGTGACCGGGCCGGTCGCCGCGAGCATCCATCGCCAGGTCAGCGTCGGCAAAATCGGGTTCAATCTTTACCGGCTCAGTCTCGACGTCGATAAACTTCACGTCAGCGAGCGCGACAGCCCGGCTGCATTCGTCGATGTTGGCCACTTGAGAGTCAAGGTTTCGTGGGCGTCGCTGTTCCGATTCGCGCCGGTCGTCGGCGAAGTGGCGATCGACAAGCCTACCATTCACGTAGTTCGCTCGGACGAACAAAAATTCAACTTCTCCGACCTACTGGAGAGTGCGCCACCCGACAAGTCGAAACCGCCTCCGGCTCCGAGTGCGCCGATGCGCTTTGCGGTTTCCAATATTCAGATCCGCGACGGCGATGTGCGATTCGACGACAAGTTGCTCGGAGAGCATCACGCGATCGAGCACATCCACATCAACGTTCCGTTTGTTGCGAACCTGCCCCAGGACGTTGACGTGTTCGTCGAGCCGCTAATCGAAATGGTTGTGGACGGGAGCCCGTTGCGTATTGCGGGTGTGGCAAAGCCATTTGGCGCCGCGCGCGATTCAGTGCTTGATCTGAAATTGCATCGACTCGATCTGCGGCAGTATCTCGCCTATGTGCCGCGGAAAATTCCGATCAAGATTCCGAGCGGAGCGCTTTCGGGCGATGTCTACGTGCATTTCGTACTCGAGGAGTCGAAGCCCGTTATCCGGCTGAACGGGACCGTTGCGCTCGATCAGCTCGACGTGCGCGACGCGGCCGACGCGCCGCTGGTCGCACTCACCCATGCCGAGGTTAAACTCACGGACGTCGAGCCGCTCGGCGCGGTCATTTATTTGCGCTCGATTCGAGTCGACGGACTGAACACTCATCTCGTGCTGAACGCTGACGGCAGCAATAATCTCACGTCGATCATGGCGCCGAACCCCGCGCCTGCGCCGGCGACCGCTCAAGCGCCGACTACAATCACTCAATCCGCATTGCCAGCGCCGGCAGCTGCGCCATCGCCGGCGCCCGCGCCTGGCGCGGAGAGTCCGCCGACCGACTTTGCGTTGGACTCGTTCGAGCTGACCAACAGCGTCGTGGAGTTCAAGGACAACAGCGCCGCGACGCCGGGGGACGCTGGCGATTGACGCAATTCATGTCGGGCTCCAGAACCTGAGGACGCTTGGGAAGGTGCCTGCTACTTACGATATGAACGCGAAAATTCGCCGCGGCGGATCGATCGAAGTCAAAGGCGGACTGAATCTCGGGCAGCAGCAGGCGACCAGCGAGGTCGCGATCGATCAGATCGATTTGCCGGCGCTGCAAACATTTGCGCAATCGGCGTTCGCGGGCAATCTCGCGTCGGGGAAGCTGAGTGCAAAAGCCAGCCTGCTGACCAATTTCTCCAGCGGGAAGTTCAACCTGCACGCGGAACCCGCGAGCGTGTCGATCGACAATTTTGAAGTGCGCGCGCCGCGCGAGCGCGAGATTCCGGCGAAGTGGACGAATTTCAGCGTCGCGATCGGGCAGTTCGACCTGGCGTCGCATAGCGCAAAGGTCAACGAGGTGCGCGCGAACGGGATGCATCTGTACGTTCGGCGCGATCGCGACGGCAAATTGAGTTTGGCATCGCTGATGCGAAGCGCAGCGCCGCCGCCGCGCGAGAAGCGCGGGACCGAACAGCGCCGGACCGAGCGGGTGGCGCGCCGGTCGCGAGCGAGGCGCGCTGCACCCGCACCGCCGCCACCGCCGCCGGGCGAAAGCTGGAAATACGAGGTCGCATCGATCGCGATAGAAGGGACCGACGCGACCTTCGAGGACCATATGGCGCCGCAGCCGATCAAACTGGCGCTCGCGCCGCTGAACCTGCGGCTCAAGGATGTTTCGAGCGACCTTGCGAAGCCGATCTCGGTCGATATTGACGGCACTCTGAACCGCAAGGGGACTTTCAAAGTCACTGGAACCGCCGCGCCGGTACCGCTCAAGGCCGAGCTGCGCGTCGCGACCAAGCGCCTGGATCTTTCGTTTGCCGATCCTTACGTCAGCAGCCGGCTGAACGCGAAGATCACGAGCGCGAATCTGACGATGGACGGCGCCGTCGGTCTCGAGCAGGCGCGCAAGGATTTTATTGTCAGCTATCGCGGCGACGCGACGCTGGGCAGCGTGCGGATGCTCGATAAGCTGACCAACGATCTCTTTTTCAGAATGAACGCGCTCAACGTGAACAAAATCGATTTCGCGCTCGGGAAGGGTCCGCCGAAAGTACATATCGGCGAAGTCGCGCTGAGCGACTTTTATTCGCGGATCATTCTCAACGCCGACGGCAAATTGAACTTGAAGGACATCACGGCGAGCCCGCAGGAAGCGCCGACTTCGCTGACGCGAGCCGCGGGAACGCCGGGCTCGAAGGGAGTGGTGCCGGTGGCGCCGACTCCGACGCCCACAGCAGCGCCGAGCCCGGTGGCCGGCGCGGCTCCTGGAGCGTCTCCGGGAGCATCGCCGAGTCCACAGCCTTACGCGGGGCAGCCGATGGACGCCGATATCGAGGTGAGCAAGACCGTACTCAAGGGGGGCAAGGTCGATTACACGGACAATTTCATCAAGCCCAACTACACGGCGAATTTGAGCGAGATGGAGGGGCAGGTCGGCGCGTTCGGAACAAAATCGACATCGCCCGCGGACGTTTCACTCGACGGAAAAATTAATGGCAGCTCGCCGATCAATATCAACGGCTCGATCAACCCGCTCGCGCCGACTGCGTTCGTGGATATCAAGGCGAAGGCCGACGCGATCGAAATGACCGGGCTTTCGCCGTACACGACCAAATACACCGGCTATCCGATCGTCAAAGGCACGCTGACGGTTGATGTTCACTACCTGCTGGATACAGGAAAGCTGACCGCCGAGAATCACATTTTCATCGATCAACTGACCTTCGGCGATCACGTGGACAGCCCGGGCGCGGCGAATCTGCCGGTTCGCCTTGCGGTTTCATTGCTCAAGAATTCGAAAGGCGAAATCGATCTGCAAATCCCCGTGTCGGGTTCGCTCTCTGATCCGCAATTCAGCATCGGCGACGTCGTTTGGAGCGCGGTCAAGAACCTGGTCGTCAAGGCCCTGACGTCACCATTCTCGCTGCTGGCGGCGGCGTTCGGTGGCAGCGGCGGCGCGCAGCAGGACCTCGGCTATATTGAGTTCGCGCCGGGGTACGCGACCCTGACGGCGGATAGTCAGCAGAAGCTGGACACTGTCGCGAAGGCACTGGCGGAGCGAACCGGATTGAAGCTCAACATTTCTGGACGGGTCGATCCAAAGTTCGACAAAGACGGTTACCGCGAGGCGTCACTCGAGCACAGCATCCAAGTGCTGAGACACAATGCCGAGGGCGACAGTGCGGGCGGGAACGCCAAACCTGCCGCGCTGTCGGCGGCGGACTACAACAAATATCTGCAGAAGGTCTATAGCGCGGGAAAATTTGAGAAGCCACGCAACGCTATTGGAATCGCGAAGTCGATCCCGCCCGACGACATGAAGAAACTCATCCTCAGCAACACTCCGGTGAGCGATCAGGATCTGCACAACCTGGCCGACGGGCGCGCAAATGCGGTGCGCGCGTACCTGAATACGAAGCAGGTGGAGGCTGCGCGGATGTTCATCGTCGCGCCGAAGCTGGACGCGAGCGGAATCAAGGATCAGGGCAAGACTACGCGCGTGGACCTGTCGCTGGAGTGACGCGCTCTCGGAGCCGCTCGGCTCCGCTTGCCCTAAGTGAAGTCAAAGTGTTTTGCGCCGAGACAGACTCGGGATTCTTCGCTGCGCTCAGAATGACACAAAAAAAGAGTGCGCAAGCCATGCTGTTCGATGTGCAATGGCTTCCGCACGGTCGAGAAACTACTCGGGCGCGGCCCGGCTAAAGAGAACCGAGAATTCGATCGGGGACTGCGTCCCACGCGCGGCGCTCGTCGTCGTAGGGCGCGGCTTCGAGTTTGGTCGTCTCGCCGAAAACCATCGTGGCTCGACCCGTGTCGGTGTATTGCGCCCAATCGCCGACGCTGGCGCAGCTCGGATTGACTGAACGCGCAAACGCGAGCCATGCGTCTTGCATCTGCGCCGCCAGCTTTTCCGCGGCCGCGCCGGTGCCCGAAAATGCGGACATCCCGGGCAAGTGGTTGGTGCCAAAGACGAAGCCAAGCTCGAGCGCGTGGCAGGATCCGAGCAGACCGCCCATCGCGGGCGAGCGCCAGGTGAGGAGATAGCTGTAGACACGCGGCTCAAGTTTTCCCTGCACCGATGCGAGGCGCACGCCCGGGATTCGGAAGACGCGATCGGTCTCGATTGCGGTGAACAAATCGGCCGGCGCGGTTGGATCGCCGCGACCGGCGCGTGCTTTCTCGTAGGTATCGATCAGCGCGTCGGCGGATTCGGCGGTCAAGCGTCTGCTGATGCGCGCGCCGAGCCCGGCGCGATCGAGTCTGCCGAGCGAAGGATCCATCATCGCGAACAACTTCCATTCTTCGAGCGTGGAGCCGACCATCACCGCAACATTGCGCGCGGAACCGTTCGCGACCATCTCGATCGCAGCCTTCGGAAGATGGGTTCCGTCGATCACGGGCTGATATGCCATCCCGAGTTCAGGATCCGGCGTTTTACCGTCGGCGAGCAGAGTGCCGGTCAGCAATTGCGCCGGGGTCAACGCGCGGATCGCGTCCGCACTAGCGGGCTGCGTGCCGAGCTTCGACAGCACTCGCTCGGCGACGCGGTTCGCACGCGCCACGGGTGCGCCGGTATGGCAGGCTCCGCTTTGCGGTATCGCTTTATGGAAGAGGCCGCGCGCGGAGGGCATCGCGAGCAAACTTCCGACGCTCATGCCGCCGGCCGATTCGCCGAAGATTGTGACGTTGTCGGGGTCGCCGCCGAATTCCGCGATATTGTCGCGCACCCACTCGAGCGCGGCGACCTGATCGAGCATCCCTTCGGTTCCGGTGGAAGGGATTTTTCCGCTGGTTACATCTTGAAGACGCAGGAAACCTAAAGGGCCGAGGCGATAATTGACGCTGACAAGCACGACGTCGCCGCGCTTACTGAGAACGGACCCGTCGTAGATCGGCTGCGAGGACGCGCCGATTGTGAATCCGCCGCCGTGGATCCAGACCATCACTGGCCGCCGTTTGGCGTCGAGACCGGGAGTCCAGAGGTTCAAGTAAAGGCAATCTTCAGACTGCGGATCGTTGATCACCATCGCGGCGAGGGCGCCGTTGATCAATTGATTCTGATGAGACACCGCGCCGAAGGTACGCGCATCGCGGACTCCGGTCCACGGAGCGGGCTTCTCGGGCGCGGCCCATCGGCGAATACCTGTCGGAGGCGCTGCGAACGGGATTCCTTTGAAGACGAAGAGTCCGCCCTGGTCGTCACCTTCAAGTTTGCCGCAGCGGGTCGATACGGTCGCGGTCATATGCATAGAACCTCGGCGTTTTGGTTGCGAGGATTCTTGCAGGATTCACATGGAATTCACAAACGCCGCGGACGCGCGGGTCGTTTGGATCGAGTGACGGGCGGACTCTATAGTGCACTTGGGGGAAACATTGATGACAACTAAGACTAGACGTCGATTCGGGTGGTCGATCAGCGTTACGGCGGTGCTGTTGGCGATTGGCGCGATGATCTTCGCGCGTGGGTTCGTAGTCGAGATTCGCGCCTCCGCAGATACTCCAGCGCTTTTGCCGGATTCGACCGAAATCGACAGTGGAAAGGGCCGTGCGCTTCCAGTTGCGGGCGACGTGCTGATGGTCGGTGGCATGGGCGTTGGCAAGGCGAAAATGAAAACCCTCTCGAAAGCCGAGTTTTACGATCCGACCCAGGGCAAATTTTTCCAGACTGGCAGTATGCCAGTTACCGCGGCCGTGCAGGGCGCGAGCCTCGCGTCATCGTCGCCGGGAGCGAAGGTGGTGGCGCTCGGAGGAATCAGCGGGACGGGCCACGCCAACGTGAATCTGCTTTCGTTCACGGGGACGGTGGTCGCAAGCACCGAGAGTTACGATCCGTCGGCTGGGACCTGGTCGGCGGGAGCAAACATGATGTCGTCGCCGCGCGCAGGCGCGACTGCGACGCTGCTACCTTCGGGACTGATACTGATCGCGGGCGGCTTCGACGCCAGCGAGAATGCGCTCAACACCGCCGAGCTGTTTAACCCCGCGGATGGAACCCTGGTCCGCACCGACAACAACATGACTGATGCGCGCGCGTTTCATACCGCGAATCTGCTGCTCAGCGGTAAGGTTCTGCTCGTGAGCGGATTGACCGATAACAACGGTTCGACGTCCACGACCGCCGACATCTTCGATCCGGCGGCCGGAACGCATGGCCGCTTTACGACCAGCGTCGGCACGCCCCTGGCCTCGGCCGCCGGGGCGAGCGTGCTGTTTCCGAGCGGAGCGCTGATGGGCAAAGTACTGATCACCGGTGGCGACCTATGCGGCAGTGGCTTCGTTTGCAGTTCATTCACGGGCCAGCTTTACAATCCGGGGACGGATCAATTCGCCTTCGCGGCATCGATGAACGAATCCCGCATCAACCACACCGCGACCCTGCTCCAGAATGGAAAGGTGCTGATCACCGGCGGAATCAATCTATTCGCCACGATGGGCGCCGGAAAAGTGAACGGAGCGGGAGCCGCGACCACCTTCAGCAAGTCAGCGGAATTGTTCGATCCGGCCACCGTGAGCTTCACCTGTGTCGGCGGCGCGGGCAGCAGTGGATGCATGCCGACAATGACCAAGACGCGCGCGGGCCACACGGCGACACTGATGGACGATGGCACGGTACTGATCGCCGGGGGGTTCGCATCCTATGGGCCTCCGGTTTTCCAGATGGGGAATGCAACCAAGACCGCGGAGATTTTCAATCCAACCAGCGGCACCTTTGCGAAGACCAAGTCGATGCATACAGCGCGCGGAGGGCATACCGCGACGATGCTTCAGTAGCTCGTCGCGCAAGGTACTGACTTACAACCACACAGGCGGCGTGGCCATGGCAGAAAGACCTCCACTCAGATTTGGAATACTTGGTGCGGCGCGGATCGCGCCTGAGGCGCTTGTCAAACCGGCGCAGAAGTCGGCGGATGCGGAGGTCGCGGCGATTGCAGCGCGCGATCCTGCTCGTGCGCGCGAATTCGCCGCCACGCATAACATCCCGCGAGTACACGCGAGCTATGCGGACCTAATCAGCGACCCCGAGCTCGACGTCATCTACAATCCGCTGCCCAACTCGCTTCATTGCGAGTGGACGATGGCCGCGCTCAGAGCGGGGAAGCACGTGCTGTGCGAGAAGCCGATTGCCTCCAACGCGGCCGAAGCGGAGCAGATGGCGAAGGTGGCGGAAACAACCGGGTTGATCCTGGGCGAGGCGTTCCACTACCGCTATCATCCGCTGGCGGATCGCGTGCGCGAGATCCTCGCGAGCGGTACGCTGGGCCGGGTCCGACACGTCGAAGGAAATTTCTCGGTTCCAATCCCCGAAAAGAACATCCGCTTCGATTGGAGTCTTGCCGGCGGCGCCACGATGGATTTGGGATGCTACCCGCTCCATATGATTCGCAACTTTTCCGGTTTGACCACCAAAGTGATTCGAGCCAAAGCGGAAACCGGACCGAAGAATATCGACATCGCGATGGAAGTGGAGCTCGAGCTCGCGGGCGGAGTAAGCGCCAGGATGACCTGCTCGATGAAGAAGGATGCGCAGCTTGGTGCGTCGTTCAACGTGCGCGGTGAGATGGGTGAATTGAGAGTGACGAACCCGGTCGGGCCACATTGGGGAAATCAGTTGACGGTCAAGACCGGCGCAAGTGAGAAGACTGAATCAGTGCCGGGAGACACGACCTTCACATATCAGTTGAGTGCGTTTGTGAAGGCGGTTCGCGCAGAGGCGAAGTTTCCGACCGATGGCGCTGAAGGGATCGTCAACATGGGCTTGATCGACGACGTGTATCGAGCGGCCGGACTTCCGCCGCGCGGAAGCTGAACGAATCGAGCTTACGCTTCGGAGAAATAAAATGATTACCGAACAACTGAAGAATGTAATCGACAGAATCAAGTCTCAGCCGCAGAATCCGAACGCGCCGATCGCGAATCGTCGCGCCGGGATGGAACGGATCAGCGAGCATGTTGCGCGCGACGTGACCTGCGAGCCCGTCGACGCGGGCGGCGTGCATGCGGAATGGATCGCGACGCCCGGCGCGGCAGCGGACCGCGTGATTCTGTACTTGCACGGCGGCGGATACGTAATCGGTTCGATCAACACGCATCGAGCAATGATCGCGAGAATCGCGCGGGCGTCGAATGCGCGCGCGCTCGCAATCGACTACCGGCTCGCGCCGGAGCATCCGTTTCCCGCCGCGGTCGAGGACAGTGTCGCCGCGTACAAATGGCTCCTCGCGCAGGGTTACAAGCCCGCAAAGATCGTAATCGCCGGTGATTCCGCCGGCGGGGGATTGGCGCTGGCGACGTTGGTGGCGCTGCGCGATTCCGGGCAGCCGATGCCGGCCGCTGCGGTCCCGATATCTCCGTGGACCGATCTCGAAGGCACTGGAGATTCGGTGCGCAGCAAAGCCGCGAAAGATCCGATGGTGCAGCAGGACAACCTTGCGGGGTCAGCGAAGCAATACATCGGCAACGCGGATCCAAAGAATCCCCTGATCTCGCCGCTGCACGCCGACTATCGCGGGCTACCGCCGATGCTCATCCACGTCGGAGAGGCGGAGATTCTGCTCGACGATGCGACCCGGGTCGCCGAACGCGCGAAGAAGGCCGGGGTGAACGTCGAACTCGAGGTCTGGGACGACATGATTCATGTCTGGCACGTGTTTGCGAAGTTGCTGCCAGAGGGCCAGCAGGCGATCGACAAGATTGGAAAGTTCGTGATCGCGCGAACTTCGTAAGTCGCCCGTCAACTCGCGAGTGCGTTGTAATGCACGTCGGTGAGTTGCTCGGAGACCTCCCACAGCCGCTTTGCCGACGCGGCGTCACTGGCAGCCGCGCTGCGTCCGACTTTTGCAGGGTGCCCCCGAAACTCGCCCATCCCGTCGGGGCCGATGTAGTCGTTGCCGGCGACGGCGGGCGACGTGGCGGCATACTCGGTCGGCAACGCACCCATCGCAGCGCTTTGCGCGAGCAGTCTATTACCGAGCTCGGAAAGATATTCCATCGTCGACGATCCCGACATCTTCGGTCCCACGGCCTGCAGATTGGTGGCCGCGTATCCGGGATGGCATGCGACGCTCAAGAATTTCTTCCCGGCTGAATCGGCTTTTCGCTGCAGCTCCGAGGTGAACAACAGGTTGGCAAGCTTGCTCTGCCCGTAAGCTCTCCACTTGCCGTAGCCGTTCTTCAATTGCAGGTCGTCGAAGTGCATCCGGCCCATCCGATGCGCGCCGCTGGCTACATTGACCACTCGCGCGCCATCGGTCGCGAGGAGCAGATCGAGCAGCAGGCCCGTGAGCGCGAAGTGACCTAGATGATTGGTGCCGAACTGCATCTCGAACCCGTCAGTGGTGAGCCGATACGGGATCGCCATGACGCCGGCGTTGTTGCATAGCACGTGCAGCGCGTGATGCTGCACGTGGAATGCGTCGGAGAAAGCGCGAATCGATGCGAGGCTCGAAAGATCGAGCGCCATCACCTCGACGTCGGCGCTGGCTGACGATGCGGTTATCCGATCGGCCGCGGTGCGCGCCTTTCCGAGGTCGCGACAGGCGAGGATTACCTTAGCCCGCTTGCGCGCGAACTCGAGTGCAGCCTCGTAGCCGATACCACTATTGCCGCCGGTTACGACTATCGTCTTGCCGGACAGATCCGGGATGTCATCGCTGGTCCAGGCGTTCTGATTGGGCATGTGCGCGTTCCCCTCGGCGCGAGTATACGAGTGCTACCGCACGATCACCAAGCGGGTGTAAATTGCCGCCAGATCAAACCTCGGAGAAAGACGATGGCTCAGTACGTCACAGTCGAGCGCCCGCGCGAAGGCGTTGCGCTGATCACGATGGCCAATCCGGCGATCAACAATCACGTATCGTGGAAAGGAGTCGGCGAGCTTGCCGCCGCGATGAAGGAAGCGCGCGAAAACGGCGCGCGGGTGACGGTTCTGGCGTCCGGAGTCGCTGGGCATTGGTTCGAGCATGCATGGCTGCAAGATCTTGCCCACGCAATCGAAGGCAAGCCTACGACCGGCGAAGGCGCGTCATGGTTTAACGCGCTGCATGAGATAGGCGGGACCCAGGTCGTGAGTATCGCAGCAATTTCGGGAGACTGTTCGGGCGGCGGCGCCGAACTTGGATGGGCGTGCGACCTTCGTATCGCGGAGGAGCAGGCGCTGTTCGCGCAGCCCGAGATTCAGATCGCGCTGACCACGGGAATCGGCGGCACCAGCCGTCTCGCGCGATTGATCGGACGCAGCGCGGCCGCGGAGATGGTGATGCTTGGGCGCCCGATGACGGCGCGGCGCATCTACGAGCTCGGCGGAGTGAACGAAGTTGTGCCAGCAGGCAAGGCGGTCGAAGTCGCGCTGGAGTGGGCGGGCACGCTCGCCGGACGTCCGCCGAAAGCGCTCGCGGCGCTGAAGCAAATTCTGATCGACAACGATGACATGAAGATGAGCGACGCGCTGACCAATGAGCAGCGGTTGTTCCAGTCGGTGGCAAACACTCCGGAAGCGATTCAGACGATGCGCATGATACAGGGGCGCTTCGATGCCGGCGAGAGCATCCGCAAAGTCTACGGACTGCCGCGCGGCGCAAAGTAGTTGGCCGTAACTTTTTCGCACCGCGTCGGTTTTAGTGGCACGGAGGTAACGCCAGCATCGCGGACTCATGAGCGAATCGAAACAGACCGCGGCTCCACGCCGCGCCGCACTGATCTTTATCTTCGTCACGGTCGTGCTGGACATGCTGGCGCTCGGAATGATCGTGCCGGTGCTGCCGAAGCTGGTCGAGGATTTTGTCGGCGGCAACACCGCTCGCGCGGCGGAGATATATGGATTGTTCGCCACCGTCTGGGCGCTGATGCAGTTCATTTTCTCGCCGGTACTTGGCGCGCTGTCCGATCGCTACGGGCGCCGGCCGGTCATCCTGCTCTCAAATTTCGGACTCGGCCTCGACTACCTGGTAATGGCGTTGGCGCCGAGCGTCGGTTGGCTGTTCGTCGGGCGTGTGATCTCCGGAATCACCGCGGCCAGCTTCTCGACCGCATACGCATACATCACCGACGTGACGGTGCCGGAAAAACGCGCCGCGAGTTTCGGGATGCTGAGCGCGGCCTTCGGACTGGGCTTCGTACTCGGCCCGGCGATCGGCGGAGTGCTGGGTAACATTGATCCTCGGCTGCCGTTCTGGGTCGCCGCGGGATTCAGCCTGGTGAATTACATGTACGGCCTGCTGGTGCTGCCCGAGTCTTTGCCGCTCGAGCGGCGCGAGCGCTTTTCGTGGCGGCGCGCGAACCCAATCGGCTCGATTACGCTGTTGCGATCGCATCGCGAGCTATTTGGTCTCGCAATCGTAAATTTCATCGGCAATATCGCGCACGAAGCGCTGCCGACGACGTTCGTGCTCTATGCCATGTATCGCTACGGATGGAACGAGCGCACGGTGGGGCTCGCGATCGCAGCGGTCGGCGTGTGCTCCGCCGTGGTCGGCGCCGGTCTCGTGGAACCGTTCGTTGCGCGCCTCGGCGAGCGCCGCGTTATGCTCATCGGACTAGTGTTCGGCATCGTCGGGTTCACACTCTATGGATTCGCATCGACGAGCGCTCTGTTCTGGGCAGCTCTTCCGGTGAATGCGCTGTGGGGACTCTCCAGTCCGCCGATGCAGGGCATGATGACGCGGCGCGTGAGTTCGTCAGAGCAGGGACAGCTTCAGGGCGCGCTCAGCAGTCTGCGCGGCATCGCGTTCATGATCGGACCGTTGCTATTCACGACCGTCTTCGCGAGCTTCATCGGTGCGAATCGCGACTGGCATCTTCCCGGCGCCCCCTATCTGCTTGCGGCACTCCTGCTTGCGGGCGCGATGTGCGTGGCGTGGCAGGTCACTCGTCCGCGCTTGAGCGCGCCGGAGCCCGCACTTACACCGGCCGTGGCAGATTCGAGCAACTAGCAGATGGCAATGATCGGACTTCTCGGATAAAGTGCGGAAGCATGAATTTTCGTTCGGCATTTTTCGGGGGAGTTGCAAATGGCGTCAGGGCGGGGGTCCGTAGTTTTCGCACAGAATTGGCTTAGGGCTTTACTTCCAATCGTTGTAGCCGCGTTTTTGCTCGCGGTACCATTCGTAGAACAGATATCGGCGGATAACTCGTTCGCCGCGGAGCCGCCTGCAGCCGATATCGATACCTGCGCAGGCGGAGTCCTGACGCCGGCGAAGATGCCACCAATAGGCGCCGTCAAAGACCTGGAAGTGACCGGTGATTGCGAGGTGCCGGCCGGCAACTACTATTACGGCAACGTAAATATCTACGTTAAGAACAGCGGCGTCGGAAATCTGAGCTTCGACGATGCGACGACTAACTTCTGGGCCAATTCGATCCTGGTCGAAAATGGAGGGACGTTAAGAGCCGGTATATCGAAAGATGGCGCCACCATCACACCAATCGGCACCAATGGAGTACTGACGATCCATCTCTATGGAGCGGAAGACAAAGACCCCAGGCATGGAGTGGGAATCCTCTGCAAAGAGGGTTCGATGTGCGGCGTTGACCCAACCACATGGAAGTCGAACATCGGCAACACCGATACGAAAAAGTGCACGGTGACGAAGAAGCTGCCCGGTGGAGTCGACGATTGTTTTTACGCCTACAAGTCATTGAACTTTGACGATGGAGATACCAACGCCTACTTCGGATACAAGGTCCTGGCGGTCTCCTTTGGCGGCTCACTGAGACTATTTGGCAAGAAAGGCGCGTCGTACGACACGATCACGAATAACGATCCTTCTAACTCCGGCACCAGCTGGGTACGCCTGGCGGCAAATCTGCAAGGCGGCGGCAAAGATACCTCGATCACGCTGGATAGAGCGGTAGATTGGAAAGACGGCGATCAGATCGTGATCATGAGCACCGACTACATGCCCGGACATGCCGAGCTGCTAACGCTCGATGGAGATGCAAACGGAAACACCATCAAAGTCAAAGCGCCCGGGGTCCAGTATGCCCATCAGGGCATGAGGTTCCCGTTGTTGTCGAGAGATCCGAAAATTCCCGATCGCCTGGGACTAGACCCTAACCTGGTAACCAATGGAATTGAGAACCGGGCTGCCGTAGGGCTGCTATCGCGAAGCATCAAAATTGTCTCGGGCGGCAACGGTCCGAACGTTGATTTCCCCGGTTTGCCCAGCACCTATTCCTTTGGCGGTCATACCATCGTTCGCCAGGGGTTCAGGAACTACCAGGTGCAAGGGGTGGAGTTCTCTCAACTGGGAGAAGGCGGAAAGATCGGACACTATCCGGTGCACTTTCACCTGGCCCGCAAGACAGCGCGGACGGATCCTACGCAGAACGCCTTCGTCAAGGATTGCTCGATCTGGGATTCGATGACGCGATGGATCGTGATTCACGGAACCCAGGACATTACGCTGGCGCGCAACGTCGGGTACGAGTCGATCGGACACGGCTACTATCTCGAGGACGCGTCCGAAATCAACAACAAGCTCTATTCCAACTTGGGGATACTCGCGCGTGCCGCCGTGGACAACGTGCAGAATCCACGTAAGGTCCCCGGCATCCTCGCAGCGGATTTTCCTCCGGTAAACGGCATTGCTCCGGAAAGGCGCATACGGCAGGAATTCGTCCCCTACCATTCCGACATCGATCATCCGAGCGTGTTCTGGATGACCAACGGATGGAACGATTTCGAATACAACGTGGCCTCGGGGGCCGGCACCTGCGGTGTTTGCTATTGGCTGGTGCCGGCATGGAACAGCGGTCCGTCGAGCAAGATGGCATGGCAGTCTTACGCGGCAGAGCAGCGCGAATCCGATCGAGTAGCCACATCGCCGCTGCAGAAGTTCCTGGGCAATTCGTGCTCATCGGCGATGACCTCCTTTCAGACCATCGGAGACTCATCGGCATGTCTCGGAGTGGTCAACAATGACGACCCGCAGAATCTCTTCCCGGTCATGCCGAGCCTCCACAATGACTTCGCAAAGCAACTGCCCAAGTCCCGCACCGATAAGGATTTCGATCTGACTAAGGCAGAAATCGCCGACCTCGCGACCTACTATCCCAATGTCAGCGCGGGCGGAGGACGGTTCGCAACCAAATGTCCGGATGTTGACCCAACCAAACCCTTTGATCCCAAAACAGATTGTGGCGACAGGATAACGGTCAAAGCGTGCAGTCAATCAGACGAGTCGAACTGCATGCCCACCGTTCTGGATCACTACACCTCATCGTTCAACTGGGCTCACTTCAACCTCGCGGCTATCTGGCTCCGGCCGCAGTGGTCGCTTGTGATCAACAGCGCGATTACCGACGTACAGGGCGGGGGTCTCTCGTTCGTAACCGGCGGCGGTTACACCCACTCCGATGAGATACCTGGCTACTGGGGGCTGGCGCTGAAGAATATTTTTGTCGGCGCGACACAGCCGAGCAACCCGTACGCGTTCGCTGGCGGGCCGTTCAACCCGAAGACTGCCGCGATGATGCCTCCATTCAAAATAAGCTGCGCGGCGCAGACCAACAACGGCTTCGTCGGGAACTACTGTCTGGATACGGATCAGGGCGTCAGCTTCCCGATCACCTCCTTTGGCGGCAATCAGCGTTTCTTCAACATCTACGACGGTCCGTCCTATCAAGACTCGAACGCTTACCTGGACATCAAGAAGACGACCGGTCTCGACTGCACATCAGGACCCGGGGGATGTTTCGGCAGCCAGTGGCCGAATGCGCGCGGGCTCGGCACTCCGCAAGACAATACGATTTCGGGAACCGACAACTGCTATCTACCCAACGCGGCCATCGCGTGGAAGCAGCCAAACGGATTCTACTATCCGCCGGCGTTCCATTCGAAGAATCTGTTTTTCGACAATGTAGATATTCGCCATTTTGTGATTGAGCCGTTATTCAAGCCGGGCACTTTCGACACCGACGATAGTGCTGTCACGACGCACTACTGTACGGGCGCCCCCGGCATGTTCATCGATTTTACCGATGTCGATCGGCAGACCGAACTCGACGACGACGACGGCTCGCTGACCGGCCTGGCGCAGACCATATCGGTCAATCTGGATCCATTCTTCACGGCACCGGTCGAGACGGTGGAATGTCAGTCCGGACCGTTCCTCGAAAAACCTGCTGCTCCCACACTGCCGCCCGGAACGGCGAAGACCAGTCCTTACGAGTACGTTACCACCGCGATATATCCAAAGTGCTTTGCCAGTGACCCTGGCAGCGACAAATGCAATAAAATTCTCGAGGGCTCCGATCCACCTACCATCGATCCAACTACCATATGGAGAAAGGAGTGCTCTAACTCGGTCTGTTATGGCGTGCCGCTTTACAGGCAGTACCTGACCAATCAGGAAAAGAACGGACCTCCGATGCCCGCAGCGCTACCGACGCCGAGTATCAAAATGATGGGGCAGGACCAGGCCCAACGGAGCAGCCTTACGGTCAACAACGCTACGTACTACATTGATACGACAATGACCGCGGCAGACCAGGTTGCGGCGCCACGCGCGATTGCATCAAATGTCTTCCGGAAAAATCAGACCTATTATCTATATTTGCTATTCGCCAAGCCCAACACGAAGCAGACCTACCAGTTGTATGTGGGGCAGGATCCCGATTGGAAACCAGACGCGAATGTTCAATTGGTTCGCGCCGAGTTTCCTGATTTTCCGTACCACTTTAAGAAAGGTACCTGGCCCGCACAGTGGAACCGCGATGGCTACGATCCGGGCACGGGCATTGAGACTATAACCATAGACATGAACGGCTACGCCGACTTCTTGACTGATTTCAATAAGTCGAAAGTAAATGAGTGCGCGCCGGTAAGCTACTGTGCACCAACCGGGACGAATAACGCGTGCACTTGCCAGTTGGCTAAGGATCCAAAAAATCCGCAACAGTTCATAGACTGCCAGTCGGTTTGCACCAACTGGGCGAACAAGGACGTTGAGTGCCCGAACGGCCAATGCTTTGGCTTCGCGGTTACACTATCCGATAAGTTCGAGCCTATTCCGAAGGCGCAGCCTCGTCCTCAGCCGACTCCAGGGTGTTTTCCGAATAACATCTTCAACATTCCCGTGACGCCGGCCTCAGACGACCTCGCCGGGACCTGTGCCAATCCGCTTCTTCCAATCACTCAGCTATGCAATTGAGAACGAACACTAAAGGAGCGCTACTTGCGACTGCGGTTGCGATTGCATTCGTCGCGACCCCAGTCCGCGCCGAAGACTCCAAGTCGAAAGATCGGCCGGCTTTCGTCGCGTGTCTCGGCGCCAATACCTGCAAGGGACAAAGCGCCTGCAAGAGCTTCGACCACGATTGCCAGGCGATGAATTCATGCAAGGGCAAGGGCTTCATCATGACGACTGAAAAAGAATGCAAAGATAAAGGCGGCAAGATCATCGACGCCGAAGATATGTAGAAGATCTCGAAAAACGCCGCTCTCCCATCTCGCCGACATTGTCTTCTCGTCGAGCGTTAAGTCCCGCATTGCGATAGACTGAAACAATTCGGGCCCCGGCCTCAGCAGGAGCAAATAACATGCAGATGGGAATGATCGGTCTCGGCAGAATGGGTGCGAACATGGTGCGGCGCCTGGTCCGCGGCGGCCACCAATGCGTCGTGTTCGACGTGAGCCCCGATGCGGTGAAGCAACTGGCGAAGGAGGGCGCTACCGGCGCCGCGTCGCTGGACGATTTCGCGGCCAAGCTCAACAAGCCGCGCGCCGCATGGATGATGGTGCCGGCGGCCGTAGTCGAGCAGACCGTCGCCGACCTGTCGAGCCGATTCGAGAAGGGCGACATCATCGTCGACGGAGGCAATTCGTACTACATCGACGATATCCGGCGCGCCGAAGCGCTCAGGGCCAAGGGGATCCATTACGTCGACTCGGGCACCAGCGGCGGAGTCTGGGGACTCGAGCGCGGCTACTGCCAGATGATCGGCGGCGAGACCGAGATCGTGAAGCATCTCGATCCGATCTTCGCAACGCTCGCGCCCCGGCTCGGACTCGGCGCCGCGCACTCCCGGTCGCGAAAAGGTCAAGGGCAGTACCGCCGAACACGGCTACCTGCACTGCGGACCTAACGGCGCGCGGCCATTTCGTGAAGATGGTCCACAACGGAATCGAGTACGGGATCATGGCGGCCTATGCCGAGGGGATGAACATCCTGCGCAATGCGAACGTCGGCAAGCAGACGCATGCCGCCGACGCGGAGACCACGCCGCTGCGCAATCCCGAGACTGTATCAGTACGATTTCAACTTGACCGACATTGCGGAGGTCTGGCGCCGCGGCAGCGTGATTGCGTCGTGGCTGCTCGATCTGACCGCCGACGCGCTGCTCGGGGATCCGGAACTGAAGAAGTTCGCTGGGCGGGTTTCCGATTCTGGCGAAGGCCGCTGGACGATTGACGCGGCTATCGACGAAGGAGTGCCGGCTCACGTGCTGACCGCGGCGCTTTACGAACGGTTCAGCTCGCGCGGCGCAGCCGACTTCGGCGACAAGCTGCTCTCGGCGATGCGCTACGAATTCGGCGGGCACATCGAGAAGAAAGCTTAAGGGGTACTTGCGATGCCGGCTTCAGACCCAGCGAACGCATCCGGCCACTCCGCGCAGGGACGGCCCGCAGATCCGTGCGTGTTCGTTATCTTCGGAGCGACCGGCGATTTGACCAAGCGGTTATTGATGCCGGCGTTGTATAATCTGTACGCCGGCAAGCTGCTGCCGGACAATTTCGCCGTCGTCGGCGTCAGCAATATAGAGATGAGTTCCGAGGATTTCAGCAAGCAGCTCGGCGAAGAGATCAAACAATTCGCTACTACCAAGGTCAGTCCTGAGCTCTGGAAATGGTTCGACCAACGGCTCTTATACCTGTCGGGCGACTTCAAGGATCCTGCGACCTATCAGCGGATCAAGTCGGAGCTCGGGACCGCCGACAAGCTGCACGGCACGCCCGGAAACTACCTGTTCTACAACGCGGTGTCGCCAACTTATTTCGGCGAGATCGTCAAGCAGCTGGCTCAGGCGGGACTGACCAAAGAAACCGACGGAAATTGGCGCAGAGTGATCATCGAGAAGCCGTTCGGTCACGATCTTGAATCGGCCAATGCGCTCAATCGCGAGATTGGCGCATGTCTGCGCGAGGATCAGACTTTTCGAATCGATCACTATCTCGGCAAAGAGACCGTTCAGAACATCATGGCATTTCGCTTCGGCAACGGCTTCTTCGAACCCTTGTGGAACAACAACTACATCGACCACGTGCAAATCACGGTGGCGGAGACAGTCGGCGTCGAGCATCGCGGAACTTTCTACGAATCGACTGGCGCGCTTCGGGACATGGTGCCCAATCATATACTGGCGCTGGTCTCACTTGCCGCGATGGAGCCGCCCAATTCGTTTGCCTCTGAACCGATGCGCGACGAAAAGACCAAGCTGCTGCGCGCAATCCGCCCGATCAAACCCACCGACATCCCCAAGTGGACGGTGCGCGGCCAGTATGGGCCCGGCACCCTCGATGACAAACAAGTGCCGGGTTATCGCTCGGAGCCTGATGTGGATCCCGCGTCTCGCACCGAGACTTACGTGGCGATGAAGCTCGCAATCGACAACTGGCGATGGTCCGGGGTGCCGTTCTATCTGCGTACGGGAAAGCGGATGGCGAAACGCCTTACCGAAATCGCAATCAGGTTCAAGGCGCCGCCGATGCTGCTGTTCCGGCAGACCGGCGTCAAACGGCTCGAACAGAACGAGCTGGTCCTGCATATTGCGCCGGACGAGGGCATCTCGCTCAGCTTCAGCGCCAAGGTTCCGGGCTCCGTGGTCAAGCTCGGCGGCGTCGATATGACCTTCAAGTACGCGGATTACTTCAACGCAGCGCCGAGCACCGGATACGAAACGCTGCTGCTGGATTGCATGCTGGGCGACCCCGCGCTGTTTCAGCGCGCCGACACCGTCGACGCGGGATGGCGCGTGGTCGATCCGATTCTGGACGCATGGAAAGCGAATCCGGCGGCCGAATTCCCCAACTATGCGTCGGGCACGTGGGGACCACGCGCCGCCGATGACTTGCTCGCACGCGACGGGCGAAAATGGAGAGGAAGCCAATCATGAAATCGCTGCGCGAGGTATTGCAACGGGCGGAAACAGACAAGGTCGCGATCGGTCATTTCAATTTTTCCGACCTGATCGCCTTCAACGCGATCGTCGCCGCCGCGCGCGAATTGAAAGTGCCGGTGATGGTCGGCGTCTCGGAAGGTGAGCGCGAGTTCACCGGCGTCGCTCAAGCCGCGGCGCTGGTAAAGGGGGTTCGCGAAGAATACGGCTTTCCGATCTTTCTGAACGCAGACCACACCCATTCGCTCCCCAAGGCCGAAGAGGCGGCCAAAGCGGGATTCGACGAAATCATCTTCGACGGTTCGAGCCTGACCTTCGAGGAAAACGTCGCGCAGACCAAAAAAGCCGTCGTCGCGATCAAGTCGATCAATCCCGCAATCCTCGTCGAAGGGGAGATTGGATGGATCGGCGCGTCGTCGTCGGTTCTCGACAAGGTGCCGGAGGGCGTCGGCATCCTGACCACGCCCGACGAAGCGCGCGATTTCGTCGCTGCCACAAAAGTCGATGTGCTGGCGCCGGCGGTCGGCAACATGCATGGAATGCTCGCGAGCATGGTCCACGGCGACGTTCAGAAACGGCTCAACATTGAGCGAATCGCCGAGATCAAAGCCGCATGCGGAATCTTCATGACCCTGCACGGCGGCTCCGGCACCAACGACGACGACTTCAAGCGCGCGATCAAGGCCGGGATGACCATCGTCCACGTCAACACCGAGCTGCGCATAGCCTGGAGGCGCGGAATCGAAGCCGGTTTGGCCGCAAAGCCCAACGAGTTTGCACCCTATAAAGTGTTGCCCCCAGCCGTCGAATCGGTGCGGAAAGTGGTTAGTTCTCGGCTCCAGCTGTTCAGTTCCAAATAGCCCATAGCCCCGCAGATCCCAACCTCCAGACCGTGAACCGGGAGCAAGAATTACACGATGAAATCATGGCTGTCGGGAAATACTTACACGCTGTAGGCATTTGGTGGCCTGACGAATTAAAATCGAACTTTCACGGATTCTCCTGCGAAATCAGTCAGATAGCTCGCTTCTAGCCTAGCCGTTACCAACACGGCATTTAAATTGCTTGTATCAGGCTGTGGTTGGCAAGTTCGTCAGCCAAACAATGAGCGAAGCGCACATAGAATTGAGATTCAAGCGCATGGCAACCGCCATCGCATGTGGCCAGTGTCCCAACTCGCCGCCTCCTCCCCGAGGCCGCCGCGTGGAATGTCGCCGATGAAGCCCCCTCCCCCGGTCATTCTCGGTAGCAACAGCACCCGCGCGGCGGTCTCTTTCTCCTCTCGCTGCCTCTGAACGCGCCAAAACGAGGTTGAAGCCATGAGCGCAGTCTTGTCGGCTGATTTCCCCAAGGTCGCAGCGATCACGAGGAAGAAGGCGCGATTGCACGAGCCACGCGACTTCCCCTGCTCCTCGGCAATGCCGACGCTCCCGATCTCGATCCCCGAGGAAATTCTCGACTACTACGCGTTTGTATTCTGTCAGTTCGGTTTCGGTCAGTTGAATATGACCTTCGAACAGTTTCTGCTGGTAGCGTCGGCGGTCAGTTCGGCGGGACTAGTTGCAGAATACGAATAAGACTTTCGATCGTCCGGCTAATTCGATCGCGAAATCACTTGACCCATTTGCCCGGTGTCGTAGGCGCAAAACTGGCTCACTTCGTGCGCAAAGCGGGGCGAATTCAGCGCTTCCAGCATGGCCTTGATCGGGACTGATTCCGATTCGCTCTCGGCGATCACCAGATCGTAGCTCTCTTCTCTCAGCGCCACGAAATCCAGCCCCGACGCATCGGCAGCGACCCGGATAGAAACCCCAACGTTAGCTTGTCCCGCGGCAATCGCTCCGGCCACTTCCAGGTGGCCCGCGAGTTCCACGTCGTAGCCGATTATCCGATCGGGGCGGAGCCCGAGTTCGACGATCGCTTCATCAAGTGCCGCGCGCGCTCCCGCTCCACGCTCGCGATTAGCCAGCCTGAGCCGCGGCCGGCTCAGATCGCCGAAGCCGCGAATCTTGAGTGGGTTACCGGGTGCCGTTGCGAGACCAAGCTCCCAGCGTGCGAAATTGACGATCAGATGACGGCGACGTCCCATCGCACTGTCCACTGCGCGCAGATTAAATTTGCCGGTCTTCGGATCGCGCAGATGAGTGCCCGCGGCGTGTGCGCGGCCGTGGATCAACGCGTCAAGGGCGCTGCTGCTCGAGCATGGAATCGCAATCGCGCAGACCGGCGAGCGCCGGCGCGCGAGGAACTCGGAGAGCATCGCGACCGCTGGATCGCAGCCCGCAATCAAGAGCGTTGAATCGATCTCGTCGGGCGATCGGAAGGTCGAAATTTCAGCCCGGGTTTTACTCGCGTGGGTGACCAGCCCAGCCACTGGAGCCAACGCTATCCGCGCCGCGGGCTGAGTAATGGCGACCACCCGGGCGCCAACTCGACCCAATACTACCCTGGTTTGAGCAGGGCCGGGCGCTTGCGCGTGGACGCTCCAGCGCACCTCAACGCGATTGGCCTCATCCGGCTCGGGCGCTGAAAACAAATCCTCGACCGTTCGCCCGAGTTCGCGCGCGAGTTTCAGCGCAACGGTCACGTTCGGCTGATACACGCCCGACTCGATCGCGTTCAACGCCTGTCGTGAAATTCCCGCGCGCCGCGCCAGCGCGCTCTGAGTGAGTGACGCCGCGATGCGGATTTCTCGAAGACTCCCTTTAGGTGGCGCCGTGATACCTGTCATTTGTCCATAATAATGGCACCGCGGCAGGTCCCGTGAAAACAGATCGACGCAACTTCTCAGATGCGGCCGGCCGCGTGCAGCACCTGGAGAGCGTCGGCGGTGACCCATTCATTCATCCGGCGGTTGCCGCTGCCGCCCCAGTCCACGAGCGAAATGGATCCGAATCGCGAGCTGGTATCCAGCTTCGGCGAAACCTTGTAGAAGCGTCCTTGAGCTGCCCAGCCTCCGCCCGGTAGTTCCTTCCGCTCGAGTAGATCGAGTGCGTCGGCGCAGCGTGGATCTTTAATCAGTCCCATCTCCGCCATCGCCTTCAGCCCACCCAGGAAGTCGTAGTGCCAATAGCGTGGATACTTCGGCCGCAACCAAATGGGGAGAAATCACCGTCCCGTCGGTACGCCTTTTGAATAGGCGGCGGCACAGAAAAATTTCCGAGGCCCTCAATGCGGCCTTGCGAGCCAAGTCGTCGCCGGTCCGTTCCGCGTGAGCCGCGACGCCCAGCATCGGCAGAAGCGACTCATTGAACGATGACGTGTCGGCCGACGGGTTCCGATCACAATTCCATCCACCGTCCGGCCATTGCCAGTGCAGCAGACGCTCGACCAGGGCATCGCTTTTCTTGTCCGCGAGACCGAGCCTGGTGATGAAATAGAGCGCGTTGCCTTGCTGCGATCCGCATCGTCGATAGCGTCCCCGAATTAGCGGAACGCCCTCGGCGCTGCGATGTTTGGGAACGCTGCTCCTGGACTCGAACTCCATGTAGAAAGAACTGTTCAGCCATTGATCGAGGACTTGATCGCGCATCGGAAGCAGCGACTCGTCGCCGGCTGGATAGCCAATCTCGGCGAGCATCGCGAGCGTCCAGTGCGCACCGCGCCATTTGGCATAGACATGAGCTTCTCGGATGAACTTTCGGTCTCGATCAGCGATCAGCGCCCTTGCGCGCGGAGAGTTCCTGATTTCTTCCTGTAGCTCTCTAACGTTTTTGGAATGAGGATCTTCCCCGAGAGCGCCGACCATCACTCGCCAGCGAATCGAGGGCTCTTCGCTATGCAGGAGCGTGTCGATCAGAGGACTGCGGCTTCGTTTCACGACTACCTCTGTTTCGTTTTATCCCGTTCATCGTTCGGGTGGGAAATCGCGCCGTTCGGTAAGCGAACTCAGCCGGACGGGAAGGGTGCTCACGAACTTCATCGTCGCGCCCGAAACGGGATGACAAAAACTGAGCTCGCAGGAATGCAGCGCCAGGCGGCGCGCGGGATCGGTCCTGGCACCATACTTCCGATCGCCGACGATTGGATGACCGAGCAGGGCGAGCTGAACCCGAATCTGGTTCTTGCGTCCGGTTTCCAACTCAAGCTCAAGGAGCGAAGTTTTCCCGCGGCGTTTTAACACGCGATAGCGCGTTATCGCCAGATCGCCGCCTCTGTCGACGCGATGCATCCGCAATGACTTGTCTTCCATCAAGCGGTCTCTCAACGTTCCCGATGCGATCGAAGGTGTGCCCTCCACGACCGCGCGGTATTTTTTGGTGACCGCCTTCCAATTGCGCTGAAGCGCAGCCTGGAGGACTTCATTTCTTGCAAACAGCATCAGGCCCGAGGTCTCGCGATCAAGTCGATGTACGATGAAGGCCTGCTGGGCCGCCGATTTCGCGACCGATTTGAGGTGCTCGTTAAGAATGCGATGCGCGGTTCGTTCCTTTTCCCGCGCCGAGCCCATCGAAAGCAGCCCCGCCGGTTTGTCGACTACGACGACGGCCTCATCGAGATGAACAATCCGGAGTCCATGCAGATCGATCTCGGCATCGCGCGTCCGCTTCGCGGTCGAGATAGTCACGAGGTCGCCCGGCTCGAGGCGGGTATCGTGCCGCACCTTCGCGCGATCCAGTACCGCTATCGCACCGAAACGCAGCAGATCTTTCGCCCGTTTGCGCGAGAGCTTAGCTGGCGGTCCGAGCAGATACGTCAGCAGTTCGCATCTCGACTCGACGCGAAATTGAGTCAAACGTTGACCGTGCTCATGTCGTGGTAGCGGCCGCCGGCTGCGAAGCCCTTGGGCGCGACTTCTTCGATTTGCGCGAGTTCGCTCTTCGATAACTGGACCTTGGTCGCGGCGATATTCTCTTCCAGGTAAGTGCGGCGCTTGGTGCCGGGAATCGGCACCATATCTTTTCCCTGCGCGAGCACCCATGCGAGCGCGAGCTGGCTCGGAGTAATTTTTTTCTGCGCTGCGATTTCCTTGATCCGATCGACGACCTTGAGATTCTTCTCGATATTTTCGCCGTCGAAACGGGGCGAGATGCGTCGACGCATGTCGTCGGCCGGCAGCTCGCGAATATTGCCGCTCAGAAAACCGCGCCCGAGCGGACTGAACGGAACGAATCCGATACCCAGCTCGCGCAGCGTCGGAATAACTTCGTCCTCGTAGTCGCGAGTCCACAGCGAATACTCCGACTGCAGCGCGGATATCGGATGGGTCGCATGCGCCCGGCGAATAGTTTTCGTGCCGGCCTCGGAGAGGCCGAGAAAACGCACCTTGCCCTGGCGCACCAAGTCGGCCATCGCGCCGACCGTCTCCTCAATCGGCACGTTCTTGTCGACGCGATGCTGATAGTAAAGATCGATATGATCGACGCCGAGGCGTTTCAGCGACGCGTCGCACGCGGAGCGCACGTATTCGGGCCTGCCGTTGATCGCGCGCTTGCCGTCGGGCAGGACCTGGTTGGCGAACTTGGTCGCGATTATCACCCGGTCGCGATGTCGAGCGAGCGCCTTGCCGACCAGCTCTTCATTGTGGCCGACGCCGTAGACGTCCGCGGTATCGAAGAAGTTTATGCCCAGCTCGATCGCGCGCTCGAGCGTCGCGGCAGATTCGCGGTCGTCACGGGGACCATAAAATTGCGACATCCCCATGCATCCGAGGCCCAACTCCGAAACCTCGAGACCCTGACTGCCAAGTTTTCGTTTTTCCATGGATTTTTTATCTCAAGCTGACGTGGATTTGGTCAACCGTTTGATTGCCGGCGCGAACGGTCTTTCGGCGTCGCAGTAGTCTTGCCATGCCGTGCTTTTCGCGATGAGAGTGGGGACGGTTCGGATCGTGAAGCGTCTCGGTTCGAGCTTCTCGCGGACCTGCGTCCATAGGAGGGGCATCGATACTGGCGCGCCGTCGCGGGCGCGAGGTGACAGCGGTGCGACCGCCGTCGCCATACGATCATTGCGCAAGTAGTCGAGGTAGATGCGGCCGCCGCGTTCTTTCTTAGTCATTTTGACCAAGTACCGATTTGGACTGTCCGCCGCCATCTGCATACAAAGCTCGCGGGCAAAAGTCTTGGCGTCCCTCCAGCGCGGCGGCGTTTTCTTTGCCGGACTGAGCGGCGTCACCACATGCATTCCCTTGCCGCCGGTCGTTTTGCAAAAGCTAAGCAGCCCGACTTGCTCGAGGCGGTCGTGAATTTCTCGAGCGCCCGCGACGACCGCTGCGAAATCGACATCTGGCGCGGGATCGAGATCGAGGACGATGCGACCCGGCTCCTCGGGCTCGTTGGGCTGGCAATTCCACGGATGCAGCTCCAATCCGGCTACCTGCGCCACGGCCGCGAGAGCTTCCACGCGATCGATTTGAAGATATGGCTTCTCGATGCCGGCGACTTTGGTCATCGTGAATACGCTCAACGTCCCCGCCATCGCATGGCGCTGAAAGAAGTGCTCCCCGCTGATTCCATCGGGCGCGCGGATGATCGAGCACGGCCGACCCTTCAGATGGCGAAGCATCCACGGTCCGACCGCCTCATAATAGTGCGCCAGATCGAGCTTCGTCACGGGATTGCGATCGCCGGCGTCGGGCCACAGGATTTTTTCCGGCTTGGTGATCGTCACGCCCATCACGACGGCATCATCCTTTGCGGCGTCGCCCTTGTTGGAATTCCAAACTGCGTCCGGCGGTTTTTTGGTCTTCAACATGACGGCTTGGCTACCGTGGCGCCCCAATCTTCGGGAGCGACGTTGGCTATCGACTGAGAGAAAGTCCAGCGGTGACCGGCGAGATCCTTGGCGCTGTACTGCCTCTCGCCGAATGGGTAGTCGGTTGGAGGACTAAGTATCAACGCGCCGAACTTCCTTGCCTGCTCGAAGTGCCGGTCAACGTCCTCGACACTCACGCTGACTGACTGGCTAACTTCGCCCGGGCGCGGCGGCCGAAACTCGACGCGGTCAGGCGACGCGAATCCTGTTCCCACGCGCTTTGGACTCAGCAAGATTGCGCCGTCGCCAACGGATAGCTGCGCATGGCCGACCTTGCCGTCGGCGCCGCCGGCGCGGAGCCGCTCCTTGAACCCGAAGGCTCCGCAGAGCCACTCGATCGCCTCGGCAACGTCGTTGTAGACAAGGTATGGCACGACAGTTCCAGTCGGGGCGGAGCGATTGAACACGGGATTCACCTCCCATCATAGCACTTTCCAAGTTGAACTTGTTTAGTAAACCAAACGCCTGTTCTCGGCGCGATACGGTCGGATTGTTAATATTAGTGTAAGTTGGGATCGTCCGGGGGATCTGACGCGCCAGCAAATTTCAGAAGGGAGTCGCCTTGATGCGGTTGAAATACTTTCGAGCGCTTACCTGGTTGATCGCTGCGGGCCTGGTGCTTGGGGACGTGACGGGATGCGGCATCAACAAGATCCCGACCCTCGACGAGCAGGTGAAGGCGGCATGGAGCGAAGTGCTCAACCAATATCAACGGCGCGCAGACTTGATCCCGAATCTGGTCGAGACGGTAAAGGGCTACGCTCACCAGGAGCAGCAAGTTCTGACGCAAGTGGTAGAGGCGCGCGCAAAAGCGACTCAGATGCAGCTTCCAGCGGACATCACGTCGAACCCGCAAGCGTTTCATGAGTTCGAGCAGAACCAGGCGGCGGTCGGCGGCGCACTCGGCCGGCTGCTCGCGGTAGCCGAGGCCTACCCCGACCTCAAGTCGAATCAGAATTTCCTTGCGCTGCAATCGCAGCTCGAGGGCACTGAGAATCGAATCTCGGTGGCGCGCCGCGATTACATTATCGCGGTGCAGAGCTACAACACCGAGCTCAGGACTATTCCCGGGCGCTGGATCGCATCGACGTTTTACCCCGATGCCAAGGTCAAGGAAACTTTCACGATCTCCGAGCAGACCAAACAGGTGCCCCAGGTAAAATTCTGATGCGCGCACGTTGCGCAACCATCGGCATTTGCGCGCTATCGGCGATGCTCGTTCTTGCGCTGATGCTCGCGTCGTCGGTGCTCGCTGCAGAACCGAAATTCCCCGCGCTCAGCGGTCGAATCGTCGACGATGCGCACGTCCTGAATGCTTCGACGGTGGGCGAGCTCACCCTGATGCTAGCCGATCATGAGCGCACGACTGGTGAACAAGTAGTGGTGGTCACGCTCCAGTCGCTCCAGGGATATACGATCGAGGACTTCGGATATCAGCTCGGCCGCCATTGGGGCATCGGGCAGAAAGGCAAGAACACAGGCGCGATGCTGATCGTCGTGCCGAAGGAGCACAAGGTTCGAATCGAAGTCGGTTACGGCCTCGAAGGAGAACTTACCGACGCGATCAGCCGAACGATAATCGAGAGCAATATCTTGCCGGCTTTCCGCCGCGGGGATTTCAATGCGGGAGTACTCGCCGGCGTCACGTCGATACTGCAGGTGCTCGGCGGCGGGAATCCGATCAGCGCGGAACCGGAACCATCTTCGACTCCGATTCCGTTCCTGTCGGCTCCATGGCAGGCATATGTGGGGCTCGTCATCTGGTGTCTGTTTTTCTTCGGCGCGTGGGGATTTGCCCTTGTTATGTGGTTCCGTCATCGCAATGACCCCCATGACTGGGTGACCTATGGCGGCGGGAGAGGATGGTCGGGCGGATCCTGGGGCGGCGGAGGATCTAGCGGCGGAGGCGGCGGGGGTTTCTCCGGGGGAGGAGGATCTTTCGGTGGCGGCGGCGCTTCGGGGAGTTGGTGACGATGGAATCAGCTTTTACACGCGAGGAGCACAAGCGCATCGACGCCGCGATCGCCGAGATCGAGCAACGCACCGCGGCGGACCTCTGCGTGGTAGTTACTCGGGTTAGCGATCGCTATTCGCTTTATCCGATCGCATGGGCGGCGATTTGTGCGATTCTACTAGGCGCGCTTATAAGTCTTGTCTGGCCACACATAGCGAGCCGCACCACGATCGTGATCCAATTGTCGTTCCTGACTGTGATGACGCTGCTACTAGACTGGCTTCCAATCCGGCTCTCGATTGTACCGGAGCGCGTCAAACATGCTCACGCCCGGCAACTCGCGCATCGCGAATTCAACGCGCATGCGATGGCGAATCCGAAGCAGCAGCACCTGATCCTGTTGTTCGTCTCGCTCGGCGAGCGTTACGTGGAGGTCATCGCCGATCACGAGACTCACGCGCTCGCGCCGGCGGGAGGCTGGAACAAAATTGTCGATGAGTTCCTTCGGACGGTGAAAGCAGGCCGCGTTGCCGACGGAGTTCTCGCCGCCGCGCAAGCGTGCGGCGCTATCCTGAAGACTTCGCATCCCGCAGCTTAGCGAGTGCAGCGGGCATCGCAAAACTTCCGTCGGCAGAGCAGGGGCAGTCCATAACATCCACGACCGCGTCGAGATTGAGCGGGCCATAGAGATGCGGAAAGAGGCCGTCGCGATTTTCGTCGAGAGCGGGCATCGGCGGTTCGTATTTCAGCGAAGCTGTTAGCCGCGACTCATCGATACATAGCACAACCAACCCGGTTTGCCCGCGAAAAAAATGATTTGCCGTGGCCGTGATCTGCGCACTCGTCGAGCAATGGATAAAGCCTTCGGCGACGAGCGACGGTGGCGCGTAGCTTCCGCGTGCTACCGCCGAGTCCCAGTCGGAGCGGCTCGCGATGTGCAGGATCATCTGGGGTTCAGCCTAAGACGGACGGTTGGATAGCTCCATCGCTAATTCGTCTTCGAGACACTGGTGATCGCGTCCGACCGTGGCGATGGCGAGCGTCTTGCCTTCACGCTGAAATGACAACCTGCAATTTTGATCTTCGATACTGCCGTCCAGATCGAGCTTATCCCACTTTTCCGCGTGACCGATGTAGTTGAGGGTAAAGTCGAACTGCGTGGTCCAGAAAAAGGGCACGGTGTCGAACCGTTGTCGCTGACCAAGTATGTTGCGGGCTGCGGTTTGTCCCTGCCGCTGAGCGACGACCCAATGCTCGACGCGAATACGATCGCCAGTGAGCGGATCGGGCCAGCGCGCGATGTCGCCCGCGGCGAAGATTCCCGGGACGCTGGTCTCGAGGAACTCGTCGACCAGTATCCCGCGATCAGTCTCAAGCCCGGCGCGCTCCGCAAGTTCGGTTAGCGGCGTGACCCCGACTCCGATGACCACCAGGCCAGCCTCGATCGTAGCGCCGTCCTTCAGCGTCACCTTGCGCTCATCGATCGCGACGACGCCTTGATTGAGGTGAAACACAACTCCCTTGCTTTCGTGAATGCGATGCAGGTATGCGCCGACCTCGGGACCGAGAACCCTGGCCATCGGGATCGCCTCCGGCGCCACGACGTGGACCTCGAGCTTGCGCTGAATCAACGATGAAGCAACTTCCATCGCAATGAAGCTCGCGCCTATCAGAACGACGCGTTTGGTCCGGCCGGCCTTGGCGATGATCGTGTCGCAGTCGTTGCGCGAGCGCAGGTAGCAAACATGAGGCAAGTCGGCGCCTGCTATCCCGAGCTTCACGGGCTGAGCGCCCATCGCTAGCAGGAGTGAATCGAATTTGCGGCGCCTGCCTTTGACGAGTTCGATGCTTTTGTCACTCGGATCTATTGCCGCTACGCGCGTGTTCAACAGCAGTTCGATCTCGTGCTTGCGGTAAAAGTCGGCGGTATGGAGCGGGACCAGCTTCTTACTCGCGGAGCCATTGAGAAAGTCTTTCGACAGGGCAGGGCGATCGTAGGGAACGCAGTCGTCCGCACTGATTACGGTCAAGTGCCCCCGATACCCTTCATGGCGCAACATTTCCGCCGCGGCCTCGCCAGCCGCGCCACCGCCAACGATCACGACCGCCTTCGGCGATTTCGCGGAATCGGCAGGTTGCGGTTTTTTCGCGGGCTCTTTTCCACGCACGTAGAGCTTGCGGCCGGTCTGCTCAACCTTAAAGCAGGTCACCGGAGCCAGCGCAGGAGCGCGGACGGCCTCACCCGTGCGCAGGCTGAAACATGCATGATGCCACGGGCATCGCACCGTTTCTTCAACCATGAGGCCCTCGGCCAGCGGGCCGCCGTAGTGCGTGCAGGTCGCGCCGATGGCGAAGTAGGCGTCTTCGCGGCGAGCCACCAGGATCGGTTCGCCTTTGAAATGTCCTTGTAACATGGCGCCGTCGGCGAATTTCGTGAGCGAGACGCCACGCGCAAAATCGGGTCCTTTGGGTTTTTTCATGGCGACTGCTTTCGGGTTGCGGGAAGTCTCTCAATCCTGCAAACAAAGCCTCGTGACTGTCAATTGCAAATTGGATTGGTCCGCCGCGATTTTCTTGCACGCCGCTTTTGACACCATCAGCTCAATCGATCAGTTTATCGATCCATGAAAGCAGTAATCGTCGAAAAACCGGGAGACGAATCGGTACTCAAGATCGGCGAGGTGCCCGAACCCGCCATCAAGCCCGATGAACTCCTGATTCGGGTCCGCGCCGCCGGGCTGAATCGCGCTGACATTCTTCAACGCCAGGGCTTCTATCCGCCACCGCCCGGCGCGTCGGAAATCATCGGGATGGAATGCGCGGGCGAAGTCGCGGCGGTCGGCGGTGCGGTCACCGGATGGAAGGTAAGCGACCGCGCGATGGCGCTACTGCCAGGTGGCGGCTACGCGGAGAAAGCCGCGGTGTACCACGGCTCCGCGATGAAGATTCCCGCACTGCTGAGCTTCGAGGAGGCCGCGGGGCTTCCCGAAGTTTTTCTGACTGCGTTTCTGAATATTTTCATGCTCGCCGATATCAAGAGCGGCGAGACCGCGCTGATTCATGGCGGCGGCAGCGGCGTCGGCACCGCGTCGATTCTATTGCTCAAAGAAGCGCACGCGCGCTCGATCGTCACCGCCGGCTCCGACGCGAAATGTGAACAATGCCTCAAGCTCGGCGCCGACGTCGCGCTCAACTACAACTCGGGTCCATTCGCACCGAGCGTCAGGACTGCAACCAACGGTCGCGGCGTTGACGTGATTCTCGATAGCATCGGCGGCCCATATCTGGCGGGAAATATCGAAGCGCTCGCACAAGGCGGCCGTCTCGTCCTGATCGGGCTGATGAGGGGGACGCATGCGGAAATTGACCTGAGCGCAGTTTTACGCCGCCACTTGAAAATATTCGGCTCAACGCTGCGCATGCGCGCGGCCGCGGAAAAAGCGCAAATCGTCGCCGCCTTCCTGAAGCAGTTCGGCCCCGCTCTGGAAGCCGGTCGCGTGCGTCCGCCGATCTACAAGGTGCTCCCGGCGGCCGACGCCGCAACGGCGCATCGCATGATGCAGGCGAGCGAGCACTTCGGCAAAATCATCCTCAAGTTCTGAGATGACGCACGGACAAATTCGCGTTCGTCGAGCGCGCCTGGGCGACGAACGCGAGATCGAGGGTCTCTACCGTCAGCTCCACGAAGGCGAGTACACAAGCCCCGGCGTCGCAAAGATGCGGCGCGCGCTGCGCGCCGTGGTGCGCAACCCCGATCAAGTTCTTCTGGTTGCGATTGAGGACGGTCACATCGTCGGGACGAATCACGTTCTCATCTTCAGGCACATGGCCCGCGCCCTCAGACCGGCGGCGATTGTAGAAAATATGGTAGTTGATTCGCGCGCCCGCGGCGCTGGAGTCGGAGATCAGCTCATGGCCGCAGCGCTGAAGATTGCGCGCCGTTATGGCTGCTACAAGCTGTCCCTGACTTCCAACCGCAAACGCAGAAGTGCGCACCGATTCTACGCGAGATTCGGGATGCGCCAGACTCACTTCGGCTACACGATCTATCTGCCAAAATAAGCCACTACGAACGCTTGGTAGTGTCCTAATTCGAAACTCGCTCTAATAGCATCAATGTGGTTGGTGGCCCTATTTGCCCTCTGGATTATTCCTGTACTCGCGTACCGTCATACGCGCAGAAGCATCCCGTCACATGCGTATTGCATTACAGGCATGGCATTGGGTTCCGTTGTATCGGCGGCCTCTTGGGGGCACGTACGCCCTGTACTGGGTCTCGGGCCATTTTGGTTTGATCGCTCTGCCGCTCGGGGCAATCGGCATCGTTGGCTTGGTACTATTGCTGATTCACGGAACTCCGGGGTTTCTCCTCGCAACGGCACTAGGTTTGCGGAGCGGAGGAGTGGTTCATGGAATTGAGGGCGTCTACATCGAATTTCTCAATGCAATCATTTGGGCAATTGTCTACGGTTCGATCGGATATGTGCTCGATAGTGCAAACTCATGGAAGTCGAATCGAAATTAGGACTACGAACGCGTCGTTTGCTTGACTCTATCGTGGCGCGGCAATAAGGTCGGCACTTCGCCAGAAGGCGAGTATCCGATGAACGTCACCTTTACCATCAATAGCCGAACCCCTACTGGGTGAGGGATACTTCGAACTCTGGCTTGAAAGAGCCTCGGGCGTCGAAGCCCGGGGCTCTTTCTTTTTTCGCGCGTCCAAATCGCGCGATGGAATCTCTATGGACACGGTCGAAAACAATACTGAATCAAATGATCACGCCGCCTCGCGGCGCTGGAGCATACTATTCCGCCATCGTAACTTCATGAAGCTGTGGGCCGGCGAGACGGTCTCGCTATTCGGCACCCGGATGGGCGACGTCGCGATCAGTTTCGCCGCCGTGATCGCGCTCAAGGCAACACCCTTGCAGATCGGTCTGCTCGCAGCAGCGGGAACCGTGCCGACGCTCGTGCTGAGCCTGTTCGTCGGCGTGTGGGTCGATCGGATGCGCCGTCGCCCGATTCTAATCGCAACTGACATCGGCCGAACTATCATACTGGGCACGATACCGCTGGCCGCAATTTTCGGCGCGCTCAGGATGACCCAGCTATACGCGGTGATGCTGGTCGACGCGATCCTCGATCTCTTCTTCTCGGTCGCCTATCGCTCCTACCTGCCCTCGTTGGTGAACCGCGAAGACCTGCTCGATGCTAACAGCAAGCTCACCGCCAGCGCCGGCGTCGCGGAGGCCGGTGGTTTCGGCCTTTCCGGCTGGCTCGTCCAGTGGCTGACCGCGCCGTTCGCGATTTTGATTGACGCGATCTCCTTCCTCGCCTCGGCGCTCGCGATCGCGCTCATCCGCACGCCGGAGCCGACGCCAGCTCCTCGCACCCGAGACTCGAGCGTGTCCCGCGAGATCGCCGACGGCGCGCGCCTGATCTTTTCCGATCGGCGTCTGCGCGCGTTCGGCGTCAATGCCATCGTCGGCGGATTCTCCAACAGCCTGGTCTCGACGCTCTACATGCTCTTCGTCGTGAACAGTCTCGAATTCAAGCCCGGAATTCTCGGCGTGATCTTCGCGGTCGGCGGCGCCAGCTCGCTGTTCGGCGCGCTCGCCGCGCGACGCACCGCCGAGGTACTCGGCACCGGAATGGCGATCGCCGCGGGCGTAGCGGTCAATGGCGTCGCGTTGATGCTGCTGCCGATAGCGCACGGCTCAGGCTATGTCTCAATCGCACTGCTCGTCGCGCAACAGCTGATCGGCGACTCCGCCATGACGATCTATTTCATCAACGCAGTCAGCCTGATCCAGGCGATTACGCCGCGCCCGATGCTGGGTCGCGTGAACGCGAGCCTCCGCTTCCTGAGCCTCGCAAGCGTGCTCGTGGGACAGCTCGTAGCGGGAATCGCGGGCGGAGTGATCGGGCTGCGCGCAACGATCGCGATCGGCGCTGCGGGCCTTTGGATCACGGCCGGCATCCTTGCGATCTCAGTGGTCGGTTCGGTCGGCGACATTTCCGGCGCCGCCAGCATTCAGGTTGAAACGGGCAACTGATGGCTGTTGAAGCGAAAAAGGTTGGGGCACCGCAAGTGCACTCGCCGATCCGGTCGATCACTCGCCGCTACTACTGCGTCTGGGGTTTCTATGCCTTCGCGCCCTCGTTCATCTTCGCGATCTACCCGCTCTTCCTTCGCTCGCGCGGCCTGAACCAGTTTCAGGTCAACACGGTCGCGGCGACATATTTTCTCGTCACCTTTCTGACCGACGTGCCGACCGGCGCGTTTGCCGACGCGATCGGCCGGCGAGTCTCCGTAGTGCTCGGATGCGCGCTGCACGCCGCCGCATTCATCCTCTATTTCTATTCGTATCACCACTGGCACTTTATCGTGGCGGAGATTTTCGACGGCGTCGCGACCACCTTCGGCAACGGCGCGATCGACGCGTGGGCGGTCGACGCACTCGATGCGGCGGGATTCGAAGGCGCGAAGGATCGAATGTTCTCGCGAGTTGCACAAATTCTTCGTCTCGGCTCGATGACCGGCGCGCTGCTTGGCGCATACTCGGCGCGCGGTGACCTCGCGACCCCGTTCCTGCTCGGTGCGATCGCGTGGGTCGTGGCCGGCGGAGTCGGCTTCATCATGATGGACGGGCCGGCGCGAACCGGGAAACAGTTTTCGATTCGCGCGATGACCGCCGACGTGCGGCGGCGGATGTTCGTCGGCACACGGGCCGGATTCTCGACGCACGCGGTATTCCTGCTGGCCCTCGCCTCAATGTTTTCGGCGGCTGCGTGGTTTCCCTTCTGGCAGGAGTGGCAACCGTACTTTCACGCACGATTGGGTTCGAGAGTCGAACTGGTCGGATGGATTCTGGTCCTGTTCAGCCTCGGGCAGATCGCCGGCGCCGAAATGGCTGCGCGGATGCGGTGGGCGCGCGAGCAGCGCGCACTCTACATGACGTGGAACGTCGCGATCAGCAGTGCAGTGCTGCTGGCCGGAGGATTGGCCGCGGGCCGAGTCGGGGTCGCGTTCGCGATGTTCATGGTTGCGCAATTCTGTGGCGGCGCGAGCACGCCGGTCATTCAGAGTTGGTTCAACGAGGAGATCGAGGGCGACAATCGCGCCACGCTGCTTTCGTTCGGCAGCACGTTTGCCACTTTCGGCGCGACCGCCGGATTGCCGGTGCAAGGACTCATCGTCGACGCGTTCGGCATCGGCTCCGCGTGGCAAGGCGCGGGAGTCCTGGCGATGCTGCAGGTCCCGGTCTTTCTCGCGCTGCGGCGTAAACGCGGCTAAACGCATCCGTTCTTCACATAACTCGTGAGCGTTGGCATCTTCCTTCTGGTAAGATTGCGCGCAAGCATCGCGTGAATCGTAAAGCAATCAAACCAGCCGCGCTGAAGCCCGGCGACACAGTTGCAGTCGTCTCGCCGGCCGCAGCTATCGAGCGCGAGCACCTCGAGCGCGGAGTCAACTTGCTCGCCTCGATGGGCTTTCGGGTCAAGGTGTCCGAGCGGGCGCTGGCACGCTCCGGAATCCTCGCCGGAGACGACGCCGAGCGCGCGGCGGAACTCCAATCCTGCTTCGCCGATCCAACGGTCAAGGCGATTTTTTCGGCGCGCGGCGGCTATGGATGCGGACGGCTGATGCCGCTGCTCGACTTCAAAGCGATCGCGAGCACGCCCAAGGTCTTCGTTGGCTTCTCGGACGCCACCTTTCTATTGAACGCGCTGGTCGATCTTGCCGGCATGGTTTCATTTCACGGGCCGATGGTGGCGATGGATTTCGCGCGTGGACTGAGCCCGCGCTCGCTCGATCACATGCAACGACTGCTGAACGGCGAACTCCGCGGCTTCGAGCTCGAAGCGCGCGAGACCGTTCATCCCGGCATCGCGCACGGTGCGGTCATCGGCGGTTGCCTGTCTGTTCTGGTTGCGACAATTGGCACGCCTTACGCGCCGAACTTCGACGGCCGAATATTGTTTCTCGAAGATACCGGCGAGAAGGCGTATCGAATAGATCGAATGCTCGTGCAGTTGCGCCAGGCCGGCGCGCTCGCGCGGGTCGCGGGTATTGTCTTCGGCGCGATTCGCGCTATCGACGGCGACGAGTCGGAGAACCGGTTGATCGCGCGTTTCGTCGCGGAACAGACCGCGAACCTCGGATGTCCGGTGCTCTATGGAATCGAGGCCGGTCACGGCACCGAGAATTTTACGATTCCATTCGGCGTCGAGGCGCGAATCGATTCGGCCGCGCGGCGAATTATTTTTACCGAGCCGGCCGTCGCCCGTTAGTTGAGGAGAACGCAAGTTGGGCTGGAGCGAAGTCGAACGGACCTTCAACGACGCGGTCGAGAAAGGAGTAATTCCCGGCGCGACTCTCGTCGTTCGCCGCGGTGCTGACGTTGCGTTCGAGGGTGCGTTCGGATTTCGATCGATCGAGCCGGCCCGCTCGCCTGCAAAAATCGAGACCGTTTACGATCTTTCGTCGCTGACCAAGGCGCTTGCGACCACGGTGGCCGTGATGATCCTCGCGCGCGACGGCAAGTTCCGCCTTAACGACCGGGTCACGCGTTTTTTTCCGAACTTCGGGGTGCACGGCAAAGGCACCGTCACATTTCGCCAACTGTTGGCACACTGTTCGGGCCTGCCGGCGTGGCGGCCCTTTTATCAGCGTATCGCGGAGATCGAAAAAGGCGGGCGGGTCAACTTCATGGCGAGTTTCGGCGCCAAGGAGTTCACCTACGAAGAGATTCATCGCGAGAAACTTGAGGCTCCTCCGGCGAGCAAAGCAATATACTCGGATCTTGGCTTCATCGTATTAGGCGAGACGATCGAAAAGCTCGCCAGCGTCGCGCTCAATCGCTTCTGCCGCGAGAAAATCTTCCGCCCACTCGGACTGCGAGCGACCGACTATATAGACATTTCCCTGGTCCGCTCGCGACGGCTCGAGCCGGTCGCCGACATGTTCGCACCGACCGAAGTCTGTCCCTCGCGCAAGCGCTTGCTGGTTGGCGAAGTGGATGACGAGAACGCCTTTGCGATGGGCGGAGTCGCCGGCCACGCTGGTTTGTTCGCGCCGGTGCGCGAGGTCGATCGGATCGCGCGCGAGCTGATTGCGTGCTACGCGGGACGCTCGGATTTCGTGCCGCAGAAAATAATTCGCGAGTTTTGGACCCGCGACTCGACCGTCAGCGGCTCGACCTGGGCGCTTGGATGGGACACTCCGTCAACCGAGCGATCCAGCGCCGGGCACCTGCTCTCGCGCACCTCGGTGGGGCACCTTGGATTCACGGGAACGTCGATCTGGATCGAGCCGGAATCAGAGACTGCGATCTCGATGCTGACGAATCGCGTCCATCCGCGCCGCGACAACCAGGCTATTCGCGAGTTTCGTCCGAAGATTCACGATCTCATCATGGAAGCACTGATCGGTGGCTGATGTTGGCAGCGCCGAACGCCTCGCGCGCGTTCCCTCCGCGGCAAAGCGCGTACATCTGATCGGCGTCGGCGGCACCGCGATGGCGGCTCTCGCCGGGATGCTCTCCGAGCGCGGGCTCTTGGTCACCGGCTCCGACAATCAGCTCTACGAGCCAACGGCGTCATTGTTGCGCAACTCGCGCGTCAAGGTCATCGCCGGATTTTCGCCCGCGAACTTGTCGCCGGCCCCCGATCTCGTGGTCGTCGGCAACGTGATCATGCGCGTCAATCCCGAGGCGGTCGCGCTGCTCGAATCACCCATACCTTATCTCTCGATGCCCGAAGCGCTGTGGCATTTCTTTCTCAAGGATCGGCGCGTGCTCATGGTCGCGGGAACGCACGGCAAGACCACCTCAACTGCGATGATGGCGCATGTGCTGCACGCTGCGGGACGCGATCCCTCGATGCTGGTGGGCGGGGTCGCAAACGATTTCGGCTCGAATTATCGGATCGGCGCGGGTTCCGATTTCGTTATCGAGGGCGATGAATACGACACCGCGTTTTTCGACAAGGGGCCCAAGTTTCTGCACTATCATGCTCACGGCGCGATCATTACCGCAGTCGAGTTCGATCACGCCGATATCTACCGTGACCTCGAACATGTGAAGGAGAGCTTCCGGGCGCTGGTCGAGCAGCTCGATTCGTCGCGCGTGCTCGCGGTATGCGCTGACTTCCCGCACGCAATCGAGGTGAGCGCCAACGCGCGGGCGCGTCGTCTCAGTTTCGGTCTTCGCGAAGGCGAGTATCGCGCGACTGAGATCTCGATTGGCGGCGAAGGCGCGAAGTTTTCGATCACCCATGGAGGAAAACGAATTGTCGACGCCGTCCATCTGCCGATGGGCGGGCGGATGAATGTCGCGAACGCGCTTGGCGTTTATGTTCTGCTCAGCGCGTTCGGAGTTTCAGACGCCGAGATTCTAAGCGGGTTCAAATCGTTCACCGGCGTCGTCCGCCGCCAGCAGGTGACCGGCGAAGCGAACGGAGTGACGGTGGTCGACGATTTCGCACATCATCCGACCGCGATCGGCGTGACACTCGAGGCGATCGCCGAACGGTTTCCCGGACGCCGGATCCTGGCCGCGTTCGAGCCGCGATCGAATACGGCGCGCCGCAATGTTTTTCAGGATTCATTCGCGGCGGCTTTCGATCTCGCATCGCGCGTGTATCTGGGACCCGTCTATTTCAAGGAAAACGATCCGATTCCACCCGATCAACGTCTCGCGACGGACGCACTCGCAAGCGCGATCAGCGCCCGCGGCCCGGTCGCGCTGGCATGCGACTCGAACGATCGGATCCTCGAGCGCATGCTCTCCGACGCGCGCTCTGGCGACGTTGCGCTCTTCATGTCGAACGGCCCCTTCGACGGTTTGAAGGAGCGATTTTTGGCGGCGCTGCGAGCCAGGTAGGATCAGTATCCGAGCTTGGGATCGACCACGTTCAACAGCGGGCGATTCGAGGCGAATCGTTTCAGATTTTCGACGAACAGCTCGCACGCCTTGTCCATGTAGCCGCGATTCGCGCCCGAGATATGCGGCGTCAGGATCGCGTTCTCCAGCTCCCAGAGCGGACTCGACGATTCCAGCGGCTCGTGTTCGAAGACGTCGAGCCCGGCCCCGCCCAACTTGCCCGCCTTAAGCGCGGCGGCCATCGCATGCTCGTCGATGACCTGACCGCGCCCGATGTTCACAATGTAGGCGCTCGCCTTCATCGCGCTGAGCTCGCGCACCCCGATAAATTTGTGCGTATGCTCGGTCAGCGGAAGGGTGACCGAAACGTAGTCGCTCTCGCGAAGAATCTCTTCGCGCTGATCGGGGCCGAAAAAACGCTCCGGGATTCTGCCCGCGGGATCGCCAAGGCCGGGCCGACACCACCCCGGATCGGTCCGCTCCGCCGGATTGCGCTTCAGTGCGAGCACCTTCATTCCGAATGCCTGGCCGAGCCGAGCCGTCTCGCGTCCGATCGATCCGTAACCGATGATTCCGAGCGTCTGCCCGCGAATTTCATCGACGCTCGCCATGAACTTGCCCGACCGCAGCCACTCACCCCGCATCTGCGCGCGAATCGCGAGATGAATCCTGTGCGCAAACGAGAGCATCGATGCGAGCGTGTATTCCGCAATTGGGGTCGCATGGATCCCGCTGGCTGTGGTGACCGGAATCGTGCTGGTTTTGAGCGGCCCGGCCAGCGCATGGTCGGCGCCCGCGCTCAGGAGCTGAATCCAGCGCAGCCCGCGCGCGGTCTCGGTCACGTCATTGGGGATCCTGAAAGTGAGCAGCACGTCGCATCCGTCGCCGACGAGCGCGCTGACGTCCTCAGGCGTGCGACACTGTCGATCGACGATTTCAGCGCCCGCGACGGCGCCGGAGATTGCCGCGCGATGCGCCGGCTGTAATGCTACTGTCGAAATTATTTTCATGATTGGCTTGATGCCAAAAAACTCTCGCACGCCGTAACCCCGCCTTCAAGGAGAAATCCACGGCTTGAGGTGATCGCTCACCGGGCTTATGATTCGAACAGGCCGGCGCAAGAGTGGCTGGCGCAATAAAATGAAGTTGCGGAAAATTCTCACCCTGAGCTCGGCTGCGGCCCTCACGATAGCTCTGTCTCATTTTGCAGTTGCTCAGCAGAACCCCCAGCAAACCAATGGTTCTTCGGGCGCGCAGACGGGCTCCCAGAGCGGTGAAGATTCAACCAGTCCCGGTATGGCGGGGCAGGGCGGCAGTGACGACACGACGCTCGAAATAGCGCCGCAACCCGGCGCGCGGGCACCGAAACCCAGCGTCGAAGAAGTGCCAACCGATCGCAATTTTCGTCCCGGCGAAGACAGCGCCGACGTCGAACCCAGCTTTCGTCCCAAAACCGAGAACGATACCGGCAATATCGACAGTAACGACAGTAACGGTAGTAGTCAGGGCGAGAATTTCCGACCGCGGCAGCGGCCCTACCTGGGGATCACCGTGCAATACACGACTCAGTGCTACCTCGGCGGGGAGGAGCATGGGCTCGAAGTGATGACTATCGATCCCAACAGCCCGGCCGCCCAAGCCGGACTGCAGCCGCGCTCTGACTTGACCGCGATCGGCGCCGCGGTCAGCACGCTCAGCGGAATACTCCCGGGCGGCTCGATCATCGCCAGTTCGGCGCTCGGGCGAACCGGAGCGATGGGACACGGCGGCGACTTGATCGTCGCTGTCGACGATCGGCGCATCCGCGACCAGAATGATCTGCAAACCGCGATGGCGCGGCTCAAGCCGGGCGACACGATGTACCTGACCGTGATACGGCCGGACGGCAACTCGCATAAGACGATCAAAATCGCGGTAAAAGTCGGCGCGCTCAACGAGCCGATTGCCAACGCGGCCCCAGCAAACAGCTTCGCCCACTAGATCGCGCCTGCTCGATCCGTCCGGGCGGTTCGTTCACAACTTCCTTTTTGACCTCACGCCGGGGTCATTTTTATTCTTGAGACTTCCGTGGATCGGGCCTACGATGGCGCAAGGCGCGCAAAGATGCGCATGGGGGTGATTGGTTATGCGTCATCCGGCATTCCTGGCGAAATTCCTCGTCGCAAAATTCCTTATCGGCAGTTCGCTCGCAGTCTGCTTTCTCGTCGCCTGCGAATCTTTTGCGGCCGACACTTCGGAACCTACGGCCGCGCCGGCCTTCGCGTCGCAAACGGAGGGCACGGGAGTTTCACAAGCGCCTGCCCGGCAGCCGGGTGACTCGGCGCCCACTCTCGAGCTCGCGCCGCAACCGTCGACTGGAAATAATTCTCCGACGGGTAGCGACAACCCGGAACAACGCGCATTTCGCAAATCGTCGGAGGATGTCGCCGCGTTGAATCGCAATTTTCATCCGGACGATTCCGAACACGCACACAATCCCTACCTCGGCATCAGCGTCGAATATTCCACCCAATGCTTTCTCGGGATGGAAGAACACGGATTCGAGGTGATGAACGTGTATCCGGGCAGTCCTGCTGAACGCGCCGGCTTGCACGCGAGGACCTCGAGCACGCCGATGGGCGATCTCAAGGCGCTCGGAAGCATTCTGTTGCTGCCTGTATCTGTGATCACGATGCCGCTATTGAGACGCTCGGGAGAGCTCGGCGAGCCGGGCGACCTTATCGTCGCGGTCGACGACAAACGCGTACGCAGCAAGGGTGAATTCCTCACTGCGCTCGGCCATCTCAAACCCGGCGACACGACTTACATCACGGTTATTCGGCCGATTCCCGGCGGATCGCATCGCACGATGCGCATCGCGCTGCACATCGATCGCGAGGTCGACGCTTCGGGCAATCCGTATCCTCCTTCGAGCACGGAATGCAGGGTGAATCATAAATGTCGTCCGGAATTTGACCCGATGTTGCGCAAGCCCTTCGACGCGCCGGCAAGTGACGACCCCCATTCGCTCGGCACTGAAAGTGCGGTGAACTGACAAAGCCGAATTGACCTCGTTTGGCTAAAGCGATCGCGTGTTCGCGGCGCGCTTTCTGCTATCATTTTCCGTGACGTCACCTGCATGCGCGCTCCTCGCGCGCATCGCCGGAAGGCGAATTTGCGTATTGGAATCGCGAGATTTGGATCGAAGCCTTAAAGAAGCCGCCGGCGAACTCGAAGCGCGCCTCGCTGCCAACAACGATCGACGCTTCCCGGTGATGGGTCTGCGCGGCGCGGCCGGTGCGCTGATGCTTCGTGAGATGGCGCTTCGTTTGCGCCGCCCGATCATCGCGATCGCTTCGCTTGCCGCCGAGGCCGAAGCGCTCGCAGGGGAAGCCGCGTTCTTTCTGTCCGAATCGCTCGACGCCGATGCTGCTACGCGCCGCGTGCATTTGCTCCGCTCATGGGAAGTCAAGCCGATGGCGCAATTGTCGCCGCCGACCGACGCGCAGGCGTCGCAGCTCGCCGCGCTGTTCGCGATGCTTCGGAATGACTCGCCGCTCATCGTCACTTCGGCTGAAGCGCTCATGACGCGCACGATTCCGCGTCCGAGCTTCAATGAATCGATCATTACGGTAGCGATTGGCGACCGCCTCGATCTCGAGGTGCTGGTCGATGCGCTCTCGTCATGCGGATACCAGCGGGTGCCGCAGACCGAGGAACCCGGCGACTTCAGCGTGCGCGGTGGAATTGTTGACGCGTTCTCGCCGCTCTATCGCGATCCAATTCGCATCGAGCTCGAGGACGATTTGATCACCTCGATTCGGCACTTCGACGCCCCGAGCCAGCGCTCAGCCCAGGAACTCACCGACGCGACCATCACGCGCACCCGTTACGTGCCGCCGTCGGCGTTGAAGGATCCGAAGCTTCGTGACTCGGTGGCTCTCAGAGCCGCCGAGATTGGAATGGTCCGCAAAGAGGCCGGCGAACTCGCCGAGACTCTGGAAAACGGCCTCTTGTTTCCCGGCGCGGAACTCCTGATGCCATACGTTTATGGCCGCGCGCTCGACAGCGTATTCGACTACGTGCCGGGCAACGCGATCCTGTGGCTAATCGATCCCGGCCGCATTCTGGCCGAGGCAAATCGATTTGCCGATACGGTCGCCAAAGAGACTGCGGCGGCGGCGCTCAAGCCGAGCTTCCATCCCGAGCCCAACTCGCTTTTTCTCTCCGCCGACGCCTTCGAGCGCACGCTCGGCAATTTCACCGCCGTCGAAGTGGGCTCGCTGGTGACGATGACCGCGCCGCGCGAGGGATGGGCCACGCCCGTCGAAGTCAAATCGCAGGCAAGTCTGAAACTCGGCTCCAATCAATTGAGCGGTGCGCGGACCCCGCCAAGCTTCGAACCGCTCGCGGCGGAACTGCGTGAAGTCCAACGCGGACAGGGCCGCTCGTTGATGATCGTTGAGGGAGCGCATCAGGTCGCGCGCCTGCGGCGCCATCTTGAAGCCTGGGACCTCGATGTGAATACCGAATGCAAGAGCTTCGGCGCGCTGCTCGAATGGCCCGACTTTCGACCGGCGATAATGGAAGGCGAGATTTCGGCGGGCGCCGTCTTGCAAGCTGACGGGCTTTACATTTACAGCGAAGAGGAAATTTTCGGTGAGCCGCGCGCGCATCGCCGCAAGCGCCCGACCGCCAAGGGCGTACTGCTCAATCTCGAAGAGCTGAAGCCCGACGATTTTATCGTGCACATCGACCACGGAATCGCGAGATACCGCGGACTCAAACATCTCAAGGTCTCCGACGCGGAAGGCGATTTCCTGAACCTCGAATACGCCGGCAACGACACCATGTACGTCCCCGTCGAGCGGATTAACCTGGTGCAACGCTATGTCGGCGGCGACGATGCCGAACCAAAGCTCGACAAGCTCGGCAGCGGTGCGTGGGAAAAAGTAAAGCGCCGCACCCGCCAGGCCGTGCTCGCGATGGCGGGCGAGTTGCTCGAGATCTACGCCGCGCGCGAGGTGCTCGAGGGCCCCGCCTATCCTCGCCCCGGCGCCGACTACGAGGAATTCGCGGCGCGCTTCGAGTTCGACGAGACCCCCGACCAGCAATCCGCGATCGATGATGTCATCCGCGACCTGACTCGCGTCAAACCGATGGACCGGCTGATCTGCGGCGACGCCGGCTTCGGAAAAACCGAGGTCGCACTGCGCGCCGCCTACGTTGCGGTCATGAACGGCCGCCAGGTCGCGGTGCTGGTGCCGACCACGATTCTCGCCGAACAGCACTGGAATACTTTCCGAGAACGCTTCAAGGATTACCCGGTCCGGGTCGAGATGGTCTCGCGATTCCGCAGCCACAAGGAAAATCACGCCATCATCGAGGAAGCCTCGCGCGGCAAGGTCGATATCATCGTCGGCACCCATCGCCTGCTGTCGAGCGACGTCCAGTTTCCCCGTCTCGGCCTTCTCGTGATCGACGAGGAGCATCGTTTCGGCGTCGCGGACAAGGAACGAATCAAGAAACTCAAGAAGCTGGTCCCGGTGCTGACGATGACCGCAACGCCGATTCCGCGCACCCTGCACATGGCGATGCTCGGCATCCGCGACCTTTCGGTGATTCAGACTGCGCCGCCGGATCGCCAGATGATTCGCACCTTCGTTGCGCACTTCGACGACGCGACAATCCGCGATTCCATTCTGCGCGAGCTGAACCGCGGCGGGCAGGTCTTCTTCGTGCACAACCGCGTCGAGAATATCGACTACATGGCGAGCCACCTGCGCTCGCTGGTGCCCGAGGCGAAAATCGCAATCGCGCACGGCCAGATGAAGGAGCGGCAGCTCGAAGACGTGATGCGCGACTTTATCGAAAAGCGGGTCAACGTCCTGGTCTGCAGCGCGATAATTGAGTCCGGGCTAGACATTCCCAATGCCAATACGATGATCATCAACCGCGCCGATCATTTCGGCCTCGCGCAGCTCTATCAGTTGCGCGGCCGCGTCGGGCGCTCGCGGCAAAAGGCGTATGCATATCTTCTGATTCCCGGTGAACACATCATCACCCGCGACGCGAAGCGGCGAATCGACGCGCTCCGCGAGCTGGTCGAGTCCGAAAGCGGCGGAGGGTTCAAGCTCGCGATGGCCGACCTCGAGCATCGCGGCGCCGGCAATCTGCTTGGGCATGAGCAGCATGGAGAGATCGCCGCGGTCGGTTTCGAGCTCTATACCGAGATGATGGAAGAGGCGATAGCGGAGCTGCGCGGGCAGCCGGTTCGCCCCGACTTCGAGCCCGAGCTCAGGATCAGCGTCCCCGCGTACATTCCCGAGGCCTACGTTTCCGACGAGAATGAGCGCCTGGTGCTCTATCGCCGGCTCGCGCGTGCGCAGAACGAAGCGGACCTCGGTGAGCTTCGCGACGAGATTCGCGACCGCTTCGGCCCGGTGCCGACGTTGATCGAAAACCTGATCGCCGCGATGAACGTCCGCCGCCAGATGAAACAGCTCATGATCCTGAGCGCGATACTGAAGGGATCGCAGCTCGAAATCCGGTTCCATCCGGACGCGCCGGTGGAAACCGCCAAGCTCGTGAAACTGGCGGATCAGAATCGGCGCACGATGCGCTTGACGCCTTCGTACCAGATGATCGCGCAAATCGAGCCTGGCGATTACGTGCAACTGTTCGCCCAACTCGACGCCGTCTTGCAGGCGTTGGCGGGCTGTGAAAAGTTGGACAATTGGCAGGCCGCGAAAGTCGGGCCGGTCATCAACTAGACTGATGCAGAACCGAAAATTGTTGGCTCGGCCGCCTGCGCGCGGCGCGATCGCGACCGCGTTGGCGGCGTCGTTGGCGACTGCCCTGATATGCGCGGGTTCGGGTTGCTCGGTCGATTTCCTCAAACCCGAATCGTTCGATTTTATCAAACAAGCCATGGCTGCGCCTCCGTCGGAAGCACCGACGGCATCGCCGTCGCCTGGAGCGGCCAACCCCACTCGGGCTCCGAAGACTGCTGAGGTCCCGGTTGCCGAGGCGGAGAAGAACGACCCGCCGCCAGCGCCCTACGTGTCACCGGTGGCCGTGCAAGAGTCGCCGGAATCCACCGCGCCGCCGATCGATCGCGTGGTAGCGAGCGTCGACGGCGAGCCGATCACGATGCGCGAGGTAAAAGATTTCGCCGCGCAACACGGCCGGCCGATCGATACGGATGACTTCGCTTCCTCGCAAACGGCCAAGGATTCCGTGAAGGCGCTGATCGGAGAGAAATTGCTCGAGCAAGAAGTGAAAAAGTACGAGGATAAAGTCGACGAGGGGCAGGTCGACAAGTACATTCAGGAATTGCGCCAGGACAAACATCTGACCGACGAGCAATTCCGCCAGCAACTACAGGCCTCGGGAATGACCTACGACGAATTGCGCAAGCGCGCGCGCCTCGACCTCGAAAAAGCGATGATGATCCAGCAAGAGGTGCGCGAGAAAATCGACGTACCCGACGCGGATGTCCAAGCCTTCTACGATTCGCACAAAGATGACTTCACGGTCGCCAAGGAGCGTCTCAAGCTCGCGCAGATTCTGATCGCGCTGCCACCCAACGCGTCTCCGCAGCAGGTCGCCGAGGCGCAAAAGAAGGTTGAGCTGGTTCGCGCGCGCATCGCCAAGGGCGAGGACTTCAACGATCTCGCGCGGAAATATTCGGACGACGACTCAAAGTCAAACGGCGGTGAACTCGGATGGTTCGAGCCGTCGGAACGTCATGGACCAGATCCTCGCCGGCGTGAAACCGCTAAAGCCCGGGCAGGTATCCCCAACCATTCGCACCAGCCACGGCTTTCATATCGTCAAGCTGGAGGATCATGAGGTACCCGGCCTCCGGCCGCTCAATGAGGTCAAGCCGCAGATTCGCAACGCGCTTATCGATCAGCAGTCGAGCACCCAGCTCGAGACCTGGATCGAATCCGATCTGGTCAAACAACACTACGTCGAGACTATGTATTAGATGGCGATGGGTTTGCGGCGAAAGACGCCACCGCGGTTGGCAATCAGCATGGGCGATCCGGCTGGCGTTGGCCCGGAGGTGATCCTCAAGGCGGTGGCCGCGCTCTCGAGCCGTCGCTCCGCTCCGTCGATCGTTGTGATCGGCGACCTGGACGCGATGCGTGCCGCTGCAGCGCGGCTTGGGAGCGTCCCGCCACCGTGCGAATGGCGTCCCGGTCAGACGCCGATTCGTTCGGGCGCTGGACTCGGTGTATTTCCCGCCTCGAAGCTATCCGCGCGCGCGATTCGTCCGGCGCATCCGTCGGTAGAGGGCGCGGGCGCCGCGTACGATTACGTACTTACTGGGGCGCGGATGGCGATGCGTGGCGAAGTTGACGCGCTCGTGACCGCGCCGATCAACAAGCATTGGATGAACCGCGCGGGGCACAATTTTCCCGGCCATTCCGAGTTGCTCGCGCATCTCGCGCGCACCCGTCTGTGGCGGATGATGCTCACGGGCGGTGAGTTGACAGTGGCGCTCGTCACCGTGCACATGAGCCTCGCCAAGGTGCCCGCGGCGCTGACGCAGGGCAACGTGCTGGACACGATTCGCCTGCTGGCCGCGCACTTGCGTGCAATCGGCATCGCACGTCCGCGAGTCGGAGTGCTCGGCCTCAATCCGCACGCGGGTGAGGGCGGGATGTTCGGCGACGAGGAAGCTCGCGTGATTGCGCCGGCCATTCGGCGCGCTCAGCGCGGTGGCATCGACGCGTATGGCCCGCTTGCGCCTGACACCGCTTTCATCCGGCCGGCGGGGAATTTCAATTTCGACGCCGCCGTCGCGATGTATCACGATCAGGGCTTGATCGCGCTCAAGACTTTGGAGTTTGATCGCGCGGTAAACGTGACGCTCGGCTTGCCGTTCACCCGGACTTCGCCGGACCACGGGACCGCCTTCGATATAGCGGGGCGCGGAACCGCGAATCCATCGAGCATGATTGCCGCGATTGAATATGCATCGCGGGCCGTGGCGGGACGCGAAAGGGCGGCGGGGCGCGCGGCTGCGTAAGTAACAATGGCCGATCGAATCGTCATCAAGGGCGCTCGCGAGCACAATCTCAAGAACATCGATCTTGAGATTCCGCGCGATCGCCTGGTCGTGATCACCGGACTTTCAGGTTCGGGAAAATCGTCGCTCGCTTTCGACACCATCTATGCCGAGGGCCAGCGCCGCTACGTCGAATCATTGTCCGCGTATGCGCGCCAGTTCCTCGAGCAGATGGAGAAGCCCGACGTCGATTCTATTGAGGGCCTTTCGCCGGCGATCTCGATCGAACAGAAGACCTCGTCGCGCAATCCGCGTTCGACCGTCGGCACGATCACCGAGATCTACGATTATCTGCGCCTGCTCTTCGCGCGCGTCGGCCATGCGTTCTGTTACAACTGCGGGCGCGAGATATCGCAGCAGAGTGTCCAGCAGATCGTCGATCGAATCATGGGATGGCCCGACGGCGCGCGTATCCACGTGCTTGCGCCGATCGTGCGCGATCGCAAGGGCGAGTACCGCAAGGAATTGTCCGAGATGAAGCGGGCCGGCTTCGTGCGGGTGAAAATCGACGGCAAGCTTTACGAACTTGGCGAGGAGCCCGCGCTCAACAAAAATCAGCGCCACACGATCGAAGTGATGGTCGATCGGCTTGCGATTCGAAAAGGAATTCAGAAACGCCTCTCGGATTCGCTCGAAGTCGCGTTCAAATACGGCCAGGACCTGCTCAAGGTCGAGCGCCTTGACGGTCCCAAAAACGAAAGCGAGATCTACTTCAGCCAGCGGTTCGCATGCGTCGATTGCGGAATCTCGTATCCCGAGATCACGCCGCGCATGTTCTCGTTCAACAGCCCCCACGGCGCCTGCGTCGAATGCTCGGGAATAGGATCGATTATGTATTTCGATCCCGAGTTGGTGGTGCAGAACGAGGACTTGAGCATCTCCGACGGCGCGATCGCGCCCTGGGCAACCATCAACTACATACAGCCGGTTCTCGACGCACTCGCGGCGCACTACAAGTTCAGCCTCGACCAGGCATGGAAAACGATTGCGTCCAAGACTCGCAAGGCCATCATGAACGGCTCCGGCGACGAGGAAATCGAGTTCATCTATCAGCGCGGGCATCATCGCGCAGAGTATTCGAAGTCGTTCGAGGGCGTTCTGCAATGGCTCGATCGCCGCTACAAGGAAACCGAGTCCGAAGGCGTTCGCGAATTTCTCGAATCGTACATGAACATGCGGCCGTGCCCGTCGTGCAAGGGCGCGCGACTCAAGAAAGAAAGCCTGTTCGTGCGGTTCAACCTGAAGTCGGTGTCGGAAGTGACTGCGATGTCGATAAAGCAGGCGCTCGCGTTTTTCGAGGCGCCGAAGCTGAGCAACCAGGAAGCCGAGATCGCGCGCCTCATCCTCAAGGAAATTCGCGAGCGGCTGAAATTCCTGGCCGATGTGGGCCTCGAGTACCTTACGCTCGATCGCACTTCGGGCAGCCTCTCAGGCGGCGAGGGCCAGCGGATTCGCCTCGCCACGCAAATCGGCTCGAGCCTGGTCGGCGTTCTCTACATTCTTGACGAGCCTTCGATCGGACTTCATCAACGCGACAATCAGCGCCTGCTCGCGACATTGAAGCGGCTCAAGGACCTCGGCAACACGGTGCTGGTCGTCGAGCACGATCGCGAGACGATGCTGGAGGCGGACCATCTGATCGACATGGGCCCCGGCGCCGGAATTCACGGCGGGTACATCGTCGCGCAAGGCACGCCCGATGAGGTGATGCGAGATCAGAGCTCGCTCACCGGAAAATATCTGTCCGGTGAAGTTGAGATATCGGTGCCGAGCCGGCGGCGAAAACTTTCCGGCCGATGGCTGACGGTAAAGGGCGCGCACGAAAACAATCTCCGCGATCTCACCGTCGCGATTCCGCTCGGCGTCTTCTCATGCATCACCGGCGTTTCGGGTTCTGGTAAATCGACGCTCGTGCTCGACACGGTTTTTCGCGCGCTATCGCAAAAGCTGAATCACAGCCGGGAACGCGCCGGCGCCTACAAGACTCTCGAGGGCGTCGAACATCTCGACAAGGTCATCCACGTCGATCAGAGTCCCATCGGCCGCACTCCGCGCTCGAATCCCGCAACCTACACCGGCCTGTTCACCCACATCCGCGAACTGTTTGCGCAACTGCCAGAAGCGCGGATGCGCGGCTACGGCCCCGGCCGTTTTTCCTTTAACGTCAAAGGCGGCCGATGCGAGGCGTGCGAAGGCGACGGAATCATTCGAATCGAGATGCACTTTCTGCCCGACGTTTACGTGACCTGCGAAGTATGCGGCGGCAAGCGCTACAATCGCGACACGCTGGAGATTCAGTACAAGGGAAAGAACATCGCCGAAGTTCTGAACATGACCGTGCTCGACGCGGTCGAGTTTCTCGGTTCGGTTCCGCCGATTCGGCAGAAGCTCGAGACGCTGCGCGACGTCGGCCTCGACTACATCCACCTCGGACAATCGGCGACCACTCTGTCGGGCGGCGAGGCGCAACGAATCAAGCTCGCCAAGGAACTCGCGCGGCGCGCGACCGGCCGCACATTTTACATTCTCGACGAGCCCACCACCGGCCTGCACTTCGACGACATCAAACGCCTGCTCGGCGTGCTGGGACGCCTCGCCGACGCTGGCAACACGATCGTCGTGATCGAGCACAACCTAGACGTGATCAAGACCGCCGACTACGTGATCGACCTTGGTCCCGAAGGCGGAGACCGCGGCGGCCAGGTGGTCGCGAAGGGATCGCCGGAGGAAGTCGCCGGCATCAAGGGTTCGTACACCGCGCAATTTCTCCGCCAAGTCCTGAATCACCGCGCCGCCGCGTAACGCGTCGCATCTCAAGAGTCCTTTTCTGCCGCGCCATCGTACACGATCCACCCATCGACGACTCGCGCGAACGGTGCGATCACGTGAGGCTTCAATTTCCCGTCCGGCATGATGTGTTCGACGTTCCATCCGCGTACCGTGAGATAGTCCGAGATAATTCGCCGATGGCATCGCCACCAAAGCCCTTCCGAGCACATGTACGCGGCACGTGAGCTCGCGGCGGCTTCGATCAGTTCGCCAAGCCCCGACTCAAAATCCGCACTCTCCGTGTAGTCAGCGTACGATCGGAACGCCGGATGCTCCCACGCGGTGTGCGGCGAATCCGTCCGCTTCGAATGCCGTCGACCGCCCAGATTCTTCAGCCATCGGTACTCGATTCCGGCCAATTCGAGCGCGTCTGAAAGTTCCGCCTGGTTGAATTGCGGCCATCGCTTTGAGCTCGGGTACGATCTCACATCGGCGACGATCGCGATCCGATGCTCGCTCAGAAGCCCGAGGAAACGCTCGATCGGATGCGTCGAATGGCCGATCGTGAAAATCAGCGGGGTGTCTTCTGCCGTACGGGTTTGTCCTATTGTCCGCCCGAGGCCGCCGCCGGCTTTTCCAGGTTTGCGGATTTGATTTTCGCCTGGGTCTGGTCCGCGACCGCGACCACCAGCACTGAATCCGGATGCAGATATTTCTTGGCGACCGCCAGCACGTCGTCCTTGGTGACCGATTGGATCAACCCCGGATACTTGTCGGCATAGTCCATCCCGAGGCCGTAAATCTCGAGCTGAATCATGAAGCTCGCGATCGCGGTCTGCCGCTCAAGACTTAGCGGGAAGCTGCCGACCAGGAATTTCTTTGCGCCGTCCAGTTCAGCGTCGCTGACCGGCTTTTCCTGGATCTCGCGAATCTGTTGCATGATCAAATCGATCGCCTGGTTCGAGCTCTCGTTCTTGGTCTGCAGGGAAACCTCAAACGAGCCCTGAAATTTGCCCGGCTCGAACCCGCTGCTGATCGAGTACGCGAGACCATGCTCGCTGCGAACCACTTTCATCAGGCGCGACGAGAATCCGCCGCCGCCCAAAATGTAATTCATCACCTTGAGCCGGTAATAGTCGGGATTCGAGCGCTCGACGCCGCCGAACCCCATCATGAGATTCGCTTGCACGACGTTTCGATCGATCACCTTTACATGAAAGCCGGGCGCGACCGTCACCGGCGGAGGCTCTGCCTGCGCGACCACAGTGCCTGCCAGGCCCGCCAGCGCTTTCTCAAGTGATACTTTAACTTCGTCCGCGGTCACGTCACCGGCCACCGCAATCGTCGCACCACCGAGCTTGTAGTAGGTTCGATAGAAATTGCGCACGTCGTCCGAGGTCAGCTTCGCGACCGATTCCGACGAGCCCGCTCCCGGATGCCCATATGGCGATGCGCCGAACAGCTCCTTCGTGAATTCGACGCTCGCGGTATAGCCCGGCTGCTCTTCCGCCGACTTGATCTGCGCGACCTGCTCGTCGCGCTTGCGCTGGATGTCAGCCTCGCGAAGGCCCGGCGTAGTCAGGATTCCCGCCAGCAGCGCGAGCGTGTCGGCCTGATATTTTTTCAGCGACGTCATCCCGCCGGTCGCATAATCGCGGCCTGCTGACACGTCGACCGAGCTGCCCATGAAATCCACCTTTTGATCGAACTCCGGCGCGGTGAGTTCCCTGGTTCCTTGCGAAAGACATCGCGAGGTCAGCTCCGCGAGTCCTTCTTTGCCTACTGGATCGCGCCGCGTTCCCGCGTCAAATGCGATCGCGATCGTCACCATCGGCAGTTGATGCTCTTCCGATACGAGCAGCGTCGCGCCATTGCTGAGCGTCATCCGCTTGATATCGAGCGCATGCGATGGCGCCGCCGCGAAAATGATCGCCGCGATCGCAATCGCCGCGACGCCCGCGATTCTTCTCATGAGATTAACGTCGCTCATCGCAGGGCCTCGATTGCCGCCGCCGGCATCGTCGTTGGCGCATGTCGCAGCTCTCCGCCGCTGAGTCCGCCGCCGCCATGTTTCAGCACGCCGGTGGGTATCAGCACTCCCTCTGTCATGTTAGTCGCGACCAGGTAAGTCTTCGCGACGCGCTGGACGTCGGCCGCCGTAACTTTGTCGATTCCGTCCAGGTACTTGTCCGCGAGATGGTAATCGCCGAGCATTTCATACACTCCGAGCATCTCGGCCTCGCGCATGATCGAATCCTGTCCGAACACGTATTGCGCCTGTTCGAGATTTTTCGCCTTCTGCAATTCCTCACCGCCCACCGTTTTATCGCGCAACTCCGCCAACTGCTTTTCGACTTCCGCCTGCGTGTCAGACGCTTTCACGCCCGGTCGCATCTGCGCCGAAACGATAAACAGGCCCGGATCGAACGACGTCATGTCGTAGCCGGCGCCGATAGAAATCACCATCTGCTTTTCGACCACCAGCTTTTTGTAGAATCGCGAGCTTTGACCGTCGCTCAAAATCTCCGACGCTACTTCCAGCGCGTAGCTGTCAGAACTTGAAATATTCGGCACGTGATATGCCTCTTCGAAGGCCGGCAGATTCGCCGCATGCTGCAGCTCGACGCGCCGGGTTCCCTCCTGGGGCGGCTCCAACTCGGTCACCGGCGGAGGCTTGGCCCCGTTCTTGATTCCTCCAAATGCCTCGCCGATCGTTTTGAGCACCTGGTCCGCGTTGAAATCGCCGACCGCGACGATCAGCGAGTTCTGCGGCGAGTAATAAATTTTGTGATACGCCATCGCGTCACCGAGCGTCAGCCCGTCAACGTCGTGGAACCATCCGATCACCGGCCAGTGATACGGATGCGCGAGATAAGCTTGGGCGCGCACCATCTCGTCGAGTGCGTCTTCGGGATTGTCATCGGTTCGCAGCCGCCTCTCCTCGAGCACCACGTGCTTCTCTTTGTCGAAATCTTTCGGCTCGAAGTTGGCCATTCGATCCGCCTCGAGCCGAATCGGCACATCGAGATGAACCTTGTTGATCGTTTCGAAATAGTCGGTGAAGTCGGATTCCGTAAACGCGTTATCCATCCCGCCGTTTTGCTGGATGATCTGCGAGAACTCCTCCGGACCGAGGGTCTTGGTGCCCTTGAACATCAAATGCTCGCACAGATGCGAGAGCCCCGTCTTGCCCATCTGCTCGTTGCGCGAGCCGACCCTATAGAAGACGTTGAACGTCGCGAGCGGCGCCTTGTGATTCTCGAGCACCAGCACCTTGAGTCCGTTGGGAAGAGTCTGACTCTTCACCGCATCCGCCATTCCCGCGCGCGTCGATGTGGAAGAGAGAAGACATAAGATGACGCCGAGAGCCGCCGCTGCGTAGCTGGCTCGCCGGCGATGATCGCCAAAACTGAAATGATTGCCAAAACTCATGATGCGCATATCCATCGATGATCTAACAGGATGTCCAGGAACACAACGTTGATCTTCTCGCGCAAGCAAATTGCATCCGTAGACCAGTCCTTGTAACAATTGAATCACCACGATGCCCGAAATCGCCGAGAAAGCGCAGAACCTCTTCGAAATAAAGGGTGTGCTGACCAAGTTCATGCGGATGATGTTTCCGCTTGAGTTCCGCATCGACTCGCTCGCCGGCGGTGGCCCGATGCTCCCGTTCCATTACCCGCTGCTGCCCGGCGAGATGATTTATCTTCCCGAAAAGCTGGAACCGTTCGGCACTCGCGGCGACGCGTACATTTATTATTTCGTCACCACCGCGCATCTTGCCGCGCGTCACGACTTCGGAACTTTCAAGTTGAAGCTGTCGGATATCAGCGGTTTCGAAGATCGCGGCGAGACCGGCGTCGAGGCTATCGACAGCTTCGTCGCCTCGTTCGACGATCCCGGCCTCGCCGGCGCGCTGATGCGGCTTGCCGAGTCGGCGCGCATCGATGCTGAACTCGCGCGGCGTTATCGCGGTCTCGCTCCGCGAATCGCGGTGCTTAACCGCTCGCTCCTCGAACGTCTTCATCCCGAGTCGCTCAGCACGATGCTGGTGCGCGCGGCGCTCGATTTGGATTGGATGGGCGAGAGTCTCGATTCCCCATTCGTCCGCCTGGCCGGTGAACATTTTGCCCCGCTTCGCGAACGCGGCGCAGATGTAATGACCAGCGTCCAGCAGGTCAACACGCTCTACAACTGGCTCCAGGAGCTGATCAAACAAGCTCGCGAGCGCGGCGAAGGCGACCCGCTCTCAGACGCGGGCGCCGAACGGATGCGCAACGATCTGATCAAGGGCATGAAAGGATCGGAAACCCAAACCGCCGGCGAAGCCGAAGAGGGTGAGCAGGGCGACGGCGGCGGCGAGCCCGATCAGAACGTCCAGATGGACGTCTCCGGCAAGCAATCAAAAGGCGGCAAGGGCAGGGCGCTGTCTCCGGAGGAACTGCGCAAGCTCATCGAGCAGGGCGCCGAGATCAAACCGTCGCAGGGCGACGGCAACGCGGAAGGCGACGGCATGTACCTGACGCAACTCACCGGCAAGCAGCTCAGCGAACTCGAGCAGATGCGCGAGCAGCTCGGCGAGATCGGTTCCGTGACCGGGAATGGACGCCTGATGATCGCGCGCGGCCGCCAGGATTCCTACTACGCCTACGACGAATGGGACTACGTGCTGAACGATTACCGGCGCAACTGGTGCCGGCTGCGCGAAATCGTGCTCCCCGGCGACGAAGGCGATTTCTTCGAGAACACGCTCAACCGCTACGCCGAAATATTGCCCGGCGTGCGCCGCAACTTTCAGCGCATCCGTCCCGCGTCGTACCGGATGGTCCGCGGCCTCGAGGACGGCGAGGAGATCGATCTCGATCGAACGATCGAAGCGCGCGTCGCGCGCCTGATGGGCGAGACTCCGGACGGCCGCTTCTACAAGGCGCGCAAGAAGGAAGCTCGCAACGTCGCGACGCTCTTCCTGCTCGACATGTCGGCCTCGACCGACGAACCGGTTCATCGTGAGCCGCGCAAGCACACCGACGATGACGACACCGATGACTGGATGAAGGCATGGCAGCGCCGCCCCCAAACGGCGAATCGTCCGCGCCGCATCATCAACGTCAACAAGGAAGCGCTCGTCATCATGGCGCAGGCGCTCGAGGAAATCGGCGACGCGTACGCGATCATGGGCTTCTCCGGCCACGGCCGCGACAACGTCGAGTTTTACGTGATCAAGGAATTCGATCAGGAACTGACCGACGAGGTGAAGGCGCGCGTCGGCGCGGTCGAACCCAAACGCTCAACGCGGATGGGCGCGGCGATTCGTCACGTGCGCGAAAAATTCAAGGACGTCGCCTCGCGCGCCAAGCACATGATTCTGCTGAGCGACGGCTTCCCGCAGGATTTCGACTACGGCCACGACCGCCGCTCCAACGCCTACGGCATCCAGGACACGATGGTCGCGCTGAAGGAACTCGAACTCGCCGGCGTGCTGCCATTCTGCATCACCGTGGACAAGACCGGCCACGACTACTTGCGCCAGATGTGCCAGTCCTCGCGCTACCTGGTGATCGAGGACATCGCATCGTTGCCGCGCCAGCTCCCAAAAATCTACGAGCAAGTCGTGCGCTGGTAAGTCGTGCTCTGTCGCCTGCTACTTCCCCGCTGCTGCGGCGGCCGCTTTTCTCGCGTCGTCCAATGCCCTGGCCTCGGCGGCACTTAGCCGTTTCAGATTCCCCCGGTACTTGACCAACTCGTACGAAGTCGCGTGAGGCGTTTTTGAGACGCGGTGCGTCTCAATATATTCGATGGTATCCCCGTCGAGCGTCATATCCGTTTCTGCTTCATCCCACAGTGACAATCCGTTTCCACTGATGAGCAGAGCCTCGTGTTTCACCTGCACGTGATCCGGGGTCAAGATCTTGGTCGATGTTTCGACCAGCCGATTTTTACTGGGTCCTCCCACGACTGCGCCGACCGCGATATTTGAGTTCTTCCCCAACGTAATATAAGCCTCGTGTTCCTTTTCAATGTTAAGGCCAAGATCTTCCAGCGGAGTTGAGCCGACGACGATTCGCGCGGAATCAACCAGCTTTACGACGCCGTACCATCGCCCCACGAATTTCGGGGATGCGAGAGCTGCGCCTCTCGATGTCGTTGACGGCGGACCTGGTTTCTTTTCCTCGACTCCTCGGCGTCCGCATCCGGCTTGAACGAGTGCGATAAGAACAACCGCGCTAGACAGGAGTACGTGGCTGCTATGGCGCGACCGGATCAACCCACGCCCTGGATGATCCTGAGATCGTGACCCGTCATTTCGCGCGGAGGTTTCACTCCGAGCATCCCGAGCAGGGTCGGCGCCACATCGGCCAGCGTCCCGCCGGCATCGAGCAGCCCTTTGTATTTCGGATCGTAAAGAATCAGCGGCACCGGATTCGTCGTATGCGCGGTATGCGCCTGTCCCGTCGCCGGATCGGCCATGAACTCCGCGTTGCCATGATCCGCCGTAATCAGCGCGACACCTCTGCGTTTCTCGAGCGCCGCGATCACCACGCCCAGCGCCGCATCGGTCGCCTCGACGGCCGCGACTGTCGCTTCGAAGTTGCCGGTATGACCGACCATGTCAGGGTTGGCGAAGTTCATCACGATCACGTCGAACTTTCCGCCTTCGATCTCCTCCGCGACCCGCGTCGCGATCGCCGCCGCCTTCATCGCCGGCTCGAGGTCATAGGTCGCCACCTTCGACGAGGGAATTAGCGCGCGCTCCTCGAGCGGAAACGCCTTCTCGACGCCGCCGTTCAGAAAGTATGTCACGTGCGCGTACTTCTCCGTTTCCGCCACGCGCAGATTGCTCAGCTTCGCAGTCGCGAGCACCTCGGCGAGCGTGTTGCGCACGTCCTCGGGTCCGAATGCGAGCGGCAATCCAAAAGATCGATCGTACTCCGTCATGCATACGTAGCCGACCTTGGGAATCCTTGATCGCCTGAACCCCGAAAATCCCTGCAGCGCGATTGCCGCCGTCATTTGTCGTGCCCGGTCTGCGCGGAAGTTGAAGCAGATCACCTGGTCGCCATCGCGCATCGGCGCGCGCTCGCCGATCACGTGCGGCTCGACGAACTCATCGCTCTTGCCCGCGGCGTACGAATCCTCCACCGCCTTGCGCGCGCTCGACGCCGTCACGCCCTCCGCTTCGACGATCGCGCGCCACGCCCGCTCGGTGCGCTCCCATCGGCGGTCGCGATCCATCGCATAGTAGCGTCCACTCACCGTGGCGATTCGCCCGCGCCCGAGACGCCTCAGCTTTGCCTCGAGCTGATCCACAAACTCGAGCGCCGACCGCGGCGGCTTGTCGCGTCCGTCGAGCACTGCGTGCACCGCGATCTTCCCCGCGCCTTGCGCGACCGCCAGATCCAGGAGAGCCATCAGATGCTCGACATGGCTATGCACGCTGCCATCGGAAAGCAGCCCCCACAGGTGAAGTGTAGTCGCGTTCGCGACGGTCTTTTTTATCGCGTCGATAAGAATCGGATTCCGTGCGAATGCTCCCGTCTCGATCGCCTTGGTGATTCGCATCAGGTCCTGGTAGATCACCCGGCCCGAACCAATCGTCAGATGACCGACCTCGGAATTGCCCATCACATTCGGCGGAAGGCCGACTGCTTCCCCTGACGCATTCAGCTCGGCATGCGCACTGGTCGCGTACAGCCGATCCATCGTCGGCGTCTTCGCTTTCAGGATTGCGTTAGACGCACGCCCCCCGCTGACGCCCCATCCGTCGAAGATCACCAGGGCCGCAACCGGAGGCCGCGTCGGCGTCACTTTTTTCCGCCTGTCGCGCTTCGGCGAAACGCGCTCACGCCGGGATACTGCGCTTTCACGCCAAGCTCTTCCGAGATTCTTATCAATTGATTGTATTTGGCCGTCCGCTCTCCCCGGCTCATCGATCCGGTTTTGATCTGGCCAGCGCCCGTTGCCACCGCCAGGTCCGCGATCGTCGTGTCTTCCGTCTCGCCGGAGCGATGCGAAATGACGCACGTATACCCGGCGCCACGTGCCATCTCGATCGTCGCAAGCGTCTCGGACAGTGTCCCGATCTGGTTGAGCTTGATCAGGATCGAATTGCCGGCATGCTCGTCGATTCCACGCTTGAGAAAATTGGGATTGGTGACGAAGATATCGTCGCCCACCAATTGAACTTTTGCGCCGAGCTCGCGAGTCAGGATTTTCCATCCCGCCCAATCGTCCTCGGCGAGCCCGTCTTCGATCGAGACGATCGGATATTGTTTCAGCCATCGCGCGTAGAATTCGACCATCTGCTCCGCGCTGCGTGCGCTCTTGTCGCCGCGGGCGAACACATATTTGCCATCTTCAAAAAACTCGCTCGACGCCGGATCGAGCGCGAGCGCTACGTCGGCGCCCGGCTTGTAGCCCGCCTTCGCGATCGCTTCGAGGATCAGCTCGATCGGCTCCTCATTGTTTTTGAGATTCGGCGCGAATCCGCCTTCATCGCCGACGTTGGTCGAATGCCCCAGCTTCTTTAGCACCGTCGCCAATGCGTGAAACACTTCCGCGCCGATTCGGATCGCGTCGGCCATATTGCCTGCGCCCACCGGCACGATCATGAACTCCTGCATGTCGACGTTGCTGTCGGCGTGACGCCCGCCGTTGATCACGTTCATCATCGGCACCGGCATCAGGTGAGCCTTGGCATTGAGATGTCGATAGAGCGGCACCCCGCGCGACGCGGCCACCGCGTGCGCCGATGCGAGCGAGACGCCGAGCATCGCGTTCGCGCCGAGCTTCGATTTGTTCGCGGTGCCGTCGAGCGCGATCATCACGTCATCGATCGACTTCTGAACGAGCGCGTCCATGCCCTTGAGCCGCGCCGCGATTACCCCCTCGACGTTTGCGACCGCGTTCCGCACTCCCTTGCCGCCAAAGCGTTTTGCATCGCCGTCACGCAGCTCGAGCGCCTCATGCACTCCGGTCGAGGCACCCGACGGGACCGCCGCGCGTCCCATCGCGCCGCCTGCCAGCCGCACATCGACTTCGACCGTGGGGTTTCCGCGCGAGTCGAGAATCTCGCGGGCTTTTATCCGGGCGATTTCCGTACCTGCCGCCATCTCTCATCCCTCATCGCGCAACAGCTCAAATGCCGCATTCTAAGGCACACTTCGTGACCTTGTCATTAGGCCGGCGCCTGCGCCCGATAGTAGGCGATCGCCCCGAAGATAATCTTCCAACGCGACACTTCCGTCGCATCGGCTAATCCCGCCTCGCTCATAAGAACCGCCATGCGACCCTCGAAACGGTCCGCAGCATGCGGTGCCATATGGAACCCGTGCTTCTTGTCTCCGTGCGCTCCATCGTGCGGCGCGAAGTCGAGCAGATGAACTGAGCCGCCAGTCTTGAGGACTCGGCGAATCTCGGCCAGCGTAGCCGCTCGCTCGTCCGCCTTCAGATGATGAATCATGAACGATGAAAACACCCGATCGAACGACCTATCGGGATAAGGCAGGTGGTCGGAGAAACCGCGATCGAACTCGACCGCGAGCCGTGCACGATTCGCCTTGCGCTTTGCGATCGACAAGGCCGACGGGTCCGGATCCACTGCGACCACGTCGACGGCCGGATACGATTTCTTGACCAGCACCGCCAACGAACCGGTCCCGCATCCAACATCGAGTACTCGGAATCCTGCTTTGAGCTCCGCCTGTTCGATCAGCCGTCGTTTTGGTTTGTCCGCTCCGAGCAGCCACAGGAACGGATCGTAAAGTGGCAACAGCCAATGCCTTCCCATTGCTGGGAGATAACTTCGCTCGGCGTCATCCATAACTTTCGCACCTCGACTCAAGCTGCGTCACCCGATATCCAGCGAGCCGTCGGGCTTCGGATCCGTCAATCACAGGTACGTCCTGGCTTGAGGATGAACTGTTCAGCCTGACGCCCACGCCTCCCGTCATGCTAGACGTACGATATGGGTGACATTCAAGATGCCACACAGTTGCAGAGCGCGCTTTCCTCAGACTCGGAACGCACGCTTCCGGCGAAAATAATTTTGACGGAACGAAGGTACGCATAGAGGGGCGGCCCCTCCAGAACCACACCTACGGTATAAATTGCCCGTTCCTCAGGGAAATCAAACTTGAGAAATGAACCATTTAGAGCGACTCTCGATAGCTGAACTTCTAATATATCGGCAATGAGAACTACCACTACCATCTTTACCTTTGCAGCGATCTCGATCTTCCTACTGGCCGCCACATTCACCGTTCACGCCGGCGATCCTGTCGACGACGAAGCGGCGGTCTCCTTCGGAACTTTCACCAATCCCGAACGCGTGACGATTCAGGGCTATAGCCAGGATGCGATGGAGCCCTTCGTCAGCCTCGACGGCAAGTACCTGTTCTTCAATAGTTCGAACAACCCGCCACCCGGCACGTTCACCAATCTGTACTACGCGACCAGCACCGACGATCCGTTGACCTTCAACTTCGTGGGCGAAATCGCCGGTGCGAATACCACCGCGCTCGACGCCGTAGCCTCGATGGATATCAACAACAAGTTCTATTTCGTCTCGAACAGGAGCTACACGAGCACTTTCTCGACGATCTACTGGGGCGATTTTTCCAGCGGGACTTTGTCGAACGTCGCACTGGTGCCGGGAGTTTCAAAGGATAAGCCGGGATGGGTCAACTTCGACGCGGGAATAAGTCCCGACGGCAACACGCTGTACTTCGTCGACGGTTTCTTCGGCACCGCCACTTTTCCCCAAAGCGCGGTGATCACGATCGCCAAGCGCAAGGGCGATGCTTTTGTGCGTCGAGCGGACAGCAAGACCATCATGCACAAAATCAATACCGGCGGGCTCAACTACGCGCCGTGTCCTACCGCATCCGATCTCGAATTCTTTTTCACCCGGGTCGACCCGGCAAACATCGGCGATGGCCCCAAGATCTACACGGCGACTCGTTCGAAAAAGTCGAAGCCATTCGGAAAGCCCGTTAAAATCGCGGCCGCCACTGGATTTGTCGAAGCCCCCACGCTTTCAGCCGACGGGAAATCGCTCTACTTCCACAAGCAGGAAGATGGCGTGTTCGTGATCTACCGGCTAACCCGCCCGTGACGCACGCCCATCGGTACTGATTTGCCGCATGCCTGCCAATCTGATACCCGACGATGGCACAATCGTTAAAGGGAGGAAATTTCCGATGCTCATCAGGGTAGTAAAGAAACAAGTGCCGTTGGACCATCTGCTTCCTGCGGCCCTGGCGCTGATCGGCGCCGGAATTTTGAAACTGTTCGACGACGGGGAGCCAATCCGCCTGCCACCTGTACCCGACTCCGGCCAAGTCACCTGCGATACCGCGCAGGGAGGCTATGCGAAGGCCGGCCTTTATGCGGCCGGTTTCGATGTTCCAACCGCCACCGAGCCGGCTCCCGATCCGGGAACGATTAACCCAGTGGTGACTCTTACCGTGATCCCCTCGCTCCCCGATGGAATCGATAACGATCACTACCCTGCGATCGGTGCCGAGGAGTGGGGAATGACCGCCGCGAAGACGCTATGCGGCGCCTTCGTCACGCGAACTATCGGCCCAAACGATGACCCCTATACCGGCGATCCCGGGACTTCGATGCAGGTCTGTTGCAATAAAGCGGACGTTCCGCGAGTCATCGGCGGATTCAAAGTTGCCAGGTTCACAGCCACCGTCACGCCCTAGATTGCACCGCTATCGCGTAGCGCGCCGATTTCCTCCCAGCCGTAGCCGAGCTCCAGCAGCACCTCTTCAGTGTGCTGTCCGTGCTCCGGCGCGGGCTTGGCCTCGGTCGTGACTTCGCCGTTGATCGTCACCGGCGTGCCCGAGATCAGCACCCTGCCGGCGACCGGATGGTCGAGTTCGAGGAGGTATCCGTTAACGCGCGCCTGTTCGCTTTTCAGCATCGAGCGATAGTCGACGACTTCAGTCGCCAAAATGTCGGCATCGGTGAGTTCCTTCAGCCACTCGCGACTGCTCTTGCGCGGAAAGATTTCGTCGAGCACCTTCTGAATCTTGTCACCGTGAAAATTGCGAATCACGTTGTCGGAGTAATCCGGATCTTTCTCCAGATGCTCGATACCGACGATCTTGCAGAACGACGGCCAGCGCTTTTCGTCCACGCCCGCAATACAGATGTGTCCGTCGCTGGTCGGGAACGCGCCCCACACGCCGTGCAGAAACTGATGGCCCCGGCCAGCGCGCTCCGGCTCGTTTCCGGTGATAGACGTGTAGTTGATCTCCATCCCCTGCATCGCGATCATCGTGCCGTATATCGACGCATCGACTTTCTGCGAACGCCCGGTCCGCTCGCGTGCGAACAACGCCGCCAGGATCCCACTGGCAAGACTGAGCGCTCCCGAATGGTCCGCGGCGAGAATCCCGCACGGCAGTGGCGGGTCGGCCGCCATCCCCGTCTTGGCCATCACGCCGCTAGCCGCCTGCGCGAGCGTGTCGCGGCTCGGCCGCATCACCCACGGCCCCCGCGGTCCCCACGAGCTGCCCTGCGCGTACACGATACGCGGATTGAGCTTGCGCACATCGTCGTAGCCGAGCCCCAGCCGATCGAGCACGCCGGGCCGATAGTTGGTCACCAGCACGTCGTACGATTTCACCATCCGGCGAACGACTTCGATCGCGTCGGGCTTTTTCAGATCGGCGGTGATACTCCGCTTGCCACGATTCATCGCGATGAAATAGTGCGAGACGGTCGCGTTCTTGACGTCCGGCCCGCCGATGAGCGCGGTCAACATCCATCGGCTCAAGTCGCCGGTCTCCTTGTTTTCGATCTTGACTACATCGGCGCCCATGTCGGCGAGAAACAGCGACGCAAACGGTCCCTGGATTTCCTGCGCGATCTCGACAACCTTGATTCCGTCCAGCGGCTTGCTCATCGTGATCTTCCCCTAAACGTTCGTTCAGGCATTCCGATGCGCCGGATTATCCCGCGCTTCGCCGCGAAATCTCAAGCGTCATTTCCCGGCCGCGATTGCTTTGAGATGCGCCCGCTCTCCGGTTACCCTCATCGCCGATGGAACCGAGCATCTACAAGTACCCCGACATCTTCCGACGCGCGCATTTGGAACGTCCCGGCGAGATTCCGGCCGAGGTGAGTTTTCTCGAGCAGGTATGGAAGCGTCATCGCAAACTACCGGTCCGGCGCGTTCTCGATATCGCAAGCGGCGATTCGCCGCATGGCCGCATCCTCGCTCGCGACGGATTCGCAGTGGTCGGTATCGATCGTTCGTCCACGATGCTCGCGTCGGGCCGCGCCAAGGCGCACTCACTCGGGAACCTTCGCTTCTACCGTCGCGCGATCGAAAAGTTCCGGCTGCCCGAACGTCCGTTCGACGCCGCGATCTTCATGTCGGAAACATTTCCCGTGATTGTCGAGAACACCGGACTGCTCTCGCATCTCCGATCGGTCGGCCGCGCACTCAAACGCGGCGGCCTCTACTGCGTCGATATCGATCGGCAGGACACGATTCGCCACGTCTCGCGGCGCACGATGTGGCGCGAACGAAACGCGCGCGCCGGAAGCGTGCCGCTCAAAATCCGCGAGTTCAATCGCCCCATCGCGTGGCACTCGCCGTTGCATTCGATCTACGAGCTCGAATGTACGATTCAATTTCCCGACGGCGAGGTAACGACGCGCGATCTGGTCCCGGTGCGCTACACGCTCCCATCAACCTTGGAGCTGGCAGCGCTCGCATCCGGGATGTTCAAAATGGTCGCCGCCTATTCCGACTTGTCGTTCACCAAGCCGATCGACAAATGCCGCTACCGATGGCTTGGCGTTCTGCGCCGCGTATGAATTCAAGACGTGGTGAGATGATCGATCAAATCCAGCGACTCCGCATGCCACGATCCGTCGAACTCAAAGATCTGAATCGATCCCAGCTCGACGATCGCCTCCTGACCCGCCAGCTTTCGCATGATCGCGCGAATCACCCCGCGATGCGCCACCAGCAGCGCTTCCTCGTCGTCGCTCGGCGTCCAGGTCGCAAGCAGCCGGTCCAATCCGCGCTCGACACGCGTGGCAAAAGCGGCGCGACTCTCACCCTCAGGATAGGTGTAGTTCGGCGCAAGCCGATCCGCATTCCATATCGCGAAGTGCTCGGGATACCGCTCGCGGATCTCCTCGGCCGTGAGACCCTCAAACAATCCGAAATGCACTTCGGCAAATTCCTCGATCGTTACGATCGACGCCGCGTCGCCGGTGATGATACGCGCGCCTTCGGACGCCCGAACGAGCGGGCTCGAGAAAACCCGCCCGAACCTGTGTCCGCCCCGGCGCGCCTCGAGCGCGCGTGCGACAAGCCGCATCTGCTTGCGCCCTGGCTCTGAGAGCGGCACATCGGTGCGTCCGTGATACCTGATGCTCGACTCGCCCTCAGTCTCGCCGTGTCGAACGAGGAACAGTCGCGCGGCTCGAATTCGATCTCCGATCATTTTGAGCCGGCGTCGAACAACGGATTCATGACCAGGCCGGTGAGCAGCTTCGGATGAAAGTACGTCGATTTCTCGGGCATCGTCGCGCCCGCTTCGCTCACTCGCTCGACATCCTCGATCGACGGAGGATTCATCAGGAAGGCGCCGTCGGCGCGTCCTTGCGCCACCGCGCCAAGCGCGCCTCCGGTTTCGATCGTGTACTCGATATTGTTGCCGCGCCGTATTTCCTCCGCCTTGAGTCCAAAGATCCGATCGAAGACCAGCGCGTGCAACACCGATACGTCGAGACGCCGCACTTCGGTCGGCGCGTCGGGCATCGCGGACTTGATCGCGGAGCGGCTTCTGAGCCGCAGAATCATGTAGTTTGAATTGCCCCTTAACGTCACGCCGATTGCTCCGGTGCCGGCCTCGTCGAGTCGCGCGCGAAACGCGTCGCGATGCGCAATTTCCTCGACCTTGAAGATCTCTCGCGCGCGCTCGGGGAAAGCTGCAATCGCGTCCCGATCGAGGGTCTTCACTACGCGATGCGTCGGCAGGATCACGAGACCCGGATCGTTGCATCCAACCAGCGTCATCATCGTGTAGTCGTATGGTTCGGGATCGCTCGACGCATTTTCATGCCGCCGCGCGCGCCGATAGTTGAGCGCGGTTTCGTAACGATGGTGCCCGTCGGCGATCAGCAAGCGCGGCGATTCCAGCTCACGCTGAATGATCGCGATCTCATCCGGAGCGTCGATCGCGCGCAGCTCGTTGCGAATCCCGAGATCGTCAACAAGCTCGAGGAGCGGCTCGCGCGCCGCGACTTGTTCGCGAATCCGCTCGAGCTCGGGAGGCGCGCTCGCATAGAGCGCAAAGATCGAGCTGGTGTTGACGTTGAGCGCGGTCAGCAATCTCAGCCGGTCTTCCTTGGCGGCGGGAAAGGTACGCTCATGCGGCACGATTCGTCCGCTGGAGAATTCCTCGAGCCGCACTCGCGCGATGAAACCGGTGCGATGAAGCAGGCGGCCCTCCACGTCGAAGCTTTGCCTGTAGTGGTAGATTGCCGGACGCGCCGCGCGCACCAGCACGCCGGCCTCGAGCCATTGCGCGAGCAGTTTCTCGGCAGCGCCGTAGCGATCGGCCTCGCGGCCGAATTCGAGCCTGACAATGTTGTAAGGGCTGCGCTCGTACAATTGACTCTGCCGCGCGGCGCCGATCAAATCGTAAGGCGGCGCGACCACGAGCGCCGGGTCACCGGCAATTTGCCGGTTGTAGAGCAGCGCGCTGAACGGCTCGATGCGTTTGCTGAGGCCGCTCACTTAAGCTGCTCTCCTGCGAGCACCGCCGCGATTTGATCTTCCGAAATTGCGCCCACTCTGACCATTTTCCAAGCCTCTCGATTGACCGCCACCAGCGTGCTGGGCGCGGATGCCATCAGATTTCCACCTTCAAGGTATACTTTAACTTTTGCGCCGAGCGCGGCGCGCGCCTCTGCCAGCGACCTGGCAGGCGGTTGGCCGCTCAGGTTCGCACTGGTCGCCGTGATCGGATGCCCGAGGCCGGCCGCGAGCGCGCGTGCTACAGGATTCGGCGAAACTCGCACGGCAACTCCGTCCGCGCCGAGAATCTCAGGCCGCAGATTGCCGCGCCCCCGCAACACCAGGGTCAGCGGGCCGGGCCAGAAGGCGTCGGCCAGGCGGCGCGCGTCAATTGGCACTTCGAGCGCGAGTGAAAACGCCATCGACGTATCCGCTAGCTATAAGCCCGATCGTATGCGCCGGCTCGCGGCCCTTCGCATGAAAGAGACGCTCCATCGCCGCGTCTGAAAATGGATCCGCCCCGAGCGCATAAAATGTCTCAGTGGGATAGACCGCCAATTCGCCCGCCCGGATCGCCGCGATACCATCGGCGAGCCGATCCACAGGAGCGGAGACGTGCGGTTTGTGCGAGCTGCTCGATGAACGCGGCAAGCGACGATCCTACTCCTCAGAAACGTGCGAGCGCGCGTCCTGCGATATCGCGCCGGAAATGACGCCCCTCGAACTCGATCATCTCCGCGGCCTCATACGCCGCATCAACCGCATCTTTGAGTTGAGGCGCCATCGCAGTGACGGTCAACACGCGTCCGCCATCCGTAACCAACTGTCCATCGCGAAGCGCAGTGCCCGCGTGGAAAACTTTCACGCGAATTTTGTTCATCGCCCATTTTACCTTGATGTCCGACGGCACGTTGCCCTCGATCTTCTCAAGTCCGGTGATTGCGATGCCCTTTCGATAGTCGCCCGGGTAGCCGCCCGACGCGAGCACAACTGCGACCGCCGCGCGCGGCGAGAGCCTTATCGTGGCGCGCGCAACGTTGCCCTCCGCCGCCGCGAGCAGAGTCTCGGCAAGATCGCCATCGAATCGCATCATCAACGGTTCGCATTCGGGATCGCCAAAGCGCGCATTGAATTCGATCACGTTGATTCGGTCGCCGTCGATCATCAGCGCGACGTAGAGCGCTCCGCTAAACGGAGTCCCGCGCGCCTTCATCGTGGCGAGCACCGGCTCGACGACCTCGCGCATGATGCGCGCGTCGATTTCGGCGCCGAACTGCGGGACCGGCGAGTACGCGCCCATGCCGCCGGTATTGGGCCCGCGATCGCCGTCGAAGATTGTTTTGTGGTCCTGGGCGGCGCCGAGCGCGATCGCATTTTCACCGTCGCACAGAGCGAAGAAAGACAACTCCTCGCCGGTCAGAAAATCCTCGATCACGACTCGATTGCCGGCGGCGCCAAACTTGCGCCGCTCCAATGCGTCGGCGATCGCATCGAAAGCGGCCGCTCGATCGTGGCAGATTACGACGCCTTTGCCGAGCGCAAGTCCGTCGGCTTTCACCACAATCGGCAGTTTGCGCGCATCCACATATTTCCGCGCCGATTCGGCGTCGGTGAAAGTTGCGAAGTCGGCAGTCGGGACGCCCGCCTCGCGCATGATCGATTTCGCGAACGATTTGCTGGATTCGAGTTGCGCCGCCGCCGCGCTCGGACCGAAGATCTTGAGCCCGGCGCGTGTAAACTCGTCCACGATTCCAGCCGCGAGCGGGTCATCCGGACCTACGATTGTCAGGTCGACAGATTTTTCCCGCGCGAAATCGACCAGCGCCGCGATATCAGTCGGCGCGATAGCAACCGGCTCCGCCATCTGGTTGATTCCGGGGTTTCCGCTCGCGCAGAAAATCTTCCACACCGTCTGGCTTTGATGGAGCCGCCAGACGAGCGAGTGCTCGCGCGCGCCCTTGCCGATAACGAGTACCTTCATCCGAGGCCCTTACGGTTAAGCAAGACTTCCCCGCATCTCCTAATGGCGAAAATGGCGCACCCCCGTGAAGACCATCGCGAGCCCGTACTTGTCCGCCGCCGCGATTACCTGGTCGTCGCGCATGGCGCCGCCTGGTTGCGCTATTGCGGTCGCACCAGCTTCCGCCGCGAGCGTTGGCCCGTCCGGAAACGGAAACATCGCTTCCGATACCAGCACCGAGCCTTCCAGGGACACGTGCAATCGCGCGGCTTTCTCGCGCGCGGCATAGACCGGATCGATCCGCGAGGTGGCGCCGCCGCCGACCGCCAGCGTGCGATCTTCGGCGACGAATGCGATCGCGTTGGACTTGATATGTTTGCAGACCTTGATCCCGAACTCGAGCGCGCGCATCTCGGCATCGGTCGGTATGCGCTCGGTGACGATTTTGCCTGTCCGCGGATCTTCGATCGAAAGATCCGGCGTCTGCACCAGCAAACCGCCGAGCACTTTCTTGACGTCGAGTTCGTTGCGATCGATCGCCGCCGGATTGAACGTCATCACGCGCCGGTTCTTGTTCTTGCGCAGGAACGCAATCACCTCGTCGGGATACTCCGGTCCAATCAGCACTTCGGTGAAGAGCTCGTTCACCGCGCGCGCGAATTCCATGTCCCACGCTCGATTCGTGATTATGATTCCGCCGAACGGAGAATCGGGATCGGTCGCGAACGCCTTGTCCCATGCGGTCTTCAGCGTGTCGCCGATTCCTACACCGCACGGTGTGTTGTGCTTCAGAATCGCAACCACCGCGCGCCGCTCGTCGTGAAATTCGAGCATCAGGTTTATCGCGGAGCTGATGTCCACCACATTGTTGAACGACAGTTCCTTGCCGTGAAGCTGATGCGCGATCTCGAGGAAGCGTCCGTATAGCGCGCCGGCCTGATGCGGATTCTCGCCGTAGCGAAGCGCCTGCTCGCGACTCAGCGCGAGGCTGAAGGTCTCACCGAGCGGAGACGGTTCGCCCTCGCCGGTATGAGTGCCGAGATAGTTGGATATCGCCGCGTCGTATGCGCTGACTCGCGCGAACGCCTTGCGCGCGAGCAGCCAGCGAGTATCCGCGGTCAGTGCGCCGTCGTTGGCGTCGAGTTCAGCGCCGATCGATTCGTAATCCGCGGGATCGACGACGACTGCTACGTCGGCATAGTTTTTTGCCGCCGCGCGGACCAGAGTCGGTCCTCCGATGTCGATATTTTCGATTGCGTCGTCCAGACTCACGCCGTCCTGCGCGACGGTCTTCTCAAACGGATAGAAGTTCACGACCACAAGATCGATCGGCTCGATCCCGTGCTGAACCATCTGGCGCTGATGACTCTGATCGCCGCGACGCGCGAGGATTCCTCCGTGGATTTTTGGATGCAGCGTCTTTACCCGCCCGTCCAGCATCTCCGGCGAGCCGGTAAAACTCTCGACCGATCTCGCTCGCACGCCGGCCGCTTCCAGAGCCGCCATGGTGCCACCGGTCGATAGTATCTCGATCCCGTGCCGGGCCAGCGTCCTGGCGAACTCGGCGAGCCCGCTCTTGTCGGCGACTCCCAGCAGCGCGCGTCTCGCCACGATCTTGTCCTGGTTCATTGTTGTCTAGCTCCGAATCACGCGCGGCACCCGTCTGCCCACCGTGCACAGCATCTCGTAGGAAATTGTCTGCGCGAGGCGAGCCACGTCATTGACGCTGATCGCGTCGTCACCTGCACCGCCCCACAGGATTACTTCGTCACCCACCGCCGCCGTGGATATGTCAGTGAGATCGATTGTCGTCAAGTCCATCGAGACTGCGCCGACCACCGGCGCGCGACTCCCGCGCACTATCACTTCGCCGCCATGCTGCAATCCGCGCCGATAACCGTCCGCGTAACCCACCGGTAGCACGCCGATCAGGCTTTCCCGCGGCGTTATGAACGTATGCCCATAGCCGACTCCGCTGCCTGCCGGCGCGCGCTTGATTTGCATCAGCCGTGTTTTGAATGTCATGACCGGGCGCAGTTCTACGCGCTCGCGCACCGCGCTGACCGGCGGCAGCCCATAAATCGCAAGACCCGGGCGGACGAGGTTGAAGTGAGAGTCGTCGCGCAAAATCAGCGCCGCGGAATTTGCGACGTGCAGCACCGACGGACGCATCCCGGCGCCCTTCAGCGTATCGATCGCGCCGTGAAAGACCCGTAGTTGCGCATCCGTGATCGGACTCGACGGATCGCCCGCATTTGCGAGCAGCGTGCACACGCCCTCCAGCCGCACCGCCGACGCGTGCCGCACTTCCTCGATCAACGCGGGAATCTGCGCCGGCATCACGCCGAGCCGAGTTGCACCGCTGTCTATCTTCACGTGAATCGGAAAATCGCTGCGGCCTGCGGCTCGGGCGGCGCTGTCGAGAAGTCCGATCATCCGGGAATCGAACACGAACGGAGTCACGTCGAGCGCGACAATCTCGGCCGCCTGTTCGGCGAAGAAGCCCGCCTGTAGATAGACGCGGTTGCCGATGCCCGCTTGCCGGAGTTCGCGCGCCTCGTCCAGCGTGGCGACTCCGAAATGCCGGCATCCTTCGCCGGCGAGACAGCGCGCCACCGTCACCGCGCCATGTCCATAGGCGTCGGCCTTGACCACGACCATCAGCTCGTTGTGCGAGGTCATCGCGCGCAGCGCGCGAAAGTTCGCCCGCAGTGCGCCGAGATCGATTTCGGCGATAGTGGGCCGCTGCGTTTCAATTGCCATCGAAAATTGAATCTCTAGCGATGTGCAAGATTCGACCATTGACCCGCCGCACAGTCAATCAAGCGCGGATCACATGCCAAGCCGGGTCTCTCGGGAACGCCCAATCGATATTATCAGGCGATCGATATTGCTTTAATCATCGCGCTGCCTTGATACTAACGAGTCGGAATCGATATAGGATTCGGCTCCGAATTTGTTCCAGCCTGACAGTGGCCGTTCCGCTTGCCTTTGGCCACGTTCCGCTAGACCAACCCAAATCGAAAGACCGTAAGGCTTGGACGAGGCTCCCATGGCGCCACTTTGTCGCGATCCTTTGCCTGCCCCGGCTCTCTCCGACCGCGCGAACCGATTCAGCTTAGCGGCGGGATTGATCGCGGGGATCGCATATTCAACCTTCGCGAGTTTCGTCGCCAACGCCCTGACACCCGTGAGCAGCCGGCTGATTGAGCTGGATTCCTTTCGCCGCGCGGTATCCGGCCGCTATCAGGAAGTCCTGAATCTCGACGGCGTCGTGTCTACCGTTGTGGGATCGATGCTCGTATTCGCGATCGTCTGGTGGATGATGCGCGTGACGCTCGAGTATTGGGATCGCGCAGGCTGGCGGCGGATCGATTCTATAGATCGCAGCTTGTTGGATGGATCGTTTCTTAGGCCGGTCGAACTCGCGCACTCAGTTTCTGAAAGTGAGTAAGTGATCTAAAAAGCCAAATCGCAATCGCGTTTTCGTCAGAGGTGAACAATCCAATGAATGCTAAAACCGACCAGATCAAGGGACGCGTCGAAGAAGCAGCAGGCATACTTACTAATGATCAGCGGCTCAAGAATCGCGGAAAGATCGACCAGGCCGCGGGCAAGGCCAAAGAAGCTATCGGAAAGGTGATCGACAGGGCCACCAGCGCCACAAAAGTCATGGACAAGAAGTAGCTTTTCGTTCCCTTCCCTGCGATGGGTGCGAGTCCGGCTTCTGCCTTTTGACACTCTTACCGCGCCGGTTGTATAAACAGACAAGGCTGGGGGTGTGCGTAAAGCGCACTGAGAGCTCCGAGTGGAGAACCCCTCGAACCTGATCCGGATCATGCCGGCGTAGGGAAGCCAAAGGCGCGCCGATCGCCGCCGCGCCAAAGCCGCTTCCCCGCCGGAAGCGGCTTTTTTCATGGCCGAGCAAGTCGCCACCAAACCATCTTCGATGCCAACCATCATCCTCAACGGCGATCCATATACCATCGAAGGAGAAATGCCGCTCGTTGCGATGCTCGAGCGGCTAAACATGCGCCAGGGCCGCGTCGCGGTCGAGATCAACCGTGAAATTGTACCCAAGGCTCGCTACGCCGGGACGGTGATCAAGCCGGGCGACAACGTCGAGATAATCAACTTCGTCGGGGGTGGATAAATGGAATGCGCAAGGGACGGAAAATATGAAAGACACTTCGTTTGAACTGGGCGGCAAGTCGTTCAAGTCGCGTCTGATCGTCGGTACCGGAAAATACAAGGACTTCGCCGAGACTCGCGCCGCCGTCGAAGAGAGCGGCGCGGAGATCGTCACGGTCGCGGTGCGCCGCGTCAACATCACCGATCGTGGCAAAGAAAATCTGCTCGACTATATCGATCCCAAGCGCTATCAGATTCTTCCCAACACCGCCGGATGCTTCACCGCCGAGGAAGCGATTCGCACCTGCCGCCTCGCGCGCGAGGTCGGAGTCGGCGATCTCGTCAAGCTCGAAGTCATCGGCGACAAGCAGACACTCTTCCCCAACGTCGCCGCAACTATCGAGGCCGCTCGCGTCCTGGTCAAGGAAGGGTTCAAGGTGATGCCCTATATCACCGACGATCCGGTGACCTGCCTGCGCCTTCAGGAAATCGGATGCGTCGCGGTGATGCCGCTCGCGGCGCCGATCGGCTCCGGTCTCGGAATCCGCAACCCGTTCAACCTCGCGATAATTATCGAACAGGCAAAAGTGCCGGTCATCGTCGATGCGGGCGTGGGCACGGCTTCCGATGCGGCCGAGGCGATGGAACTCGGATGCGACGCGATACTGATGAACACCGCGATCGCGGGCGCCAAAGATCCGATCGCTATGGCGCGTGCGATGAAGCTCGCCGTCGAAGCCGGCCGGCTCGCCTACCGCGCCGGCCGCATCGAGCGCAAACTCTACGCAACCGCGTCAAGCCCGCTCACCGGCCTCATCGGATAACTCTTGTCGGCTCGGCCAAAAGTCAGCTTTAGGCTGTACTTGATCACCGACCGGCGAGTCGTAAGAAATGGCGACCTGGTCTCGGCCTGCGAAGAGTCGCTCGCCGCAGCGCGGCAGAGCGCGCCGCCCGGCACGGTCGCACTGCAACTGCGCGAAAAAGATCTCCCCGCGCGCGAGCTCTACCAGCTGGCACTTCGGCTGCGTGAGATATGCACGCGCAACGGCGCGCCGCTCATCGTGAACGATCGCGTCGACGTAGCACTCGCAGCGGACGCTGACGGCGTACATCTTCCGTTCGATTCCATCGGCGTCAGCATGGCGCGCGAGCTGCTCCCGCCAAGTCGCCTGGTCGGCGTATCGACGCATTCGCCCCCCGATGTATCAGGGGCCGCGCGCGAAGGCGCGGACTTCGCAGTTTTCGGACCCATCTTCGACCCAATTTCGAAGTCCGCAACAGGTCCGGCGTGGGGTTCTGAAGGTCTCGGCGCCGCATGCCGCGCCGGTGCGATCCCAGTCTTCGCGCTAGGCGGGATCACGCCCGAGCGCGCCCGCCAATTGCTCGCCAATCCCGACGAGACCGCGAGCCTCGCAGGTGTAGCCGCAATCGGCTCAATCTTCGCCGCCGACTCCCCGGCCGCGGCTATCACTGCGATGCTCTCGGCGCTTCTTCCTTCGCCCTGACCGCGGCGTCGAGCAAGGTCGATACCGTAGGCAGCTCGCGATAGTACGGAGAGGTGAATATCCATCGCACGACGCGTTCGCGATCGACAATCAAGAACGCCGGTATCGCGTTGTCAGGCTCCCCGTTCACATGATGCTGCACGAGACCAAGCGGTCTCAGCACGCTCTCGCCGGGATCGCCAAGGAGGGGTATCGAAGTCTTCAAAAATCCAGCCAGCATCTTTGATCGCTCGATCGGATCAGCGCTGATCGCGACTACGTCGACTCGCGCCCGCCTGAACTCATCAGCATGCGCGGTCAGGTCGGCGAGTTCGAATCGCGCGAACGGGCAAAAATCTCCGCGATACACATAGATGAGTGTCGCATCGGCGCCTTCAGCTGTCGGCCCGCCATGAATCCTGCTCCGCTGATCGAGCAGCGCGTACGGAAGAAACCGTTGTCCTACGGCCAGACTTAGCTGGTACGGCGGATTTAGAGTTCCGCGCATCGCATAACTGACAAATCTGCCTCCGCCAACGCCGATCGCGACGCATGCGAAAACAGCAAAGAGTCCGATGCCAAGTTTCGCGTGCGGTGAGTTGAGTCCGAAGCCCAGACGCACTCCGCCGAGCGCGAGCAGCATCGCGAGCGCTAACATCGCAAACGCCGGCCACGGAATCCGGTCGTGAATGCCCATCCACGGCGCCGACCAGAACGAGATCAGTACGTATTCGTAAAGGCCGAAACCGCAGGCGGTCAGCGCGAGCGCTGAGAGCGCGCGAATCGGCTCGAACGGCGGCGCGATCCAGGGCTCGTCGTAGAACTCCGGCGTGATTTCAATCCGCGAGCCGGGAGTCTCTGACCCTTCGGCACTCATCAGTTGAGCATCTGCAGCTTCAAGTCATCGAACGAAATCAGCTCGACCCCGGTTTGCTGCAATTTTGCGAAGAAGCTTACCGCATCAATTCCGTTGAACACGATCGCGTCCTTGACGACATGCAGCTTCGGGCCAAGTCCGGCCAGCGCCGTGATCTCGCGATCGGCGCATGTCTCGGTGTAAACGCCGTAGATCACGATGTCTTTGAAGGGTTGCAGGACCAGCCGCAGGACCGCACGCATATGGGCGTTGTTGGCGAGCCGTTCGAACTGTTGGCGTTGAAAAACGATCTCGCCAACGTGATCCAGCACCTGTTGAATCTCTTCCGTCGTGTATTCTTTGTTTTCCAAGTAAAGCGGATTCGCCGGCATCGTCTCGTTGATTTTCTGCTCGCCCGGAGTGCTCTCGATGCAATGATCCGGAAACGGGCCGCCCGAACTCTTCAGCATCGGGTCGCCCGCAACGTGACGATCGACGGCGCACACGACTCGCACCTTCTGGTCGCGCGCGAGGTCGGTTAACGCCTTGAGCTTCGCAACGATCGCGTCGGCGCCCGCGATCCGACACTTACCGTCGGGCGCGAGGAAGTCGCGCTGCGTATCGAGGTCGTAGAAAATCGTCTTGGTGGTATCCATCAAGCTTGCATCGGTTCAGAAATGTCCGGGCTCGTGCTCGCGCCGGTTGTCGCGTTCGAGTTGCACCGTCAAATGATGAATGTCGAATTTGCTTTGCAGCAGATGACACATGTCGGCCAGCACCCGATCGCGATCCGCGTCGGCAGCCACCACTGCGTGCGCGGAAAGCGCGAACTGGCGCGTGGACAAGCACCACACGTGGAGATCGTGAACCTCTTCGGTGCCTTTAACCGCGAGCAGGTCGGCGCGCATCTCGTCGAGGTTGATATGCGACGGAACCGATTCCATCAGGATGTCCACGCCCTCGCGGATCAAACCCCACGACCCATACAGCACCAGCCCTCCGATAAATATGCTCACGGCCGGGTCCGCGCCCATCCACCCCGTGAAGTAACCGAGAGCGCCTGAGGCGAGCACCCCCAACGACCCGACCAGATCCGAAATCACGTGGACAAACACCGCGCGCATCGCCATCCCGCGCCTGCCGTCAGTGCCGACCGTCGTCATCCACCCTGAAAACGTGTTCACACCTATGCCGATGATTGCGATCGCCATCACGGCGAGACCGGAAACCGGGCGCGGATTTCGAAGGCGCGTGACCGCTTCGATCCAGATGAAAACCACCAGGACCCAGAGAAAGAGTCCGTTAAGCAACGCGCCAAGAATTTCCGCGCGCAGGTATCCATAGGTTTTCCCCGACGACGCCGGACGCGCCGAGATCCAAAGCGTCAGCAGACCGACACACAGCGCCGCAATATCGGTCAGCATGTGAACCGCGTCCGAGAGCAAAGCGAGGCTCCCACTCATGTAGCCGCCGACGAGTTCGGTGACAAAGTAGATCGAGGTGACGCCGAGGACGATCAGCAACCGGCGCTGATCGGACTGAATCGATACATGCGACTCATGGCTCTGCACATCGTTGCCTGCGAGAAGAATTCGCGCCCGCTTCAATCAATCATAGTGTATCAGGGAGAGGCAGTTGATCTCGCCGAGCCGCCCGCGTCCCTTGAGACCGTCAAGCTCGACGATGAACGCGCAGCCGATCACGTTGCCGCCGAGTTTGCGCACCAGGCTGACCGCCGCTTGTGCCGTGCCGCCGGTGGCCAGCAGATCGTCGGCAATGAGTACTCGCGCATTGTTTACGATTCCGTCCTGGTGGATCTGCAGCGACGCGCTGCCGTATTCGAGATCGTACGTTTGATCGAAGAATCGAAATGGAAGCTTGCCCGGCTTGCGCGCAATTGTCAGCCCCACCCCGAGCCGATACGCGAGCGGCGCGCCCACGATAAAGCCGCGCGACTCGATCCCGAGCACCACGTCCACTGCGCCGAGGTAAGGCTCCGCCATCTGATCGACGACCGCAGCGAAGCCGCGTGCGTTGCCGATGAGCGGCGTGATGTCCCTGAACATGATCCCCGGCTTCGGAAAATCCGGAATATCGCGGATAAGTTTTTTTATTTCTTCTGGAGTCATCTTTATTCCGTCGCCCAAGTCTCGAGGAAACCGAGATGCGACGGTCAAAGATACTAGCTGCCGCCCGCCGCGGCAAAGCTGATCGCGCCCGCGCTCTCCGGTTGCGGCAGATACGCCAGTGGATTTTGCGCGACGTTATCGCGACGCACTTCGAAATGGAGATTCGCGCCGGTGGTCCGCCCCGAGCGTCCGATTCGCCCAACTTCCTGGCCGCGCGCGACTCGAACGCCCTCGCTCACCAGGTTGCGTTCGTTATGTCCATAAACGGTCACGTATCCGTCGTCATGCCTGATGATCACCGTGTTGCCGTAGCCGTGAAGCGTGCCCGAAAAAATCACCACGCCAGTGTCCGCCGCATAGACCGGAGTTCCCACCGGCGCCGCGATATCGACGCCGTCGTGCATCGCTCCGTTTCGGATTCCAAATCCCGACGAGACCACGCCCTGCGCGACCGGCCACAAAAATTGCCGCGATGAACGCTCCCCTGTATACGGATGTACTCCATGCTCGCTCCCAATCGCCGCCGTCCGATACGCGCCGGGAATCGTGATCGTCTGCCCGACATGCAAGTCGCGCGGATCGCCGATTCCATTGGCGGCCATCAGCCGCCCCACGCTGACTCCATATTCCTGCGCGATATGGTAGATGGTCTCACCCGCGACCACCGTATGCGTTGTCGGAGACCGCGCGGAAGCTGAGGTGTACGGCGTCGGCGTCGAGGAGGTCGTGTCGCCGCAGCCTGAAAGCCCGTTCGCAAATGCGAGCGCAATCGCCATCGCCGCACAAGCACGCGCTATCCGCCCCCTCCCACTCAACTCGGTTGCTCCTCCACTAATCCTGAAAACCGTGCTTCCCCGTCATCTTCACGAATCGGCACTCTCCGAAATATTCCTCGCTCCAATGCCCCGTCGCGCGACTGATTCGCACCAGTGTCTGCAATTCATCTTCGCCGATCGGTGCGACCAGCCGTCCCTGTGGCGTCAGTTGATTCAGCAGCGGAACCGCGATTCCCGGCATTGCCGCCGTCACCATGATCACGTCGAAAGGCGCTTCCTCCGGCCATCCGTCGGAACCGTCGCCGGATCGAAGGAATACGTTACCGAACCCCATCGAGTTCAGGATCACGCGGGCGCGATCGTGAAGATGCGGGTTGAACTCGATCGAATAGACCTCGGCCGCCAAATGGGCGAGCACCGCCGTCTGGTAGCCCGACCCGGTGCCGACTTCGAGCACTTTCTCGACGCCCTTCAACTCGGCGACCTCGCTCATCAACGCGACCATGTAGGGTTGCGAAATAGTTTGCGCGTCGCCGATCGGAAGCGGGCCGTCGTCGTATGCGTGATCGTGAAGTTCTGCGGGCAGAAATCGATGGCGCGCGATCCGGCGCATCGAATCGAGCACGCGCCGATCTTTTATCCCGCGCCGCTCGAGCTGCTCGACCACCATCCGCTCGCGCGCGCCTTCGAGATCAATCGCCATCGCGAATCATTATACAGATGCGCCCGCCAGCGCTTAAAGTACCGCCCATACCAGCTGCTCCCCGGCCACTTTGGCGAATCTTTCTTTCCCAGCTATAGTACCGTGCGCGGCCCCGTTCTTGCTCCCAGACTACTGTGTCGCGCGATCGAAGGTAGTCGCGGAATGAAACCAAAAACGGAGGATAGATCTCTATGGATTCGAGATCTGGAAAAGTACTAGTCGGCGCAATCGTCGCCGCGGCTTTGGGTACCTTCGCGGTGCATTCCGTGGCCGCATCCACTGGCACTGCCACACAGCCTCACAACTCGGTCCCGACGCTCCAACTGGCCCAGGACGATCATGAAGAGCATCAGGAGATCGAGAAGGAAACCAAGGAGCTCAGAGAAGACGCCGCCACCGTCCCCGAGGCGGTCGACCACGAACACGAACGGAAGGAAGCTCGCGAATCAGAGAAGGAGCGTCATCAACTACATCACCAAGTCCGCGACACTGAACGCCACACAGATCAACTGGGTAGTGATGATCCGAACGCGGCCACGAATTCAGTGAAGAGCGAGCACCAAGACCACGAGATGAACGACAAGGTCGAGCACGACCAGTAGTCACCGCTACGGCGCGATGCCGATTGCCGCGAACACGCGATGCATCGCCGGCATCGGGTCCTCGGGCCATCGCTCTGCGAGCATCGCGCGCAATTCGTCGTCGAAGATTGCAACTGCCTCCGGCGCAAGACTCGCGCCCACGCCCGCGCTGGCGCGAATTCGTCCTCGCCACGCCTCGTGGGTATAGATTACATCAAGGTCAAACGAAAACGTTTCGATCCTTGTGAATCCCGCGATCGCCAGATCGCGCGGCCACTGCGGATGTATTCCGAGTCCTCCGCCAAACTTCCATTTCGGATTGTGCTTCTCGATGAGCTTCTCGGTCGCCTCGATCATGCTGCCGGGCAGCGGGATCCAGTCGAAGTGCCCGATTACCAGGGACCCCCCAGGCCCCAGCACTCGCCGCGACTCGGCCGCCGCGCGCGGACGATCGAACCAATGCCAGCACTGACCCGCCGTCACCAACTTGAAGCGCGCGGCTGGGAGCCCGGTGTCCTCGGCAGGAGCCTCGACGTACTTGACGCTCACTCCCGCCGCCCGATCCAATTCTGCCGCTTGCTCCATCAGCGGAACCGATCGATCGAGCCCGGTGACGTCGCATCCTCTGAGCGCGAGTCCGCGCGCGATAGTTCCGGTTCCGGTCCCGATATCGAGCGCTCGAATTCCGCTACGTACGATTCCCATCGCGGCCAGCCGATCGAAAAATTCGTCGGGGAAGCCTGCGCGATGTCGCCCGTAGTCGTCGGCGGTTTTGCCGAAATCCGCGCGCAAATCCTTGTGCCGCACTTCCGCCGATTTCATGCGTGATGCCCTCCTCGACCTTGAGATTGACTGTATATAAACTGCGTATATCTTGATGCAAGTTTTTGCCAACTGGATATGGCTTGACGCGCACCGCCGCGGCATGGCGTGATCCTGTCTGTGGCGACTCGAAGTTCCGATCGCGCCGGTATGATTACCGCGGCCGAGGCCGCCGGACAGCTCGGCGTGAAACTCGGCACGCTCTACGCCTACGTCAGCCGCGGCTGGCTCAAAAGCTACCGCCGCAAGGTCGGGCGGCAGGCGCTCTATCGGCGCTCGGATATCGAAGCGTTGCGCGGCGTCGTCTCGACCGAGCGCGGACGGCGCGGTCGCAGTCTGCCGGCCGCGTCGAGCTGGGTCACGGTTGCTCATCCGAGGAGCGTCGAAAACGGCGCGCCCGGTGTAATCGTCGCCGAATCGGCGGTCAGCTCGATCAATGACGACAAGCTCGCGTTTCGCGGCTATCCGATCGAGGAAGTCGTCGAGCGCGCGACGTACGAGGAGGTCTGCCTGCTGCTATGGAGTGGCGAGCGGCCCGTCGTCGAGGAGATCGCCGCGCTCCGTGCCGAGATTCACGGCGCGCAAATGCCCGCTTCAGTAGCCGCCGCGCTTGCCGCCGTCGGTGACGATGCGCCGCCACTGCTCAGACTTGCGGCCGTGATGCCGAGTCTTGCCGCGTGGGATCGACGTCAGCCACCACGAACGCGAATCGATCGCGCCAAGCTGATCATCAGCCAACTTCCGCTTGCACTCGCGCATCCTCCCGCAGAATCGATCGGCGGCCCCGGGATGGCGGGACGGCTCCTCGGATGGGCGCCGGGCTCGACCGCCGGCGAGTGGGAAGTCGCCGCACTGGAACGCGTGCTGATCGCGTGCGCCGAGCACGAGCTGAACGCGTCCACGTTCGCGGCGCGCGTGGTTGCGAGCACCGGCGCGGATCTCTTTGCCTCGGTGCTCGCGGCACTTTGCTCGCTCTCCGGGCCGATCCACGGCGGCGCATGCGATCGAATCGAAGCGATGTTCGCCGAGCTCGAATCCGGCGCGCGCATCGATGAATGCTTGTCTGCGTTCACCCGCGACCATCGTCTGCCCCCGGGCTTCGGTCATGCGATTTATCCCGAAGGAGATCCGCGTGCGGTGTTGCTGCGAGAAGTTGCGCAGACGATCGCAAAGCATCGCGGCAAGCGTCTTTTCGAGACCGCACTCAAGGTCGAATCCGCGGTATGGAAGCGCGAACATTTGCGTCCCAATCTGGATTTCTATCTGACCGTTTGCGTGCGGATGCTCGGTTTTCCTCGTTCGATTCCTGCGGCGATTTTCGCCATTGGACGCGCTTCGGGCTGGATTGCCCACGCGCTCGAACAATACGCCGACAATCGTCTGATCCGCCCCAGGATGCGCTATCGCGGCGCTCCGCTGCGTCACTTCGAATAGCCCTCGCGCCGAATGACGAGCGCGCACCGGACTTCATTACACGTCCCCAATAGACATTGCACGTTCCCTGAAAAACATTGCACGTCAAGTGAAAAAAGTCGTATTGAAAATACGGAAGAGGCGCGCAACGTGAAGGCAATCGCAAAGACTCGGCCCGCACCGGGCGCCGAAGTAATCGAAACGTCCGCGCCGAGGCCGGCGGAAGGCGAACTCCTGGTTCGAGTCGGCGCGTGCGGAGTTTGCGGCTCCGACTTGCACATCGTCGATTGGGAACTCGGCGCCGAGCGGATGGTCGCGCGGCTCCCGTTCGTTCTCGGCCATGAACCCGCGGGCGAAGTCGTCGAGGTCGGTGAACGAGTCCGCAACTTCAAGGTTGGCGACCGCGTCGCGCTCGATCCGTTCGGGCAATGCGGGCGATGCGGTCCGTGCCGCGCCGGCCGCTTCCACCTGTGCGCATCACCGACCACGCTGTCCGGCGCGTTCGCGGAATTTACCGTCGCGCCGGTCGAGAACGCGCACCTGGTTCCCTCCTCGATGAATATGGAACAGGCGGCGCTGCTCGAACCCTTCGGCACCGGCCTTCATGCCGTCGAACAGTCATGTCTTAAGGTGGGCGACAGTGCGGTGATCGAAGGGCCGGGACCGATCGGCCTCAGTATTGCCATGGCGGCGCGCGCGCTCGGCGTAACTTCGATCGTAATGACCGGGCTCGCGGTCGATGCCGACCGGCTTGCGCTCGCGCGCAAGTTCGGATTCAAGACGGTCACGGCAGGTGCTCGGGATTGGATCGAGCAGGTGCGCGCGATGCTCCCGCCCGACGGCGCCGACGTCGTCTTCGATGCGGCCGGCGCGATCGATTCGCCGCGGGAGTTGATGCGCCGTGGTGGGCAGTTGATCGAAGTCGGATGGCCCGCGCGCGATCTTAAGGCTTCAGAGTTGCGCGCGCTGTTTTTTCATGGCGTCACGATCATCAATTCGCGAATTCGCACTCCCGAGACCTGGCGGCGTGCAATCGCGATAGTGGCGAGCGGTGCCGTTGACCTCGTTCCGATGGTTACCCATCGCTATCCTATTTCGCACGGACTCGAAGCATTCGATTTGCTCCGCGAACGGCGCGGAGTCAAGGCACTGATTATTCCCAGTGAAAAGTGAATAGTGAATAGCTAATAGCTATCTGGAGACCTCGTATGAGAGACGGATTCAAGATCGTTGATGTAGATACTCACTTGATGGAACCGGACTACGTATTCGAAAGATATATCGACGAGCGTTACAAGTCCGAGGCGCCAAAAATGGGTATTGCTCCCGAGTCTGGCCGTCGCACCTTTCTGGTCGAAGGCGAGCCGTTCACGCGCGAGAAGGGAAAGTATCCGATGGCCGCGCCGGGTTTCCTGGACGCAGTGCGCAAGGCGATGAAGCGTTTCGAGCGCGCCGCGAAGCTCGGCTTCAGTCCCGAGAGTCGCCTGCTCGATATGGACGAGCAGGGCGTCGACGTCCAGATCGTTTATCCGACCGCCGCGGGCCAGATGTTGGGCCGCGAATTTCGTGACCCTAAGCTGCTCGCCGCCTGCTGCCGCGCCTACAACGATTGGAGCGCGGACTACTGTTCCAAGACCAGCGACCGGGTCAGATGGGCCGCGATCCTTCCGATGCAGGACGTCGGCGAAGCGATCAAAGAGGCCAACAGGGCGGCCGGAAACGGCGCAATCAGCTTTTACGTTCGACCAAATCCGGTCCGCGGAAGGACAATCTTTCACGAAGACTACATGGCGCTTTGGGCCGAAGTCGAAAAACTCGGAACGTCCGATCTCCACCCACGACTCGGGATCGGCATCGGTCGAATCGTTCGGCGATCGGATGGATACTCACGTCACCGGGCACATATTGTCGCACCCGTTCGAAGCGATGGCAGCGATGGCGGGGCTCATCTGGTACGGCGTCATCGAGAAATTTCCGAAGCTGCGGGTAGTGCAGGTCGAAGCCGACGGGGGATGGGTCCCTTACTGGTTACAGCGGATGGAACAGCATTGGGACTTCAGCGGAAATTCGGAACACGAGTATCTGAGCAGACGGCCGACTGAGTATTTCAAAAGTAACTTCTACGTGGCATTTCGTGGCGACGAGCCGACCATGAAGGCTGCCCTCGACATAGTTGGCGACGGCAACTTCCTCTGGGACACTGACTATCCACATCCCGACGGGACATTTCCTTGGGGCATCGGCGCGATGCTCAAGCAGTCAATCCCGGAATCGAGCAAGCGCAAGATCCTGTGGGATAATGCCGCTCGCGCGTTCGGATTCAACTGAGTAATCAAAGTAGCGCTCGAGTCCACGCACGAACAGGATTCGTTCGGAGGCAACGTCCGCGAATGGCTCGCGGGACCGAACTGGACCCTAACTGGCGAGCTTCTTTCGCAAGGTGTCGTTGATCACTCTGGGATTTGCCTTCCCGCCCATCGCCTTCATCACCGCGCCGACGAAGAATCCAAAAAGCTTGTCGCGACCCGCGCGATACTCGGCGACTTTTTCAGGCTCTGCCGCAAGCACCTTATCGCATGCCGCCGCGATCGCTCCCTCATCCGAAACTTGCGCGAGTCCAAGCGCGGCGATCGTTTTCGCTGCTCCGTCACCGGATTTGACCATCGCGGCAAATGCCGTCTTGGCCGCATTGAGGCTGATCTTCTGTTCCTCGATCATCCTCAACAGCGCGCCGACTTCCGCCGCCGGCGGCGCCGCTTCGCCGAGCGCTTTGCCAGAGTCGTGTGCGACGCGCAGCACTTCAGTCATTACCCAGTTCGCTGCGCTCTTTCGATTCTTGAGTCCCGGCAGGACCGCTTCGAAATAATCGGCCACTTCACGATCCGAGGTAAGCACGCCTGCCTCGTAGTCTGTGAGGCCCTCGCGAACATAGCGGGCGCGCCGGTCTGCCGGGAGTTCGGGCATCGACGCTCGCACTTGCTCGACCAGCTCGGGAGGAATGATCAGCGGTGGCAGGTCGGGCTCCGGAAAGTAGCGATAGTCATTCGCATACTCTTTCGAGCGCATCGACCGCGTCTCTTTTCGGACCGGATCCCACAGATGAGTTTCCTGCGGTACCTTGCCGCCCGCTTCGACAATCTCTATTTGCCGCGCAACCTCATACTCAATAGCGTCCTCGACGAAACGGAACGAGTTGAGGTTTTTGATCTCGGTCCTGACTCCGTATTCCTTCGCGCCGCGCTTGCGCACCGAGACGTTACAATCGCATCGAAAGCTTCCTTCCTCCATCTTGCCGTCGGACGCATCGACGTATCGAAGTATCGCGCGCAGTTGGCGCAAATAAGCGCCCGCATCTTCAGCCGAGCGCAGGTCGGGCTCGCTGACAATCTCGATCAGTGGCACTCCTGAGCGATTGAAATCGACCAGGCTGGCGCTCTCGCCGTGGATATTCTTGCCCGCATCTTCCTCGATATGAATCCGCGTCAGACCAATTCGGCGCGGTTCGCCATTACCGTTTGCGGGCAGGTCGATGTAGCCACCCTTGCAAATCGGAGTTTCGTACTGACTAATCTGATAACCCTTGGGCAGGTCCGGATAGAAATAGCTCTTTCGATCGAAAATAGAATAGGGCGTGATAGTGCAATGCGCTGCCAGCCCGGTCCGAATAGCTAATTCCACTACCCGTCGATTGAGTACCGGCAGCACGCCAGGCATGCCCATGCAGATCGGACAGACGTTTGCGTTCGGCTCCGCGCCGAACTTCGTCGAGCATCCGCAAAACAGTTTCGAGCGAGTCAGAAGATGGGTATGGACTTCGAGTCCGATCACCGCTTCGTATGCTTCAGAATTCATCGCAACTTCCCGTCAGACTGCGGGTGTCCGTGGCTTGGACGCTCCAGTGCGCTCGAACGCGTCGCCCGCCCGCAAAATCGTTTCTTCGGCAAATGGCGGCGCGATCAATTGCATCCCAATCGGCAGGCGATGCGAATCGTAGCCGCACGGAATCGACATTCCCGGCAGGCCGGCCAGGTTCACCGAAATAGTAAAAATGTCCGATAAGTACATCGTGAGCGGATCGTTCATTTTCTCGCCGATCTTGAACGCGGTCGTCGGCGCGACCGGCGTGACGATCAAATCGCACTTCTCGAACGCGCGCTCGAAGTCGTTGCGAATCAGGGTGCGCACTTTCTGACCTTTCAGATAGTACGCGTCATAGTAGCCCGCCGAGAGCGCGAACGTGCCGAGCATGATCCGTCGCTTGACCTCCGCGCCGAATCCCTGCGCCCGAGTAGTTTCATACAGCTCGATATTGTCCTCCGCGCTCGCGCGCAGGCCGAAGCGGATGCCATCATAGCGCGCGAGATTGGCGCTCGCCTCCGCAGTCGCGACCAGGTAATACGCCGCGATCGCATAGCCCGTGTGCGGCAACGAGATCTCAACCGTCGATGCGCCGAGCGATTCGTAGTTCTTCAGCGCCGCGCGCACCGACCTTTCGACTTCAGGTTCCATTCCTTCGACGAAAAATTCTTTCGGGACACCGATCCTGAGACCCTTCACGTTGCCGGTCAGCGCGTGCTCGTAGTCGGGCACCGGACGCGCCGAGCAGGTTGAATCGCAAGGGTCCTTGCCCGCAAGCGTGCGCAGCATGATCGCGGCATCGCGAACCGACTTTGCAAACGGTCCGACTTGATCGAGTGACGATGCGTACGCGACGACGCCGTAGCGGCTGACCCGGCTGTAAGTCGGCTTGAGTCCGACCACTCCGCAAAACGACGCCGGCTCGCGAATCGATCCTCCCGTGTCCGTGCCGAGCGCGCCCAGGCATTCATGCGCCGCGACCGCCGCCGCCGATCCACCAGACGATCCGCCGGCGACTCGGCCCGTGTCGTGCGGATTCAAGGTCGGCCCGAACGCCGAATTCTCCGTCGACGAACCCATCGCGAATTCATCCATGTTCGTCTTGCCGACGAACACCGCGCCATCGGCACGAAGGCGCGCGATCACCGTCGCATCGAAAGGCGGCACGAAATTCTCGAGGATTCGCGACGCGCACGTCGTGCGAACACCTTTGGTCGCGTAGATGTCCTTGATTCCCAGCGGAATTCCGCACAACGCCGGCGCATCGCCTGCCGCAAGCCGCGCGTCTGCCTGACGCGCCTGCGCGGCCGCTTCCTTCTCGCACACAGTAATGAATGCATTAAGCTTCGGCTCGACTGCCGCAATTCGGCCGAGACAATCGCGCGTCAGTTGAAGCGCCGAGATTTCGCGCTTACGCAGCATAGCGGACGCTTCCGCGATCGTGAGCTTGTTGAGTTCCGAGGCCATTACTTTCTATTCGATAATTTTCGGAACTTTGAAGTAGTTGCGATCACGCGACGGAGCATTCGCGAGCATAGCGTCCGCCGCCGGCTGATTCGTCACTTCGTCGTCGCGCATCGGAGTTCCCGCCTCGCCGACCTGGGTCGTCGGCGCAACCTCCCCGGTATCCAGCTCGTTCAGCTTGTCCACGTATGCGAGCATCTCGTCCATGTCGGCGCGCACGGCCTCTTCCTGATCCGCCGAGAGCCGCAGCCGCGCCAGGCGCGCGACGTGGCGAACCTGTTCCAGCGTTATTTTCGTTTCAGCCATTGCGGTCGCGTAAGTCCTTTTTTTGCTTCCGCGCAAATCGTAACATTCCCCGAGATTCATGTCAGTCGGTACACGGCACGGGTTGCCGCCGCGGAGAGCGGGCGTAATTTGTGCCGGGAGGCCATTTTTGCCCGGGTTGCCATTAGTTGCCATCCTGGGAACCGAGGGCGTCGGTCGGCGGCGGTGGGCGATGAGGAAAGCCGTATCAGATATGGGGAATCGAGTTGCCGGAGTTGTTGGCGGACGCCGAAATTGAATCGCGACAGTTCGTTTACAGAAGGATGTCACAGTGAATAAAGTTTGCGCAGCGAAGATGACGATCGTGGTTCAACACAGAAGAGATTGTACCGGGGCGGTTTGACAACGGTTGTCAGGAAGGTCGCAAACGCGGGTCGGGTATGATCAAGCCGCGCGATGTGATTTCCCGGGCGGTTGCATTGGTTGGGCGGCTTCGGGAAGAGTTGCCGCTTGGCCGCGCCGGCGAGCGAGCCGCCGAAAAGTATTTGAAGCGCAACGGTTACAGGATCGTCGCGAGGAACTTCCGCGCCGCCGGAGCGGAAATCGATATGGTGGCGATGGACGGCGATACGTTGGTGTTCGTCGAGGTGAAGACCCGGCGCAGCCGTATCGCCGGTGCGCCGGAGGAGGCCGTTGATAAGCGCAAGCAGCATCGGATGCGCCGTGCGGCCGAAGCGTTTTTGGTGCAGTATCGAGCGGGTGAGAAGGAGCTGCGCTTCGATATCGTGGCGGTGGACGCTGGGGGGAAGCGGCTGGGGATTGAACTTTTGAGGAATGCGTTCTGAATGCTCGATATCAAGCTCATTCGCGAACAGCCCGATTTCGTGAAGGCGGAACTCGCCAAGAGGGGCGTCGACCCCGCCGAAGTCGAGCAATTGCTCGACGCTGATCGGAAGCGCCGCAAGCTTCAGGCCGAAGTCGATCAACTGCGCGCAGATCGCAAACGGCGATCGAAGGAGGTTGGCAAGCTTCCGCCCGATCAGCGCGCCGCCGAGATCGCCAAAATTCGCGCCGAGGAAGCTGATGAAGAGCGGTTGGCGTCGAAAACCGTCTCTGGCACAGCCGAACCGGCGCCTGTCAGCAGTCCGTTGCTGGAATTGGGCAGCGCAGTTCGCGATCGCAGAGCGCAAGGTCGACGAACTCGCGCTCACTCTCCCTAACCTTCCGCGGCCGTATGTAGTCGTCGGCGCGAGCGAGGCCGACAACCGCGTTATCAGGACTGAGGGGACGCCGATCGAGTTCACCGCGTTCAAGCCGCTGCCGCATTGGGAGCTTGGCGAGAAACTTGGCATCATCGATTTCGATCGCGGAGTGAAACTTTCGGGGACGCGCTTCTATGTCTTGAGCGGTGCCGGCGCGAGGCTCGAGCGTGCGCTGATCGCGTGGATGCTCGACGTTAAAACGCAGGAGCAGGGTTACCTCGAGATAATTCCGCCGCTGATGGTGAATACGCGAGACTGTCACGAGCACCGGCCATCTTCCGAAGAACGCCGACACGATGTACCACGACGCCGAGGATGACTTCTGGTTCATCCCGACCGCCGAGGTTCCGCTGACCAGTCTCCATCGCGACGAGACGCTCGACGAAAGCATCCTGCCAATCTACATGACCGCGTATACGCCGTGCTTCCGGCGCGAGAAGATGTCGGCGGGCCGCGACGTGCGCGGCATCAAGCGGGGGCATCAGTTCGACAAGGTCGAGATGGTCAAGCTGGTACGTCCCGAAACGTCTGACGACGAATTTCACAAGATGGTGCACGACGCCTCCGAAATTTGTCGCCGTCTGCAAATTCCGTTTCGCGTCGTCGAGCTGTGTACTGCCGACTTAAGTTTCGCCAGCGCGGTGACTTACGATCTGGAAATGTGGGCGCCCGGATGCGCCGAATGGCTCGAGGTCAGCTCGGTTTCCAACTGCACCGACTTCCAGGCGCGCCGCGCGAAGATTCGTTTCAAAAGCAAAGGCGGCAAGCCCGAACTGCTCCACACCCTAAATGGCTCCGGCCTGGCGCTGCCGCGGACGCTGATCGCAGTTCTCGAAAACTACCAGAACGAAGACGGCAGCGTGACGATCCCCGATGTTTTACGGCCGTATATGGGTGGAATGGATCGGATCCGGAAGGCCTGAGAGAGAGATTTGGGTAGCCTCATCGCGGATTCGGAGCGGAGCAGAATCTTGAATCGCGCGCTTAGAGATGCGCGCTGAATAAGGTCCCTCACCTTCGATCATCTCCCATTGGGAGAGGGGAAGAGGCGATCCGCTCCTATCGGGTAGAGAGGATGAGGAGTCGGGGCAGTGTGCCAGGCTCAGCTTCGATCATCTCCTATCTCCAGAGGGGAGTCAGAGCTCAGAAATTTCGCGATCTCGGCTAGCACCAGGTCGGTGTTCTCGAGCACTTGATCATTCCAGAATCGGAGTACGCGATATCGCAGCGAATTCAGGAAAGAGGTGCGCTTATGGTCTTCGTCGGCTTGTGCTGCGTGCTGGCCGCCATCGAGTTCGATTATAATCTGGAGTTCGGGTGAACAAAAATCCGCGAAGTACGGACCGATCGGAAATTGGCGACGGAACTTGACGTTGCACATTCGCCTGCCGCGCAGCTGACGCCATAGGATTTGTTCGGCTGGGGTCTGCTCGCGGCGCAGTCTGCGGGCGGTTTGGTGAGAGGATTCGGACGAAGGCATGAATGGATAAATTTCGCGCCCGCGAATGAAAAAACAAGGCACCTGGGGAACCGGAATTTTGAATCGCGCGCCAAAAAACGCGCGCTGGATAAGGTCCCTCACCTTCGATCCTCTCCCATTGGGAGAGGGGAAGAGGCGATTAAGTCTGGTGATTTCGCGCTAGATTCTCGATGCCGTGGATCAATTCGCGCAGGTCTTCGCGGCGAGTCTCGGGGACCTTACGATTTCCACTTGATTGGCGACTATCCATTTGCCGAAATATATAGCTGAACGCGGCACGAAGCTGCTGATTCCAGTAATTTCGCCCTAAATTCGCTGATTCACTTCGATTTCCAGCCTCCGTAACATTCCCGAAACAATCGATGCGTATGATTTCCACGACGGAACCCTCAAAATTGTGGAGAGTCCGCAAAATCTGAAGGAAGAGCATCGCTTGTCCGAATTAGAAAGTTCGATGGACGACAGCGTCGCGCGCGATAGCGCTCCCTCCGTTCGCCGCGAACGCGCGAGGACGCCGGTGCATGTGCGTCTGTTCGGCGATCGCATCTTCAACGCCGCCACCTTCGTGCTCGCCCTTTCGATCCTCGCACTGCTGTTTGGACTTGCGATCGCGCTGATCATCAGCAGCTTCCCCGCGATTCGCGCCTTCGGACTGCATTTCTTTGTCAGCTCGAATTGGGATCCGGTTACCGATCAGTACGGCGCGCTGCCCTTCATCTATGGAACCTTCGTATCGTCATTCCTCGCGTTGATAATCGCGGTGCCGCTGAGCCTAGGCGTCGCGCTATGCCTGAGCGAGATGGCGCCCGACTGGCTCAGCCATCGGCTGGGATTTCTGGTCGATCTGCTCGCCGCGATCCCGAGCGTCGTCTACGGACTGTGGGCGGTGTTCGTGATGGGCCCGTGGATTCGCGATTACCTCGAGCCGCCGCTGGCGCATCACCTCGGCTTCCTCCCTTTTTTCCAGGGTCCGAAAGTGTCGGTCGGGATGCTATCGGCGGGAGTAATTCTCGCCATCATGATCATTCCTTACATCTCGTCGGTGTGCACCGACGTCTTTCGCGTCGTTCCACATACCCAGCGAGAGGCGGCGCTAGCGCTTGGCGCGACCAAGTGGGAGATGGTCAAGACTGCGGTAATCCCATACGGCATGACCGGCGTGATCGGCGCGATCATCCTGGGTCTCGGGCGAGCGCTCGGCGAGACGATCGCGGTTGCGATGGTGATCGGCAACTCGGCGGAGATTTCCGCGTCTCTATTCAAGCCGGCCGCGACCCTGGCCAGCGTCATCGCCAACGAGTTCGCCGAAGCGACTTCCGACATGTACGTCGCCGCGTTGATCGAACTTGGACTGGTGCTGTTGATCCTCGGAATCGCGCTCAACGTGGTTGCGCGCGCGCTGGTCCTCGGTGTGCAGCAGCGGCGCTACCGCGAGGTGGGCCGATAATGGCAGCGGGCGCCAGTGCTCTTCGCGGCGAGACCAGCTATCGGTATCGCAAGTTCAAGAGCGACTCGATGATGGCGATTACGGTCGGTGCGACGATCCTCACCTTGATCCCGCTCTTCCTCGTGCTCGGCTACCTGCTCACCAAGGGCGTCGCCAGTCTCAACTGGGCGTTCTTCACGCATATGCCGGCGCCGGTCGGTGAGAAGGGCGGGGGGATGGCCAACGCGATCGTCGGGACATTAGAAGTGGTGGGTATCGCGTGCCTGATCGGAGTGCCGATCGGAGTCGGCGCGGGCCTCTATCTCGCCGCCAATCGTGCGCGCCAGTTCACGAATTGGGTGCGCTTTTCGGCCGACGTCCTGATGGGCGTGCCTTCGATCGTGGTCGGAATCTTCGCCTATGCGATCGTCGTGCGCCCGTTCGGCGGCTTCTCGACGCTGGCGGGATCGGTCGCGCTCGCGGCGATCATGATCCCGCTGGTCACACGAACCACCGAGGAGATGGTGCTGCTGGTGCCGCCCGAACTGCGCGAGGCGTCGCTCGCGCTCGGGGTGCCGCAATGGCGCACGACGCTGTCTGTAGTCGCGCGCACCGCGCTGTCCGGAATCGCCACCGGCGTCATCCTGGCGATCGCGCGAGTCGCCGGCGAGACCGCGCCGCTGCTGTTTACCGCATTCGGTAATCGGTTCTGGTCGACCTCGCTCTTTCATCCGATCAACACGCTGACGGTCCAGGTTTACACCTACGCGATCTCGCCGTTTGCCGACTGGCAGCGGCAGGCGTGGGCCGGGGCGCTGGTGCTTACGGGAATAATTCTCACGCTCGAGTTGGGCGTGCGATGGGTGACGGGTGGGGCGGCGAAAGCGCCAAGGTAACCATGGCCGAAAAACTTGTCGTCAAACAGCTCAACGCGTACTTTCACAAGAATCGCGCGCTGCACGACGTTAGCCTCGCCTTCGAGGAAAATCGCGTCGCCGCGATCATCGGTCCCTCGGGATGCGGCAAATCCACTTTGGTGCGATGCCTCAACCGGATGCATGAGGTCGTGCCCGGCGCGACGGCCACCGGCGAGGTGATGCTCGACGGGAATAACATCTACGGCGAAGATGTCGATCCGGTGCAGGTGCGGCGCCGAATCGGGATGGTATTCCAGAAGCCGACGCCGTTTCCGACCATGTCGATCGAAGACAATGTAGCCGCCGGCCTGACGCTGAACGGCGTGAGTATCAGCCGCGCCGAGCGCGACCAGGTAATCGAGCGAAGCCTGCGCCAGGCGGCCCTTTGGGAAGAAGTGAAGGATCGTTTGCGCCGGCCCGGCGCGAGTCTTTCCGGCGGGCAGCAGCAGCGCCTATGCGTCGCCCGCGCACTCGCGGTTCAGCCCGAGGTGCTCCTGATGGACGAGCCGTGCTCCGCGCTCGATCCGATCTCCACCGCGCGCATCGAGGAACTATTGCTGGAACTGAAGTCGGCGTACACTATCGTCATAGTGACGCACAACATGCAGCAAGCTGCACGCTGCTCCGACATGACAGCCTTCATGTACACCGGCGATCTGGTCGAATACGGCGAGACCAAGCAGATATTTACGAATCCCACCCGGCGCGAGACTGAAGATTACATCACCGGGCGGTTCGGCTGAGATCGCTGGAGACGCAAATGGATAGCACACAGCCGCAGCATACCAACAGGCAATACGAAGAGGATTTGCGCGCCTTGCGGGCCGGTCTGCTCAAGATGGGCGGACTGGTCGAGCGGCAGATTGCCGAAGCCGTCGAGGCGCTGGTCAATCGGGACAGCGAGCACGCCCGCGAAGTGATTCAGCGCGACGACGAAGTTAACAAGATGGACACCGAGAACGACGAGCAATGCATCCGCCTGCTCGCGCTCCATCAGCCCACAGCCAGCGATTTGCGCTTCATCACGACCGGCCTCAAGATTACGACCGACCTCGAACGAATCGGCGACAACGCCGTCAACATCTGCGAGCGCTCCCTCGAACTCAACGAGGTACCGCAGCTTAAACCTTATATCGACCTGCCGCGGATGGCCGAGATCGCGCAGTCGATGGTCAAGGATAGTATCGACGCGTTCATGCGCGACGATACCGAGCTCGCCGACCAGGTGATCGCCCGCGATGACGAAGTCGATCTGCTCAACTACCAGGTCTATCGCGAGCTGCTCAGCTACATGGCGGAGGACCCGCACACGATTGCGTCCGCGACCCGCCTGCTGTTCGTCTCAAAGTACCTCGAACGCATCGCCGATCACGCGACCAACATCGCCGAGATGGTCACCTACATGGTCAAGGGCAAAATGATTCGTCACATGGAAAGCAAGAAGCGGGGAACCGGAACGGAGTAAGCGGGGAGGAGGGGGAGCGAATGAGTCAGATCAACCAGGCTACCAATGCGGTCTCGGAGAGTCAGCGCGGCGTGCAATATCGAGTCCTCATCGTCGAAGACGACGCCGACATCCGCGAACTAATCCGCTACAACCTGGCGCAGGAAGGTTTCGTCGTCGAGGAAGCGGCCGACGGCGCGCAGGCACTCGAAAAAATCAAGCGCCGGGTTCCCGATTTGATGGTGCTCGATCTGATGCTGCCCGGGATGCCGGGTTTGCAGATCTGTCGCCAGATGCGCGCCGAGCGCGACACCGCGCATCTGCCGATTCTTATCGTCACCGCGAAGGGAACCGAAGTCGATAAGGTGCTCGGCCTCGAGATGGGTGCTGACGATTACGTCGTCAAGCCGTTCAGTCCGCGCGAGCTCGTCGCGCGGGTGAAGGCGCTGCTACGTCGCGCAAATCCACTCGCCGAGCCCGAATCCGGCGGCGGTGCGTATGAAAAGGGGCGGCTTCGGATGGACTTTGGAACCTACCAGGTCTTCGTCGACGCGAACAAAAGAGAGTTGGCGCTGCGCGAGTTCGAGCTGCTGAAGTTCTTCGTGCAGCATCCGATGCGCGTCTACACGCGTGAGCAGTTGCTCGACATGGTCTGGGGCCGCGACACCTTTGTCGAGCCGCGAACCGTCAACGTCCACGTGCGCCGGCTTCGCCAGCATATCGAACGCGACGACGCGAATCCGGAACTGATCCTCACGGTGCGAAGCGTCGGTTACCGCTTCAATCCGGAACCGCTTGGCAATCCGGAAAAGCTTGGATAGGTCACCGACGCTCCGGCTCGTCGCCGCAATTGTCACCGGTCTCGCACCGGCCGCTATTTTCCTGGTGGTGCTTGCCGCCACCGGAGCCGCATCAGTCTTCTGGGTTGTAACGGTTATCTTGATCGGACTCGCAATCGCCGCGATGTTCGCGGCGAGCATCTCAGGTTCGCTTTCGCGCCGCGCCGAACGGCTCGACGCCGTAGCTTCCGCGCTTCGCGAGCGCCGCTCGCCGCCGCATGTCCTGCCGGGGGGCAACGACGCTATGGACCGCGCGGAGCATCATCTGCTCGACGCCGCGGACGCAGTCGTCACCGACTTCGATTCGCTGACCGAGCAGCGCGATGAGTTCGCGGCAATTTTGCGCAGCATGACCGAGGCGGTCGTGGTCACCGGCGCGCGCGGCGAAGTGATTTTGCTTAACGGCGCCGCGCGCAGGGTATTCGCTCTGGGCGCCGACACCGACTATCGCGATCGGCCGTTCGTCGAGCTGTGCCGCGACCCGCGCCTGCAGGAATTCGTCGGACGCTCGATGCAATCGGCCGACACCAGCGTGATGAACGCGCAGCTCATGATCCAGAATCCCGCCCCGCTCCATATCAGCGCCAGCGCCGCGCAAATTCGCACCTCGCGCGGCGCGGCATGGGTGTTCGTCTTTCACGACATCACCCAGCTCAAGTCCTACGAGACCCTGCGCGCCGACTTTATCTCGAACCTGACCCACGAGCTCCGCACTCCGCTCTCCGCGTTATATGGCTACGCGGAGACGCTGCTTCGCGGCGTGGACGATCGGGAAACCTCGACCCGATTTCTCGGCATCATCGAGCGTCAGGCGCGCCGCCTGGCGCGCTTGCTCGACGACCTCGTCTCGTTGTCGGATCTCGAGCGCGGTCTGACTCCGCTCAAGGTCGAGCAGCTCGAGCCCTCGCGAGTGCTCTCTGAGGCTGCCGAGCTGATGCAGGAGCAAGCGGGCAGGCGCGGCCTTCGCCTCGAAGTGAATTGCCCGCCGGGGTTGCCCAAGCTCGCCGGCGATCGCGACCGGCTGCATCAGGTGATGCTCAATCTGATCGACAATGCGATCAAATACACTCCGCGCGAAGGACACGTCACCGTCGAGGCGCATGAAGCGATGAGCGCCAACGGTACTGCGCCGACGCCGGGCGTGGCGCTGGTGGTCTCCGACACCGGAGAAGGAATTCCCGCGCCCGACATCCCGCGCCTGACGGAGCGATTCTATCGCGTCGATCGTGCGCGCTCGCGCGAACTCGGCGGCACCGGCCTGGGCCTCGCGATCGTCAAACACATCGTGCAACTCCATCACGGAGCGCTTCGCATCGAGAGCAAAGTGCGCGAGGGCACAACAGTCACAGTCTGGATCCCCGCCGCCCCGCAGTGATTCCTTCTTATCCGCGCCACAAATTGCACGAATCGAGCACTTTCCGCCCTATTCGTCGCGCGGCTTGCTCGCGCGCGCTCGATATGAAAATTTCTAGGGTTCCGGTGCGCCCATAGCTCAGTGGATTAGAGCGGATGACTACGGATCATCAGGTCGGGGGTTCAAGTCCCTCTGGGCGCACCAAATCTTTTTTTCAGATCGGCTAATTCCGAAAACGAGGAGCCAGCCGAGATGAGAACGGCTCGCGACATCTCTATTCCCTATCGCATCGAGGATGGCGCCAAGTTCCGCCTGAAAGACTTCGATCCCGCCGACGCCGGTCGCATAAAATCGAAGAAGCACGCCGAAGAGGAGTTGCAGCACGGGGTTCAGCTACTGAGCGAATTGCAAGACAAACTCTACGCGCAGAACCGATGGGCCGTGCTGTTGATCTTTCAAGCGATGGACGCCGCCGGCAAGGACGGCGCTATCAAGCACGTGTTGTCGGGCGTCAATCCGCAAGGATGCGAGGTCTTCTCGTTCAAGCAACCATCGGTCGAAGAACTCAGTCACGACTTCATGTGGCGGACTTCGAAGCGCGTCCCCGAGCGCGGGAAAATCGGAATCTTCAATCGCTCTTATTACGAGGAAGTTCTGGTGACGCGGGTCCACAAGGATTTGCTCGAGCGTGAGCGCATCCCGCCGTCACTGATCAGCAAAGACCTCTGGAAAGAGCGCTTCGCGGATATCAATGCGCACGAACGCTACCTCGCGCACAACGGAATCGTGATTCTGAAGTTCTTTCTCAACCTGTCGAAAAAGGAACAACGCAAACGCTTTCTGAAAAGACTCGAAGAGCCCGCAAAGAACTGGAAATATTCGGCCGCCGACATCAGCGAGCGCGGTCTCTGGCGCGACTACATGTCGGCGTACGAACAAATGATCCAGAATACTGCGACCCCGCATGCGCCCTGGTTCGTCGTGCCTGCCGACAACAAGTGGTACACGCGCCTTGTGGTCGCCGCGGCTATCGCGCATGCGCTCGAAGAATTGAAGCTCAGCTATCCTAAAGTCGACGCGGCAAAGCGCAAGGAATTGAAAGCGGCGCAGATCGCGCTTCAAAATGAGCGCAGTGACTGAGCCGCCCGCATTTGCGGCCGCCGCGCCCGCCGATTCTATTTCGCCGCTCGCCGAGTTCGACTCGCCACGTGCGTGGTGGATGGTTGCGGCCGCATTTGTCGCGATGTTCGCGACGTACAGCGTCGCCTACAGCTTCGGCGCGTTCTTCAAACCGATGGCCGCGCAGTTCGGCGCGGATCGCAGCGCCACCTCCGCAATGTTTTCGTTGACCGTGCTGGTCTGGTGCGTGCTCGGCCCAGTCACCGGCCATCTCTCGGATCGATTCGGTCCACGAATCGTGCTCGCGTCCGGGGCGCTCGTCATGGGGCTGGGTCTCGCGCTTACATCAACGATCGATCGCCTGTGGATTGGCTACCTGACCTACGGAATCGGCGTCGGCGTCGGAGTCGCGTGCGCGTATGTTCCGATGGTCGCGGTGGTCGGAGGATGGTTTCTGCGCCGGCGCAACACCGCACTCGGGATCGCGGTGGCCGGAATCGGATTCGGCACGGTGTGCGGCGCGCCGATCGCCGCAGTGTTGATCGCGCCGCTCGGCTGGCGCGCGACCTACCTTGTTTTCGCGATCGCGACCACCGCGATTCTGCTCGGATGCGCTTTCGTAGCCGAGCGCCCTCCGGTCCACGTCACGCCCTCGCGCGTACGTCTTGGCGACGCGCTCCGCACTCCGGCCTTCGTACTTTTGTACGCATCGTCGGTTATGGTCTCAACGGCACTGTTCGTGCCGTTCGTCTATCTGCCGTCATTCGCGCACGATCATGGCGTGTCCGAATTTTCAAGCGCCGCGCTGGTCGGCGTAATTGGCGGCGCGAGCGTAGCGGGGCGGATGGGACTCGGCGCGCTTGCCGATCGCGCCGGCGTCGTGCGCCTCTACCAGGCAAGCTTTCTGGTACTCGCGCTCAGCTATGGCATCTGGATGTTTGCGAGTTCGTACTCCGCAATGCTGCTCTTCGCAATCGTGATGGGCGCCGGCTACGGCGGATACGTCGCGCTATCTCCCGCGGTGATAGCTCACCTGTTCGGGACGCATCGGATGGGCACGATGCTCGGCGCTCTTTATACCGCCGGTGGATTTGGCGCGATGGTCGGTCCGCCGATAGTTGGCTTGATCATTGACCGGACCGGCAGCTACCGCGTCGCGATCGCGGCCGCATTCGCAGTCGCGATGCTTTCCTTCGCGCTGCTGATCCCATTGCGCCGCTACGAACCGGCCAGCCAAACCCTCGTAGATTGAAAGTAGTCACAATATGAACTACATTGAAGTTCGATGCCGAAGCGTTCTGTTAAGCTCGGCCCCGATGCGATCCGTCACTTCAGGGCGCTCCGCGCGGCCGAACGCGCGCGGCTTGCGGCGGCGATGCAGGCCGGGCTCGGTGAAGATGATGCAACCGTTGAGAACAAAAACCGCTTCCGTTTGCGACGTCCCTCCGGGCAGTCCGAGTTCGAGTTCCGGAAAGGAGATTTGCGCGTCTTCTATCGCGTTGCAGACGATGAAGTACTGGTCGATGCAATCGGACGCAAGCGCGGCAACCAACTTTTCATTGGCGGCAGTAAGGTGACTCTATGAAAATTGAAAACATTCGCGAGGTTAAGACGCGGTTCAGTCGCTATGTCAACGAGCTGCCCAAAAGTGGCTCGATACTGATCACCAAGAACGGCCGGCCGTGCGCGGCGTTGATGCCGGTGACAGAAGACACGGACCTTGAAGCCCTGGCGCTGTCCCAGAACAAGCGTTTCTGGAAAATAATCGATGATGCGATTGCGCGCGGGAAAAAAGAGGGCTTCGTTGATTTGGCTGATCTCTAGAACACTAGCGGCGCACGCGCTACGAACCGGTTACCGAGTCGCCGATTGCGCCGGGCTGGCCGGCGCCGCGACCGTGAAACTCCACTCGTAGAGCTTGTCGGCTTCCTTCAACGCGACCTTGTAATGACCGGGCGCCAGCGGTTCGCGCGGAATGATCACCGCCGCGCCGATCGCTTTGAGACCTTCCTTGCCAGTCGTGGTCTCTTGCGTATCGCGGCCATTATATGACGCCGCCGTGATGAGGCATGTTTCCAGCTCGACACCATCGCGCGAAACGAGATTCGACGAAACTTCAAGACTGCCATCGGCGCCATATCCTTCGCCAAGTTGAATCGAAATCGGCGCGCCAGTCGGCGCTTTGTATCCGGGGCACGCCGTCAATGGATCGGGATACTCGCCGCCCGGATACGATTGCCAATCTATAGTGGCGCCGTTGGGCGGAAATTCGACCGCCGCTTTCAATCGTCCGGTCTCTGCGGGGATTAGCCCAAGCCCCGGATTCCAAAGTCGATCGCTTGCAGGTCCGTCGTAGAGCTCCAGGCGCACCGACTTCTCCAACCCGTACCGGCCCGGAATCACGATTGCGCATTCTCCAGAATCGCAGTAAGCGCCAAGTCCAACCAGCGAGAACTGCGGGACCATCGCAGTCAGGCCGCTGAATGGCATCGCCAGCAGGCGATCGACAAATTCGGCCCCGCTCAGATCGATCTGGCGCGCATTCAGGATTACCGATCTCACGCCGGCTGACGCGCCCCTGTCGCTGTAGAACGGCTTTCCCTTGATCTCAAACTTTGCGGGTTCCTGCCGAACTTGAATCTGCAGCTTCTGTTTGTCGAGAACGATATCGCCGCCGCCAATCCCATTTTTGACCAGGTAGCGCGCGTGATCATACGCGCCCGCGCTCAGCGCGCTGTCATCGACGACCGGCGGCAGCTTCGCCATCGCGCGATAGTAGTTCAGCCGCGCGTTGGCACTCGAGGCGAAATCGGCCAGCGCGCCCGACGATGCCGGGTCCGTCTGCGCGACGGCAAGGCTCGTCGCGAAAATCATTGCGCCACCGGCCAAAACGGCAAACTTGAAGTATCGCATGAAGTATCGCATGAAGTATCGCTTACGACTCCGAACAAAGTCCGTGCGCGCGCAGATACTTCACATCGTCGTCAGTAATTTTCGGCCCACTTTTGATTTGTGCCCAGGTTACCGACTGGTTCAACGTGTTGATCCCGCATTCGACCTCGAACATCTCGGCGCCGTCAGTCCTTTTGATCGGCACGAAGATGTTCGCCGTGCGTACCGAATTCTGCTCGACCATCCGCGGATCGGCCGTCATCCCATTGCTCATCTCGACGCTTTGCCCGCGAACGCTGTTGCAGATTGGCGCCGGATCGACTTTGCATCCGTTCATGTCGACGACGTTCGTCGAACCCGTGCTGCCGCTCGGCGCAGGTTGTGACGCGCATGCCGCGACCGCCATCGATACAAACAGAGCTGGAATCAGCAAACCTCGCCGCATGTCGGAACCCCTTTATCGAGACGGATTAAAGATCTCACCGGAAAGTAACAGTGCGCCAACTCTTTGACAACAAAACCGGTTCCGCGGATTACCAAGTCGCGGGAATTCATGTGCGCACTTCCACGCCTTCACGAGTTGAGTTGTTAAATCGAGGATGGTGCTGCTAGTTTCGAAAAATGAATTGCCCGCGGCTTGGGGCTGCGCGCTTAGGGGATATTTTCGATGCGTAAAATCATAATGTCCGGTCTCTTTGCGATTGCGGTAGTCGGGCTCGCGTTCGCGGCCGATAGGGATCGCCACGCGAGCTTCAACGATCCGAAGACGCCGGCCGCAGTCGCGCAGTGCAAGGGCTTCTACGGGACGGACGACAATCTGACGGCGTGCAACGATTTCTGCGGCCAGTGGCGGACTGCCAACGCGGGCGGCACCTGCGCCTGCGACGACGGCAGGTGTCCCGCCGACGACCATTAGGATTCAGTTCGCGCGCGCAGCGCCGCTAAGCTGCGTCGTGAAAGATCACGCCCATCGCATAGCGCACGCCGGATGTAACCGTGCTCACGCCGTGGCGCATGTTCACGCGATGAAATCCGCGCGCGCCCGCGACCGGGCGATAGCGGTTCGCGAAGATAATTCCTTCGCCTTCATTCAGCGCGATCGCTTCGCCGCGCGATTGCGCCCGCGGCCGCTGCTCGACCAGTAGCAATTCGCCGCCTTCGAAATCGCGCCCGCGCCGGTTGAGCGCGCACGTGAACTGAACCGGGAACGCAATCTCGCCGTACAAGTCCTGATGCAGGCAGTTGTATCCGCCGGTCTCGTAACGAAGGATTAGCGGGGTCGGCCTGGTCTGGCCACGCGCCGCGCACATCTTCAGAAAAGCCGAGAGCGTTTCGGGATACGAGTCGCGACTGCGCAATCGCGCGGCCCACCTGTCGGCGGTACCGACCAGCTTGCGATACAGCTCGGTTCGAAGCCGTTCGACGATCTCCGGCATCGGGCGCGCGAAGTACTTATACTCTCCGACGCCGTAACGGTGCCGCTCCATCACGATGCGGCTTCGAAACCGCTCGCGATTCGGATAGAGCGCGATCAAGTCGGCGCATTCGCTCGAGCGCAGGAACTTTCCGGTCGTCGCGTAACCGCGCGCGTCGAGATCGCGCTCGATTCGATCCCAGTCGAGCCGCGCAATACGATCGGCGATGCTCGCTCCAATCTTACTCGGCGTTGGCGCGGATGAACTCTCCTATCTTCTCGATCGCCTGCTGCCCCTCATCGAGCATCGGTGCGAAAATTTGCCATACGTGGATCATGTTCTCCCACGGCTCCAGCGTAACCTTCACTCCCGCTTTGCGCGCGCGCTCTGCGAGCCGGGTCGAGTCATCGAGCAAAGTTTCCGCAGTGCCGACCTGGATCAACAACGGCGGAAGTCCTGCGAGGTCTGCATAGAGCGGCGCTGCGAGCGGCGTGCGCGGATCCTTGCCCGCAAGATAAGCCGCCGCCATTTCGATCAGGCCGTCCTTTTGGACCATCGGATCCGCAGCCGCCTTCGACTTCATCGAATCGCCGAGCCCTTCGAGATCGACCCACGGCGACATACACACGCCGGCGCCCGGAAGCGCGAGCTTCGCATCGCGAATCGCGACCAGCGTCGCGACCGTCAGCCCGCCGCCTGCGGAGTCGCCGGCGACGGCGATGCGCGCAGGCTTCAGTCCCGTCGAGATCATCCAGCGATACGCGGCGACCGAATCGTCGACAGCCGCGGGAAATGGATGCTCCGGCGCGAGCCGGTACTCGATCACCAGCACTCGCGCTTTCGACGCGCGCGAAAGTCTCGCCGCGAGCGAGCGATGAGTATTGATCGAGCCGATAACGTACCCGCCACCGTGCAGGTAAAGGATCGCGCGCCCCGTGTCTGCCCCCGGCGCCGTCACCCACTCGGCCTTGATTCCGCCAGCATTCACCGGCTCGCACTTGACGTCCGCATCGACCGGAAAGAGTCCAGCCATCTGCTCAAATCCCGCGCGCGTCTCCTCGACTGACGGCTTGCCCGCGATCGGCTGCGCCTTGAGCATTTGGACGATTTGTTGAAGCTGTTGTTGTGACATCGAATACCTCCGGTTTCCTGGTGCGGCGCCGAGTATAGCGCCGCTCGTTTGCACCCTGCAAAGACGCGTTCGGTTCGCGCCGCGCATGGCATAATCACCGCATGGCGATCGAGTACACGATCCTCGCCGACGCGATCGTCATCGTCCACGCGGCATACGTAGCGTTCGTCGTGGGCGGACTCGTCGCGATTCTGATCGGCGGTGCGACGGGATGGCGATGGACCCGAAGCTTCGCGTTTCGAGTCGCGCACCTCGCCGCGATTACGCTCGTATGCATCGAGTCAGTCGTCGGCGTGATGTGTCCGCTGACTTCGCTCGAAGACTGGATGCGCGCGCGTGGCGGAGCCGCGCGGTATCGCGGTGACTTCGTCGGCTACTGGGCGCATCGCCTGATTTTCTACAACTTCCCGCCGTGGGCATTCGCGATCGTGTACTTCACATTCGCGGCTCTGGTCGTCATCACATTCATTCTTCTACCGCCACGATGGCCCACCCGCACGCATCGTGCGCACACTAGCGATCCGCTCTGAGAGGAAGACGCGGCTATGCGTTGAGTTCGTCGAGGAGCGCCTTGGCGTCCATCAGGTCGGCAGTGTCGAAGCCCTCAGAGAACCAGTTGTAGATGTCGGCGAGCATCGCGCACGCCTCGTCGCGGCGGTCGGTACTCATCAGTATTCGCGCGAGCGAGGTCGTCGCGCGCAGTTCGAGCGATTTCGCCCCCTGCTGTCGGGCCTTCTTGATCGCGTGCTCGACCGACGCTCTCGCCAGAGCCGGATCGGAAGGACTCTGACCCAGGAGCAACTCGCCGCGAAGGCGATTAATTTCCGCTTCCCAGAAACATTCGCCGCTGCGACGGACCAGGTCCAGGGCGTCGCCGATCGCCTTCAAACCATGCTCGATGCGTCCGGCTCTCAGGCACGAGTCGGCGAGAGTCGCGAGACTGAGCGTGAGCCACAACTCCTCTCGGTTGGCCGAAAGTGCATCGGTTTCTTCGCGTATCTGCCTTATTCCCTCCTCCGCTCTTCCAAGCTCGGTTAAGGCCCACCCTTTGACAACGCGCGCATGGCGCAGAACGTAGAGGAACCCCACGTCCTCCGCTGCGTTTATCGCGGCCCCGGCGATTTCCAGCGCAAGCTTCGGTTCCAGCATCATGCGATGAACCAGTGCCTTCTCGTACAAGGCGAAAGCTGCCGAGATGGCGTCTCCAAGTTCATTCGCAAGTGAAACGGCCCGTTCCGCGCATCGCCGCGCCGCATCGGGACGACCGCGCAGCCATGACAGCTGCGCGTCCCATGCATAGCCGCACACGGCCGGATGATGAGCGGTGTAGAGCGGGACGGCAGCCGAACGAAGCTTCGACTCGAACAGCTTGAGCCCCCGCTCGACATGGCGTTGCGAGGCCTCCAGTTCACCTGCGGAAAGCGCCACCGACCAGTCATGATGGATCGCCTCGAGAAGGAAAACCGGATCGGGGTGGCGATCGACGAAATCCCAGATCGGCTTCTGCCGTTCGCGGGCTCCCCTCAAGTTGCCGCCGACGTAGAGCAGTCCAAACAATCCAACCAGTAGCGCGAACTGCTGCTCGGGTGTGGCTCCTGTCTCAGCAAGCCGCTCGGCGCGAAGATAGGCCCTCTCGGTTTCCGGCGCCGCCCACCCTTTGGTGGCCATCAGCGCGGGACCAAGGCTGGTTTGGAGCGCGAATTCGCGCCGGTCCCGCTCGGGGCTAGATGGCGTGCGTTCAAGTAATTCCAAAGCGGCGGTTAGGTTCCGCATCGCCTCGCCGTACGCCAGTCGCCGAACGGCTCGGAGACCTGCGCTTTCGAGATAGTCGAGTGCCTTCGCGGAATTTCCGCTGCGGCTGTAATGATGGGCCAGTTCGTCGAGGTAGTCGTCGATTGAATTTGCGTAGAGCCTCTCGAGAGCCGCACCGATTCGTCCATGAAGTTGTCTGCGCCGTTCCATCAGTGCCGAGTTGTACGAGACCTCCAGTGTCAGCGCGTGCTTGAAGGTGTATTCAGAATCGCCGATGGCCGGCTGCTCGTAGATGAACTCGCCGAGCTGGAGGACATCGAGCAGCCGCCTGGTCTCGTCATCCGGGATCGAGACCACCGCGCGAATCAGCGACAGCGGAAATTCGCGGCCAATCACCGCCAGCGTCTGTAACAGGTCTTTGGCATCCTGCGGCAGGCGGTCGATGCGCGCGGCGAGAATCGCCTGAACTGTCGGCGGAATCTTCAACGCCGCCAACGACCGCGTGAGCTTCACCGCCCCGCCGTCACGCACCAGCGCGTTCTCGTCGAACAGGACCTGCACCGTCTCTTCCATGAAGAACGGATTGCCCTCGGTCTTCTCGACAATCAGCCGCTTGAGCGGCGCGAGTTCGGTACCGTCGCCGAGCAGCGCGGACAACATCTCCTCGGCAGATTCTTTGCCCAGCGGGTCCAAGCGTAACTGAATGTAGTAGGTCTTGCTGTTCCACTGATGCGAGTACTCGGGGCGATAATTGACCAGCAGCAGGATCTTCGCCGTGCCGATGGATTCTGCCAGCAGGTTCAAAAAGCCTTGCGTCTCCTCGTCGATCCAGTGCAGGTCCTCGAAAATCACCATCAGCGGCTGATTCATCGACTCTCGCAGCAGGATGCGCTTGATCGCGTCGAGCGTGCGCCGCCTGCGCACCTCCCCGTCCATTTGCGCCAGCGGATCGTCGCCCTCGATAATGCCCAGCAATACGAAAAGGTACGGCAACGTATCTTCAAGCGAACGATCGAGCGTCAAGACCTTGCCGTTGACTTTCTCGCGCCGCGTGCGCACGTCGTCATCCGAGGTGATGCGGAAGTAGCCGTGTAGCAACTCGATTGTGGGCAGATACGCAGACGCTTTCCCGTGAGAGACGGAAAAGGTCTCCAGCACCATCCAGCCCGACTGGTGCTTGGCCTTGAACTCAAAGAACAGGCGCGATTTGCCGGTGCCGGCCTCGGCCATCGCGGCGACAATCTGTCCGCGTCCAACGCGCGTGAGTTCCGACGCGTTGCGCATCGCCTCCATCTCGCGCTCGCGCCCGACGAACTTGGTAAGCCCCCGCCCCGCCGAGCGTTGCAGCCGTGTGCGCAACGGCCCGAGCCCGGTCACCTCGTAAACATTGACCGGCTCGGTGACTCCTTTTACTTTGGTCGGACCCAGCGGCTTGAGCTGGAAATATCCCTCGACCAGTTTGCTCGTCTGCTCACTGATCGCGATCGAGCCGGTTGGCGCGACGGCCTGCATCCGCGACGCCAGGTTGGTGGTGTGCCCAATCGGCGTGTATTCAACGTGGCCGCTGCCGGTTGAGATCGAGCGCACGACGACTTCGCCGGTGTTCGCGCCGATGCGCGCCTCGATCGGCCTTCCACCCTCGGCCACCAGTTTGGCCGAGTAGCGTTTCAGCTCCTCCTGCATCCGCAGGCCAGCGTACAGAGCGCGCTGCGGATGGTCCTCGTGCGCAAGCGGTGCGCCGAACAGCGCGAAAATCCCGTCGCCGGTGGACTGCACGATGTATCCGTCGTAGCGGCGGACGGCGTCGATCATCAGCTTGAGTGCCGGATCGACGATCGCGCGAGCCTCTTCGGGATCCAAGTCCTGCTCCAACTCCGTCGATCCCTTGATGTCGGCGAACAGCGCCGTGATCGTCTTGCGCTCGCCCTCCAGATTTTCAGGGGCTGGTGTCTCAGCTACTAGAATCGGTGAGTCATTCGCTTTCTTTGCCGGGGCAGTGCCCGCGGGCGCTCCGAGCGCCGTGCCGCATTCGCCACAAAAGCGTTTGTCCGCTGGATTATCGGCGCCGCACTTCGGACAAAGATTCGCGAGCGCCGCGCCGCAATCACCGCAGAACTTCTTGCCGGCCGGATTTTCAGCTTTGCAATTCGAGCAGCGCATCGGCTTTGTCAGAAAAGATGAGCGACTTGCCTCGTATATCACCGAGCGCGTTGAGGGACTAGCCGACAACGCGAGAACGATCGCAATACGTCGCCTGCTATGTCCGGATCGAGCGCATGCTGATGGAACAGCTCAACTACAACTTCGTTTGCCGTCTTCGCGGGTGAGGGCGCTCACATCGAGCACAGCTACGCGCTCGTGCTGGAACTTTGCTAGCATCGCGAACGCGACCCGGAGCGAAAGGGAAAGGAAAAGACAGCCATGGTTAAGATCGTGTACGTACTGGCGCGGCGCGCCGATGTGCCTGCCGAAAAGTTTTACGACTATTGGCTCAATTCGCACGGGCCGCGAGTGCGCGGTCATGCAAAAGCGATCCACGCGCGCAAGTACATCCAGAGCCACCTGATCGACACTCCTCTTAACCGCGAATTTCAGGAACCGCGCGGAATGCTGGACCCGATGGCTGGCATCACCGAAGTCTGGTGGGACTCTGTTGCCGACTTCGAGCGCCGTGACAATGATCCGACGCGCGCCGCGGCAACCCGCGACCTGGCGGAAGACGAGGCCAAGTTCATCGACATCGCGCGCTCGCAAGTGTTTCTGACCGAGGAGCATACGATCTTTGACTACACCGCCGGCGCCAAGCTCGGCCGCGATGCGATCAAAGTCACCTATCTGCTCAGCAAGCGCGATTCGTTGTCGGTCGCGGATTGCCACAAGACCTGGCTGAGGGATCATGGGCCGCTGGTAACCAGCTTCGCGAAAGATGTTCGCGCGGCGAAGTATATCCAGAGCCACACCATCGCACCGGAGTTCAACGCAGCGGTTGTGAAGAGCCGCGGCTTTGCCAAGCCGCTCGACGGAATCACCGAGGTATGGTGGAAATCGATCGATGACCTGACCGCTGGTTCCGCTACACCGGCAGCGGCGCAAGCGTATGCGAAGCTCATCGAGGACGAACGCCGCTTCGTCGAGATGTCGCGCTCGCGATGCTTCCTGACCAAAGAGCACGTCATCTTCGATTACACGAGTTAGGTCTCGAGCCGCACGCGCGCGCAGAGAGGTGAATATGAAAGTTTCGCTCTTCTACCTGCCTTCGGTCGGCAGCAAGGCCGACATCGAAAAAGGCCAAGCCGGATTGCGGGGTCATCTCTACGATCAAATGCTCCACGACATCACCGGCCAGGCCAAGCTCGCCGACGATCTCGGCTACGACTCGATCAGCTTCACCGAGCATCACTTTCACGTCGAGGGTTTCGAGCTGTCGAACAACCCCGTCCTGCTCGACTTGTACATCGCGATGCAAACCAAGCGGCTGCGCGTCGGCCAGCTCGGCATCGTGCTGCCGTCGCAGAATCCGCTACGCGTCGCCGAGGATATCGCGATGCTCGATCATATGTCCGGTGGTCGCGCCAACGCCGGCTTCGCGCGCGGCTATCAGCGCCGATGGGTCGACATCATGGCCCAGCAGACGCATGGGATTCACGGCGCGCTGCCGCATCAGCACGACGAGATCGACAACGCAAATCGCGCCGCCTTCGAAGAAAACTTCCGCATCATCAAAAAGGCGTGGACCGAAGACTTCCTTTCATACGATGGCAAGTACTGGAGCGTACCGCCCGGCGAGACGCCGTGGACTCTCGACGCGACCGCGAAGTGGGGCGGCGGCATAGACAACGGCATCGTACGCATGGTCTCGGTGGTGCCGAAGCCGGTGCAGAAACCGCATCCGCCGATATTCCAGCCGTTCGCGTCGTCCGAGCGCAGCATCAGATGGTGCGCGCAGGAGGGCGTCACCGCGATCCTGCCGCCGCTCCATCCGTCGCTCGAGCATCAGCTCTGCGAGGTTTATGGCGAGGTCTCGCACAAGCCGCTCGGCGAAGGGATGGGCGTGTTGCGCGACATCGTGATCGCCGACAGCGACGATGAAGCGCGCGCAATCTGGCGCGAGAGCGGCTACTTCTGCGGCCACGAATGGTTCGAGCCGTTCGGATTTTCCAAGGGCCTCGACGATCCAAAAACCGGCGAACCGGCCGACCTTTGGACCAACGGCCTCGCGTTCGTCGGAACCGTCGACACGGTGACGCGCCAGGTCGAGCATCTGCTCAAACGCCTGCCGATTAGATGGATCTTCGCGTGGATGTACAATGGCCTGATGCCGCACGATCGCTTGATGAAAACGATCGAACTCTTCTGGACCAAAGTGCTGCCCCGCGTTTCGGATCTGCGCTAACTGCGCATCATCTCTGACTCCGAAGTGCCGATACTCGCCTCACACACGGTTCTCGAAGACCTCGCAATGGTGCTATGCGTCGCCGCAATCACCACCGTTATCTTTCAGAAAATCCGCCAACCGGTCGTCGTCGGTTACTTGCTCGCGGGAGTAATCGTCGGTCCTTATGTCACGATTTTTCCGCTGCTCGCCGATTCCGAGCGCATCCACACCCTCTCCGAACTCGGCGTGATCCTCTTGATGTTTGCGCTGGGGCTGGAGTTCCGGCTGAGCCGGCTGATCCGCCTAGGCCCGACCTCCGGCTTCATCACCGCGCTTCAAGTCGGCTTCATGATCTGGCTGGGCTACATATGCGGCCGCGCACTCGGATGGACTCCGCTCGAGTCCATTTTCACCGGCGCGATACTTTCCATCTCGAGCACCACGATCGTTGCCAAGGCCTATGAGGAGACGCCGGTCGCCCCGACTTTGCGCGAACTCGCGTTTGGCATCCTGCTCGCTGAGGATCTGACCGCGGTCGTCGAACTCGCCGTGCTGACCACGCTCGCATCGGGCGCCGGCGTGTCGGCGCCGATGATGACTGTCACGATCGGCCGCCTCATCTTGTTTCTCGTCGCGTTCGTAGGAATCGGATTTATCGTCGTGCCGCCGCTCGTGAGGATAGTGGTGAGCCTCGACCGGCCCGAGACCACCCTGGTCGCGAGCGTCGGTATCTGTTTCGCGTTCGCGCTCATCGCGGAGCACTCAGGTTACTCGGTCGCACTCGGCGCGTTTCTGGCCGGCTCGCTGGTCGCGGAGTCGGGTAAGGCCGATCAGATCGAACGCCTTGTCGCGCCGGTCCGCGATATCTTCGGCGCGGTATTCTTCGTCTCGGTCGGCATGATGATCGATCCTCAGCTAATCGCGCAGCATTGGATCGCGCTGATCGTGCTGACCGTGGCTGTGATCGCCGGGAAATTCATCGGCGTCACCTTCGCGTCGATTTTGAGCGGCGTCGGCACCAGGACGTCGATCCAGGCGGGCATGAGTCTCGCGCAAATCGGCGAGTTCTCGTTCATCATAGCGGGCGCCGGAATGAAAACCGGCGCGACCCGCGATTTTCTTTATTCGATTGCCGTTGCCGTCTCTGTAATCACAACATTCCTGACTCCATATCTGATTCGATCGTCCGGGCCATGCGCTGACTTCGTATCCCGCCATCTGCCACGTCCGCTCAAGGTACTCGAATCGCTCTACGACTCGTGGTTCGAGCGAATTCGTCAAGCCGCGGCGCCAACTGAAGACAGCCGTTCGATCGGATGGCCCATCGCGACCATCGTGTCCAGCGCGAGTCTAATCGGCGCGATTCTCATCATCAACGAACGCGACCCCTTCGACGTGACGACGATCGTCGCTAAGCTGGAGCGCCTACCGTATTTTTCCGCCGGCCTGTTCGTGGACGCATTCGCGTTGCTGCTGTGCGTGGGGCCTGCGGCCGGTCTTTATTTCGGCGCGCATCGTCTTGCGACCGCGCTTGCATCACGAGCGTTTCCGGATTTGACCACAGAAGAAATCAGCGCGGGAAAAGCGATGATCGAATTGCTGCACGTAACCATCCTGCTGGTCGCCGCGGTGCCGCTCCTGGCGGTAGTTCAGCCCTTCATGGCGCCGGTGGAAGGAATCGCAGTTATGGTCATCTCGATCCTGCTGATGATCATAGTAGTTGCTCGAAATGTTGGCCGGATACAAAACCAGATGCGCGACGCGGTGCATTTTATCGCCAATACGATGCGCGGCTCGCGTGCCGAAGGCCGCTCGTACGAAGTTCCCGGCATCGGGACGCTGACCCCGGTCAGCGTGCAGGCAGGCAGCAGCGGAATCGGAAAACGCCTCTCCGAAATCGATCTGCACACGCAGAGTGGCGCCGTGGTAGTAGCAATAGGACGCGGCGGCTCGGACGTGATAATTCCCACCGGCGACGAAGTCCTCCGCCCCGGCGACATCCTCGAACTAGCGGGCTCAACCGACGCAGTAGCAACCGCAATCCGCCTCCTGAACCTTCCGCGACCAACTTCGGCCACCGCCGAAGCCTCGCTCTAATATTTGTTCCCCTTCCCAGATGGGAAGCGGCTATGGGGTTAGGTCGCTCGGTTGCATCATCGGATCTTCGGTCGTAACGTCTCGATAATTTCTGCGAGGTTGATATGAATCTGAAAAACGCAATTGCGATAGTCACCGGCGGAGGCTCAGGACTCGGCGAGGCCACAATCCGCGAGTTCGCTTCCGCCGGCGCGAAAGTCGCGATTCTCGATCTACCGTCGTCACCCGGCGCCAAAGTCGCCGAATCGCTCGGTGACAACGCGCTATTCGTGGTCGCCGACGTCGCCTCCGCCGATCAGGCCGCCGACGCCGTTGCAAAGACAGTTGCGAAGTTCGGCGCGGTTCATATCGCCGTGAACTGCGCCGGCATCGGCCGCGCGATGCGCACGATTACCAAGGACGGTCCGCACTCGCTCGATTTGTTTAGCAAAGTGATCGCGGTGAATCTCATCGGCACGTTCAACGTCACGCGCCTGGCCGCGGCGGCGATGGCGAAGAATCAGCCGAGTGCCGACGGCGAGCGCGGCGTGATCATCAATACCGCTTCGGTCGCGGCCTACGATGGACAGATCGGGCAGGCCGCATACTCCGCATCGAAGGGCGGCGTAGTCGCGATGACGCTGCCGATCGCGCGCGACCTCGCATCACTGGGGATCCGCGTCTGCACGATCGCGCCGGGAACTTTCGAAACCCCGATGCTCGCGGGACTCCCCGATCCAGCGCGCAAAGCCCTCGCTGCGCAAATCCCATTCCCGCAGCGCCTCGGCAAACCAACCGAGTACGCCGCCTTGGCGCGTCACATAGTAGAAAACGAAATGTTGAACGGTGAAACAATCCGCCTCGACGGCGCGCTGCGCATGCCTCCGCGCTGAATCCTGAAGAGGTGATAGAAGATGATCATCGCGCAAATCACGGACCTTCACGTGGTAGCGAAAGGTCGCCTGTGTTACCGCAGAGTGCCGACCAACACACAGCTCGCGCAGTCCGTCGCGCACATCAACGGTCTTGATCCCAAGCCGACCGCGGTCATCGCTTCGGGCGATCTGACCGATCACGGGCGCCCGGAAGAATACGATTTGCTGCGTGAGATCCTGTCAGAGTTGATTCCTCCCGTGTTCGTGATTCCGGGAAATCACGACCGGCGCGAGGTCCTCTTGAAGGCATTTGCCGCCGAGGAGTACATGCCGACGCCTGATTCGCCGTTCGTGAACTATGCGATCGATAAGTATCCCGTCCGGCTGGTTGGACTCGATACCTCCGTGCCGGGACACCATCATGGGATGATGTGCGAAGAACGGCTGCGATGGCTCGACGCTACGCTTGGCGCGCGGCCCGATTCTCCGACGCTGATTTTCATGCATCACCCGCCGTTTCGCTCCGGGGTGCAATGGATGGATGCGTCGGGCCTGCATGGTGGCCGGATGATGGAGGACATTGTGCGGCGGCATCGACAGGTCGTGCGAGTCGCGTGCGGTCATATACATCGGCCAATCCACGTGGCGTGGGGTGGCACGATTGCGTCCACGTCACCGAGCACTTGTCATCAGGTTTCGCTCGACTTGGCCGGGCGAGACGGATTCGAATTCACGATGGAGCCGCGAGCGGTGCAGCTTCATGTATGGGACGAGAATTACGGATTGGTTTCGCATCTCAGCTACGTTCCTGCCGGCTACGAGGAAGTAGCGATGCTCAGTGGTCTGACCGATGAGGCCCGCGTGAAACTGCTCGCGCAGAACCGGCGAGACTATCAGGAGCTCTGCAAGAGCGAGTACGACAGATGATCAAATCGTCGAGGCGTTTCGCGCGACGCGCGTTGCCAGGATGAACGTGAACGCCGCGAAGGCGATCGCGATACACACTGACGACGCCATCGGCATCGTGGCGCCGCTGGCGGCGGGCTCGGCGAGGTAGAGTGCGTGGCGGAGCGCCTCGGTCCCATAGGTCACGGGATTCAGGCGCGTGGTCCATTGAAACCACATTGGCGCGCCGGCGACCGGGAAGACCGCCCCCGACAGCATCCAGATCGGAAGCAGCAGCATATTCATGAACCCATGGAAGCCCTGGGTAGTGTCGATTCGCCACGCCATCATCAGTCCGATGCTGGTCATCGCGAACGCGACAATCGCCATCATCGCGATCGACACCACGAAAGCTTCGAGACTCAAGTGGATTCCCGCCAGCGGCGCCAGCGCGAGGAAGATAACTCCCTGCATCAGCGCCAGCGTGGTGCCGCCGAGCGCCTGTCCGAGCACGATTGTTGAGCGTGAGATCGGCGCGACCAGCACTCCTTGAAGGAAGCCTTCGCGGCGATCGTCGACGGTCGAGGCGGTCGCGAAGATCGCCGTGAAGAGGAGCATCAGCACGATCACGCCGGGGTAGAAGTATTGCACGTAGTTGCTGCCCGCCGGCATCCCGCTCGGCTTGAATGACGCTTGCAGGCCGGTGCCGAGCAGCAGCCAGAAAACCAGCGGAGTCAGGATCGCGCTCATCACGCGGATCGGCTGGCGGATGAAGCGCACGATCTCCCGCTCCCAGAGCGTCTCGGCCTGAAGAAAAATTTCGCGCATCACTTTCTATTCTTCCGCCGGAGCATTTGCGAAGAACTGATGCCCGGTCAGATGCACGAACACGTCTTCGAGGGTGGGTTTGCCGAATGAGACTGATTCGACCTCATCGCCAAATGCGTCGACAAGATCGCGAACCAGTTCGTGCCCGCGAAGGCGTTCAATCCGAATCGTCCCATCGACCAATTGGCTCTTGAGCTTGAAGCGTTGGAGAATTTTTCGCTGCAGAACTTCAGACGCCTCGGTGCGGATCACGATCACGTCGCCGCCGACTTCCGACTTGAGTTCCGCGGGCGGTGCGATTGCGACCAGCTTCCCCTGGTGGAGAATTCCGATTCGATCGCATCGCTCGGCCTCTTCCATAAAGTGTGTCGTCAGCACCACGGTCACGCCGTCATGCTCGCGCAGGTAGCCGAGGTAATTGAAAAACTCGCGGCGCGCCGCCGGATCGAGACCGGTGCTCGGCTCATCGAGCAGCAACAGTTCCGGCTCGTGCAGGAGCGCCTTGGCGAGCTCGACGCGCCGCTGAAGTCCGCCCGACAGCGTCTCGACCAGGTCGCGTGCGCGTGGTGAGAGCCCGAGCCGCTCGAGCATCGCGGCAGTGCGCTCGCGCAGGCGCTTTCCGGTGATTCCATATAGATGTGCGTGAGCGGCAAGGTTCTCTGCCACGGTCAGCTTGCCGTCGAGACTCGGATGCTGAAACACGACTCCGAGCTGGCGCCGCACCGAACTCGTTTCACCAGCGAGATCATGCCCGAGCATCCGCACGATCCCGGACTGAATCGGCACCAGCGTCGAGAGCAACTTGAAAAGCGTCGTCTTGCCGCCGCCATTCGGACCGAGAAAGCTGAAAATTTCGCCGCGCGCAACCGTGAAACTTACGTCTGAGAGCGCCGCCCGCTCGCCGTAGCGAAAACCAACCGCGCTCGCGTCGATCGCGGACGAACTGCCACCTGCGGCGTGTTCAGCAGGTTCTGATCGATTAGAAATTGTCGAGGCGCCCATGGTCAGAGATTAGGATTGATTATCATCTGCCGGTGCTCCCGCCGCAAACGGCGAAGCAGTCACCAGCCGTGACAACCAGCCGCCGGAGATAAACCTTTACGGCTCGCCGAGTCCGCCCGCCGGCCGCGAGCCTTGCTCGGGCAGCCCGACTTCTGCGCGGTGCCATCCGTCCTGAAATGCGGTGGTGCGCTCCGCGCCGTTGCCGTGACCGGAGGCATGGCCGACGAAGTCGTCGCCGGTCATCAGGTAGTAGCGCGTAATTTCGTCCGGATCGAGCCGCCTGATCCCAAGCCGCGCGAGCGAGTAGCCGGAGAACTGATCGGCGGCAAGCTCCTTGTTTTTCACCGGGACGTTGTCCTGGCTGGGAGCGAAGTCGTCGTGCGCGAGATGGCCGATTTCGTGCGCGAAGATCGCATACAGCATCGGACGAACCGCGTCCTGATCGTCGATCCGCATCCACTTTCCCATCAGGCTGTCGAGGAACTCGCGGTTGTAAAAAATGCATCCGCCAGCATGCGCATGAGGCGAGACCGCGCTCACCGATTCATACAGCGGAAAATTAGTTCCCCACATATCGTTGAGCTGCGCGACGATCGACTTGTAGGGTTCCTGCGCCGGGCGCGCGGGCTCGCCGCATGGCTCGACGTTGTTGCCGGCTTTCGCCGCCGGGGCCTCCCTGGTTTCCGCCGGCGCGCTGGTGGTATGCCGCTCGATCACGTGCCAGTCGTCCTGAGCGCGGACCGATTCGGGTAATGCGACACTCGCGACAAACGCAAGTGCAAGTAGCGCCGATATGATGTTCGATCTTCTCAATGCGTTACGGCGCCGCGTGAGGACGACGATACCTGGTGCGCATACTTCGCCATCACGCCGCTCTTGTAGTGTGGCTCGGGTGACTTCCAGTCTTTGAGCCGCGCCTTGATCTCCGCATCGGTGAGTTCAACGTCGAGGCGGCGCTTCGCTACGTCGAACGTGATCGTGTCACCGTCGCGAAGCGCCGCGATCGGTCCGCCGACGAATGCCTCAGGCGCGATATGTCCCGCCATCAGACCGTGCGTCGCGCCTGAAAAACGTCCGTCAGTCATCAGCGCCACCGAGTCGCCAAGTCCCTCTCCCACCAGTGCCGCCGTGACGCCGAGCATTTCCGGCATCCCGGGCGCGCCCTTGGGACCCTCGTAGCGAATCACCATCACGTCGCCGGCTTTGATCTGCCGCTTCGAGACCGCTCGGAACGCATCGTCTTCCGAGTTGAACACGCGTGCGGGCCCCCGGTGCTTCATCAGCTCGTGCCCGGCGACTTTGACCACGCATCCTTCCGGCGCAAGGTTGCCTTTCAGAATCACCAGCCCGCCGGTTTCTTTCAGGGGATTCTTGAGCGCGCGGACGACCTCTTGTCCCGCCGTTTCGCGCGCGGCGTCGGCCTCTACGCCGATCGTCTTGCCGGTGACTGTCATTTCGTTTTGATGCAGCAAACCGGCTTCCTTCAGCCGTTTCGCGACGAGCGGAATTCCACCCGCCTTGTACATGTCGGTGGCCATGAAGCGGCCGCCCGGCTTCAGGTCGGCGAGCAGCGGAGTGCGCGAGCTGATGCGATCGAAATCGTCGATATCCAGCGCGATTCCCGCTTCCGTCGCAATCGCGAGAAGGTGCAGCACCGCATTGGTCGAGCCGCCGGTCATCGCGACCGCCGCGATCGCATTCTCAATCGCCTTCTTGGTGATTATCTGGCTCGGCCGCAAGTTCCTCTTCAGCAAATCGACCGCGAGTCGCCCGGCATCGAACGCGCTCTCAGGCTTTTTCGGATCGGTCGCCGGGATACTGTTCGACCCCATCGGTGAGATGCCGAGAAGTTCAGTCGCAGTCGCCATCGTGTTGGCCGTGAACTGGCCGCCGCATGCGCCAACTCCCGGACACGCAACGTCTTCGAGGCGCTTCAGATCCTCGAGCTTCATCTTGCCGGCCGAATGCGCGCCGACCGCCTCGAACACATCCTGAATCGAAACGTCCTGATCGCCGAAGCGTCCCGGCTGAATCGATCCGCCGTAGATCATCAGCGAGGGCAGGTCGAGTCGGAGCAGTGCCATCACCGTCGCGGGGATTGTTTTGTCGCACCCCGACATCGCAACGACGCCGTCGAACAGATGCCCTCGCACAGTGAGTTCGATCGAGTCCGCGATTACCTCGCGGCTGATCAGCGACGCACGCATTCCATGGGTGCCCATCGAGATTCCGTCGCAAACCGCAATCGTGTTGAACTCTATCGGCGTCGCGCCGGCGTCGCGAATTCCGCGTTTCACGTGCTCGGCCAAATCGCGCAGATGCGCGGTGCATGGCATGATCTCGATCCACGTATGGGCGACGCCTATGAGCGGCTTGCTCAAGTCCTCGTCGGTGAAGCCGACCGCTTTGAACATCGCTCGCGCAGGCGCCCGCGAGGGTCCATCGACCAGGATGCTGCTATTTGATCTCAGCGAATGGTTGTTGTCGTGGTCTGCCATCCTTGCATTTGTATAACAGCGCGCGCTTTCGCGAAATCCCGGCAGAGGCCAGCCCCTGTCGCGCTTGCCGATCAGCCCTTTGCGGCGAGGTTGTTGCGCAGTCGCGCCTTGCTCTCCGGCGACCACACCTTATCGATGCTATAAGCGGTTTCGAACGCGCGCGCTCCCTCTGGGAGCCGCAGCCAGGGCACTTTGCTGCGGGTGAAGATGTGCACGTCGGGAGTGACGGCGTCGGGCGTGTCGAGTGTCCCAGCGCGAACGAAAAGCGCATCGCCGGGCGCGACGTGATAGCGGCTCCATACGTAGGTGCCGCAGTTGTCGCAGAAGAACACCTCGTGATCCTTTCCGGTGCCGCCCTTGAGCGTGAACGACTTCGGAGTCGCGCCCGTTCTTTCCACGAACTTGCTCTCGATCCATATGTTGATCACAAAGCCGCTGCCGGTAACACGCTGACAATCACGGCAGTGACAGGCGTGCACAATCAGCGGGCTCGAGGTCAATTTGTATCGGATCGATCCGCAAGAACATCCACCTTCCAGATTCATAAGAAATCTCCGTATGAGGAAAAAGATTGCCCCGATCGGATGCGCACCGATCGGGGCAGCGCCGTGCGTTAGCTATTCTTCCTGATGGCAGACGGCCTCGATGTTGTTGCCGTCGGGATCCTTCACGAAACCGCCGTAGTAGTTGGCGTGATACTGGGGCCTGAGGCCGGGCTCTCCATTGTCCTTGCCGCCGGCGGGCAGAGCCGCGCCATAGAATTTCCTGACACTGGCCCGGTCTTTCGCCGTGAATGCGACATGCACGGATCCCTTTGACTCACCCTTGCTCAGCCATAGGGCAGGTGCGTCTTTGGGTCCGAAGCCGACCACGCCGTCGTCCTCGTACTGGACGCTGAAGCCCAGGGGAGCCAAAGCGGCCGTGTAGAAACGCTTGCTCGCATTGATGTCCTTCACCTTCAACATGATGTGATCAAACATAACTCTCTCCTTCTCCTTGAATTTTTCGTTCGCAGATCGTTTCTGGTTTCAGTGCTGTCCGCGCCATGCAGGCATGTCAGCCAGCAGATCGCGCGCGAGACGCTTCGCCGCTTCCGGCGTCACTCCCTGGCTCTGCTCGTAGATGCGCGCGTTGCAGTCGAGCACCTGCTCGTATGGCAGCAGCTCGCCCCGCGCATCGGTGCAGTAGCTGCAGTAGGGACGGGTCACGTCACCGAGCGCGAAGTCCTCGGGCTTCTCCATAGGCATTCCACATGAACCACACGAGATACATTTTTCGGCCATATCGTTGCCTCCTTTTCAGGGTTTCACCAGCGTCATAAAATGCTGCACCAGAGCCTCTCCATGTTCCGCGATCACCGAGCCTCCGTTCGCGAACATGTCTCGATTCACCAGGTAATGATGGACCAGGCCGATCCACGTGTTGAACAGCAGCGGCCGCTCAATCTTGCGCGCGCGGCCGAGTTTGCGTTCCCGCTCCAGCGCCATAAAGAGCCGTTGCGAAATGGCCGCATGAAGCATCAGCAAGGTGCTGCGCACCTTTGGCGGCAGCATCGGCGCTTCGATCACCAGGCGCGAGTAGAAGGGCTCGAACTCGGCGAGCACCTTAAGATGCGCTCGCAGCACCGCCCGCAGTCCAAGATCCTTTTCGAGGACCTGGCGAAACTCGACTTGCAGCCGGCGCCCGAACTCGTCGATCACGGCGATCACCAGGTCGTCGCGCTTGGGGAAATGAACGAACACGTTGCCGTGCGACATGCGGATCGACCTGGCGATGTCGGCGGTGGTGGTCTCGGCGATTCCGTTGCGCGCAAATAGCGCCATCGCCGCGTTGACCAGCCGTCCTCGGGTCGCAACCTTCTGTTCTTGCCGGGTCGCCGCCTGCATCTTCCTTCCCCGGAATAACTGAGTGAAGACTCAGTGAGTCCATACTCACCATACGAGCCGGGCGCTTCTATGTCAAGGGGTCAAACGCCGCCATCCTTTGAGCATTCAGATGATGCTGTTAGAATCTGCCCGACTCGAATGATTTGCTGTCGCAGAACGGCGCCCCCTTAGCTCAGATGGATAGAGCACAGGATTCCTAATCCTGGGGCCGTGGGTTCGAATCCCGCAGGGGGCACCAGGTTTTTCGCGACAGCAGGCAGCGGCGTTAAACAGACCCCGCCGGCGCAACCGTTCCGCGTATTACCAGCACCGGGCAGGCAGCTTCCCGAATGACATGCTCAGTGACGCTTCCCAGAACGAAATGTCCGAGGCCCTTGCGCCCATGCGTAGCCATCACGATCAAGTCCACGCCGAGCTCCTGAGCAGCCCGCACGATATCAGTATCAGGCACGCCCGTTCTGACATCGATCACATATTTCACAGCGGCCTTCACGGTCTTTCGGACTATTCGCGCGAGCCTCGCTTTCGCTTCCTTCTCCCACCGTGGCTCGGCGTCAAATGGTAGTGGCACGTCCATATCCTGGGTAGGCACTCTGGCAATGTGCAGTATGTAGAGAGTGGCATTGCTTTCTTTTGCGAGCGAGGTCGCCAAAGACAACGCAACGGTCGTATTTTCATCGAATTCGAAGGCACATAATATCTTGCTGTAATTCAGCATAGGTTCGGATTCGCCATTCCGGGCGGAAGCCGCCGCTAGAATTCCGCGAGCGATCGACCGGCCGCTCTATCGACCGCTGCCTTGGTCATGGAAAATCCGTAGAGGGCATCGGCGTACGCAGCATCGTCAAAAGTGTAGCTGCGCTGCGCATCTTCCAGTTCGATAATGCTTGTCAGGCCTGCTTCATAGCGCTTCTCCGCGAGTTCCAGTTCCGCATGTGAAGCAGCAAGCGTCCTTTCCGCGCGGGAGATGCGCTGAAGAGAAGCCTGCCAATTGAGAAACGCAGTACGGACCTGCAAGTTTATTTCTTGCCGCAGATCTTCGATCGCGCGCAGGATCGCGTGTTGCCGAAACCTCGTCTCCGCAATCTGGTCGGTAGTTAGAAAGCTGTTGAAGATTGGCCATGTGATCACGATCCCGACATTGAAATTATTCGCGGCAGGAGTTCCGGTCCCGAGCGCTGAGTAACCGCCCACCGCACTGGCGGTGGGATAGTAGTCACTCTGATACTCGACGATTTTCGCACCCATGGCTTTCGCCTGATCCTGCAGCGCCTTCAAATCCGGTCTGGTTCGAAAAGCCGCGTCAAGCAACCCATTTAATGAGTCGTTGATCGGATGGTAGGTCAGGATGTCTGCTGGTTCAAACGCGGGTGCCGAGTCACTGAGACCCAGAGCATTGTCCAGCGCAACCTTTGCGTCTTCGTCATCATTACGGGCGTCGACGAGATGCAATTGAGCTCGCTCAACTTCGGCTTGCGTAACATAAGTATCGAGCTGTGGGCGCAGACCGGCGTTAGCCTTAACCTGAGCCTCGTGCAGATGATATTGACGCTGCTCCAGTGCCTTCTCGTAAACCTCGATCAGTCGTTTCGCTTGCAGCAACGCGAAGTATCGTTGCGAGACCTCGAAGATCAAATCAAGCTCAGTGAGCTGCTGATCGGCAGCCACGGCAGCAGCTTCAAACTGTCGCTCCGAAACAAATCCATGTCGGCGGCCGAAATCGACAAGAAACTGGGAGAGGCTCACGCCTCCCATGTAGTTATTGCTGGTGTCCCAACCTTGCGAAGTATCATTCGCCGGGAGGTTGTGATTGGTTCCACTTATTCGCGGAAACGCTCCGTCCGGATTGTAGTAGCTCGCATTGCCGATGCCATTGTCGGTGCTGCGCAAATATTGCGCGGCACCAAATAGTTGCGGACCCAGGTACGATCGCGCCTGGCCGATTTGCTCCTGAGCGGCGCTGGTGTTGTCCGCCGCTTCCTGGAGTCTCGGGTGATATTTCAGAGCGATCGCGATTGCTTCCTTGAGTGTCAATTGCGAGCCCGGCAGAATTGGTCCGGCGCTTGAGCCGGTCGGCTCGGATCGGGCCGTTTGGCTGGAAGTTGACGAGTTGATAGTTGACGCCGTCCCTAGCGACCAGCTGGTTCCTGGCCCCGGCGTTCCCGTAGCCGACGCCGCAGTTTGCGTTTCACCGAGTAGTACCTCCGCGGGGCCCGCGGCGTTAGCGACGCCATGAGCTGAGAGAAGGAGGTATGCGACAAGAAGCAGGATTCGCGAAGATTCCATTGTTAGCTCACCCGCCTGTTCGGCGATCTATTTCGTGTTGACCCCCTTGGCTAGTTCAGATCAGTCGGAGCTTTGAACTGGCGCCGACTTAGTCTGCACATCCCGGTTCTCTATCCTACAATCAACTGGGACTCCCGGAGTGAGAGTGCTGCTATAGGTCGTCACTACCAGCGACTTCGCCGACACCCCCGAGGTTACCTCTACATAAGCGCCGTTGTTGATCCCCGTTTTAGCCGGAACTTCGGCAAGACGGCCGTTGTCTACAATCAATAGGCGCGCTGAGCCTCCCGATCCCTGAATCGCTGAGGCCGGTACACTCAGAGCGTCAGGATGCCGGATCAGTTCGATGCTGACGTGCGCATAGCTTCTCGGATAGATCAGGCGGTTCGGATTATCTATGTCGACCTCAGTCAGCATTGTGCGAGTTGCGAGATCGAGCGACGACGCATACCTGGCGACGATGCCATTGAAGACTCGGCCAGGAAATTCGTCGAAGTGCAGCATCGCCGGGGTGCCACGATGGATGAACGGATATGAAGCCTCCGGAACGTAGATATAGACTCGTAATTTATCTATGTCGGCGAGCGTCAGGATCGGGCCGCCACCCTCGCGATGCCCTCCGGCGCCCTCAGTAGCTCCTGGGGAAATCAACCCCGAGGTTTCGTCAACTCCAAGGTCACCGCCGCCGGCGCGGATCAGAGCCCCGGGATCGGCGAATCGCCCAGTGATTACTCCATCGAAGGGCGCGATGATTTTTGTATATGAGAACATAGTCTGCAGGGTTGCAACCGCGGCTTGAGCCTCACGATACTTGGCATAAGCCATGTCGACGTCTTGCTGCGATATCAGCCGTGAGTCACTCTGCTGGACCTTCTTCAAACGATCATAAGTTATGCGCTCGATTTCGAGGCTAGCCTGCGAGCGCGTTAGGTTCGATTGCAGTTCCGGTACTTCGATTTCGGCCAGCACCTGACCGGTCTTGACCGAGTCGCCCTTGTCCACGCTGATACTCTTCAAGTATCCGGTGACTTTCGAATGAAGAGCAGCCTCGTAGAAGCCCACAACGTCGCCTGGGAGTTCGATACTTTTGTCTATTTCTCCACGGCGTGGATATACAACGTTCACTATCGGTCGTTGAGTCGTAGTCATGGGCGTGACAGGCGTGTCGCAGCCGCTCGTGCATAAAACGACGATCGATAAGATAGTCGTTACTGCCCAGCCTAAACCCCTCACTGTCGTTTGCTCCCCGGGAACTAGTAGCATGGACATCAGCCTCGGTCCTCATTCGGCGTCTGCACGGCCGCTGCCCGTTCGATCCGCCGATAGAAGAACTCGTAAATGCAAGGGACGAGAAACAATGTAAGTACGGTGGACACCGCAAGACCGCCCACCGCGGCCCTTGCCAGGGGAGCCGAAGCTTCTGATCCCTCGCCGAGCTTCAACGCGATCGGCATAAGACCAGCCACCGTGGCCAAGGCGGTCATCAGGATTGGCCGCATTCTTATGCGGGCGGAATCGATCGCCGCGCGTCTTAGCTCATGTCCCTGGCGGCGTCGTTCATTGGCGAAGTCGACGAGCAAAATCGAATTCGACACAACGATACCGACCATCACGATGATCCCCATGAACGATTCTATGTTGAGTGTGGTTCCTGTCGCCCACAACGTCCAGATGACGCCTATCAATCCCATCGGGACCGCGAACATGATGATGAAGGGGTCCAGGAAAGACCGAAATTGAGCCACCATCACCAGGTAAAGTAGAACGACCGCCAGCGAGAGACCGAAGCCGAAGCTCGAGAAAGATTTCTGCATCGAGCTTACGGCGCCGCGGTACCTGACGGAGACGCCCGGAGGGAGAGTCATCTTGCTCACCTCGCGCTGGATTTTCTCCTGCGTGCCACCCAGATCCTGGGTGCTGGGTGCGACGAGCAGATCGACAATCCGCTGAATGCTGTAATGATCTGCTTCGGAAGGGTGGGATTCGGGAGCAATAGACGCCACATCACGCAGCAAAAGGCTCTGCGCGTGTCCCGTTTCCTTGTTCACAGTCTCGATAGGGATGTTTTGCAGCACCTCCAGAGAATCAAAGCCATTCTGGGCGCCTAGGTACTGCACCGTCAGAAAGTAGTCGTCCTTGTTTGCGCGATCGATCCAGATCGATGGTTTAATGTACAGGTTTGAATCGAGCGCGGTGATGACGTTCTGAATGACTTCCTGCTGCGCTACGCCCAAACGCGCCGCTCTCACGCGGTCGACCTTGATGTTTAGTGTCGGATAGTCCAATTCCTGGGCGATGAAGCTCTGCGAAACTTGAGAGAGGGCGTTGATTCTCGCTTGAAGTTCCTTCGCCGCATTATGCAACTCGGTAAAGCTACTACCGGCAAATTCGACATCGATGGGAGCTATCTTCCCGAGATTGAGAACGGAGTCGATTATGCTGCCTGAGGAAAACAGGGTACGGGCGTTCGGCAGTTGTATAGGGAGCAGTTGCTTCAACCGGGCTACATAGTATTGGGTCGGATGTCGGTGACCGGACTTGAGCGCCACCTGCATGAAACCTGAATCCTGGGCCGAGTTAGGCGAGTAAATCGCCGATATGCTGGGGGCAATTCCGATATTCGAAACGACCATGTCGAGCTCGTCCGGCGGAATCACCTTTCTGACAAGGTCTTCGATTCGACGCGCCATATCGGTGGTCAGTTCAATACGAGTACCGGCTGGCGCGCGAAAATTGATCGTGAACATTCCCGCATCGGTCTCCGGAAACAACTCGGTACCGAGACGTGGATACATCGCGAGACTTACGACGAACAGAATCGTAACCCCCACGATGACCACAGACTTGTGGTCCAGCGCATTTTCAAGAAGACGCTCGTAAGCGGAGGCAAAGCGCTCATACGCGCGATTGAAGATCGCGAACACCCCGGAAGATTCGCCGTGCTCCGCCGCGAGCGCCTGTTCGCGGGTGAGAAAACGAGCACAGTAGATCGGTATTACGCTCATCGCGACCAGATACGACGCGGCCATCGATAGCACCACCGCCAGCGCCAGCGCACTAAACAGGTACTTCGAGACTCCAAACAGAAACATGACCGGGAAGAAGACGATGCAGGTGGTAACGGTCGACGCCAGAACCGGTAGCGCGACCTCCTCGGCCCCATCACGTGCTGCAGCGTGCGGTTCCTTGCCTTCGGCAAGATGACGGTTGATGTTCTCGAGGACAACCACCGAGTCATCGACTAGTCGGCCGATCGCAAGCGCGAAGCCTCCAAGGGTCATGATGTTCAGCGTCGAGCCATTGAAGTATAGACCGAATGCCCCTGCCAGAATGGAAAGTGGAATCGAAAGAAAAATCGCAAAGGTCGATCGGAAGCTGCCGAGAAATATAAGAATCATGAGCGAGGCCAGAACTGCACCGGATATGGCCTCATGTTCGAGACTATCTACCGCCTGTCTGACGTAGATGGACTGGTCTAGTATGGTCTTCAGTTTCATCCCGGCTGGCAGGCCGAAAACGTTTGGAATCAGTTGCTTGACGCCATCCACCACCGAAATGGTATTGGCGCCGGCTTGGCGAAGAACCGGGATGTATACCGACGGTTGCCCGTTAATCAGCACCGTATTGTATTGAATCTGAGCAGAGTCTGTGACCTTACCGACATCATCCATCAGCACGGGGGCCTGACCACGTCCTATCTTCACTGGCACCTGGTTAATATCGGGCACCTTTTCGATCAAGCTGTTCGAATAGATGTAGTAATCCTTGGATCCGATCTTGACGTCGCCTGCGGGCAAGATGACGTTGGACGTGTCGAGCGCACTGACAACGTCCATTAGCGACAGGCCACGCGCTTGCAGCGCTTGCGGATTTGCGTATGCCATCACCTGTCGAAACTTGCCGCCGAAGGGAATCGGTACCGACGCGCCCGGCACCGTCGCCAGCTGATTGCGAACGTTGTAGCGGGCTTGATCCTCGAGTTGCGTCTCGTTGTAACCTTTACCTCCGAGCGTGACCAACACCACCGGCAGAGATGATGCGTCGTACTGCAGCACCAGCGGCGGGAGCGTCCCCGGCGGCAGAACCCCGAGATCGGCCTCCGCCAAGGTTCCCATCTGCGCGGCGGCAGCCGCAACGTCGGTGCCCGGCTGAAAGAACACTTTGATGATGCTCACACCCGACAGCGAACGCGACTCGATATGCTCAATGTTGCTGCCCAACGTAAAGAATCGCTCGTAGCGAAAGGTGATGTTGTCTTCCATGTCGAGCGGCGGCATGCCCTGGTAAAAGGTAGCCACCACAACCGCTGGGATTTTAATGTCCGGAAAGATGTCCACCGGCATCTGCGTAAACGCCGTTGCACCCAGAATCACGATGATCAGCGCTCCGACAATGATTAGGTACGGATTGCGCAGCGAGAAACTTGGCACGATGCAAACTCCCTGTCACCGGCGAAGTGATTACGCCGGTGGACTTTGACTTGACTATAACCGCCCGCGAATATCGGGCGCGTGTTAGCGAATCTGAAGTTTGCTTACAGCGGGTCTTGGCTTTCCGCGCGCGAGGGGAGCAATTTGAATCGTCTTATGAATGGCTGTACGGAAGGAGTCGCGAATCTGAACCTCGGTAAGGGCCTCACGGCCAGGTTGTCCGATACCGACGTCAAGTACTTCGGGAATGAAACATCAAGCGCTTGAGAGCCGGAATCGAGGTCGGGCTGACTTGACGAGGCCTTGGTGAATCTCTGTGCACCGCTAAGCCTATTCTGCTCGCACGATCCGCAAGACACGCGAAAGTGTGGAACCTGCAATCGAGGGGTGAAGGCCACGATGCTCGTCACGATGAGAACCGCGGCAACCAGTTGCAGATGTAGACGAGAAAACATTACTCCGACGCTCATCTTATCGTTCCGCATTTTCGAATGCAAAGCGGAAGAATCTTTCCGCGTCTCGCGAAGATTTCCGCATTCGGCAGACAACGTTTATTGCAGTCTGCCCTCTCGTTCAATCACGCCAGGAGCAGGTGCCAACTTTGCGGCGTATGATGTATACGTCGTGAAGCTTTTCAGAGACGCGAGTCCGAGCGCTGGGCCGGATGCCCTTATTCAAGAAAATTCTTTGTCCTCTCGATTTCGATCAGAATTCGCTTCTGGCGCTCCAGGTTGCGACCGAACTGGCGCGGGAACGCAAAGCGACCCTCGATTTGCTGCACGTCGTCTCGATACCTTCCGGACCCGAGGTTGCGTTACCCTTCGCCAAAATGGAGAAGGCCGCACGAACCAGGCTTGAGCGGCTGGCGGGCCAAAAAATAGGCAGCAAAGTCTCCCATCGCGTCGACGTATCGATGGGCGATCCGGCCGCCGAGATCATTCATACCGCGAAAAAGTTGGATACCGATCTTATTGTGATGGCAACCCACGGACGGAAAGGACTCCGTCACCTTGTGCTGGGAAGCGTAGCCGAACGCGTGGTGCGGGAAGCCCCGTGCCCGGTGCTCGCGATCAAGTCGAAAGCTCCGGCCGCGAAGATCAAAAGACCTCGATCGAAATAATTCGCTGTATGACGTCACAGCTCAAACGGTCGAAATCCTCGCGGTCGTCGCGAAATCAGAACTGTCGCGCTTTCCGCGGTTGGCAGAGAGGGCCAGGGGATCGAAATCTGGTTAAATTCAAGCCATGAGCGGTGATGAAGGGAATATGGGGATCCGCCAAAAGGGTTTCACTGATACAAGAGCAATAATGAGGCTGCTTAAGGCTTGACTAATTTCTTGTCTTGCTCCATAGTGATGCTGCCACCGAAAGGGCGGGCAAAAACGGGGAAGGTAGGATAATGCAACGATCACGAGAAAATGATGAGACTCAGCCGGAATTCTATACTGTCGGCCAGCTCGCGGACTTGCTCCAACTGACGCCGATGACGATATACCGGATGGTCAGACGCGGCGAGCTCGCCTGTCATGCGATCGGGCGAATCAAACGCTTTCGCCGCGGCGACGTAGAGACGTTCCTCGAGAATTCCAGGCAGCCGGCCTCGGAAGCCACCGCGGCTCCGGCTCCTCGCCGTCTCGATGGCTGAAGACTCTCGGCGAATAAGTTCCAGCAGCCCCTGAGATTACCGCTACTTCCTGAGCGCTCGCGGGTCAGTACGCGTTCGTGCCCGGCGGTAATTTTTCCCCCAGCTCTTTCCTCAAAACAGATTCTGCGAACGAGTGTAACCACCAGTACAAACTGGTTGCAGGGAAGAGTCGCGTCTATAGAAGATGGAGGGCGAGCATTGTAGAAGCTTGACAGGAGCGTTGCATTCCCAAAGGATAGCGCAGCAGTCGATTACGGGGGAAAAATGCAACGCTCACGTCCGAAAGAAGACGCCCAGCCCGAGTTCTACACCGTTGGACAACTTGCCGATTTGCTGCAACTCACACCCATGACCATTTACCGCATGGTCAGGCGCGGCGAGTTGGCTTGTCACGCGATCGGTCGCATCAAGCGTTTCAGACGCGGCGATGTCGAGGCTTTTTTACAAAGCTCGAGGAAACCAGCGGCAAGCGCACCAAGCTAAGACTTGCTCGTCTTACGCTCGGCGCCTGAATCGCCGTTGGTTTGGTGTTCCGGTTCCCTGGCTACGCTCCCGCCCGCCGCGACCCATTGATCGACGACTGGCACTTCAAAGCGCAGATCCCGTCCAACTCTAATAGCCCGCAACTGGCCTCTTCGCACCAGCCTGCGAACGGTAGCCGGATTGACATGCAGGTAGTCGGAAACCTCACGCAATGTGAGCATCCTTGCTGGCATATGCTCGCCCCTGGCTGACTCCATTCGACCCGGATTCATCCGCAAGCTCGCAAAAGTCTCATCAGGTTTGTCCTCGCCGTTTCGGTGACCGGAGGTGGCCGGAGGTCTCTAAATCTATTTGACTGTCTAATGCGCATTATCATTCAAATTACTTGACGACGACTCATCTATTGCTTGATGACCATCATCTGCTTTCTCAAACGTAGCAAGATTTCAAAGACTAATCAAGCCATGAAAATATTGTCAAGTTAAGATAAAGCTGTTAGAATTCTAAAGCGTGGCATCTTTATTTACTTTATTTTATGTCTCATTGCTTTGTTTATTCTTTTATGGTACAGTCTTACATAGCGTGCATCCCTTACGATTCATGCGTCGAATCGCGTACTGACCTGAGCAGTGAGAAAAAAAACCATGAAACGAAAACTATTGGTCATAGCTCTTCTGTGTTGTGCGCAGCTTCTGTTCGGATGCTCCGCGAAGGACCCGGAGGCTACCGATATCAAGGGTGTGTCGATGGCGCCGGTGTCGCCTGCCTGCCAATTCACTTCGGTCGACGACCAGTTTCGATCATACCGGATTCAGCCGGGCGACCAGCTCGACATCAGTTTTTATATGAGCCCCGAGTTTGACCAGGACCTGACCGTACGACCCGACGGCGACATCTCGATGCCGGTGGTCGGCAATATTCACGTGCAGGGACTAACCCCGGTCGGGCTCGAGAAGAATCTCAATCAGCTCTATTCGCAGGAGTTGAAAGATCCGAAGACCACGGTCCGCATCGACAAGAGTCCAAGCCAGGTCGTGTACGTCGAGGGCCAGGTTGGCAAACCCGGCGCGGTGCCGCTGCAGCCCGGGATGACCGCGATCCAGGCGATCGCCGCGTCGGGCGGAATGAACGATAACGCCGGACCGAGCCGGGTGATTCTCATAAGACGCGACGCGTGCGGGAACGCGCACGGGCAGCCTCTCAAGCTCGACAAAGTGCTGAACCAGAAAAATAACGAAGAAGATGTGGCGCTGCTGCCTTCGGACATCGTGGTCGTACCGCGCAGCGGGATTGCCCAATTCGATCTCGACGTGAAGCAGTACGTGCGCGACGCGATGCCGGTCGAAGTCTACGCCGCGCCGCCATTTTGAGCCGAGTGGGATGAATCAGATGAACAACGAAGCTGTAATGCAGTGGATAGAGAAGATATTCCGGCGCCGGGCGTTGGCGCTCCGGATAGGCCTGCTGGTCTTCGGCGTAATCGCGCTGGGCTCGATCATGTGGCCCCCGAGCTACGCGTCGTCGTCGAAAATCCTGGTTCAATCCAACCGCGCGCAACTGCTGGTCTCGCCCGGGCTGAAGGAAGACGCCGCCAATCAATCGACCCAAACGGTTCCGGTGGCGGAGCAGGACCTCAACTCGGAGGTCGAGCTGCTGACCAGTCCGTTCCTTATTAAGCAGGCGCTCGCGGGGATGAAGCTCAATCAACGCAAGGGCGGCGTGATCGCGGGAATGCGAAACATTGTCGACGCGGTCGTCAGCGTCCCGACAGACGTGTACACGGTGCTGCACGGAGGCCCCAGCGCGACTGCGAACCAGGACGAGATTCAGAAAATCGTGAATCATCTCAGCGCGGACGTGATCAAGCGCTCGAATGTTATCGAGGTTTCGATTGTCTCGCACGATCCCGCGTGGGCGAAAGCGTTTCTCTCGCAATTGATGACTTCATACCTGAACCTGCACGGGCAGTTGTCGCAGAATCCGCAGGCGCAGGCATTTTTCCAGCAGCAGCGCGCGCTGCTCGATCAGCGCCTCCAGGACTCAGAGAAGGAGTTGCGCGCGGCGCAACTGCAGACCGGAATCGCTCAATTCAGCGAGCAGCAGCAGGCGCTCATCAACCAGGTGTCCGCCGCCGAGGCGAACTATCGCACCACCAGCGCCTCTCTGGATTCCAAGCTGCAGCAGATCAGGAGCCAGGAAGCCGAGTTGAAGCAGACTCCGCAGCGTCAGACCAAGGAATCGAAGTCGGTCCAGAACATGGCGCTCAGCCAGTTGAAGCCGCAGATGCTTCAACTCGAAACCGAGCGTGCCGAGTTGTTGAGCCGCTATCAGCCCACCAGCGAGAGAATCCGTGCGATCGACGCCAAGCTGAAAGCCGGCCAAATCATCCTGAGCCGCGAAGATAAGACCAACGTCCAGGAAACCACCACCGATGTGAATCCGACCTGGCAGGCGCTCGATGCCGATTTGGCCAAAGCGCGGGCCGAAGCCGCGTCGGATAAGGCGGCGCAGACCACTGAAGCGGCGCAAGTCGCAACGTTACAGAATCAGCTCAAACAGATGACCACGGATGGAGTCGAGATCGAACGCCTGCAGCGCAAAGTCGATAGCGACAAGGAAGCGTACATGTCGTACGTGCGCAAGGGCGAGGAGGCCCGCGCGGCCGAGGCTCTTAACCAAAGCCGGATCCTGAACGTGAGCGTGGTGCAGGATCCGACCACTCCGATCGATCCGGTGTCGCCGCGAATCCGGTTGAATCTGATCGCCGGGCTCCTGTTTGCCCTGATGCTGGCGGTCGCCGCGGCGCACTGGACCGAGGAATACGATCCCAAGATTTGTTCGACCGCGTCGATATTCAAGGACACCGGGCTCAGCACGGTCGCGATCCTCGACGACAGGTTGTAGCCGATATGTATTACGAACACTTCAGACTTAGCGGCGCTCCCTTCGAGTTCAATCCCTCGGCGTCGGTGCTCTTCATGAGCGCGGGGCATCGCGAAGGATTGGCGGCGCTCGAGTGGGGACTGTCCGAGCCGAGCGGATTCACGATGCTGGTCGGCGAGATCGGGACCGGCAAGACCACGCTCATCTACTCGCTGCTCGCGACGCGGCATCAGGGCGTCCGGACCGCGTGGGTGGCGAATCCGCGCTTAAGCTTCGAAGACATGATGCGCCAGATTTTGGGCCAGCTGGGCGCAGTTGCGCCGGAGACGTCGGGCAAGCTCGCGCTGCTGCAGGCGTTCGACGCGCAGCTCGCGAGCCATGGGCTCGAAGAGTGCGTGGCGGTGATTGTCGACGAGGCGCAGGACCTGAGCGACGACGCGCTGGAAGATCTGCGCCTGTTGACCAACTTTCAATCGCTCGAGCGCAGACGCCTGCAAATAGTGCTGGTCGGTCAGCTCGATCTCGCCAGAAGGCTGGGGCGGCCGCAACTGCGCCAACTGAATCAGCGAATCGGTGCGCGCGCGCTGTTGCCGACTCTGCAGGACCGGGAGATTTACGACTACGTCGAATACCGGCTGCGCTCGCGCGGCGGAGATATCGAGAACCTGTTCACGCGGAGCGCGATGCGGGAGCTCGCGCGCGCGAGCGGCGGAATCCCGCGGCGGATCAACATGCTTTGCCACAACGCGATGCTGCAGGCATACGCGGACGGCGAGCAATTCGTCGCCGAAAAGCATGTGCGTGCCGCCGCCAGCGACTACGATAATTTGCTGGTCGGCAAAGATTCGGCGTCCGCGAAGATGGCCGCATCGGCGAGCGCGGCGATGCAATCCGCGAGCACAAAGATACGGTCGGCGAGCGCGTCGATGCATTCATCGGCGGTCTCGATGGCGCCGGCGATGCGTTCGGGCGCGACCAAGGCGGTTCGCGCGTTGAGCGCGGCGGCAACATTCGGGGCGCTGAGCTTGCTCGGCGTAGCGGTAGTCGGATTTTGCGAGATGCAGCCGGTGCACAATGATCTTTCCGCGCTGGTCAGGAAATTCGAATCGAAAGCGGCGAGTTTCAGAAGGCCAATCGTGGTGCAGCGGGCGCCGGCGCAGTTCGTGACCGGTTCGTCCCCGGCGACCGTTCCGGCGCCGAACACAATTGGTTCGGCTCCAGCGGCCGTTCATGACAGCACCGCCCCGGGCGCCCACGAATTGAGTACGCGCGGACACCTCAGGGGTCTTTCGGCGACTGGCCGGCGGGTTCCAGTCAAGCCGCAACCTGAAGCGAGCGCCGTTCCCAATATTTTGCCGGTGACGTTGTCGCCGGTCGGAAATATTTCCGCATCTCCGGATTCTTCGACGAAACCAGATGACGGCGCCTTGCGCACCGACTCGACCATTTTGGTCAGGGCGGGCGACTCGCTCAGCAAGATAGCGATGAGAATCTATGGTTCGTTCGGAGCCGATGAAGTTAAGCGATTGACCGCGGCGAATCCGCAAATCAAGGACGCGAACGTGATCTATCCCGGTCAGTCTATTCACGTGCAGCAAGCTACCAAATGACGAACTTAGGTGTGACCCATGAGTAGATACTTTCAGGCAATGGAACGCCGCAAGAACGGAATGGTTCCGTTAACTGATTCCAGGATAGGTGATGCGAGAATCGCTGATTCCAACTTCGCTGATTCGAAGGTCGTTGAGTCGAAGATCATCGATTCCAAGATCATCGAGACCAAGACCAAGCCGTTCTCACACTCACAGGCTGTAGCGCGAACTCAGCCGATGGCGCTTCCGTCTGTTTCGGAGCCGCAAGGGTTGCTCGATACGCTCGCATGCTGCCATTCGATGCGCAGCTTGAGCGAGCAGCTGGCGGCGGCGAGCGCGCACAATGGCCCTGCGCGAATACTCATGACCGGATGCCGGCCGGGCGACGGCGTATCCACCGTGGCTGCGGCGATGGCGCTCGACATAAGTCAGCGCCTGGCGGCGCGGACAGTGCTGGTAGAAGGACAGCCGCGAGTCACGATGATGCATCCGTTCTTCGCGCGCTCTTGCGCGCCAACTCCCGCGACGATCACGAGCGCGTCGATCGCCGTGCAAGGAACCGGATATCCGCGGCTCGAGACGGCGCGGCCGGAGCAGTTGGCGCTAGCGGACCAACCGGCACGGCTGGTGGAAGATCTGGACGAATTACTTATGCGCTATCGCCTGGCGGTTATAGATCTCGGCGTAGTGCGTTTGGACCCACGAATGTTAGCGCTGGCGCGGCCCACCGATCCGATCCTGATTGTGGCCCGACATCTGCATACAGATCGAGCGGAAATGATCGCGACGGCAAACATCCTGCGCTCTACCGGACATCCCGTAGCTGGGGTGATTCTGAATGGATACAAGTCGCCGTTGCCATCGCTGGTTCGCCGCCTTGTTGGAATGGAGGAATAAGCAATGGAAGATCTTATCTCGCACAATGGTACTCTAGCCGGTTCACACAACGGCATTCACGCGCCATCAAGTGTGCCTACCTACTCAACTCGGCGCCAAATGCGCGGGATTGCGATTGTTGGGCTCGGCTACTGGGGGCCCAACTGGGTGAGAAATTTTTCCCAGATACAGGGAATCGACCATGTCGTGTGCTGTGACTTCAGCCGCCCGCGGCTCGATCACATCAAGGGACGTTACCCATCGGTAGTCATTACCGACCAGCTAGACCGGGTGCTCACCGATCCCGCGATCGACGCGGTCGTAGTTGCTACGCCGGTTAACACTCACTTTGAGATAGCAAGTCGATGCCTGAAGGCAGGTAAGTCGACGCTGGTCGAGAAGCCACTGGCTACCTCATGCGACCAGGCAGAGCTTCTAATAAAGATGGCGCGCGAGCGCGATCTGACGCTTATGGCGGGCCACACCTTCGAGTACAGCGCGCCGGTGGTGAAGATTCGCGAGCTGATCGACAGCGGCGAGCTCGGCGATATTTTCTACATCAGCTCGGTGCGCGCGAATCTCGGGCTCTTTCGCCGCGACGTCAACGTGGCCTGGGATCTGGCTACGCACGACATCTCGATCATCCTGATGCTGCTGGGCGAGATGCCGCTTGAGGTGACTTGCCAGGGCGAGAGCCACTATCACGATCACGTCGAAGACGTTGCGCTGCTCACGCTTCGCTTTGCCAACAACGTGATCGCTTTCGTGCACGTTAGCTGGCTCGATCCGAACAAGATTCGGCGCACAACTATAGTAGGTTCGCGCAAGATGCTGGTGTACGACGACACGGCGTTGCAGGAAAAAGTCCGCGTCTACGATAAGGGCGTCACCAAGCATCCTTACTACGACACTTATGGAGACTTTCAGCTTTCATATCGTTACGGCGACGTGAATATCCCGCGGATCGACGACCCGGAGCCGCTCAAGGTGGAATGCGATCACTTTATTGAATGCATCAAGAGCGGGATTGCACCGAACAGCGACGGACTGAGCGGACTTAGAGTAGTGAAGGTGCTGGAAGCAGCCGACCGTTCGCTCAAGAGTCACGGAAGGCCGATAGCGCTTACTCCAACCAGGGTGAACTAGCACACACCACTTAGATGTAGCACTGAAAGAATGTGAGAACTGAGATGTCACCGCACGAACTACCACCCAACGTATGCGCCTCGGCCGACGTGATCCTGGGCGAGGAGGTCCAATTAGCACCTTTCGTAAATCTATACGGATGCAGCGTCGGAGACGCGTCGCGAATCGGCGCCTTCGTGGAAGTTCAGCGCGACGCGCACATCGGCAAGCGCTGCAAGATATCGAGTCACACTTTCATTTGTTCCGGCGTCACTATTGAAGATGAGGTTTTCATCGGTCACGGGGTGCTGTTCATCAACGATCGGCATCCACGCGCGACCAACCCCGACGGCACCTCCAAGACCCCGGACGATTGGGTGATGGAGCGCACTTACGTGCGGCGCGGCGCCTCGATTGGGAGCGGTGCGATCATCATGTGCGGCGTCGAGATTGGCGCGAGATCGATGGTCGCAGCCGGTGCGCTAGTGACCAGTGACGTTCCCGCGCGAGCAACTGTCCTAGGTATACCGGCACGTCTATATACCGGCCAGCGCCGGTCCGCATAGATCAGGAGTCGAACGAGATGCCAATCAAATTTTTGGACCTCGCGGCACAGAACCGCGAAATCATGCCACAAGTCGAGCGCGGCTTCGCGGAAATCCACGAGAAGACTTCGTACGTTGGAGGCCCACAGGTGGCGGCGTTCGAAGAGGAATTTGCGAACTTCCTGGGCGCCCGCCAGGTGATCAGCGTGGCGAGCGGGACCGACGCGCTAAGACTCGCGCTGCTCGCGATCGGAATCGGGCCGGGCGACGAAGTGATCACGACTCCGATGACGTTCATCGCGACTGCCGAAGCGATCGTGCAGACCGGCGCGCGGCCCTCGTTTGTGGATATCGATCCGAACACCGGAAATATGAGTGTTCCGGAAATCTCGCGCTACCTCGAGCGGGGACGCTTCACAGCGCCCAACGGCCCGCGCGCGATCGTCCCGGTTCATCTCTACGGAATGCCGGCGCCGATGATCGAAATGCGCGATCTCGCGCAGGCGTGCAACCTTAAACTGATCGAGGACGCATGCCAGGCGCATGGCGCGCGCATCACTCACGACGGCCAATCGCAATATGCCGGCACGATCGGCGCGGCCGGTTGCTTCAGTTTTTATCCCGGTAAGAATCTGGGCGCGTGGGGCGAAGGCGGGGCCGTGGCGACCAATGACGAGGAGCTGGCGGCGCAGATCCGTACGTTACGCGACCACGGACGCCTTTCGCACTACGCGCACAGTGCATATGGATACAATGCGCGGCTCGACACGATGCAGGCGGCGGTACTCCGTCCGAAGCTCGAGCGCCTGGCGGAGTGGAATGCACGACGCCGGCACTTCGCGGCGCTTTATCGTGAAACTCTGCCTCACGAGGTGGAGCTGCTGTCCGAGCCCGAGGGTATCGAGTCGTGCTACCACCTGTTCGTCATCCGCAGCGAGCGGCGAGACGCGATCAGAACCGCGCTGCTGCAAAACCAGATCGAGTGCGGGATCCATTACCCGGTTCCGCTTCATCTACAGCCGGCATGCCGCGACCTCGGATATGCGCAAGGAGATTTTCCGCACGCCGAGACGATGGCTGACACCGTGCTGTCATTGCCGATGCATCCCTTTCTGACCGAGCGCGAAGTTAAGACGGTCAGCCAGGCAGTCAAGCGCGCATTAACCACAGGTTGATAATGTTGTGTTAGGCGGGGAATTACAGCGTCAGAAGGCGCTACTTGCGGCCACCGACGCGCTAGCAGTCGTCGGCGCGTGTGCACTGTCGCAAGCCATCAGGAACCACGATTTATACCCCCTGGACCCAGGCAACTGGGGCGAGGCGCTGGCGGGCATGGCGATGCTGGGTGTGATCTGGATACTGGTCGCGCGCGCGGTCGGGCTGTATCGAAACGGGCGGCGGCACGAAGTCAAGTCGATCGTGAAGGCGAGTTGCGCGGCGTGGTTCACGATGGTGTCGATCAGCTTTTTCCTGCATCTGGCGCCATCGCGGCTGGTGGTAGGCATCGGACTGGCGCTGACGATTGGTTTTGTCGTAACGGCGCGGATGCTGGTCCGCCGCTGCATCAAGTTTTTTTATTCGCGCCCCGAGTTCGCGGTGCCGCTGGTCATCGTTGGGGTCAATTCGTTCGGTGTTTACCTGCGTGATCGAATCAAGGAAGAGCTCACGCAGTACGAATTCCTGGGCTTTGTAGATGAAAACCCGGTCCCGCTCGCATCCAACGGTGTGAACGGGCACAGCGGCACCAACGGACACGACGACGCGAATCGGCACAACGGGCATTCCAAAACGAACGGACATTTTGGATCGACCGGGCTCGCCACTCCGGCGCCGGTAATCGGAAGCCTCGAACGCATCGCGAGTCTCGCAATCGTACATCCCAACCTTGAGGCGGTGATAGTTCTTCCCGAGCGCGACCACAGCCAGGTCGAGCGTATCATTAAGCTTTGCGAGCGTTATCGAGTTCGCTGGCGGATGATGCCGCGAGTTGCGGAATCGATGGCTCTGACGGTGGAGATGGTCGGCGCGATTCCGCTGATTGGGCCTCCGGGATCGAACATCGAAGGGCTCAACTGCGTGGTAAAGCGCGGCTTCGATGTCGTGGTGGCGAGCCTCCTGCTGCTGCTTGCGTCGCCGCTCTTGATGTTCGCGGCGATTGCGATCTGGCTCACCGACGGACATCCGTTGCTGTTTCGCCAGACCAGGGTCGGTATCCACGGCACGCCGTTCGAACTGCTGAAATTTCGCACGATGCGCACCGAGTGCTCCGACACGGTGCATCGCGAGTACGTCAAAGAATGGATTCAGCGCAATGCGGCCGAGGGGTCGGAGCCCAACGGCGCCAAGGTTTATAAGATCGGCAGCGATCCGCGGATTACGCCGATCGGACGATGGCTGCGGCGCTTCAGCATCGACGAGCTGCCGCAACTGATCAACGTCCTTTACGGGAACATGAGTCTCATCGGACCGCGGCCCGCGATGCCGTACGAGCTCGAGCTGTACCAGGAATGGCATCGGCATCGGCTCGACGCGCCGCCGGGAATCACCGGGCTGTGGCAGGTCAGCGGACGCAATCGTCTGTCGTTCGACGAAATGGTGCAGCTCGACATCGAATATATCGAAGACTGGTCGCTCGCGGGCGACATGGGAATCCTGCTGCGGACGCTGCCCGCGATGCTGCAAGGGAATGGAATGTGATGGCGGCGCCGGGTGACATCAGCTCCGTAGCGAACGTCGAGGGTTGGCATTCGCCGGCCTTCGCGCGGGGCGTGCGTGACAACGTTATTGGCGAGGTCGGTCTGCAGGCAGTGCGGATCGGCGGATTGGTGGTGCTCGCGCGCGCGCTGGCGCCTTCGGACTTCGGACTGTTCAGAGTCCTGATCACGATTAGCGCAATCATAATGATGGTCAATGATTTGGCGATGCCCGACACGCTCGTGCAGCGCCAGGAGCTCAGCAGCGCGCACGAGAGCTCTGCGTGGTGGGCGACGATCGCGGTATCGGCGTTGAGCTGCGCGGTGATCTACCTGGTCGCACCGTTGATTGCGCAAGCGATGGCGATGCCGACGATTACGGGCGCGCTGCGCCTGCTATGCATCCCGATTCTGCTCGAAGGCTCGGTGACCGTACCGATCGCGAGGCTCACGCGCAAATTGCAATTCCGCACCCTTGCGATCGCCGAGGTCGTTGGCGAGCTGGCGTTCCTGGGCGTTGCGATCGCGCTGCTCGTGATGGGTCATCCTAGACTGAGCCTGGTCGGTGGCCTGTGTGCGCGGATGGGCGCGCATGCACTGCTTCTCTGGTGCGCTGAGCCGTACATCCCGCGAGTAGGACCAAGCCGCAAGGCGCTGCTCGAGCTGCGAGGCTTCGCGAGTGGCGCGATGGGCGGCCAAATCTTTCACGCGATTTCCTGCAACATCGACTACCTGCTGGTGGGACGCACGCTCGGAAGTTCCGCGCTTGGGTTTTACGGGATGGCGTGGGACCTGCTTCGTTTCGTTCCCGACCGGCTCTACAAAATCGCTGGCCGCGTGACGGTTCCCGCGTTCGCCCGCATGCAACATCAGCCCGAGCAACTGCGGCGCGCCTACTTGAGCTTTCTCGATTACATGTGCCGGCTGATCGTGCCGCCGCTCGTATGTATTGCGATCGCGGCGCCCGAACTGTTGCGCCAGATTTACGGACCGCAGTGGATTGCGGCCGCGCTTCCGCTGCGCATCCTGAGCTTCGGAATAATTACTATCGGGCTACGTTCGGGAATGGGCGCGGTTTTCTATTCGCTGGGACGCCCGGTATTCGAAATGTATCTGTATGCTATCCGATTCGTGCTGATCGCAGTAGCGGTGTTGGTCTCGGCATCGAGTGGATTGCTGTGGGTCTGCGCCGCTGTCAGCGCGGTCGAGGGCGCGTGCACCGTTATCGGCCAGCTGGCCGCATGCCGCCTGCTGGACGTCGGCCTCGTAAAAGTATCGCGCGCGCTCATTTCCGGATTCACGACTGCGGCAGGCTGCGCGGCTGCGACCGTAGGCGGCAGAATGCTGGCGAACAATCTCGGTATCGGCGGCCTGTTGGAACTGTCGATGATGGTTGCGCTTCCGGCGCTCGCGTTCCTTCTAATCGAAGCTCGCACCGTTCGCGAGATGCTCAGCAGCGCGCTCGGCTCCGTAAGCGTCGACAGTCCACTTCCCGAAACCGGCCAGGAGCGGGCCTAGCATGGCGCGAGTACTAATAATCGCGTACACGGCCTACGCGCGCGACGGACGCGTCAAGCGGCAGGCCGAAGCATTGACCAGCCGCGGCGATCGGGTTGACGCGATCTGCCTTGCCGACGGCAATGTCGCCGACACGCACGGAGTCAACGTCACCGGACTCAGGCTTCCGCGCTATCGTGGCGCAAGCAGAATTAACTACCTGCGAAGCTATATAAACTTCTTCGCCCGCGCGGCTGCGCTTGCGGTTCGACGCAGCATGAAGGAGCGCTACGATATAGTGATCGCCTGTACGATGCCCGATGCGGCAATACTAAGTGCATTACCATGTCGGTTGTTTGGATCGAAGTTAGTACTCGATGTCCACGATACCATGCCGGAGCTGTATCTCGACAAGTTTGGCGGCCGGCTGGGGCGAATCGGCGCGCGGATGCTGATGCTTCAGGAGCGCTTGAGCGCGCGACTCGCGGACCAGGTGCTGGCAGTGCACGATTTGCACGCTGAACGCCTGCATCAATCCGGGATACCGGAACGCAAGCTGGTGGTGATTACCAACTCGCCCGATCCGCGAATTTTCCCGGTCGCGGATTCGAATCAGCCGCGCCGAATCCGGCCGAACGATGAACCATTTTCGATCATCTGCCATGGAACAATTACCCGCAGGCTCGGGCTGGATACTGCTCTGGCGGCGTTAGCCCTGCTGCACGAGCGATTTCCTCTCATCCGGCTCAAGGTTATAGGCGCCGGCGATCATTTGAACGAGGTCAAGACTCTCAGCCGGCAACTCGGCGTCGAGTCCGCGGTCAGTTTCGAACCTCCAGTTCCGATTCAGGAACTGGCCTGCAAAATCGGCGAGGCTCACGTCGGACTGGTTCCCAACCATGCCTCGAGCGCGACGCATCTGATGCTGCCGGTCAAGCTGCTTGAATATGTGGCGGTCGGAATCCCGGTGATATGTGCTCGTTTACGAACCGTCGAGCATTACTTCGACGAAAGATCGGTGCGTTATTTTTCTCCGAACAACGCATCGCAACTGGCGCACGCGATCGAGGATTTGTACCTCGATCCGGCGCTACGAGATAGCCTTTCGAATTCCGCGGCAAAAGTGGTTAAGAGCTTCAGCTGGCCCGTCCATAGCCAGCGCTTCTGCAATGCGGTCGATTCGCTACTCAACGTTTAGGAGGAGTTATCAAGTGCGCAGCGCAATACCATTGGTAGTAGGCTTGGGCGAAGTCGGAAGCGCCTTGTCGCAAGTGCTGAAGGGCGACGGCCGGCGCATCCTCGAGCACGACATCGAAAGACGCGAGTTCGACGAACCGATCAGCGTGATGCATCTGTGTTTTCCATTCACCCGGCAGGATGCTTTCGAAGCTATCGCGCTTTCCTATATCAAGCGGTTCAAGCCGGAACTGACTATCATCAACAGCACTGTAGTTCCCGGAACCAGCCGGTCGATAGCTGAAAAAGCGTCGGCGCCGGTTGCCTATAGTCCGGTGCGCGGCAAACACATCCGAATGGCGCAGGACCTGCTGAAGTACCGCAAGTTCGTCGCTGGCACCGATGATGAGACCACGAATCGAGCTGTCGAGCATTTTCGCGAAGCCGGAATGACTACTCAGTGCATTAGCAAGTTGGAGACTCTCGAGCTTGCCAAGCTCGGTGAGACTACCTACTTCGGCGTGCTGATCGCCTTCGCACAGGAGCTCAACCGTTACGCTAATCGGGTCGATGCTGACTATGTGGAAGCGCTGGACCTGTTCGAGGAAGTCGATTTTCTGCCGCCCACGAAATACTACCCGGGCTTCATCGGCGGTCACTGTGTGATTCCAAATATACAATTGCTGCGCACGATTGCGTCGTCGCCACTGCTCGAGGCGGTCCTCGAATCCAACCGGATGCGCGCGGGCGAGTTGGCCAACGAAGCCAAGATGGCCCTCACGCCCGAACTCAAGCCGGGCGCTGCCGCCAACGGACACAAAACGGAGTCGCAGGCTCAGCTGCGTCGCTGACGGCAGCCAAGAAGTGAAAATGGAACTCGTGCAGACAGCCAGAGTATCCAAACCGCCGGCCGCCGCGATGCTGGCCGGTGTGGCGGGGCTTGGCCTGCTCGGCTTGCTGATGCTCAACTATCCGAGCCTCGCGGCCGGCGCGGTGGTCCTTGCCGGCGGAGTCGCGGTCATTTGGGCGGCCCAGATGGTGCAGGGCAACACTGGCTACCTGCTTTGCTCGCTCCTGGTTATTGAAGAGCTGAGCGGGGCAAACTTTATCCCGCTCACACCCGATCAGCTCTACCTGGTCCGTTATCCATTGCTGGTTGCATTTTGCGGAGCCTCCGTGTGGAAGGCGCTCCATGACAAAGAGATATGGCGGGGCGGATTCCTTGATTACCTGATCTATCTTGGTTTTGGCGTTATAAGTATTTCCTATTCACTATTGCCTGGCTATTCGACCGCCAGGATTGCAGCTGCAATTCTGATGTTCATGACGATAGTCAGAATTGCCCAAGCAGTAGCTAATCGCGAAGATATCGAGAAGCTACTCAATTGGTATCTGATCGGAACCGGAATCGTCTGGCTGGTGATACTGATCTGCTCGCTGACCATGTCTTACGATCTGATCTGGGACGTGGAAGACATGACCGGCATTGTTCGCCTGCGCGGCATCTACGGTTCTCCGAATCTGATTGGCGAAATCGCACTCCCCACCATGGGCGTGGCGGCGGTCATGTGGAACTCGGCCAGCGGATGGAAACGGGCGCTGCTCGCCGCGGAGATAATGCTGGCGGTCACGCTCGCGATGCTGGCCGATTCGCGATCGCCATTCATCGGTTTCGGACTCGGCGGGCTCCTCTATTTGATTTGGAGATACCGGTTCCGCGCGGTGCCGATCATTCTCGCGCTCGGAGTGGTGGGCTTCGGCCTAATTAGTCAGCTCAATCCCGAGTATCTCAGTCGTGGCGACGTTACCAGTCTCACCGGACGCACCGACATCTGGAAGTTTGCGATCGAGAAAATCGAGCAACGTCCGCTGATCGGATATGGCTTCGAGGTCGAAGGCGAAATCATGAAGGCCCACGACTTTCCGATCTGGTGGGGACCGTGGGAGGAAGGCCCGCGCAGTTCCATCCACAGTGATTATCTGTCGAAGGCGGTCAGCCTCGGCGTCCCGGCGCTGATATTTTGGGTATTTTTCATCATCCGTCCGTGGCTCGCGCTGCTCCGGCGCAAGGACGATCCGTGGAATCTGAAACCGCTCTTGTTTCTCGTTGTCATTCCGATCCTGATTCTAGATTTCACTGAGGCCACCGGCGACTGCCGTTATGCAGTAGGGACGATCGCGACGCTTGGTTGGGCGCTGGCGGAAAGGCAACGACTCGCGAACTTGCGCCGCCGTCCCGCGGCGCTCCAGCCGGCAGAGCCGATCAACCCGGCGACACCGCTGCTGCGGCGAGTAGGTTAACGGATGTGGGCGACATGAGGCAGAGGACTAATAATCTTCCGATACTGATGTATCACGCGATCTGGTCGGGCGCGGACGGTGCGATCCCCAGGACGTCGAGCATCGAGCACGCTGTAAAGGATCGTGACTTCCGCGCGCAACTCGATGCGATCGTCAGTGGCGCGTTTCACACCATCAAGCTCGCCGACCTCGAGCATCCGGTTGATGCGCCGAAGCCGCTGTTGATCACCTTCGATGACGGCCATGAAAGCGACTTCACCATCGCCGCGCCCGAGCTCGCGCGGCGAAATCTGCACGCAATCTTTTTTGTCGTATGGTCCTACCTCGGACAGCCCGGCTATCTGAGTCGAGAACAAGTGCTCGCGTTGCGTGAGCAAGGATTCGAAATCGGTTCGCATGGACTGACCCACGTCCCGCTCAGCAAGATAAGTCCGGCGCAAGCGTCGAACGAAATCCTCGAATCGAAGCACAGACTGGAAGACTTGCTCCAGCAGCCAATCGCAGGGCTTGCGCTTCCGTTCGGCCATTACAACGATGCGGTGCTGAAAGCCGCGTGGGCCGCCGGCTATCGCCGGGTGATGACCTCGGACTTCAGGATTGCCAATCGGGAGCATCGGATCATGCCGCGGATGGGACCGATGGCTGAGCATACGCTGGAGGATTTCAAGTGGATGCTCGAAGCGAGTCGTGCAGCCGCGATTCGTCATCGCACGATTGAGGCGATTGGTGAGCGGTTGAAACGCTTTATCAGCTATGGAGAGGCGCTGCTGATGCGCGCCCAGAATGGGGAGGTTCTAGCCAAGCCCGAGAAATAGTCGGCGCTGACTGAAAACAAATAAAATGCGTGAACACGAAATGGCCGAATTCTTTCGAGCGCTGGGGCACAAGATCGTCCAGACCCGGAGCTGTTTCTGGTACAGCTCGCAGCGCTTCCTCTACAAGAACCTGCCGATTCATCGCAACGTCGACCCCTCGCAGTCCGAACTCGCCAAGGTGATGTTCCGCGGGACCGCATTGGCAATTCGTTATCCGGAAACCGCCGGCGAATCGACCCCGGACGGCGGGATTTACGTTTGCGCGGACCGGAATTACGACTTCGCGTCGCTTACCGCCAATGCTCGCAGCCATACCCGGCGTGGACTTGCGCGCAACATCGTCGAACAGGTCGATTTCAATGATCTCGCGAACAAGGCTTACCCGCTAATCCAGGAAACCAACCTGCGCCAGACCGGAAAACAGCCGATGCGCAGCGAGTCGCATTGGAGATCGTTTTGCGAACTCTCACGCCGAACGCCCGGGCTGGAGGCTTGGGCCGCGTTCGTTGACGGTGAGCTGGCCGCGTTTATCGTCGCGATGATGGCCGAGGATTGTTACTACCTTCACCTGCAAAAGAGCGCGTCGGCCCTGCTCAAGCACTATTCCAACAACGCCTTGCTGTTCACCGTGATGAAAGCGGCGCTCGCACGTCCCGAAGTCGGCTGGGTTTCCAACGGACAGATCGCGCTGGCCGCGAAAGAGGGTCTTTACCATTTCAAGACCAGCATGGGCTTCGACATCCATCCGTTTAAAGAGCGGCTGGTTTTCAATCCGCTGATCAAGCCTGGTCTGTGGGCGGGCAGGGCGCTGACCAGCCGGCTCACGAAGGTCAATCCGGAAAATCTTTTCTGGCGGAGAGCTTCACGGGCATTCGACCTGGCGGGGGATTGAGGGCCAGTGAAGACGCATCAAATGTCACTGGAAGGTTTGCTCGGAGTCGACGAGACGCAACACGGCCCCTGCAGGAATAGGGCGTTCGGATCAGGCACCGGTATCGTCGGTTGTGAAGGGCCCTGTATCGGAAATTATCTGAGTCCGGAGGGAACTGGCAGATCAGGCTTCGACTTCCGCGGGCAGGTCTCGAAGGCATTTGCCGCAAAGCGCGTAGCACTCTTCCGGATCATCGCTCATGGCAAGAATTGCTACCACCCACGAATTGAGATCCGCGCACCGATGACAAACGAGCAAGCCACCTTCGGATCGAATCTTGAACCAGCACTCGGCGATTGTCACCGGATCTTCGATCAATTCGACGCGTACGCAACTGTCTTCAGGTTCCAAGGACGGTTCCATGACTTCTGGTGCTACGAATTTGGTGCGGCTGTTCATAGTTAAACCCCTCAGCAAGGTCGCATCGAGCCCTAATCGAGCAACCATCATGCCAGTCAACCGCTTCCTTTCGCCCCGATTAAGGACGGCAATTTGATAAGGATTGTGGGCATTGGGAAGGAAATGCCCGGTCGGCGCCAATTCGGGAGGTTTGTCGATGCTGTTGGAGTCTAAAGAGGTGAAAAATTTACGGGATTACCGGATTGAGCCTGATACGGCAATTCCGTTAAGGGTTGTTCGTCCAAGTAGAGTCAGGGAACTAACGATGTTCGAGGGAATATCGAGAGCGCCGTCTGATCATGGACCAGACGATGAACATGGGAATAGACTCCGCGGCCACCTGAAACGACGGGCCATCGATGAGATCGAACGGCTTTTCGGTTGGCTGAACAAACGCCAGCGAATCGAACCATCGGCACAACTGGTCAAGGTGAACCTGGGCAGCGGACTCTTCGTGGCTCCGGGATGGATCAACCTGGATGCCAGCGTAAAAACCGTGTTCGCGAGGCTCCCGCGTTTCGCGCTGCGCTGGACCTATCCGCTGGCGAACGTCCGGAACACGCACTCGCGCGATGAATTCGTCGCCTTGCTGCGGGATAATCGGTTTATTTTCCACAATTTGAAATATGGAATCCCGCTTCGAGATTCTTCGGTTGATTTCATTTATGCCTCCCACATGTTGCATCACCTCTATCGTGACGACGCTTTGAAACTTCTTCGGGAGGCAATCCGGGTGCTCAAGCCAGGCGGCACCATGAGAATTGCGGTGCCAGATCTCGAACTTATCGTCCGGCTATATCTGGAAGGGAGACGCGAGCAGGCACTGGGATATTTTTTCTATTTGCGGAGTCCAAGGAGCAACTTGAGCAGGCGCTACTATCAGTACGATTTCACGCTCTTGAAGGTTCTTATGGAAGAAGCCGGAGCGCGGAACGTCCGACGTTGCAAGTTTCGGGAGGGCAGGGTCCCTGACCTCGAGCAGCTCGACCGGTTGTCCGAGGAGACCCTGTTCGTGGAAGGGGAACGTTAATCTCCCGATCTAAAAAAACTATACATATAAGGATTATATGCTTCAAATATCATCAAATAGTACTAAGAATCATGGACAGTAATGAAGTCACCATGGTATAATAAGGTACAGCAAGGGGTTTTCGACCCCTGAAGCTATCATGAAGCGGCTCAGACGCCCAAGAAAGCGAATTTTGGATGCTTCCGCCAGTCCGCCGGTGGAAAAGCCCTTGGAAATTCAGGCCCTTTTGAAGCTCTTTCCGACCCTCGAATCCGAAAAACTCAAACGGCTGGCCGGCGAGATGTCGTTGGTGCGATTCAAACGAGGCGATCGCATTCGCGTCGACACCCAGTCATCGACGGACGTACTGGTGGTTTTGAAGGGAGCGATCGCGATCACCTGGCAGCACGACAGCCGCCATCAGGTGCTGGTCACGATGCTCGCGCCGGGAGAAATGTACGCGGTTTCCACGCTGCTACCCGAGATGGCGCAAGGCCTGAAAGGCTGCGCATTCACCAGCAGCCTGGTAGCGACGATCGATTCGAAGAGGCTGGTGGAGATAGTTCTCGGCGTCGGGCTGGGAGCGTTCAAATCAGCGATGGAAATGACGGTTGGATGGTCGGCCGAAACGCTCATGCGATACATCAAGATGTTTCACATGGCGCCGCGCGATCGTCTAGTCATTGCGCTGATCGAGATGGGCGCAAAGTTCGGCGTGCGTGACTCGAGAGGCCTCATTCTGAATTTGCCGATGACTCAGAAGGACCTGGCCAACCTGCTGGGCGCATCGCGGCAAAAGGTCAACGCATACCTGGGCGAACTGGTGCGCATGGGAGCGGTGATCAATCTGAGCCGGCAGATCGTTCTGGTTCCGGACAAGCTATTCGCGTTGGTCGGCGATCCCGATGTCCATTACTACAGCGCGCCGCACAAGCATTCGGTTGCCAAACCGCACGACCTCTCGTCGCATTCAAGACGCGAGATGCATCTCTAAAAAGTTTGTTGCCGCGATCCGCGTGGAAATACTGCAACCGCGGGATCGCTTGACAGAACCTTGGCGCGCAATGTACTTTGCATTGCAAAGCTATTTGCCGAATGGGCTCCTGGAATCGCCGACTATATGAAAGACCTGAACGAAGCGCTCACCGAGATCTCGGCGATTCGCGCGCAGATCGTACGTACCGCGGAGTTTCGCGGCTATGGACCCGTGACTGTCGCGATGACCAGTCTCGTCGCGATCGCGGCTGCCGTGGTCCAGGCCCGATTCTTCACCGTCGCGGCGCATGACGTACGGATCTACCTGGCCGTATGGATCTCGACCGCCGCGATCGCGACCGGCCTTATTGGGTTCGAAATGGTGACTCGGTCGCGAACGATCCATTCGGGTCTCGCCCAGGAGATGATCTTTCACGCCGTTGAGCAGCTCGTTCCATCGCTAATGGCCGGGGTCCTGATAATGGCCGTGCTAATCAGGGTCGCTCCTGAAGCCGTCTGGATGCTTCCCGGCCTGTGGCAGATCATCTTCAGCCTTGGCGTATTCGCCTCAGCGCGATTTCTGCCGCGAGCGGTGTTCGCGGTCGCGGCCTGGTATCTTGTCGCCGGCCTTGTTTGCCTCTCATGGGCTGCGGCCGAGCGCACGCTGTCGCCGTGGATGATGGGAATTCCATTCGGCGTCGGCCAGTTGCTGGCCGCGTCGATTCTGCAATGGAGTGAAACAGGTATCGATGGCTCAACCGAGTAAAGACAAGCCGCGCGCGGGCCGCTTTTCATACGAAGGTCTCGACCGCGTGATCCACGAGCGGGCCCGGCTCAGCATTCTGACGTCTCTAATCGCCAACAAGCACGGTCTTTTGTTTGCCGATTTGAAGCGGCTCTGCGCGCTCAGCGACGGTAACCTGAGCCGCCATCTTCAGGTTCTTCAGGAGGCGAAATTGATCGCGGTATCCAAGGGCTTTGAAAAGAATCGGCCGCAGACGGCATGCCGGATCACCGCGCTGGGACGCGCACGCTACCTCGAATACCTCGAAGTTCTCGAGCAAGTGGTGCGCGATGCGGCGGCGGGGTTGAACGAACAGCCGCGTGGCGTAGCGGAGCGCCTAGCGCCGACCTGAGATTTTTTTAATTGGTTACTCTACGATGCCAAGTACTCTACAATGCAATGCTAACCTTCACGTCGCAATTATCATGGATGGCAACGGACGCTGGGCCACCAGCCGCCGTCTGCCGCGCTCCGCTGGCCATCGCGCAGGCATCCAGGCGGTGCGCGCAGCGGTCGAGGCGGCGTTCGACTTCGGTATCAAAACGCTCACCCTGTTCGCCTTTTCCTCCGACAACTGGCTGCGACCTCGGGACGAGGTCAAGTCGCTGATGTGGATGCTTCGCGGCTACCTCCGCAGCGACACGCGCCGCTTCATCGAGAGTGGCTCGCGCGTGGTCGTGATCGGCCGCCGCGACCGCTTGCCGGCGTCCATCCGCGCGGAGATCCGTCGAATCGAACGCGCGACTGCGCACGGCCGACGCCTTACGGTGCGAGTCGCAATCGACTACTCCTCGCGGGATTCCATACTGCGGGCCGCATCGAGGCTGCCCGCGGGGCGACTCTGGTCGCGCGAGGATTTCGCGCGCTTCCTGGTCGAGCCGCCTGCAATCGCCGATACCCGTCCGCCGCTCGATAGCGAGGTTGACCTGCTTATCCGAACCGGTGGCGAGCAGCGGCTTTCCGATTTCATGCTGTGGGAATCGGCGTACGCGGAACTGCTTTTCAGCGATCTGATGTGGCCCGAGTTCGGAGCCAACGAGCTCAAGTCGGCGGTTGAAGAGTTTCATCGCCGCGAGCGGCGCTTCGGAACCCTCATAATTTCCAAACCCAACGCGGCCTTCGCGCCAGGAGAATCATGAATCGATCAACGCAGGATTGGGTGGATCACTTTCGCTGGAACGGTTCGGTTGCGATGCGCATCCCATGGCATATCGGTCCCGATTTGAGCGATGAGGAACGGGCTGCGATCTCTCATTCAATCCAGATGTTCCAGCTCGGAGAGAACTCGGAGGGTCGGCATCTGATGCGCTACGCGAAAGAGTGGGCCGCCCGCACCGGCGACATCGCCTACCCGGAGGCGATCAGGATGCTGATCGTCGAAGAACAGCGCCACGCCGGTGTGCTGGGCCGCTTCATGGAGGTCAATGGAATTGCGCGCGTCAAAGGCGGCTGCACCGACGGAGTTTTCCGACGGGTGCGAAATATGTTCGGCACGCTGGAGATCTCGATCAGTGTCCTGGTGACGGCCGAGATCATCGCGAAGATTTACTATCCGGCATTGAGCGAGGCGACCGCGTCGATCGTCCTGCGCGAAATTTGCAAGCAGATTTATCGTGAGGAAATTGCGCACGTGGAGTTCCAAACCGAGCAACTGGCGCGCATCCGGGCCGGGCGGAATGCGTCGGGCATGTGGGCGACCCGCTTTTTTCACCGCGCGCTCTTCTATCCGACCGTCATCGTAGTCGGCGCGTCTCATCAGATGACGTTGCGCCGCGGCGGTTTATCGCTGCGGCAGTTCTTCTCGCGATGCCACCGGCAATTCGTGCGCGACCTTGCCGCGATGGAACCGGACCGGAACTCGCGCCGGAGCGAAGGGCGCGCTATCGAGACCCGAGGAAAAGTGCCTATCGAGGATCTTCCGTCAACTGCGATTCACAACATTCAGTCATAATTCTATGACATATAGTTAGCACCAATCCGCGCCACCGAGTCGTAAGGATCCTCGCGATCGATCACCCCAATAGCTGGATTCGCGAACATCAGCGCGTCCTCGCGGGTATCGCCGGCAGGGCGCTGAAGCCCTGAGCCATGGCGACGCGCTCCGTCGTACCATTAGCTACGCCGCGTTTCGATTGCTCGATAGAAAGCCCGATCGCCAATCCAGTCAATATCGTTGAGTGTCAACGCGGCGACACTTTCTAGCTTTTCTTAATTTTTAGGTACAGGATTAATTGAAATCCACCCTTCCCCTTGTGTACCTACTTCACCCAAGACATTTCGAGAATTCGACTGCGGATTGTGTCCTTAGCGCGTTGACCTGTTGACCGGTGCCGGCGTGTGTAGGGCGAGAGCTGGGGAGTAGCTCTGGTATGGCAGATCGGTCGCGATGGCAGATTCCGGTTACAACGGTACCCGCAATCGTACTTGTGTTGCTTGGTTACGATGGCTTGAACTCGCTCATTGGGGGAGCGCAGGCGATCGTTCCAACGCTGACTTACGTTTCAACATCGAATGGCGCGACCTTTTTCGTATCTCTTGATGGCAGAGATTCGGGGGCGGGTAGCTCGGGTTCTCCGTGGCGGACGATTCAAAAAGCGGCCGACACGTTGCAGCCCGGGCAGACCGCGATAGTAGCGGCCGGCAACTACGGCGAGCGGGTGGAGATTTCGCATTCGGGGACGCGGACGGCTCGGATCACATTACGAGCCGCGAGCGGTGCGGACGTTCAGCTCCTGGGCTTCGATCTTACCGGAAGCAACTGGGTGCTGAGCGGGTTTGATATCTCCACCCGCAGGAACGGGCGCCAGGGCTATGGGATCCACGTGTCCGGTTCGGCCTCGCACGACATTATTCAGAACAACTACATCCATGAACTTTGCCGCGAGGGGATTTTCATGGAGTCGGGAGTCTCGTACATTTCGGTTCTCAACAACCGCATCTGGCGGGCCGAGATGGCGGGTGCGCAGGTCGACGGCACCGACGACCTGATCGAAGGCAACGAAGTCTGGGGAACTCAGCAGGAGCCGGTCCGGGCCGGTGGAATCTATTCGGGATGCGTAACGCCCGACGGCGCCGACGCGGACGCGTTCCGCTTCTTCGGGCAGCATAACGTGTTCCGATCCAACTACGCGCACGACGTCTACACCGCGTTGCCGACCAACCCCGATCCGCATACCGACTGCTTTCAGACCTGGGGCAGCACCGCGATGAAGGTGGACGACATCCTCATCGAGCGAAACGTCTGCCGCTGGCCGGTCGCGTCGACCAAGGTGGACGCGTCGACCGCGATGATCGAGGGAATCGACGGGCCGGTGGGAACAGTGACCTTCCAGAACAACCAACTGTCGAATATGCGGCAGGGGATTGTCGTCGGGAATAAGGTCGAGGCGCTGAAGATCTACAACAACACCTGGGACCACATCGTGGAAGAAGCGCTGATCTTCAACGACACGAGATCTCCTGCCGACGAGATCATCAACAATATTTTCTATGACGTCGGCGCTGGCGGCGATGCTTACGCGTCGGTTCCGAGCGGCAGCCCGCTCTTCCGGAGCAACGTCTTCTACATGCCGGGCGGTGCCAGCGTTGGCACTTATCCGAGCGTGGAGCCCTATACAAGCGTCGATCCGAGGTTCGCCAACCCCGGCGACTCGACCGGTGCCGGCGCCGATCTGCATCTCCAGGAAAGCTCGCCGCTCAAGCGCTCCGGGGTAACGCTTCCCCAGGTTACCGATGACTACTACGGAACCAGCCGCGCCGGTGCGGCGTACTCAGTGGGTGCCGCGCGATGATTGTCACTATGGGGACACCGTCGCGCGCAGTCGGCCGTGGACGGGCAGACCGGTTGCGCGATCCCTCATGTGTCAGGGGCGTAGCCTCTCTGCGACAGTTTGTTGCACCTTCCGCAAACAAGGAACCAGTTGTCTTAGTGAGTTGTAGCGAATCACTACAACGCGCAACGGCACATTTCGTGCTCCGCAGACTTGTTGGATTCTCGCGTCGCTTTAGGTTGATCGGGTTCGCATCGGAGCGTTGCTGTCGCTCCGGTGCGGACCAATTCAAAGCTCCAGCCGGAGCGTTGCTGTCGTTCCGGCGCGGACGGAAACAAACGGAGCGCGCCGGCAAATGCCCCGCGCTCAGGGGAAAAGGAGTGCGACACTGATGTATCGGTAACTTGCGATGGAGTGCTGTCCATCGCAGGTACCGATCCCACATTGCACCAAAGCGTTTTTAAGTCAGGCGCCACGTGTTGCCTTTAGTGATCGTGGCGTCGGGCTTGGGGGAGAAAAATGGCAACAGAAAAGGCCTTGGGCCTGCGCAGGCTAATCCTTGTCGCGGCGATCGGATTTCTTCTGATCCTGCTCGGTCACAGCCGGGCATACGCTGCGAGTCCCATCCACATTAACAAACCGGCACCCGACTCGGTCGTCTCCGACTTGGTGACCACGCTGGTTCGGGTCAAGCCGAAGGTCGCCAAGATAGTTTTCATGCTCGATGGCAACCCGCTGTCGACCACTACCTCAACCAGCTTCACCTGGAATTCGGCGACGGTTGCGAACGGGATGCATACCATCGCCGCCAGCGCCTACTCTTCATCCAACCAGTTGCTGAAGACGGTCACCGAGCAAATCAGAGTTGCGAACAAAAAACCTCCTCCGCCGACTCGTACTCCGACGCCAACCTCCACGCCGACGGCCACCCCGGTGCTTTCGTTCGTGTCTCCGACCAGCGGGCAGACGCTCAGCGGATCGATAAGCGTCGCGCTGTCATTCTCGAGCCCACCATCGCAAACCAACCCTGGCGCGGTTTGGTGGACCGAATTGTCCGTCGACGGTGCACCGGTGGTTTCCGGATACAACAATTTGCCCTGGGACACGACCACGGTCGGCAACGGATCGCATACCTTGCGCGTGGATGGTTACGCGTACAACGGGACAACTTCGATCGGCAATGCGACCATCAACGTGACGGTCAACAACTCGGGCGTAACCGCAACTCCGACGGCTTCATCGACGCCCACGATCGGCCCGACGCCGACCGTGACCGCTACACACACGGGCACCCCAACCACCGCTCCGACGCCGACTGCGACACGAACGGCGACTCCGACTCTCGGCGCGACACCGACTGCGACGTCCACCCTGCACGCGACCCCGACTGCGACGTCAACGCCGGGCGGATGCGTCAGCATCACGGCACCGGCTCCCAGCGCGACCGTCAATGGCATCGTGGCCATCAACACTAACGACACTTGCTCAGGCGCCTGGTTTGAATCGCTCTACGTCGACGGCGCGCATGTTTCCGACTTTCCGGTCGGACAGATCATGTTCACGAGCACTAGCTACGCCAACGGGATGCACACCATCCAGGTGACCAGCCAGAGCACCAATCCGGGTTCGGTCCAGCTTGGCAGCGCGTCCGAAGCGTTGAACGTGCAGGCGGGTTCGGCGACCAAGACAGCCACCGCGACGCCTACCACGAAGCCGAGCGCGACGCCGACGCCGGGAGGGGGCCATTACTCAATGATGGGACCCGGAGCGTCTCTGCCGAGCGAAGCGGCTTGCGTCAGCGCGGTGAACGCGTCGCCTATTCCGGAGAACGCGCCGTGGAACCAGGACGACGGCACCGGCTTTAACTCGAATCTGCCTCCATCCGGCGGTGTGCCGGCGTACTTCTACGCCAACGCGCCGTGCTGCAACGAATTGCCGCATGCGGATTTTGCCAACGTCGACGGAAACTATTCGGGCTCCACAGATGACCTCATCCGAATCACCGCCTGCAAGTGGGGTATCGACGAAGACTACGTGCGCTCGCAGGCGTGGATCGAATCCGATTGGCATCAGGACTGCTCCGCGGCGCATGGCGGCTCCGACTGTCAGGAAGGCGGCGATATGGACAGCCCGAGCGGCGATCCGTCAGGCCTGGCGGTCACTTCGATATCGCCGGGAGGCGTATTCAGCGCCTTCAACGGATTTGGAAATCCCGGCGGCCCAACCGATCACTGGGATTCGTGGAGCATCGTTCAGACCAAGGTGTACTACGAGTGGATGACGTGGCCGATGATGGAGGAGTCCACGCCTTTCGGGCTCGATTTTCGCTACGCGGAGATGCGCGGTTGCGTCAACGGCGATCAATATAGCTACTACAATAGCCAGTCATCCGCGCAGGGCACTGACTATCAGAATGCCGTCAATGCCGCCCGCAACAATCCGAACGGAGCATCGGCAGTCACAGGCTGGACCAACCTTCAGTACCTTTCGTACGGATGCATCGACACCCACTTTTCCGGCGACTGGTTCAACGGCACAGCCGACAGCTATCTGAACGAGTTCCTGAACAGGTTGGCAACCGCACCGTGGCCGGGCGGTCTGCAGTAGTCGGCGAAAACGAAACAGTTGGGGGCGACTGGATACTCAGTCAGCGCCCCCAACAAATGTCACTGTGGAGACATTTAGATAGTCAATAACGATAGTCAGAACCAGGCTGGAACGAGGTCCGATAGTAGGCGCTGGCTGTAGATTGCCGGGGAATTGGGTTTTTTAAGCCAGGCACCGCGTGTTGCCTTTAGTGGTCGTGGTGCCGGGCTTGGGGGAGAAAAAATGGCAACGGAAAAGGCCTTGGGCCTGCGCGGGCTGCCGCTTGTCGCGACGGTCGGACTGTTTCTTATGCTGCTCGGTCACGGCCAGGCTTACGCGGCGGGTCCCATCCACATTAATGCGCCGGCCCCGGACGCGGTCGTCTCCGACATGGTGACGACATTGGTTCGGATCAAGCCGCAGGTCGCTCGGGTAGTTTTCCTGCTTGACGGCAACCTGTTGGCGTCGACTTCGTCCACCAGCTACACGTGGGATTCGGCGACGGTTGCGAACGGTATGCATACCATCGCGGCCAGCGCCTATACTTCATCCAATCAGTTGCTGCGCACTGTCTCCGAGCGAATCAGGATTGCGAACAAGCATAAACCGACTCCAACCCCCACTCCGACCACCACGCCGACTGTTACTGCCACTGCCACGACCAACCCCACACCGACCGCGACTGCCACCTCGACACGGACGAGGACTCCAACTGTCACCGCGACGACGACCGCGAGTGCCACTGCGACACGAACGGCGACTGCGACTGGGACACGAACGGCGAGCCCGACCCCGACTGCGACGTCAACGCCGGGCGGATGCGTCAGCATCACGGCACCGGCTCCCAGCGCGACCGTCAATGGCATCGTGGCCATCAACACCAACGACACTTGCTCAAGCGCCTGGTTTGAATCGCTCTACGTCGACGGTGCGCATGTTGCCGATTTTCCGGTCGGACAGATCATGTTCACGAGTACGAACTACGCCAATGGAATGCATACCATCCAAGTGACCAGCCAGAGCACCAATCCGGGTTCGGTCCAGCTTGGCAGCGCGTCCGAAGCGTTGAACGTGCAGCCGGGCGCCACGGCCACGCCGACATCAACCGCGACGCCAACGGCGACCTCCACATCGACTTCGTCGGTCCAGCCGACCCCGACGGCCACGTCGACGCCCAACGGCTCGACGTTCTACGTATCGCCAACCGGTAGCGACTCGGCGTCTGGCAGTTCGGGCTCACCATGGCGCACGATTCAGAAGGCAGCGGACACGCTGCTGGCGGGACAGACTGCGATCGTATCGGCAGGCAACTACGGCGAGCGCGTCTCGATCTCGCGCTCCGGCACGTCGTCCAGTCCGATCACCTTGCAGGTCGCAAGCGGTGCGGATGCCCAACTCCTCGGCTTCGATCTCACAGGCAGCAACTGGGTTCTGGACGGCTTTGACATCTCGACCCAGACCAATGGCAGCGAAGGGTACGGGATCCACGTAGACGGTTCGGCCTCGTATGACACGATTCAGAACACCTATATCCATGAACTCTGCCACGAGGGCATTTTCATGGAGTCAGGGGTCTCGCACATCTCGGTGCTGAACAACCGCATCTGGCGGGCCGAGATGGCAGGTGTGCAGGCCGATGGCGTGTACGATCTGATCGAGGGCAACGAAGTCTGGGACACTCAGCAGTATGCGATGAATGCGGGTGGAATTTACTCGGTGTGCACGATTGCCGGCGGCGCCGATGCGGACGCGTTCCGCTTCTTCGGCCAACATAATGAGTTCCGTTCTAACTACGCACACGACATTTACCACGATATGCCAGGCGATCCGCATCCTACCAATCCCAATCCTCACACCGATTGCTTCCAAACTTGGGGGAACTCTGCAATGACGGTGAGCGATATTCTATTTGATCGCAACCTTTGTCGCTGGCCAGGAACTAATCAATTTCAGCTTGCAAATATAAATTCTACAACGCTTGCAAACATTGGGGTTAATGAAGGCGCAGTAACTAACTTAACCTTTCAAAACAACATACTCTCCAATTCAGGACAGGGAATAGATATTGAAGGTGGCGTTGGTCCAGTAAACGCTTATAACAATACTTTTGTTCATATAGCGCAGGAAGGATTAGTTTGTAATGGCGCTCGTACATCAGCGGACCAGATCATGAACAACATTTTCTACGATGTTGGCGATGGTGGTGATTCGTACACTTCAGGCTGTCAGAATTCAACATTCAATAATAATGACTTCTACATGCCGGGCGGCGTCAGCGTCGGCACCTATCCGAACGTCGAGCCGTACCTGAGCCTCGATCCGTTGTTCGTCAACTTCGGCGACGCGACCGGCGGCGGCGGGGATTTCCATCTGCAGTCCGGCTCGCCGCTAAAAGGCGCCGGGACCACGGTCTCGACCGTCACCAATGACTACTACGGCACCAGCCGGGTGGGGGCAGCATACTCAGTCGGCGCCGCTCAATGATGGGCGCGGAGGAGATCGAAGATAGTCAATAGCTATAGTCAGAATCAGTTCAGAGCGACGTCCGGTAATAGTGAATCGATTGCCGCAACCCGCCTCCGAGGCGGGTGCGGATGTACCCCAGCATCTCATTCGTCAGCAGGTACTTGGGGCGCAGATAAACGCCGCCATTGTTGAGCGAGAACAGGATGCGGTGGAATTTCCAGTTGTTGAAATTGCGCAGCAGCCGGAACCGCGCCGATACTCCCAGCGTCTGTATCCCGAAAGGGAACTTGAAGCCAAACCAAAGCGGCTGAGAATTGATCGCCAGGTCGGGCTCGGTCGAATTGTCTATTTCCTCGAGCGAACCCTCCGCCAACCTGAACCTGACCGTCTTGTCGAGGTCGGGTATCTGAATAGTCACTGGACGGAGCATCCGTAGCAGGAGCATCGAGTATTTGTCGCGCATCTGCGCGGCAAGACCGTCGTAAGCGGCAACAATTTCAGGCATCGATTTGCTCTCGACCGGATCGTACGTGCGCTCATCGACGCTCGGCAGTTGATCGAATCGCGTCAGCGCATCCGACGAATCGTGTTCGGCGCCAACTTCGTAGATATCCCCCGGATACAGCACCACTGCGCGCTGACCTTGGCGGCTTAAATAATTGGCGGCGTCGCGCGCGGAATTCGCAAAATTATTGACGTACTTGTTGTCGAGGCTCGAAAAGTAGATGAAGCTCGCAAACGGGATTGTCGCTTTCGCATCCAGGCCGCGATGCACTGAAGATACATTTTCGAGAATCTGCGCAGCTCGCTGCGGCAGAAATTTCTCATGCGGCTCAAAGCCGGCGTAGGCGGCCAGCGAGAACTGATTAAGGAGAACATCGACGCGTCCGATGTCGTGCAGGATGCCCTTGCATTCGCCGGCGCTGATGCGTGCGTCGTTGGCGTTGAAGATGACTTGTCCTTTACTCAGTACCGCCAGCGCGGAGTCCATTATCCCGGCGTGATAGCAATATACTTTCGTCGCATCGGGCTTGCTGCTCAGCGATACGATCATCCGATGCGGCAGCCGCTGAAATCGCTCATAGCCAAGCTTGCGAAACGCCGCGAACATCTTTGTGTAATCGCGATCCTGAAAGAGGATCGTCACCCGCGCTTTGAAGTCAGCCGGAAATGATCCGAGGGTCGGGAAGTGACAATGATCGGGATGCTCGTGCGAGATCCAGATGTACTCGACCTTGTCGAGCACCGCCTGGTCGAACTTTGGTTCCGGCAGCAGAGTCCATGAGTCGTTGAAAATTTTTCCGAATAGCCAGGGATCCATCAGGATCGACGTGTCGGCGCATTCCGCGACGATGCATGCATGTCCGACAAAGTGAATTTTCATGAGCACTCTCCGGCAGATTCTGGAGGTCTCGCTTGGGCGTCTCTGAGTGTGGTTCCTAGAGCACGCCGCTTGCCCTAAAAGCGTAACATTAAAGTTTAGTCAAGGCAAATCAGTATAGGTCAATCTATTTAAAGTCACTCTCGATATTGACTAATTCTCAACTCACGTTAATTTAACTAGATTTTTGTTACTTGTGCTAGCTTCTAAAATCTGTTACTTTGGACCTAAGCCATTTGCAAGGGCCAGTGAGCGAGAAATGGTAAGAGAAACGGGATGTTTCAGGTCAATCTGGCCGTCAGTGTCGCAAACTTTGAACAAGGAACCGGGCTTGAGCGCTCGCAACATGCTTGAGCCGATAACATCTGTATCCAATGGGAAAGGGGGCGGCGTGGAGGAACACGGCCGCCGGGGGTTTAACCCGTGAAAGTGACCCTGGTTTCGCATGCTTCGGTGATAATTGAGTCACAAGGAGTCAGAATTTGGACTGACCCGTGGCTCACGGGCAAAGTCTTCAATGAATCGTGGTCGCTGTTTCCGCCGGCGGCATTTGATCCTGCGATGCTTGATTCGATCGACTACCTGTGGATTTCGCACATTCATCCGGATCACTTCCACATTCCAAGCCTGAATTCGCTTTCCCCGCAGTTCAAACGCCGGGTCAAGGTCCTGTTCCAGGACAATCACGCCGATCAACTTTTCGAAGTGATGAAAAAGTGCGGATACCAGAACTTCCAGGCGCTGCGGCATCGCCGGATGGAGTCTCTCAGCGAGCACACGTCAGTCTACTCCTACAGCGCCGGGACCCTGGATTCCTGCCTGGGCGTGATGGAGCCGGAAGGGGGCTTGTTCAACATCAACGACTCGCGGCTGAATGCGACCGATTGTCGTCGTGTGAAGTCGGACATGGGGCGGATAGACACGGTGCTGAGCCAGTTTTCGCTGGCGGTCTATAATGGTCTTCAACCGCGCGAATCTCATCTGCGCCGCGGCGCGGCGGCGATGTTGGAAAAGATTTTCGATAATCACGCGAACCTGGGCGCCCGGATCACGATTCCGTTCGCGAGCATGATGCGTTTTTCGCTGGTCGACAATCGTTACATGAATGCATTTGCGAACCGTCCGCGCGACGTGTGGGAACATGCCGCCGTACGAGGTCTCGGGGTGGCGATCCTGTTCCCGGGCGACACTTACAATTCATCCACCAGCTACGATTCGACCCAGGCGCTTGAAAAATACGACGCGGTCTACGAGACCATCGACCAGTTTCCCTACGACACGCCGGCGGCGGTCCCGCTGCAGCCGATCGAAGAAGCTTTCCACGAGATGGTACGCCATTTGCGTGAAAAGTATCCCGCGCCGATACTTCGGATGCTGCGCGGGGTGGTGGTGAAGTTGCCCGACCTCGACAAGACCGTGGCGTTTTCGATTCCGGCCGACTCCTTCAGCGAAGTCGATTCGTCAGAGTCGCCCGACATCTTGATGTGTTCGCAGGCCCTGCATTTTTGTTTCTTCCGTCCGTACGGGCTGCAGACGCTCTCGAGCTCGGCGCAGCATACCGTGGTGCGCAACCTGGCGAATTGGCGGATCCATCGCGCGCTGTTCGCGCTGAACAATGCGCAGGCATACGGCCGACTCCGCTATCTGCTTCGCCGCGACACCATAAGTTTTTTCGCGAAAAGAATTAGAGCCATGGTCCGTTACACCGACCTCACCCACGCCCGGCTCAGATATCCGTACAGCTATAAGCCAAAGCATCACTCCAGCATCCCAACTGAGGCGGGGCAGGTAATGGGTCCGTTGGATCGATCCGGGCATTCGGAGTGAGAAGCCTGAGATGTGAGAGTGACTGAGATGATTGAGAAGAATAGGTACATTGCGATTACCCCGGCCCGCGACGAAGAGCAATTCCTTCCCGGGCTGATCAGCAGCATGGCGGCGCAAACGCGCTTGCCGCAACGATGGATAGTCATTGACGACGGCTCGGTCGACAGGACCGCGCAAATCCTTGACGGGGCGGCGCGGCAGTACCACTGGATCGAGCCGGTGCATCTCGCGCGAAATCGTCCCCGGCAAGCCGGCGGCGAATCGGTGATCATGCAGTTCCTGCCGCGCGAAGCATGGCAGGACGTCGATTTTGTCTTCCGGCTCGACGCCGACTTGAGTTTCGAGCCGCAGTTCGTGGAGCTGATGCTCAGAGAATTCGCCGCGAATCCGAAGCTCGGAATCGCCGGCGCTACGCTCTACGAGCCGGCCAACGACAGCTGGCGTGCGGTGCCGGAGTTTCATGCGTTCCACACTCGCGGCGCCACCAAGATGTACTCGTCGGAGTGCTTCGCGGCGATCGAGCCGCTCGAGGGTTGCGAGGGTTGGGACACGATCGACGAGATGCGTGCATTGATGCGCGGATTCAAGACCCATAGCTTCCGCCACATCCGCGCGTACCATCACCGGCCGCAGGGCGAAGTGGCGGGCGCGTGGAAAGGCTACTTCGGCAAGGGCCAGACCGCTTACTACATCGGCTACTCGCCGATTTTTCTCCTCGCGAGAGCACTACGCGTTGCGACCAAGCACCCACTGTCGGGCCTCTACATGGTGGCCGGATATTTCAACAGCCACCTGAAGCGGCGTCCGACCGTCAACGATACCGAGCTGATCACTTTTATACGCCGCCAGCAGGTCCGCCGTTTGTTGATGCTGGATTCAGTCTGGCGCTGAATGCGATGCGTCGAAACATCACGCGAAACTCATTATGGATCTCTGACGAAATATAGGTGACGCACTTCGCGGGGGTCGCGCGGTGAGGACGCGAAATAAAATCAAATGGCCCAGAAATTCCTGATTTCGTCCGGCACGGTGGATATAACGCCGCGGCGGCCGACGACGCTTGGTGGCTACAAAAAGCGAACCGAAATGTTCACCGGTATCGCCAGCCGCCTCGAGGCCAATGTGCTCCTTATCAAGGGCGCCGCGTCCAGCGTGACGATAGTCAGCACCGATCTGCTCTATCCGGGCGAGACCCTGAGAGCGCGCTTGCTCGATAGCCTCGGCCTGTCGCAAAAGAGCGAGGAACTATTCTTCTGCGCTTCGCATACCCATTTCGCGCCGATGACTGCGCCGTCGATGCCTCTGCTCGGAGTGGCCGACATCGACTACGTAAATTATGTCGCGAGCCAAATCACGACGCTGGTCAAATCGATCGAGCACGAAGGCGAACCGTGGATCTGCGAGTACCATGAAGGGACCGCCGATCACTCCATGAATAGACGACTGGTCCGCCTTCGTTTGACGAGGTCCGGGCTCGCCAGAGGCTCAGGCTTGGCGCCGAATCCCGCCGGCGACCGGGACGAGCGCGTGCGCATCCTTAAGTTTTCGAAGCCGGGCGGAGAGCCGGGCGCTGTGATTTGGAATTACGCGTGTCACCCGACTGATTTTCCCGGCTTTCTGCAGGTGTCAGCCGATTACCCCGGAATAGTTCGCGCTCGTCTGCGATCGGAGTTCGGCGATATTCCGATTCTGTTTCTGCAAGGTTTCTCCGGCGATGTACGTCCGCCGTTTTGGGGCAGGTCAGGAGGAGTTGTGGGCATGGCGCGAAGAGTGCTGGTTGGGCCGCAATTCCGGCAACCGGAAAAAAGCGAATGGGAGCAGTGGTCCAACAGCCTCGCGCAATCGGTCGCCGCATCCGTGCACTCGGAACCCCGCAGCGCGGAAGTCAGCTCGATAACCCTGAAGCGGGTTCCCGTGCCCGAAAATGAATTCGCCGCCGGCGGCCGCGGTAACCAATCTCTATGCTGGCACCTGGTCGATTGCGGTGGATTCCGGATCGTCGGAATCAACGCCGAACCGGTCGTCAGATATCGGCGCCTGTTGGAAACATATTTTCGCGCGCAACCGATGCTGACTGCGGGATGCCTCGACCAACCCGTGGGTTACCTGCCGATCGATAGCATGATTTCGGAACGAGGCTACGAAGTAGAGGGCTTCCGCTCGCTCTTCAACTTTGACGCGCGATTCCGCAGGCGGTTGCAGGATCCGATCATTCGCCGGCTGACCACCGCGCTGAAATTGACCCTCAGCGAAGTACCTCGGCGGCCTCGCAAGGCACGGGAATCGGCTCAGCCGCAAGCGCCTTCTTTGCGCTCGACCAGCTAGCAGTTTCGTCCGACCGTCAGCGATACCGAGCTGATCAATCTTATACGACGCGACCAGGCTCGCTCTTTGTTGATGCAGGATTCAGTTTAGCGATCATCGCGCGCGGATCGTCCGCGGCACTATTCCGTGGCAGCTGTCGCGCCGCACGCTGCACTCCAATTGAGATGGATTTGGATGACGCCGCGCCCGAAGGGCGCCGAATAAAGTGTCGCGAGGGATTGGTTATCGGACTAGTCGCGCATGCTGCCGCGAGCTGATCTTTCGCTTTGGTCACGGACAGAGTTGCGCCGAGCGCAGATCCGAACGGTCCCTCGATAGAACGAGTGCGCCGATCGGCATCATCCGCCATCAGGCTCTGGGCGGGACACTCCTCGAAGAGCCACCTCGATGTAACATCGTCGGACAGACGATGAAGTTTGAAAATCGACACGTGTACGGCGTACCGCGCGCCGGTCGAACGCTCCTCGACAAAACCGCGCCCGCACCCGCGACAAACATGCTGAATGATCGGCGTGCCGGCAACAGTTTCGAGACCGCTAGTAATCCAATCGTGCGTTTTTAGAGCAGAGAGATTCGTTTCCATTCTGTAACCCCCGATCACAAATCGCTATAGAGGCCGATGCTCGTAACCGGCCGTCGAATTCAGGCCCAGGTAGCTGAGCAAGATGAAAAAGTTCAGGCCACGCGCCTCCGCCGCGGCAAAAATCTGACTCTTGATCTCGTCGTCACTTGCGCGAATCGGCTGGGTCCGCGTCTCATCGAAAAACAACTCGTCATCCGGCCCCGGCAGGCGGCCAAATTTCTTTTGGAAGATTGCGAACCGATGGCTGGCAACCGCGACCATCGAGCACCGAAAGCACATTGAGCTGGAATCGCAGCACGACTCTTCCGACGCGTGCCCCATGCGCGGCAGTCGTTCAGGTAATCTTTGGAAATGCGGCAACTTTTTCATTTACTTCCCCTCCGGGGATCTTCGATGCGGGCTCGGGGCTCTGACTGACAAATAAAAGAACTATTGGATTAAAAAAGTTAAATCAAATCGATCTGGGTGATTATAAGAAAGTAACAGATAAATTGTGCCAAACGTAACCTAAGAAGGGTTACCTGTGACTGTGAATGAACTTCCGGGACGTTTCGGTCAGGACGAAAAACGGGCTGAATCGTGAACGTGTGAAAACCGTCAATCCAAATCGCGCTCGGTGCGCTCGACCAGGTTGCACGAATAGGTTTTTACGACTAGCCAGACCTGCGCGCCCTCGACCAGATCCAAATCGTCAAGCGCGCCCGGGGTCAGGTGAACCTCGAACCTCGCGCCGGAGTCGACAATCAGAATGACCGTGACGCCAGCGCGACGCACCGATTCCACTCGACCCTGAAATGCGTTGCGAGCGCTGAGGCCATGCGGGCGCTCGGCGGCCACCATGATATCGCCGGCGCGAATCGCGACCCGTACTCTCGCGCCCCGCTCGGCGCGGCCCAGCGGCACTTCAAGTTCCGTGGTCCCGCCATCCAACTGGCAGAGCATCGTTCCTCGCGACTGCGCGATTGATCGCACCGTGGCGTCGAACACATTTTCGAATCCGACTACTTGCGCGACCGTCTCATGGCGCGGCGATTTGAGCACGTCATTGGGCATCCCCTGAGCCAGAATTTTTCCGGCTTCGATCACCACGACGCGCTCGCCGAGAGTGAATGCCTCCGCGGGGGAATGGGTGACGTAGAGGATCGGAATTTCGTGCGTCGCGTTCCAGTTGCGCAGGTCGTCGAGAATCTTCGACTTGATCGTGGCGTCGAGCGCGACGAGCGGTTCGTCGAGCATCAGCAACGCGGGCGTGGTGACCAGCGCGCGCGCGAGCGCGGTGCGCTGGCGTTCGCCGCCTGAAATTTCACCGGGCTTTCGGCGCAGCAGATGCGCGATGCGAAACGACTCGAGCATCGTCATCATCCGCTCGCGCCGTTCGCGTGCGGGCAAGTTCACGATCCCGTATTCGACGTTTTGTTCGACGGTGAGATGAGGAAAGAGCGCGAGATTCTGAAACACGTATCCAATTTCACGGCGCGGCGCCGGCATGTCGATCTTCGATCTCGAATCGAACAGCACCCGCGCCCCCACCACGATCCGGCCGGCGTCCGGCCGCTCGAACCCCGCGATACAATTCAGCAGGGTCGTCTTTCCTCCGCCCGACGGCCCGAGGATCATCGTGAAGCCCGGGCCCGCACCGAATTCCGCGTCAAGCGCGAAACCGTTCGAGAGCCTGCGCACTACTTGGATCGTAAGATGACGACCGCAGAGATGCGCGTCGTCGCTATGCTCGCCAGCCATCGTTCAAACCGAAATCAAATGTATCTTAACGCGCGCTAACGATGCATCGGCCAGACCGCCCAGACGCGGCGATTGAGCGCGTAGGTGATCGAAAGCGTGACGAACGAAAACGCCATCAGCAGCATCGCCATCCGGTTTGCACCCGCGTAGTCGAGCGCTTGCACGCGATCGTAAATCGCAATCGACACGGTTCTTGTTACCCCGGGGATGTTGCCGCCGACCATCAGCACGACTCCGAATTCACCGAGCGTATGCGCGAAGCTCAGCACCACGCCGGTGACGATGCCGGTTATCGACAACGGCAGCACGATTCGGAAGAAAGTGCGTATGCGCGAGGCGCCGAGGATCGACGACGCGTTGATCAGATTGCGATCGACTTGCGAAAACGCCGCCGCCATCGGCTGCACCGCAAACGGCAGGCTGTAGATCACGGACGCGATCGCGAGACCCGCGAAGGTGAATGGCAGCCCATGCCCGGACAGCGAGTTGTACCATCGGCCGAGCGGCGAATTCGAACCCATCGCGACCAGCACGTAAAATCCGAGCACCGTCGGCGGCAGCACCAGCGGCAGAGCGACGATCGATTCGACGAAGAACTTCCATCGCCAGCGCGAGAAGCTGAGCCACCACGCAATCGGCATCCCAATCACGAGCAGGATCGCGCAGACGACGATCGCCAGCCGAACGGTCAAAATGATCGCGCCCCAGTCCATCACATTCGGTTCGGCGGTGACGGAAGCGAAAACCCGTAGCGCGCCATCACCGCGACGATCATGGCTTCCTTCAGAAAGTTTACAAATTGCACGGCGGCTGCCTTATGATGAGATGACTTCAAGACAACGCACGCCTGGATGATCGGCGGGTAATCCGCGGAAGGAATCTCGACGTAACGCCCCTTGCTCACCATCGGCGGCGCGAGCGCGAGCGACAATGCCACGATTCCCGCGTCGGCGTTGCCGGATTGAACGAACTGCGCAGTCTGCGAGATATCCTCGCCGAGCACAAACTTGTGCTCGAGCTGATCGTAAACCGCGTCGTGTTTCATCGCCGCCACCGCGGCGCGTCCGTACGGCGCATGGCGAGGATTGGCGATCGCGATCTTTCTGACATCGGAATCGAGCAGCGCCGTAAGGCCCCTCTTTAGATCGAGCTTCGATGCGTTCGGCACCCACAGCACGATCCGGCCCACGGCGTATTGATAGGTACTGCCCGGTTCCGTTAATCCCGCGGCTTCAAGCTTGCGCGGATACTCGATATCCGCGGAGAAGTACAGATCGAACGGCGCTCCGTTGCTGATCTGCGAGAAAAAATTTCCAGACGAGCCGTATGAAAGCTTGAGTGTGTTTCCGGTTTGCGCTTGATAGCGGGCTGCGACGTTCCTGAAATGCAAAGGTCAGATCCGCCGCCGCGGCAACCGTGATCTCCTCGGCGCCGGCGCGGGCCGGAATCGAAATCCATAGGCAGAGCAGAAGTGCGCCGATGTTTCGGATCGATCTCGACGCTATGATACTTGTCATTGCGCCTGAATAATGGCACGGCTCCGAACCGGCTGGTAGAGGTGGGGCGCCGCGCCGTTCGAGCGATGGCAACAATCACGACGTTGGCGGCTTGCACGTCCCCATAAAAGAGCGGCGCCTGTTGATTCGCGGGCGCGGTTATCGTTAGTTAGGAAAATGGCTGGAAACAAAATCGCGATCTTCGGCGCAGGATGCTTCTGGGGCGTGGAATCCGCTTTTCGCGGCGTTGACGGCGTAGTTGATGCGACCGTTGGCTACGCGGGTGGCACCGTCGACAAGCCTACTTATCGAGCGGTCTGTAATGGCAAGACCGGCCACGCCGAAGTCGTGCAGGTCGAGTACGATCCCGCGCGGGTATCCTTCGAGCGACTGGTCGAAGTCTTCTGGCAGATTCACGACCCGACCACGCTGAACCGGCAGGGCCCCGATATCGGCACTCAATACCGCTCCGTGATTTTCTATTCCGACGAGAACGAACGCGCAGCCGCGGAGAAATCAAAACATCGCCTCGACGAATCAGGCAAACTACCGCGCCCAATCGTCACCCAAATCGTGCCGGCCACCAAGTTCTACCCCGCCGAGGACTACCATCAGCGCTACTACGAGCGCATGGGCATAGCCCCAAGCTGCGGAATCCGAGAACCAATCGACTGAAAGCGACCCGGGCTAGTCAGCGTTCGCGCACAGGCGCCGGTATCGCCAGACGGCCGTTTGGTTCTTTCAGTAACCATAGATCTCGATCCAAAGATACATTTCCCCAACTGGTACGGATATCTTGATGATCGAAGGATCGCCAATTGCCGAGCGATGATTCACTGAGGTGGATATCAACTCGTTGAGCGAACGCCCTGAGGCGTCACGCGGCGTTGAAATTCGGGCCGCTCAAGTGGGACCACCGGCAGGCACGAACGCGCTGCGACATCTCTTCGGTCCAGTGGCACTGGCTGCATCGATCAGCGCGATTGTCATCCTCGGAGCCTGGATCCGGCAAGGCAAACCTGCAGCTGCGCAAGATCGAGTGCGTGTCCTGCACATTGTGCCGAGTCCCGAGTCAGCCCACGAGTTGGAGGTCTTGCTCGACTATCAACTCAAGAAATATCGAGCCAACCTGGACAAGTTCACTTGGAATCTTCAGTTAAACGCGATCATCATAGTAGTCACAATACTGCTCATCGTCCGCCGCTCTGACTCTCTGACAATCCTCGACAATTCAATTCCGCTGAGTTGGCTTCATTTCCTGGTTCCAGCGGTTCTGATTTATCTGTGGATCGGCTTTGGATTCACTTTGGGTGACCTCATATGGGGTCGAATCCACGGCTATGAATTAATAACGGCGCTTCATCGCCCCACGACGCAATACCAGAAGGAGCTATTTGAGGATGCGGGCTTCATAGATGGATGGTTTCGTACTTTCGTAGACAAAAACAAATCCGGAAACGGCGATTACACCGGAATTCAACTCAGTTTCGGCGCCATTGCGGCATTCATGGTGTTGCTGCTCGGAAACACTGTTGCGATGGCTCATGCCAGTGCGCTTGCGATATTGCCGATCGGCTGCCGCCGCTATTTGCGCACCGCATCGAATCGATGGTTGTACTGGTACTACCTCTTGCCCCTGGTTCCCTTGGCGGTCTTCCTGTCTTCACATCTCGAATTTGCGTACGGCGGAGAGAATCGCAACTGGATTCAGCTCTATATCGCCATAATGACGTTCCCGCTGATGGCGGGTCTGATGTGGCTGTCAACGATAATAGATGCCCGGTTCCATCCCGAGAGCGTCCACTGCTTGAGACGCCAGCGGCACCAAGTCTATCCCGATGCAAGCGGCGCTCTGTCGTCACTGGAACAGATGTCTGGAGACAGAAACGAAACCACACTGCGAACCGTTTCACTGATAGGTGACAGTCTCAGTACAGGGTTTCACCTGGCGTCGCCGCCTTCTATCCTGATTCGGTTGTGGACAGCATGGAAGAAGTCCTGGTTCCTAGACGGGCCCACTCAGGATCAAGCGGGCCTTGGCATCGGCGCGCGGCTGAATGCCCTCGGCCCGATCAAGGCCGTAAGTCACGCGTCAGTGACGGCAGGTGTGGATGGCGGCAACCGCCGCACGATGCTGGATCGCGCGCTTAACCGATGGCACTTTTCGCACCAGGTCGACGAACTTCTCGCCGGATCGTTTCCGGATATGGTTTTGATCTGGATCGGTCACAACAACGTCGATTGGAAATCGCGAACGAATTCGTGCACGGCCGAGGCCTTCAACGATTTGTCCGATGCGTTCGCGAAATTCTATCAGGTGCAGCTAAGACGATTGCTCAAGGCGGCATTGGACAGCGGCAAACCCGTGTCAGTCGTGGTTTTCGGTCTGATCAACTTCGAAGCTTTCTTCCAGGCTCGAGCGGAAGCCGAACGGAGGAAACACGCAGATGAGCGTTTGTTTCCATATCTGGAAACTGCCTATCGGACGTTTGTCTCGATGAAGCCGGAATACCGCGAAGGAATGATCAGACTGGCGCAGCTATACAACAAGAAGTTGCGCATCCTCTGCGGGGCGCAGAGTGAGAATCTCAAGCGAACCAACGTATCCTTGGTCTACTCCGAGGCGATGTCGCTCGCAGATATCGCTCGTTCTGAGTTTCTCTCTACGATTGACGCATGGCATCCGTCGGCCCTCGGGCGTCGAGTGCTCGCCGACTGCGCTTACCCGTCAGTTCACGAGCAAGCATGCTTTCTGGGGTGGACCAGCGGCTTGCGCGGCGTCGCTCACGCGGCGGCGCTGGGGCGCGACGACACGCTCTGATGCCATCGCGCGAGATTCTTCTGATCCGGCTGAATCGAAATATTGTTGAACTTCGCGAAATCGATCACGATCATCAACGTGATGTCCGCGATCGAATATTTTTCGCCGGCGAGAAACGGACGGTTCGCGAGTTCATCGTCCAGCCATCGATAGCGCGCCTCGACCACTTTGCGGCTCTGCTCGCCGACCTCGGGAATCTGCTTGATTCGGGTCCGAGTCAGTTCATGCAGATGCGCCCAGACCATCCCGACCGGCACAAACAGCGCGAGTTCGATCCGACGATTCCACATCTCCACGGTGGCCTGCTCGAATGCGCCAGTCCCGAACAAGGCCGGCTCCGGATGAAGCACTTCGAAGTAGCGGCAGATCGCGACGCTCTCCGCGATGAGCCTGCCGTCGTCGAGCTCGAGCACCGGAATACCGCCGAGCGGATTCTTGGCCAGGAACTCGGGCTTGCGGTTAACACCTCTCATGATGTCGATTTCCTCGAGCGGCACCGTGAGTCCCTTCTCGGCCAGGAACACTCGGACGCGGCGAGGATTGGGCGCGAGTTTGTAGTCGTAAATTTTCATTCGAATCTCCGTGTTGCGAATACCGCCGCGAACAATTCGGGAAGCGCGAAGCAGTGAAACAGCGATTCTGAATGATTTTGTGGAATGCGGAAAGAGATCGCATTCAGCTCAGTGAAAAGATCAGCTGAGCGGTGGATTCAGGCGGCTCGAATCGACATAACGGCTATGACAACGACTAGGTCGTTTCACGGCCCTGCTGATATTGCGAACAGACCGACGCGGTCGGCTACAGCAAATCGATCGGCTCGCGCTCTTGCAGCTCGCGGTCTATCGACCGGCGCGGCTTCTGGAGACCATAGTCTCCATTGAGAAATTTAAGAAGGAGGCGGCTCAGTTTTCCAGGGTGCGAGGATCTTGCCTGACCAATCTCATGTTCCGAGTTGCGGATCGCATTTGACGTTTGTGACAGCATCCTCGCGCCCTCCCAAGTGCGTTGATACCTTTCATCCCGCCCAACAGAACCGCCCCCGCTTTAGGAGAGAGCAATCCATGTGCCATGGGCCACGGATTAATAACGCCGAGAGTAAGCGGCCCGCTCTCGCCGTCAGTCAACGGGTAGCTACAAATTGTAGAGTCTTTGCAACACTTTGTCGCTGACGCTATCCCGTTCCTGAACCGTCATTGGCGCGCATCGGCCCGAAATCAATCGGTTCCCTCGGATGGAGCATTCCGCGCCTCGACTAGGCCCACCGCGCGGCGTCAGGGTCGCTCGGATTGATCGGCGACCGCCCGCGGGGTCGATGCGGGGCAGAAGTGTGACGGGATTTTGCCGTGACGCCAAAAGTCCGGCGATTATCGCGAGGCCGCCGATTCGCCGCTTAGATTAAATCGGTGCCGGCCGGCTCGGCGATCACCTTGTTTTCGATCTGCCCGATACCGTCGATTTCGATTCGGACCACATCCCCGGCCTTCAGCCATTTTGGCGGATTCATCGCCGCTGCCACGCCGCCCGGCGTGCCGGTCGAAATTACCGTCCCCGGCATCAGGGTGAACACGGTCGAAAGGGTTTCGACCTGGGCGTAGCAATCGAAGATTAGATTGCTGGTGTTCGAATGCTGCCGCTGTTCGCCGTTCACAAAGGTGCGCAGCTCGAGTTTGTGCGGATCGCCGAGTTCGTCGGCGGTGACGATCCACGGGCCGAAAGGTGCGTGGGTGTCGAACGACTTGCCGAGCGTCATCGTCGGCGCTTTGCGCTGCCAGTCGCGGACGCTCACGTCGTTGACGATCACGTATCCCGCGATTACTTCGTGCGCGCGATCGCGCGGCACATGGCGGCATCGCCGGCCGATCACAAATCCGAGCTCGCCTTCGTAATCCAGCGCCGTGGACACGCGCGGCAGATGAATCGGATCGTAGGGACCGGTCACCGAGCTCGTTTGCTTGTTGAAGAACATCGGAAACTCGGGCCGCTTCATTTTGGTTTCATCGACATGATCGGCGTAGTTGAGGCCGATCGCGAGAAACTCGGGCGGACGGCCGATCGGCGCCTCGAGCTTGACCTCCGCGAGCGGTATCCGATGCGCTGAATCTTTCGCGGCGGCGCGCGCGCGTTCGAGAGCTTGCGGACCCGCCACCAGGAACGACGTCATCTCGCGCGGCAGGTCGGGCACCGCGGACGCGAGATCGACGATCGATTTATCGACGACGACGCCAATCCGCGTCGTGCCAGCGTGGGTAAATGTCGCGAGTTTCATGTTTTCACGGGCTCCAGATTATTGAGTGACGCCGGCCAGGCGCCGCATCATCTCGGGATCGACGCCCTTCGTCGCGTCATACTTCTTGAGCTCGGCTTCCGGAACTCCGGCGTGATAGTCGCGTGCGAGTTCGTCAGCGTTGAACGACACGCCGATCGGATTCTTCGCCATCGCGTCGCTCTGGAAAAATCCCTTCAGCTCCTCGACCGAGTCGAAGTTATCGATTTGCAGCTCGACCCGGTTGCCGTCGGGATCGCGATAATAGAGCGACGTTGTAGGGCCATGATTGATCGTCACCACCGGCATGATGCCGGCTTGCTTGAGTCGTTCGTAGGTGAAGACCAGATCGCCGAGATTGGCGTACGTGTAGGCGAGATGATCGAGGCCGACGCTGTGGCGCGGCTTATCGACCAGGCCCGGAACCGCGGCGATCGCGATCCGATGATGCTCGTCGTCGTAGGTGAGAAACGCGAGCATCCCGTTTTCGTGCACGACTTCCGCGCAGAGCACGGTGCAATACCAATCGACCATCGGCTTGAACTTGTTGGTGGCCAGCACGGCGTGCGCGAATTTGGCGGGCGCGACGCGCCGGTTTGGTTTTTCTTCAGTGCGAGATTGAGATGGCATAGCGCATATCTCCTTGGCCGGATTCAAAAAGCGGCCTGTGTTGCCATCTTGGTTATCGCAATGATTTGAGCGCACGACAATGGCTGCGATCGATTCGGGCAGGTGAGTGTGTGTGTTTCCAATCACGGTGACAGGATCTCATGGATTTTGGGTTTTGCGAGATCGCGCTTGCTTGGTGCGTCCAGGTAGCTGCGTTGACATTGGCGGGGTGGGATTTGAGACTGTGCATCGGGAGGTGGTGATTTATGGAGCGACTCTTATCCGAGCGGGCACGGCCTTATTTCGAGAAGGCGCAAGAGCTTGCGCCGATAATTCGCGGGCACGCCGATCGCGCCGAGCGCGAGGCGCAGATGCCGCGGGAGGTTGCCGATGCCTTTCATGAGGCGGGGCTGTTTCGGATTCTTTTGCCGCGCGCGATGGCCGGCGGAGAGTTGACGATTCCCGATTCGCTGCGGATATGCGAGGAAGTTGCGCGGATCGACGGGTCGGCGGGATGGAATCTCGCCATTTGTTCGAGCAGTCCGCTGTTTGGATATAACCTGTCGCGCGCGGCGTTCGAAAAGATTTATGGCGATCCGCGCGGCGTGAGCGCCGGATCATTGAATCCCGCGACCACCCAAGTGGTTGCAGCCGAGACTGGATGGCGTTTCAGCGGGAAGGCCACCTATGCCAGCGCCTCTGCTCATGCGACCTACCTGATGGCGGCGGGGATAGTCATCCGCGACGGCGCGCCACAAATCGTCGATGGGTTTCCGGTGATGCGTGCGGGCCTGTTTCCGATAAGAAATGCGAAAATCCTCAATACCTGGTCGACTGCCGGGATGCGCGGCACTGGCAGCAACGATTGCGTGTTCGAAAACGTGATCGTCCCCGATGAGTTCACCTTCGATTGGCTGAACGCGAAGTCGCCGTGGCAGCGGGGTCCATTCGCGAATATCCCATTGCAACTCCAATTTGTGGGCGGCCTGGTATCGGTGGTGCTCGGGACTGCGCGACACGCTCTCGATGCGCTCAACGAAATCGCGCAAGCCAAAGTGCCGGCGGCCTCCAGGGCCACGTTGCGCGAGCGCTCGATCGCGCAGATCCAGTTCGCGCAGGCGGAAGGTCTGCTGCACGCGGCACGCGCTTACTTTTACGATTGCAACGATGAGATCTGGCGCAAGGGCGAAGCGGGCGAGAGTTTCAGTATCGAGGATCGCGCGCATGCGCGGCTCGCAGTTGTAACGGCGGCGAAGCTGGCGGTGAATGCGGTCGACCTGGTCGCGGATGCGGCTGGAATGAGCTCGGCGCAGACCTCATGTCCGATCGAGCGATGCTGGCGCGACGTGCATACCGCGACGCAACACGTGCTGATGAATACGGCGCGCTTCGAAGTGGTGGGACGGGTGCTGTTCGGGCTGGATCCAGGGTCGCCGGTTATCTGAGGATTCGGACCGCTACGCGCGGGGCGGCAGGGGGTGACCCCTGCACCCAGTGTCCATTCAATCGCAAAGCAGCCCACAGAGCGCGAACGCCATTTTGCTCTCGGTCTGGGGTGGGGTGGTTCGTTTATTGAGCTGGGCTTGGGGAGGGGTGAGCAGTGTAGATGTCGGGGCCGAAGGGTTTTACGTTGTCGGGCGTGGCGTAACCTAATGGGGGTAGGTCGAAGAGTACCTCGATACTTTTCAGGAGCGAATAGTGGTTGTACTCCTGGCTTGAGTGCGAGCCGGGCGAGACGTAAGGCGATACGATTACGGCGCCGATCAGACCTCCGCCGGGACCGTTGAGGCCGGGCAGGGTGACATTCGGACCGGGCTGTTCACCACAGCACTTGTCAAAGTCTGCTTTTACATTTTGCCTCATCTGGGACTCATCGAACGTAATCACAAGCATCCCGTCCCGTTGATAGGCGGGGGACTTCATGATGAGCGGCACCCATTTCTGAAGGAATCGATCGGCGGCAGCCAGTCCGTCCACTTCGCCTGCCGGAGCACCTACACAGTGAGCATCGTGCGCATCGTTGCAGAGATTTGGGGTAACGAATACGAGGTTCGGCGTGGTCGCCAATGTCTTCAGATCGGATTCGAGACTCGCTAACGACTTGTCATTGGCGCACAGTTTGCGGTCATCGATGATGGAATGAAAATAGACGAAGGGATTGTGTTTGGTCGCGTACTGATCGTTGACCCGGGCGACTTCCGTACCGTCTGGATATCCGAGCTGCGGATGCTCGCATGGATTGCCCATATCCTCCATGTAAGCGCCCCAGGTGTGATGACTGTCTGAGAGCTGGTTGGCGAGCGTCGAAACGCGGGTTGGGTAGACGCATCCGTGACCCTGTAGCTGGCCGTTCTTAGCCGTGGCGACGAGTTCGAAGTTAATGAACTGCGGGCAATCTTGCTGGGTCTCCGGAGTCGGGGCCTGGCCACTTATCATCGCGAGATAGTTGTCGAGGCTGTTATGTCCGATTCCGTAGTACCTCTCGAGCAGGCCTCCGCGTCCGTGAGCCAGGCAATTGAGATAAGGCGCCGGCGAACCTTTGCCAAAAGTTTGATCGAAGCTCTTGTTCTCGAGAACTATCAGAAAGACGTGTTGAGGCTTCTTTGCTTCGGGCGCGGGCGGCGAGTAGGACGGAGTATTTGCCAGCAGCCGAGCGCAATCGGCGTCGTCGGCGCGGGAGTGAGACGCGGTCGCCGCGAGAAGCAGGAAGCAGGAGAGTAGAGCGAAGAAAAATTTACTGTGAAGCATTTTCACTCTCACAGTTCTAGGGCAGGATGATTTCGCGCCAGGCGTTCAGTATGGCGCATTGTTGCCCGTCCCCGAGGTCAACTCGCGGACGTGCAAAGAAATCAGCATCTATCAGCTTGCAATCACATTCTCTTATCCAGTAGCACGTGTGCGAAACCTCCTGACAAGTTGCTTTTATCGAGGACCATGCCACGTCGTCTTCGATCGTTAGCTGCCCGATCGTGCGATCCACCCGATTCAAAAGAACGGTGTTATCACTGTTCCAGCCCGGCTCACGCATGCAAGCGGTGAGTCGATCGATCAAGAAGCTCCGCGTAGCATCCGGCATTGAGGCTGACTGGGGTGGCGTGAAGATAGCGTCATCTATGTCACTCTTCGAAACTCGGCACTGTTGCGGCGCCAATAAGTCAAAGAAAGTCGTATTCCTATTAGAAACCACGCAGCCGTGGATCAGTTCTTTGATTGCCACGTCTGCCTTATGTTTCTGGCCTCGAGAATCGATAGCTTGCATCGTCCTGAAAGGCGTTGGATGGGGGGTGCACAAGAAATCGTACCAGTTCTGCTCATCAGCGTTGCTAGCGTTTTGAAGCGAATGAATTGCTTGCCGTGTGGTAGGAAGTGGAGGTGTTGGCGGGCAGCAGGGTTCGGCTAGCCTGCAAGAGGATTGAGTGCAGGCCATCAGCCCGATGGCCAGGAGCCAATATCGCACGATGCAGCGTGATTAGCGATGTTCCATCCCTAAGTCAATCAGTGCTCACATCTAGTGTGATTCGTGGGCGAAGGAGGGCGGTCACGTGTGATAGGCGGGTCGGTTAAGCGTGGATGGTGTGAGGTTGTGAGCGTCGAGAAGAAGCCGATTCTTCGCTGCGCTCAGAATGACAACGAAGAGGATTCGCTCAGAGTGACAACAAAGAGAATTGGCTCAGGATGACGAAGAGGGAACGCGGAATTTTAGATTTGGACCCTCACCCGCCGCATCGAAGACGATGCGTCGGCCTCTCCCTTTTTAACGGTCAGGGCGAGGCTATTAGGAGAGTGGTATCGGGGTTAGCTATGGGTAGCCGGCGGGTGCGGGCCCCCCTTGGGACCGCGCCGGCCGGCTTTGAGGAGACTAGTTAAGCAGGCGAGCTGTCATGGTTCCGCTCTGGGAACCTCATCGAGGATTATTCTCGATGACGCTATGCGCTGTGCTTCGAACGCATGCGGTGGGCTCGCCTTTGAAATTTTCCTGGCGGGGGTTCCGCGCTATTGCGGAGACTCCCCGCCAGGGCGCTCGGGGGATTGACGCCTTATTCATTTTTCGCGCTCTCGCTCACCAGATGAGTCCGTAGGTGGCGGCCGCGATGTACATCACGGCGACGGCGACGAAGGCGAAGACTGCGATTTCGTCGAGTCGGTCGCCGAGCTGGGCCTTGAGGTTTCCGGACTGCTTCGTCTCGCGCGCCTGCGCACTTGCCGAGCCGGCATCCTGGTGCGAGTCGGTACATTCGCGCGTGTCGGTATATTGATGAGATAGGATGGAAAGCATCTCCGTTACTCCTGTTCTTGGGCCTTCTCACTTTCTTGGGCCCTCTCACTTAAATAGGCGTAACAATTGATTGAACAATTTGTTCAATGGGAGAAAATCGCGGTGTTCAGCCCGCAAGTACTTGAAAAATAAGGGAATTTCATGATTGAAGGATGCGAAGCGCGCGCATGGGAGCGCATCAGAGAAGCACGCGGAGTGCAATGCAGCTTCAATTAGGCAAGCATCCGCACGGCGCGTGCGGTCGTCTTGTACGGGGGGCGCGCACGCGGCACAGTCATCGTTGAAGGCGTCAGGTGAACCGGAATAGCAATTTCTTCAATTTCTACAATCACGACTTTGTCCGGGTCGCGGTTGGAGTGCCTTCGGTTCGGGTCGCTGATCCCGCCTACAATTCGGAAAGTACGATTGCGCTCATTCGGGAGGCCGCCGAGCGCAAGGCGGCGATCGTGCTGTTCCCGGAACTGGGTTTATCCGCCTACTCGTGCGACGATTTGTTTCAGCAGCGGGCGCTGCTCGACGCGTGCCTGGACGCGATTGCGAAGGTCGTCGAGCAGACCGCGAAGCTTGCGATCGTCGCGGTGGTGGGGGCGCCTGTCCAGGTCGAGCATCACCTATACAATTGCGCGATCGTGATGCATCGCGGGAAAATTCTCGGCGTCGTTCCCAAGACCAATCTCCCCAACTACCGGGAATTTTACGAACCGCGGCAGTTCAGTTCCGCCGACGCGGCCACGAGCGACGCGATCGACATTCGGGAGCATCGCGAGGTTCCATTCGGCAACAATCTGATCTTCCGGCACGAGGAGCAGCCGCTGTTAAGTTTTCACGCCGAGATTTGCGAGGACCTGTGGGTGCCGATTTCGCCGTCGTCGTACGCGGCGCTCGCGGGTGCGACGGTGCTGCTGAATCTGTCGGCGTCGAATATCACGATCGGCAAGGCTGACTACCGGCGGAACCTCGTCACCGGTCAATCGGCGCGATGCCTGGCGGCGTACGTTTACTCGGCGGCGGGTTCCGGCGAATCGACGACCGATCTGGCGTGGGACGGACACGCGCTGATTGCGGAGAACGGAAATATTATCGTGGAGTCGGAGCGCTTCAAGGATCAGCCGCAATTGATCGCGGCGGAAATAGATCTCGAGCGGCTCTCGCAGGAACGGATGCGCCAGAACACGTTCGGCGATACGGCGCGGCGCGAAATCGAGCGCGTGCGCCGCTTTCGCAATATTACATTTTCGATGGAGTTGCCGCGGCGCGGCAAGATGCTTCCCGAGCGGAGCTACGAGCGCTTTCCCTACGTGCCCTCGGATCCGGCGACGCGCGACGAGCGATGCGCCGAGGTGTTCGATATCCAGGTTCAAGGACTCGTCACGCGGCTGCGCTCGACCGGGCTCGAGCGAGTGGTGATTGGAATCTCGGGCGGGATCGATTCGACTCATGCGGTACTGGTGTGCGCGCGGGCAATGGATCGTCTCGGCAAGCCGCGCAAGAATATCGCGGCCGTCACGATGCCTGGTTTTGCGACCAGCGAGCGAACCCTGGAGCAGGCGCGGCGGCTGATGACTTCGCTCGGCTGCAGTATCGAGGAGATCGACATCCGCCCGGCGTGCATGCAGATGCTCAAAGACATCGGGCATCCGTACGCCGAGGGCCGGCAGGTTTACGATCTCACGTTTGAGAATGTGCAGGCCGGCGAGCGCACCAGTCATCTGTTCCGGCTCGCGAATCTGCGCGGCGGACTGGTGGTCGGCACCGGCGACTTGAGCGAGCTCGCGCTCGGATGGTGCACCTACGGCGTGGGCGATCACATGTCGCATTACAGCGTCAACGCGAGCGTGCCGAAAACGCTCATCCAGCACGTGATTCGATGGCTCGCGCAGACTGAGAGCCTCGGCCGCGAGGCGAGCGCCACGCTGCTCGATATCGTCGCGACGCCGATAAGTCCGGAGCTGATTCCCGGCAATTCAGACGACGGGCATCCGGCGCAGGATACCGAGGCGACGATCGGGCCATACGAGCTGCACGATTTTTTTCTCTACTACACACTCCGATTCGGATATCCGCCGACGAAGGTCGCGTACCTCGCGTATCTTGCGTGGCGCGACAAGGACGCGGGCACCTGGCCGGACATCCCGAGCGATCGGCGCAACCAATACGACATCGCGACCATCAAGGCGCATCTGCATACGTTCCTGTACCGGTTTTTTCAGTTGAGCCAGTTCAAACGGAGCTGTATTCCGAATGCGCCAAAAGTTGGATCGGGAGGATCGCTGTCGCCGCGCGGCGACTATCGCGCGCCTTCGGACAGTGAAGCGACGGCGTGGATCGAGCAGCTCAAGGCAATTCCGGAGCAGGGGCCATCGCCCTCGGCGCATGCCCTTGCACCTGAGTCAGGAGCCGGCTCCGTTGTCGCCGGCAAGAAGTAGAGCGATACTTCCGCGATTCGTTTTTCACTTTTTCACGGTCGCTGCGCGAAGAGCCGTGGCCGCGCGTCTGTGCCATCTCCCTGCCAGGGCGAGGCTATTCGTATCAGCGGTCTTGAAGACCTGTTGCGATTCGGTAAATTGAAGGGCGATCGAAATCTCGATTGGGGTGATTGAGAAATTGAATTTTCGACTGGTTACAATTGGGTTGTTGGCGGTCGCGGTGGCGGGGATATCGACCAGAGCAGGCGCGCAGGCGCCGCCCGCAGCGCAGGAGTCGCAATCGGCGCCGCGTCCATCGGCGACTCCAGTGCCGAAGAAGAGCCACGCCAAGCAGTACAACGAGATTCACACCAGCGAGGCCGCGGTTACATCCGCGCAGCGCGTCCTGGCCGAGAAGTACGTCAGTGCCGTGCAGGCGCAGGACAACGCGGCAATGCGGACGCTGATCGCGCCGTCGACGCTGAAGTGCTTCGACCAGAGCAAGCAGGTATTTCTCGACGATTGGATCGAGAAGCAATATCGCTATCCAGTTTCACAAGAATCACAAGCTAAGCGTTGGGCGTGCTGCCGACTGCACAGTCCCAGCCGACGCGGATCTCGACCTATCCGGTGCCGGGAACGCATCTGCTTGGATTCGAGTACTCGAGCGGCGACAGCACGATCACAGTTAATCAAGTGATCGGCGAGGATGGGGGCAACTGGTATCTGATACCGCCGTGTCCGACCGAGTTGGGGATGCAGCGGTTCGCGAAGATCCAGCAGAGGCGCGCCGCCTTCGCCGCACGAGCCGAGCGGCTTTCCAAGAAGATCAATGAGCCGCTCAAGTCACAGATACTCGCGCTTATCGCCAAGCGTGACAATGCGGGCGCATGGAAGCTGTGCGTCAACTCGCTGCACGTGGACTTTTTGACCGCGCAGGCGATCGTTTCGAACCTGGCCGGCCAAAAGTCGGACTAGGCTCGCCTACATGGCCGTGCATCGGCTCGAGCGGCATAGTTCGTCTTCAAGAGTTTTCTTTGTCAGCGATCAGTTGACGTTGGCTGAAGCAGGATGGATTGACTCCCGCCGCGCCACAGTTGAGTATAGCCGCCACGCGATAGCATCTTAGTGCTCTCGGGGACGTCGCCAGATAATGAACGGATCGCGTGGTAAAGGGAGAATTGCCGCGGTCACGATCTTCTGCGTGATCGTGTCCGGCGTGGTCGGCGTTGCAGTTCTCACCACTTCGCTTGCTTCCTCGGGTTTTGACGTCCTGCAGCAACTGGTTCTTCCGCCTCCGCCACGCCCCTTCGCGATGCCTTCTGGTGCGGAGTCTCAATCGCAGTCGCCGACGCCTCCTTCCGATTCTCAGCCGGCCTTGGGCGCGCCGACCATAACCTCCGGCGTCTGGACGGCGCTTAATAATCAGCCGACCTTCAGCCCGGGCAGCGCATTCCTGCTCACCGACGGGACAGTACTGGTCGAGGACAATACCTTGACCAACGCCGCCTGGTGGACCCTCTCGCCGGACATTACGGGCAGCTATATCAATGGGACGTGGAACCAGGTGGCGTCGCCGCCGGCTTGCGCCAACGGTTATCCCGGAGCGTCGGCGGACACGGTTTACGCACCGCTGTACTACGGCTCGGCGGTGCTGCCAGACGGCCGGTTCGTTATCATCGGCGGCGAATACGACTTCAACTACACCTACTTCAATGGCAGTGGCGAGGTATGGACCGATCAGGGAGCTATTTACGATCCGGTCGCAAACAGCTGGAAGTGTATCGCGCCTCCGACCGGGTGGATCAACATCGGCGATGCGCAGTCGGTGGTTCTGTCGGACGGGACCTTCATGATCGCGCATCCGTTCAATGACGGATCAGCCGGCGGAAACCAGGTCGCCACCTTGAACGCGAGCACGAATCCCCCGACGTTCAATGCTCCCTTTACCCCGACTGGCAAGACCGCCGACGGACAGAATGATGAAGAAGGATGGGAGTTGCTGCCGAATGGCACCGTACTGACGCTTGAGGTTTTCAACTCGAGTGACAGCACCGTTACTCCAGCCTTGGCCTACAATTCCTCCACGAAGGCATGGAGCAGCGCGGGGACGGCACCGGATCCGCTCGCGCTTCTCAAGAAGGGGCCCGTAACCTACGACGAAATCGGGCCGGCGTTGTTGCGTCCCGACGGCACCGTGTTCGCCTCCGGAGGTACCGGCTTCAACAACGTCTACGACAGCGCTGCCAATACCTGGTCGAGCGGACCTAGCTTTCCAACTATCGTCGACAACTACAACAACGGGGGCGGCTGCGTCCTTAACAATGTGACCGAGCAATTGGCGTCGGCCGATGCTCCGGCGGCACTCCTTCCCGACGGCAACGTGCTGATCGCGCCTGGTCCGGTCGATAGCAGTTCGGCTTGCGAATGGGTTCCGCCGACCATATTTTTCGAGTTCGATGGGACCAACCTGACCCAGGTCGCGCAACCTGATTTTGCGAACGATGTCCCATCGTACGCCGGGCGCTTGCTGCTGCTGCCCACGGGCCAGGTCCTCTATACCAACGGGTTCGGATTTATCGAGCTGTACACGCCCGCGGGGACTCCCAACGCGTCGTGGGCCCCGACTATTGCGACCTCGCCGTCCACGGTGGATCCGGGCGGAACGAACTATGCTATCAGCGGCACGCAGTTCAACGGCCTGTCGCAAGCGGTCGCCTATGGGGACGATTACCAGGCCGCCACCAACTATCCGTTGGTGCGAATCACCAACAATGCCACCGGTGACGTCTTCTACGCGCGCACTCACAATCACAGCACCATGGCTATCGCGACGGGCAGCACAACAGTCTCGACTGAGTTCGACGTTCCGGCGGGAATCGAACCGGGTCCGAGCACGCTGGTCGTCGTAGCAAACGGTATCGCATCCGCATCGGTGGCGGTCACCGTGACCGGTGTCGTCGCGTCTCCAACTCCGACCGCGACCGCGACCGCGACCGCAACGGCGACGGCGACAGCGACAGCAACTGCAACCAAGACAGCGACGCCGACTGCAACCGCAACCAGGACGCCGACCCCAACGGCGACCAGGACCGCGACGGCTACGGCAACCCGGACTGTAACGGCGACAGCAACGGCAACCGCAACCAGGTCTGCAACGCCAACGGCGACTGCAACTTCGTCGACAACTGCGACCAAGACTGCAACGCCGACATCCACCGCGACGTCGACTGGTTCCGCGACTCCGACGGCGACTGCTACCGCAACACCAACGGCAACCGCCACCGCGACCAACACTGCGACGCCAACGGCGACCGCGACTGCAACCAAGACGGCCACGGCCACCGCAACGGCGACCAACACCGCAACAGCAACGGCGACCGCGACCAGCAGCCAAACGCCTACATCCACCGCGACATCGACTGGGTCGGGAACTCCGACTGCGACCGCAACCAGGACCGCAACGGCGACTGCGACTGCGACAAATACTGCGACGCCGACATCCACCGCGACGTCGACTGGATCGGGAACTCCGACTGCGACCGCAACCAGGACTGCCACAGCAACAGCGACCGCGACCAGCAGCCAAACGCCTACATCCACCGCGACATCGACTGGGTCGGGAACTCCGACTGCGACCGCAACCAGGACCGCAACGGCGACTGCGACTGCGACAAATACTGCGACGCCGACATCCACCGCGACGTCGACTGGATCGTCGACTCCGACTGCGACCGCAACCAAGACCGCCACGGCAACGGCGACTGCCACCAGCAGCCAAACGCCTACATCCACCGCGACGTCGACTGGATCGGGGACTCCGACAGCGACCTCAACCAGGACCGCAACGGCAACAGCGACCGCGACCAGCAGCCAAACGCCTACATCCACCGCGACGTCGACTGGATCGGGAACTCCGACCGCGACCGCGACGAGGACCGCCACGACAACGGCGACCGCTACCGCCACGGCGACCCCGACGGCGACCGCAACTTCAACTTCAACGGGTTCGGTGGTGCCGACTCCGACGGCTACCCCCACTGCGACCGCGACTGCGACTCCAACCGTAACGGCAACCCCGACTGCTACGGTCACTGCGACTCCGGTTCCCGAGATTTTGAAGGTCAAGCCTGCGAAAGACGGTTTCGGCGGCGTGAGCGTGGGTCAGCATGTCGTCAAAACGATTACCCTCAAGAATCCGGCCGTGAACGGACCGCCGATCACGTTCGGGATTCCGCTTGCAACGACGTCCGACCCGGCAGATTTCCAGACCGGCGCCACGACCTGCCATGCGCAGCTGCTCCCGCAGAAAAAATGCAAGCTCAAGGTGAAATTCGCTCCGACTACGTCCGGCCAAAAGTCCTCGACGCTCACAATCTTTGACAACGCGGCCAATGCGAACCAGCAAGTCCCGCTGAAAGGAACCGGGCAGTAGAGATCCCGCGCCAAAAGTAAAAAGTAAAATGTCCGACCAGTTTGCCCATGCGACGGCCCCCGCGTCGGCGCGAAGGGGCACCAATTCGCCTTCGTTGAGCTTTCTTTTGTCAGCGATCAGTTGACGTTGGCTTAGGCGAGATGGATTGACTCGCTTGCCGCCACCGTAAAGTATATCCGCCACGCAGTAGTATTTTGCTGCCATCTGGGAGGATGCCGTCGCACACATGAACCGACCGCGTGGCAGGGGGGAGTTGCCGCGCTCGCGATCTTCTTAGCGATCGTATCGGGCGTGCTGGGCCTTGCGGTCCTCACCACTTCGCTTGCCTCGGACTTTGGCGGTGTGGAAGAAGTTTCGCCCCCACGTCCTTTCCCAGTTCCTTCTGCCGTGGAAGGTGACTCGCCGGCGCCGGCACCGGCGCCTCCATCCGATTATGTGCCGGCCCCAGGCGCGCCGACCATAACCTCCGGCGTCTGGACGGCGCTTAATAATCAGCCGCCGTTCCATCCCGGCAGCGCATTCCTGCTCACCGACGGGACCGTATTAGTCGAGGATGGTACCTTGACCAACGCTGCCTGGTGGACGCTCACGCCGGACATTACCGGCAGCTATATCAATGGAGCGTGGAACCAGGTGGCGTCGCCGCCGGCTTGCGCCAACGGTTATCCAGGAGCGTCGGCGGACACGGTCTATGCGCCGTTGTACTACGGCTCCGCCGTGCTGGCTGACGGCCGGTTCGTCATCATCGGCGGCGAATACAACTTCGATTACACCTACTTCAATGGCAGTGGCGAGGTATGGACCGATCAGGGAGCTATTTACGATCCGGTCGCAAACAGCTGGAAGTGTATCGCGCCTCCGACCGGATGGGTCAATATCGGCGATGCGCAGTCGGTGGTTCTGTCGGACGGGACCTTCATGATCGCGCATCCGTTCAATGACGGATCAGCCGGCGGAAACCAGGTCGCCACCTTGAACGCGAGCACGAATCCCCCGACGTTCAATGCTCCCTTTACCCCGACTGGCAAGACCGCCGACGGACAGAATGATGAAGAAGGATGGGAGTTGCTGCCGAATGGCACCGTACTGACGCTCGAGGTTTTCAACTCGAGTGACAGCACCGTTACTCCAGCCTTGGCCTACAATTCCTCCACGAAGGCATGGAGCAGCGCGGGGACGGCACCGGATCCGCTCGTGCTGCTGAAGAAGGGGCCGTAACCTACGATGAAATCGGGCCGGCGCTGTTGCGTCCCGACGGCACCGTGTTCGCCTCCGGAGGTACCGGCTTCAACGACATCTACAACAGCGCCACCAATACCTGGTCGAGTGGCCCGAGCTTTCCGACTATCTCCGATACTTACAACAGCGGGAGCGGCTGCGTCCTTAACAATGCGACCGAGCAATTGGCGTCGGCCGATGCTCCGGCGGCACTCCTTCCCGACGGCAACGTGCTAATCGCGCCTGGTCCGGTCGATAGCAATTCGGCTTGCGAATGGGTTCCGCCGACCGAATTTTTCGAGTTCGATGGGACCAGCCTGACCCAGGTCGCGGAACCCACCTTCGCGCCCGATGTCCCGTCGTACGCCGGGCGCTTGCTGCTGCTGCCCACGGGCCAGGTCCTCTACACCAACGGGTTTAACTATATCGAGCTGTACACGCCCGCGGGGACTCCCAATGCGTCGTGGGCCCCGACTATTGCGACCTCGCCGTCCACGGTGGATCCGGGCGGAACGAACTATTCACTGACCGGCACGCAGTTTAATGGTCTGTCGCAAGCGGTCGCGTACGGAGACGATTACCAGGCGGCCACCAACTATCCGCTGGTGCGAATCACCAACAATGCCACCGGGGACGTCTTCTACGCCCGCACTCACAATCACAGCACCATGGCGGTCGCGACCGGTAGTGCGACGGTCTCGACTGAGTTCGACGTTCCGGCGGGAATCGAGCCGGGTCCTAGCACGCTGGTCGTCGTAGCAAACGGTATCGAATCCGCATCGGTGGCGGTCACCGTGACTGGTGTCGTCGCGACTCCAACTGCGACCGCGACGGCAACTGCAACTGCAACCAGGACGGCGACTGCAACGGCAACGGCAACCAAGACTGCGACGGCAACGGCAACGGCGACGGCAACGGCAACCAAGACTGCGACGGCAACTGCTACTGCAACGAGGACTGCCACGGCAACGGCAACCGCGACCAATACTGCGACGCCGACAGCGACCGCGACTGCAACCAGGACCGCAACGGCAACTGCGACCAACACCGCAACAGCAACCGCGACCGCGACCAATACTGCGACGTCGACAGCGACCAACACCACGACGCCGACGGCCACCGCAACCACAACTGCAACGCCAACAACTACCGCGACACCAACGGCAACTGCGACCGCCACTAATACCGCGACGCCGACGGCCACCTCGACCGCAACCAGGACGGCCACGGCAACCGCCACCTCGACCAACACCCCAACAGCAACGGCGACCGCGACCAATACCGCGACGCCGACCGCGACTCCGACGGCCACCGCGACTACAACTGCCACCAGGACCGCGACCGCCACGGCAACCGCGACCAATACTGTGACGCCCACAGCCACCGCGACTGCGACTAGGTCGGCGACTCCGACCGCAACCTCAACTGCGACCGCGACGCCAACCGCAACTACAACGTCGACGCCAACGGCCACCGCAACGCCGACGGCTACCGCGACCACAACTGCAACGTCGACAGCGACCGCAACCAGGACGGCCACGGCAACCGCCACCAGGACCGCGACGCCAACCGCTACGGCAACGGCTACTGCGACGCCAACCGCAACTGCAACCGCGACCAACACCGCAACAGGAACGCCAACCAATACTGCGACGCCGACGGCGACTGCGACCGCAACCAGAACCTCGACGCCTACGGCAACCGCTACCGCGACGGGGTCGACGACTCCGACCGCGACTGCAACTGCGACCTCGACGCCAACGGCAACCGCGACCAATACTGCCACGTCGACGGCGACCGCGACGCCGACGGCTACAGCAACATCGACTGCGACCGCGACCAGGACCGCGACCGCCACGGCGACCGCGACAAATACTGCGACGCCGACCGCGACCGCAACTGCGACCACCACGCCGACCGCAACTACAACGTCGACGCCAACGGCCACCGCAACCAACACCGCAACAGCAACGGCGACCGCTACCGATACTCCAACGTCAACGGCGACCGCGACTGCAACCGTCACCAGGACTGCAACGTCGACGGCTACGGCAACGGCCACTACAACGCCAACCGCAACTGCAACTTCGACGCCAACGGCAACCGCGACCAGGACCGCGACCTCAACTGCGACCGCGACTCCAACGTCGACGGCTACCGCGACTGCAACCGCCGCGACGCCGACGGCGACTGCAACCGCCACCAGAACTGCGACGCCGACCGCTACGGCAACGGCCACCGCAACCGCAACTGCAACGTCGACAGCCACCGCGACACCAACGGCAACTGCGACCGCCACCAATACCGCGACGCCGACAGCCACCTCGACCGCAACCAGGACGGCCACGGCTACCGCAACTGCGACCAACACCGCAACAGCAACGGCGACCGCGACCGCAACTGCGACGCCGACGGCGACCGCAACCAGAACCTCGACGCCCACGGCAACCGCCACGGCGACGGGGTCGGCGACTCCGACCGCAACTGCAACGCCGACGGCAACTGCAACCGCGACCAACACCGCAACAGGAACGCCGACCAATACTGCGACGCCGACGGCGACCGCAACCAGAACCTCGACGCCCACGGTAACCGCCACGGCGACGGGGTCGGCGACTCCGACCGCAACCGCGACTGCAACCGCCACGAGGACTGCCACGGCCACGGCGACCGCGACCAATACTGCGACGGCGACGGCGACTGCGACAGGGTCGGCGACTCCGACCGCGACCGCTACTCCAACGTCGACGGCGACCGCGACTGCAACCGCCACTAGGACCGCGACGCAGACGGCTACGGCCACTGCGACGCCAACCGCAACTGCAACCTCGACGCCAACGGCAACCGCGACCGGGACCGCGACGGCTACGGCGAGCGCAACCACACTGCGACTCCGACCGCGACCTCAACTGCGACCGCGACCAGGACCGCGACGGCTACCATGACTGCAACCGCCACCAGGAACGCGACGCAGACGGCTACGGCCACTGCGACGCCAACCGCAACGGCAACCTCGACGCCAACGGCGACCGCGACCAATACTGCGACGTCGACGGCGACCGCGACTGCAACCGCCACTAGGACCGCGACGCAGACGGCTACGGCAACGGCCACTGCGACGCCAACCGCAACTGCAACCTCGACGCCAACGGCAACCGCGACCAATACTGCGACGCCCACAGCCACCGCGACTGCGACCGCAACCTCGACCGCGACCGCGACCACGACGGCCACAGCCACCGCGACTGCGACTGGGTCGGCGACTCCGACCGCGACCTCAACTGCGACCGCGACGCCGACGGCTACAGCAACCTCGACCGCGACCGCGACCAGGACCGCGACGGCCACAGCCACCGCGACTGCGACTGGGTCGGCGACTCCGACCGGGACCTCAACTGCGACTGCGACTCCGACCGGCACTGCAACGCCAACCGCAACCGCAACCGGGACGGCAACCGTCACGGCGACCCCGACCGCTACTGCGACGCCAACGACTACGGCGACTCCTACCGGTACTCCGACTCAGACGCCGGTTCCCGAGTCTTTGAAGGTCAAGCCGACGAGCGAAGGTTTCGGCGTCGTGAGCGTGGGTCAGGGTGTGGTCAAGACTTTTACGCTTAAGAATCCGGCCTTGAAGGGACCGCCAATCACGTTCGGGATTCCGCTTGCAACGACGTCCGACCCACTGGATTTCCGCATCGGGACCACGACCTGCCATGCGCAGTTGTTCCCGCAGACAAAGTGCACGCTCAAGGTGAAATTTGCTCCCACCACCCCCGGACCAAAGTCCTCGACGCTCACCATCTTTGACAACGCGGCGAATGCGAACCAGCAAATCCCGCTGAAAGGAACCGGGCAGTGAAAAGTGAAAAAGTGAAAAAGTGAAAGGTGAAAAACTGAGATAGTCCGGCTATATTTGAGTTTCTCACTCTCTCACTGTCTCACTCTGGTCACGGTCGAAGAGACGCGTTCGATGAGATTGGCGGGCTATAGTTGCAAAAGCTCGCCGGCGAAAATCCCCACCAGGTAACCGTTATGAAGATAGGACTTCATCTGCCGCAAATCGGGGCCGAGACCGAGCAGATCGCGCGGATCGCACGGCGCGCGGAGGATACCGGCTACGAGTCAATCTGGGTGAGCGATCACCTGATGGTGCCGGAGTCGGGCGGGCGCCTGCCGCCGCTGGAGATCATGGAGCCGCTGACGACGCTCGGCTACGTCGCGGCTCTAACCCGCCGGATCAAGCTTGCGACCAGCGTGATCGTCGTCCCGTATCGCAACGCAATACATCTGGCCAAGGAACTCGCGACGCTGGACCGGCTGTCGTCGGGACGGATCGTCGCGGGCGTGGCCAGCGGATGGCTCGAGGCGGAGTTTCGCGCGCTCGGGGTTTCGTTCGAGAATCGGGGCGCATACACCGACGAAGCGATTGCGCTGATGCGTGAGATGTGGTCGAGCGCGGTGCCGGATTTTCACGGAAAGTTCTTTAACGTCAGCGCGATGCGCTTCGGGCCGCGTCCTTTGGCCGGCACGATTCCAATCTGGGTTGGCGGTATCAGCCGGCGCGCGATACGCCGGGCAGTCGAGCTCGGCGATGGATGGCATGGCACGCGGATGAATCCGGACCAGGTCGCGGAGCGAATCGGATGGATACGCGAGCTTGCCGCGCGGCGCGGCCGAAGTCTCGACGGTTTTAAGATTAGCCATCGTGTGTACATCGGCTTTGCGCCGAAGTGGACCGAGACCGGCGGATATGTCGAAGGAATCCTGGCGCCGCCCGCAGAGCTCGCCGACTACCTGAATCGATATGCAGCGATCGGTGTCGACGAAATCCTGATAAGCCCGCTCGGCGGCGGACTCGGCAAATTTCTCGATCGCTTCGACGCCGAAGTCCGACCGCGTCTCGGATGACGGATCGTATAGTCAGATCGATAGTCACATTCCGTTAACTTACTACTAATCATTACGACATCAAGTTAATTTTCCATTACTCTGTTCCCTAATAGCGACTACCCGCGCTAAACCCTACGCCGCGAGTTACTCAAATCGCTCGCTTGCGGGAGGGGACATGAATAGAAAATGGCGAAGTTCGTGTCGGTTGGCCGTGGCGCTGAGCTTGACGCTGCTGTTTGCCGGCTGCGCGCAGATCCAACAGCGGATGGCTGAGCCACGCGAACTCGGATGGTGCACAGTAGGAGGTATCGCATTAGGCGCTGCGATCGGCTCGGGCGTTGGCTTCGCCGTCGGAGACGCGAGCGAGGGCAAAGACGGCTCGCGCTCCAGGGAAATTGCGGGCGCGCTCGGAGGTGCGGGAATCGGCGCGATCGTCGGCGGGGTCGCGGGGCACTACATCTGCGATCCACTCGTGCCTCCTCCGCCACCGCCTCCGCCGCCACCCCGCCTCCTCCTCCACCACCGCCGCCACCGCCGCCGCCTGCCAGGGAGAAGCTGGTGCTGCGCGGAGTGCATTTCGATTTCAACAAATCGAATATCCGGCCCGGCGACGCCGCGGTTTTGGATGAAGCCGCGTCAACTCTGAAGGCCAATCCAAACGTCACTATCGATGTGAACGGGTATTGCGATGCGATCGGCGGCGAGGAGTATAACTTGAGGCTCTCCGATCGGCGCTCAAATTCGGTCGTGGATTATCTGGAGCATCAGGGAATTCCGGCGAGCCAGCTGGTCCCGCACGGATACGGCAAGACCAATTTCGTCGCGACCAACGACACGGCCGAAGGCCGCTCGCAGAACCGTCGCGTCGAGCTGGTGCCGGAGCAATAACGAACGCATACATGCGCCGGGGCGCTCGCAATCCCGCGAGCGCCCCGATCGGGAATCAGCAAAAGCATCTGTAGGATTCCGCCGGTTTGCGCTAACTTCACTTCGATTCGCGCCATGCGCTTTGGGCGCGTCCTGGATTCAAAATGATCCGAAGGTCGAGCGGCGCGGGGGTAGCGGTCCTGCCGTTTCTTGTTTGCGGTTACGTGGCTATGCTCTAGCGGCTCGCGAGGGAAAGTCGATGACACGAGCATTGGTTTTGGGTGGCGGTGGTCCGGTCGGTATCGCCTGGGAATCGGGGCTGATCGCTGGTCTCGCGGAAAAAGGCGTTGACCTGTCGCAGGCGGATTATGTCGTCGGAACTTCAGCGGGTTCAGTCGTCGGTGCGCAACTCACGCTCGGCAGTACGCCCGCGAGTTTGGTTGCGCCGATGCTTGAATCGAGCACGACGGCTTCTACTCCGACGCCGTCTGCAGCGTCGAATCAGCAAGCGCCCGATCTCACGATGCTGGTAACCAAGATGCAGGAACTGGTTTCGGGTCAGCGGCCACCTGAGCAGGTGCGCGTCGAGATTGGCGCGTGGGCGCTCAAGGCTCATACGCAGATGAGCGAGGAGGCGTGGGTCGCCGGCTTCGCGCGCATGCTTCCAAAAAAAACCTGGCCCGAGCGCCGCTATGCATGCACTGCCGTCGACACCGCAGACGGTTCGCTCGAAGTCTGGAACAACGATTCGGGCGTCGAGCTCGAGCGGGCGGTTGCGTCGAGCTGCGCGGTGCCGGGAATATTCCCGCCGGTCACGATTCGGGGGCATCGCTACATGGACGGTGGTATGCGCTCGCCCACCAACGCGGACCTGGCGAAGGGTTACGGGACAGTTGTCGTAGTGGCAGTCACCGCGGGGCCTCGAAACAATGAGATGGCGCGCCGGTTCGGCGAAATCCTCGACAAAGAGATCAAGGTGTTGCGCGACAATGGCGCCAAAGTGGATCTGATCATTCCCGATGAGAACAGCCTCGAGTCGTTCGGCATGAACCTGATGGATTCGAGCCGCCGGAAAGACGCCGCAAATGCTGGCATCCGACAGGGACGCGCCGGATGCCGCGAAGCTACTGTCGGCGTGGAATCAGAGTTAGAGCGCCGCAAAGTCCAGCAAAGCCGTCACTCCTGACCAACATACGGCGCCGTTTGGCTGCCTACCATACTTCGTGTAGAGTTTTGGGAGCACAACGTAGGGGGAGAAGATCAATGCGAGTGTGGATCATGTCGGCCGCCTTGTCGGCGGTTTGTCTGCTCAGTAGCTGTGCCACTCCATATCAGCCGCAAGGCTTTACGGGGGGATACTCCGAGGAGCGGAGCAACAACATCGCGCAGGTTTCTTTTCGCGGCAACCGGTTTAATTCACCGGATACTCTTCACGCCTACCTGCTCAGAAGGTGCGCCGAAGTATCTCAGCAAAACGGGTACGACTACTTTGCGCTGGTAAACAGCGAAGCGCCGAACGACGGCGCGAAAGTCGATAAGTATACCGCCAGCACGACGATCAAAATGTTCAAAGGCGGTGACAAGGCTGACGCGGGCGTCCGTGCCTACGACGCAGCGGCCGTAATCAGAGCCGTTCCGCTTGATCCAGGTGAGACGCCCGAGGCGTCGCCACCTCCGCCTGAGGTGGTAAGCGTCGCCGGACGGATGCCCGTCCTGAATCCGAACCTCCCGACCAACGAACGTCCGCGGTATGAATTCTAAGGCGAGCGCACTGGACGCAAGATTTCACGAGCGGTGATGTGTGCGAGAGGGGGGACTTGAACCCCCACGCCTTGCGGCACTGGATCCTAAGTCCAGCGCGTCTGCCATTCCGCCACTCTCGCGCGGAGTAATAAAGGTGATGCTTTTGACCGGCGCGAGCAACCGGCTGGGCGCGGGCGATCTCCTCTGGAGTTCCGTCGGAGCGGCCGCTACTGGATCACGAGCGGGGTCGGCGCCGGCGAGGCTTTGGGCGGCGGCATCCGCATATGCTCGAAGACGGTCTTGTTGGCGGTGGCTAGTTGGCCCACTGCGGCCAGGATCCGTTGCGACATTTCGTCCGCGGCGTCCCTGCCAACTCTGAACACCGACGAATCTTCGTACACTTCTCCCGGTAAGCGGTCCGAATAGATCGTAAACGCGACCGACACCGCCGACATCGTGCCGGCAAGTTTTTTGTCGATGCCGGGCAGGCCGTCCCATAAATCCACGCACCAGAAGTGGACGGCGATTCCAAAGGCGTCGGGCTTTTCCACCAGCCGGTATGCGCTCGAGGCTTGAACTTTGGTCTTGAAGTCGGCGCAGAAATTCTGGCCGACCGAATCGGAGCAATGACAATCGGCGAAGATGCTGACGCGGACGTCGTCGCCAGCGCTCATTCCGCTCGCAGGAAACGCGACGATGGTCAGCATCAGCAGCGCGATTGAAATTGCGGATTTGGAATTCAAAATCCAGTCACTCTTTGCAGGTCGAAATGTACCAAGTGTTTCCATAGGAATCTTTGATGCCCGCGCTTCGCTCCTGGTAAGGCTTATCCGACGGCTCGGAAATCGAACTGGCGCCGGCCGCGAGAGCGCGCGCGTACGCCGCGTCGACATCTTCCACATATACATAAATCGAGGCGCGGGTTCCTCCCGGATGGGGCGGGTCGCCAACCTCCAGTACCACCATCGAGTCACCGATTTTTGCCTCGATATGAAACCCCTTGCCGACGGGGAGACGCTCCAACTCCACTGCCCCGAAAGCCTGGCGCAGCATGATCGGCAAATCGAGGCCGCCATAAAGATAGGGCCGGACGCTACCGACGCCGTGCCGGATGTGCTTTTGCCGCGTGGTCATTGTATTATTCTTTCGTATTGTTTTTGGTCGGGGAAGGTTCTTCACAATATACCAGTCGATTCGGAACGCTGGCGCCGCGCCGCCCCTTTTTTGCACGGCGACATTGTGGCCGCCAAGTGATAGAATCCACCGATTATCATCCAGCAGAAGGAGTTTGAACATTACTCGCATGACATCGATCTTTAATGGCTCGCCCGGTAGCTCGACTCGCATTTTGCCGGCTATTTTTGCCGCCGCAATTGTTTGTATCGCGCTTGCCGCGCCTCTCGTATCGGCAGACGATCCGAAAACGGTAGTTGCTACGGTCGGCGATCACAAGATCACCGAGCAGGACCTCGATCAGAAGGTTAAGCCGCAAATCGATCAGATGCGTGCGATGCTGGAAAAACGCGTCGACGATCTGATTAAGGACAAGACCTTCGAGATCAGGCGCAAGACGCTCGAATCGATGACCGACGATTACCTGATCTCGTCAGCGGCGCAGCAGCAGAAGCTGAACCCCGACGATTACGTCAAGAAAGAATCCGCCGGAAAATCCGGGGTGACCGATGCCGACGCGAAGAAATTTTACGATCAAAACAAATCCCCGCAGACGCCGCCGTACGACCTGGTCAAGCCGCAACTGATGTCGATGCTGAACCGGCAGGCGCTGCTCGAGCGGCTGCGCAAAAACGAGCCGGTAAAGATCATGCTCGAGCCAAAGCGGGTGGCCGTCAACAGCAGCGGGAATCCTTCGCTCGGGGCCAAGGACGCGCCGATCACGATCGTCGAGTTCGCCGACTTTCAGTGCCCATACTGCAAAGCTACCGAAAGCACGGTCAAACAACTTCGCGCCAAATATGGGGACAAGATTCGCCTCGTGCACATGGACTTTCCGCTTTCGTTTCATGCCCACGCGCTTGAAGCCGCGAACGGCGCGCGATGCGCGAACGATCAGGGCAAGTTCTGGCAGTTCCGCGACTCCGTATACGCCAACCAGGGCAAGTTGACGCCCGCGGACCTGAAGGCGACTGCGAAAACGCTCGGGATGGACACCACCAAGTTCAACGCGTGCTTCGACAAGTCCAATCATGTCGATGAAATAAAGAAGGACCAGGCCGAGGGCGAGAGACTGGGCGTCGACGGGACCCCGGCATTTTTTATCGACGGACGCCCGCTGGTGGGGGCGCAACCGATCAATCAGTTCGAGCAGATCATCGATGATGAACTGGCGACAGGCGGCGTGAAACAGGCCTCTGCGAAATAGGCACCACGCGGGAGGACATTGCTCATCCGCCGGCGACAGCGGAGCCGGCCTCCTGACTTGGGTGCAGGGGCTGGCCCTTGCCTTGCCTTCGTTATCGGTTTGTTCTTAACATTCGATCAGCAGTGATCAATTTATTGGGGAGACCGGCGGGTCTGCGGAATTATGGCGATTAGCTTTCCTTCGACCGAGTATTTCGAGGCGCTGAAGGCGCAGATGGCAGCGAATGAAGAGAAATTTCGCCGCCTCGGGTTTATCGACACGACGTTTGGGGTCAGCGTCGGGGTCAATGGCAAGGCGCGCAACTTCGTGCTCGAGTTCGAGGTTTTCGACCTCAAGAATATCAGCGAAGTGCCGGCGATCGATCTGAAGAAAGTGGACTTCCAGATCGAAGGCGATTCGCGGGTGTGGCGCGAGATGATCGAAAATATCAAGCGCAACGGCGAGGCCGACTCCTCGCACGACATCAACACGCTCGCGCATTTTGGCGAGCGTCTCAAAATTGTTTACGACGATCCGGACGGGCACGACAAACTGTACCGCTTCATGGAATCGATCCAGGAATTTTTCGATCTCTCGAGCAAGCTCGACGTGAGTTTCAATTAGGCGCGGAGGCGCGGCGACGATGGCATATCTTTCCACCACCAACTTCACCGAGGACAAGGACTTCATCGACAAGTGGCTCTACACGATCAGGACCGGCGAGATGGACCTGTCGTGGATGAAGGCGGTGACCGAGAAAATCAGCCCTGAGGAAGCGAATCCGCGGCGCGGACTGACCTATCGCGACCTCAATATGGGTACGTACGGCTTCACCGATATTCCCGAGAAAGTCCGCTCGAACCGATCGTATGCGCCGCGCGGCGCCGCGATTCCTGACGGGGTGCCGGACGCGCAGCCGTGGGTCTCGCGCAAGAGCGAGCTGTGGGCCTTCAACACCGAGAGCTATTACGAAGAAGCGGTGAGCCGGCAGTGGAACGCGACCACGGATATCCCGTGGGAACGCCTGGAAGGCGTCGAGATGTCGGAGGTGACTGGCAAGGCGCTCTCGCAGCTGATGACGTTCCTGACCGAAGTCGAGATGATCGCGACCGACACGCCCGCGATGTGGCTGCCGCGGCTGAATCCGGATTTTATCGAGGTGCGGGCGTTTATCGCGTCGCAGGCGATGGACGAGGCTCGTCACGCGGAGGTTTTCCGCAAGCGCGCACTGACCACCGGATGGGGCCTGATGCAGGCGAGTCCACTCAACGAGATGGCGCTGAAGCATCTGCGCGACGCCGATTCGTTCAGCGAGATGTCAGTGGCGCTGCACCTGGTCGCGGAAGGCAACGTGCTGACGCTGTTCCGCTTCAGCGAATACCTGTCGCCGACTGACGTCGACAAGAAGATTTTCCGGCTGGTGATGCAGGATGAAGCGCGGCACGTCGGCTACGGCATGCAGCACTTCAAGTACGTGCTCGAGCACTTTCCGGAAAAGCGCGAAGTCCTGCACGCGCATCTTGATGAAGCGGAAAACATCTCGTTCGCAGGCGCGGCCGCGACGGAACTTACCGAAGCGTTTATCATCCTGGCCGGCGGCGGACTCAAGAAAGAGAATATCGAACAGGGAATCAAGATAACGACTCAATTCAACCTGAAGCAGATGCAAGAGCATTTCGAGCGGCTGGAAAAATGCGGGATGCCCGAGCGCAAGGATCGCTCCAAGCTGTACAAGATGTACGAGATGGGGCGGGCCGCGGCCGAAGCGGCCGGGATCAAGCTCTGAGCTGAGGCAATAAATTTAAGTGGCATTTTACGCGGACAAGGATTACACGGAGGACGCCACCGTCCTCGAGGCCGCAAACCAGGTGATGCAGGGCAACCTGTCGCTGCATTGGTACGAGGCGAAGACCGAGCGCATCAAGGGGCATCCGTCCAACATGAAGCGCGGCCTGACCTATCAGGACCTCGACATCGGAAGTTACGGCTATACCAATATTCCTGAGAACGTGCGCAACAGCCAGTCGATGGTTTCCCGCGGCAGCGAAAAATACGGCAAGCTGCCGGACATGGGCTACGTCGTGAATCGCAAGTCCGACGTGTGGTCCGATAACGTCAGCGAACTTTACGAGGAATCGAAGGCGCGGCGCTGGGTGCCGGCGACGGATATCCCGTGGAAAGAACTGCACGCGCATCCGCTCGGTCATGAGCTCGAAGTCGCATGCTCGCAGCTCTACACGTTTCTGCAGGAATGCCAGATCGTCTCGATGGATTTTCCGTCGCGATGGGTTCCACTAATCAACCAGGATTTTCTCGAACAGAAAAGCTGGATGTGCGCGCAGATGCTCGACGCCTCGCGCCTGCTCGAAGCGTTTCGCAAGCGCGCGCTGTACGGCGGCACCGGCCTAGGGCGTGCGAGCGTGACCGCAGAGCAGGGCCTCAAGGAATGGCTGTGGGCGGACAAGTATCCGCTGGGCTCGGTGTCGATCAACCTGTCGCTGGCGGGTTTCTTGCTGGTCGTCTATCGGCAGATTGCGGCGTTCGCGCCGACGCCAGTCGATCGCGCGATCATGGGCTACGCGATGCAGGACGCGGGGCGCCAGGTCGCGTACGGATTCGGCCAGCTTCGCTATCATCTGAAGCATCGCCCGCTCGAAGTGAATACGATCGAAGAATATCTCGACGACACCGAGCATGCGCTGCTTGGACTGATCGGAAGTCCCGAGCTGCTCGAGCCCATGATCATAATATGCGGCGGCGGGCTGGAAAAAGCGCAGGTCGACAAGGGCCGCATCGCAACCGCGAAGTTCATCCGCCTCGTGGTGCGCGAGTACATGGAGAGGATCGCTGCGGCAGGCCTCCCCGGGCATAAGGGACGCAGCCGCATCCCCGCGATGATCGATCGAATCGCAGCACCCGCGTAGGGTCGTGTCGAAGACGCCTATTTTCTGCGATCTGCCGCACTGCTAGTCTGTTCGGATGCCAAAATTGAGTTCCTCGCTGATTGCCGGCGCGCCGGTGTCGCCGGATTGTTCCCCTGAGGCGCCGGCCGCGCCTTCCGACGAGCCCGACCAACCTCGCAGGCGCGGCTTCTTCGCGCGCCTCTCGAATCGGATAGTTCCGCAAACCGCGCTGGTGCGCTTTCTCGGCTACGTGCGGCCGCATCTGTGGCTGGTGGCGGGCGGCTCGGTGATGGGAATCCTGAAATTCACGCTGCCGCTCGCGTTCCCGCTCGCATTTAAATATGTCTTCGATGTCTTGCTGGTTCCGCAGCCGCATCCTGAGCATCTGAACCAGATGATCGACCGATGGTGCAGCTCGCTTGCCGCGACGATGCATCTTGGCGTCGGTTCCGCGCCCAAGCTCGAGGCTCTGACCGCCGCGCTGTTTGCGCTTTTCCTCGTGCAGGCGATCGCGACTTACTACCGCAACTATTGGGCGAGCATGGCGGGGCATCGCCTGATCTTCGATCTTCGCTACGCGCTCTATCTGCACATGCAGCGCTTGTCGCATTCGTTTTTCGATCGCACTGCGTCGGGCGCGGTGGTCTCGCGATTCATTTCCGACATCTCGATGGCGCAGAACTTCGTCGGCTCGGCGATGATCAACATCTGGATGGACGGCGTGTCGCTGGGCTTCGTCATCTGGCTGCTGTTCTATCTGAATACGCGCCTGGCGTGGATTTCGCTGATCGTAATTCCATTCTACGTCGCCGTGATCAGGATTCTGTCGCCACGAATCAAGGAGACCAGCCACGACCTGCAGGAAGTGGTCGAAGAATTTTCCGGCGAGCTGCAGGAGCGCGTCGCGGGAGTGGCGACAGTGAAATCGTTCGCGCGCGAGGCCGACGAGGCGCGCCGGTTCCATCAGCGCACCACCGAGCTTTACGACCTGACGATCGAGAGCGTGAAACTGTCGTCAACGCATCAGATGTTCACCGAGTTCATCTCGCGCGGCGCGCCGCTGCTGGTCATCTGGGCAGGCGCGCTGATGATCATGAACGGCAAGATGACGATTGGAACCGTGGTCGCGTTCTTCGCGTTTCTCGGCGCGTTATACCTGCCGCTGCAGCGATTCTCCGAATTGTCGATCATCGTCGCGACCGCTCTGGCAGCCATCGAGCGTATCTTTCAGTTCTTTGACGAAACGCCCGAAGTGCACGACGCCCCGGGCGCGATGGCGCTCGCCGTTACGAACGGCCGGGTCCAGATCGAGCACCTGGGATTCGGCTACAAGCCGCTCGACGGTGGCCCGGCGCGAAGAATTCTCCACGACGTGTGCCTCGACGTGCCAGCCGGTACAACCGTGGCACTGGTGGGGCGCTCGGGCGCGGGCAAGACCACGCTCGCGGGATTGATTCCGCGCTTTTACGAACTTGGCGCGGGCCGGATCCTGATCGATGGCGCCGACATCTCCGCGGTGACGCTCAAGTCGCTCAGAAACGCGATCGGTATCGTTCCCCAGGACGCAATCCTGTTCAGTGCGTCGATTCGCGAGAATGTGCAATACGGCCGCCCGGGCGCTCCTGATGCGGACCTGTGGCGCGCGCTCGAGCAGGCCAATATCCGCGATTTCGTCGAGTCGCTGCCCGACCAGCTCGACACGATGATAGGCGAGGGCGGGGTGCGTCCTTCGACCGGTCAGCGTCAGCGCCTGGCGCTCGCGCGGGTGTTTCTGAAAAATCCGCCGATTCTGATCCTCGACGAAGCGACCTCGGGACTCGATTCGGAGGTCGAGAACCTGATCCACGACGCGGTGCGGCGTCTGATGAACGGCCGGACGTCGTTCCTGATTGCGCATCGGCTCGCCAGCGCAGTGGATGCTGACGTGATCGTCGTGCTCGATCGCGGCGAAGTCGTCGAGGTTGGCGGACATTCCGAGCTGGTGAAGCGAGCCGGAGTTTATGCGCAACTGTTCAACGAGCAGACGCGCAAGCTGCGACTGACGCCGGGCCATATCGCGCGAGTACCTGGCTCGCTGAGCCCTGCGGTGAAAGCCTGACTGGTCAGAATCTCGAAATCAGGAACATGAACACGACCAGCAGAACCGCGGCGGCCATCGCGGCCTGAACGAAGATCACCTTCCAGTTGAGCGCCGGCGCCAAGGTCGGATCGCTGGTCTGGTACTTTACGGTGATCGCTGCGCTGGAGCGCTGAGCCGCGGGAGCCATCTGCTCTATCGGAGGCATACCCGGGTTGCGGATCCAGAGTTGGCGAGGTTGGGGTTTGTAGATACCCTTCCCGGCCTGATTGGTGACTGAGAGCACGTGGATGCGCTCTCCGGCTCCGCGCACCCATTCTTCGTATTCATCGGCGCTGACGAATTGTCTGGTGAATATACTCATGTTCACCCAAGCCCCCGAAACGTTTTGTCGTCCGACTAACCCGACATCCTAAGTGACAGAAATTAATTATTCCCGCCGCGAATGGCAAGTCATTTCTGAGCTTTATGCACATGGTATCAACTGAGGTCCGCTTCCGGTGAATTGTGGCTATTGGTACGGGTAAAAGATGTAGAAAAGTATGGATAGCCCGCACAGGATCCAGAGTCCCGCGTGGACCTCGCGGTGACGCCCCGCGGCCAGCTTGAGCATCGGATAAAGGATCAGCCCGGCGGTGATTCCGACCCCGATGTTGTAAGTGAAACTCATCAGAGCGATCACGGTGAAGGCCGGAATGAGTTCAGTGTAGTCATCGAAGTCTATCTTGATGACCGGCGTTATCATCATTGCGCCCACGATGATCAGCGCCGGCGCGTAAGCTGCGGCCGGTATCGCGGCGACCGTCGGCGCGAAAAAAAGCGATACGCCGAACAGCCCCGCGACCACGACGGCGGTGAGTCCGGTGCGCCCGCCAACGTGCACCCCCGATGCGGATTCGATATACGCGCCGGCAGTGGTGGTGCCCGCGAGTCCGGCGAACATCGTCGCGATCGCATCGGCGAGCATCGGCCGCTCGATCTGCGGCAGGCTGCCGTTGGCGTCGAGAAATCCCGCGCGCGCCGAAAGTCCGATCAGCGAGCCCATCGTGTCGGTCAGCGCCATCACGAAGATCGACAGCAGCACGCCGAAAAAGCCGACACTCAACGCTCCATGCAAGTCCAGCTTGAGCATGATGGGCGCGGGATTCGGCGGGATGCTGACCCATGCCGCCGGCGGTTTGGCGACGCCGGTTGCGAATGCGATCGCCGCCGAGATCAGGATGCCTATAAGAATCGCGCCCGGCACGCGGCGCAACATCAAGACAGCGATCAGCACGAAACTCAGCGCCGCGATTTCGGCCGACGGCGTGGCGAGATTGCCCAGCCGCACCGGCGCGCCCGGCACGCCCACGGTGACGATTCCGGATTCGTTCAGTCCGATGAAGGCGAGGAAGAGACCGATACCAACGCCGAAGCTGTAGCTGAGTCCCGGCGGCAATGCGTCTACCATCCATTGCCGGATCCGCGCCACCGTCAGCAGCGTGAACATCACGCCAGCCAGGAAGACCGCCGCCATCGCGGTCTCCCACTTGTATCCCAGGACCTTCACAACGGTGTATGCGACGAATGCGTTCTCGCCCATGTACGGCGCGATCGCGAACGGGCGATTCGCGTAGAGACCCATGATCAACGTGCCGAGCATCGCGGTCATCACCGTCGCGACCATCGAAGGGCCTTCGGGGATGCCGGCGGTTTTCAGGATAGCCGGGTTGATCGCGATGATGTACGACATGGTGACGAAGGTCGTCACGCCCGCAAGCACCTCACGCCTGACCGTGGTCTCCGCCTGTTCGAGTCCGAAGAAAGTTGCTATTCGCCGGTTCAATTTCCTCGATTACCCTGTCGCCGTTTGGTTCCGCCAACGGAATGCGTGCAGATGAGGTTTGGTATATAAACGAAATAATCGCGAGCGTTAACTACGTGCGCATCAACATCCAACCGAGATTTCTCGCCGCGGGCAGAGAGTAAATGAACGAAGACAAAAATGCGAAAGCTGCCGACCTGAAGCCGGCGTCTAAAGCGCCACCGGTAGAGCCCGCGGCAGCAAAGTCCACGGCGGCGAAGTCGACGGTCACGCTCGCTATCGACATAGGTGGAACCGGAATCAAGGCGGCGGCGCTCGACGAAAAAGGCAAGATGGTGTCCGAGCGGCAGAAGATCAAGACGCCGCGCAACGCGACGCCGAAGAAAGTCGTCGCGATAATCGGCAAACTCGCGAAGATGGTCGGCGTGGGCGATCGGGCGTCGGCGGGATTCCCGGGAGTCGTCAAGAAGGGCCTGGTTTACACGGCGCCGAACCTCGGCAAGGGATGGAACAACTATCCGCTCGAGGCCGCACTGAGAAAGAAGCTTCGGATGCCGGTGCGGATCGCGAACGACGCCGACGTGCAAGGTCTCGGATGCGTTTCCGGCCACGGCGACGAATTAGTCATCACGCTCGGCACCGGGTTTGGATCGGTGCTGTTTGTCGATGGCCATCGAATCCACCTGGAACTCGGGCATCATCCTTTTCACAACGGCAAGACCTATGAGGACGAACTCGGGATCAAGGCGCTCGAAAAAAAGGGCAAGCGGAAGTGGAACAAGCTTCTACGCGAAGCGATTGACGAGCTCAAGAGAACGTTCAACTACGACCGGCTCTACATCGGGGGCGGTAATGCGGCTGATATCGACTTCAAGCTGCCAGCCGAGGTCAAAGTAGTGAGCAATACGGAAGGCCTGCTCGGCGGTATCAAGCTGTGGCAAGATCAGACGCACGACCAGACTCGAAAATTGTGAAGTGAGCAGGGAGGGGTGGCCGAGTGGTTGAAGGCACCGGTCTTGAAAACCGGCAGGGATGAAAGTCCCTCGTGGGTTCGAATCCCACCCCCTCCGTTCCTACGTTAAACTGGATGCATGACAGCACCAGCCCCACCAAATCGGGGGCTTTTATGACTGGACTGGAAGGATGGTTCAACCTGAACCGCAGAGACGGTCGCTTTACTTGTCGGAACTTCGGGACGGCTGTCCGGTCCAGACCACGTGTCCCGTAGTCGCGATGTCGATGTCGACTTGCTTCGCCGCAGTTAAAAATAGGACGCTCGGGTCTTTGAGACCCCAAGCGACATATGGGACTGAAAAGTGTGCTGTGGCAGTCAGGTTGTCTCCGACGAGCTGACCTTGTGCCGTGAGAGCGACATCATGTCTCCCCCCGTGGAGCGTCAGCACCCCTTGCATCGTCGCTAGAAACTGACCTCCCCTCCTCAGTTCTAGCGTAAAGTGCTGAGGGTCGAAAGTTATCTCTGGATACCGTTGAGCCTCGAGAACACTCTCTCGCATCTCGTTGTCACGCGCGCCGATGCCCGTGTCGCCGCTCTTGGCGTCGACGACGATGGAACCGCCGGCTTTTCCAGTAGCGGGGTCCGCGATGATGGTTCCTCGTTCAAGTTTGAAAGTTCCATGTGTCGTATGGAGCGAACCTGGCAAGCGGAACTCGACGAGCGTTTTCGATGGATCAAGTTCCAAAGCTCCTGATCGTAAATCCAGCGCCGCCCCGTTTTGTGCGCAGGCGGCCAGGGCGCTTACGAACGCCACGACGCGAATACTAAATGACATTTGTTACACGGCGCGCCGAGCGTTCATGATTGACCCTGGAGATTCGTTTCCATCGTCGCTGCAGACCTCTCAATGCGCAGCCATCGCGGCCTGCGAGGCCCATTTTAAGAGCGCCTGCTTTTGAACGTCGGCGAGGCGCGCGGAATGATCGAGCGCCGTGTAGTCTCCCGGCGGCATCGAACCAGCGTTGACGGACTGTTCGATACTCTTCAGCGCGTCTGTTCTTTTCTGCGCATCGTAAGTCTGCCAGTCGGAGAAATTCAGCACCTCGCGCGCGGAGTTGGCAGCGAGATAAGTCGGCGAAACAGCCGCGTACCAGGGTGCGCTTCCGCCGGTCGAATGGCACTGGTAACACGATTCCTCGAGGATCGCGTTCACTTGCGGGTCGGTGCTAACCGCGTTTGTAGAACTCGAAGCTGTCGTGGCGGGTGTGGCCGTCTGCTGCGAGCTTGAACAGCCAACGATCAAGACACCCAGACCTGGAAGCAATGCTATTAGAAGGGCAAACTTGAACATCATCGTACCTTCTAGTCGTTGAGTCTCACGAAACGGATAAGTCCTGCGCCGAGAAAGATCACCCCAAGACCGATTGTTGCCGCGAACGGCCGCAACGTCGCGGACGGCGACTGGTTGCGAATCATCAAATCATTGAACGCCTGCATGGTCCACGTCGTGGGCATCCATCGGGCGAGCTCGCGCATCCATCCCGGTTCAAAATCCAGCGGCCACCAGCACCCGCCGATTGCCGCCATCGCCATGCTGATGGTCACGCCCAATGACATCACCGAGTCGTGCGCCGTCGCGATCGACGCGACCACCAGTGCTAGCGCTGCAGCCGCGAAAGAGATCCCGACCGCCGGTATCATCAAGGCGAGAGGATTATGGCCTAGCGTGATTCCGAACAGCGCCCATCCGACCGCAAACAGCAATACCATTTGCACGACCCCGACGATGATCCGCGCGAATAATTTGCCGAGCAGCAGACCTGTGAGCGGCGCACCACTGACCTGGAGGCGCTTCAAGGTCCCCCAATCGCGCTCATCGAACAGCGTCAGCGCGATTCCCAGCATCATGCCAATCAGGAGAAACGTGACGCCGAATCCGGGTACGTACTGATCGAAGGCGTTCGGCGTCACCGCTTCGCCCTCGATCGCAGGTTTCTCGACAAATCCGAGGTCACCCGGGAGCGTGAGCGACTGCGACTCGCCGAAGGACTCGATTTGCGATTGGGCCGCCGTTGTCGCTTGTTCGGTGACTCTTCGGCACAATTCGTCAATACGAATTTCGAGAGCGTTGACCTCGACTCGCCTGACCGGGTCGACGAATAGTACCAGCCGAGGCTGGCCGCCCGCGGCGACCGCCGCACTGGTTCCCGCCGGAATTAACATCGCTATAGGAGTCCGATCGCGTCGGCTTACAACGCGTCGCGCTTCATCGGGGTTGTCGAGCATTTCCACAGTGAGATTTCGTTCGTGCCGCAGCGCTTGAATTATGGAGTCGGACACTTGTCCGTGATCGAGGTTGACCAGGGGTAGCCGAAAAGAATTCGCCGAGCCACCGTACAGACTGCCGAGCGAGTATCCCGCGACGGTGATAATTACGACCGGCGCGAACAACAGCATGAACAGCACGATCGGATCCTTGACCAGGAGCCGGGCCTCGTTTTGAGTGGTTAGCCAGATTGCTCGAAGCATAGCGATACGCTCAGAGGACCTGGTCGCGCAGCGTGTGGCCAGTCAGCGCGATGAATGCGTCCGACAGATTCGGGCTGTGCAGGTTGAAATCGACGACATTCACATCCAGGGTCCGAAGCCCGTGGAGCAGCTCGGCGAGTTGCGCGAAACTGTTCATCTCCAGGACTGCTTTGCCCTCGCCCAGGGTGGTTCCTATTTCACGTACCCCTGCGAGGCTGGCGAAGCGCCCATCCGGCAACTGCCCGCGATAGGTCAGCTCGATGCGAGGACGGCTGCCTCCGAGCGAAATCACTTTTTCGAGGTCGCCTTCGGCGATCAGTCTGCCGCGATCGATCAGCAGTACGCGATCGCATATGCGTTCCGCCTCTTCCATGTAATGGGTGCTGTAAATTACTGCCGCGCCCGCATCCGCGTAGCGCCGAATCCGCGTCAGCAATCGTTCTCGCGATTGAAGATCGACGCCGACCGTGGGTTCGTCCAACAGCAGCACCGGTGGGCGATGAACAATTCCACAGGCAAGGTTGAGCAGCCGCTTCATCCCGCCGGAGTAGGTATGCATAGGATCGTGAGCGCGGTAGCCGAGACCCACCTCGTCGAGCGTGCTCATGCAATGCTCCATAGCGTCGTCGCGCGAGAGCCCTTGCATGCGGGCGAAGTGCCATACGTTTTGCGCCGCGCTGAGCGTCGGATACAGCGCGAGCGATTGCGGCACCAGCCCAAGCATGCGTCGGAGTCCGCGCGGGTCGCTGTTTGGCGCCTTACCATCGATGAGAATACGACCGCGATCGGGTCGAAGCAGAGTCGCGAGGATCGAGAGCGTCGTGGTCTTGCCCGCACCGTTGGGACCGAGCAAGGCGGCAATTTCACCTGGCTTTACTGCGAGGCTTACATTGTCAAGCGCAAGCCGCGCGCCGTAACTTTTCGAAATCTCGATCGCCTCGAGAAGTGGTGCCTTTGCCGGACTCATTGAAACGAGTTTTGACTACGAGAGTCGTTTTGGCGTCACTCGATTTCAGTTGGCGAACGCCTGTGGAGCAACCGCGGCGGGCTGGGCGACACGCGTGAGCCTGGCCGTTACGCGCATCGCGCCGGGCCAGACGCTGAGGCAGAACGGCAGCACTGCGCGCGCGAGTGCGTTGTTCAAGCCGTGGTCGGCGAGCTCGGCAAAACGCATCTGGAGCCGCATTGCGGAGCGCAGTTTTGGCTGAAAGACCTGCGCCGGCTCCGCTGCAAGATACGCAGCGGCGGCACGGCGGGCAGTATGTAGCGCGATGGATATGCCGTCACCGGTGAACGAGGGGATGACGGTTGCCTGATCGCCAATGCAGTAGAGCCCATCCTCCGTTGTGCGACGGATGTAACCGTAAGGGATATGGGTGACGACGATCGGTCTGTCGAGCAGCGGCTCCGCACCGTCAAGCCGCATTGCGAGGTGGGGACAATCGTGCTGCATCTTCGCAAGGAGGCCCTCCCAGCGAAGACCCGCACGTGCAAAATACCACCGTTTCACCACCAAGCAGAAATTCGCAATGCGGTCTTCCACCGGTTGGATACCACCGTAGCCTCCGGAATAGAGCATCAACTCGGAGGCGTCCCCCAGCTCAGCGGTCTGGGCGGCAGACAACCGATAATACATCTTAAAGGCGACCCATTGGTGAGGGTCCTTCGGGCGACTGTGGCCGCGTAGATCGTGCTTGCCCGTGGCGAGAAAGGCGGTTGGAGCTTCGTATGTAGTGCCGTCGTCGAGCGTAGCCTGCCAGAGGCTGGCGGTCGCGCGGCTGAGCGACTGCACACTCCGACCGCGCTCGACGCGGACTCCGGCGGTGACAGCCTCGGCAATGAGCGCTGTATCGAGCGCCTTGCGCGTGAGCGAGGCTGCGCGAAAAGGCAGCGGAGCCTCCGCGGCGCGTCTGGCTGCGGCAAGGCGAACGTAATCGATGGGCACCGCGCCAAGAGAGGCCACGTCGATGCCAAGAGCATGCAGGTCTTCTAGCGCCTCACCGCTTAGGAATTCTCCGCAGACTTTATGGCGCGGCGTGGGCTCGCGTTCGATCAACGTGACGCTTCGTCCCTTTCGGGCGAGCGCGATGGCAGCGGCACAGCCTGCCACTCCACCACCGAGGACGAGAACTTCATCTTGCAAGGCATTGCTCCTGATTCACGGATGTTCCATCAATGTGTAGCTGGATTCCATATTTCTATCCGTGGTGGTGAAGATCGTTGGACAGCTGGGTGGTCACGGGCCTGTAGTCAGCTCGGATCTGAAGGGAGCCAGCTTCGGGAGATGGACAATGCGCTGCCATACTGCGGCGCGTGGTGAGTTCGTTCCAGTTGAGCCCGAGGTCGACCAGAACGATGGAGGCCAGGGTGAAGGCGATGACGCCAACCGCCGACAGTACGTCGCCAAGATGGCTCCAGTAGGCGGGCACAAGGTTGAGTACACGGGTGGAGACAAAGGTAAACGTGACCGCATAGGAGCGGGCCATCCACTGGCGGTGCACGGCGATCTGTCTGTTACGCGCGGCGATCACGGCAGCGGAAGTGCAGACGATCCATGCAGCTCCTTGCATGGCGGTCCCGGGCAGCCCGGGACGTCCGGTGGCAAGGGCTATCCCGGTAAAGGCGCCGAAGATTACGCAGATGAAGTACATGCGGCCTACGACGCGATGGAACTTCAGGTGACGCTGCCGAAAGCGCGACGAGAACTGCAGAGGGCCGGCCAGCAGAGCGAAGGTTCCGCACAGCGTGTGCGGGATGAGGAGCCCGCGGTCGGCTATGACCTGCAGGCGGTAGGCATGGTACATGGGGTAATCGATGAAGAGAAGGACCTCTGACGTGATGAAGACAAAGAGCGTCGTGACACCAAGAGAGATCCAGAGAACGGCTTTGAATCTGGAACCGCTGGCACTGGCTGTAGGCAGGGTGAAAGATGCCATTATTCGCCTCTCAGATGGTTAGACGTCCGCCACGAGGGCGGCCTGGGCGATATGCTTCACATCGCTTAGTCTAACGAGACGCTTCAGAATCACCGACCTCACTTCCACCGCCCCACGCACAACCGTCCCGGCCGCCAACGTTCTACCGACGCCACCTCCCGCGGAACATCAGCCGCAGCCAACAGGCGTACCCAATCCTCCTTCCGGAAGGCTCGCCGGAACGACACCGGCCCATCATGCCTCACAATCGGGTGCCAAGGCACCAACCCAAACATCCGACGACTCCACTGCGCCCGTTCCAAATCGTTGATAAACCAACCCAGCCGCACGGTCGCTTCCATCCGCCGCAGCAGCGCGACGATCTCTTCGTCCTCTAGATGATGTGCCAGCAGCGAACTAATGACGATATCCATCGGCTTCTCCGGTCGATACACCCTGGCATCGCCGGTCACCCAAGTAATTCCGAGCTCCTTCGGCGTGGACTCCGCTGCCGCGCGCGCCGCATAAGGATTCAAGTCGATTCCCGTTAACTGCACCGCGATGCCCCGTCGCCGTGCCCAGCCTGCAATCTGCCGCAGTAGATCTCCACCGCCACTGCCCAGGTCGACGATGTGCATCGGCTCACGCAAGCCGCGCGGTAGCCGCTCCAGCCACGTCAGCGTCGGCCGATAGCCGAGCAGCCAGCGATTCACTTTTTCCAGACTGCGCAGGCAGTCACGGAAATCCTCATAACTACAGTCACCATCCATAAGCTCCGGGAGCTCACGCGGAGAAACCCGCCGAGTGAGGTCACCCGATTCATGCCCTGGAGGGCTAACCGTGTCGTTCGATTTCCATCTAGTTCTGGGAACGATTCTCCCTGGTGCCCGAGCGACTATTTCGTTGGACACGCACCCCGATAGAGGTTGGCTTTCCAAAGATTGATCGAACCGCGATTCCGGGCGACTCATACGCTAATTTCAGCGCGCTCGTTCGACTCGGTCCCAAGAGCGTGTTTTTTCATTGCGCTCTTCATCTCTTCACGGCTGATTTCCAGCGTGGTCAACAGGGGCCAGACCACCCGTGCGAGAAATGCCCGAGGGCTTATTCCCGCCCCCGAACTCGCAAGCCTATTCCGATAATTCGGGATCAGACCTTCGCCGGGCATCTTGAAATTTGAAAGGACGTGGGCCAGATCCGCCAAAGTTTCCTCGCGATTGTGGTCCAGCTCCAATTGGAGCATGTCTCGATAGAAGCCGGCGTGCGCTGCCTCATCGCGGCCGACGTAGAGGAAGATCGCCTCCAGTACCTCATCGCCTGCAATACGAGCCTTGTTTCTCTGCAAGTTGTAAGCGGTAAAGGTAGCGCCCTCCTGGAGCGCGCCGTAGCAGGCCATTTGGCGAACGGTCGGAAAGGGCAGTTCCCACTGCTGTGAAAACGTTTCGTCCTCCAAAGCCTCGAACTGCGCTGGCGAACGAAGACCGGAGCGGGTCAGATATTCGCGAAAGACTAGACCATGCCGGGATTCTTCAAAGGCCCAACATGTCTGGAACCACGCGGTCCCGAACATCGCGCGCGACAAATCGAGTCCTCTGGAACTATAGTCCGGCACATAGAGTTCTTCAGTGCAAAAGATCTCCACGCACTCCCCGACCTGAGCAGTGGCTTTGCTGGTATCGAGCTTGTCCCACGGCACGTCATTGAAGACGCTCCACCGCCGTTTGTTCTCGGCAGTTTCGAGGAAATCGAGATAGACTCGATAAACGCGCTCGCGCATCGTCGAGGGCATGGTCGCGCTCGTCTTTCGCTCGAGCCTGGTCGGTAACACTAAATTGCTCGTATCGTGGAGTCCGTGTTTTTGGTTTGAAGCAATAAAACGGTGACAGGTGCGCATTCTTAGCAAATGGCCTGCCATTGCTTTAGGCTAGTCTCGGTGGGCAATCGCGTGGCTTCTCGTCTCCGTACCTCGACAACGATTGCCGTCAGTTCGAAAATTTGAACGCGCAAAACAGACCTGCGTACAAACTCTTGAACGAAATGATCTGGAACTCGTCAAATTGGCGCGATAATTAACGAATTTTAATCTTGGATGGCGGCATCGCGTTTGCTCATAAGCCCATCTCCAGCGAACGCCAAGTAAATAATGACCGAACCTAAGCCGAGCAAAGATCTCTGGGCACTTAGTTCCCTCGCCGCCACGATGGGCGATGCCGCAGCCGATTTCGCCGCCGACGACCAGTTATCTTTTCGGCGGCAGGAATTTGTCTTCGCCGCGCTCAATCTCCTGCTGATTGGTTCTCTTTTTGCGCTGCAGGCGATCTCGAGGTTGGGCCGGGGCAAGCCTTCCGCATCGGTCATCATAGTCCTTGCGGCCGGCTTTATAATTGAGGCGGCACACGTCATCTGGCTTCGAGCGAAGAGCGCGCCGCTTTCTCGCCCGCTACAGCGAATCCTCACCTACTGGTCTCTCATCTTCAACTCGACGCTGGCGCTGGTGCTCACTTCTCTGACGATCGGGGGAGACACCGCTTACTACGCCCTCATGCTTCTTCCGATACTCGAAGCCTCTTTCAGGCTCGGTCTCGGCGCCATGATCGGGGTGACCGCGCTATCGGTCTTCATCTGCTTTCTGGGCGCTTACGGCTTGAAATTCGGCGAGTATATCGAAGCGGGCGCGATGTCGGTCATTTACTGCGTGATGGGAGTGCTGGTGTGGCTACTGGTCAATAATCTTCGTGCGAGAGAGACCAGCTTTGCACGCTGCATTCAGGAACTCGAGCGCACCCGCCTGCAATTGCTCTCCGAAGAGAAACTTGCTGCGATCGGCCGATTGTCCAGGGCGATTGCGCACGAGATCCGAAATCCCGTCGCGATGATTTCCAGCTCCCTGGCTACCGCCAACCGCCCGGATCAGGACGAAACAGAACGAGAGGAAATGTTCTCGATCGCGGCGAAAGAAGCCCAGCGTCTCGAACGGCTCACCACCGACTTCCTGGTCTACGCGCGCCCGCGCCCGGTGCAGGTTGCGCGAGCAAACCTCGCCGACACCTTGAACTACGTCGCTACTGTGGCCCGCGCCCACGCTGCCAATGAAGGCGTAGCGATCGATGTCGCTGTCGACGCCAACCTTGAAGGCGAGTTCGATGCGACCCAGATGCATCAGGCGCTCTTGAACCTGGTGCTGAACGCGATCGATGCATGCCATCGCGGCGATTTGGTTAAACTCAACGCGCATCTGGACGGGAACGGGACGATCCAAATCGACGTGGTCGATCCGGCTGGTCCGATCCCCGATGAAATAGTGGCGCGCATTTTCGAGCCACTGTTTACTACCAAGCAGGGCGGCAGCGGACTTGGACTTGCGATCGCGCGCAATATCGTGCGCGCACACGGCAGCGATATCATTCTGAGAGACAACGAACCGCAGCGAGTGTGCTTTTCCATCGAGATATCGGCGCACTCACCGAACCAATCCTCTCACAGCAAAGGGGCCTGACCATGTGCAAGATACTCGTTGTGGATGACGAACCGCATTTGCGGCGAATATTGAGCTCCAACCTCAAGCAGGAGCATCACGAGGTAATCGAAGCTGCCGGTGTCAACGAAGCGCGCGGCGCACTTGCCGAATATACCTTCGACGCCATCATAACGGACCAGAAAATGAGCGACGGAGAAGGATTGGACGTTCTGGCTGCGGCTCGCGAGGCCGACCCGACCCTGTCGGTCGTTTTTCTGACCGCGTTCGCGACAATTGAACTCGCGGTGGAAAGCATGCGCCGCGGCGCATTTGATTTCATCACCAAGCCCTTCGTTCCTGAAGTATTGCTGGCATCGGCCACGCGCGCGATGGAGCACACGCGACTGGTGCGTGAGAACAGCAGGCTTCGCGACACCGTGGTCCGCCTTGAAGGCTCGTCGGAGATCGCAGGGCGCAGTGCGCCGATCCGTCAACTTCGGGAAAAAATTGCGCGCGTTGCACCAACCAACGCCACCGTCCTGGTCACTGGAGAAACCGGAACCGGCAAGGAGCTGGTCGCTCGCGCAATTCATCGCAACAGCCTGCGTGCAGAAAAGACGCTCATCGCAATCAATTGTGCGGCGTTTACCGAAACCCTTCTGGAAAGCGAGCTGTTCGGACACGAGCGGGGCGCATTCACCGGCGCAGATCGCGCGCGCGAGGGAGTTTTCGAGGCCGCAAACGAAGGCACACTTTTCCTGGATGAGGCCGCCGAGATGTCGCTGGCGGCGCAAGCCAAACTGCTGCGGGTGCTGACCGACGGGCTCGTCACGCGGCTCGGATCAACCAAGCCCCGGCATACCGATGTCCGGCTGCTGGTCGCGACCAACAGAGATTTGCAGCGGCGCGTGCAGGAAGGCCGCTTTCGCGAGGACCTCTACTACCGGCTGGCTGTGGTTCCGCTGACAGTTCCTCCTCTGCGCGAACATCGCGATGATATACCCGAGCTCTGCGCTCTCTTCCTGGCGCAAGCGGTGCGCGATCTGAAGACGCCGCCGCGCCGAATCAGCACCGAGGCGATTCGCACGCTCATGGGCTACGATTTTCCCGGGAACATCCGCGAACTTCGTAATCTTATCGAGCGCGCTTGCATTCTCTCGGCACAAGAGGAAATCACGTCCGAGAACTTCCCGGTATCGACGCCGCCCAACGCAAACGGCGTCCCGCCCCGCATCTCCGCCGAGCTCACGCCCGACCAGTTCGCCGAGCTGATGCCCCAGACGCACAATCTTCGAGAGTTCCTGGCCTCGCTGGAAAAAGCGGTGATTCAGCGCGCGCTGAAAATAACCGATGGCGCCCAGGCGGAAGTAGCGCGGAGGCTGGGAATGTCGCGAAGCGATCTTTCATACAAACTCGGCAAACATCGGATCAGAGATACGGCTGGTTGAAGGACGGGAACCGCGAGAGATTCCGCGATACATCCTCTCTGTTATATCCTCGCCCGATGATCGCTCAGTAACGCACCACAGACGGTGAGTCGGTGCCGATAACTGTTGGCCGCGGAGGGCGCAGGGGCGAAGAACAGGCGTATTGCGAAACTGTGTAGATTTTTCGTTTCTCTTTTGCTCAGGGACCCGAAGCGCGCCTAGTTTCTTATTGCATCAAATCCTAAACCAATGTTGGCTGTTATCTTGCTCAACGTCGTAATTGACGCACAGGCTCAGCACCGTGAGCCGAACGAGAAACTCGATTTTCCGAGGTAATTCCGGGCGGCGATGTCCTCCTCTCAAGCACAAATCGATTCTCAGCTGGTTTTGCCGGAACAGCGCCCGAGCCATTTCATCATCGAAGATGTAACGCCTTCGGTTGACGGTGGCCGTTATCCGGCAAAGCGAATCGTGGGTGAGCCATGCATCGTCGAAGCGGATATTTTTCGTGACGGGCATCAAGTGTTGCGCGCGGCAGTCAAATGGCGCCGCAAACGCGACGAGGCTTTTGAGGAAGCGCCGATGCTCGCCGTCGACAACGATCGGTGGCGGGGCGTGTTCATCCCGACCGACAACGCGCGCTATGTATTCACGATCGAAGCGTGGACCGATCTGTTTGCTACCTGGCTTGCGGACTTTACCAAGAAAGTGACGGCGGCGCGGCCAGTCGCGTCAGATGTTCTCGAGGGGATTGCGCTGGTCAAAAAAATGGTTGCGGACGCGCAGGGTACCGATCGCGTCTTGCTCGAGGATGCGCTCGCGCGATTGCGCGTCGCGAAGGACGGGACCACAGCGCTCGCGGCGATCAGCGACGCGGAGATTTCTGCCGCCGCAGGCCGGGTCGGTCGGCGATTTGGTGTGACGCGTTTCGAGCCGCTGCTGGAGCTGATCGTCGATCGCGAGAAAGCTCGTTTCGGCACCTGGTACGAGATGTTTGTGCGATCGCAGGGAACGAAACCGGGGAAGCCTGGCACCTTCAAGGACGCCGAGCAGCGCCTGCCCGAGATCCGCGATATGGGATTTGACGTCGTGTACCTGCCGCCGATCCATCCGATCGGGCACACCAATCGCAAGGGTCCCGACAATGCGCTCGACGGCGGAGCCAACTCTCCGGGCAGCCCATGGGCGATTGGGAGCGAGGCCGGAGGCCATACCGCGGTCGATCCGTCGCTTGGGACGCTGAAAGATTTCGATCGTTTCTGCGCGACCGCAAATCGTCTTGGAATCGAGGTGGCGCTGGATTTCGCAATTCAATGCTCGCCGGATCATCCGTGGGTCCGCGAGCATCCCCAGTGGTTCCATCATCGGCCTGACGGCAGCATCAAATACGCAGAGAATCCCCCCAAAGAGTACGAGGACATCTATCCGATCGATTTCGACACCGCAGATCAGCGCGGATTGTTCGAGGAACTGCTGCGGGTGGTAAAATTCTGGCGTGAGCACGGGGTAAAGATCTTTCGCGTTGACAATCCGCATACCAAGCCGGTTCAATTCTGGAACTGGCTAATCAATGAGGTACAGACGACCAGCCCCGAAACGATTTTCCTTGCGGAAGCCTTCACGCGCCCCAAGGTGATGAAGGCACTGGCTAAGGCGGGATTTACACAGTCGTATACTTACTTCACCTGGCGGAACACAAAGGTGGAGCTGACTGAGTATCTGACCGAGCTCACGCAAACGCCGATGCGAGAATACTTTCGCCCCAATTTTTTCACCAATACCCCGGACATCCTGGCCCCCATACTGCAAACCGGCGGTCGCGCGGCCTTCAAGATGAGGTTGGTGCTCGCGGCGACGCTATCGCCATCCTTCGGAATCTACAGCGGGTTTGAACTCTGCGAGAATCAGGCGGTGCCAGGCACCGAAGAATACCTGAATTCGGAGAAGTACCAGATCAAGGTACGCGACTGGAACCGACCCGGAAACATCAAGGAGTCTATCGGACGGGTCAACTCGATCCGCCGTGGCAATCCCGCGCTTCAACAGTTTTTAAATTTGCAGTTTCTGAACACTGACAACGACCAGATCCTTTTCTTCTCCAAAGCCACGCGGGACAACAAGAATGTGATCCTGGTTGCGGTCAATCTGGACCCGTTCAACACGCAGGCTTGCACCGTGCTGGTGCCGCCGGAGGTGGCAGGTGTCGTGGCCGGCCGGAGCTATCGAGTCACCGATCTTTTGACTGGAGCGAGATATGTGTGGTCGGATCGCAATTACGTGCGGCTTGATCCGGCGTTTGAATCTGCTCATATTCTGCGCGTCGACGAGCCCCTGTGAGTTACAGACGTGCCGACCATGCTCCATCTTGAAAACAGTTCGACCTCCGATCCTCTATGGTACAAGGACGCTATCTTCTACGAACTGCGAGTTCGCTCTTTCTACGACAGTAACGGCGACGGCGTGGGTGATTTTCCCGGCCTGACTGCGAAACTCGACTACCTGCATTCGCTGGGAGTGACCACATTGTGGCTACTCCCTTTTTACCCTTCGCCGATGCGTGACGATGGGTACGATATTGCTGACTATACCAATATACACCAAGCCTGCGGGACCTTACGCGACTTCAAAGTATTCGTTCGGGAGGCGCATAAGCGTGATCTGAAAATAGTCACTGAGTTAGTACTCAATCATACCTCAGATCGTCATGAATGGTTTCAACGCGCGCGGCGTTCGCCCGCCGGCAGTATATATCGTGATTACTATGTCTGGAGCGATACGCCCGAACGCTACAAGGATGCGCGGATCATCTTCCAGGATTTCGAGCCATCCAATTGGTCATGGGATCCGTTAGCGAAGGCTTACTACTTCCATCGCTTTTACAGTCATCAGCCCGATCTCAACTACGATAATCCGGCAGTTCTCCGGGAAATGCGACGAGTGATCGCGTTCTGGCTGGGTCTTGGCGTTGATGGTCTCAGGCTCGACGCGGTTCCCTACCTTTTCAAACGCGAAGGGACGAATTGCGAGAACCTGCCCGAAACGCACGCATTCCTGCGCGAATTGCGCGCATATATCGACGCCAGGTTTCCCAACCGAATGTTGCTTGCCGAAGCGAATCAATGGCCCGAAGAAGCGGTCGCGTATCTGGCAGAAGGCAAAGAATGCAACATGGCGTTCCACTTCCCCCTGATGCCGCGGATGTTCATGTCGGTGAGGATGGAAGATCGATTTCCGCTAACCGATATCTGGGCGCAGACTCCTGAAATCGATCCGACCTGCCAGTGGGCATTATTTCTGCGCAATCATGACGAACTGACTCTTGAGATGGTGACGGACGAAGAGCGCGACTATATGTACCGCGCCTACGCGCAAGACGCGCGAATGAGAGTCAATCTGGGTATTCGCCGGCGCCTCGCGCCGCTGCTCGGCAACCATCGACGTACTATCGAACTGAATAATGCATTGCTGTTTTCGTTGCCGGGGACGCCGGTCATCTATTATGGCGACGAAATCGGAATGGGAGACAACGTCTATCTCGGCGATCGAGATGGAGTTCGAACTCCGATGCAGTGGAGCGCGGATCGGAACGCCGGATTTTCTTCGGCCAACCCGCAGCGTCTGATTCTGCCGGTGATAATAGATCCCGAATACCACTATCAAAGCACCAACGTTGAAGCCCACGAGAGCAATCGCCACTCCCTGCTCTGGTGGATGCGCCGGATGGTCGCGCTGCGCAAGCAAGTCAAAGCATTCGGCCGCGGCTCGATGGAGTTTCTGAACCCCGAAAATTCGCACGTTCTGTCCTTCATCCGCGCGCATGAAGGCCAGCAGATACTGGTAGTCGCTAACCTTTCGCGGTTCGTGCAATATGTCGAACTCGATTTGGCGAGGTTCAAAGGCTCGACGCCGATCGAACTCTTTGGCCGCACGCCTTTTCCACCTATCGGCGATCTACCCTACCTGCTGACTCTCGGACCGCACGGGTTTTTCTGGTTCGCTATCGAACAGCATCGAGCGGCTGCTGCCGAACAATCCGAGTATGTAATTCCGCGTATCGAGATGAACGCGGGCTTCGACGGCATCCTGCGCGGTGACGCTCGGCAACGGCTTGAGCAGCTCTTGCCGGGCTATCTGCCGCATTGCAGGTGGTTTCGCGCGAAGGGCCGAGCGATAACCAAGGTTCAGATCGCCGACACGGTGCCGATGTCCGAAGGTCCGGGCGTTGCGCAACTTGCGCTGCTGAACGTCGAATATTTGAACGCCGAGCCGGATACCTACTTGTTGCCACTGGCTATTGCGACCGGCGATCGAGGACGTGATGTGCGCTCGCGTTGGCCACAACAAGTAATCGCCGAAGTGAGAAGTTCAGGCCGCAATGGCGCCGGCGAGGGCATCCTTTACGACGCGGTCGTCGATCCTGATTTTCTGAACGCTCTATTCGAGATAATCACGAAGCGGCGCCGTCATCGAGGGGCCGTAGGCGAGCTTCTGCCCGGGGCGACGCAGGCATTTTATGGGTTGCGCGGCGATCCGGAATCGCCGCTCGAACCCCGGGTATTAAAAGCGGAACAGAGCAACAGCTCGGTAGTATACGGCGACCGTTTCATACTCAAACTCTTTCGGCGGATCGAAGCCGGCTTGAATCCCAACGTCGAGATTGGGCATTTCCTGACCACGCACGAGAGATTTTCTCACGTTCCACCGTTGGCAGGCTCGATCGATTACAGCTCCGGCAGCGGCGAGCGAAGAAATCTCGCGGTGTTGCGAGCCTTCGTTCCAAATGAAGGCGACGCGTGGCAGTTCACACTCGGAGAATTGGCTCGGTTTCTCGAAAATGCGGCTACGAGATCGGACCAGGCACCCTCGACGGATAAGACACTCGTCGATCTGCTCGCGCTGCCGGAGCCAGACCCGTTGGCCGCTGAGTTGATCGGTCACTACCTCGACGCCGCGCGATTGATGGGCAAGCGTCTCGGCGAACTTCATCTGGCGTTGGCTTCCACAGCCGACGATCCGGAGTTTGCCGTTGAACCGTACTCAACGCTCTACCAGCGTTCGACCTATCAATCGATGCGGAATCTGCTGGTACGAGTGATCCGCATGTGCAACAGCCGCGCCTTGACTGTTCCCCAGGATCTGCGCGATCGGGCGCAGCTCATCGCTTCGCATCAGCGCGAGATCGCTGCCCGGTTCGAGGCTTTTCTTAACTGTCGCCTGAGCATCGTGCGGATGCGCATTCATGGCGACTTGCACCTCGGGCAGATTCTCTACACCGGCAAGGATTTCGCCATCATCGATTTCGAGGGCGAACCTGCGCGTCCGCTGAGCGAGCGCCGTCTGAAGCGCGCGGCGTTGAGAGACGTTGCAGGAATGCTGCGATCGTTTCACTACGCGGCGCTAAGCTCGACGATCGAGCAGCTGAGAATCGGGGCGCTCGGCAAGTTTGATTTCGCCAGGATGGAGCCGTGGGCGGACTTCTGGCGGACGTGGTCTTCGTGGGCTTTTCTGAAGGGTTACCTGGAATCTGCCGGCCGCCCGCCGTTCGTTCCCGCAAACACCGACGAGCTCAGAATCCTGCTCGACGCCTTCATCATGGATAAGGCGATTTACGAACTTGGTTACGAGCTCGACAACCGTCCCGAGTGGCTATTGATTCCATTACTCAGTATTGGTCAGTTGCTCGGTCTGGAAATTAGTAATACGCAAAACCTCATCGTACCCAAGCCTGGAGCCCATGAAAGCCTGCGAACATGACGGGCTTGCCACGACGTAACCGGACCCTGGTCGACTGCGTCTATATAACAGGGATCCAGCGACCGACGAGGGTTTGTCTTGCCGGCACAGCACAAAATTCGCGACGCGCGGACCTATCAGATGAGTCATCGGAGGGTTTTGTGCGCACTTGTGCTCGCGATTCTGGTAACTCCAGCCATCGCGTCATTGTTGATCGCGCCTGTCTTCGCTGATGTTTCGCCTGAGTTCACCAACAACGCCACGATAAGCAGCAGGACTTACGACGCCCCCGTCGAACTGGCCGCAGCGAATCTTCCCTCTATAGGCGGTCCAGATGACTACATGAATCAAAGCGGTGACGGCGGGTCGGGGGCAGGCGCTCCGCCGCAAACGTATTCGCCGCAAGCAATGGCACCGCCGGGCTATGCTCCCCAAGGCGCCCCTTCCCAGGAGTGGAATAATCGCTACGCGGACCCCAGCGCGGAACGCTCCGTATTGATCGGCGCCGCAGTGGTCGGTGCGGTAGCCATTGGGCTGTGGGCGTTGCAGCAGCACGAGCAAGCTCAACGCCGCGCCCGCAGACGATTTTATTCGCGTCAGCGCGCCTTCGATTAGTTGAATCTCGTCAAATCTCAAATTCGAACGCAGTCTTCGCGAACGCCGATTCGCCGACCGGTCGACGGATCAAAAAAATGCAATCGCGCCGGGTCGAGGTAGAGCGTCAACTGCGCGCCGCCTTCGACGCGCCGCGGTAGCTCGGCACGGAGCGAAGCATTACCGAGCTTTGCGGACACGATGTAGGTCGCTCCGGAGAACTCCACGCTCTGCACTATAACATCGAGCGCAACGCGGCCTTCGCCACCCTCCAAGCCCAGATCGTTGGGGCGAATTCCAACTTTGATTTGCGCAGGACCGCCTTCGGCTGGTTTGATTTTGAAATCGATCCCGTCAATGGTCAAGGTTCCTCCGCTTGTCGCGCTCTGTGCGAGGAAGAAATTCATCGGCGGGTTTCCGACGAAAGCTGCGACAAATTCGCTCTGTGGGAGATCGAAAATTTCCTGAGGCGTTCCCACCTGCTCGACCCTGCCTGCGCGCATCACGACCAGCCGATCCGCCAGCGCCAGCGCTTCGACCTGGTCGTGCGTCACGTACACGAACGTGCGTCCGGTTCGGCGCTGGAATGTTTTCAGCTCGAGGCGCAGCGACGCGCGCAATTGTGCGTCGAGGCTCGCGAGCGCCTCGTCCATCAGGATGATCTCTGGCTCCCGCACCAGTGCTCGGGCGAGCGCGACGCGTTGGCGTTCGCCGCCTGATAGCTCGCGCGGAAAGCGCTTGAGGTCGACCGTGAGTCCGGCCTTGGCCGCGCTCTCTTTTACCCGACGCTGCGTTTCCTCACGCGCGACGTGGCGGAGTTTCAGCGGAAACGCAATGTTTTGAAACACCGTCATATGCGGATAGAGCGCGAAATTCTGAAACACCATCGCGATCGAATCCCGATGCGTGTTCTTGCCGGCATCGCTCATTTCCCCTATCTGAATTTCGCCGCTGTCAGGCTGTTCGAGTCCGGCGATCAGCCGGAGCAAGGTGGTCTTACCGCATCCTGACGGGCCCAGCAGCACCACAAATTCCCCGCTTGACACATCGAGCGAAACGTCGAAAATGCCTCCGCCAGAAGGGAATTTGCGAGTCAGGTTGCGAACGGCGAGGTCGGCCATCAACGCGCCTATCGCGAACTGCCCGCCATCAGCGCTCCGCGCAAAGACGGTCCCAGCGCGACGACGACGCAAACCGCCGGGATCATCATAAGCAGCGCGAGTGCGCTGGCAGGGCCGACGTTTCCGAAAACCGTGTAGTAGTAGAGCAGGGGAGGCAGCGTGCGATTGGTCTGCTGCACCAGCAAAGCAAATCCAAATTCATCCCAGCTCAGAATGAAGCAAAGTATCAATGCGGTCGCGATCGAAGCGCGGGCCAGGGGCAGATCGATTGTCAAAAAAATCCGCAACGGTGACGCACCGTCAATCCACGCGGCTTCTTCGATCTCCAGCGGAATCGCTGCGAATGACGCGTACATTGTCAGCGCCGCGGTAGGTATCGCGATTGCCGCGTGAACAATAGCCAGTCCGATTCCGCTCCGAGAATCGTAAATCCCGAGAGTCGCCAGGATAATCCCGAGTGGAATCGCCACGGTGATCATGGGCAGAAGGCGAATACCAGATACCGTTGAAAACCCGACGCGCTGAGCGAGCGAGCTGCGTGACATCGCATGCGCGAGCATCGCGCCGAGTGAAGTTGCAATCGCGGCGGAGACAGCCGCGACGCCAAGGCTTCTCAGTATCGCGCTGCGAAGTTCGTTCACCTCGAACACGCTGATGAAGTGAGAAAGCGTAAGATGACGCGGCATCCAATTCGGTGGCCATGCAAAGGTCTCGAGTTCGGGAGTCACGGATTGTTTGGCGAGAATGTAAAGCGGCAACACCGCCAGTCCTATTACAAATGCGTTCAGCGCAAAGCGCGCGGCTGTCAATCCGGCGTCCACGGTGTCAGCGTGAGATCGAGTGTTCACGCCAGCGCTCCATCGTCGCGCGAGAATCGGCGCGCGAACATCAGGCCGCCGAGGCCGATGATCGTGACCATCAGTGCAAGGATCATCGACGCGGCCATCGCTTCGTGCGGTTTTTGCGCATCGTCCCACAAGCTGTACGAGTAGGTAGATAGCACCGGAACTCCCTCTGGCCCAGTGAGGACGAGCACCGTTGAAAAAATTCTGAGCGCATCGATACCGCGTAGGATCAATGCCCCCACGATTGCCGGCGTCAGCATCGGGAGCGTCACGAACCTGAAAGTGGCGAGCGTTCCGGCACCGTCGAGACGCGCCGCCTCGTAGAGTTCGTCAGGGATCGTTTGCAGGCCGGCCATCAACATCAGCATCACGACTGGAGTCACGTGCCATGCGTCAACGATGATGACCGTGAGAATTGCAAGTGAGCTGCGCGGGCTCAGCCAGGGAAGCGCGTGCATCCCCGTCATCGCGATGGCGCCGTTCAGGTATCCACGCGGCATGAAGATATAGCGGGCGAGGGTAAGGATCACGATTTCGGGGATCGCGAACGGCAGAATTGCGGCGGTTTCGATCAGTGCTGAGCGCTGGCGGCGCGCCGTAAGCGTCAACGCCAGCGCCAGCCCAAGTACAAATTCAACGATCACACTTCCGAATGGTATGAGCAGGTTGTTTGCGAGCGAGCGCCAGAACATCGAATCGCCGAACAGAATCCGGTAGTTGCGAAGCGAAGGCCCGTTATGTTCGAAGGACAGAACCAGGCCATTCAACGCCGGTAGCAGGAGCATCGCGGTCATGAAGATACACGGGACGACGACGAAGATCGTGCGAAGCCTCTTTGCGGCCGCATTCACAGTTCGGACCCTGAAGCCGGTTCGGCGCAATCGCATCGATCGGCGGCATTGATGATGTTTGCAGCGATCGCCGACGCCGGCGTCGTGTCATCGAAAAGCACGGCGCGAATCGTACGCCGCCACTGATCGCTTAGCTCGGCATAGCAATCGACCGTCGGACGCGCCCGCACGAACGGACGCATCGCTACATAGCCGGCGTATAGCTGCGCGTCTTCGCTTCCGGGCGGCGGCGGCACGCTGCCGTACCACCCGAGCTCGCGGCTCAATTTCGCTTGTACGTCAGCGGTCAGCAGGTACTGAACGAATTCCGCAGCGAGCTTCGGATGTGGTGCGGAATTTGGAATCGCCAGATAACCACCGCCGAGTGGAGTTGCTCTGCCACCGGGCCCGGCTGGAATGAGCGAACTAAGATTCACGTTGGGCGCCAGCCCCTTCGCGTGGAGATAACCGATCGCAAACGGCCAATTGAAGTGAATCCAGACCGATCCGCGAGCCTGCGCCTCGAGTACCGACATCTCGCGGAAGACCGCCGACTCGTCGTTCAAGTCGGGCGCAAGTTGCCGGAGGAAGTCCAGCGCTTGCAGCGAGCCCGGCGAGTCCGGCGCACATTCGTTACCGCCGGCGGTCCAGACGAAGGGCATCACGTCGCAGATCGCGCCCTCGTAGCGAGCGCCTTTCAGCGCAAGCCTGCCGGGATGCTCGCGCGCGAAACGCGCCAGGTCATTCCAGGTCGCGGGTGGGTTTGGGACCTCGACGCGATTATAAATCATCGCCTGCCACATCAGGCGGTGCGGAATAAAGTAGAGATTCCGATCGACGGTCGCCGCATTCCAGGCTTCGTTTGAAAATAACGCTCGCGCGGAGGGTGACACTACCGCGTCGAGAGGTTGTGCGTATCCGTGCGCCTCGCCAAGCATCGCAAGATCCAGTTCAACCAGATCGAGCGATCCGTGACTCGCTGCCTGCACCCGCATCGCTTGCAGTATGTCGGTGTAGGTCTGCGCGAGGATGTTGACATTTACGTGATGCTGCGATTCGAAATCGGCAACGAACGCTTCATAGCGCGCGGCCTCATCTGGAAAGACGGCCAGCGCGATATTGAGTTGGTCTGATGCCGCAGGCGTATGGCAACCGGCAAATAGGATCGCCAGCAGCAGGGCGAGAGATTGTGTCGATATCCGCCGTAGATGCATTGGCTCGCGCCAGTCCGATCGTTTACCGGCCAGAGCGATGAGCAGCAGGACCCTCAGCCTGCATCAGGTTGTGGGCCGTGTTGACGAGCGAGACGTGAGTAAAGGCTTGCGGAAAGTTTCCGAGCTGCCGCTTAAGAACGGGATCGTATTCCTCAGACAGCAGGCCAACGTCATTGCGCAGCTCGAGCAGGCGCCCGAACAGATCGCGCGCCTCCTGATGACGGCCGGCGAGCGCAAAGTTATCGGCAAGCCAGAACGTGCACGGCAAGAACGCCCCTTCACCCGGCGGAAGGCCATCGACGCCCGTCTCGGTCGGGTATCTAAGCACCAGGCCACGATAGATCAGTTCGCGCTCGATTGCGCTGACGGTTGAGATAACACGCGGATCCTTGGCGGGCAGAAAGCCGACCAGCGGAATCATCAGCAATGATGCGTCGAGAGACTTCGAACCGTAGTACTGGACGAAGGCGTTGCGCTCCGCATCGAAGCCACGGGTGCAAACGTCACGATGAATCTCGTCGCGGAGCGCAAGCCAACGGTCGAGAGGCCCGTCGCCAAAACCTTTACGAATTTCCTTTATCGATCGATCGACCGCCACCCATGCCATCACTTTGGAGTGCGTGAAATGCCGGCGCGGCCCGCGCACCTCCCAGATTCCCTCGTCGGCTTCCTTCCAGCCCGATTCCAGGAAATCCATCAGCGCGGTCTGAAGCCGCCAGGCGTCCTCGTTGTGTTCAAGCTTGTACTTGCGCGCGACGTGCAGCGTATCGATTACCTCGCCGTAAACGTCGAGCTGAAATTGTTCATGTGCCGCGTTACCAACGCGCACTGGAGCGCTCTTCTCGTAGCCAGTCAGCCACGGAAGCTCCAACTCAGTGAGCATTCGTTCGCCGGCGACTCCGTACATGATTTGAGTATCTTGCGGATGACCGGCTATCGCTCTGAGTAGCCATTCGCGCCACGCGCGCGCTTCATCTGTATAGCCAGAAATCAATAGTGCATACAGGGTAAAGGTCGAATCTCGAAGCCAGCAAAATCGATAGTCCCAATTGCGTGGACCGCCAAGACTCTCGGGAAGGGAGGTGGTCGGCGCCGCAATGATGCCTCCGGTGGGTCTATAGCTTAGGGCCTTCAGGGTAATTAGAGATCGCACCACGGCGTCGCGCCATTCGCCTTCGCAACTGCAACGGCCCGCCCAATCGCGCCACCGTTGTTCGGCCTCGGTGAGCATGCGGAGCGGATCTGCGTCGCCGGGTTCGTCTTCGTGCGAAGGATACCCGGTCAGCCTGAAGGTCACGGCTTGACCTTCACTGACTGTGAATTCGCCGACGGTAGTATAATCCTGGCTGACCAATGGAACCGCCGTTCGAAGCGCGAGCGCACTCGGCCCCGAGACCGCGCTGATTCCGTACTCTCGTTTTCGAACCCACGGCAGCGTCCGTCCGTAGTCGAAACGGAAAATTACTTCCGTTCGCATCGGTACCTGCCCGCGGACGCCGTTCACGATTCGAATCACATCGACCCGTTCGGGTCGCTCGGCCACTGGCATGAAGTCCACGACCGTCGCGACGCCGCTTTCAGTCTCGAACTCGGTTTCCAGTAGCAGCGTATGATCGCGATACCTTCGTCGGACTTGCTTAACGTCGCCCTGCGGCGCCAGGAGCCAGCGTCCGTTTTCGTTATTCCCGAGAAGCGATGCGAAGCACGCAGCCGAATCAAACCGGGGCATGCATAACCAGTCGATTGAGCCCGTCCGATCGACGAGCGCCGCCGTGCGAAGGTTTCCAATCAGAGCGTAGTCTTCGATCGGGCTGCTCATTGGAATGCCCCGCTTGATAGATCGCGATCCTTCGGCATCAGGATCGCGACGCAGACAGGCGGCAGATCGATCGCGTCGTCGTCGATGCGGATCTCGGGATGGGAGGCGAGCGCAATGGCCAGTCGATTCGCGCGTCCGAGCGGTACGCGCTGTGCGATTGGCGCGAAGTTGCAAATCACTACGGAATCTCCGCGGTTGACGCGGATCCAGCGAGCGTCTTCGTTGAAACTTACCGCGTCGAGATCGAGCCGGCCGTTCTCGAAATCTCGCCCACATCGACGAAGCCGGATGAGTCGCCGATACCATTCGAAGATCTCGCGATGCGCTCCGCGCTCGCGTTCATCCCAATCGAGCCTCGATCGCTCGAACGTCTGCGGAGCTTGAGGATCGGGAACTTTCGAAGTATCGGCGACGAAATGCGCGAATTCCGCGCGTCTGCCCTTTCGGACGGAGTCCGCAAGCTGCGGATCCTGATGATCGGTGAAGTACTGGAACGGACTGGTCGCGTTCCACTCCTCGCCCTGAAACAACATCGGAACAAACGGCGCGGTCATCAGGAGTGCCGCCGCGATCTTGAGTTGATCGATCGTCACCAGATGCCCGAGCCGCTCACCCATCGCGCGATTGCCAACCTGATCGTGATTCTGGATGAACGCGACAAATCGATGCGCTGAGAGTCCGGTCACCGGGGCGCCGTGCTTTCGACGGCGGCTCTTCGAGTAGGTGCCGTCATAGGCAAACGCGCGGGTGAGGGTTTTCCCGAGCTGCGCAATCGAACCAAAATCCGCCAGGTAGCCGGCGTTCTCGCCGGTCAGGATCGTATGCAGCGCGTGATGAAAGTCGTCGTTCCATTGCGCGTCGAGGCCGTAGCCACCTGCTTCTCGCGGTGTGACGATTCGCGGCAGGTTGAGATCGCTTTCCGCGATCACCACGAGATTGCGTCCGACCTGCGCTTCGAGCGCACGAACTTGCGCGCCAAGCTGTTCCAAAAAGTGAATCGCCGACAAATCGAAAATCGCGTGGACCGCATCGAGGCGCAGGCCGTCGAGGCGATAGTCGCGCAGCCACATCAACGCATTGTCGCAAAAAAATTGCCGGACCTGGTCGCTGTCGCGATCGTCGAGGTTGACGGCGGTGCCCCACGGGGTTCGATAGCGATCGGTAAAGTACGGACCAAATTTGCCAAGATAATTTCCCTCGGGCCCCAGGTGATTGTAGACGACGTCGAGAATCACGCCGAGCCCATGCCCATGCGCCGCATCGACGAAGCGTTTCAATCCGTCGGCGCCGCCGTACGAATGATGCGGCGCGTAAAGATAGACGCCGTCGTAACCCCATCCGCGCGAGCCTGAGAATTCACTCACCGGCATCAACTCGACGTGAGTGATGCCCAAATCCCGCAAGTAGTCCAGGCGCTCGGCGGCCGCATCAAACGTGCCCGCAGGCGTGAACGTTCCGATGTGTAATTCGTAGATGACCGCGGAAGATAATGGCGCTTGATGCCATCGTGCGTGACGCCATGCGAACGCAGAGTGATCGACGGGGCGCGACGCTCCGTGCACGCCATGCGGCTGGGATGGTGAGCGGGGATCCGGCAACGGCGGGCCTCCGTCGACGCTGAAGCAGTAGTCGGCGCGCGATAATTCGGGCCTCAACTCGGCGCGCCACCATCCGCGCTCGATTCGAACCATCTCGACGCGCTCATTTGCCGCTACTATCTCGACTCTCCCTGCCGACGGCGCCCACACCATACGGCGATTCACGGCGACATCCTCTCGCGCGCCAGCAATGCGACCGGAAATCGGCGCAGCAGGTCGGCGAGCCGCGACCGGCCACCGCGCAGTGCCTCGCCGGTCAGATGGTTCGTCCAGTCGCCAGTCGGCAGCTCGACTTCCGTGTCGCGCCAGTCGCCGCCGAGCTTCGCCACCAGTCGCGGCACGATCGTAACTACCGAGTCCGCCCGCATGAATGCGACAACATGATCGCGACGGGTGCCGCGCACCTCGATCGGTTCGATGCCCGCCTGCGGGCCGAACCATTCCGGATGACGCTTGCGGATTGCGAGTCCATTGCGGACGAGCCACAGCTTGGGCAGGCCGTCATCAATGCGCTCCATCACCTGTTCAGGGGTAGCATTCTTGAGCTCGGCGAGCAGGCGACGGGGCAGCTCGAAATCGGGCAGCCGGCGATTGTCGGGATCGACCAGCGCGAGGTTCCACAGCTCCGTGCCCTGGTAGAAATCGGGCACGCCCGGTGCGGTGAGCTTTACCAGCGTCTGCGCCAGTGAATTTATCCGCCCCGGGTAAATCAGCGACCCGACAAATTGATTCAGCGCCTCGATGAAGTTCGAATCGTCGTAGATGCCCTCGATGAACTTCCGCACCGCGTCCTCATACGCCGGCACCGGGTCAGTCCACGAAGTATGGACCTTGGCTTCGCGCGCCGCCTTTTCGGCATAAGCGAGCAGCCGCGATTTTTCGATCGGCCATGCGCCGACAATCGATTGGTAGAGATGATATTCGAAATTTCGATCCGGCAGCTCGCCGCTGCGATGACGCTCGTTCTGCGCAGCCCATTGCGTTACCGCCCCGCGCCATCGCTCGGGCTCCTCTGAAAGAAGAAAGAGCCGTGCCCGCACATCTTCGCTGCGCTTGGCATCGTGCGTCAACGTCGCCAGCATCGTGCGCGGCCATTGACGATGCATTTTGCGGCACCAGGCGAGGAATTGGGCGGGGGTGACGCCAAAGCAGTCCGGATCGCCGCCGACTTCGTTGAGCGCGAGCATCCGGTTGAAGGAATAAAAAGCGGTGTCCTCGACGCCTTTCGCCATCACGGCAGCTGAAATCTGTTGAAATCGCAGGGCCAGCTCGGCGCCCATCTTGCCGCCGGTCTTGAGGGCCAGAATATCGCGCAGAAAATCGAACAGTCGCGCGTCAAGATCGGATCGATATCCTTTGGCACCCTCAATCGCCGCTGAGATCTGGCAGTCGTCTTCAGGCGCAACTTCGTGCGGCTCGTGAACGTAGGTGCGGTAGACCGGCAGGCACGCCATCGCCGCCCGGACAACCTCGTGTGCTTCGTGGCGTGTGTAGTCGCGATGAAGGCGATCGGCTTCGCAAAGGTCCAGGAGCATTTGGGTCAGAGTGTTGATCTCGCTGCCCAGCGTATCGCGCATCGCGAATTGCTTGCGGGCGCGAAACAGCGCGACATAGTCGGCCGACTCGCCGGTGAACTCGCGATAAAAATCGGTCAAAGGCTGCGCGCCATCGGGATCGACAAACAATCGCCCCACGATGTTCATAAAGTCGTAGCCGGTGGTCCCCTCGATCGGCCACGATTCGCGAAGCCTCTCAGAGCCAAGAAGAATCTTCTCGGCCACGATCCAGGTATCCGGGCAGGCCGAGCGCAAGCGCTCAAAGTATTCCAGGGGGTCGCGCAATCCGTCTGGATGATCGACCCTGAGTCCCGTCAGGCGTCCCCCGGCCACCAACTTCCTCACCAGCTGGTGGGTCGCTTCGAATACCGGTTGGTGCTCCATCCTTAGACCGACCAGAGAATTGATATCGAAAAAGCGACGGTAGCCGAGATCCCGCGCCGCCATCCGCCAATACGCGATGCGATAGTTTTGTTGCTCCAGTAATTCGTGAAGAAGGTCAGGGTCGGCGTTCAGTTGCATCACAACTTCGTCGACGGCTCTCGCTACCGCCGGGTCCTCGCGCAACAGCTTTGCCAGCATTTCAGCCAGCAACAGCATGTCGCGATGCCGCCGCGATTTGCTCTTGAGGTCGGTCGCATCCGGTGACGGCAGTGCGTCGAACCCGTCTGCGAGAAAGGCGAGCGCGGCGCTTCCGCACTTCACCGCCGCCGGCGCGAGAATCTGCCACAGCGACCGCGGCGCGACCGGGAACACTCCACCGCCGTTGCGCACCTCGAACTTGCCTGCGTCGCGAACCACCCTCAGTTTTCCAGCCTCGAGCAGGATGCCGTACTGATCTTCGAGCACCGGCATCAGAACCACGTTGTGGATGCGGCGTTCCGGCGGTTCCCAATCGACGTCGAAGAACGTCGCGTACGCACTCGACGGCCCATTCTCAAGCACGTCCCACCACCACGGATTCTCGCGGTGGATCGCCATGTGGTTGGGCACGATGTCGAGCATTTGACCCAACCCGGACCGATCGAGCGCATCGCACATTCGAAGGTATGCGCTCTCGCCGCCCAGCTCGCGGCTCAGCTTCGAGTGATCGACTACATCGTAGCCATGCGCACTGCCCGGCGCGGCCTGGAAATATGGCGAGCAATACAGAGAGTCGATACCCAGTTCTTCCAGGTACGGGATGATCTCTGCCGCATCGTCGAAGCCGAAGTGGCTATTCAACTGGATGCGGTAAGTAGATAGCGGTTCATGCAACACGGCGCATCACGACCAGGGATCGGGCCTCGATGTTGAGCTTGGTTCCGGCGGCTCGCGGCCAATCGTCCTCGGCCGGCGCCGCGCCGTTTCTGGTATCCAGCACTCGGCTCCAACTCTGTCCCCATCTTTCGGGTGGCATTGCAAATTCCACAGGTTCCCAATGAGCATTGAAGATCAAGTAGAAGGATTCGTCGAGGACTCGGCGGCCGGCCGCGTCAACGCCGGAAATCTCGTCGCCATTGAGGAACACTCCCAGCGATTTCGCGAAGCCGGCGCCCCAGTCCTCATCGGACATTTGTTCTCCATCGGGCCGAAACCATGCAAGGTCATGTACGTCGCTGCCGCGAATCGCTCGCCCCTGGAACCACTTTCGCCGCCTGAACACCGGATGCTGTTTTCGAAACTCGATGATATCGCGGGTGAACGCAAGCTGCTTCGAGTCTGTATTTTGCCAATCCAGCCAGGAAATCTCGTTATCCTGGCAGTAGGCGTTGTTGTTGCCCTGTTGTGACCGGCCGAATTCGTCGCCGGCGAGCAGCATCGGAACGCCCAGCGACAGGAAGAGTGTCGCGATGAAATTGCGTTTCTGACGGGCCCGCAACACGTTTACTTTGGGGTTCTCGGTAGGGCCTTCAGCATCGCAGTTCCACGATCGATTGTTGGGTTCGCCGTCGCGATTATCTTCCCCATTTTTTTCGTTGTGTCGATCGTTGTAACTGACCAGGTCAGTGAGGGTGAATCCGTCATGGGCGGTTAGAAAATTGATGCTGGCGTAGGGCTTGCGACCACCCGATTCGTACAAGTCCGAGCTGCCGGTCAGCCGCGACGCAAACTCCGCGAGACTTTGGTCCGAGCCGCGCCAATAGTCTCTTACACAATCGCGATATCGGCCGTTCCATTCAGACCACAGCACCGGAAAATTACCGACCTGGTAACCGCCTTCGCCCAAATCCCACGGCTCCGCGATTAATTTCACCTGTGACAGGATCGGATCCTGATGAATGATGTCGAAAAACGCGCCCAGACGATCGACTTCGTGGAGTTCTCTCGCCAGCGCCGCCGCCAGATCGAATCGGAATCCGTCGACGTGCATCTCTGTTACCCAGTAACGCAAACTGTCCATCAGCAATTGAAGCGTGCGCGGATGCCTCATGTTCAACGTGTTGCCGCATCCGGTGTAATCCATGTAGTAGCGCGGCTGTCCTTCGACGACGCGATAGTAGGCAGTGTTGTCGATACCTCTGAAGCAAACTGTCGGGCCGTGCTGGTTGCCCTCCGCGGTGTGGTTGTAAACGACGTCCAGGATAACCTCGAGGCCGGCGGTGTGCAGGGTCCGAACCATATTCTTGAATTCCGCCACCTGATCGCCGGTCGAACCCGCTGCGGAGAAGCGCGCATCAGGTGCGAAGAATCCGATCGAATTGTATCCCCAGTAATTGGTGAGGCCGCGAGCAAGGAGATGCCGATCCGCCACCGAGTGATGTATCGGCATCAGCTCGACGGCGGTGATTCCCAGCTTGGTCAAATAGTCAACGGCGGCTGGATGCGCGAGCCCCGCGTAGGTGCCGCGCAGATCCTCCGGTATTTCCGGATGCATCATCGTGAAGCCTTTGACGTGCAGTTCGTAAACGATCGTCTCGTGCCAGGGCACGTGCAGGAGGGCATCGTTATGCCAGTCAAAGTACGGATCGACCACTACGCTCTTGGGCACGAACGGAGCACTGTCGCGATCGTCACGGCTCAAGTCTTCGTCGGGATGACCGATCGCATAGCCAAACAACGCGTCATCCCAGCGAAGGAATCCGTCGATAGACTTTGCGTACGGGTCCACCAGCAGCTTGGCCGGATTGAAACGATGCCCATTGTTCGGGTCGTAGGGGCCGTGGACTCGATAACCGTATCGCAGTCCCGGCTTGGCGCCTTGCAAATAAATATGCCAGACGCGATCGGTCTGTTCGGTGATGGCTATTCGGTTGGTTTCGAGATTTTCGTCGCGGTCATCGTACAGACAAAGTTCCACCCCGGTCGCATTTTCGCTGAACAGGGAAAAGTTAACTCCTGCGCCATCCCAGTTCGCACCCTGCGGATAGGGATTGCCGGGCATCGTTCTCATTGTGCCGTTCATAGGACCAACTGTTTTGCTCAATGCGCAACTACTTCTCCGTCGCGCGAGAAAAGGGCGTCCAATCCAGCGAGCAAGAGCAGGGCCAGCATCTAGCGCTAGATCCAGTTGTTTTTCGTAAGCTTTTGCTTACTCTTTTTCGTGGATCGTGAATAAATTACTCACCGAGCCCGATGCGAACAGACATCGGCGATTTAGCTATGCGCGATGGGTAAAAACTACAGAATTCACTGACCGCGCCCGATTCTGATTAGCGGTCACTGGATTAATCACGGCACATCCATTGCTTCGATCTGAACCTTCGAAGCAGAAGCTTTTCGTTCAAAGCAAAGCCTTTTCGAGCAGAGGCTTTCGACTGAACGCATTAAAGCGTCGACGGGAGAGAGACAGCGAAATGCGCCGTGTCGGTACTATTCATCGCAACGGGACACCCGCCCAGCACTCCACCGACTCGCAATCCGATGAATCCGACTACGCTGGCGTGATTCTAGCCGGAGGCGATGGAATCCGGCTCAGCTCCTTCACCCGAAAGATTTTTGGCTACCACGTTCCGAAACAGTTTTGTCCGCTGTTCGAAGGGGAGACCCTGCTCGAACTGACTATGCGAAGAGTTTCGCTGGTCGTTCCACCCGAGCGAACGATTACGGTGCTGAACCGTGCACATGAGCGGTTTTACTCCCCGATTCTTGGCGCGAGCGCGTCGCCCACGCTCCTCATCGAGCCGGAGAATCGTGGAACGGGAGCCGCCGTCCTCTGCGCTTTGCTTCGCACGGTCGCTCAGGGACACGCGGGTCCGGTGGCGATCTTCGCGTCGGATCACTACGTCAGCGACGATTCCTTATTCGTGCGCCACGTCTCCGCCGCTTTCCGCGCCGTTGAGCTCGCACCACGGCTGGCTGTCTTGCTGGGAATTAGCCCTGAGGGACCGGAAACTGAATACGGCTGGATCGAGCCCGGCGTCCCGGTCGCGCGCACGCATCCAGCGCTCGGACAAATCAATCAAATTCGTCGTTTCTGGGAAAAGCCGTCGTCCGACGTCGCGCAGGAGCTATACAGCCGCGGCTGCCTTTGGAACACCTCTATTCTGATCGGAAACGCGATGACTCTGCTGTCGCTGACAGCGGGCGCGTTGCCCGAGATGTACCACGAATTCACCCGGCATGGGTCTTTTCCTGATAGCGCGTCTGAAGAAGAAAAGCTGGGACCGATCTTCCGGCATATACCGTCGGTGGATTTCTCCAAAAGCGTGCTGGCCGAATTTCCGGAGCAATTCTCGGTGTTGCCCGTGACCGGAATCACCTGGAGCGATCTGGGCGATGCCAGGCGCTTGCTCGCGGCCATCTCGCGCAATGGCGCGCACATTTCGGGAGGAAATCATAATGTCTTCAAGGGCCGATCTTTTACGGCCCCGGGCCCTCAACAACAGATCAGACGATACAAGGCTTCGCTGGATCGGCGGTGACAGTTAACAGTTGACAGTTGCCGAAGCCTGATCGTTAACGCGGGAGAGAGTTAAATTGGATACCAACGGAGATTTCGGAGGATCGAGGCATCGGCGCTTGCGTATCGCGCAAATCGCGCCATTGTATGAGAGCGTGCCGCCAAGGTTGTACGGTGGCACCGAGCGCGTCGTTTCTTACATCACGGAAGAACTTGTACGACGGGGTCATGATGTCACCCTGTTCGCGGCCGGCGATTCGGATACACGGGCGAATCTCGTGCCCGGATGCGCGGAGGCTCTGCGTCTTCAGGGCAAGCCGGACCTCGGTTCGTCTTTGCAACTGGCGATGCTGACGGAAGTTTTCGAAACGGCTCGCGACAACTTCGACATCGTGCATTCCCATATCGATTACTGGTCATTTCCGTTTGCCAGGCTGACCAGAGTGCCTACCGTTACGACGATGCATGGACGGCTGGACATTCCCGATCTACATCCCGTGTACCATCGATTCCCCGAAGCTGCCGTGGTCTCAATCAGTGACTCGCAGCGCACGCCGCTTATGGGAATGAATTGGGTTAGCACCGTAAATCACGGAATGCCGCCCGACCTTCTTCGCTTCAACGGGCGACGCGGCGATTATCTCGCTTTCATCGGACGGATATCGCCCGAAAAAGGTATCGACCGTGCCATCGAGGTCGCACTCAAGTCGGGAGTGCCGCTCAAGATTGCGGCCAAAGTCGACGCCGTTGACCGGGAGTACTTCGCCGCCGTGATCAAGCCGCGCATCAAGCCGCCGATGATCGAGTACATCGGAGAGATCGACGACGTGCAGAAAAGCGAGTTTCTCGGCGGTGCGCTCGCGTTGCTCTTCACAATCGACTGGCCCGAGCCTTTCGGGCTGGCGATGATCGAAGCGCTCGCGTGCGGCACGCCAGTCATCGCGCGTCCGTGCGGATCGGTACCCGAAGTCATCAGGCCGAATGTCACTGGATTTCTCGCCCGTGAAATTGACGAATTGGTGGCCGCGGTCGGCAGGATCGATTCTATTTCGCGGGAGCAATGCCGGCGCGAGTTCGAAGAGCGCTTCACTTCGGAAGTGATGATCGAAAAATACGAACGCGTCTACCATCGGCTGATCGGCGCGGACGCGGTCGAGACAGAATTCCAAACGCGGGAAGCGGCTGTCGGCCGATAGACAGCCGAAAGACTTTCGATGATACACTGCCGACCGGAGCGCCGGCGCCAATAATCGCGGCGCTCCGACCACCCAGATGGCAGAACGCAGGCCTACCGCGGAGCCGGCGCAGACGGTCGTCAAAGTCGGCAACGACTATTACGTGCTGGCCTCATCGCTGGCGTCGCGCCGCGCGAGCCATGTGCTTGCGAACGGGCGAAGTTTCGCCGTCTTCGAGATGGATGCCGACATTGTAGACTCCCCGCTCGAGGCACTCGGGTTTTTCAACTCCGATACGAGGCACCTTAGCCGCTTCGAGATGCTGATCGACGGAGCCGCGCCGCACTATCTGAACTCCTATCTGAGTGACGATCGCGCGCAGGTCAGGTCGATCCTGACAAACGCCGACCTGGGCGAGCGGTACAGTCCGAACTGGCTGCCACGCGACTCGATCCGGGTGGATCGCGGATGGGTCCTCAACGGCGCGGCGCTGTACCATCACCTTACGCTGCGAAGCTACTTCCGCGAGCCATTGGATATCGAAATCGATTTTTTCTACAGCGTCGATTTCGCCGACGTCTTTGAAGTACGCGGCCTTCGCCGCGCGCGTCGCGGACTCATGCTGAAGCCCCGGGTCGAAGGCAGCCGGGTCGAGCTTAGCTACCAGGGGCTCGACAACGCGACACGTTCGACCGAGGTTCGCTTTGATTGCGCCCCAAAATCAATCGACGCTCAGCGCGCCGTGTTCGCGATGCGCCTCGAGCCGGGCGAGAACCACAAGCTCGAATGCCGGATCACCGCGGGTGGAACGTCGCACGCCGCCCGCACGACGCCTTACGCGAGCAACTTCAGGGCGGCGGTCGAAGAGCGGCAATCCGAGCTCTCGCGGTTTCACGACGGATGGGCGCGCATCGATGCGAGCGACCGCGAGTTCTCTTCGATGATCCGGCGCGCAAAGGTAGATCTAACATCGATTGTGACGGACGCCAACGGCGGCGGCGCGTTCATCATGGCGGGCGTTCCCTGGTTCGCCACGCTTTTCGGACGCGACAGCATAATCACTGCGCTGTCGATCTTGCCTTTCCATCCGGAAATCGCGGCTCGAACTTTGCGCACGCTGGCGGCGTTTCAAGGTACGGCGGTCAACGAGGCGCGCGACGAGCAGCCCGGCAAAATAGTCCATGAGATCCGAAGCGGCGAGATGGCTGCCACGGGCGAAATTCCGTTCGGCCGATACTACGGCAGCGTGGACGCGACGCCGCTTTTTCTGTGGCTGTACGGGCGTTGCATCGATTCGACCGGCGACCTCGAGCTTGCCAAAGAGCTCTGGCCGAACGTCGTGCGGGCTATCGAGTGGATCGAACGATGGGGCGATCGGGACGGCGACGGCTACGTCAAATATATGCGCGAGACTCCGCGCGGCCTCGACAACCAGGGCTGGAAGGATTCCGCTGACGCAATCTTTCATCACGACGGCGAGCTTGCGCGTCCGCCGATCGCACTGGCCGAGGTGCAAGGCTACGTCTACGCGGCCTGCACGAGCGTGGCATCGGTCGCATCGCGTCTCGGACATGCTGAGTTCGCGGAGCGGCTGCTCACCCGCGCCGCGGCGCTCAAGCAATCTTTCGAGCGTGACTTCTGGCTCGAGCGCGAGGGAATGATTGCGCTGGCGCTGGACGCGGGAGGTCGTCCGTGCCGCGTGATGGCGTCCAATGGGGCACATTGTCTCGCGACCGGGCTGATTGACGGCGAGCGCGCCGCAGCGATGTGCAAGCGGCTTCTGGCTGACGATATGTATTCCGGATGGGGCATTCGCACGCTGTCGCGCAATGAACAGCGGTACAATCCGATGAGCTACCACAACGGCTCGGTGTGGCCGCATGACAACGCGATGGCGGCGCTGGGGCTCGCGCGCGCCGGCGATCACGCGGGCGTCGTCACGGTACTCGAAGGCCTGTTCGACGCATGCGGCCAGCTCAATCTTTCGAGTCTGCCCGAACTGTTCTGCGGCTTCCGGCGCGAGATGACTCTCGGCCCGGTGCCATATCCAGTCGCGTGTTTTCCGCAGGCGTGGTCGGCGGCCAGCGTCTTCATGATCCTGCAGGCGATGCTTGGGATGCGCGTGCTTGGATTCGAGCGCCGCGTCGTCTTCGACATTCACCTGGTTCCATCGTGGCTGGATTGGCTCACCGTCGAAGGGCTGAAGGTGGGCGCAGGCCGCATCTCGTTCGTGCTGCGACGATCCCCCAACGGCGCCGCGATCGAAGTGAAAGAGGAGTCGGGCGGCATTCGCGTCGAGGTCTGACGAGCGATCGCGGCCGGCGGCAGGGATTTTTCGAAATTCGGCTGCATTGCCATTACTTGCCATCGTGGCGAATCCGACGCCTAGTTGGCGGGCCGGAATTGCGGCTGATTTTCCGAAAACCACGCCATTTGGTTGGATTCCTGCACCGAATAGTTCACGCCACACGTTGAATACTCGAGCGAAAATGATTCCGAGCGCAGCTTGCCAAAATGCCGGGTAGCGTCGTGGTGCGGTTGGACTGGCCCTGACAGATGTTTCTTGCAGGCGCACGAAGCCATCATCCTACGCGCGTGTGGTTTGGGTAAGGCTGAACAGTTCATCCCTGAACTTTGGTGGCGATCCGGAAGATTATCGTTGCTAATGGCTGGCGGGGACGCAGCGGACCCACTTTGTCATCGACCACGTGCGCCCCGGTGCGAGCGGTCGCTGAGCGCGCGTGATCGCCTCAGGAAACGGGTCACATTCCAGAACTGAGAGCGAAGACGAGATCGATTACAGCGCCAATCAGAAATACTGAACCGAAAATGATATATGCCCACCTATACAAAGGAAGCGCATCGGAAGTGTCCTTACGGAAAAACCACTTGTTTGGTCGGGCCGCCGAGCGTGCAGCGTCCTCGTTGCGAACCACGCAGAGCAATCCGAAGGCAGCTGCAAATAAGTCCCTGACTACTCTGAACCTCACTGGTCCTAAGTAGTGCCGACCAGGAATGAAGATGAGGACAGCAATTAGTATCGCCCCTGCCGAAATGTAGGGGGATATCCGCCCGACCTCCGCAGACTCGTTATGCGATTTGCGAGGGGAAAACTGGGACCACCAGCTGCTTTTCATCTGATACCTGCGTTACTAGCGATTTTCCCATTGTTTTATTGACCGTGCGATTCACTGCAAAGCCATGGCGAACGTAGCCGATTCCATCTGTAAAAAAGACTATCGCGTCGTCGGGATCGAACTGGAACAATCGACACCTTATACATTGCGCCATTCGAGCGCTTGGCTCGCAACACCCTCGTTGCGAATCGCGGACGCGGGTCCGACCGAAGCGCAGACCGTTCTATGAAAACCATAAACATCACTAATAGTTGAACGGTCCAAAAACGTAGTAACCGGTCAATGATAAACCCGCGGGGAGTCCGGTGCCGACTTCCCAGAAGAATCCAGATCCGAAGGCAATACCAACTTGTCCTGCTACTCCTTGCGCAACACCCTGCAATCCGACTTGCCAGCCATGCGTTACACTATCGCCCAATGTCAGAGAGCCGCTGGCGCCAGGCGGGTAAACAAACGCGCCTCCAAGGTACGGATAATAGCCAGAGCTCGTAAGTTGAACGCCGCCCGTGACGCCTAAATAAAGGAGAGCCGGGCCAAACCCAATAGTGACATTAGCATCGGCGTAACTATCGCCCGCGAGCATCGCGAGCTGCTCGCCCATGCCAGGCGAGACCGCGTCCAGCTCGCCGATCATGACCGCAGTTGCGTCCGGATTGCCCCCCAATGCTACTCCGGCTACTCCGCCGGGTAAGCCCCACCAACCCGAACCCCAATTTGGTAATCCAATCGATGGTACGCCTCCCACCACAAAAGCACCGGTGGGATCGGTTCCGTTGAGTGGCGAATTGCCTGCGTAGGCATAAAGGGCTAAGTAGCTTCCGCCCGACAAGCCCAGGGGGTCGCGCGAAAGGAACCGAAGATAATAGAAAGTGTCCAAGTAGCGCGAGCGGTTGTAATAGAGCGTGCCGCCGGTGTTGTCCACCACTTCCCGACCCGCAAATTGATAAGGATTGTCGTTGATGGGGCCGCTGGGCACTGTGTATCCAAATGCTGAATAACTATAGCGGGTCTGTATGGCGCCGCTGGAATCGGTCAAGGCAACTGTTGAGCCGAGCGCATCGGTCAGGAAGTACATCGTGACTCCGCCGCTGGTTCGCGCAAAATGATCGTCCACGGCGAGCCCGTTGAGCACATCGGCCCAGCTCCCGGACGTATTCTGCTCCTGCGCCACATTCGATCCATCGTACAAAAAGTTCGTCACGTGTGAGTTACTGCCAGTATAATTCTCGGTCACTCTTCTCCCAAACGGATCGTATACAAACGTTTCGCTTGACGTCTGTCCTGAATTCAGGTTCTGGTTCTCCGCCAGCTGGTTCCTACTGTTGTAGGTGAAAACCAAGCCCGAAGCTCCCGACGTCATGTCCCCGGCGCTGTTCGCGCCGGTGCCATTAATAGATCCATCTTTGCCGTAAGTATAGCTACCGGCCTGATTACCAGGCGGTACGTACGCTGATACGGTCGAGGCAAGACTGCCTGTAATCTCTATCCGCCTGCCATCCGCGTCGTAGTCGTAGCCCAAGTTACCCAGTTGATTGAGGCCCTTGGAATAGACGATCGTGGTCACCCGGGAGTCTGCGTCGAAGCCATAGGCCTCATTGACTCCATTGGCGTAACTGACTGAGGTGCGGTGGTTATCCGAGTCATATTGCAGCTGCACTGTGCCGGTGTCCGATCGCGACACGCTGGTGAGATTGGTGTCAAGGTCGTAATTGTAGGTGACTTGCGCCTGCGAGCCGGCGCGCATCGTTTGACGCCGTTTGTCGGTGTCATAAGTGTAGGTAACCGTTCCCGCGGCGCCTTGCTGTTCGGTGAGAACCTGGTCGAGATTGTTGTAGGTCCGAGCGGTCGTGGTATTGACATTCTGCCATCATCCTACGCGCCTGTGGTTTGGGTAAGGCTGAACAGTTCATCCCTGAACTTTGGTGGCGATCCGGAAGATTGCTTCGTGCGTCTGCAAGAGCTGCTTACTTCCCGAGCTTGGAGCACTCCGTCCACGAGCCGTAATGCTCCGGATGCACCCAGTCTCGGCACATCCTCGGCGCGTTCCCATGCAGCACCTTTTCACAGCTTAGCCCGCTCTTGTATGGAGTCAGGAATCCAGTTTGTTCCGCTTGAGCGGTTGTAGCGGTCGGATCCCGTCGCACGGATACCGCAAGAATGATGAAAGCAGGATTGCCATTCTTATCGAGTGACATATCACGAAAATCGAGAGTCAGTTCAAGGTTACGTAGCCGAAAGTGGCGCAGCGCCCCATACTCCGGGTATCGTCCGCACGCGCCGATCAGGTCACGAAAATTTATGACCCGTCCGCGCGAGAACCAATAGGGTGACTCATCTTCAGAAAGGAGACTGTTCTCTATTTCGTGACTGTTACCTTTCGTAAGTCCGCAAGCGAACTGTCCAACATAGTTCGTGTCTTTGGTGCCGCCGAAGATCGAAGGGTTCCCCAGGAATCCGTTACTTCCGCCGACGCAAATGAGGCTGTACTGAGTAATACCATGAACGTCGAGCAGCGGCAGGGTAAAGAAAATTCCATTGGCCGAGGTGTCGATTCCGACCTTCGCGGTAAACTCCGCGATGATCGGCCATTGTTGTTCCGCGCAATGGCCGAGACTTGGCTTGCAGAAGGCAAATATCAGTAAGAAGACGACGATAACTCTGGACCTCATTTCGGTCCGAACCTCATATGCCGGAAACTCCATAAGTACTCTGTTCGACATTTACATGGTGCCCTGTGGACATCCGAGACCGGCTGGAACATGGATCGTAACAAGAGCATTTGCACCTTGATCCGCAGCGCCAGGTATTTCAATTATCAGTTGTCCTGGAAACCGCTGCTGGAGAAGTGCGCGCGCGCCGGCTGGCCCCACCACGTCGGTCACGCTAGAAAACGAGGCATTGCCGATAGTGCCAGAGATTTGTGCCGCGGAAGGGGCGAGGGCGGCGCCATTCGCAACTCCGAACTGCTGTGGAATTACCGCGGCTGTACCAGCCTGAACCGTCTGGCCGGGGATGCCACCGGGTCTACCCACGAGGCGCATGTTGCCTGCGAGACCGCGCCCCACACCCGTGCATGTTGGGTCGGAGGTCGCCGGCAAGGGACTTTCGGTCGGGGCTTCGCTGATTCCATTAAGTGTGGTTAGCACCGGGCCTGGCATTTGCTTTTCCTTGCGCGTGGGCGTCTGCTGGTCGCTCCCGCCAAAGAGATCGAGGCCAAATATCTCTTCGAGAATCGAAGCGATTATTGAAACCGGAATTCCGACAGGGGGAACAGCGATATCCAAGCCGGATAGTGCTACCAGTTGAGTCGCTAAAAATTGTGCCGCCAAACCTGCGGCGAGCGAAGAAGCATCTCGTACAGCGGTATTAGCTGCGTATTGACCGACTTGCTCTCCGAAACTTGGCCCGCCATTGCCTCCGCTCGATCCTCCGCCACCCCCGGAGCCTCCTCCGCCACCGCCGCCACCGCCCGCACCAGTAGTGCTGGTGGGACCAATTTCCGACAAGGGTCGTACTAGCCGGGGGCTGTAATACACGCTCATTGTGTAATAGAGCCCGGTCGGATCCATCTCCATTGCGCCAAACTCATACGGGTCGGGTATCGATGCGCCGCTGACTGTCGGAGTTCCGTTCGGGTCATAGGTGAACGAGTTCGCGACGCTCCCAGTCGAAGCGACATGGGCGATCGTCGAGCCGCTCAGATCATGCAACGGTACCCAAATTGAGGTTGTCCCGGAAACTGTATTCGCGAACGCAACGACTTCGCCCAATCCCGGAATCACCAGAATGTCATTGGTCGAGACTCCAGCCGTGGAATGCACGACCATCGAGCCGTCGTGAAGATACGCTGTGGAAGTACCTGCCGACACCGCGATCCGGCGACGGCTGAGCGCGTCGTAGGTCGGAGTCAATCCGGGAGAGATTGTCCCCACGCTCGAAAGCTGGTTGCGCGAGTCCCACGAATAGGTTGCCAAGGTTGCCGGATCAGAAGTCAGATTGCTGGCGGCGTCGTGCGTTGCCGATGCGTTGTTGAAAAGCTTGATCTGGTTGGTGTTGGTGTAGGTCGCGGTAATCAACGGGGGAAGATTGACACGTGCGAACGTGCCGCCCTCGCCCACGACGCGGCCGTCAGTATCGTAGCTATAGGTCAGGTTGCCTAGCATCGTGCCGGTGACACCCGAACAGGTCGGACCGCTTAGCGCCGTGCTGCTGTCTCCGTAGTACAATGCGCACGGGCGTGACGCGGCATCGTAAGCATAAGCCGTCATGACTCCATTCGCCGCCACGCCGGTGGTGGTCAAGCTCGCGCGGCGACCGTCGCCGTCGTAAGCCAAAGCTGCGGCTACGCTAGGATTCGAAACCGTTTTGAGTTGATCGTCGTTGAAATAGGTGTAGTTGGCCTGAGCCTGGGTTCCGGCCTGCATCGTCGTGCGTCGGCCGTTGGTGTCGTAGTTGTAGGTGACGGTGCCCTCCGGAGTCGTTTCTGTCAGGATATTGTCCATGCCATCGTAGGTATAAGTGAGCTCCGGGTTATTGACATTATATGCAGAGTCGGTAATCGAGATGATATTATCGAACGCATCGTGAGTATAATTCAAGGTCCGGGTATCGATGCCACTGACGTTGTTCGTATTGAAAACGATCTTATAGATCCGCCCGAATGCGCCATAGGTATAGTTATCGACAACTCCTCTCTTGTCTGTGAACTGGCTTCGCCGCCCCATCACGTCCTGGTTTTCGACTGTGCACTTGCTGTTGGCATCACAGCTCGTGATCACGTCCAGCGTCCCGTTCCGTGTGATCGTTGACACGTTGCCGTTAGCGTCCGTGATCTGCTTAACATTGCCGGTCAAATCATAGAGATAGCTGGTAGAATTGTTGTCCCCGTCAACCTGCGTCGTGACCTCGCTCAACGCATTGTACGCATACGTTGTAGTTTCCCGCAGCGGCGATGTGGCAGTAATCACCCGTCCTACGTTATCGGTCACATATGTGGTCTCGTTGCCCAATGAATCGGTCACTGAGGCCAAGTCGCCGTTGGAATTGTAACTGTAAGACGTCGGTGGGTTGCCGAGCGGATCGGTGACGCTCTTAGTCTGTCCGTTCTGAAAAAAGACTATAGTCGTTGTCCTACCTAGCGGGTCCGTAAACGTCTCGTTCGGAATTGAGTCGCTATAGACATACGTGGTTGCAGGAGTCAACGGTTCCTTAACGCTCGCGATCCGGTCGAAAGTCGGCTCATAGGTGTAGGTCGTCGTGGCGGACGGATTACTCGTTCCAGGCCCTGGCGTATGCGTGACGGTAAGCAGATCGCCGGTGGTTGGATCGTAGGTGTAGCTCGAAGTCCTGGCGTTCGCTCCATTCTGGTCGGTCTGTACGAGTGATTGAATAAATTCACACTCGCCGGTCTCCTGAGTCCCGCAAGTCCCACGAGTGATGGTGGTGGGTTCATTGTTGGTTAACGCCGGATTCCGGTTGTCTTTGATCAAGTATCCGTTCTGATCGAAATTGAAATTCCGGGTGAAAGTATCCGGCAAGACGACGTGACATTGCTGGATAAACGTATTTGTGGGATCGAGCGCGTAAGTGTACTGATAGCCGCCGGCCGGAACGGTGGTACTGATCCCATTGAACCGGTTTTTTGCATCGTAAGTTATGAACGTCGAATACTGCGAGGGGCCTCCGCTCGTTTGGTTGTGAGTGTTCTGAATAATCGTGGTAAGGTCGCCCTGCCCTGCATTTGCGGTCTGCTGATATTGGTAGGTAGTTGTCGCATTGGTGTCGTAGCTTACTTGCGTCACCGAGGTGAGTGCCGCAGAAGTGCCGTCGTAAGTGTAGTCAACCTCTCTGGTGCCGCCACTGTCTTTGATCGAACTCGGGTTTTTCGGGTGGTTACACTGCGTGCCGTAAGTGAAAGTCACGTACCGTCCCGAAGATGAACTGACCTGGGTGATTACGGGTGTGACGGGGCTGCACGAATTGACTGCCCGGGTGATGGTTATCGCGTTGCCGTACCGATCGGTGATGCTCTGCAGCGCGGCACCAGAAGGGAAAAAATAGACGGTTCCGTCCTTGCGCTTCAGATCCCAGCCCGGGGTGCTCGAGTTGTAAGTGATGACCGAGTTGAACCAGGCTCCAGTTGGTTGCGAATTGCAGGTAAGGCTGGCGGTCGTGTAGGAACTGCAATTCGCACCCGCGGTACACTGGCAAGTTATCTGCCCGCCATCCGGCATGACCACGCTGGCGTTCGCATACGGGTTAGCCTGGTTGTTAACCTCGGCGCTCGAGTAGAGGTAAATGTCATAGTTCAGACTGGTGCCCAGACCAAAGGCGCGATTGTACCAAGTGCCGTTACCGTTCTGATCGCGTGACCGATACACGCGCGTAATGTTGATCGGCATCGAGCCGGCGACTGAGAGATCGGTTTTGGTATAGGTGAAGAGGCCGCTGGAAAGTGCCGTGAAACTCTCGCCGGGAGCCGGACCTTTATTCGGCGGAGTCCCTCCGGTAAGCACGTAAGCTTGCGCGATCTGGCTGGAAGCCAGAAGCGCGAGCACCGCAATAATGAGGACCGTAGCCGCCTTGAAACAGGATTGAGTCTTCATATGGTCCTCATTTAGTTCTGTGTGAATTGGAAGGGGAGTGAGGCTTCGCCGGTTGGCGTCGTCAAAGTGTTGAGTCCAGGCGCGGCTCCAGTCGGAACGATGGCCACGATCGTGGTCTGCGTCGAGGAGATAATCGTGGCGTTCACTTGTCCATTGTGGCCATTGTTGAAAGCCACGGTGTTCTGCGCGGGACTCGTGCCAAAGCCGTCTCCAGAAATCAAAAATTGAGTACCGACCGGGCCATTGTTCGGTGACACGGCAATAATGACCAGCTGAGTGCCGTTAGGCTTGGTAATCGACTGAAGGTTGCCGACGCCGTCGTACTTATACTGGGCGACATTGCCCGAGCCGTCGTTGACCCCGACCATACGGCCCGCGCTGTCGTAGACGTAGGTCGGCCCCGCGGATCGGGCATTGGGCACGAATGCCGGGAAAAACTGAGTCAGCGTTACGGATGCAATCAGAAAGAACACGACGATTCCGATCTTCCGAAAGATCGGTGCCTCCGGAAGCGATCCAGCGTTTGTCTGATATGCCGGCTCGCACCGTTTCATTCGGCGGACGAGACTCCGCCGTGTGCTTCGCAACATAGGAAACCCTCCTTCGTTGACGAGCGATTCAGACAGAAAAATTTAGTGCGTGACTCTAGTAGGCGGGCAATCGACGCGTGTCAGTTTTTCTGCAAGTGAGAAACACCTGTCGCAGATCCTCCTACAACTAGCAATGATCAAATTAACAAGTTGATTACTTTTCTGTCGTAATTGTCACCACGATGACCTCACGGCTTGCATCGTAGACTTCTAGTCATCTCTCTTGGTCATCTAGTGAGCGATAATTATCTGAAACTCTCCTAGCGCGTCCTTAGCGCTCGTAACCGCGCGCTATACCGTCGGTGCGGCGGGGGGTGATGTAGTTGGTGTGGGAGCTGCGGTCCGCAGCTGAGTTGGGGTTGGCGAGGGAGTTGGTGTTGGGGTGGGCGTGGGCGTTGGAGTTGGAGTGAGTGTCAGAGTTGGAGTGGGTGTTGGGGTCGGTGACGGAGTGGGTGTGGGAGTTGGAGTCGGAGTGGGGGTGGGTGTTGGGGTTGGAGTTAGTGTCGGGGTTGTGGTTGGGGTTGCTGTGGGGGTTGGGCGGATCCAGGTGATGGGTTCGCGGACCCAGATGAGAGTGGCGCTATGGCCGGCGCGGGCTTCGGTCATGTCTGCGGTGGCGGTGAATTTGTTGGTCGAGGGATCGAAGATTTCCGCTTTGGAAAGTGGTTTGTAATCCAGATCCCAGCCGCCTGCGAGCAGCACGGTTCCGTCGGGCAGGAGCGTCGCCGAGTGTCCGGAACGCGCCGCCGCGATCATCTTCGGTCCGGCGATGAACTTGCCCGACGCCGGATCGTAAAACTCTGTGGAGTTGTCGCCGCGACCGCCGGCGATCAGAACGCGCCCGTCGTTGAGCAGTGTCGCGGTATGCCCGGCCCGGCTCTGAATCATCTGCGGACCGGGACGAATCGTTTGATGCGGTTCGTCGAAGATTTCGGTGCTGTCGACAGCGCCGCTCCTGGCGAAGGGGCATCCGCCGGCGATCAGAACGTTCCCGTCCGCGAGCATCGTAGTGGTGTGATACAGGCGATTGTCACTGAGCTTGCCGGCAAAGTGAAACTTACCGTCGGAGGGATTGTAGACCTCGACTTTGAGGAATCCGCCGCCGGCGATCAGCACGCCGCCGCTGCGGATCAAGGTAGCGGTCTGGCCGTGGCGGCTCGAAGCCATCTCGCCGGTTTCGGAAAAGGTGTTGGACTTCGGATCGTAGAGTTCCGCCACGCTCGACTCGCCGCCGACGATCAGGACTTTGCCGTTTTGCAGCGTTGTCGCCGTGGGTCCGTCGCGGGAAAATTTCATACTCGGCGCCGCGTCGAATTTCCCGTCGCCGGAACTGAAAATTTCGGCAGAGTGCAGAACCCATGGCATCGCCGGTCCGGGAAACACGGTCAGAGGCACCAGCAGGGTGTTGATGCCGCCCACGAGCAGAACTCTGTCGATGCCGATCGCGGCGGCGGCAAACTGATCGCGCCGTTCGTTCATCGGAGCGATCGGGAGGAAGTTCTTCCGGACTGAATCGTAAATTTCAGCCGCGTTCAACACGCCCGGACTTTGTCCGGCGGGTAGATCGACGGGACCCGTGCCGCCCGCGATCAAGACCACGGGCTTCAATGCGGAAGGCGTGGCCGTCGAGGTCGGAGTTGCCCCGGGCGTGCGATGAGGATGCGAGCGTGGTCGCGCGCCCGCGGTCGCGGAGTGGACGGTGACCGCCGCCGCGCACAGAATAAAAATGCGCATAGCCTGACGAGCGCGTGAGCTGGTGCGGCGGTCTTTCATCCGCTCACCTGCCTCCGCTCACCTGGTCCGCCGGTTGAGGAGATTTTGCCTCCTCAGTCGGCCACGGATTGTGCCGGACCTTATCCCACTGGTCTTCGAGCGCCGCTTGCTCGAGTGTGAGTCCGCGAGTCTCGTCGATGAAGAGCCAGAAGACCAGCGCGCTCGGAACGCCGAGCAACGCGAGGTAGCGGATGACGCTCGCGAGTCCGCCGAGCGGTCCGATCAAGGCAGCGATCAGGAGCTGCGCCAGCATCGAGAATGCGGCTGCGGTTATGCTCTGCCATCCGATCATGGTGGTGCGCAGCGCGGCGGGAAAAAGTTCGGTCGCCGCGGAGTTCGCGCCTACGGTCATCACGTCGGACGCGACTTTGAACCAGCAATACGCGACGGTAAGCCATAGGAACGGCCATCGCACAAATCCGGGCGGTCCCATGTAGAACGCGAAAGCGCCGAACCAGGCCGCGCCGCCCATGTAGACCACGGTGGGCACGCGTCCGAACCGCTCCGAGGTCCACGCGCCGAGCGGAAATCCGATCATGCCGACACCCGTTCCAGTAACCACCAGCGTGCTCGCGGCTACCGGCGAGAGGCCGAGGATCGAGATGGCTTGAAAGTAGAGCCATCCGTTGACCGCGGTGCCTGCGATCGTATCGAGCGCCGCGCAAGTCAATAGCGCGATCGATCGACGCCGATAGATCGGATGGAAAATATCGTAGAAGTGACTGCGCTTGGCGCTTCCACTGGAACGCGCGCTCGACCACTTCGATTGCGCCGGGAGCATCGCGGCCACCGGCGCCACCAGCAACACTCCGGCTACCGACGGCGCGAGCAGCCATCGCCATGAGTAGTTCCACGCCAATAGCGCGGGAATGACCAGATAGCCAAGTAGCCCGCCGATAGCACTCGCCAACGCAGCGGCCGCCTGCCCGCGAGCGCGTTGCTTGACCGGAAGTTCTTCGGCGAGCAACACGATCGCCGACGAGACCGATCCACCGAGCAGCGCGGAGACGAGTATCTCGAATGCCGCGAACGCAGCCGCAGTGGGAGCCAGCGCGGCTCCAGCGCAGAAGAGTGGGGCGAGCACCAAGCTGCCGAGAATCACCAGTCGGCGACCGACGCGATCGGCCAGTCGCGCGAGGAGCATCGAACCAAATGCGGATATCGCCATCCAGGCAAAAAGCCTGGCAAGTTTGCCTTCATCGAGGGCGAAGGTCTTCGCGATCCACGGCGCCGCTATGCCGACGCTCGACAGAGTGTAGCCCTGGTAGAGCAACAAAATGACGATTGCGCCAACCGTAGTACTCGAGCGTGAGCCGGTCCGTTGAGTCTGCGGCGAGTCGGATGCGGAGGCGTCACTTCCCGCTTTTGGATTGCTCTTTTTTTTCGCCACTGCCCGCTTCCGCAGCAAATTCAAGCGAAATCTACGCCAACTTGATACGGGCAATTATTTCGATATCGGTTATTGGTTTAACGATATCGGGTGCCGTCGTGCAAAGACGCGCGTCTTAAGCCAAAACACGACGAATTAGTTCGCGGTCAGGCGCAGGCATGCACGTTGCTTCACCTAAAGACCGAGCTTGTTCCTCGCGTTACGCACCCTTGCATTTGAGTGATTCATTGAGAAATCCCTATGAATCTTAAGCCGGAAAAAATTTCCAAGTCGGTAAGTTTTAGATTTATCAGACTCATCGGGCCGTATACGCGTCTGGTGGTGGGTGCCGCATTGATGGGCATCGGGAAGTTCACGCTGCCGCTCGTCGCTCCGCTAGTCTTCAAGTACGTGATCGACGTTTTGCTTGCTTCGCCGCCGAAGTTCGACTCGGTCATGCGCATGATCGACCACTTGTGCATCACGCTTTCAGGTCTGGCCGGTTACTCCGCAACTCCAACAACCAAACTCGCGGCGCTCAGTATCGTGATGCTCGCTCTCTACGGGGTGCAATCGCTCGCCAGCTATTATCGCAACTATTGGGCGGGCCTTGCGGGAAACCGGCTGATTTTCGATCTCCAGTGTAGCTTGTTCTCGCATCTGCAGACTCTTCCTCACTCATTCTTCGATCAGAATCCAAGCGGCTCGATAGTCTCGCGCGTGCTCAACGACGTTCAGCAGGCCAATGAACTCGTAGGGTCGGCGCTTATCGACGTGTGGATGGACGGTGTCTCGCTGATGTTCGTGGTGGTCGCGTTGCTATTGCTCGACTGGCGGCTGGCGCTCGTCGCGCTTTGTATTTCACCGCTGTGGGTCGCCTTCATGCGATTCTTCTCTCCGCGGATCAAATCGGTGAGCCATCGGATGCAGGAGACCATCGCGGAGATCTCCGGTGAAGTTCACGAACGGGTGGTCGGCGCCAGCACGATCAAATCCTTTTGCCGCGAGGATCATGAAGTCAAGCAATTCCGCTCTCAGACCCAGCGCCTGTTCAATCGCACGATCGACAAAGTAAAACTCGCGGCGCGACAGGAGATGCTGATTCAGCTGCTGACCCGCGCCGCACCGACAGTCGTGATCTGGGTGGGCGCGCTGATGATCCTCCGCGGCACGATGACGCTGGGCACGATGGTCGCGATCTACTTCTATCTCGGGTTCCTGTATCTGCCGCTGGAACGATTCGCGCAATTGTCGGTTGTCGTCTCCACCGCGATGGCGGCTATCGAGCGAATCTTCGCGTTACTGGATCTGAAACCGGAGATAAGCGATCACGCGCTCAGCCGTCCGTTTGCGGTGCGAAGCGGGACGGTTCAGTTCGACGATGTTTCCTTCGGCTACAAGGTAGGCAGCGGAATGGCGAGGGGAATGGCGCTCGAAGGCCTGAATCTGCACGTCGCGGGCGGCTATCGGGTTGCGCTGGTAGGCCGATCGGGCGCGGGCAAGACCACGATGGCGAGTCTGATTCCCCGCTTCTACGAAGCTACCCGGGGACGCGTTCTAATCGACGGCCGCGACGTGCGCCATTACACGCTGAAGTCGCTGCGCGAGCACGTTGCGATCGTTGCGCAGGACGCGCTGCTATTCAGCGCGAGTATCGGCGACAACTTGCGCTACGCGCGTCCCGATGCGACCGACGCGATGTTGAAGCGGGCGCTGGAGATGGCAAACCTGCGAGAGTTCGTCGAAGGCATGCCGGATGGCCTCGATACGATCATCGGCGAACGCGGATACAAAATTTCGGGCGGCCAGCGCCAGCGTCTCGCGATCGCGCGCGCGTTCCTCAAGGACTCGAAGATCGTAATTCTGGACGAAGCGACGTCAGCGGTGGATTCGGAATCGGAGAATCAGATCCACAACGCGATGGAGCGACTGATGGACGGCCGAACGGTCGTTCTCATTGCTCATCGCCTGCGCAGTGCGGTCACCGCCGACCTCATCGTCGCCATGGATCGCGGCCGAATCGTCGAGACCGGGCAGCATGCCGACTTGATGCGCCGCGGCGGCACCTACGCAAGACTGTTCAACGAGCAGGCTCGCGGACTTGCGCTGACGCAACCGCGCGCAGGATTCCGCTCGCGAATGGTGTCGCTCTAAGCGTCGGAGACTCGGCTAGTCAGCGCAACCAGCGAATATCTATATTGATTTCCGCGGGGTGGCGAACTGACTAGTATAAAAGATCGGCACTGGTTCACTGCAGGAAGAGCACCAGTGGCACGAATCCACGTTACTGAACGACGAAGAGCCGCCATTCGCCGGGCACGCCTTTGAGACTGTGCGCGCCGTGATCGGCGAATCGAAGTCCCGACCCGGCGACCGGGTCCTTGACTGTGCTCGATACCATCATCTCGTCCGGCTCTGCGCTCGCCGCGACCCGTGCCGCTATATGCACCGCGATTCCGCCGATATCGTCGCCGATTAGCTCGCACTCGCCGGTATGCAGTCCGGTACGGACCCAACTGCTCAGTTGATCCAGCAGCCACTTCCGCAGACTCCGCTCAAGACGACGGAGAGCGTAAGACCGTTGACTTGAAAATCGGCAAGGACGAAAGTCCTCGTGGGGTAGAATCCCCGCACTCGTTCAGTTCAATCACAGCCAGTACCACTGGTGCTGGCGCGCTCTTGATCTTTAGTGGCACGGGCGTCCCTGCCCGTGATTCAACTGAACCAGTCCCTGACGCCGATGCCGGAACTGCCAGATGTAACCGTATATGTGGAAGCTCTGCGAGATCGCCTTGTCGGTCATCGCCTGCTCCGCAGCTTCGTTAAGGTCCCGTTTCTGCTCCGCTCAGCCAGACCACCGCTTTCCGCCACTCAGGGCGGGACCGTCTCCGAAGTGCGGCGCTTAGGCAAACAGATCGCCATCGGGCTCACCGGCGGTCTCTGGCTGGTGCTCCATCTCAAAATCGCGGGTCGGCTCCATTGGAAGAATGGGGCCTTGAAAGTCGGCGGTCGAAACCTGCTCGCGATATTTGAATTCGATAACGGCTCGCTGACCCTGACCGAGGCCGGCACGACCCGCCGTGCGGCGCTGTACGTGACCGCGGGCGAGGCCGGTATCGATAATCTCAACCCCGGCGGAATCGAGCCGCTCGAAGCAACGCTCGATGGGTTCGGCGCCGCGATCCGCTCAGCCAACCATACCCTGAAGCGGGCGCTCACCGATCCGCATCTGCTGAGCGGGATCGGCAACGCCTATTCCGATGAGATTCTGCATCGCGCGCAGCTTTCGCCGGTTGCGATGACCCAGCAGCTCACCGCCGATGAAATTGACCGCCTCTATGCAGCAACTCGCGCCACGCTGCTTGAATGGACCGAGCGTCTGCGCGCCGAAGCACGGGGCGCGTTCCCGGAAAACGTCACTGCCTTCCGCCCCGGGATGGCCGTGCACGGCCGCTACGGCGAGCCATGCCCGCGATGCGGCGCCAAAGTTCAGCACATTCGCTACGCCTCCAACGAAACCAACTATTGCGCGCGATGCCAGACCGGCGGACGCCTCCTCGCCGACCGCGCACTGTCCCGCCTCTTACACAAAGACTGGCCCCGCACCCTGGACGAACTCGAAGCCCGCCGCCGATGATCCGCGCAAACCGCGTTAGGTCCCGCCGCCGAGGACTGTGATGGCATCCGCCAACGATATTGCCAACGCCTTTCTTCTTGTCTACGCGGGGTTGTTTCCGATCGTAAATCCGATCGGCGGGGCGCCGATTTTCCTGGGCCTGACCCGGTACTGCACCGAGAACGAACGCAACACGCTTGCGCTTCGGGTTACGCTCAACAGCTTCTTCCTGTTGCTCGGGTCGCTGCTGGTCGGTTCTTATGTGCTCGAGTTCTTCGGCATCACGCTGCCGATCTTGCGCATCGCCGGCGGACTTGTCGTGACTGCAACCGGTTGGAACCTTCTCCAGGCTAAAGATGATCAAGGCCAGCGAGCCGCCCATCAGCCGGCGCCCGAGACCGACGCGTTTTATCCCCTCACCATGCCAATCACCGTGGGTCCCGGATCGATCGCGGTGGCTATCACGCTCGGCGGGCAGCGGCCGCGCGGGGTCGGTCTGACGCATCTCGCAGCACTCGGCGGCGCGGCGCTGGCGGGCGTCGTCGCAATCGCGGTAACTATTTTTGTGTGCTACCGATTTGCGGAAGGCACCGTCGGAGCGCTCGGCGAGCAGGGCACCAAGGTGGTGGTGCGGCTATCGGCCTTCATCCTGGTGTGCATCGGCATCGAAATCATTTGGAGCGGCTATAGCGCCCTCATCCACGTGGCCGGTTGATTGCCGAGCGCGCCCAAGTCCTGCTCGAAGCGGCGCTTGCCTCTTCCACCCGCCGGGGTTCAGTTTTGTACGGGCATTGGGAGGCCCACCAGGATGTCACTTCATAGAAAACATGACTCCGGCAGGAAGGCGTCTGACGTTATCTACGCTTCCGGCGATCTTTCCCAGTCGGTTCCAAAGCACAAGATTCCCCGCGAGGAGCGCTCGCCGCGAACTGCTTACGCACTTGTTCACGATGAGCTGTTGCTGGATGGAAACTCGCGCCAGAACCTCGCGACCTTCTGCACCACATGGATGGAGCCCGAGGTGCAGAACCTTATGGCCGAGTGCATCGACAAGAATATGTGCGACAAGGACGAGTATCCGCAGACGGCCGAGATCGAGGCTCGATGCGTTCACATCCTGGGCGATCTGTGGAATTCGCCCGCCGGCTCAAACACCATCGGCTGCTCCACGACTGGCTCCAGCGAAGCGGCGATGCTCGGAGGTCTGGCGGCGAAATGGCGCTGGAGAGCCAGGATGCGCGCGCAGGGAAAGTCTGCCGATAAGCCGAATCTCGTCTGCGGGCCGGTGCAGGTCTGCTGGCACAAGTTCGGCCGGTACTTCGATGTCGAGATCCGCGAGGTTCCGGTCGAAGGCGAGCGGCTGCTGATGGGCCCGGAACAGGCGCTGGCTCGATGCGATGAAAACACCATCATGGTGGTCCCCACGCTCGGGGTGACGACCTGCTGCCAGTATGAGCCGGTTCAGGCAATCTCCAATGCCTTGGACAATCTCGAGAAGAACAGCGGACTCGACATCCCAATCCATGTGGACGCCGCCAGCGGAGGCTTTCTCGCTCCGTTCTGCGACCCCGACCTCGCATGGGACTTCCGGCTTCCGAGAGTTAAGTCAATCAACACTTCGGGGCACAAGTTTGGCCTGGCTCCGCTCGGCGTCGGCTGGGTGATCTGGCGCGACCACGCAGACCTGCCCGAAGATTTGATTTTCCATGTCAATTACCTGGGCGGCGACATGCCGACCTTCGCGTTGAACTTTTCGCGCCCGGCCGGGCAAATCGTCTGCCAGTACTACAATTTTCTCCGGCTCGGTTTCGAAGGTTACCGGAAAATTCAAAACGCCTGTTACCATACGGCACAGCACCTGGCGGACGAGATCGACAGGATGGGCCCGTTTCGCGTCATCCACGACGGGCACGGCGGACTTCCCGCGGTTTGCTGGACGCTCAAAGAGGGCAGTGGCCATGGCTTCACTCTCTACGATCTTTCCGACCGGCTCCGTGCGCGCGGATGGCAGGTTCCAGCCTACTCGATGCCGCCGAAGCGCGAGGATCTCGTGGTTCAGCGGATACTGGTTCGCCACGGCGTGAGCCGTGACCTCGGGGACCTGCTGCTGGAAGATATCCGCCGCTCGCTGGCGCTGCTCGAAAAGCATCCCATCTCACGGCCGCTCAGTGAGACTGAGGCGGGCGGCTACAATCACAACTGAGAATGAGGTTCGCAACCGGAAAATCGTGATTATCTTTACTCCCCAGGAGTATCGAAGATGCGTTCATCATTGAGATTGGTTTCGGATAGCAGCGCTCTCAGCAGCAACGGTTCGGTCTCTCATGATTCTTCCGATGATCGTCTGTTCGACGCATATTCGCACGCGGTGATGGGCGCTGCGGAGTCTGTCAGCCCGGCGGTGGTAAATATCGAGGTCGCCCACCCATCCAGGCGACACGCGGGCAATGCGCGGAATCAGGATGCGCCTGCGGGAAGCGGCTCGGGCTTCATCGTCGCGCCCGACGGATACATCATTACCAATAGCCACGTCGTTCACCGCGCATCGCGAATCTCGGTCACGCTTTCCGACGGCCGAAAATCGGAGGCGCAACTGATCGGCGACGATCCGGACAGCGACCTTGCTGTGATTCGAATATTCGGGTCGAACCTGGCCGCCGCGTCGCTCGGTGACTCGCACGCGATTCGCGTGGGTCAGCTCGCGATCGCGATCGGAAATCCGTATGGCTTCCAATGCACCGTTACCGCGGGCGTCGTGAGCGCGCTTGGGCGCTCGCTCCGGACTGGTTCGGGCCGATTGGTGGACAACGTCATCCAGACCGACGCCGCGTTGAATCCCGGCAACTCCGGCGGCCCGCTGGTCAACTCGCGCGGCGAGGTGATCGGGGTCAACACCGCGATTATTCTGCCGGCGCAGGGAATCTGCTTCGCGATCGCGATCAACAGTGCAAAACTCGTCGCAGGCCATCTGATCAAGGACGGCAAGATAAGCCGGGGCTACATCGGAATCGCCGGCCACAACGTCGAGTTGCCGCGCCGTTTCGTCCGCTTCTACCGCCTGCCCGCGGAAACCGCGGTGCGGGTCGCAGCGGTCGAACCTGACAGTCCGGCGGCGCGCGGCGGTGTCAAAGAAGGCGACCTGCTGATTCGATTCGGCGACTTTTCGATCGCCGGCATCGACGACCTGCAGCGCCATCTCACGATGAGCCAGGTCGGGATTCGTACGCCGGTCGCGGTGATTCGCGGCGCCGATCAGCTGACGCTCGATCTCGTTCCGGCTGAAGCCGCTCACAAATCAAGCGAGTGAGTCTCCGGTAAGACTTTTCACTAGTTGGAATCTCCAGCTTCACTTTCCCTCAACCTGTTGGCGATGATAAACGAGCACAGTGGACACACACTTGCCTGGGAAAAGATTAAATTCAGAGCGCCGGATCACTCGAATGTTTGCGCGGAGCGTCGCGGCAAGTCTCGCGATAGGGCTCTCGTTCGCAGTCTTCTTCGCAGTTTTCGGCTGTAAGAAAGCCGCGCCCGTGGCGGTGGCTCCGATGCCGGAAGTCGTGGTTACCGACGTTGTTCAACGCGACGTGCCGGTCTACTCGGATTGGGTGGGGACGACCCAGGGATTCGTAAATGCGGACATCTATCCGAAAATATCCGGCTACCTGCTGAAGCAAAACTACAAGGACGGCGATCACGTGCGCGCCGGCCAGCTGCTGTTTCAAATTGACGATCGCGAATACAAGGCGGCGCTTGACCAGGCGATCGGCGACCTCGGCCAGAAGCAGGCCGATTACAAGAAGAACAAACAGGATCTCGACAAATACACACCCCTCTACCAGCAACAAGTGATCAGCAGGCAGGATTTCGATCACGTGAATCAATCGACACGCGCGAGTGCGGCCGGGGTGGCCTCCGCGCAGGCCGCGGTCGAGAGCGCGAAGCTCAACGAACAGTGGACCCAGGTGAATTCTCCTATCGATGGAATCGCGGGAATAGCGAAGACGCAGGTCGGAAACCTGGTCAGCCCGACGTCGCTGCTAACCACGGTCTCGCAAGTCGATCCGATCAAAGTCGAGTTTCCAATCAGCGAGCGGGAATACCTGCACTTCGCGGATAAAATCAATCGGCATGAGAAAGTAGGAGACCAGAAAACAGATCCGGACCTGGAAATGGTCCTTGCCGACGGCAGCACCTATAAGTATCGCGGTCGATTCTACGTCGCGAATCGGCAGGTCAATATCCAAACCGGCACCATCAAGATCCAGGGAGTCTTTCCGAATCCAGAAGACACTCTGCGCCCCGGACTGTATGCGAAAATTCGCTCGGCTACCGATGTGCAGAAAAACGCGGTGCTGGTGCCGCAGGCCGCGGTGCTCGAGACTCAAGGCCAGTACCAGGTCGCGGTGGTGGGACCCGACAACAAGGTCACTCTGCGAGCCGTAACAATCGGCAAGCAGGTGGGCGACCTCCGGATTGTCGATCAGGGAGTGTCGCCCGGCGAGCGCGTCATCACTGAGGGGTTGCAGAAAGTCTCGGACGGGATGGAAGTGAAGGCGCGAGAAGTGCCCGCGGAGCCCGCGGCCGCAGCGCCATCCTCGGCGGTGCAAGCGCCTTCGAACGCCGCGACTCCCGGCAGCCAGAGCTGATGTCCAAGTTCTTCATCAACCGGCCGATCGTAGCGATCGTAATCGCGATTTTCTTCGTGATAACCGGCGCCGTGATGATCCTGCGGCTGCCGGTCGCCCAGTTCCCCGAAATCGTGCCGCCCCAGATCCAGACCGTCGCGACATATACCGGCGCTGACGCCGTCACCGTCGAGCAGTCGGTCGCCACGCCGATCGAGGAGCAGGTGAACGGCGCAAAGAACATGATCTACATGCAGTCGATCAACGGCGACGACGGAACGATGACGCTGGAGGTCAGCTTCGATGTCTCGACCGATGTCGATCTTGATCAGGTCCAGGTCCAGAATCGGCTTTCGCAGGCACTGTCGAGTCTGCCTGCTGAGGTCAGCAACTTCGGTCTGACTACCCAGCAGACCGTCGGGATCCCGCTGATGGTCTTTGCGATTACTTCTCCCAAGGCAACCTGGGATCAGAATTTTCTCTCCAATTATGTTGCAATCAATATTGAGGACGAGCTGGCGCGAATTCCCGGGATCGGGCAGGTGAAGGTCTTCGGGGCGTCGAGTTATGCGATGCGGATCTGGGTCGCCCCGGATACTCTGGCCAAACTTCAATTGACCGTCGCCGACATCGAGAACGCGATCTCTGCCCAAAACGTCGTCAACCCCGCCGGCACGCTGGGCGGAGAGCCCGCCCCCCCAGGACAACAGGAAACCTATACCGTGCGCGCCAAGGGGCGCCTGCTGAACGCGGAGGAATTCGGCAACATCATTTTGCGCGCAAACCCCGACGGCTCGCTGGTGCGGCTCAAGGACGTCGCTCGTATCGAACTCGGAGCGCAGAGCTACACGCAACAGGCCTACATGAACGGTTCTCCTTCCGCGCTACTGCTGCTGTTTCAGAACCCTGGCTCGAACGCGCTCAGCGCCGCCAACCGCGCAAAAGCGAAGATGCATGACCTGGCCAAAAAATTTCCGCAGGACATGCAGGTCGCGCTGACTCTCGATACTACGGTTCCGGTGACGGAAGGTGCCCGCGAGATCATTAAAACCCTCCTCGAGGCGATCGCGCTGGTGACGCTGGTGGTGTTCATCTTCCTGCAAAGTTGGCGGGCGACCCTGATCCCGCTTCTCACAATCCCGGTCTCGCTGGTGGGAGCGTTCATGTTCTTCCCCGCGGTCGGGTTTTCGGTCAACACGCTCTCGCTGCTGGGGCTCGTGCTCGCGGTTGGCCTGGTGGTCGACGACGCGATCGTCGTGGTCGAAGCAATCGAGGCGAAAATCGAACAGGGACGCTCGCCACGCGATGCGGCGCTGGAGGCGATGGATGAAGTTGGCGGAGCGTTGGTCGGGATCGCGCTTGTTCTGTCGGCGGTCTTCATCCCGGCCGGGTTCCTGGCCGGCATCACCGGCTCGCTCTATCGCCAGTTCGCGCTCACGATCGCATTCTCAGTGATCCTGTCGGCCTTCAACGCGCTCACGCTAAGCCCGGCCCTTGGCGCGCTCCTGCTCCGGCCGAAAAGCACGACACCGTCACGAAGCCCGCTCGCGCGCTTCTTCGGCGCATTCAACTCGGGGTTCGCGCGGGTGCAGAAGGGCTACGTGAGTATTTCCGGGTTGCTCATCCGACGGGTCGTGCTGGCGCTCGCAATCCTGGTTGGCTTCACGGTGCTGGCGGGCGGACTAGGAAGAGTGCTGCCGCAATCGTTCTTGCCGGACGAAGACCAGGGCTGGTTCGTAATCAACTTGCAGCTGCCCGAAGCGGCGTCGCTTCAGCGCACCAACGCGTTGATGAAGAAGATCGATGCGATCCTCAAGCAAGAGCCGGATATTCAATACAGCAACGAGATCGCCGGCTACAGTCTGCTTTCGCAAACCACCAGCACCCGCAGCGGCACCTACTTTTGTCTGCTGCAGCCGTATGATCGTCGGAGAACAGCTGCGCAGCAATGCGCGCAGATCGTCGCGCGATTGAACCAGAAGTTGTTTGCGTTGTCGGAGGCGCAGGTTTTTGCGTTCCTTCCGCCGGCGATTCCCGGCATCGGGCAGGCCAGCGGCGTCGATTTCTTCATACAGGATCGCGCCGGCAAGAGCGTCGACTACTTATGGCAAAATACCCAGAAGTTTCTCGCCGCGGCGAACAAACGCCCTGAATTCGCGCGGCTCAATCTCACCTTCAGTCCGGCGGGGCCGCAGATGTACGCCGCCGTCGACCATGACAAGGTCTTCAAACTCGGTGTCGCCATCGATGATGTGTATCGCGCGCTGCAGACTCTGCTCGGCGGCTTCTACGTGAACCAGTTCAACCGCTTCGGCCGGGTGTGGAAGGTGTTTGTCGAGGCGGAGCCGCAGTATCGAACCAGAGCCACCGACGTGGGGCAGTTCTACGTGCGCAATAAAAACGGTGGGATGGTGCCATTGTCTACGCTGGTCGATATGCGACGCGTGTTCGGCCCGGAGTATACGACGCGGTTCAACGAGTATCGAAGCGTCGAGATTTTCGCCGCTCCTGCGCCCGGCTACAGCACCGGCCAGGCGATGAAAGCGGTGACGCAGGTCGCCGACCAGGTCTTGCCGCGCGACATGGGAACCGCGTGGAACGGCATCTCGTATCAGCAATCGGTCGCGCAAGGCGGCGCAGGAGTGTTTGCGTTGTCGCTACTGCTCGTCTTCCTGATTCTGGCCGCTCTCTACGAAAGTTGGTCGCTGCCGTTCAGCGTGCTGCTGAGCGTGCCGGTGGCAGTCTGTGGCGCGTTCTTCGGGCTATGGTCGCGTCACTACGACAATGATGTCTACGCGCAGATCGGGCTCGTCATGTTGATCGGGCTGTCGGCCAAGAACGCCATCCTGATCGTCGAGTTCGCCAAGGCCGAGCTCGAGAAGGGCGAGTCGATCGTCGATGCCGCGCTGAACGGCGCGCGCTTGCGATTGCGCCCGATTCTGATGACCTCGTTCGCTTTCATCTTCGGCTTGATGCCGCTGTGGACGGCTCTGGGAGCGGGCGCGGTGGCGCGCCGCCTGATCGGCACGGTCACTATCGTGGGCACGGTGTTCGGCTGTGCCTTCGCGATTTTCCTGGTCCCGATGCTCTTTGTGATCGTCGAGCGGATTTCGCGATGGTGGAGCGGCGGGAAGCCGGAGGGCACAAAAGCGCCGGCCTCGGCGCCTGCGGATGCCTCCGTGTCCGCACCGGAACGCGCCGCGAGTGGCGGCGCTTGAAGATCACCTGCGTCGCGAGTCTTACTTGATTGTTCGCGCGGTTGCCTGGATGCGATCCATCCAGAACACGAGCCTGGGTGTGTAATCGTCGGGCAGGCAGTCACTGCAGATCTCTTCGGCGAGACGGGTCAGGTTCTCGAGCGCAATCTGCAGAGGCTCGGAGCGCACGAACCCCGGCGGCAAATGCATCAGGAGGTCGGACAATACGTTCAGCGCCGATGCCAGGTGGGCAAGAATCGTAGCGAGGACCCTTTCCTCTATGACGAGCCGCGGCTGATAGAGCAGATCGTGAATCGTGCGCATCTCACCCAGAAAGATCAGGGCTGCGCTGTCCAGCCGCGCGCTGATTCCGGCCAGCGGAGCCCGCGCGTCGGACATCTCGGCGATTGACAGCACGTCCGAGATCACCATGTGCAGGTTGGTCTGGACGCGATCGAGTCGTTCTTCGAACGTGATCCGGTGAATCTCGAGGACCAGTTCTTCCTGCCGATGCGAAACGAATTTCGCGACCACCGCGCCAAAAATAAGCAGTGCGCTGATAGCCTCCGCGATCGCGATCCCTCGCGCGATCCCAACCGGTACGATATCGCCATAGCCCAGGGAAGTGGCAGTTACGAAACTGAAATAAATCGCGGTTGCAAACCCCCTGAGGTCGGCGCCAACCGGGGATCCTGCTTCGACCAGCCCGCGTCCGCCCGCCACCATAACAAGCCAGTAGCCGAGGCCGCCCAGCACGATCATTCCTATCCAGACGAGGAATAACTGCAAAGTTGACTGTCGCTCGATCAGCTGTAGGAAGGACCTGTCCCACCCACGCATGCTCGACACGCGTGCGGGAACCCGGCCCATCTCGCCATCGGCTGAAACTGCCAGCGGAGGCCCCATCAGCATCGCCATTCGCGGTGCCGGCTCCGACCCCGCTTCTGCGACGCTCTCGGTTGGTTCTCCCGATTCCATCCAGTCGGCGATACCGGCGCGATAATCGCGGACGTTCCAGTAGCCGAGCTTGTGCAACTGATCCAACGCCTGGTCGCTCAGGTCGCAGGTCAGTTTTCCGCAATAGACTACGATTTCGGCGGCGCGGTCGGGGAGGAGATCGGGCGCACGACTCGTTATCTCCTCAAGCGGGATGTTGAGTGCGCCGGGAATGTGCGCCGCCTTGAAGGACGCCGCGGGCAACACGTCCACGATAGTAAGCGAAGGATCGCCGAGTCGTCCGCGGAGTTCTTCGCGCGAGATCTCCTGCGCGTCCGCGGGGATATCGCCCTTGGCTTCAGAATTCACAATCTTGAAGGGCTGACCCATCTTAACAAAATAACCCTCAATTGAATCTTTGGCCACTGCGGAAAATCAGCGCATTTTCGTTCTCAAAAGGAGTCCGCTTCGATCAATCCAGGGCGATTGTGCTATGCGAGATTGATCCGCAAGGAGCGTGAGGGAGACCGGCAATGCCAGCTTTATCCGCGATCGTGGAGCAACTCATCGATGGTCCGGGATACATTCTGATCCCAAGCCTGATGCACGCGTCCGATGCGGCCGAGGCGCGCTCACGCGCGTTGGAAGTCGCGGCCTCGCCGTCCGCTTCCACGTTTGGCAGGCGCAATGAAAGAACCGGGCAGCAACACGTTCGCGGACTGCTGGGGCACGGCGAGATTTTCGAGCGGATCGTGCAGCATCCGACGCTTATCGAAATCGCCGAAGCGATGCTGGGCGACGACATGACGCTCGGCGCTTACTCCGCGCGGATTTTGCATCCGGGAGCGGTCGAGATGGGCGTTCATATCGACTACCCATACTGGGCGATGCGTGGGCCGTTTACATTGCGCCCGCCCATGATGGTTCAGGTGATCTGGATGCTGCAGGATTTCACCGAGCGCAACGGCGCGACGCTGGTTGCGCCGAAGAGCCAATTGCGATGCGCGCGACCCAATGCCGAGGAGTTCGCGCGCGAGGCGATCAAAGTCACCGGCGGCGCCGGCGATGCGATCATCTCGCACGGGCTGCTGTGGCACGACACTTCGCAAAATCACACCGCGGTGCCGCGCGTGGCCCTTTTGATCAACTATGGTCTGAAGGTGATTCGGCCGCTCGATTCGGAAATAGCGAGAGTTCCACCTGGTGTAATGGAACGCGCGACGCCGAAACTTCGCCAGTTGCTGGGATTGGAATTCGCGAACTCACTCGCACGCGATCTCACGCGGCAGAAGCTTTACTGAATCGACCACCCAGACGCGGCGCAATTCGCAACCGCGAATTGAGGGAGGAGCATGATCCTAGACTGGATCTACAACAACCCGACCTGGCTCTGGGGCACGATCCTGGTTGCGCTCTTCACCGCGCTCTCATGCGCCGGACTGCTCGTCTTTCATCGCCTGGTGCACGTCAGCGTACGCAGGGCGCACAACGATCTGGCCGGCTTCACCATTGCTGTTATCGGAGTGCTATACGCGGTTCTGCTCGCTTTCATCGCGATCGCTACGTGGGAATCGTTCAGCAAGGCGTCCGATATCGTCGAAGACGAGTCAGACTATGCCGGCGGAATTTACCTCGATACCCAGGGCTTGCCGCAGGCCAAGGGCCAGCCGATCCGCGACGCTGTTGCGCGCTATGTCAGCGTTGTCATCAACGACGAATGGCCGCTCCAGCGGGCTGGCAAGACACCCGGACAGGGATGGAAACCGCTGCGCGATCTCGATATGGCGATCGCATCCATCCAACCCCAGAATCTTGGTGAAGCGGTGATCCAGGCCGAGTTGCTCAAGACCTGGAACCTGCTCTACGTGACGCGCAGCAGCCGCCTCTCCGCTGTCCAGGGACACGTTCCCGGCGTGGTCTGGTGGATCGTATTCTTCGGCGCGGCGATCACCACCGGCTTCACCTACTTTTTCGGCTACCAGAACTTTGGGATGCATCTGGCGATGACCGGCACACTAGCGGCCACGCTCGCGCTGGTCGTGGTGCTGATAGTCGCGCTTGACTGGCCGTTCCGCGGCGAGATCAGTGTCACTCCCGATCCTTTCATCATGACTCAACAATCATGGTCCGAAGTGCCGTCCGGCAAGCAATAGGAGGTTATGATCATGGCGACCGATTACAGCGATTATGAATTTCTGAAAGTTGAAGTAGCGGAGCGGGTCGCGACGATCACGATCAACCGGCCCGACTCGCTGAACGCTGTCAACGCCGTGGTGCATCACGAGTTGGAGCAAATCTGGATCGACGTTCGCGCCGATCGCGAGATCAATGCGATCATCCTGACCGGCGCGGGCCGCGCTTTCTGCGCCGGCGGCGACGTCAAAGGCATGGCCGGTGGAAACCTGGTCGCGGGTGCGCCCCAGAAGGGAAAAGGCCGCGGACGCGGCCCGATCGCCGCCTCCAACGGGCGCCGCCTGGTCGACAATTTTCTCGACGTCGAGCAACCCGTCATCGGCGCAATCAATGGCGACGCGATCGGTCTCGGCGCGACGCTCGCGCTGCTATGCGACATTATCGTGGTGTCGGAGAAGGCCCGCTTTGCAGGTACGCACGTCAAGGTGGGAATCGTCGCCGGCGACGGCGGCGCGGTCATCTGGCCGCTGCTGATCGGGCCGCATCGCGCCAAGGAATTTTTGATGCGCGGCAATTTCATCAGTGGCGCCGAGGCCGGCCGCATCGGGATGGTGAACTATGCGGTTGCGCCGGAGCAGGTGATGCCCAAGGCGCGGGAGCTCGCGCAGGAACTGGCCGACGGCCCGACGCTGGCGATTCGATGGAGCAAGCTTGCGGTCAACAAGTGGCTCAAGCAGCAGTCCAACTTGATCATGGACGCCTCGCTCGCCTACGAGATGATGACCTTCAACACCAAGGATCATCAGGAGGCGATCAAGGCCTTCGTCGAAAAGCGCAAGCCCGATTTCGTCGGGCACAAGGAGTAAGGTTCAGCCGGGCGTCTTCTCGAACTTCGGGAGATCGTCGCGGACCGGCGCCCACGGCGGCGCGCTCTTCATATACACCTGTATCATCGGCTTGAACTGCGCGGGATCGTCGAGGCTGGCCGCCTTCAACGCGATGAAGTCCGCCATCGCGCCGATCAACGAAACAATCGGCGAGCCGCAGTTCGGACAAAATCCGCGGCTGATGGTGTTCCCGCTATCGCCCTTTACTTCGTAATGCTTCAGCTCGCCGCTTAGCTTCAATGCCGTCTTCGGAACGATCAGCACCGAGGCCATCGCGGTGCCCGTCGAGTGCTGGCAGTCTCTGCAATAGCAGTTGGCCGACATGATCGGATCGGCCGAGCATTCGTATCGAACGCGGCCGCACGCGCAGCCGCCTGTCACTGATGCCATCGAGTTGTCCTCCTGTGTCGCTATCCACAATCCCGCAACGGTAACCCGAGGATCAAGGAAAAGCCGGCTCGTCGCTATCGTCCAAAAAGACGATGCCGCTCCTGGATCCTGTTGCCAGCATGGAACGACGGCTAATTGCCGGAGGGCAGGGCATGGCGCTGACACATAAGATTGCGGCATCGCCGATCTCGGATCGTTACGCGCGCGGATGGCACTGCCTTGGCCTCGTTGCAGACTACAAGGATGGCAAGCCGCACACGCTCAACGCTTTCGGCAGCCGCCTGGTCGCCTACCTGGGCGAGGACGGACAGGTTCACGTTCTCGACGGTTACTGCCCGCACATGGGCGCCGATCTCAGCCGCGGCCAGGTGCGCGGCAACTCTGTGGTGTGCCCGTTCCATGCATGGAGCTGGGGCAGTGACGGCAAGTGCAACAACATTCCCTATGCGAAACGGATCCCGCCCAAGGCGCGCGTGAAGGCATGGCCGACTTGCGAGCAGAACAAGCTGCTGTTCGTCTGGAACGATCCTGAAGACGCGCCGCCGGCCGATGAGGTCTCAATCCCGCGCATCGACGCCTGCTTCTCCAAGGAGTGGAGCGACTGGGTGATCGAGAAGTGGACGATCAATACCAACTGCCGGGAGCTTATCGACAACGTCGCCGACATGGCGCACTTCCCGGTCGTCCACGGCGCTCCGGTCGATTACTTCGCCAACGTATTTCAGGCGCACAAGGCGACGCAGATAATGATCGGCAAGGGTACGCAGGGGAATAAGGGGAGCCTTGCGACCTGCGCGACCTACTTCGGCCCGGCCTATCAGATCACCGAGATGAAAGGCGAGATGGGTGGGTTTCCGATCGATTCCATCCTGCTCAACTGCCACGTTCCAGTCCATCTGAAGTCCTTCGATCTTCGCTTCGGGATGATTGTACGAAAGATGGAAGGGTTGAGCGACGAGATGTCTCAGCAAATCGTCGGCGCTTACATTAAGGGCATCCAGCAGGGCTTCTACCAGGACGTCGCAATCTGGGATAACAAGGTCCGCATCGACAATCCCCTGCTATGCGATGGCGACGGGCCCATCTATAAGCTGCGCAAATGGTATCGGCAGTTCTACCTCGATGCCGCTGAGGTCCCCGAAGAAGTTCGCAAGCGCCAGGTAGTCGAGCTAAACGCCGGCCTTCCCGATCCGCCACCGACACATCACGTGTTCGAAGACTAGCTCCTCTCCTTACCTCGCCCGTTTAACGGGAGAGGACGCCGACCGCCTTGGCGGTCGGTAGGTGAGGTTCTGCGCACCAGCGAGGCGCGCGCTTTCCATCGTTCTTCCGTCCCCATCGCATATCGCAGTTATCGACGCCTTGGCGTAGATGTCATGGATGCGCAAACTGGCTCAGCGCGAGCGGAGCGATTCGTCTTCCAACGGCGCGCTCTCGTTGTCGCTCGCCGATTTCAGCGAACTGCTCGCCGCGATCTACGAGGGCCCGCTCGAAACGGTGCCGTGGAAAAGCGCGCTCGATCTTCTCCGGCGTCATCTGCGTGCCAGCTACGTCACGCTCATGCTGCGGCCACCCTCCGCCGATCGAGAGGCGCTGATGGTGAACTCGTCAGGGGATCTGCCGGTCACTCGCGAAGCTGAATACAACAAGCACTACTATGCGCTCGATCCCTTCGTCGATTTGCCGCAGGACCGCGTCGTCACGGTGAATGAACTGATCGGTGACGCGAACTGGCGCGAGAGCGAGTTCTACAAGCAGTTCTTGAAGCCGCTCGACATCCTTCATGCCCTCGGCGCGGACATCCGCACCGAAGACGGTGTCGAATGCCGGCTTCGCATCGCCCGGCCCCATCGCGAGCCCCCATTCTCGAGCAACGACAAGCTGCTATGCACGGTGATTCTGCCGCATCTGAAGCGCGCGGTGCGTCTGCATTCGCAACTCGAACTTATCGATTCCGAACGTCGCCTCTATGCGGGTACCGTCGATCGCATGCTCGTCGGCACGGTTACGCTCGACGAGACCGGCCGAGTCGTGAAGAGTAACCCGGTCGCCGACAACATCTTGCGCGAAGGCGACGGGCTGCACCTTGCGGGTGGCGTGCTCCGCGCCGACCTTGCCGCGGAAAATCGCGAACTGAATCGGCTGGTGAAGCAGGCCCTCAACGGAGAGAGCGGAGGCAGGCCGGCCGTCGTCGAGGCTATCTCGATCACTCGCAAATCGGCTCGCGGCAAGCTTGGTGTGCTGATTCGGAGCCTGCCGCACACCGGCTGGTCGAAGGGCAAGCGCGTGCCCTCGGTTGCGCTTTTCATTCGTGACACGGCGCGCAAGTCGGAAGCTTCCGGCGAGATGGTTCGCCGATTGTTCGATCTCACTCCGGCCGAAGCGTCGCTTGCGCTGGCTCTCGCCAATGGACTCACTCTCGACGAGGCCGCCGATCAACTCCACATCCGCAAGAACACGGCCCGCGCCCATCTGCGCGCGATATTCTCGAAGATCGGCGTGACGCGACAGACCACGCTGGTCCGCGTGCTGCTCAGCAGCGTCGTCTGGCTCGGCTGATCGCGTTTAGTGCTCTAGGCGTTTGATCTGGCCAGCGCCTCGATTTCAGCGATCAGAAGTGGAATCGCACGACGCAGATTGCGTTGATAGATACTGGCGAAGACTGTGCCCAGGATCGCTACCTGCCAGCCCGATCCGTCGACGGTGAACCGCACCCGAGTCCGACTCGGCGCGACTTCGGAAAACACGTGATCGTAAAAGATTTGCGCGCCCAAAAGTGAGCCGCTCCACTTCCAATGAAGTGGCGGCGCGAACTCAATCATCTTGAAAGTCGAGGTCATTCCATTAGTGAGGCGGAGCGTCGCCTGCGTGTCGATGGACAGAGGACCTGATGGAGTCTTGACGACCGACTTGATGTGCCTGGCCCAAGTCGGCCAGCTGTCAACTTGTGCGAGATGATCCCACACGAGGCTCGGCGGCGCTGCGGCCTCAAAACTCTCGTCGATCAGACGTTTCAAGGTGCAACACTCTGTGACCGAATCGTCGCCGCTACGGCGAGCGAATGTAGTTCCGCAGTTCCTCGGCTTCGGACTGAACTTCTTCGAGACGCTGCTTCACGACGTCGCCGATGCTGACGATTCCATGAAGTGCTCCATCCTGGATGACTGGCAGATGCCGGATCCGCTGATGCGTCATCACCTCCATGAGATCGACGAGTGGATCCTCGGACGAGCAGGTCTTGACGTCGCGGCTCATCAATTGATCGGCCGCCAGAGTCAGCACCGCCTCCGCATGCTCCGCCATCCCGCGCACGATGTCGCGCTCGGAGATGATGCCGATGATTTGACCTTTCTCGTTGACTACCGGCACCGCGCCGATTCGATTTTGCGCGAGCACCCTGACGATCGCCGTGACCGTCTGATGCGGTGTGACGGTGACGACATCATGACCTTTGTGCTTCAGGACCGACGAAACCTTGGTTCCCATGTTTCGACCTCCCTGGCCGCGGTCGTCTTGGAGCGGCTCTCCAAGATTACAAAAGCGCCATGACCAGCGCAAAAGCAAGGGCGAATGCTCCGGGGCGTTGCGGTGCGGGCCGCTATGATTTCGCGAGTCGGGACGATAGGTTCTTGGCGACGGACTGTGAACTCCAATGAAGTGCCCGTCGTGCAAGTTCGACAATCCAGACGTTGCGCGGTTCTGCGAGCAGTGCGGGACTCCGCTCGAACTGAGATGCCCGCGCTGCAGCGCGACCGTGTCGGCGGGCGCGCGATTCTGCGGCTCGTGCGGGAACCAGCTCGCAACGCCTGAAGGTCCATCTCTCGAACTCTCACAACCAGGACCGCGTGCGACCGGCAGCATCCTGGCCAATGCATTCGTTCCGGACGTCCCCGGCCATCTTGTCCAGAAGATCCTGAGCGGGCGCGCAGCGCTGGAGGGCGAGCGGCGGCAAGTGACCGTCCTGTTCGGCGATATCGCGAACTTCACCGCGCTCAGCGAGAAGCTCGATCCCGAGGAAGTCCATCGCATCATTCAGCGCTGCTTCGAGCTGATCGCCGCCGAAATTCACCGCTTCGAAGGCACCATCAACCAGTACGGTGGCGACGGGTTCATGGCGCTGTTCGGAGCACCGATCGCGCACGAGGACGCGGCGCGGCGAGCTGTGCATGCGGCGCTGGCTATTCAACGCGCGCTCGGAGCATTCGGCAAGGACTTGGAGCGAACGAGCGGGCTGGTCGTGCAGATGCGCATCGCGCTCAACACCGGAATCGTCGTTGTAGGCCGGATCACCGACGATTTGCGCATGGACTACACCGCTATCGGAGACACGATCAATCTTGCCTCACGGCTCCAGTCCGCCGCGCGTCCGACCAGCGTCGTCATCAGTGAAGCGACTCATCGGGCGATCGAGGGGTTCTTCGACACCGTCGATTTGGGCGAACTGCAGATCAGAGGTCATGCCGCCGTGCGCGCCTTCGAAGTGACGGGGGCTCGCTCGCGGCGGACGCGATTGGAGGTGACTGCGGAGCGTGGGCTCACTCCGCTGGTCGGTCGGGAGAGGGAACTTGCGGCGCTCAAGGATCTCTTTCGCGAAGTGCGCGGCGGACGCGGGCAGATTGTGTTCATCGCGGGCGAGGCGGGGATTGGAAAGTCGCGGCTACTGCTCGAGTTTCGCCGCAGCCTCGAAGCGTCCAGCGATCCAATCACCTGGCTCGAAGGGCGATGCGTCTCGTTCGGCCAGAGCACGCCGATGCTACCCCTGATCGACCAGCTGCATGAGAACTTCGGGATCCGCGAGGGCGATGGCGAGCCCGAACTGATCGCGAAGGTCGAACAGGGGATGCGCGCGATGGGCGGGCTCGAGGCCGAGATTTCATACGTCCGGTATCTCTTCTCTGCCGACCCCGGCGATCCAGCGGTAACGGCCATGGATGCGTCAGCGCGGCGAAAGCGCTTGTTCGACGCGTTGCGCGCGCTGATGCTGCGCGGCGCGGCACTCAGACCCCTGGTCCTGGTGTTCGAGGACCTCCATTGGAGCGACACCAGCACACACGAATATCTGGATTTCGCGATGGACTCGGTCGCCGGCGCGCGGGTGATGATAATACTGACGCATCGCCTGGAGCAGACCCATTCCTTTCCGAGTCGAAGCTTTCATACCACTTTAAATCTTCACCACCTTTCCGGAGCGCAAGCCCTGGAGATGGCGACCTGCGTGCTCGGAGTCGCCGATTTTCCCGAGGAACTCAAGACTGCGCTCGAGCAGAAGGCCGAAGGAGTGCCTCTATTCGTCGAGGAGATGACCAAGTCGCTCGTAGACCTGGGCTTTCTTGCGCGTGAGAACGGGCACTACCGGGTGACCAAGGCGCTCGAGGATTTGAGCGTTCCCGACACGATGCAGGACATTATCATGGCGCGTCTCGATCGGCTTGGCGGCGACGGGAAGCGAATGGTTCAGCTTGCGTCGGTAATCGGCCGCCAATTCGTGGTGAGACTGCTCGAGCGGGTGGCGGGACTGACGGGCAAGCTCGAGGGACTGCTCGGCGAACTGAAGGCGCTGGAGATCATCTACGAGCATGGACTGCTCGCCGAGCCGGCGTACATCTTCAAGCACGCCGTTATTCAGGACGTTGCCTATAGCAGCCTGCTCGTCCAGAGCCGCAAAGACCTTCATCGGGGTGTGGGCGAGGCGATTGAGGAACTTTACCGCGACCGCCTGACCGAGCACTCCGCCGAACTCGCGCATCACTTCACCCGCGGCGAGGATTGGTCAAAGGCGATGCAGTACAGCGCACTCGCGGGAGACGAAGCTGCGCGCGTCTTTGCGAACGTGGAAGCGAAGAAGCACTATTTTAATGCGCTCGACGCCGCGGCGAAGCTTTCCGCACCTCCGGATTGGGAAGTCCTTCTGACGCTCCATTCCAAGTACGCTGAAATTCTGCTGAATCTGAGCGAATACGACGATGCCGCCGCGGAGTATTTGAAGGCATTGGAGCTGGCGCGAGGCGCGGGCGATCGGCGCCGCGAAATGGAGGCGATGGTCTGGGTCAGCGCGGCTTATGATTATTCGCATCGTGGCGAGCCTGCGATCGCCTACAACGAGCAGGCATTCGCGATCGCAAGGGAACTTGACGACCGCGAATATCAAGCAATTTGCCTCGCCAGCAGGGTCGCGATCCGCACCGCCGGGTGGGGTCAGATCGTCGAGACCACCGCCGATGCTGAAGAAGCTCTTCGTCTGTCCAAGGAGATTAAGAACCAGCCGTTACTCGCGAGATCGCTGGTGTACTTGGGCGGAGCACTGCAGTGGCGCGGCGAGTTTGACCGAGGATTGGCCCATCTGAAGGAAGGCACCGAGCTGGCTCAGAAGATTCACTCGGGCTTCAACTATGGTTTCGGCGTCTTCCTGAGCGGGAACGCGCACCTGTCCAAGGGCAACTACGAGGAGGCTCTGCGCTGTTACAAACGCGTGAGCGACTATGGCGCTGCGGCTGGCGACAAGTTCTGGATCGCGCGGGCGCCCAACCTGATCGGCGCGGTGCACCTGGAACTCTACGACCTGGATGTTGCAGTGGAACGCAACCTTGAGGCCGAAGAGATTGCGAGAGCAGCGTGGCCGTGGCCGGAGCCGCGCGGGCATTCGTGGCTGAAAGTCGGCCTAGGTCATCTTGAAAAAGATCAGCACGGTAAGGCCGAGGAATTCCTGCAGCGTGCCTGGAATTTGTTGGAGGAGGACACCTGGTATCGGTGGCGCTGGCACATTCCGTTGCTCCGTGCCCGCGGTGCGCTGGCGCTCGCGGAGAAGCGCTTGGACGATGCGTGGAAGTTCGCGACGGAGTCGTTCGAGATGGCGTCAAAAAGCGACTCGCGCAAGCACATCGCGCGCGCCCGGCGGCTCCAGGGGATGGTACTCGCCGCCAACGGCCGGCTCGAAGACGCGGTAGGAACTCTCGAATCGTCGCTTGCTCTCGCGGAGCAAATCGGAACTCGTCCTGATGTCTGGATGGCGCGATGCTCCCTCGGGCAGGTTCTGCTCAAACTGGGCAGAGATCGGGAGGCGGAGGAGCAATTCACCGGCGCGCTTCGGACGCTCGAATCCATCGCGAACAACCTGCACACGCAAAGCCTGAAGAAGGCGCTGCTAGCGTCCCAGCCGGTTGCCGAGCTCTATTCGACGCTCGGCCGGAGACCGCCTACGGTCGATTAACCGCTCATGCCGAAAGCAACACGGCGATCGATAGGGCTATTCCAGTGAGATAAGTTCCGACTGCCCCGACGAAGCGCAGCGGTTGCGGCTTGTCGAGCGTCGATGAAAGCAGGATGCCCGCCGCGATCGCGTAGCGGCTTGCCACTGCGAGAACCATCACGCACAGCACCCATGTTGAGGGATTTCGCACTCCGCAGACCAGGATGAGCACCGCCATCATCGGCGCATACTCGGCGGTGTTGCCGTGCGCCCGAACGCGCCTGAAGAATGGATCCGCGGGATCTGACGGATACGCCCCCGCCTTGTCGCCCCCGCGTGCCGCCGACACATAGAGACCGAGCGCGAACAAAAGAAGCCCGAGCAGCGCCGTGCATACGATTGCTGTCGCCATAGTTTTTCCTCCCTCTCCCGGTTAGTAGTCTTTTCGGACGATGAATCCATGGGCGGCGCGATGCAACCATCGCTGTCTGATCGATTCACAATAGGTTCACGCGCGGTTATGGGAATATCGGGGGAATCTATCCGGGTGAAAACCGGCACCGACAGCGACCGGACTGACCTCGCCAAGTCCTTGCTGGCGCGAGCACGCGAGATGGTGCCGATTCTGGCCACGCGCGCCGCGAACGCCGAGCGCACTCGCTCGATTCCCGCCGAGACGATCGCGGACCTTAAGCAAGCCGGTTTCTTCCGCGTAATCCAGCCCCAGCGCTATGGCGGCTACGAACTCGATCCCGGCCTCTTCTTCGACATACAGATGACGCTCGCCGAAGGATGCATGTCCACTGGATGGGTCTACGGCGTGGTCGCGGTGCACAACTGGCAGTTGGCGTTGTTCGATCCTCGCGCGCAGGAACGACGTCTGGAGCGAGGACAGTTCGATCCTGATCGCGTCGAGCTACATGCCAAAGGGACAGGTCGAGCGCGTTGATGGAGGCTTTCGATTCAGCGGGCGATGGAGCTTTTCGAGCGGCGTCGATCACGCGAGCTGGCTCTTCCTCGGCGGTATCGTGTCGTCGAAAAATGGCGTCCCCGACTATCGAACCTTCCTCGTCCCGCGCTCCGACATTGAGATCAACGACAACTGGCACACCGTCGGACTCAAGGGCACCGGCAGCAAGGAAGTCGTCATCGATGGCGCGTTCGTTCCCGAGTATCGAACGCATCGCGCAATCGACGGATTCGCGGGAACCAGTCCCGGCTTGAGCGCCAATCCGGCGCCGCTGTATCGGCTGCCCTTCGGGCAGATCTTCGTGCGCGCCGTTTCGACTGCGTCGATCGGCGCGTTGCAGGGCGCGCTCAATGCGTTTCGCGAGTACGGCTCTCGGCGCGTGAGTATCAACGACCAGGGCCGCACGGCTGAGGATCCCGCCGCCGCGCTCGCCGTGGCCGATGCCGCGCTCGCGATCGACGACATGAAGCTCGCATTGCATCGAAACTTCGCCGCCATGATGGCGACGCTGCGCCGCGGCGATGCGCTCGACGTCAACGACCGCATTCACTACCGCTATCAATCTGCCGCCGTCGCCGGCCGATGCGCCGAGCACATCGATCGCTTGTTCCACAGCTTGCGGAGGGCAGGGCATCTACGCCGACAATCCCATCGCGCGATTCTTCGTGGACATCCACGCGGCGCGCATGCACTACGCCAACAATCCCGACAAATTCGGGCGCAACTACGGCGGCGTCCTGCTCGGACTCGGCAACACCGACTTTTTCATATGAGCAGCGGGATGGGATTGGCGCGCCGCCCACCGATGCGCATTGGGATCACGAGTTCGACGTCGTCGTAGTCGGCTCCGGCGCGGGCGGATTGACCGCTGCGATCGCCGCGCATGACCTCGGCCAGTCCGTCGTCGTGATCGAAAAGAGCGACCAGTACGGCGGTACCAGCGCAATCTCCGGCGGCGGTGTATGGGTGCCATGCAACCATCTGCTCGATCGCTGCGGGCGCCGACGACAGCCATGACGACGCGCTCACTTATCTCAAGGCCGCTACTCGCGGGATGGTCGTCCGAGGCGCGCTTGCTCGCCTACCTCGAGCACGCCCCGCGCATGGTGCGTTACCTCGAAGAGAAGACCTGTCTCAAGTATCGCGCGATGCCCGAATTACTCCGACTACTATCCCGCGCTGCCCGGCTCCAAGCCCGGTTATCGCACGATGGATCCGTTCCCGTTCAACGCTGCGCGGCTCGGCGACGAATTCGCGCGCATGCGTCCGCCTCAGCCGGGCACGCTGATCGCGCGGCCGCGTCACGATGACCGCCGGCGAGGCGCACGTCATTCTTGTGCAAGGAGCGCGGCTGGATGCGCTCTTCATGCGTCGCATGGCGCGATACTGGCTCGATCTGCCGTGGCGTTTTCGCAACAAGCGCGACCGCCGTCTGACGCTCGGCAGTTCGATGGTCGGATCGCTGCGCCGCTCGATGATGGATCGCGGCATTCCGCTATGGCTCAACACCTCGCTCGATTCATTGGTCACCGATGCGCGCGGCGTCGTCGGAATTACTGCGACGCAGAACGGCACGCACGATTCGTATCGCGGCGCCGACGCGGCGTCATCCTTGCGGCGGGCGGCTTCGAGCACAATCAAGCGATGCGCGACGAGTACCTGCCCAAGCCGACGCGCGCCGAATGGACCGTCACGCCGCCGTCCAACACCGGCGACGCGATTCGCGCAGGGCAGGGCGTCGGCGCGCAAGTTGCCCTGATGGATCATGCGTGGTGGGCGCCGACGGTTTTCGTGATCGGCCGCGAGAAGCGCCGCGCGCTGTTCGTCGAGCGCAACCTGCCCGGATGCGTGATGGTCAATCGGCTCGGTAATCGCTTCGTCGACGAGGCCGCGCCTTACAGCGAGATCGTTTACGCGATGTACGCCGACATCAGAAGAGCAACGCCAACATGCCCGCGTGGCTCATCTTCGATGCTGACTTCCGCCGCAAGTATCCATGCGGCCCACTGCTGCCGGGCATGGTCCGTCCCGACAAATCTCTGCCGTCCGCGTGGGCCGGGACAGTTTATTTCAAGGGCGACACTCTCGATGCTCTCGCCGCGCAAATCGAAGTCGACGCAAAGGGCTTGCGCGAGACTGTCGAGCGGATGAATCAGTACGCCGTCAACCGGCGACGACAAGGAATTCGGCAAAGGCAGCAACAATTTCGATCGCTACTACGGCGACGTTAACGTCAAGCCGAATCCGTGTCTCGCGCCGATCGCCAAGCCTCCCTTCTATGCGATGCGCATCGACGCCGGCGACATCGGCACCAAGGGCGGCCTGCTCACCGACGAGTACGCGCGCGTCTTGCGCGACGACGGCCAGCCGATTCCCGGCCTCTACGCGACCGGCAACACGTCCGCCGCCGTGATGGGTCCGAGCTATCCCGGCGCCGGCTCGACGCTCGGTCCCGCGATGACCTTCGGCTACATCGCCGCACATCATCTCGCAGGAGTTTGAGATGTTGAAAGATCGCGTCGCTCTGGTAACCGGGGCAAGCCTCGGAGTCGGCAAAGGTATCGCGATCGCGCTCGGCGCCGCCGGCGCGACCGTCTATGTTACCGGGCGCAGCGGAAAAGCCGGCGACAATCCTTTCGGCGGCACGGTGTTCGCCACCGCCGAGGAGGTGACCAAGCGCGGCGGACGCGGAATCGCCGTCGTCTGCGATCATAGCGACGACGACCAGGTGCGTGCGCTCTTCAAGCGAATCGAGGATGAGTCCGGCCGCCTCGACATCCTGGTCAACAACGCCACCGCGATTCCCGACGGCCTCACCGAGTCGGGCCCGTTCTGGAAAAAGCCGCTCGATTTTGTGAAGGTGCTCGACGTCGGCCTGCGCTCCAACTATGTCGCGACTTGGCTCGCCGCGCCGATGCTCATCCGCAACGGCGGCGTGGTGTTCAACTCGTCCTCGCCGGGCGCAAAGGCCTACGTGCACGGCCCGGCTTACGGCGCCGCAAAGGCCGGAGTCGACAAGATGTCACACGACATGGCGCACGACTTCAAACCGCACAACGTCGTCGTCGTCTCGGTGTGGCTCGGCCTGGTGAAGACCGAAAAGGTGATGATGATCGACGTCAACAAATCGAAGTACGGCCCGATGCTCGCAGTAGCCGAATCGCCTGAGTTCGGCGGCCGCATCATCGACGCGCTCTACAACGATCCCAAGCGTATGGAGCTGACCGGCCAGACATTTCTTCTCCGCCGAGCTGGCCGACCGCTACGGCGTCAAAGACATCGACGGCAGCAATCCGCCGTCCGGCCGCGCCTTCCTCGGTCCCCCGACGGAATTCTCGCCGATGGTAATCGAATAGAAAGCCTGCTCCACCGCGTATCGGGGGACCTATCGTGCTGCGGCGTCGTGCCCGTTTCCGACCTGACCATTGGCAGTGGGGCCGGAGGTTGAAGGCTTGGGACCCGCCAGCGTTTCGAACTCGCGCGCGAGTTGCTGGAATCTTTCCTTCAGGCCGAGGGCGGGCTCGAAGGATTGTGCCAGCTCGGCAAACCGTTCCTGGATCTTGCTCGCAGGTTCCATTACCGCGACCAGGTAGTTCAGATGATCGCGAAATGATCGCGACATTTCGGCGAGCTGATTCTGGATGCTCTTGAGCGGATCGAATTTCTCCGCAAGAACGCTTACTTCGCCATGAAATGCTTTCACCGGCGCATAAGCTAGCGCGAACTGACTCAGATGCTCGGCCAGCTCGGAGACCACCTCTAGTGCGCTGGTCGCATCTTTGCCCAGCCGGTCCACCTGAACGAACGCCGGGCCCATCTTGGACAGGCGCTCCTGAAATACCCTGATGGGCTCAAACATCTTGGCCACTTCAGCTGGCCCTGCGGGTAGATCGGTCTGGCTCATCGGATCGCCTCCATTGACTGTGTTCGTTTTGGCTCCATTGCTCGGAGAAGGATCGTTTGCCGGAACTGAGTCGAGCGCTATAGGCGGCGGCTCACTCGCGATTGCTCCGTTTTGGTCGTGTTGATGGTTCGATGGCGGTTCAGGTTCCGAAGCCCCTCCGGAGTCGAGTACTCGCTTGCTTTGATCGTCGACATCCAATGCCCGAGCCCCAAGCAGGCGCTTGCGGAGCTCGTCGCTATTTACCACCTGCTCCGGCTCGGCCGGACGCTGCTCGCGACGAAACATGGCCATAGTAGCCTCGTTCGATGCAAGCTTGATGCCAGTCCATCCTCGACTATTCGCATAGGCAGGATTTAACCGCTATTTCGTTGGGCTTTATCGGCGGAAATCGCGAAAAGCAGGGCCGGCAGAGCATCGCCGCGGCCGCTCAGCTCTCTTACGTATTGTAGCAAATTTGCACTTTTTGAGCAGACACCTGATGTAAAAAAGCAACCGCGTGACAAAGCGATTGCCAGATCAGGTCCCCCTCGGGGCCTTACAAATGAAATCCCGCCCGGTCGAACGCATCTCCGGAAGGGTGGGTCTAGACCGCAGGCTCGTTCAGGCGGCGAGCTTCAGTACCTTGCGGGCGTTGTCGCGGAGGAACTTCGGCCACACCTTGTCATGGAAGGGCACGGACTTCATGTCGGTCATGATCCGTTCGAGCGATAGGCCCATAGGGAAGTAGCCGGCATAGATGATCTTGTCGGCGCCCCTCGTATTCGCATAACGAATGATCGCTTCCGGATAGTGCTTGGGCGCGAATGCCGAAGTCGAGTAGTAGAGGTTGGGCCATTTCAGCATCAGCTTCACGGCCAGGTCTTCCCAAGGCTCGCATCCATGACGAGTCACGAAGACTAGTTCCGGGAAATCGTACATCACTTGGTCGATCAGGCGTACCTCCTGCGGCCACATCGGGAACCTCGGCCCCGGGACGCCGGCGCACGCGAAGATCGGCACGCCCAGCTCAACGCACTTGGCGTAAATCGGATACATTAACGCGTCGCCGATACCGACTTGCGGATTGTAGCCCGCGTTGAAGGCGCCGAAAGCGCGCACACCATATTTTTCGTACTGCCGGACCAAGTCGCGGACGCCATCCATGCCGCGGTTCGGGTCCACGCCGCCCATGGGGATGAACCGGTCAGGATGGTCCTTCAGCGCCTTCGTCGCGATTTCCCCGCCGGCGCCGATGAGTCCCTTCTCAACGCCGAACCGATCCATCTCGTGCAGGGTCACCGCAATCGGATCCTTCGATGATCCGTACAACTCCTTAGGCACTTGCTTGAACATGTACTCGACCGGGAAATCGAACTTCGCCGAAGGGTCCTTTAGCTGCGCGCGGATAAAGTCGTACGCTTTGAAATCCTCGGCCGGAAAGCCGATCATTGTATCGATTATCCCGATGTCGGTGGGCATCCCCACAGCTTACGACGCCTCCGAAAGCGCGTCCCGGAATAGATAGCAGGCGCTATCGCGGGGAATTTGTTCGCGCGGCAATGGCGTTTCCACTTGCGCCGGCGTCGGGCCGATTTTCGCCGCCCGAAGTTTCAATTCCTCCAGGTCGAAGTTGTAGAGCGCCGCGGCGTTCAGTCCCAGCACCTTGCGCCGCCGCGAGTCCGGCATGTCGCCGAACGTCAGTCGCAACGACTCGAGGTTGTACGGGAACGTGCCCTCATAGTGAGGGTAGTCGTTGCCCCATAGGACGTGATCCTCGCCGATCTCATCGATACCTGCTAAGTCGGCTTTGCTCGGGAAGCTCGCGCCGTAGTAGCAGTGACGCTTGGCATAAGCACTCGGCGGCTCTTTCAGCGGCATCTCCATTCCAGCGTAGTTCATCTCGCCAAGAGCACCTGACTTGATCGCGTAGTAAGCACGATCGAGCTGCTTCAGTATCGCCGGAACCCAGTAGCAGCCGGACTCGGTAAGGATATGCTTGAGGCGCGGGAACTTCTCGAACACCCCGGCCATCAGTAGGTGCCGGTAGCCGCATTGACCATAGTAGGCCACGTCCTGGATCCATATAGATGCGGCCACCACGCTTTCGCCGTAGTCCGGCAGGCCCTGTCCCGTATGCTGATTCATGACGAGCCCATGGTCCTGGATAGCGGCAAACACGCGGTCCCATGCCGGGTCATAGAGCGGCTTCAGCCAGTGGGCGTCCGGCGGGATCAGCGGCAGGAGAACGCCGCCGCGCAGCCCCGACTTGGCGATAAACTCGATATCCTTGATCGCCTGGTCAAAGTCGTTCGGTAGGATGAGTCCAATCCCGGCGCGGCGAGTCGGGTCCTCGGCGCAGAAATCCTTCAGCCAGCGATTGTGCGCACGGATACCGGCCAGGCACTGTTGGAAATTTTCAGGCTTCGGTGGATGCGCCGTCACGATGCTCTTCCGATAGAACGGCGGCACGGTGTTGGGGAACACCACTTCGCCGACGACTCCCTGGCTATCCTGGTCTTTGTTGCGGATGCCGTAATCCCAGTTGCGCATCTTCTTGGAGCCGTAGTGCTCCTGCGAAGGGTTCTTGTACCCGCCCCGCCATTCATCAAACGCCTCGCGCCACTGGGGATCGAGGTATTCGCGGTACTGCGCATGGCTGCCGCCCCCGTGCGTATCCGCAGTGATAAGTATGTAGGGCTCTTGGGACATATAGACCTCCCGTGCCGCCCTATTACCACACCTTCCAGCCGCCAGTCACCAGCGATCCGTCTTTGTATGCGAGCCGTGTGTGGCGGGCTATTATGCGCCGATGAATCAGACCACTGCGCCCTGTAGAAACGAGCTCAGGAGCATCGCGCGACGAGCGATGCTTGAACGAAACCTGCTGCCCGAGTTTTCCGCCGCGGTCGTGGCGGAGACCGGCTCCATCGCGAGCGCGGCTGCCGCGACGGATTCATCGCTGAGAGACTTGAGGCACCTGCTCTGGGCGTCGATCGACAACGATGATTCGCTCGACCTCGATCAGCTTTCGGTCGCGGAACAACTCCCGGCCGGAACCGTGAAGATTTTAGTTGCAGTGGCCAACGTCGACGCGATCGTAAAAAAAGGTTCGGCGATCGATGACCACGCGCGCACCAACACCACCTCGGTTTATACCGCGGCCGAAATTTTCCCGATGCTTCCCGAAAAGCTCTCGACCGATCTCACCTCGCTCGCCGACCGCAGGGAACGGCTGGCTATCGTGATCGAGATGGAAGTCGGCGCCGACGGCGCGGTGGGGAAGTCCGACATCTATCGCGCCGTGGTCGTGAATCGCGCGAAGCTCGCCTACAACGGGGTCGCGTCATGGCTCGATGGAACCGCGCCCGCGCCGGCGCCGATATCCGCCGTTCCGGGCCTCGACCAGAATCTCCGCCTCCAGGATCGGGTCGCGCAGGCGATGAAAACGCGGCGGCATCAACAGGGCGCGCTGACGCTGGAGACTATCGAGCCCCGCCCGGTGTTCGAGGGCGATTCGCTAAGCGATCTGAAAGCAGACCGGAAAAATCGCGCTACCGAGCTGATCGAAGACTTCATGATCGGGGCGAACGGCGTGACGGCAAGATACCTCGAACAGAAAGGGTTCCCGGCGCTGCGACGGGTTCTGCGCTCGCCTGAGCGATGGGCGCGAATTGTCGAGCTGGCAAGGGACTTGGGCGAGCAGCTGCCGCCGCGTCCCGACTGCCAGGCACTCCAGGCGTTCCTCCAGAAGCGGCGGCAGGCCGAACCCGAGCGCTTTCCGGACCTGTCGCTTTCCGTGGTCAAGTTGTTGGGCCGCGGCGAATACGTGCTCGAGCTTCCCGGCCAGCCGGTGGAGGGACACTTTGGGCTCGCGGTGAAGGATTACACGCATTCGACGGCGCCGAATCGGCGCTTCCCGGATTTGCTCACGCAGCGCCTGCTCAAGGCAGCGCTTTCCGGGACGCCGACGCCGTACCGCAACGACGAGCTTGGCGAATTGGCGCGGCACTGCACCGAGCAGGAAGACAACGCGACCAAAGTGGAGCGTCAGGTGCGCAAGTCGGCTGCCGCATTGCTGCTCGAATCGCGCGTGGGCGAGCGGTTTGACGCGATCGTGACGGGAGCTTCGTCGAAGGGGACATGGGCACGAATCGATCATCCCGCCGCGGAGGGTAAAGTCGTGCAAGGGTACAAGGGCCTTGATGTTGGCGATCATGTCCTCGTCGAGTTGGTCGACACCGACGTCGAGCGCGGCTTTGTCGATTTTGCACGAGTGAGAAAGTGAGAAAATCATGAAATCGCGCAAGCCGGATCCGCCGCCGACCAATCCACCGCTCGCATATAAAGACGAGAAGTTTCTCGATAGCGATGAAGCCCGTCCGATACGGATTCTTGCCGAATATCTCGAGCCGCTTGAGATCCTTTGCCGCGAGCAGGTACACGAGACAATCGTGTTCTTCGGCTCGGCGAGGACTACTCCCGACGGTCCGCTCGGCCGTTACTATCAGGAGGCCCGCGAGCTTGCGCGACTGATCACTGTCTGGTCGAAGAGTCTTCGCGCGCACTGTCACCGCTACGTGATCTGCTCGGGCGGCGGCCCCGGAATCATGGAGGCGGCCAACCGCGGCGCTTCCGACGCCGGCGGCAGGACGATCGGGCTGAACATCGGGCTGCCGCATGAGCAGCGGCCCAATCCTTACATCACCCGCGGGCTATCCTTCGAGTTTCACTACTTCTTCATGCGCAAGCTGTGGTTCGCGCATCTTGCGCGGGCGCTGGTGGTTTTTCCCGGAGGTTTCGGCACGCTCGACGAAATGATGGAGATACTGACGCTGAAGCAAACGGAGAAACTGGATCGCCCGATCATTGTGCTTCTCTACGGCTCGCAATACTGGAAAGAGATCATCAATTTCGACGCGCTGGTCCGGCATGGCATGATAAGCCCCGAAGATCTCAAGCTGTTCAAGTTTGCCGACTCTCCAGCCGCGGCGCTTGGCTTGCTGCAGAAGGGACTGAGCGCACAGCCTGAGGAAACCCCGCCAGCCTTCGCGCACTCGTGCACGCCTTCGGGTGAGCGTTGAACGGAGACCCTTCGAGCCTACAAAAGCGTTCCATGCGTGCGATTCAACCTGTGCTCGGCTGCTCCGCGCCTCGCATGCGCTTGATCGCGTCTCATCGGCCAGATTAAAGAAGTCTGCAGGAGCTAGTCGCATAGACCTCAACGGGGAGAGGGCGCTTCCAACGTCAAACACCGGGCCCAGCACAGCGATCGACGCTCGCAATTCGGGAGCTACCCCGATTGACGCGCCCATCCGCGCCGACGGCGAGCAATCCATATCTTGGGACGATCAGTGTGACGTGCTGGTCGTTGGATTTGGCGCCGCGGGAGCTTGCGCTGCTATCGAAGCTGCCAACGCGGGCGCCGAGGTCATCGTGACCGACCGCTTTGGCGGCGGCGGCGCGAGCGCCAAGAGCGGCGGCGTCGTGTATGCCGGCGGCGGCACTCGATTTCAAAAGACCGCCGGCTACGACGATTCCCCTGACGCGATGTACGAATATCTGTGTCAGGAAGTCGGCGACGCGGTCTCTTCGGCGACGCTCCGCGACTTCTGCGATCGCAGCGTCGAGATGATCGAATGGCTCGAGGCACACGGCGTCGAGTTCGATTCCACCGTGCCTCCGTGCAAGACCTCGTATCCCGCCGACGGCTACTACCTTTATTTCTCCGGCAACGAGACCGTTAAGCAGTATGCGAGCAAATATCCGCCCGCCCCGCGCGGCCATCGCGTCAAAGGCGCGGGCCTCTCCGGTGCGATGCTCTTTCGCGCGCTGCGCAAAAGCGTCCATGCCAGTGGCGCCCGCGTGATGACCCAATCTTCCGTCCGCCGCCTGGTTGTCGACACCAGCGGCGCAGTGCTCGGCGCCGAACTCTGGCAGTTTGGCAAGGACAGCCTTGCCACACACCGCCATCACCGTCTCAGCCGATGGGCCGAACGCCTGTACTATCCGGCCCCCGGCATTTCGGACATGCTGCGCCGCCGCGCGCTCGCGGTCGAACTCGCGCACGCTCGTCCAGCGATGGTCCGCGCGCGTGGAGGAGTGATCCTCAGCACCGGTGGATTCATCTTCAATCGCGAGATGGTTGCGCGCCACGCGCCGAACTATTTGCAAAACTTTCGCCTCGGAACCTCAGGATGCGACGGCAGCGGCATCCGCCTCGGCCAATCCGTCGGCGGAGAATCCGCGCGCCTCGAGCGCGTCTCGGCGTGGCGCTTCATCAATCCACCGCTCGCGTGGGCGCGCGGCATGATCGTCGATACAACCGGCGCCCGCTTCTGCAACGAAGAGGTGTACGGCGCAAAACTCGGCTACGAAATGTGCGAGTATCACAACGGCAAGGCATGGCTCGTGATCGATTCGACAATCCGCCGCGACGCGATCCGCGAAGCCCTGTATGGCGGTCTCTGGGGATTCCAGAGCGTCCCCGCCCTCGTCCTGAGCTATGCGGGCGCGAAACGCGGCCCCTCGATCGAGGATCTCGCCCAACGGATCGGCGCCGATCCGGCGGTCTTTGTCCGAAACTTGCGATGCTACAATTACGCCGCGCACACCGGCGATGATCCTCTCGGCAAGTCGCGCGATTTGCTCCATCCGCTCGAGACGTCGCCCTTCTACGCGCTCGACATCTCAGCCGACAAGCGCGTCTTCCCCTGCGCCGCGTTGACCCTCGGTGGCCTCCGCGTCGACGAGACCGACGGCGCTGTACGTACTCCCGCCGGCGCGACGATTCCCGGCCTCTACGCCGCGGGCCGCTCGGCGGTGGGGATCGCATCGAATCATTACGTGAGCGGCCTCGCGCTCGCGGACTGCATATGGTCGGGCCGGCGCGCAGGCCGCGCCGCGGTGGCATCGATGATGCGCAAGCGCAAAGCGGGCGGGAGCAATGGCGTAGCCGGTCAAAAGTCTGGGGAAGACCTCATGGAACGAGTTCAGGGAAAAGTTGTGATTGTTACCGGCGCCGCCAGCGGCATCGGAATGCAGGATGCTCTCCTGCTCGCGAGCGAAGGCGCTCGCATCGTGATCACCGACCTCAACGAGGACGGCGGCCGCTCACTCGCGCGAGAGATTGGCGATGCCGCGATGTTCGTCCGTCACGACATCTCGAGCGAGGACAACTGGAAGACTGTGATGGCTGCCACGATCGAAAAGTTTGGCCGCCTCGACGGGCTGGTCAACAACGCCGGCATCCTGGCGATGGGTTCGATTGAGGACGCGACGCTCGAGCAATGGCGCAATGTCCATCGCGTCAACGCCGATGGCTACTTTCTCGGCTGCAAGTACGGTGTGGCTGCGATGAAATCGAGTGGCGGTGGCTCGATCGTGAACATGTCGTCGATCGCAGCGGAGGGCTTGCCGTTCGCCGTGTCCTACAGCGGCTCGAAAGGGTCGGTGGCCGCGCTTACTCACTCGGTCGCCGTCCACTGCAAGAGTTGCGGCTATAGGATTCGCTGCAATTCGATTCATCCCGATGGCGTGCTGACGCCGATGACGCTGCCGCTGATGGGCAATCCCGACCCAGCAGCTGTTAGTTACGATGCGGACCCGACGTCGCGCTTTTGCGATCCAAAGGACGTCGCGAACCTGGTGCTGTTTCTGATTTCCGATGAGTCGCGTTTCATCAGCGGAGCGCAACTCAAGATCACCAACGCGCACTGAGCCGTGCACCACTCAACAGGACGTCCGTGTCCAGCGTGCCGCTAGCCGTTGCGGAGAAAATCGAGGCAGGTGCGATTGAACAGGTCGCGGTGCTCGACCATCACCCAGTGACCGCATCGGTTCAGCAGAGTGAAGCGGGCTTGGGGGCATCGCTCGAGGATTTTCATCGCGCCGCCGACCGGGTTGAAGCGATCGTTGATTCCCCAGAAGCCCAGCACCGGGCATCGAATTTCACCAAGCCGCTCGGCCATGTTGGGCACGCGCATCGTCGATAGCACCGTACGCGGCTGCGTCGCGCACACTCCGACGCGCTCGGCTAGCAACTCCGCTGTGATATGAGAGGGATCGTGCAGCTGCAGGGTGAGCAGCCGGCGCATCGATTCGGTATCCATCGGGCCCGCCGAAAAGAGTTCGATCATTTTCCGAATGCCTTCCATCTCCAAGTAGGCGGGAAGCTCTTCGATTCCGCCGGGCGCCATCAGAATCAACCTGCTTACAATGTTCGGATGATCCAACGTGTACTTGAGTGCGATCGCGCCGCCTAGCGAGTTGCCAAGCAGCGTGCATCGCTCGAGGCCAAGCTTGGTGAGCAGTCCGTGTATAGCTTCGACGAAGAAGTCCAGAACGTAGTTGGTGTCCGGCTTTGAGGACAGACCGAAGCCCGGCAGATCCGGCACGATCGCTCGATAGCCAGCCGTGGCGAACACCCGAAAGTTGCCCTTGAAGTTGCTATAGCCACTTGCGCCGGGTCCGCTCCCGTGAAGGAACACGATCGGCTCGCCGCTCCCGGCTTCGTGATAGTGGATCGATAGCCCGCCGTCAGTAAGAGCGTACTTGCCTTCGGGAATCGGACGGGCGCCAGTGGTCATCGAATCCTCCGTGCGGAACGACGCAAGATGGCAAAGAGTTACAGGCGAAGATTTACAGATGTCGAGAGGGTCCGCAAAGGGATCGATACCGGAAATTCAGATTGAGATACTACGGTGAGCCAGTGAAACACGCCCCATTGTCTCGATGATCGAATCGTTGTAAATCCCATGCGGGACGGGGGTGACAAAACAATGAAGACAAACGTGAAAGATGCAGATTTGTTGAGCCGGTGCGCACAGCGAGTTCTGACTCTGGTGGCTTTGGCTACGATGCTCGCGCTGTCGGGGTGTTATCTTTTTTCGCCATCGCAGCAGTCTGTAGATAAGCTGCAAACGCGACTGCATTTCGATTTATCGCAATGCCAGCAGACTGCTACCAACGTATACAAATGTCCGAACGTAGACAGGTCGATCTGCGGACCATTTTACGCGGGAGAGCAGGTCAATTGCCTCTACCTGGATAAAGACGGGAGCGTGATGGTGCAGAAGCAATAGCGGTCGCACGCGATCGGTTTGCGATGGCCGAAAAGATCAAGCTCGCTCCGACTAGGGTGTCGGGCGAGAGTCCGGAGAATTTGAAGAGGGTGCGCCTAGATTCGTGGCTTTGATTTGGTCGCGGATTGCGGACGGCGATTGGCCATATCCAAAAGTCCGGCGAGCTCGACCTTAACGACCAGGCGCCCGGGAAAATGCTTTATCGCCAGATAGCGGGCGTCCGCAGCACGAAGTGCCTCGACTATCTCCGCGGTTCCATCGGCAAAACTTGCTTTGAAAATCATCCTCGTATTCTCCGTGATGACTAACCCGCTTACGATTCTACAACTTGCTATATTGGAGCCAAAGGATTTCGACACAAACCGCGCGCAATGACTTACGTTCGTGAAAGATGGGACCGCCGCAAATTATCCCAAATCCGTTTTCCGATTGTTCAAAAGTAAACGAACCCTGAAAAGGACGCGCAGATGAACTACTTTCTTGCGAAGACCGACCCGGAGACCTACTCCATCGACGACCTCGAACGCGAAAAGCGCACAAGCTGGGACGGGGTGACGAATCCTCAGGCGGTTCGCGCGATACGATCGATGCATACCGGCGACCGCGTGTTCATTTATCATAGCGGCCTTGGTGTCGTAGGGATTGCGCTGGTTCGATCGGAATCGCGCGACGATCCGAAGAACCCGAAGTCGGCAGTGGTGGATCTGGAGTTTGCCGGACGCCTGGACGCGCCCGTAACGCTCACCGAAATCAAAGGGTCGCACCTGTTCGACGATTGGGCGCTGGTGCGCCAGGGGCGACTCTCGACGATGGCGGCGCCTGAAAAATTCGTAGCCTGGATGCGCAAGCGAAATCCGAAGGCGAAGATCTAGAGTGATCGCGCGATCGCGCAAGAGCGATGAGTTAGCGGCTACTCTCCGCAGCGAAGAACGAGTTTAGTGCTGCGAGCGACTGTGCAGTGTCGTGGCCTTGTTCCCAATCGGTCGCTAGCTGCTCGTAGAGACGAGCCGCGCCCATGTAGATTGTGCCGCCGGTCCCGGCATCGCCGACAAATTCGGAAATTTGCTCCATCTCGTCCACCCATCGATAGGCTTTCGAGTACATAGCTGGAATCCTCGCCGTAAGCATCGCGAGCAACTGAGGCTGACTGCGCGCTAGTTCTTCGCGTAGCGCTGAAGCGAGTCCGGCCCGCGATGCGGCTCCAACCATCGCGGCACCAATCGCGATCAACCCCTTCGTGAGTCCAGCATACGACATTTTCAGCGCCGAGGCGGCGCCGATACCACCGTCGACGACCGCGACGTCGAGTCCGAACGTGCGGATCGTGGTCAGTTGATGAGCGCGATCGCCCGAAGCGTAGAAGCGCGGCCCCCTGCCGGCGCCTCCAGCACGTGGCGGACCACCTATGATCCCCGCGTCGATGAATCCGCAACCTGTTGTGGCCAATGAGTCGGCGATAAGACGCACCGTCGCGGGAGAGACCGCATTGCAATCCACAAAGATCGGTTTCACGGCCACTGCCGCTAGCGACGCGCGAAGACGCTGCGCAACCCTTATCGCTTCGCCTGGCGGGACGATGGACAAGATAAAGGCGCTCTCTCGCACGAGTAGGTCATCGTCGTCGAGTACTTCGAGATTCGCGCGCCGGACGCGGTCCACGCTGGCGGGGCTGCGGCCCTTAAGAGAGGTTACAACGCGCGCGCCCGACTCGCGTAGTCGTTGCCCTACCGCGGAACCCATCTCGCCTGCGCCGATTATCGCGATAGTTTGCGCAATCGTTTCAGCCCGACGATTTGAATCGCTCATCGTGCGCTCTCCAACGACCTACACGATTCCCGACTTGCCAGTCAGGTCTTGCGGCCTGGTCGACACCTTGCACTGACGATAACGGCTCTCCCTAAATGCCGCGACCGGGTCGATTGCTCCGCCCATGCGCTTGCGCGCCATTTTGATCGCCGGCTCCACATCCATCCGCACCGCGTTTTGCAGCGTGCGATTAGCCATCAGGGCGTCGTTCGCGTCTTGCGCCGACTGCAACAGTTTGCGATCGACCGTCAAAGCCTGCGCGTAGGCGCGTTGCAAGGCGACCGCGCTCTCCAGGAGACTCTCGACAGGGTCAGTCACGTTGTGACTCTGATCGAGCATGTAGGCTGGCGCAAAGCCGGGAGCGCGACGCAACTCGGCGTCCACGAGTTCGTTGAAGACCAGGAAAATCTGGAATGGGTTCACCGAGCCAGTGTCCAGGTCATCGTCGCCATATTTTGAATCGTTGAAATGAAAGCCGCCGAGGCGCTGAAACTGGATCAGCCGCGAGACGATCTGCTCGATATTGGTAGTTGGCGCGTGATGACCCAGGTCCACGAGGCACTGGACGTTGGCGCCAAGCTCGCTCGCGCAAATGTAACTGGTCCCCCAGTCTGCGATTACCGTCGAGTATAGCGCCGGCTCGTAGAGCTTATGCTCGATAAACGCGCGCCATCCATCCGGAATCGCCGCGACGATCACGCGCATGCTCTCGAGGTATCGCTCCAGCGCGCGGGTCATGTTGATCTGCCCGGGAAAATTTGAGCCGTCGCCAATCCAGACAGTGAGCGCTCGCGAACCGAGCTGCTTGCCGATCTCGATACACTCAAGGTTGTGCGCTATCGCCTGCTCGCGAACCGCTTTGTCAGTATGGGTCAGGCTGCCGAACTTGTAGGACAACTGGCCCGGCAGGTCCTCGAAGGTGTTCGAGTTGACGGCGTCGAAAACGATTCCATAGGAGCGCGCGAACTCCAGCAACTCGCCGAAATCGTTGACTCGATCCCACGGAAAGTGAGGCGACACTGTCGGCGTCGCGCGTCCCAGCTGTTGGATGACTGCGCAGTCCTCAAGCTTCTCGAAGACATTGCGCGGCTCGCCGGCGAGTGGAAACCGCGCAAAGCGAGTCCCTCCGGAGCCGACTCCCCAGCTCGGAATCGCGACCGCAAAGCGTTGGATACGCGCCGTGATCGCTTCGAGGTCAACTCCGCGCCGCGCCAGGACGTCGCCAAGATGCTCATAGTCGGCGGTCAAATCCTTCTCGAATCGCGCGTTGTGCTTCGCAATCAGGTCGGCATCGATTGGCATGCGTGGGGTCATAAGAACCTCGTGAGAGCTTCAGCGCGTGAATGCCGCGGCGTTACCGGCGTCGACATTCAGGATATTGCCCGTGGACTTCGCAGATCGATCGGACGCGAAAAAATGCACCGCCTCGGCGACATCCGCGGGCGTGACGTTTTGTTTCAGCAGGCTTCGCTCCCGGTAAAATTTCTCCAACTCGGAAGGATCGATCCCGTAGGCACGCGCGCGTTCGGCCCGCCAACTGCTCGACCATATCCGCGAGCCTTGCAACACCGCGTCCGGATTTACGACGTTCACCCGAATTCCGTCTGGGGCCAGCTCGAGCGCCATGCATCGCGCGAGATGAAGCTCCGCCGCCTTGGCGGTGCTGTAGGCGGCCGCGCCTGACGACGCGACCAGCGCATTCTTGCTCGCGATGAATACGATCGATCCGCCCATGGCCTGCGTCTTCAAGAGCTGCGCCGCTTCACGTCCGACAATGAAATAGCCGGTCGCGAGTACATCCATATTGCGCCGCCAAGCCTCAAGCGTCGTCTGCTCGAAGCGAGCGGCAGACGCGATTCCCGCATTCGAGACCACGATGTCGACGCCGCCAAACTCCCGCGCCGCGAAAGCAAATGAGCGCGCCACGCTGGCTTCGTCGGTAACGTCGCATCGAGTCGTGCGAGTCCGATCCTTGCCGAACTTGCGCTTGAGTTCGGCGCCGGTACGTTCCAGCGCGTCTTCATCATTGTCCAACAACACCACGCAGGCGTCGTCGGCCAGAAATCGCTCTGCAATCGCGCTGCCGATTCCGCCCGCACCGCCGGTCACTATCGCAATGCGCCCCGCGAGCGATTTGGGTAGCGGTTGTCGGCGCAGCTTGGCTTCCTCAAGCGACCAATACTCGATGTCAAATGCTTCCTGTTCGGGCAGTCCGAGGTATTCATCGACTGCCGACGCGTTTCGCATAACTCGTATCGCGTTGCGGTAGAACTCGGCCGCGATGCGTGCAGTCGTCTTGTCCTTTGCGAAGGTGAACATCCCGACCGATGGCATCAGGATGACAACGGGGCTCGCATCGCGCATCGGTGGAGCACCGGGTTTGGCACATCGTTCGTAGTACGCTTGATACTCACCCCTGTAGCGCTCGATAGTTTCCGCCGCGGTCGCTCGTGCAGTGTTCGGATCGGCCGGAAGCACGAGCGGCCGAATCTTGGTACTAAGGAAATGATCGGGGCACGAGGTCCCGAGAGCCGCCAGCTCCTCAAACTGCCGCGCGCCGACGAACTCGAGCACTTCAGCATCGTCGCTGAAGTGGCCGATCTTGTGTTGGATCGCGCGAGACAGATGGCCGCGAAGTACCGGCATCAATGCCGACGCGATCGAGCTGCGCTCCTCAGCGGGTCGCGATGCGATCCGCTCACCACCGTAGGCAGTCACGTTTCGGATTCGCTCGGCGAAGAATGCTTCGGCGCGGCGGATCGTATCGATCGTGTTCTTATAACAGGCCTTCGACGTGTCGCCCCAGGTGACGAGTCCATGGCTCGCAAGCACCACTCCCCGAATCCGCGGATTCGCGCGGACCGTATCGCGCAACTTAAGCCCGAGATCGAAGCCAGGTCTTTGCCATGGAATCCAACCGAGTTCGCCGCCGAAAACCTCGCGGGTGATCTGCTCGCCGCGCCGCGATGCCGCAATGGCAATAACGGAATCAGGGTGGACGTGATCGACATGCGCGAATGGCAACAGCGCGTGCAGTGGCGTATCGATGCTGGCGGCGCGCGTGCTGCCGGCGAACGCACAATAGTCGAAGTAGGGGACTAGCGCATCTTCGTGCTCGCGCCCGCGAAAAAGATTCTCCAGCGCTGCGAGTTTGTCCTGATACAGTTTCGCGAAGCCGGACAGATCCATCGAGCCCAAGTCATCGCCGGATCCTTTGACCCAAAGGACCGTTACGCGTTCGTTGCTTAACGGATCATCGCACGCAATTTTTGCCGAGGTGTTGCCGCCGCCGAAGTTTGTCACCGCAAGATCGGCGCCCAGCAAGTGGGAGCGATACAAGAGAAGCTCGGGCTCTGACAGCGCCTTCGCGTCGGAGTCGTTCCATCGGTCGCTTATCACGGCACGGATCGTAACACGACCGCATCGTAATTCAATTGAGGAAACCGCCTGACTTCTGTAGTGGTGCAGAGGTGAACAGAGCCCGGCCCGAAGCTGTCGTCGTTTTCGACGTCGGCAAGAGCAACGTGCGTCTATCCGCCGTCGACGATCGCGGAGTCGCGATGGCTACTCACGAGCGGCAGAACACCGTCGATAATGGGCCGCCATATCCGCACTTCGACGCGGACAGTCTTTTTGAATGGCTGCTCGACGGAGTCGCGACGCTCGCGCGTGCTTTTGAAGTTCGTTCGGTAGTCCCCGTCAGCCATGGCGCGTGCGCCGCGCTGATCGACGACGACGGACTCGTGCTCCCGATCATGGACTACGAGTTTCGCGGCGTCGCCGAGGTGGATACCGACTACGACGCGATTGCCCGGGACTTTGCGCGCACCGCATCGCCCAAACTTCCCGCAGGACTGAACCTGGGCAGACAGCTTTTCTGGCAGCAGCGAAACTTTGCGCGCGAGTTCAGTCGCGCAACGATTCTGCCGTACCCGCAATATTGGGCCGCGCGCCTGTGCGGCATCCGCGCCTGGGAGCCGACCTCGCCGGGCTGCCATACCGATCTTTGGGAGCCGCGACGCAACGACTTCTCATCCTTCGCGAGGACGATGCGATGGGACTCGCGATTTGGCCGCTGGGTCAGCGCGTGGACGCCGCTCGGACCTCCGTTGCTCAAAGTTGCGTCTGCGACCGGCCTTTCCAATGATTGCGCGATCCTAGCCGGAATCCATGACAGCAACGCGTCGTACTTGGCGCATCGTGCGACTCGCGAAAAACCTTTCTGCGTCGTTTCGACGGGCACCTGGATCGTCGCGATGGCGCATGGCAGCTCGCTGGATTTGCTACGCGAGGAACTGGACATGCTCGCGAACGTCGATGCGTTCGGTAGTCCGGTGGCGACCGCGCGCTTCATGGGAGGACGGGAGTATGCCGCGATCTGCGGTACCGATGTCGGCCTTGTAGAGCCTTCCGTTCACGACCTGGAGACTGTGCTCGAATCGAACGGGTTGGCGATGCCGTCGTTTGCGGATCAAGGCGGGCCGTTTCGCGAGCACGCCGGCCGAATCGTCGGCAACATGCTCGAGGCCCCGCGCCATCGAGCCGCACTCGCGGCGCTCTATTGCGCGCTGATGACAGACCATTGCCTGACGATGCTCGATGCTCACGGCGATATCATCCTCGAAGGAAAGTTTGCCGCCAACGACGCGTTCGCGTCGGCGCTTGCAGCGCTTCGCGCGCCGCAGCCGGTGTTTCGTTCTGCCGATGAAACCGGAACACTTCGCGGCGCCGTGGCGCTGTCGCTACTCGCGCGCGGAAAAAATCCGAAACCCGCCAGGCTCTATCTTTGTCCGATTGGTCCGATCGCTGAATTGAGATCAACTCGCCTCAGATGGCGAAGTCTTCTACACTCGACTGACTGAACGGAGGAAATCGTGGACAAGTATCCAATTCGCTTTGGAGTTCAGACCGGACAGCAGAACGTTGAATGGGAGCAATTGCGCACCCTCTGGGGCAACGCCGATAGCTGGGGCTACGACTCGCTCTGGGTGTTCGATCACTTCTATCCAATCTTCGTGGAACCAACTGGCGCTTGCCTGGAAAGCTGGACGCTCCTTTCGGCGCTCAGCCAGAACACCAAACGCGCGCGGATCGGGGCCCTGGTCAACGGCAACACCTACCGCAATCCGTGCCTCCTGGCGAAGATGGCCGCGACGCTCGATCAAGTATGCGGTGGCAGGCTCAACCTGGGGATCGGTGCCGGATGGTTCGAGCTGGAGCACCGCAACTTCGGCTTCGATTTCAAGACCGTTGGCGGACGGCTCCAGGCGCTCGACGAATCATGCCAGATCATCAAGGAGATGTTCACCAATGAAAAGACCACGCTCAAGGGCAAGCATTACAACGTGGTCGATGCGATTTGTAATCCGAAGCCGGTGCAGAAACATCTGCCGCTGATGATCGGCGGGCATGGAGAGAAGGTGCTGCTCAAGCTCGTCGCGAAGCACGCTGACATGTGGAACATGGGCAATGCCGATGCGGACGAGATGAAACGGTTGATCGGAGTGATCGAGCGCCACGGCGATACGGTCGGGCGCAACACCGACGAAATCGAAAAGACCCTGATGCTCTCGATGTGCTACAAGGCGCCCAAACAGCGCGAGGAAACGCTCGCCGGGATCATCGCGATGATCGCGCAGACCACTCCCGACAAGGCGCGGGAGCGGATGATCGTCGGCAGCAAAGATGAGTGCGTCGGAAAAATCGAGCGCTTCATCAAGGCCGGCGTCACCCACTTCATTTTCATGCACGTCTCCGCCGATGACCGCCGAAGACGATATCCAGGCATTCGCGGAGGACATCATCCCGCAGTTCCGCTCCGTTGAGCTTGACGCGATAGACCTCTGCCGCGGTCTGGCTGAACAGGCGCGCTTTTTCCGCGTCGTTGAAACGCGCGGCGATCTTTTTGAACGCGTTCCAGAGCACCGCGTAGGAGCAGGAGATTTTATCGACCGGGAAGTTGCTCTCGAACATGCAGCGGCTCGGGGCCGAACCGATCGATCATATGAAGATAGTAGTCGCGGGTCGCCGCCGACGAGTTCGTCCGAGCTTGGCGGTGACGGCCGCTTGTGCCATCCGAATCCATTGACCGGCATGTTGATTCCGCCGAGCTTGGCCACGACGTTCGGGCATTTCGCGAGTTCCGCGATGTCTATTTTCCAGTGCTCGAAGATTTCTGCACGCCGCCCTTCGTAGGGGCCGATGCCGAGCGGTCCGCCGAAGTGATCGAGCACGATCGTCGTATCCGGGAAAGCTCGCGCGAGTGCGGTCAGACTCCGGATCTGCGGATGGTAATTCCACGCATCGAAGCTGAGGCCGAGCGGCTTCAATTTTCCAAAGCCCTCGCGAAACTTTTTCGATTCGTACAAATCGGCCGGCGGATTGGTGTGAGAATTTCTTATCGCGGGGTCCGCGTCGAAGCCCGCCGCGTGCCTGATTCCACGAAAACGATTCGGCGCCGCATCGATATGCGTCCGCAATACTTCTTCGACTTCGGCGCCGATCGACAAATCCGCGAACCCCACGATTCCCGCCGCAACTCGAGTCTCTCCATATTGGCCGCTCGCGCTTTGCGCCGCGATGCCGTTGACGAACTCCGTCTCGCCGACTGGTTTCATCGCCTCGGGACCGTCCGCGCGATACATCGACATGCACTCGACGAAGATGGTCGCGAGCACTCGATGACCCGACCCGGTGTCATCCACAATCTCGTCGAGCATGTAGCGACTGTCCGGATGGTCCCAAAGATGGTGATGCGGATCCACGATCGGCACGGTCCGGATCGATCGGCGCTTCCTTGGTTTGATCGAGCCATGCGGCCCGCTTCAGATTTTGCTCGGATAGCCGTTCACTTTCGTTGCTTGCCATCGTGGATGTCCTTGTAAAGAGAATCGCGCGCAGCCTAATTCAAGTAGCACTGGTATGCAAACCGCGACAATCGCTTATGCAGATTACAAAGGAGCAGCGACATGGATGCGATAAAAAAACTCGACCGCTCGGTGAAAGGTCGCGCCGTGTTGATCACAGGCGCCGCGAGCGGAATGGGACGCGCCACAGCGCACGTGTTCGCGGGTGAAGGCGCGTCGGTCGCCGTCACGGATATAAATGAAGCCGGCGTGGCGCGCGTCGTCGAGGAAATCAAGGCAGGAGGCGGAAGCGCCGAGGGCTGGCGTCTCGACGTGTGCGACGCCGCCGATATCAAACGAGTTGTCGCGGAAGTCGCCGGCCGTTTTGGCAGGCTCGATATCCTGATCAACAACGCTGGCTTCGGCGCTTTTCGCCCGCTCGGCGACAAGGATTACGACCAGGTTTGGGATCGTGCGTTATTGGGATTGGTGACTGCGCAACAGCGCTTGGTGCGCGCCGCACTTCCGCATCTGAGGAAGTCGGACGCGGCTCGAATCGTTAACATCGCCTCGACTGAGGGACTCGGCGCAACTCCGGGCGACAGTCCTTACGTGGCGGCCAAGACCGCGGTGATTGGGCTCACGCGCGCGCTGGCCGTGGACCTCGGACCGGAGGGGATCACAGTCAATTGCATTTGTCCGGGGCCGATTCGGACTGCGTTGACGGACGCGATTCCCGAAGAACACAAGACGATTTTCGGGAAACGCCGCACCGCGCTAAAGCGTTATGGCTATCCCGGAGGAAGTCGCGCACATCACGCTCAGCCTGTGTCTTCCGGCCGCTTCGTATCTCACCGGCGCAGTAATTCCCGTCGATGGAGGCCTGACGATCAGGAACGCATAACGAATAGAAATTCGATATCCATACGGAGAGAGAAGATGGCGGAAGGCAGATTGGCGAATCGCGTAGCAATAATCACCGGCGGAGCCTCAGGCATCGGCAAGGCGACCGCGGAACTATTTGCCGAGCACAGCGCAAAGATCGTGATCGGCGACTTACCGAACAGCGAGGGCGAGCAGGTAGCCAAGTCGATCGGCGGAATCTTCGTCGCCACCGACGTGCGCGACGCGAAAGCGGTCGAGAAGCTGGTCGCCACGGCGTGCGAGAAATTTGGCGGCCTCGACATCATGTTCAACAATGCGGGAATCGGCATCGTCACGCCGCTCCTCGACACGTCCGAAGAGCTTTACTCGAACACTATTCGCATCGATCTCGACGGCGTTTTCTGGGGACTGAAGTACGCCGGCAAAGTGATGGTCGCGCAGAAACGTGGCGCGATAGTGAATACCGCGTCAGTGGCGGGCATTCGCGGCAGCGTCGGACTCTCCGCATACAACGCGGCGAAGCATGGCGTCGTCGGCCTGACGCGAAATGCGGCCCTCGAGTTTGCACCCGCTGGCGTAAGGGTAAACTGCATCTGCCCGGGAATAATCGACACGCCGCTGGTCGCGCGCGCTTTCGGCGCCACTGAGGAAATCCGCGAAACGATGCATCGATTTCATCCGCTCGGCAGGATGGGCAAGCCGCGCGAGATCGCGAACTGCGTGCTGTTCCTCGCCTCCGACGACGCTTCATTCGTAACCGGTCACGCATTGGTCGTGGACGGCGGAGTTTGCGCCGGCACTGGAAGCACCGAAGGGATCACCACCAATTAAACAGGCGCGGATTCGCGCGTGGCTCGAGACTAGCTCGAACGATCGCTTCGGACCTCGGCAAAGCCGAGCCCATGATGCATCTTGTAGCCGACCAGCTCGCGCAGCTCTCGCGAAAGAGTTCGCGCGAGTTCCGGAGGAACGTCGAGGTATTGGTTCTCTTCCTGGCGCAGCCATCCGAGCGAATAGGAGAGAAAGATACCGTAGCGCCACGCGTCCGAACGGTTCGCGCCCGCGCCATGTAGAGTCCCACTCATCCAGATCAGTACCGATCCCGCCGGCATCTCGCCCGATGCGATCTCCTCGGCGCGAGCCTCGCGTCCAGCCGGCCAGCGATGGCTTCCCGGGACGAGATTGGTGGCGCCATTCGCCGCGGTGAAATCGCTGATTGCCCACATGCTCGCGAGAACCAGGTTGGGACGCGGCACTTTGAAAAATTGATACGCGTCATCCTCGCGATGAAGCATCTGCATCGTTGCGCCCGGTCCGACCACCAGCGCCGATCCCACGTGCAGCTGGTAGGACTCGCAATTGGGTTTCAGGAAGGCATCGCACGCCGCGAGCATCATCGGATGGGTAACAAAACTTCGAAACGTCTCCGACTTCGCAATCAGCCCGGTAATGCGTTTGGTGTGGCCGGGATAGAAACCCCCGCTGTTCGAAAAATATTTGTTGTTGCGATCGGTCGCGGCGTTCTCGTCAGCCGCCTCGACGTGAGGCGCGAGCTCACGCGCAATCGCGTCTCTGGTCGATTGATCGGTTACTCCGGTCACTACCGCGCATCCGTCATTTTGCAGAGCCGCAAGAAGCGCGGCTGCCGGTTCGTTCGACGATACTACCGGGATTGAAGCCATCGAATTCCTCGACGCGTTTCAGATTTTCACCGCGACTCTACAACATCTGAATAGATTTGCAGCTATGACAAGAAAACACGTTCTAGCTCTACTACAAGAACTATGTCGTGGCTGCACGCGGTATAAGATTCACTACCACTCTCGCCAGATCGTGTCACTTTTAATTTTCTGTCTTGACGTCCAGACGTCGCGAATCAACCATAAGTCCCGCGAAATCAGTCGATGCCGTCTGGTCGACAAGTTGATAACGCACAAATCAGTTCACGGAGGAAAACACATGAAACTCAACAGGAGCATAAGACTCACCAGGGGACTAGTTACTGCGATCGCCTGTCTTGGGTTCGCGATTGCGATAGCCGGTCCCGCTCACGCCAAGGGTATGAAGAAAGGAATGGGCTACGTACAAACCAATCTGATTTCAAACATCTCGGGACTGGCCCAGGTCACCGATCCAAATCTGCTCAATCCGTGGGGTCTCGCCTTCTTCCCCGGTCTAAGTCCGTTCTGGATCAATGAGAATAACTCCGGCTTTTCGGCTCTCTACTTCGCCGATGCGGTGCCCTTTCCCGGGCTTCCAAGTGTAACTATTCCGCCTCCGCCGCCCAGCACCAGCTCCGGAACTCCAACTGGAATAATCGCTAACTTCGCGGTCGGCGCAGGCGCGTTTCAAATCGTGCCCGCCTCTGATCACACCATGAACTTCGGTCCCTCGCTCTTCATCTTTGATACCGAGGATGGCACCGTCGAGGCGTGGAACGAGACGGTACCTGATATCACCACCGCGGTGATCGTGGTCGATAACTCCCAGGGCGGCGCTGCCACCGGCGCTGTGTACAAGGGACTCGCGCTCGGCTCGAACACTGCGAATGGACCACTTCTCTACGCAACCAATTTCCGCAGCGGGAAGGTCGACGTCTTCGACACCAACTTTCATCCGCCGTCGCCGGCGCTTAGTGGCTCATTCACCGATCCCAATGTGCAGCATGGATACGCCCCGTTCGGCATTCAGAACATCAACAATCAGATCTGGGTTACCTACGCGAAGCAGGACAAGCCCAAGCACGATCCGGTCAACAAGCCGGGGCATGGCTTCGTCTCGGTATTCGATACCGACGGCAATCTGCTTCAGCACTTTGCGCAGCACGGCCATCTCGACTCTCCCTGGGGCCTCGCAATGGCGCCGGCCACTTTCGGCCAGTTCTCCAATGACCTCCTGGTTGGCAACTTCGGCGACGGTGTGATCAACGTGTTCGATCCGAACACGATGCATTGGCTCGCCGCGCTGCCAGGCCCGCACGGCCGTCCGCTGGTGAATGACGGACTCTGGTCGTTGACGTTTGGCGGTGCTTTGAATTCGGACGGAAGTACCTCGTCAGCGGACACGCTGTTCTTTAGCGCGGGTCTCAATGACGAGGCGGACGGACTGTTCGGTTCGATTGTGGCGCAATAGTCCGAGCGCTGTCGCCTGTTACGAAGAGCCGGCGCGAGGCGGCGAACCGCCTCGCGCCGGAGTGCACGCGCAGTTCTTAGTAACCCGGAGTGACGGTCGTGGTCCGCTGTCTTTCGACCATGCCGTTGTTATCGGTGGTGGTAGTCGTGGTTGACGACATCGGAGCCGGCGCAGGAGCGGTCTCGACGACCGGGGCCGGCGCGCTTTCGACAACCGGTGACGGCGTCGTGTTGTCTACCGTTTTGTGATACGAGCATGCGGAAACCAGTCCGCATGCTGCGATTGCCGCCGGAATGATTACGAGCCGTTTGAAACGCATAGTTGTCGTGCCTCCAAATTTGCTGAGTTTTCTAATCAGCGTTGATTTCACGTTCGCACGTGATTCCTTTCGCACGTGATTCCCAATGACGCGCTGTTTTTAGTACGGAGCCGTGTAGGTCGTAGTACGCTGCCTTTCCACGACCCCGTTGTCATTGGTGGTAGTAGTCGTGGTCGAGCTCGAAGTCGCCGGCACCGGCACGGTTTGTACTACCGTCGGCGCTGGAACGGTCTGAACTACTGTCGGCGGCGGAACGGTCTCAACCACCGGTGGCGGAACGTTCTGAACGACCGCAGGCGGCGTGTTTTCGATCGTCTTGTGATAGGAACATCCAGTGGCGATCCCGCAGGCCAGGATTGCGGCCGGGACTATCGTAAGGCCTTTGTATTTCATGCTTAGCCTCCAAGCGCTGAATTCGTTGTTGATGCGAATCCAATTCGCGCTTGAAAGACTATTCAGCAAGAATCCGGCCAAAAGATGCCACCCATTTCGCTTGGTTTGATGTGGCTGCCGATGCCGCGCTCAACGCCGCATTCGATGCCCCGCCGGTAAAACTTTCTGCGGACAATTCCGCGGTGCGCGCGACCGCGCGAATGAAGAATGCGCCTGCACAGGAGAGGACGCGTCAGTGCATGTCGATATAAACTTTTGAAAGAAAGGAAAACTACCGAAGCGGCGGGTAGCAGGGCAATTCTGTCTTCAGTGCGTAAGCGTAGGTTCTTCCTCTCCACACGAACTTGCCTTGCGTGCCGCCAAAGACTTCGTTGAGCGTGTCCATCATATGAGTGTAATTTGCGACATCGATTGGCGCATAGGCGAGGAATTGGTCCGATCCTTTTGCAAGCGCCGTTTGAAGCGGCGGATCAAAATTGAGCTTCGCGATGCCCGGTTTCGCTGTCCACCCGCCTGCCGGCTGATTCTGCGCGCGCACGACCGCCCATCGCGGCTCCGAGTCATTCTCAGTGAGAGTCCATTGGCGGCTCTCGATCGTGCCATCGCTGTTTACCCGTAGTTCTTCAATTCCGGGAGTCGCGCGTGCGAGCTGGTCGCAATGTGCCTGCAATTCGTCGGTCGGTCCGGTCGCGCCGCTCGGAATCTGCTCGGCGCTCTCGGCTGGCATAGCAGGAGGCGTGGCGGCCGGCGTCGATTTGTTTCGCCAATTGAAGCATCCCGCGGTCGCCACGATCGCGAATATCACTGCGTAGAAAAGCGGGCCGGACGCCGATCGGATGGAACCCTTCACGACGCGGGAACCACTCCGCTGGCCACGTACACCATTCCGCCAAGCATTTCCTCCACCTTGAGCTCGGCAACCAAATCCTCCAGATGGCTCCAGGGGCGGGCAAGGCCTTCGAGCGTGGTCGTCGATCTGAGCGCAGCGCCCCACACCAGGACATTCAGCGGCATCGCCCGAATCGGCGCCCACTTAAGTCCGGCCGCAACCACTCTTGCGCCCGGCTTGAGATGACGGCGAACATTGGCGAGCGCACCCGGCGTACGCATGATGTCGTGCGTAAAATGAAACAGTGCGGCGTCCGCCGCTATCGGGATATCGGCATCCTCGACCGACGCCGAAATCAAGGCGACATTCGTCCACCCATTCTCTTTGGCCCGCGCGCGCGCCAGCTCGAGCATCTCGGGACTCTGTTCGACTCCGACGATCGAGCCCGCGGGACCGACCGATCGCTCGATCGCGGGGAAACTGAGCCCCGTGCCGCAACCGATATCCACAACCCCATCGCCGCTCTTTAGGCGCAGCAGTTCGACCGCGCGCTCGCGCACTGGCTCGAACAACGCCAGCTCGAGGTCGTAAATTCGTGCCCGCGACCGATACTGGGAGAGCGCAACGGTGCGGCTGGGCGTGAGGAATCGCGCCAGTCTCTGCAAGGTTTCCGAGCGGTGATCTCGAGCGTCCAAGGCATTAATTCTTAGCCGCGCCGTCCGCGGAAGGAAAGCGGGTGGGGCGCGTCCGTTTGAAAAAGAGGGTCGAGAGCCTCGAATTTGGCTTTGCCTTTATGTCGTCTTGATGGTACTAACTGTAAGTGTCGAATCCAACCAGTTTGGTTGGGAAACTGTTTTCTTCCCTGACGACAGGCAAAAACTTCACAAGGGGTACGAATCAATGGCACGATCGAAGGAACGTAATTTTGGCCAGATCATCCGCGAACGCAGGCGGCAACTCGACCTCACCCAGGAGGAAGTTGCTCACCGCATCAAAACTTCGACGCCCTACGTCGGGCACCTCGAATCGGCCAAGCGCCATCCCTCGGACAAAATCCTGACGCGGCTGGCAGAAGTGCTCGGTCTTGATCGTCGCGAACTTTTCTTTCTCGCCAATCCCCGCGCCCAAGCGTTGCTCAGTGATGAGACGGCGTCCACGGCCGATTCGGCATGGGAAGATTTCCGGAAGAACGAACAGTTGCGGCGCGTCCACAGCATCTCGAACGAAGAGATGGAGATGCTCTCGCGAGTGGCGCTGCTCGGCGAGGTACGCTCGGCGCGCGACTTCATTTACATACTCAATACGGTCCGTCACGCAGTCGGCAGGTAACCTTACGCCTCGCAGGGGCGTCGGCTTCGTCCCAATCGGGATTCGACAGCGCCGGAGTGCCAACTCCGGCGTTTCCTTATTTTTCGGCAGGAACGATGCCGGTTCAGAACGACACCGGTCTAGATCGTTTTCCGAAACGCGTCCGCCGGCGTTACCCGCATTGCGCCGAGCACCGGCAGCGCGGCGCTCAGGATGCTGATGAAGACCGCGGCGACCAGGGCCTCGACCGCGGCGCTGTAAGTAACGGTCAGGTAGCCCGCGCTTTCAAGCACCGATTTCAGCGTGGTCCCGCTGCCGAATTGCCATAGCGCCAGAACGCATCCGAGCGTTCCGCCCGCGGCTCCGATCAGCGCGCATTCGCCGAACAGCAGACGCGCGATATACAGCGGATTGAATCCGAGCGCGCGCAGCACCGCCACGTCGCGCAACCGTTCGCGAACCATCATCGACATCGAGTTCGCCGCGATCAGCAAAATCGTGAGCGCGATCGCCACCGAGACGCCATCCACGATGCTGCGGATGTCGCCGACGCTGGACATGAGTCCGGAGACCGCTTCGCTTTCGGTCATCGTCGCGGTCTCGAAGTCCGAGTTGTGGAAGGTCCGGTCGATTTCGCGAATCACCGACGGAACCCGCTCCGGAGACTCGATTCGGCTGACCAGGAATCCGGCGGGATGCTTCTCTTCGGGAATTCCGATCGCTTTTTCCGCTTCGACCAGGTAGTCGCGCCGGAACATGAAAAAATTGGGGTAGTTGCTCGACGGGATCTCGCCGGCAAGCACAAAGCGAATCTTGAGCCGATTGGAATCGCCGCGAAGCGTGATCACGTCGCCGATTTTCCATCCATGGTTCCGCATCAGCAGCCTGCCCACGATCGCCGCGGTCCGATCATGCGAGAACTTCTCCAACACCGACGCCGGCAGATCGTAGTCGGGATACAGGACGGCGACTTTGTCCGCATCGAGTGCGAAGGCCTGGATCGTTTCGCCCTCGCGCTGGTAGGTGGCTCGCAGCACGACCATCGGCATGCATCCGACCACGCCGGGAATTTCCTCGATCCCCCTGCAATCGCGCGCCGGCAAGCCGAGGTAGCGGCCGTCCGCATTGTACGAGTAGACCCGCAAAGTCTGCGCGGTCTTCTCGAGAATCATGTCGATCGATGAGGGTATCGCCGCCAACACGGTGAAGATGAACGTCGCGACTGCGAACGTGAGCATGGTCAGAACCGCGCGCCTCGGTTCCCGGATGAGATTGCGCAACACGAGCCGGAGCGCCTGCATTCCTCTCACGCCTCGCGCAGCGACTCTACTATCGGCAGACGAGACGCTCGCCAGGCAGGCGGCACGCCGCCGGCGACTCCGATCAAAATTGCCGCGAGAATTCCCCCTCCCAGCGCGCTGAGGGTGAACGCCGACGAAAAAACCAGCGCCCCCACACTCATCAGATGATGGTTGAGGCCGCTCCCGATGCTGAGCACCATCGCGAGCACATCGCCAATCGCGCCGCCCACCGCTCCCAGGATGACGCTCTCCGCCAGAAAACTTGTCAGCACCGCGCCCTTGCCGAAGCCCAGCGTTCTCAGCACCCCGACTTCGCGAGTGCGCCGCGCCACTGCCGCGTACATCGTGTTCATGCCGCCGAATGCGGCGCCGGTCCCCACTATGATGCCCACCAGCAGGACCATCGCGCGCAGCCGATCCGCCACCTTCGCCTGCTCCGCGAAGAACTGCCGCTCGCTCATCGCATCGACGGTCAGCCGCGAATCATTGCTGAGCGCGCTTAGAAAGCTGTCCGCAGTCCCCGGCTTCAGCACCACGTGAAATGACGAGAACCCATTCTCGAACCTGGCGTCCTGCTGGATCACGTCGAGGTCGGCCCAGAATTCCGATTCAAGCGCGCTGCCTCGATCGGCGAAGATTCCTACCACCGTCCAGTTCCGCCGTCCGTACTTGAACGTCGAGCCCACCGAAAGCTCCGGGAAACGCGCCGCCTGCTTTCGTCCGATCGCCATTTCCTCCCGGCCGGGATCTGGCCATCGTCCCGCGACCAGCTTGAGGCCGCGATGCATCTCGTATGCGACCGGAGTGACTCCGCGCAGCGACGCCGGCTGAAAGTGGTTCGCCGCCCGCTTGATTCCGGCATTGAACGGTACCACCATCTCCGGCGAGAACAGCGCTTTTCCTGAAGCGTCAGTCGCGATCTCGGGCCGGGTGCGAAGGATATCGGACTCCTCGCGCGGGATGTAACTCTCGCCCTCGGAAACCGTGCCGCGGCTCAGGATGATCCAGTTGCCCGCCTCCCCCGCGAGTTCCAGGCTCGCGCGCATCCCGCTGACGAAGCTCAGCAGGATCACCACGACCATCACCACCAGCGCCACTCCCAGCGCGGTCATGAGCGAGGTGGTCCGCCGCACCATCAGGCTGCGCAAATTGTAGGTTATCGGAATAGCGGCCATTCCAGCTCCCGAATCGCAAACCGTTTGCCGAACCGTCGCTCAATAGTCGCCTCTTGCGATTTGCCCGCGACGCTCTCTTGCATCACTCCCCAGTACGATTCCGTCCAATGAGCCGCCTCGCTGAATCCCGGCTTTGAGAGCAGCAGCGCGTGCAACTTCGGCAGCCGATAAAACGGCACGCTCGGAAAGAAGTGATGTTCGAGATGGTAGTTCACGTTTTTCGGAGCCAGAAAAATCTTCTCGAGCAACGCCGCATGTGTGGAGCGGGTCTGCGCGTATACGCCGTCGCCTTTTTCGATCGCGGAATGCTCGGCGATACTTCGCACTCGCATGATCATAACCAGCCATGTGAATAGCGGAATCAACCAGTAGATAGCAAAGCCTTTGAGCGCGCCCCAGGTAAATAATGAGTGTCGAGCGAGCGGCGTAAAAGCCATAGCGCGCAAGCAGGAACGTCGTGTTCACAGTGTCACGCGGCCAACCATCGGTCGCCGCCACCTTGATCAGAGCGAACGCGTTCAGACCCGATACGTCGCGAAACAGCAGCCGCCCGAGATCGCTGGCGGGTTTCGGAAAAATCCACGCTGGATCGTTCTGCTTGCGCTTCCAGTCCGGATCTTTTTCGCTGTTCAAATATCGATGATGTGCGATGTGATTCTTGCGGTACGGTCCCGCCGCGACCAGATGCGGCCACGCGAGCACCACTTCGGACACGAAGTCGTTGAGCCGGCGGTTGCGGAACAGCCGGTAGTGGACGCCGTCGTGCATCAAAATCAACAGCGCATGCTGACGCGCGCCGATAATCGCGACCGCCAGGATGTAGAGCAGGGGGCTCCAGTACCGCTCGCACAAGTAGATCGTCGCGACGATCGCTCCCCACTCGGCCGCGATATGTAGCCAGCTGAGGAATGGGTTGAGCTTCGAAAGCTCGGTCAGTTCTTCTTTGGTCAGCTTGACCGGTATGTTGCCCGAGAAATCGCCGATCGAATTGATTCCCGTCGGCGCCGCTGCTTCAGATCTGGGATTCATGTTCTTCCTCGTAGATTTGCGGCTTCAGAAAATCCGAAGTCCGCAAGCCGAAGCCAGTTAACAGTCAACAATTGAGTTCCTCGAGAATTTGCGCGAGTTCTCGCAATGCCTTCGCCTCAGAGCTGCATCGCCATGCTGGCGTGCGCGCCGCTTGCGCCCGGAGCCGGCGGCGGAACGAAAAAACCGTCGCGCGCTGTAACTCGAAGTCCGGTTTCAGGTTTTCGCCCCAGGAAATTGCTGAAGCGAAGAACTCGATTGCCGTCGCGAGTCTCCGTCACCAGGCTCGCGAATGCCTGCGTAAGTTTGTTGAGAGCGTCCCCTTCCATGATCATCGGTTGCGCCCAAATCGGCTGCCCCGAGAGCGTTTCGAGAAACGGATACTCCAGCGGCTCACCGACATTGACGAAGCCCACGCCGCGATAGAACGGAGTCCCGTCGACCGGCTTGACGCTCAAATAAGCAAGCAGCGCGCGCGCATCGAGCAGGCCCGCGAGAATCGCCGCGCCTGCGCGCGCCAGCGTCCCCGCCCCGAACGAGCATGACCACAGGTCGCTGACTTCAAGCACCGATCGCGCCGGAAGATGCGACAGGTCGGGCTTCGAGCAGGTTTGCGGAAACATTTCCAGATCGTGCATCACCATGCCGGCGATCATCTGCTCGGCTGGATCATCGTCATGTTTGAAAAGTGCGTAGAGATTCCCGAAGGTGAGCTGTATCTCGCCCAGTCGCGAGCGCGGCCGTTCCCTGAAACCGCCCCCATGCCTGGCGCGAATCTGTTCGACCCGATCGGCAAAAATTTTTCGGTCTTTATCTTTGGATAGTAATCGCAGTTCCATCGAGTGAGATCCTCCCCAAGTTGGCTGAATGTATAAGCCGCGATCGAAGTTCACTGTTGGAGCGTCCGCAGTGAATACTGGGAGGAGCACGCGGCGCACCGCGCGGAATGGACGGCGACCCAAGGCCGGTGGCCTTGGCGCCAAAACACTGTGAATGTGTGGACAACCCGTCAGCAAGATACAGCAAGTGCACGAGAAATGCGCCCACAAACAGTACAGTTATGTTACTGCCAGGCGTAAAATATTCTCGAAGACGTAATAATATTCGCCTCACGATACGCCCGGCTGACGTATTGCCTGTTTTGCAACAATACTGTACTTTTGGTTATAGTGACTTATGAGTCGCTGAAGGGGTTCGCAACCGTTCATGCCTATCGGCAGCCGCATCTCGAATATCGACAGCCTGGCGAGTGACGTTCTCGCTACCGTCACTCAGAGCCGCCGCCCCCGGACGCCCGCCCTGGCGGCCGCGCGAGACGAGATCACCCGGCTCGAGCACCGTGAATACGGCCGCTCGCTGCGTGGCCGTTTCGCTCGTTCCGAGGTCCTCGAGGTCGTTCGCGAGGCGCGCGCCAAGGCCTGGCCGGACCTCAACCGGCAGCCGGTCCGGCTCGGCTCGATGAAGGAATTTGCCGATCGTGCCTCGAGTCTGGGCGCCGATTTCCAGATTGCCAAGATGGCGTGGCCGTCCGGGCTCGCCCTGTTCGGCTTCTATTTGGGCCGTGGCACTGGATCGCAAAAGCGTCCCCTCATCTGCGTCAATGCCGCCCATCATCGCGCCGCGGTCGGTATGGCTTTTGCTCACGAGGTCGGCCACCACGTCACCGCCAGCCTGTTCGCGATGCGCTCGCAGCCGCCCCTGCCTTCGCTCTATACCGGTTACGAGTCGCATTTCGACGATCCGCTCGAGCTGGCCGCCGACATTGCCGTCAGCCTGGGGATGTACCCGCGGAATATTGCCCGGAAGTTGTTCCGTGAGAGCGAGCGGGAGGTGATTCTGACCGCCGAACAGCCTAAAAAATCAGCCACCCGCGCGACCGCCCTGGGCTATGTCCGGCACCGTTATGGACTCGATCTCGCGAGTCTACCCACTCAGAAACAGATTCAGTATCAGGCCGCCTTGATCCATTTCACCAAGCTGCGCCAGGCTCTGCTTCAGCAATACGACATCTGAAATCTTTCAGGTTCGCAATCGCGACGTCAGTCCGAGCGCCGCGCGCAGCTTGGGCTTGAGCAGATGCACCAGCTTCGCCTCGAAGCACACGTAGTTGTCGGGAACGTCGAGCACCACGACTTTCCTGGCATGCGAATCGCCGAAGCGCTCGTGGATGAAGCGTCGATGCGCGTCTTCCATCACGCAAATCACGTCCGCCTCTTCGACCAGCTCCAGGCTGACCTGGTTCTTCGCCCACGACTCCGTGCCGGCCGAGGTCACCCACATCGGCGCGCACATCTCCGCCAGCAGCATCGCGGCGGTCGGACTGCGATCCAGGTTGCCCGTGCAGACCATCAAAACTTTCTTCATCTCGATTTTTCTTTTGTGCCGGCTAGAGCATCGGCGCGATCATTCTGCCGAACAGTTCCTCGCTCCGTTCCACCGGCCCCCTGGCTTCCCATTGTTGCGGATCGATCCGGCTCCGATCGCTCGATATCGCTGTTGAACATCAATTCCATCTGCTGCGCAAATCCATACCCCAGGATTACCGCGTTGATTTCGTAGTTGCGCACGATACTCCACCAGTCCAGGTTCGCCGATCCCACCGTCGACCACACGCTGTCTATCGTCGCCGTCTTCGCGTGTATCATCTTCCCCTGCCATTCATATATTTGAACGCCCGCGCCGAGCAATTCTGAATACTCGGATCGGGTCGCAAGCATCATCACCGGTTCGTCATTTCGTCCCGGCACCAGCAAACGCACATCGACTCCGCGCCCCGCCGCCGTCTCCAACGCCTCGACCATTTCGCGTCCCGGCGCGAAGTAAGGATCGGTGATGTATATCTTGGTCTCCGCGTTGTTGATCGCCGAGATCAGAGTCACGTAGATCAAGCTGTTTTCCTTCGGAACGCTGCCGATCACGCGAACGATGTCGTTGCCCTGCTTTTCGAGCGGCGGAAAATAGTTTCTGCCCGCGAGCGGCGGCCCATTCTGACGAAGCCAGATGTCTACAAATAGACGTTGAAATTCCGCCACCGCCGGCCCTTCGACTTCAAGATCGGTGTCGCGCCACGATTGCAATTCGTTCGCCGCATATTTGCGTTGCCTGCGGCTCCCGCTCGTGTAGACACCCGAAATATTGATCCCGCCGGTAAACGCAACCTTCCCGTCGACGATCAGCAATTTGCGGTGATCGCGTTCATCCGGCGACCAGCGAACTCCTGCCGCCAGCGGATTGACCGGGTTGAACTCGAGCACCTGGATCCCGCTCTCCTTCATGTCCTGGAAAAATTTCCGCGGCGTCTGCCGCGATCCGAAGCTGTCGTAAATCAGGTTCACCTGGACCCCGGCGCGCTCCTTCGCGACCAGTGCGTCCGCGAATTTCTGTCCGATCGGCTTATCTTCGAAGATATATACTTCAACGTTGATACTGTCCTTCGCACCGGCGATCGCATCGAACATCGCCCGGTACGTGTCGGGCCCATCCTGCAGCAAGGTCGCTTTGTTCCCAAGCGATAGCGGAATCCCGCTGATCGCCTGTTCGAACGCCAGGTGCCGGGTAAGGACGTCGGTCTTGCCCGCGCGACGCTCGAGCGCGGCAACTATCGCCTTCCCGTCGCTGGTCGAGATCGGACGTCCCTTGGTGTCGACGAATTTCGGCTGGCGATAAAAAAATCGGGAGCTGGTTAATGCTGTCGCATTGGGTAGGGAGCCACAGCCGGAGATCCAGATCGCGCCTACAAGAAGGAATAGGAGTCGCAATGTCGGCCATGCCTGACGCGCCGACCCCTGCGGCCGCGTCAGACCACTTACCTGCAATTATGCCAGACCTAGCTCCTTCAGTGGACCTCGATCCGAGACCGGGATTCGGCTGACCCCGCCGCGCAACTTGATCGATCCCGGCGCGCGCTCCAATGCATCGGGAAGATCGATCGCTTTCGCATGCTCGCGAAGCGCCGGGATCACCTCCTGCGCGATCAGTTTCATGCTGATCTGCCGATCCGCATTTGGCACCGGCCCCTGCACGCTGAAAATGATCAGCGCGCCCGGCCGCAACACGCTCAAAATAGCCTTCAGCTTCGGGATAACGTTCTTCGGACTTCCGATTATGAGCTGCAGCGCTTTCTGCGCCTTCTGATATCCGGGAATAAGTTTCCGTCGGATCGCTTCCGGATCGATTTCCACTTCCTCGCTATGCCCGCGCAATTTGTCGCCGCTCACTCCGAGCCAGCTTCCCTGCGGCTGCTTGGCCATTCGCCGAATCGCGTCTTTCGAGTTGTAGCCCGGCGGCAGCGTATGCTCCACGCGCGCGAAAGAATTCTGTCCGCCGCCAAACAAAAATCCCTTGCCAAGTTCCTGCGCTCGTTCTTCGGTCTCGGCCACAAAGGTCGGCATCACGTAACCGAAATTCTCCGGCCCCGCCTGGAAGCCATGCTTCGCCGCCTCATCGGCGTAGTATTCCCACAAATCGCAAGTCGGCCCCAGCGAGGTACCAAGTCCAAAATACGGATAGTTATGCTCCGCGCACCACTTCACCGTTTCCGGACTAATCACGCCGGGTATCCACATCGGCGGATGCGGTTTCTGATATGGCAGCGCCCACGGATTCACATGCCGGTAGTGAAAATGCTTCCCCTCGTATCGCCACGGCCCGGGCCGGGTCCACGCCTGCACGATAAAATCGTGAGCCTCTTCGAAGAGCTCGCGGTTGTAAGCGGGATTGGCGTTATTGAAAAACTGCTCGCTGCCCGCGCCGCGCACCCATCCCGTGATAAGCCGTCCCCGCGAGATCAGATCGATCTCCGCAAGCTCCTCAGCCATTCGCAGCGGATGCTTGATCACCGGCAGCGGGTTCCCGATCAGCAGTATGCGCGCCTTCTTCGTCAGTCGCGCGAGAATCCCAGCCTCCACGTTCATCACGCTGCCCATGCAGAACGGGTTGCCATGATGCTCATTCAGCGCGACGATATCGAATCCCAGTTCCTCCGCGTACAGATTCTCGTCGATAAAATAGTTGTAATCTTCCGCCGCCCGCTCCCGATCGAAGTAGCTATTCGATACACCGAAGTGTCCGCCATTGCGCAAAATAACTTCTTCCGGAACCCACCGCGCCGGCCGCTCCGTAAAATATCCAATTTTCATCGAACCACTCCTCCGTTCTCGCGACTCTCAATAATTTTGTTCCCCTTCCACTAGGGGAAGGGGTTAGGGGTTAGGTCTGCACGCATCGTTCGCAAAGCACGGGCACGCGCTTTTCTTTGTATTTATCCTCTTGAGTTTTTCGCCCTACAACACCCCCTTCTTTCTCTTTTTTGTGTCATTCTGAGCGCAGCGAAGAATCCCGGTGTCCAGCCGGCGCGCGCAGCACGACTCGAAGCCATCGCCTTGACCAGTCGCGCGCAAACCAGCGTCGGCCCACCAACGCATTCCAAATTCCGAATTCCGCGCATAACCGAGGTCCTACAAATCTCTCTGACTACTCACTAAGAAACCGACTGACTACACGCTCAAACTCACTTGAGTTCTCAATCTCAGGCCGATGCCCCACATTATCAATCTCCGCAACCTGCGCCCCGACGATCGCCTGCTTGTACGCATCGATACACCCGCGCGGAACCACTGTGTCACTGGAGCCCCACACCAGAATCGTCGGCGTCTTGTTCCCGCGCAAAAGATGGGGCAGGGCAGGGTCATGCATATACGGCTCCCACCCGATCCGCGCCGTCTCCGCCCGCGCATCCTCGAACGCCTCGAATTGCGCCGGCGTCATCTCCCCGCCATAGAGCTTCGCAAACTCCGGCGTCCCCGCCGGATCCGCAACCGTCGCCCGCAGATGCGTCCGAATCGTGATCGGGAAAATATCCTTGATCTCACCCTCAGCCGGCTTGATACCCATCGGCGCGACCAGCACCATCTTCGAGAAAATCCGCGGGTCAGCCGCCGCCATTTCAGCCGCGACAAACCCGCCCGCCGAAAATCCAATCACATCGACCGGGTCGAGCTTCAGCTCGCGCACCACCTGCGAATAGAACCCGCCAAGATCTCGATACGTCCGGATCCAATCCAGCTTCGCCGTCTTCCCAAACCCCGGCTGCAGCGGAATGTACAGCGTTCGATCATGCGCAAGACTCTCATTCCAGGTCATCCACCCCGGATACCCAAGCTCATCGTGAAAAATCAAAAGCGGCTTCCCCGACCCGCCCTTGACCATGACAAGCGGCACCCCCGCAACATTGATCGTTTCCTCAGCCCATCTGATCACGTCATCTCTCCTTGCGCGGTCTCCTACTGATTATCACCGGCAAATGCTCACCAGCTATCGATGTAACTATGCTTCTTTCCCTCGCGCGGCTCCGGCGCCGGCGCCGATCGTAAACCCGTCATGATCCATCGCCGCGATTCAGCCGGATCGATCACATCGTCGATTCCGAATTGCGACGCACTGTTCAGCGCCTTCCCGCGCTGATACATAGTCGCGACCATCTCGTCGAATCGCTTTTTCCGTTCCGCCGGATCGTCGATCGCCGCCAACTCGTTGCGATAGCCGAGCTTCACCGCGCCCTCCAGTCCCATCGGCCCGAATTCTCCCGTCGGCCACGCTATCGTGAACATCGGCGCGTCGTAACTCCCGCCAGCCATCGCGATTCCACCGAGCCCATACGCCTTGCGCAGCACGATCGTAAAAAACGGCACCGTCGCATTCGCCGCGGTCAGGAACATCCGCGAGGAATGCCGCACCAGCGCGCTCTTCTCGATCTCCGGCCCCACCATGATTCCCGGCGTGTCGCACAAAAATAAAATCGGGATGTCAAACGCGTCGCACAATTTTATAAATCGCGCGCCCTTGTCCGATCCGTCGCTGTCGATCGCGCCCGCCAGATGCTTCGGGTTGTTGGCCACCACTCCAAGAGTCCGCCCCTCGATTCGCATGAACGCCGCGATCATCGTGTGCCCGAAATCCTTCCGGATCTCCAGCACCGACCCCGTATCCGCCATCGTCTCGATCACAGTTCTGACGTCGTAAACGCGCAGCCGATTCTCCGGGATGATATTCCGCAGCAGCCGCTGATCCGCGCACTCCCACTTGCTCACCGTTCCCTGGAAGTACGACAAATATTTTTTCGCCGCCTGCACCGCCGCCGATTCATCCGCCACCGCGATATCCACCACGCCGTTCGGCACCTGCACCTCCATCGGCCCAATTTCGTCGGGCCTGAAGATGCCCAGTCCGCCGCCTTCGATCATCGCCGGCCCGCCCATCCCGATATTCGAGCGACTCGTCGCGATCACCACGTCGCAGCATCCGAGCAGCGACGCGTTTCCCGCAAAGCATCGTCCCGACGTGATTCCGACCAGCGGCACCAGCCCGCTCAGCTTCGGGAAATCGTGAAACGATCGCGAGTGATGAAATCCGCCGTCGGTGTCTCCGGGCCGCCCGCCGCCGCCTTCCGCGAACAGCACCAGCGGCAGCCGCGACTCGCGCGCGATCTGAAACATCCGATCTTTCTTGCGATGGTTCTGATGCCCCTGCGTCCCGGCCAGCACCGTGTAGTCGTACGACATGATGATGCATCGCGATTTCGCCGGCTCGAAAAGACTACCGTTGATGCTCCCGAGTCCAGTGACGAGTCCGTCCGCGGGAGTGTTCTTGATCAGGTCGTCGATCGCGCGCCGCCGCCGCTGTGCCGCCACCACGATCGGCCCGTACTCGACGAACGTGCCCGGATCGCATAGCTCCTCGATATTCTCCCGCGCCGTGCGCTGCCCGGTTTTTCTCCGCCGCGCCACCGCGTCCGGCCGCGCCGCATCGAGTCCGATCTCGTGCCGCTCATGCACCTCGGCCAGGTCGGCCCGCACGCTCTCCAGGTCAGTGTCCTTAGCCATTGTCCTTCGCTGCGCCACGAATATAAGCGGGCCGCGCCGTCAGCCGCGCGACGTAATCGTCGTAGCATTTGCGCGCCGGAAAGATATTGCCCTTGAAAAACTGGCACGCCGATCCGTACAGAACGTCCGCTGCCGAGAATTTCTCGCCGAGAATGTACGGCCCCGCTTCGAGCGCGCCCGCGATCGTCTCCTCGACAGTTTCGAACTTCCCGAATCCCGTGATCTGCTCCTTGTCCCAGCCACGAAAACGAGCCGCCGCCACCGGTTCCAGTATCGACGGATAGAAAAACAGCCAACGCAAGTAATCGGCGCGCTTCTTGTCGCCGACCGTCGGCCCGATGCCCGCCTTCGGGAACGCGTCCGTCAGGTACAGCGCGATACCCGCCGACTCGTACACGATTCCGCCGTCGTGCTCGATCGCCGGAACTTTCTTCAGCGGATGTATCCGCGCGTAGCTGTCCGGCGCCGGCGCGCCTTGCCCGTCAGCGCGCACGATCGACGTAAGCTCGATTTTGTACGGCTCTCCCAACTCCTCGAGCAGCCAGATGATCCGCGACGAGCGCGATCGCGGCGCATGATACAGCGTGATCATTTTTGCGTTCTCCTCGCTCGCAGCATAGTCCGGAACCGCGAAAAGAGAAAAACTCTTCGCAGTGTTCGCAAAAGCATCCGGTTGACGCCGATGCCGCCGGCGGCTACGAGAATGCCATGGAAACTGCCCACGACGATCTGCTCATCCAGAGTCCCGCCATCGGGATCATCGCCCGCATTCTCTTCACCCTGATCTTCGTGCTCTCCGGCATCACCCACTTCACCGCGATGCGCAGTTACATCGACCTGATGCCGCCCGCGATTCCGTGGCGCGCGTTCTGGGTGACGATCTCCGCCGTCGTCGAACTCGCTGGCGCCGCGCTGATTCTCTTCAACTATCGCCCGCGTCTCGGCGCATGGCTCATCGTGCTGTTCCTGATTCCGGTGACGATCGTCGTGCATGGCACCGCGATGCTCACGCTTCCCGATCCCGTGATGCGCGCGGTTAACGTCTCGATGTTCCTCAAAGGCCTCGCAATGATCGCGTGCGCCCTCTTCATCACCCAACTCGGCGTCGCGAGCAACTCGCAGGAAAGTAGAAGGGGTTAGGGATCGGCTTACACCCGGCCGCCGATCCAGATCACTCGCCCGATAACCTTCACCATCGGAACCACCATCGGCTTCGTATTTCGGATTGTCGCTGCGCACCAGCAGCTTGCCGTCGGGTCGCCGCTGGATCCTCTTTACCGTCAACCCGCCGTCATGCCGCAGCAGGTAGATCCCGTCCTGCTTGAAACGCGGCTCGGCCAGGTTGGCGAGGATCAAGTCCGAATCCTTCACCGTCGGCGCCATCGAATCGCCATCCACTTCGATCAGGAGCAAATCGCGCGGCTCAGTGTTGAGGCTGCGCTTCACCCACGCGGCGCGAAACGCGACCGAGTCGACCACCTGGTCGCTGCTCAACACTCCCTCGCGCCCGCTCGAAAATCGAATCCGGTTGCGCGGCATGAAGATATAGTCGCCGTGCTCCATCGCATGCGTGATCGCCGCCGCCGTCTGCTTCGACTCCTCACCCGTCGCCAGCCACTCGATCGATACCCGCGCCGCCCGCGCCAGCGAGACCAGGTTGTTCACGCTCGGCTGCCCGCGCCCGGATAGCCATTTGTAAATTGCGTTGTCCGATACTCCGACCGCTTTCGCGACCGCCACCACGGAGTCGAATGTGTGAATCACCTGGGTCAGCCGCGCCCGGAATTCTGCCTCAACTATAGTGGTTGACATATAACTCCTTGTGTGAAATAAAGTTCTTAAAGCGCATGTCGTCTCCACAAGCAAATCACCGTCAACTCTCGCCGAAGCTTTTGCTCCCCACGCAGGTCCCCCGCGAATCTGCTCTCAACCCCATGCATCCTCCCATTCACCCGCCTCGCCGCCTCGATCGCCGATTCTCCCGCCCACACACTTCTAGCCTAGATCGCAGCCGCGCGCGCGTGGTTTCGTTCACAGTTTTCCACCAACCTCAAGTCCCACCGATCAAATCCGCACTCTTCCCGCTACTCACACTGCTCGATTCTGTTTGTCCGCGGAGGATTTATGGAAGCCGCGACCATTCTCGTTCGCACTCGCGTTTCTAATCGCGTCGTTGGATGCCTCTGGTGTCACCAGCCATCCAGTCATTCGGATGTGATTCGCAATCATGGACTCTGCGCTTCATGCGCCCAGCAGTGCGCGGAGATTTCATGGCGGCTCATCTATGATCGCGATCGCAAAATCGGATCGATTCCCGTAAACCTTCGCCTCGCCTACGGCCTATGAACGCATCGCCCAACTTAAGAGCGGCTGCGAATCGCGTGCACTCGATGCCGCCGAGCGATCCTTTCACTGACGCGGCGCACTCGTCGCTTTACGATCAGATCGGTCGCTCGATCGGCGCCGATAAGGCGCACAAGCTCATCGCGGATTTCGGCGGCCGGCGTTTGTACATCCCGGTCGCGCCGGCGCCTGGCGATCGAGTGACGAGTTCGATCGGTCTGGTCGCGGCGCTCGCGATGGCGCGAGTGTTCGGCGGGGATCGCCTGGTGATTCCGGTCACGATCGATCATGCGCGCCGCCGCAAGCGAATCTTTGCGCTGCGCGCCAACCACCTGAGCGTCGCGCGCATCGCGCGGCAGCTCCGATGCAGTGAGCGCCACGTGTACAAGGTCCTGGCCGAGGGCCGCGATGGCCGTCTCGATTCGACAACGCCCGCGCCGTCCGCGGAGCACTTCAAACGTGGAAGCATCACCGGCCGTTCATGACAAGTACACGCCTGAATTTTTGATCGCCGTCGATCGGGTTCTGTCTAACGAGGGCGGCTACACCTTGGACCCGGCCGACCCGGGCGGCGCGACCAAGTTTGGAATCTCCGCGCGCGAGCATCCCGGAGTCGACATCGCGGCGCTGACGCGCGACGCGGCCGTGAACATTTACTGGCGCGATTGGTGGCTCAAGTTCGGATTCGCGCGCCTGCCGAGCGGCGCGGCGGCCAAGACCTTCGACCTCGCAGTCAATATCGGACCGGCGCACGCGATCGAATGTCTTCAGCGCGCGCTGCGCGCCTGCGGGCATCGAGTCTCCGAAGATGGCGTCCTCGGCGAAGGGACGGCGCTCGCGGCGGCGCACGCCGATTCTGCGTCTCTGATCGTTGCGCTTCGATCCGAGGCCGCCGGCTACTACCGGGTCAGCGCCGCGCTCGCACGCGGCCCGCGCGCCAACGCCGACCGCGAATTTCTCGACGGATGGTTAAACAGGGCCTACGAATGAAAACCCGTAAGGAAACTGCCGGTGAGCGCGCCCGCATCAAGCTCGGCCTCTCGCCTCTTCAGCCGGGAGAGGCCGACGCTGCGTCGGGTGAGGGCGCCGGCATCAACCTGAACGCGCAAGTTGTGCATGATGTCTCGCTTCCTGCACGTTCACTGAAAAAATGCTGCCAGAATCCGAATCTGCCGGCCGCGCTGGTGCCGGGATTTTGCGCTCTCAAATTCTGCGAACGTCCCCAACTACTGACAAAACGCCGGCTACGGCGCAGGCGCGAGAACGTCGAGCGAGTACGAATCTGAAACGCACGAAACACTGAACCAAGAGGTGAATGAGATGAGCGTAACGGAAATTATCGCCGCGGGTGCGTACCCGCTCGTAGGCCTGGCCGGTTTTATTTTGGGCTCGCTGTTCGGACAAAAGCTGGTCGCCGATATCGAGGCGATGCTGCACGCGATCGAAGCGCGGCTCACGTCGGTTGAGAGTTCGGTGGCGACCAGTTCCGCAACCAGCGCGATCATGACTCACGCCGCCGCGACCGAAAAACTCGCGGTCGCCGTCGCCAAGCATTCGGCGGCGCAGGCGCAAGCCGCGGCCGCATCGAGTGCGCCCGCGGCGAAGAGCTGACCGCGATGCCGGCTCTGTTGATTGCGAACTACTGGAAGCCGATCGCGATCGCGGTCGCGATCGCCGCGATCTTCGCCTATCGCGCGGTGATTGTTCATCAACGCGACGCGGCGATCGCGTCGGCTGCCGCGCTGACTGCGCAGGTGGCCGACTTGCAAAGCGCGGAAGCGGCCTGCGAGGCCGCGGTGGCGCGGCAGAACGCGGCGGTCAACGCACTCGCGGATTCGGCCGCGCGCGAATCGGCGGCGGCGCAAACCCGCGAGGCCAACGTCGCCGCCGCCGCGGCGAGCACGGCAACGGCCGAAGCGCGCCGCGCGGCCGCGCTCGAGACCGCGCCGATCGCATCGGATTGCGCAGGCGCAATCAAATGGGCCAACGCGCAAGCGGCGGACTTGGGCAAATGGTGAAGGGCGAACGGATGAAAACACAAAATGACATTAGACGATCTGCTTCGCCCTCCCATTGTTCCGGTTCACCTCTACCGCTGATGGCGACTGCGTCGCCATCAGCGGACCGGGAGAGGTCGTCCGACGACATTAATGTCGTCGGCCGGGTGAGCGCGCCGGTATCGAGCGCTCCCGATGGGAGAGGATCGCCTCTTCCCCTCTCCCGATGGGAGAGGATTGAAGGTGAGGGACCTTATTCAGCGCGCGCTTCGCGCGCCATTCAAGATTCTGCTCTGCTCCGAAGCCTCGCTAAAGTTATGCAAAGCCCTCACGCAGGGAGGGGCAAGACCTGCGGCGATATCTGCGCGCTGCTGCTCGCCTTTGCACTCACTGGATGCGCGCAAGTTGTGCCGGCGCCGGCGCCGCGCCCCGTGATGGTCGAAGTTCCGGTCGCGACTCCAATCTACTGCCAGGTGCCAACCCTGACGCCGCCGGCACTCGCAATCGCGACGCTCAGTCCTGACTCGCCGCCTGCCGATACCGTCCGCTCCTACGCGGCGACAGTGGACATACTGAAAAGCGCGGTCCACGAACGCGACTCGATTTTGCAAGCCTGCGCCCCTCCATCAGGAACCACCAACCCACCTCCACCCCCAATCCCGCAAGCGAGTATCGCAACACCGCCCGCAAAACCAGCGCAAGTGAGTATATCCAGTCGAATACTAACTACGATGCGGAAACTAGTCACATGCTGGTAACACTCCTCTCCAATAGCCTCTCCCTGACAGGGAGAGGTCGGCGCGTCGTCTTCGACGCGGCGGGTGAGGGTACTTATTCAAAAGTCGGCATACTCAGATGACATACTCACTAACTATCTCACTCCTCCCATACGTTTTCTTCGCACTAGGCATAATCGGAGGTTACTACATATTCCGGTCATGAAATTGCTCAATGACATGCTGACCGGGAAAGACAACCTCACTTTCGACGCGGCCCGCGTAGTCGGTGTGATCGGCGCGTTTGCCTATATCGCATTCTGGTGCGTGCAGGTCTGGCATATGCGCCGCTTCGAGCCGGCCGACGCCGATGCGTACGGCAAGGGCCTCGGGATGGTGCTGCTCGCGATGGCGGGGGCGGTGCTGTTGAAAAAATCGACCGAACCGGAAGTGCGCGCCGAAGAAGATCGGATGCGCGATCACGACCACGACGGTGCGATGCGATGAGCTGGGAAGCGATCGCATCGTTTTTGCTGGTGCTGGTGACCCTGGTCGGAATCAATATCGGAACGATCCGATCGATGCTCGAGCGGCATCGCAGCGCCACCCTGCGCGATTCCGAGAGATGGCAGGAGATTGAGCGCTCGGTGTTCGAATTGCGCGCGTCGATGCCGCTGGAATACGTGCGGCGCGAGGACTGGATCAGATTCAGCGGCTCGCTCGACGCGAAGCTCGATGCGATGCGGGAAGAAATGCGTGAAGAGATCGCAGAGGTAAAGGACAGGTTGTATGCCGGAAGGAATTGACCTCGAACAGAAGCGTCGCGAAGAAGCGCGCTGGCGCGTTTTGCGCGTCATCGATGCGGGGCGGCCGATCGCGGTCTCGGAGCAGATAATCTGGCGTGTGCTGGTGGATATCAAGCTCTCGCTCTCGATCAACGGCATCCGCCGCGAGCTCGCCTATCTGCGCGACTTGGGCCTGGTCGAACTCGAAGGCGAAGACGGGGAGACCTGGTTCGCCAAACTGACCGCCAGCGGGGTTGACGTGGTCGAGTACAACTTCCCCGCCCCGGCGGGGGTGGCGCGCCCGCGGAAATACTGGTGAGGAGTCGCAGGTCCGAGAAAAAAGATCTTGCGCCGGGAGGCAACGGCGAAAAGCTGACGCGGATTGAGACGCCGGGAAAGATTCGGAGGCTCCCTGAACATATCAAGATCGAGCTGGACCGCCGTCTATCGGCCGGAACTTTTCGCAGTTGGCGGATCTTGTCGGAATGGCTCGCCGAGAAGGGATACGAGATTTCGCACGCGGCGTTGCACAAGTACGGGAAGAAATTCGATCGGCGGCTGGAATCGATTCGGCTGGCGACCGAGCAGGCGCGAATCGTCTGCGAACAGTTCAAGGACGATGACGTGCAGATGCAAAGCGCATTGTTGCGCCTGGTGCAAACGCGGCTGTTCGAGGTGCTTGCCGCGGTCAACGAAAAGCCAAAGAGAGTGCGTGGCAAGAAGGGCGGCGTCGAGAGCATCGAGAAGGTCGCACCGGTGAATCTCACCGCGCTCGCGCGCAGCGTGTCGGGACTGGTGAAGGCGGAGACGGAAAATCGGAAGTGGGCGGAGCACGCGCGCGGGGCAGTCGACGAGGCAAAAAAGAAACTCGAAGATGCGCGCGGCAAGGGGCTGAGCCCCAACACAGCGGATCAAATCAGGGCCGTGTTGATGGAGATTTAGTGGTGAGCAGTTTCTTCAGCCGGCACTTCTTTCCTTGTGTCATTCTGAGCGCAGCGAAGAAACCCGGTGTCCAGGAGAGCGTCGGCATCGAGCTGAATGTGCGCGCCCTTCGGAGCAGCTCGGCTCCGCGTGCCCTAAGCGAAGTCGAAGTGTATTGCACCGAGAAAGATCCGGGGTTCTTCGCTGCGCTCAGAATGACACAAAAAAAGAGCGCTCCGGGGGTGGGGCTCAGCACGGACGTGGCAAATCCGATCAGAGCGGTGTTGATGGAGGTTTAGATTGAATACTCAGTTCATTCAACTTCGCGCTTCTTCTCCTTGTGTCATTCTGAGCGCAGCGAAGAAACCCGCTGTCCAGGAGAGCGTCGGCATCGAGCTGAATGTGCGCGCCCTTCGGAGCAGCTCGGCTCCGCGTGCCCTAAGCGAAGTCGAAGTGTATTGCACCGAGAAAGATCCGGGGTTCTTCGCTGCGCTCAGAATGACACAAAAAAAGAGCGCTCCGGGGGTGGGGCTCAGCACGGACGTGGCAAATCCGATCAGAGCGGTGTTGATGGAGGTTTAGATTGAATACTCAGTTCATTCAACTTCGCGCTTCTTCTCCTTGTGTCATTCTGAGCGCAGCGAAGAAACCCGGTGTCCAGGAGAGCGCCGGCATCGAGCTGAATGTACGCGCCCTTCGGAGCAGCTCGGCTCCGCGTGCCCTAAGCGAAGTCGAAGTGTATTGCACCGAGAAAGATCCGGGGTTCTTCGCTGCGCTCAGAATGAAACAAAAAAAAGGGTGCATCTCGAGCACAGAGGGCGCCAATTGAGGAACCTGCGTTCATTTGCGGAGTTGCTGTTGGCGCGCAACCGGATGCGCGTCGCTTCCACGTCAAGCCGAGCGCACAGCTCGGCGGCCTCGCCGCAAGGCCTGCGGCATCAAACTCGGACCGAAGAGGTGAAAAAACTCATGAGCGCAATTTCAGACCTTCAGGCAGCGGAGACGGCGATCGCATCGGCAGTCGCGGGCGCGGTCGCCGCGATGAACTCGGCGGCGACGTTGATCGCGAATCTGCAGAGCGGCGCGGTCAATGCCGACGACGCGCAAGTCGAAGCGGTGGTCTCTCAGTTAAACACGCAGGCGGCGAGTCTGAGCGGTGCGGCGACCTCGCTGACCGTCGAAGTCACACCAGCGCCAGTTGCTGTTGCTCCCGCGAGCGCGCCAACCACCGGCAGCTCGACGGCGAGTTCCTAGAGCGGTGAGCACGCCGGTATCGATTGAAGATGAGTGAACCACTTTCAATACTCCTGCCCTATCAGCGGCGATGGATCGCCGACCAGGCGCAGGTCAAGGTCAGCGAAAAATCGCGGCGCATCGGGATCACCTGGACCGAAGCTGCCGATCGCGCGCTCGGGGCGGCGACTAACGGGCGGGCCGGAATCGATGGATGGTATATCGGCTACAACAAGGACATGGCGCTCGAATTCGTGGAAGCGGCGGCGAGTTGGGCGCGGCGCTTCAACCGGGCGGCGAATACGATCGAGGAAATCGCGCTGGAAGACGAACGCGCGAATATTCTCGCCTACCGGATTCGCTTCGCGTCGGGGCACAAGATAGTCGCGCTGTCGTCGCGGCCGTCGAATCTGCGCGGCAAAGACGGATGCGCCGTTATCGACGAGGCGGCCTTTCATGAAGACCTGCCCGGGCTTCTGAAAGCGGCGCTCGCGTTCACGATGTGGGGCGGCCTGGTGCGGATCATCTCGACCCATAACGGCGCCGACAATCCATTCAACGAACTGATCAGCGAGATTCGCGCCGGCCGGCGCCCGTATTCATTGCATCGCACGACCCTCGATGACGCGATCGGCGACGGCCTCTACCGGAAAATCTGCGAACAGGGCGGACTGGAATGGAACGAGGCGGGGCAGCGCGATTGGCGTCAGCAGATCGTGGATTTCTACGGCGACAACGTCGGCGAGGAATTGTTCTGCATCCCGCGCGCGTCGTCGGGCGCGTACCTGAGTTCGGTATTGATCGAAGCGCGGATGCGCGCGGGCATACCGATCGTCCGATGGCAACTGCCGCAGGAGTTTTCCGGCCGCGCGGAGAATGTGCGCCATTCGGAAACCCGCGACTGGTGCGAGGACAACCTGGCGCCGGTGCTGGACGCGCTCGAGCCGAAGCTGGCGACTTTTTTCGGCGAGGACTTCGGCCGCTCAGGCGATCTGACCGTCATCTGGCTGCTGCAAATCGCCGCGGACCTGGTGCGCCGCACGCCGCTGGTGGTCGAGCTGCGCAACGTCCCGTTTCGCAACCAGGAGCAGATCCTCTTCTATATAGTGGACCGGCTCCCGCGCTTCGCTGCGGGCGCGATGGACGCGCGCGGCAACGGGCAATATCTGGCCGAGACCGCAGCGCAGCGCTACGGATCGAAAATCGTGCAGGTCATGCTCTCCGAGTCTTGGTACCGGGAAAACATGCCGCGCTACAAAGCGGCGTTCGAAGACGGGACGATCGAAATTCCCAAGGACGCGGACATCCTGTCGGACCATCGCGCCTTCGTGCTGGAGCGCGGAGTTGCGAAGATTTCCGAGCGGCGGTCGGGAATCGACGGCAAGGGACGGCATGGTGACGCGGCGATGGCGGCGGCGCTCGCATACTTCGCGTCGCGGGTCGACGGCGGCAAGTTCGGATACATCGCGGCGCCGTCGTCGCGATCGCGGCGCGGCCTCGCGGAGTTGGGTAGTGGTGGAAATCCTTTCGGTGCGCCGCCGGAAGAAGACGCGGCGACGTCGGTGCATCACGCGAGAGGATTCTGACCGGGTTCATCAATATGCAGATGAATAGCTACTGGAAGTGGAAATGCGAAGGGTGCGGGTTTGAGTTTCTTCTGACGCTGGTGCGCATTCCCGAACCGTGCCATCGATGCGGCGGCGAATGGTTTCTGAAAATCGGCGAAGCAGCGAGCAAGGAACATCGCTCAGACTAGATAATGGAGTGACTATGACCCTCTATGATGCCTACGGGCGCGAAGTAGATACCGGGATGCTAAGCCAGGAGCAGGCGGCACCGACCATGGCCGGAGTGCGGAATATATATTCGGTGATGCATCCGTCGGCCGGCCTTACGCCTCATCGCCTGTCCCAGATCCTGCAAGCGGCGGAAATCGGCGACCCGTACCTTTACCTGGAGCTCGCCGAGGAGATGGAGGAGAAGGATCTGCATTACCTGGCGGTGCTCGGCACGCGGAAGAACGCGGTCTCGCAACTCGACTTGGTGGTGCGTGCGGCCTCGGCTGGGGCCGAGGATCAACGAGCCGCCGCGTTGGTGCGCGAGATGATCGTCAACGGCCCGACGCAACTCGACGCGGTGCTGTTCGATATTCTGGATGCAGTCGGAAAGGGCTTCTCTGCGACCGAGATCATGTGGGACAGGTCGGGGCGAGAGTGGTTACCGGTGGAGCTCAAATGGCGCGATCCACGCTGGTTCGCGTTCGACTGGATTTCCGGGGAGCAGGTGCTGGTGCGGACGCTCAAGGGCGAGATGGAAGCGGCGCCGGCGCGCGTCGAGAGGGGTCCGCGGCATTTCGGGGCCGACGCTGGACTCGTTCCAAGCTGGACGAAAGCGGGGATCGGCTTGCAACCGATGACTGCGCCGCTGGCTCCGTTCAAGTTCATCGTGCATTTCGCCAAGGCGAAAACCGGCCTGCCGATCAGAGGCGGCCTTGCGCGGGCGGCAGGCTGGTCATACCTATTCAAGAACTATGTACTAAAGGACTGGGTAACCTTCACCGAAGTATTCGGACAGCCTTTGAGAGTAGGCAAATACCATCCGGGCGCGTCGGAGCAGGACAAGCAAGCACTATTGCAGGCAGTATCGAATATAGGTACCGATGCGGCGGCGATAATCCCGGAATCGATGCTGATCGAGTTCACCGAGGCGCATCAGACGGCGAGCGCCGAACTATATCAGCGCTTTTGTGAGTATCTTGATGCGCAAGTGAGTAAGGCGGTACTGGGGCAGACACTGACTACCGAGATGCCGCGCTCGGGCGGATCGCGGGCGGCGGCGCAAGTTCACGAATCGGTGCGACGCGACATCCTGAATGCGGATGCAAGGCGACTTGCGGCGACGCTCCGGCGTGACCTGATTAGGCCGGTGGTCGATTTGAACATGGGGCCGCAAGCGCATTACCCGACGATCGAGCTGGGACTGCCCGACGACAGCGACGTGAAAGTATTTGCGGAGATCGTCGCGATGCTCGCGGATCGTGGACTGCGGGTGAGTCAGAAGACGGTGCTGGACAGACTTGGGATCGCGCAAGCGGAGGGGAGTGAGGCAGTGCTCGCGCCGGTGGCGAGTGGGCGGAGTGGGGAACCTAACCCCTAACCCCTTCCCTCGAGGGAAGGGGAACAATCGTATTGGGGGGGCGGAGGATGGATGTGCTATTTGTTTTGGCGGAGGCGGGCTTTTATTTTTTGGCGGAGGGCGCGGCGGCTGTGTTTCATTTCCAGGAAGATGTCGTCGTAAATGAATTTTCGGATCGCATGGCCGAACGTCGGGAGGCGGAGCGGATCGCTCTTGACGGGGCGGCGATAGCGATAGAGCTGAATGCCGTTCCACCATGTGGGAGAATGGTTTCCGGGGGTGCGGAGATCGAGGACGAGCTCGAAGCCGGGGACGGCGCGCGCGATCAGATTGTTGGCGGAGCGGGCGGCGCGTTTGTTGGTATCGTCGATGATGACGACGCTGTCGTCGGCGAGATGGGGAAGGCTGAGGGCGACGCCGTCGTACTGATCGCGAAAACTGTGGCCGCCGTCGTAGAAGTAAGCGCCGATGCGGCGCGGGCGCCATGGGGCGTCGGCAAAAAAATCTCGGAAGTCGAGATCGTCGAAAACGACCTGGCCGGGCGCGGTGCGAGCGTCGAGGGTGTCGCGAAGCTCGGCGGCCGCGCCGTCGAACTGCACGAAATTGTCGCAGGCAAAAATGCGCGCGTCGGGATTGCCGGTGGCGGCGCCGACGAGGCTGGCGCCTTTGTAGCATCCCACTTCAACATAGACTTCGTTCTCGGCGAGCGATGCGACCGCGGCGTTTAAGAGCGCGAGCTTGTTCTCGGTAGCCATCCCGTGAATTTCGCGGAGGATGTTCGCGAGCGAGCGATCAGCGGGCTTGAGCGAGCGAGCGAGGCGACTGCGGTCGTCGAACTCGGGCCACAGGAGGCGGCATCGCGCGACGAAGGCGTCAAAGTACATATGAAGTGACTATTAACAACCGGAGATAGTGAGTAATCGCGGAACCTAACCCCTAACCCCTTCCCCTAGTGGAAGGGGGACCGGACTTAAGTCACCAGTACATTGCGGGGCCCATCGGGCCGACGAGGCCCATTCCGTAGGGATTGAAGGCGTCTTCCTGCATATCCATTTCTTCCATCTGGCGCGCTTCGAGGTTCTCGCGGGAAATCTCGCCTTCCTGTTCCTGGAACTGCTGGTTGAGCTTCTCCTTTTCGTACTGTTGATAGGCTTGCTCGCTGCCCAAGTACATACATTTACAATAGTAAGGATCCGCCATCCAATAATGTAGTTTGCCTTTCTTGCCGATGTAGTACTGGACCTGAAGGGGAAGCAGGGTGCCGAGTTTTTCCTGGCGTTCGGGAGTGTCGGCGGGGAGCATCGTGAAGCCGGCCGCGGAGAGCATCGGTTCGAGTTGCGCGGCCTGCTGCTCGGGGGTCGGAGGGGGCGGATTGAGATCGTTCTTAATCGAGCCGCATCCGCCGAGTGCGAGCGAAAACGCGGCGGCGGAGAGCATCGTAACTATTGGGATGAAGCGGCGTAGGTGCATTGGTTCCTTGAGTGCAGTGATCGACGAAAAGTCGCCATCGTGGAGGTGGTGGCTATTGTGAATGGCACGGGCTTGATAGGCAAGGGAAAAGGAAGAGGCGGCCAGCGCTGGCCGCCTCGACGCGGAAGGATTGGCGCGAAAGATTTTGCGCGCGCGATCAGGGGACGGAGCTGCCCGGGTTGCCGCTCGCGTCGAAGAGAGTCAGAGCGCCGGCGCCGTCAGCATTGAGGGTCAGCGCGGCGCGGGTTTTGCCGTCGGCGCTGAGCAACGCGAGCCCGGGCAATCCTTCGGGGGTGACGTCGAGGCCGACGCGGCCGCGATTCTGATCGGCGAGACGAATTGTCGGCGAACCGTCGGGGGCGACGATGAAGGTGGCGCGCGGATTGCCGTCCTTGTCCATCATGGCGAGGCCGGACTGTCCGTCGGGCGCGACGCCCATCGAGGCTCTGCTCCTGCCGTCAGGAGAGAAGAGGACGATGCGCGAGACGCTGCCGTTGAGTCCGACTTCGACGCGGGCTTTGCCGTTCGCGCCGAAGATGCCGAGTGCGGGTGCTCCATTGGAGGCGACGCCGAGTCCGGCGCGCAGCGTGCCGGCGCCGTCGAAGACTGCGACTTGCGCGACACCTCTGCTGGTGACGTTAAACTCGCCGCGAGTTTTTCCGCGCGCGTCGACGAGCATGAACTTTTGCGCGGTAATCATTCTGGGAGCAGACGCGGCACCGACAGCCGAGGCGGCAAACATATGGCCCGACACGGCGCCGCCGACGAATGCGGCTGCGACAGTCAAGGTGATGAATCCGACGCGCTCTTTGATGGTCATGGTCGCGGCTCCTTTTCCGGTACCGGCGGTTATGAATTTCGGGCAGAGATTAGCAGGGTTTGAGGGGCGCTTACAAAGCGGCGTCGGGCGAGCCGCTACGGTGCAGGGGCCGGCCGCTCCCGCAGTCTCTTATCGAAGGCTCCGTCGCCCAGGTATCAGTGGCCGGGTTGTAAGCCTCAACCGTGGCCAGAGGAGAACCATCGGCGCCGCGGCCGCCGATCGCGTAGAGCAATCCATTGAACGCTACGACCGCGAGGTCGGCGCGCGCCGTGGGCATCGCCGCCTTTGTCGCCCAAGTGTTGGATCCGGGGTCGTAAGCTTCGAGAGTGGCGAGCGCGGGGAAGGCGCTGGCTGGATTCAGTTGGACGATCAGGAGCAACGCTGCGCTCAGGCGCACTCGGACAATGAAGGGTGCCGTGATTGCGCCTTGGAATTGCCGGCGAATCTTGTCCATGAGAATCCCCCGCTGTGCGGCGCCGAAGCTGCGTGGTCACTATAACGCGCGTGAGGCATAATTGGTCAAATTGTTATCTTCGCGTTGCGAGGAAGGGAAGAGTGCGAAGGTCAGCGATGACGCTCGAGGGCATGATTCGCAACCGGCGCGCATCGATGCAGCGGGGAAGAATATTGCTGCGTTGGGGGTTTGGAGCTATTGTTGGTCTGTAGGAGGAAAGAAGATGGATGCGAAGTTCGACGAAGAACTTGTTCAATTGATGAACGACCCGTTTTATCGGGATCAATACGACAAGCAGCAGCGCGAAGCGATTGTCAGCCGTGTACCTATCATTCTGAAAGATCGCGATGGCAATATTATAAAGACGCTGAAGATCGTACCCGCGTATGCATCGCGCTAGGCGGGCGTCCGCTTTCTGACCGGGAACTTCACTACCGCACATAAAGCTTCGAGAGAAATCACGACTCGCCCGGACAGATGACGATCGCGTTCCAGGCATTTGTCGTCGTTCTATTTATTCTTCCGGGCGCGCTGTTTTTTTCAGCGCTGACTGGACGCCTCTCGGCCGAGCGCGAATTGCCGCTGATCTCGGCTTCGATCACGTGGGCAGCGGTCGTTTCATTAATCGTCGCGGTGATCTTTCACCTGGTATGGCAGGGAGCAATCGTCACGCTCGCGAAGGTTGCTTCGCTCAACGTCGAGTCGGGCGTCGCTGTCGTTTTCACTCTCCTGTCGTTCAGCGAGCAGAGCAAAGAGTACGCTGCAGCGCTTCGTATTTTTCGCGACAACCTTGGATACATGACGGTCTATTTTTTGTCTATTTGCCTGACCGCTCTTGCGAGCGGACGGTTACTTAACTACCTGGTCGGCCTGTACAGACTCGAAAGAACTTACCGGTGGCTGAGATTTCGCCCGCGCTGGCATTACCTGTTGGCTGGCGACGACTACGAAGGTGCGGGAGATGGAAATGTGACAGTGGTTGTCGACTTGCTTACCGAGATTGATGGCAAACCCCTGCTATACAGCGGCTTCGTGACCAAGTATTGGTTCGACCAGGCGACCGACGCGCTCGACATCATTCTTATCGCGGGAGCGAAGCGACAATGGATGAAGTCTCTTAGTATGGAAGATGCTGAGCGGCTGTGGATGAAGCTATATGTGAAGAGTTCTGAGCCTGCCGAGCCTGCAACTGATAAGGAATCTGGCCAGGAATCAGTGACGTCTCTGCCGAGTCATACCTTCGCGGTAAAATTCAGCGAAGTAAAGAACATCAACATCAAGTACATCGTTACCGAACGCTGAGGGTGGGGAGCTCTCGACTCCTACAAGACTACGCCGACGGCGCTCAGGAACGCGGTGATCGTCGAACCCATCGTCTGGTAGCTCACGATCAGCACGACCGCTACGGTCGCCATGATCAGCGCGTATTCCGCCATTGTCTGGCCGGGGCGATACTCGCGGACCTTCACGAGCATTGCTGTGAATTTGTGCATTGCTAAACCTGCGGTGCGATTTATTGATCGTGGACATACCAACATGGCATCAGTGCGGCAAACTTTACAACCCGGCAAATGCGGGTCGATCGGCAGTCCTCGCGCAACGTCGGAGTGACGCAAATTGGGCGCGGCGACTCGGAACCGGAACCGGCTTCGCTCGCGCGAAGCTGTCCGGAGGCCAGAAGCCAGTTCCGCTGCGCGAGCGTCGCGAGCTTCGGTCAGGATGACAAGCATGCCGGGAGTGCGGGGGCGTTTTTTAGAAAGTACAGCTGCGCTGCCTTGTTGCGCCATTAGCACAGAGTCTTCGAACGCAGACACGATCTCATTCTCTGCCTTGTCTTTCGGTAGGCGCGAGTGGTATTGCGATTGCGCGGTTCAGCGTACTGAAAAGGGAGGGTCGAGACGTTGGGCATACACAACCTCGTTGTCGCCGACCGGCGGACCACCGCTCAGAAACATCGGTTTCCGCGACCGTCGCGGCTCTCGAGGCAGGTGGTTATTGCCCTGTTCGCGCTGACCGCGACGGTGGTTTGTACGGGGTGCGTACCGCCTCAGTTGTTGACGCTGAGCCCGATCCTTTTGCCGCTGCTAGTCTTCCCGCTTCTTCTCTCCGGCCTATTCTACGGGTTTCTGGTCGGGGATGGATCGGGATTTTCTCAAGTCGAAGCCCTGTTCGTATATGGCCTCTTCGGAGTTTACCTGGCGCCTTTCCTGAAGTACGTTACGCTGCTTACACGACGGGGACGCGCTAGTGTGGAGAAAGGGAAGAACCCTCTGTGGGAACACGCATACGCGGTTTCCGTGATAGACGCGGCGCTGAGTAGCTTGATCGTCCTGGGCTGCGCGAGTCTGGCCAGTTTGTACGACCAAAGTCTTCCTCCGGCGACTTACTGCGCGCTGGTAGCTTTCATTGGATTTTTCATTCTCAATTTGGGTTACAACTTTACGCGCGACGAGAAGCAGGCATTGGTCCGGGATTTTGGGAGCGATGATGCGGATCGCGAAAGTCGATTAGCTGAAGAAGGGACATTGCCGGCAGAACGGCTCGGCGGCGGAGCAAACCAGGAGGTATCGCCAGAAGTCACTCGTGCGATTAAGGAAGCGACCCCGCCGTTGCTTCTCTGGAAGACTGGACAAATTCACTACGTTCACTTCATCCTTGCGCCCTTTATAACGGTTATGATTTGGCTGTTCGCAAAGCCTCATCTCGATATTCTGGTTTTGAACCTGGTTGTATTGTTTTCTCTGTTGGGCGTGTCAATTTTTATTCATGCCATGGTCAAAGCGTTCATTATGGCGTCGGGCAAGGTTCCGCGATTGGACGGCGCGAGTACCAGCGAATACACCCGGCTGTATCTATACCTCAGCAGAGTCCGCCTTCTCTTTCTGTACGACAATTGTCACGACCTCGCGATTGTCGCGATCCTGGGGTTCTGCGGTGGCGAGCTCCTGGGACAGCGTGACCTCGTATCAATCGTAAGACCGCTGGTCATGATAGTTCTGTGCCTTGGTGTTTTCTCGGCTTTTCTTCCTTTTTACTGGGGACAGAAGGTGGCCCTGGAGTCGGTCGTTGATGCAGCTGCTTCCGACTACAACGCCCGGGAGGCATTGCGCCGCGCTTTGTTGAAACGGGCGCCTCTTTATCCAAAAGCTCTGCCGCTGACACCTCTTCTTACCGCACTTGGTGCGGGCGGTTGTCTGACCTTCTTCGTAAAGCAGTTTCTTGGGACGAGCTAGTGCCGGAATAAAGATTCGGTGGTTTCTTCACTGCGCTCAGAATGACGCGAAATTGGGCGCGGCGATTCGAAACCGGAACCGGCTTCGATTGCGCGAAGCTGTCCGGAGGCCAGAAGCCAGTTCCATTGCGCGAGCGTCGCGAGCTTCGGTCAGGAGGACACATCGGCGCGAAGTCCGAGGTCCTTCCGTTGCGCGAGCGTCGCTCGCTTCGGTCGGGGTGACACGAGCAAGGGAGCGCATTTGTTCGGGAGATGGTGCTGGGAAACATTTTGATTGGGTGTTGTACACAAAAAGCGTGCATACTGTGCCTTGGGGAACATGGGGCTCGTTCGGTAACGATGCTGGTGAGTCTATGCTCGTCTTAACACGCTGCGTGGCTGCTTCGTCCGTTTGCCATTGAGGATGCCTAGTATGGGCGGATGCTACGGGTTCGCGCGCGTCGAGGGGAACCAATGCGCCCAGCTTTGCGGGCTCGCGCGATCATATCGAGTGTGCTTCTTGGCGCTGCGATCGCGCTCGGTACAGTTTGGGGAGTCTTGCGCGCGGGCGACGGCGACGTCATCGCCGACCGGGTGCTCGGGCAGATCGATTTTACCAAGACGGCGGTGAATTTCGTCGATTCGACCGGATTCGACGCACCGGCCGGAGTTGCGATCGACAAAGCCGCGAACCACGTCCTGGTCGCCGACACGCAGAACAACCGGGTACTCGGCTGGAAGAGCGAGTCGGCGTTCGCCTCGGGGGGGCCCGCCGACCTGGTGATTGGGCAGCCGGATTTCAATTCGTCGCGATGCAATCAGAGCGCGACGCCGAGCGCGGCGACGTTGTGCGGGCCGGTCAGCGTGGCCGTCGACTCGGCGCATCGCGTGTACATAAGCGATACCCAGAACAATCGTTTGTTAGTATTCAGCGATCCGTTCGCGTCGTCAGTGAGTAGTGGATTTGCGGCCGGATGGGTATTCGGGCAGGGCGGGAACTTTGCGGCCAATTCGGCGAACGCGGGCGGTATCGGCGCGAACGGCCTTAACAGTCCGCAGGGTGTTGCGGTCGACGCGAATGGAAATCTGTTCGTCCTCGACGCGGGCAACAATCGGGCGCTGATATATTTCTCGCCGTTTCCGATGACGGCGATCGCCGGGCCGCCGGGGAATTTTGGCGACGCGACCGCGGACCTGGTGTTTGGGCAGGCGGGCTTTACCGGCAGTGCGTGCAATGGCGGCGGCTCGATGACGCTCACCTCGCTGTGCATGTCGCCATTCACCGGGGCAGGACTCGCGCTCGACGGCGCGGACAATCTTTATATTGCCGATACGGAAAATAATCGCGCGCTCGAAATCAACGGGCCGTTCGGATTAGGCCAGCCCAACAACCTGACCGCGGACCTGGTGTTCTCGGGCAACAGTCTCGCGTTGCCGTCGGGCGTCGCGGTCGATTCGGTGGGCAATTTTTACGTGTCGTCGGAGCAGCACAACCAGGTTTATGAGTACACGCAGCCGGTCCCGCTCAACAGATCGGACCTGCTCAATATCAAGATTGGTCCGGGGGCGAATAATCCGAGTGCGTCGACGCTGCAATTTCCGATGGGACTTGCGCTCGATGCGACCGACAATCTCTACGTCGCCGACCAGGCCAACAATCGCGTGCTCAAGTACATCGAGGGCAGCTCGCCGAGCAACGAGAACGCCGACGGCGCGGGCGGGCAGCGCGACACCAGCCATAACGCGCCCAACTACGTGGAGGCGATTGGAAACGACCTGCCGGCTGGTATCGCGATCGACCCTTCGTCGGCGCCGCCGCATCTGCATTTGTACGCGGCTGACACGTCGAACAATCGAGTACTGGGATGGGACGACGCGTTGTCGTTCACGGCGGCCAGGCCGGCCGATATCGCGATCGGACAGCCCGACGTTTTTTCCAATAAGTGCAACAACGGGATCGCGGCTATCGACGTGTCCGGGCTTGGCGCGGACAGCCTGTGCGGGCCGCGCGGGGTGAGCGTCGATGCAGCCGGAAATCTCTACGTCGCGGACGCGGAGAACAATCGCGTGCTGGTCTACAACACGCCGTTCGACCCGAGCAGCGGCGAGCCGGGCGCCGGCGACGGAATCGCTGACTTCGTTTATGGGCAGGCGGGAAGCTTCACCAGCCGGACCTGCAATCTCAAATCGGTCGGTGCGACGACGCTATGCAATCCGTTGGCGGTCGCGGTCGACATTGGGCGCAACATCTATATAGCCGACGGAGACAACAGCCGGGTGCTCGAATTCGCGCCGCCGCATAATCCGCCGGTCAATTCAGATGCGATCGCGAACCGCGCATACGGGCAAAGTGGAGTGTCGGATTTTACTGACGCGATCTGCGCCAATGGGCAGGGCGGGAATCCGGCGCCGAGCGATCATGGAATGTGCAATCCGGGCGGTCTCGCGCTCGACGCGAGCGGCGATCTGTTCGTCGCTGATTCCGGCAACAGCCGCCTGCTGGAAATCGACGCGCCGCTGACCGGCTCGCAGAGTGCCGTGCGGGTGTTCGGGCAGGGTGACGATTTCACTGCTTCGGGATGCAATCGCGGTGCGCCGGAACCGGGCGCGGCGACATTGTGCGCGCCGGCGGGACTCACGCTCGACGTGCTCGGCGATCTGTATGTCGCCGACGTGAACAACGATCGGGTGCTCGAGTACGCGGCGCCATTCGGATCGGATCCGGCCGCCGCGATGGCGATAGGGCAGGGCGATGCGGGCAGTTTCACGACTTCGGGATGCAATCGAGGAATCGAGCCGGCTGACGTGCTCGGACTCGGCGCGGACAGCCTCTGCATGCCCGCCGCAGTGGCCGTCGACGCGTCGATCGATCTCTATGTCGCCGACTCCGCGAACAACCGGATCCTCGAGTACGACCAAGTCGTCCCGCTGCCGACTCCCACGGCCACCGCGACTGCGACTGCGACCGCGACGCCGACCGCATCGGTATCGCCGACTGCGACCGCCACTCCGACCGCGACCGCATCCGCCACGCTGACTGCGACCGAGACACCCACCGCCACGCAGACACCGCGCATCGGGGGAAAACTCAAGCTCAAGCCCAAGTCGATCAATTTCGGAAAGGTGCGCGTCGGCAGTACGTCGACGAAGCATACGGTGCAAATCAAAAATGCGGGCACCGTCGCGCTGACCGGCGCGGTCGCGATGCCCGGGGCGCCATTCCCGGTCAGTAGCGGGGGCGGAATGTTCAGCGTCGCTCCGAAGGGTTCGCAAGCGGTGACGATTCAATTTGTGCCTATTTCAGCGGGATTGGTGAAGGCTACGGTCAATATAACCAGCAGCGACCCGAAGCATCGGACGGTGGTAGTGAAGCTCAAGGGTACCGGGCAGTAAGAAGCGCGTGGATGTGATTCTATTTGCTACAGTGTTTTTCCTTGCGCCAAAACGCGCATGATGGTACTCATTCCCCTGTCCGCGATCATCTGACCACATACCTGATTTGGGGGAATCCCGGCGCCCGCCGCGCCACTTTCGGCGTCTTCGCTATGAGGTCATAGACGGTCGAGGCGTTTTTCTCGAGGGGAGGATCGTTTCATGGCCAGGGGGACTTCTTCGGTTTCGCGCCACGCGCGGATCACGCTCGGGTCGATGGTTGTCGCGGCGACTGCGGTGGTCGCAATCGTAGTTGCTTCATCGAGTCCGGCGAAATTCAAATCACAAATCGCAGCCGCGAACGTGCAAAGCGCGGCTTCCGATTCGGCTGCCGATAGCGCTGCGATCCAGGCCGAGGAGATCGCGAAGGCCAAGGGCATGATTGCCTCGATGCCGACTTACTTCGAGGCGAATCGCGGCCAGACCGATCCCAGCGTCCGCTATCTCTCACGCTCGGGACGATACTCGATGTACCTCACCGACGATGCGACGGTCATCTCGATGGTCGGCGGGACGATTCACAAAAGCCCGCTGCTCGCGAGCTCGAAACTGCAGGCTGAGAAGCTGGTCGAATCGGCGGTGCGAATCCGGATGGTCGGCGCGAATCCTCATCCGAAGGTCACAGGCCTGGAACCGCTGCCGGGGCGAATCAACTATCTGATCGGCGATCAGTCGCACTGGCATAGGAACATTCCAACTTACTCGCGGGTGAAATTCGCGGGCGTCTATCCGGGCGTTGACGTGATCCATTATGGAGTCGGCGACACGCTCGAGGACGACATCGTGGCGGCGCCGCACGCGGACGCGTCGCGAATCAAACTTGGGATCGAAGGTAACGCTGATACGTTGATCGACAAGGACGGCAATCTGCAAATTTTGACGCCGGCCGGCGTGGTGGCGATGCGCAAGCCGAGCATCTATCAGCGCAACCACGACGGCAGCCGCACTTCCGTCGCGGGCTCGTTCGCGCTGTCGAAGGCATCCACGATCGAAAAGGGCGTGCGACGACGCGAGGTCGCGATTCAGCTCGCCGCGTACGACCATTCGCGCGAGCTGGTGATCGATCCGGTGGCATCGATCCTGATTTACTCGACCTTCCTGGGCGGCGGCGCGCAGAACCAGGGCCCGGTGAACCTCGAGCAATTCGGCGGAGTGACCGGCGGGAATGCGATCACGGTTGCGGACACTGGATTGGACGTCGCGCTCGACTCGACCAATCATGCCTACGTAACCGGCACCGTATACTCGACTAATTTTCCGACTTCCGCGGGCGCGTTCCAGACCACGCTCGGCAGCGCGGGCGTGGGCTCGACGCCGAATCAGAATCCCAACGCCTATGTCTCGAAATTTGACACCACCGCGGCAGGCGCGGCGTCGCTTGCCTACTCGACCTATATCGGCGCCGAGGGTAACACCACCGCGCAGGGCACCGGAGACGGCGACCTGGCATTCGGTATCGCGGTGGACGCCAGCGGACAGGCGTTCATCGTCGGGCAGACCTACTCGGGCAACGCAAATTCGAGCGGGCCGGATTTTCCCGGGGTCGCCTCGTGCGGAACGTTCGGCACCACCGGAAAGAATAACGGCGGCGCCGCGAGCACCAACGTCGGCTTCGTAAGCAAAGTGGCGTCGAACGGCGACTCGCTGATTTTTTCCTGCTATATCCCCGGTTCCGAAAACGCCACCGAGTCCCGCGTCGTCCTGTACCCGGCCGGATGCGGGACCACTACCTGCCAGGCCTACATATCGGGCTCGACCCAAAGCACGGCCGCCCAGGGATGGCCGGTCACCGCTGCGACTGCATTCCAAACGGATCTGCTGGCCACCGGCGGCAAGAGCAACGCGACTTTTATCGTGTTGCATCCTGACGCTTCGAAACTCGACTACGCTACCTACTATGGCGGGAGCGGCAACGGCACGAACGCGGATGCCGGGATCGCCGTCGCGGTTGACGGGAGCGGTAACGGCTACATCACCGGCGCGACATTCTCGAGCGACTTGACGACCAAGAACGCCGCATTCACTACCTATGACGGCAATGTGCAATCTCCGCCGACCAGCAACGCCTTCGTCGCTGAATTCAACCCGAACAATACGGGAGCCGCTTCGCTGATCTACGCCACCTACCTTGGCGGCACCGGCGCGAGCGGCACCATCACCATCACTTCCCCGATATCGCAAAAGATTACGATCAACGTCGGCGACATCGGCGATGGAATCATCGTCGATCCTACTACCGGCATCTGGGTGAGCGGTCTGACCGCATCGCTCGACTTTCGCGGCATCCCCGGCAACACCGGCACTTCCTTCCAATCTCACAACGAAGCCGGAAGCCATACCGATTGCTCCCCCGATAACACCGCGAATCCTCCGGCCACGGCTGTCTTCGCGATGCAACTAAAGACGGCCAACGCCGGTTCGGCTCAGGTTCAATATGCCACCTATTTCGGTGGATGCGGCGTCAGGGTGACCGTGCCACCGCCGTTTACCGCAACCGGTTCGCTCGGATTCGGAGACGCAGGCATCGATCTGAAAGTGCTCGGCAGTAAGATCTACCTTACCGGCGCCACCACCAGCGGCACCAGCGCGGGACATGATTTCCCGCTCAGCAACAACGCGAAAGCCTGCAACACCCCGTTCCGTCTCGATGACAATCAGAGCGCCGGCCTCGGCATCGGCAATTTCTCCAATATCGTCCCGCTGGTGGCCTTCGCCAGCGAGCTCGATACCTCGCAGAGTACGCTTGCGAACGAGCTGGTTTTTTCGACCCTGTTAGGCGGGTCCGGGTTAGCCGATATCGGTGGAGGTCTCGCGGTCGACTCGAACGGGAACATCGTGGTGGCGGGACTCACCTATTCAACTGACTTTCCGATCACGCCCAATGCGTTCCAGTTCAAAAACAAGGGCAACAATCATAGCTCGACCAACGCATTCCTGACCGTGATCGATCCGACCGGGAGCACCTGTCCGACCCCGTTCCCAACCCCGACTGCATCTCCGACCTCGACCGGCGTGACGCCGACGCCAACCCCGACCGCGACTGTAACGGCGACCGCATCTGCAACGGCGACCGCGTCCAGGACGGCGACAGCAACCGCGACCTCGACTGCAACCGCAAGCAGGACGGCGACAGCAACTGCGACATCGACTGGATCAGCAACGCCGACGGCTACTGCAACCGCAACCAAGACGGCGACAGCAACCGCGACATCGACCGGATCGGCGACGCCGACCGCAACTGCGACTGCAACCAGGAGTGCGACCGCAACCGCGACGTCGACCGGATCGGCAACGCCGACGGCGACTGCAACCGCAAGCAGGACGGCGACAGCAACCGCGACATCGACTGGATCGGCAACGCCGACGGCGACTGCAACTGCGTCCAGAACGGCGACAGCAACTGCAACGTCGACTGGATCGGTCACGCCGACTGCAACCGCAACTGCGTCCAGGACGGCGACTGCGACCGCGACATCAACTGGATCGGTTACGCCGACCGCGACTGCAACGGCGACCAGAACGGCGACGGCAACTGCAACGTCGACTGGATCGGTAACACCGACCGCAACCGCGACTGCGACCGCAACGGCAACTCACACGGCGACGGCGACTCCAACCATGACTCCAACCGGAGTGCCGCCGCATATCACGGTTGAGCCGCGCAAACTAAAGCTGAAGACCACCGGCGACGCGGCAGTGGACGGAGAATTCGTGGTCGGCAATACCGGCTCGAGTCCGCTCAATGTGACCATAACCGGGCCCAAGCATAATCCGCCATTCTCGATCTTTAGCGGCAGCGCTTTCACGGTCGAGCCGAGCGCGCAAAGCACCGTGATAATCACCTTCGCGCCGAGCAAAAAGGGCACCACGGATGACAAGCTCAATTTCAAGAGCAACGATAAGAAACATCCGAAGATAAGGGTGAGCCTGATCGGAATATCGAAATGATCGTTGCCGGGCAGGCGCGCTAAGCGCGCGCCGAATCAAATCGCGCGCAAAGAGGGGCGGCCGAACAGCCGCCTCTCTTTTTTCGCTTGTGAGTTTTTCAGTCCCTAACAGACTCCGCGCCCTCTCTTACGATTGTTCCCCTTCCACTAGGGGAAGGGGTTAGGGGTTAGGTTTGCACGCGTCGTTCGCAAAGCACGCATCGCACGCGTGCGCTTTCCTTATGTCATTCTGAGCGCAGCGAAGAACCCGGATCTTTTTCGACGCTCGCCATCACCACGCCCTGCTGACATTCAGTCAACACGCGCATCGATTCTCCCTCTCCGCGTAGGCCCGCGGCGTCCCATTAGCAACGTTAATCTTCCGGATCGCCACGAAAGTTCAGGGATGAACTGTTCAGCCTTATGGCTTCCGCGATCGCGGCGCACAATGCCCCTCGATGGAAGACCTCATTACACGCACCGGCGGTGAGCGCGATACGCGGGCGGGCAAACTGATTCCTTCGTTCGTGATCGATACCGCCGGTGCGCCCGCCTCTCAAAAGAATCCCGGAGCCGACCAATCCGATCCGTCGGCGCCGGAATGGATCGAGCTGCTCCCGGCCGGGATCTTTTTCGGACGCGACGGCCGCGGACCATTTCGGCTCGACGATCCGGACGCGGTTATCGAATCCACCGAGGCGCTGCAGATGAATGCGGGCCTGCCGATCGACTACGACCATGCGACCGATTTCGGCGCGCCCGAAGGCCGCCCGGCGCCGGCCGCGGGATGGATTCGCGAGCTTGCGGTGCGCGACGGAGCGCTCTGGGGGCGGGTCGAATGGACCGCGCGCGCGGCCGATTCGATCGTCGCGCGCGAGTATCGCTACGTGTCGCCGGTATTCCAGTTCGATCCAAAAAATGGCGCGGTTACCCGTCTCTTGCGGGCCGGTCTGACCAACAATCCAAATTTGCATTTGACCGCAATTGCGGCCGCTGAAACGGCGGCCGTCAAGGAAGTGACGATGGAAGTTCCAAGCAATGAAATTCAGGAACTGCGCGAGTTGCTCGGTCTCGACGCGGACGCGTCGGGCGCCGCCATGATCGCGAGAGTTCGCGAAATATGCGCGGCGTCACGAGCCCCGCAGCTCGCGGCCGGAGCGCATGCGCACGACCCGGCGCATTACGTGGCGATCGCGGAATTCGAGCGCGCCCTTACCGAGCTCAACGCGCTCAAACTGGAGCGCGCGCGTGAGCGCGCGGCGCACACCGTCGAAGACGCGATTCGCGCCGGAAAAATCGTGCCCGCACAGCGCGAGTGGGCAATCAGCTACTGCGCCGCGGACCCGCGCGCCTTCGCCGCGTTCGCGAAACGGCAGCCGTCGATCCTGGGCGGCGATTTGGGACTGGGCGGCGAGCCTCCCGTCGAACGACGGCTCGGGATGCTCAGCGCGGCCGAACTGGTCATTTGCGCGCAGCTCGGACTCAAGCATTCGGAATTTATTCAACGCAAACGCGGACGCGCCGATTTTCTCAAGCTCGAGCGCGCCGATGCCGATGGCCGCAGCGCGGAATTCCGCAACCCCGATTCCCTGAACGACAATCAGGACTAATCGAATCGAAATCGACAAGGTGAAAAGATGGCGGCTCTAACCAATTCCCGTAACACGCCCGAGATGGCCGATGGCGGCAGGATGCGCGTGTATCCGGTCGAGGCCAACACCAACGTTTACTTAGGCAGCATCGTCGCGCTCAACAGTGCGGGCAACGCCGTTCCGGCCTCCGCGACTACCACCACGGCCAACGCGCTCAAGGTGATCGGCCGCGCCGAGTATGTGAAGAGCGGCATCCCCGGCCAGAACGCGATCAACAACCCGGGCGCCGCCGGCGCGATTTCGATCACCGCGCGCAAGGGCGTCTTCATGTACTCGACCGACGGATCGGTCGGCGCTGCGCAGGTCGGACTCACCTGCTTTGCGCTCGACGACAACACCGTCACCGCGGCCGATCGCGCAAGCGGCGCATCGGTGCAGCAATACGCGGCCGCCGGACAGGTGGTTGCGATCGATCCGAGCGGGCAGGTGTGGGTCGATTTCTGGCATCAGGCAACCGTGACCGCGTAACGAATCACGATGACTTCATTTAGAGGATCAAATTAGATGGAAATCAGTGCTGCGAATCTGACCGCGTTGTTCACCGGCTTCGACGTAGTTTTCCAGCGTGGATTCGAGAAGCCACCGTCGTACTACGAACAGATAACCTCAGTGGTGCGCTCCGCCTCGCGCCAGACTACCTATCCATGGCTCGGGCGGACGACCAAGTTCCGCGAATGGCTCGGCGATCGCGTCGTGCAGGCGCTCGAGACCCACGCATACACGATCGTCAATAAAAATTTCGAAGACACCGTGGCGATCGATCGCAACGATATCGAAGACGATACCTACGGCGCCTACGAGCCGATCATCGAGCAGCTCGGATGGGACACCAAGGTTCATCCCGACATGCTGCTCTTCGCGATGATCAAAGACGCGGTCGTAAATCCCACCGATGTCGTCGGCTTCGACGGGGTGCCGTTCTTTTCCGCCAGCCATCCGGTCGGCCTGATGGGCCAGGCGGGGACCACGGCGGCCAATATCAACACCACCGGCTCGGGACCTTACTGGTACTTGCTCGACGCGTCGCGGGTGATCCGCCCGTTCATCTTTCAGCTCCGCCGCGAATACGCCGTCACCCGGATGAACACGGTGACCGACGAAGCGGTCTTCAACCGGCGCGAGTTCCGTTACGGCGTCGACGGGCGCGCAAACACCGGAGTCGGGCTCTGGCAGCTCGCGTACGCAAGCAACACCGATCTCAGCAATCCCGCGAACTACGGTGCGGTGCGCGCCGCGATGCGCGCGTTCAAGACCGACGCCGGACAGCCCTTCGGCGCATTGTCGAGCCGCACCGGCGTCTACCTGCTGGTCCCGCCCGCGCTCGAAGAAGTCGCGCGCCAACTTCTGAATTCGGAGTTCATGGCCGGAACCGGCGCCAGCGCATCGGTCTCAACCTCGAACATCTGGCGCAACAGCGCGGACCTCATAGTCAGCGAGTTCCTGGCCTAAAGGGGCATGGCGATGAAACCCGTCTCTATGATCCGGCTTGCCGCGGGTCCCCCTCCTGCTCGCGGCGCCGGAGTTCGGACCGACTCTTCGCGGGTGCAGACAACCAGTCTCGCACCCGCGGAGAGACCTCTCAGCATCAAGTGAGTATATGAGGCCAATCCAGTGAGTTACGCGACCGCCCAGGATGTGATTAATCGATACCCTAATCGCGATCTCGTCCAACTGACTAATGAAGATCCAACCGCAACTACCGTAAATACAGCGCCGATCACGCAAGCGCTCGGCGACGCATCTGCGGAAATCGACGGATATATCGAAGGGCGCTTCACGCTCCCGCTGACCGATCCGCCCGCGGTGCTCAACCGGCTCGCGACCGATATCGCGATGTACCGGATGCAGTCGCTGCGGCCGCTGCACGACCTCGAAGACGCGCGCAAGCGTTACGAAGACGCGATCGCGATGCTCGCGAAGGTTGCGTCGGGCGACCTCACCCTCGGCCTCTCCGCCGACGGTCAGGAACCGGCGAATGCCAAAGCGGTCGAAACCGTCGATGGACCCAAACGCGTGTTCAATCGCCGCAAACTGAAGGGCTACTGAGATGGGTGTCATGCTCGACTCGCCATGGGCCGGCACTACCTTCGCGCCGCCGACCCCGCTCGACATCGCGACTATCGAAGCCGCAATCGTCGCGCAACTGCGATCGCAAATTACCGCGATCGAAATCGCGCACTATCCCGACCGTCCCGAGACCTGGCGCATGACCCATCGCGTCGGCGCGGCGCTCGTGATCTACAAGGGCGCGCAATACGGCGACCTGCTCGACACCGCCGCCGTCATCCAGGAACGCAAGCTCGAGTTCGAAGTGGCGGTGATGATGCGCGATCTCGGATGGGCGGTGGGTGGCGATGCGTCCGGGCCGAGCCCCGGCGCCTACTCGATCATCGAAAGCATCCGCACCGCTCTGACCGGATTTCAAATCGCGGGATGCCGCAAGATGTACCCGCTGCGCGAGAAATTCCTGAAGCGCGACAAGCAAGGCGGCGTCTGGACTTACGCATCGACGTTCGCGCTCACCACGATGGCGGTCGAAGGCTCGCCGCCGGAAAATTTCCCGCTCTTCATCAAAGGCATCGCGTTGGAAGAAGGCGGCCTGACCTCGATCGCAGTCGGCGCGGCCGCCTACACATTCGACTCCAACGGAAACGTTCAACTTCCTCACGGAAACGTATTCGCGGTGATCGTCACCGGACCCGGCGGAGCACTGCTTGTCGAAGGTACCGACTTCACCGTGGACCGAGCCGACGGAATTATCGTGGCAAGAGACGGCAATGCGCTCTTACCGGGCGAAACAGTCCAGATCGCGTACGCATACGCCGACCAGGCAATAGCAACTACGAATCAAAGTGCGCCGACTAACTAGTTCATACGACTCAACTGAGTAATAGGTGATACATGCCAGCCAGTTTCTTGCACGGGATTGAAGTAATCGAAGTACCGAATGGATCGGTCGCAGTAAGCGTCGTGAAGTCAGCGGTGATTGGGCTGGTGGGGAGCGCTCCTTCGTGGGCGGTCACCGCACCTGCGGTCGCGGTGGCGCCCAATACGCCGACGCTGGTTTCCTCGGCGCTCGATGCGGCGAACTTCGGACCAATTATCCGCGGCTACACGATTCCCTACGCGCTCGCCGCGATTCAGGCGCAGGGCAGTGGACAGGCCATCGTGGTGAATGTGTTCGACGCGACTCGGCATTTCACTGCGATTGCAGCGACCGCATTCACCTTCAATGCGAATGGAGCAATCAACCTCGGCCACATGGGAGTATCGAGTGTAGTAGTAACCAGCAACCCGGCGGGCACTACCTACATCGCCGGGACTGACTATACGCTCGATGCAATCAACGGCGTGATCAGTATAGTGCCGACTGGATCGGGCGGTCACATCACAGCCGGCGCCAGCGTTCTGATTGCGTTCAACTATGCGGACCCGTCGAAGGTGTCGGACGCCGACGTCGTCGGCGCGGTGACCGGCGGGGTGTTCACCGGCATCCAGGCGTTTCTGACGACTTTCGGAACGATGGGATTCTTTCCGAAGCTACTGATCGCTCCGGGCTACGCGCAGGACGCATCGGTGGCCACGGCGCTGGGAGCGGCGGCGGACAAGATTCGAGCGATGGCGCTGGTCGACTCGCCGCCGTCGACCTCGGCGGCGGCGGCGATCGCAAACCGCGCGGTGGTGGGCAATGGGTTCGCTTCCACCGACAGCCGCGTCATTCTGTGTTACCCGCAGGAAACTTTCTTCGACACCGGAATAGTCCCAACCGGTGTGACGCTCAGCACTTCGGGAACTCCGGTAACGACGCAGCTCAACGCAAACGCGGTGGCGCCTTACTCGCAGTGGGTAGCCGGCGCGATCGCCGCGCGCGATCTCGCCAATGGCTATTGGTGGTCGCCGTCGAACATGCAAGTAAACGGCATCCTCGGTCCGGACGTTCAGCTCTACGCCTCGATACTGGATCCGTCGTCGGACGTGAACAACCTGAACGCGGCCGGAATCGTAACGGTGTTCAACGCCTTCGGCAGCGGGCTCCGGGTGTGGGGAAACCGGAGCGCGGCGTATCCGCTGTCGACCACGCCGGCCAATTTCATTTCGGTGCGGCGCACGATGGACGTGATCGAAGAGTCGGTGGAACTTGCGATGTTGCAGTTCATCGATCAGCCGATCTCGAACGCGCTGATCGACACGATCCTGGCGAGTGCGAATGCATTCATCAGATCGCTAATCCAGCGCGGGGCGCTGGTGGATGGATCGGCCAGCTTCAACCCGGCCGAGAATCCAAGCGCGCAAATTGCGGCCGGCCAGTTGGTCTTCGATATCGACGTGATGCCGCCGCCACCCACGGAAAGGATTACCTTCCAGGCGTTCATCGATGTGAGCCTGCTCGCGGAACTCGGACAGACCAGTCCTATAACCGCCGCGGCAGGAGCGACCGCCTAGTCGGCCCGGACGCCAGAGGAAAAGAATGAATATCCAGATCAACTCACTGACTAATGCAAATATCTACATCGACGGTGTCGGGCTGCTGGGGCGAGCCGAAGAAATTGAAATACCGCATCCCAAGCACAAGATGATCGACTACAAGGGACTGGGCATGGCGGGCACCGCTGAGCTGTGGGCGGGAGTCGAAAAGCTCGAGTCGCGAATCAAGTGGTCGTCGTTCGACGCGGACACGCTTTCGATGTCGACGAGCCCATTCACCACGCATAACTTTCAGGCCCGCGGAAGTCTGGAGCAATACACAAGCCAGGGGCGCAGTTCCCAACTTCCGGTCGTTTACCTAATGACGGGAGTATTCAAGGACGCGGGGAGCCCCAGCTTCCGGCAGCATCACATGGTCGAAACGACGTCGCGCGTAAGTGTGTATCACTGCGAACTATACGTCGCTGGGGTGCAAATTTATTTGTACGACGTGTTCGCAAATATCTACGTCGTGGGAGGTGTCGATCAACTGAGTAATTTCCGATCGAATATCGGCGGATGACCGTGCCTGGCCGCGAAATCGCGGCATGGAGCGATGCGCTATGAAGACCGACGAAGTTACGGTGAACGGAGTGCGAATCGGCGGCGCGGAGGCTCTGGAAGAGCGAGAGACGAAGACGATCGAGCTGCCGTCGGGAGCGCGGGCAGAAGTTCGCACGGGTGTGGGGCGCGACTTGATGCGAGCGCAACGGGCAGTGGCCGGCGGAGACGCGAGTGCGGTGGTATTCGCGCTGATCGCGGAACTCGCGCGGATCGATGGTCGCAAGATCGTCTACGAAGACGTGCTGGAGATGGAACTTGGCGATGTGATGGCGTTGCAGGCGGAGGTGATCGGCGAAAATTTCGAGCGCCCTCCGCAGCGAGCTTCGCAGGCCTCGTCCAATCCGGATTCTCAGCCGGAGAGCTAGCCGAGATGGATTTTGCGGAGCTGTCGTACTGGCTCGATGCGGTCGCGGAATATGAACGGATGCGCATCGAACGCGGCGGAGGGAACGATAGGTGAGTAGTAATTCGATTGACTATTGCGAAATGCGTGAACCAATGAGTCACGCGAACACGGTGAAGCGATGGGTGTGAGACTATTCGTAGGTAATTTGAGTTTTTCGCTGGGCGACAACGATCTGCGCGCGGCATTCGCGGACGTGGGTAGTGTGGAACGCGCCGAGATTGTGCGCGATCGCTACGACGGGCGCTCGCGCGGTTTTGGATTCGTCGAGATGCGCAACGAAGACGACGCGGCGGTGGCTTTGCGTTCGATGAACGGAAAGGAACTCGCGGGACGATTGCTACGCGTTGAAGCGGCAACCTCGCAGCGCCGGCCCTTCGAGCGCAATACGGCGCGGCCTGGTTAGCGCCGAGCGAAGTCGCGGTATCGAGATGGATTATGAAAAAGACGGAGCGATCCAAGGCGGACATCATGAAGCGCGGCCCTGGTGAATCGGCGTTGGCGGGAGGGCACGACGCACTTAGCCAGGTGGCCGGCTTCGTACGCGCAAGTATCGAGGTCGCTCGGGCGACCGATCGGCTGGCAAAGATCGCGCGACAGCAAATTCCCCTTGCCGCGTACGGACTGGTTACGAGAACCGCGACGCCCGCCGAGATGGAGTCGATGCGAGGTGGCTCTCAGAGCCATCTGGAAGATCCGGCGTGGCCAAGTGAAGGTGGGAGCGCGTTTCAAGCTGCGGATGCGATGGTGGCGCTTCAGAGGTTTGCATCGAACCTCAAGGCACTCGACGCGGCACGAGTCGGAGAGGGCAGGCGCTTTCTGCGCGGATCGGAAAGCTTAAGCGTGAGAGCGACCGGCGAGATGTCGGAGATCGGCGGGCCGGAAATGGATTCTACAGTCGATGCTCGCGGCAGATTTTTCCGGGCCGTTCAGCAGTCGGCCTCTCGCATACAAGCGCTGAGGGGGATCGGAAGCAGAGAACGTCTGGAGGGTCCGGATGGCAAGCGAAGTTCGAACGTCACGCTCTCATGGGGTGACCTTGCGGGGCGGGCAGATCGCGCGCTTGGCCTTGTCGGCCGACTCTCAACGGAAGGCGAAGAATCATCACGCGGGCCTGGTCCGCGCTTCGAGCGGAGTCGTGCCTCGTTCAATGTCGACCGAATACTAACTTCGACTGAAAAGTATATGTCGGGGTCGAGAGGGCGCGGATGGAACGGGGCGAGAGGCACGATAGTTGCGCCGGCGAGTCTTTCGCGGCCGGAATTTGCGGAGCCCATGCGCGGCGTATATGGGCAGGAGTCGAGGAGCACGCCTGGGGCGATAACGATCAACTCGACTCCGACAGTGGTTATCAATGCGGGCGAGCCCGGCGATGTTGAGCGTCAAGTAGCCGGCGCGCTGAGACTGCATCGCGAGGAATTGTTCGATCAATTGAAACGAGAGTCGGTGCGGCGCGAACGCGCGCAGTTTTAAGTGAGAGGCAGCACCATTGTTCGCAACGTTGGGTGAAATTCCGTTCGAAGTAGTCGGCTCGCCTGAGGGCTACGAATCGAGCCGGGCATACGATTTCGCCGAGCATCGAGTGGTCGAGAGCAAGCCGCGGCTGCAATGGGTAGGCAACGATCTCGAGCGCCTGAAATTTGAATTGCGGCTGCATTCATCGTTCACCGACCCGGCCGCGAAGCTGGCGCTGCTGCGCGCGACGGCGGCGGCGCATCTCGCGTTGCCGCTGGTTTTTGGCGACGGCGGTTTTCGAGGGTTTTTCGTAATCGAATCCATATCAATGAGATCGCAGCAACTTTCGGCACACGGTGCTCCGATCGCGATTACAGCCGCGCTCGCGCTCAAGGAATGGGCGGTGGAATCCGAGTTGTTCGCAGGGTCATCGCCGATCCCGGATTTTGTGCCGCTGGGAATCATGCCGGCGGCGAGTTCGAGCGGCGGCTCGGCGCCGATCCCGGGGATATCGGCATTACTTAGTGTATCTCCTGCGACGGGCACGACTGGACCGAACCTCGAGGCAAACGACGTACCAGTCTCGGTGATAGTAAGGAGCGCCGCACCATGACGCAGGGGACGCAATACATACTTCATATCACCAAAGCGGGTGAGCGGTGGGATTTGCTTGCGTGGCGATACTACGGCGATCCGACTGACTATAGCCCGATCATAATGGCTAATCCGGATGTTGCGATCGAACCGGTATTTGACGCGGGAATAGCTATCGCGGTGCCTATCGTCCAGAAGAGCACGGTGGTGAGCGCAGATTTACCGCCGTGGAAAATGCCGCGGCCGGTGGGCGTGTAGATGGCTGCCGCAGTATTGCATTCCGTTCGCGCGCCGCAGTGGGTGCTTACCTACGAGGGTGTGAACATCACTACGGATATATCGCACATGGTACTTGCGATTAGCTATGTGGACCGGCTTGGTGAGGCGTCGGGCGAGTTTGAGGTAGAGCTGGAAGATCACGCGAAAAAGTGGCAAGGGCCATGGTATCCGGGACTGGGAAACATACTCAGTCTGCAGATTGGCTACTCCGGCGAAGCACTACTGGATTGCGGGTCCTTCCAGGTCGACGAACTGGAGTTCGACGGGCCACCGGATGTGATGCGACTCAGATGCCTGAGCGCGTACATCACACCAGCGATGCGCACGCCAAATACGATGGCCTACGAGGGTCAGAGCATCGTGGATATCGCCGGGCAAATCGCGTCCAAGTATGGACTCAGCCTGGTGACGGCGCCCTCGGCCATCGAGAGCGACGTAGTGTTTGCGCGCGTAACCCAACGCCGCGAAACGGATCTCGGATTTCTGAAGCGCCTTGCAATCGAGCACGGTTTTGACTTCACGGTGCGCGGCGCGCAGATGGTCTTTTACGCGCGGACGGCTCTGGAAGCGGTAATCCCGCTGGTCGTGATCACACGGCCGGACACGACAGGGTTCTCGTTTCGCAACCGGACGCGGCGAATTTACAGCGGCGCGGAAGTGGCTTACTTCGATCCTGACACCAAGCAGTTGATCACTCAGACCGTGACAGCGATTCCGCTGGTCCCGACGACGGACACGCTCAAGATCGTAACGCGTTCGGAAAACGCACAGCAGGCCCTGGTGAAGGCCCAAGCGGCGCTTCATCTGCACAACATGGTGTTCGTCGATGCGTCGATCGAGGGTCCGGGGAACGTGATGCTGGTGGCGGGAAACCAAGTGGAGATATCCGGATGGGGCGCGCTTGACGGAGCGTATCTGATTGAAACGGCGCGGCATCGGGTCGCGCGTGCGAGCGGATACACGACTGCGATCGAGGCGCGCCGGGTTGATTAAAGTGTCGCAGCGCAAAAGAAAGACCGCTACGCGCGGGGCGGCAGGGGTGACCCCTGCACCCAGTGTCCATTCCATTCAATCGCAAAATCCCGCGGACGGTATTTTGCTCCGGTCTGATGGCGAAGATAGGTGAAGGGAACGAATCATGAATCAGCTCATTGAATATCGCGAAAGATTTTTCGCGCAGAATCCGGCGTTTCGGGTTGGGATCGTGCAGCAGCAGGATGCCGCGCACGCGAAGGTCCGCGTGGTGTTTCCGGATTACGACGAAGTGATCAGTTGGTGGCTGCCGGTGGTTTTCGCGAAGACGCAGAACGACAAAGCTTACTGGATTCCGGACGTCGGAGAGCAAGTCGTTTGTCTGATGGATTTGCGGGACGAAGCAGGCGCGGTGCTGGGCGCGATTTATTCAGACGCGGACTTGACGCCGGTGAACAGCGCCGACAAGTTTCATCTCGGGTTCCAGGATGGCACCAGCATCGACTACGATCGCGCGGCACACGTTCTCGATCTCCTTTTCCAGGACACCACGGAACTCAAGTACGACGCTCATGTCCATCTGCTCGATCTGAAGTTTCAGGACCAGGGCGAGATCAAATACGACGGCACCGAGCACATTCTGACCGTGAGCCTTCCGCAGGGTGCGGCGTTCAACGTTACCGCGAACGGTGCGCAGATGCAGATCGATTCTAACGGCGACGTCATCATCAGGGCTGCCGGACAGGTGAGGCTTGGAACCGGTCAACTGGCAGGAGTCGCGCGGTTGGGCGACACGGTTCAGGTTGGCAATCAGACGGGAACGATCGTGACGGCGAGCGCCGACGTGTTGGCAGGGTAAGCGATGCCGGCAGGAGCAATAACGCTCGCGGACATCACGTCGGCGGACTGGTCGCTGGAGCTCGGCACGATTGGCGGGGTGGTACAGGGGATTGCGGACGTCGAGCAGTGTCTGGGGATCATCGTGACGACGCCGCGCGGTAGCGATCCACTTCGGCCGACGTTTGGCTCGGACATCTGGCGATATATCGATTTTCCGATCGACGAAGCGCTGCCGGCGATCGTGCGTGAGCTGACCTCGGCAATCACCACGTGGGAGCCGCGGGTGAATCTGATTTCGGTAACGGCGCAACCGGTGAACGATGGGAGCACGCAGTCGGGGGCGCATCTTGATGTGACGCTCACGTGGCAACTGAAGCTCGGCGGCGCACCATCGCCAGCGCAAATCACGATCGTGACAATCCCGGGAGCGGCGGCCTGACGCTGGGCCGCGCCGATGGCGATGAAAGGATGAGTTGATGGGCGCAGGAATTCCGTCGCTGCCACCGCCGATATTCGTGAACGATGCCGACGGCCTGGATCCGAACAAGATCCTGGCCGACATGATCGCCGAGTTCGAGGCGGCATCGGGGCGCACGCTTGCGCCGGCGCAAGTCGAGCGCCTGCTGATCAATCTCTATGCTTATCGCGAGTCGCTGGTGCGAAACGCGATTCAGTATGCGGGGGAGCAGAATCTGCTGGCGTTCGCGTCGTTTCCGATGCTTGACTATCTCGGTCAACTGCTCGGCGTGAGCCGGCTCGCGTCGCAGCCCGCGTCGACTACGATCCAATTCACACTGACGAACGCGCTCTCGGTGCCGTTTACGATTGCGGCGGGAACCCTGGTTGGGACCAACGATGGGAACTTTGCATTTGCGACGGGCGCCGCAATCACGATCGCGGCGGGCGCGACGACCGCGAGTGTCGCAGCCCTGGCGACCGCTCCAGGAGCCGCCGCGAACGGCTACTTGGCCGGACAGGTGAGCGTACAGCTGAATCCGAGCGCGCTAATCGCGAGCGCTAGCAATACGACGACGACTGCAGGTGGATCGGCTCCTGAGACCGACGATCATCTGCGGACACGAATCCAGGCGGCGCCCAATCAATTCAGCGTCGCAGGACCGGTCGGCGCGTACCGGTTTTTCGCGATCGGCGCCGATCCGTCGATCATCGACGCGCAGATCATGAGTCCGGCGCCGGGAATAGTGAACGCATACGTGCTGACCGGACCGATCAGTGTGCAGCCCGCGGCGGCGCCGAACAGCGCCGGGGTAGCGAGCGGATTGCTGCTCGCAAAAGTTGCGGCGGCGCTGAACGCAGACATCGTGCGGCCGCTTACCGACACGGTGAACGCGCTCGCGGTGACTGAAATCGACTACCAGATAAGCGCGACGGTAACACTTTATGCCGACGCCGATCCGACCGCGACGATAGCGGCGGCGAGTGCGGCGGCGCAGGAGCTCGCGCTCGAGCTGGCGGCGAAGATACAGCGCGACATCGTGCCGAGCCAGGTTATCGCGGCGCTTTCGGTAGCGGGGGTGTACGGTGTGACGCTCTCGTCGCCGGCGCTGACGACGCTCGGCGTGGGGCAGTGGGCGAACTGTACTGCGATTACGCTGACGACCGCGTTCAGCACGGAGCATAGCTGATATGCCTGAGCTTTCCGCGGCGCCCTCGATAAACGATACGCGCACGCAGGCGTTGCTGGAATTGATCGCGCGGCTGGCTGCGCTCGATCTGACGCAGATCCTGGTTTATCGGATCGACTCGGTGCCGGAGGGCGCATTGCCATTTCTCGCGTGGCAGTTCGACATCCTGTCGCCGCTGTGGCAGTTGGTTGCGCCGGTGTCGCTTGGAGTCGATGCGCTTTCCGATATCGATCTGTTGATCGACATCGACAACCTGATCGAGACCGGCGGAATTGTGTCGGGCGAGAGTCTTACCGAGGCGGCGCAGCGCGTAATGCTCAAGAGCGCCGTGCCGTTGCATCGCTTCCGCGGAACCCCGTTTGCGGTGAAGCAGGCGCTAGCGTCGCTCGGATGGACGCAGGTCAATCTGCTTGAAGGGCAATCGAGATGGGGCGGAGCGAGCTATCCTTCGAGCCAGGGTTGGGCGGTTTTTCGGGTGATGATCGACTTGGTGGACGGGCAGAGCGTGGCGAGCGGGGTGGTATCGACGGCGGCCGCGGCGGTGAATTTTTTCAAGCCTGCGCGCGCATGGCTGGATTCGATTTGGTTTGTGACGCCGCCGGTGTCTGATGTGGGGCCGACGCCCTCAGACGAATTCACGCTTGGAGGAATCGTTCAATACCAGATCGACGCGGCTCGAGTACCTGGCGACGGCGGACTGGCTATAGCCATTGTGTCCGCGGCAATTGTGGATGCGTACGGTCCGATCATGCCCATTTACGATAGTCACTATCGGCATAGCGGAATCACCTATGGCGTCAACGAGCCCGAAGTGGCGGATTGCGCCCTGTTGATGAACGGCGCGGCCGTCTTGGACGGAGGTTAAGATGAAAAGTCCGGCGGGAATTGTGCGGATCCGACTGCTGAAGCGAGGTCGCGTCGCGTGGACCTACGAGGGGCGCAATCTTTTCGTGAATGCGGGAAGACCGGCGCTCGCGGCGCTCCTCGGAGGCGATACCGCCGGCGAATTTGCGGCGGCAGTCGGGTTCGGATCGGGCTCGTTGGCTCCCACAGTGAACGACACGGCGCTGACGGCGCCCGGATACTACAAGGCGCTCGACAGCCACAGCGAAGACGGCAGTGGGAGCGTGACGTTCAACTGGTCCCTGACCGGGGCTGACACGGGAGCGCTGGGAATAACAATTCAGGAATTGGCGCTGTTCGCGAATCACGCGAGCGCGGGCTTGCCGGGTACAACCGCGCCGACTCCGATGCTCGCGCGCAAGACGATCGCGCCGATAGTCTTCGGGACGGGAATGAGTATCAGCGGCACGTGGACCCTTACTTTCTGAGGTAGTCAATGGCTACACTAATCGACGCAGCGGAGTTTACCTCGAATGAGGTTTACCAAATTCAAGCGACCGACCCGGTCGAGGGCGCGGCGAGTGGCGCGACCTTCAACGGCACCGGCATTTCCAACCAGCCGCATCAGCAACTTGCAAATCGAACCGCGTTCCTGAAGCAGCGCCAGGATGTGAACATCGGGAATATCGGCGTCCTGCAGGCATTCATGGGCGCGTTCGCGGGTTCGATCTCGGGAAATGGATATCTGACAATTCCGATCGCGGATGTGAATCGCGGATCGATCGTTGCGATTTTGGAGTGGGGCGCGATGTTTCCGGGTGGGGGTCTGGATGACGATACGAACTACGCGGTGACCTGGCCGACGGCATTTCCCAACGCGTGCATCTGGGCGATGGCGACGCTCGCGAATCCGCGTGGGAGAGCGCATATCGCAAAGTTGGTAATAGATGTCGTCAGTTACACCAGGACGATAGGTACGTTTCGATCGGCCTTCATCGCCGGCTCGGACAGCACCCAGGCTCCGAACGACGGCTTTTACTGGATGGCGATCGGATTCTGAACGCGAGTCAGGCGAGAGCGGCGATGATTCGTTCCATCGCGATTCCGCGGGAGCCTTTGACCAGCAGGACGTCGCCGGCGCGGACCAATCCGGCGACGAGATCGGCGGCGGCGGCGGAATCGGGCGCGACGAGAACATCAGAGGGAAGGCTCGAGCCCGCGACCGTCGCGAGCCCGGCGCTCATTTCGGGGCCGACGGCGACGAACGCGGCGGGCCGTTCGCGCATGATGTCGCGGATGGCGTCATGGTGCGCGGCCGCACTCATCGCACCCAACTCGAGCATATCGCCCATCGCAATCACGAGGCGCGCGCCGAGGCCATGCGCGACCTCGCGCGCCGCGCTGAGTGCAACGCGAATCGAGCGCGGGTTCGAGTTATAGGTGTCGTCGATCACGATAACGCCGCCAATGGTGGAGCTCGACAAGCGCCCGGCGACTGGCTTTGCACTGGCGAGCGCAGCGGCGATTGCGGCTAATTCGGGAGCGTTGAAAGGCTTGGGGCGTATCGCGGCGAGAGCTGCAATCGCGGCGGCACAATTAAGCGCGGCAGTTTCACCCAGGAGAGCGATTTCGGTTTCGACAAACGGTTCGACGCCGGTGGAGACGAACGAGCGGGCAATTTCGATTTTGATCTGCGATCGAGCGCCTACGATCCTGCCACGAAGCCGCACGGTCGCATCGGGCGATTTGCCAAACGTGATTAGCTTCAGATGTTTCGGTATGCGTGCGAGGACGAGCGGTTCTTCGGCTGAGGCGACCGCATAACGTCTGGCGGTTGAGAACAGCGCCGCTTCCTCATCGGCGATCTCGTCGAGAGTGCCGAGGCCCTCGCTATGTTCGAGATCGACGTTGAGGACAATCGCGGCGTCCGGCTCCACGATGCGTGCGAGCTTTGGAATTTCTCCGCGGGTGTTGGTGCCGCATTCGAGCACGACGGCGTTGTGCCGGTCGGTGAGCGTGAAGATCGTCATCGGCACGCCGATGAGATTGTTGAAATTAGCGGTGGTCGATAAAGCGGTTCCGAAGAGCGCGCGAGTGATGGCGGCAGTCAGCTCCTTGGTCGTGGTTTTGCCGGCGGCGCCTCCGATTGCGAGCACCGGGAGCGGACGTTTGGCGCGAATCCTCGCGAGATGGCTATGCGCGAGATTGCCGAGCGCGGCGAGCGTGTCGGCAACCTCGATGCAGGCTAGTGCGGAAGTTTGTCTTCCGGTCTCGACGACTGCGGCCCTCGCGCCGCGCTCGCGGGCTTGCGCGAGATAGTCGTGGCCGTCGGATCCGACGCCGCGAAGCGCGACGAACAGATTGCCCGGCACGAGCGAGCGAGTATCGATGCTGACGCCTTTGATCGCGCCGTCGCCAATCTCGGTCGAAGAGTGGAGCCGGCCGCCGCACGCCTCGACCACTTCGGCGAGAGTGAACTCACATTGATTGCTGGGAATCGGCGTCGTCATTTTAGATAAACTGCCGGGTCCATTGTGCCGAATTATCGCCAGCGGTTATACCGCCACGTTCTTGACATGACGCCGAGAGCGAATCAGCCTTCAGATTCGACTTTTCGACGGGCATTCGATGAAGAGGCGAACAGCTTCGGGGAGGCAGGAATCGATGGCAGAGGCGCCGATGGTTGGCGTGATAATGGGCAGCAAGAGCGACTGGGAGTACATGTCGGCGGCGGCCGAAGTCATGGAAGAACTTAAAGTGCCGCATGAAGTTCGGATTTTATCGGCGCATCGTACTCCTGACGAGACGCTCGAATATTCCGCGGGAGCAGCGGGGCGCGGTCTGCGGGTGATAATCGCGGGCGCGGGCGGCGCGGCGCATCTGGCGGGAGTGGTCGCGGCAAAGACGATCCTTCCGGTGATCGGGGTGCCGATGCCGACCACGTCGCTCAATGGAATCGATTCGCTGCTGTCGATCGTGCAGATGCCCAAGGGAGTGCCGGTGGCGACGATGGCGATTGGAAAGCCGGGCGCGGCGAATGCGGGTCTGTACGCGGTGCAAATTATCGCGCTTGGCGACGCCAAGCTCGGCGCGAGGCTCAGGAAATGGCGATTGGCGCGGGCGCAGGAATTGTTGCAGCAGAAAATTCCCTAGCCGGCGAGTGCTCGCCGCGCGAGGTTTATTGGATGAAAAAGAGCGAAGTCGATACGCCCGCGCTGATCCTGGATCTCGACATCGCGGAGGAAAATATTCGCGCGATGGGGGCGTACTTTGCGGCGCGCTCGCAGAAGCTGCGGCCACATTTCAAAACGCCGAAGACACCCGAGATAGCGCGTCGCCAGCTCGCGGCGGGTGCGATCGGGATCACCGCATCGAAGCTCGGCGAGGTCGAGGTGCTGGCGCGCGCGGGACTCGGACCGGTGTTGCTCGCGAACCAGATCGCGGGGGCGCAGAAGATCGATCGCTTTTTTGCGTCGGCGGCGCGAATCGAATTGATCGGGACGGTCGAAAGCGCATTCAACGCGCGCGAGTTCGAAGCGGGCGCCGCACGGGCGGGACGCACAGCCGACGTGATAATCGAAGTGGACACGGGGATGCATCGATGCGGCACCGAGTCGCCGGAAGAGACGATCGAACTGGCGCGCTTGATCAAAAGCAGCGGGCTCAACTATCGCGGCGTGATGGGTTATGAGGGGCACGCGGTTTTGATTCCCGACGCGGAGAAACGAGTGGCGCTTGCGCGCAAGGCGTTGACGCGGCTCGGCCAACACGTCGAGGCGCTGCAGAGCGCCGGACTTGCGCCCGAGATCGTGAGCGCAGGAGGGACAGGAACTTTCGACATCGCAGGGAACTGGCCCGAAGTGACGGAAGTGCAGGCGGGCTCCTATGTGTTCATGGATGGCGCGTATCGTAACGTGCGCCCCGACCTCGGACGGCCCGCACTCACGCTGCTCGCGACAGTGATCTCGCGACGCGGCGACCGCGCGATAATCGATGCGGGCATGAAATCTCTCACCAATGAATTCGGGGCGCCGGTCGGCAAAACGATTGCGGTCAAGATCGTGGGGCTCTCCGAGGAGCATGGACATCTTGGTGCCGGTGAGAGCAGTCTCGAAGCGGGATCGAAAATCGAGCTGATTCCGAGCCACAACGACACGACGATCAATCTGCACAGCGAATACTACGTGGTGCGCGGTGACGAAGTGATCGCGACATGGCCGATAGAAGCGGCGCGGGCGTACCGATGAAGAATGCGGGCGCGAAAACTATTCGAGGCGCGGTCGCGATGCTCGCGGCGATAGCGGCAGTCGCGGGAACTGCGCGCGCGACCGACGTCAAGATGTCCGGAAAGCTCAGGCTGCCGCCGGACGCCAACGTCGTCGCGATATGCACCGATCCGGTGGTGCAGAAAATACTCAATGACGACTTGCGCGCGGCGCGGCGCGGGAGCGGGCCGGACGAGCGCATGGTGACGCTGACGGTTACGGTCAGTCAGCAGATGCTCAAACCCGGGGTCTCGTTGAATCAAATGTTTCCCGGCGATCCTTCGATGGTCGAGTTGCTGAAGGAGGCGGGCGCGGACGCGCCGGCGCTTGGCGACACCGGCAGTCAGCCGATAGATCCGTATGCGAATGAGGCGCGCCGCAATGCGCTCACTCCCGACGATCCGGTGACGGCGCAGTTCAGGGCCTACCAGGCGAGGCAGCAGGTGATGCGCGGTACGAATGCACCGACGCCCTACGACAAGATTCCGGAAAACGAAATTTACTCCACCGTGATTGTCGCGCGCGCGTCGCTCGAGGGCGCTTTCGATCAGATGAAAGTCGTGGCCGTGGTGAATTCAGGCGACGACACTCGGCGGGCCAAGGAACTGGTGGCCGAAGAGATCGCCAACGCGATATTGCATTAGCGGGTGCTAGTCGTCAGTCGCGGGAGCGGGAATCGGACGAGGCGCCCGCTGCGCGGGACGCGGCGCTTGCGGCACGACGGCTTGCGGCGGCGTTACCCTGTTAAGAGTCGGTGGAGCGGGCGGAATCGCGGCGGGCGCGGAAGGTTCTGCTGCGGGCTCGGGATTGGTGACTATGGTTGCCGGCGGCAAGCTCTCGGGCGCAATCGCGGCGGGCGACGCAACCGGCGCAGGGTTCTCGGCGTGTCGATCGAAGAATCGGCGATAAGCGAAATCCGCAAGCAGAACGAGCACCGCGACAACCAGCGCGAAGATCGCGACTTGGCCCGCCCGGCCGGTCCGCTTGGTGACCACCGTGATTTCTTGCGAGATTCGCACCACGTTGGCCTCGGCGTGTTGAACGTCGCGGACGAAGCGCGACGCGACGTCCTCGGCGTCGAGACCGAGAAAGCTTGCGTAGCGGCGCAGAAATGGCACCAGGTAAAGCTGATCGGAAATCAGGCCGTAGCTGTCGGTCTCGATCATCTTGACGTAGTGGGCGGGAAGATGGGCCTCGACGACAACCTGCTCGCGGGTGAGGCCTTTGCGTTCGCGAGCCTCAGTCACTATCTGGCCGAGCGAAATTTCCGGTTCGGCAGCCGAGGTTCCGGAATCGGTATCCCGCGATTTGCCTTTGGATTTTTTGTCAGCCACCTGTGATTCAGTCTCTCCCGGCAAATCGCCTGAGGCGAATGCGAAATTCCACTTAGGAGAAAGCTACCGTCGGATGAGGACGAATCCAAGTACCCCAATTTCGGCGTCATCGCGTCTGAGACGATTCGGCGGACGGCGCGGCATGAGGGCTATTGTAGAGCGCAAATTTCTTACCTTCGAATCCCAATATCACCGGCGGCGGCTTTAGCGAGTTTCGTAGCGCCGGCAAATCCCGGTCGTTTGCGATCAGAATCATGCATCCGCTGGACGACCAAATCTCATTCAGGCGCGTGTCGGAACCGATTATGAATGGTGACTTGAGGGCGGTAGGTGGAGCGACCTCCGAGAGTTCGCCCCAGTACAAAACCCGGGTCTCGCGGCGGCCGGTGTAAAACGGAATCGACTGTATGTAGTGGCGATACGAGGCGATTGCGCAGTCGCTCGCGAGGTAGGGCTGCACGATGTGGGCGAGGTTGCGATAGGTGGAGAACGAGCTTGCGTCCTCGCGCGCGCTGCTGGTCAGTGGAATCGCCGCGAGCATCGCAAGTGCGATCGCGCCGATCGCATAAGGCACGCGTGATGCGTCGCGTCCGAGTGCGTACATCAGGACAGCGCCGCCGGCGACGATAAGAGAGAGAAATAGTCCATCGAGCGCGAGCGAGGGATTTGTGCTGCCCGCTACGGTTTTGAAAAAGACGATACCGGTCAGCGCAAAAACGACGCTGGTGATCACTACTGCGGCGAGAGTGCGGCGGCGCAAATTTGCCGCGATCGAGCTCAGTCGAAAGAGACCGTATCCGGCGACGATCGCGAGCGGCGGGAGCGCGGGCAGAATGTAGGTGCCGAGTTTGGAGCGGGGGATCGAGAAGAAAACGAAGATGACCAGGAACCAGATGGCGAGAAAGCTCGCGGCGGCGCGGCGCTGACCTCCGCTCTCGGAGCGGTCGTCGCCGGTGCGCATCGCGGACCATCCGATCGGCGTGAAGAAAATCCATGGCCAGGTTCCACCAGCAACTATTGGAATAAAGAACCACGGACCCCATCCGTGCTCGTTCGAACTGACGTAGCGCTGGAGATGTTCATGGATGAAAAAGAACTTCAGGAAACCGGGATTTCGCGTTTCCATCAAGACGAACCATGGCATGACAATCGCGCAGTAAACGACAGCACACCAGGCGAGCGGCATTCGGAGGATCGCGGCGAGCCGCCGCTCCGATGCGAGCCATATGGAAACGATCGCGACGCCAAGAAACAGCGCGACAGGTCCTTTGGCAAGAGTGCCGAGCGCCAGCATCGCAGAGGAAGCGATCAGCCATCGGCGCGAGGGCGGCGCTGCGAACGAGTCATGGCGCGCGGCGGCATAAAACGCGGCGAGCGCCGCGGTCAGAAAAAATGCGAGTGCGGGATCGAGCGTTGCGAATCGCGCGAGGCCGAAGAACAGCGGGCTCAGCGCGAGCGCGAGTGCGGCGAGGAACCCGGCCGTCGCGCCGAGCATCGCCTCGGCCAACGCGGCGGTGACCACAACCTCGCCGACGCTGAAGAGGGCGGCTGGCAATCGCACCGCGAACTCGCTTGCGCCGAAGGTTTGAATTGCGGCGGCCTCGGCCCAATAAACTAACGGTGGCTTTTCGAAGTAGAGTTCGAAGTCGTCGCGTGGCGTTACGTAGTCGCCCGATACGACCATCTCGCGAGCGATTTCGGCGTAACGACCTTCGTCTGGTTCCCAGAGCGCTGGATGGCCGAGGCCGGGAATGTAGAGAATCGCGGCCAGGATGGCGTAGATACTGAGGCGAAGAGATCGGTTGGACGCTAGCATCGTCGGAACAGCAGTCTCGCGAGGTGATCGGGCGCGGTCAACCTGTAGGCGCGCGCTATCTTTAATTCCCCGAGGCTGTCTGCAAGAATCAACTCACGCGACTGTGATCGATGACCCTTCAGGTCGCGCACATTTCTTGAGCTTCCCCGACAAAATATCACCGATTCGGAACACTTCTACCTTTTCGCGCACGACCGGCGAACTGGTCACGATCGTGGTGCCGGTGTTCAACGAATCGGCGAACCTGGCGTCGCTCTGGTCGCGCCTCAAGCCGGTGCTCGACGGTCTGGACCGTCCGTGGGAGACCGTTTTTATCGATGACGGATCCCGTGATGATTCTCTATCGATACTTTGCGAAATTGCGGCGGGCGAAGAGGGCCGCGTGCAAGTGGTCGAGCTGGCGCGCAACTTCGGACAGCATTCCGCGATTCTCGCAGGATTCAGGCAGGCACGCGGCGAGATAGTGGTCACGCTCGACGCAGACCTGCAAAATCCGCCGGAAGAAATTCCGCGCCTGATCGCGGCGATCGACGAGGGCAACGACGTGGTGGGCGGATGGCGCGAGGAGCGTCACGACCAGATGTACAGGAAGTACGCGTCGCGGCTGCACAACCGGTTGACGTCGATGATTGTCGGCGTGCCGATGCATGACTACGGATGCATGCTGCGCGCCTATCGGCGGCATATCGTCGAGACGGTAGTCGATTGCGACGAGAAGGCGGCGTTCGTGCCGGCGCTCGCCAACACCTTTGCCAAGCGCGTCGCCGAAATTCCTGTCGGCCACGACGATCGCGCCAGCGGCGAATCGAAGTACAACCTGTTCGGATTGGCGAAGCTGAGTCTCAATCTGATTACCGGATTTTCGCTCATCCCGATTCAGATGCTGAGCATGACCGGGATCGGAATCTCGATGCTGGCCGTAATGATGGCGGTCGTACTGCTCGCCCATCGGTTGATTTACGGCCCGCAAGAAGAGGGCGCGCTGTGGACGTTGTTCGCGGTGCTGTTCTTTTTCATCGGGATGATATTTCTCGCGCTCGGGCTGATCGGCGAATACGCCGGACGTATCTATATAGAAGTGCGGGGTCGCCCTACCTATATCATCCGAAAGATCCACTCGCCTGATCGCAAATTGGGCGATTCGAAATCCGATAAAGCGCGAGATGCGAATGGAGCCGAGCGCAAGGCGGACGATTCGGAAGCCAACAAACGCGACTGACTAACTATCTCGAGAGCTTCGACCGTGGAGTCCAACGTTTCGAGTGTCGCATCCGGCGCGACTGTGAAAGTGAAATCCACGCCGTGCGTGCTGTTCGCGTATCATGAGATGGGTTACGCGTGCATGGAGGCGCTGATAAAAATGGGTGCGCCGATTGCGGCGCTGGTGACGCATCGGGACGACCCGCACGAGGAAATCTGGTGGCGATCGTGCGCGCAGCTGGCCGCGCGTCACGGTATACCGGTGCATACTCCGGATAGCGCTGATGCGGAGTTGGCGGCGATCGTCGGCGCGGCAAAGCCCGCCATAATGTATTCCATGTCATACCGGCACCTGATTCCCGAGAGCGTGCTCGGATTGGCGCGGCTCGGCGCTTTCAACCTGCATCCGTCGATCCTGCCGGCATATCGCGGCCGCGCCCCGGTTAACTGGATGCTGGTCAATGGGGAACACGAAGCAGGGGTCACGTTGCATCGGATGGTCGCGCGCGCCGACGCGGGAGACATTGTGGGCCAGCGCGCGGTTGCGATCGACGACCGCGACAACGCGCTCACGCTCTATCGCAAGCTGGTGCCGCTGGGCGTCGAGCTGATAACTGAAATGCATCCGCGAATCGTCGCCGGCAATGCACCGCGGCGAAAGATGGATATCGCGAAGGGAAGTTACTTCGGGCGCAGGAAGCCGGAGGACGGACGAATCGACTGGCGATGGCCGGCGCGCAGGATATTCAACCTGGTGCGAGCGGTCACGCATCCGTATCCGGGCGCGTTCTGTTTCACTGGCGGACGAAAGCTGCTGGTATGGGAAGCGAGCGTCGGCGCGGAAGCAGGGCATCGCGGAGCGCCGGGTGAGATAGTTGGAAAAACAGCGGATGGCGCGCTCGAAATTGCCGCGGGAGAGGGCAGCGTGATCGTGAGACGCGCGCAGTTTGAGAATTGCGTGGAAAGCGATGCGAGCGAAGTACTGGCCGGCGTCTCGCGCGGCGAAGAGACGATACTGTTCGAATAGTTCGGAGGTCACATGCGGGTTCTGATAACCGGCGGCGCGGGATTTCTCGGGTCGCATCTTTCTGACGCGTTCATCGCGCGCGGCGACGAAGTCTTTGTGCTCGACACCGGCTCGATCGCCAAGGTGCGGCATCTGCTGAACAACCCGCTCTTCCACTACGTGCATGACTCGGTGTTCAACGTCGAGCTGATCGACAGTCTCGTGTCGAAGGTCGATCTCATCTACCATCTCGCGGCCGTCGTGGGGGTGGAGCACTACGTCGCCGATCCGTACGAGACGCTCAACGTGAACGTGAACGGGACGCAGAACGTTCTGAAGGCGGCCTATAAGCACAACAAGCGCGTGGTTTTCAGCTCAACGTCGGAGGTATACGGACGCAATCCGAAAGTGCCATGGCGCGAAGACGACGATCGCGTGCTCGGCGCGACCAGCATCGACCGATGGTGCTACTCGACTTCGAAGGCAGTCGGCGAGCATTTTTGTTTCGCGTATCACAAGCTCGGCCTGCCGGTTACGATCGTGCGCTACTTCAACGCGTACGGTCCGCGCCTCGACAAGGTTGACGTCGGGCGCCTGTTCACGATCTTCATGGGGCAGTTGCTGCGCGGCGCGGACTTGACCGTGGTTGGCGACGGCTTGCAGACGCGATGCTTCACCTATGTGACCGACGCGATCGATGCGACCGTGCAGGCGGGAGTGAATCCCAAGGCCGACGGACAAGCGATTAACATCGGCGTCGAACGTCGAGACGACAGTGCTCGAATTCGCAAAGCTGATGATCGAACTGTTTGGCCAGACGAAATCGAAGATCAAGTTCGTGACCCAGGAAGAAGTTTACGGAAACAGTTACGAGGATATCCCACGGCGGGTGCCGGACAATACGAAAATGCGCACGCTGCTCGGAGTCACGCCGAAGGTGAATATGCGCGAAGGCGTGAAAATTTCGATGGACTGGTTTCGCAAAGAGATGGCTTCCTAGGCGCGGCGCATCCGCGCAGTCATCCTGCTTCGCGTGGAAGTCGCACTAAAAATCAACGTCGATACCCATCAGGGTCTCGAGCATGGAGTGCCACGGCTCGCGGCGATGCTCGAGCGCGAGGCTATCGCCGCGAGTTTCTATATCGCGATGGGCCCGGACAATTCGGGGCGCGCAATCCTGCGCGTATTTCGAAATCGCGGATTCATCTCAAAAATGTTCCGTACCAAGGCGGCCTCGATGTACGGGGCGCGCACGATTTTATCGGGAACGATAATGCCGTCGCGGCCGATCGCGCTGTCGTTTCCCGAAATACTTCGACAACTCAGAGGGCGTGGTTTTGAGGTAGGCGTTCATGGCTATTGCCATGTGCGATGGCAGGATCAGCTGGACAAAATCGGCGACCGCGGGGTTCGCGACGAACTCGAAGATGCGTTCGAGGCGTATCGCGCAATTTTCGGCGCGGCGTCGAAGAGCTTCGCCGCGCCCGGATGGCGCACCAATGACGCGGCGCTGCTTGCGCTCGATGCGATGGGCCTCGACTATCGCAGCGATACGCGCGGGCGTTCGCCGTATCGATGCGTGGTCAGCGGCAAAGTGCTCGCAACTCCCGAGATACCGACCACGCTGCCTACTCTCGACGAAGTCATGGGCCGTCGCGATTTGTCGGATGCCGCGTCGATCACGAATTTCTATCTCGGGCTGTGCAAGGCCGACGCGCTCAATGTGCATACGATTCACGCCGAGACTGAAGGGATGGGGCAGCTGGAGAGTTTCACCGCGTTGGTTCGTGCGCTGAAAGATCGAGGAGCAGAGTTCGTGCAGCTTCGCGAAGTCGCGGCACGGCTCGATCGCGCGGAACTTCCAGTCTGCGAAGTCGTTCGCTCGACGCTGCCCGGGCGCGCGGGATGGGTCTCGGTGCAGGGACCGGTGCGAACCGGCTCCGAATGACGAATCGCCGGTGGTGTGTTATATCCCGAGGACGCAAATCTAATCGCAGGGAGAACTTGCAATGCCCGCGCAAAGTCATTTTGCAGAGAGTCCGCGCGAAGTGGGTCTCGACCCGGATAAAGTGGAGGCGCTGTTCAAGCGAGCCGAGCGCGAAGTCAACGAAGGATTGCTGCCGTCGACGCAGATCGCGATTGCGCGCAACGGAAAGATCGGCGCGATGCGCACCGTCGGACATGCCCGTCAGGGTGGACAGGACAAGCCCGCCACCAACGAGACGCTCTACACGATTTTTTCCTGCACCAAGGCGATCATGTCGGCGGCATCGTGGATCCTGATGGGCGAAGGCAAACTGAATCCGAGCGAGCGGGTGGCGGAGATCGTCCCGGAGTTCGGCACCAACGGCAAGGAGAAAATCACGGTCGAGCAGGTACTGCTCCACGTTTCGGGATTTCCCAACGCGCCATATCCGCAGGACGAGTGGCCCGATAAGCGCAAGCGCCTGGAGCGGTTTGCGAAATGGCGGCTCGAATGGCCCGTCGGCAGCAAGTTTGAATATCATCCGACCTCGGGCTTCTGGGTAATCGCGGAAATAATTGAGCGCCGCACCGGCAAGGACTTTCGGGAATTTGTATACGAGCGAATTTCGACCCCGCTCGGATTGCCGGAGCTTCGCGTCGGCCTGCCGCGCGAATTTCATGCTCGGATCGCGGAACTGTGTCACGTCAGCGAACCGCTGACCGACGAAGAGCGCAAGAAATTCGGGTTGCCGGCGATGCCTGAAACGGAAGTTACCGAAGAAGCGATCATGGGCTTCAACCGGCCGCAGGTCAGGGAATCGGGAGTGCCGGGCGGCGGCGGAATCATGACCGCCGGAGATCTCGCGCTGTTCTATCAGGGACTTCTGCACAATCGCGGCACCAACGGCGCGCCAATCGTCAAGCCGGAGGCGCTCAAGGAAGGGCTGCGCGTGCGCTCGGGCGATTACAAGGATCCGATTTTCGGCGTCAAAGTTAATCGAGCGCTTGGTGTGGTCGTGGCGGGCGGCGATGGGCTAGCGAACTACCGCGGCTTCGGCAAGACGAACACCGCGCTCGCATTCGGACACGGCGGCGCGGGCGGACAGATCGGATGGGCGGATCCGGGCACAGGAATTTCTATCGGATATTGCACCAATGGATTCGATCGCAACGACATGAGACAGGGCCGTCGAGGAGTGGCGTTGTCGAGCCTCGCCGCGGTGTGCGCAGGGTAGGGGGCACGAGGATTGGTCATCAGATTGCGTGTGCTAGAGTGAAATGATGAAGTTTCTCGTGACCTTGGAACGTGACGAAGACGGCTTTGTCGTCGTGGAATGCCCGGCACTACCGGGATGTCTCTCCCAGGGGCGGACCGAAGCTGAAGCTCTCGCGAATATCCGCGAGGCGATAGAAGCGAGCTTGGAAACCCGGCGAGAGTACGGAATCTCGACGCAAGTCGAGGTTGCCGAGGTCGAAATCAAAACTTCGCCGGATTAATTTGCGATGGCCACACTGCCGGTCTGCTCGGGTGCCGACGCAATCCGGGTTTTTGAATGCGCAGGCTGGTCACAAGCGTCGCAGAAAGGCAGCCATACGACGCTGGTAAAATCGGGGGCAGTGGTCGTCCTCACAGTCCCAGTACATAAAGAGCTTGGCCGTGGCCTTCTTCGCAGCTTGATTCGAAAAGCGGGAATGACGGTCGAGGAATTCGTCGATTTGCTCAACCGCTAGCGGCGACTCAGTCGGCGAAGGGGTTTTGTACGACGATGGTGGCCTCGCGTTCCTTGCCGACGCCGATCATCGCGATCGGCACGCCGGCGAGCTCGCCGATTCGATCGACATAGCGGCGCACGCTCGACGGTAACTGTTCCAGCGTGCGCGCATCCGCCGGGCTCTCGCTCCATCCCGGCATCTCCTCGAAAATCGGCTTCGCGTTGATGAGCATCCGCTGCGACGGCGGCATATCGTCGTAGCGTTTTCCCTTTACGGTGTAACCGACGCAAATTTTGACCGGGTCGATTCCGGTCAGCACGTCGAGCTTGGTCAGCGCCAGCGCCCACATCCCGTTGACGCGAGCCGCGTAGCGCGCGAGCACTGCGTCGAACCATCCGATACGCCGCGGTCGCCCGGTCGCGCTGCCGAACTCGTTGCCCTCTTCGCGCAGAGAGTCCGCAAGGTAGCCGGTGAACTCGCTCGGAAACGGTCCCGCGCCGACCCGCGTCGTGTAGCCCTTGCTGATTCCTAGTACGGCGTCGAGGCTGTCCGGCCCAACTCCGGTGCCGCTAAACACGTTGCTGGCAACGCAGTTTGACGAAGTCACATACGGATAGGTGCCGTGATCGATATCGAGCATCGTGCCGTGCGCGCCTTCGAAAAGAACGCGCTGGCCGGATTTGATCGCCGCGCTGACGAGCGCGCCGGTGTCGCACAGATAAGGAAGCAGGCGGCGGCGCGCTTTCTTCATGGCCGCGATCGTCTCGTCCGCTTTGATCGGTTTCTGTTTCAGTATCACCTTCAGATAGAGATTTTTTTCGGTGATGTTGCGGCGTAGCTTTTCGGTGAAGAATTTGAAATCGAGCAGGTCCTCGAATCTGAGCCCGACTCTCGACATCTTGTCTTCGTATGCCGGGCCGATTCCAAATCCCGTGGTTCCAATCGCGCGTTTCCCCAGCCGCGCCTCGCGCGCACGATCGATCGCAAGATGATACGGCATCACCAGGTGCGCGTCGTAACTGATTTTAAAAAGATCATCGTCAGCGAGATGGCCGCCGAGCTTAAGATCGGAGATTTCCGCCAACAGCGCCAGCGGATTGACGACCAACCCGTTCCCGATCACGCAAACCTTGCCGGGATGGAGCGCGCCGGCCGGGACCAGCCGCAGGACGAATTTTTTTCCGCCGACGACCAGCGTGTGCGCCGCGTTGTTTCCACCCTGGAATCGCACGACGACATCGGCGTCGGCGGCGAGCATGTCGACGATTTTGCCCTTACCCTCATCTCCCCACTGCGTGCCGACCACCGCAACTGTCTTCATTTCTCTCCCCTCGGCGTGCGTCGAGTTTTCCGCACGCAACTCTCCGCACGCATTCGTGCGCGCACTCCGACCCAAGCGCCGGTGCGCGAGTATCAGTCTGAATTCAGAGCTTCAGTAGTGATGCCGCCGTAATTGCCGGCAGAGTTTTCAGTTTGTCGAGTACCGCATTCGGCACAGGCTCATCGACTTCGAAAATGCTGAGCGCGGTTCCGCCCACCCGATCGCGGCCAAGTTCCAGGCCGCCAATATTTATTCCCGCCTGCCCGAGCATCGAGCCGACCGCGCCGACCACTCCGGGCACGTCGCGATTATGCAGCATCAGGAAGTAGCCGTCGGGCACCGCCTCGACGTGGTATCCGTCGATCCGAGTCAACCGCAACGCGCGATTTCCCAACACGGCGCCGGCCACTTCATGCTCTCCCGCTCCGGTGCGGACGGTGAGGGTGAGGGTATTTACATAGTCAGTGACTTCGCGGGAGCGTTTTTCGGTGATGCTGATTCCACGTTCGCGGGCGATGAACGGCGCGTTGACGTAATTCAGATCCTCATCGAGGAAGCCGCTCATCAGGCCCTTCAAGACGGCCGCAGTGATTGCGTCGGGTTTCAGATTGGCCGCCTCGCCGCCGAATGCCAGCGTCAGTTCCTTCGGTGGATCTGTTATCAACTGCGCTGCGAGGCGCCCCAACTTCTCGCCGAGAGTAAGATGCGGTCCCAGGACCTCGAGCTCCTTGGTCGACAAGGCAGGAATGTTTACCGCCTGTCGAATGGTGCCATCGATCAGGAACTCGGCTACTTGATGCGCGATGTCGACCGAGACCTGGACCTGCGCTTCGTCGGTAGCAGCGCCGAGATGAGGCGTCGCGATCACGCTTTCGAACTTGAGCAGCGGATGGTCGGCGGGCGGTGGCTCCTGGACGAAGACATCGAGCGCGGCGCCGGCGACCTTTCCCGACTTGAGCGCGTCGGCGAGCGCATTCTCATCGACGATTCCGCCGCGTGCGCAGTTGATGATGCGCACGCCCTTCTTCATCTTCGCGAATGCGGCGGCGCCAACCAGCCCGCGCGTATCGTCAGTGAGCGGAGTGTGAACGGTAATGAAGTCGGCGCGGGCGAAGAGCTGATCGAGGCTCACCAGCTCGACGCCGACGCGTCCGGCGGCCTCCGCGGTGAGAATCGGATCGTATCCAATAACTTTCATCTTCAGGCCGAGCGCGCGGTCGGCGACGATCCGCCCGATGTTGCCCAAGCCGACGACGCCGAGGGTTTTGTTGCAAATTTCGGCGCCGGTGAATTTTGTTCGATCCCACTTGCCCGCGCGCAACGCCGCGTTGGCAGCGGGAATATGCCGCGCCATCGCCATCATCATTGTAATTGCGTGCTCGGCGGTGGTGACGCTGTTGCCGGTCGGGCTGTTCATCACGACGATTCCGCGCCGTGTGGCCGCTTCGATATCGACGTTGTCCACGCCGACGCCTGCGCGTCCGATCACCTTCAGCGCGGTTGCGGCATCGATCACCTCGCGCGTGACTTTGGTGCCGCTGCGGATGAGCAGCGCGTCGTAGGGCGCGATTATTTGCGCCAGCTCTTCGGGCTTGAGCCCGGTCTTGACGTCGAACTTGAGCTGCGGAAAGCGCTTCAGGACTTCGATACCCTGGGGCGCAAGCGAGTCGCTTAGTAGAACGCGGAAGGTTTCCGCCATGTTGATTTCAAACGCTCCGCGCAAGCCGTTTCTGAACGGCGGCGACGCCGGCGCCAAGCTCGAACTTCGCGCCGATCTTTTGTAGGCCCATCTCGAGTGCGCCGACCGCAATCAGCGTATCGAACGGGCTCAGATAGCCCATGTGCCCGATGCGCACCAGTTTTCCCTTCATCTGATCCTGGCCGCCCTGCACCGAGACGCCCAAACTATCGCGCAGGTACTTTACCAGTTTGCCGCCATCGAGACCCTCGGGCACCAAAATTCCGGTGACGCCAGGCGCGGGATTGTCCGGCGACAGCAGCTTCAATCCGAGCGCGAGCGCGGCCTCGCGAGTCGCCTCCGCCATCGTGGCGTGCCGCGCGTAGACATTCGGCAAAGTCTCGGCATGGATCATTTCGAGCGACTTGTTAAGACCGAAGATCAGCGACACCGCCGCCGTCCATGCGGTCGTATGTTCATCGCGCTGCGCCTTCAGCTCTTTCAAAAGATCGAAATAGAATCGCGGCGTCTTGCTGGTTTTAGCAGCCTCTAGAGCGCGTGCGGAAAGCGCGACCATGCCGAGTCCGGGCGGCAGCATGAGTGCTTTCTGACTGCCCGTCACGAACGCGTCGACGCCCCATTCGTCCATCTTCTGCTCGAACACGCCGACCGAAGTGATCCCGTCGACGATCAGCATCGCGCCCCGCCTGCGCGTGACCTCGCCGATCGATGCGATCGGATGTATCGCGCAGGTGGAAGTCTCGCTGGCCTGTACGAGCACTGCGCGTGAATCAGGATAGGCCTTCAGCGCATCGTCGATTTGCTCGGGACGCACCGCACGGCCCCATTCGACTCGCACCTCGTGACCCGCGATGCCGAACGCCGCGAGCAGCTTGCCCCATCGCTCGCCGAATTTGCCGCCATTGACGAAAATCGCATGCTCACCCGGCTGCAACAGATTGATCACCGCGGCTTCCATCGCGCCTGTGCCGGTGGACGAAAGCAGGATCACCTCGCTGGCAGTGCCGTAGAGCGGCTTCATCCGTTCGCGAGCTGAATCGAGCGCCGCGCTGAACTCCGGCGTTCGATGATGAATGATCGGCCGCGCCATCTCGAGTAATACTTCGGGAGGTACCGGCGCTGGACCGGGTGTGAACAAATATTTTTTCATTTGCGGCACTTGCGATGTTCCGAGCGACGTTGGAGTTTCGGCAGGACAGCCCAAGAGCCAGCCAAAAAAAAGGCTGGTGCCCGCGGATGCGGATCGCCAGTCCCCGATTCGTCCCGGATTTTACCGGGCCCCCGTCCTCACCCCTTGGGATAACGGAGCCGATAAGCAGAGTCAAGGTGACAGCCGCGCGGCGCGAATTCGGCTCGGCGTTGTAATGACGCGCGGGCAATTGTTAAAGGTGATCCCGTGATCAACCCCAATGCCGATTGAGTGCGAAATCCGCGACGGTTCCCTGGTCTGGATCAAGAGCCCGATCAGCGGGGTGATTTCTTACGTCGTCGACGTGCGCGGCAAGAGCTTCGCGTTCACACTCGGCGGTCGCGAGAGTGCCGACTCGGACGCTCCTCGCCTCGATCCCGAGTCGATTCGGCTCGCGACTTCGACCTGTCCTTTCTGTCCGGGCAACGAAGAGCTGGCGACACGAGAGCTCTTTCGACTCACTACTCACGATGTTCCGGAATGGACCGGCAGGAAGAATTCCGATGACGCGCCGTGGGTGGTGCGCGTCTTCAACAACCTGTTCCCGCGTATCCCTGCCGAGCTGACCGGCAATCGCAACGAGTCGTATATTGTCATCGAGGATCCGCGCCACTTCGTTGAGGCGCCGCGCTCGCACAGTGATCTGATCTTCACCGGCGCGCTAGGCGAGGGCCATTTCTTTCACCTGATGCAGGCCGACGCGCGCGTGATGGGGCTCGCACTGGAGAATCCCGACGTGTGCTCGGTCGTGATTCGCAAGAACCAGGGGCGCGAGTCGGGCGCCTCGCAGCCGCATCTGCATCAGCAGATCATTGGCTCGCCGGAACCGTTCCCGGCGATCCTGGCGGAGTCGCGAGCTGAGCGTGAGAATCCGCATCTATGGCACGAGATTGTTTCGCTGATGGATCGCCTCGGGCTGGTGATCGATCGCGACGACGCGGTAGTCAGCTACGCCAGTCCGTTCGGTGGATTCCCGCGCAGCTACGACGTGGTGATGCCTGAATATCGGGGACTGCTGTCGGAGTTGACGGCCATCCAGATGCGCGAGTTTGCAAACGCGCTCTACCGCATCCTCACCGTCCTCGGGCCATTGCCGCTCGACTATGAAGTCCATCAGGGCGAAGGACTCCCGCTGCACGCGCACATCAATGCGCGGCTCTATCCTTACTCGAACGTGGCCGGAACTTTGAATCTGCCGAGCACGCTGCTGCAAAGTGCCGCCGCGATCCGCAACGCGATGCGCCGGCATTCGTAAAGCTGCGTTCTACTGCGCCTTCCAGACGGGCTTGCGCTTCTCGAGAAACGCGCGCACGCCTTCTTTGGCATCACTGCTCTCGCGCACTGTGCGAGCCATCTTCAGCATGTCGTCATGCCACGCGTCGAAGGTCTCGCTCATGCATCGGCGCACGGTCGCCTTCATCGCGCGCAGCGAGAGGGGAGCGTTAGCGGCAATTTTCTCGGCCAGCGCCGTGGTTGCCTCGACGAGTTTCGAGTCGGGGACGACCTCGTGCACGATATTCATGTGAAGGCCGCGCTCCGCATCGAGCAAATCGGCGGTGTAAAGAATCCATGCGGTGTTGGCCGAGCCGCAGACCTCGATCAATTTGCGAGTGAAGTCGTACGGCACCATCAGGCCGACGCGTCCAAGCGTCATACCGAGCCGAGCGTTGTCGGAAGCGATTCGAAGATCGCAGTGCAGTGCCAGTTCGAGCCCGCCAGCGAGCGCCGCGCCCTGCACGGCCGCGATAGTCGGCACCGGGAAACGTTCGAGGCGCCCGAACACCGATTCCAGCGAAGTCGGGTTGTGGCCGGACTCCGCCTCGTCCACTTCCTTCAGATCGATCCCGGCGCAGAAACTCGAGCCCTCACCGCGCAGGAGCAGCGCGCGGATCTCTTTGTCGTTTTCGAACTTCAGGAGCGCGTCGTTGAGCGCCTCGATCACCGGTTGGTTCAGCGCGTTACGCTTTTCCGGGCGGTTCAGAGTCAGCACGGCGTAATTCGGATGACGCGTGACTTTGAGGACTTCGTCAGCCATGTCGTTTGCTCCTTGCGGCAAGCGCGGAATTTAGCGATTCGCGCCCGCGACGGGGAGCATCGCACGGCACGCTCACGCCCTTCAAGATCAGGCTACGATGCTTAGCATCTTGTTTGGGATGTAGATTATTTTATGCGGCGTTTTGCCGTCGAGGTGGCGGATAACGGATTCGCTCTTGAGCGCGAGGTCGCGAACGTCCGCTTCCGGAGCGCCTGCCGCAACTTCAAGGCGATCGCGGACTTTGCCGTTTACTTGCACTACGACGGTTACGGTTTCATCGCGAGCGAGGTTCGCGTCGAACCTTGGCCACTGCTCGAGGTGAATGGAATTCTTGTGTCCCAGAGCTTGCCACATTTCTTCGGTGACGTAGGGGGCCATCGGCGCGAGCAGCAGGACCATCGACTCGGCAGCGAAACGTCCCATCTCGGCGGGCGTCAGCTTGGCGAGATAGTTCAGATGATCCATCAGCTTCGCAAGGCCGGTGTTGAAGCGCAGCCGTTCGATATGGTCGGTGACGGCTTCGATAGTTTTGTGCGTGCGTTTGAGCGTTTCCTGGTTCTGGATTTCCTTCGGGGCATCCGGCTTCGACGTAGCGGCGTATCATAGACCAGACGCGGGTGATGAAGCGTAAAGTGCCGGGGATGCCGCCCTCGTTCCAGTTCGTTGCCTCGTCGAAGGGGCTCATGTACAGCTCCCAGAGCCGTAGAGCGTCGGCGCCGTACTTTTCGATCATCGCGTCGGGTGTGACGACATTGCCCTTGCTCTTGGACATCCGCTGGCCGTCGGATGCCCACACCACGCCCTGATTGCGCAGCGCGGGAAATGGCTCGTCGAAACTGATGAGCTCCGCGTCGCTCATCACCTTGGTCCACATCCGCGCGTACAGCAGATGCATCACGGCATGCTCTGCGCCACCGACGTAGAGATCTACCGGCAGCCAGTAGTCAGCAGCGCGACGATCGAAAGGGCGCGCATTTTCGTGCGTCGAAGCGAAGCGCAGGAAATACCACGACGAGCATGCGAACCCGTCGAGCGTGTCGGTCTCGCGCTCGGCCGGGCCGTCACATTTCGGACAAGTGGTGTTGACGAACTCGGGCACGTTAGCGAGCGGAGAACGCCCGGTGCCCGAGGGCAGATAGTCTTTCATCGGCGGAAGCATCACGGGCAGTTGATCTTCCGGCACCGGTACGATTCCGTCGGTCTTGCAGTAAACGATCGGGATGGGGCATCCCCAATAGCGCTGGCGGGAGATCAGCCAGTCGCGCATCCGGTAGCTAATCGAAGCGCGGCCGATCTTTTTCTGTTCTGCGTGTTTCGCTACCGCGGCGATCGCCTCAACCGTCGTCATCCCGTTCAGAAAGCCGGAATTGATTGCGACGCCATGCTCTGTGTACGCACGATCAGCCGAGGGAGTGCTGCCGTCAGGCGGTGCAGTGACGCGAGGAATCTCGAGACCGTACTTGGTTGCGAATTCGAAATCGCGTTGATCTTCGCCAGGCGCCGCCATGATCGCGCCGGTGCCATAGCCCATAAGGACGTAGTCGGCGATCCAGATCGGGATGTCCTTCCCGGTGAAGACGTTGTGCGCGTATGCGCCGGTGAAGACGCCGGATTTTTCCTTCACTGTCGACATGCGCTCGATCTCGGTCTGGCGGCGCGCGTCGGCGACGTAGGCCTCGACGCTGGCGCGCGCATCGGGTGTGGCGATTTCCGCGACCAGCGGATGCTCGGGTGCCAGCACCATGAACGATACACCGAACACGGTGTCGGGACGGGTGGTGAAGAAGCGGACTTCCTTGCCAGCGTGGCCGACGACCGGGAAGCCAAGTTCCGCGCCTTCGCTGCGGCCGATCCAGTTACGTTGCATCAACTTGATCGGCTCGGGCCAGTCGATTCCGTCCAGGTCGGCGAGCAGTCGATCCGCGTATTCAGTGATCTTGATGTACCACTGCTCGAGGTCTTTCTTGCTGACCGGATTGTCGGGATGCCGCCAGCAGCATCCGTTGATGACCTGCTCGTTGGCGAGAATCGTCTGGCATTTGTCGCACCACCACTGCGCGCCGGTAGCGCGGTAGGCGAGCCCGCGCTTGAAGAGCATCAGGAAGAACCACTGGGTCCAACGGTAGTACTCCGGCGACGACGAATTGATCTCGCGCGACCAGTCGTAAGCGCATCCGGAAATTGTGAGCTGGCGTTTGAAGTTGGCCGCATAGCGCGGAACGGTTTCGGTGGGATGCGATTCTTTGAGAATCGCTTCGTTCTCGGCCGGCAGTCCGAACGCATCCCAGCCCATCGGATGCAGTACGTTGAATCCCATCATCCGTTTGTAGCGGCCGACGACGTCGCACGGCACGTAATTGTGCAGATGGCCGACGCTGAGTCCCGCGCCGGACGGATACGGAAACATCTCGAGGATGTAAAATTTGGGGCGGCCGGGATCCTCGCGGGTGAGGTAGAGGTTGGCGCGATCCCATTCCGCCTGCCACGCGGGCTCGATTTTCTTCGGGTCGTAGCGTTCGTCCATCGTCGTCAGACGAGTCTAGCGTGAGGAAAGCGTCGCTCCAACTGCGATGCCAACATCGTGGCCGTCGGCGGATCGCGTCGCCCTCAAGTACGGATCGCTATCCGGCGCAGCTATTCGACGATCTCTTTCTTGAGACTCTGGACAAACGCGACCACATCGCGTTGTTCCTCCTCGGGCACCCGGAACTTCGCCAACGTCGCGGCCGCATGACCGAGGAACGCATTCCAATCGCTCTCGCTAATGCGCATACCTCGATGGGTGAGCACCATGTCTCTGCCACGATAGTAGGTGGGTCCGCCCGCGCTCGCGGAGAGGAAATCGATCAGTAGCTGCTTCTCGCGCATGACGCCGTCCTCCCCGCGATGTGCCCAGAAGCGGCCAAGCTGCGGATCGGTCCGGAGCCGTGGAAGCAGATCATTCGCCACTGCCGTGATCGCGTCGTACCCGCCAAGGCGCTCGTAAAGGGTCTTCTCGTCTGTGCTCATGATGTCCTCCATGAGTCCGGAGACGGCATCACCTGTCATTATTTTTTGCGCACGATCGTGAGGCCGTCGGCGATTCCGAGCATCACCGCTTCGACCCGGGTGTCCTTCGCGACGAAGTCGTTGACCGCGCGCAGCGCGAGAGTGTTTTCGTCCTTTTTGGATTCATCGATGATCGCGCCGCTCCACAACACGTTGTCCAACAAGATGAGCCCGTCCGGACGCATGCGTCTCAGTATTTCCTCGTAATAGACCAGGTAGTTCGATTTGTCGGCGTCGATGAATGCGAAGTCGAAGGTGTGCGACGCGGGCAGCGCCTTCAGGGTGTCGGCGGCGGGCGCGAGCTTGAGCGTGATCTTGTTCGCGACTCCGGCGCGTTCCCAGTAGCGGCGTGCGACGCTGGTCCATTCTTCGTTCACGTCGCAGCAGAGCATCCGGCCGTCCGCGGGGATCGCGCGCGCCACGCAGAGCGCGCTGTAGCCGGTGAAGGTGCCGACCTCGACCGCCGAGCGTGCGCCGATCGCGGCCGCCAGGATCGCCATGAAGGTTCCCTGCTCGGCGGCAATTTGCATCCCGGCGATTGCTCCGAGTTTCGCCGTTTCGATTGCGAGTTCCGCGCGGATCGGATCGCCATTATGGCCGTGCGCGACGGCGTATTCGTAGAGTTTCGGCGTTAACGCGACAAATTTCAGGTGTTCTGCCATGCGGCTAACATGGCAGGAAGGAAGGTTTCAGAAAAGTGCTTAGCGGCCGCCCAGGTACGCGAAGTCGCCGTGCTGGTTCACGGTCAGCGTGCCGGTGAAGATCGAGTGATGCTTCGACGGAGCCAGCGCGATTCGATAGATCAGTTCGGGCTCGCCCACTTCGAAGAACGCGTCGTCGCCGGACAGGACGAAGAGTTTTTCGTGATCGTCGGAATCGGTCGCGCCGACGAACATCGCGCCTGACCCGGTGAGGACTGGGTCCCCTAGCGACTCGAGTTCAGTGCCGAAAGGTGTGAGCTGGCCGCGCTGAATCCGCAGATCGAGGCGCTGGCTCCTCAGCCGGAAGATCGCCGGCGTGTGAGCGCATCCCGCGAGCACCGCGGTTGTTCCATCAGCCATCAGGCCCGGTCGTCCCGGTGACAGATATGTTACCGGACCGAGCGAAGTCAGAGTGCCGGTCGGCAGTACTCGAGCCATCGAACCGCCGCTATAAACGAACAGCGCGGCGCCGCTTGGCGATTTTGCCGTGAACGCGACCAACGTACCGAGTGGTGAAGGCAGTGCGGCCGGCAATCCGAACGGCCGCTGGTAGAGCGTATGATTCGGTCCGTATTCTCCCTCGACCGCAAGCTCGCTAACGCCGTGGGCCGGAGTGGCCATCAGAAGGGCCTGCCGATGCCCGGCAGTTGATCCCTTCGACTCACCGAGAAACGCGTTGAACACGACCTGGCCACCGTCGCCCATTTGCGGGCTGCCGAAGCTGAGGACGGCCATCTCGTGTCCTTCGTTGGTCTCGGTGCCGGCCTTCGCCAGGCAATTGAGGACGCCGTGTGAGTAGAAGAACAATGCGTCGCGGCCATGCGGAACCGTCGACATGAAGGCAATATTTCCGTCCATGTCGGCGACTGGGTACGGATCGCCTTTGAACGCCGGTATGCAATCGCCGACGAAGGATTTGGGATTGAGCGCGGTGATTACGCGATGGCTCGGAACGGCGTCGGCATTGCCGATGAAGATGTTCCAGCGCGGTTTCAGGTTCGGTTCTTTCGGCTGAGTCTCGGCGCCGAAGATCACGCGCCCGTCAGGCATCATCGCGGGCACGCCGACCTCGGTTACCATGGCGCCGTCGCGCATACGCATCCCGATTTCTGTGATCAGCGTCGGAACGCCATTGCTATCGCTGGCGTAGACCGCTTGCGTGGCGTCCATCTGCAGGTTGGCGCTGGTTCCATTGAGACTCAGCGAGACTGCGTGCGCACTCAGCGGCGCGGCGAACACAATGGCGAATGCAGAAGCAAATGCCTTGAACTTCATCATTTTCCCCCCGCCCTTATCAGCAACTCGAATGCAAAGCCTCCGAAATTCTTATAGTCGCACGGGCCCGGGTGATGCAATGCAATAAAAACGCCAGGTTCATGGCTTGAGCCGGGAACCTATATGCGAATTGAATCGAGCATCGCGCGCATCCGGACCGGATGCGTCTCGAGCCAGTAGATTCGGCCGCAGCCGTCGCACTCGGCGAAGCGATCGTGACTCGCGAAGACATAAGGAGGTACCCGCCGGGCGATTAACTCGCGCGCGACCGGTAACAGAGGACGATTGCATCGCGAGCATCGCGTCAGCGCGACCGTGCGCGCGTCGAGGCCGAGCCGCGCGACGACTTCGCGCAGTTGATCGCGAATCGCGTTGCTCCCGAGGAAAATCACGTCGCATGCGGTGCGCAGCCGCTTGTCGCGCGTGATCAGGATTCTGTGCTCGGTGCGTGCAACTCTCAGCAGTTCGGCGCCGCTCATTGAGGAATCGGTGACCACGTCGGCGCCGAGCAATCGGAGCCATCGCGCGAGCCGCGCGAGCATTCGGTCGGTGGCGAGTTTGGGAGTTTCATCCATCGCGATGGACTGTAGTATATCAGCGAATTAACAAAAACCGTGTTTCGGATAATATAAAGTGACAGTTTAAGTTTTGAGGGAAAGCGCGATGGATGAAAAGCAGGTCAAGTTTCGATCCGGCGATCTGACTTTGGAAGGCCTGCTCGCGACTCGCGAGGGCGACGCGCCCGGGGCGGTCGTGTGTCATCCGCATCCGATGTACGGCGGTTCGATGTTCAACAACGTCGTCGACGCGATCCTGGCAGCGATGTGGCAATCGGGGTACGCGACCTTGCGCTTCAATTTTCGCGGCGTCGGCGCGAGTGAAGGGGAGCACGACGGAGACGGCGGCGAAGTCGACGATGCGCGCGCCGCGATGGCCTTCATCCTCATGCAGCCGGGCGTGCGCAAGGACGCCGCGGTGATGGCGGGGTACTCATTCGGCGCGATGGTCGCGGTGCGCGCCGGCTACAACGACGCGCAAACGTCGCGGATCGTCGCAGTAGCGCTGCCGCTCGGGATGACGCAGACGCAGGTGCCCGCGGACGCATCGAAGCCGATCCTGCTGGTTTCGGGAGATCGCGATACTTACTCGCCGGTTGCGCCGCTGACGACACTACAAACCAGGATCGGAAAGTCTGCGCGGCTGGAGATCATCAAGGGTGCCGATCATTTTTTTGGCGCGTTTGAAGCCGAACTATCTCGAACGATCGCCTCCGCGCTGCGACCTCAATGACTCGCAGGTGCGGGCGCGTTCTGGACTACCTGCCAGATCGCATAGAACGGAAAGTCGGGATGCGCCTTGGCGATTGAGATTATCTGCTCGATCGTCGCGCGCAGATCGCCATGATTCATCCGGTCGAGTGCGGCGAGATTATCGGTATCGTGGAAATAGATAAGGTAGTTCACCAGCACAGCGTTATTCAGCGGCTCCTTGTCGAGATCGAACCGCTCCAGACCCGACAGTGAGGGTTCGAGTGCCGCGTAGTCTTTCTGGATTGCTGCAAAGGCGGCCTCGCGGCGCTTGCGCTTCTCAGCTTTCGAAAGATCGCTCACGTAGATATCGAGCAGGCGCGCCTGCTCCTGCAAAAGGAAGCGTGCGAACTTGAGATCGCTATCGAGAACCTCGCGCGCGGCAATCGTATCGGGCGCGGAATTGCCCTCCGTCGCCGCGAAGAATGCTACCGCGCCCGCGCTGCCGACATAGGTCGCCGCCGATTCGTTGAACATCGCGTCGCTCGGCAGATAGTAGGTGCGATGAAACAGCTCGTGGATGAGCACGCCGGCGAGCTCGACGCGGCTCAGCTTGAGCAAATTAGTAAGCACCGGATCGCTGAAGAAGCCGAGACTCGAGAACGCGACCGCAGGCCGGATCATCGTGTCGAGTCCGTTAGCCTCCAGCGCCTGAGCTTCCGCGCTCGCTTCAGTCGCGTCGAAGTAGCCGCGATAAGGCACCCGGCCGACGATCGGGAACCACCATGTGTACGGCTCGAGTGAATCGCGCGGCGCCGCCATCACGACGTGGATCACAGCGCGTTGATCGACCGGTGCGAAGCTCCGATAAGCTCCACCGACATTGAGGTCGAGTTGTTCGGCTGCAAACTTGCGCACCGCAAGCACGGTCTCGAGCTTGGCGCGAACGTCTTCGGACAGATCCTTTCGCGCGAGCGCGTCGTCAATCGGCTTACGCTGCCATAGAATGCGGCCTTCCTCGTACGCAGCACGCGCGAGGTACCCGACGTAGCATCCGCTGAGCGCAATCGGCGCGAGCAAAATCCCGAGCGCTATTGCGAACAGTCGAGCCTGCGCCGAAGCGCGTCGGCGCATCATGCGCTCCACGACTTCCCGAGTCAGCCCGCCACGAGGCGGTCGTTGTTAGCCATCGCGGCGTACTGCAATTCAAACAGCCGGTAGTAGAGTCCGCGCTGCGCGAGGAGTTCGTCGTGAGTGCCGCTTTCGCGAAGTATGCCGCCGCCCAGCACCATGATGCGATCGGCGCGCTCGATGGTGGAGAGGCGATGCGCGATGACTACCGCCGTCCGGTCGGCCAGCAATTCGTTCAAGGCAAGCTGAATCAGGCGCTCGGTCTCGCTGTCCACGCTCGAGGTTGCCTCGTCCATCACGAGAATTCGCGGGTCGTAAGCGAGCGCCCGGGCAAACGAGAGGAGCTGCCGCTGACCCGCGGAAAGATTAGCGCCGCGCTCGCTGATCTCCTCGGCCAGTCCGTGCGGGAGCCTCTTCACGAATCTGAGCGCTTGCGCACGGGTCAACGCGCTGGTCACTTCGCGCTCACCGAGCTCGGTCCGTGACAGCCGGATATTTTCCATCACGTCGCCTGCGAACAGAAATACGTCCTGCTGCACGTAGCCGATCTCGCGCCTCAATGCGGCCAGATCCCATTCGCGCACGTCGATTCCGTCGACCAGGATTCGCCCGCTGGTAACGTCGTACGAGCGATTCAGCAGCTTGATGATCGTGGTTTTTCCCGAGCCGGTGGCGCCGACGATTGCGATCTTCATCCCGGGGTCAACGGTGAAGCTCAAATCGCGCAGCACCGGCTCGCCGCGTCTATATTCGAAAGTCACGTGGTCGAAAACAATCGCGCCCCGCGACTTGGCCGGTATCCTGGCAATAGCGGGAAGAGAGAGCGGCTTCTCAGACTGCATCAGCGCGTTGATTCTCTCGATCGAAGCCAGCCCGGATTGGAGTGCGGCGTACTTGGTCGAGATTTCGCGCAGCGGCATGAAGAATTGCTGTGCGTACTGAATGAAGGCAATCAGGGTGCCCAGCGTGACCGCCCGGCGTATCACGCTGCCGCCGCCAACCCAGAGAATAACCGCGATCGTGATCGAGCTGACCGCCTCGACCGAAGAGAACTGGGCGGCCTCATAGACGTTACCCATCATCTGCGCGTCGCGGGCACGGATGTTGAGCGCATCGAACTCCCGGCGGCTTTCGCGTTCGCGGGTAAAAAGCTGCACGACGATCATGCCCGCCAGCGATTCCGACAGATACGCGTTGAGGGCCGCCAGACGGTCGCGAATCTGCCCGTAGATGATCCGCGACTGGGCGGCCAGATAGTAAATAATCAGGGTGAGCGGCGGAATCGCGCACAGCGCCCACAGCGCGAGCCGGGGACTTTGCGTGAACATGATGGTCACGATTCCCGCCAGTTGCAGTCCGTCCATGAACAAGGTCAGCGAACCGGCCGCGAACATGTCGTTGATCGCATCGATGTCGGTGGTCATGCGGCTCACCAGCCGGCCGACCGGCGTGCGGTCGAAAAACGACATCGGTAGGCGCTCGACCTTGCCGAATAGTGCGAGGCGCAAGTCGGAGAGGCTGTATTGCGCGACCATCATCATCAGGTAGAACTGGCCATAGAAAAATCCGAACTCCCCAATCACCAACAGCAGATACAAAAGGCCCATCACGAACAGGCCGTGTCCGCCTGACGCTTTGAAGAGTACCGCGAGCCACGCCGGCGGCGTCGCGCCGTGCTTGCCGGAAAGGAATTCGTCGACTGTCAGCTTGATGATGTAAGGCTGTGCGAGCAGGAAACATATATCCAGCGGCATCATCACCACCGAGGCCCAGAACAGCCGCCGGTACGGACGCACGAATTGCCACACCCATCGCAGCAATGCGGTGTCGTAGATTTTGACCAGCGCTTGTTCTTCGGCGACCTGCATCGTCAGTACCGGGTCAATTCCTCTTCGAGCAACTGGCGGCGGAACAACTCAGCGTAGATTCCGTGCCGGCCCATCAGCTCCTCATGGGTGCCGCGCTCCGCAATCTCTCCGTCTTCGAGCACGACTATCTGATCGGAATCGCGCACCGTGGACGCGCGATGCGCCACCACGATGGTCGTGCGCCCCTGCACACTTTGCTCCAGGCTCTCCAGCACCGCCTTCTCGGTTTCGGTATCGACGCTCGAAAGCGCGTCGTCCAGCACCACGATTGCGGGGTTGTAGGCGAGCAGTCTCGCGATAGTCACGCGTTGCTTCTGTCCGCCGGAGAGCGACATTCCGCGTTCGCCGACAATCGTGTCGTAGCCGTGCGCCAGCGTCGCGATGTCCGGTTCAAGGCCTGCGATCTGTGCCGCCTGCTGAATGTCGCTCGGTTCGGCGTCAACTTTGCCGAACGCGATGTTGCGCGCGAGCGTATCGGAAAAAAGCGTAGGCTCCTGCGGGACCATCCCGACCGTCCGCCGCAACGCGCCCAGCGGCAACTCGTGAACGTCGCGGCCGTCGAGCATCACGCGTCCCTCAGTCGGTTGGAGCAGACGGACGAGCAGCTTCACCATCGTGGATTTTCCCGATCCGGTGCGGCCCACGATCGCCAACTTCTCGCCTGCGCCCACCTTCACGTTGATGTTCTTGAGCGCGTAGGGAATTTTGCCATTGCTTCCATCGCCGTCGCCCGCGAAATAGCTGAACGAAACGTTTTTCCATTCGATCGCGCCGTTCACCACCAGCTTAAGGTCGCTTCCCGCGATGCTGTCTGCGCCGCGCGCGTCGAAGATCTCGTCGAGCCGTTTCATCGACGCTTTGCCGCGCTGATATATGGAGAGCATCCAGCCGAGCGAAATCGTCGGCCACGCGAGTTGTCCTAGGTAGCTTAGAAACGCAACCAGCGAGCCGAGCGACAAGCGCCCATTGATCACCAATGACCCGCCGTATATCAGCACGATCATGGTCGCGCATGCCGACGCGCCGCGGATCATCGGCATCATCGCGCCGCGCGTCCGCGCCAGCGCCAGCCCCGATTCGTTGTAGGTGTCGTTGATCTTGCGGAACAGTCCCGCCTCGTGCTCTTCGAGCGTGTAGGCTTTTACGACGTGGATGCCCGCCAGGCTCTCCTGGACTTTCGCGCCAATCGCGGCGAGGCCTTCCTGGACCTTCAGACTGCGCACCATCATCGCGCGCATCAAAAAAAAGCGGATACCGACAAAGAGCACCAGGTACGGAATGATCGCGAAGAAGGTAAGGCGCCCGTTGAGCGAAGTCATGAATATGAGCGCGAGACCATATATCAGAGGCGTGTTCGCGATCGTCAACACGAACATCCCGACCATCATTCGCACCGCCGCCAGGTCGTTGATCATCCGCGACATCAGGTCGCCGGTCTTGAAGCGCTGGTAGAAATCGGCGTTGAGGGTGGTCAGATGCTCGAACAGATCGTTGCGTAGATCGTATTCGATGTCGCGCCCGATATTGAAAATGACGAATCGCGAGAACCATCGCACGATTCCCAAAACGACCGCGAAGGCGATCATCAGTTCGCTGTAGTACACGACGCGGTCCATACGGTCGGCGCTCATCGCATTGATCGCGTTGCGCAGAAAGAGCGGGATGACCATAGCGAGCGTCCCGGTTGCGAACGTGCACCCGATTCCGAACGCGTAACGCAGCCAGTAGCGGCGCATGTAGGACAGCAGTCGTTTCATGGGCAGTGCACTAAACTATCAGGTCTGACGCGCGAGAAAAGACTGGCTCAAAGCGCATCGCGCGATTTCAGCCGGCGTTCGTAGAGCTTCGCGTATTTCAAAAATACATAGAACGCCGCCGCCATCGAAGCGTACAAACCGCGGCCGCCGTCGCGAAAGCCGCCGCGAATAAAATAAAAATTGAAAAAGCGCCAGCACGGATTTGCGAACATCTTGAACGCGGTCATCGCCGTCGGCTCCTGCTCCAATGCGGCGCGCGAGCTGAAGCGGTTCATCGTAGCGACGTGATCTGAGATGTCTCGATAGCTGAAGTGCAGGATCGGATGATCGAGACGCTCGACGCGTCCTTCGACCACCACCTTGTCGTGAGGATCGCGGCCGCCGATATGCCCACGATCGCGCCGGAACAATCGCACCGGCGTGTCGGGATAAATGTTGTGCGCGTAGTAGTGGCCGAGGTGATAAAGGATGCGCCGAATCCGGTAGCCGTCGGCCGGCGCCGGCGACGATACCGCGCGAATGATTTCCTCGCCCAGATCGTGCGTCGCCTGCTCGTCGGCATCCATCAGCAGCACCCAGTCGCCGGTTGCGCGATCGAGCGCCATCTGCTTCTGCATCACATAGTTGGTGAACTCGTGCTGAATGACGTTGGCGCCGAGGTCGCGCACGATGTCGACGGTCTTATCGGTCGAAAACGAATCGATCACGATCTTCTCGTCGCAGAACCACGCGCTCTTCAAGCACTGGCCGATCAGCGCTTCTTCATCGCGAGTGATCGTGATCAGCGAAATCTTTGGACGGTCGGGCATCGGCTCAAACGCGCGTTGCTCCTTCGGGCGAGACGGTTTGCTTCGGACGATCCAGCTCCTCGATGACCTTCGCCGCGATCGACTGGAATACGATGCTCACCGGATGCGTTGGGTTCGCCGCAACGATCGGACTCGCCTCATCGCCGCCCTCGCGAAGTTCGCGCACCAGTGGCAGCTCGCCCAGAAACGGAACCCCGAGCGACTGCGCAAGCCGCTCGCCGCCGCCGTGCGCGAAAATTTCGTGGCGATGATTGCACTTGCGGCACTGGTAATAGCTCATGTTCTCGACCACGCCGAGCACCGGCACGTGAACTTCCTCGAACATCGCAACTCCGCGCTTAACGTCGAGTAGCGCAATTTCCTGCGGCGTCGTTACGATCACTCCACCGGCCAGCGACACCCGCTGCGTGATCGTCAACTGCGCGTCGCCGGTCCCCGGTGGCAGGTCGAGCACCAGGCAATCCAGCTCGCCCCATTCGACGTTGAACAGGAACTCGGTCTCAAGCTTTGTGACCATCGGCCCGCGCCAGATGATCGCCGTCTCATCGTTGACGAACAGCGCCATCGAGATGTACCTGATGCCGAAACGCTCGAGTGGAATGATCCGGCGCTCGGGCGTGAGCGTGACCGCCTTCTCGACGCCCGACCATCATCGCGACGCTCGGGCCGTAGACGTCTGCGTCCATCAAGCCGATCCGCCATCCGAGCGCACGCATCGCAAGCGCGAGATTCACCGCAACCGTCGACTTGCCGACTCCGCCCTTGCCGCTGGCGACTGCGACTATATGCTTGACGCCGGCAATCGCTCGAGGTCCCGACATCGCGCCGGCCGCTTTGGGAGCCGTTTGCGAAGCCTGCTCGATCGCGACGTTGACCGCCGGCACGTTCGCCATCGCGCTCACTACCTGCTTGACCTCGGCAACGATTTTCTCGACGACATCCGGCTTCGCAGACGCAATCGTGAGCGTGACCGTGACGCTCGCATAGGCAACTTCGATATCTTTCACGATACCGAACGACACGATGTCGCGGGTGAAGCCCGGATACTTTACTTTCTTGAGCTCGGCGAGAATTTCATTGGGACTCGGCATCGTGCGGATTGGACCTGGCGTCTTTCGGTTTGGATGTGGCCGCGTTATGAAAGCCTGCGGCTCATGTTATCATTCCGGAACCTCCGGAAAAACGACGCTCGGAGTCGTCGGGAAATCTATATCGAGTGAGAAAGTGAGAAAAGCCGGCACCAGCGCACGCGCGTACCCGCGAATCCGCTTCAGCAATCGCGATGGTGAAGTAGCGAATCTCTGTGCTCGCGACCTGACCAGCGGACTTGCCGCGATGCTTGGACGCTCGATCGAGGCATCCGCCGAGGCGTCGCTGGATCGTACGGAAATCGTGATCGATCTGGGCGACGGCGCCGAATCGGCGCATCCGGAACGTCACGCACTCGAAGGCGACAGCTACGAAGTCTCGCGGCAGGGCGGCGAGTCCGGATCGATCGCGATCAGATCGGGCACAGAGCGAGGACTTATTCGCGCCGGCACTGATTTGCTCGAAAAGCTCGGCGCCCGATTCGCTCCAGGTGTCGATCCGGTGTATCGGCATATCGAAGCTCGGCAGTTCGCCGCCATCGAACCCTTTCGCGTCACGCCCGCGTTCAAGCGCCGCGCCTTCGTGTCCGACATCATGACCTGGAACTACAATTTCCCCGACCGCCTCGAATTGCATCTTCGCCACGATCGCGAATTCATCCCCTGGATGGCCCGCCGCGGCATCAACGCCTTCTCCTACATCCGCCACGCTCACGACACCCGCCTCAAGATTGACGAGCTCGCGCCCCTGTTCCGCGAGCGCGGAATCAGCGCCGAGTACGGCGGCCACGTCCTCCAACTCCTTCTTCCGCGCGATCGCTTCGACACGAATCCCGATTTTTTCCCCGCCGACGAGAACGGCGCGCGTATGCCCCAGGGAAATCTGTGCGTATCAAATCGTGAGGCACTCGCGATTGTCTGCGAGGGTTCGCTCGCCTACGTGCGCGAGCATCCCGAAAATGAGCTGCTCCACGTCTGGGGTGCCGACGTCCGCAAAGGCGCGTGGTGCCGATGCGCTCAGTGCCGCGAACTCGCGCCGCAGATCCAATATATGGATGTCGTCAATGCGATCGCCGCGAAACTCGCCGACGCCGACGCGCCGCCGGTCGCGTACCTCGCCTATCACGACACCATCGATCCGCACCCCGGCTTGAAGCCGCTTCCGAACGTATCGGTCGAATGGGCCCCGCGCGAGCGATGCTACAGCCACGCGATTGACGACTCCTCGTGTGAGGTCAACCCGCGCTACCTCGAGTCGCTGAAGCGTTACATCGAAACCTTCGACGGCCGCGCTCACGTCTTCGAGTACTACGCCGACGCGATCCTGTTCGGCGGCCTCAGCTTCGCAACGCCAGCGGTCGTCGTGCGCGATCTTCGCGCATATCGCGCGCTCGGCATCACCAGCATTTCGTGCCTCACCTTCGGCGCCTACAGCGTGATGGCCTATCCCGTGAACCTCGAGGCATTCGTGCGCGCGTCGATCAATCCCAACTTCGAGCCCGACGCTGCTTCGACCGAGACTGCCGCGGGACGCCATCCGCGATGCTCTCCTGAAATGACCACGGCGTACCGCGCAGTCGAGCGCGCGTCGAAGCTATGCCTCGACTATGCCGATGTGATGGCGTTCGTGATGCCGCCCGACAAGGCGGCGCGCAAGCGCGACGAGCTCCGCGAGGCGGCTCTGACATTCAACGAGGCTATTGCGGCGGCCGATCAGATCGCGCCGAATCTCGACACTCCGCTCGCCGACGCTGAGAAAGAGCTCTGGCGCTACAGCAGTGACGTGCTCTCAGGCCTCTCCGAATATCTGGCCGCGCGCGAAGACCACACGGACAGGCGTGTCGCGCGCGGCGAGGCCGCGATCGCAAAAGTCAACGCCGCAATCGACCACATCCGCAAAATCGATCTCGAAATTAAGGGAACCTGGGGCGCGTACGATCTCGAATGGATCCGCGAGATGTGGCTCAACGCGCTCCGACGCGGCCTCGATGGCGCGGCAAAACCTGCGGAGGCACTATTCTGATGGACACCGGATTCGTATTGTCGCCGGAGCTCGCCGCGCTGCGCGATCAGGTCGGAAAAATAATCCGCGAGGAAATTATTCCGATCGAAGCGCGCATCGATCCCGACGCCCCCGAAATCCCCGAGAACGAATACTGGGCGATCGCCCGCAAGATGCAGGCCGCCGGGATGTGGTGCATGGGTGCGCCGCGCGAGTACGGCGGCGGCGGCCTCGGCACCTTCGACATGTGCGTCCTCACCGAAGAAATGGCGCAGCATCGGATGGGCCTCTACAACCCCGGATGCGGCGTTTTCGGGCGCACGCCGCCGCCGGTGATTTACGCCGGCACCGACGAGCAGAAGCGCACTTATGCCGGCGGGACGATCAAAAATGCGTGGCACACGTTCTTTGCGATCACCGAGCCGTCGGGCGGCTCCGATCCCGCCGGCGCGATCCAGTGTCGCGCCGTCCGCCAGGGCGATACCTACGTCCTGAACGGGACCAAGATTTTTATCTCGCACGCGCACGAAGCAGAGTGGGGCGTCGTTTTCACCCGCACCGATCCCAAGGCCGGCCGCAAAGGCATCACCTGCTTCATCATCAAGAAGGGCGCCGCTGGATTTACCCCGCGTCCAATTCGCACGCTCAGGACTTCGGCCGTTCCCAACGAAGTACAGTTCGAAGATTGCATCGTTCCGATTGAGCAACGTCTCGGTCCCGAGGGCGAAGGCTTGAATCTATGCCTCGATCTCCTGACCCGCCTCCGTTTCCCATATTCAGCATGCAATGTCGGCGTCGGTGTCGCCGCGCTCAAGATGGCGATCGATCACTCCAAACAGCGCAGTACTTTTGGCGAGTTGCTCTCGAAGCGGCAGGCTATCCAGTGGATGCTCGCCGACTCGGAAGTCGAGCTCCGTGCCGCGCGATGGCTCACGTGGGAGGGTGCGTGGAAGGCCGATCGCGGCGATGATTTCCGCACCGAGGCGTCGATCGCAAAGCTCTACTCGAGCGAGGTGCTGGGCCGGGTCATCGATCGCGCGGTGCAGATTCACGGCGGCTACGGCGTCAGCAAAGAGTTCCCGCTCGAGCGATGGTATCGCGAGGCGCGCATCCGTCGAATCGGCGAAGGCCCCAGCGAAGTCCATCGCATGGTAATCGCCCGCTCGATCCTCAGATGAGCTCGTATATAAGGATGATGGTCTTAGCAGGAGGCGCTCGATGACTCTGCCGCTCGATAACATCCGCGTGATCGATCTCGGCCAGGTCTACGCGGCGCCGTACTGCACCCTGCAACTCGCCGCGATGGGCGCTGACATCATCAAGATCGAACCGCCGATCACCGGCGAAGTCCTCCGTCGCCCCGAGCTGCCGCCGGGCGGCGCCGGTTATTCGTTCCTGATGCTCAACGCCAACAAGCGCTCGGTAACGATCAATCTCAAAGACCGGCGCGGACAGGAAATCGTCCTCAAGCTGCTCGAGGACGCGGACGTCCTGGTCGAGAACTATCTCGACGGCGTGATGGAATCCTTCGGACTCGGCTACGACCAGATCGCCTCGCGATTTCCCCGGCTCATCTACGCGTCAGGCAAGGGCTACGGATCGAACAGCCGCTACGCGAAGCTCGGCTCGATGGACAATACGATCCAGGCCTCGTCGGGTTTTATCAGCGTCACCGGATTTCCTGATCAACCGGTGAAAACCTCGGCGACCTTTATCGATATGGGCACCGGCAGTCATCTGACCAGCGGAATTCTGGCGGCGCTGATTCATCGCGGCAAAACCGGGCGCGGACAGCATGTAGAAGTCGCGATGCTCGACGTTGCGATCTCCGCACTCACCAGCGCGGTGGCGCCGGCCCTGCAAGGGATGAAGTTCAAGCGGCTCGGCAATCGTCACTGGGGCGCATGCCCGACCAACATCTATCCGGCGAGCGACGGCGAGATTTTGATCTTCTGCCTGACCGAGGCGCATTGGCGCACGCTCGCTAAACTGATGGGCCGCGAAGGGCTGATCGCCGACCCACGATGCAAGAATCACGGCGCGCGGCTTAAGATCGCCGACGAACTCGACGCGATCGTCGCCGACTGGACGCGTCCGCAGCCGCGCGACGCGATCGTCGACGGACTCATGGTGGCGGGAATTCCTTGCGCGCCGGTTCGCAGCGTCGAGGAAGTGATCGCAGATCCCGAAGTTGTGCAGCGCCGGATGCTCATCGACAGCGACTATCCGACGCGTGGCGCAATCAAGGTTTCCGGCACCCCGATCAAGCTTTCCGACGCGCGCGACTCGAGCCGCCCGCTCAAACGCCCGCCCGCGCTCGGCGAGCACACCGCCGAAGTGCTCGCATCGATCGGAATCGGCGCCGACGAACTCGAAAGCCTCAAACGCGACGGAGTCATCTAAGAGTCTGTGAAAGCGTGAAAAAATTAGAAATTGCGCGGCGGTTCGCGATTGGTGATTGGCCTCGCATGATGTCTTCTTCTTGTGCTTTTCCCGTTTTCTGTCGTCCTGAGCGGAGTCTGCGGAGTCTAACGACCGGAGCCTGCCCTGAGTATTCTCGAAGGGCGAAGCGATTCTCTTTCTTTTCTTCTTTGTGTCATCCCGAGCGTAGCCGAGGGACCCCGGATCTTTTTCAATGCGCGCAACACCACACCTTGCCCGCACCTCCGACCCGCTCGCCCCGATGGAATCCTGATGCGCTTCCTCTCTCCGCCATCCACGCGCTCTTTTTGGTCATCCTGAGCGGAGTCTGCGGAGTCGAAGGACCGGAGCCTGCCCTGAGTATTCTCGAAGGGCGAAGCGATTCTCTTCTGAGCACAACTCTAAACGCGAGTCGGATGCGACGCGCGCGGCTCAATTTCATCGCGCCGATGGCGCTCGCGATCTCGATCGCACTATCGGCATGCGGCACCGTCGAACAAACGACGACCTACTATCCACTGAACAATCAAACCGTTCCGACCGGGAAGAACGCGCTCGACGTATCGCCCGCGAAATTCACCGCCGACCTGGTCACGCCCGCGGGATTCAAGGTCAATACCAACGGCCAATACAAAACCGCGGAACAGCGGATCGCGGCGGCCGCTGCGATCGATCGCTACTGGAGCGAAGTCAGCAAGTGCGCGACCGGCGTCGTCGACGCACCGGGCGCCGACAATGCCGCGCAACTCATCTCCGAATTCCCAACTCATCTGTCGATCGAAATCGCCAACACCTGGACGATGGTCGAAGGCCCGGCCACTCACCGCCGCATGCAGGCCTTCCCGTCGCTCGCCCGACCCGGCACCTGGTCCACAGCACGTCGCGAAGAAGACGAACTCTACATCCTGGTGGTCCCGGAACTGAACGGACTAGCCCCGCAGATGGCCGGCGAACTAAACCTCTGGCTCCGCAACCAAATCACCCTGATGAACAACCTGGCAACCACCTGCTCCTCAGTCCCCTGCATAAAATTCAGCTACAACAACACCCCAAGCCAAGCCTTCAACGAATGCGTCCAGTAGAATTCCTACCTCGCCCGTTACTCTACGGGAGAGGAGGCAGGCCGCCTCGCGGCCGGTAGGTGAGGGTTCTGCCGATCCGAAGCACTTGAGCGCCTCACACACACACTACGACGGTTCCCCTTCCCTCAAGGGAAGGGGTTAGGGGTTAGGTTAGCCGGTACAAGTGCGACATGTATGAAGCCGGCCACTTGCCGATCGCAAGTATTCAAATGTATCCTCTTTGAATATGCCCACCGAAAAAACCACCACCGTCCGCATGGAAAGCCGCACCCTCAAACGCGTCGATGGTCTCGCCAATGCGATGAGCCGCTCGCGGGCATGGGTGATTAATCAGGCCGTCGAACGCTACCTCGACTATGAGGAATGGTTCGTCAGCGAGGTCAAGCAGGCGCTGAAGGAGGCCGAGCGCGGCCGCCTCCTGGATCACGAGACCGTGGCAAAACGATGGGAGCGCAAGCGTGCGGCTAAAGTGGACGCGCGCCGCTAACCGCGACCTCGATTCGGTCGAGGAATATATCAGCGCCGACAACCCCCGCGCCGCCATCGACACAGTGCTCGAGATCATCCGCCACGTCGGGATGCTCGCCAATCATCCAGGCATCGGACGCCCCGGCCGCGTCGACGGCACCCGCGAGCTGATAATCGCCGGACTTCCGTACGTGGTCGCATACCTTCATCGCGGCGACACCGTCACAGTGCTGCGAGTCCTGCACGCCGCGATGAAATGGCCGAAGCGGTTCTGACCCTTGCGCCGAGCCTCTAAGTCCGCGCCTTGAGTCATATTGAAGTAGCGAAAGTACCCGTTGAAGTAGCGAAAGTACCCGGCATCGAAACTCGGCTGCGATCTCCTTCTAGCCGTGCCAGGACGATATGACCTTGCTTGCCCTAAGGATGACATTGTGTTAGCAGCGATTGCGGCATCGACATGTAGTCGGCAGTTATTTCACTGCCGGAGTTCAAAGGAGCAACTCTCCGCGCGGCGGCTCAGCACCGCGCGAAAGTGATTGAGCGTCGAACTCTGTTCGTATCAAGGGAGGGGCAAATGGACAGGCGAAAGGACAGGCGAACATTCGGTTCTTTCCTAAGCGCTTGCAGAGAATGGTTCGTGAACGTCTTCAATACCTTTGGCGTCGCTATCCTGACCTGGGCCGTAGTCGGCGTCGCACTATATTTTGGTTCGTACCACAGCAGCGATGATAACGCGATTCGTCTTTTCCCGATTACGTACCATACGGCGATCTGGGTCATAGCCTGTCTGTTTCCCCTGACCAGTACCCTCTATCTTATTTTCGATTTGCGGCTGCGGCGAAACCAAATCCAGGACGCCGCGGAGCGAGTCCAGCTCCAGTATGTTTATTTTCCGAGCAGCGATTCTGCCGCCGAGGATTTTTCGCGCTTTCTGCACCTGCGATTTCGAGAGTCCTGCCAGCCATGGGAGTTGGCCATTTTTTCTCTTGTCGCGGCGGGAATCGCTTTTGTAGGCGCCTACCTCGTTTACTGCGCCACATTCAAATTCCCCAACCTCAAGGATCCCAACGAAGTAAAGGTTCAGAGCGAGGGCGCGATGATCATGTTCGCTGCGTTCTCCGGGTCTCTTGCTGGCGCATGCATTTTTATCTTCAACAAGTTCCGCACCTTCGACCTCTACCCGTCGACCTACCTGCAAGCCAGCATCGGCTTTGTGTCAGGCACTTTGGCAGGTACCTTTGTCGGCAGCCTGTATCCTTCCGATAAGTTAAGATTTCTTGCCTTCGCTATCGGATTTCTAACTTCTACAAATGTGAGCTTTCTAGGCACTCTATTGCGCCGCCAGGTGGCGCAGCTCACCGGAACGACCTTGCCTGAGGATAAGACGGGTGACCTCGATGCGATCATCTCCAACGCGGCGGCCATAGAGTCTTTGCATAACATCTCCATCTATTCCGTCGCCGACTTGGTCAAGGCAGAACCCTTGATTATTTATCTGAATCTGCCGGCGCATATCGCGGTTATCAATGGCTGGATCGACGAAGGACTCGTCTTATATTACTTCGGCCCGGAAACCGTTGCCTTGTTAGCGAAATTCGCGGTCAGACGCTTCACCCAATTACTTGAGATGGCGGTTGAAACGTGGCCTGCACAAAGCCATCCTGCCAGCGAGATTGTCTGGAGTGATCGCATACCACTGTTGGCCGATTCCGGGATCGAAAACATAGTAATGACCGAAATGCGCTGCATAGTAGAATCCGGATCACACAATCGCCTGCTCGGAATCTTATCCGATCGATATAGGCTGACGTTCTACCCTGCGGACCTGCGTGTGGGACATCCGGTCGCAGCCCCAACCGCAACGCGGTTGCAAGCCGTAGGCAGCGAAATGTGATCGGTCGACCGCCGGAAAGCACCGTCGTCTCATTCAACAAGGTCGCATACCTTCATCGTGGCGACACCGTAACCGTGCTCCGAGTCCTCCACCGCGCGATGAAATGGCCGAAGCCGTCTTGACCCTTGCGTTGAGCGTCCCGCTCCGCCCCTGGCGCCAGCCGCGCAGGCGAGACTACGATTCCTAGCTCTTTTCCCAACGCTATATCTGGATCGTTTGTTCCGCAGATAACATTTGCTCACTTCTAGTCGCACCAATATGACTTCCTGTGGCTGAATTCCTGATACAATTGACGCGATGGTGTCTGCGAATGAAGTCGGCCGGAAAAACTCGGCCGCTCGCCGACTCTTCGAACTCGATCCCCTCCCTCCCGAACGATTGAAATTGGAAACCGCGCCGCGGGTCGACACCGTCGCGAGCTTCGTCCTGACCCGCGCCGCGGAGCACTCATGGCAAGTCCTCAATCAGCATCTCAGTCAGCCCCAAGGTGCGGTCTTCTGGATCGGCGGCCCAGCGGGATGCGGCAAAACCCATTTCCTCGACTACGTCATCGCGCTGCAGAGTCAGGCCGGGGCACTCGAGGCCGAAAATGCGCGCCGTCTCATCTGCGGACTGGAGGTTGCCGAGCGAGCGCATCCCGAGCAACTTGAGCCACATCTGTTGCGCGTGATGGCCGAGCAAATCGGCGCAGATTATCGGTCCGGCAACTTATGGCAAGGCGTGCGCGGAGCGCCCGGATTGAAAATTGCCCTTGAAAACGCGCGGCGGATCGGCGTCCGCGCGGTCACGGTGGCAATCGATTTCGGACTTTCCGACTGCGAGACCGCGGCCGATTTCTTCGCGGTGCTCGCGGAAGTCGCGGCGAAATTCAACCAGGTCAAGTTCACGGTAATCGCGGCGGGACGATCTGCCGCGCCGGCTATGACGCGTCATCTCGAGGTGGCGCCGCGCGACTCGAGCGAGGAAATGATCGTCGCGCTCAAGCGCGCCCGCCGACTGACGGCAGATGCGGTACGCGCCGCCGATACTGCCTATGCCGGAGTCGACATAGCGGGATTCACCCCCGATGCGATCTTCCCATTCCATCCGGTGGCAATATCCGCGCTGAGATCGATTGCGGCTCCTACTCCCGCTACCATCGCGGCGCTGTCGCGGTTGGCGCGCGAGGCTCTCGCGACTCCGCCTGACGTTGAACATTCGCTCGACCCTCTGGTCTATCCGCCGGATCTCACGATGAACCCGGCCATTTCGAAGCTGCTCGAGGTTCGCCTGGCTGAGCCGGCGCGAGCCGCGCTGAAAATTGCCCGCGATGCGCTCGCGCGATCGTTTGAGGACAATCACGCGGAGCTGGCACGTGAAATAATCGATACGCTGGTGCTCGAGCATGTATGCGGTGGAGCGAAGCCGCTTGCAATCGAAGAGTTGGGCTCGCGAATTCCAATGCTCGCGCGAAGCGGTCCCGCAGACGCATCGCCGACGGTCCGCTCTGTGCTTTGCCTTCTGGAAGCGCAGACTGGTGGCGTGATCCGGTTCGATGCGGACGCGGCCAGGTTCGACCCCGAGGCGGCAGGAGCGCCCGAGCTTGCGTCCTTCAACGCGTCGATTGCGCTGGTCCGACACTTCGATCCCATGCTCACACCCGCGCGTGAAAAGGACGGGCTTGCGAGTCGGCTTGAGCGACTCGAACGCGCACTGGCGCAAGCACTTGAGTCCGCGAATCGCACCCGCGAGATGATTTCGGCGGCGCTTGGCGAATCGAATCTGCAGATGCCGGCGGCTCATCGCAATGCGATCGCGCAATATATCGAGCTTGCCGAATCAGGCACGGCCGCGATGCTCGAGACGATTGCGGATCCCTCTCGCCGTGATACCGCCCTACAGGTGATTGCGAACTACGATGCGCTGGCGGATACCGCCGCCGCAATTCCGCGGATGCGTGCGATGCGCGAGTACCTGGCCGCGACCGGTTTGTACGCGTGGTCAGAGGTGGGTCGTCCGAGCGAGTCCGCCGTTGCCGCGCTGGAAACCGAATGCGAGCTGCTCGCGGTCGAACTGGGTCCGAGAGTGCTGACCCGCGCGCCGCGAAGTCTCGACGCGCTCGAGGCGCGCTTTCAGCGCTTCAAGTGGACCTACGTGCAGTGTTACCTAAGCGCTCACGAAAAGTGGCGAGCGAAGATGGAGCGCCTTGCGCTGCTGGCCGCCGACGCCTCGCGCTATCGCGACGCACTCGGCCGTCTCAACAAAATCGTCGCGCTCGGTCCGCCCGAAGGCGATGGGCTGTCCGCGCGGGTGACAGAGCTGACCGCGAGCGTGGTCCGATGCGAGCTGGCCGGTTCACTCGCGCCCGAGACCACGCCGCGATGTTCGAGTTGCGGCTTCATCCTCGGCGCGGCAGGCAAGGGCGCGGAGCTCGACGACGTGATGGAACTGCTCAAGCGTGGATTGGCGGTCAAGCTCGGCGCGCTATCGCAGAGCATGATCGCGCGGCTGATTCGGGAACATGATCGCGACAACCGGCTCGAAGGATTTCTCAGGATAACGCAAGCTTCGCAGACCGATGCGCTCGTGCGGGTGCTCGACGAAAACCTCGCCCGCTACCTGGCGCAGGTCCTCGACGACAATCTTAAACGATGAGCCTGAGAAACTAGGCGGCGGGCGTGCGCTTGCGAGGCCGGCCCGGAGGAAACGCGCTCGCACGTTTGTGGCGCGGCCGCACGTTGAAGCGATCGAGGACGCGGAAGTATGCATCGCGGACAATTTCGAGACCCCACAGAAGCGTCAGGCCAAGTGTCCGGCCGACTCCGCCTGCGACTTCCATGAACAACTCGCGACCGCGCAGGGACGCCGCTTGAACTTGCACCGGTGCTTTTTCTTCGCGCGTTTCCATTACCATCTACAGTAAGTGGCGAAACGCCCGCATGCAACGGGCGCTTCGCTACTCTTCAGATCGATCCAGGTCGCTGGTTAATTTCTCACGGCGATGGTGATGCGGCCGGCGATGCGCTCGCTCCGCCTTCGCTGGAACCGCCCATCGGCAAGGTGATCGTCAGGTTGTCGAAACGGGCTTGCGAATCGTCGCTCGCCCACAGTCCGATCCTGCCTTTGGCGATCTTGTTGTCGTCGAAATCAAATATCATCTTGCCGTCGTCGTAACACATGAAGTGTCCGCCCTGCGCGGTGACCTTCAGCTTGTACCAGATGTCTTTGTCGGTCGGGACAACCATTTGCTTCAGTGTATCGAGTTTGCCATTCGACATCCGCGACAGCGCGAAGTAGTCAGTCGGACATCCCGCCGCTAGTACATAAAAATTCTTGTCGTCGACGTAGCGGAAAATCAGACCGCCCGAACAATCGAATCGGCCGCCCGCGGACATGAACGAGGCTTCAAGCGTGAAATCTGAATACTCAGTCGGTTCCGTCATCACCGCCATCGGATAGTACGCGAGCAAGTTGGTGAGCGACTTTATCCAGCTGCCGGTCCCGGTGGTTCCAAAAGTGTTGGGCTTGCTCGGCGCGGTAGGTTCGGGAATCACCTGCCAATCGCCTTCGACCGCTTTCCATCCCGCGGGCACTGAGCCGGCTTTGTCGTCATCGAAATTCCAGACGTGAACTTCAGGCGTCGGCGTGGCCGTCGGCGTCAGCGTGGCAGTCGGCTCGACTGCTTTTCTTTTTGGCTTGGATTGAGCCGGCGGACTGACCACTAGCACGATCACCAATGCACCCGCTCCGACCACTGCGGCGCTGCGCAGCCAAGAATTTCCCGTCATCATCTATTCTCGCTCCGACCTTTCTTGCTCAAGACGTTAGGTGCTGGATTCAGACCAGAGAATCGGCGCGAGTTTCGCCAATGAATGCGGTCCCTGTCAAGCTACGGTTCCCGATGCATCTCATATTTCTGCTGCGACCGCTGCGCCGAACTCGCCATTAGCTAGTTTCGCTTTTTATTCGTCTTACTGGCTATTGCGCTCAATACTCAGTTTATTATCACGCGATGACTCAATTTACTTGACTAGAGTGGGACAGAGTGGGATGTTGTGGGGAATCGGGGAGGAGTGGGGAGTGTTCACTGGTCGTTTCGACCATTCGATCGATGAAAAAGGACGGGTGAGTATCCCGGCCCGCTTTCGCGACGTTCTCCAACGCGAGAATCACGATCGTCTATATATCACAGGTTTTCCGAACGACGGGCAACGTTACCTGGCGCTCTATCCGCCGAGCCAGTGGGACGTGCTCAACGCCAGTCTCAGAAACAAGCCGCGCTTCGATCCGGCGGTGCAAAGGTTCGAGACCGTGGTTATCGGCGGCGCGCACGAGGTGCCGGTGGACCGGCAGGGGCGGATCCTCCTTCCGCCGAAGCTTCGATTGTTTGCGGGGCTCGATCGCGAAGTAACTTTTTCGGCGCGGCAGGATCATTTTCAACTTTGGGACAAGAATCTCCTCGAGAAAGTTTTGAAAGCGACCGAGGAGAAGATGATGGAACCGGATTTTTACGCGAAGCTGGGTCTCTGACGAGGATGAGTCTCGCGGCGATAAACGAAGACGACGCGGCGGACCGGATGCATGTGCCGGTGATGGTGGAGGAGGTGTGCGGGCTGCTGTCCGCACACGGTCCGCTCGCGTTCGTCGACGTGACGGTTGGCACTGGAGGGCATGCGGCGGCGATGCTGCGCGCGACCTCGGCACGGATGCTGGGAATCGATCGCGATGCTGCCGCGCTGCAAGCTGCGCGCGAGCGGCTCGCGGAATTCGGCGATCGCGTCATATTGCAGCGCGCCGACTTCAGCGAAATCTCCGCGGTGATGAAGCAGTCGGGCTTTGACGGCGCCGACGCAATACTCGCGGACCTCGGGATGAGCAGCTATGCGCTCGACGATCCGCAACGTGGATTTTCTTTCCGGCTCGACGGGCCGCTCGACATGCGGATGGACGATCGGCAGACGGTGCGGGCTTACGACATCGTGAACGAAGAGAGCGCCGAGGAACTCGCGCGCATCATCTATACGTACGGCGAGGAGCGTGCGTCGCGGCGGATCGCGAAACTGGTTGCCGACGCCCGGCGCAAGCATCCGATCGAGACCACCGGCGAATTGCGCGCAATCGTCGAGCGCGCCCTGGGAGCGCGACGGCGGGGCGGAGCGCATCCCGCGACCCGCACCTTCCAGGCGCTCCGAATCGCCGTCAATCGCGAGATGGAGAGTCTCGCCGCGCTGCTGCGCGACGGTCCCGCGATGCTTAATCCGGGCGGCCGGATGCTGTTTATCTCTTACCATTCGCTCGAGGACCGTCCGGTCAAAGAGCGCTTTCGCGAGTTGGTCCGCGCCGGCGGATACACCGCGATCGCACGCAAAGTTATAAAGCCTTCCGCGGCGGAAACCGCGCGCAACCCGCGCGCGCGCAGCGCACGGGTCCGATGTATCGAACGGAGCGCATCATGAAAGTGCGGCCCAAACCGACCCGCCGTCCTTCGAAGCTCGTCCCGGCTGTGCTGGGCATGCTGATCGCGGCCGTCGGCTTCACGACCCTGATGGTTCGCCTCGAATTGACGCGCGAAGGCTACCGGCTTTCAGCGCTGCACGAAGAGATCGCCAGGTTGCAGGACACCAATCGCGGGCTCAGGCTCGAGGCTGCGCAGCTGAGCTCGCAGGGACGATTGCGCGCACTCGCGCCGAGATATCATCTCGCGCCGCCGGGCCGCGGTCAGGTGGTGATGCTCCCATGAACACATCGTTCAAGCAGCGGCGCGGGCGAATCGGAGCGCTTACGCTCGTGCTCGCGGGTCTGTTCGCATTCGCGATGATTCGCCTGGTCGTGCTGGTGGCATTCGACGGCGCGCGACTCAACTCGCTCGCGGTTAACGAGCATAGCGGCGAGACCAGGCTGGCCGCGGTGCGCGGACCGATTGTCGATCGCAACGGCGAGCCGCTGGCGCTCTCTGCGGAAACGCGATCGGTGTACGCGCGCCCGCATCGAGTGCTCGAGATGAGCACGCCCGAGGAGCGCGCCCGACTCGCGAAGATTCTCGGTCTCAGGCTGATCGAGCTCAATGAGAAACTGAATACCAATGCGCCATTCGTATGGCTCGAACGGCGGATTGCTCCCGAGCAGGCGCAGGCGGCGGAAGCGCTCGGGATCGACGGAATCGGCTCGCTTAGCGAATACAAACGGTTTTACCCGGGGAGCAACCTGGCCGCGTCGGTGGTGGGGTTGTCGGGGATGGACGGCCAGGGGCTCTCCGGCTTGGAGTTGCAATACGATCGGTTGGCGCGCGGCGAGGCTGTCGAGCTGAGCTTCTATCATGATGCCCTGGGGCATCCGATTTTCGACAGCCCGCTTGCGCTCAAAGCGCCCGAACCTGGCGCGCAGCTCGAACTGACAATCGACTCGTCGATTCAGTCGCTGGCGGAGACCGAGTTGGCGGCTGAAGTTCAGCAGAGCGGCGCCAAGCGCGGCAGCGCGATCGTGCTCGATCCATTCACCGGCGAGGTGATGGCGATGGCGAACGTCGGCGCCGGTCCCGACAGCGTTCACGATCGTCTTCACAATCCCGCGGTGCAGGACGCGTTCGAGCCGGGCTCCACGATGAAGGGAATTCTTGGCTCGATCGCGCTCGCGGATCACGCGATCACACTCGACAAGCAGATTTTTTGCGAGAATGGCCGCTTCACGATCGATCGGCGCACCATCCATGATCACAGCTCGCATGGATGGCTGAATCTCGGCGGAATTATCGAGGTGTCGTCGAATATCGGCGCGGCAAAAATCGCGCTGACGCTCGGCTCCGAGCGCTACTACGAAGGGCTGCGCGCATTCGGAATCGGATCGAGGACCGGGATCGACCTGCCCGGTGAAGCGGCCGGACTGCTGAACAAACCGGCCGGATGGAAAGAAATAGATCTCGCCAATCATGGATTCGGTCAGGGTGTTGCGGTGACGCCGATCCAGCTCGCGGTCGCATACGCGGCAATCGCCAACGGCGGAAATATCGTGCGGCCATATGTCGTGCGGGGCGCCTACGACGCGGAGGGCCGCGCACTGTTGACCCATACGCCGCAGGTGATCAATCGCGCGATCGCGCCTGACACGGCTCATCAGATGAACCTGCTGCTGCGCAACGTCGTGATGTCCGACGGCGGCACCGCCGCGAAGGCCCGCGTCGACGGCTTTATCGTGGCCGGCAAGACCGGCACCGCGCAGATGGTAAATCCGGAAAACGGCACCTATTTTCAGAATCGGCATGTGTCGTCGTTCGTGGGATTTCTGCCCGCGGACGATCCGCGCCTGCTGATCCTGGTGGTTTTGTACGATGTTGGCCACGAGCATTTCGGCGGCCTGGTCGCGGCGCCCGTCTTCAGCGAAATCGCTCAAGGTGCGGTTCGCGACCTGAACATTACCGCGCCCGCGCAACCGTACGACGTGGCGAGCGTCATTCCATTAGCGGAGTCCAGCGTGAATGCGACGGGCAACATCGTGACACAGCCTTCGACCGAGGTCGACGACTATCTGCCCGTGCTGACCGGATCGAAACTGACTCGCGCCACTCCGAACTTTTCCGGCCTGAGCTTGCGCAGCGCGATCGATCTCGCGCGCGTCTCGCGGGTCAATGTCGATGTGCACGGCGCCGGTTACGTCGTCGCGCAAGAACCGGAGGCGGGCAGCGCGCTAAATCACTCGACGATAAAGTTGACACTCGCGACGTCGGCCGAATCGGAAATCGTCAGAGCTTCGTACGCAAGCAACGGCATCGGCCCGGCCGGGAGAAAGTGAAACTTGGTGAATTATTGGCGAGTCTCGACGTCCGTACGGACGGAGACTTAGACGTGGAGATCACGGGCCTCAGCTACGATTCGCGACAGAGCAGGCCCGGTCATCTGTACTTCTCGATGGCCCGCGATGCGGAGAGGAATCGGGCCAACATTGACGATGCATTAAATCGCGGAGCGCGCGCAGTGGTGGTGCGAGGTGGAGATGGTGGTGGGCTGGCGCGCCCCGCGGTGACCTTGGTAACGAGCGAGCGGCCGCGCCTGCTGATGGGCGCGGTCGCGTCGCGTTTTTTCGGCGCGCCGAGCGAACGCGTCGATCTGATCGGGATCACCGGCACTGCCGGCAAGACCACGACCTCATATATTCTCGCGTCGATCTTCGAAGCGGCGGGGATGCCGGCCGGGATCATCGGCACCATCGGCATTTTCCTCTCGGGAAAGAAAATCTACAGCGGGCTTACGACGCCCGAGTCGATCGACTTCGAGTCGGCGCTCGCGCGTATGGAAAGCGAGGGCGTGCAACACGTCGCGGCGGAAGTCTCGTCGATTGGAATCGCGGAAGGACGCGTCGACGCGCTGCGCTTGCGCGCCTGCATGTTCACCAACCTGGGCCGCGACCATCTCGACTATCACGGCACGATGGAGAATTACTTCGCCGCCAAGTTGCGGCTCTTCACGGAGATACTTCCACGCGGTCGCGCGAACTCAGTTGCGATAGTTCGCGGCGACGATCCGTATGGCCGGCGCGTGCTCGACGCGGTCAAGACTTCAAAGCTGAGTTTCGGATTGGATCGGTCGCTCGACGTTCATCCGGAGAATTTCTCGACGGACATGAATGGAATTCACGCGACGCTTTCCGTGCTCGGAAAAAAAATAGAGATCGATTCGCCGCTGATCGGCGAAATCAACCTGCTCAATATCCTCGGCGCGTCGGCTCTGTCGGCGGCCCTGGGTATCGAATCGGAGGCGGTGGCGGATGGTGTGCGGCGATGCCCAGGGGCCCCCGGCAGACTCGAAGCGGTTCACGCAAAGCCGGGGGTAACCGTGTTGGTCGACTATGCGCACAAGCCCGACTCGCTCGAGGCGGTGCTGGCGACGCTGGTGAAGTTGCGGACCGGCAAGGTCATCTGCGTATTCGGATGCGGCGGCGATCGCGATCGCGGCAAGCGGCCGATAATGGGCGAAATCGCGGGACGGATTGCCGACCTGCCGGTTCTTACTTCCGACAATCCTCGCAGCGAAGATCCACTTGCGATAATTGCGGAAGTGGAAGAGGGATTGATCGCGGCAGGCCGCGAACGAATCGACTACCGTGATGCGTCGGCTGAAAAGTTTGCCGAAAAATTCCACCGCTCAGCGGGACGCGGATATATCGTGGAGCCGGATCGGCGCAGCGCGATTGCCGCGGCGCTCAGAATCGCGAATCGTGGCGATGCGGTGCTGGTCGCGGGCAAAGGACACGAGGACTACCAACTGGTGGGCGGGCGGGTACTCAAATTCGACGACCGGGTAGTGGTCCGCGAGATTGCGGCAGAACTCGGCGGCGGGCAGAGTTGAGAGACTCGGGGGCCGCGCGCGATGCTCTACCTGCTGCTCTACCCACTGCACAAATATTATTCCGGCTTCAACGCACTTCGATACGAGACGCTCCGTTCGGTGTTGGCCGGCTTGGCGGCGCTGGCGCTGTCGTTGGCTCTGGGACCGGTCCTGATCGAACGGTTCCGCACGCTGCATATCGGCCAGACGATTCGCGAAGTCGTTCCGCAGGCGCATCAGAAGAAAGCCGGCACGCCGACGATGGGCGGTTTGCTGATCGTGGCGTCGATGCTGGCGGCGACCTTTCTGCTCGCCAACATTTTAAATCCGTACGTCTGGATCGCGATTTTCGTGACGCTGACCTTCGGCGCGATCGGCTTCAGCGACGACTACTTCAAGCTCGCGCGCGGCAAGGGACTCGGGCTGAGCGGCCCGGCAAAGCTGGTGTGGTCGTTCTCGTGCGCGTTCGTCGCGGCGGCTTGGCTGTTTCTGTATCTCGGCTTCGACACACATCTGACGGTGCCGTTCCTGAAGAACGTGCATCCCGATCTGCACACGTGGCTGTATATTCCGTTCGCGATGCTGGTGATCGTGGGATGCTCGCATGCGGTGAATCTGACCGACGGGCTCGACGGTCTGGCGATTGGGCCGGTGATGACGGTGGCGGCAACCTACTGGGTGTTCACGTGGCTCGCCGGTAACATCAGGCTCGCGGGCTATCTGCAAATCCCATACATCGCGAATGTCGGCGAGGTCGCGATTTTCTGTATGTCGATGATCGCAGCATCGCTCGGCTTCCTGTGGTTCAACGCGTACCCGGCTTCGATGATGATGGGCGACGTCGGCGCGCTCTCACTGGGCGCTGCGATCGGTACGGTCGCGGTGCTCGCGAAGCAGGAGTTGGCGTTGATCTTCGCCGGAGGAGTTTTCGTCGCGGAGGCGGCGTCAACGATCATTCAGCGCTACTATTTCAAAGCAACGGGTAAACGGTTTTTCCTGATGGCGCCGCTGCACCATCATTTTGAACTCAAGGGCATCCCCGAAACCGTGGTCGTGATCAGATTCTGGATCGTATCGATCATCTGCGCGCTGGTCGCGCTGAGTACGCTGAAGCTGCGTTGATGGAACTTGGGGGAAAGCGCGTGATGGTAATCGGGCTCGGCGTCACTGGCGCCGCCGCCGCACGCTTTCTCGCGGCGCGTGGCGCGATCGTATCGATGACCGACCGTCGGACCGACGTCGATCGGAGCAAGCTTCCGGCCGGCGTGATGCATCTAGGTCCCGAAGATCGCGCGTGGCTCGGAGGAATCAACCTGGTCGTGACGAGTCCGGGAGTCCCGCGCGAATCGGTGTTGATCCGCGCTGCGGCAGAGCGCGGAATTCCGGTGATCGGCGAGATCGAACTGGCGAGCCGGTTCATCTCTGCGCCGATCGTCGCGGTGACCGGCACCAACGGCAAGAGCACGGTCGTGGTGCTGCTCGGCGAGATTCTGAAGGCGGCGGGGATGCGCACATTCGTGGGCGGAAATCTCGGCACGCCGCTGGTCGAGGCGGTCGGCGGCGAGTATGACGTGGCAGTCGTCGAGGTGTCGAGCTTCCAGTTGGAATCGATCGAAAAATTTCGCGCGCACGTCGGTGTGCACCTGAATCTGAGCGACGATCACTTCGATCGTTATCGCGATCTCGAAGACTATGGGCGCGCGAAGGCGCGCATATTCGAAAATCAGGATGCGGGCGATTACGCGATTCTGAATCGCGACGATCCCAACGTCTGGAAGCTGGCGAGCAGTATGCGTGGGCGAGTGATCAGCTTCGGACTCGCGCGAGTCGATGAGACCGATTCGCTCTGGCCCGACGGCAACTCAATCCGCTTCGACCTCGGCACCCGGCGCGGGCGCATCAGCCTCGAGACGTTTCGTCTGAGCGGCCGGCACAATATCTCCAACGCGATGGCGGCGTCGGCGGCGGCATTGGCGCTTGAGGTTCAGCCGGAAAATATCGAACACGCACTCGCGTCGTTTCGCGGCCTGGCCCATCGGATTGAATTCGTCTCCGCGAAAGGTGGCGTCACTTATATCGACGATTCGAAGGGGACCAACGTCGGCGCGGTGGTCGAGGCGATCGACGCGTTGCCGGCGCCGATAATTCTGATCGCCGGCGGCCTCGACAAGGGCGGGGATTACGCGCCGCTGAGGCGCCCGCTCAAGGAAAAAGTCAGGCTCGCGATTTTGAACGGTGCGGCCGGTGCCAAAATGCGCGACGCGCTCGACGGTGCGACCGCGCTCGAGCTGGTGGGGACGTTGAAGGAGGCGGTTGATCGTGCGGCGCGCGCGGCCCGACGGGGCGATACGGTGCTCCTCTCGCCGGCGTGCTCGAGCTTCGATCAATTCAAGGACTATGCGGAACGTGGGAACGTATATAAAGAGCTGGTTCGGGCGCTTTGACGCGGTAGGCTACCGGCGCCCCGACCCGTGGCTGTGGCTGCCGGCGGCGGTGCTGCTGTTGCTGGGGCTGCTGATGGTGCTCAACACGACCTACTTTCTCGGCATCGAGAAAAAGGGCGACGCGTTCCATTTCTTCAAGCTTCATCTCGCGCATATCGCCGTAGGATTCATGTTCCTGATCCTGCTCTCGCAGTTTTCACTGGCCGGCTTGCGGCGAATGGCGATGCCGGTGTTTATCGCCTCGGTCGTGATGCTCGTGCTCCTGTACGTCCCCGGGCTCGGCTTGATGAAGGGCGGCGCGCGGCGATGGCTTAGACTCGGGCCGATCGTCGCTGAGCCTTCCGAGCTGGTGAAATTCGCACTGGTATTCTTTCTCGCCGAGTTCCTGAGCAAGCGCCAGGCGCGAATCCGCGAGTTCAAGCACGGACCGCTCGCCGTCTTCCTGATCGTTGGACCGATCACGTTGATGATTCTGAAGCAGCCGGACTTCGGCAGCACAGTGATGATCGCGCTGATCCTGTTTGCGATGCTTTATGCGGCGGGCGCGCGCTGGACTCATCTTGCGGCCGCGGGCAGTGGTGCGGTCGGACTGTTAGTGCTGCAGGCGGTCGCGAAATCGTATCGGGTGAAGCGGCTGACGACATTTCTCGATCCATGGTCGGTCGCGCGCGGCGCGGGCTTCCAACTGGTGCAATCGTTCATCGCGCTGGGCGAGGGCGGCAAATGGGGCGTCGGTCTCGGCGCAGGACGCCAGAAAATGTTCTACCTGCCCGAGGCGCACACGGATTTCGTGTTTGCGGTCGTGGGCGAGGAGTTCGGCCTGGTCGGCGCCGCAGTCGTGGTGGCGCTGTTCCTGGTGATCCTGTTCCGCGGGATGCGGATCGCGCATGACGAGCCCGATCCATTCGCGAGCCTGCTCGCAGTGGGCCTGACCGCGCTGCTTTCGATCCAGGCGTTGATAAATTTGTCGGTGGTGATCGGTTTAATTCCGACCAAGGGGCTGCCGCTCCCGTTTCTGAGCTACGGCGGAACTTCGATCATCATCGCGATGTGTGCGCTGGGCGCGCTGCTGGCGCTCGGACGACGACCGGCGGTGCGATGAAGGTGATAATCGCAGGCGGCGGCACAGGTGGGCATCTTTTTCCGGCGGTTGCGCTGGGCGAGGAAATGATTCGCGAGCGGCCCGGAATCGAGTTGCTGTTCGTCGGCACGAGTGCCGGGATGGAGGCGAAGTGGCTGCCCACGAGTGGGCTTCGGTACGAACTATTCGAGATGCATGGTATTCGCGGGCATAGTGCGATGGAGAGAGCGCGCGCGTCGCTGGAGTTCCTTCGCGGGATCGCGCTGGCGCTGGCGCTGGTCCGGCGGCTTCGACCAAGTCTGGTCGTGAGCGCGGGAGGTTACGCGTCCGCCTCGATGGGCGCCGCAGCGATTATTACCCGCACGCCTCTGGTGTTGATGGAACAGAACACGCGACCGGGTCTCGCGAACCGGATGTTATGGCGATTCGCCAAAAAGATATGTGTTGGCTTCAGCGACAGCGCCGGTTACTTCAAGTCATCAAAAGTTGAAGTGACGGGGAATCCGACCCGGCTTCGATATCAGCCTGACCGATCGCGTCGGGAAGGTGCGCCATTACAAATCCTTGTTTTAGGAGGGTCGTCCGGAGCGCACCGTCTGAATTTAGGCGTCGTAGGGGCTTTCAAAATCTACGGAAAAAGTGTTATAAATTTGCACCTCGTGCACCAGACCGGGGAGGCGGATGTGGGGTTGGTGAGGCAGGCATACAGCGAAATGCAGTTCAGCGCGGAGGTCGTCCCGTTTATCGACGACGTGCCCGCCGCGATGCATCGCGCCGATCTAATTATATCGCGTTCTGGCGCGATGACGGTCACAGATATTGTTCTTGCCGCGCGTCCTGCTGTTTTGGTCCCTTATCCGTTCCACAAAGACATGCAGCAACTCCACAACGCGCGCGTGATTGAAAAGCGCGGCGGGGCGATAATCGTGTCCGACGATGACGCGCTTGCCGCCAATCTCGCGCGAGAGCTCGACGCGCTGCTCCGCAATCCGGCGCGGCTCATCGAGATGGGCGAGCGAGCGCATCTCGAGGCGCATCCTGACGCCGCGCGCGACGTCGCGCGAATCTGCTTCGAGGTCGCGGGCGTGGAGAATGCCGCGTGAGTGAACTGAACGCAAATGGTCTGCTGACGCGGCAACGCCGGCTTCACTTCGTCGGAATCGGCGGCGCGGGCATGAGCGGAATCGCGGAGCTGTGCCTCAAGCTCGGCATGCGGGTCAGTGGATGCGATCTGAAACCGTCGGCGACCACGAGCCGGCTCGCATCTCTCGGCGCGGAAATCAGCCAGGGCCATCACCCGGCGCATCTGAAGGAAGAGACGGGCATCGACGCGGTGGTCATTTCGTCGGCGATAAAATTTTCGAATCCCGAGGTCGCGCGTGCGCGCGAGATGAACATCCCGGTGATCGCGCGCGCGGAAATGCTCGGCGAGCTGCTCCGGATGGCGAAGCTCGGCGTCGCAGTCGCGGGCACTCATGGCAAGACGACCACCACCGGCCTTATCGCGCTGATAATGGAGGAGGCCGGCCTCGATCCCACCGTCGCCGTCGGCGGTAATATCCGCAACACCGGCACCAACGTGCGCCTCGGACGCGGCGATTTTATGGTCGCGGAAGCGGACGAGAGCGATGCGTCTTTTCTACTTTTGATTCCGACCATCGCAGTGGTGACCAATATCGATCCCGAGCATCTCGATCATTACGGCACGATGGATCGGGTGCGCGAGGCGTTCCTGGATTTCATCAACCGGGTGCCGTTCTATGGCGTCTGCGTGCTCGGAATCGACAGTGTCAACGTGCGCGGGCTGGTCGCGTCGATACGCAAGCCGATGGTGACCTACGGAGTTGCGCAGGACGCGGATTTGCGCGCCGAGAAGATCGTGATCGACGGACTCTCGACGACCTTCGAGGTAGTTGCGCGGGGCGAGCGGCTCGGCACAGTGACGATTCCGACGCCCGGGATTCACGTTGCGTTGAATTCGATTGCGGCGATCGCGGTTGCGATGGAAATTGGAATCAGTTTCGAGCAGGCGAGGGCGGCGCTCGCGAAGTTTGGCGGAATCAGCCGGCGCTTCGAGATCAAGGGCGAGGCCGCGGGACGAATCGTGCTCGACGACTATGCGCATCATCCGGCAGAAGTCCGCGCGACGCTTGCCGCGGTTCGTGCTTCGTTCAAGCGACGCGTAGTAGCGGTTTTCCAGCCGCATCGGTACACGCGGCTGCGCGATCTGTTCGACGATTTTCTTTCCGCCTTCGATGACGCCGACGTTCTCTACCTGTTCGAGGTCTATCCCGCGGGCGAAGAACCAATCGCCGACGTCTCCGCGCGCCGCCTTTACGAAGCGCTGCGCGCACGAGGGCATCTCGAGGTTCATTACCTTGGCGCGGAGGAGAATCCCGCGGCACGAATCGCGGCAGGCTCGCGCGCGGGCGACGTGATCGCGACGCTCGGCGCCGGCGATATCTACCGGATGGGCACCGAGATTCTGGACGCACTTGCCGGCGAGGTCAAAATCCATGAAGGCGCTTGAGCAGGAACTCAGCGCGCGCTTCGGTCCTCGCGTGAAGACCGCGATGCCGCTCAAAACGATGACTTCATTTCAGATCGGCGGACCGGCGGATTTGTTCGTTACGGTCGAAGACGAAACCGAGTTGATGCACGCCAAGAGCGCCGCGTATCGTGCCAGCGTTCCGTGCTTCTGTCTCGGCGCGGGAACCAATCTGCTGATTAGCGATCGCGGGATGCGCGGGCTGGTGGTTCGGCTTGGCGACGGTTTCAAAAAAATAAATTTCGATGGCGACGGCGTCAAAGTAGTCGCGGGAGCCGCGGCGCAGTTCGGAACCCTGGTCGAGAGCGTGGTCGACCGGGGTTTAGAGGGGCTCGAATTCGGCGAAGGGATTCCCGGCACGGTCGGCGGCGGGCTGGTCATGAATGCGGGCGCGTTCGGCGGCGAGATCGCGAAGGTCGTCACGCTGGTGCATGGCGTGACCGAGGACGGCAGAGCGCTCGCGCTGACCAGGGACGACGTGAAGTTCGCCTATCGGCGCACCGAGTTGCCGGCCCATTTCACCATCACGCGAGTGGACTTCGCGCTGGTCCACGGCAATCGCGAACGGCTGATGGCAAGAGTTGCGGAACTCAAGGCCAAGCGTGCGTCGCGGCAGCCGCGCGGGGTTCCGAATGCGGGATCTGATCTTCAAAAATCCTCCCGGCAATTTTGCGGGACGGTTGCTCGAGGGCGCGGGTTTGAAAGGGACCCGAGTCGGCGGCGCCGCGTTTTCGGATCAGCATGCGAATTTTATCGTGAACCTCGGCGGCGCGCAGGCGGCCGAAGTTCGCGAACTTATCGAGATGGCGCGGATCAAGGTCAAGGAGCAAAGCGGCGTCTGGCTTGAACCGGAAGTGAAGCTGGTCGGCGATTGGTGAGGTCCTGAATTTGAACTGATCGGCGACTGGTGAGGAAGGTTGTGGCGGTGGCGAGGCGGAGGGAAGAAAAGGTGGTGGCGGGTTGGAACGCGCGGATGGGCGGGCTGGTGTTGTGCGCTTTTTTTGCGCTCGGCGTCATGACCGGCTTCAGCACCACCGGTCGCGCGGTCGCGCTCAGAACTTCCGACACTCTCATTTCGTACCAGGGCCGATTCATGAATTCGATCGCACCGGCGCGCGCCGTTGCGTCGAATTATGCCGCCGTGGTTATCGAGTGGGCAGCGCGGGCCGGACTTTACCATCGTATCGTTCACAGTCCCGGCGCGGCCGCGATATCGGCGCGCGACATGCGCGATGGAGCGATCGCGATTGTCGAGCGGCGCGACGGATTCTACCAACTCTTCGCGGGCGGCGAGCTTCGCGGTCCGGTATCGCCCAGTACGCAGACGGACTTGCCGGTGTTGAGCGGGCCGGCGGTCGAAACGCGCAACCGGAAATCAGATGGTCGAATACGCCGCGGTTCTGGTCCGCGCGGAGACGCAACTTTCAGAAATAATTTCCGAAATGCAGATCGCCGATGACGGCACCGGGTCATTGTTCCTCGAGCGCGAGCGAACCGAAGTTGTGATCGATCTTGATCGCGCGCCGGCGGAACTTCAGCGCGCGATTGAAGTTAGATCGCAGTGGCAGGGACGCGAGAATCTTCTCGCAGCGCTCGATTTGACCACCCCCGGACAGGTCGTGGTGCGGCTCCATGGCGTCGACGACGCCGCATCGAAGCATCGCAGCGCGATTCGCAAAGTTTCCAATCTGACTCGTGACGTTGACCAAACTGCGGACGCTGGCTTGCGGAGGAGTCCGTAACGCGATGAGAAACCTGCTTACCGGACTGGACGTCGGCACCAGCAAAGTCTGCGCACTGATCGGAGAGGCGCTTGCCGACGGACAGCTCGCGACGCTCGGCTACGGAGTCGCGCCGTGCACCGGCCTGCGCAAGGGCGTGGTGGTCAATATCGAAGCGACCGTCGATGCGATCAAAACGGCGGTCGAGGAAGCGGAGAAGACTTCCGGCGCGCGAATCGGTTCGGTCGTGGTCGGCGTCGCGGGCCCGCATATCCGGGGCCTCAACAGTCACGGAATCGTCGCGGTGCGCGGCGGAGAGGTTGGCGCGCGCGACGTCGATCGCGTGATCGACGCTGCTCGCGCGGTCGCGATCCCGCTCGATCGCCAGGTTCTGCATATCCTGCCGCAACAGTTCGCGGTTGACGAACAAGAGGGCGTGCGCGAGCCGCTCGGGATGGCCGGGGTGCGGCTCGAGGCGCGGATACATATCGTGACCGCCGCGCAGAGTTACGGCCAGAATCTCACCAAGTGCTGCGAGCGCGCGGGCGTGACGCCGTCGGAGATGGTCTTTCAGCCGCTCGCCTCGGCGGACGCGGCGCTCTTTCCAGAGGAGCGCGAGCTTGGCGTCGCGCTGATCGACATCGGCGGCGGCACCACCGACATCATCGTGTTTCACGGTGGCGCCGTGATGCATACCGCGGTGCTGCCAATCGGCGGCAACCATCTTACCAGCGATATCGCGGCGGGATTGCGCACGCCGATCTCCGATGCGGAGCGGCTCAAGATCACCTACGGCGTCGCCACCAATCTGATCGTTCGGCGCGATGAGATGGTGCAGGTGCCCGGCGTCGGCGGACGCGAGCCGCGAGTGATCGCGCGCCGGATGCTCGGCGAGATTATCGAGCCGCGGATGGAGGAGATCTTCTCGATGGTCCAGCGCGAGCTGATGCGCTCGGGCGTGGCCGACGGCCTCGCGTCGGGAATCGTGCTGGTCGGAGGCACTTCGCTGCTCGAAGGCACCCAGGAACTCGCCGAGCGAATCTTCGGAGTGCCGGTGCGGCGCGGACTTCCGATCAACTTGAAGGGACTGCCCGAAGAGTTGATGAAGCCGATGTACACCACCGCCGCCGGACTGCTGCTTTACCAGAGCGCGGCGCGCGGAGTCGGCAACGGCGTTGGCCGCAGCGGGCGCCTTGGCAGGCTGCGATCGCGCCTTAGCGATTGGGTGAGGGACTTCTTTTGAGTCGTCGCCATAAACAGAAATTAATTGGGCAACAAATTTTGCCGGTAGGTGCTGGAGGAGGATCTGTGATGATTGAGTTGGTGAGTAATCCCGACCCGGGTGCAAGGATTAAGGTAATTGGCGCTGGCGGATGCGGCGGCAATGCGGTCAACCACATGATTTCGGTGGGCCTGCGCAACGTCGATTTCTGCGCCGTGAATACCGATATCCAGGCGCTCCAGAATAATCATGCGCCGCTCAGAATCCAGATCGGCGATGAAATTACGCGCGGGCGCGGAACCGGCGGCAACCCGGAGATCGGGCGCAAGGCGGCTCTGGAAGACGAAGAGCGGCTTCGCGAAATCCTCGCCGATGCGGAGATGGTCTTCGTCACCGCCGGGATGGGCGGCGGCACCGGCACCGGATCGGCGCCGGTCATCGCGCGGATCGCGCGCGAGCTCGGCGCTCTGACCGTCGGCGTCGTCACCAAGCCGTTCCAGTTCGAGGGACGCCGTCGAATGGCGCAGGCCGAAGACGGACTCCGCGAATTGAAAAACGCGGTCGACACGCTGATCACGATCCCGAATCAGCGCCTGCTTTCCGTCGCGAGCAAAAACACCTCGCTCAAGGAATCGTTCCAGAAAGCCGACGACGTGCTGCTACAGGCGGTGCGCGGAATCTCCGAGCTGGTAACCGTCCACGGGCTCATCAACCTCGATTTCGCCGACGTGCGATCGATCATGGCGGAGATGGGGATGGCGATGATGGGCGCGGCTACCGCGTCGGGTGAAAACCGCGCGGTCGAGGCGGCCCAGCGCGCGATCTCCAGCCCACTGCTCGAAGACGTTTCAATCAAGGGCGCGCGCGGCCTGCTGATCAACGTGACCGGCGGCTCGGATCTGGCGCTGTACGAAGTCAACGAGGCGGCGAGCCTGATCCAGGAAGAGGCGCACGAAGACGCCAACATCATTTTCGGCGCCGTGATCGACGAAGGCATGAGCGACGAAATCCGCGTCACCGTAATCGCGACCGGATTCGGCGATTTGGAAAAACATTCGTCGCGCTATTCGCCGTCCGGCGCACCGGTCACCACGCCGATCGCGGCGGCCTCGACCCGGCCGGTCGATCCGATGGAAGTTAAGCCCGCCGCGCCGGCCGCAAGCAGGTCAGGTCCGGATGTTCCCCGGCAACAAGCCGGTGCGCAAAATGGGGCTGATCGTCGACGACAACGCGCTCGACATCCCGGCATTCAGACGCCGCGGCGAAGAAGGCCTCGCCGAAGGAGAAAGGCTCGAGCCAAATTCGCTGCTCGACGGCGACGACAAACTCGACATCCCAACTTTCTTGAGAAAGCATCTCGACTGATCGGCGGCAGCGGGTGCGCGACAATCACAGCACCAAAAACGCGGCGCCGCGAGTCCATCGACTCGCGGCGCCGCGTTTGCGCCAAAAAATTGAGAACTGTCTTACCGGCCGGCTGCGATTCGGCCTTCTGATGGGCCGGCGTTGAGTGCCGCGAGGATTTTCTTGCGCCGCTCCGTCAATTCTTTCGGCATCGTCGGACCGATCTTTTCGAAAAACTCCGCCGCCGATTCGAGCTCCGCGGTCCATTCCTCGGGACGCACTGCGAGCGCTTCTCCCGCACCGCCTTGGGCGCCAGGTCGAGGCCCTTCAGATCGAGGTCAGCTTCGTTGGGCACGATTCCGACCGGCGTCTCGCGTCCGCCCGCGCGTCCATGGATTCGATCGAGCATCCACTTCAGCACGCGCAGATTTTCGCCATAACCCGGCCAGATGAAATTGCCGTCCGCGCCTTTGCGAAACCAATTAACCATGAAGATGCGCGGTGGCTTTTTGATCGCAGGCGCGCATCTTGAGCCAATGCGCGAAATAGTCGCCGATGTTGTAGCCGCAGAACGGGAGCATCGCCATCGGATCGCGGCGCAGCACGCCGACCGCTCCTGAAGCCGCCGCGGTCGTTTCGGAACCCATCGTCGCGCCCATGAAAACGCCCTGCGCCCAGTCCGTCGACTCGAGTACCAGCGGCACCGTCGAGGCGCGCCGCCCGCCGAAGATGATCGCCGAAATCGGCACACCCTTAGGTTCGTCGGCAGCCGGTGACCATGCGGGATTGTTGCGCATCGGAGTCGTGAAGCGGCTATTCGGATGCGCCGCCTTGTCCTTCGACGTTTTGCTCCACGGGCGCCCCTGCCAATCGAGCATCCCGTCGACTGCGGGCACGTCCATCCCTTCCCACCACACATCGCCGTCAGCAGTCATCGCGACGTTGGTGAAAATCGAATCGTGCTCGACCATCTTCATCGCGTTCAGATTCGATTTCGCGCTGGTTCCTGGCGCCACGCCGAAGTATCCATTTTCCGGATTGATCGCCCACAGACCGCCGTCAGGCCCGACCTTCAGCCACGCAATATCGTCGCCGACCGTGAAGACCTTCCATCCTTTGAGCTCGGCCGGCGGGGTCAGCATCGCAAGATTGGTCTTGCCGCATGCGCTCGGAAAAGCCGCCGCGACATAAGTGGTCTCGCCCTCAGGACTTTGCAGGCCGAGGATCAGCATGTGCTCCGCGAGCCATCCCTCGTCGCGTCCGAGCGCACTTGCGATTCGAAGCGCGAAACATTTCTTGCTCAGCAGAGCATTGCCGCCGTAGCCGCTGCCCACCGAGATGATCGTATTGTCTTTTGGAAAATGGCAAATCAGCCGCCGCTCCGGATTCAGGTCGAGCGTGCAATGAATTCCGCGATTGAAATTATTTGACTCGCCGAGTTGCGCGAGCGCCGCGGAGCCCATCCGCGTCATGATTCGCATGTTCAGCACAACATAGATGCTGTCGGTCAGCTCCACGCCGACCTTCGAGAACGGCGACCCGATCGGGCCCATCACGTACGGCACCACGTACATCGTGCGCCCGCGCATCGATCCGTCGAGCCATCCACGCAGCTTCGCGTAAGTTTCTTTGGGGTCGGACCAGTTGTTGGTAGGGCCCGCTTCTTCGCGAGTTTCGGTGCATACGAACGTCAGTTGCTCGGTGCGCGCGACGTCGTTCGGGTTCGATCGATGCAGATAACAGCCGGGACGTTTCGTTTGGTTGAGCGGAATCAGAATCCCGGCATCGACAGCTTGCTGCGTCAGGCGATTTCGCTCGGCCTCGGACCCGTCACACCAGACGACGGCATCGGGCCGGGTGAGGAGCGCGACTTCGCTTACCCAATCGTTGAGCGCTCGGCTGGCTGTCGGAGAATTGTTCTTTTCGGGATTCGGCGTCACTTCGATTCGCTCCACTTGTGCCTCTATTGTAATTATTAGCAACCACACGGCAACCAATCTCGGATCGTAATATCTAGATTAGCAGATCGGAAGAATCAAGGGGACTATTATAAGCGGTTCTTCACGGCCCGAGCGCATCAAAAAGCGCCTCGGCAGAAAAAAACGCCCCGGAATTACCCGAGGCGTCTCAAAGAGATCGCGATTTGAAACGGCGCCGATCAGTAAGCCGCGCTCTTGCGCGCCGATTCAATCAGCCGCTGGATCTCTTCTTCGGTGAATCCCGCCAGCATCCGCGCCTCTTTCGCAATCGACACGACTTGTCCGTCGTCGTTCTCGATATCTTCCTGCGCGCGCCGTCCGCCGCGGAAGTTGAAGACCGAATCGACCATCTCCTGGAACTCTTGCGCTTTTTTGAGCCGCTCGGGGTCGCCCTCGGTCAACTTGCGCATCCACTTCGAGCCCATCCGGACGTGAGTGATCTCGTCTGCGAGTACGTAATCCACCGAGCGCTCGATCACTTCGTCGCCGTTGCGCTGCGCGATCCGAATCAGCTGATCGAAGACGTCGCACGCAAGTCCCTCGAGTCCGCGATTTATTCCGGCGACTCGCGCCGCGGGATCCATCGCCTGGGTGCATCGCCACAAAATTTCCGTCTCGACGTAGTCGCCCGGATGCCCTCCCATGTACTCGACCAGGCGCTGGAAAATCTCGCTGTGGCGCGCTTCGTCCCATACCTGGCGCGCCATGTCGAGCTGGAATTCCCACGGCGCGTCGGGAAAATCGAACAGCGTGCGTCCGGCCGCCTCCATCGCCTGCAACTCGCCGGTGTAAATCCCATGCAGGCGCGAGCGCAGCGTTTCCTCGTCGAAGGGCAGGGGACGTCCACCGTCGAGTCCCTGCTCTTCGCGGATTTCGCGGACTTGGCGGCTGCGCATCACGACCCAATTGTCGGGCCGCGCGAGGCGATCAACTGGAATGCACTTCTGCATAATTCATTTCCTCTGATTCGACGCTCTAGTATGCCGAGCTTTTGCCGAAGCCTTTGACGAGCCGGTCGATCTCTTCTTCGGTGAAGCCCGCGAGCAGACGCGCCTCGCGCGCAATCGTGATACCCGAGTCGATTTCGATTTCCTTATCGCCGACGCGCTGCTTGATTTGCCCGGCCTGCTCGACAAAGGTGCGGCCGCCGCCGAAGTTGAAAAGATCGTCGATGCTGTTCTGGAAGTCCTGCGCCTTTTTGAAACGCTCGGGGTCGCCTTCGGTGAGCTGGCGCATCCATTTCGAGCCCATCCGCACGTGCGTGATTTCGTCGGCCAGCACGTAATCCACCGAGCGTTCGATAATCGGATCGCCCATCTTCTGCGCAAGCCGGATCAGCTGCTCGAAGACGTCGCACGCGAGCCCTTCGAGTCCGCGATTTATTCCCGCCACTCGCGCCGCCGGATCCTCGGCCTGCGTGCAAGACCACAATACTTCGCCCTCGGGAAATTCGCCGTAGTAGGACCCGACGTATTCGAGCAGCTTCAAATAAATCTCCGCGTGGCGCGATTCGTCCCACACCTGGCGCGCCATGTCGAGCTGGAATTCCCACGGTGCGTCGGGAAAATCGTAGAGCGTGCGCCCGGCCGCTTCCATCGCCTGGAACTCGCCGGCGCAGATTCCGTGCAGGCGCGATTTCAGGAAATCCTCCTCGTACGGCATCGCGTTGGCTGCCGCGAGTCCCTGTTCGGTGCGTGCGTTTCGCAATCGCTGCGCCGGCAGCAGAACGTGGTCCTCGGGCCGCGCGAGTTTGTCGACGGAAATCATTCGCTGCATGATGATGACGCTCCTCTACTTGGTCCAGGCCGATCGCCGGCCGGTCAAATTCAAAACTTCACGCACCGTCCATCTGCCGGCTTCTTCGCCGAGCCGAAATTGAATTGTGAACGGCTCAACGTCACTGCCGCTTAAGCGCGCCTTCAAAAAATAATGCTTGGCGACGCGTCCGCGCCCGAGCAGCTCGAACTTATCATAGGCGCCCGGCTTGAGCGCACTCGTGATTCGCGCGATATCCTCGCGCGCTTGCGCAGTCGTCATGCCTTCGACCGCCGCCAGATCGCCGCGCATCATCGCGGTCAGTAGCTGTCCCGCCGCGGCGAGCATCGCGGCCGGCGGCTCGACTACTTTGCCGATCGGCTGCGGCCCCATCACGTTGCCGCGATCTCCAAGGTCAGGCATTGCCATTCTCCGCACGCACTTGCGCGGCCGCGGCCGCAAGCGTGGGCACGTCGCTCCACGGCGAGCGCTTGTTGGTCGTGTCCTCGACGCCCGCGATCATCCATGTGCCGCCGGCATCTTTGCGCCATCGATAGAGCACGCGCCGATGCGCCCCCGTGCCAACGATCCTCAGCTTCGAGATATATTGTCCGCCGATCTTCGCGAGCGCCAGCGTCTCGACCGCGAGCGGCTTTTGCAGTCGTGCGATCTCCGCCGCAGCTCTGTCGATACGCATCGATTGCATCGCGATGCGCATATTTCTCGGCCCCGCCGATATCGCCGTCGGCAATCGCCTTCGCATGCGCCGCGATCGTCTCGCGCAATTCCGTCGTGTCGTAGGGTTGCTTCATTGGATTCGTAACTTAGCTCCGTCCAACTTTCCGGCGCGGTTCCGGTGCATCAGTTTCAAAGCCGGTCACTCCGCCCGAAGCGCCGAGCAGACCTTCCAGATGCGATTGCCACTCGGAGGCCCTCCGATGCTTCTCCTTCGAATCGAGCAACTCCTCCAGCAGCACGTTGCCTCGCTCGACGTGTCCTTTCTCTTCTTCGACCAGCCGCTCCAGGATTCTGAGCGTCGGCGGCTCGTACACGGGATTCATCGCCGACACGTGAGAGCTGTAATGAGAAATCAGATGCGGCTTCAGCACGCGGTAGATTCCGACCAGCCGCTCGATCGTGTCCTCCCACTCCTCCTTGTCCTCGATAGCGTTCATGAATGTGACGAACGCTTCGTTAGGCGGCTTGGAGACCTGCGGCTGCGCGCGCAGCTCTGGGAGCCGCTTTCCGAGCGCGTCGGTATGGAGCGCGTCGTCATACACCTGCTTCGCCATCTCGAGCTTGACCGCGAGTTCCGGCGTCAGCGCGATCCAGCCGGCCATCATGCGCATCATCCGTTCTTCGGCGTAGCGGTAATTTTGAATATAGATGACGCTCTGGCGGACGCTGTAAACGCCCTCGAGAGTTCGCCGATCGTATAGTGCCATGCCCACGACTCCTGCTTTCGATTTCGCGATAGCGCTCGAGTGTCAGCGCCCCAATGGCACGGGCGTCCCTGCCCGTGATCCGTTCCCGAAAAAACGTCCTTCGACGATCGCCGCAATCTCGCGCCAGTAAGTTTCCTTGTCGGTGCCTTTGAGATTGTTCGCGCCCATCGCCCATCCCGCGCACAACATATGAATCGCATGGACCGCGCTGCGCGCATCTTCAAAATGAATCTCGCCCATTTGCTTTCCGCGCTCGATAATCTCCGCGACCGCGCCCAGGTAGTCGCGGCCGATCTTCTTCATCGCGGTGCGATACTGCGCGCGGCGCTCCAGGTAGCGCGCCTCATGATGCAACACATTGAACGCCTCGCGGTATTTGTCGATCACGTCCAGGATCGCGCGCATCACGTCGATAAGCTCGCGACGCGGGTCGCCCGCAGTGCGCGCGCGAATCGCCGGCAGCATCTCGACAAACTCGGCCACCATCGACTCCGCGATCAGCGGAATGATCTCGTCCTTGCTGTCGAGATAAAGATAGATCGAACCCGCGGCGAGCCCCGCCTCGAGCGCAAGCTCCTTGACCGAGGCCTCGTGAAACGACTTGCGCGCCAGCACCCGGCAAGCAGCCAGAAAAATCTGCCGCCGCCGCGCCTTGACGAGTTTCCCGTCATCCTGCGCGGGCGTCCGTATAGCTTCAGCAGTTCGCGCCATCGTAAGTGGTAGAGGCCGATCGCCAAGCGCTCGTCCTCAGTCCCTCAAATCTACTGAATGAACGTTCATTTGTCCAGAGGCTTGCCTCTCCCGCCGGGAGAGGCAAGATTCCCTCTTCACACAACCTTCTAACAGGCGCTCCGCGCCGCATCCTCTTCCTGAATACTGGGTGCAGGGGTCACCCCTGCCGAAGGAAGTGTGAAACCCACCGCGGGTTTCACATTAAATCAAGTTGTCCCATTCCCTCTCTCCTGCGTTTCTCCCCCGCCGCATCCTTCTTATATGCTCACCGCTATGCCCGAGAATTTCCAAAAAGAGAGCACTCTCGATCGATTCTTCAACCGCCTGATGGGCCGCCTGCTGCGCCTCGGATTCGCCCCCGGATACATGCGACTGCTCGAAGTCCGCGGCAGAAAATCCGGCAAGCTCTTCACCACCCCGGTTAACCTGCTCGAATTCAACGGACGCCGCATCCTCGTCGCCGCTCGCGGTGAGACCGCATGGGCTCGCAATGCGCGCGCGGCCGGCCGCGTCACTCTCCGCCGCGGCGCCAGTGCTGAATCGCTCACGGTGCGCGAACTCGCCGACGCCGACAAGCCCGAAGTCATCAAGGCGTTCCTCGATCGCTTCGCGTCGCAAGTCCAGCGCTTTTTCGAGGTGAAGGCAGGTTCCCCCGCCGCCGATTTTCGCGCGGTCTGCTCGCGCACTCCGGTATTTGAACTAGTCGCCGACTCCTCCTAATAGCCTCTCCCTGACAGGGAGAGGTCGCCGCTCGTCTTCGAGCGGCGGGTGAGGGTCCAAATTCCAAATTCCGCGCAAAGCCCGAAGTCACGAAAAGCTCTCTGATGCCAGAAAACCCCGCGCCCGGCACTTCCGACGATCCCAATTACGCGATCGCCGCCGCAAAGCGTGAGCGCGCGACGATGCTCGCGTTACTCGCGATGCTCTTCTACCAGGGCTTCGCTGTCTCCATCGACGCGATCGCCGCAACCTGGATCGGCAAAAGCTTCAACCTCGACGGCGCCGGAATCGCCCGCCTGTTCGCGTGGATTTCCGTCTCGTCTCTCGGTGCGCTCGCGCTCTCCCGCATGATCGATCGATTCGGCCGCCGCCGCATGATCCTGTGGTGCATCGCCGCGATGCCGCTATGCAGCCTCGCCTCCGCCGCCGCGACCAACCTGATCGTCTTCACCTCGTTCCAAATCGCACTCTTCGCGTTCGTCGGCGCCGCCGGCGCGGGATGCATCGTGATGCTCTCCGAGGAACTCCCGATCGCACGCCGCGCACAGGGGCAAAGCTTCGGCGGGCTGGCAGCCTCGATAGGAGCCGGAGTCTGCGTATTCCTGATGCCGATCTTCGTCGCCTACGGATGGTCGTGGCGATGGATGTTCGTCATCTCCGCTGCGGGAATCGCGATGCTTCCCGCGATGGCCCGCCTGCTGCCCGAGAGCGAGCGATGGGAGCGTTCAGACGCCGCGGGTCACACCAGCCGCACGAACTTTTACGACGTCTTTCAGCCGCTTTACCGCAAACGATCGATCACGATGATCCTATGCTCGCTGGCCGCCGCGATCTCGACCACCGCCGCCAACGCATTCGGCTACTACCACGCGGTTTCGGTGGTAGGCCTGTCAGCAGCAGCTACTAGCACTATGACGATCGTAGCAGGCGGAATAGCCTTGGCAGGTTTTCCACTAGGCGCATGGACCGCGGAAAGATTCGGCCGCGTGCCGACGGTAGTCAGCTTCGGCATCTTAATCACCGCCGGCCACCTATGGTTCTACTGGGGACCGCCAACACACTTCGCGTGGCCGCTGATGTGGCTGGCGACCGGCTACTTCTGGTTCAACCTATGCGACAACGGCGCAACGGTAGCGAGTAACGCCGCCGCCACGGAGCTATTTCCAACCGCACTAAGAGGCACGATGATAGGATGGTTCGCACTGGTAGGTGCCATAGGCGCCATATTATCCAACGCAGCAGTAGCTATGCTGGCCAACGCGGTGGGCGGTCTATCGATCGTAGTAGGCGCGCTATCTATAGTGGGAATCCCCGCAGCAATCCTGTTCGGCATGGTGATCGAAGAAACCCGCGGCCTAACCTTAGAGATGGCCTCCAAAGAATCCGAGTTCCACCCCCCAGAACAATAACGATTTTCGCGTCACTTTGAGAGTTTGTGTCGCTCTGAGTTTGTCGCGTCATTCTGAGTCTTTGTGTCATTCTGGAGTCTTTGTGTCATTCTGAGCAAAGCGAAGAATCCCGGATCTTTCTCAACGTCGATCACCACCACACCTAGCGAACGTCAACCGCCACCTCCTAACCGACAACCATAACGCGATTGTTCCCCTTCCCACATGGGAAGGGGATTAGGGGTTGGGTTCCGCGCCTCGCTCTTTGTGTCATCCCGAGCGTAGCCGAGGGACCCCGAATCTTTCTCGGCTCGGATACGTTCACCTCAGCTTAGGGCTCGCGGAGCCGACTCGCTTTGAAACTAATTTGAATTGTGTAATCCCGAGCGCAGTCTGCTAAGTCGAGAAAGCAAACTACGATTGTTCCGCTTCTCTCGAGGGAAGGGGTTAGGGGTTAGGCTCCGCGCCTCGCCCTTCGGGGTGAGGGCGCACCCATCCAACTCGATGACGAAAAACCTCACCGCACCTCACTCTACACCGCTCGGCGCAGTCGCGGTCGATGTCGCAGAGGACACAGGGGTTGCGAGGCCTGCCGGAGTGGGGCTCGCCGATGGAACCGGCGTGGACGCGAGAGTCGCCGCCGGCGATGGACTCGCGGCCTCCGGCGATGGCGTCGGGGTTGGGGTTGCGGACGCCGATGCACTCTGCGGGGTCACGCTCAACAGCGCATCATTCTGGTAGCAGAACCATACCTGCTTCTTTTCGTTTCTGGTGACGGACTCGGTGGGCGACAGGACGATCTCTGCCAGTCCTATCGTGAAAACATCGGCGGCGAGTTCGGCCACCGCGATTGGCGCCTTGCCCGCATAGCCGTAGCCGGTGATGTAAAGCAGGTACAAATCGCAGCTCGTGCCGCCGGCGCCGATGCTGGTGGTAACGGGCGTACCCAGCTGATCCGTGACCGACGCTCGGCTGTCACCGGGATTGAACTTCTGCAGATCGATAGGTGATGGACGCGTCGCCTCCATGTATACGGAGCATCCGGAGAGCACGCACAAGAGCAGGACGATGTACTTGAGACGCAAACCCATATCCGCAAAACCCCTCTCTACTGGACTACTGGACACTCAAGTACGGCGGCGCGGCGGAGCCGTCGTCCGGGACGGTGCCGACGCAAACATAGGAGGGAACATAGCCGAAGCTGAAGATAGTCAGCATGAGCTGCCGGCTGTGCTCCACCATCTTGACGTTCGCATGCGCGAGCTCATCCAGTCGCGATTGGCATCCGTCGAGACCGTAGGCGGCAGCAGTTACGATCTTCTGATGATTGACCGGATCGTTCCGGACCCCTTCCCACGCGCTGCATCCATTCAAACAGAACAGCGCAAGAGACAGGGCTAGCACTCGCATGTCCGCAACAGGTTGCCACGGCGATAAACCCAAGACAACACCCGCGCCCGCGCTTCCGCACGAACACACTACGATTGTTCCCCTTCCCTCAAGGGAAAGGGAAGTATAACGAACTTGACACCAGCCCGCCAACGCGCAATAGTTCGCCGCTAAGGGGAAGTGTATAGTCCTGAGAAGGACGATGCACGAATTGCTCAAAAAGTGCCTACGCAGAAGTACGCCGCGCAGCTGGCCGGTGTTAAGAATTGTCCGCCCAACACCGCGCGGCCCATTCAACGACGCGCGTTCCGTTGGGTCTCCAATCCGATCGATGACTGGAGCTTTAGCACGCCGGCGCGGCGCTTTCCCGACCGATTTCCAAGCCCGTGCTGTGCTCCGCACGCACTGTCCATGTTCGAGTCCGCAGATCAGGCCCGAGCCGAATATGCAAGACAGCGCGAGAAGAATAAAAAGATCGGCGAAGAGTTGGGAAGTCACTTAGCCGAAGTGTCGCTCACAGTCGCTGACGGCGTTCAAACAAAATCGAACGCTAGAGGTCACTTCGCTATCCATGAGTATGCGGGCGTTAACCTGAAGACGGCAGCTGTGCTGATAGGGCCATTGTGATCGACCTTCGAGAAATTCCCGAAGCCAGAGATGTAGGGGCGCTGCCCGTGACTTTGGTGCATGTGCGCAACTTGGAAGAGTTTGATGGCCCAAGGCTTGTCCAGTTCAAAAGTTCTCTCGGCGACACTTTTCTGTATCATTGGTGCGATTTCGACAGGGATCATCGAATGTCTAGATGGATGGTGCTACGCACGCCGCCTCAGAACATAGCTCGGTATCTCGTCAAGGCAATCACACTCAGAGACCTCATCATCAACTGTCAAGATGGGTTCGTGTATTTAATCGATGTAGATGCGGAGAACCGCACACGTGGCACATTCTTCTTGGGCACGGCCAGTTTGCCTGATGACTATGTTCCGACCGAGAGATCATACTATGACGCAGAAGCAGAATTATCCACGGAAGCTGAGCAACAGGACATCTTCATAAACGACGATCTAGCTGTCCAGAAAGTATGGGAAATTCGGCGGAAATACTCTCAGACCTACAATTTTCTTGCCTTGTTTGGTCCTAATGGGCGACCTCAAGAATTACCTAATGAGAAAATCAGATATAAGATGAAAGGCGGTTGGGTGCGGCATACTCTGTTTTCGGTGTTGGCCAGCTACGTAAAAACAGAAATGCGAGTGTCGTTGGCCGAAGTTGCAGCAGCTTCTCCTGGGTACGTGCGCTTTCGCGTCCAACCACGGATAGCTTCGGACCTGCGCGATGCTATCACGGACTATCGGAAACCGGACACACGTAGGCAGAGTGAACGAACAGCCGAACTACTCAAGGAGTGGCTCAGAGAGAACGAAAAAGGAATGAGCGCGACGTCAGCTCGCAGGCTGTTCCATGAACTGTGTGCTCCATTCGGGATAAAAAGTGAAAGTTTGCTCGATCACGCAGACATGGACGTAGCGATTAACACGGTGACTGGTTACTTTAATCGGTTAGCCTATTTCGACTCCGAAGAGACCGAGCAATCCAGTATGCTTGTAGGTCTGAAGCGCTAGCGCTTCTTTCGGCGCTTCGCACGCTTCTTTCGTTTTGCTGGATTGACCGGCGGAGTCTTGAGCATCCGCGTCAGCACTTCCTCGAAGCTCAGAGGATGCGTAACGACCGGCTTGTCATCTTCTTCTTTTTTTGGCATTCAACCACCTCTGCCGCCGCATAAATCCAAACTCCAATTGTTTCGGACTGGACGCATGATGCAGAAGCGCCCGCCAGTTCGGACGCCTCAGCATCCTCTTAGAGCCGAGATGAAAATGTCGGGATCTTTGCGATGATTGAACCGCCACTGAAATTCGTTCAGATACAGCGGCAGATATTTCTTGCTGACGTTGTGATAGGTGCCGATGATCCCACGTTTCAGTAACGCCCAAAAGGAATCAATGCTTTGCGTATGAATCTCGCCGCGTACGTATTCTCCTTGACTATGAGAAACCACTTGATGCGGGTAGGGCGCCCACTTGAGATAACGATAGCCGGAGTGTTCATCGGTCGCGATTAGGTCAACCTTGCTGCTGACGGTTTTCGTTACGAACTTCGTTAGCGTCTCTGTGTCGGTATTCTCGATCATCTTGCAGACAACGTTGCCTTTGCGGGAGATCGCGCCGATGACAGGAATCTTGCCAGCGGTGCCGCTTCCGCTCTGCTTCTTATCCCAATGGCGGTTTTTGTTCTTTCCGCCGATGTAGGTTTCGTCAACTTCAACCTGACCCATGAGCGGGCCAAACTCTGGATTGTCGAGCATCGCGCGCACGCGATGGCAGATGTAGAAAGCAGTCTTGTACGCGGTCGGGCGTCCGCTCTCTGTGAGCATCCGCTGAACCTGCATCGCGCTCATTCCCTTTTTGCTCTGGCAAATCAGATAGATGACTTCAAACCAGACTGGCAGCGGATAGTTCGTATTCTCGAAGACTGTGCCGACCAACGGCGAGAAGCGATAGCCCTGCTTCTTGCAAATCTTCACTTCGCCCGTCTGCTTGTCGATTGTCTCCGCGCCACTCTTGCAGACCCAATTCCACGCGCGATGTTTGATCTTGAAAACCTTGTCGGTTCCGCATCGCGGGCATCGAACACCGTCCGGCCAGCGCAAACTGACCAGCAACGCCATGCACTTGTCTTGGGTGTCGAACTGCTTGTGAATCTGTTGAAGGCTAATCATAAACGGACTTTACACCAAATACCGGACGGGTGTCAAGTCCGTTTACAGAGGTCCAGTGTAGCCGAAACAGAGACGTGCGGCCATCCTATTCAGATTGTCGGTCGCGTTATTCGCAGTATTGAGCGCATCGTTGTGCGCTGTTGTTCCTCTGGTTGCGCTCTCAGCGTCAGCAGCACGGTCGTATAATTGTTGTGCTCCGAGCAGGTCGCTACAATCTTGTTGGGGAATCTTTGCGCAGTTTATAGACGGGCACGCAAAAGATGGGCACGCTGAGGGAACTGGCGAAGCCATGATTACTGTGGGTCGCGGTTGCTGTTGCTTGATTCGTTTCAGTCTCGCGTTCTCGGTTCTCAATTGAGCGTTTTCTGTCTTGAGTGCCGTCACTTCCATTGAGTTGATCGGCAATGGTTGTCCCTGTTCGTGAATTACTATCGTCTTCGGCGCAAAATATGGCGCGAACTTCGGAACGGACATCACAGTGAACACGGCAACTCCGAAACAAAGCAGAAGAATATCCGGCCACCTCATGACCGCGTACCACTTCTGGAAAAAGCGGATGATCCATCCGCCATACATGACGACCAACGCTGGAATATAGAGAACGTTGGCGACTTCCGACCAGCGCGAGATAAAATCGGGCATGGCCGGAGTATCACCACGGGTTTACATGGTGTCAAGTTCGTTATACTTCCCAAGGGAAAGGGGTTAGGGGTTAGGTTTTCGCGGCGCAAGCAAACTTCGCTACCGCCTCTGAGGCGCTATTGTGGCGCGACTTGATGGGTTACCTGCGCCGTAGCACGTGTCTCTTGTGACTCTCGCCGGTCCATTCGATAACCAGTGTCTGCCGCAACAGATACGCGGTATCGGGCTTCGACATCTCGGCGGCAAGCCAGTTCTTTATCATCGGAAGCACGTCCACCCGGAACTCCTCGGCGGCTTCCGCCGAATAGTCACTCCGACGGACAGGATAAAGGTACAGCTCGGCGCTGCGGGAGCCGTATAAAACGCCCCGATCGGAAACTCGGTAGTCCATCAAGTTGAGTGCGGCAACGACGGGTCCGGAAAACTTTGGCTGTGGAGAATATCGGGTATTCCACCTAAGCGTGATGAAAGATCGTTTCGGTCGGCCAAATCCGACCCAGCCAAGATCGGGCGCCGCGAACGCCGAGCGAACGTCGCGTTCTGAACACGCAAAGCGCTCGGTCTTTTGAGGTCTGATCGCGCTGATCCGCACCGGTCATCTCGCAAACGTTCTATCTAATGCACCGAGCGCGATGCGTGAGGTTTCGCATTCCGTTTCCGCTGCACGCGCCACCGACCATTAGCAACCGTAATCTTCCAGATAGCCACGAAAGTTCAGGGCTGAACAGTTCAGCCTTACGCAAAACAGGACCGCTTGGGACTATGGCTATGTGCATCTGCAAGAAACATCCAACACGCCCAATCTAGCCGACCCAGTACGCTACCCGGCACAGTGGCAAGACGCGGTCGCACTCATTTCTACTGAACTATTGAACGTCTCGCCCCAAGGGTTTCACATCGGAACCTCAGCAATCAGCATGGTTTCGGAACAATCATCCGAAATTCCAGCACTCCAACTCAGAGCCGGATTCGCAATGATGGCAACTAACGGCAAGCTAGCTGAATTTCGCCAAATTCCTTTTTTTCGGGATCCCACGCGAACGCAGCCGCGCGCACAAACTTCCCTGATCGAACCGACATCACAATATAAACGGTGTCCGGATAGTCCGGCTCGCTCGGATCAAACGAACAAGCCTGCGCCCGATCTGTCGCCGAGAAATACGCGTCATGATCGGGATGCGAGTGATAGACGACGCGAAGCTCGAGTTTGCGCCGATCGACTTCGTTCATTACCGCCAGATGCTCCCGCGGCTCCATCAGGAATGCGGTCCGCGCGTCGCGCGGGAACGCGGCGGGATCCTCGGCATGATTGCGATTCTGGATATTCGTTATCGGGCGGACTTCCTCGGTCGTCGCGTCGCCGATTACGAAGCCGCAGCACTCGAATGGAAACTCGCGTTCGGCCTGTGCGATCATCGCATCCATGCTCGCGCGGCTTATCGACGCTTCTTTCACTTTTGCTCCTTGCGCGCGCGTTCGCCCGCTCGAACGAGCCGCGTCAGCATCCGATTGGTCGTTGCGTCGAGGCCGAGCCGCTCCGCCAGCTCGACGATCTTTCCGTTCAGCGCGTCTATGTCGGTCCTTCCTCGAACATGAAGATCATGGAGCATGGTCGGGCGATGGTTGAACGTGATCGGAACCAGCTGCTCATAGAAAACTTTCAGATATTCTGTATGGCTGGCGAAGGGCATCGCAACGTCGAGCGCGCGCGCGACTGCGAACGCCTCTTCGATCGCGCTATCCATGATCGGCCGTAATTCGGGATCGGCGGCCAGCGCGCCGTAGTGCAGCTTCAAAATGGCGCCGAGCGGATTCAACGCGACGTTGTAAAGAATCTTGGTCCACAGCACCGGCATGATGTCGCCGACGCCGATCGTCGGAATTCCCGCCGCGTCGATCATTTTGGCAATCGCACCGGCACGCAACTCGAGCGCGGCGGAATCCTCGCGATGGATTGCGGGCGCCGGACCGATCGCAACCGGCTCGGCGAAAGCGGTCACGTGGGCACTTCCGGGCTGAGGCATTTCGGCGCCGAAGATCACTCGCGCTCCGAGCACGCGGCGGCGTCCGAATCGATCGATAAGAGCCTCGATATTGCCGAGCCCGTTTTGCATCGAGACGACGACGCCGTCATCGGCCAGATGCTCGGCGAGCGAGGCCGCGATCGTTTTGGTGTCGTAACTTTTGACGCAGCAGAAGATCACTCGGAAGCGGCGCGTGAGACGAGCGGGATCGTCGGCGAGCGTCATGCCGGTGACGGTCCGCGCGCCGAGCAACCCGGAAATGTGCAGTCCGTCGCGCGCGATCGCTTCCAGATGAGTGCGGCGGCCGAGCAGGGTCAAGTCGTGACCGGCTGCATGAAGCATCCCGCCGATGATCGAGCCGATTGCGCCCGCGCCGGCGATTAGAATGGGAGTGTCGGCCACGTCTTCCACGTCTCGAAGTTAGCGGGCACCGTCGCTGCAAACAACGCCATCGCTTGCCCGCCGCTCATCGCTCGCTGTAGGAAGTAACGATGGAGCGGACTTCGATTCGATTGGGCGGCGTCGAGATTGCCTCTTCCGTGATGAACGCGTCGGGAGCTCGATCCGCCGAGCGCGGCGAGATCTACGAACTCTGCGCGGTGCATGGCGGAGCCGTGGTCTTCAAGTCGTGCAACCTCGCGGGACTCGAGATGCCGGAGAACCTGAAGAATCGTGGCGTCGAATATTTTGCGGAGATCGCCGGCGAACTGTCGGCGCGCGGGAAGAAAATAATCGGCAGCATTGTCGGCACGAGCGAAGAGGAATTCATTGCCGTCGCGAGGACGCTCGATCGTGCGGGCGCGAACATCGTCGAGCTGAACCTGGCCGACGAATATGTCGGAAATTCGCTGGCGCCGTTCAGCTCGTTCGAGCGTTTGAAATCCCTGCTCGGCCGTATCCGCGGAGAGACACGATGCGTGCTCGCGGTGAAAGTTCCGCCGCGGGCGCCGTTCGAGCCGCGCGCGGTCGCCGACTTGTTCAAGTCGCTTCGAATCGCGATCGCGGTATGCGCCAACGACCTTCCGAAAGATCTGGAAATCGAACGTCGCCACCGGCGTGGTGAAGGGTAGGGCGCGAACGCTATCGCAGGCGCATGCTTTCTTTCGCGAGAGTGAAAATCTACTCGACGTGGTCGCGGTGGGCGGAATCAACGGCGGGCGCGACGCCTACATCGCGCACCTGGCGGGCGCAAAGGCGGTGCAGGTCGGCTCGGCGCTGATGAAGGAAGGGGCGGGCGCGCTGGGCAGAATCGATCGCGAGCTCGATTCGATGCTCGCCGAGCATGGCCGCAAATCCGTCTCGGAAATAGTGGGGCAGCTCCGCTTCGCCGATTGAGGTGAGAACGCGTCGCGCAATCGCAGTCGAATCTATCTGGACACGCTTCGCTACTTGCTATGCTTGCTCCGGCTATGCTTGCTCCGGTTCTTGCGGCTCTGATAGTTTCGGCTGTCCAGCGCGCGCATCGCGCGCGTTCGTACTTTTGGGTCCGACTCTCATCGTCCCCGTCGTCTAGCTCGGCCTAGGACACCGGCCTTTCACGTCGGTAACACGGGTTCAAATCCCGTCGGGGACGCTTTTTAAACCTGACGTGCATCTCGCCAGATTCGTTTTTCACATCCTGTGGATTGTTCCCGAACGCACGTCACACTCTAGTCGCAAGAAAGAGAATCGCGCCGCTGAGGCCGACTACTCTCGATGCGCACCAGACCGCGAGCGGCGCCGGCTTTTTCGGCCTACCCGTTTGGACACCTCAAGCCAGTGGCCGTCGGCGCGAGAATACTGTAATACCATCGCGAATCCGGGGATTCGAAAATATGGTGGGAGGGAGCTACGATGAACATGAGGGGCGTTCTGATAGCCGCAACGGCGGCCGTGGTAATGTTTGCATCGGTCGGAACCAACGCGCATGCAGCAGGCGGCGGGGCGAAATGTGTATCGACTTCTGGCGATGTTCCGAAGACGGGAACGGACGGCAGCACATGCGACGCCGATGTCGCGACCGCCCCCGGAAAGGCGACCGCGACCGCCTCAGGGGATAGTGGTTCCGGGGCCGATGCCAACAACTCAAGTGTCGCGAACGCGACCGCGAAAAACGAGAGCGAAGCTCTAGCAGATGCCAACAACGGTTCCAAAGCGAAAGCGACCGCCAGTAACAGCAGTGGAGCAGTTGCAGAGGCAGACACTTCCTCCAAGGCTACCGCTACCGCACGAGCCGGCGGTTTTGGTGACTCGGTTTCCTCTGGCACCTCTTCTGCGGTGACAAACGCATCGGGTACCGGTAGCGAAGCTGAGGCCGACGCAACGACCGGCGGCAAAGCTACCGCGACCATCAAGGATAGTGCGGGGTCCTTACACTCGGAAGCCTTCGCCGAGCACGGTGGCACTGTTACGACGAAAGTCACGAGCGGTGGAATCGCCGGGGCAGAAGCTGACGCGCAATGCAAGGTAACCGCGACCGCCTCAAATGGCGGCATAGTTGGTGAAACAGGCTGCTTAGCATCAGGCGGTTCGGTAGTAGCAACGGCAAACCAGGGCGGGACTGTAAGTGCTATTTCCACTGCGGCATGCAAAGTAGAAGGTACCGCCAACGGCATCGGCGCGGAGGCATCCGCTGACTGTTCAATTTCCGGTTCACTGGTGAAAGCCACGGCACCCGCAGGCGGACATGCTTTCGGTTCGGATACCGCGACTTCCGTCTGTACGGGTGGCGGAAAGGTCAAAAGCCCTTTCGACGGCGGGTGCTCTAGCTGACCGAGCGATCCTATCGCTGAACTGAGTGGGGTAAGGGACCGGCGAGGACTCCCAGCGGCATCGATCTTCTTCGGGACGATGGGTCGCGCGGCTCGTTGGCGCATCGCGCGCGTTCGTACTCTTGGGTCCGACTCTCATCGTCCCCGTCGTGCGCGTTTGCGCCCACGGTTCGGGGCGTGGCTCCTTGCAGGCGTGTACTGGCTCAATCTAAACAGCGGCGCGATACAGGCTCTTACTCCGGTCTTGACGCTTATGAGATTGGCGTCTCGCGCAGCACTTGACACGAGCGAGGCTGGTCGGGAAAAGTGGCACCAACGGCGCCGACCGGTCGCCGAGCTTTGGAACATCCGCCCCAGCCGGGGTTCCATTGGCGAAGGGGAAGCAGCCCTCACGGTCGTCGATATCACAGGCCATCTCTAAATACCGCGTCGCTGGGGGACGAGGGTATAAAGAGGAGGCTTGTCCATGACCAAGCACGGCAGTTTCAAGAAGGTTGTCCGGCGCCACGCGCACGACACCGGTCAGCGCTACACCGAAGCGCTCACCGACCTTGAGGGCCTCGGAGAGCCCGGATGTTCCATCAGCCCGTCGCTGAGCGCCTAGTCGCCCATCTCCGGGATCACTACGGCATCGACGCGGTCGCCGCGACGAAGGTCAGTCAGCACCACGACCACGTCTTTCGCATCGACCGCCGCGACGGCGACCCCTGGATTGCGCGCGCGTTTCTCGCCGGCTCGCCCGCGGGCCGGCGTTGAAGGCGATGCCGCGATCCTGCGGTTCCTGGAGCGGCACGACTACCCGGCGGAGCGGCTCGCGATCGACGACGCGGTGTCGGCGTTCGACGACTCGACCGTCCTCGTCACCCGATTCGTCCCCGGACGGGCCGCTCCCTCGCTGGCCGTCGGCGCGAGGGCAGCGAGAAGTTCGCCATCATGGGTGACCTGCTCGGACGGCTGCATGCCCTGCCATTCGACGAGTCCGTCAGCCGCCCTGGTGGGGCGAGTGGTGAGGATCCCAGCCGCGAGGGCAGCCCGCGTCAGGACCTGCATGGCGGCGCTCGCGTTCCTCGACGCGGTCGACACGAAGGTCGCTCCGGCCGATCGCGAGCGATTCGATCGGCTCCGCGACCAGGTGCGCTCGGCCGACGACGGCCAGGGCCTGCCCGAGGCGTTGCTCCACGGCAACCTCCTCCACGCCCCCGACCACGTGATCGTGAGCGAGCACGGGCCGGTGGCGATCAAGTGGAAGGCGGCCGGGCGCGGCCCGCGCCTCGCCGACTTCGCCTAGCTGATGTGGGGCACCTGTCTCAATGCGGACTGGATCGACGCTGCCGTGCGCGCATACCGCCAGCACGTCGAGTTGACCGACGATGAGCTCGACCGGCTCGAGGCGGTGATGTACATACGGCCGCTGTACCTGGTTTGCTTCGGCTACCGGCGTGACCTCGCCAATGGCGGCCCGCCCAGGGAAAGCGAGTGGTGGTTTGGCAATGGGGTCGAGTACATGAGCAAAGCTGCAGCCGCGATCCGAGCCGCTTGGCGCTGATCGCTACTCCCAGTCGCGAGGATCTTTTAACCTGATGCGCATCTCGCCCGACTTCGCTTTAACCTGACGCGGATTCGCTTTTCACGGCTTGCCGACAGGACCAGATATGGTCATGATCAGGTCATGAAACAGGTGCGCATCGCTCAGCTCAAGTCTCATCTGAGCGAATACCTTCGGGCAGTTCGTGGCGGCCAGACTATCGCGGTACTGGATCGTGAGACCCCAGTCGCGCACATCGTCCCGATCAGAGAACGAGCGGCCTTGAAGATTCGGATCCCGACGCCCGGTACTCCTCGGCCTAACCGCGTTGCGTTGCCGAAGCCCCTGAAAATCCCCATCGACATCGTCGACCTGCTGCTCGAGGAGCGGCAAATCAATCGATGATTGCATACGTGCGATGATTGCATACGTGGACGCGTCGGTTTTGCTGCGCGTGGTACTTCGCCAGCCGAACGCCTTGCGCGAATGGACGCGAATCGAGCGGGGTGTCTCAAGCACGCTGGTGGTGACAGAGAGTCTCCGCACGCTCGATCGTTTGCGACTCCGCGCGCAACTCTCAGATGCCGAAGTCGCATTGCGACGCGAAGCGGTCCTGGCCGTGATCGAGTCGCTCGAACTTATTGAGATCGACGCCACCGTGCTTGACCGCGCGGCACAGCCGATGCCGACCGAACTTGGGACGCTCGACGCAATTCATCTGGCCAGTGCGCTCCTTTGGCGAGAGACCACGGGCGAAACGCTTGCGATGGCGACCCACGATCGGGCGCTTGCGCTCGGAGCGCAGGCACACGGCCTGCGCGTGGTCGGTGTTTAACGTGACGTGCATCTCGCCAGACTTCGATTGCAGTCCGGCAGGTATGGCTCCTGTCCGCGCACACAGGTTCTTTCCAATAGACCCTTAACCTGACGTGCATCACGCCAGGCGCGTTTTTCTTAACCTGTCGGTTATTCCCGAACGCACGTCACACTCTGGTTGCGAGAAAGAGCGCCGCGCCGCTCAGGCCGACTACTATTGAGGCGTACCAGACCGGGCGCACCCGGGTGAGTGCTGCCACCGCGCCCAGAGCGATAGCGACCTGGAACAGGGCAACGCTGTTGGCAAATCGGTGATGCTGATGCATCAGATGGTCGGCTTCGTCTGACTTCTTGTCGCGCTCAGCTTCCTTTTCGCGCGCGACCCGCTCGAGTGCAACCTGCTCGCGCGCGTAGCGCTGGCGCTCGTCTGCAAATGACGAGGGCGGCTGCTTGCCAAGCGCGATCCATGACGACTCCGATGCTTGCTGGATCGCGGATTTGATCCCCTTTGCCTGGTAAGCCGCCCAATTGTCGGAGGCCTCGGCCTGCAGCCGGGTTGCCTCGGTCTTCATTACCAGCGCCTCGTTCACGGTGCTGCCCGCGCGCAAGGCCGCGACAGCCGCAAACGCTGCGAAGAGTGCGGTACTGAGCGCGATCGCCTTCAGTAGCGAGCCACCCCGGCGTTCGAGTTCCTCGTGAATGTTTTCATCGAGTTTGTCGGTCTCGATTTCTGGTGTCTCGGGCACGGATGCACCTCCTGAGTGTCTAACTGGGCTGACCGCATCGCACTTCTGAGCGTAGGCCCGCGGTGCGCGCGCCCGCGGCTTCGAGCTGCTTTCACCTATTCAGATATCGAAACATCTGCACGTCCGGCCTATTGCAGCGCGCTCGTGAAACAGTTCTGCCGGGCAGTGTTCTGTTTGTTGCCGTTGAACATAATCGATCCGAACGAGACGCTTATCGGCTCGTTTTTCTTGAGGCAATCCTTGTACTTGGCGAACGCCTGTTCGTTCGTGGTGCCAGCCGGTAACGCCAGGTGGTTCACTTGGATTGTCTGCTTGAAGCAGTCCTGCTGGCTCGCCTCCAGCTTCGTCACATCCCAAACAGGGAGCGGAGGAATGCCGTGAATGCAGACATCGTAGGCGTCGAATGGCGGGTTCATCGGAGGCGCCGAGCCTGGACCTACCGGAGTGCCCACCGGACCAGATAGAAGGCAAGCTTCAATCAGGAGTGACAAGGTGATGGCCGGAAAGGTTCGGTAAAGGTCCAGGCGCTGCAAGCGACGCCACGGCTGATCATGGTCCAGGCGCTGGAACAAGCGTCGGAGTGGCGCTGGGATGGCGCTCATATTGCGCTGGATTCTAGGCTGGCAGAGCGTCAAAAAGAAAACGCCCCGCGATTCGATATCGTGGGGCGTCGGAAAATTTCCGCGCATGCGAGGTCCGCCTCGTTGCGGACGTTCAGCAGCTCGGCATATCGGTTCGATCCGCTGCTCTTAGTGTTTGTCCCCACCTCCGTGACTTTCTCCGCCTGCTGCGTGATTGTCCCCGCCTGCGTGACCGCGACCATCGCGCATTTCGTTTCCTTTGAAGTTGGCCACCTTATCAGGACGCTTTTCCGGCTCAGGCTTTTCGCCGCGCTTTGGCATTGGGCCCTTATAGCCGGCATGAGGATCGTAATGGTTATCTACGTGGCCTCGGAATTCGGGATGGCCATGAAACCACGGGCCGGCGCCGACGAACACACCATCAGTAAACCATTCCGGGCCGTAGTAGCCGTAGGGAGCGCAATCGTAAGGAGCGACGTCGTAGTAGCCATAAGGGCATTCGGGGGGTTCCCCGATGTTGATGGTGACCTGAGCCTTGGCTTCAGGAGCGGTCGCCAGGAAGCAGATTCCGGCCACAGCAAGTATCGCAAGAAATTTGAACCGGTTCATAGACTATCCCTCTATCATTTACGGACGTTGTCGATTGCGTGATTGACCGTACGGAACACATACGGTGTTAAGTACGTGACCATAATACTGTACTACGGTGCATCGGGGCAAAGACGACGCAGCTTGCTTTCACTACGGCTCTTGGAGTCATCGTGGTAGTGGAATAAATCACGACGAATACTATGAGCATCACGACCGACACATATCGCTACGAAGAGATCTATCCATCGTTCAAGGCTGCGACCGACGAAAAGGAAAAGACCGCGCGCATCAATGCGGCGTTTCTGAATACTCTCGCCAACGAGCGCATCGTGCTGACCGGTAGCGAGGCTATCTCAGTTGCCGATATCGGATGCGGCCCGTGCGATACCCTGGTCAAGTATTTGACCGGGGTGAATTTCGGGCCGGGATTCAGGATTCGCGCAACTGACTACAGCCTCGAGTATGCAGACGAACGCACGGGCGAGGCGCTCAAGACTCTCGCCGACGCGCAAGCATCGGGAACGCTTCGGCTGGCCGATTTTTCAGCGCATGCGGGCGACTCATTCGCGGGGCATCTGCTCGACTTGCTGGGACGGCGTGGAACATCGGCCCGCGCGCGCGAATTTCGAATCGTCTTTGCCTCGCATGTCCTTTACCACTGCGAGACTCCGGGCAGTGCCGAGCGCCTGATCGAGGACGTGACGCAAAATGTCCTCGCCGACGACGGCATTTGCATCCTGTACCATCTTGCCAAAGTGCCATCGAGCTTCCAGGATTTTCGCGCACGCTACGGCAGCAACTCCGCCGCCGCGGCGCACAGCAATACGCCGGCTGTCGCGATCGACGATCCTCCGGCGAAGGTCGTCGAAGTTTGCGCCGCGCGTGGAATCCCATGCCTGGTCATGAACTTCACTGCCGATCTGCGGTTCGCCATACCAGACGCGAAGATTTGGAGTTTCTTTCGCGATCCTGAAAGGTACGCGCAGCTTTGCACGCTTCATCCCGAGGCGGCGGAAGATCTGAAACGACTGATGTTCATAACGCAGCGGGCCCCGAATGAGTTTGCCGCGGATCGTTCGCAGACTGGACTTTCCGCGTATCTCGACGAGATCGGCGAAGTTCTGAAACGCGGCGGCGGTATTTTGAGACTGGCCGAGTCGATGCAGGTGATCTATCGGCCCCGCGCAGCCGCAGACTTCGGCAAGCGTATCGAAGCCGTACTAGCCGCTACCCGGCACGGATAGTGAGAGCCGCCGCGCTCGTTTTTTTTCTCGCCTGTGCATTCGCGTTCGTACTTCCGGCGCGTGCCTTCGCGCAGCTATCGATTCCCGGCAAGATGCTGACCTACCGAACCGTGGACCTCGATTCGAAAGAGGAATTGCATCGGTCGCGGAACTGGCAGGTGTCCGATGGGCGGATTGAGTCGGAGCTGAACGCGACCAGCTATCCGGCCGGGACTCAAGTCTTGAGCGAGTGCGCGTTTGCCAACGGGTTCGCGCATCCGGCAACGTCCTATCGATCGATCATGATGAGCCGCGGCGGCGAGCTGGAACGCTCCGACTTCGACACCTTCGATCCGAAGTACTATCCGTTTCTCGCATCGTCGATTGCAGCCGACATGCAACCCGGAGCGTGCGTCGCCAGGAGTGCGCTCAAATTGCCGGCGCTGGTGCGCGGCGGTGAAACCTCTACCTGGCTATGGTCCGACTCTGGATTGATCGGGGTGATTTTGCGTCCGGAAGAAAACGAGGAGGTGACGGTGCCGGCCGGGAGCTTCGATGCGCTCCGGGTGCGTATCGACGTTGACCTGAGCAAACTTTTTCCGCACGTGCCGGCGCTGTTCCTGAGCGTGATCAAGCCGCACTTCACAATCTGGATCGGGCGCGCGGAGCCGTACTACCTGCTCAAGATGGTGGGATTTGGCGAGCGCGCCAGCAAGCTGCACAAGAACACGGCGATCGAGCTGGTAGCGATTGGCGACCTGAATCCGAATGAGTCGCGCATCCCTGCGGAGCTCGCGGATACAGATGCTACCGGTCCGCAGCCGCGTCTCGTCACGGTCAACTCGGGTAGTTGGGCGCAGGGAAATCGTGCCGGCCATGTGACGCTGTCGACCTCGCCAACGCCCACCGGCGAGCTGCTGGTCACTCACGTCGCGTTCAGCAATGGGCTCGCGACCGAGAGCCGCACGCTGGTCGATCGTCGCGCGTCGCCCGCGACGGTTTACCTGGACGATCGCAGTTTCGCGACCGGCGGCGCGATCGTTCGCAAACACGTGCTGTTCTTTCGCAAGGCCGCTTTCCCCGACGATCCGGAAAAAGATCTTCCCGCCGATTTGTATGGAGCGGATACGACGCTCGGCGTGCTGCTGCCGCGCCTGCTTCCCGAGGGAAGCGACGAGGCCACTTTTCACGTGATGGATTTTTCAGGTGAGGTGAACCAGCTTACCATTCATCGCGAGGGCCTGATGACGGTCGCACTCGGTGCTGACGACGCGCGCGCGATTTACGCGAAGCTCGAGCCGATCGTCGATATTCCTCTTCTCCTGCGGCCGCTCGCGTATTTCTTCACGCCTTCGTTCGACGCATACTTCGACGCCGATTCGCCGCATCGCGTGCTCAAGTTCGTGGGACCGCTCGGCCCGCCGGGAGCGCCGAACGCGACGATGCTCGCCGATGAAAAGGTATCCACTTCGGGCGCAGGCCAGTCGCCGGCTTCCACGCGCCGTTAGGATCTTCGCGAAAATAATTGGTGACAGAGTGCCTGCAAAGAAAGTGAAAAACGTCAGAGCTTCTTCGTCAAGCTCGCGACGACGGTTACCAGCTCGATCGGTTCAATCGGTTTCGGCACATGCATCTGGTAGCCGGTTGACAGTATCTTGAGACGATCCTGTGTGCGCGCATACGCGGTCAGGGCGATCGCGGGAATCTGGCCGCGTTTTTCCGCCGGCAGTGCGCGCAGCTGGCGGATCAGATCGTAGCCGTCCTGGCCCGGCATCCCGATATCCGAAATCAATACGTCGGGTTTCCATCGATCGATCAGGTCGAGCGCCTGGGTGACCCCTGCCGCCGATGCCACCTCCGCTCCTGCTTCGAGCAGGATCGCAGAGATGACCTCCCGCGCATCGATCTCATCGTCAACGACCAGGATTCGCAAACCGTCCAGCGAAGGCGAAGTCATCGCCGCGAGGCTTCCTCCCGCGCTCGGATGAACCCTGGACTCGTCGCTCGGGCCGCTCGATTGAGTCGAAATCAGTATCGGCAGCTGGATGGTGAATTCCGCACCCTTTCCCTCTCCCTCGCTGCGCGCGCCGACCACTCCGCCATGAAGCTCGACCAGGTGGCGCACGATCGCCAGGCCGAGGCCAAGTCCGCCGTACTCACGGGTGGTGGTGCTGTCGGCCTGGCGAAAACGTTCGAAAATGAATGGCCGCACTTTAGGATCGATTCCCTTGCCCGTGTCGGAGACGACAATTTCGACGTGAGAGTTGACTTGCTGCAAGCGGATCTGAACTTTACCGCCGCTCGGAGTGAACTTGACGGCGTTGGAGAGGAGATTCCAGAAAACCTGCTGCAGACGGTCGGGATCGCCAACCACGGGTCCTGCCCGAGGATCGAGGAAAGACTGGACACTAATGGATTTTGCGGCGGCGCTGGGCCGCACCACTTCAATTGCCGCCTCGATCACGGAAGTGAGCTGAAACGGCCTGATGTTGAGGCGAAGTTGCCCGGAAACAATCCGCGAGACGTCGAGCAGGTCCGCGATAAGCTGGGTCTGCGTCTGCGCATTGCGCAGGATCGTCTCGACCGCACGCGCCGTCTGATCGTCGAGCTTGCGCATCTTGAGCAGCGAAGCCCATCCGGTGATCGCGTTCAGTGGAGTGCGCAGCTCGTGCGATACAACGGCGAGGAACTCGTCCTTAAGGCGGTTAGCCTCTTCGGCCTGTTCACGCGCGGCTTTCTCGGAGGCGAGCAGTCGATCGCGTTCCTGTTCGGCCGCCTTGCGGTCGGTTATATTGCGCGCGATCTTGGACGCCCCAACAATCGTTCCGGTCTGATCCTTAACTGGAGAGACGGTGAGCGACATATTCAGCAAGCGGCCGTCCTTGGCGCGCCGCACCGTTTCAAAATGTTCGACCCGCTGACCGCTACGGATTCGCGCGAGGACCTCGTTTTCTTCGGCCCATCGGTCCGGCGGGATGATCAGCGTGATGTGCTTGCCGACTGCTTCGGCCTCCGTGTAGCCGAATATCCGCTCGGCGGCGGGATTCCAGGAGGTGATTACGCCGTCGAGGGTTTTGCTGACAATGACGTCGTCGGAAGATGCGATAATGGCGGCCAGATGCGCCGCCACGTCCAGCGGTCGGTTGGGGTCCCTGGGCTTGTTCGGGTCGCTCAACGGCACTCCTGCGCGGGCATGATTTCGCAAGCAAACTGGTTGCCAAGACGGTTCGACCGAAATCCTCAGCGAAAATCGCTCGTTAGACGCGGGATAAACGATCCCTACAGAGATGCACTTTGTGAAAATCGGTAATTCGGTAATATCGTCAGGCCACAGCCGACAGTGGTGCCGATTTCAAAGATTGTGTAATTTTTGCTGTCGCCGACAGTCAGGATCGGCCGCTCTCGCGACTAGATCGCCGCGATCGGGGAATTAATGGACCTCTTCGAACGCCACCACGAGGCATTGCTGCCGCGCCGCCTGTTCCTATGGCGCATGGCGCGAACGGCCGCGGTCGGGAGCGCAGTGATCCTTGGGTCGCTGGCGGCGGGCGTTTGCGGCTATCACTATCTGGATAATCTCTCTTGGATCGATTCGTTGCTGAATGCGTCGATGATCCTCGGCGGGATGGGCCCGGTCGATCCCGTCACCACGAATGCCGGCAAAGTGTTCGCTTCTTTTTATGCTCTCTACAGCGGACTTGCCTTGATCAGCGTCGCGGGACTGATGCTCAGTCCGATCATTCACCGATTTCTGCACAAGTTTCACATCGCCGACCGGAAGGACTAGTTACGCGCGGAACATAACCGTCATAGGTTGGCTGGTAGTTTCACCGGTAAACTTGATCCTTGACCCGTCGCGCTTTTCCTCGAGGCAATTTATGCAGACGACTCGCGAATTCGCCTGCCGGCGGGCAAGAACAGAACTACAAACCGGAATAGCCAGTAGGAGGGATCAGGTATTCACTATGAAAAGAAAATTGAGTAATGCGGCGGCGTTAATTGGTATCGCGTTTATCCTCAGTACCGTCGGCATCGGTTGCGAAAAGGATACTACTACTACCGTGCCGGTCCCGGTCGCCGGCGAACAAGGACCTCCGGGAGCACCCGGCGCACCTGGCGCTCCGGCCGCAGCCGCATCGCCGGCGCAGGCTTCCGAGAAATCCTCGGAGTCATCGACTACCACTTCGAGCGACAACAATCCCGGCGGTTCTGTCACGACCACCGAGAAGACCAAGACTGAAAAGACAAACTAGTCGAGTCGATACAATCGAGGGGCGGCTCGCGATGCTGGCCGCCCCTCACTCAACGCACGGAATTGTTCTTCAATAAGGCGCGGTGCCTGGAGACGCGACCGCCTTATCAACGTCGCTCAGCGGGAAATCCTCGCCCTTGTTAAGCTTGTCGATCAGCGCCTTGATTTCGTTAATCTTGGTGTCGTAGCCGGCTTGAGTCAGCGGCTCCTGCGACCATCCCGCACGCGCAATCTTGTCGTGCTTCTTGGCGTCCTCCAGCTTCTTTATCAGCGCAGCCTTGTCCGCCGGCGAGAGACTCGAGGCCATCGGAGCACTCGCCGCAGCCCCCGGCGCCGGCTGCGCAAATGATACCGCCGGTAAAATCGAAGCGCCGACCCCCGCCAACGCAATCATCGCCACGATCGCGGTCTTCCGCATGCCCATAGTTTTCTTCTTCCTCCCCAATAGTGGCGTCCGTTGATCGGCGCGCCAGTTGGCCACTCCTGCCAAACCGAGGTTACCGCGAGATTAACAACAGGTTGAAGCCTAGTGAAAAGTGAAGTCCTAACCCTCGGATCCGCGCCTCTCCCTTCGGGAGAGGCCGCGCTCTGAGCGCGGTGATGGCGCCTGCATCCAGCTCGACGCCGCCCCCTCACTCCTGATGCTTGAGGCTCGCGCTTCCGAATCCATAGACCAGCGCCGTCTTGGTCGTGCCGCGTTCCACCCAGTCCGACGCCCGCGACTGGATCGACGTGTAGAAGAACTCCGAGAGCTCACGCTGCTTTCGCCGCACCGCCTCGGGGCTGTCGAATTTCAGTTGATAGCCAAACTCAGCGACGATCGGCGCGTTGGTCGTGCGCACCCGCCACACCGCAAGCGTCGCCTTCGCCTCGAGCTTGTGCCCGAAGTCCAGCATCCCGAGATCGACCTGGTATTCCTGGATCGAAAGCCCGTTGACCACGCTGAGCGCGGCCTTGGGATTCGCGTCGATCTTCTTCAGCGCCGGAAATGCCGCCGCGGTCGTCTCGAAGCGCTGCGTCAATATGATGTTCGGTGTGTCGAGCTCGCAGTTGTGCGAATAGACCAGCCGCATCCCGAGCGCGCCGTCCTTGGGCAGCAGGATCTCCTCCTTGAACTTCAGCGTATACGCACACGGCAGCAGGGGACGGGGATCCACCGCCAGCGCCACCTGCTTGTCCGGATGACGGAACTTGAGCACCAGTTCGTGTCTCGGCTCAGGAAGCCCATGATGGTAGAACGTGCGCTTGCGCAAAATGAATCCGTGATTGTACAGCTTGAAATGCGGCGTGTCGTAAAAAACCACTTCGCGCTGATGCGGCTTCACCGACTCGTCGAGCTTGCCGAGCTTGATCCCCAGCGACTTGGCCGCGTGATGCGCTATTTTCCAGAACTTGTGAAACCCCTTCTCGTCGGGAAATCGGTCGGGCTTCAGCAACAGTTTGTATTCGCGATATTGAATCTGGTCCGACGGTACGATCGGTTCGTAGAACCCGGAACGATCACCTTGCGTACTCATCGAAGTTTGTTGCGGCAGGCAACCATCTTTCCACCCACATCCGCCGACGGGCGCCGGCGCCCCCTACCTCCACGTGATGCCATCGAACTACCAGTCCTCCAGAGCGCGGTCAATTCCGGACAGTTTTTCCACCAAGGCCCAATCTGTTACTTGAGCTTAAAACTAGAAGTTAGGTTCCCCTTCCCTCGAGGGTCAGGGGCTAGGTTGTCTGAAGAAGGCTGACGTTACTTCCCCACGAACCGCGCCGCCCGCTTCTCAATAAATGCTCGCACCCCTTCCTTGGTATCCGCACTGCGATTCGTCTCGAGTAGTTCGCGCGCCTCTGCGTCGAGCGAGTCGCTGAGATAATTCTCGAGCCCATGATTCAGCAACATCTTGTTGCTGCCAATCGCTCCCGTCGGCATCTCTGCCAGCCGCTGATTGAACTCTTTGACTCCCTTCTCAAACTCCGCCTCCGGAAACACCCGCGTCAGCAGTCCCCATTCGAGAGCATCGCGAGCGCTTATCTTGTTGCCAAGCAACAAAATCTCCGCCGCGCGACCGACTCCGACGTAACGCGGCAGCCAGTACGCCGCTCCCGACATCGAGTTGATCGCGCGATTGATCCTGATGTCGCCGACAAACGCGCTCTCGGCCGCCAGCCTGAAGTCGCAAGCGAGGATCAAATCGAACGCGGCGCCATACGCATAGCCCTGTATCGCCGCGACCACGGGGATTCGCATCGCGCGGATTCGCTTGATCATCGCATGATGGCCAGCGCGCATCTCTTCCAGCGGATGCCGCGTGCCGCCCATCCCCGCCAGATCGTCCCCCGCCGAAAACGCGCGCCCACCTCCGCGAAACACTACGACGCGCGCATCGTTCACCTCGCGATTGAGGACCTGGTTCACCTCCGCGAGCATCTTGAAAGTGAATGCGTTGAGCTTCTCGGGACGGTTGAAGGTGATCGTCAAAACGCCCGCGGATTTATCCAGATTTATCTGCTGATAAGCCATTTTTGAGGTTTCCCCGGAGATGGTTGAAGCGCCTTCTTTCCTATGTTACGTTCGCATGCACGTGAATTTCGTCCCCCGTTCAGCTTAGTCCTCATGGCAAGAGAACGCTCGCTCAGACTGCCCGATGTAATCGGAGTCGGATTGCCGCGCACGGGATCAACCTGGCTTTACGATGCGTTGCGTGACTCAGTCGACATGCCCGCCGGCACTAAGGACACGCACTTCTTCTACCGCTTCCGTGACAAGGGAATCGAGTGGTACGCTCGTCACTTCCGCTACGCGACGGGTGAGCGAAAGATCGTCGAGATTTGCCCGGGGATTTTTTTCAGTCCGTCGGCGCGCGAGCTTATCAAGACTCACATTCCGAACTGCAAGATCATCGCGACCATGCGCGATCCTGTCGATCGAGTTTATTCCGTCTACAAGATGCTCCGTCATTTCGGGAATGTGCGCAGACGGAGCTTCGATCAGGTTTTGAATACGTGGACCGATCTGGCCGGGGACAACCGCTACGCGCCGCTTCTCAAGACGTGGTTCGAGAGTTTCGGCCGCGAAAATGTCCTGGTCACAATGTACGATGAATTGCGCGCGGAGCCACAGAAATTTGTGAATCGGGTGACCGACTTCATCGGCATCGAGAAAATCGTGCTCTCCGAGCGGCCCAAAATCGGCACCAACGTCAATGCCTTCGCGCGTGCGCCCAGAAATGGCAGGCTCGCGCGCAGAGCGACTACGATCGAGTACTGGCTGAACGTCGCCAGGCATATGGCGTGGTCAACTTCTTCGAACGCTCCGGCGCGTTGGATTTCTGCCGGGGAGGCGGCGACACCTTTCCGCCGCTGACTCCGGAACAGGACGCGCGCTTGCGCAAGCGCTACCTTCCCGAAGTTGAAGCGCTGGAAGATCTTCTGAGAATCGATCTTTCCGCGTGGAAGAAGGCACGTGCGCCGCGCAACTTCGAAACCGCGGCAGGCAGCGCAGTGCCAAGAATGGCCCACGCATGAGCGCAAACATCAAGCGCCGGCTTCCATCGATCATCGCCGCGGGTCCCGGACGCACCGGCACCACCTGGCTGCATCAAGTGCTCGAAGGCCACGTCAATCTGCCTTACGGCATAAAAGAGACGCAGTTCTTCAGCCACTTCTACGACAAGGGCCTCGACTGGTACGCGCGCCATTTTCGCTACGCAACCGACGATCGCCCAATCATGGAGATTAGCCCTCCGTACTTCTTCAAGCCGGAAGCCGTCGAGCGCATAAAGAATGACATCCCGAACTGCAGGATCATCACCACGATGCGCGATCCGGTCGATCGTGTGTACTCGAAGTACAAGCTGGTTAAGCATACCGGCACCGCGCGGCGCGGAACTTTCGAACAAATCCTGAATGCATGGCCAACCATCTCGGGCGGCGGCCGCTACGCGCAACATCTCGAGGGATGGTTCGAGAAACTCGGCCGCGAAAATGTTCTGGTCACGCTTTACGATGAATTGCGCGCCGAGCCGCAGAAATATTTAAACCGCGTCACCGACTTCATGGGCGTGGAAAGAATCTCCCTCTCCGAGCGGCCCCAAATCGGCAGCGACGTAAATACCTTCGCGCGCGCCCCCAAGAATCGCCACCTAGCGCGCAGAGCGACCAGGTTCAAGTATTGGCTAAGGGGCCGCCAGGCTTATGGCACGCTCACCATGCTCGAACGCGTAGGCTTCTTTGAATTCTGCTACGGACGCGGCGAGCTGTTTCCACCGCTGACCTCCGAGCAGGACGCGAGCCTGCGCGAGCGCTTTCGCCCCGACGTAGAAGCGCTCGAACAATTGCTCGCAATCGATCTCTCCGCATGGAAAAAACCGCGCGCGCCGCGCACCGTCGAGGACTCGCCGGCGGCGCCGCGTCTCCAGCGCCTCGCCAGCGGATAGGCGTAATAGCAAAATTGTCCGGATTAGTTATCGACGATTGATATCCAGATGACCACCAGCGTTAACCGCCGGCTCCCGTCGATCATCGGCGCCGGTCCCGGACGCACCGGCACGACCTGGTTGCATCGCGTGCTCGAAGGCCACGTCGATCTGCCTTATGGCGTCAAAGAGACCCAGTTTTTCAGCACCTACTACGACAAGGGCATCGATTGGTACGCGCGTCATTTTCGTTACGCGACTGGCGAGCGGCCGATCGTCGAAGTATGTCCTTACTTGTTGGATCCGCGCGCACCCGATCGCATCAAGACGCACATTCCCAACTGTCGCGTCATCACGACTCTGCGCAATCCGATCAACGTCGCATTTTCGGCGTACAAGATGCTCGCCCACTACGCGTGGGTGCGCGGCTCGTTCGACGAGGTGCTCAAATCCCGGCCCAATCTTGCCGGCGGCAATCGCTATGCGTTCCATCTGCGCAAATGGTTCGAGACTTTCGGCCGCGCGAACGTGCTCGTCACCAGCTACGACGAATTGCGCGCCGACCCGCAGAAATATCTGGACCAGGTCACCGGCTTCATCGGCATCGAGCGAATCGCGCTGAACGAACGGCCCGAGATCGGCGCAGACGTTCATTCCTTCGATCGCGCGCCAAAAAGTCGCCGCCTCGCTCGCCGCGCAACCCGCCTGATGTACTGGCTCAAGGCCCGCCAGGCATACGGCGCGATCAATTTTCTCGATCGCATCGGCTTGTGGGATTTCTGCCACGGCCGCGGCGAACCGTTCGGCCATCTCACCCCCGCGCAAGAAGAGCTGCTGCGCAAGCGCTATCTCCCCGAAGTCGAAGCCGTCGAGGAATTGCTCTCGATCGATCTGTCCGCGTGGAAAAAACCGCGCCCACCGCGCGCCGCCGGTGACGCTGCCGATTTCCGCTCCTCGACAGTTCTGCGCACGGCCAGCCTCTGACGCCGGTCCTGTGACATCTTCAAATAGCAAATCTCAACCGAAACTCCCCGATTTCATCGCGGTCGGCCCCGGCCGCACCGGCACGACCTGGCTTCACGAGGTCCTCAAAGGCCGCGTCAACCTGCCTGAGGGAATCAAGGAAACCGATTTCTTCACCACCAACTTTTACAAGGGCGTCGATTGGTACGCGCATCACTTCCGCAACGCCGACAACCGCCGCCCGATCGGCGAAGTGAATCCATACTTCGGCTTTCCCGAAGCAGCCGAGCGAATCGCGCGGCTCATCCCGCGCTGCAAAATCATCTGTACGTTTCGCCACCCCGTCGAGCGCATCTACTCGGAATACAAACTCTGGCGTCACTATACGCAGACCAAATTTCCCATCGATGAGTTCCTGGTCAAGGTTCCCCAGGTGATCGAGGTGACCCGCTACGCAAAGCATCTGCCCGATTGGCGCGCGCGCTTCGGCGACGACCGCGTGATCGTCTGTCTCAACGACGATCTCCACTCAGACCCGCAAGCGTATCTCGATCGAGTTTGTGATTTTATCGGGATCGAAAAATATCCCGTGCCCGCCGCCGCAGCCGAGGGTGAGCTGATCAATTCGATAAATGACCTGCCCCGGTTCCCGCGCTTCGCCCGCAAGATGCGTCATTTCATGTACTGGCTCGAGGAGAAACAGGCGTACGCCACCAGCAATTTTCTCGAGCGCGCGGGCTTCTGGAAATTCTCTTTCGGCGGCGGCGCAAAGTTCCCGCCGCTCGATCCCGCCACTGAGGCCCATCTCCACGAGCTGATGCGCCCCGAGATCGACGGGCTCGAGCGTCTCATCGGGCGCGACCTTTCCGCGTGGAAGCAACCCCGAAACCGGACGGCCGGCGATGCGAGCGCGGGCGTCTCGCCTGAGATAAGCTATCCGCGATGGCAAAAGTCACGGTAGTAATCCCGGCGTGGAACGGCGCGCGGACTCTTCCGCGCGCACTCGCGAGCGTCTTCGCCCAGTCATACACCGACTATGAAGTCGTGGTCGTCGATGACGGCTCGACCGACGATACCCGAACCGTGCTCGCCGGCTACGGAGATCGAATCCGCATCGTCAGCCAGCCCAACCGCGGCGTCTCCAGCAGCGCGCAATGCCGGCGTCGGCGCGTCCAGCGGCGAGTACCTGGCCTTTCTCGACGACGACGACGAATGGATGCCCGAGCATCTTGCGCGATGCGTCCCGGTTCTCGATCAAGATTCGAATTGTGTGCTGGTCTACACCGCGGCGTTCAAAATCGATCTGGCCGGCCGCGCGATGCCCAATCAGGAGAGCCAGACCTGGGGCCTCGATTCGCCAACTCCCGCGCAGATGTTCGAGCGTCCATGGAACGTTCCGCCGAGTCAGTTCATGGTGCGCCGCGCGACCTTCGCACGATGCGCCGGCTTTGACGAGCGCCTGAGCAACGGCCAGACCGAAGACATCTTCTTTCTGCTACGTGCGCGTGAGTACGGATATTTCCGATCCGTGCCCGAGGTTCTGGTGCGCAAGACCACGCGCCCGCATTATCCCAAGGCGCTCGAGCGCGAGCAGGGATGCGAGCTGTTCGTGCAAGCGGTCCGCGAGCGCTACGGCGCCGCGGCGATCGATCTGATCAGGGAATTCCGCCGCAACCGTTTGAAGCTCATGATCCATATGGCCCACGTCCTGACTCAGGAGGGACGCCCCAAGGATGCGCGCCGATGTCTTGCCCGCGTCATTCACTATCAGCCCACCTCGCCGAAAGCCTATCGTCGATATCTGAAAACCTTCCTGCCGGCTCGAGCGCCGCGCCAAACTTCGCGCACAGACGAAGCTTGAGCTTAACTTCATGACTTCAGCGGCAGGACCAGGTTCGCAACCCGGCGATCGCTCGCCGCTCGTGTCCGTCATCATTCCGGTTTACAACGGCGCTGCCACGATCGGCCGCGCGCTTCAGAGCGTCTTCGCGCAAACCTTTACTGATTTCGAAATTATTTGCGTTGATGACGGCTCGACCGACAACACGGCGTCAGTCCTGGCCACCTTCGGATATAGAATCCGAATCGTCAGCCAGGCCAACCGCGGATTTCCCGGCGCCCGCAATGCCGGCGTCGCGGCGTCCCGCGGCGAGATGCTCGCGCTGATCGATCACGACGACCAATGGGCGCCGGATAAGCTCGAGCTCTCCGTCGCGGCGCTCCAGGGTAATCCGGGCGCATCGCTCGTTTACTCGGATCTGGTAGTGGTCAACGAAGCGGGTGAGGAGTCGCGGCCGTCACCGATTGAGTCCGACACCGCGCATGCGCCCTCGATGGACGAGATGCTCTCGCGGATCTGGCCGATCATGCCGAGCACTGTCGTGATGCGTCGTCCCGCCTTCGATCGCGCCGGTGGATTTGGCGAGGACCTGAAAGAAGACCTCGACTTCTGGCTGCGGATGCGAGAGCAGGGCGACTTCATCTACATCCCCGACAAGCTGATTCGGTTTACCTTCGGCCAGCTCTATCCAAAGGTTTTGAAGCGCGACATCGGTCCCCGGCAGATGATCGATCTGGTCCGCGCCCGCTATGGCTCCCGCGCCGCCGGATGGGTACAAGATTTCATCCAGCACAAAGTCAGGATGATCGCCTACGCCGGCGTCGTCGAGATGAGCCGCGGCAACATGGTCGGCGCGCGCCGATGCTTCATGCAGGTGCTGCGCTACGATCGCCTTCACCTAAAGACTTACCTGCGCCTGGCTCGAACACTTCTCCCCGAGCGCGCCCGCCGCGCCCTAAGCGGCCGCGCCGCCCGCGGCGCATGATCGGAACTAACAGTGGCAGAATCAGCAGTAGCACCTGCAGAAAAAATAGTGGCACGGGCGTCCCTGCCCGTGATGTCGATAGCGTCTTCGCAACCTTTACCCTCTACAAGATCATGTCGGCGCGCCCCGTGATAACCACGCGATTGTTCCCCTTCCCACATGGGAAGGGGTTAGGGGTTAGATTATCAAGGCTCAAGCAGCCCGTTCGCACTTCTCAAGCCCCCTCTTCCTTTTCCTATTCCCGTGGCACGGGCGTCCCTGCCCGTGATTGAACTGAACCACTGAAAAAATGCCCCGCGTCTCAGTAATCATCCCGGTCCACAACGGCGCCCGCACCGTCGCCGCCGCGCTCGACAGCGTACTCGCGCAGACCTTCACCGACTACGAGATCATCGCGATTGACAACAACTCAACCGACGCGAGCCGCGAGGTGCTCGCGCGCTACGCCGACAAGGTGAAAATCCTCGAGGAACCAAAACGCGGCCCCTCCGCGACTCGCAACACCGGCGTGCGCGCGTCGTCGGGCGAGTACCTCGCCTTCCTCGACGCCGACGATTGGTGGCGGCCCACGATACTCGAGCGCACGGTCGAAGTCCTCGACCGCGACCCCGAATGCGCGCTTGTGTACACCGATCTCGCGCTCGCCGACAGCACCGGCCGCGAGCAGATGGCTTCGCTCGCCGGCAACAGCCATCCCCCGACCGTCGATGACATGCTCAAACAGTTATGGCCGATTCTACCCAGCGGAGTCCTGATGCGCCGGCGCGCGTTCGATCTCGCCGGCGGTTTTCCCGAGGATCTGATCGCATTCGAGGACGTCTACCTCTGGCTCCGCGCCCGCGAGCACGGAACCTTTCAGTATCTGCCCGAGCCGCTTGCAGTATGGCGCTTCGCACTATTTCCGGATCCCCTGAAACCCGCAGGAGGCCAGGACGAAGCAGGCATAATCTTCGAGCAGATGGTCCGCGAGCGCTACCACACCGAAGCGCATCACCACGTGCTCGCTCGTCGACGCGCTCCCCGCAGCATCCTCGGCTACATCGGCCTCCGCGCCCTAAGAGAGGGCGATCGATCGTTAGCGCGTAGCAGTTTCGCCCGCGCAATCCGCATCGACCCACTAAGAATCAAAAACTATTTGCGATTCTCAAGAACTCTGCTGCCAGAGGCGATCGCGCGAGCCCTCAGCGGCCGCTCGCGCAGCGAGTCCGCCGCCGACGAGCGGCCATCGCGTCACCTTTGGCTATGGGGGCTATTGACACTGTTTATCTTCATTCTCGGTCAGCACTACTTAAGACCAACGGACTTTGGAGTCTTCAAGGACCTGTTTGCAATGGGGTTCGGACTGCTCTGCGCGATTCGCAACGAGGACGCGGCAAGGCAAGCCGCTCAACCAAATAAGTGGCTCGGGCGCAAAGATACTTCCGATAAGATTCCCCTGTACAGGTGGGCATACGCCGTTGGCGGCGTGTTTTTTGTGATTTTTGGAGTAGTCGATCTTTTCTTCAGGCTCTGATCGAGAAAGTAATCGCGCACTGAGCGGCCGCACCCGCTAGCCGGAGTTTCACTTTTCACATCTTGCCGCCGGCATGCACGGCCGGAATCTCCTCTCGAACCGTCAAGACTGGGCACGTTGCTTTGCGCACCACCGCTTCGGTAACGCTGCCTAGAAACATGCGCGCAAGGCCTCTCCGACCATGCGTCGCCATCACGAGCAAGTCGGGCTGAAGCTTGGCCTGCGCCGCGAGGATCGAGGCGATCACGTCGCCAGTGTAGACATGCGCTTCATGCTTCAACCCGCCGAGTTTCTGCTTCGCGATGTCGGCCAGCTTTGCTTGTGCGTCTTTTTCCTGATCCTCGTAAAGCGCCATCGGCGGGGGGACTTCGCCGAGCGCAACGATCAACGGCAGCACGTGCACCAGTACGATGCTGCTTTTGAGGTGTCGCGCGATCTCGACTGCCTTGTCGAGGGCAGCGAGCGAGTTCTCGTCGAAGTCGACCGGACAGAGAATCGTTTTGTACGGGAATGCCACAGTTTAAAGTACCTCCATCCAAGCGGTAACAATATTTTGCAATCGGCGCCCTCAATTGACAATAAAGCCGGGAATACTGACACTTGCCGTCATGCGATTGGCTGCCATCTGCTTCTTGATGTCCGCGTTGATCCCCTCAGTGAGCCTGGCGCAGGATGTTCCTGTTTTTGTGATCACCCCGGTAGAAAGCTCGATTAAGTTCGACGTCCAGGCCTCGGTGGCTATCGACGGCAAGTTCGACAAATGGAACGCCACCCTGAAATTCGCGTCTCCAGACGTGACCACAGGAGTTCTGAACGTCGAGATTCAGGCTGCCACCGTGGATACCGGAAGCGGATTGAAGAACGGCAAGCTGAAGGGTCCGGACTTCTTCGATGTCGTCCAGAATCCATTGATCACTTTCAAATCAACGAAACTCGTACCGACTGGTCCCAACCTCTTCCAAGTGTATGGCAACTTCACGATCCGCGGAGTTACAAGATCCGAGCAGCTTGCACTTACCGTGTCCGGCAAGGGGACCGGCTCAGGCACGATTAGCGGGACACTGTACTTCGACCGTAAGGACTACGGGATGAACAGCGGCATCCCTTTCATCAAAATCGCTAACCGCGTCGAGGTGACCGTCGCCCTCAAGGGAACGCGAGTAAGCGGTCCTCCGTTGGTCTTCAAGCAGTAGCCGGCCGGTTAGAAGTGCGTTCGCCGAACGCCCCGTCCTATCATCCTTGTATGTCGTTGATGAAGCGGAAATGAATGGAGCGGAAGGAAGGCCCTCGGACTTCGCGCCCATCTGTCATCCTGACCTACGCTCGCGGACGCGAGCGGAGCGGACATGGCTCCTGGCCTCCGGACAGCTTCGCGCCAGCGAAGCCGGTTCCGGTTTCGAGTCGCCGCATCCCAATGCTGAAAAAACCTCGCCCCAGTTCGGATGTCGCGTTCCGCGCCACCCGTTACTTGCCTCTCCCGCTTTGTTGCGGAAGAGGCCGCGCCACACGCGCGGGTGAGGGTGACCTTTTACGGGCGAGGCGGCCGGCCGCTCAGCGGCCGGTAGGTGATGGTGCCGCCGACCCAAGCAATCCGCCTGACAGCGCACACCACCACCGGCGCTCTCTCTCCTTCCTGAAATAGCCTCAGCGGTCTGAGGCCTTATCAGACCTGAGTTTTCACCCACGACGACTCTGCCCGCGGGAGCGAGCGTACCGATCGCCATTCCATTTCCTTGGCCTCCGCTTCGACTTTGCCTTCGGCGATCCCCTTCTGATGAATTGCTTCAAGCCCGGCAACTTCCCGATCCACCGTCAGGACATACGGAGCCACCTGCTCGAATGCCTCTGGCGCGACGAAGATCGGCGCGCCTGCGCGCAATGCAAGCGAGATGGCGTCGCTCGGGCGCGCGTCAACCTCGGAGGTCCCGCCCCTGGCATCGATCCACATGGTTGCGATGAAGGTTTTCCCGCGGAGCCCGACCACCGCCACCTTCTCGATCTTCATCTCGCCGACCTCGAGCAATCGCGCGGTCAAATCGAACGTCGTCGGCCTCACCACCGCGATGTTGGCAAGCAGCATCGCGATGATGTCCCCCTCGCCGGCTCCGACCCAGATGGGCAGGACCCGATTGCCCGAGCGCTCCTTCAGCAGGATGACTCTGGTGAAGCCGAGTTTGTAGTCTTTGCCATCAGCCAGCCATTTCGCTTCCTCGTTCTTGGGCGAGCGTGCCACGACGTCGTCTACAGTTACTTCGATCATGGAATCTCCTCCTCTTCGTTCGCGATTCGGCGCGAGCCCGATTTCAGATTCGAGCACGATCCGTAGTCGCTCTCGCGCGCGATGAATACGAGCCTTGACCGTGCCGAGCGGCACTTCGATCAACACCGCGATCTCGCCCAGCTTGAGCCCTTCCACGTAGTGGAGACGGACGGCCTCCTGCATTTCCTTCGGTAGCGTGCCGACCGCGTCGGAGATCATACGGTGCAGCTCGCGGGCTTCCTGAACAAACTCCGCTGACGGCGCGGCGTCTTCGAGGCGGAAGCCGGCAATCGCGCGCCCACCATAGCGGTCGTCGAAGTATCCTTCGCGTCGGAGTCTGAGCCGCGTCCGGCATAGATTGATCACGATGCCAAGCAGCCATGGTTTGAAACGCTCCGGCGCGCGCAAGTCTTTGAGCGCGAGAAACGCACCGATGAGGGCGTCCTGTACAACATCCTCTGCATCTGCACGCATCACCAGCCGCCGAGCAAAGGCGACCGCGCCCGCTCGATGGCGATCGATCAGGACTCCGAAGGCGGACTTATCGCCGGTCAGAACCCGCGCGATCAACTTGGCATCGTCATCAGCGACCATACTTCAATTAATAGTCGTTTCCCGGCGGAAAAAGGTTGCAGTCGGAGGGGCCGTGCTTTTCCGAGACGACCGCTTGCGGCCGCGGCGGAGCGAACGCTCATCGACCTTGAGTTAGCAGAACCGCCGCGCGACCGACAAATGGCGGACACAGAATGGCGTAGCCTCGTCCGCTGATGTGTCTTCTTGTGTCGGAGGCGAACCGTAACCAAAATGGTCTCCCGCCGTTCTGTGATCAGCGTTGTTGAGATACGAGGCTTTGGCCGCGATGCCACAGTATTTGCGCTAGTAGCCGCGTTTGGAGGTCTTTCGATGTCGAACCTACCGCTTACGCAGAATCAAATCGAAAAGAAGCTCACCGACGAGAACCTCGATGAGTTGTTGCACTTGTGGTGGGCTGAGCAGGGCGATGCCAAGCGCCGCGACTTGGAGTTGATCGCCTCAGCCATTCCCTTCTCTTCGAACGAAGGGTTGATTGTTCTCGACTTGGGTTGCGGTCCCGGTGACGTCGGACGAGCTATTTGGTCGCGCTTCCCGCACTCACGCGTCGATTGCCTCGATCGCGACCTGTTTCTCATCTCGATGTGTATCGGGCTGAACCGGCGCGAAGGCGTTCCGGGAAAGACCTTCGTACGCGACTTATCGAACAGCGACTGGTGCACTGGTCTGTCGCGGGATTACGACGTAGTGGCAACCGCGAACGCGCTTCATTGGCTCGATGCTCGACGGGCAGGGGAGCTGTTCACGGAAGTCTTTCGAGCACTCCGTTCCGGCGGGGTATTTCTGTTCGTGGAGCCCGCCTGCGCGGAGAAGATATTCGCCCCGGGGTTTATCGAATGGAAGGCTAAGCAACCGGCCCGTTACGTTGCGGAGAATTGGGAACGATTCTGGTCGCGGGCCAATGCCATCCTCGGCTACGATCATACGAAGCTGCTCGGCTCTCGCGATACGCCCCGGATCGGCGATGAGATGCCTGTCTCGGGCTGGATTCAACTTCTAAAGAACGCGGGTTTCGAATCGATCGACGTGCTTCTTCGCGATTCCGACGAGGTGATTCTGGCGGCCACAAAACGCTAGCCCTCGCCCACGAGGGCTAATCTTTCGACACGCCGAAAGCAAAAGACCGTCCGCGGGATTTTGCGATTGAATGGACACTGGGTGCAGGGGTCACCCCTGCCGCCCCGCGCGCAGCGGTCCTGAATCTCGACTTCTCTTCCGCTGAGCCGGCCCCGAACCGAAACCCAGCGTGGGTTTCGGCTATCCTGCGGCTTCTATGCCTTCTGCACGGCCGGCTTGCGGAACGTCCGGTAGCTCCGGCCTTCGGCCAGTCCGAACCGATTCAGCATCCGATAAACCGTGTAACGCGACACGCCCAGGAGCTCTGCCGCTCGATGGCAATTGCCCTGCGTCGCCTGCAGCGCCCGTATCAGCGCCAGCTTCGATGCCTCCCGGATTACCGCGTCGAGCGAGTAGGGCCAATCCTTATCCGCGCGCGCCTCGGTATCTTCAGCCACGATCGGAGCGCCATCGGGGAGCACCGCATCGGCCGACTCCGTCAGCGTCGTTGGCGAGCTGCCGTCAGTAAGATGCATCGGCAGATCGTCGAGCGTGATTCGGTCCCCTTCGGTCATCAGGACCGCGCTCTCGAGCGCATGTCCAAGCTCGCGCACGTTGCCGGGCCATGGATGCGCGCATAGAGCGTCGAGCGCCGGGCGCGCAACCAGCTTAACGTCTTTCCCGAACAGCCGGTTGTAGTGCTCGATAAAATGCGCGACGAAAGCCGGAATAGCCTCACGACGTTCGCGAAGCGGCGGAACCAGGATTGCCGCCGCGTGCAGGCGATAGAAGAGGTCGTCGCGGAACTGGCCCGCCTTGACCATCGCGCGAAGATCGCGATTGGTCGCCGCGACCAGCCGGATATCGACCTTGTAGCTGTGCGACGAGCCGACCGGCTGAATCTCGTGCGTCTCAACCGCTCGCAACAGCTTGGGCTGAAGGCGCAGTGGCAGCTCGCCGATTTCGTCGAGAAACAGCGTGCCGCCGTTGGCCGAGCGGAAGTATCCGAGCGAATCTTCGCGCGCGTCGGTAAACGCTCCGCGCACGTGCCCGAACAGTTGCGATTCGGCCAGCGACTCGACCAGGTTGGAACAGTTGAAGGTTACGAACGGCCCCCCCGGTGCCGGGCCGAGCGTATGCAACGCGCGGGCAACCAGCTCTTTGCCGGTGCCCGACTCCCCGTTGATGAGGACGCTTGCTTTGTAGGGACTTAAGCGTGAAATGGTTTTCAGGACCTTGCGCACTTGCGCCGATCTCACCACCATCCCCCCAACCCGCTCCGATCCGAGCGCAAGATGCTCCAGGCTGAGCCATTCGCACGCGGCTGCCACCGGCTCTCCGCGATGACTCTGCATCGCGGCGGCCGGCGTTCCATTCGCCGTGTACTCTTGAGGACGCATCTTTGACAACTCCCCCTGTCCTATCCTTGACCTACAGTCGGTAACTTATGTCTACCTACAGATTGTAGGGTCTGGGATATATTCGAGTAGTGGTCGATATGTCAAGCAGCACGAGGCAGATTTTAGCCTCTCCGTTATCCAAATGCGAGCGACGTTGCGTTCTATCATCTCCTGTTCGGCGCGTCTCCGGAGTGACAGCGGCATCTGCGGCCGCCCAATTGTGCTCGCGTTGCACAGTTCGCCAGCCGGATCGAACGGCGCTGCAGGCAGATCCGGGAATCGCATAAGTGCTTGAATAATCGAATGTTTTGCGCGACGAGCCGGATCGAGGTGCAGCGGCCGATACAAAAAGTAGGAATTTTTTGTTATTCCGGAGATAGGATTCGGGCCGGTCGGGCTGTGCGATACGATCAGATGATCAGACATATTAGTCGGCAAAGCACATTGAGCGTCAGGGGCCACAAAAGAATTAACCATCATCTGATAGCATCTTTAAAGGCCTTATTGAAAGCGCTCAAGACATTTTCTACCGGGATTCAGCAATTTTTCAGCAAACTCGTGCCGAGACTTGCCGAGATTTATGATAAGTCAGGCGCCTGATTCGGATAAGCGTGGAAGGTCCAATCGACGGAGGAACATTGGATGAGAATCGTCACGATCGTCGCTCGTATTCTTTTGGGTTTGGTTTTCCTGATCTTCGGACTGAATGGATTTTTTCATTTCATGCCGAATCCGCCGCCGACGCCCGCAGCCGGCGCGTTTTTCGGCGCGCTCTTCGCGACCGGATACATGTTCGGGCTGATCTTCGGCGCCCAGGTAATCGGAGGGGCGTTGTTGCTGCTCGGCCTGATGGTTCCGTTCGCGCTGATGATACTCGCGCCGGTAATCGTGAACATCATCGCCTTTCACATTTTTCTGTCGCCGGTTCCAATGCAACTGGTGATCGCCTTCATCGTCACCGCGCTCTGGCTGATCCTGGCCTGGAACTATCGCGCCGCATTCGCGCCGCTGTTCAAAACATGACGACTATTTCCAATGCTTTGAATTCTCTGTAAGCATTGAAATCCTCGGGAGAGCCGTTAGCTCAGGTGGTAGAGCATGTGACTTTTAATCACAGGGTCCCGGGTTCAAGTCCCGGACGGCTCACGAATTTCACACCACGGGGAGAACGACCAGGCGCACTTGAGACTCCGGCCGCCTACGCCGCCAGCCGCAGGCCCGCGACGATCGTCCTGCGGATCGCGAACCAGCCCGGAACCAACGCGCTCAATACTCCCACCAACCACGCAAGACCGATCCCGAGCGGTATGATCGCTTTGCTCATCGGCAGCGGTACGTTCACGCCGGGGAGCGAGGGCGCATAACGCCCCAGTACCAGCCAGGTGATCAGGCCTCCGAGAATCCCGCCGGCGATCGCTACGAGCGAGGCTTCCGATACCAGATAGACCAGCACGCTACCCGGGCGAAATCCGATCGCCCGCATCACCGCGAGTTCGCGACCACGTTCTCGAATCGACATCGCCGCGGTGTTGGCCGCCACCAGGGTAACTACTCCTACGACGATCACGCCGAGGACCGCTGCCAGCGTGAAGATCGACGCGAGGCTGCTGAAGACGTTGCGCGTGAATTGTCCTTCTGCGTCGGTCTTCGTCTGATGCTCGGAGTTTGAGAACGTCTCATCGATCGAAGCGATCACCGGGTCGATCGAAGAAAGGCTATCTGTCTCGGCCCAGATGAGCGTCACCAACCCGGGATTGCCTTTGAGAGATTCAAAGTAGTCGCGGCGGAACACCAACATGTTCAGGGGGCCGGTGGACGAGGGTCCCGGATGCAATTCGCCTACAATCCGCACCGGGACGTCGAGGGTCGGGAGCGTACCGCGCACGATGATCTGCTGGCCGAGATGCCATCGGTGACGACGCATCAGGTCGGGGCCGACCAGCGCCGCCGTCCTTTGATGTTCGAATGCTGCCGCCGCGGAGCTTGAGACGCCCCATTCCGGCCAAAGTTCGTGCATGTCGACTGGATCGACTGCATAGCTGAGAAACTGATCCGAGGCGCCGGCGAACTGAGAGGGCATAAATTCCCACGCCTGCACGACCTTGACGTGCGGCAGCACGGAAATCTTCCGTGTGTAGGACTCAGGCAGCCAGTACGTCATCCCCGCGGCGTTGCTGCAGACCAGCCGGCGCGAGCCCGCACTGCCGCGCATCAGGAGCGCGGGAATCTCCGCGATGCTCGCAAGGCCGCAGAACATGAAGATCGAGATTGCGATCGAGAGGGCGGTAAGGATATTGCGTCGGCGATTGCGGCGCAGGTTTCTCCAGATGAGCCAAATGAATTTCACGATTGCCGCCACTGGATCATGGGATCATGGCGACCCCAGGGACAAGAGGCAGCTGCGTGCGCGCTCCGCAAGGACGAAAAATTTTCTTTCGCTCCGCTGCTACGCATATCGTTTCGGATTCCGAAGGCACATAATCGCCGACATGGACGACGACCAGCTGAATATTCTTCTCGAAAAGGTGGCCACAGCTTGGCACGATGTAATGGCGCTCTACGGTCACGCGATGCTCAGTGCGCAAGTTCTCGAAGGCGAGCTAGTTTGGGTATTGGGGGCTCTGCGAACAAAAATCGGCGAACTCAAGGACAACGATTTCGATTGGGCGTATGAACAAATGCGGCGGGCCAAACCGCTTGATCTGTTGAATTTGATTCGAGGAAGTGGAGGCAATCTTTCGGCGGATAATCTGGAAGTCATCTGCAAGGCTATTCGCGCAAGAAATTTTCTCGCCCACAGATTCTTTCATCAATACAGTCCCATAACGGGCGTGCTGAAAAGTCGGCAGTGCGCTACAAAGCTCCGAAAGATCAAGTCAGAACTCGAGGCTGCCCACAGCCTCCTCCTACCCCTTCGACTGAAACTGGAAGGAGAGCTTGGCCACTCAGAGGAACTAAAGGCGATTGATGACGACTTTTGGAAACGAGCCACACAAGCGATTCTGTCGTTTGACGAGGAGTAGAGGTCGGTACCCTGGCACGCGAATCGCTTAAATGAACGCCCGATCATCGCCAAGCCTCTGCAACCCTGTGACTAAAGGTCACAGAATGGGGGCTTTGTGCTGACTTTGGCGGCTCCTGCGGGCGAAGACGCACCACCGCACCGCGCCCAAAAGCGACCGAGTACTTGAGTGTCAAACTTTCGTGCCTATGATCTTGAAATATGAGATTCGGTGGAAACCCTAGCGCTGATGATGTCCTGGACCTGGTGAAGAACGCCGTCCATGAAGACCGAGAGCTCGATTATAAGCAAACCCTCCCCGGCAACTCTCCAGACTCCCATCGCGATTTTCTCTACGACGCCGCATCGCTGGCGAACGCGGCGGGCGGTCTGCTCATATTCGGAGTTCGTGAACGCCGAGATGACGCGGGCAAGCCGACCGGCGAGCCGGAAGCGGCCCCGGGGTTGGCGGGTTTCAACCAAGACGCGGCTATTCAGCGGCTGGAATCGATGTTGCGCGATGGGATTGAACCGAGGCTCCCTGGCGTGAGGGCGCACGTCGTTTCGGGACTAAGCGACGGACCAGCGCTCGTGTTCGCAATTCCCAGGAGCTGGGCGGGGCCGCATATGGTTAAGTATGGCGGCATGGCTCGATTCTATACCCGTAATAATCGCGGCAACGAACCAATGAATTACCAGCAGATAAGGGACGCATTCGCAGCGTCGTTGGACGTGATCGAAAAAGCGCGCAACTTCCGCGGTAAGCGGATCCGTCAAATTGAATACGGAGGGCGTCTTCCAACAGCTCTTCAAGGCTCTGCGCGCTCGGTCCTTCACTTGATTCCGCTGTCAACGATTGGCCAAGCCGACGCCGTCGACTTACCCCGTCCACGCCGGGAAATCGGCCTAATGCCTCCTCCAGGCTGGAGAGAGGCACGCTCAATGGGCGAAAGAATGAACTTTGATGGGTATGCGCGAACCGACGAGAGGGTTTCGTATGTACAGCTTTTCAGATCCGGCGCTCTCGAGGCGGTTGATTCGCACCTGCTGAACTTTGCGCCCATGCCCAACAAGATTCCCTGGCCGACTCTGGGGAAAGAGTTAATAGAGCAATCCCGACGTTATTTGAAGTGTCTAGACGCCTTAGGGTGCGATCCGCCGCTCGCCATCGCAGTGAGTTTGATCAATGTGCAAAATTTCTCGATCGGGCGGGATGGCGGACCTTCCTTCCCTCCTACGCGAGAGCTCGATCTTCGCATTCTTTCGATACCCGAGGTGGTAATCGAGAGTCTCGAAGTTGATGTGCCACGCGTAATGCAGCCGATCTTCGATATCTTGTGGCAATCCTGCGGACGTGATCGTTGCGACAACTACGATCCGGCCGGCAATTGCAACATTGTGCTCGAAGACTAACGGCCCAAATGAATCGGAGGAAGCGTCGTAAGCAGATAAACTACTACGGCCACCATTACTTCGAGGGCGACGCAGTGCGGGCGCTCGCGCCGAAGTCCCGGACGGCTCATGCACTCCTTGCCCGAAAATTTCCGTGAAGATTGATACATCGCGGCTGAGCGTCGTGATGACGGAGCATCCGGGCGAGCTTATGGATCCGGCGGCAGTGATGCGCGTCTTCAACAGCAATCCGGATTTTATTGATGACTCCGAAGGGCGGGTCGGGAAGTTTGCGTATGCGCTCGACGAAGTGGCGGGGTGGGCGATGTTCCGGGAGCCGGTCAGAGAGCATCAGCGGTACTTTGCGATTCGGCCGCTCGGCAGCGATGAGTTGATTGGGATGGGCGATATGCTGACGCCGCATCCGAGCGGCAACTGGGCGGCGCTGGGCCTGCTGATATTGCATCGCGAATGGCAGGGCCGCGGGCTGGGCCGCGAGGCTGCCGAGGCGATCGAAGCGATGCTCGCGGCGGAGCGATGGCCCGAAGTGGAACTGGTGGTGCTGCAAGTGCGGCCGCGCTCGCGTCGCTTCTGGGAGAGTTGTGGGTATCGGTATTTCCGGGATTCGGCCAATGAGACGAATCAACCGGTCTGGGTGCTCCGCAAGCCGCTCGGCTGATACGGTCCTAAGTCGCCGATTCAGATCGCATTTTTTAGGAGACCGCTTTAAGATTCGGCGCATGCGCCGAACAGCCCGAATCGCGTTTATGTCGGTTGCGGCGATGTTGGCCGCAGGATGGGTCGAGGCGTACGCGCAGACTGGCGCGGCGGCTTCGCCGATCGCATCGCCAGGCCCCGCCGCGGCGGAGACACTGAAGCCCGGTACGATCGTTGGCGCGGACAACGCCGAACAATACGCGCGCTATCTTCCAGCCGCCGGCAAGTTTGCTATCGCGCATGGGTTCCGGATGCGGATCACGCCCGAGCGCCGGATCGAGTGGTCCGCGGGCTTCCGGCACGCGACCGAAAAATACTCGCCCCAAGTCACGCTCGACAGCGACGACTACATCAAGAATTACATAGCCGGGATGCCTTTTCCGCTGGTCGATCCAACCGATCCGAAAGCCGCGGTCAAAGTCGCTTACAACTGGCACATGGGACCGTTCATGCCCGACGATTTCTCGCTCGCACCATGGAGCAGCAACGGTTACGCGCCCGATCCCGCCAACCCAAATCGAATCGTTCCGAAAAGCGACAAGGATTATGTCTGCGAGCAGTTTGAATTTCTCCGCTACGCGCATCGCACCGACGTCGATCCGCGCCCGACCATGGGCGACAACGCGAACGGCTTCGAATGGAAGGCGAGATGCAATCGATGGGAAAGCGATCTGTCCGACAATCAGACCGGCGAAGGCGCGGGAATCTGGATCCGCTACCTGGACCCGAAGCGTCCCGACGAATTTTTCGCTTTCATTGAGGCCACCCGCCGGGTCCGCCGGCTCGCGGTGAACCTCGACTATCCCAATGAATTCTGCCGCGGATGTCATCAGCCGTTCTGGGCCTATGCGTTGCCCAAGACCGAGAAGTATTTGTACCGCCTGCTCGGCACCACGACCCTGCTCGCATGTCTTGCGGCGGACGACGAACCGGCCGGATTCAAGAACGGGGCGAACGGGATGGTGCTCAGCGAGGAACCCTTCGAGCTTCGACACGCATACATTATCGAGATGAGACCGCGATTTCCCGACGCGACCTCGCAGGGCCTGAGGACCATCGTCTATGTGGACAGCGAAGTGTACGTATGGCTGGCGGCTGAGTTTTATGAATCGAGCGGGCTGACTGCGACTGCGATGCCGCTATGGCGGATGCGTCCGGCGGCCGAAGGCGGAAACCTGTTCGATCTTGCCGGCAGCTTCTACCGTCCCGAGCGCGACGGTTCATATTTCCGCTCGCTGATCCCGGCGCACAATGAATTCAAGCAGATAATAAACAGCGGCGACGTGTCGGAAAGCGCGTTCAATCCCCAGATGATGCATTGAGGCGACGGCCGCAACCGTCTTCAAACTTCCCGAGCGTCACGGCGAACGATGCTCGTCGCAGGTTTTGCGAATAATCGCCAGCAGGCGGTCGACTTCGACCGGCTTTGGAAGAAAAGCCTCGACACCTTCGAGCGGCATCGGTGGCACCACGCTGCCCGAAACCACCACCACCGGAATCTGACGCAGCGCCGGATCGGCGGCCCGAAATTTCAGGAATTGGCGGCCGTCCACGACCGGCATCGCCAAATCCAGGACCACCATGCAGGGAGGTTGCGGAACGCTTTTCAGCACATCGAGCGCTTTCCGGCCATTTTCAGCTTTCAGAACGGAGTAGCCCTTCTCGTCGAGCAACTCCGATAGTGATTCGCGAATGAACGGATCGTCGTCCACCACCATAACAGTTTCGTTCGCTCGCTTTTTGCGTCGAGGCATTGCCAGGAATCTCCAACATTCAGGTGAAAAGTGAAAATAAGTGAGCAAGGACCAAGCCGCGGGATAACTTCAGGTGGCGATTTGTTCTCTAGCGTACATTTCCATAGCTAAAGCCGAATACCGGCGTCAAAAATGCCTGCGCTAAATCGGCCGCGACTTGTGTCGATTACGAGAAACCGTCGTTCCAATACGCATCGGCGGAGCACCGCAACTCGTCCCGACCGAAGCACGGGAAGTCGAATGCCTCGGCGCGCGGGCGAGGGACACTCGGAAAATGTTCGAATCTGACTATAGAGTTCCCTTTGAGAAGTGTGAAGCGGGTAAAAACTTCCTTCACATTTTACCGACGCCCATGGAATTCTCGGCGCGTTTTCAGACGCCACGGCTGATAATCGCTCACTTATCAGAATCAACGATCAATTTTATGCATTGGCGCGTATTTTGCGTCTTGCGGACCACAATGGTTCTGCGCGTAACGGACTGGGGAGACCGTACAGACAGTTGAAGCCTGAATACGCTCAATCGCCGACGCTAAGCTATTCCTTTCACACCCCCGCCTCTTTGTACTCGTGGGCTGCGATCGCCGACGACAAGAAGTGCCCAATCTGCGGCATCCGGCATGACGCGCCCAGGGTATCGCTCCCGGCAAAGCAGTCTATCGGCTCCCCATCCAACCCAAGCCATTGATTCGCCGCGACCGCTCTTTTTGTGGAGGGAAAAATCGTGGATTCTGACGAAACCACTCGTGAACCCGTGGCGCCCAAGCGCAGCCGCTCCCGCAACGGCAATGGTGTCGAAGCTGCGGGCCCAGCGGAACATCCCGCGCCTGCCGTCGAAGGCGATGGCCGCCCAGCTCGCAACGGGAAGAATGGCGCCGGCGCCCGCAGCCTCGACCAATCGCATCTGAACAAGCTTCTCAGCGCGATGTCAGCGGCCGGCGATGGCGATTTCACGGTGCGGCTGCCGGTCGGCGCCGACGACGGAATCCTCGGCAAGCTGGCCGAAAAGTTCAACGAAGTAGTCGAGCGCAACGAGGCGATGGCGCGTGAGATCACGCGCGTCGAGCAAGCAGTCCGGCACGAAGGCTTGATGACGGAGCGCGCGACGTTGCATGGCGCCAACGGCGGATGGCGTCTGATTTTAAGTTCGATCAACTCGCTGATCGGCGGCCTGGTGCAGCCGACCACCGAGGTTGCCCGCGTTATCAGCGCGGTTGCCGAAGGCGACTTGAGCCAGAAGATGGCGCTCGAGATCGATGGGCAACCGGTAAAGGGCGAGTTCCTGCGGATTGGGACCACGGTTAACGTCATGGTCGATCAGCTGAACTCATTCGCATCAGAAGTTACCCGCGTGGCGCGCGAAGTCGGCACGGAAGGAAAACTCGGCGGCCAGGCCGACGTCAAGGGCGTTTCGGGAGTCTGGAAGGATCTAACCGACAACGTCAACGTGCTGGCCGGCAACCTGACCGACCAGGTGCGAAATATCGCGAAGGTCACGACCGCAGTCGCGAACGGAGACCTCTCGCAGAAGATCACGGTCGATGTAAAAGGCGAAATCCTCGAGCTGAAAATCACTATCAACACGATGGTGGATCAGCTCCGCTCCTTCGGCGCGGAAGTTACCCGGGTGGCGCGCGAAGTCGGCACCGAAGGGAAGCTCGGCGGCCAGGCCGACGTGCGCGGCGTTTCGGGGGTCTGGAAGGACCTGACCGACAACGTCAATCTGATGGCCTCCAACCTGACCACCCAGGTCCGCGGCATCGTGAAAGTTATCACGGCGGTTGCCAACGGCGACCTGTCACCGAAATTGGAAGTGTCGGCCAAGGGCGAGGTCGCGGCTCTGGCCGATACGCTCAACGGGATGACCAAGACGCTCGCGATCTTCGCCGAGCAGGTTACCGACGTGGCGCGCACGGTCGGCGTGGAAGGAAAGCTGGGTGCGCAAGCAGAGGTTCCGGGGGTCGCAGGAACCTGGAAGGACTTGACCGACAACGTCAACGTGCTCGCGCGCAACCTGACCGACCAGGTGCGAAATATCGCGGAAGTTACGACCGCAGTCGCCAATGGCGACCTGTCGAAGAAGATCATCGTCGATGCGAAGGGCGAGGTGCTCGAGCTGAAGAGCACGATCAACGCGATGGTCGATCAGCTTAGCTCGTTCGCCGATGAAGTCACCCGCGTGGCAAAGGAAGTCGGCACCGACGGCAAGCTTGGCGGCCAGGCGCAGGTCCGGGGCGCATCGGGAACCTGGAAGGACTTGACCGACAACGTTAACGTGCTGGCGCGCAACCTGACCGACCAGGTGCGAAATATCGCGGAAGTTACGACCGCGGTCGCCAAAGGCGATCTGTCCAGGAAGATCTCGGTCGACGCGCGCGGCGAGGTGCTGGAGCTGAAAAACACCATGAACGTCATGGTGGATCAGCTCAATTCGTTCGGCGCGGAAGTTACCCGCGTGGCGCGCGAAGTCGGCACGGAAGGAAAGCTCGGCGGCCAGGCGGAAGTGCAGGGCGTGTCAGGGACCTGGAAAGACTTGACCGACAACGTTAACTCGATGGCGTCGAACCTCACGACCCAGGTCCGAAATATCGCGCAGGTTACGACCGCGGTCGCGAGCGGCGACCTGTCGAAGAAGATCACGGTCGATGTCAAAGGGGAGATCCTCGAGCTGAAGAACACGATCAATACGATGGTGGATCAGCTCAATTCGTTCGCCTCGGAAGTTACCCGCGTGGCGCGCGAGGTCGGCACCGAAGGACGCCTCGGCGGCCAGGCGGAAGTGCGCGGCGTTTCGGGGGTCTGGAAGGACCTCACCGACAACGTCAACTTCATGGCGAGAAACCTTACCACCCAGGTCCGCGGGATCGTCAAAGTCGTGACCGCGGTCGCCAACGGAGAACTGAAACAAAAGCTGGTCGTCGAAGCGGCGGGCGAGGTCGCCGCGCTGGCCGAGACGATCAACAACATGACCGACACGCTGAGCACCTTTGCCGAGCAGGTCAGCACGGTGGCTCGCGAGGTCGGCGTGGAAGGAAAACTGGGCGGCCAGGCGCGAGTGCCCGGCGTCGCAGGAACGTGGAAGGATCTGACCGACAACGTCAATTTCATGGCCTCGAACCTGACCACCCAGGTCCGGGGAATCGTCAAGGTCGTGACCGCGGTTGCCAATGGCGACCTGAAACAGAAGCTGGTCGGAGTGGAAGCCAAGGGCGAGATCGCGGCCCTGGCCGACACGATCAACAGCATGACGGACACGCTCGGAATCTTCGCCGACCAGGTCACCACGGTGGCGCGCGAAGTCGGAATCGAAGGGAAGCTCGGCGGACAGGCGAAGGTGCCTGGCGCGGCCGGCACGTGGCGCGACTTGACCGACAACGTCAATCAGCTCGCAGGAAACCTGACTGCCCAGGTCCGGGCGATCTCCGACGTGTCGACCGCAGTTACCAAGGGCGACCTGACCCGATCGATTCGGGTCGAGGCGGCGGGCGAAGTCGCCGCGCTGTCGGACAATATCAACCAGATGATCGTCAATCTGCGCGAGACGACGCAGAAAAACACCGAGCAGGACTGGCTCAAGACCAACCTGGCGCGGTTCTCCAGTATGATGAGCGGCCAGAAAAACCTGGAGTCGGTGTCGCGAATGATCATGTCGGAACTGACCCCGCTGGTGTCGGCGCATCATGGCGCATTTTTCCTGATGGACACCGACGACGACGAAGAAGTCCTGAAGCTGACCAACACTTACGCCTATCGGCAGCGCAAGGGAGTCTCAAACCGATTCGCGCTCGGCGAGGGTCTGGTCGGCCAGTGCGCGCTCGAGAAGAAGAGCATCCTGGTGAGCGGCGCGCCGGGCGACTACATCCAAATCAGCTCGGGTCTCGGCGAGGCGCCGCCGGTCAACATCATCGTGCTGCCGATCCTGTTTGAGGGAGAGGTCAAGGCGGTAATCGAGCTGGCGTCGTTCAATCCGTTCAGCGCGATCCATCAGATTTTCCTCGACCAGCTGAGCGAGAGTATCGGCGTCGTGCTGAACATGATCATGGCCAATATGCGCACCGAGCAACTGCTGCAGCAGTCGCAAGGCCTGACCCAGGAACTGCAGAATCAGTCGAACGAGCTGACTTCGCAACAGGACGCGTTGAAGCAGACCAACAACGCACTGGAACGGCAGGCGCTCGAACTGGAAGAGAAAGCAAAACTGCTCGAGGAACAGAACGCCAAGGTCGAGGTCAAGAACCGCGAAGTCGAGCAGGCGCGCAAATCGTTGGAGGAAAAGGCCGAGCAGCTCGCGCTGGTATCCAAGTACAAGTCGGAATTCCTTGCCAACATGTCGCATGAGCTGCGCACGCCTTTGAACAGCCTGCTGCTTCTTTCCAAGGTGCTTTCCGAGAACAAGGAAACCAACTTGAGCGAGAAGCAGATGGAGTACATCCGCACCATCTACAGTTCCGGCACCGATCTGATGAAGCTCATCAACGAGGTTCTCGATCTGTCGAAGGTCGAAGCCGGAAAGATGGAGCTGGAGCCGCGCGATCTTCCTGCCTCGGATATTATCGACTTCGTCCGGCGGAGCTTTGGGCCCCTGGCGGAGCAGAAGAACCTGAAATTCAGCGTCGAGATGGCGGCCGGAGTTCCAGAAGAAATCCGCACCGATCAGCAGCGCCTCGAACAGGTCCTCAAGAACCTGCTCGCCAACGCGTTCAAATTCACCGAGGAAGGTTCGGTGCGATTCCGCGTCGAGATGGCGCCGCCGACCAAGTACTTCGAGAGCGAATCGTTGAAGATCGCGGGCAAGGTGATCGCGATGTCGGTGACCGATACCGGCATCGGGATTGCGCGCAACAAACACCGGCTGATCTTCGAAGCCTTCCAGCAGGCGGACGGCAGCACCAGCCGCAAATACGGCGGCACCGGACTCGGACTTTCGATAAGCCGCGAAATCGCGCAGGCGCTGGGCGGCGAGATCCAGGTCCAGAGCGACTTGGGCGAGGGCAGCACGTTTACGCTGTACCTGCCGATCAGATATCAGGCGGCCGCAGGAGTGCCGGCGCGTCGCGATACCGAGTTGGACTATCCGTCGAAATCGCAGGCGCTGAGCGAAAGTTTGCGGACCGGCTCTGCGACGGTGGCCGAACTGCAAAAGGCCGACTACTCACTCACCGGCAAAACGGTTCTGATCGTGGACGACGATCCGCGCAACATTTTCGCGATCACCAGCCTGCTCGAAGGCGAGGGCATGAAGGTGCTGTCGGCGGAAAATGGCCGCGCCGGAATCGACATGATCGAGCAGCATCCGGACATCGACATCGTGCTGATGGACATCATGATGCCCGACATGGACGGCTACGAGACCATGAAGATCATCAGGAGCGATCCGAAGAAGCGATACCTGCCGGTGATCGCGGTGACTGCCAAGGCGCTCAAGGCCGATCGCGAACGCTGCATGACGGCGGGAGCTTCGGACTACCTGTCGAAGCCGGTCGACGAGTCGCAGTTGGTTGATTTAATCGGAATCTGGGCCAGTGGCGCGCGGCCGCAGTCGGTATAGGCAATAGCTATAGCCAGTAGCTATATGTTCCTGCGCACATGCGACGCCGCAGAAGGCATTCGGAAGAGCAGACGAGGCGCGGACCGGTGAAGGTAGTAAGTTCACTAGCAACGCGAATGGGACCGGCGGAAGCGACGGCCAGCATCCTGCTGGTCGATGATCGCCCGGCGAATCTGGTCGCACTCGAAGCCATCCTGGATCCGCTCGAGGCGCGACTGGTCAAGGCGAATTCCGGCGAAGAGGCGTTGCAAAAGATCACCGAGCATGACTTCGCGGTCATCCTGATGGATGTGCGGATGCCAGGGATGGACGGACTGCGCGCGATCGAATTGATCAAGCAGCGCGAGGAGTCCGCGCGGATACCGATCATCCTGCTCACCGCGGTATCGATCGACAGCTCCGACATATCGGGCGGCTACGCGCTCGGCGCGGTGGACTTTATTCTGAAGCCGTTTGATCCCGTGATTCTGCGCTCGAAGATTTCCGTTTTCGTCGACCTCTATCTGAAAGAGCAGATGATCAAGCGGCAAGCGGAATTGCTCCGCCAGCGCGAACGGGAGGCATTCGAGCGCCGCAGCGAGCAGCGGTTTCGGGCTTTGATGGACGCGCTTCCGCAATGTGTGTGGGCAGCGCGATCGGACCTGGAGTTCTACTACTGGAACAAGCGCGCCGCGGAATATTCGGGTGAGCCCGGCGATCAACCCGTCGCCCATAGCCGGCTACTCGCGCAGGTGCATCCCGACGATCAGGCGCTCGCGGCCGCGGAATGGGAAGCCGCAACCAAGTCCGAACGCGACTCTACCTGCCAGGTGAGACTCCGGCGTCAGCGCGATGGCGCGTTTGCGTGGTTCCTGGTCCGGATAGTGCCGCTGCGTGAATCTGAAAGGCTGACGGGATGGATCGTGGCGGCGACCGACATCGACGTGCAGCATCACGCATTGGAGCAGGCTGAGGCCGCGAACCGGATGAAAGAGGAGTTCCTGGCGGTCGTCTCGCACGAGTTGCGCAATCCGCTCAACGCGATCAAGGTTTGGACCCATCTCCTGCGCCAGGGGAAGCTCGATCCGAAAAAAAGAGAAAAAGCGATGGAGACAATCGAGCGCAACGTCGATCTCCAGACGTCGCTCGTCGAAGATATCCTCGACGTTTCGAGCATCGTTCGCGGCAAGGTGAAGTTGACGCTGCGCCCGCAGCGGCTTTCCCCGATAATCGGGGCCGCGATGACGGTGGTGAGGCCTGGCGCCGAGGCCAAAGGAGTGGAACTCGAGTACGAGTGCGAAGCTCCCGAGGAGGTAATAAGTGCCGACGCCGAGCGCCTGCAGCAGGTCTTCTGGAACCTGCTCTCGAATGCGGTGAAGTTCACGCCTCACGGCGGCAAAGTGACGGTTCGCCTCAGCCGGCAGGGGCATCAAGCGCTCGTGATGGTGCGCGATAACGGGCAGGGAATCAGTCCGGAGTTTTTGCCGTATGTGTTCGACCGATTCCGTCAGGCCGAAAGTCCCTACACTCGAATCAACGGAGGACTCGGGCTCGGGCTCGCGATCGCGCGGCAACTGGTCGAGCTCCATGGAGGCAATGTGACCGCGGATAGCGAGGGTACGGACAAGGGCTCAACCTTCTGGATTTTATTGCCGATCAAGGAAAAAGCCGCCGAGGCTCATCCAGATGACCGTCACATCGACGAGCGCGCGGGGCATCTAAGCGAACTGTCCGTGTTGGTCGTGGAAGATCAACTGGATTCGCGCGAAGCGTTGGCGGAGGCACTCGAGAGTCTCGGCGCGCGGGTGAAGACGGCGGCATCGGTGCCCGATGCGTTGCGGTGTCTGGAGAAGGAAACGCCGAGCCTGCTAATCAGCGACATCGCGATGCCGCTGGCGGACGGCTTCGAGCTGATCCGCAAAGTGCGCGAGTTCATACCGAGCGAGAAAATGCCCGCGATTGCGATCACCGGACTCAGCAGGCTCGCGGAGCAGGAGAAAGCGCTCGAGGCCGGCTTCCAGGTTTGCATCGTGAAACCGGCGTCTCTGGAGCTATTGTCGGAATCGATACAGCGGCTGACTACGCACGAGTAGCATCCCGAGTTCGAATCGTCTACGGGTCTGCTCGGACCGCGCGGATTCAGCTGCCGCTCTTTTTGGGGACTTTGCCGCCTGCCTTGCGAGCTTCCGAAAGTCCGATCGCGATCGCCTGTTTTCGGCTCTTGACCGTTTTTCCGGATTTGCCCGACTTCAATTGTCCCCGCTTCATTTCATGCATCGAGCGTTCGACCTTCTCGGAGGCTTTCTTTCCGTATTTTCTTCCAGTCGATTTCCGTGGCATGGACATTTACCTCGATTGAAATATCGACAGCGCGCAAAACTCGTGACGCGCTGCCGTGTCGTTAATCAGCAACCTGCGTGCCGCTCGGAGAATGCAACGGTCTCTTCATGACCAGATCGAAAAAATTGAAAACTCTGAAAGATTTTCCAAGATCTTCAGAGACTGCGCACGCGGCGTCGCTGAAAAAGGGGTTTTCCCGATTCGCCTGGTGGGATAGACCATGCGCACGGTTGTTCGATGGCGCCACCGATCAATAGTTGGTTTCCACGCTCCGCGACGGCGGACGGCAAGTTGCTGCTCGTGACGCGCGCACTCAGGGGGCTCGCCGACGGAGCAGTCAGCGTTCTGTTGCCAGGCTACCTGACCGCGATCGGATTCAGTCCGCTCCGAGTCGGCGCGATCGTTTTTGGAACCTTGCTCGGTTCCGCCGGATTGACGCTATGGGTCGGACTTGCGACCGACCGGCTCGGACGCCGACGCGTTCTGCTCGCGGCATGCGCGTTGATGTTGCTCACCGGACTCGGATTCTCCGCCATGACGAGCTTCTGGCCGCTGTTTGCGGTCGCGATAGTCGGCACGCTCAATCCGTCGGCCGGCGACGTCAGCCTGTTCCTGCCGGTCGAGCAAGCGGCGTTGGCGCAGGCCGCGGCAGTAGGCGAGCTGACCTCGATGTTTGCGCTGTACAATGTTGCGGGCGCGATGGCGGGCGCACTGGGAGCGCTCGCGAGCGGAGTGCCCGCGGTACTCGCGGCGCGTCATGGATGGGCGCTCGCGTCGGCACTGCGCTCGGGCTTCGTTGCGTACTCGATCATCGCGGTGATCGCATTCATGGTGTATCGCAGACTCTCGCCGGCGGTCGAAGCGATGCACGGGCCCGGAAAATCCGCACCGCTCGCGAAGTCGCGCTCGATCGTGCTGCGACTGTCGGCGCTGTTCAGCATCGACGCCTTTGGCGGCGGCTTCGTGGTGCAATCCCTGCTCGCGCTGTGGCTGTTCCGGCGCTTCAACATGTCGATCCAGGTGGCGGGTTCGTTCTTTTTCGTTGCCGGCTTGTTCGGCTCGCTGTCACAACTAGTCTCGTCGGCGCTGGCCGCGCGCTTCGGGCGGATCAACACAATGGTCTTCACGCATCTCCCGGCGCAGGCGCTGATCATTCTGGCCGCACTGATGCCCAATGAGCACCTGGCGATCGCGTGCCTGCTCGGACGCTCGCTGCTTTCCTCGATGGACGTTCCCGCCCGCCAATCGTACGTGATGGCGATGGTGCCACCCGAGGAGCGTGCAGCGGCGGCGACAGTAACCAACGTCCCGCGCAGCCTCGCAACCGCGCTCGCGCCGCTGCCCTCAGGCGCAATGCTAGACCACTCGACCTTCGGCTGGCCCCTAATCTGCGCCGGCGCCCTCAAAACGCTCTACGACATCTTGCTGCTGATGCAGTTCCGCGCAGTAAAGCCGAGCGACGAACAGTCCGAATCCTAAAAATCCTAATCACCTCTACTTGTCCAAGGAGAGCGTTAGGGAGAAGTTCCACGCCAGGCGCCTCGGGATTCGCGCAATCAGCTCTTACGCCGACTCCGATACCTTCGAATCAGCGCGTTCGTTGAGCTGTCGTGCGCTAGAGGGGGCTCGGCGGCGGATTCCAGCTCGGGAATGATCTTTTGCGCGAGCACCTTGCCTAGCTCTACGCCCCATTGATCGAACGAGTCGATATTCCAGACAGTTCCCTGCGTGAAGACGCTGTGTTCGTAGAGCGCGATCAGCTTGCCGAGCGTCTCGGGCGTCAGTTCGTCGGCTAGTATCACCGTCGAGGGACGATTGCCCTCGAATACGCGATGCGGCACGAGCCAATCTGGAGTTCCCTCGGCTTTGACTTGCTCCGGCGTTTTGCCGAACGCGAGCGCCTCCGCCTGGGCGAAGATGTTGGAGAGCAGAAGATCATGATGCCGACCGAGACGATTCAGCGGCCGATTAAACCCGATGAAGTCGCACGGGATAATTTTCGTGCCCTGATGGATCAGTTGATAAAACGAATGCTGCCCGTTGGTGCCGGGCTCACCCCAATAAATCGGCCCGGTCTGATACTCGATCGGCGCGCCTTCGAGCGTAACGTGCTTGCCGTTCGATTCCATCGTGAGTTGTTGCAAATAGGCGGGGAAGCGTTTCAGGTATTGTTCGTAAGGCAGCACGGCAACGGTTTGCGCGCCGAAAAAGTCGTTGTACCAGACTCCGAGCAGACCCATCAGGACGGGCAGATTTCTATCGAAGGGCGCGGTGCGGAAGTGCTCGTCGATAGCGTGGAATCCGGCGAGCATCGCGCGGAAATTGTCGGCGCCCACCGCGATCATCGTGGACAGTCCAATCGCGGAGTCCATCGAGTAGCGGCCGCCGACCCAATCCCAGAAGCCGAACATGTTTTTCGTGTCGATGCCGAACTTCGTCACCTCGGCCGCATTTGTCGAGACCGCGACGAAATGTTTGGCCACCGACTTATTGTCGCGGAGCGCGGCCAGGCTCCAATCGCGCGCCGTGTGCGCGTTGGTCATGGTTTCCAAAGTGGTGAAGGTTTTCGACGAAACGATGAACAGGGTTTCCGCGGGATCCAGGTCGCGCGTGGCCTCGGCGAAATCGGTCCCGTCGACATTGGACACGAAGCGCATCGTGAGCGAGCGATCGCTGAAGTGCCGAAGCGCTTCGTATGCCATCACCGGCCCAAGATCCGAGCCGCCAATTCCGATGTTGATCACGTTGCGGATTCGTTTGCCGGTGTGACCGGTCCAGGAGCCGTCGCGGATGCGCGCGGAAAACGCCGCCATCCGATCGAGCACCTCGTGAACCGCCGGCACTACGTTCTCGCCGTCGACGACGATTGAAGCGCCGCGCGGCGCGCGGAGCGCGACATGCAACACCGCGCGCTTCTCGGTCACGTTTATCTTGTCACCGCGAAACATCGCGTCGATTCGCGCGCGCAAGCCAACGTCTTCAGCTAGCGCGAGCAGCAGCCGTAGCGTTTCATCGGTTACCCGATGCTTCGAATAGTCGAAATAAAGCCCGGCGGCATCGACCGTGAGACGCTCGCCGCGCTTCGGATCTTCAGAAAACAGAGTTCTCAGGTGCCGGTTATGAATTTGATTGTAATGCGCCTGCAGCGCCTTCCACGCAGGGCGTTCGGTAAGGGCGGGTGTCGATGCGGGCATGACGGCCTCCTTTTATAATTGCGGCGCCGACGGAATCCGGACGGCAAGGTGACCCTGAAGGTCACCAGCCTGCACCGGCGCGAGACCGCGCGGCGCAAGCATACGGAACATGATTAGCGCGCCCGGCACCAGGTAGAAAAGAGAACCGGGCACCCACATGATCGCGCCGGCGACAATCTGATCGCCGAGCGGCGTGAAGCCTGCGACGCGCGGCATCGTCGCATAGATCGGATAAATCAGGCGATCGGAAAACATGAACATCGCGGCGAGGATCGTGTTCTGCCCGTCGCTAAGAAGCAGGTACAGAATCATCGCCCAGCGCGGCCATCGCGGGACGCTCGGCCATGGTTGGATGACAGGGTACCAGTACATAAGCGCGGTCACGAAAAAACATCCGTGCTCGACCACGTGCCATCGTTCAGATCGGATCGCGAGCTGAAAAAATGATGGCAGGTGCCAGACCCAAAACGCCACCGAGAAAGCGAACCAACACACGAGCGGATGAGTCAGCCGTGCGAAGACTCGGCGGACCACGCTCGAGCGCATCGCGGGCCCGAGTACTAACTTGGCGAGAGCCGGCGGCATCGCGCGAACAAAAACAATCGCGGGCGCGCCGGCCAGCAGCAGAGTCGGCGCGACGAGCATCAGGATCAGATGCTGCGTCATGTGAACTTGGAGAAGTCGATCGTCAAACTCTTCGAGCGGCGAAGCGACCGCGACCAACAACGTCGCGACTCCCGCGATGAAAGCAGTCAGCCGCCAATTCGGAAAACGACCTGGCATCTGATGATGCAGTCGGCGGAAACCGCGAACGTAGATTGCGGCGGCGACGAGCAGCATCGAAGTCGTGCCGAGCGGGGGCGTCCATGATTCGAGTATTGGCGCCATCAGAAATTCGTGCCAACCCTTGCCGAGTCGTGCGCGGGAGGTTCACCGCGCGGATGCATCGTCGCGAGGAACGCGACGATCGCGTTGACTTCCGCGGGGCTCAGGTTTTTGCCGTAGGCCGGCATGTTCCCGCCGCCCTGGATTATTTGCCGGACGATCTGGTCGTGCGTTAATCGCGTCGCGGTGTTGTCGAGCGCGGGGCCGCGCAGTCCGCCGGCGCCGCCGAGCGAATGACAGTTGCGGCATTGTTTGTTTTGGATCAGGAGCGCGCCTTGCAGTTCGAGCGGGGAGCGGCCTTTGAGGTCGTCGACCGGAGTGGGCGCGCTGCTCCATGCGTCCATCACCGGCGACCATGGTGAGAAAGTGCCGAGCCAGGTCAGGGTGCCGATTGCGGTCACGATCAGGATGACGAACACGACCGAGATCGGACGCCTGCGCCAGCTTTTCTCGCCGGTGCCTGAAATGAAGGGTAGGGCGAAGAGCAATCCGATGACGACCGGCGGACCGGCCAGCATCAGAAATGTTTCCGTCCATGGAGGCAGGAGCGCGAACAGCGAGAATAGCCAGAGGAAGAAAAGGTCGGGGCGCGGAACGGTTTGAATGATCGTGGGATCAGGCTGCCCGTTGGGCCCGATTGGACCGGCTATCGCCGCGACCACGAGCAGGCTCGCGATTATCAGACCGGCGAAGACGAGGTCCTTTTGCGCCGCGTAGGGCATGAACGGCTCGCCGTCGGCGCGTACCAATTCCTGGTACTGGTGGAGATAGGTGTCGCGTCTGACAATTCGACCCGGCATCGGCCATTCGTTTATTCCGAGCCGCAGTACGAGGAAGAGATGCAGGCCGACGAACCCGATCAGCAATCCCGGAATCACGAAAACGTGGAGCGCGAAAAATCGCGAAAGGGTCTCGCCCGCGATGATCGGGCCGCCCAGCAGCAGGTGCACGATCTTGAAGCCGACAATCGGGAAGCGCCCGGCGATCGACGCGCCAATGCCGAGACCCCAGTATGCGTTCTGATCGAAGCGGAGAACCTGGCCGGTGAACGCCATTCCCAGCGTGCACAGCAGCAGCACGCATCCCGCGAGCCAGGTCAGCTCGCGCGGATATTTATATGCGCCGAACAGAACCACCTGGATCAGATGCGCGAACATCAGCGCGACCATGAAGTTCGAGCCCCATCCGTGCAGCGCGCGCAGATACCATCCGAGCGGCTGCTGGTAATTGAGATAGATCAGGCTGTCCCATGCGCGATCCGCGGCGGGAGTGTAAACGGTCGCGAGACAGATGCCGGTGACCACCTGCAGAATGAAGACGACCAGGGTGGCGCTGCCGAATACATACCACCAGCTCGCTGAGCTGCGCGGCACCGGATGCTCCGCGACTTCGGCCAGCGTCGAGCCGATCTGAACTCGCGCATCGATCCATCTGCCGATCGCTTTGAGAGTAGCCGCGCTAGCCTGACGGGAAAGCCGGTCCGCGCGGCGAAACCGCTCCATCATGCTTCGCACTGTCATACTTCGGGCTTGCCGAGGGTTGGCAATTCGCCGGCGCGAACCCACAGCCGGCCCTTCTCGACCTTGTATTTATATTGATAGAGCGAACGCGGCGGCGGCCCCGAGGCGTGCCTGCCATCGGCATAAAATACGCCGCCATGACATGGGCACATGAACAGTTCCGATTCCGCGAACCATCGCACTGGGCATCCGAGATGGGTGCAGTTGATCGCGAAGACCTGGAACGTATCGCCCGACATCCGGCGCACCCAACACGGAATTTTGGCGGTCTCGCCGTCCCATGCTTTCTTGAACGGGTTTACATACTCAGCCAGCCGCGTTTGATGTTCCGGATAGTCAGTGAGAGGTCCAAGCGGTATCCAATCCAGCCAGGTGAAGCGGCGCGCGGGAGACAGGACATAGCCGAGGATCGGGATCGCGAAGATAGTCACAGCGATCGCGTTGATAACCAGTCCGAACCGAAACAGGAACGTGCGCCGCGATGTTTTTTCGGGTGACTGATCCATAAGGGCCGCGATTCGGCTTGAGCTTGATGGCTAATTTACGACGAGTCCACGCAGAAACCCAACAGGTTTTCCAACCGTGCGTGGATTCAATCAGAAGAGACGCTCAGCTTCGCTCGGGGTTGCGGAAAGAGAAAAGAAAGAGCATCGCGTCGCGGAGGTCCTTCGACTTCGCTGAACTGGGATTGCGACCGGTGCCGTTGTTAAGTTATGGACCTTTCTCATTACGTGGGGAGGCGAAGAGTCGGTACAGACCGGCGCATGGATACCAGATATGACACACAGAATTTGTGCCCCGGCGTCTTTGCGATTCGTCACCATTCTCGTGTTTCTGATTTCCGTTGGCTCCGTGGTTGCCGCTCAGCCGAGTGGCCTTCGGCCCTTGCCGGCACCGGTGGTTTCGCAGGCGCCTGGAATACGTCTGTTCGGGAAGGGCCGCCACACGTGGTGGGGCATCCAGATGTACGACGCGACGTTATGGATAGTCGGCCCGCGATGGTCTGCGGCGCAGCCGCATGCGCTCGATATCGAGCCGAACCGAGCGGTTTCCTCCGACATTTTGGTGAAGAACGCGATTACCGAGATGCGCGATCTCAAGGTTGGCGACGAGCGCAAACTTCGAGTATGGCAGGAGGAATTGAAGAAGGTTATTCCCAACGTTCAGCAAGGCGATCAGGTCGTCATCTTCTGCTCGGACAGCAACCAGACCATTGCGTATTTGAACGGTTCGAGGACCGGCCAGGTTGACGACCCGTCATTCTGCCCGGCGGTCATGAGCGTGTGGCTTCATCCGCAAACCAAGCATCAGTCGATGCGCAAATCGCTGCTCGGACAGTAATGGAAGGACGTCGCGTCCGGATACGTTCTAGTGACTCCGCGCTACGGGTCCGGGAGCTGGAGGACGCTTTGAGGCCAGCCATGCTACCAAGTCCGACACTTGAGCAGACTTCAGGGGTTGTCCGGAGGGGTATTGCTTCCAGCTGGGATGAGGCCAGTCGGGGCGGCCTGCGATTACGAGCGTGCGAAGATATTGGTCGCTGACGAGCGACAGGTAAGAGGCGTCGACGATCGATCCGGCGGCCGATCCGCCTTTGCCGTCGGCGCCGTGGCACGATTGGCAGTTGGCCGAATAGACCTGCGCGCCTCGATTCGGATCGCCTGAGTCCGTGCTCGCATATGATGGAGCGCCCTGCGCCGAGTTGGCGGGACCGGCCCACGTCTTGCGCATCGTGGCGATCAGAATGTCGATCTGTTTGTTGGTGAGAGAACCGCCGGCGCTCAGTGCAAACGGAGGCATCGCGGTGCCGCGAACTCCGTCGGCGACTGCCCGACGTATCGAGGCGTCATCAGCGATCCCGAGATAATCGGGATTGTTGAGAGCGATCGCGGCGCCGAACTTGCCGTCGGCGCCATGGCATCCGGCGCAGTTCTCACCGTAGAGCTGCGAGAAATCGGTAATCGCCGAGGGGCGCAGAGGAACGTCGGCTGGCTTGGGGCGTCCGGGGAGCGAGTCGCAACCGGTGAGCATGATTGTCGCAAGCAGCGCGATCGCCAGCCGCGATTTAATCGGGCGCGAGGTCACTAATGATCTCCGCGTTCTCTATCATCAGGTTTCGGGCCGAGACCGGGGGCTTCGATGCCGGTGCGAATTGCGAATGGGACATGCTGAAGCGTGTGGACTCGCTCAGTCAGGTTGACGACGAAACCGGCGACGGCGCCGAACGCAATCTGACACAGGATGAACCATCGCCATTCGATGCGGGCGTCGAGGAGCGGATTTATCACGCTGAGCGAAGACCAGAGCAGGCCGGTCCAGAGCAGCGGTGCGACAATCGCGGCCCAGAGCGCAGGGTAGCGCGGGAACATCGGAAGCATCACGCCGTAAAGCAGTCCGACCAGTATCGATGCGATCGCGTGGATGACGAGGGCGGCAAAAAATGCCTCCGGAATAAACGATGAGAGCGTCGCGGTGTCGGCGTGGGCGAGATTCGCCATCGCAGTCGCGGCGAGGATATTGATCGTGTACCAGGGGCTTCCGTGAAGCGCGATGCCTTGCAGAATCGCAAGTATCGCCATCACGAGACCGCCCGCGATTCCGCCCTTGATACCGGCAGAGTAGGGGTAGATTTCGAGCGGGAGGACGGCACGATTACCCATCTGGCCTACGCGCAAGTAATCGACCTCGACTTTTGCGGGCACGATGACGTCCGGGGCAGGTTGAATCGCGACTGTCTCGCGATGTTCTAGAGGCAGCACTTCGCGGAACCATCCGACTGCGCCCGCCGCGGTGAGCACGATACCGACAAAGCTGACCACGACGCTGGTGACGAGGCCCGCAAACGACAGCATTATGCCGAGCGCCATGATCATCGGCCACTCGGTCGAGGCGGGAACTTCGATTACTCTGTCGGTATTTTCCTCAATAGCCATTGGTCCGGCTCAGCGGCCGATCACGTAGACAGTTATGAATACTACTACCCATACCGCATCGACGAAGTGCCAATACCATGAGAGAACATCGGTACGCTCGATGTGGCGACGATCCATGTAGCCCAGCGTAGTCAGAATCATTACGAGCAATATCAAAATGAGACCCACCGTCACGTGGAGCGCGTGCAGGCCGACGAGTGAGTAATACGTCGTGCCGAAGAGATTGGTGCTGATGGTCAAGCCTTCGCGATAGATGAGGCGGCGCCATTCGAGGGCGGTGCCGAGCATGAATTCGAGGCCGAGCGCGAACGTCACCAGCCACCAGATGCCGAAGGAGCGAATCGAGCCGCGTCGGAGCGCGCGAACTGCCAGGACGATCGTGATGCTGCTCGAGAGCAGGCAGATGGTATTCACGATCGGCGGCGAGAGTACGTCTCTTGGATACGGACCGGTGAGGCTCTTGCCGATGTAGAAGACGTAGGCGGCGACGAAGATCGAGAAGAATGCGGATTCGGTGAGGATCAGGGCGAGCACGCCGACTTTGCCCTTGTACGGCATCGTGAGTTTCCAATCCGATGGTGCGCCGCCAATTGTGGTCGGTGCTGCGGACATCAAGAGGTGCTCCGTTGTGTTGGGGCGCATGCACATGGTGATGGATGCCGGGCTAACCTAACCCCTAACCCCTTCCCTTGAGGGAAGGGGAACAATCGTAACGATTGTGCATGCGTCGCAGAATCCTCACCTGCCGGCCGCATTGCGGCCAGCCGCCTCTCCTGCGAAATAACGGGCGAGGTAGGGTGACGGAAAGGAATCGGGTTCATTCGTATCTCCAGTCGGGATCTTCCGGGTGTTTCAGGTCCCAGAGCGGGCGGCGGCTGCGGACGACTGGGGGTGTGGCGAAGTTGTATTCGGGTGGGGGCGAGGTCGTCGTCCATTCCAGCGTCCACGCGTCCCACGGGTCGTCGCCGGCTACTTTGCCGGAGCGGAGGGACTTCGCGACGTTGATGATCAGGATCAGTACGGCGACGCCTTGCAGGAGCGCGCCGATTGACTCGATGAGGTTAAGGGTGTCGAGGCCGCGGCCTGGCTGGTAGGTGTAGATGCGGCGCGGCATTCCTTGCATACCGGCGAAATGCATGGTGTCGAAGGTAAGATGGAAGCCGATCAGGAATAGCCAGAAGTGCCATTTGCCTAATCGTTCACTGAGCATTCGGCCAGTAGCCTTTGGGAACCAATAGTATATTGCGGCGAATATCATGAAGACGATCGCGCCGACTAGTATGTAATGGAAGTGGGCGACTACGAAGTAAGTGTCGGTGAGTTGCCAATCGAATGGCGCGACGGCGAGCATGATGCCGGTCAGGCCAGCGATCAGAAACTGAAACAGAAAGGCGATGCTGAACAGCATCGGCACTTTGAAACGAATCTTTCCGCCCCAGATGGTGCCGAGCCAGTTGAAGATTTTTATGCCGGTCGGCACGCCGACCAGCATCGTGGAGGTCGCGAAGAATGCGTTGCCGGCGGGGGTCATGCCGACCGAGAACATGTGATGCGCCCAGACGCTCATGCTGATGAACGCGATCGCACACGAGGCGGCAACCATCACGTGGTAGCCAAAGATCACCTTGCGTGAGAATACCGGGATGATCTCGGAGGCGAAGCCGAAAGCCGGAAGGACAAGGATGTAGACCTCGGGATGGCCGAAAATCCAGAAGAAGTGCTGCCACAGGATCGCGGAGCCGCCGGCCTGGGTGTCGAAGAAGTGTGCGCCGAGGAAACGATCTAGGAGGAGCATCGCCTGCGCGGCGGAAAGCGGCGGCAGCGCGATCAGCATCATGAAGGACACCACCAGCGAGAGCCACACCAGCACCGGCATCTTGGTGAGGGTCATTCCCTCGCATCGCATCGAGAAGGTCGTGGCGATGAGATTGATCGCGGTCGCGGTCGAACCGACGCTCGTCAGAAAGATACTCAGTATCCAATAGTCAGTGCTGTTGCCGCGCGAGAAGGCGCGCTCGGTGAGTGGTGCGTACGCGAACCATCCGACGTCGGGCGCGCTGCCCGCGCCGTATAGGCCGTCGCCGGCTACATAGCTGAAGTAAATGAGCAGTGCGCCGAAGAACCATAGCCAGAAGCCGAATGCGTTGAGCCTCGGGAAGGCGAGATCGCGCGCACCGATCATCAGCGGGACCAGGTAGTTGAACAACCCGGTCAGGATCGGCATCCCGACCAGGAAGACCATCGCGGTACCGTGCATCGTGAGCAGGCGGTTGAAGACCTCGGGCGGCACGATGCCGGCATTGGGGATGGCGAGTTGCAGGCGAATCGTCATTGCCTGTAGGCCCGCGACCACGAAGAAGAACAGGCCGCAGCCGATATACATCAGGCCGAGGCGCTTGTGATCGACGGTGACGACCCATCCGTGGACTTTGCCGAGGATCGGCAGCGCGCGCAGATCGTCGGCGCTGAGTGCGATCTCGTGTTCGATGCTGCCTGCCATTGCGGGATGTGCCTGCGCTCAGCGGAGCGTTGCCAGGTAGGCAACGAGGTCGTCGAGATCCTTGTCGTCGAGATTCATCGCGGGCATCAGCGCGCCCGGCTTCATCCGAGACGGATCGCTCACCCAGATTTTCAGGTGCGCGGGAGTATTCATCGCTACCCCGGCGCCGATCGTCTCACGCGCCATCAGGTGCGTGAGGTCGGGACCGAAGCGGCCGTCAGCCGCGGTGCCGCGAATGGTGTGGCAGCTAACACAAGCGGTGGACTCGAAGACCGCGCGGCCGTGCGACGCCGACGCGTCGAGTGCTGGCGGCTGCTTCTGTGCGGCTGCCCAGCGCTGAAAATCGGCGTGCGGCTCGACGACGACGCGGAGCAGCATCATGGCGTGCTCGGTTCCGCAGTACTCGCCGCATTGTCCGAGATAGGTTCCCGCGACTTGCGGATCTATCCACATGGAATTTTTTTTGTTCGGGATCACGTCGGTCTTGCCTGCCAGGCGCGGCACCCAGAAGCTGTGCGCGACGTTGGCGGACTCGAGCTCGAGGAAGGTCGGCGTGGGACTCTGCGGATCGCTCAGCGGGACATGAAGCTCGTTGGCGGTGACGATGCCGAGACCGGGGTATCGGAACTCCCACCACCATTGATGTGCGATCACGCGGACACTGAGCGCTCCGGGCGGGCGGGGCGCGGCCTGGACGACGTAAATAGTCCGCGCCGTGACCAGGATGAGGACGAATACAATGATGATGGGCACCGTCGTCCACGCGAATTCGATCGGGTTGCTGCCGTAGACCTGGGGCGGTTCGCGGCCGTCGTCTCCGGGGCGCGCTCGAAAGCGAACCACGCTATAGGCGAGCAATCCCGCCACGATCAGAAAGATCACGGCGGTTATGGCGATGACGAAGAATGCGACCGTGTCGATCTCGCGAGCGGGGGTCGAGACAGGATTGAAGATGCTGCTCGGAGGAATTTTCGCGTTGGAATCGCCCATCCCCCAATCGTTGGCGAATGCGGGAATTGGAGCGGCGACGAGGAGGGCGACCGTCACGCACAAGCGTTTGCTCCAACGTTTCGTGAGTGCGGACAAATTTCTTTCGAGCCGCGACGTTGAGTGCATTGCGATGCGCTCCAGCCGGCGAATTACGATCCCGCTGGAATCAGTAGCACAAAATATTTTTTAGCACTAAGCAGAGCGGCGCCGGCCGGAGAAGCGATGCGAGCAGATCGCGAATCAGTTGGCGGTCGCCGCGACGATCGCATGATCGTAACGGGGCAGAATCATCACTTCGGACATTCGGGTTTCGGGATCGAGCCTGATGATATAGGCAGGAAAGCCGGTTTGGATTACCGAGACGTTGGTGCGCGCGTCGCAGCCGCATCGCGCGGCCATAGCGTCGTTGATCGCGGAGAGCTTGTCGAGGCTGAGCGCGGCGAGTTGCAGGTTGGCGCCGTCAACAGAGAGCGTCAAGGTCGATTTGTCGATTTCGACGTTCGAGGCGAGGGTGGTGCCCGACACGGTCGAAGTCTTGACCACCCATTGGGTGAACTCGTGGTCGTTCATGCCATGAACCTTCGGATAATTCTTGCGCAATTCGGAGATAGTTGCGCCGAGCGAGCGCTTCTTCGCACCGGCGTCGGCAAATACCTGCTCATCGGCCATGGCCCAGATTTGCTTTGACCATCGCGAGAGCAGAGCCGGATCGGCGCCGGGTAGATTCTGATAGTCGGTTGCAGCCCGTTCTGCTCCCGCCAGATCGCGCGCCTCGAGCGCGGCCTCCACTTCCTGCGCGTCCTTGCGGCGGGCAGCCTCATCGATTCGGGCCATGATGGTGGCGCTCTGACTGCCGGGCTCCTTCATGGCGTCGGCGCATACACTGCGTTGTTCGGCGATCGTGAAGGACGGCCGGCCGAGCATGAAGTCGGAGAGGCACAGATCGTCCTTGACCTCGCGCCGCTCGCTCGCGCTGAGCTTGTCTTGGTTTGCGGAGAGGGTGACGAGCTGTTGATGCGCTGCCGCGTAATTGCCCGCTGCAATCTGGCTTCGTGCCGAGGTGAGTGCGGACGGAGCGCATCCCCATATAGAGGATGCGAGGGCGGTGGCGGCGCCAAATTGGAGCCCAATACGGACTAAGTTGCGGCAGGTGGATGAGTATGGGTCTGAATCGCGTCGCATGGATTGATTATGCTCCACGGAGAGGCCTCTTGACCACTGGATTTGTTTCTCGCCGATTACGAGCCCACGCCTGTATCGCGATGAGTCGCGGCGCGGCGCGAAATCGCAACCCGATCCGTGCAAACGGCGGCGGGATCAACATCGTCTTTACAGGCAGCGCCGCGGCGGGCACTTCGCCGAGCAGGACGGCCGTCAACTTCGGTACCTATCGCGCCGTGCTGGAGCAATGAAGTGGTCGATTCTGCACATTGATTGCCGCATTGAGGCAACGCTTACTGTAGTCACTGCCTGTTCTTACGATTCTCCAAATACACGATTTCCAAAATGTATTCGGAAGCAGACTCGCAGATTCGTCGGATGGACTCCGAGGTGAGCATTCGACCGCCGAGTTCTGAGCCGCTCAGTGTACCGCGATGAGACACGGTGGGTCTCAGAATCGCGATCCCGATCCGCTTTGACCTCCGCTAGATGCCTACCCTCGCAGATCCGCATGGCATGAGTGCTGCACCTACCTCCACTTGTAAGGTTTCACGCGGCAAGACGGACGAAGTTATCAAGCGGTGCTGATCCAGTAGGGAGATGAGAGAAAAGACGATGAGATATCTGTACCAAATGATCGTAAAAACTCGCGAGAGCCGGAGAGGTCAGACCATGACCGAGTACGTGCTGATTATCGCGGCAATCGCAGTAGCTGGTTACACGGCTTACGTCGGTCTCGAAGGCGGAATCAACGGCATTATCGCCAACGTGACCGCGACTCTGACGGCGGCGTAAAGCGCCGGGACCAAGAGTAATGCGGACTGGTTATATGAACAGCCACTCAAACTCGAGCACCGAACCAAAAGTATCGATTCGATGAATATGCTCCATACCAGCGCGGCAAACAGCCTGGTGCGTGAAACGAAATAGAAGCGCTGAGTTAACGCGTAAGGAGGAAACCTAATGAACTATCTGAACAAGTTGATCGTCAAAGTTCGCGAGAGCAGGAAAGGCCAGACCATGACCGAATACGTGCTCATTATCGCGGCGATCGCAGTAGCAGGTTACACGGCCTACGTCGGCCTTGAAGGTGGAATCAACAACATCATCTCCAACGTAACCACAACGCTGAAGGCTGCGTAAAAAAGCCCCCAAGCCCGCGAGTCTGAATGTAGGCGAGCGGGATAGCGGCGGGGTCCGAGTGCCCCGCCGCTAAACCTAGAGAGAGAGATGAGTGAGAGTTTGAACGGTGACTTCAGGAAAGCAAATCGCAGCCCCGAATCCGATGCCTCGAGCGGGGACAATCGATGGCGGAATTTGCGCTCCTGGCGCCGCTTTTTCTGTTCGTGGTGTCCGTCGCGATCACCTTTGCGGTGATCGGGCAGTCGGCGCTGGCGGTCAGCCAGCTTGCCTACAACGGCGCTCGCCACGCAGCCGTAAATCCGCAACTCAGCTCGGCACAAGTGCATACCTACGTCATGTCGGGAGCAACCGGAGCGCCGTCGATCACGGCGGGCAACGGAGCGCATCTGACCGTGACCGCCGTGCAGGCCCCGTTCGGCCAGCCGGTGACGGTGACGGTCGCATACGATCTCTCCGGCAACGCAATCGTCTCGAGCATGATGAAGCTCTTCACCGGGCTCGGCTTCCGACAAACGTTTCCGACTTCGCTCAGTTCGACGGAGGTCGTAATGCGCGAGTGATCGAATGAACTCTGCCCGGTTTGGGGGTCACGATCCGCGCGCAAGCGGATGGTGCAAAAAAGGGGGGCAATAGATGAGACGACCGATTATTTTCGTAGTACTGGCAGGACTCGGCGCGGTGCTGGCCGCGATGGTGGTTTTTTCCGCGCTCAGAAACCGCGAATCCGAAGTGCAACAAGCGATGGCGCACACGGTGGAAGTCGTGGTCGCCGCGCGCGATATCCCGATTGGCGAAAAGCTGCAGCCCGACGCGGTCAAGACCGTCCGATGGGCTCGCGACGGCGTTCCGCAAGGCGCCTTTACCAATCCGCAAGCCGTAGTCGGCTCGTTTGCCAAAAGCCAGTTCGTCGCCAACGAGCCGGTGGTCGCGGCCAAGCTGTTTACCGGTGAGAAGACCTCGGGCGTGATGCCGCTTTTGATTCCGCCCGGGATGCGCGCGATGTCGGTGCCGGTTGACGAAGTCGCCGATATCGCAGGATTTGTCGCGCCGCATACCCGCGTCGACGTTCTGGTCGCGGTCTCGGGCAGCGGCCCCGGCGAATCCTCGTTTTCGCGGATTGTCCTCCAGAACATCGAGGTGGTCGCCGTCGCCCAGGAAATCGAACACGTCAAGGATGAGCCGCAGGTGGTCAAGGTGGTGACGCTGCTGGTCAGCCCGCCAGACGCCGAGAAGCTGACCCTTGCGAGCCGCGAGGGAACACTGCGTCTGGCGATGCGCAACTACGGCGACAGCAAGATTATCGCAACCAGTGGAGTCGCGATGAGCGAGCTCATGCACAACGGCGCCGCGACCGTGCCCCTGGTTCAGCAGCAGCCCGCAATTTCGATGAGAGTTAGCGCGAGCCCGGCGCATCTCAATGCCGACGGCCGCACCCCGCTTCGGGTCGAGGTGATGCGCGACGGCAAATCGTCCGAGGCGATCTCGTTTTTGAAGTCCGGACGCATCCGGCCCACTTACGATCGACCGCCCGATACCGCCCCGGCCGTTTCCGCGCCGCCGAATGTTGCTGGTCCGTCGCCCGAGTCCGACGAGTCTCCGGCCACGTCGCCGGCGGGCTCCGCCGCGAGCTTGGCAGGGTCCGGCGGGAACGCCTTTGCGTTAAGCCAGACCGCGCCGAGCACCGACCATACATCCGTAAACCTCGCGCCGCCGCTCAAACCGGGGGAACCGGGTTACCAGGCGGCGCCGAAAACTTACGTAGTCCACTGAAAGAGTGAGAGAGGGTTCAGTTCGCAGCTCAGGGGGAAGCTAATGGAAGCACGCACAATAATGGATCTCTGCAAGCCGGTTCTACTGGGAGTCTTCATGCTGATCGCCAGCGCCGCTCCCGCCCGCGCGCAAGCCGCCAAGCCAGGCGCCGCCGGCGCGCAGTGGATTCCGGTGTCGATCACAGCCGGCGAGACTTACACCATCGAAAACATCAAGCTGGGAACCAAGCCCGCATTTCGCATCGCCCAGAATCCGAACGCCTTTGTATCTTACGATTCGGTCCCGGGCAGACTCACGATGCTCAGCGCCGCGGCAGGCCGATGGATAGTGACGGTCACCAACACTTCCGATCAGACTGTCAACTATGACGTGAACGCGTTTGCGGCGGCGAAGCCGGATGCGCCACTGACGCCGGGCACTCCACCGCCGACGATTAGCGATAGCGGGCTTGCCCCACGCCCGGGCGCAGGAGCGGCCACGCCCGTATCGAGCTTTGCTGCGATGCCCGAGCTGGGGACAATTTCGTCGCTGCGGCCGCCTTCCGCATCCTCTTCGCATGGCGATCCTCAAATGGTGCAACCGTCTTCGTCCTACGAGGCTTCATTGAGGGATCCCGCCGGACCTCAGGCGTACGCGCCAAGCCAAACGGCAAGCTCATCGATAAATCCTGTCGCGTCGTCGCCCGCGCGATATCGAACCGATCCATCAGTCCAGGATTCCGGGGCACGTTTACAGCACTGATTCGATTTCCGGCGGAAAGCATTACCTGCCCGACGATGCGATGTCGTTGATGACCGGGACTTCCGAAATTATCGACTTCGAACGCCGCATCACGCGCATCTCGGTCGCGGACTCGAAAATTGCCGACGTGCAAGTGATCAATCCCTTTCAGTTGAACCTGATTGCTCACCAGCCGGGTGCTACCACGCTTTCCATCTGGGATGACCAGGGGCGCTACGACGAGAGGATGGTGCGAATCGACGCGAGCGGCCGGCAGCAGGTGATGCTGAACACGATCATCGCAGAGCTCGATCGCAGCACGCTGGAGAACCAGGGAATCAACCTGTCAGTCGCACTGACCAAGTTGGGTGTGTCGCTGGTCGGCATGCCGGGCAACGTGGCGACTCCCTATACGTCAAACTCAAGTCTCTCGTCCTCGACCACCAACTCCTCGGGCAGCACTACCTCAAGCGGAGGCCTGTTGCCTTCGGGCGGCTCGCTGATTCCGCTGCTGCTCTCGTCCAATCTTACTTACGGCCTGGCGGCGCAGAACTCCAACGTCCAGTGGCAGGGATTTTTTCAATTCCTTGAGCAGCACAGTCTCGGCAAAGTCCTTGCCGAGCCGCATCTGCTCGCGAACTCGGGCGAGAAGGCGAAGTTTCTCTCCGGCGGAGAGATTCCGATCGTAATCGCGCAGGCGCTCAACTCTACGATTGTCTTCAAGACCTTCGGAACCTCGGTCGAATTTATACCGACCGTAATCGGCCGCAACGAGATCGAACTGTTGGTCAAGCCCGAGGTCTCCGAGCCTGACTTCGCCGAGGGCGTGAACCTGTTCGGCTTCACCGTTCCCGCTTTCGTCACGCGCAGAGCGGAGACCCTGGTGCGCCTCAGAGACGGCCAGACCCTGATCATCGCCGGACTCATCCTCCACGAAAAGACTTCCCAGGTGCAGAAGGTGCCCTATCTCGGCGATATCCCGTGGGTGAAGGGTCTCTTCCGCACCACCTCCTGGTCCAACAAGGAAACCGACCTCGTGATGAGCGTGACACCCGAGATTGTCCGGCCGCTGCCTGAGAACGGGCAGGTCTATCTGCCGACCAGCGTCGGAGAAATGACTCCGGAAGAGATCAGAACCAAACCAATAACTCCGGCTGAGGCGGCGCGGCCGCGTTTCTAGGCGATACGGGGAATTATCGAGTGGCAGTCCTTGGATCAAACGGCGAAGGCCGGCACAGCACGATGAAGGTGATGCTGGTCGGCGAGCCCGGTGATCAGCGCACGCAGCTGAAATCGGTGCTGGCGGCGCTTACCGAACCGGAGCTCGAGATTATCGAAGGTGAAGCGGCAACCGCTGCGAACCTTTCGGAAAACGTCGGCGCGCCACCAGACGCGACCCTGGTGATGCTCACCGGCAACGACGAGGCGGGGCTGAATTTTCTGCAAGCTCAGGCGCTCAATTCGCCGCGTCCAATTCTGCTCGCGGTACTGTCGGCGCGCTCGGCGGGAACTATGAAAAAGGCGCTCCGCTCCGGCGCCGACGAGATTTTGTTCCTCCCGCTCGACCCCGGAGAGGCCACCCGCGCGCTGCTGAAAATAAGCGAGGCGCGATGGCGAACCGAACGGCGTGAGGGCGGCGTAGTCGTTTCAGTCGTCAGCCTGGTAGGCGGAGTCGGGGTCACCTCGCTCGCCGCGAACCTGGCGCTGGCGTTGCAGTCACTCCATCAGCGGGTCGGATTGCTCGATCTCGATCTGCAGACCGGCGGGCTCGCGGTCTTTCTGAATCTCGATCCGGAAGTGACGATCATGCCGCTGGTCCGTCTCGACCGCAAACTCGACTCGATTCAGCTCGAATCCGCCCTGACCAAGCATAGTTCCGGGGTCTACCTGCTCGCCGCGCCCAAGCGAATCGAGGAGGGCGAACTGATCTCCGACCTGACCGTCGGCACGGTGCTCGATCTGATGCGCCAGCTGTTCGACTACGTGATTGTCGATTGCGGAGACCACGTCGACGAAAATGCCGTCGCCGCATGGGAGCGTTCCGAGCAACTCTTTTACGTGCTGAATCAGTCGATCGCGGCTGCGCGATGCGCCTGGCGGTTCATCGATCTGTTCGAGCGCCTGGGTCTCACCAGTCTCGAGCCGCGCTTCATTCTGAATCGCTACAACCCATCGCATCCGCTCACCGAGAAGGCAATCGAATCCACGCTGGCGAAATCTATCTACGCGAAGATTCCGGCCGACAGCCGGACCTTTGAAAATATCGAGATGAAGGCGCAAGACCTTTTTCAAGTCGCGCCCAATTCCCCGGTCGCCCATGCGGTTCTCCAACTCGCCAACCAGATCCTGCCTCGCGCTGAACTGGCGGCGCCGCGTGAGACTGGATTTATGTCGCGGCTGAAATCCGCATTCAACCCGCACTGACAGGTACGGCATCGAGAGAGACGAGGTACTTACCATGGGATTGACCGAGAGACTCACCAACTCAGGCCACGGCGGCCGTCCCGCCGAGGTGTCAGGCAGCGCCGCGGGCTCGCTTATCGGCGCAACCGTCCGCCGGCGCAAAGATGCGATCGCGGACAGCTCGCGGCGCCTCAAGGTCAAGGTCCACAACAAGCTTTTCGAGACCATCGACGTCGCGAAACTAGAATCGCTCGAGCCTGCGATGGTCTCCATAAAGGTCACCGCCGCGATCAACGACATACTCAACGAAGACGGCCGCCTCCTTACCGATACCGACCGCGCCCGTCTGATCGACGAACTCAAGAACGAGCTGCTCGGCCTCGGACCGCTCGAGCCTCTGCTCCACGACGACGAGATCACTGACATCCTCGTCAACGGCCACAACCAGGTTTACGTCGAGAAACGCGGCAAGCTGCATGCGACCGATGTCGTGTTTCAGGACGATCAGCATCTGATGCTGATCATCGACCGGATCGTTTCGCGAGTCGGACGGCGAGTCGATGAATCCTCGCCGATGGTCGACGCGCGCCTGCCCGACGGCTCGCGTATCAACGCGATCATACCGCCGCTGGCGCTCGACGGGCCCGCGCTATCGATTCGCCGCTTCGGCAAGCATCGTTTCGATATCGGTGCGCTGGTCGAGAAAGAAGCTCTCACCTGGGACCTGGTCGAGTTCCTGCTCGCAGTAGTTCGCGCGCGGCTGAACGTAATCGTCTGCGGCGGCACCGGCTCGGGCAAGACGACCATGCTCAATTGCCTGTCCGCATTCGTTCCCGAAGACGAGCGAATCGTGACTATCGAGGATTCGGCGGAACTCTCCTTGCAGCAGCCGCACGTCGTTCGGCTCGAGACTCGGCCGTCAAATCTCGAAGGCCGCGGCGAGGTGACGCAGCGCGATCTGGTCAAGAACTGTCTTCGAATGCGTCCCGACCGAATCGTGGTCGGCGAGGTCCGCGGCGCCGAGGTCTTCGACATGCTCCAGGCGATGTCCACCGGCCATGACGGCTCGATCGCAACCATCCACGCCAACAGCCCGCGCGAATGCCTGGGGCGGCTCGAAATGATGATGCTGCTGTCGGGAGTCTCGATTCCGCAGCGCGCGATGCGCCAGCAGATTGCGTCGGCCATCAACGTCATCGTGCACGTCAGCCGCCTCTCCGACGGCTCGCGCAAGGTGATGAAGATTTCCGAGATCAGCGGCATGGAAGGCGAGATGATCATGATGCAGGATCTCTTCGAGTTCGTCCGCACCGAGACCACCACCACCGGAAAAATTGTCGGAAATTTCAAATCGACCGGCATTCGATCGTCTTACAATCAGCGGCTCGAAGTCGCCGGATACAAGACCGAATCCAAGGTGATCAAAGCCCAGGCCGCGCGATGAGGCTCGACGAGATTCTGATTCCCGGCGCGGTCGCCGGATTCTTTCTGATCGTCTGCGCGCTGCTGTATCTGCGCACCGGCCGGCGGCCCGCCGTCAATCGCGGCGTGATCAGGAGAATGTCGCGGCCCGATGAAACCGCCGCCAATGACATCACCAAGACCGATCGCTATCGGCGCACCGGTCAGGAGCTGCTCGGATGGCTCTACAAGCGCAATCTCCTCCGACGACTCGAAGAGAACCTCTGGCAGGCCGGAATCTACGTCCGAGTCGCCGACGTTCTGCTCGTGATCCTGATGATGTTCGCGGCCGGCCTTTCCGCGGGTCAGGCGATTTGGGGCGACGCGATGATCTCGATTGCGATGGGCGCCGGGATGGGGAGTTTGCCGATATTCTATATCCGGATCCGCAAGCAGCGCCGGCTGAAAGCTTTCGCCAAACAACTGCCCTACGCTCTCGACCTGATCAAATCATCGCTAGAGGCCGGCCACTCCTTGCTGCGCGGATTGCAGGTCGTGGTCGCTGAATATCCCGACCCGCTCGGCACCGAGTTCCGCTCCGCCATCGAGCAAAGCCGGCTCGGCCTGCCACTTCCGCGCGCGCTCGAAGAGATGCTCAAGCGGGTGCCGCAGGACGATCTGCGCCTGCTCGTGGTTGCGGTCCGGGTCCAGTCCGAGGTCGGCAGCTCGCTTGCCGTTATCATCGGGCGGCTTTCGGAAATCGTGCGCACCCGCCAGCGCCTGCAACAGCAAATCAAGGCGCTGACCGCGCAATCGAAGATGAGCGGAATCGTGGTCGGATTCCTGCCGATCGTGATGCTTGCCGCGTTCAGCATCATCCAGCCGAGCTATACACACGTGCTCTTCTACGAACCGAGCGGTATCAAGATCCTCAAGGTCGCAGGCGTCCTGGACATCATGGCCTTTCTGTCCATCCGCAAGTTGCTCAAGGTGAAGTACTAGCTATGTCCGCGATCTACGCAAGCTTGACGATATTCCTTCTATGCGGCGCGATATCGCTCTCGATCTACGTCGCAATCTACGGCGGTCATCGGCCGTTCGACGAACGCATCTCGGATATGGGCGTCAAGATGCGCGTCGCCTATGGAAATCCTCTCGACCTCGATATGGAATCCGACACCTTCGCGCGTTCGCTGTTCCGATGGGTCGCCAAGCGTATTCCGGAACCCGCATCAAACACTCCCCAGGCCGAGAAGATGGCGCAGATATTGGTTCGCGCCGGATTTCGCGACCCCGGCGCCGCGCGCATCTTTCATTTCGTCCGCCTGGCGTGCACGGTCGGACTCGCGATCGTTGCGGTGACGGCCTCGATCATCATGGGCTTTCATGGAATCAAGCCGCTCGTCTTCATGATTGTTGGCGCCGCGGTTGGCGCGTTCGCCCCCAGCTACTACCTGACCCGCAGGGCCGGGAAGCGTCAGCAGGAAATCGCAAGCCAGCTTTCCGACGTCCTTGATTTGCTCGTCGTATGTGTCGAGGCAGGCCTTGGCTTGAGCGAAGCCATCAAGATTGTTGGGAGCGAAACCGAACGCCAGAACCAGAAGATCGGTTTCGAGCTGTCGCTGGTGTCGTCGGAGTTGGCCTCCGGAAACTCGCTCGGCCAGGCGCTCAGAAGTTTCGCGGACCGCACCGCCGTCGAGGACATCAGGCCGCTCGCCGCAACCCTGGTGCAGAGCGAGAAACTCGGCGCGCAAATCGGTCCCGCGCTACGCTCGATCTCCGACACGCTGCGCACCACTCGCCGGCTGCGCGCCGAAGAGGCCGCCGCAAAAACCACCGTCAAGATTCTCTTTCCGCTGGTCCTCTTCATCCTTCCCGCAATGATGAGCGTAATAATCGGCCCCGCGATGATTCAAATCATGCAAACCCTGGGCAAGTAACCCCGTTCGCCCGGATGCCCTTGACGCGGCCCCATCGCGCGCCGTATCCGATCGATCATGGACGATCCCGCACGTTCGCGCGCGCTTGAACTGTGGAACGAGGCGATGCGCTTTCATATGAGCAACGATCTCGATCGCGCGGTCGCGCTGTATACCAAATCGATCGAAGTTTTCCCGACCGCGGAGGCATATACGTTTCGCGGTTGGGCGTTCAAGAGTATGGGACGCATCGACGACGCGATCGCCGAATGCCGTCGCGCGATCGAAGTCGATCCAACCTTTGGAAATCCGTACAACGATATCGGCGCATATCTGATCGACAAGGATCAACTGGACGAAGCGATCGAATGGCTCGAGAAAGCCAAGCAGGCGCCGCGTTATGATCCGCGCCATTATCCATTCATGAATCTCGGCCGTATCTACGCGGCAAAAGGAATGATGAACCGCGCGATCGAGGAATTCGAAGGCGCGCTCGAGCGCGCGCCGGGTGATCCCGGATGCTTATCCGCGCTGGCCCAGCTGCGCGCGTGGTTGAACTGAGTCTCATCGGATCGCGATTCGTCGGGAACCTACGCGGGAACATATTATGGTCAAGGCGGGAGAACCGGCGCCCGATTTCACTCTCTCGGCGCACAATAGCGAGCAGGTTTCTCTGAAAACTCTTCGCGGCGCCAAAGTGCTCTTGTGGTTCTTCGTCGAGGCCGGGACGCCGGGATGCACGCTCGAGGGACGCGGATTTCGCGACCATCAGTCGTACTTCGACGAAAGCAATATCAAGCTCGTCGGCGTGAGCTTCGACACGCCCGAGGCCAACGCCGCCTTCGCAGATAAGCACCAATTCAAGTTCCCGCTGCTGAGCGATACCGATCATGCCGTCGCGATGGCCTACGGCGCGTGCGCGGGAACCGCGGCAAGATATCCCGACCGCGTGAGTTTTCTGATCGATGAGCGCGGCATGATCGAAAAAGTGTACGATCAGGTCGATCCGCGCGACCATCCCGCGCGCGTCCTCGCGGAAGTTCTTGACGTCTGATTCAATCGCGCGACCGCCAGTCTTGTGGTAGCGGTCGCAGCCCGCAGATCCCACCCATTGGAGTCCGGGGCGGCACAATAGTGTCGTATCCTGATTACTCGACGGCATCGCAATGCCGCATCAGCGGCCGCATCACGTCCGATGCTCAGTTGTGCCTAATACAGACAGCCGTTCAGTCAGTGTCCCGAATTGGCGACGGTGGCCCGTCACTTGCTCTCATTGTGGATTGTCGGTCGCTATTCGCGGGCCGAAAGCGAGAGCACTGTTGCAGCATCCCGACCCAAATTCGACCATCGCCGATCGCTTCGTGTCGACAACCGCTACAGTCGAGGACGGCGCAAATGGGAACGGGACTGACGCTGAGAGCGAGATGATCGGCTTGGACCGTCTTGCGCTCGGTTCGGAACGGCTCGGAGGTATGGTCGTGCGGTCGGCGCAGGTGCGCAAGGTGCTCAAAGCGGTGTCGCGCCTCAGTCCCTACAAGGCGACCGTGCTGATTTCAGGCGAGTCGGGCACCGGCAAGGAACTGGTCGCGCGCGCGCTGCACACGCTCGGTCCGATGCCGGGTGGCCCATTCGTGACGTTCAATTGTTCCAACCTGGTCGAGTCGCTGGCGGAGTCGCAGTTGTTCGGCCACGTCCGCGGCGCGTTCACCGACGCTCGCGAGGAGTCGCAGGGTTATTTCAGATCGGCGAACGGGGGCACGCTGTTCCTCGACGAGATCGCGGAACTGCCGCTCAAACTGCAACCCAAGCTGCTGCGCGCGGTCGAGACTCATGAGGTGCAGCCGGTCGGATCGTCGCACAGCTACAAGGTAGACATACGGCTGGTGGCGGCGACCAATCGCGATTTGCGCGCGATGGTAAAGTCGGGGCAATTTCGCGATGACCTTTACTACCGGATGAACACCGCGGCGATTTTCATCCCGCCGCTGCGCGAGCGCCGCGAGGCTATACCGGCGTTCATCGGTTATTTCATCCAGCATTACAACCGCCTGTTCGGCAAAGAGGTCCTGGAAATTTCACGGCGCGCGGTCGAAATCCTGTGCGCCTACCAGTGGCCCGGCAATGTCCGCGAGCTTGCGCATGCGATCGAGAGCGCGGTCATCCTGAGCGAGAATGCCAAGCTCGGCGTTGCCGATCTTCCCGAGCAGATTGTCGACGGAACCGGCGCGGAACTGCTTTACCCGCAGGAAGAGTCATCGCCCCGCAACAGCCATGCGAGCGACCGAGCCGCACATCATCCAGCGGCGATAACGCTGGGCGACGAGCCACCCGAATTGCTGCTCGACGACGTGATCAAAAAGACCCTGGTCCGCTCGCTCGAAGAGACCGAGGGCAATCGCCGCCGCGCCGCCGATTTGCTCGGCGTGTCGCGCTCGACACTTTACCGGATGCTGACCCGCTACGGTCTGGCCGAGAATCCGCGCCGCATCGCCGGCGAGCACCGCATCTGATCCTCGCCGCTCTTCGCCCTCACCGGTGGAAAATCGCGCGCAGTTCGATAAGAATTCCATCTTGATGCGCCCGGGCCTGAAATTGCTGATCGCGATCGTCGCGCTTGGTACGACGACTGCTCAGTCCGATCGGGTATTTGCAGGTTCGCCGCCGCCGGATCTGGTCAAGCTCGAGCGGCAGGTCTCGCTCGAACTCGCGCACGTGCGCGACAATGGCCCAACCGACGACACCAGGCGCCGCCAGCTCTTCGAAGCGAAGCAACTCGAGCAAAAGGGCGAGGACGCGATCAAATCAGGCGACTACAAATCCGCCGAAGACAGCCTACTGCACGCGCGCGTGCTCCTGCGCCAACTCACCGACTGACGCGGCGTCTCCGAACCGGAGACGCATTCATCGGGGCATCGGGTTCTGGTAAGTTCTAACTACGGCTCTGCGATGAATGGCCCCGATCAAATCTGGTCCGAAGCTTTGCGCACGCTAGAGCGCGGACGTTCGTTTGCACTGGCAACGGTTGTAAATGTTCGCGGTTCTACGCCACGCGAGGTCGGCGCGAAGATGATCGTTCGCGAAGACGGTCAGTTCGGCACAATCGGCGGGGGATGCGGCGAGGCGGAAGTTTTCCGTAAAGCTCGAGTACTACTTGAAGAAGGCGGCGCGTCGCGCCTGGCCGAGGTCGATCTGACCGGCGACTTCGATCAGCGCGAGATCGGCACCTGCGGCGGAATCATGGATGTCTTCGTCGATCTATGGTCTCCCGCGCGAGATCTTGCGGTTGCGCGCCAGTTGGCTGACGCCGCGGTGCGCAGTGCGCCGGCGGCGCTTCTGACGCTTGTCGATCCGGGTTCGCGAGCCGAGATGCCGGCGGGAACGCGCGCGTTTATTGATCCCAAAGAGGCAGGCGCGGCAGGCGCCGCAACATTTGATCTGCCCGCGGCAACGCTCGCGCAGATTGTCGCGCGCACCGCCGATGCGATTCCGGCGTTGCTCGAGGTCGATGGCAACGGGGCGCTGAAACCGATCACCCGTGTGGAAGCGAGCGGCAGCGCGCGTCTGTTCGTCGATCCAATCATCGGTGCGCAGCGGCTGATAATCGTCGGCGCCGGGCATATCGCCGTGCCGTTAAGTGCGCTCGGCGCGATGCTTGGGTTTCGCGTGACGGTGATCGACGATCGTGCGTCGTTCGCGAATCGGGAGCGGTTTCCCACCGCCGACGAGATAATTGTGAAACCGTTCAAAGCCGCGATTGAATCGCTCGGCCTGGACGGTCACTGCTACCTGGTTTCAGTCACGCGCGGCCACGCGTTCGACGAAGAAGTGGTGCGCGCGGCGCTGATGCAACCATGCGGATTTGTCGGAATGATCGGCTCGCGCCGTCGGGTCAAGGCGACGCTCGAGAGAATCGGAGCGACTGGAGTGCCGGCCGAGCGACTGAACGATGTCCATGCGCCGCTCGGCGTCGCGATCGGCGGAGAGACGCCCGAGGAGATCGCGATCTCGATAATCGCCGAGATTATCCGTGAGCGCCGCACTTCGGCCCGCGACGAGTTCACGCTCGGTGTCCGGTTCGGTCGCCTCAAAAGCTCGAAATAGGCAATGGCTAGCCGGGTAGAGGGGATAATTCTGGCGGCGGGCGAATCGCGGCGGATGGGATATCCGAAGCCGCTTCTTTCGATCGACGGGCAAACTTTTATCGAAAAGATCGTGGCGACGATGCTCGCCGTCGTGCCGAGGCTGGTGATCGTGCTGGGTGCGTATGCCAATCGAATCCGGCCCGTGATTCCACACGACCGTCGGATCGAGATCGTCGAGAATCCGAACTATTCGCGCGGGCAGCTTTCGTCGTTGAAGATTGGACTTGGCGCTGTTCAAAAGGACTCCGCCGGTGTGATCGTGCATCTCGGCGACCATCCGATGGTGCGGGTCGAATCGTTTCGTGCGATTGTCGAGTCGTATGGTCGCACTGCCGGGCCAATTGTGATCGCGCGTAACGCAGGCCGGCGCGGCCATCCGGTACTTTTCGATCGGTCTGTGTTCGCCGAGCTTCAGAGCGCCCCAGAGAGCCAGGGTGCGCGATCAGTCGTGAACGCCGACAATTCGCGCGTGCAGTATATTGACCTGGACGACCCGGGAATCAATCTGGATCTGGACACGCCCGCCGATCTGGCGCGCGCGGGCCTGCCACCGCCTCCGAGAACTTAAAGGGTTTGATTAAGAAATGAGGCTCCGAAAAGGCGGAAATCGGGTCGAAAATTGTGTAACCGTTAGGACGACAATGCGTATTAATAAACAGTTATGTTGGGCCTGTCGGCGAAAAGAAGGGCAGGGTGGCGATTGACCGACAAACCCGACGAGGAACTGATAGCAGAAGTCCTTGCCGGGCAGACTGATTCCTTCAGCGAGCTTGCAGGACGACATCGCCAGCGCGTCGAGCGGCTTTGCCGGCGTTTTTTCTCCGACGAGGAGATGGCGCGTGATATCGCGCAGGAGAGTTTCATCCGCGCCTTCACCGCGCTCGCGACTTATCGCGCGGAGATGCCTTTTGGCGGATGGCTGCGCGCGATCGTGGTGAATCTCTGTTACGACGAGCTGCGCCGGCGGCGGCGACGGCCCGAGGAGTTGGTCGGTGATTTCAGCGCACCGGAAGTACAATGGATGCAGTTGGTAAACGGTGCGACACCCGAGCAACTTGTTGGCGAAGCGGAAGAGCGGCGCGAATCGTACGACCTGGCGCATCGCCTGCTCGACACGCTCAAGCCTGAGGATCGAATGGTAATGGTCTTAAAAGAAAGCGAAGAACTGAGCGTCAGCGAAATCGCGGAGACGCTCGGATGGAGTGAAGCAAAAGTAAAAATCCGCGCGTTTCGCGCGCGGCAGGCGCTTCGCAAACAGGCGGAGCGGATGCTGGCGGCGTCGGGACGCACGAGGTAAAAATCATGAACTGTTTTGAATCACGGCAAGAGTTTCCGGCCCTGTGGCGCAAGCGTGCGACGGTTGAGCGTCGGGCGGAGATATTGGCTCATCTGAACGGCTGCGCGAAGTGCGATCACGCGTTTCGGGTCTTCGCGTTGACGGCGCCGGTGCTGCATTCGGAATCCGAGCCGCACCAGGCGGCGCGCGCGTCGGCAGCGCCGCGGCGCGAGTTCTCACTGGGCGATCGTCCGCGGCGATTCGCGTCGATCTCGCGTGAAGCGCCGACTCCGCAGCGTTGGATCGCGATGTCAGCGGCAGCGGCCATATTCGTTTTCGCGAGCAGCGTGGCTTTTTACTCGGTAGACGTACCCCGCCAAACGCTTGGTGACGAACTGACGCCCGAGGCGAGTGCCAATTACGAGGCCGCCTCCGATCCGCTGGCGCCGGAAATGCCCACGACAGAGAGCGACTTTGCCAGCTAGATCGAATCTCTGGCTCGGACTCCTGGTCGGCGTTTCGGGCTTGCTAATCGGTTTCGCCGTTAGCACGCTGGCGTACCGCTATCGGATTCTGCGGGTACCCGGACCATCGATCATGGAGCGGATGAGCCGCGATCTGCAATTGACCCCGGCGCAGCGCGATCGAGTCAGCGATATATTCCGCGATTCGCGATTCAAAGTGCGGGAGGCGCACCTCGAATTCCAGCATCATCGCCATGAGTTGTTCTGGCAGGCGCTCTCGCAGGTTCGCCAGGCGCTTACGCCAGAGCAGCAGAAGTTATTTGATCGCGATTTCGCGCGGCCATGGGCCGAGCACGGCGCCGGCGACCATGAGCACGGTAGCGGTGACCATGAGCACGGGATGGCTGACGATTTCGCGGAGCCGATGCAGAGTCCGTCGCCGAAGTAACGATACGCGCCGCTAGAGCGCGCCCATCTGCTTCAGAGTTTTTTCCGCTTCCGCCGAGATAGAAGGATTTTTCACGCTGTCGGCTAGCGCAATTCGTAGAAACTTGAGGGCGTCGTCGTGCTGGCCGCTCTGGGCGAGAAGTTCTCCAATTCGCAGAGCGGCAAAAGAATTCGTGGGATCGATCTCGTACGCCTTGCGGTAGTAGACCAGTGCATCGTCGATCCTGGGCGGCGAATACGACATGTACGCCTCGCCGATATTCAGATAGGCGCTGATCTGCTTGGGCTGATACTTGATCAGTTTCTGATAAACTTTTATCACGTCGTCATGATCGGAACGCGAGTCGTAGTAGAGGCCAAGATAAACGTAAGCGTCGCCAAACGTGGGGTCGATTTCCGTCGCCTGCCAGAGCAGCTTTACCGCCGCGTTACTGTCGGTCATTTTGATTGCGGCCTCGACGAGCGAGCGCGCCTTGGCGGTGTTGGAGTCCTGGGCCCGCGCGGAAGCCGGCAAGACCGCCAGCGCGAGCATCAGGAAAGCAACTAGTGATAGCGGTTTCAGCCGGGTTCGATCTCGCATGGCGTCGGGTCGCGCACAACAGCTAATAGAATGGTGGCATGAAAGGACCGCGCTGCAAAGGTACTAGCCGCGCGCGCAGGAGGGCATGACTTCCGCGCCTGACGAAGGCGAGCCGAGCGAGTTATGAAGGAGCATCGTTTCAAGGCCAACGGACTCGAGCTCAACTGCCTCGACTATGGCGGCGAAGGCAAGCGCGCGATGCTATTCATTCACGGCGGTTCCGCGCACGCGCATTGGTGGGACTTTGTCGCACCGGCGTTCTGCGGAGATTTCCATGTGCTTGCACTCGATCAACGCGGTCATGGCGAGAGCGAATGGGCTGCGGATTGGGAATATGGCTCGCGGCATTACGTGTCGGACCTCGACCAGGTGATCGACGGATGGGGCTTTGGCGCGCCGATCCTGGTCGGCCACTCGATGGGTGCGCATAACGTGCTGGCATATGCGGCTCAGCACAGTGAGAAGCTGCGCGCCATGGTCGTGATCGACAGCCCGGCTGATTACTCGGAGTATGCGGTAGAGTTTTTGCGGAGCTATGCGGAGAAACCGCCGCGGCGCTTCGAATCGCTCGAGCAGGCGACCCGCAACTTCAAGGTGTTGCCGCGCGAGACGCTGGCGAAAAAAGAAATTCTAGATCACGTCGCGCATCACACCTACAAACGCCTCGCCGATGGTGCGTGGACGCATAAGCTCGATCGACGCACCCTTATTCGCGAGCCCTCGCGCGTGTGGGATTCGCTGCATCGCATCGCGTGCCCGTCGCTGGTCGTGAAGATCGCGAAGAGTCCGGTGCTCGATCGTGAGGCGGCAAAAAAGATGGTCGCGGCGCTGCCCAACGGCCGCCTCGCAGTGCTGGACGACTCCTATCATCACGCGATGCTGGATAATCCGGCGGGATTGATCGCGGTCATTCGTGACTTCGTAAAAGATCTGAAATGACGGCGCCGCATAGTCATCTCCTCGAGGGCTCGCCGCGCCTGCATTACCTGGAATGGAATCCCAATGCCGAGCAGACGATCGTGCTGCTGCATGGCAACTCCGCGAATGCATGGTGGTGGGATCCTGTGGCGGGTGCGGCCAGCACAAAATTTCGGCTGCTCGCGCTCGATCAACGCGGGCATGGCGATAGCGAATGGGTGAGGCCGCCGTCGTACTCGCCACTAGACTACGCGCGCGATCTTGCGAGGTTCGTCGAGCATGTAAGCGCCGGCCGGCAGAAGCCGGTGGTGGTCGGTCACAGCATGGGCGGGCTCAACGTGCTCGCGTTTGCGCTCCAAAGTCCCGAAGCTGCTCGCGGGGTGTTGGCGATCGACATCGCGATCACGTCGAGTCGTGGGCGCGATCGTTATCTTAGGCGACTCAAGGCGCTGCCGCTTGTGACCTATCCCGATCTCGACACGGCGAAGGCTCGTTTTCGCCTGATGCCGGATGAAGGCGGAATCGCGATCGGGATATTGCACGAGATCGCGGAAAAAAGCCTCGCGCGAACTGAAGAAGGGCGATGGACGCTCAAGTTCGATCGCGAGAGCTTTCTGGGCGGCGATGGGCTCGCGGTGCTGGACACGATCAAGGAGATTCGGATTCCGATGATGCTGGTGCGCGCGGAGCGGAGCAGAATCATGACGGTGGAAGGATTGGAGAGTGCGCGGGTCGCGAATCCGCAGCTCCGCGCAATTACGATTCCCGACGCGCATCATCACGTACTGCTGGAGAAGCCCGAGGAGGTTGCACGCGCGATCGAAACGTTCGCGGCGAGCCTCGACTAGAAAACTTTTTCCATTTGGCGATGCGCGATGCCGGCTTCCTCGAAAACGCCGCCGACCCGCGTGAAGCCTTCTTTCAAGTAAAATCCTTCAGCTGAAACTTGCGCATGCAAGATGGCTTTTCGCGACCCGCGCGACTGCGCCCGATCGATCAGAAAGCGAAGGATATCGCGGCCGACTCCGGTCCCGCGATATTCTGGCAGCACGGCCATGCGGCCGATCTTTACTTCATCGCCGTGGTCGAGCATCCGGCCGCATCCGATCGCGGCGCCGTCCATAGTCGCGAGCGCATGGAACGCGCGCGCATCGTCGTCGTCGAGCTCGATCTCTTCGGGAACACGCTGCTCTTCGATGAAGACGCGGCGCCGGATCGCATAGGCGCGCGCCATGTCGGCGGGCGATTCGATCGCGATCACTTTCACCTGGCGAGCCACGTAACTTTCAGTAGCGTGCGAATCGTGAAGCGTCAAATGCGCTTATGGCTGAAAGCGAGGCTTATGCTACGCTCCGCGCAAGGGGGCGCGATTGGATCCGGAGTTGGCGCGGGAGACATTGATGCCGCAAATTTCCGAAACGATATTGGCGCCCGAACTCGAAGGCGGGCAATGGATTCAGCACGGCCCGGTCGCGCTCAAGGATTTGCGCGACAAGGCGGTCGTGCTGGTCGATTTCTGGGACTACACCTGCGTCAATTGCATCCGCACGTTACCTTACGTGGTGGGATGGAATCGCAGGTACGCCGGGTCGGGTCTGGTGATCGTCGGCGTGCATGCGCCCGAATTTTCGTTCGCGCGCGAGGGTTCTCATGTCGCGGAGGCGGCGGCGCGTTTTGGCCTCGAATACCCAATCGTGCTGGATAACGAATACGCAATCTGGCGCGCGTACTCGAATCGATTCTGGCCGGCTAAGTACCTGATCGATTCCAAGGGACGAATCCGCTACTACCATTTCGGCGAGGGCGCCTACCAGGAAAGCGAAGTAGCTATTCAGGGATTGCTGCGCGAACTGAATCCCAATGTGAGTTTGCCGCCGCCAATGGAACCGGTGCGCGACACCGATCGTCCCGGCGCGGTCTGTTATCGCGTTACGCCGGAGCTATATCTCGGACACGCGCGCGGACAATTCGGAAATCCTGAAGGCATCGCGCGAGACAAGCCGCATGACTATCGCGATATCGGGCCGCACATGGAGGGCATGAGTTATCTTGCCGGGCGATGGCGCGTCGAGCAGGAAGCGGCACGCGCCGAGGCAGTGGGTGCGGCGATTTCGCTCAAGTACACGTCGAAGGACGTCAACCTCGTGATGGCCCCGCCGGCGGGTGTGAGCGTTCGCTTGGAGATCGTGCTCGACGGCGCGCAGCGTGCCGGCGACGACGTCAAGTTTGACCGCGAGCGCGGCTTCATCAATGTCGATCGGCCCAGGATGTATAGCTTGGTCGCTAACGATTCGGTCGTTTCGGGAGCGGTTACGCTGAAGGCGGAGCAGGCCGGCGTTTCGCTGTACGCGTTCACATTTATCTCCTGCACCGTCACGTAGCGTGCCGATTGCGCGTGGAGGGCGAATTCACGATGGCAGAGCGAGTGGAGAGGGCGAGCGATCAGCAAATTCGGGAAGCTGCCGAGATGATCATGGCGGCGCGATACCCGATCGCGCTGACTGGTGCGGGGATGTCGGTCGAGAGCGGAATCCCGCCGTTTCGCGGGCCGGGCGGACTATGGACCAAGTACGGCGAGCCGCCGATGAATGGGTTCCAGCGTTTCATGGCCGATCCGAAAAAGGCTTGGGAAGATCGGCTGACCAAACGCAACGATGAACTCTTCAAACCGCTTGCGGTTGCGAAGCCGAATCCTGGTCACATCGCGCTGGTGGAGTTGGAGCGCCACGGAGTCCTGCGCTTTATGATCACGCAAAACGTGGATGACCTCCACAAGCAGGCGGGACAAAAGGCGCTTGCGGAAATTCACGGCAACTGGACGCTGATTCGATGCCTTGATTGCAACTCGCGCTTTCATGGAGACGCGATCAGTCTGGAGAAGTTGCCGCCCGAATGTCCACGATGCGGAGGCCTGCTGAAGTCTGACACGGTCTCGTTCGGTGAACCGATTCCGATCGACGTGCTGAAGATGTGTGCGGAACATTCGGCGCGTGCAGACCTGGTAATCGTGGCGGGAACTTCCGCGACAGTTTATCCGGCTGCGGGATTCGCGCTCGAAGTAAAGCAGCGCGGTGGAATTTTGATCGAAGCAAATCTTTACGAATCGGAGATCACGCGGATATGCGACGCGAGCCTGCGCGGGACCTCAGCGGATGTGCTGCCCAGGCTGGTGAAATCAGTCGAGGAGATTCGCCGGGAAAAGATGTCGTAGTTACTTTGAGGGTGAGATCGCCATTGCCTCGATGTAGCCGTCCGCGGGCTTGGGCAACGGCTTGCCCGCGGTCGGGCGTTCGCGGAGCAGGACCATCTCGTCGCTGCCGTCGAGCGAAGTCGGGTTGCTTATCATGACGATGTCGAATCGGCTCCGCCCGGCTTGAGGAAGCGCGTCGAACAGACTGCGCCAGGCGATAAGGTACTCAGGCATATTTGGATCGCGGATCGAGGTGATCGGAATCGTGCGACGGCTGTAGAAAGCAACGTCGTAGTTCATCGCGTTCAGATAGCCGACCCGATTGCCGTCCACGATTTTCATCGCATGGTCGGTGAAATCCCTGAGCGAAAGAGTGTTGGCGATTGCGGGCACAACGACAACGTTGACCGCAACCGTGATGAAGAGCATCGCGGCGACAGTCCCGAGTACCATGCGTTCGATTCGCGGACGGATGCGAAGCAAAAATAATCCGACGACGATCAACGCAAAAGGTATCGCCACGGAGACAAACCATTGCTCTGCCGCGGTGCGAGTCAGGATGCGCTGAAAGGACGCGGCGTGCACGTTTATCGCCGCGAATAGATCAGATACGGGCTGGGGCCGGATTATTAGCATCGCAAGCGCCACCACCGCGCCCACGCCGGCTAGCAGCATCGCGAAGCCGCACAGCCTGCTCGTCCATCGGACTAACGTGCGCGTGACCTCGGGACGGGCGACCGCGTCAGATACATAGATCGCGACGAGCGTGGCGAGAGCTGGATACAGGCACAGCAGATAGACGCCGCGTTTGCTCTGCGGAAAGTTGTAGAAGACGAGCACCGAGACGAACCATACCAGGATGTACTTAAGACGCGGATCGAGCGCGCGAGGCTGCCGCGCGGTTTGGATGGCGACTATAGGCAGCAGAATCGTCCACGGCATGAAACCGGCGAGCAGAGCCAGCTCCATATAGTAGAAGGGATGAAGGTGGCCTTCGTGGAAATCGTTGCCGCCGGCGAAGCGAAGAACATTTTCGGTGAGAATTTGCTTGCGGAAGAAACCCGCGCCGCCTTCGACGTATGCCGCGACATACCATCCTCCGGCCAGAACGAGCACCACCATTGAGCCGCGGATGAGACCCATGCGGCGAAGAAAGTCCCATCGACTTTCGATTGCGATCCAAATCAAGGCGACCATGCCGGGAAGAATCAGACCGATGGGCCCCTTGGTCAAAGCGGCAAGTGCTATCGCCACATAGAGCAGCATCCTGCGGCGGGTCAGTCCTTCGGCCATAAAAATAAATTCGAAGAACGCGACTTCCATAAAGAAAGTCAGCGTCATATCGATGCGCGCGCCGGTTGCGGATTGCAGATACTGAAACGTGGTCGCGAGGATCAGCGAGGCGATGAGCGCGATCACGTCGTCGAACAGACGGCGGACGTAGAGGTAGCAGACGATTACTCCGGCGATCGCGAGGAATGCAGATGGCAGACGCACCGAGAATTCATTGACGCCGCCTGCGACTAGCGAGACCAGGGCGGCGAACCAATGCATCAGGAGCGGCTTGGAGGGAATTTCGATTCCCGCGCGTTGAGGCAGGATCAAACCGCCGCCGTGAACGATAGCGAAGACGGTCACCGCCTCGCGGGGTTCGCCCTTGGTGTAGAGCGGATAGCCGCCGAGGTTCACGAGATATAGCGCGACGCCCACGATCAGCAGGATCGGAACGGCGTGGCGTGGTTCGGCGAGATAGCGGAGCCATTGTGGGTGGTCGGGCATCGGCGCAGCGGCAACGGCGGCGGAAGCAGAATCGTCAGATGACGCGCCGCCAGCTTGGTGCGCTGTAAATTCGCCGATTTGAGTAGTTTCCTCTCCGGGTTTCATTTTGGAACGGCACATAGCGACGCGGCGCCATTTTGCACCGCGCTTCGCTCCGAATAACATACCGGCACGAGAGCAAATTTGCAGGGTCCGGGCATCGCGCATTTCGCAGGCCCCGATCCTGAGATCTCAAAATCAAAGCGCTACAGGAGCTTGCTGCCATGAGACTCGAAGACAAAGTGGCGATCGTGACGGGATGCGCGCGCGAGCGCGGAATTGGGCGGGCGATCGCGACGCGGCTTGCGCAAGAGGGCGCCCACGTCGTGGTCGCGGACTATTGCCGCTCGATCGCGGAATATCCGGACGCGAAGTTCGGGCAGATGGAGGAACTCGAAGGTGTGGCGGCAGAAATTCGCAAGCTTGGGCGACGAAGCCTCCCGGTCAAGGTCGATGTGACCGACGAGGCCGAGGTGACTCAAATGGCGGCGGCCGCGATGAAGGAATTTGGCCGGGTGGATATTCTCTGCAACAACGCCGGCGGCGGAGTCGGCGGGGGGCCTGTGATTCAGCAGACGCTGGATTCATGGAATCGCACCGTTGCAATCAACCTGACCGGAACTTTTCTGTGCGCCAAACACGTTGCGCCAAAAATCATTGCGGGCGGACGCGGCGGCAGGATTATCAACACCGCGTCGATCGCCGGAAAACGCGGCGGCCCGATGATGGCGGCCTACTCGGCGGCCAAGCACGGCGTGATCGGGCTTACCCGAAGCCTCGCGCTGGAGCTGGGAGCGTTCAAGATCACTGTCAACGCGGTATGCCCGGGATTCGTGGAGACGCAACTTTTCGAGGGGCTGATCAACATGGTCGGCTCGACGCGCAACATGAATCGCGAGCAGGTGCTCCAGACGTTCGTGAATCAAGTGCCGATGGGCCGGATGCAGACCGGCGAAGACGTCGCGAACGTGGTTGCGTTCCTGGCGTCAGAAGACGGCGGATACATGACCGGGCAGGCGCTGAATATCTGCGGCGGCGTCGAGGTGCATTGAGGCGCGCGTAGGCGCCCCTGATCAGTATTCGGTTTTGACGCGAGCGCGGCCGGTATCGTCGTAGAGGTACACGTCGGCCGGATTTTCGTCGCGGGTTTTCTTGTGCGAGCCGTCGCAGAACGGCTTGTTTTTAGAAAGTCCGCACGCACAGATGTAGATCGGCAGCTCGGTGCCTTCAGGAACTTCGTAAGGAGAATTTTTTTCGTGTCTGATCAATCGGGCCATGGATAGTCCCTCGGTCTGAGTTTCGATTTCGCAGCGGCTTCAATGAGTCACTAAAGTCCAGGCGGCGCGCAGAGTCAAATGAGCACGGGGCCTTCAAAGTCAGCGATTCAGATCATCGGTTCGTGGATTGCTTCGGCGGCTTCGGAAGCGGGGTGCTTGCGATGCGGATCGGCGCCGAGGACGAGAGCCACAACTCCGCTTACAGAGATTAGGATGCCGACAACCTCGCGCGTGGTTGCGCGCTCGCCGAGGAATATCACGGCGAAGAGAATTGAGAGGATTGGAATGCCGGGGACTACCAGCGCGGTTGTCCATGCAAGCGAGAGGCGGTTGATGGCTCCGTACCACGTCAGCGCGCTCATGAAGTAGATGAAGAAGCCGGTAACCAAGATTATGCCGAGCGAGTTCAAGTCGGTGAGTTGCACGAGCGATGCGCGGCGGAACAGAAGCAGCATCGCGGTGAGAACGATCGAGGCATAGAGGAAGCGGCCGCCGGTGATCGAAGTGGGCGTCAGCGGCGGCATCAGCTTCAGACCCATCACGTGCGACGCCTGCCAGAAAAGTGGAGTCATGAAGACGAGAGCGGCCGCCCAAGCGGGTGAGAATGCTCCGCCGGTGCCGAACACCGAGCCGATACCGACCAGCACGATCGCGGTCGCGAACAACTGGCGAATCGACGGGCGCTCGCCGACGAAGATTGTCGAGAGCACCAGCGAGTAGACCGGCTCAGTCTGCAAGAGCAGAACGCCGGCCACGGCGCCGATTCCCGTGAGTCCGTAGGTCAGAGTGAGGCTCGTCATCACGGTTCCCGCCATCGACATCACGAACAGGCGCGCGCGATAACGCGGGTCGACGATCAGTTTCAGCTCGCCGCTGAAGTAAAGCAGCGGGGCGGTGCAGATCGAGGCGAATACGACGGCGCCGGTGCAGAAGAGCAGGGGATCCAGGTTGACGGCGCCCCATCGCGTGATCACCGGCTGGCCGGCGCCGATAACCGTATTGATGACGCAGAGCGTCAGCCCGACCTGAAATGCTCGCGAGCGACGGGCCACCGCCGCGCTGGCGAGCGCATCGGCCGGTGAAACGCTAGTCGCCACGTGTTACCCGCGGGACATCGCAATTGCGACGACCGCGACGCCTACGATGATTCGATAAATCGCAAAGGGCTGATAAGTGCGGGTTCGGACAAAGCTCAGCAACCCGGCGATCGCAGCGATTCCGAAGGCGGCTGAAGCCACAAAGCCCCACCCGAGCTGAGCGGTCAGGCCGGCGTGGAGAAACTTATGCAGCTCGAGCATCCCGGCGCCCGCGATGATTGGGGTCGCCATCAGGAAGGAGAAATTTGCCGCATCGGCGCGATCGATCCCCAGCAGACGGGCCGTGGTGATGGTGGCGCCGGAGCGCGAGACGCCAGGGATAATCGCGAGCGCCTGGCTGAGGCCGATCAGGAGGGCGTCGAGGAGACTAATATCTTCTATTTTGCGCTTTTTGGAACCAATCCAATCAGCCGCCCATAGCAAGATGCCCATCACGGCCAGCGTGATCGCGATCAGAACCGGCGAGCGAAAGATCGTTTCGGCTTGTTTCTCGAGCAAAACCCCGATGATCGCACCGGGAACGGACGCAACTACGAGCAGGTAAAGCAGGCGTCGTGGAAGCGGCCGCCCGTCGGCCAGCGACATGCCCATGTCGAGCCACTCTCGCCAATAATAGATGAGCAGCGCCAAGAGTGTGCCGAGATGGAGTGCGACGTCGAATGCCAACCCCGGATCCTGCCATCGCAGGAGCCATGGAACTATTATAAGATGGGCTGAGCTTGAGACCGGGAGAAACTCCGTCAAGCCTTGGACGATGCCCAGAACGATTGCTTGAAATATAGAAATCATAGTATTTTCAGGTACTTAGCCTTGAAACTGAGTATCTTGAGCTTGTTTGATCGAGTACAATTGACCTTGAAAGGCGCATTTGAGTGAATAACTGTCGAGTTTCTCCTTGATCGGCGCAGGACTTGGTTTAGAATTGTTGCTCGTTAGCACGGGGACGGAGACGAGGTTGGCAGGAGGTCCTTAAATCCATGAATCGAGGCCTTAAAGGGAAAGTGATACCCCTTCGGGAAGGGAGCGCGGTCGAAGCGGACGGCGCGCTCGACCAGTCTGGCGTTTGGGATGACATCCGTCCGGGCGAACCGCATCCGTTTCCGGTTGTTTCAACACTGCCACGTCTACCGGTGATGATCCCCGACGAGATCCTTGATTACTACGGATGGGTTTTCTGCCAGGGCGGGTTCCTTAATCTCCAGATGACGTTTGAGCAGTTCCTGGCGGTCGTCGCGGCGGTGAGTCCCGCGTGCCTCAGTCCCGAATACGACGCGAGCGAGGCGTCGTACCCCAACGACTGACGGCCGAGAATCGAACAATACTGTACTTTTGATGCCCGCCCGGGCCTGCTTGGGCGGGCATTGCTTTTGGCGCCCGCAGTTTTTTTCGTGCCTCGGGTCCGACGTATTATCTGTCATTTGTCTTATCAATCATCTGCATCTGTCCGCGCACCCTTTTTTGCATGACTAAGAAGGCTGTTTCTGATCCACACGCTCGGCAACCCCGAAGCGTCGGCGGGCGATTTGAGTCCGTTATCTTGCGCGATTATCTGCCAATTGTCTTCGTTGCCAGTGGCGCGCCGGGCAAGCGCCTTCAGATCCTCGTTGGGGAGCAGGGCATAGTTAACGCCGCCCTCGCTGGGAGTTCCGTTGGAGGGCGGAAATTTGGCGGCGAGCTGTTCCATTTTGTCGAACAGATTCAAGCGAGTGCTGGCTTTGTATTTGGGAAGCTCGTCGTCAGAAATGTCTTCCGTGCGGACGTTGATGATGACTCGCGAACGGCGAGGGCCTTGCGGCACGACCTCGACCTCGTAGCGATATTGCGGATGCACTCCGACGATACTTCCGAGCATACCGCCTTGCACGTCGGCGTCGCGCCACAGCGTGACGAGCTTGTCGTCGGGCTTGACCTCGAAGAGCACGCCCTCGCCGCGCAGCACGTCCTGGGTCAGAAGGAATGAATCGTTGGACGGATACGGAAAGTCGCGCTGCTCGCCCATAGCCGCATCGGTACCGCCACCGGCGGCGCGATTGGCGTAGTAGCCCGCGCATCCGACAGCGAGCAGCATTAGAGAATAGATCGAGAGCTTCGAAATTTGACGGATCACAAACCACGCGCGACTCAGCACCATGCTAGGAAACCATGCGAATACCGCGTGCGCAAGACGACGACTCAGCGCGGGGCTCGACTTTGCGCGCGGATGAGATTGCACGATTCGTTCGCAGACGGTAATCAAAGATACCCTTATGACTGCCCAACAGAATGATACATCGCGTCACGTGATGGCCGTGGTCGGCGCGGCGACGGCGGGTTCGGAAATTGCGCGGATTTTGGCGGAACGCGGCGCGCTGGTGATCGTATTCGAGCAGAACCCGCGGCCGTACGGCAAAATCGAAGACGGTCTGCCGCGATGGCACGTTAAGCAGCGCCACGACGAATACGAGGAGATCAACAAGCGCCTCGATCACCCTAATATCGAGTACGTGCCAAAGACGCGGATGGGGCGCGATCTCGATTTCGAGGAACTGCGCTCGCGATGGGGCCTGAACGGAATCGTGCTATCGCACGGCGCGTGGCGGGATCGGCCATTTCCAGTCGAGGGAGTGGACGAGTTCATCGATCGCGGCCTGGTCTATCAGAACAAGCTGATTTACTGGTTCAATCATTATCTCGAAAAGGCGTATGACGGTCCGCGCTACGAGCTTAGCCCGGGCGTTACGGTCGTTGGCGGAGGGCTCGCGTCGATCGACGTAGTGAAGGTCTTGCAAATCGAGACCGTGCTCACGGCGCTGAAGACGCGTGGAATCGAGGCGGACATGCTCGCGCTCGAGCGCGAAGGAATCGAGCCGGTGCTCAACGCGCGCGGGCTCAAGTACACAGACCTGGGTGTCGCACCGTGCAAGCTGTTTTATCGGCGGCGCGTACTCGACATGCCGCTCTCGGATATTCCTCCCGATGCGCCTGCGAAGCGAGCTGAAGCGCTCAAGATGGCGCGCGCGAAGATCCTTGAAAAGGCGCAGCGCAAATTTCTGTTCGAGTTCCAGGAGCTCCGCGCGCCCAGCGGCGTGATTACCGAAGGCGGCCTCATGGTTGGAGTAAATTTCAGCCGCACCGAAGTAGCGGACGGGCAAGTGCGAATCGTGCAGGAGAATGCGGAAACGGCGCGCGCGAAGCTGACGATCAGCTCGATCGGGAGCATCCCGGAGCCGATCCCCGGAATACCTCAGCAGGGCGAGGTGTATACCTACGTCGATCGAAATGTCGGGCTCCTCATGGACGGACCAACGGCGGTATACGCGGCCGGCAACGTGCTGACGGGCAAAGGCAATATCAAGGACTCGCTGGAAAGCGGCACCGAGATTGGCATCCGCGTTGCCGAAGCATACCTGGGTCTGTCGGGAGAAGAATCGAGGCTCGCGGAGGGTGCGCGTAAGGAAGCGGCGGCGTCCGGCGAAAAAATTGCGGGCGCGATGAACGTGCGGCCGAAAATTTCGGAAGCGCAAGTCGCGGAACTGCTAAAACGGGTGCGCGAACGCCAGCGCGCGGTCGGCTACGAAGGCAGCTATCGCGCCTGGATCGGCAAAGTCACTCCGCCCGATCTGCAGTAGGTAGTTCGCGCAATTTTCTCTCCTTTCCAAGGAGAGGGTTAGGGTGAGGTTTCACGCCCGCCGTCCCAACCTCGTCAAATTGCCGTCTCGAGGATCCAGCTGCCATCCAATTCCCACGGTCACCAGATTACGCAAACCTCTCCGGACAGTGACTCTCCTATCAAAGGAGATCGCACCCTTCCAAAGGGGTAAGTCCTTCCGCAGACCGAGAGCAGAATACCGTCCTCGGGATTTTGCGATTGACACCGGGTGCAGGGGTCAGCCCCTGCCGCCAGCCGCGCAGGCGTGACTAAGATTCTTCGTTGTTGTGCATAATCCCGAAAACATTTTGCGCGCCAAGTTTTGCGTCGCCGGGCGCACGCCTGTAGGCTTTGCCTATCAGGCCAACGGAGGTGCGGTGTGGACGAACTCAAGCGAACTGATCCCGAAATTTTCAAGCTCATCCAGGAAGAAGAGCGCTACGAGATCGATTCGATTCGTCTAATCCCTTCGGAGAATTACGTCTCCAAGGCGGTGCTGGAGGCAACCGGATCGATTCTCACCAACAAATATTCCGAGGGCTACTCAGGGCGCCGCTACTACGAAGGCCAGCGCTACATCGATCAGATCGAAACGATTACAGTCAATCGCGCGAAGGCGCTGTTTAAAGCCGATCACGCCAACGTTCAGCCGTATTCCGGCTCTCCCGCGAACCTCGCCATATACTACGCGCTTGCCAAGCCGGGCGAGAAACTGATGGGCCTTGCGTTGCCGCATGGCGGCCATTTGAGCCACGGATGGGGCGTGACGCTCTCGGGCACGTTGTGGACCGCGGTTCCTTACGAGGTGGACCGCGAGACCCAGCGCATCGACTACGATGCGATGCGGTCGCAGGCGCGCAAGGAGCGCCCGCGAATCATCATCGCCGGCACCACCGCATACCCGCGTCAGCTCGACTTCAAGATTTTCGCCGAGGTGGCGAAGGAAGTCGGCGCCTACCTATTGGCCGACATCTCGCACATCGCGGGACTGATCGTCGGCGGTGTGCATCCTGATCCCTCGCCTTTTGCCGACGTGATGATGACCACGACGCACAAGACGCTGCGCGGTCCGCGCGGCGCGATGATCCTGTGCAAAGCGGAGTTCGCCGAACGTATCGATCGCGCGGTTTTTCCGGGGCTTCAGGGCGGGCCGCACAATCACACCACCGCCGGAATCAGCGTGGCGCTCAAGGAGGCGGCGACGCCGGAATTCAAGCAGTATGCCGCCAATGTCGTCCGCAACGCGAAGACACTTGCTGATGAATTGCTCGCGCGAGGCCTCACGCTAGTCTCGGGCGGCACCGACACTCACCTGATACTTATCGATCTGCAGGGCAAGAACGTGACCGGCCGCAAAGCCGCGAAGGCGCTCGACGCCGCAGGCATCGTCTGCAACTTTAACACCGTTCCCTACGATCCGCGCAAACCGTTCAGCCCGAGCGGGATCAGACTCGGCACGCCCGCAGTCACGTCGCGCGGAATGGGCGACGCCGAGATGCGCCAAATCGGAAAGTGGATGGACGACGCGCTCTCCCACGTCAACGACGAAGCAGCGCTGAAACGCATCGCAGGCGAAGTCACCGAGATGTGCCGTAAATTCCCCGCGCCAGGCATCGCGCCGACTTAGTCGACAGCCGCGCCATCCCGACAATCCCAGGAGAATTCCCGCCTATTAAGTCTGCGCAATTGGTGGTATCTCCACGTCCGTAGCTGTTTATTTCTCGGAAATTGTTTCGGGGGAGGGAGGACTAGACGGAGATGGAAGGATTCTCGGTACGTTTATCGCTAGTTGCGGCAGGATTGTTTGCGATCGCGCTGACCCTGGCGCCGGCAGGATTTGCTATCGCCCAGGACGCGAATGACGCGGACGCGACGGAGCAGACCGAAGCTAAAGTCCCGAATATTTCCGGCTGTTGGCAAGGCAACGCCTTCAACGACAGCCAGGGCAATACACTCATCACGTTCTTCTTCGGGCAGAAGAAAAACAAACTCAGCAAGAAACAGAGCACCTTCGATCTCGGAGGTAGCGTGTCTGTGCATGGTCCGATCTCGGGCGCGGTGAAGGCGACTAAATTCAAGTTCAAAGGCCCAGTAGCCGGGACCGGCTTCGATCCACGCACTATCAAAGGAATCGGATTCTTCCAGAGCGACAACAGTCTCAGCGGAAACTACCAGTACGCCGGCAAATGCTTCGAGAATCAATTTACGGGCGGCGACTTTTCCAAGGTGATATTTCTTGGCGCGACTTGCCCATAGGGTGATGAATTGCGCTCAGTTCGCGGTCAAGGTGGTCCGGGACGGTGGCGACTCCGACACCACCTGATACTGATCGATCTGCAGAACAAGAACGTGACCGGCCGCAACGCGGCGAAAGCGCTGGACGCCGCGCGCATCGTCTGCAACTTCAACGATCCGCGCAAACCGTTCAGCCCGAGCAGGCTCAGACTCGGCACGCCGGCAGTTACGTCACGCGGGATGGGCGACGCGGAGATGCGCCAGATCGCAGCGATTAACCCGGTTCTCGATAACCTTAAGATCGCTAGTCCGCAAAGAGAAAGTTCTTACAAGACATTGTCTGCGCTGAAAGAGCAATTCCTCGATCAGTTTCCTGGAGGTTTTCACGGAAGGGAGTACCAATTCGCGGAGAGAAACTACAAGGTTGAAGCGCACGAACTAGCGAAGAAACTACTTCGTCGCACACATTTCGAAAAGGCACTCGCATCGAAGAGGTTCGATGAACTCTTCGAGAATACCAGAAAAGTAATGCAGGCGACGAACTTGGTATTTCCCAATGAGAAGATGAACTTTACTGACGGACTAAGAAAGCTGCCTTTTCAAGAAGAGTTCTGTACAACTCTTTACGATCTGCTTTTCGACGAGGGCGATCTGAAACGACGATTCCTGTCCTTCTGTAGAGTCCTCGATGAGATTGGATCAGCGAAATGGACAGTTGCCACTTATTTTCCGTTTATCATGTACCCCGGCGAACATATGTTTATCAAGCCAATCGTTACTTCGAGAGCCGCAGAGGTCTGTGCATTCGAATTGAACTACAAACCGCAGCTGAATTGGCTGACATACGAGAAACTCCTATTATTTTCGCAATATCTCAGGAAAGAACTCTCAGATCTGAAACCTCGCGATATGATTGATGTTTCAATCATTCATATGGTGCACGGGCGAAGGGCAGGCGTGAACATTTGCGCTAATGCAAAGCGGAGCGAGAGGAACCGTCGCCCCGACCCCATAAGGGCGCGGCTCAGCGCTCCAGCATCCTAAACCCTCTCCGATCGGGAGAGGGCGGCGCGCCTCCGCGCGCCGGGCGCGGGCGCCCGCATACCCCGACCTGCAAGCCGTCCCAGCTCGCGACAGCACCCCTTTCCTTCATTCTCTGATACTGCCCCGAATGAAAGATGTATTTCCTATTCCAGCCAGCATCAGCCGCAAATCGGCGATTTGTGGAATTCTGTCTCCGTGAGTATCCCAATGAGTCATCGGAAAACATCTGACAATCACCACATCACATTCCGGCAAGGTGAAGTGGATCGTCACGACCGCGCAATTCCTGAACCGAAGAATCCTCGACGAGCGTCAGAATCCCCAGTAAACACGGAGCTTGGCTGCACTTCTGCATTTTCCCGCATCGTGAAAATCTTCATCGGCGATCGCAGCAAGGCAACTAACGGCAGGGTGAAAAGATCATCCGTCTTTTTGCTTTTCCTTCGTGTTTGTCGGCCCAACTAGTGATGCGCCTTGACATCGCGGGCGCAGCGACGGGATAAAATCCTCATGGCGCAAATTAAAATTGAACGCGGCCTTCACCTCGGAATTCCTTACACGCCCGATATGCAGACGGGCGAAAAACGGCCCGAGCCCACCTGGAGCGGGATTCGCGACCAGGTGCGCGATGCGGAGGCGCTCGGCTACGACACCTTGATCGCGGTCGAAACGCAGCACGACCCATACCTCGAGTTGGCGATTGCCGCACAGGAGCCTGCGAAGATCGAGCTCGCGACTGGAATCGCGCTCGCATTCACCAAGAGTCCGGTTGCAACCGCGTATACTGCGTGGGATTTGCAGCGGATGAGTGGCGGACGATTGAATCTTGGACTCGGTTCGCAAGTAAAGGGTCACGTGATGCGCCGATTCGGGATGCCGTGGTCGAAGCCGGCGCAGCGGATGAAAGACTACGTGGGTGCGATGCGCGCATGCTGGAAGACGTGGCAGACCGGCGCGCCGCTGGATTTTCGCAGTGAGCACTACAATCTGTCGCTGATGACGCCCAACTTTGCGCCGCCACCGATCACGTCGAATCCGCAAATCCCGGTGCTGATCGCGGCGGTGCAGGCGCTGATGCTTCAAGTCGCAGGCGAAGTGTGCGACGGCGTACGACTGCACGGAATCGTGACGCGAAAATATCTCGATCAGGTAGCATTTCCCAATCTGAAGAAGGGCTTCGAGAAATCAGGCCGGCCGGCCGCCGAATGGGGCAGCTTCCAGATTGGCGGCGGCGGGTTTCTGTGCGCCGCGAAGGACAAGGATTCGCTCGCGCGCGCAGTCAGCGCAATGAAATCGACAATCGCTTTTTACGGATCGACCCGCTCATACCGCTCCAGCTTCGAGATCGACGGATGGGGCGATACGGCCGATCAGTTACACAAGCTGTCGGTGCAGCAGAAGTGGCCGGAGATGGCGAAACTGGTGACCGACGAGATGGTGCACGCGTTCGCGGCAACGGGAACCTACGACGAGATTGCGCGAGTGATCAAGAAACGGTTTGCGGGCGTCAACCGGCTCTCGTTCGACATGCCGATCAAGAACGATCACGATCGCGGAGTGCTGAAGGAGATCATCCAGGACCTGCGCCGGCCCTGATCACGCGGCGGGCGGGTTGATGTCGGACCACAGGCGGCGCATCAACTCGATATGAGTTTCGACCGCCCAAAGAGTCTCGGCGGCGGCACTCTCGGGAATCGCGCGGAAGATCGAACCGGCGCTCGAGTCCCCGTGATCCCTGTCGACTTTCACGTGAACGCTGAAGAAGAGTAGCGCGTCGTCGGAGAGTTTGTAATGGCGGCGGAGCCCGTCGATCACGCGCACGTAAGCGTCGGGGTTGAAGAGCTCGGAGCCGAGGCTGATTCCGGCCAGCGTGACGTACCACGGCCTCGACTCGGCGAGCCAGTACATCCAGTGGACCATCGCGGTCGCGTCGGTGGACATCGGAGCGTGGAGCAGCTCGTCGCGGGGAATTCCGATCGCCTCGCCGAATTCGAGATAGAGTTCGAGATGGGACCGGCCCGCGCCGGAGACGCGGCCGAGTTCCTCTTCGATCAAATTTTCCACGATTGCTTTGCGCGCTGGGAAATCGTCGCACTTCGCGTAGATGAGGCCGAGGATATTGGCGTTGTGCGCCTTGTTGCCGATGAAGAGCTGAGTCGCCCAGTGGCGGAGCTGTGGCTGGGAAAGCTCGCCGCGCTCAATCTTCTCGATGGTCGGATGCGATCGGAGGGTTCGATTATTGCGCTCGAGTTTTTCGATCAAAGACTTAAGTTGGCGAGTTCCTTTTTCAACGTCCACGATCAATTCCTCCGGTGTTGCTCTCGGCGGTGGAATTGCGTTCGCGGCTCACTTTCCTGGCTATATCCGCGCGCAATTCCACTTTTCGGACTTTGCCGACGTTGGTGAGCGGCAATTCGCGGACAATTTCGATTCGCTCAGGCCATTTGAATTGAGCGACGCCGCGCGCGGCAAGATATTCGCGCATCGAGACGATGTCGAACGCGATGCGATTTCTGAGCGTCAGGTACGCGCATGCTTTCTCACCGAGCACATCATCGGGCATCGCGACCACCGCGGCAGCATCGATCGCCGGATGAGCGATCAGGTGGGCTTCGATTTCCTCGGCGCTGATTTTCTCGCCACCTCGATTGATCAGATCCTTGATCCTTCCCTCGACGACAAGATTTCCGGAAAGATCAAGCCGCACAACGTCACCGGTTCGATAGTAGCCGGCGAGATCGAAGGCTTCGCGATTGCGCTCGGGCGCGCGGAAGTAGCCGCGAATCGTGTATGGGCCACGACACCATAGCTCGCCGACCTCACCGGGGGCGGCGTCGCTTCCGTCGGGCTCGACGATCCGGATTTCGTCGCCGGATGAGACGGGCCGACCTTGCGTTTTGAAGGCCACTTCTTCCGGGTCGTCCAGGCGAGTGTAGCAGAGCAACCCTTCTGCCATTCCCAGCACCTGTTGCACCGCAATGTGCGGGAAACTGGCTTTCAAACTGCGCGCCGTGTGCTCCTGGAGCCGTTGTCCGCCTACGGTGACCACGCGAAGCGACGACGAAAAGTCGGTACCGAAAGACTCCGAACAGCCGAGCAGTCCGAGCGCGACGGTCGGCACGCAGGGCAGATGGGTTACCTGCTCGCGGCCGATCACCTGCGCTAGATCGGCGGGCTTGGTCGATTGGCAAAGGATCGCACGCGCTCCCGTCAGCATCGCGCCGAGTAATCCGGGGCAGGCTAGTGGGAAATTGTGTTCGACGGGCAGCGCGATGAGTATGCGCGAATCCGGAGTTAGGCCGGTGACCTTCGCGGATACGCGTGCGTTGTAAAGAAAATCCGCATGGGTGCGGGGGATAAGTTTCGGCATCCCGGTGGTGCCGCCCGAAAGGAGGAACAACGCTACGTCGTAAGGATCGTCGTTCGCAGATCCGATGCGACGGGAGCCGGCGTCGCGATCTTGCAAGCAAACGCATCCGTCGCCTGGCGTCGTCGAGAAGACCGATTTCAACATGGGCAGTTCGGCTACCAGCTCGCGAGCGAGGGCGGCGTGATCGAAGCCGCGATAGTCGGGAGCGATGGCGATGGCGTTGGCGCCGGCGAAGGAAATGAGGTACTCGAGCTCCGCTTTGCGAAACGCAGGTAGCGCCATGATCGGAATCGCGCCGATTTCGAGGCAGGCAACTGTCAGCGTCGCGAAATCGATGCAGTTGGGAAGCTGGATGACGATGCGATCGCCGCGAGCGACGTTTTCGCGATCGAGCAGCGCGGCAATATGCCCGGCTTCATCGAGGAGCTGCGAGTAGGTGAGACTTCGGGTCGAGTCGACCAAGGCGATTGAGTTGGGTCGTTGGTCAGCCGCGCGGACAATCGCCTGGGGAATCGTTTCGGCGTTCCAGAAGCCCTCGCGTATATATCGCTCGGCGAATTCGGGCGGGAATGGCGTGCATCCTTCGAGCATCGTCGTGCGTACCGCGACTAGCGGGCAGAGAGCGTCCCGGCGATCATGCGGAAGCATTCGTCCATGATGCGGCCGCGCTGTTCGTAATCGCGTGCGGGGTCGTACCAGGTGTAGAACCAGTTCATGGCGCCGAAGAGCAGTGAGGTGAGGATGCGCGTTTGCTCGCGATCGAGCGTCTTGTTGCGATGCGCGGCGCAGGCTTCGAGCAGGCGGCGGCAGATGCGCGAGTACTCACGCTTGAGCCGCGTGATGTCGGCAGCATAACGGCCGGTGAGCGAATCAGCTTCGCGCACGAGCACTTTCATCTCGGCGAGATTCTGCATGTGGTACTCGAGATGGCTGCGGATGAAGAGGCGGAGGCGCTCTTCGGGTTCTTCGGTCGCGGACATCCGTTCTTCGGCGAGCGCGACCAATTGTTCGAATGCGCGGCGCGAAATAAGGTACAGAAGCTCCTCCTTATTGCGGAGGTAATAGTAGATGCGCGGGAATGATATTTTCGCGCGCGCAGCGATGTCGCGAATCGAGGCGAGGCCGAAGCTCTTTTCCGCGAAAACCGCCGCCGCCGAACGCAGGATGTGATCGATATTCGCGTCGTAGCGTTCGTCATGGGCAATCGCGCGCGAGGGCGGCTTGATGCTCGCGATCTTTTTTGGCGCCGATTGCGCGTTTACTTTTTTCACTGCGCACCCCTTTGTAGCATGGTCCTGAAAACGTCAATCAACTGAAGCGGCGGCCGGCGGCGGGATCCGGGATGGGAATCTCGAGTTTGGTCAGCAGATTGTTGACCTCCGCCGTGAACTCATCGCGCATCTGCTCGTTGCTGCGACGCCGAAGTCCCCATCGCACGTAGTCGAATTGGCGCTTGGAGCCGGATTTGCCGAACATGTCGAGGCCGGCCGGGTACCACTTTGCGAGATGCTTTATAAAGAGCTCGCGTCCGCGACCGCCTTCGCGATTCAGGTAACGGCGGATCAATCTGTATCCGAATGCGGCGTGACCGAGTTCCTCTTTATGCACGCGCTCCGCGATTCGTGCGAGCGGTTCGTAACTGCACCCCACCCACTCGAAGCCCATGTAGGCGCCCTGGCGATCGGCGAAGAAGCTGAAAAGGCCGTATTCAAGCCAGTCCTCGGCCTGATCGCGCATTTCGAAAATGTAGATCGGCATCGGCGACGCCATGAACTCCGCGTCGACTTTTACGGCGAGGTCTTCGAGCAGCTTCATCCAATAGCTCGCGTGACGAACCTCATCGGACCAGAATGCGGCGTACTCGGCCTTGTCTTCCGCCGTAGGAGCCAGCGCGAGTGGCTTCAGGAGCGTGCGCTCAGGCGCGAGCATATATTCTGATTCGATGCGCGATTGAATCGAGAGCATCCGGATCAGCAAATCTTTGTAGTCGGCGGGAAGGCTGTCGGGCCCTGAGAAGCGGATTTCCGTTGCGTCGCTCATCGACTATTGTGCCCCTCGCGAAATATTGTGGACTCACGAAGACGGCTCCACAAGCCGCGCAGTTCTGCTGTTCTGAACGATAGTTCACACCCCAATTGCCGGTCAATCCACGAAATTCAAGCTGGTACTTCGTCATCCCGACATGGTCAGGCCGCCGCTAACGCTCAGCACCTGACCGGTGACGAAGTCAGAATCGGAGGAAGCAAAGAATGCAACCGCGCCGACGAGGTCCGCAGGCTGCCCGAGGCGGCGAAATGGAATGCCGCGCGCCATCGATTCGAGGACTTTTTCGCGTCCCGCCATCGCAGTTTTGAGCAGCGCAGTTTCCGTCGGCCCCGGGCATACCACGTTGACGTTGATATGGCTGGCGGCCAGTTCGCGCGCCAGCGTTTTGGAGAAACCGATTATGGCGGCTTTGCATCCCGCGTAGACTGCTTCGCCGGTCGATCCGACGCGGGCCGCGTCGGAGGAGATCGAGACGATCTTGCCGCTGCCGCGCGATTGCATCCGCGGCGCGATCGCCTTGCAGCAGTTGAGGACGCCGCGAAAGTTGATCGCGATCAGCTGGTCCCAGAGCTCGGGGCCGGTTTCGAGGAACGGCTGGAGGACGTCCCATCCGGCATTGTTGATCAGGATGTCGATAGGGCCGAGTTCGCGTTCGACGCGATCGGAGGCAGCGAGCGCATCGTCGAGTTTTGTAACGTCGAGCCGGAGCGCGATCGCCACAGCGCCGGTGGAACGAATCCCGGCGGCGGCTTGCTCGGCTGAATCGAGCTGAATATCGGCGAGCGCGACTTTTGCGCCTTCGGAAGCGAGCCGCGACGCGATCGCTTGCCCAATCCCTTGTGCCGCGCCAGTTACGATTGCGACTTTGCCGTTAAGTCTGGTCATGCGAGATGCCTAACTGGCGAACTTAACTCGCAATCCATCCGCCGTCGATGATGAAGGGTGCGCCGGTGGCGAACGGCGCTGCGTCACTCGCGAGGAACAACGCGGTCTGCGCAATTTCGTCGGCCGAGCCGACGCGGCCGAGGACGGAGCTGCGCTGGATAAACTTTGGTTGCATCCCGTCGGGGCCGGTGATTCGATCGACCATCGGGGTGTGGATGACGCCTGGGCAGATGCAGTTGACGCGTATGTTGTAGCGGCCGTACTCGAGCGCTGCGACGCGAGTGAGTGCGATGACCCCCGCCTTGGCCGCGCAATACGCGGCGGCGCCCTTGAGTCCCACGATTCCCGCGACCGACGCAGTGTTGATGACCGCGCCACCGCCGCGCTCGACGATTTTCGGGAGCCCATACTTCATTCCGAGCCATACGCCGCGAAGGTTGATCGCGATCACGCGGTCGAAAGCCTCTTCGCTAAGTTGCGCGATGAAACCGGACTCACCTTCGATTCCCGCGTTATTGTAGAGCACGTCGAGACCGCCGAATGCGCGCGCCGTCTGCTCGACCATCGCACGCGCGTCCTCGGAGTCCGACACGTCGGCGCGAAGCGAAATCGCCTCGCCACCGGCGGCTTTGATCATCTGTGCGGTTTCGGCCGCCGACGCTTCGCCGACATCGACGGCGGACACCTTAGCGCCCTCGCGCGCGAACAGGAGCGAGGCAGCGCGGCCCATTCCAGAGCCCGCGCCGGTAATCAATGCGACCTTTCCTTGAAGTCTCATGCGCTTTCTCTCCAAAACAGGTTCAGAATCCGAGCGGGTTCATCCGGCGCGAAGAGTAGCGCACTTCAAGCATTTACGGTTAGCGTCATATTTCGATAGCGCCGAGAGAGGAGGAAAACCAATGATGCAATTCAACGGCAAGGCGGGGCTGGTGACCGGCGGAGGATCGGGAATCGGGCGCGCAACCGCGATCGGGTTTGCAAGGTTGGGCGGGAGAGTCGCCGTGGCCGATATCAACGGGGAGAATGCCAACAAGGTGGCGGCGGAAATCGCGGGCGCAGGCGGCAAGGCGATTGCAATCGTTTGTGACGTCACGCGGGCCGCGGATATCGACATGATGATCGCGCGGACTAATGCGGAGTTCGGGCGGATCGACCTGCTCCACAATAATGCATTCGGACTGCCGGCGGCCGCATCGAGCAGCCAGGTAGCGTCGCGAACAGCAGACGTGACTGACGAAATCTGGAACTACATGATCGAGGTCGGTCTGAGCGCGGTGTTCAGAGCGATGAAGCGCGTGCTCCCGATCATGCGCGCGCAGGGCAGTGGCGCGATAGTGAACACGGCGTCGATTTCGGGACTGCGCGCAGATTACGGAATACCGGCGTACAACGCGGCGAAGGCAGGCGTGATAAATCTGACCCGAGCGGTGGCGATCGAATATGCGCCCTACGGGATACGCGCCAACTGCATCTGTCCGGGCGCGATCGACACGCCACTGCTGGCACCGGCGCTGTCGCAACCGGGATTCGCGGATCGGATAAGGGAAGCTATTCCCGTGGGCCGGCTGGGTAAGCCCGAAGAAATGGCGAATGTGGTGCTGTTTCTCGCGTCAGACCTTGCGTCGTTTGTAACCGGTGCGTCGTTCGTCGCGGACGGCGGGCAGTCAGCGAAGACCGGCAGCCCGTCGTTCATTCCGGAGTGAAATACAAAAGGACGGAGTCGCGGCTTAGAGCCGCGACTCCGTCGGGTTGGGGAGTTGGGGGAGGTCGTCTTTACTCAGTGGGAGTTGAAGAGCTCTCGCCTTGCGCGAACAGGGCATGCATCTCGGCGTGAATCGAGTCGAGCTTGGCCTTGGTCGCGGACACCTGAGCGAGCTGCGCCGGAGTGAGCACGTTGCGGATCGCGATCGCGTCCTGAACCTGCTCGTTGGTCATCTGAGCCTGCAGCGTCGGTGATCTGCTGAACCGGTGCGGACAGATCGGTGGCAGCGACCGAGCCGGTCGAAGTATACTTCGCCGCGATTTGCTCCTTGGCGGCTCTGAGCTGCTGGTACTCAGCCTTTCGCGCGGCGCGGCGGCTCTCGAAGATAGTGTGGATCTGTTGCTTCTGCGCGTCGGTCAGATTCGCAGTCTTCAACAGAAGTGGGAGGGGGACGCCGAGCGTGCTCATGCCGCCGCGCATGCCATGATGGCCCATATGGCCACCGCCGAATCCGCCTGAATTAGAAGATGCCACGTGCGCCACCGCGGCGACCAGGACAAGCGCCATAGTTGCCGGAACGATCGCGCGAGAAAACTTCGAAACCATAAAAACTCCTTGTGATGGTCGCCACCTTCGTTGGGGCAACGCTCTCACATGAATGTACGTTAAGCGAAAAAACCGGTTACGACTTTGCCGAGTCAGCTATGCTCGACGGGTCGCCATCAGGCGGTTTGCATCCGGATAGCTCACGGACCCATCAAACATAGAGGCGTAAGTGCCCGTGCCGAGCAATTCTCCCGCTACCTTTCGCACCGTGCCCATGGCGGCGAGAGTTGGCGACGTTCCGACGCTAAGTCGTGCGACGCCGAGCCGCTCGAGTTCCGAAACATTTGGAATGCCTGGCGACGCGAGCAAATTCAGCGGTCCTTCGAGCGCGGGCACGATTCGCGCGATATCAGCAGGCTTAACGACGCGTGGCACAAAGAGACAGTCGGCGCCCGCGCCACGGTATGCATTCGCACGGCGCACTGCGTGATCGAAGCGGCTGTCCTCGACACCGACCGCGAGCAGATACACGTCGGTGCGCGCATTGATCACGATTGGAACGCCGCTCGAGTTGGCGGCTTGGCGCGCCGCTCGCACGCGCTCGATCGCAACGTCCAAATCGTAGAGTGAGTGCGAGCCGTCGTGAATCTGATCTTCGAGATTAATTCCGATGGCGCCCGCGTCGATTACGCGGCGAACGGTATCGGCCACTTCGCGTGCGTCGCGTGCGAAGCCGGACTCGATGTCCGCGGAAACGGGAACGGTTACAACTCGAGCGATACGAGCGATCGCCGCAATCATTTCATCGCGCGGCATCGCTTCGCCGTCGGGATAGCCGACCGAAAAGGCGACGCCGGCGCTAGTGGTTGCGATCGCGCGGGCGCCGGCCTCTTCGATAACCCGGGCACTCATCGCGTCCCACGCATTGGGCAGGACGAGAATCCTCGAGCCGACGTGCATCGCGCGAAATGCTTCCGCCTTGGCGCGTTGTGTATCCTGATTCATGTTGCCTCCGTCTGCGGGTCGATCTGTCGATACATACAACACCGCAGCGAGCCAGGTGTGAAATCGCGCGAACAAGATTGTGCATCAATGAAAATCGTGCGAGGGCGGAATCTGACCGGCGATGGTGATTTCCTCGAAGCGCCGCGCACGAATCGCAGTTACACCGTCGACCTGTTGCAACACGCCTTCGGCAAGCAGGATTCCGGCGCTGCGGAGCAGGAGGCGATGTTTCTGGAAAAGATCGGGCGTGACGATCAGGTTGGCAATGCCGGTCTCATCTTCCAGGGTGAGGAACAAAAAGCCCTTCGCGGTGCCCGGGCGTTGGCGCACGATCACGACTCCGGCGGTCTTCACCCACGATTCGTGTTTGGCGCGCGTGAGATCGTCGGCGCTGAGCACGTGCTGCGCGCGCAGCTTCTCGCGCAGGTAGGTCATCAGATGCGGCCCGGCAGTGAGGCCGGTCGCGGCGTAGTCGGCCAGCGTTTCATCAATCGGCGACATCGATGCGAGCGGAGCCGCGCCCGGCCGGGGTTTCACGCCCGCAAGCAGGCTCGCCGGATCGCGCTCGACCGCGGCCGCATTCCACATCGCGTCGCGCCGCGTGAGTCCGAAACTTGCGAATGCGCCCGCATAGGCGAGCGCGTCGATTTCGCGGCGGTTGGGGCCGACTCGCGCGGTAAGATCGGCAATCGAATCGAACTGGCGGCGAGCGCGCTCAGTTTCGATTCGAAGCCCAATTTCCTCGCGCAGGCCGGTGACGTAGCGCAGCCCCATGCGCATCGCGAGTTTTGTTGTCCGTGCCATCTCGAGCGTGCATTTCCAGTCAGAACGAGTCACGTCGACAGGCAGCGCAGTCGCGCCGTGGCGCTCGGCGTCTTTCACCAGCGTCGAGGGATGATAGAACCCGAGCGGATAGCAGTTGAGCATCGCGGCAAAGAACGCCGCCGGATGATGATACTTCAGGTACGCCGACGCATACGCGATCAATGCGAAGCTGGCGGCATGCGATTCGGGGAATCCGTACAGCGCAAACGACGTGATCGATCGAACAATGTCATCGGCGATGTTGCCTTGGAGGCCGTTGCGCAACATCCCGGCGCGCAAGCGCGCTTCGATCTTTTCCATTCGCTCGGCCGAGCGCTTGAATCCCATCGCGCGGCGCAGCTCTTCGGCCTCGCCACCGCTGAAACCCGCCACCGTCATCGCCATTCGCAATAGCTGCTCCTGAAAAAGCGGGACGCCGAGTGTGCGGCGCAGGATCGGCTCGAGCGAAGGATGCGGATACTCGACCGGGGCGCGATTGTTGCGGCGATCGAGATAAGGATGGACCATTTTGCCGACGATTGGGCCGGGCCGGATTATCGCGACCTCAACCACCAGATCATAAAACCGCTCGGGCTTCATCCGCGGCAGCGTCGCCATCTGCGCGCGGCTCTCGACCTGGAAAACGCCGACCGTGTCGGCGCGGCGAAGCATCGCGTACACCGCGGGGTCATCTGATGGAAGATGCGCCAGATCGATCTCGACGCCCTCGTGCGTGCGGATCATCGGAATTGCCTCTTTCAGCGCCGCCAGCATCCCGAGTCCGAGCAGATCGATCTTGATGATGCCGAGATCGGCGCAGTCGTCCTTGTCCCATTGGATTACCACGCGGCCCGGCATCGAGGCCGGCTCGAGCGGAACGATTTCATCGAGCGGCTGCGCGGCGATCACCATGCCGCCGCTATGCTGTCCGAGATGACGCGGGACGCTCTGAATCTTGCGCACCAGCTCGACCAGCATCCGGATTCGCGGCGCTTCCGCATCGACTCCCCCGCGCCGCAGCAGTGCCACGAGATCATCGTGATGATCGCGGAACTCGTACACCTGGTTGAGCTTGGCGAGCCGGTCGACCTGCTCGAGCGAGAAACCGAGCGCCTTGCCAACTTCGCGAACCGCGCTCCGGGTGCGATAGGTGATCACGTTCGCAGTCATCGCGGCGCCGCGCGCGCCGTAGCGGCCATAGACGTACTGGATCGCTTTCTCGCGATCGTCGCCGCTGGGCAAATCGAGATCGATATCGGGCCATTCGCCGCGTTCCTCGGAAAGGAAACGCTCGAAGAGGAGCTCCATTTTCACCGCGTCCACGGCGGTGATTCCGAGCGCATAGCAAACCGCGCTGTTGGCCGCGGAGCCGCGTCCCTGCACCATGATTGCGTTCTCGCGGCAGAACTGGACGATGTCCCAAACGATCAGGAAGTAGCCGCCGAGTTTGAGCCGTTCGATAATTCCAAGTTCATGCTCCAGTTGGCGTCGCGTGCGATTGTCGACCGCGCCGCGCCATCGCTCGCGCGCGCCGGCGTAGGTGAGGATTCGAAGATAGCTGTCGACTGTTTCGCCGGGCGGCAACGGATAGTCGGGGAAGCGGTAACCCATGTCGCAGAGCTGAAATGTGCATCGCTCGGCAATGGCGCGCGTCGCGGCGACGGCGTGCGGCAAATCGCGTAAAATGGCGGCCATCTCGGCCGGCGACTTCAGATGACGCTGACTGTTCACCCACAACGCACGACCGGCTTCCTCGAGCGTGGTTTTCAGCCTGATGCAGGTCATCACGTCGAGCAGTTTGCGGTCGGCGCCTGCATGACAAACGTCGTTGCTCGCGACGATTGGAATTTTCATCGCGGCGGCGAGCGCGGCTAGCTTGCGATTGAGGCGCTCCTCACCGGCGTCGAGATGGCGTTGCAAATCGATATAAAGATTCGCCGCGCCGAAAATCGTGCGCAGCCGATCGCTCAATGCACGTGGATCTTCGCCGCGAATCAGCATCCGCGCGAGCGGACTCATCACGCCGCCGGCAAGACAGATGAGCCCGTTGCCGTAGCGCTCCAACTCATCGAGGGTGATGCGGCTTTCACCCTTACTCGGATAAACGGGCGCCGCGAACGAGCCGTCGCGTGTGCGCGCGCCCGGATTCAGGATGCGCATCTTCGAGTCTGTGATCATCCGGCAGAGATTTTTGTAGCGCTCGCGATCGGGAACCAGGACATACAGGCGCGAGTTGTCGTCGAGAGTCAGCTCCGTGCCGACGATTTGGCGGAGCCCCGCATTTTTTGCGGCAAGATAGAAACGCGGTGCACCGTAGAGGCCGTCGCGATCGCCCATCGCGAGCGCGCTGTAGCCGAGTTCCGCGGCGCGGATTGCGAGATCTTCGGGCGTGCTCGCGCCTTCGAGGAAGCTGAATGCGCTGCGGGCGCGAAGTTCGATGTAGTCGGAGTTCATGTCGCGAGCCAAGTCAGTCGTAGGCACCGTCGAGGAACCATTGGTCACGAGTTCAGATCGCGGAAGACGCGATACACGCCGCCGTCTTCGAGCGCGAGTTCATAGTAATCGCGAGCGAAACCGCATTTCGTGGCGCCGTTCATTGCCGTTCGCGCAGCGCGTTCGGAAGAACCATTGAGATGCGGGTTGGGTGAGGATGTTGATGTGAGCGAGGACAACGCCTTCAAGTTTTGCGCGGATACTTCGCGCGGATGCGCTCCGAACATGCGCCCGTCGTGTAACTCCAGGCCGCGCTCTGCTGCGGCGAGACTTTTTTGGCCGGATGAATCTGCCTGCATATCCGCGACGCTTCCAAGCCACCATTCGCCGTCGCGGCGCCATGGGCCGGCGATCGAGATCACCCGCGCGCTGAGATTCTCTCCGCGAACGAATTCCGGAATTTCCCGCGAGCACATCACTTCGATCTCCCGCGCCGGCCGAATCGCGCGTATCACCAGTTGAGTCACACTTTTCGCGGCTCCGTTTTCAGAAATTAGCGGCGGTGCGGGCGGCGCAAACGGATCGAGCCGCATCGCTTCCGGCCGATGCGAATTTTCCGCGCTGATTGCGCCAACGTTGCCGGGACCGCATAGCGCGGACAGGCGCGCGATCGTGGTCTGCAACTTGTCCGGCGCGGGACACGGCGGGAGAAACATATCGGCCTGCGCGGGACGCGGAACGCGCTGTGCAATCTCGATTCGAATCGTTTCAACCGCAGCCTCGGGCGGCGCGGTTTCGAGATTCAGGTTGATGAGAGTGAGAATCGCGCGGACGTCGTTCGATGGCGCCGCGACCGCGACCCGGCGGCTGAAACTGCGATGACCGCTCATCCCGAACGCCAGCGTGATATCGCCGGCTACCAGTCCGCGAAGCGAAAGCCGCTCGGCGAGCCGCTCGAGCATCGTGCGCATGACAAATCCGAGCGGCTCCAGGTTTTCGATTCCGTATTCGAGCTCGATTGTTTCAGTGAAGAGCTCGGCGCGGCGGCGGGGCACCAGCGGTGCATGACTTCCGCCGCGCGCCAATCTGACCAGCTCCACGCCGGCGCGGCCAAGCCGCGTGCCTATTGCGTCAGGACTAAGCCGCGCCAGTTCGCCCAGCCGACGCATCCCCCATCTTGCGAGCGTGGTCTCGAGATCGTCGCCGCGATCTGATTTTCCGAGAGCGAGCATGTCGAGCGGCAACCAGTTCAGGAACTCGCGCTCGCGCCCGGCTTCGATCACGCGCACCCCGCCGCATCGCGCGGCCAGATGCGCCAGTTCCTTGTTTGAGGCGATGCCGATGGCGGATTGCATGCCGACTCTTCGCACACATCGCGTAATTTCAGCGGCGATTTCTTCTTCGCCGCGGTAGATGCGATTCAATCCCGCGAGATCGAGCCAAACGCATCCCGGCACACCCGACTCGACCACCGGCGAAACCGATTCGGCCGCGTCGAGCAACGCCGAATGCGCCGAACTTTCCGCGGCTGACGAGCTATGGACAACAATCAGATCGGAGGAGACGGTGCGCGCTTGCGCGATCGTCATCCCGGGGCGGATTCCGAGCTCACGCGCGCAGTTCGAGACGGCGTCGAGGTCGGCGTGCGGGGCGAGGCTTCGCGCGATCGCCAGCACCTTGCCTTCGAGCTCGGGATTCGAGCGCACCAGCGCTGCGATCGAAAAATCGGCGACCAGGATGCACGCGATACGAGCCATCGGGACAACACCATGCTAGCTGCGCGATGCGGCGCGAGTGACAAAATCATGAAGACGAGAATCGGCAAGTTCTGTAAGACCAACAAAATCTTTAAATTCAATTGGATCGATCAGCGCGCGGACGCGAACGTGCCGTCCCGTCCCGCCCATCTTGTTTCGCGCGACCATCGCATCCATCGCGAGTCCGTCGAACGTTACGGGTGAGCCCGGAGCGAGCCGGCTGAATGACGTCTCGGCGCGAGTGGTCGCGAGACTCAGCGCCGCGAACGTACCGCACATCCGCCATGGAGCGAGCGCGATCACGGCTGCGCCACTGCGCTCGGCGGCGCGCGCGATTCGCAGCGCTGAGGAATGCGCGAGCGCGCGGGGAGCCTCGCCGAAATCGATCACGACCAGGCCGAAGCCGCCCGCCTCGAGCACGAGCTCGGCCGCTTTGACGATTGCGGATTGCCGTCGCGCGAGCGCGCTGGCTGCGAAGCGCGGCGGGAAAGTTGTGCGCGAGATCCTCGATGCCGACGTCATCGACGCCCACAGCATCCTGCGCAGCTCGACCCCGGCCGCGGCCATGCTCTCCGGATCGAAACTGCCCGAACTGTCGAGCCATGCGGCGACCTCGCCACGATGGGTGGCTGTGGCGGCAAACGATGCGGCTAGCGAGGTCTTGCCGGAACCGGGTAGGCCGGTGATTTCGCTGATTCGCCCGCGCGGGATTCCGCCGTCGACTAGCTCGTCGAGGGGAGCGAGTCCGGAGCTTAGGCGGCGGTTCTTAACAGTAAGCTCGCGACCGCGAAAAACTCCTGAAAATTCAAGTAGTTGCGGCTTTTCGACCGAGGTATGCGACGGCAACCTGATAGCCGGAATCCGGGTGGTAGAGGGGTCGTTCCACAGAGGTTTTGGCAATGCGGCCACATATTCAGTTTTCGCTCTTTCTTCGCTTTTTGTCAAACCAAAAATAGGTGGGGATCGATCATTCTTCCATCTGGACGCGGGTGGTGCCGTGCAGGAACGGATCGAATCGGCGGACGAGAAAGCTGCTCAGGAAAAGTTTCGCGAACGCGATTGTCGGTGCGCTGGTGACAATCCGACTGGCGAGTGAGTTAGACGCCGCGAAGCGCGGGCCGACTTGCTGCAGATCCTGGATCGTCACTATCTCGGGCCATCGCTCGGCCTGAATATTGCGCGCGGCAAAATCGAGCGTGGCGGCGTCGGAGCGCATCGCGAGTGCGCGTCCGAGACGGTTGCCCGCGACGATCGCGTCACGCAGTGCGACGTTGATTCCCTGTCCGCCGACCGGCGACATCGGATGCGCCGCGTCGCCGATGAGGAGCAAGCCAGGCGCGGTCCATTCGCGCAGCCGTTCGCATATGACGTCGAGCAGAAAAGGATGGGTGAGAGCACCGCGATTTGCCGCGAAGAATTGCCGCAAGTCATCCGACACATGCGGCGTCATCTCGGAGAGCCAACCGTCGGCGCCCATTTTGCGGAGATCGCCGAAAGTGCCCTTGTCGATTATCCAACCGAACTGCATGTGACCTTCGGGCGAGGGATAGATGATGAGCAGGTGGCCGCTCCCGAGGTAGGCGCGACCGATGCGCCCGTCGAGAAAATAACCGGGGACGTGGCCCCACATGACGTCGAAGCCCTGCATGATCCGGTCTTGCTGGAACGCGGCGCGCTTACGAATGACCGACGCGCGTCCGTCGCATGCGATAACGAAGTCGGCGCGAAAATCGCGCGGACCGGCGGCGGTATCGGCGCGGACTCCGACCACGCGATTATTTTCCTCGATCAGATCGCGCACCGTGGTTCCGCGCTCGAGCGTGAAGCCGGGAAATTTGGCCGCCTCGGCGACGATCATTTCGAGCATTGCGGGCTGCGGCACGACCAGCGGCTGCGGGTCGAGATTCGCGATCGGAATCGAGATCAGCCGCCGCTCGCCGCGAAAAATCTCCACTGTCTCAAGCGACCGATGAGGCAGGGCGTCGAACTGGCGGCGAAGTCCGGCCTCCTGGAGCGCGGCGATTCCCGACGGCATCAGCACTTCGCCGCGGAACTCGCGCGAGAAATCGCTCTGTCGTTCGAGCAGGGTGACAGAGACGCCGCGCCGTGCGAGCAGGTAGGCGAGGGTGGCGCCCGCCGGTCCGGCGCCTACGACGATGGCGCGCGAGGTATGCGGATTGGCGATCGATGACTCGTCGTTGGGCATCAAAGTTCTGCTTCCATATCTCGGCGGCGGTTCTCGCCGACGTAGGCGAGCGTGACGCCGATAATTCCGGCCGCCGGAATTGCTATTGCCGCTCCCGCAAATATTGCACGGGGAGCGAAAACCGCGAACAGCGGCGAAATCAACATGAGGCCGGTTGCATGGCCACCGCGATAGATCAACGAAATAACGCCCATGACTCGACCGAGCACGTCGTCGGCAATTCGCTCTTGCGCGGCGGAGGTCAGCAAGATCAATCCCGCGCTTTGTCCGAGCGCGGCGAGAAATGCGCCGGCCACGGCGAGCGGAAAGGAATGGCTCATCGCGAACAATCCGAACGCGGGCAGGTACAGCATCCAGGCCATCATGCTGGCCCGGGCTTTGTTCTTTGCCGGGTAGCGGGTGAGGATCGCGCCGGCGGTCACGGAGCCGATCGCATATCCCACCATCACGATTGAATAACCGCCCGCGCCGCGATGAAAAACGTCGCGCACCAGTTCCGGCACGCCGGCGATCCAGGTGCCCGAGGAGATCGTTACCGAGACTCCAAGAGAGATCACTGCCGCCGCCAGTGTCGGTATCGGACGGATCGCGGCGAACGCCTCGCGAATCCTCGGCCTTTCGGTGTCGAGGCTGATGGCGCTTGCGTCGCGTCGGGCGATACCGCTGATGAGGGCGGCGGAGACGAAAAAGGAAATCGAGTTGAGCGCGAAGAACGCGCTGAGCGGAACGATTGCGAGCAGTCCTGCCGCCGCGGCCCATCCGCCGATCGATAGCGCGCTCGTCGTCGCGCCGATGAGGCCGTTGGCTTTCTGCACATTGCCGCGATCGACCAGCGCAGGCACGATCGCGTTGTAGGCGGGCACGAAATACGCGGTTGCGGTCTCGAGCAGGAAAGATGCAACCACCAATCCCCAAATCGGCAGTTGATTGGTGAGGCCGGCGATTGCGATCGGAATCAGAGTCAGTCCGCGTACAAGATCCGCGGAGATCATCACGCGCTTTCGATCCCACCTGTCCGCCACGATCCCGCCGTGAAGGCCGAACACCAACGCCGGTACGCTGTCGGCCAGGCGCACGGCGACCACGCCGAGCGGCCCGCCTTTCTCCAGCGCGATCCACATCAGTGCGATGTAATGAAGTGCGTCGCCGAACTCGCTTGCTGCGACGGCGAAGAACACGCGGCGAAAATCGCGCCGGCGGAGCAGCACCAACGGCCCCTGCGGCATCGGGTGATCGTCGCCCGTGGAAGGCATTGAAGGGAGACGGATTAGACTTCGCGGGAGGTTTGGTCGTCTATCAGAGTGGCGAGGCCGTCGCGGTAGGGAGTTGGTTTCAGGTCGTCGACGATTGCGCGGGCGATTGCTATTTGCTCGGCAGCCAGGCGTCGGGACTCGGATACTATTTTCGGATCGCGGAGCAGGTCCAGCGCCCGTTTGAGGGTTGCGCCTTCCATTTTGGTTCCGTTTTGGAACAGCTTGCGTAGCTCGGGGATTCGTTCGACGCCTAGCACTACTGGAAGAGACGGAATACCGGCGCGCAGATCGGAGCCTACTGGTTTGCCGATTTTTTTTTCAGGGCCGAGGATGTCCAGCAGGTCGTCGACCATCTGGAACGCGAGGCCAATCGCGGTTCCGAGCTTAGCCATCGCGTCGATGGTCCTGCCTGACGCGCCGGCGAGATCCGACGCTACCTTGCCGCCAGCGTAAAAGAGCGACGCAGTTTTTCGATTGATCACGGCTATGTAGTCTTTCAAGGTTGCGGCGGCGCTGTGGCGGAAGCGGGTTTCCATCACTTCGCCTTCGGTGAGTTGGATGCATGCCTGCGCGGCAGTGCGGATCATTTGCTCTTCGAAGCCAGCGCACAGTTCGAACGCGCGGCAGAATAGATAGTCGCCGGCGATGAGCGACGGGCCGAAGCCGTAGCGCGCGAACGCGGACGGCTTGCCACGCCGGAGCAGGCCGCGGTCGATGATGTCGTCGTGCAGCAGGGTTGCCGAATGGATCAGTTCGAGCGCGATTGCTGCGTCGACGGCCATCTCGACTTTCGAATCGGCGCCGCCGCAAGCCCGATAGACGAGAAGAATGAAGGTCGGACGCAGCCGCTTACCACCCGCGTCGACGAGGTAGTGACAAATTTCCGCGATGATCGATTCGCTCGAGTCGAGCAGCCGTGACAACTTCACTTCGGCCGACGCTAGGTCGGCCTCGACCAGACGCGCCGGGCTAAGCGGCTCGGGCGAGGATGCGTCGGCGAGTTGGGTTGCTTTGGCTCTTTTCACTTTTTCAATATTTCACAGTCGCAGGTTAGCGGAATAAATCGGCTTCGGCGGGCCGAATCAAAACCTTCGCGCTGCCTTCGTGGGGTTCGTACTTGTAGCCGCGCATTACGACGGCTGGAGTTGCACCGGCTTTTTCCATGAGCAGGCCGGCGGCGGAGGCGATCTCGTCGGCGATGGCGACGACGGTGTGATGCAATTCGCGGCCGCCCAAGTCGGTGGTGCCGCGCAAATCGAGAATCGGATTCATTCCGGCGATTCCGAGACAGACTTCGGTCAGCCCGTCGCGCCATGGACGGCCGAACGTGTCGGTCACCATCACGGCGACCGTGACGCCGAGGCGGCGGCGGATTTCGTCACGCATCTTGCGCGCGGACGCGTCGGGATCCTCGGGCAACAGGATGGCGCTGTCAGTTTCGAGGCTGTTGGATTCGTCGACGCCGGCGTTGGCGCAGACCCATCCGGGGCCCGTCTCGACGATAATCACGCCATGATCGTTGCGCACGATTCGGCTGGTCTGACGCAGTACGACTTCGACCGCGCGCGGATCTTTTTCCCATCGGGTCGCGAGATTTTTTGCGAATTCGGAGGGTTCGAAATCTCTCAAATCGACCACGCGGCCCTCGGCCTTGGAGATTACCTTCTGGCAAACGACAAGGATATCGCCGGCTTCCAGACGCAAGCCGGTTTGTTCGATTCCGCGGATGATTAGCGCGGAGAGATCGTCGCCCGCCTTAATCATCGGGATGTGCTCAATCGCGGTGAGACTTATCGTGCGCATCGAAGCGAACAGCCTACTATACCTTAAGCTCTCGCAGAACCACTTCGGCGAGGCGGGCGGCGCGCTCGGAAGTTGCCATGATGGTGTCAGTCGCGACCGCGCGCATCCCGAGGCGTTCGATCGGCTCGATGTAGCGGCGGTCGGCGTCGTCAAGAACGAACAGTCCCGCAATGTCGCGATAGAGGCGCGCGACACCGAGCGGCGAGACTTCCATCTTAAGTCCGCGGAGCATCTTGTCGGCGGGACCCTTGATTGTGCGGCCACCTACGATCGGGGTGATTGCGGCGACGCGTGATTTCTGACGCGCAAGAGCCTCGCGAACGCCGGCTAGTTGCAGTATCGGTCCGAGCGATACGAACGGGTTCGACGGCGCGAGAATGACGGCGGCTGATTTTCGGATCGCGTCGAGCACTGGGGGTGCGGGATGCGCGTCGCGAATTCCGCGCAGCTCGATTTTTTCGACGATGCCGCGGGCGCGGCCACGGACGAAATATTCCTGGAACGGAATCGCAACCTTGCCGCGCAGCTTCACGAAAGTGCGCACACGATCGTCGCTCATCGGCAAGATTCGCGAATGCACTGAGAACGCGCGCGCGACTTCCGCGGTGATCTGCGTCAGCGACGCACCCTGGCGCATCCGATCGGTGCGATATAGATGCGTTGCGAGATCGCGATCGCCAAGACCGAACCACGGCCTGCCGTAAAAACGCTCAAGGCTGGGTAATACGTTGAACGATTCGCCGTCGAGGCCCCATCCTTGCGTGCGATTCACCACGCCGGCGAGAGTGTAGGTGACGGTGTCGATGTCCGGCGAGACGTGGAGCCCGTAAAAGGTTTCGTCGTCGCCGGTATTAACGACGACGGTCAACCTTTCGGGATCTACTCGGCGAGTCAGTCCGCGGATGAACTTAGCTGCACCCACTCCCCCCGCTAGCGTGGTGATCTGCTGCGTGAGGCGGGGACGCGATCGGCCGCGCTCCATTGGGTGCCTTTCTTCCGTAGAGCTTTTTGTAGAGCGTGGTGCGTTCGACGGCGACGCGGCCCATCTCGGATGCTTTTTCCTCGAACACATCCACCGGCACGAACTCGCCGGAGTCGCCGCCCGCCTGCGCGGTGATGCTTTCCTCCATGAGCGTGCCGGAGAAATCGTTGCACCCCGCTTTGAGCGTGAGCGCCGCGAGATCGACGCCGGATTTCACCCACGAAGTTTGGATGTTGTCGATCTGCCCGCGCAGGAACAGCCGCGAGAATGCGTACATCTGGAAATCGAGTGCACCGCGCTCGGTCGGAGAAACCAGGCCCTTGCGGTAAAGCACGGTGTTCTGATGGATGAAGCGCAGCGGCACGAATTCGGTGAAGCCGTGGGTTTGTTTCTGGATGGTGCGGAGCAAGTCGAGATGATTGACGACGTGGCGCGGCGTCTCGACATGGCCGTACATCACGGTGGAAGTGGTAGGCACGCCGAGTGAGTGCGCGGTGGTGATGATCTCAACCCATGCGGCGACGTCGACTTTCTTGTGGCTCAAGATCTCGCGCACGCCGTCGTCGAGGATTTCTGCCGCGGTGCCGGGAATCGACCCGAGGCCATGATCGCGGAGCATCGCGATGTACTCCGGATAATCCATGCGGACCCGGTTCGCGCCATACATTATTTCCATCGGCGAGAATGCGTGGATGTGAATCTCGGGAAACGCGCGCTTCATCGCGACCAGCAGGTCACGATACTTGAACGGCGGCATGTCCGGATTGATGCCGCCCTGCATGCATATTTCGGTGGCGCCGCGCGCGACTGCGTCGGCGACTTTGGCGACGATCGTTTCATCGGAATGATCGTAGGCGTCGGATTCCCAGCGCTGACGCTTGAACCCGCAGAACTGGCATCCGACGAAACAGATATTGGTGAAGTTGATATTGCGATTGACGACGTAGGTGACTTCGTTGCCGACGTCCTCGGCGCGCGCGAGGTCGGCGCATTTGACGGTCGCGCGCAGGTCGTCGCCTTCAGAGGTGTAGAGCAGCAATCCTTCTTCGGGCGTCAATTCTTTTTTCTCGAGGCTGCGCACCAGCGCATTCCGCACGGAAGCATCCGCCTTGCCGAGCAGGACATCCACGGGCGTGGCTTCGATTTCGTCGACGTAGTTACGCCAAAATTCCAGGTTCACGCTTGGCCTCCGACGGGCTCGATGGCAGCCTGCATCGTGCGCACACGCGGCGCGATCGCAGGGTCGAGCCATTCATCATCGATGTATTCAGGATAAATTGCGAGCCTTTCTATAAGCCTGAAATCGGCTCGCGCACATCGCTCTCCGAGTTTCTCCAGATGCGGCCACGGCGCCTCGGGATTGACATAGTCCTTGCTGAGCGGCGAAATGCCGCCCCAGTCGTTGATTCCCGCTTTCAGAAACAACTCGATCTGACGGGGCGACAAATTTGGCGGCGCCTGCACGTTCATCGAGGGACCGAGCACCAGGCGTGCGGTCGCAATCGCGCGCGCCATGTCGTTAGCGTCGGGCTCGGGCGCATCGGCCATCGCAATCTCAGGCTTCGCGCGGAAATTCTGAATGATCACTTCCTGGATGTGCCCGTAGCGCTCATGACTATCGCGAATCGCGGTGAGACTCAGCGCACGCTCGGCCAGAGTTTCGCCGATTCCAATCAGGATTCCAGTCGTGAACGGAATCCGAAGCGCGCCGGCGTCATCTATCATCTTGAAACGCAGCGCAGGGTCCTTGTCGGGCGCCGCCTGATGAACTCCGCCGCGCGCGCGGAGCCGCGGTGATATGTTCTCGAGCATCAGGCCCATGCTTGCGTTGAGCGGCCGCAGCGCTCGCATCTCATCTGTCGTCATTAGGCCCGCGTTGGTATGAGGCAGCAGACCTTCGGCGAGCGCGATCTCGCATGCGCGGCCGACGTACTCGATCGTGGTGCGCATGCCGAGCGTCGCGAGCGTCTCGCGATATGTTTTGAATGCGACTTCGGGCTTGTCGCCGAGGCACATCAGCGCTTCTTTGCATCCGAGTTCGGCACCGCGCCGCGACCATTCGGCAATCTCGTCCGGCATCATCGTCCATGCGCCAGGATCGCCCGGGTCCTTGCGGAAGGTGCAGTAGGTGCATCGATCGCGGCAGAGATTTGTGACCGGCAGAAAAACTTTACGCGAGTAGGTGACGTCGCGGCGTGGATGACCGCGGTCGCGGAGTTCGGCGGCGGCAGACAGCATCGCGTCGAGGTCGGCGTCGGGGGATTCGATGAGAGCGATCGCGTTGGCGTCGGTAAGGCGCGCGCCAGCGAGCGCCGAATCGAGGATCTCGCGGATTGGCGCGCGTTCGCGCGCGTCGGTCGCAGAGGTTGGATGCGCGGACGCCATCATTTGCGGTTATAAGCCATCGGGAGTGCGCGAGGCAACCTTAGTTGCAAAATAAGACTGGCCTTAACCCTTGGCTCCTTCGAGGGAAGCGGGAGTGCAGAGCGGGCTGACTTCATCGATGAAAAAGATTGCATCGGCTTGTTCCGCGACTGCCGCGCGTACGCCGGGTTGTCCGTCCATCCGGATCAGCATTTTAGTATTGAGCAGACGAGGAAGCGGCGAGCCGGTGCTTAGCGGCAGGATCAAAGCCAGCCCGATTTCGCTCAGAATGGAATTCAGCGAACCGGCGACCGGCTTGATGTCGCAGGTGCAGAACGAAAACGGCTGGCAATCGCGGCCGCGGTTGCAGAGCATCCATATCGAGTAGACCTGCGCCGGCATCATGCGGTTCAGGAACGTTCCGAGCGCTGGGACGCGTCCGCCGCCCGGACCCGCGCCGAAGTTTCGCTTGATGCGGTCATAGGCTTTTGCGAGATGCAGGTTGTGACTCATCAGCACGGTCTTGGAATCGGTACCGAACTCGGCAAGCCTCGCAGTCACGTTGCGATGCATCGTTTCTTCGCGCAGTCCCATCGCGACGTTTAGCGACGGCCAGTCGAACGCGGGGTATGCGGATTGCGTGTAGTGGAAACTGTCGCGGAGTGCTTGTGCGAATCGGACGATATTGGTAGCGCGCGCTGGCCCTATGAGGCGCGAGAGCGTTGCGAGTTGCGCATCGATCAATTGGATAGCGCGGTCGAGTCGCACGACTTCGTCAACGCGGGTCTCATCGGGCACTCGCGTAAGAGTGGCGAGAATTTTTGCTGTGGATTCGTTCGTAGCCGCTGGTGCCAACATCTCGGCGAGATCTTCGTAACCAGCGCCAGGAAGCGCGTCGATATCGAAACCGAAGAACTTGATTCCCGATGAATGAGCGGTTGCGATATCGCGCAAGGCGCGTGCAAACGATTTCTGCTCGGCGGCGAAGACATCCAAGGGAAAGGCGGTGAAGGAATCCTTCAGCAGCCCGGTCGCCGAATCGTCGCGATCGGTCCGAATCCCGCCTTTGTATCCATATATAGGTGCGCGATCGAGATGGCTCGAATCGCCGGTCTCGAGAAAATGGTTGATTCGATAGCCGTCGACGACGCCCATCTCCTCGCCGATGTGGTTCCATCCGCGCGAGACCAGGTAGCGGAGCATCAGCAATCGATAGTCATATTTCTCGTGGATGAAATGGTCCGGCTCGCCCAGGTAGACGATTCGCTTGTTCGTGAGTGATGAGTCGAGCGCGGCGAGGCGCGCGAGGTTGTGATCGGTTTGAAGCGGAAGATCGAGCCGTATTGCGTGCTCCGACGCCCACGTTTTGAGTTCGTTCGTTGCTCGGTCGTTGGAGAATAGAGGCATGGCGAGATCTTCGTCTCCGAGAGACAATGGCGATTCGGCTCGCAGCGTACCACAATCTTAAATCGCCTAACCCCTTCCCATGTGAGAAGGGGAACGACATCAGGATAGAGAAGACGGGATGAAGACCAACGACTACGAAAATATTTGGCGACGTGCGAGTGCGTCGGGTGCACCGCTTGTGCATACCTACTCAATCGTCGCGCGTGATTCGGAGACCGGGCAATTTGGGGTTGCGGTGCAGTCACATTATTTTGCGGTGGGTGCGGGCGTCACGTGGGCGGAGGCCGGCGTGGGCGCGGTCGCGACGCAAGCTTATGGAGATCCGTCGTACGGAAAACTCGGGCTAGACTTGATGCGTGCGGGCAAGAGCGCGCCTGACGCTCTTGCGGGTCTGCTCGCGGCCGATTCGCTCCGGGAAGTTCGCCAGGTTGCGATGGTCGATAGTCAGGGCCGGGTTGCCGCGCACACCGGCTCGATCACGATTCCCGAAGCGGGGCATACCGTGGGCGACGGATTTTCCGTGCAGGCCAACATGATGCTCAGGAACTCGGTGTGGCCGGCGATGGCCGAGGCGTATCGTGCCAGCAAGGGTGAGCTGGTCGATCGGTTGCTCGCGGCACTCGATGCGGCCGAGGCCGAAGGAGGTGATATTCGCGGACGACAATCGGCCGCGATTCTAATCGTCGAAGGGAAGAGCAGTGGTCGTCCCTGGATCGATAACGTCTTCGATCTTCGTGTAGATGACGCGCCCGAGCCGCTCACGGAGATTCGCCGCCTGGTGTCGATTCGGCGCGCGTACATTCATCAGCGCCGAGCCGCCGATGCGGCTGAGCGCGCCGACCTGGAGACCATGGAGCGCGAGTACGCGGCGGCGGAGCGTCTGGTCGGCGAAAATCCAGAGATGCGATACTGGCATGCGATCGCGCTGCTGATGCTCGGCAAAATTGACGATGGAATCGCGATGCTCGGTGAAATCGGGGCGCGTGATCGCAACTGGATCGAGCTCACGCTGCGGCTCCCCGCGATGAGGCGTCTCAGTGATTCCACGATCACCGAAAGAATCAGGAAGCTGCTGAAATAGCTGTCGCATCGGCGACATAAACGTTTTGCCCCGCTCCCTCGCGCGAGTTAGTCTAAGTTCGATATACGCCGAGACCGGAGTACACCAGATGCCTGAAGCCAATGTCGCGCGCGGTTCCGCCGAGCCCGCTCCAAGAGGCGAGTACGAACTGCAACTCTACTACTGGATGAAGTTGATTCGCGCGTTCGAAGAACGCGTCTCGCGGTTGCATCGGCAGAACAAAATCCTGGGCGGCGTTTATTCCGGCGCCGGGCAGGAGGCTATCGTCACTGGAATCTGCGCGCCTCTGCATGACGGCGACTTCGTTGCGCCACTGCATCGCGACATGGGCGTGTTCATCATGCGCGGCGTCGATCCCGGACGCCTGATGGCGCAACTGATGGGCAAGGAGACGGGACTGTCGCGCGGCAAGGACTCGTTCCTGCACGGCGGCGATCTCGAGCACGGGGTTTTTGGATCGACCTCGATGCTTGGCTCGTCGCTGCCGGTCGCGGTCGGCGCGGCGTTAAAGTTCAAGATGAAGAAGAATCCGAACGTCGCGGTCGCGTTTTTCGGCGAGGGAGCGGCGTCGCGCGGCGACGTGCATGAGGCGATGAATTTTGCCGGCGTGCACAAGCTCCCGGTCGTCTTCGTCTGCGAGAATAATCGCTACGCGTATTCGACGCCGCTCGAAAAGCAGATGGCGATTGAAGACGTCGCGGATCGCGCGGTGGCGTATGGATTCAAGGGCCACGTTTGCTCGGGCAACGATCTCCTCGCGGTGCTGGACTTGAGCGAACGGATGATCGCGCGGACTCGGGCGGGCGAGGGCCCGGTGCTGATCGAATGCAAGACGTACCGTTATCGGGGGCATAGCGAGCACGACGCTGCGCTCTACCGCGACAATGAAGAGCTGATCGAATGGCAGAGCCGCGACCCGATCCCACGCTTCGAGTTTTATCTCGAAAAGAAAGGTCACGATATCAAGCGGGTTCGCGAGCAGATTGACGAGCGCACGAACAAGGAAGTGCAGGCTGCGGTGGATTTCGCGGAAGCGAGCCCGCTTCCAGAACCTCAAGAAGCACTTGAAGATATTTATGGGCCGCCGACCGCTCCGCTCACACCCAACTCGACGACTTCTTCGTCCAACGGGAACCGCTAGCCCGGATGGAATCCACCTACATTAAAGCCATTAACTCGGCGCTGCATGAAGAGATGCGCCGGGACGAAAACGTTTTCGTGATGGGCGAAGACGTCGCGGACCTGGGCGGCGCGTTCAAAGCGACCGAAGGGCTGCTCGACGCGTTCGGTGAGGAGCGCGTGATCGATACGCCGATTTCGGAGGCGCTGATCGTCGGTGCGGGAATCGGCGCGGCGGTGCTCGGGATGCGCCCGGTGGTCGAGATGCAGTTCGCGGATTTTATCGCGTGCGCATTCGATCAGATCGTAAACATGGCGGCGACCCTTCGCTACCGGCATGGCGGGAAAGCGAGTTGCCCGCTGGTGATTCGCGCGCCGTCGGGCGCGGGCGTCCACGGTGCGCTGTTCCATTCGCAAAACCCCGAGGCGTGGTTCACCCGAGTGCCGGGGCTGAAGGTCGTCGCGCCGGCGACTGCGTACGACGCGAAAGGAATTCTGAAAAGTGCGATTCGCGACGGAAACCCGGTTGTGTACTTCGAACACAAGCGGCTCTATCGAAGCCTCAAGGAAGACATTCCCGAGGGCGATTTCACGGTGCCGATTGGTGTCGCGGAGATTCGCAAGGAAGGCGGCGATCTTTCGATAATTACGTACGGCGGGACGCTCAGCCAGTCTCTCGATGCGGCGCGAATCGTGGAGAAGGAAGACGGGCTCGCAGTCGAGGTGCTCGATTTGCGCACGCTGCTGCCGCTCGATCGCGAGGCGATCCTTGCAACCGCGCGCAAAACCGGCAAGGTGCTGGTGGTGCATGAAGATCGGCTGACGGGCGGAATCGGCGGCGAGGTCTCGGCGATTATCAACGAGCATGCGTTCGAATATCTCGATGGCCCCGTGCGCCGCGTGGCGGCCCTGGATGCGCACGTGGCGTTCAGCACGCCGCTCGAACAATTTATTTTGCCGAGCACCGACAAAATCGTGGACGCAATCCGGAGCCTCGCGGCGTATTGAAATGGCTATAGATGTAACCATGCCGCAGATGGGCGAGAGTGTCGTCGAAGGCACCATCGCGAAATGGCTGGTCAAGGAAGGCGATGTCGTCGTCGAGGACCAGCCGCTCGTCGAAATTTCGACCGACAAAGTTGATACCGAAATCCCGTCTCCCGGCGCGGGTCGAATCTCGAAAATCGTGACGGTCGAGGGGCAGACCGTTCCCGTCGGCGCAACGCTCGCGGTGATCGAGCCCGCCGGCGCGGAAGCTCCTGCGAAGCTGAAAGTTGTAACGCCGAAATCTGCGCCGAGGCCGGAGCCGGTGGAGGAAAAATCAGCGGCGCGGCCGAGTCCGCCGCCGAAGCCCGCATCCGCGCCGGCGCCGGCCGTGCAGGTCTCTGCGAGCACACAAGCCGTCGCGCACGAAGAGGAATCTGCGGCTGGCGGATCGCGTCGGTTTTCTCCAGTCGTGCTGAAGATGGCCGCTGACGAAGGAATCGATTTGAGTCGCGTACCGGGAACTGGAATCGGTGGGCGGGTCAGCAAGCGCGACTTGCAGCGCTATCTCGAGACGTTGCGCGAGGGCCATGCCGCAACAGGTGCGCCGTCTCATCCTGCCAACGGTGCCGCCCAGGTTGCGTCACGTCCAGCGCCAACGCTCGCGGCGCCGACGCCAACTCTGTCGGGACCGGGCTTTCGGCCGCCCGTATATCAGCCGGTCGAGGGCGATATCGTCGAGCCGTTCACTCGACGGCGCAAGCTAATCGCCGAGCACATGGTTTTTTCCAAGACGCACTCGCCGCATGTCGGCACGGTCGCCGAGGTGGACGTGACGCGCGCGATGCGGCTGCGTGAGGCGCACAAGGACGAGTTCGCGCGCCGCGAAGGTTTCAGTCTGACCTTCCTGCCGATTGCGGCAGCGGCGACGGTTCGCGCGCTCAAGGAATTTCCACGGATGAACGCATCGGTGGTCGGCGACTCGGTGGTGACCCGGCGCGCGATCAATCTTGGAATCGCGATGGACACCGAAGACGGCCTGCTGGTCCCGGTGCTCAAGGCGGCGGAAGGAATGTCGGTGGTTGGAATTGCGCGCGAGATCGAAAATCTGCGCCGCAAAGTCGCCGAGAAGAAAATCACCGCCGACGATCTCGCCGGCGGCAGCTTCACGCTCTCCAATCCGGGACGTGAGGGCAACCTCTACGGCTTCGCGATCATCAACCAGCCGCAAGTCGGTATTTTGCGGATGGGCGAAGTGAAAAAGCGCACGGTGGTCGTCGAGGTCGATGGCGCCGACGCAATCGCGATTCGCACCATGATGTATCTGGCGCTCTCGTACGATCATCGCGTCGTCGACGGAGTGCTCGGCAACCGCTTCCTCTATCGCACCGCGCGAATCCTCGAAGAAGCCGACTTCGAATTGTAGACGAGGCCGCGCTCAGGCGGGATGCGTGCTGTTCCGGGCGCGCAATTGTTGCACCATGTTCGCGATCTCGCGGCTCAAGTCGCCGACCGTGCGGCTGAGAGCTGCCGCAGCGCCCGCGGTATCGCCCACTTTGTAAGGCTGACTCAGGTTGGATTCGGCAGTGTAAAGGATGTCCTTGCCGTCGCTGTCGCGCACCGTCCACTTTGCGGAGAGTTGCACGTTTCCCTGCGCGTCTGCTTCGAAACGGTAGACCTCAATCTGAACCTGCAGATCGATATGCGCCGTGTTGTACCACGGGAAGACGACTATTTGCTGAGTCCCCATCTGCGCGGCGAGATCGCGGTTCAGCACGCTGATGAAATTATTTTGCAGCGACTCGCCCCATCGCTCGCTCTTCGAGAGATCGAGTCGGTTTGCCGCCGAGCGCGTCACCACTTCCTGGCGATCGAGATAGGGCGGCAGCTTAACCGGCCCAAGTCCTAGCGTGAAATCGCCGCTAGAGCTTTGCGACGCGGCGGGCGGGGCCGATGTCGCGTCTGCCGCAGGAGTGAGGATATAAAACTTCGTGACGTCCTCTTGCGGGGCGAGAATCGTTCTGGCGATCGCGGAGCATCCCGCCAGCATTATCGCGATCGCACAGGCCGCACAGGTTTTCACAATCCGTCGGGTCGAGGTCATCGTTAGTCCTAATCGTGGTCCTGGCTGAAGTCGCGCCCGCGAACGATCGCGCTCGGGTTGCGTTGCAGATAGTCCGCCAGCTCCTTGATCGAGCGCGCGGCCGCGGAGACGTCCTGGAGCGTTTGCACCACCTGGTAGTTTACCGGTGAGCCGGGCTCGATCGTGGTCTGCACAGTGCCGAGTGTTACTGTTGCCTGCTTCACGGCGGCGTCGGCGGCGACAGAGGTCTTTTGCAAACTGCTCGACAGCGGCTTGATTTGCGTGTCGAGGGTGTCCAGCGTTTGACGGGCGCTTCCGAGCGTTTGCGTTAACTGCTCGCGAGTTTTCTCGGACTTGGCGAGCGCCACCTTGAGTTCCGGCGTGGTAGCCAGGATGTTGATCGAATCCAGCGTCGTGGTCATCTGGCTAACCACTTTGTCAAAGTCCACTTTGTCCAGCCGCTCGAAAATTCGGATTGCCACCGCCTGCGCCTGTTCGAGCGTGGTCGGTATCGCGGGGATTTCCTGCAGCGGAGAACCCGGCGGCGCCACCATCTGGATGCGCGTGTTCGGCTCGATGTCGAGCGCCACGTACATCAGGCCGGTCACAAAACTGTCCGAGCCCAGTTGCGCGCGCAATCCTTCCTTGATCAGGTTGGGAACCGTGTGCGGATCGTTCAAGTCGATCGCGGTGCCACCATGAGCCACGATTTTCTCTTCATCGAGTTCGATGATCACCGGGATGCGGACGTCGGCCTTCAGGGTGCCGTTTTGCCGGTTCACGTCCTGGTCCAGGCGCAGGCGAATCTTCTTGACCTGTCCGATTTCAACGCCTTTGAATTTGACCGGCGCTCCGATGTGCAACCCGTTGATGTCGCCGCCAAAATAGATCACGAATTCGTGCGTCTTGCGGAACATGTTCCCGGACCCGAAGATCACAACCGCGGTCGTGACCAGGCCGATGGCTCCGAGCACGAATGCGCCTACCAACGCTGGATTGACTCGCTTACCCATGGCTCCTCTCTGATTTTTCCGCGTCGTCACTGCCGCGCGTGAGAAAAGTTTTAACGCGATGGTCGGTGGAATGGGCGAGCAGCTCCTTGGGGTCGCCGTTCGCGATCATCGTCCGGCTCTCCGCGTCGAGAAAGACGCTGTTGTTGCCGATTGCAAAGATGCTGGCCAGTTCGTGCGTCACCACGACGATCGTGGCGCCGAGATTGTCGCGCAGCTCCAGGATCAGGTCGTCGAGCAGGCGCGAGCTGATTGGATCGAGTCCAGCGGATGGCTCGTCGAAAAAAAGGATTTCGGGATCAAGCGCAATTGCGCGCGCGAGTCCGGCCCGTTTCTGCATCCCGCCGCTTATCTGGCTCGGATAGTAGCCCTCGAAACCCTTGAGTCCGACCAGCGCGAGTTTCAGCGCGCTGACTTCCTTGATTTCCGCGGCAGAGAGATCGCTGAACTCGCCGAGCGGCAGCCCGACGTTCTCCGCCAGCGTCATCGAGCTCCACAGCGCACCGCTCTGGTAGAGTACCCCGAACTTCCGCAGCATCGCTTCGCGCTCGTCCGGCTCGGCCTTGGTGAAATTGAAATCGCCATAGAGCACTTCGCCTGTGGCCGGCTCGATCAGACCGAGCATATGGCGCAGCAAGGTGCTCTTACCGCTTCCGCTCCCGCCCATGATTATAAAGATGTCGCCATGGTTCACGACGAAGTTCAGGTCGTGCATCAGAATGAAATTTCCGAACGCCATCGTCAGGTTCTTCACCGTGATTGGCGGAGGTCCATCTTTGGATGAAATTCGCGCGCCGGACAGCCCGCCAGATGGCGCCGGCTTGGCATTCGGAGTCCTGGCGCGCGGAGTGGGATTTGTGGTTGCAGCCATTTCAGAATTGATTATCGAGTTAGTCCTGATCGGTTCGCTTAAATTCCGAGTACATTGAATACGAAGGCGAATATTCCGCACGCGACGATCACATATACGATGCCGGTCACCACCGCTTCGGTTGCCGCGTCGCCGACTGCTGACGAGCTGTCACCGCACTGGAAACCGCGCAGGCATCCCGCCACCGCGATTATCACCGCATAGACGGCGGACTTGAACACGCCCCCGAAGATCATGGTGAGCGTAATCGCAGCCTTCGTCTCTCTTAAGTAGGTCTGCAGATGGATATTGAGCATCAGCGCACTGACGAACGCGCCGCCAAGAATTCCGAGGCAATCCGCGTAGAGGCAGAGCAGCGGAATCATCAGGAAGAGCGCGGTCACCCGGGGCAGCACCAGGAACTCGAGCGGCGAGATACCCATGGTAGTCAGCGCGTCGATCTCCTGCGTCACTTTCATCGAGCCGAGCTGAGCGGCAAAGGCGGCGCCGGTGCGTCCCGCCATGATGATCGCGGTCATCATCGCGCCCATATCGCGGGTCGTCGCGATTCCGACCAGGTCCGCGACGAAGATGGTCGCGCCAAATTGCTGGAGCTGCACCGCACCCATGAACGCGAGAATCACCCCGAACAAGAAGGTGACCATGGAGACGATGCCCAACGCATCGACGCCGCAATCCTGGAGCACGATCATGAGGTCGACTTTTCGGAAACGCGCTCTGCCGATCGCGAGATTTTTGAACGCTATTACTACTTCACCGAAAAAGCGCAGAAAATCATTCAGTCCGTGGGCATAGTTGATTGTCGCCTGGCCGAGTTCCCCGAGTAACGACGAATGCGTCACTTCGGCGCGTGCCCCGGATTTTTCCGGGACCGCCTCCGCCAGTTGGATCAACCTGCGAACGCCCTCCGGGAGCGGGCTCCAGTCGGCGGTAAGTTTTCGCTTGTGGCAAACGTCGCTGACGCCCGCCAGGAAGGTGAGCAGGCCGCTGTCCCACTCGCCCAGGTCGCGAGCGTCAAACGTCAGCCCGGTTGGCTTCGGCGCGGTGTCGAGCTGCTTTTCAACCGTCGCCGCGGTGGGAAGCCCGTGGCGCAAATGCCAATCGCCGGCCAGTTGCACGACCAACGTTGTGTTATCGGCGCGCGCAAACGAAAGTTCGCCCGATTTTTCGGATTGTTCCTGCGCCTGCATCCGTGCGGCTCAATAGAGCACGCTGACAAAAGGTAGCACAATTCATCGCCTTTCGATGGTACGATGAACCTATGAAAGCGATGGCGGTCGAGAAGCCTGCGCCGATCGAGTCGGAGCCTGTCCGCGCGATCGAAACCGAACTGCCGGAGCCGGGTGCCGGCGAGATTCGCGTCCGAGTCCGTACTTGCGGCGTATGCCGGACCGATCTTCACGTCGCCGAAGGTGACCTGCCGCCGCACTCCGCACGCATCATCCCGGGTCACGAAGTCGTCGGCGTGGTTGAACGTCGTGGCGCAGGCGCGACGCGCTTTAACGACGGCGCTCGGGTCGGGATCGCATGGCTTCGCGAGACCTGCGGAACTTGCATCTATTGCTCGCGCGGGCGCGAGAATCTCTGCCCCAACGCGCGTTTCACCGGCTACGACCACGACGGCGGCTACGCAGAGTACGCCGTTGTGCGCGACGATTTCGCGTACGCGATTCCGGATACGCTGGGCGACGAAGAAGCGGCGCCGCTGCTATGCGCGGGAATAATCGGATTTCGCGCAATCAAGCGAGCGGATATAAAGCCCGGCGCAACGGTTGGCCTGTACGGATTCGGCGGCTCGGCGCATCTTGCGATCCAGGTGCTGCGGCATTGGGGATGCCGCGTATTCGTGATGAGCAGAGGAGGGGTGCATCGCGACCTCGCAAGCGATCTCGGCGCGGAATGGATTGGCGATGCGGAGGATCGGCCGCCGGCGCCGCTCGATGCCGCAATACTGTTTGCGCCTGCCGGAAACCTGGTGCCGAGGGCTCTGGAAGCGCTCGATCGCGGCGGGATTCTCGCGGTCGCGGGAATCTACCTGAGTCCGATTCCGGTGCTCGAATACGAAAAACATCTCTTCTACGAAAAAGAACTCCGCAGTGTGACCGCCAATACGCGCGCAGACGGCGAGGAGTTTCTGAAGATCGCCGGCGAGATCGGGATGCGGACGCATACGGTAGCGTTCGGACTTGGCGAGGCCAACGTGGCGCTCAAGATGCTCAAGCACGACGAGATCAAAGGCGCCGCCGTCTTAAGAGTTTCGTAAACGCCGTGCAAGTTCTGCTTCATTCGCGAGACGCGCTCTATTAGCGTTCGTTGACCCGTCGACAGATTGCTTGATACCTTTGCAGTCGTAGTATCGGAACGAAGATCACGGCGCCAGAGGCATCCATGGCACAAATCATACAGCCGCGCGAAACGTCGAAGGGCGAAGAGATTCTGCTCGGCGACACCGCGGTGCTGACGCGGCTCGATAAGGCTATCGGATGGGCGCGCAAGTTCTCGATTTTCCCGTATCCATTCGCCACCGCATGCTGCGCGATGGAATATATGTCGCTAGCGTCCACGCCCTACGACATCGATCGATTCGGCGCGCTGCTGCCGCGCTTCACTCCGCGCCAGGCCGACCTGCTGATGGTGGTCGGAACGGTTACTGTGCGCCAGGGCCCGATTCTGAAACGCGTGTACGATCAGATGTGCGAGCCGAAGTGGGTGATGGCGTTTGGCGCATGCGCTTCGACCGGCGGATTCTACGATAACTATGCGACGCTGCCCGGAATCGACAAGATCATCCCGGTTGATGTGTACGTTCCAGGATGTCCTCCGCGGCCGGAGGGCGTGCTCGACGCGTTGATGGCGCTGCAGCGGAAGATCCAGGGGCAGAAGCAGAAGCTGATGGCGCTCGGCGAAAAACATCGCGCGGCCTGAACGACTCAAGCGAACTTCGCGGGATCTCTGATGGAACGCATACTGACTCGCTGGTTGGATATCCCTGACCTTCGCAAGCTCGAGGTCTACGTCGGCAACGGCGGATACAAGGCGCTGCGCAAGGCGTTGTTCGATCTCTCGCCCGAAGCGATTATCAACGAGGTTAAGAACTCGAACCTGCGCGGACGCGGCGGCGCCGCATTTGCAACCGGCGTGAAGTGGAGCTTCATCCCCAAGGAATCGAAGAAGCCGGTCTACTTGTGCTGCAACGCTGATGAGAGCGAGCCGGGCACGTTTGCGAATCGCTACGAAATCGAGAACGACCCGCACGGCATCCTCGAGGGAATCGGGATCGCGTGCCGGGCAGTCGGCTCGCACATCGCATATGTCTATCTGCGCGGCGAGTTCACGACGCAAAAGAGAATCCTCGACGCTGCGATCGCGGAAGCTTACGCCAACAATTATCTCGGCAAGAATATCCTCGGCTCCGGCTTCGACCTCGAGGTTTATACGCATCGCGGCGCCGGCGCATATATCTGTGGCGAGGAGACGGGTCTGCTCGAATCGCTCGAGGGCAGACGCGCGTATCCGCGCAACCGTCCGCCATTTCCCGCCATCCAGGGCGCGTTCGGATCGCCGACCGTCGTCAACAATGTCGAGACCCTGTGCAACGTCCCGCACATCATCAACCGCGGCGCTGATTGGTATAAGTCGATCGGACCCGAGAAAAGTCCGGGGCCCAAGCTTTTCTGCCTGTCCGGTCACGTGAACAAGCCGGGACTCTACGAACTGCCTATGGGCTTTCCGCTGAAGGATCTGATCTACGATGTCGGCGGCGGCATCCTCGACGGCAAGGCGCTCAAGGGCGTGATTCCCGGCGGTTCGTCATTTCCGATCTTCACCGCCGAAGAGGCGGTCAAGGTCAACATGGATTTCGACTCGGTCCGCGCCGCTGGCTCGTTGATGGGCACCGCGGGCGTGATGGTGATGCACGAGGACACCTGCATGGTCGACGCGCTCAAGACCATCGCGCACTTCTACCATCACGAATCATGCGGACAGTGCACGCCGTGCCGCGAAGGATGCGGCTGGATCGAAAAGTTGCTCATCGAGCTGGAAGCGGGGCGCGGCAAGATCGAGGATCTCAAGGTGCTCATCAACGTCGCGGTCAACATGGAAGGCAACACGATCTGCGTGCTCGCCGACAGCCTCTCGATGCCGGTAAAAAGCTTCGTGCCGAAGTATCGCGACGAATTCGAAGCTCACATCAAGCTCGGACGATGCCCGTTCAAACCGGCTTCCGCGCAGCAGGCTGCGTGAGTGAAATAGTCAGATGCCCAAGCTCACCATTGACGGCAAGGAAGTTGAGGCTGGCGCGAACCTGAATCTGATCCAGGCGGCCGAGCTGGTCGACGTCGAGATTCCGCACTACTGCTTTCATCCCGGGCTCACGGTCCCCGGCAACTGCCGGATGTGCCTGGTCGAAGTGGAGAAGGCGCCCAAGCTTCAAATCGCGTGCAACACGCGGGTTGCCGAGGGGATGGTCGTGCAAACGAAGAGCGCCAAGGCCATCGCCGCGCAAAAGGCGGTGCTCGAGTTCCTGCTGATCAATCATCCGATCGATTGCCCGGTTTGCGACCAGGCCGGCGAATGCAAGCTGCAAGACTACTACATGGATTACGATCAGCAGCCGTCGCGCTTTCCGCTCTCCGAGAAGAATCACAAGGGCAAGGCGATCGATATCGGCTCCGACGTGATGCTCGATCAGGAACGATGCATCCTCTGTGCGCGATGCACGAGGTTCTTCGACGAGATTACCAAGACCAGCGAGCTCGCGATTTTCGAGCGCGCCGACCACAACCGCATCGATATCAACCCGGGCCATCCGGTGAACAACAAGTACGCGGGCAACGTCGTGGACATTTGCCCGGTTGGCGCGCTGACGGAAAAGGAATTCCGCTTTCGGATGCGCGTCTGGTACCTGCATCGCACCGCGTCGGTGTGCGGCGAATGCGAGCGCGGATGCTCGATCGATATCTATCATCAGCGCGGGCGCATCTATCGCTTCAAACCGCGCTTCAATCCCAACGTCAACAGCTACTGGATGTGCGACGAGGGACGGCACAGCTTCCCCGCGCTGCAGAGCGAGCGGCGCCTGACCTCGCCGCTGGTGCAGGCAAAGGACGAGCTGGTCATCGAAAACTGGGACGACGCGGTGAAGCGTGCGGCGTTGACGATTGCCGAACTCAAGCGCAAGCACGGACCGAAATCGATTGGCGCGGTGATCGACGCGCACTCGACCAACGAAGAAGCGTTCGCGCTGAAACAGTTGATGAAGTCGGCGATCGGATCGGATCGAATCGCGACGCTCAGCTACTCGCCGCCGCGCGCCAGCGGCGATGACGAGCTGCTGATTCGCGCCAACAAGAATCCCAACACGCGCGGACTTGCGGCGCTCGGGTTGTCGGCGGACGGAATCGATTCGATGGCCGGCGCAGTCGCGTCGGGCGAACTCAAGATGCTCATCACGATGCGCGCGGATGTTGTCGCGGCGCTCGGCGAAGAGGAGTTCGTCAAGCGCTTCGGCGCGCTCGACTACATGCTGGTGCTTTCGACCGACGCGAACGAGACCTGCCAGATGGCGAACCAGGTGTGGCCGATTGCGGCCTATCCCGAGATCACCGGCACCTTCACCAACTTCAAGGGCCGCGTGCAGCGAATCAACGGAGCGTTCCCGCCGCCCGGAAACGCAATCGAAGCGCTCGACGCGCTCGCGCGCCTGGGCCACGCGCTGGACGGCGTCGAGCGCCCCAAAGCGCCGGAAGCGGTGTTCGCGGAGTTGGCGCAATCAGAGCCTGCCTTCAAAGGCCTCACCCTCGACGGCATCGGCGCGTTCGGCGCCGACCTCGCGACGTAGTCCCGAAACGGTCGTTTTTGGGTCGAAATTGGGCTGCCGTCGCTTGCCAACGCGATAAAACGGGCGAATTCTCTTGATTTTTGGCTTGCCACTTCGCGATGGTTAGCGAGTGGTGACTGGCGGCCTCGGTCGCTGTTTCGCCGGCATTTCCCTTTTTCCTGGCCTTGGACAACGTCGGTCTCCCACACCCTCTTCCTCTCTCACTTCTCCACTATTGACTCGGTCATACAAGGACGACGGGTCGAGGGATAAAAACAAGAGAAAGGAAATCACGAACCACAGAAACCGACCGAAACGTCTTGGAGATCGGGCGCTCAGCCGGCGTGGCAGTTGAAGCGGAAGGTTGATTTGCCGGAGCGGAGTTGGGCGATTCGGGTTTTTATTTTTGGCGTGATCGGCAGGTCGGGGAATGCATTGACGAAAGTCTGTAATCCGGCTGCTGTTTTCTTTGCGTCTTCGCACGAGCAGATTCCTGAGCGCAGTTCCGTCTCGATACTGTCGATCTCGCCCTGCGCTTCGGGCGCGTAGTCGTCTGGATATGTGGTTCGGAAGGTGAGCCATCGGCGATAGAGATCGGTCAGCAGCTTTCCATCGAACAGCGTGCATCCCGCCTCGTCGGTATGCTGCCGGATGTAGACGGGGAACTCTCCGTTGGCGTCGGGCTCGGTACGTTCATAGGCATCGAAAAACGCGCGATCCGCCTTGGTGCCGCTCTTGCGCGCGAGAGCCTTGAAATACGCGACGCTCGGTCGAACGAAGATCGCCTCGTGCCGCGCGACCACGAATCCCTGCATCTGATGTTGTACATTCTGAAACTGCGCTTCGGTGAGATCGGGCAGCACGGCTTGAATTGACGGCGAGGCCTGCATCCCGGCCTCAAAGACCGGCTCGATAGGTTGCTTACCGTTGGACTTGAGCAGGTCGTCGAGGGCTTGCGCGTAGCTGGCGACAGCCGGCGGGATTTCGATGGCGGCATAGGCCGGCGCCGGCGCGAGCGAACCGAATGCCGCCATGATCGCGAAGCATGCAAAGATGATTGCGCAGGACGCCGCATCCCGGAAGCATCGGATCGTGCTGGCGGCAGTTGAGCGCTGGATCAGTTCGATTGCCATCGGCAAGGACCGCTTCACGACTTCAAAACCGGTGCCGGCTTCGCTGGCGCGAAGCTGTCCGGAAGCCAGAAGCCAGCTCCCGCGCGCGTCGCGCACTTCGGTCAGGAGCGACCCGTCGCGCGCCAGTATAGAACCGCGCCGAGCGCGACGGCTAGTCGTCGGAGGGTTGAAACACTACTTCGACGTGATCGATGTAGTTGAGCAACTGGCGCGCGATGGTGGCGGCCGCGCTGTCGTCGCGGGTAGCCGCCGCTACTTCGAGCGAGCGTCCGAGCTCGGTCATGTTGTCGAATCCGTAGCTTCCGCCTTCACCCTTGATCCGATGCGCGATGCGCCCGATTTGTGCGAAGTCGTGCTGCGTAATCGCCTCGAGAATCGCGTTTATGTCCGCGCGCTTGCGCATGAGAAACCCTGGAATCAGGTCGCTGAGACTTTCATCCACTGACACTATTACTCGGTCCTGCATATTTCCTCCTTGAGATCGATAAGGTTGGCGGCTGCGTCATCCGAAGGGTTTTCTGTCACCGCGTCGCGAATGGCTTTGAGCAGCGTCGATTTCTTGACCGGCTTGGTCACGTGCGCGTCGCATCCGGCCGCCGTGGTGCGATCCGCCGCGTCTTCCAACGCCGACGCAGTCAGCGCGACGACGGGTGTTCGGCGGCGGCCATGGTCGCGCTCCCATCCGCGAATTGCCCTGGTGGCTTCGTAGCCATCGACGATCGGCATCTGGATATCCATCAGGACCAGGTCGAACCGGTCGGCAATAAATTTGTCGATCGCCTGCTGGCCGTTTTCGGCATTTTCGAGACGGTAGGGCGTCTTCTTCAGATACGCCTCGATCAGAGCGCGGTTGTCGTGCGAATCGTCGACGATGAGGATGTGCAGAGGCCGATCGAGTGCGGTCGAAGGGTCTGGCAACGGCGCAATCGCGTTCGACGCGAGCGTTTCGACCTGCGGTCCGACCGGCATTTTCGCGTGGGCTTGCGCGACCGCCCGAATCAAATCAGCGTGCCGCACGGGCTTGACGATATAGTTGTCGACACCGATTCCACGCAGGCGGACGAGTTTGCTACTCAAATCGTCGGTCCCAAGCATCATAACGATCTGCGGCCGCGCGGGCGCACTCATGATCTGTTTGGCGAGATCGAAGCCGCTCATCACTGGCATCCGGCTGTCGAGGACTATGATCTCGAAACGCGACTCCCGGCGATCGGCGCGGCGAAGCTCGTCCAGCGCCTGAGTCGCCGATGAGGCCTGAGTGACATTGGCGCCTTGCGCCGAGAGCAGGCCGGCGACAATCGCGCGATTGTCCGAGTTGTCATCGACGAGCAGGATTTCGACGCCTGTAAACGCCTGATCTTGCGAGTGCGATGACGCCGGCCTGCTGCAGGAAGTCCCGAACTGTGCAGTGAATGAGAAGCTGCTTCCTTTTCCGGGTTCGCTCGCCACCTCGACCCTGCCATTCATCAACGCGACCAGTCTCGAGACGATCGCCAGACCGAGCCCGCTGCCGCCGTATTTGCGCGAGGTCGAAGAGTCGGCCTGTGTGAACGCATTGAACAGCAAGTGGATCTTGCCGGCTGGAATTCCGATTCCGGTATCGGTCACCGTGAACTTAAGTCCGTTTGCCGCGGCGGAGCCCGGGTCGGGCCCGACCGTGACCAGCACCTGTCCTTGCTCGGTGAACTTGATCGCGTTGCCAACCAGGTTGATTAAAATCTGGCCGAGCCTCAGCGGATCACCGATCGCGAGGTCGGGGACGCCGGGTGCGAATCTCGCCATCAGCTCAATTCCCTTTTCGTGCGCGCGTATCGCAAGGGTCTCGAGGACCTTGTCGGTCACCTCTCTCGGATCGAAGTCGACGGCTTCGAGGCTGAGACGCCCGCTCTCGACTTTGGCCAGGTCGAGGATGCCGTTGATTAGTTCGAGCAGAGCGTTGCCGTTGCTCACCACGGTATTCACGTAGCGGCGCTGCTCGTCTTCAAGCTCGGTCTCGGCCAGCAGATCGGCCATCCCGAGGATTGCGTTCATCGGGGTGCGAATCTCGTGCGACATGCTCGACAGGAACTCGGACTTGGCTCGCGAGGCCGCCAGCGCCGCCTCGCGCGCGGCGACCAGTTCGCGCTGGGTCATCTTGATATCCGCGATATCGCGCGAGACGGTCAGACAGCATTGCTCACCGTCGAGTTCCAGGTAGGACGCGGAAATCAGAGTCGGATGCTCGGAGCCGTCTTTATTGCGGAAGGCCACTTCAACGTTGCGAACCTGGTTGTCCAGATTCATGCCGCTGGAGAAGGCGATCATTTCGTCGGGATGGATCCACTGGTTGAGCTCGGAAAAGTGGTGGCCAATAGCCTCCTGGCGCGAGAACCCCGTCGATTGGACGAACGCCCGGTTGACGTTGGTAAATTTCCCGTCGGGTCCGGTCAGCGTCATGCTGTCCAGGTTGGCGTCGAAGAGTTTGCGGAAAGTCTCCTCGCTGGCGCTGAGCGCCTTTACGTGACGCGACATTTCCTCGCGGGCCGAAAGCAGGTCTCGCTCGGTCCGCTTTATTGCGGTGATATCGCGAATGTAAGAGACGACGCATGGCTCGCTTCCGAGGTTGATCATCGATGCTGAGATCAGGGTCGGAACGCGTGTGCGGTCGCTGGTCTGAAACTCGATCTCGAGGTTGCGCACGGTTTCGTCGCGCGCGAGCGCGGTAGCGAGGCGAAAGCGGTCCGCCGGATCGGTAAACACCTCGAGTTCCACGGCCGAGGAACTCATGGTCCGTTCCCGCGTATAGCCGGTCAGGTGGAGAAACTCGTCGTTGCACGCAACGAATTTACCGTCTGATACACGGCTGACGGAGATCGCGTCCGGACTTACGTCAAAAATATCGCGCACCGCCTGGGCGCTCTCTTCGAGCTTGCGCGAGGCTTCCCTCGCCGCGGTGAGATCGCGAATCATCGTGACCACGCAGTCTTCGCCGTCGAGATCGACTCTGACCGCCGACAGAATCGTCGGGATGGTGCGTCCGTCGGGGGTCAGGAACTCGACTTCGACGTTGCGCACCACGCCCACGGCCAGTACCTGCTTGCGAAGCGTCTCTTGCTGTTTGATGTTCTTGAAAAATCTCTGCAGCTCGGTGCGCGAGTCGTTGATTTCCTGCGGCGTGTAGCCGCTCATGCCGAATTGCTGATTGAAGTCGATATAGGCGTTGTCCGAGACGCGGCGCACGACGATAGTGTCGAGCGTCGCGTGGAGAATCTTGCGCAGAGCGACGTGACTGGCGCGAAGCCTGGTCTCGGTGCGTTTTATCTCCGTGATGTCCCGGGTCATCGAAATCACGCACGCCTCGCCGTTCACTTCGGCCACCGACGCTGAGATCAGATAGATCTCGACGGTGCCGTCCCGGCGCCGCTGCGTGATCTCCATGTTCTTGACCCGGCCGGTTTTCTGGATGCTCTCGAGGAAGCGGGTCAGGTCCCCTTCATTCGCCCACATCCCGAGTGCGATCACGTTGCTCGCAAGAACGTCTTCCCGGGTATATCCGGCGACCTCGTATGCATCGTTGACGGCGATAAAACGTCCGTCGACAAGGCTGTTGACAGCAATATTGTCCGGCGACGCTTCGAATACCTTGCGCAGCATCGATTCGCTTTGCTGCCAGCGGCTATGCTCGAGCTCGCGAGCCTGCGCTGACTGTTCGCGCAGCTCCATCGCGCAGGTCAGCAGCCGATGGTTCTCCGAGAGCGCCGCCATCTGCTCGTCGAGTCTCTTTCGATAGCGGCTGCTATGAACGCTGCTCAGCTCGGACAACAGCGCCGCGCCCAACACCAGCATCCAGGAGACCGCGAGCTTCGAGTTCGAGTCGGCGGACTGGATCGAGTACCCCGTCCAGGCCAACACCCCGGCCGCCTCGAGCGCCGCCTGCCAGCGCGGACTCCATGGAATCAGCGCGCCCGCGCCGAAGAATAACAAGACGATTGATCCGACCAACTCATGCCGCTCGCCGTCGATAATTCCGATCCACACGGTGCACGCCAGAATCGACGAACAGCCCACCAGCGTGATGGCGCGCCAGTTGCGCATTGCCTGTCCGGACAACGTCAGCAAGAACGCAATCAAGGCCAGCGTCATGCTTGCGATATGCAGCGGTAGTGTTCTCGCGAAGGCTTGTGGATATTCCCCGCCGTCGAGCGCCATGTATCCGATCTGAAATGCGATTATCGCGAACGCCGCCGCGCGAAGTATCGGCGCCACCCATAGCGATTCGTCGCCTGCGCTTGCCCTCTCGATCGCTCGATCAGATGCACCCGCCGTCTCAGACGCGCTGCCGTTGGCTATGGAAGCCGAGATGCCATCCGCAAGCGCAGCAGTGCCGTTCAATGCGCTCCATGCGTCAGCGCTTCGGACTTCTTTTGCCGCAGACGGATCGATCCGGGAGTCCACACATCAATAGCAAGTAGAGTGCCCTATCAAGAGCGCAAAACGACTTGCTACTGCGACCTGGTTGGAGCTTCAGTAGCCACGTTTCCGCGCGTTCGCAGCGAGTGTCCCAGAATGCGGCGAATTCAGTCGCTGAGCGCCATTTCGAAATCTTCGATCAGGTCGTCACTCGATTCGAGGCCTATCGACAGCCGGATCAAGCCGTCGGCTATTCCCGCGCGAGCGCGCTGTTCCGCCGACATTCCCAAATGCGACGTGGTCGCCGGCCGCGTGATCAGCGTCTCGACTCCGCCCAGGCTCGGCGCGCTTGATAGGAATCGTCACCCGTTCGACAAAGCGCCGCGCCGCATCGAGCCCGCCTTCGAGTTCGAAACTCAGCATGCCGCCAAAGCCGTCGAACAGTTCACACGCGCGCAGATGATTCGAATGACTTTCCAGGCCCGGATAATTCACCTGGCTGACTGCGCGATGCTGTTCGAGCCAACGCGCAATCTTGAGCGCACTTTCATTCTGATGACGGACCCGAACCGCGAGCGTCTTCATCCCGCGATGCAACAAAAAGCACGCGTGGGGATCGAGAATCCCGCCCAGATGGTTCAACGTATGCGTGATACGCTCGATCAGCTCCGCACGCCCGATCACGGCGCCCGCCACGATATCGGTATGCCCGTTGAGATACTTGGTCCCGCTATGCAGCGACAAGTCGAAGCCGATTTCCGCGGGCCGGAAATTAATCGGACTGGCAAAGGTATTGTCGATGATCGAAACCAGGCCGTTCTCGGCGGCGAAGTCGACCGCGGCCTTGAGATCGCTGACTTGCAGCAGCGGATTCGACATCGCCTCGACGTAAATCGCTTTCGTGCTCGGGCGAATCGCTTCGCGCCAGGTCGCCGGTTCGTCGCCGTCGATAAAATCCACCGCCATCCCGTAGCGCGGAAATTCCTCCGTGAACAAGTCGTGCGTGCCGCCATAGACGCACTCCTGCGCGAGCAGATGCCCGCCGCGGGCGAGCACCGTGAACAGCGCCGCGGATATCGCAGCCATCCCGCTGCCCGCAACCAGCGCCGCTTCCGCATTTTCCAGCGCCGCCAGCTTGGCGTGAATCACCGCATGATTGGGCGTGTTGCTGAGCCGGATATAGCGCAGGTCGTGGTAGCTGGTCTGACCCGCGTACTCGAAAGTGGAGGATTGAAAAATCGGCATCGACACCGCGCCGCCAATCAGCGGCTCCGGTTCGCCTGCGTGTATCAGCTTGGTTTCGAGTCCCTTGATCAGTCGCGCCATCGGATCGCTTCACACCTCCACTTGGGGCGAAGGTTTAGCATTGCGCGCATCCGGTTTCATCTTAAGTGCGGGACTGCGAACTCAAGGAAAATACGTGTCGGCCAGGTTACCGACGTGCGCCTCGAGGGGCATCGCGGTACGCGCGAAGAGTGCCGCGGTCCCGTCGCTATACACCAAATGCCAGCGTGGGTCCTGGCTCACGACATTGTAGCTCCTGGTGTCGGGGCCGATAAGCACTAAATCATGCGGATAGGCGTCGAGCAGAGTCTGCGCGCCGTCCAGCCCATAGAAGAAGATTGCGTACTGACGCAGCACTCTATCGGGATAGACCAGCTCGGTCCGTCCGTCGACAAAGACCCGGCTCTGATCGCCGACGTGCCAGATCAGATACTCGCCCCATTCGAACCGGTTCAGGATGTTGCCGTGAAGACCATGGCGTTTCATGAATGCGACCGCACCGGTTGGCATCTGCTCCTGGGTTTTGAGGTGATTGGAGAAAGTACCGCCGACCAGCGCCGCCGCTAAAGCCAAAATCGCCAGCAGCGCCGCCGGGAGTTCACGGTCGCCCATCGGCGCGTCGACAGGTCCGAAACGGTCGCCGGCCTTTCGCGCAGTCGTGGACTCGAATGCCAAAGTTGCATGGCGCGCGAGCGGAATCGCAAGAGCAATCACCGCCAGCGCTACGTTGCGCGCGGCGTAGATGGCGCCGCCGATGAAAACTATCGCGACTGCCACTAAGGCCGCGTCCGCGAGGTCGGGAGCGATCGCAATTGCCACGATGAAGCCGGCGAACAGCAGCAGCGGGGCGACATCCTGAAGCTCATGCAGCTTGGATTCTCGCCACACGTAGAGCACCCTCGCCGGCAGCGGAACCCAGTCCGCGATTATCTTCCGAATCAGCGGATCGGAGACCGAATGCACCACGCTGGTCCACAAGCCAACTCCGAACGGATTGAGCAGCGTGGCGCCGGCGCATCCAAGCGTGACCAATGCGAGCCGGCGCGCCGAGGTCTTGCGGGCTGCGTCTCCACGACCCTGGATGAACAAAACCGCGACCGCGATGACGAGCGCGCCGAGTCCGGCCGCGTAGCCACCGTGAAGATTTGCCCACAACGCGAAGATCGGAATCAGCGGCCACAAGGTTGCCTCGCCCCGATAAACCTCGACCGCGAGTAACGCCATCACGATGCTCAACATCATGAAGGTGAAGAGTTGAGGTCGAAATTGCATCTGAGTAGTGAGCGCAACGGCGGCAAGGATCAGAGTCAGCCTTTGGATCCGGCTGGCCGCGCCGGTGGCGGAAATACCGATCGCCAATGCGAGGATTGTGATCGTCGCGCACAGCAGTTTCAGGAGCTTGAGGCCGAATACTCCGAGATGCGCGTAGAAGAAGGCCAGTGCCACCTGCGCCAGCCACTCGTGATTGCGCCACGGCATGTTAGCCGCCGAGTAGGAGTAGGTATCGTACAGCGGGATGTGGCCGGTGCGGATAATCCTGAGACCAGTCAGGATGTGCATCCACAGATCCGGGTCGGCGAAGTTGTCGGCGGTCGCAAGCGCGATCGAAACGACAACCGTCCATCGCGATGCCGACAGTAGCGAATATCGTGGCAGTGTCCGTCCGGCCGAAGATTCCGTCGACGCCGGTGAATGTTCAAGCGCGTGCGCAGACGAATCAGTATCCACACTCTTGTGCAATTCGATCTTGCCTCAGTTCCCGCAGTTTGACATCGAAAATGGTCGGAGGGCAGTACTACCAAGCCAACGTACTTTAACGATGTCTGCTCCTCCCGTAAGCTGATTGCGATGCAGGATCTGGCGTGAAAGCTCTCGTAATCGGCGGCGGCATAATCGGCAGTTCGATTGCGTGGCGGCTCGCCTCGGAGGGTGTGCAGGTCATCGTCTTCGAGCGCGGCCGTCTCGGCGTCGAAGCGTCATGGGCCGCGGCCGGGCTTATCGGACCGCAGGCCGAAGCGCATGAACCCGGCGTTTTCTTCGATCTTGCGCTCGCTGGCAAAAGATCTTTCGATTCGATCGTCGATCGGCTGACTCGCGAGAGCGGCGTCGATCCCGAATACGACCATCACGGGGTCCTCTACGTCGCGTTCGACGACGCGACGCGCTTGCTCTTAAGCGCGCGGGCGCGATGGCAGCGCGCGGCCGGCGGCGAGGTCGAGGAGCTGACCTCGCGTGAGGCGTTCAAGCTTGCTCCGACGCTATCCGAAAAAATCATCTACGCCCTGCACATGCCGACCAATCGGCGCGTCGAGAATCGCAAACTCACACTCGCCTACCTCAATGCCGCTACCAACTCAGGCGCCCAGTTCCGCGAGGGCGCGCGCGTCGATTCGATCGCCGTTAACTCCGGTCGCGCCACCGGCATCCGGCTCGACGACGGCACGCTCGAGTCGGCCGACGTGGTAATCAACGCCGCGGGCGCATGGGCCGGGGAAATTCGCGGCCTCGAGAACGATCGCATCCGCTTTTACCCGGTGCGCGGGCAGATTCTATGCTTCGAGGCGCGACCCGGACTGATCGAACCGTCGATCTTCTCCGGCGCCGGGATTATCGTGCCGCGGCGCGATGGGCGCATACTCGCGGGCTCGATTTTCGAAGATGCCGGCTTCAACAAGAGCGTCACTCTCGACGGGATGGAACGAATCCTCCGCGCCGCGCGCGCATTGGTCCCGAGTCTCGCGTCGATTCCGTTTCGAGAAGCGTGGGCCGGCTTGCGCCCCGCGACTGACGACTTGCTGCCGGTCCTCGGTCCGTCTCCAACAGTCGCAAACGTCCTCTACGCGGCCGGACACTTCCGCAGCGGCATCCTGCTCTCCGCGCTGACCGGAGAAGTGATCGCCGACCTGGTAAAAGGCCGCAACCCCGCGATCGACCTCACACCATTTTCGCCCGCAAGATTCCGCGACGGCCTGGCGCGACCGGTAAAGCTCGCCGACATGATCTGAGCGCCTCAACATGAGCACCAAAGTCGCACTCGGCCTTATCCGCGATTTATTCTTCCGCTCCAAGATCGACGCGGTAGCATCCGCGCTCGGCGCTACGATCGCATACGCGTCCTCGCTCGACGCTGCCGCGCTGCGATGCGGCGAGCTCAAGCCCGACGTCGTCTTCGCCGATCTCTCCGACTCGACGTTTCCCGCACTCGAAACAGTCCACACGATCCGCGCCGCCGCCCCCGACGCCCGCCTGGTAGGATTCGCCTCGCACATCGACCTGAAACCGCTGAAGGCCGCCAAAGAAGCCGGCTTCGACCAAACCCTCTCGCGCAGCGAATTCACCGCCCAACTCCCCGATCTGCTGAAATCCTGACCCGCTCGCATCGAGAGTGTACGCGTGCATCTTTGCGCATTTTTCCCAGTAAGAAAGATTAATAAAAGTTAAGGTATGCTCACTTGTCTCCATTAGGCGACAGGTGCTAAATAGTGCCATCCGGTTCGTCGTCTCCTCGCCGTCATCAATTCGCGATGGGCCAATTTATTCGATAGCCCTGTTCGAGCGCGGATTGGACAGGGCGGGGGAGGCCCGAACGTGGAGACTCAGAAGAGGTTCGCTGTCCCGAGTGCTGTATCAACAACGAGTGCGGTTATCTTTTGCGGACTGATGATCGTCCCCGGACTTGCGATCGTCTCAAAGGCTTACGCCGGTCCTGCCAATCGCCACGCGAGCACGCAAGCTAACTATCCGATCAATCTGGACGGCTTCGGCGCGCCGCTGCCCGCGGTTGCGCAGAGCATGGCCGACCTGGGCGTCTTCGCGACCGGCCAGCTCAACTTCAAGGAAATCGACAGCATCCCGCAACTTGGGCCGCTGTTTAATGGCACCACTTGCGCGGGATGCCATTCGCAACCCTCGATGGGCGGGGGCGGGCTGTTCATCAACGAAATAAGAGTCCGCAACAACTCCGATCCCGGCCCGGTGCACATCTTCGCGGTGGACAACATGCTGCGCGACGGTCCGCAGTTGCAAGGCACGCGGACGATTTTCGCCGCCGGCGTGAGCGCCGAGCCGCTCGGATGCCAGATAACGGTGCCGGGGTGCCAACTTTCCGCCTGTCAACAGGAGGAGGTCTCGCGCACCACGTTCAGTACCAGTCTGCCGACTTGCGACCCGACCAGCGCGGATTACCTCAGCGGCGGCAACTGCGTAGTCGGCCGCGCCGCAGTCCCGCTCTTCGGCGATGGACTCGTCGAGGCGGTCTCCGACCAGACGCTCAAACAATTGGCACACAGTGAGCCATCTTCGATCCGCGGCAAGGTCAAGATGGTCACCGAAAATTTCATGTCGACCGCCCACGTCGGCCGCTTCGGATGGAAGGACGACCATGCCTTCCTGCGCGGATTCTCCGGCGACGCCTACCTGAACGAAGTAGGAATCACCAATCCGGATAATCCGACCGACACCAGCAGCTGCGCGATCGGCGCGACTGCGTACGGGCTGAACCTCGAGGATACCGGCATCGAGGATGCGACCGATTCCGACGGCCGCGCTGACATCGATCGCTTCTCGGATTTCATGCGCGCCCTCGCGCCGCCGCCCACGCTCCCTGAAAATCGGTCGGCATTGAGAGGCGCGACGCTGTTCGCCCAAATGGGATGCGCCGGATGCCACACGCCGGCGCTGACCACCGCCTCCAACCCAGCATCGTTTATCCCCGCGACCACCGGAGGTGTCGCGATCAGCTCGACGCTCAACCACGCGCTCGCTAATCAGACGTTCCATCCCTTCAGCGACTTCCTGCTCCACGACATGGGCTCGCTGGGCGACGGAATCGTCTCGGGCGATGCGACCGCCACCATGATGCGCACGGCGCCGCTGTGGGGCGTGCGCGCCCGCTCGGTGTTCCTCCATGACGGCCGCGCCGGCGATTTGCCAACCGCGATCTCCATGCACGACGGCCAGGGAAAAGCCGCAGCCGCCGCGTTCAACGGGCTCTCGAAGTCGCAACAGGCCGATGTTGTTAATTTTCTGAGTACGCTATGACAGATCAGAAATAAATCGGATCGACGTACAGACCGTGCTCGCGCACGTCGGGGCCCTCCGCGATTCCCGGGGTCCACATGTTGTACGGCTCGACCTCGCGCGCGAGTGAGCGAAGCGTCTCGATGCCTGGCGATGAAGGCGACGTGAAGATCGAGAGCGTGTCCATGCCGCGCTGCTGAATCGATCCGCACCAGGCGCGCAGCAGAGCTTCGAACTCGCGTTCCGCGCCCGGTATGAACGCGTAATCGAGCACCAGGCCGCGAATCGACTCGCTGCGTTTGCCGTTGGTCACTGACACCACGCGGATCGACTCGCCCGCGGGCCACACGCCGACCATCGCGCGCTCGGTCATCCAGACTTTGTCCCATGAATATAGTTCGGGCGCGCGTTCCATCCGTGCACGGAACGAATCGAGTGTATGCGGCACGTACATTTCCTCGCGGCCGTGAAAGGAGTTCAGCATCGCGACGATCGCGGGCGCATCGGCGGGCGTCGCTGGCCGGCCTGCCGCGGGACCCGCGAGCGTGGCGGATGCCAACTGAATCCGAAGCGCCGTGATGCTCCATTTGTTCGGGGTGTTGATAAAGCCGTGCTGCATGCCGGCGTTGTCGACCGAGATGTACGCGTTGGAGCCGTCGACGTTGCTCCAATACTTGTCGAGTATGCGATTGGCCGCGCCCCATAGGCCCTTGCGCTGATGCTCGGGCAGGACGCGCAGATGCAGAACCGTCACGATGGGGCGCAGGACACCGCCGATTCGCACCACGTGCTTAACGCCGCAACTGACCGCGGCAGGAACTCCGTCGACGGAGGCGATTCCGATCGTGCAGTCCTCCATCAGACGCTTAAACGCAAAGTAGTCGCGGCCGCGTTCGAAGTGGACGTGCGTATCGCCGAGCACGATCGGGACGCGGCGCTCGATGTCGGCGAGGATCGGTGCGTCGGCCTCAGTCGCTTCGCGAACCTCGAGCTTGAACTCGTACTGCCGCTCCCACGCGATCCGCGACATTCGATATGGCACAGTGTCTTCGACTTCGATCGACAGCAGCCATTTGCGGTTCTTGGCAGCGGTGACTAGCGCGTCGATCTTGAAATCGGATCGCGCCTCGACCGACAACTCCAATATCTCGCCCATGCGCTGCGCGAAGCCGCGCCAATTCTCGCGTTCCTGGTAGTCGGCCTCGACGACTCCCATCCGATTCGCGATCCCGGGCATATAACGATCGCGATCGGCGACCGAGGCTCCTTCGCCAGCCGACAGAAGCATCCCGAGATACCACTTCATCTGGCGCCCGACGGGAGACTCCGGAATTTCGCTCAGCAGTGTAGAAGCCTTGTCCATTGAACTACCGCGCCTTCACCCGATCCCCAACTGCCACGCGAGAAACGACCACTCGATGGAAAGGTCTTCTATTACCTTGGAGGTCGGCTTGATTCCAGCGTGTCCCGCCTGCGTATCGTGGTGGAGCAGAATCGGAAGATCCGAGGTCGTCGCGTGCTGCATCCGCGCGATCATCTTACGCGCCTGCGCTGGCGGGACGCGTGTGTCCGCGTCGCCGCTGGTCAGAAGCATCGCCGGATACTTCGTTCCCGCCGTCACATGCTCGTAGGGCGAGTAGGCGTGGATGAACCTGAACTGCGTAGCGTCGGCGGGGTCTCCATACTCGAGAAGGGCAGGTGGATTGTTATTCTTCGTGTAGTGATGGAAGCGCAGCAGGTCGAGATCCGGAAGCGCACAGTACACCGCGCGCATCAGGTCGGGCCGCTGAGTCATCACGGCGCCGACCAGCAATCCGCCGTTGCTTACTCCCGAGATCGCGAGCTTGTCCGGATTGGTGTACTTGTTCGCGATGAGCCACTCGGCCGCCGCGATAAAATCATCGAAAACGTTTTGCTTCTTTTCGAGCATCCCGGCGCGATGCCACTCTTCGCCGAATTCGCCGCCGCCGCGCAGATTCGGCACCGCGTAAACGCCGCCTTGCTCGATCCACCATGCGGCGCCGTGCTTGAACTCCGGCGTCATGCTCGCGCCGAAGCCGCCGTAGCCATACATGACGGTCGGCCGATTGCCGTCGAGCACAAGACTCTTGCGATGCACGACGAACATCGGCACTCGCGTGCCATCCTTCGACGAATACCAGACCTGGCGCATCTCGAAGTCATCGGAGTTGAACGGGACGGCGTCGCGATACCAGAGGTCTGATTTTCCTGTCGAACAGTTGTATCGGTAAATCGAGTACGGGGTCGTGTACGATCCGAAGTAGACGATGCCCTGGTCGCGGCCGTAGCGTCCGTAGATTCCCGCGGTAACATCGGCGGGCAGGGGCAGCTCGCCGTGCGGCTCGCCGTCGAGCGAGAAGATCGCGACTCGCGCCGCCACGTTGTGCAGGTAGTTGACGAAGACCTTGTCGCCGATCACCGCGAAGCCCGTATAGCTCCGAATCGAGTCCACGGCCTCGGGCACAATCTCTTTCCACTTCTCTCGCGCCGGCTCGCGCAGATCGATTCTGAGAATTCGCCCGTTGGGAGCGTCCCAGTCAGTTTGGACGATCAGGTAGTCGCCGGCGAATTGCGGATGAAACTTCGCATCGATACCGGTGACCAGCGGCCGAAATGCCGCGTCGTGTTTTTCGCGAAGATCCCGGACGTGGAGTTCGACTTTGCGCCAGCCCCACCAAACCGCCGCAAGCAGGTAGCTTCCGTCCTCCGACGCGTGCGGAAATATCCCGTTCTCCGGTTGATAGCCGGCGCCGAAAATCTCGGGGTCCGACACCGCGTCCGTTCCGAGCGCGTGATAGTAGATTCGCCGGCCGACTCCACGACGGGCGCGCGAGTAGTAGAAACCGCTGCCGTCCGCTTTCCACGAGATTGACTGGTACAGCCCGCGCGGCAGCCGATCGGGCAAGTCGCGCCGCTCGTTCACCTCGAGCACGCGGATTTCGGTCTCGTCCTCGCCGCCATAGCGGACTTCGTACGCGAGCAGATTCGCATCCTCCGACGGCGCAATCGGCCCGACGCTGATGCTGCGATCGCGGCTCATCGGATGCGGATCGATCAACAATTCGTCCTGCCCGTCGATTCCCTTGCGCCGATAGACACTCCACAAATCCTGCTCCGAGCCCTTCTTCAGGAAAAAGTAGACGTTCCTCCTTTGGGCAGGCGCGCCGATCGAGTCATGAGCGAGCATCTCGCGGAGACGGCTTCGGATGCGCTCGCGAATCGGCATCGCACCAAGCACGGAGCGGGTGTAATCGTTCTGCACGTCGATCCATGCGCGCGTTTCGGGACTGTCCGCATCTTCGAGCCAATGGTACGGGTCGACCAGTTCGACCCCGTGCATGACTTCGCGCAAGTCGTCGCGCCGGGTCTCGGGCGGTTTGCGATTGTCACTCATGGCGCAATCCTTTTCTTCGGGATTCGCGACCGTAGTTCAAGTAATGCTTGAAGATCGTATTGCGGTAGCTTATCGGCAATCTCGAACCACGGCGCCTTATGCTCGACGAAAATATGCTTGTCGGGTTTCATCTCCGGATCACCATCGAGAAGACCGGCAGGAATCTCGCACCACTCGGAATTCGGATCGGGATTCGGCACCGGCGAGCTGCATCGACTGCAAAATGAAACCCGATAGGGCGGTGGTGTGCGCAATATCGGCGCGTCGTAGGTCGAGATCAAATCGCGCCCGCTGAGCAGACGAAAATCTTGCGTCCGGACGCCGACTCCGGGAAGAAACGCGGAGCCGGAAACTTTTCTGCAGCGCCGACAATGGCACAACTCGAACGGGCCGATTGCTTTCTCGATTTCGAAGCGCACGCCACCGCATAAACAGCTTCCGGTAATCATCTGGAATCTCCCTAGTGACCAGTTTCAGTGATATATCCTCTATATGCCGATCGCGCTGGCCGAATTCCATCCCGCAGTTCGCAGTTGGTTCGAGCGGCGCTTCGATGCGCCTTCGCGCGCGCAGGAACTCGGATGGCCCGTGATTGGCGCGGCCAACACTCCGCCGGGCTTCGACGTTTTACTCTGCGCGCCGACCGGTAGCGGCAAGACTCTCGCGGCGTTCATGTGGGCGATCAACGGACTGGTCCTCGAAGCTGAGCGCGGCGCGCTGCGCGACGAAGTCTCGGTCCTTTATGTATCTCCGTTGAAGGCGCTCGCCAACGACATCCGCCTCAACCTCGAAGAGCCGCTGAACGGCGTGCGCGAAACGGGCGCCGAATCGGGACTCGATCTTTCGCGAATCCGTGCCGGCCTCCGCACCGGCGACACGTCTGCGAGCGAGCGTGCTGCGATGCTCCGTCGCCCGCCGCACATTCTCGTCACCACGCCGGAGTCGTTGTTCATCCTGCTCACTTCGCCGAAGTTCCGCGAGAAGCTCGCGTCGGTCCGCCACGTTATCGTCGACGAGCTTCACGCGCTCGCAGGCAACAAGCGCGGCGCGCATCTGGCGCTGACGCTGGAGCGCCTCGAACGCTTCGTTATGAGTCGCGCGCAGCGCCGGCCGAATCGAATCGGCCTCTCCGCGACGCTGAATCCAATCGAGAAGCTCGCCGAGTTCCTGGCCGGCTACGACGTCGATCACGGACCACGCCCGCGTCCGGTGGAAATTGTTCGCGCCGACGATCGCATTCGAACGATGGACCTCGAAGTCATCGCACCCGGCCCGGACCTGGGCCCGCTCGCGACGCATCAGCATTGGGATGCGATGTACGACGCGGTCGCGCGCCTCATCGGGGAGCATCGCACGACCCTGGTCTTCGCGCTGAGCCGCCGCACCGCCGAGCGAGTTGCGCTGAATCTGCAAAAGCGTCTCGGCACCGACGCCGTGATGGCGCATCATGGCAGCCTCGCGCGCGCCGAGCGCCTGCTCGCCGAGCAGCGACTCAAGCGCGGCGAGCTCAAGGCGATCGTCGCTACCGCGTCGCTGGAACTCGGTATCGACGTCGGCGCGGTCGATCTCGTTTGCCAGCTCGACTCGCCGAGATCCATCTCAGCCGCAATCCAGCGCGTCGGCCGCTCCGGGCACAGTCTCGGCGCGACGCCCAAGGGCCGCTTCTTCGCGATGACGATCGACGACCTGCTCGAATGCGCCGCCGCGGTCCGCGCAATCCGCGCTGGCAATCTGGATGAAGTCGAGATTCCGATGGGATGCCTCGATATCGTCGCGCAGCAGATAGTCGCAATCGCGGCCGAGGAGGACGAAATCTCCGAAGCCGAGCTGCTGCGCGTGCTACGGGGAGCGTACAACTTCGCAGATCTCGACGCCGCCAAGCTGCGTCGCTTGCTGGAGCAACTCGCAGCCGAATTGCCCGAGCGAATCATGGGGGCGGCTCCGAAGATTTTTTTCGATCGAATCAACGCGCGCATTCGCCCGCGCCGCTCGGCACGCCTGTCGGTGATAACTTCGGGCGGGACGATTCCCGAGGCCGGCAACTACGACGTTGTGATCGAATCGGAAGGGCGCAAAGTCGGCGACGTCGAAGAGGATTTCGCGCAGGAGTCGTCGCGTGGCGACGTGTTTTCGCTCGGCTCGATGCCGTGGCAGATCCAGCGCATCTCGCGCGGGCGTCTGATGGTCGAGGCGGCGCCCGGGATGGCGCCGACGTTGCCATTCTGGCTGACCGAAGCCGGCGGCCGCTCGCAGGCGCTCTCAATCGGAATCAGCGAGCTTCGCCATGAAATCTGGAAGCGCATCGAAGCGAACGGCACCGAATCGGCGGTCGGATGGCTGATCAAGGAATGCGCGATGTCGGAGCGCGCGGCGACGCAGGCGGTCGACTACGTGCGCCGCGGGGTCGAGGCGCTGGGCGCGATTCCCGACGCGAAGACGATCGTGGTCGAGCGATTTTTCGACGGCCTCGGCGGCACTCAAATCGTCATCCACACACCGTTCGGAATTCGCCTGAATCGCGGACTCGGCCTCGCGATTCGAAAACGGCTGTGCCAGAGCTTCGATTTCGAAATCCAGGCGTCGGCGATCGACGACGGAGTTCTGCTGGCGCTGAATTCGCGCCACAGTTTCCCGCTCGACACTTTGTTCGGGATGCTGAAAGCGCGTAATGCGCGCGATGTGCTGGTCCAGGCGCTGCTCGCTGCGCCGATGTTCGAGGTTCGCTTTCGGCACGTCGCGACGCGAGCGCTCGCAATCATGCGATCCTCGCGCGGGCGCAAAGTTCCCGCCTGGATTCAGCGGATGCGTTCGCAGGATCTTCTGTCCGCGATTTTTCCGGGCCAGCAGGCATGCTTCGAAAACCGTCCGGCTACGATCGAACTCCCCGAACACTTCATAGTGGTGGAGACGATTCGCGAATGTCTCGAGGAATCCACCGACCTGCCGCGCACGGTGAGGATGCTCGAAGGAATCGAAAGCGGCGCGATTCGCACCGTCTGCGTTGACAATATCGCGCCGTCGGTGTTCGCGCATCGGCTGTTGCTCGCGTGGGACTACTCGTTTCTCGACGACGGCGAGCGCGGTAACCGTCGCTCACGTACAGTGAGCATGAATCGCGGAATGGCCGAAGATGTTTTCCGCAGCGAAGACCTCTCGGAGCTGTTGGCGAGCGAGGCGGTCGACACGGTCGTCGCCGAGGTTACCGGACGAGCGCCCGGACGCCGACCGCGCTCGCGCGACGAGCTGATCGAACTGATTCGTGCGCACGGCGCGATGACGCATGCCGAGCTCGAGGAACGCGGCGGCGAGACCTGGCGCGCGATGCTGGCGGAGTTGGAAGCCGAGCGGCGAATCTCCACCATCAGTTTGAGCAGCGAAGGATCGGCGCGGATCATCGCGAGCGAAGATGGGGCGATCTTTGCGGCCGCGTATCCCGAAGCGCAGATCGATGGCGGCTCGACCGCGACCGATCTCGATCGCGACAGTGCGCGCGAGGAAATCGTGCGGCGGGCCATGAAAACGTCGGGGCCGACGACTGCGAGCGATCTCGCGGCGCGGCTGCTGCTCGAGCGAATCGAAAATCGAGCAAACTCTTCTGGCGCTCGAAGCGAGTGGTGCGTGTCTTTCGCGGTCACTTCACGCGCTCGGACACGAATCAGTGGTGCGACCGCTACAACCTCGAACGAATTCATCGCATGACGCTGGCGCGGGTGCGCGCTGAAATCGAGCCGTGTGCGGATCACGAGTACGCCGCGTTTCGATTGCGCTGGATGCACGTTGGCGGAGAGGAGCTTCCCAGTGATCAGACCGGCGTCGCCGCGGTGCTCGAACAGTTATCGGGCGTCGCGCTTGCGCCGGAGCTTTGGGAGCGCGCGATTCTGCCCGCGCGAATCGCAGGGTATCGCCCCGAGATGCTCGATCTCGTCTGCATGAGCGGTCAGCTCAAGTGGGTGGCCGTGCCGGAGGAAGGCGTCGCTGCCGCGAGCACGCCCGCGCGCATCACCTTCGTTCCGCGTAAGATGAATCTTTATGCCGAGCACTCCGACGACGTTGAGTCGGATCCAAAAGAACGCGCGGTACTTGATGCGCTGGGCGCGGCGGGTGCGCAATATCTCGACGAAGTTGCGGACCGCGCAAATCTTTCGGAACGCGACGCGCTCTCAGTGTTGTGGCATCTGGCGGCGGCGGGACGGGTCAGCAATGACAGCTTTGCGCCACTTCGAATGTTCGCCGACGATCGCGGCGCCGAACGAGCACTCGAAGCGGTCGCGCGTCGTCAGCCGACTCGTCGCGACGCGGCGGTTCGCGCACGCCTGAAATCCCATCTCGCGGGGCGATGGTCTCTGATTCGCGCCGCGGCCGATTCGCCCGTCACCGGCTCGGATCGCACCCGCGATCTTGCGCTCGCGTTGCTTGAACGTCACGGAATACTCGCCCGCGAAATGCTCGGCATCGAATCGGTCTCGCTGCGCGTGGAGCGAAATCTCCTTCGCACTTCGCCGTCTCGAATATGGCGGCACGATTCGCCGCGGATGGTTCGTGAGATCGCTCTCGGGCGAGCAATACGCGCTGCCGGAAGCGGTCGAGATGCTGCACGCGGCGCGCAATATCGTCCCAGCGCGCGAGAAGCCATACGCGCTCAGCGCAATCGATCCCGCAAATCCGTATGGCTCGGTGCTTCCCGGATGCGGCATCGCGCGCGAGGCCGCGAACATCGTAGTGATTCGCGCCGGCCGCGTAGTCACGGGCTTGCAGGGACGCGCGATGGTCTCCGGCGGCTGGGAAAGCGACGTCGATGACGACAGCTTCAGCGCCGCTGTCGCCGCGATTCTGTCGATGCGGCCCCGGGTCACGATCGACACGATCGACGGCCACCCGGCACTCCAGTCATCGCGAGTCGGAGTGCTCGCCGCGATGCGCTTCCATTCCGATGGACGCGCGCTGGTTTTCGACGGATTGCACGGCCCCACACCCGCGCGTGCGTCGCGCCGATCAACATAAAGACGGTTGATTGGGCGGGGTCGCGCGGTATTCTGAAACATCGGAAGCACCACGAATTAATTTCTCGACACGCCGGATTTTACCGGCGTCTGGTTTTCCCAGGAGAGGCTCCACAAAATGGCGACTAATAGTTTCGGCGCTCGCTCGACACTCGCGGTCGACGGCAAGGACTACACCTTCTTCAAACTCGAAGCGCTCGAAAAACGCGGCTTCACGCTCGCCCGAATGCCGTACTCGATCAAAGTGATGATCGAAAATCTGCTCCGGCGCGAAGACGGACTGGTCGTCACGACCGGACAGATAGAGGCGCTGGCCAAGTGGAACGGCAAGGGTGGAGAACGCGAAGTCTCTTTCATGCCGGCGCGAGTGCTGTTGCAGGATTTCACCGGAGTGCCCGTGGTCGCGGACCTTGCGGTGATGCGCGACGCGATCAAGCGGCTCGGCGGCGACCCGGCCAAGGTCAGCCCGCTGCAGCCAGTCGATCTCGTGATCGATCATTCGGTGCAGGTCGATTCGTTCGGAAGCGCCGGTGCGTTCGCGGACAACGCGCGGCTCGAATTCGAGCGCAACCAGGAGCGCTACCTGTTCCTGCGCTGGGGTCAGGGCGCGTTCGACAATTTCCGCGTGGTGCCGCCCGACACTGGAATCGTTCATCAGGTGAACCTCGAATATCTCGCGCCCGTGGTCTTCGCCACCAAGCAGGGCGACGCGTATCCGGACACGGTGCTGGGCACGGATTCGCACACGACGATGATCAACGGGCTCGGCGTGCTCGGATGGGGTGTCGGCGGGATCGAGGCAGAGGCCGCGATGCTCGGCCGCTCGATGACGATGATGATTCCCGAGGTGATTGGCTTTCGCCTCGCTGGCAGCTTGCGTCCAGGTGCGACCGCGACCGACCTGGTGCTCACTGTCACGCAGATGTTGCGCAAGAAGGGAGTGGTCGGGAAGTTCGTCGAGTATTTCGGGCCGGGAGTCGCGTCGCTGCCGGTCGCGGATCGCGCAACGCTCGGCAACATGTCGCCTGAGTACGGCGCAACCGTCGGCTATTTTCCGGTGGACGATCAGACGCTCACGTATCTTCGCCTGACCGGACGAACTCAATCGCAAGTGAAGTTGATCGAGGCGTACTGCAAGGCGCAAGGACTGTTTAACTCGGCCGACGCGCCGGAGCCGAAATTTTCGGACACCCTGGAACTCGATCTGGGCAGCGTCGTGCCGAGCCTGGCGGGACCGCGGCGCCCGCAGGATCGGGTCGCGCTGACCTCGGCAAAGACCGACTTCCGCCGCGAGCTGGGCAAGGAGTTCCATGACCATCCGAGCGTCGACCCTGCCGTGATCTCGGAATGGGTCGATGAAGGCGGCAAGGTCGTCGCGCCTGCTGAGGCCGCCGCATTCGACAAGCGCCTCGGCCATATCAAGAACAAGGTTGAAGTGGTTTCCGAGCACGGCCGCTACGCGCTGACGCATGGATCGATTGTCATCGCCGCGATTACGAGCTGCACCAACACCTCGAACCCATCGGTGATGCTCGCGGCGGGAATTCTCGCAAAGAAGGCGGTCGCGCGCGGGCTGACAGTCAAGCCGTGGGTGAAGACGAGCCTCGCGCCAGGATCGAAGGTCGTGACGCAGTACCTGAAGCGAGCGGGGCTGACCGAGTCACTCGAGAAGTTGCACTTCAACCTGGTCGGCTACGGATGCACGACCTGTATCGGTAACAGCGGGCCGATCGCGGAGGCGATTGCCGGCGCGGTGAAGCAGGGCAACCTGGTTGCCTGCGCGATTTTGAGTGGCAATCGAAATTTCGAGGGGCGCATCAATCCCGTGGTACGATTCAACTATCTCGCGTCGCCGCCGCTGGTGGTCGCGTACGCGATCGCGGGCACGATGGACATCGACGTCGAGCGCCAGCCACTCGGCACTGGTTCCGACGGAAATCCGGTCTTTCTGCGCGACATCTGGCCGTCGCAGGAAGAAGTTGCAGCCGCGGTCAGCAGCTCGGTTCACGCCTCGATGTTCTCGACCGAGTATGGGCATGTCTTCGACGGCGACGAGCGATGGAAGAGCCTCAAGGTTCCCGCGGGCAATCTTTTCCGCTGGGAGCGCGATTCGCTTTACGTGAAGGCGCCGCCATTTTTCGACGGCGTGACCGCCAAAGTTGGCGAGTTCTCCGACATAAGCGGAGCGCGCGTGCTCGCGATGGTCGGCGACAGTGTGACGACCGATCACATTTCTCCGGCCGGCTCGATCGGCGCCGACAGTCCGGCCGGCAAGTATCTGATCGCTCACGGTGTGCAGCCCAAGGATTTCAACTCGTACGGCGCGCGGCGTGGAAATCATGAAGTGATGATGCGCGGAACGTTCGCAAATATCCGGCTTAAAAATCTGATGGTTCCGGGCGTTGAGGGCGGCTTCACCGTGCATCTGCCCGACGGCGAGAAGACCACGATCTTCGAAGCGTCCGAGCGCTATCGAAAGGACCACGTGCCGCTGGTCGTCATCGCGGGCAAGGAATATGGCACCGGCTCCTCACGCGATTGGGCGGCCAAAGGCACGATTCTGCTCGGCGTGCGCGCCGTGATCGCGGAGAACTTCGAGCGGATTCATCGCAGCAACCTGATAGGAATGGGCGTGCTCGCGCTCGAGTTCAAGCCGGGTCAGAATCGCGAGTCGTTGGGATTGACCGGGCAGGAAGTTTTTTCGATAAGCGGGATGAAAGCCGGGATCAAGCCGCATCAGACCCTGAAGGTGCGCGCAGAATCAAACGGCAAGCCGAAAGAATTCGAGGTGACGCTGCGCGTCGACACGCCCGAAGAGGTCGAATACATCCGTCACGGCGGGATTCTGCCGTTCGTGCTGCGCGACTTGCTGCGCGCCTGACGCGCCGCTATTGCATATGCGCGCCGATGGCGCCGGCCGCGGTTGAAGTGCTCGGCGCGGACTTGGGTCCGGCGACGTGCTTCAACGCCGGGTCATCGATCGCGACGCATCGAAAGTAAGCCGGCTTCGTCTTCAGTACGGCATTGCAGTCGCTCTCAGAGCCAAACGTCTTGAACGCGAGCCATTGCGATAGAGGCGCCTTAGCATTGACCGCATAATTGCCGCTGGCAGTCCTTCGTCGGCGGAAAGATCGGCGGAGGCTGCATCAGGAACCAACCCGTCAACACGATCGCCATCGCGTAATACTTTCGCATCATCAAGCCGGTAGCAGATTTCGCAGGGTGAATGCGAGCGGGAGAGCGATCACGCGGGCTGCGGCGCGATGTCGAGTCTGACCGAGGTGCCGCTCTTGCGCGTGGCGTAACGGCTCAGCAGCCTGACCACTGCGGGAGTCACTTCGCTGATCGCCTCGGGACGAAAGCCCACAGCCTCGGGGCCGCGCGCGCGCATCATGCCGAGCATCGAGAGTCGCAGCAGCGCGGCGACCGCCTGGCAGTAGCGGAAGCGCTCGAAGTTCATCGGCGCCATCGCATGATAGAGCGGCAGATACAAAGCCGCGAAGCTCGCGCGCAGCCCGTTGCCGACAAGGTTGTCGCGCATCCAGCGCGGCGTCTCGAGCGCCGACGACGACAGAATGACCGCGGTCATCGCGGCGTCGAGATGGCGATCGCCAACGTCGGTGTTGACCCAATCGATAACGCCAGTGAGCCGCGTGCCATCTACCATCACATTGAGCGGATGGTAATCCATGTGCACGATCGATTGTGCGCTCGAGCGAAAGAGCTGCGCGCGCTCGCTGACTCGGTTTAAGAGCTTCGCGAAGGCCGGGCAGGGGACCGTTCTCGACGCGCGCGGCGATGACCGCGAGTATGCGATCGAGTAGCGGCGATTCCTCGCCGGGCTGCCTGGGCCGGGAACGCGTGAGGAATCTCGCGCAGACCCGCATGCGGTGGGATCGTACTTGTGCAGCCGCGCCTGCGCGCGCACGAACGAAAAAAATCCGAGCGAGAAAGTTTTGAATGCGATCGGAAAGCTGCGCGCTCCGAACAGCGGAACGCCGCCAAGCCGCTGCATGATCAGAAACGGCGCGCCGAGTGCGCGATGGTCCGCTTCGAATGCGTAGGGGCGTGGCACCGCGAAGCCCGCGCCGAACAGCCGATCGATCGTGATGTGCTCGCGGATGCCTTTGGCGTCGGCCGCGGAGCCCTGGTAAAAGCGCAGCACGACCGGTTGGCCGACGGGGATATTCGGGCAGACGCTCGATCGCGCCTCGAGCGTGAGCTCAAACACCGTGGTCTCCCACCCGCTCGCGAGCACGCTCACCCGCGCGACGGGTGCGCCAAGATAAGACGATAGATCGCGCGCAATCTCTTTTGGGTCGAGCATCAAACCGGGCGTCATACTGCCGCGAACCGCAGCGTATTACACCGACGCGAAAGCCGCAATTGAAACTGACACGCGTGTCAGGTTACAGGGGACGATTCGGAATAAGCGGACGCTGCTCGCCCGCGCCCGGCCCGGGCTTCGCTTCGGAGGGCTCCGCAGGCAGCGGACCCTGTTTGAGGGTCTCGTTGGGGAGCGTCTCTCCGTTTTTCTGGAATCGACCCTGCACCATCGACGAAAGCAGCGGACCGCGACGGTCGCTGGTATCGATCGCCACCTCGACCGACAATCCAAGCCGAAGCGGCTTGTCCTCCGGCGGCGTCGATTCGAACACAATCTTCACCGGCACTCGCTGCACGACTTTGACCCAGTTGCCGGTCGCATTTTCCGGCGGCAGCAGCGAGAACGCCGCGCCGGTCCCCATGCTGATCGAATCGACGTGTCCCTTGTACACGTAGCCGGGATAGATGTCCGCGACGACTTCCGCCTTCTGCCCGACCCGCACGTCGGTCAGTTGAGTCTCCTTGAAGTTCGCCGTGACGTAGAGCTTGCCGAGCGGAACCACCGCGAGCAGCGGCTCGCCGACCTGGACTCGATTGCCGACATGCGCGGTCTTATGGGTGATGACGCCGGCGAACGGCGCCGTCAGCTTCGTGTAAGCGAGATCGAGCTTGGCGGCTTCCAGAGCCGCTTCCGCCTGTTTCACGACCGGACGGTCGTAGTGCGAATGGTCCTGCGTCTCCGATCCGAGCGCGGCCTCGGCCTGCTGCAACTGATGCTGCGCGAGCGCTTCGTCCGCGATCGCAATCTTCAGACCCGTTTCCGCCTGATCGTATTGGGCGCTCGATACGATGCCCTGGTTCTTCAACGACCTGGCGCGTTCGTAATCGATTCGCGCCTGCTTAGCCTGCGATGCCGCGAGTGAAACGCCCGACTTCGCCGCGCCCACCCCCGAGTAGAGTTCATCGACAGACTGCTTGGCGCGATCGAGCTGAGCGCTGGCTTGCTGAACGCGCACGTCGAAGTCGCGCGAATCCAGGGTCAGCAGCAGATCGCCTTCCTTAACCGTCCAGTTGTCCTCGACGTACACATTGGTGACGGTGCCGGCGACTCGGGAAGAGACCAGCGCGACGGTGCCATCGACGTAAGCGTCGTCGGTGGAGACGTGGCTTTCGATGTACTGATAGTAGTGCCACGCGGGGATCAGTCCGGCGGCGATTGCGACTATCACCACCACTAACAAGACCCTGCGCAGGATTTGCGAATTCATACGATCGTTTAAGAGGCGGGAGGATCTACGTACGCGCTTCGAATGATTGGATCATCTGTAATGAGGCTAACTATGACGAATGCACAAGGCTGTCAAACGACCGACCCTGATTCGCAGTTTCAACCCCAGCGTTGGTTCTTGATGGCGCGCAGCGCGATCGCACCGCGCTGACTCAGCACCGCGCTAAAGTCATGGTTGGCGGATGATCGCGGACGGACCGGCGACCACCGTCGCCACCACCGCACCATTGAGCGTCATGTTGAGACTGAAGGTGCCGAAGTCGCGATTGATCGGAAAGAAAGTGCCGTCCACCTTTCCGTTCGGCGTATCGAACATGATTACTGTCGGAGCCCGATCCTTGACTACGAAACCGGTTTGAGAGTCCTCGACCAGCGCCGTGTAGGACGCTCTGACAGGACCACTGAGGAAAATTCGGAGGTCGGGAGACGCCGCCGGCGCGATATTAAGCAATTTGCCGCCGGTCTGAAGAGACACAATGCCAAAGGGCAAGTTGGTCGAGGCAACCCCGAGCAACGTAGTGCCGTTTATGATCTGGATACTCAGGCCGTTGGTGTCGTTAGAGGTCTTGGTCGCGACGATTATTGCCGGCAGGATGTTGTTGCAGATGACGATGCCCAGCGGAACGTTGCCCTGCACGACCCATGAAGATCGCGCGTTTGATACGGTCGCCGTAAACGGCGTGCCGGGAGTGCCCAGAATCCGGTAGGTGGTGAGCGGCGGCCCGCTCGGAGTATTACCGACGCTGCCTGAAAATCCACCTTGATTGCTGTTGCAGCCAGCGACCCCAAGTGCGAACGCGGCGCCGAGCGCAGTCGTCCCGAGGACCTTTAGCAATTGCCTGATCGTGTGACGAGTCATCGCGATCACAGATCCTGCCCGACGTTGTTGCATACGCCCGGGCAGCTCCCGTCAGGGTTCGAGCAGGTGGTCGGGCACTTCGGCGTCGAAGTCGATGTCGGCGTGGGAGTCGGCCCGCCGGTCGGAGTCGCGCTCGGTGACGGCGAACTGGTTGTCGTCGGCGTCGGACCCCCGACAATCGGCGCCTGTGGGACCGTCACGAATGCTGGGTTCCCATCCGCGACCGGAGTCGGTGCCACCAATTGGGGAGTCGGCGTAGCTGTGACTGTGGAGGTGGCGGTCGGCGATGAAGTTGGCGGCGTCGGAAGTTCAAACTTTTGCACCGAGTACGTGTCACCGCCGGGAACGCAGAACGAATACGAATTGAGGGGATTATTGTTCGAACTAGGAGACTGATTCTGCACCGCCGTATTCGTTATCGCCACGCTGTTCTTCGCCAATACGACCGATGAGCCCAAGTCCGCGTTCGCGACTGTTCCCGTAATGCTGCCATGACCGGTGCAGGTGATCTTGTCGTCATTGGGGAAATCCTGACCCGTCACGGGAACGCACTCTCCCGGCCCTGGTGGCGTGAGTGGCCCTGTAACACCTGAGAGCACCGCAATCGTGTGGCCTTGATAGGGATCGGTGACGCCTTGATAAAGATCGATTGTGGTCGCGAACAAGTCGAACGTTCTAGCGGCACCGGGCATGCCCGTAACGACGGTCGGCACGTTGATGGTGTAAGGAGGAGCCCCTCCGCTCGTCGATCTGACGATGACGGGCATCTTTAGCGCGCTCACAATGTTGTTCGTTCCCGCGTCTTCCGCGAACACCTGGACCAGCGTGGTCTGGCCCGGCAGCGGCGGCGTGATCGGGATAGTTCCGGATATGAAACCGGTGCTCAGCGCAATCTTACATGGGAAGGTCGACATGCCGGAGCCGCAAGTGCCATTGCCAGAAGTTGCGTTGGCAGGCGTGAGGAAAGAATCGTAGCCCGGCGCGGAGACCATCATTGCATAAGTGTTGACCGCGGCGCTGGACGGCAGAATCGGGACGGCGGCGAACGCTGCGGGAACCAGGAGTGTCCCTGGCAGCGGAAAATTTCCCGCATTGTCGGTGTTGGCGGTCGCCACGCTGACGCACTCGGCAACGGTGGTCGGGTCCAGGCAATCAGCCGCTGTCACGGCCGGGTTGTTCTCCGGAGGTATCAGCAATTGGATGGTTGCCCCGGCGATCGGAGCCGCCGTGCAGTTGTCGGTAATTCTGCCCGATATGTGGCCGAGTGTCTGGTTGGTTTTGAGGTTGGTAAAATTCTGGACTATATTCCCGTTGGGCAAGAGCGTCGGGAGCCGGGCCGCGCCGTAGCTGTCTCCGCCGCCGGCCACCGCCAGATCATAGAGCGAGCCGAAGCCGCTGGCCGCAGGAAGCGCAAGGACATATTTTCCGGTCGTGAGGTCGATCGGAGCACTCGCGATTTCGGTGTTCGTGCCGATGGTTTGAGCGGTCACCGCCAGTTTGAGGGTTTTCTTGGCCTGGCTGCCGGCACCAGTTGGAAGGGTTCCCGTGACCGTGCCGAGGGTCGGGTTCGTAACCGCACTCATCCCAATGCTTACGGTGTAAGAGCCGCCGGGAACGACCGGGATCTTCGTCACCATCACGTTCAGCTGCATTATCAGTTGCGCCAGCTTGCCTTTGCCCGGACTGACGAGCGACGATCCCTTCGGTACGATCAGGGTGATTGGAAGTCCCGCATTGGCGAGTTGAAACGGGTAGTTGATGCATCCTTCCAGCGTTCCGGATTTGGGACAATTGGGAACGAGGGTGCCGGGGCTATTCGGATCGAGCACAAGCTCGGCGATATGGTAATTGCCAAGCCTGACTTTGGCGGTATTGAATAGCTGCGGTACGTTTTGCGAATTGTTGAGGTCGATCTGCAAGGTCGGCGCGCTATTTCCGCCCCCGCCGCCGATTCCCGCCGGCACGTTGATCTTCTGCCACCTGGGGTCGGTGGGAGAGGCGCCCGAATTGGGATTGATCCGGACCGACTGAATATTGAGCAGAACGTTTTGAAAATTCGGCGGTGGAGCGCCAACAAAACCGACCTCGACGGGGGCCTTGCTGGCGGCCAGGGCCGGACCAACGCCCGCGAGTGCTATCGAGATGGCAATTACTAACGGCAGCGTCAGGCTGCGGACAGTCGGATACACAAATAGACCTTCCCTCAGAAAAACATCTACGAGAATTGGGTCAGCGATTGGGATAACCTAACGGATAAGCGAAGGCAAGATAACATCGTACGGAAGTACGAAGGCAAGACAACGCGGTTGCAAGGTTTGAGCAGATTGCGGCGCTTGATAATCGACACCTCGATCCTCAGAATTAGTTATAGAGACACGAACTTGTCGAATCGTAATTTCTACCTCGTTGTCCTCGTCCTTTTTTTTCTGCTCTGCCTCGCGCTTCGCACGCCGTCTGCCGATGCGAGCCTGAAAGTGTCGGTTGGAAACCCCGGTCTCGAGCACTTCGACTCCGACGGCGGCGTGCAACTCGATTTTGGCTTGACCGATCAGAACGGGAATCCGGTCGGCAACCTGAAGCCCGACAACGTCAAAGTTTTCGAAGACGGCAAGGAAGCCAAGATTCTTGACTTCCGCGGCGTCGGCCAGGGCCGCCCTGTGGATATCGTGTTCGTTCTGGACGTGACCGAATCGATGCAGCCCTATATCGACGCGGTAAAGCAGAACGTGATCACGTTCGCGCAGGAACTCCAATCCAACAGCCGCGACTACCGGCTGGGTCTTGTCACCTTCGAGGATTACGTCGTCTCGAGTGTTCCCGACTGCAACTGCGAGTATCGCAACACGATGACCTCGGACGTGAAGAAGTTCACCGAATGGGTCGGCAGCCTGCATGCGGGCGGTGGCGGCGACATCCCCGAAGATCAGCTCGACGCGCTTGCCTACGCCGCGAAGTTTCCGTTTCGCCCCGAAGCCGAAGGCATCATCATAATCGTGACCGACGCGCCGCCCCATCATGACGGCGACGGCTCCGCGGACACCGCTCACGACCAGGCGTTCTGGGACCATCATACTCACGGCGTGCAGGTGACGGATCTGACCGGTGACAAAGTTGCCGCGATGCTCAAGAAGAACGGGCTCACTTTATACGCGGTCGTTCCGCCGCCGTTCATCGCGCCCGAATATCAGCAAATTGTCGATGCGACCCATGGCCGCTCGTACAACATAATCACCGAAGAAGGCCGCTTCGCGTCGCTGGTGCGCGAAATCGGACATTCGATCGCGACCGAATATTCGCTGACCTATCGGACTCCGCGGGCGATCGAAGATGGCACCAATCGAAAGGTCGAGCTGAAGGTTGACTACAACAGTGAGGCCGGCGACGCCGCGACCTCGTATCAAGTGCGCGGACTCGGCGGCGCGGCGATCAACGTCCCCAATGACACCGGGACGGCGGGCGAAAATGAGACCGGCACGGGACTTCGTCAATTCTCGTTCAACTGGTGGAATTTGTTCGTGCCACTGATCGCGATCGTCGGCCTGTTCGGACTTTCGCGGTTGCGTTTTGGCGTCTCCGCTGAGGAGCTCAAGGCAATCGTCGATGCTCAGGGTCGCGGCGCACCGTCACAGATGGCCGCGCAAGCGACGCGGGCGCCTTCGCGTCCCATGCCGCGTGCGCCGCAAGCACGCGCACCGCAGCCGTCGGTGACCTCGCCGCGTGGAGCCGGCATGACCCAGGGCGCGCGGCTGGTCGCGCTCGATCGAATCGATCCGGTGCCGGCGGAATACTCGCTGATGAAAGACGAAATCTCGATCGGCCGCGGCGAGGAAAACGATGTCGTCATCCCGCATGCGAGCGTCTCGCGCCATCATGCGCGCCTGATGCGCCGCGACGGCGGCTTCGAGCTGATGGATCTGAATTCGACCAACGGCAGCTACGTCGACGATCGCCAGGTTCGCGGTTCGGCGTTCCTGAGCGCCGGCACTCAGCTCCGGCTGGGCGACATCCGCTTCGTGCTACAGCTTTAGTTCTCTACCTCAGTGCCCCGCCGACTGGAGCGCTTCGGGCTGGAAGAAAGCGTTGTCCACCGTGCCCATGTCGATATACCAGCATTCGCGATCGGGAGCGGTCGCGCCCGGCATGTAGACCACCGAACTGAAGCCGGTATCGAGATCCTCATCGACCAGCCCCAGCTGGAAAATCCGTTTATACGGATATATGGCGATCCTCGCGTCGGGGACCGGGCGATCGCGATATGTATTGAAGGTCGCAAGAGTCTTCCAGAGTTTCCCGTCGCGGTCGTACTGATCGGAGGCGGTAATGAACCAGCCTTCGGAATCGATGTAGAAAATCCGCCGGGGAATGGTCGCATCGATGCCCGGCTTCGCGTCGGCCTGGATCACGTAGAGATGGCGCATCTCCCAATTCTCCGGGCAAATCGTTTTGCCGCCATCGTACGGACACTGCATTTCCGGTGAATGCTCGGCATGTACCACCGCGAGCATCTGGTTTTCACCCAGGAACCGGTAGTTGAAATCCTCGACCTTCGCCGAGAATCCGAAGTACGAATCCGGGTCGAGCGTGTTTGCAAATGCGGACCCTGACGACCCCAATCCGCCCGCGCCCCGTCCGGGGCCGCCTCCGCCGCCGCCGGTGAAGCCGGGCAGTGCGCCAATCGCGTCAGACAGCACCGCGGCTGATTGCCGCCGCAGCTTGCGCGACTGCGGATTGAAGACCCAGACGTTGTCCTCGATGTTCGGATCGATGTGCCGTAGCCGCACCAATCCATAACCGCGCAACGACGACGGCTCAAGGAACGGGTAGAAGCCGAAGCGATAGCGCACGCCGCTCGCGGCGGCGTTGGGATCGGTGGGTATCGGAGGCACTTCGATTCGTCCGATATTATTGTAGAAAGCAAAATGCCCGACCGTGAAGTAGCTCAGCGGCTCGCCCTTGCTGTTCTTGTCGAAGCTGGCAATTTCGGGATAGCGCATGTCGATGTCGTCGCTGTAAAGCGGCCGGTAGCTGAAATTCCACATGATCTTGGTCGCAACCTGGGGGTCGTTAGGATCGACCAGTGGAAACGGCTGTCCTGCGATGTAATTTTTAAGCGTGCCGTCGGGCAGAAGTTGCACCTGCGGCGAATATTTCTCGGTAGCGGTCTTGAACGGCGGCGGCCACTCGAGCTTGTCGCTCGGCACGATCCGCATCTGCATCCCCTGCTGCACCAGTATGTAATTGCCGGGGCTCACCAGGTTGGCCACCCTGGCCGCGTTGTCCCTCGTGATCACGTCCCCGGGTTTGACCTGGGCGCGTGCCGATCCGAGGCATACCAGCGCTGCCACGAATAACGTGCCTGCAACGATCCGCCGTGATGAGAGCATGGATTACTCCGGGTTTCGCGGCGTCACGTTCGGCCGCGTCTCTAGTTTCCGCACTGGATGCGGCGTTGGCATTTGCGTCGAATTTGGAACGACGATTTTTGCCACCTTACAACAGTTAGGTTCGGGCGACAATGTCTCCTTGCTTGATTGCGGGCGGTCTACCTATGATCGGATCTGCAAGGAGCAAAAGAAGTCTCATCCTATGAAAACATCTAACTACAGAATCACGCTTTCGATCGCTGCGACCTTGTCGATCGCAGTTCTCATGCTCGCCGCTGTCGGGACTGCGCATGCGCAATTCCGCGCGATGGGGATGCCGATTCCCACCACGCTGGTGATCACGAAGCCCGCGCCTGGGCAGATTTTCGGTGATGCGCAAACCGTCACGATGGGTGTGAACGGAAAGAGCTACAAGTTCGGATTGAAAGACGCCTACGTCGACGATCCACGGGGCAAGATCCGTTGGCCGGATGTCTGGCAGCTCGTGCGTCAGTTCAATCCGAATTTCAAGGTCACCGGAATCGGCGAGGACACCTTCGAGAAAATACAACCGGGCCAGACCATGACCGTAAAGGGCATGTTCACACCGCTGGGTCAGAACTTTGAAGTAGTTGGAACGGAAGAGGGCGCCGGCCAGTTCGCTCCCGCGCAGCACTACTAGTTCCCGATGTGAGCGCTAACGGTCTATTCGCGCAGACTGGATGACGCGGTTGATTTCGGCCTGCGACACGCAGCCGACGCTCCCCGCGCCCTTGCACGGAAAGGTGAACTCGAGGCGCGCATGGTCTGAATATAGCTCGTCGACTATTTCGGACGGCCGGGCTTGCGGGTTTCCATATTGGAATCCCTGAAAATTCTTCGTCTGAATAAAATAGATTCCCGACTCCGCATCGCGCGACATGACTGGCTTGAAAAACAACAGCACCATGGACAGAGCGGCTTCTTTCCGCGATGAGAAAATCGAGATCTTGCCGGGGGTCATCTCAAGAGCAGCGCGGGTGAAAGCGTAATCGGAGTGTAGGGGATCCTCACCATAGAGAATTCTCAGCTTTCTCATGGTTTCTGCATCGAGCTTTTGGCCGAATATTGGCAATGCATTAACGCGCTCGTTGGCTGGACTCGTCACTAAAACGATGCGCCGTCCCGAATGAAAGGCGATAAATTGCCACGTTCCAGTCCCCACGCGGTGAGTTTTCTGCTCGTCCAGATCGTTCCACGGAACCTCGAACTCACATCCGAGATAGGAAAGGTTTCGGCCCGGTGATTCAGAAACGGAAGTGTCCGCCAGTTGGACAGGAACCGCCCACATCGCGGGAGACTTCCAGGCGAAATAATGCTCTTCCAATACGATCGCGGTTTGAACGCCGAAGAACCACAAGTATAGGGCGGCGAGTACGAACCAAATCAGGATGCGGCGAAGCATTACTAATTTGCTATACGGGCGGTGTCGGCTAGCTACCCATGATCGCGGCGAGTTCGCGGCTGCGAAAGTCGAAGATATCGCCCAGGCTCCGCGCGACGAACAGGTAATGCGCGAGATCGCCGAGCGGGCCGAGCGGCATCGCATACTCGACGCGATCCTTCACCTCAGTTTTGCCACCGCCGAGATCCCTGAACGAGTGGCTATGCCGCCATAGCGCGTACGGGCCTTTCACCTGAACGTCGACAAATTTTCGCGGCGGCTCGACGACCTCGATTTGCGTCCGCCAATGTACCGGCACGCCGTAGAGAATGATCTGGTAGTCGATCTCCACTCCGGGCTGAACGACTTCGGGCGGAGTCGAGAGAAACTTGAATTTCAGAAGCGGCGGTGTCAGCCGCTGCAAGTTGCGGGGATTGGAGAAAAACCTGAAGGTTTCGGCCGGACTGCGAGGAACAATCTGGATGCGTTCGAGGACTCGAACTTTCATGCGTTCGAGAGTAGCGGAATCCTGAAACTGAGACATCGAAGCGTGCGCAGAGGCACAAGTTGTGCCGCCATCCGCCGGTAGTGTACTTTTGAAGGCTCAATCCGCAAATGAGCTGGTCAAAAATCTCTGCATGAAAAAACTCACGGGAGCACAAATCGTGATCGAGAGCCTGATTGCCGAAGGCGTTGACGTAATCTTCGGCTACCCCGGCGGCGCTATTTTGCCCACTTACGACGCGCTCCTCGACTCGAAAATCAAGCACGTTCTCGTCCGTCACGAGCAAGGCGCCACCCACATGGCCGAAGGCTATGCCCGCGTCAGCGGACGGCCCGGCGTCGTCATCGTCACCTCGGGCCCGGGCGCCACCAATACCGTCACCGGCATCGCCGACGCTTACATGGATTCCACGCCGATGGTCGTACTGTCGGGGCAGGTGCCGACTACGATGATCGGCAACGACGCTTTTCAGGAAGCCGACTTCGTCGGGATAACGCGGCCCTGCACCAAGCACAATTTCCTGGTCAAGAACGTCAAAGACATCGCGCGGATAATCAAGGAAGCATTCTACATCGCCGGCAGCGGGCGTCCGGGGCCGGTGGTGGTCGATTTGCCCAAGGATGTGCAGCAGGCCGAGCACGTTTTTAAGTATCCCGACAAAATCGATCTGCGCGGATATAAGCCGACGATTCGCGGAAATCCGCGCCAGATCGAACGCGCGATCGAGGCTATAGAAAAAAGTTCGACCCCGCTTTTCTATGTCGGCGGCGGAGTACAATGGTCGGGCGCCGCGTCCGAGCTGCGCGAACTGATCAGAGGACTCGGGATTCCGGTAACCGAAACCTTGATGGGCCTTGGATCCTTTCCGGCTTCCGATCCGCTGCGGCTCGGGATGCTGGGGATGCACGGCTCGTACGGCACCAACACCGCGGTCTGCAACACCGACTGCCTGATCTCGGTCGGTGCGCGTTTCGACGATCGCGTCACCGGCAAGATTTCAGAGTTCGCTCCGAAGGCCGAGACGATTATCCATATAGATATCGATCCGTCATCGATTTCGAAGAACGTCAAGGTCGATATACCTATTGTCGGAGATATCAAGTCGGTGCTCACCGAGATGCTCACTACGATCAAGGGCCGCGAGAGTATGGGCAAGCGGCGCGCCGAGTGGGCGAAGTGGCATCAGCAGATCCTCAAGTGGCAGAAGGAAAAGCCGCTCTACGAAAACGGCAACCGTGGCGAGAGCGTCTCTCCGCTCGACGTGATAGCGGAAATGCACAATCTCACTAAGGGCGACTGCATAATAGCTACTGACGTCGGGCAGCATCAGATGTGGGTAGCGCAGATGTTTCCCTTCGAGAATCCGCGCTCGTGGCTGACTTCGGGCGGACTCGGCACGATGGGCTACGGGCTGCCGGCCGGAATCGGTGCGACGTTTGCCGCGCCGGACAAGAAAGTCGTCGTGGTTTCCGGCGACGGATCGATCCAGATGAACATCCAGGAGCTTGGCACTGCGGTTCAGTACAATGTCGATATCAAGGTGATCATCCTGAACAATTATTTTCTCGGGATGGTCCGCCAGTGGCAGGAGAAGTTCTACGCCGAGCGATATTCATACTCCGCGATGTCGGTGCCGAATTTCGTCAAGCTTGCCGACGCGTACGGCGCCCGCGGCTTTCGGATTGAAAAATCGAAAGACCTCGTTGCCACGATGAAGGAAGCTTTCGCCACGCCGGGGCCGGTGCTGATCGACGTCGTGATCCCGAAGGAAGAGGCGGTGATGCCGATGATTCCGCCGGGCGGCGCGATGTCCGAAATGCTGTTTGCCTAGACTCAGCTCCAGTCAAAATTACCGACGCGGTCTGCCCGCCTCGCGTCCCGTTCACGAAGGAACTGATTGGCGCTCGCAGTAGTGTCAATTCTCGCGCGTCGATACACCGGTACCGATCTTGCTGTTTCGACCAGATAAAGGTCATCAAGATGGGAACGGCGCTCGATACCTCGAATCGGATGGAAAACACCGAGTCTGTCCACAGTCCGCCGCCGCGCGGGTCGCGCGCCGCCAACTGGGTATTCGGCACGATCGCGGCGATCATCCTTTTGATCTTTGTCGTCTCCTTCTTTCTCGATTCGATGGTCCGGACGCGCGTGATGGCGCAGATGAATTCGAACCTGGTCGGCTATCACACGAATCTGAGTCGTGCTCATGTTCAGTTGCTGAACGGATCGCTGACGCTGTTCGGCCTGATCGTCATCCAGGATACCCATCCGAAACCGCCGGTAGCCGATATCCCGAAGATGGGGTTTCACATTCAGTGGCGTGAGATTTTTTCCGGCCGCGTGGTCGCCGATCTGTTGCTCACTCATCCGCACGTACATATCAATCTCATCCAATTGCGAGCGGAGAAAGCGAGTTCAATACCGCTTACCGAAAAGGGATGGCAGGACGCGATTCAGGCCGTGTACCCATTCAAGATTAACCTGTTCCGAATTCGCGACGGCGAGTTTACCTATATCGATACCGACCCCGAGCGGCCGCTCCATCTGACGGACCTTTCGTTCCGCGCCGATAACATTCGCAATATTCACTACCGTGACCAGGAATATCCATCGCCGTTCCATGCGGAGTCGGTTGTATTTGAGAAAGGGCGAATGACTATTGATGGAAAAGGGAACTTTCTCGAAAAGCCGCTGCCCGGATTGCTGGCCCAATACTGGGTGGAGAATATACCGCTGAAGGAATTCGAGCCGGAGCTTCAACGCGCGAACTTCCACGTCTACGGCGGTACCTTCACGAGCAAAGGCCAGATGGAATACAACCGGCAAATCAGAAGATACGAAGTAGACGAAGCCACCGCCGACGGCGTCCATCTCGACTACGTCCACACCTCGCAGACCGCAAGCGCCGAAACGCAGCGGATGAACATCGTCAAGACCACCGCCGCCAAGGTCACCAACGCGCCGGACACCGTATTGGACGTTCACCAGGTGAGTCTTGTGCACAGTGAATTGAAGTTCATCGACGACGCGTCGAATCCGCACTTCAAACTTGCGGTGACCAACCTGAATCTCAAGGCCAGAAACCTTTCCAACCATCTGAGCACCGGTCCGGCCAATCTGAGCTTGACCGGCAAGCTGATGGGCTCGGGCGATACTACGATGACTGGAGTTTTGCGGCCGGAAAAAAACGGTCCCGATTTCAATTTCGATCTGACCAGCGTCAATACCGATCTGACGTCGCTGAACGATTTTCTGCGCGCCTATGGAAAATTCGACGTGGCGTCTGGGCACGTCTCGATCTACACCCAGATGTCGATGAAGAATCACTATATGACCGGCTACGTGAAGCCGATCTTCACCGACGTAAAAGTCTATGACCCGCAAAAGGACAAGAAGAAACCCATCCTTCACCAGGCGTACGAAATGGTCCTGGGCGGCGCGGCCAAGCTTCTGAAGAATCGATCGACAGAGCAGGTCGCCACCAAAGTCGATATCTCCGGCCCGGTCAACACTCCAAATATCAGCGTATGGCAGGCTATCGGGCAGTTCATTGAGAACGCGTTCGTCAAGGCGATCGTTCCCGGCTACGACCATGAAGTGAGCCAGTCCCGCGCCGCGAAGACCTAGCTGTCCGTCTCTTGCCCAACTCGCACCGCCTCATTTAGTGTCGCCGCAGGATCATCTTCATCTCAAGGAGGCACCCTGATGGCGGCGCGCGTTCCGTATTTGAATCGTGACGATCTCCCCGAAGCAGACCGCGTGATCTTCGATAATCTGGCGGCAGAGCGCGGCGGAACAGTCGGTAATATCTTTCGCACGCTGGCGCATACGCCGAATCTGCTGAGGCGGTTCCTTGGGCTCGGCGGAGAGCTGCGCAACAAGACCGCGCTCGACCCAAAGCTCCGCGAACTCGCGATCGTAACCGTCGGCCGTCTAACCGATGCGCAATACGAGTTTGTGCATCATTGGAATATCGCGCGGCGGGTCGGCGTCACACGCGAGCAGCTCGAGGCGCTCGCCGACTTCGAGAAGTCTCCGCATTTCAGCAACGATGAGCGCGCCGTTATTCGCTATGCGGTCGAAGCGACCAACAATGTGCGCGTGAGCGATGCGACCTGGAACGCACTCAAGTCATTTCTCGACACGCGACGAATCATGGAGCTGGTACAGAATGTCGCCTTCTACAACATGGTCGTGCGCGTACTGGTCCCAGTTGGCGTCGAACTAGAACCCGGCACGGTCAAGCAGTGACGAATTGAAGGTAGCGGCGCCGGCAAGGTCTATTCGATCTGCCTCAGCCAGCGCGTTCGTGCAGTCGCGTGCGTCGACGGGAATCTCTTACGATTGATCTTTCTCCACCCGGATCACGATTCCAAGTATGAGCGCAGATGAGCTGTGGGACATGCCTCTTTCGATTTGACTTGACGCTCAGTTCGGTGCGAACTTCCGAAAGCCAAGCTGATTTGCGCTTCAGCTGCCTGGAGGTTGGGCCATGACGGAGTTCGACCTTGTCATTCGCGATGGAATGATCGTCGACGGAACCCGGATGCCGCGATTTCGTGGCGATGTCGGCGTCAAGGACGGCCGTATCGCGCGCATCGGGCGGCTCCGCTCCACCGATGCTGCCGAGACGATCGACGCGTCGGGCATGATTGTCGCTCCCGGATTTGTCGATCTGCATACCCATTACGACGCGCAACTCTTTTGGGATCCGTACTGCTCGATCTCGAGCTGGCACGGCGTCACCTCGGTGGTCATCGGTAATTGTGGATTCGGCTTCGCGCCTGTGCATCCTGAGGGCCGCGAGCGCGCGATGCTCACGATGACCCGCGTCGAGGCGATCCCTTACGCCTCGATGAAGGCCGGGATGCCGTGGGACTGGACCACCTTTCCGGAATTTCTCGACAGCGTCGATCGCCGACCCAAGGCGGTGAACGTTCTTCCATACGTTCCAGTATCGCCGCTGCTGACTTGGGTGATGGGCTTGGAAGCGGCCAAATCCCGTCCGCCGACCGAAGAGGAGACGCGCGAGATTTGCCGGCTCTTCGACGAAGCGATGGATGCGGGCGCCTGCGGATGGTCCGCGCAGCGGCTCGATCCAAAAGGCCCGGCTTGTGTGCAGCGCGACTTCGACGGCACGCCGATGGTCTCCGATCTGATGGCCGACGAGACGTGCCTCGCCCTCGCGCGAGTGCTCGGACGGCGTAACGAGGGCTTCATACAGATGACGCTGGTCAGCGCAGATCCGATGCACGACCTCAATCACTTCGAGCAGCTCGCCGGGTTGAGTGGACGGCCGGTGCTGTACAATGTGGTGCAGCCGCGCGATTCGCATCCACAGATACATCGCGGGCAAATCCAGTGGCTCGAGAGTTGCCGCCAGCGCGGGTTGCGCGTGTATGGGCAGGCCGTCACCAGCGACACGGGGATGGCGTTCACATTTGTGGATTGGAACCTGTTCGACGAATCCCAGCCGTGGTGCGACGCGACCACGGGCACCGGGGCTGAGCGCAAGTCGAAACTCGCAGATCCATCGCGCCGCCACGCGCTCAAGATGCGCCTGCCGCGAGTCATAACCGACGAATTCGATCAAATCTATGTCACCCAGATCGCGCGCGACGACATGAAGGAGTACGAAGGTCTCACCTTGCGCGAATTCGGCGAGCGTACCGGAAAGCATCCGGTGGATGCGATGCTGGATCTGGCGGTCGCCGACGATCTTCGCACCGAGTTCTACGCGCCCGGCCCCAACCAGAACATGGACTACATGAAGGAGATGCTCGACTACCCGTACTTGATTCCGGGCGTCTCCGACGGCGGGGCGCATACCAAGTTTTTCACAGGCGGGCAGTATCCGACCGAATTCCTCGCGGGCCTGGTGCGCGACCGCCAGATGCTGAGTCTCGAGGACGCGCACTGGCGGCTCAGCGCTCTCCCCGCGCTATGCGCGGGTTTCCGCGATCGCGGAGTGATCCGCGAGAATGCACCTGCCGATATCGTAGTCTACGACTACGAAAAACTCGCGATGCGTCCCGTCGAGATCGCGCACGATCTGCCGGGCGGCGAATGGCGCCGAGTCCGCAAAGCGGATGGCTACGAGCACATACTGGTCAACGGCGAAGTCACAATGCGCGACGGAATCCAGACCGGCGCCTCGCCGGGGCGCTTGCTCCGCCACGGCGCCTGAGAGAATTCGTGAGGCGTCGATGCGATTTGCCTTTTGGGCGCCACGTCGCCTTTTCCCTCCTCTGAACCATAACCGACGTTTCGCGTGAAACATTCGCATACGGATTTTTTCGAATTGGGAATCGACCTCTTCAATGAGGGCCGCTTCTTCGAGTGCCATGAGGCGTGGGAGGAAATCTGGAAACGCTCGGACGGCGAGGTGAAGCTCTTCTACCAGGGCCTGATCCAGGCTGCGGTCGCGATTCTGCATGCTCAGCGCGGAAATCTTGAAGGTGCGCGGTCGCTATACGATAAGGCGCGTGCGAAACTCGATTCGGTTCCCGACGAACACATGGGAATCGCGCTCGGCGAGATGCGCATCGCATTGGCGCAGTTCATCGAGGTTGCAATCAGAGCCGAAGGCAATCCGCTACCTGAACCGCCGCGGCTCAGACGAATTGGTCCCCAGTGGCACTAAGTTGCAATCAGGTAATTGTTTCCGTGGAAAATCGAAAATGTCCTTACGAAATGTTTAGCTGATACATAAAAATCCCTTATATTTCTTGGCTGGAACGCTTCTTGCTGCCTCTCTTGGCAATGGGCTAAGGAGGCCTGATTTTATGAAGCTATCAACCGGAAAAATTGTCCTCGGCGCTACGCTGGCGATTTCTCTCGGTACCTTTACTTGCCTTGCGAGCGCGTCGATCCCGTCGAAGGCGCAGCAGAGCACCGCGGCCTCCAAGAAGGGCGTAGGCATCCAGCTGGCGCAGGTCACGATGGAGCAGAAAGCAGATGAGAAAGCCGACGAAGTGAAAAACGAAGCCGTCGGTGCGAAGGACTCCGCAGTCGCGGTGCATCGCGAGCACGAAGCCAATGAGGCCCGGCCGCATACCATGACCGGAAAGATCGACAGCAAGGGCCGTGAAGTTCGCGACGAGGCTACTGGCGCCGGCAACGCGGTCGAAGCCGCCCATCAGCAGCACGAAGCGCAGGAACGCAGTGAAGGCCGTGACTAGAAATCTCGGCTAGCCGCATTGCGCTAATCGAGGTAGATCGAAAAACAAAGGACCGCCATTCGTGGCGGTCCTTTTGTTTTATAAAAGCGAGAAGATCTAGAACGGGATATCTTCGTCGTCCATCGGCGCGACTTCGTCGCCGCCGCCTCCGACGCTTGCCGGTGCGCGACCGCGCGAGGAGTCTCCCGCGTCGTCACCCACAGCGCCGCCCCGCGAGCTCAGGAACTGCACGCGCATCGCGACGATCTCCGTGACCTTGCGCTTGCCGGTTCCGTCCTTGGCTTCATACTCGCGATACGAGATGCGCCCCTCGACGTACACGGGGCTGCCTTTCTTCAAATATTGGGCGCACGCCTCACCCTGTTTGCCCCACACGATGATGTTGTGCCAGTCGGTGCGTTCCTGACGTCCGCCGCTCTTGTCGGCGAAACTTTCCTTGGTCGCGATCGAAAAGTTTGTAACCGAGCTGCCCGAGTTTGTATAGCGAGTCTCGGGGTCGCGTCCGAGATTGCCGATGAGAATCACTTTGTTTACCGACGCCGCCATGCTCTCCACCTCACTTTTGGAAAGTAGTCCCGCCTCGTACTCAAGGCAAGGCGGGGCTCAGCACCTGTCAACATCGGCTTTCCCAGCCCGTTGAGCACCGATATAATTCGCCACGGTGCGGAGGCAGGATAGTTGATGGCGGAAAGCACTGCTACGACCACTCCGGTGAGAATTGTTGCCCTCGGCGGATTGGGCGAGATCGGCCTGAACCTGATGGCGATAGAATGCGCCGGGCGGGCCATTGTGATCGACTGCGGCGTGATGTTCCCCGACGAGCCCGCGCTCGGGATGGGGACTTTCATTCCCGACATGTCCTGGCTCGAGCGCAGTCACGTGGCGATTGAGGCAGTAGTTCTGACCCATGCGCACGAGGACCACATTGGGGCGCTGCCGCATCTTCTGCGTCGGTTCAACGTGCCTGTTTATGGAACCGACATCACGCTTGCGTTCGTGCGGCGGCGTCTGATCGAAAGTGAATTTGACGGAACGAACCTGAGAACCCTTGTACCGCGGACTATTCTCGAGGCGGGTCCGTTCAAAATCGAGCCGATCCGGGTCACTCATTCGACTCCGAATTCGATTGCGCTGGCGATTCGCACCCCGGCAGGAACGATCGTCCATAGCGGCGACTTCAAGATCGACGAAGCGCCGGTGGACGGTGAGATGTTCGACCGCGAGCGTTTCGCGGAGCTGGGTGCAGAGGGCGTCGCGATTCTGCTTTCGGATTCGACCAACGTTGAACGGCCGGGCCGCTCCGGTTCGGAAAGCTCGCTCAAGCCGGTGCTGCGCGAACTGACCTCGCGTGCGCGCGGGCGGTTCTTTCTGTCGGCATTTTCCTCGCATCTGCATCGTATTCGACAGGTCGTGGAAGTCTCGCGCGAGTTCGGGCGCCGGGTCGTTCCATTGGGACGCAGGATGGCAGAGAGCGTGCGGCTGGGTCTCGAGACGGGCCAGCTGCCGTTTGCGCGAGCGATGTTCGTCGACGCGGCCGAAGCGGAGTTTATCGACGGCAATCGCCTGAGCTACCTGACCAGTGGAAGCCAGGGCGAACCGCTCTCCGCCCTGACCAAGCTCGCGTCGGACTCGCATCCGCGGGTGCGAATCGAGGCGGGCGACATGGTGGTGCTGTCGTCGCGCTTTATCCCGGGCAACGAGCGCACAATCAACACTTTGGTCAATCGGCTCTATCGTCAGGGGGCCGAGGTGGTCTACGACGCGGTCGCGCCGGTTCACGTTTCGGGGCATGCGTGCCAGGACGAACTGACGGAGTTGATCACGCTGACGAAGCCGCGATGCTTCGTTCCCATCCACGGTGAATATCGTCATCTGAAGCGCCACGTCGAGCTCGCGATCGGGGCTGGAATCCCGGAGGAAAATTGCTTCCTACTCGAAGACGGCGATTCGTTGATCGTCAATGCCGGCGAAGCGCATCGCGGCGCAACAGTCGAAGCGGGCCGGGTCATCCTGGAAGGATTAGAGGCTGGCGACCCCGCCGTGATCGGCGAGCGTCGAGTGCTCGCGCGCGACGGAATCGTGACGGCTTTTCTCGTTCTGTCGTCGAAAACCGGGCGCGTCATCGCGGGGCCTGACCTGATCTCGCGGGGACTGGTCAGCGGCGACGGCACCTCGGCGCACATGCGTCGGGTGAAAGAGGAATTGACGCGGCGGCTGGCCGCGATGGGCGGGCCGCTGCGCGCGAGCGAGCCGCGGGTGAAAGAGGAGATCGTTCGCGCGATTCGGCATTACTTCAGCGATGAGCTGGGCAAGCGTCCGCTGGTAATCCCGTACGTAACGGAGGTGTGACGCTATCGCGCGCAACACCAAAACCCCGGTCGAATTGCCCGCTGCGCCGCCGGTTGCGGAACCTGTTTCGATTGTGTCGGCGGCGAGCAGCCGTATCGCGCGCGAATTGTGCGCACTCGCACTGCTTGCGTTTGCCGCGTTCGGAACCGTCAGCCTCGTAAGCGTCGATATCGGACAACGTCCGAACCTAGGCGGACCGGTCGGTGCCGCGATTGCTTCTGCGCTCGACGACTTCATTGGTTACCAGTCGTACACCGCAATGATCCTGGTCGCGTGGCTGGCGCATCGAGTATGGACGGGCAAGTCGTTGGTCACGATCGCGCGAGAGATAGCCGGCGGAATCATGCTGATCGCGGCGCTTGCAACCGCGGCCGCGCTCGGAAATCTCCACGACAGCCGCACCGGCGGCCAAATCGGCTCTATCGCAGCGACTCAACTGAACGACTCGCTCAACGTTGCCGGCGGGATGATCGCGGTGGCGCTCGGACTCATCTGCGGACTCGCATTGATGCTCAAGCGCGCGCCGACCGAACTCGTCTCGACCGTCTCGAGTAGACTTCGCCGCCGCCGCTCCGACGAATCCGGTCTCGCAGCCGGCGACACTCGGGTTCCATTCGCGCTCGACTTTGACGATGAAGTCGGCGCCGATCACGTCAACGGCAAGCCGGCGCCGCTCAAGGTCAGGCTGCTCGAGCTGCGCGACGGGTCGTCGCGAGACGCGCGCGAGAAGCGCGATAAAGCCGCCGCGATGAAGCCGCGCCAGAAGGGCGCCTACAAACTTCCGCCGCAATCGCTGCTCGATCTGCCGCCAGCCGAGCATACCCAGGTCGATGAGGGCCAGCTCGAACGCAGCGCGCGAGTACTCGAACAGAAGCTCGCGGATTTCGGCGTGGAAGGACGGGTGGTCGAGGTGCAGCCGGGGCCGGTGGTTACGATGTACAAGTTCGAGCCGGGCTCCGGAATCAAGGTCAGTCAAATTGTAAATCTATCCGATGATCTCTCAATGGCTCTCAGAGCGGCCGCAGTGAGAATCCAGGCGCCGGTGCCGGGCGAAGCGGTGGTTGGAATCGAGGTGCCGAACCGAAAGCGCGAGCGCGTCTACCTGCGCGAGATTCTCGAGGCCGAGGAATTTGTCGCCGCGCAGAGTCAGCTTACGATCGCGCTGGGCAAAGATATCGCCGGACGGCCGGTGGCGGCCGATCTCGCCAAGATGCCGCATCTGCTGATCGCGGGCGCGACCGGAACCGGGAAATCGGTCTCGATTCACACCATGATCGCGTCGATTCTGTTCAACGCGACCGCCGACGACGTGCGCCTGATCCTGGTCGATCCCAAGATGCTCGAATTGTCGGTGTACGAAAATATTCCGCATCTGCTGGTGCCGGTGGTGGTCGATACGCAAAAGGCGGCGTCGGTGCTCCTGTGGGCGACCCAGGAGATGGAGAATCGGTACCTGAGGATGCGCGAGCTCGGCGTGCGCAATATCGACGGCTACAACCAGGCGCTAGCCTCGGGCGTATCGATTGCACAACTGAAGATGGCCGGGCAGAGCGCGCCCGCGTCGGACGACCCGAACGAGCCGGCCGTCGGCGCAATCGAGCATCGCAAGCTGCCGAAGATCGTAATCGTGATCGACGAGCTCGCCGATTTGCTGCTGAGCGAGGGCAAGACCGTCGAGCGCGATATCACGCGGCTGGCGCAGAAGGCGCGTGCGGCCGGTATCCATCTGATCCTGGCGACCCAGCGTCCGTCGGTGGATGTGATCACCGGGCTGATCAAAGCTAACCTGCCGGCGCGAATTTCGTTGCAGGTTACTTCGCGAGTCGATTCGCGCACGATTCTGGATTCAATTGGCGCCGAACGTCTGCTTGGCGCGGGCGACATGCTGTTCATGCCGCCGGGCAGCGCGAAACTGCGCCGTCTGCATGGCCCGTTCGTTGGAGAGCATGAGATTCGCAAGCTTACGAATTTCCTGCGGGAGCAGGGCGCGCCCGAGTATCGGATGGAGATTCTCGACACCAAGCCGCCGAGCGAGGAAGAGGGTGGCGGCCTCGGCGCGGAAATGCAGGACGAGATGTACGATGAGGCGGTGCGAATCGTCATGGAAACGAATCAGGCGTCGATCTCGATGATCCAGCGAAGACTGAGGATCGGATATAACCGTGCGGCGCGAATGGTCGAGCAGATGGAGCGCGAGAATATCGTGATGCCCGCCGATGGCGCCAAACCGCGCGAAGTCCGGCTGCGCGGCGCGCATTGATCGCGAATTGCGTGGCGGCTCATTTGCGTCGATCATAGAAAGGATGAGGAGCGGGATTTTTCTTGCGATTGCGCTGGCGTTGACGGTCGGCACCCCTACTCATGCCGAAAATGTTACGCCGGTCAGCGCGCCGGCAAGCAGCAGCGGCCTGAAGCAGGTGCTCGATCGCCTGCAGCGCCATTACCGCGACACGAATTCGTTCTCGGCAAAATTCAACGAGGAGATAACTACGGTCGGCGCGCCCAAACGCCAACGCTCGGGTGTCGTTTCGTTCCGCAAGCCGGGCCGGATGCGATGGGAGTTCGCGGCGCCTGAAGTGCAAACGATCGTGAGCGACGGCGACATGCTCTACAGCTACGACCCGGAGCTCAACCAGGTCGTCGAGACTCCGCTCAAGCAGGCGCTCAAATCGAGCAGCGCGACTTCGTTCCTGCTCGGAATGGGAAATATCAACCGCGACTTCAAGGCCGAGTTTGCGAATTCGCCGGCGTCCGACGGTCTCATTCAATTGCTGTTGGACGCGAAGGCCGGTGGCTATAAGATTGAGATCGGGCTCGATCCGAAAAGCTACAACTTGATGACCTTGACGATTACCGATCAGCTTGGCGACGTGACCAAAGTAGATTTCACCGACATCCACAATAACGTCGAGCTGCCCGATTCGACTTTCGCATTCAAAGCGCCCACTGGCGCTGATATTGTGACAGCGCCTTCTGCGCCCTGAAGTACTTCAACGACGACGCGCTACGCTTAACTCTCGCAACCGCGTTTGCCTCGCCTCTATCCGGCGAGTATTTATAAAGGCCCCGTAATTTCGCGCTTCGCTCATGGAAAAAGTTCATCTACTCACGCTTGGATGCCCCAAGAATCTCGCCGACAGCGAGCTGATGCTCGGCGCGCTGAGCGCGGCCGGCTTCGAGATCACGCTCGATCCCGAAGAGGCGCAGGTGCTGCTGGTGAACACGTGCGCGTTTATCGAGGCGGCGAAGAAGGAATCGATCGACGCGATCCTCGAGGCTGCGGAGGTAAAGAAGCGCGGCGCGGGGAAGCGGCTGGTCGTCGCGGGATGCCTGTCGCAGCGCTACGCCACGGAACTCGCAGCGACGATGCCGGAAGTAGACGTCTTCGTGGGCACCGGTAATTTTCTTGATCTGCCGGAATTGCTGCGCCGCACCGAGTCTCCGGAGAACCGCCCGATTCCGTACGCGGGCGCGGCTCACTTGCTGCCGACCGCCGCGATCCCGCGAATCAAGACCGGAGATTTCTTCACCTCTTACTTGAAGATTTCCGAAGGCTGCAATCACAAGTGCGCCTTCTGCATCATTCCGAAGATTCGCGGACTGCATGAGAGCCGCCCTCTCGCCGATTTGGTGGCGGAGGCGCGCAATCTCGCGGCCACCGGGGTTCGCGAGATCAATCTGATCGCGCAGGATTTGACCGCATATGGCCGCGACCTCGATTCGCCGTCGTCGCTCGCCGCGTTGCTGCGAGAACTTTCAGCCGTCGAGGAACTCCGCTGGATTCGGCTCCTCTACTGCTATCCGAACTTCGTGAGTGCCGAGTTGCTCGACGCGATCGCCGAGCTTCCCAAGGTGGTCAAGTATATAGACATGCCGCTGCAGCATGCCGACGATGCGATCTTGCGTGCGATGCGCCGCGAGCGCTCCGGCGCCGCGCTGGTTAAACTGCTCGATCGGATTCGCGCGCGGATTCCCGGCGTCGTGCTGAGGACCTCGTTCATCGTCGGCTTCCCCGGCGAGACCGATGCCGCATTTCAGCGCCTGCAGGATTTCGTTTGCAGCGAAAAGTTCGATCGGCTGGGAGTGTTTACTTACTCGCGCGAAGAGAACACCAGCGCCTTCGACCTGGCGGATCAGGTGCCGGAACGGATCAAGCGCGCCCGGCGCGCCGAACTGATGACGACGCAGGCGGAAATTTCCCTGGGCAAGAATCACGACCTGGTCGGACGCGAAATGGAAGTGCTGGTCGAAGGCCCGATGCCTGGGCGCTCGAACCGGCTACGCGCACGAACCTCTGGCCAGGCGCCGGAAATCGACGGCTCCGTGTTCCTTGCCGGCGACGCCGAGGCTGGAGAATTTGTCCGCGCACGAATCGACAAGGCGCTCAGTTACGACTTGCATGCGACCGTGACCGATGCGGTCGCTTAAATATACGGGGAGTCGCAAATCCGATGACCAGCAAACCAGTTGCCGCCGACCGAAAGAAGTTTCTGACCAGCGCGCGCGAGAACTTGCTCGAGACCAAAGCGAAACTGCTCGGCGTCATCGACTCGGAGTTGCGCGCCGAACGCGAGAGCAACAAGGACGAGGGCATGGATACTTACGATCTCGCGTCCGAAGAGCGCGATCGCGAAATCAATTTCATCCTCTCGGACCGCGAACGCGTGAAGCTGCTGCAGATTGACGAGGCGCTCGAGCGTCTCGACGACGGCACCTATGGAGTTTGCGAGTCGTGCGGCCTCGAGATCGCCGAGGAGCGCCTCACTGCGATGCCGTTTTCCAGGCTTTGCCGCGATTGCCAGCAAGACCAGGAGCGCGAAGCCAAGTCGCAGCGCCGCTACGATGACGAGCCCAACGCCTATCGAAAGGTTGGTTCAACCGACGCCGACGACGAAAGCGTCTGATCGCTAGTTGAGCCCGATCCGTCGAAAATATCCCGCCAGGTTGAGGGGCGATTGCGGCAGGCATTGTCTGCCGGACCCTTCAAACATAGCATCTTAACCAGCGTCGCTTGCGGGACCATTTTACATCGCATACGAGGGGCGGGACCGATTGATGCGGATATTTTCCGATCTTGAGACGGATGGCGCGGTCAGGCCGCACGCCGATCTCGCTTTTTCGCGCGAAAGAATTCGCGCCAATCTGGCCGGCGTAGGCGCGACGATTGCGCTTGCGAGCGCTCGGGGCGGCGTCGGCAAGAGTGTAGTCGCCGTGAACATCGCGGCGGCGCTCGCGCTCAAGGGCAAGAAAGTTGCGATCGTCGACGCGGACCTCAATTCTCCGAGTGTCGCGGCGATGCTCGGGATGAAGCCGCAACGAAATTTTCCGATGGTCGAAGGTATCGAGCCGGCCGCGGGGCCCCATGGTTTGCGCACGGTCTCGAGCGCGCAGCTAAACGGCGGCGAGGCCTCCGGCAATCAGCTTTGCGCAACACTACGAACAAACTGACGGTGAAAACGACGGTCAGGCTGTCACACCTGCGCGACTGAATTCGCCCATACTCGGCTACACGGAAGCTCTGACTCGACTATTCGCACAAACTCAATTCGGTAACGTGGATCTGTTGATAGTCGATCTCGCGAGCGGGCTCGATCGCCTTCACTCGGTCGCTGCGATGGTTTCGCTCGACGGCGTGCTGCTGCTCAGTCATCCGTCGGAGCACGCTGCCCATGCCGCGCGCCATGCCTTCGAAATCGCGAGCATGATCGGCGCGCCGATCGTTGGCATCGTCGAGAATATGATTGGATTCAATTGCGACGGATGCCGCTCGGTGAGGCCGTTATGGCCGGAGGGCGATCTGCACGGCGTCGCGCGCGAGCACAAAGTGCCGATCATCGCGCGGCTGGCGTTCGAGCCGCGCCTCGCCGACAGCAGCGATCGCGGCGTACTGTTCGTCCGCGAGCACGCATCCACGCCGACCGGCAAGGGCCTTATCGATCTCGCGAGCAAGGTCGAAGCGATCATCGCGACTCGCGCCCGCTCCGCACAGACGCCGGCCTGACTCAATCCGTATCAGAATCTTCGAGGTCGTTGACGCCGGTCATCACCGACTCGGCGCGGCGCGAATATTCGAACATTCCAGCGCCTCGATGCGCTCCGGCGCGGAAGCTCGCGAAGCCAAGCGACGTATAGATGCGTGATTGTTCGGGTCCTGGCCGTGAAAGCGGGATGAAGCATTCGGCGCGGCCTTCGAAGTCGAACGTCGATCCGTCGGGATTGGCAATCGACGCGGAAATGCTCTCAGGCGGTTCTTCGACAGAGGCGGTCTCGATTGAGAGTTCGTGGAGTTCGCACGCAGACCATCCGGTGGCGCGAAGAATTCTCGCGCTCTGAGCCGGGAACGCATCGTCAGTCTCGACCGATCGAGCTTCAAGCGCGCGCGGCGCTCCATCTCCTTCGAAGCATGCCCACAGCATTCGTCGAGCGGAGAACTTCTGCGGCCCCAGTCCGGTGAAGGACATCCCGGCGCGCGCGTAACCGGTCACGGCCAGCGCCTTGCCGTCGACGCAGACACTTCCGGCAATTCGGCCGAACGCGGCGCTCGAAGAGGGCGCCGCCGCCGAGTCGGCGGACACCGACAGAATTCGATCGAAGTTGAAATCAGTGTCTCCGCGGCCAGATTCGATCTGGAAACGGATTTCTACGTTCATCGCGTGATCGAGCCGGCCCGATGCCAACGCGCGTTCGATACTCAAGTACGCGGTCGCATCAGGGACGATCACCGCTGGACCGCGAAACGAAAGGACGATCGCATCGCCCTCGCGCGTGAGCGATAGCGGCCCGTGCGCGACCGAGCTTTCCGAACGCGTCGGACGGCCCTCGGCGGTGAACAGTGCCGCGCGGCGGCTGTCGAACAGGACCATGATTCGCGCGCCCATGCCCGCGCCGCCGACATCGAAGCTCGCCATTGCGCCGATGCGCGCGATGGGATCGAAGAACTCGAGACCGACTCGCCCTGGCGCGGCGCCCGTCGCCGCGGCGCCGATTTCCGGCCTTGCGATGTGCGGCCGCGGCGCGCGATTGACGACCATCCGAGCGGGTGACGGACGCGGCGCAGAGCCGTTTGGCGAGAATGCCGCCGCGATAGCTTCCTCGCATCGCGCGCGCAATTCGCCGGGCATCCGCAGCGCCACGGACAGTTCGAGTTGCACGGCGTCGACGCCGCCGCCGACGGAAGTTTCGGAAATCTTCTTCAGTGCGGCAATCGGACTCTCGCGATGACGCGACGAAAATGCCTGCAACAGATTCTGCAGGCCACCGCCCGGATAGCGCATCCCATAGCTCGGCATGATGTTATGCGCGCGCAGCCGCTCAGCCAGATCGGTCAAGGGGCCGTGGATGAAATCGTCGCTCGCCGAGACGCAGGCCGAGCCCGGCGGGCAGAGTTCGCCGCCAATGTTGCGCAAGCCAAGGCCGATATCGACGCGCGGCTCGATTATGTTCCATCCGTGAACGAGCAGCACTATCGCGTGGCCGTGACGGGCGACAATCTCTGCGGTTCGGTCCGCGATCATCTCGAGCAACCACGGCGCCTGCTCGACGATCTGCGAAAGTCGGTTGCAGTCAAGCCGGTTACGATCCATCCCGATGTTGATTAGCGCCGACGCGCCGAGACGAATCGCAAGTGTGCGCGTGATGTCGGCGGTATGAAGGTCGTTTACTTTCGGATTGAGCAGTGAGCGAGTGCGCGGCTCCGCGCGTCCACCGTGCGGCGCGATCAGTAGAAACGGCGAATCGGAATCGATCACCTCGAGCCATGAATCGGGCGCGCGATTGAGCATGGATTCAGGCATTCAGATCGACGCTGCTACGTACGCGCGTTCAGTGCGGCTCGTGCGTGGAGAATAAACGACGCAATGAAGTAGTAGGCGATGAAACTCAGCGCCGCCCACAGCATCAGGGGATTTACTGTCGGGCAACATGAAGAGCATCGCGACCGTGATGACCGCCCAGATTATTCCGAGCGTCAGCGTTATCGCCCGAAGTGGCACGGTGCGGTTTGGATATATGTACCTTCATCGGCACGAGGACCATCACGCCGAGAAGCAACAGGACGGCCACATTGAATAAAGTTCCGTAGCCGAGGCAGAACAGGTAGAACGCGACCAGGTTCCAATAATTCGGGAAGCCGAGAAAATAATGATCGTCAGTCTTGGCGCGGGTCTGGCAAAATCCATAGACGCTCGCGAGCATGATGAAACACGCAAGCCCGAGGCCCCATCGCGAGCCCGGAATGATTCCCGCCTCGAGCATCAGGAACACCGGCGCGACCGTGTAGGTGAGGTAATCGACAATATTGTCGAGCAGTGCGCCATCGAAGGACGGCACTCGCATTTTGACCATCAGCATCCGCGCGAGCGGGCCGTCGCTCGAATCGATGATCGTCGCGGCGCCCATTGCCAGGAACGAGGCGCGATAGTCGCCATGGGCCGCGGTGAAAATCGCGATCAGGCCGAGCGCCGCGCCGAGTGCCGTGTAGAGATGCACGCCCCAGGCGCATACCGTGAGAAATGCCTGGCGCGGAATCGCGCGAGGCAAACTTTCGGCTGCACCTGGTGAGGTCAAGTCATTTGTCCGGCTTGTAGTCGCGCGGTCCGAAATAATCTTCGAGCACCGTCATGAAGGGACCGCACGCGCGTTGTTTCTTGACTAGCATCATCGCCTCATCGAGCGACATCCGCCGATACGCGCGCAGAAACGCGATTGCGAGCGTCGGCGCGCGATTCATTCCAGCGTTGCAATGCAGGTAGACGCGCCCGCTCGAATCGACCAGCTCGCGCAATTCGTGTAGCGCAATTTCGAGCCGCTCAGCCATCGCGTCCGCGCTGCCGTCCTGGATCGGGGTGCGAACATAATCGATTCCGTGCGCGTCATATTCACTGCGCAGGAGTGTCGGATCCAGACCATTCAGGCGCAAGTCTTCGTCGTCCTGCAGATTGTGCACCGCAGCAATTCCAAAGGTATCCTTCAGCCAGCCGATATCGTCCTGCCCCGGATATTCGCCGACCAGCAGTTCGTCGGATATCACGCTGACCGACGGACGCCGCCCGTTTCGAGTCGGTCGTGGATCGTGATCGTGCCGCTTGCTGAACCAATCAACCATAACCCAAATGTAACCATCCGCGGGGCCGGTATTCCAGCGCCACCGCGGTTTGCCCCGAAATGCCCGGCATTTGTGCGTTAAGCCTTGGCGTGTCCGCGCGGATTTTCGCGCGATCGTTCGGCTTTGCCAACCACCGGCGTCGACGATTCAGGAACCGCGGAGGGCGCGGGAAGATCCTTCGATGCGGATAATCGTAGTCTTCGATTCGAGCCGGCGAGCGCGATAACCGTGTCGCGCATAAAGTCGGCGAGTTTGCGATAAGCGCCGGCGCCTTCGGAGCTGTCGGCGAGATCGCGTATTTCGGCGGCGGTGATCGCGCCCCCGATTCGGACTTCGACCGCGGAACGCCGCGGGACGAGACTGCCCTTGCCCATCACGTCGTGAGTGCCGCGAATCAGCACCGGCAGCACGTCGCACTTGGCGCGCAACGCGAGAAATCCAGCGCCGCTCTTGAACTCATGAATTTCGCCGTCGGCTGAGCGCGTGCCTTCGGGAAACATCAGGACGCTTCTTCCTTGCGCGAGTTCGGCGAGCGCGTCTTCGAGCGATTCGAGTTGCGCGCGTTCGCGGTCGAACGGCATCAGTGTCGTAAAATTCGACGCGAGAAAGCGCCGCGCCGGAGTGTTGAAGAAATAATCCTTGGCCGCGAGCACCCGAAGATCGTCGCCGATCGCACCGAGCGCGTAACCGACCAGGCTGAAGTCGAGATGGCTCGAATGATTCGCGACTACGATAAAATTTCGATTTGCGGGGATGTTGCCGCGCCCGAGAATTGTCGGCTTCAGCCATCCGTCGAAGATCGCCCGCTCGGCGCCACGAACTGTCGCGCGCCCGAGCCATTTGAGCGGCGCCGGCAGATGAAATGTGTACGGCTCGGCAAACTTCGCGTAGGACGGCATCCGCTGGCGCCCGTTTCCGTTCGGTTGCGTAGACAACCGCTGCAGGTCCGCGACGCTGCGCAGGTCGGCGATCTCCTCGGGAGCTATATCGCGGCCCGCACGCTGGCCGATAAGCTCGCCGATCTCGGCCAGCGCGAGCGAATCGAGCCCGAGGTCCTCGATCAGACGCGTCGCCGGAGTGATATTGACCGGCTCCGACGCGATCATAGCCAGCGCCTCGGCGAGCCAGGTTTCTACTTCTGAATTGGCGGCGTCAGTCGCGACATCTTTGACCCGGACGTCGAGCATCCGGCGCAGTATCGCGGCGACCTCGTTGCGTTTGATTTTGCGGGTGCGCGTCCGTGGCAGTTCCGCATCGACATAACGGATAATCCTGATTCGCTTGTGCGCGCCGAACTCGCCCGCGACTTTCTCGAAATCGCCGCGCAGCCGATCCTCGACCGCGCGCCGGGTCTCTCCGCGCGAATACGCCGGCACGACCAAGGCCGCGACCTGCTCGCCCTTACCGACCTTCAGTCCGACGACCGCCATCTCCTTCACGTACTGCGAACGGCCGTAGGCTTCTTCGAGTTCGTCTATATAGATGTTGTTGCCGCCGGAATCGACGATGACTTCCTTCGCACGCCCGACAACATACAGACGCCCGTCGCCGTCAAATCTCCCGAGGTCTCCGGTGTGAAGCCATCCGTCGCGAATAACTTCCGCCGTGGCCGCCTCATTGCGATAGTAACCCGCCATCACGTTCGGCCCGCGCGCCACGATTTCGCCGATCGATTCACCTTCGGGATCGAGCTTGATCTCGACTCCGGTCAGCGGCTTGCCGACCGACCCTACCTGGTGCGCCTCGTCGGGTCGCGCGACGGCGAGCACCGGCCCGGCTTCAGTCAGGCCGTAACCCTCGAGCAGCGGAATTCCGATATCATTGAAAAAATCCGCGACTCGATGGGGCAGGGCGGAGCCGCCGCTGACCGCCAACTTAAGCCGCCCGCCGAGCGCGGAATGAACCTGGCGAAATACGATCGAACCGAAGTTGAGGCCGGAGCCCGCGTCCAGCCGGCGATTGAGATCGCGCAGATTGTCGAACGCCGCGTGGTAGAAGGGCCCGCGCTCCTCGACTTCGTCAACTATTCGCCGATGCACCGCCTCCCACACCGCAGGCACTCCGATCAGCGCGGTCGGACGCACGTCTGCAAGCGTTCTGGACAATGTCTTCGCGTCAATTTCCAGCGGGTAGACGATCGTCGCCCCACTCGCAAGCGGCAGCAGCATCCCGCAGGTGAACTCAAACGTATGATGAAGCGGCAGCAGCGACAGCACGACGTCATCGGCGCCGAGGACGAAGACTCGCGAGAGCATCGCGATCTCCGCGGCGAAATTCCCATGCGTCAGCATCACGCCCTTCGGCGCGCCGGTGGTGCCGGAGGTAAAGACCAGAGAGGCGAGCGCCTTGCGTTCGTGCTGGGCGGGCGGCGCTTTCGCTTCGCCACGTAAAATGAACGGTCGCCCCAGCTCGGCAATGTCGAGCTGGAGAATCTTGCGGTTCATATCGCCGAACGCGTCGCCGAGGCGTTTGTGCACCGCGCTCGATCGAAGCGCGGCCGCCGGCTCGGCGATCTTGCAGATCGGCGCCAGTTCCTCGGCGGAAATCAAATGATCGAGCGGCACCGCGACCGCGCCCGCACATAGAATCGCAAAGTAGCCGAGCACCCAGTCGGGCGAGTTCTCGCCGATCAACAGCACTCGATCGCCCGGCTTGATGTTGCGCGTCGCGAGCAGCAGTGCCCCCCGATGCGCCTTGTCGCGAAGCTCGCGGTAGGTAGTCTGCGTCTGCTCGCCCGAGGGCCGCCGCGCGATCATTGCTACCTGCGATCCATAACGCTCTGCCGCACGATCGAGCATGTCGACGAGGTTGCGATGACGCGGCAGGGATTTCGGGCGCCCGCGCGTATGCAGGTCGAGCTGCGGAAAAATGTGGCGGCGCAGTCCCGGCAGATGGACGTTGAGCCAGTAGTCGTGCCAATCGATCAAGTCGGGGCGAAACGGATGATGCGCAGCGTCGGCGGGCTTCAGCGTCGCATAGAGCGCGCGAATATTTCCGCCATGAAATGTGTAAACTAGCTCCTGTATGTAAGGCCGATAAACCTCGACTAGGTCGCGCGCGATATCGGTGTTCTCCTTGAATTTCCGGATCTCGCTTTCGATTTTCTTCGCGCGTTGATTTTCCGCGCCGACTACGTTGCGGACTAGCTCCGCGCCTTGCTCGAGAACTCGTGGAATCGTTCGGCTCGCCAAATCGTAGGTGTTCTGCGACACCACGACCGCCTCCAGATGGCGCCCGAGCCAAGCCATTGAGCCGCTTTCCTTGCGATGCTCGCGGCGATTGCTGAGCCCGGTAAGCTCGACCAGCCGGCGCATCGGAAGCGGATTCCGATCCGACGTGCAGAGCTGGTAGATGGGCTTTTGCTTGCGGAGAAGGAGCGCGGCGAGAATCGGAATCATCGCATGCGCGGCGAGATCGACCGGGATCACATCGAGCACCAGGTCGGCCTTCGCCGGATAAAAGCGGTAACCGCGCCCCGCAAGATAAGTCAGCGGAGCGCTGGTGTTGACCCCCTGGTTCCAGCCGGGAAAAGGATCGCGAAGCGCACTTTCGATGACCGCCGGGCGCACGACGGTGACGTTCAATCGCCCGCGCTCGGCGAGCACAAGCTGCTCGCCGAGACTTTTCGTATAGCTGTACGTGTTGGGCCAACCCCAACTCTGCGCGCGCTTGCGTCCAACGTCCTTGAGCCGCTCTTCAACCCACTGCTTGCGGCGATGCTCGACCGCTGACTCGCGCGGACTCTCCGCGTCGAGGTCGTCGTCGCCGCGAAACTCCGCGTGGCGGACTTGGTCGCGCGATTCCGCCTCGACCCGCGCGATCGCCGCGAGCGCGTCGCGAATCTCCCGCTCCAAGCGGAACGACTTGCGCCCGCTCGGGCACCAGTCTTCGGGGATGTCGTCTTCGTAACGATGCCCATCGGCAACTCCCGCCACGTAGCACGTCGATACGTGCAGCATCGCGGCGCCGAGGTTCGCACAGAACTCGATCACGTTGGCAACGCCGGTGGCGTTCACCTCGATCGCTTTTTCCAGCGACGCTTCGAAGTTCACCAGTCCTGCGCTATGCACCACGGCGTCGAGACTGCCCGGCTTGAATGGTTTCGCCTCGTCGCCGAGAAGACCGTCGTTGGTGATGTCACCTGGCACGACGATGATCTTTTCCTCGACGTGGCGATCGAACTGCTCGCCGAAGTGCTCGCGAACAGGGCGTCATCGCAGGCGAATCGAGAATCTCGCGCCGGAAACGGCCGAGACTGCTGCGCAGATCGCCGCGGATGAGCAAATAGATTTTCTCGATCTCAGGATGCCACCGAAGCATCATCGCGAGAAAAACTTTGCCGAGAAATCCGGTCGAGCCCGTCAGGAGAATTCGCCGGCCCTTAAACACCTGCTCGAGCGGCGGCATTGCGAGCCTATTTTTGCCGTTACTCGACATCCGCAATCACCAACGGTGGCAAATGCAGATACGTAATCGAGGCCGAGCGCCCGAGCTCCGCGGTCGCCATCGCGATTGCCTCGTCGAGCGTGTCAGCCGCTTCCCATCCCATTCGCGCCGCTACTTCAGGCTCTTCGCAGCCCGCCGCAATCACGCGGCCAAGGTGCTGACGCGCCGGCTCGCCCCAGTACCACATGTAGAATGGATGCACCCCGTGATACGCGTTGCCGTAGCGATACATATGGATGTAAGTCGGGTTGCGTGCGAACTCATGCTCGAAATTCTTCTCGAGTTCGACCGCGTCGGTCGTCTCGGCGAGGCATCGATGGAAAAACTCGATGTAACTCGGATGATGCTCGGGATGAAACTCGTCGCGCAGCGGATGACAAACGATCATGGTGCCACCTTCTCGCACCAGCGGCTTGTTGCGGTACATGTTGAACAGGTAACCGAGTCCGGTGCACTGCGCGAGAATCGGATTCATGATCGAGTTCACGTTGTACGGACAGATGTACGGGACCCCGACGATCAGAATGTCGGCCTGACCCTTCACCGGCACCGCGTATTGTTGGAAGACTCGCGCGAGCGCCTTCTGATGCACCGTCTCGGTGTCGCCCGCCCACACCCCGATCATTCCGTAGGGCGCCGCATAGTTGTGCAGCACCTGGCGGCGAAGCTCGCTCGACATGTTGCGCAGCGTCCACTGAAAACCCTTCAACCGCGTGCGATCCCAATCGCTGAACTGGTCTTCGTTCTTGTGCAGGAAATCGAGCATCCCGCCGTACATCCGAGTGTTCACCGCGGTCTCGATCTGAAAAATATTCAGCGATTCGTGGATGAGCTTGCCCATCCGATCCGACGAGCGATGCAGCGCCGAGCGCGTGGGATCCATGTACGAATGCGAATCGCGCAGCGTCTGCGGGTTATGGTGATGACGCAGGCTCTGATACGGCGCGAGACCCACGGCAACCGACTTATGCCCGCCGTCCATCGGCACCAGGTTGATATTCAGATAGATGAGCAGGTCGGAATCCGCGGCGCGCTTCGAGAGCCAGACTTCCTCGCCATGGCCGGTTTTGCCGAGCATCGCAAGCTCGGCGCGATTTTCCGCGTCGAAATTGTATAGCCGGTCCGGCCAGTACTGTTTGAACGCGCGCTCGCCCACGATTCGGCGAATCTCCGCCTCCGTCATCCGCCGATGTAGCGAAGTGGCGATCACAAGGTGCACGTCATCGACGCCGTAGTCGGCGAGAGTCTGCAGCACCTGGTTCAGGAGGCGCTCGCGGATGTCGGGCCGGCGCATCTGCGGCAGCGGCAAACTGATGTCGTCGATAGCGATCGTCACGCGCATGTTGGGACTCAACTGCGCGAACAACGGATCCTGGTTTTCAGGATGAAGCAGCGCGTAGCGAATCGCCTGGTCGGCATCCGCGAGCGGCTCCAGCGGCGGCGGTGGATAGATCACTCGCGTGCCCACCGGCAGCTTCTCGAACAGGAACTCTTCGCCGCAAGGAATGATCCGGCGCTCGGAACGCCGGTTGACGGTCACGACCAGGTCGCGGCGCGCACCGACTTCATGACGAAGCTCGGCGGGCTTGAGTTCCTTGAGCTTGCCTTCAGGACGCGCCATTCGAACCTCGCCTGTTTTGCTCGCGGTCTTCTTCGTCGTCGAAGTTGGATTCGCCAATATCGTCCAGGACCGCGTCGCCGTCCGAAGAAACACGGTCGTTCGAAAAAGCCAGATCGCGCGAAGACGGACTCTTCTCGAAACGGATCACAGGCCATTGCCGATTGGTCGCCGCGGTGAACAACTTGCGATCGGGATTGACGGCTACCGGATGCCCCAACGCGGCGAGGAACGCCGTGTCGTAGTGCGAGTCCGCGTACCCCCAACAATCGGCGAGGTCGATATCCCGCTCGGCGGCATATTGCGCGCACCAGACCGCCTTCTCGTCGCTGGCCATCACCGGCGCTTTAAGTCGCCCCGTCGCCACGCCTCGGCTGAAGACGAATCGGTTGGCGGCGAAGTCTGCGATCTCCAGATGCCGCGCGAGCGGTTCCACGATGAAATCCGGCGAGCCGGTTACCAGCACCGGCGCGATACCGGCGCTGCGATTCGCCTCGATCAGCTCGACCGCCAGCGGATACAGGTTGCGAATCAGTACCCGCTCGCAATATTCTTCGCCGAGCGAGAACAGGCGATCGCGCGAGACACCCTTGAAAGCCTCGAACAGGACCGTGTTCAAGAGCCGCCGATCGCGGCGCTCGGCAAGGTAGAGTTGCGGGATTCGCGCCGCGAAGCCGAACAGGTACGACAGCCGCCCGCTCCATTCGCCGACGTTGGCGAGCATAAAAAGCGCTGCATGCACCAGGTTCAAGCCGACCAGGGTGCCGTCGAGGTCGTAAAAAGCGGCGCGGCGCTTTTTCACTCGCGCCATGGCGCCATCTTTGTGGGAAACTGACATGTCAGTCTAGTTTTTGCTCCAAAAAAAAGGGTCCGGGTCGGGGCCGGACTCGCTCGCCGACTCGCCCTGAGGACGGATAAACTTCAGCAGCTCCGGCCGCGCCACTCCGCGCAGTCCGAAGTCGAGGATCTCTTCGACGAATTCCTGCTTGTCGATCCCGCGGCTGCGCGAGATCATGCCGATTACCTCCTTGATGCCGCCCAAAATCGCGTACGAGGTCGCGCGCGTGTTCGATTTGCGCACCAGGTTCATTTCGATTCCCAAATCCAGCGAACGCTGAATCAGCGCCGCGATTCGATCGTAAAAATCCTGGATTTTCTCGTCGAGCTCGCGGTCGAAGCCGGTCGAATGATTGAGCAGGATGTCGGTGAGTTCGCGTTCGGTGAGCACGTATGCGAGCACCCGCTCGAGGTTATCGCGCAACTGTTGCACCGGATCGGGATGCCCCGGGCCAACCCGCAGCCGTTCAATCCTGGTCGTCAGTTCGCCGACCACTTGCTCGAGCAGTTCCTCGAAAAGGTCTTTCTTGTTCTGAAAATAAAGATAAAAGGTGCCCCGCGCGATTCCCGCGCGCGCAATGATGTCCGCAACGTTGGTCCTGTGATAACCCTTGCGAGCAAAGATACGTTTGGCGTGGCGCAACACTTGCGCGCGTCGTGCTTGACGTTCCATCGGGGGTGCCTTGGGCAGAATTCCGGCGACTTCAGGCTAGTCCACGAATACTTTTAGTGTCAAACCAATATCGGCGTAGAATTTCGTGCCAAAACTTCTTGAGGAGAACGATTGATGAGCGACCCATCTTTTTGGAACAAAGTCCACGCGGCTGCCAGCAAAGCAACATGGGCATATCTCGCGACCGCCGACGGAAATCAGCCCAAAGTTCGCGTCGTGCATCCCGCGTTCGAAGGCGAACGCGTATGGGTCGCGACCGGCCGCGGCTCGGCGAAGGCCCGCCAGATCGGAAAAAATTCCAACGTGGAACTCTTCTACCAGATTGGCGCCGAGATGGTTCATCTGACCGTGACTGGGAAGGCGACCTTTGTCGCGGACCCGGCCGAGAAGAAGCGAATCTGGAACGGGAAGGTGTTCGATTACGATCTCAGTCAGTTCTGGCCGGCCGGGCCCGACGCGGATGACTTTGGCCTGATGCTGATAACACCGGCGCGCATTGAGCTGACGTCGTTGTCTGAGATGACGACCGGAAAGAAGCCTGAAGTCTGGCGCAGTGCTAAAAAGTGATTACTCACATCGACTGGCTATTCAACGATTAGCTACTTTGAGCATTATTGTGAGGCATGAAATGTAGTAAACTATCTGTTCCGCGCCGACCAAAATACATAGTCAAGTAGTTACCTTAGTAACACCGCGCACTCCTCTCATTTCGCGCTTCGATCTCAGTATGTGAGCGACTGAAATAAAAGAGGGGTATACAATGTTAAGAAGCTCGAAGGTCGGGCGCGGCTCGGTTGGGCGATGGACAGTGGCGGCGGGAGCGTTGATCGTCGCGCTCACTGTCACGGCTTCCGCTTCCAATTCATTCGCCACCATTATTGAGGCCTGTCAGAGGCGCAACGGCAGAATTCTGATCGTCGATCCCAAGGGCTCCAAGGGTCCAGCGCATTGTGATCAGGACGAGACCCTGATCACCTGGAACGTACAGGGTCTGACGGGTCAGATGGGTCAGCAAGGTCCGGCAGGTCCGGTGGGTCAAGCAGGTCCGGCAGGTCAGGCAGGGTCAGCGGGGCCTGCGGGACCACTGGGTCCTATCGGATCGGCGGGACCGTCGGGACCGAGTGGCCCGATGGGTAACGCCGGCGCGGCCGGACTGACCGGACCAGCGGGACCGAGTGGCCCGATGGGTGACACCGGCGCGGCCGGACCAACCGGACCAGCGGGACCGAGTGGCCCGATGGGTGACACCGGCGCGGCCGGACTGACCGGACCAGCGGGACCGAGTGGCCCGATGGGTGACACCGGCGCGGCCGGACCGACCGGACCCTCGGGACCGAGTGGCCCGATGGGTGACACCGGCGCGGCCGGACCGACCGGACCCTCGGGATCGAGTGGCCCGATAGGTAACACCGGGGCGGCCGGACCGACCGGACCAGCAGGCGCTGACGGAGCCTCTGGCGCTACTGGCGCGACAGGTCCCTTGGGACCATCAGGGCCAGCGGGCGCGGACGGATCTGCGGGAGCTACTGGAGCGACTGGCCCCTCTGGTCCGACAGGTGCGACCGGTTCGAGTTCGGCGCTGGTCTTTGGCGGCACTCAAAACAGCTCGATGGACGTCACCAATCCGACCTATATGGGTCCAGGCAACGGCGTCCTTGTCACAGCCGTCCAGACCACCGGGACCCAAACGGTTGGCGTCCCGATGCCAGTCGCGGGCATCCTGAGCAATCTCCAGATACATATCACGAACCCTATGTTTGAGCCTCTGGGTTTGGATTCCTGGACATTCAATGTATGCGTGAACAACACCTGCACGAATGGTTTGGCATGCACGATAAACAGCGGGATAATTCCAACCACGGTGTGCAGTGACAACGTCGACACCGTGAGCTTTGCCGCTGGTGACCTCCTGACGATTCAGGCAGTGCCGACCAACAATTCAGGTCTACTGCCAGCTACGCCGGCGGGTTTCTCGGCCACCTACGCGCCGCTGCCGCCGACGTAAAAATCACCAACACGAAAACACTCGGCCCCCGATGCATCGACGCCTCGGGGGCCGAGTCTCCACACTGGGATTCGTTCACCCCCGCACGCGCTCACGGGCGAAGATCGCACGCTCTTCCGCGGTCATCTTTTCGCGGATTCGCGATCCTTTGCCGAGATGCCGATACTGGCCGCCTTCCGAAAAATATTCTTCCCATGGCTCGGGCGGAGCCGGCTCATCGGGCGGCGTGTCGGTGACCTTAACGCCGAGAACGTTTTCGACCAGGCTGGTGTCGTACATTCGGACCGCATCGTAGTCGGTCAGCAGCGCGCAGACCTCGACGCAGATGTAACATCCGATGCATTCCTGGAAGCGGTCCTGAACCGGCTGCACGCCGCGGCCCGGAACCGAGCCCGCCGCCAGATACTCGATGCACTGAACTGGACAGAACTCCGGGCACTTGCCGCACGGGAAGCACAGGTTCACGTCCATGAACGCAACTTCACGCGGCCGCTTCTTCTTTCGTCCGATTTCTTCGGGAGTCTCCGGGATGCGATCTTCCTTGAGACGACGCTTGATAATTTCGATTGCGCTCATACAGCTATAGTCACCCGTTTTATGGGCGCCCGGTCAAGCGCAGCAAATCTGAAAGTGGCGAACGTCTATCCGATCGCGGCGCGTCTACCTGATCGCCAAGCGTCTATCTGATCGCAAAAATGCGTCCGTCCGAATTTCCAATGTAGAGCATCCCCGATGCCGACACCGCGGTAGTCGTGATCGTGCCGAAACTTCGCGCCGTCCACACGAAATTACCGTCGTTGCCGAGCATCGCGCCCAATCCGTCGGTCGCCGCGTCGAATACCTCGTCGTAATTGACCGCCGACATTCCGCCGCGATCCGGTTTGACCGACGGCTGAGTCCATCTGACCTGCCCGTCCGCGAGAACTCCGTAGATTGCATTTGAACCGAAGAAAATTGTTCCTGACGGTGCGACCGCCGGTCCCGCGATCACAGGACGCGCTGTGCTGACGTGCCAGAGCGGATTGCCGGTTCTCAGATCGATTGCGTAAAGCGCGCCGCTGAGCGAGCCCGCGTACACCACGTCGTCCGCGTATGCCAGCGCTCCTGAGAATCCACCCTCAGGAGTGAACTTCCAGATCACGGCGCCATCCGATGCGAGCGATGTGACCGCGCCTCCTGCCGACGCGATCGCAACACCGTCCACCGTAGTTGCGGCCATCGTCGCCCGTCCGACGTGGACTCTCCAGTCGAGCGTTCCGGCACTGCTGACAGATAAGAGATCCGAGCCCGCCGCGACATATATGGTGCTATCGGTTGCGGCCAACGGTCCCGGTCCTGCGCCGGTTTCAAGATGCCACTCCGGCACTCCGCTGGCGTCGACCGCCGCGAGCGTCGACGTTGACGACATCGCGATCACCGTTCCGTTGGCGAGAACCACGGGCGCCAGGCCCTCCGCCTGCCGCCGCAATGTTTCGTTGCCTGCTGAATCCACCCCATGAAGCACGCCGTCATCAGTGATGAAATAAATCGAGCCGTCGTTGCCGGTCGCGATTCGGCCGCGCAATCCCGCGCCCGTATCGAAGCTCCACATCAGGATGCCGGCGCTCTGCGCCGACGGTCCGGGGGTGCTCTGAGCCGCAGGAGCGCCATTGCCCTTGAGCGCGGGCGTGACGGTCGGAAGCGGCGTGGGGCACGGAAATGGCGTGCCGCATACGCCCAAGTCTGCAACGTAGACTCCGACCAGGACGGATTGGCTGATCACACCCGAATTGCTTGCCTGGATGCAGGTGCATCCGGTGTTTCCGGTCGTATAGATGCCGCCGTTGGGGCCCGACGCCGGCGGAAACAGGATGTCAGGATTCAGCGAGGTCCAAAGCGTGCCCGGAGCGGTCGTCAGATCCTGGAACTTGGGCTTCGATACTCTTTTCTTCTGAAATGTACCGATCGCATTGAAGAAGACCTGCCCTCCGGTCGGCACTCCGGTCGGTCCCCCCGGCACCAGCGTCGCCGACGCTGCCGTGGTTGGCGTCAACGTCGCCGTGGGTGTTTTCGTCGGCGTTTTCTTTGGGGTGCGCGTAACACTACCGCTCGGAGTGGGCGTGAACGTGGGTTCAAATGTCGGAGACCCCGGTGGGCCGTTCTGGATGCTCAAGACTCTAAGTGAAAAACCCGGCGACGGAGTTGGGTTGGAGGATGAACCGCCGCCGCCAGTGCAGCTGAGCAAGAGCGCCCCGCAAACGAATAACACAACCGGCGAAATCACCAGCCATCTGAGCCACCGCGACATCAACATCAAGCAATGAGCTATGACGATGCATTCGCGTGCTGTCAAGTTATCATCGTGTCACGAGAGAAAGTTTCGCACTCAATCGTCAAGACGAATTCAAATTTGAATTCATATCGACTAATGCGAACGCAAGTGATCGCACGCGGACAAATGATCGCGGAGAACAAAAAAACAAAAAAATGGCGGGCAACTGAAGAGGGGGGGACTCTCCAATGCCCGCCGTGTTCGTAGCGGCCGTCCGCGTACGCTGCGGACGGTACCTGATTGGAGGGAGGAACATCCAACCAGAGGGTGCCAGAGCCGTCTGCACCCAATTAGTGAGACGATTCACTTTTGAGATTATTCAAAGGAGTTCATTCAAGTTAAAAAAATTTTATTTGTTTGCGTCCGCCAGGAGACCGACTAGACTTTAATTCCAGAGGATTCGAAAAAAACCCATGGAATATCGACGACTCGGCGGTACTGGACTTAAAGTTTCGGAACTTTGCCTCGGATGTATGACCTTTGGCCGCGAAACTGACGAAGCTACGGCGGGAAAAATTCTCGATCGCTTCATCGAAGTCGGCGGAAATTTTCTCGATACTGCCAACGTTTATGCGGCCGGCGCTTCGGAAGAAATTCTCGGCCGCATCCTCGGCGAGCGGCGAAAAGACCTCGTAGTCGCAACAAAAGTTCGCTTCAACGCAAATGCCTTTATGGGCAAGCCGGTCGCGCCCAATCAAATTGGCCTCTCCCGCGGGCACATTATGTCGGAAGTCGAGGCGAGCCTCCGCCGCCTCAAAATGGATTACATCGATCTCTACCAGGTGCACGCGTGGGATTTTGAAACTCCGATCGAAGAGACGATGCGCGCGCTCGACGACCTCGTACGCCAGGGCAAAGTCAGGTATATCGGCGCGTCGAACTTTACCGCGTGGCAACTGATGAAAAGTCTATGGGTCAGCGATAAGCATGACGTCGCCCGCTTTGACTGCTTGCAACCGCAATACAGTCTGATCTCGCGCGAAATCGAACGTGAGCTTCTTCCCCTATGCCGCTCCGAAAGCGTCGGCGTAATTCCATGGAGTCCGCTCGGTGGCGGATTTCTGACTGGAAAATATCGCTCAGGTCAGCGCCCGCCCGAAGATAGCCGGCTTGCGAGAATCGACATGTGGAATCGGTTAGCCGACCAACGAAATTATTCAACGCTCGAAGCTGTCGAGCACGTCGCGAAAGAACGCGGCCGCGCCGTCTCGCAGATCGCGCTCGCATGGGTGAATCAGCAACCGGGTGTCAGCTCAGTAATTTACGGCGCGCGCACCGAGGAGCAGAACGATCAGAACTTGGGCGCGATCGGATTTCATCTCGAGGCGGCAGAACTCTCCGCCCTCGACAAGGCAAGCGCGCTGCCGCCCGAATATCCAAACGCGATGCAAGCACGACTACCCGGCTACCCCCGCCGCTGATCACCGCGCGCCCGCGGCCCTTCTCTTCACGCGATTGTTCCCCTTCCCTCGAGGGAAGGGGTTAGGGGTTAGGTAAGCTTGTCTCGAGCAGTTATTTAGTCACTCTAAACTACGTGAAATGTCGCGACGGCATTTCGCGAATGGTTGATGTGTGAAATTAATTGAGTAACGAGTTTGTTGAGAACACTTTTTTTCAGAGCTCGCAGAGGTAAATACGATGGGTCGATTTGATGGGAAAGTTGCGATTATTACCGGGTCGGCTAGCGGGATGGGAAGGGCGGCGGCGGCGCGATTCGCTGGTGAAGGCGGCGCGGTGATAATCGCGGATCTGAACGCTGAGGGCGGAGAAGCTTCGGTGCGCGATTGCAAGGAGAATGGCGGGCGCGCTGTTTTCCAAAAGACCGACGTCTCTGCCGAAGCGGAAATCAAGGCGCTGATTGCGCGCGCGGTCAAGGAATTCGGGCGGCTGGATATCATGTGGAACAACGCGGGCATCGGCGGCGCAGTCGGACCGCTCGAGCAGATCTCGGTGGAAGATTGGGATCGCAGCCAGGCGGTGCTGTTGCGCGGCGTGTTTCTTGGAATCAAGCACTCGGTGCCCGAGATGCGCAAAGTTGGCGGCGGATCGATCATCTCGACGGCATCGATCGCCGGAATCCGCGGCTTCGCGGGATTGCATGCGTACTGCGCCGCGAAGGCCGGCGTGGTGAATCTGACGCGGTCGGCGGCGCTGGAATTCGCGAAGGACAAAATTCGCGTCAACTGCATCTGCCCGGGCGGAATCAACACGCCGATCCTGCATCGCAATCAACCGGGGATGAAGGAAGCGATGGAGGAGTGGCTCAAGAAGGGGCAGCCGTATCCGCGCGCGGGGCATCCGGAAGATATCGCGGCGATGGCGCTGTTCCTGGCGAGCGACGATGCGGAATTCGTCACCGGGCAGGCGATGGTTGTCGACGGCGGGCTGACGGTGGGCGCGCAGTTCGGGCCGCAGCTACCAGAGGGCACACAGGAAGCGATGGCGCCGCGCGGATTCATGGGCCCGTCGTTCGAGCAGGGGTGACCCCTGCCCTAGGTATTAGGTAAAGAGCGAAATGCCGCAACCGCATTTCGCAATAGTTTTCTGTGAGAGGCTTGAAACCTGCGCAGCCGCGCTCTTTTTTGGTGTCATCGCAGAGCGCCAGCCGCGCTCCTTTTTTGTGTCATTCTGAGCGAAGCGAAGAACCCCGGATCTTTCTCGGCGCAAAACACTTCAACTTCACTTGGGGCGCGCGAAGCCGACCCGCAAAAAAGAACGGCACCAAACTCAATCGACGAAACCTATGCAAGGTTTCACGCACCTCCCCATCCTAAACATCCGCGAAATGCCGCCACTGGCCGCTTCGCTCCGTCCTGACCCGGGTGCAGGGGTCACCCCTGCCGCCAGCCGCGCAGGCGTGACTAAGATTCTTCTGCTCCTGCTCACACCGTGTTTCCCTCATCTCACTCGATCTTCATACTTGAAATGACGGCCCAGAAAACCCGCTATCCGGCAACCCCGCCAGCCGAAACCGCGCATTGCCGGTATTGACGCCGCCATCGACGACCATCGCGGTCCCGCTGATCCACTCCGATTCGTCGCTGGCGAGAAACAGCGCCATCGCTGCGATATCGTCGGGTCTGCCCGCACGCGGTATCGGCTGCATTTTCGCCATCGACTTTTCTGAGCGCTCTTCGGCGCCGGGTCTCCCACGATGTATCAGCGGGGTGTTCACTCCGCCGGGACAGATACAGTTGACGCGAATCTTGTCGTGCCCAACTTCGATCGCGACTGCCTGCGTCAGGTTCACAACGGCCGCCTTCGCCGCGCTATACGCCGCCAGGTAACCGACTCCGCGCAGCCCCGCAACCGACGCAGTTGAGATTATCGATCCGCCACCCGATTTGCGCATCTCGGGAATCGAGTACTTCATTCCAAGAAAAGCGGCGCGCAACAATGTCGCGATTGTCCGGTCCCAGTCCACGGATTCCACTTTCTCGATCGGTCCGACCGCCCCGGCGATACCCGCATTGTTGAACATGATATCGAGCCGCCCGAATTCCTTGACCGCACGCGCAACCGCCGCCTTGATATCAGCCTCGCTGGTGACATCGGTGCGCTGGAAAACCGCATGCCCACCCGCAGCCGCACATTCCGCGACAGCAGTTTCGCCGCCCTGCGCATTGAGATCGGTAAGCACCACCGACGCGCCTTCCTTCGCAAACCGAATCGCCGTCGCTCGTCCCATCCCGCTAGCAGCGCCAGTGATAACCGCAACTTTATTCTGAAGTCTGCCCATGACTCTTCTCCCGCGCGCCAAGTGTGGCGCGCTCATTAGAAGCGAATTACAAGAAAAGAAGGGCCGGGCACAACAGGAATCTTAGCCACGCCTACGCGGCTGGCGGCAGGGGTGACCCCTGCACCCGGTATTGAGAAAAGAGCGAAATGCCGCAGCGGCATTTCGCAATAGTTTTCTGTGAGAGGCTTGAAACCTGCGCAGCCGCGCTCTTTTCTTGTGTGATTCTGAGCGAAGCGAAGAATCCCGGATCTTTCTCGGCGCAAAACACTTCGACTTCACTTGAGGCGCACGCGAAGCCGACCCGCGAAAAAGAACGGCACCAAACTCAATCCATAAAACCTGTGAACGGTTTCACGCACCTTCCCACACCGAAACACCCGCGAAATGCCGCTGCGGCATTTCGCGTTGTGTTGGTACTGGGTGCAGGGGTCGCCCCTGCCGCCAGCCGCGCAGGCGAAGACTAAGATTCTTGATGCCCGCGCGATAGTATAATCACCGACGCCGATGCCCTCCGAAGACGACAATCGCAACCCCGCCAAAAACCCGGTTGGCCCTGAGTACAGCTCGCTCATCGAGTATCCAAAAGAGGAGGGCGTCACCGTTCCCGCCGCATCTCCAGTCGAAAGCGACGTGGACACCAAGTTGGACGCCACATCTACCGACGCCGGCGTTTACCTGCTGCGCGATCGCGCTGGCAAAGTGCTCTATGTCGGTAAAGCGAAATCCCTGCGCTCGCGCGTGCGCGCCTACTTCCGCGAGGGCGGCGACGGCCGCTACCAGGTGCGCTTCCTGATGCGCCGGGTCGTTGACTTCGACACTATCGTCACCGCCAGCGAGAAAGAGGCGCTGATTCTCGAAAACAACCTGATCAAGCAGTACAAGCCGCGCTACAACATCCGCCTCAAGGACGACAAATCCTATCTGAGCGCCAAGGTCACCAATCACGCATGGCCGCGGATCACGGTCACTCGCAAGATCGTTAAAGACGGTGGCCACTACTTCGGTCCGTTCGGGTCTGCGGACGGTTTGCGCGAGACGATCGACGTCATCCGCAAAACTTTTCCGTTGCGCACTTGTACTGACGCGGTCTTTCGCAATCGCTCGCGGCCATGCCTGGAGTACCAGATCAAGCGATGCCTCGGGCCGTGCTGTTTGCCCGTCGATCGCGATGAATACGGGCGCCATCTGCACGCAGCGCAGATGCTGCTCGAGGGCAAGAACCTCGAACTGCTGCATGAGATGCGCGATCAGATGAAGGATCACGCGTCCCGGCTCGAGTTCGAGGAAGCGGCGCGAATCCGCGATCGCGTCCGCGCGATCGAAAAGACTGTCGAGAAACAGACCGTCCTGCATCACTGGGGAATCGATCAGGACGTGTTCGGGATTTATCGCGAGGGCGGATTCATCGAGGCCATCGTGCTCATCGTGCGCGGCGGCAAGTTGACCAGCACCCAGGGTTGGAGCTTTCAGGACGTTGAGTTCCCGGTCCACGACATCCTCTCCGATCTCTGACCCAGTATTACTCGGGCGCGCGCAACATCCCCGACGAAGTGATCGTGCCGGTCGAACTCGAAGACGCCGAGGTGCGCGCCGAGCTGCTCTCAGAGCGGCGCGGGAAGAAATGCGAAATTCTGCTGCCGCAGCGCGGTGAGAAACTCAGGCTGCTCGAAATGGCGATGGACAACGCGCGGCAGAGTTTCGCCTCGCGCCGCGACAACGAAAAGACCCGCGAGCAAATGCTCGACGACTTGCGCGTCAAGCTGAACCTGCGCAACTCGCCCAAGCGGATGGAATGCTACGACATCTCTAACCTTCAAGGCTCGATGGTGGTCGGATCGCAGGTGACCTTCGACGAAGGCGAGCCGCAGAAAAATCTCTACCGCCGCTACCGCATCCGCAGCTTCGAAGGCCAGGACGATTTCGCCGCGATGTACGAAGTCCTGAAGCGCCGCCTCGAACGCGCGACCCGCGAAAAAGAGTATCCCGATTTGTGGGTGATCGACGGGGGCAAGGGGCAGTTGAATGTCGCGCTCGAGGTACTGCGCGAATTCAAGCTCCTCGATCAGATCGATTGCGTGTCGCTCGCCAAGCAGCACGTGCTCAACGAGCGCTACGAGAAGGAGGTGACCAAATCCGAGGAGCGCGTCTTTCTGCCCAATCGCAAGGACCCGATCGTGCTGCCGAAAAATTCCACCGCCTTGTTCCTGCTGGTCCGTATCCGCGACGAGGCGCATCGCTTTGCGATCACCTACAATCGCGAACTCCGCCGCCGCGCGCGGCTGCGCTCGGTCCTCGACGACATCGAAGGCGTCGGCCCCGTCCGCCGCCGCGCGATGCTTCGCCACTTCGGAAGTCTGCGCCGCATCCGCGAAGCGACCGTCGACGAAATCGCGGCAGTGAAGGGACTCAATCGCGATGTCGCAGCCGAGATTCGGCGCCATCTCGACGAGATGGCGGCGCTGCTCGATCGCGAGGAAAGCGCCGAATCTGGTGACGAGCCGCCTGCTCCCGATGGTCTGGCGGAACCTGGCAGTCAAGGTGCATAATCTACCAGTCAACACCGAACGTACGCTGGCATTGATGCGCAAGGGGGTGCGTAGCTATCGCCGCGGGAGCACCCTCCGTAAGACGCGTGGAGCTTGGACCCGTCGAGTCCGACCGGGTCGAGGCGCGCAAATCCTCGTCCGCCGCGCACACGCAGTACGTGCGGCAACTCCCGCCGCCGATCTATGCGGTCGCGCTGGCCATAGTAGCGGGTGACGCCCTCGGCAATTTTCACGTCGTAGTCTCCACGTGGATGGCGGTGCCAATCGCGTTTCTCGCGCTCGCGGCGATGCTGGCCGGACGAACAACGCTCGGCCTTCTGACCGCCTATCTTGCGATCGCGATTGCCGCGACCGCCAGCGTCGCCAACGTTCTCGCCACACCGACGCAACTGAACAGCATACGCACTCTGGCTGATAGTTCGCCGGTGACCATCGAGGGCCGCCTGTTCCGCGAGACCGAGCGCGAAGCCTACGGCGAACGAGTTTACGTCGCGGTTGAACGTGCGACGGAGCGGGGTGGGGCGCTTCAATCGATGCGCGGCACGGTGAGGGTGGCGGTGCTCGGCGGTGGGAATTTCAGACTCGGCGACGAAATTCGTCTGAGCGCGCGAATTCATTTTCCGCACAACTACGGCAACCCGCGCGAGTTCGACTACGCCGGCGAGATGGCACGTGAGAGAATCGACGCGACCATGACCGCGCCGCAGAATTCCCTGGGCACGCCGACCTTCCAGCTCATCGGGTACCGTCCGAGTTTTCCGACGACCGAAATTGAATCGATCAGAAATCATATCGGCGCGTTCTTCGATCGCAATCTGAGCTATCCCGAAAATGCCGAGATGCGCGCGCTGGTGATCGGCGACCGCGGCGAAATCGGCGAGCCGCTCAGGCAGACGTTCGCACGCACCGGGATGGCGCATCTGTTGGTTATATCTGGACTGCACCTGAGTATCGTTGCGGCAACTATATTTGCAGTGGTGCGGCTCGCGATGATGGCCTTGCCGGCTCTTGCCAATCGCGGCTACGCGAACAAGGCGGCCGCGGTTGCTGCGATGCTCGCGGTGTGCGGATACGCGTCGATCGCGGGGCATCATGTGTCCACGGTGCGTGCGCTCGTGATGGTCCTCGCATACATGCTGGCCGTTACGATCGACCGGTCGAGCGAGGCGATCGCGTCGCTCGCTCTGGCGGCAATCGTAATCTGTTTCGCGCTTCCTGGCTCGACTGCTGACATCGGATTTCAGCTTTCGTTCGCGTCGGTGATCGCTATCGTGCTTGGGATGGGCCGGTTCGCGGCGTGGTTTGCGCGCCGCAAGCGGCTGGGCAGGCTTGCGGGCGAGCCGCCCTCGCGTGGCTGGAGGTTTGCCGAGGTTGCGCTCGGCTATTTCGCGGTGTCGTTCTGGGCGATGGTCGGGACGGCGCCGCTCACGGCATTTGATTTCAATCAGTTCTCGATCGTCGGCCTGGTCGCGAACGCCGTGGTCGTGCCGATCATGGCATTCGGGGCGACGGTCAGCGGGTTGGTCGCCGCGGGTCTTAGCTTTTTCTGGGAGCCGCTCGCTCGCGCGGTGCTGCTTTTGGGAGCGAAGGCGCTCGGGCTTGGGAACTGGCTCGCCGAATGGTTTGTCGGATGGCCGCTCGCGTGGGAGCGTATATTCACGCCGACGATACTCGAGCTCGCGATCGTTTACGGATTGCTCATCTTGTGGTTGCTTGCGCCGCTCGCGATCGTATCCGCGCCGAAAGCGTCGCAAAGCAGCGACGCTAACGATGCTTCCGCGGAAATCACGGGCAGGGGACGTCCGTGCCACTAGCCCTTTCGGATGGCGCGCGTGGTGTGGCGCGGCTCTTGGACTCGCTCTGATCGTCGATGCGGGTTACTGGACTTACGACCGATTTCTGAATCCAGACTTGCGCATCACGTTTCTGTCGGTGGGCGAGGGTGACGGCGCCGTGGTCCGATTTCCGGGCTCGCGGGTGATGGTGATTGATGCTGGTACTTCCTACGGGGGCTTTGACGCGGGCGAGCGAATCGTTGCGCCATATCTATGGTCGCAGAAGATCCTACAAATTGATTATATCACGCTAAGTCACCCTGATCTAGATCACTTCGGCGGGCTCGACTTTATCGCGACGAACTTTGCTCCGCAGGCGTTCTGGCGCAACGGGGCCGAGAGTTCCGATATTAGTTATCGACGCTTCATTGACGACATCGCGCGCACGAAAGTTCCTATGGTCAAGGTAGGGCGCGTCGCGCCGATCGCAGAGATTGGCGGAGTCGCGATCGCTTCGCTGAATGGAGATGTGGGTCCGGAGGTGTCGCACAATAACAGTTCGATGGTGCTGCGCTTGGGCTTCGGCGATGCGTCGATACTGTTTACCGGCGATATCGAAGCGGCGGGGGAGCGTGCGCTGCTAGCGACGCGGAGCGACCTTCGCTCGACGGTGCTCAAGGTGCCGCATCATGGGAGCGCGACATCGTCGACGGCGGCATTCATCGCGGGGGTGCGTCCGGAGGTGGCGGTTATCTCGGACGGATATCTGAATCATTTTCACTTTCCGTCGCCGCTGGTGCTGAGCCGGTATCGGGATGCCGGGGTTAAGGTGATTCGGACGGATACTGATGGCGCGGTGATGGTCGATGTGGGGCGGCGCGGGGTGACGATTCGCACTGGGTGTGAGGGGAAGTGATCGAGCAGGGTAGGGGAGAAGAGATGCGAAACCTCACGCAGGTTTCGTTTTTCGTGGCTTCCCGTGGTGGGAGAAAAAGATAGGATGCGGCCCTATTTGCGCGACCGTGCCGCGGCCGCGACCGCCGCGTCCATTTCCTTCACGCTTTTCCGCGCGCCTGAGTAAGGGACGCATCCGATTATCGACTCCCATGTCCGCGCGCCGGTTCCGGCTTTCCGTCAATCTGCAGTATGAAACTAATCATGTGAGACGCGGTTGTCCGGGTCTTTTCCAGAGGCAACAGATGGCCTGCCCCGGCCACGTTGACCAGCGTTGCTCGCGCCCCTAGCTCCTGCTGGAGCAACACTCCATTCTCGGGCGGCGCGATCTGATCGTCCGCTCCCTGCAATATCAGATACTTGGTCTGTCCCGGAGGGGCCCACCAGGCCGCGAGTGGGGTGGCTTCCGCTGCCGCCGCTTCGATGCCCGCCGCTTCCGGAGCGCGGCAAGGCTTGAGAATTTGGAATACTCGGGCGACATCTGCTGGATTGGCGACCATGTATTTCATCGCCCCCAGGACCTCAGCCTCGGACGAGGCCGGGTTGAAGATAACGTTCAACGCGCGTGCGGCAGGCGGTTTGGGTGGAACCTTTCCCCCCGCCGCCAGTAGAATGACACTGCGCGTCAACTCAGGATGAGATGCGGCCAACACGCGGGCCACGCGATTGCCAAAGTCGTTTCCGACCACGTGAACAGAGTCCAATTTTAAGGCCTGGATCACTCCTGCTACATCGTCGGCCATCGTCTGGAGCGTGACCCCTGTGCTCGGGCCCGTACTCTTGCCCGAACCCCTGAAGTTGATGCCAACCACCCGGTAACCACCCGTGGCAAGTGCCTCCGCCAGACCATCCAGGTAATACACGGTCAGGGTTCCACCCGGCAGCAAAACGATCGGTTCACCTTCTCCTCGGCTGAAGTACTCGATGTTGGAGTCGGCGAGCTTGATGATCCCTTCTTTTACGCTGCTCGCCATTGCCGTTGTTTGTGCGGCGGTCTTTCCGGACAGAAGGGTGAGCGATACCATGCCTGCGAAGATGGCAATCAGTGTTCGACGAAAAGGCATGCGTGAACAGGTTGCCATGATATCACCGGCTTTAGTGGTTGATTGTCCTGCACAAAAGGACCCCGGCGACCGTGGAGCACAGCAGCACTGGGTCAGCACTCCGTCGAGGAGCTTGGGTGCGATGATTTTCATAGTTTGAGGTCCTCTCGGTTTCGATTTGAGTTCCAAGCGTCTCGACCATACGGAGTTCGCTTACTCTGCTACATCGTCTCGGATCTTGCTCAGTGCCGAGGACTCGGCGTGCATACCTTTACCTTCGCCCGATTTCTCCGCGAAAGCTCCGGCGCTCCAACAACCATACATGGGGTCTTGATGCGCAAATACCGTTTTGGCGCTCCGAAATTCTCCTAATCCTCTTCCGTTTCCCGCACCGTGCTCTGCTGTGAACCGCCCCGCGCGCGCTCCGTAAACTACGCGCTGCGACCCCGGCTCGCGGAACGCGACATCCTAACTTGGACGAGGTAAGAAGGGACTTGCGCGGTGTGCATTCAGCGCGTGTCATGCGCCCTCACCTGGCGCGCGCCTGCGCGCGTCGACCTCTCCCGAAGGGAGAGGTGGATCCAAGAAGAGGTTTCGCTGTTGACAATCTTGTAAGTTATGGGTTACAAAATTGTCAGTTGTTCGCTGGCGGAGGTAGCTTATGGATACTCCGGAGTTGTGGCAGTTTACTAGTTCTCACTTTAATGAGAAGGCGCGGTGGGGGCTGGATTTCAAGCGGGTGGCGCATATTCGGCATTCGCTGGTGCCCGGGTTTCATGTTGGGACCGTCAAGCGGATGACCGGGAAGACGCAGGTGCCGGTGCTGAAATTGAATGGCGAGGTCTTCGCGGATTCGACCCGGATTATCGAGGCGCTCGAGCGGGCGTATCCGGAGCCGGCGCTTTATCCGTCGGATCCTGAGGAGCGGCGTCGCGCGCTTGAGCTGGAAGACTACTTCGACGAGGAGTTGGGGCCGTATATCCGCGCGGTGGATGTTTTTCGTGATCCTGCCGTATCCGAAGTTCGTGCGCGCGCTCTTTGTATCGCACGCGAGTGCGAGTGTTCAATTGGCGCATCGCGCGATTTCGCCGGTGATCGGCTTGGCTATGAGGCGGCAAATGAATATCACGCCAGCCAGTGCCGAGATCGCGCGACGGAAGACGATTGAAGCGATGGATCGGTTAACGAAAGAGTTGCGGCCGTCGGGATACCTTGTCGGCGATCGTTTCACAGTTGCCGATCTTACGGCGGCGGCTCTGCTCTCGCCGATCGTTGGACCGCCGGAGTTTCCGTACAAGGCCAACATGCCGCTTCCGGAGGCGAGTGTGAAAGTCAGGGAGAGCGTGTCGAAGCATCCGGCGTTCGAGTGGACGCTCGGGATCTATCGGCAGCATCGCGGGAAATCCGCGGAAGTCGGAGTCGAGACGAGTAGGGCGGGGAGGAAAGCGGATGCGCGCACGGCTGCGAAAGTCGAGCGGCATTAGCTCCAGACGCAATCGGGCGGCTCTGGCGCGCGCTCGATCCGCGACGCGAACGCGTCGCAGCGCGCTGGAGAGTCGAGCTGCGATCCTGGAGGCCGCCGAGCGCCGTCTCCTCAATGGAGGTCCGGAGGCGATTCGGCTTCAGGAAATTGCCGCCGACGCGGGCATCTCGCATCCCGCGATACTGCATCATTTTGGCAGCCGCGAGGGCCTGGTCGAAGCGATGATCTTGAACGGCATCAACAGGCTTCAAGCGCAATTTATCGAGGGATGGCCGAGCGCGAAGGAACCGGATATCGAGGGCGTCCTCGAGCGGTTTTACGAGGTGACGGCGAATCGCGGGATCGCGCGTTTGCTCGCCTGGCTGATTCTTTCCGGACATGGACATCGGACGATGAAACCGGGTGTGTTCAAGCCGGCGGCGCAGAGAATGCATGCCGGCCGGGTGCGCAGAGCGCAGAAGGAGGGACGACGGTCTCCGGAATTGGAGGAGACGCTGTTCGCCGCGACGCATCTTTTTATTCTCGTGCTCGGCGACTCGTTGTTTGGTCCGAGCGTGCGACGAGCGATGGGTCTCGGCTCGGGCGCGGACAGCACGCGGCGATTTCGGCGCTGGCTGGGGAGAGTTGTGGAGCGGATGGGATCGGGGCGGTCGGGGGCGGCGCGTGGTACCTAAGTCCAAAGCGGGAGCGTAGGAATCTTAGTCTCGCCTGCGCGGCTGGCGGCAGGGGTGACCCCTGCCCCCGGTATTAAGAAAGAGCGAAATGCCGCAACGGCATTTCGCGGGAGTTTTGTGGGAAGATCTTTCGGATTTTGAAACCTTTGAAAGGTTTCACGTTCCCACGGGGGTCACTCGGAGGTTGCCATCTTTGCGTTTGTGCGGTCCGATTGGCGGGCCGTCTCGGAATTTGGACGCTCACCCGCGCCGCGAAGACGCGCCGCGGCCTCTCCCTGACAGGGAGAGGCTATCTGTAGAGGTGCTAGAGGCCGGGTTTTTCTCCGTCGTGGGCGTGGCCGATTGCTTTTCGCAGGCGGCTGTCCAGTTTGCGGCAGTTCAGGATTACTTTTTCCGAATGCACTGACTCGACTGCGTCGATCGGGACGGTGAAGTCGCCGGCGTTCTCGACGTAGATTACGAGTTCATGCGGAGAGACTTTGCGGACTGCGCCGAATTCCTCGCCACCATCGGAGGCGAAAGCCTGAAAGCCTACTTCGATTTTTTCCTGCATTGTGATTTCTCCGGTCGGAGCGTGGGTGTTTTTTTATGATACACGGTCTCGCGCGGTGATGCTCGCGAGGTGAATGAAGCTGATCGTCGCGAGCGCGGTGAAGATGACCGCTTGTGCCGCGTGGATCCAGAAGAGCGCGTCGGTGCCGCCGTCATTAATCAGTCGGCGAGTTGTGTCATGCGGAAAAACCAGGACGAAGAAAGTGAGCAGACCTACTATATGGATCGCCAGGCCGGGGAGAATCGATTTGGTAAGGTAAGCGGTGACACTGAGCATCGCGCCGGTCAGGAAATAAAAAATCAGCTTGGGCCACATTGGAGAGTGCATCGGAGGATGGGGCAGAATCGCGAACACGATGGCGGTGAGAACTATGGCGACAACTCCGGTGCACTCGCGCTCGAGCATCGACTGGCAGTAGCCCCAGATGCCAGCTTGCTCGAGGATCGGGGAGACGAGCGAGCCCGTCACGACCATCAGGGCGACGGTGAAGCGTGGGTAGGCGGACATGTCGGGCAGCACGCTGGACGGGACGCGCACAATTTGCGACATCACTATCCAGCAGGCGGACAAGGCGATTAGCGCGAGCGCGCCGGAGAGTATGGCCCAGGTGAAGACCTCGCGGGGCACTGGCGTGGCGCGGAGACTGCGGCGTCGTGAGTCCGAGGTGCGCGACGGCCACCATCGCCCACCCAGGTATTGCCAGATGATCCAGAGGAGAACGATCATCGTCGCGACGGACCATGGGATCGAGGGGGTCGTCTTGAGATTGACGACCAGGATCGCAGACCAGATGGCCTGGCCGAACAGGGCGATGAAGATGCCGAGGATAGCGGCCCGGGCGACCAGCAGCACTCGGCTTATGAGCGACATGCGGGACCGATGATAGACGCGTTACCGGCGTAGTGTCTGTAGGAAAAGTCGATGCTGAAAGTTCGCTCATACGGAAGTTCGGGACCGCAGGTGATCGTTCTGCACGGAGGCCCGGGGGCGTGCGGATCGATGGCTCAGGTGGCGCGAGGGATTGCCGATTCGTTCCGGGTGCTCGAGCCGTTTCAGAGCGGGACCGCGATGACCGTTGCCGAGCACGTCGCGGATCTGCGCGAGATTGTCGAATCGTGCGAGGACACTGTCGCGCCGGCGATTGTGGGACATTCGTGGGGCGCAATGCTCGCGCTCGCCTTTGCGGCGGCGCATCCAGACATGGTGGGACCGATCGTGCTGGTATGCAGCGGCACGTTCGATTTGCCCTCGCGCGAGCGGCTTGGCGCGAACATGAATAAGCGGATGGACGCCGAGATGAGGCGAAAGTTAGATCGCTTGAAGCAGCTGCCCGATCCTAACGAACGATTCCGCGCATTGGGCGAATTCACGATGGAGCTTTATTCGTACGATCTCGCAACCAAGGATCAGGAGATCGATGAGTCCGAGCTGGGCTCGAATAGCGAGACATGGGACGACATGGTGCGGCTGCAAGGTGAGGGCGTGTATCCACTGGCGTTCGCGGCGATCAAATCGCCGGTGCTGATGTTGCATGGGGCGGTGGATCCTCATCCGGGGAAAATGATCAGGGCGAGCCTAGCGCCGTATATCCCGCAGCTCGAATATCGCGAGTGGGAACGATGTGGGCATTATCCGTGGCTGGAGAAGGCGACTCGCGAGGAGTTCTTTGCGGTGCTGCGCAAGTGGCTCCTGGAGCGGCTGCGAGCAAACCTAACCGTGTGAGCAGGAGCACAAGAGTCGTAGTCTCGCCTGCGCGGCTGGCGGCAGGGGTGACCCCTGCACCCGGTATCTACACGGAGCGAAATGCCGCGGCGGCATTTCGCGATTATTTACTGTGGGAAGCGTGAAACCTTTCAAAGGTTTCACAGATTAACTTTGGTGCCCTTCCTCTCTACCTAACCCTTCGGTTTTTACTTCGCCCAGCCTTTTTCGTACGGGGCCGACATCGTGCCGATTGCGCGCAGGTGCTGGAATTTCCATTCGCCGTTTAGTTTCACGTAATCGTCTTCGTAGCGGGCGGCGAGCCACATCGCGCGGTTGCCGTTGCGCATCGTGAACGGGCCGAGAAAGTACCAGATGCCCTTGGCGCGATTGCCGTCGACCACGATGTCGGGATTCATCACGTTGTGCTGCGAGAAGCTGATCCGATGCTGGAAGTCCTGGAACAGCTTGCGAATCGCGTCATGGCCCTGATGCGTCCCGACGCCGGCGCCTTCCCAGATTCCGTCGGGAGCGAACAGCGTGGTGATCTTTTCGGGATTGTGATTGTCGTCGCAGACGGCGCAGTAGCGAGCCTTGAGTTTCTTGATTGCCTCGATGTCCTCGAGAATCGTGATGCGTTTTTCGAGTTCGCCGATGTCCATAGATAGACCTCCTCAGGTGCCGAATCTTTGCAGGCCGCGGGCCTTCGCCTTTGCGGCTTCCTCTTCGCGATTGCGCGACGGTGCGTTGGTTTCGAGCGAGCGGAGGAGGCGAGTCGCAGCGCCGGCTATTTCATCGATCGCGGCCATGAAGGGGGCTTCGTTGGCCTTCGACGGTTTGTTGAAACCGCTTATTTTTCGGACGAACTGGAGCGAGGCGGCGCGAACCTCGTCGTCGGTGACTGGCGGATCAAAATTGAAAAGGATTTTGATATTTCGGCACATCGCGGGTGACCTCAAAATCTTGAGAATTCTCTAACTGTTAACTGTTACCAAAAAACTTTAGTCGGCTTTCAGGCAGTCGAGAAGAGCTGGTCACTGGTCACATCGTTGGAAGCCGGACGATTGCCGACCAGCACGACCTGTGTAAGATGCGGCTATGAACGACGAAGTGACTAAAAGTTCACCGTGGGACGTGTTCATCAATCTGCTTGCGGTGATCGCGCTTTATGTCAGCGTCTATAGCGCGATCAGCCTGCTTTTTCAGTTCACCAATCTTGCACTGCCCGAACCTGCCGACCAGCGAACGGCCATCCGCGAGGCGATTCGCTATGGCGTGTCGATGTTGATCATATTTTTCCCAGTCTATTGGTGGGCGTGGAGCTCGATCGAAGCCGACCTCGCGGTGAACCCGGGGAAACGGCGACTGTGGGTGCGCACAGTTCCCATCTACCTGACACTGTTTCTTGCTGGAATGACCGCGCTCGAAGATTTGGCTTACCTGTTCTACTACCTGATGAGCGGCGATCTGACTTCGCGATTGGTGACGAAAATCGCGGCGGTTCTGATCGTGGTCGGGGGAGTACTCTTCTTTTATCGCGATGCGCTTCGCCGTGAATCCGGTCCATTGCCGGGCGCAACTTGGGCGTTTGCGTATGCTTCAGCGGCATTGGCCGCGGCGCTCGTAGTCGCCGGATTTGTTATCGCAGGGCCGCCGACTCGTGCGCATCGTGCTCGCCTGGATGCCCTGGATCAGCAGCGGATACGCGATCTCGATTCCATACAGCAGAAAATTCTCACCTACTGGGACGACAAGGGCGAACTTCCGGATTCGATCGATCAGTTGAGTAAGGACATGGTCGGCTATTCGCCGCCGCGAGATCCCGCGAGTGGCGACTCTTACACCTATTTCAAGACGGTCGACGCGTCGTTCGAACTCTGCACGGATTTCGAGCTGGTGGGCTCGGCCCCGGCGAGCATGAGCACCTCGCGGCAGACGGATCCAAGTTTTACGTGGCGGCATCTGGAGGGGCACTGGTGCTACAAGTGGACGATCGATCCCGCGCTACACCCTCCGCACAAGAAATCGCTACGCCCTTGAGCCGAGCGAGCGATTGAATATTGATCCCGCACGGCCTGATTCGCGGTGCGGGCGCGAGGGTTGACGACTTTGCGCACCTGTGGGAAACTCCGGCTAAACGAGAAAGACCGCGCCGCCGCAAGGGCGGCGTTAGTCATTCTGATAGCACCGTCAATTGCACCAATTTTGGATTTCGGAGGATCTGTATGGCTGAGCAAGCTCAAGCTACTGACACCGGACCGCGTCCGATCGTTCCATGGCTGAAACTCGCGCCCAAGCCCCATCTGGAGGGAATCAAGTGTGGCGCGTGTGGAGCGATCTACCTGGATCCGAAGCGGGTCGCATGCTCGAAATGCGGCGCGACCGATAAGTTCCAGCCGCTGGCGCTCTCGGACAAGGGTAAGGTGTACGTCTTCTCGGTCGTGCATCAGTCGTTCCCGGGAATCAAGACGCCGTATGTGACCGCGATCGTCGATCTGCCCGAAGGTGTCAGCGTGCGCGCGAATCTGATGGACGTCGATCCGGAGCAAGCTCAGAAGGAACCGAACAAGGTCTTCAATCTGCCGGTCGAATTGGTGACCAGCGTCGCGGCCAAGGATCGCGAGGGCCACGACGTGGTAGCTTTTTCGTACCGGCCGAGCAAGAATTAGGCAGAAGGCGCTAGCGCCGTTATAATGAAGAGCGTAATTAATAATTAAGCCAGCTGCGAACTGTGAACAACTAACTCGACGGACCACGGTACATGGCCGGGCCGCCAGGAGGGTATCGAGATGCGAAATGTTTATGTGCTTGGAACCGGGATGATCAAGTTCGGACGTTATCCCGAAAAGAGCGTTCCTGAACTTGGCGGACAGGCGGCGATCCTCGCGCTGAAGGACGCCGGAATCGCAATCAAGGACGTCGAGATGTTCGCCTGCGGAAATCTCTACCAGTCCAACGCGATGGTCGGGCAGAGAATTCTGCAGCAGATCGGCCAAACCGGAATTCCGGTAATCAACGTGTCGAACGCATGTGCGACCGGCTCGACGGCGTTTCGCGAGGCGTACATGTCGGTCGCGTCGGGAATGTATGACATCTCGATGGCGGTGGGCGTCGAGCAGATGGGCAAGCAGGGATTGCTCGGCGGCACCGGCGGTGGCGACCCGGCGTACTCGACCGAAGGCAAAGTGGGCTCGGGCCTGATGCCGGCGGTGTTCGGGCAGGCGGGTATCGAGCACATGCGCAAGTACGGAACGAAGCTCGAGCACTTCGCGAAAATCTCGGTGAAGTCGCACAAGCATGCGACCAAAAATCCGTTCTCGCAGTATCGCAACGAAGTATCGCTCGAAGACGTGATGAATGCGCGCATGGTCGCGTTTCCCAACACGCTCTATATGTGCTGCCCGACCGGAGACGGCGCGGCGGCGGCGATCCTCGTCAGCGAGGACAAGTTGAAGCAGCTAGCCGGCGGGCGCAAGCGCGCACGCGTGGCGGCCTCGGTGCTCACGTCGGATCCGTGGACCGATCGCGACTTGACCCTGCCTGACGTCAGCACGCTAACGCGGCGTGCGTCGAAGCAGGCCTACGAGAAAGCCGGAATCGGACCCAAGGATATCGCGCTTACCGAATTGCATGACTGCTTCGCGACCGCGGAACTAGTCCACTACGAGAACCTCGGACTCTGTGGCGACGGCGAGGCCGGCAAGTTCATCGATTCGGGCGGCGGCGTGCATCCGAGCCTCGGCGGCCACGATCCGGTCAACGTGTCGGGCGGGCTGCTCTCGAAGGGGCATCCGCTGGGCGCGACCGGCGTCGCGAATATCTGCGAGGTGGTCTGGCACCTGACCCAGGACGATCGCGCGAAAGAGCGCCTGGTGCCTAACGCCAAGGCGGGCCAGGCCCACGTAATCGGGCTGGGTTCCGCCTGCACGATTCATATCCTGACGGTATAATTCAGGACTCAACGCCTAATCGGCACTTCGAAAGAGGGCCGCCCCAAAAGGCGGCCCTTTTTCTTTCTCGATCCGGGCCGATAAGATTCGGAATCGGTGAAAGATGATGGCTGAAGAAGAACAATCGGAACTCCGGAAGTCGACTGCGGAAAGGCTCGGCTACGCAGCCGATGCACGCATGCTGATCATCAATGCCGACGACTTCGGCATGTGCCACGACCAGAACGAAGGCGTGATGCAGGGATTGACGCGCGGGCTGTTCACCTCGTCGACCATCCTGGTGACTTGCCCGTGGTTCGAGGAGGCGGCCGAGTTTGCGCGGAGCAATCAGCAGGCCGACCTCGGGGTGCATCTGACGCTGACGGCGGAATGGGATCGTTACAAATGGGGGCCGGTGCTCGGGCGCAACGCGGTTCCGACTCTGTGCAACGCAGCCGGCTATCTTCGGCAGACGGTCGAAGATGTGTACCAGCACGACAGTCTCGACGAAGTCGAGCTGGAACTGCGCGCGCAGATCGAAAAAGCGCTCGCTGCTGGAATCGACGTGACCCATCTCGATTCGCACATGGGGCCGCTGCATCTGCGCGCCGACTATCATGAGATCTACACCCGCCTCGCGAGCGAGTATCGGGTGCCGATCAGGCTCGCATCACGGCGGCGGATGCGCGCGGAAGGATGGACCGCGGTACTCGATCAGCTCGAGGGGCTTGGAGTCGTCACGCCGGATCATCTCGTCTTCCACGGGCCGCCTTCGGTGGACCAGACCGAGGGTTACTGGACGAATCTGATTCGCAACTTGAAGCCGGGCGTGACCGAGATCTTGTGTCATCCGGCGCTCGCTCGCGACGAACTGAAGAGCTGTGCGCGCGACGCGTTCCAGCGCGAAGCCGATTTCCGCTACTTCACCTCGGAGCAAACGCGCAAGTTGATCAAGGATGCGGGAGTCACGCTTACCGGCTTTCGCCAACTCCGCGACCTGATGCGCGGCGATTCGGCGGATGGGTGAGTGAAAAGTTGGAACTGACGAGGCTAAGAGGGTTTCGAGATATTGTCGGCGCGGAGGCGCGGGCGATGAGTCTCGTCGAGGACGAGGCGCGCGCGGTAGCACTTCGCTACAACTTCAGCGAGATCAGAATTCCCCTGCTGGAGCGGATTCAACTGTTCGCGCGCTCCACCGGCGAAACTTCGGATATCGTCGAAAAGCAGATGTACGCATTTGCCGACCGCGACGAGGTCGAGACGATGGTCGCGCTCAGGCCAGAGGGTACGCCGAGCGTGGTGCGCGCATACGTGGAGGCCGGCTTCGATCGCAGCGACCCGGAGCAGCGTTTCTTCTACTCGGGTCCGGTGTTCCGGCGCGAGCGCCCGCAGAAGGGCCGCTACCGGCAGTTCTACCAGTTCGGAGTCGAAGTGTTTGGAAGAGCAGACCCGAGTTGCGACGCGGAGCTGCTGATCATGGTCGCGGAATTGTGCGGAAATCTGAAACTCAAAGTCAGATTCGAAATCAATTCGATCGGAGACGCGAACTGCCGGCCGGCGTTTCGCGCCGCGCTCATCGAATGGGGTAGGGCGCATTGGGACCAGCTCTGCGACGATTGCCACAGCCGGCTAGAGCGCAATCCGCTCCGGCTGCTCGATTGCAAGATTGACGCGAAGCTCGCGGAGTCGGCGCCGAACAGCCTCGACTATCTCTGTGATCCATGCCGGACGCATTTCGCCACGGTCAAGGAACTGGCCTCGGCAGGCGGAGTGGAGTTTGTCGTCAACCCGCGGCTGGTGCGCGGGCTGGACTATTACACTCGCACGGCGTTCGAGGTTATGGCCGACGGACTTGGCGCGCAGAGCACGGTGGTTGGAGGCGGGCGCTACGACGGACTCGTCGAAATAATGGGCGGCGGCGCGATTGCGGGAATCGGCTTCGGGATCGGCGTCGACCGGATGGTGCTCGCGCTGCAAGCCGCAGGCTTGGCGCCGTCGACCGCGCCGGACGCCGCGATAATCGCGATGGGGCACGCGGCGACGCGCCAGGCGATCCTGGTCGCACGCGACCTGCGCGCGGCGAATCTTTCCGTGGAGATGCTGTCGCCTGAGCGTAAGATGAAGGCGCTGCTCGGCCGCGCGTCGAAGATCGGCGCGCGCTTCGCGATTATAATAGGGGAAGACGAAATTGCGCGCGGAGTCGTGCAGCTCCGCGACCTGAAGCAGAGCGCACAGCGCGAGGTCGCATTCGCCGACGCGGCTCGCACGATCGCGGACGCGCGCAAGGAGTGAGGTACTTCACAGTTTCTTGCACAGTTTCGTGCGCCCTCGGGCACAGGTATTCTCGACCGACAAGTAAGATTTCAATTTTTAACGTTTTAACCTTTCAACTTTTTAACTGTGATGAGTGATGGCGAAAACTGAACAATATTCTCCTCTCCCACCGTGGCAGCGCACCGATCTTTGCGGCGCGATTCGCGCCGTCGACGTTGGCCGCGAGGTCGCGCTGTGGGGATGGGTGCAGACGCGGCGCGACCATGGCGGACTTATATTTATCGATCTGCGCGACCGCGCGGGAATCGTGCAGCTCGTCATGAACCCCACCCATAGTCCGGGAGCGCATCAGGCGGCCGAAGAAGTTCGCGCCGAGTTTTATATCGCGGCGAAGGGCAAAGTCGTGCGCCGTAGCGAGGGAACCGTCAACGCGGAACTTCCGACCGGCGAAGTCGAAGTGCTGGTCAGCGAGTTCGAGACGCTCAGCGGATCGGCGCCGGTGCCGTTTCAGATTGCAGACGGCGACGCGACTGCTGAGGAAATCCGGCTGAAGTACCGCTACCTGGATCTGCGCCGCCCCGAGCTGCAAACGAATCTCCGCCGGCGGCATCAGGCCCTCCAGGCGGTCCGCGAGCATCTCGATCAGAACGGCTTTGTCGAAATCGAAACGCCGATACTTTTCAAATCCACGCCGGAAGGCGCACGCGACTACCTGGTTCCGAGCCGGGTGAACCCTGGAAAGTTCTACGCGCTCCCGCAATCACCGCAGCTCTTGAAACAGATCCTGATGATCGGCGGCTTCGACCGCTACTACCAGATTGCACGATGCTTTCGCGACGAGGACTTGCGTGCGAATCGGCAGCCCGAGTTCAGCCAGATCGATATCGAGATGACCTGCCCGCGTCCTGAAGATGTGCAGTCGATCGCGGAGGGCATGATCGCGTCGATCTATCGGCGCGTGTTCGATATCGACGTCAAACCGCCGTTCCCGAGAATGCAGTATTCGGATGCAATGGAACGATTTGGCAACGACAAGCCCGACCTTCGCTTCGGACTCGAACTCAAAAATCTCACCACGACGTTTGCGGGAACTTCGTTCAAGGTGTTTGCGGAAATCCTGGCGCGCGGTGAAGCGATCTACGGAATCAACGTGACCGGCGATCATACGCTCAGCCGGCGCGAGCTCGACGAACTGACCGAATCGGTGAAAGCGCGCTATTCGATGGGTCTCGCGTGGGTAAAGATCGGCGACGCCGGATGGCAGGGCCCGATCGCGAAGTATCTGAGCGACAGCGAGCGGAGTGCCGCCGCGACGATCGCGAATCTCAAGCGAACAGACACGCTCTTGATGGTCGGCGGGCCACCGGACCAGGTGCGTCCCGTGCTGAGCGAGATCCGCCTGCAACTCGGCGCGAAGTTCGGTCTCGACAAATCCGAAGAGCTTAAATTTTTGTGGATTGTGGATTTTCCCCTGTTCGACTACAGCGCCGACGAAAAGCGGATGGTCGCGGTGAACCATCCCTTCACCGCACCGCATCCGGACGATCTCGCGATGCTCGAATCTGCGCCGCTCAAATCTCGCGCGCTCGCATACGACATGGTGCTCAACGGCCAGGAACTCGGCGGCGGCTCGATTCGTATCCATAGCCGGGAGCTTCAATTGAAGGTATTTGAGTTGTTGGGCCTTTCACGCGAGGAGGCGATGGATCGTTTCGGCTTTTTGCTCGATGCGCTCAAATACGGCGCGCCGCCGCACGGCGGAATCGCATTCGGGGTCGATCGGATTTGTATGATGTTGTGCGGAACGGACTCGCTGCGCGACGTGATCGCGTTCCCAAAAACGCAGAAGGCGGTCGATCCGATGAGCGGCGCGCCGTCGGAAGTGGATCCGCGTCAACTGAAGGAATTGTCGATCAAGGTGACGTCATGAAAGCCGTGTGGGCGAACCGATTGCCGGCTCTGCTCGGAATCGCGCTCGGAGTCTCAATCGGAATCTCGGGATGCACCACGATTGCGGCGGATGCGGTCACCTCGACCGGAGAGTCGGTGTCGGACGCGATCAACAGCCGCAACGTCAAAGCGCACGCGGTGCGTTCAATCAAAACGATCACGATCAATCGCGTCGCCGTGATGCCGCTGGTTGAAGCGCCGGCCGGCAGCGATGCGCTTGCGCCGGGCGCCGCCGAAGCGGTCACGGCCGAACTCTACAGCCAGGTGGCGCTGGCCGGCGGATGGGAAGTGATTCCCCAGCTCGATGTTGACGCCGCGCTGCAGAAAATGCCGCCGACGACGATCGCAGACATGGATGAGAACGCACTCAAGCTTGCCCATGACGTTTCCGCAGACGGCGTAATCTACGGCACCGTCGAACGCTACAAGGAGCGGGTCGGGATGGACTACTCGGCTGCGAGCCCGGCTTCGGTCACCTTCAATCTTAAATTTGTCGATCTGAAAAGCCGGGAAATCGTCTGGACAGCCAAGTTCGCAAAGTCGCAAGCCGCGCTGTCGGAGAACATTTTCGATCTCGCGAATTTCGTGCAACGTTCCGGAAGATGGGTGCGTGCCAACGAAATCGCGCTCGAGGGCGTGAAGGAAGCAGTCGCAAATCTGCACGGCGATCTCGACCTGACCAAGAACGTCAAGCGATTCGAAACCGGCACCTACAGCCAGCAAAAGTCCGGACAGCAGCGCTATAATACCGGCTCGCAGGGAATCTACTAGCAAGTCGCGCCGAGCGTTAATCCCACACTGAGTGCGGCTTCATCTTCAATGCCTGCGCGACCGCGGGATGCACCACGTGGCCGTCGTAAGTATTGAGGCCGTGACGAATCGCTGAGTTCAGGCGGCCCGCCTCCAGGATGCCGCGATCGGCGATCTCGAGCGCATAGGTCAGGGTTGCGTTGGTGAGCGCGTAGGTCGAAGTATGCGGGACCATCGCGGGCATGTTGGTAACGCAGTAATGCACGACGCCGTTGCGGATGAAGGTCGGCCGCGCATGGTTCGTCGGCATCGAGGTCTCCGCGATTCCGCCCTGGTCGATCGACAGATCAACGATCGCCGCGCCCGGACGCATCCGCGCAACCATCCTGGCGCTCAGCAATCTGGGCGCGCGCGCACCGGGCACCAGCACTGCGCCGATCACCAGGTCGGAGTTGGTGACTTCCTCGTCCAGCGTCGCGCGATTCGACATCACGGTGGTGACGCGCCCGCCGAGCAGGTCGCTCAGGTAGCGCAGCCGAATCGGATTGATATCCATGATCGTGACTTCCGCGCCGACGCCCGCCGCGACCCGGCATGCATTGAGTCCCGCGATTCCTCCGCCCAGCACGACGACCTTTCCGGGGCGCACTCCGGACGCGCCGCTAAGCAGCACTCCGCGTCCGCCGGAGCGCGCTTGCAGGCACCATGAGCCGGCCTGGATCGCGAGGCGTCCGGCAACTTCGCTCATCGGTGCGAGCAGCGGCAGGCTGGAATCTTCGAGCTGGATTGTTTCGTAGCCGACCGCGACGACGCGGCGGCGAATCAATTCGCGCGAGAGCCGCTTGTCGGCGGCCAGGTGCAGATACGTGAACAGGATCAGCCCGGGGCGCATCAGCGGATATTCCTGCGCCTGCGGCTCCTTCACCTTCAGGATCAGATCGGCGCGACGCCATACCTCGGACGCGGCGCTGACGATCGATGCACCCGCGGCGCGATAGTCAGCGTCGGCGAATCCGCTTCCGACGCCCGCGCCGGCCTGGATCAGCACGCGATGGCCATGCATGCCGAGTGCGGCCGCGCCGGCCGGAGTGAGCGACACGCGCCGCTCATCGGATTTAACTTCGGCCGGAATCCCGACAATCATTCTGATAGGTCCTCCACGGCGCCGCGATCGCTAAGCGCGGCACTAATGTCATCGGCGGCGAAGGTCAAGAGTCGTGAGCATGAATGGCGGCCTTGAGCGCGCGATTCGGAACTTGACAAGAGTAAGTCCGCCGCGCTTCATGATCTGAGATGTGATCGTGCGTGGGCGGTCGCCAGTGAGAAAGTGAAAGAGGGAAAGACTGAAAAAACCGGACGCGCGAGACGCGACTCTCACGATTTGCGGAGGAGTCATGGAGATCCCGCAGGGACTCAAATATTCGAAAGAGCATGAATGGGTTGCGACCGAGGACACGGTGGCGACCGTTGGATTGACCGATCACGCGCAGGACCAGTTGGGCGAGATCGTGTACATCGAGTTGCCGGCGGTAGGCGACAAGGTCAGCAAGGATGATCCGTTCGGCGTCGTCGAGTCGGTGAAGGCGGTATCCGACATCTACGCGCCGGTCACCGGCACCGTTATCGAGGTCAACGAGGATTTGCCTGAAAGTCCCGAGACCGTGAACGAAGATCCGTACGGCGACGGGTGGCTGATCAAGGTGAAGATCGCGGACATGAGCGATCTCGAGGACCTGATGGACAGCGACGAATACACCGAGATGCTCGCGCGCGAGAAGGAATAGTCGATCCGAAAAAAATCCTGGCTAGCTGCGTCGCGCCGCCGCGCCGGCACCCGGCTCGGGATTGTCGGCGGCGATCGCTTTCGACACGGAAAGCCGCACCGCGCCCGCGTGCGCAGGCGGATTCATGAAGACCATCAGGAAGGGAGCGGCGCCCGATGGCTCGATCGCGAACGATTTCTGCGGGCTCAAGCCTTGCGAAAATTCTATTTCGCGCGGCGTCATCTCGCCGAGCATCTTTGCCGACAACTCGTTGCCACAATAGACGCCCAGCCGCGACAGCGGCCGCGTTCCGCCACCGAGCAGTTCGGCGTCGATCTGAACGAGATGAAGCGCGCTCGCGCCGACGTTCTGCGCGGTGCCGGTGATCACGATCGCCACCTGCCCGCCCTTCAGAGTGCGATATTCCGTGTGAACGTCATGCAGCGCCACCAGCATCGCGGGCACGATCGGCCGCGCGAAGTAGGGGCCTATCTGCGGGGCCTCGCTGAGCAAGCGGGCGCTTGCGACCGGCTCGCCGCAGATCAGGCTGCTCGCCGCGACGAAACCAATCGCGACCAGGAAAAACATAGCGACGAAGTATCCGGACGCATACGTCTTGCCGGGCATCGGAAGGTCGTCGGCCTCGTCGGCGAGATGACCGAGTTCGTATCCGGCGGACGTTGCCGGCTGCGGAGCTTGGGCGCGCGGGCGGCCAGCCTTGAGCGCCGCGGCAACGCGATGCGGCGACGCCGGCGCGGGACGAGCGGAGGGCTCGGCAGCCGCGACCGTAGTCGGCGCATGCATAATCGGCGCGCGTCGATCGGGCTCGGTGTCGAATTCAGCGGCGTCTCCAACCTCCCATCGATCGTCGTCGCCTTCGGGCGCGGCAATCTCATCCTCGTGCTCGGTGTCGGTGATCTCGCGGCTTTCATCGCTGAAATCGAACTTGAAATTCTCTCCAGTGCCGGCTCTCTGCTCGCGATCGCCGAACGTGCGATTGAGCGGATGATCGGATTCCAGTTCGCGCTCGTGGATATTTTCGGACGCGATCGGCTCGGTACGCTCGATCTCCTGTTTCCCGGATTCAAAGTGCCTCGCGTCGACGGGATTCTCCGGCGCAGCCTCGGGTTCCGGCTGCGCGGCTCGCGCGGGCGCGATTGCCTCGCGCTTCACGCCGCTGGGCTCGACGGACGGTCGCGGCACGCTCGCACGCAAACGCGCGGGCCGAATCGTCTGCGCCGGCTGCGACTCAGTTTCGGTAACGGCGGGGCGCGTTTTCGCGGGAAGAGGATCCGCGTTGAACACGTGGCCGCACCGCGAACACTTGAAGGTCGGCGTGTCGTCGGGCAGCACCCGCTCGTCAATCCGATAGCGGGTATGGCAACTAGTACATTGAATTTCGATCATCGCCCCTCACCCCAGCCCGTCAAAAAAAATATCACACCAGGCGTGAGCACGCATCCACCATGCGAATAGCCCTGCTGACCCGGCGATTCGACAGCGGCGGCGGCGGCACCGAGCGCGATTTGATCGTGACGGCGGAATGCCTGCGCGCGGCCGGCCATCAGATCACGATATTCGCCGACGAGGTCCGCGGAATCGATGGCGACTGGAAGATCGTGCGCGTCGGAGGTGCTCCAATCGGACGCGCTCTGTCGCTGCTGCGATTCGCATACGGTGCTGCGCCGGCCGCGCGCCGGGCCGGAAACGACCTGGTGCTTAGTTTCGCGCGATGCGTCGGGGCGGACATTATGCGCTCCGGCGGCGGGGCGCATGTGAGCTATCTTCGCGCGGCGCGAAAATGGCGCGGCGCTCTGGGCGCATATTCGATGCGTCTCAGCCCGTACCATCAGGTGCAGATGCTCATAGAGCGCCAGGGCTTTCGCCACCGCGGGCTCAAGCGCACGGTCGCGGTGTCAAAGCTGGTGCGTGACGATTTGATTCGGGAGTTTGGCCTCGCACCCGACAAAACGATCACGATTTATAACGGTGTCGATCTCCAGAAATTCCGGCCGGCCGAGAGCGGCCGATCCGAACGCGCGGCGATTCGCCAAAAGTTCGTGATCCCGTCGAGCGCTCGAGTGGTGATTTTCGTGGGCAACGGATTCGCACGAAAAGGGCTCGGCTTTCTGATTGAAGCATGGCCGCTGGTCGCCGGCGGAGCGTTTTTGCTCGTGGTCGGCGCAGACCGTGCGACCGCGAAATTCGCGCGTCGCGCGCGCGAGCTCAACGTTGGCGCGCGCGTGGTATTCGCGGGTCCGCAGCCGAACGTCGAGTCGTTGTTTCATGCGGCGGACGCGTTCGCATTGCCTTCGCTTTTCGAGCCGTTCGGCAATGTCGCGATAGAAGCGATGGCGAGCGGGTTGCCAGTGATGACCAGCGCATTTTCGGGCGTCGCTGAGTTGATACCGCCGTCGATGCGCGGGTTTCGAGTCGAGAACCCCACCGACCCTGGCGAGATTGCGCTTCGCCTGGGCGCCATGCTCGATGCGCCGGCAAACATTGGAGCGCAGGCGCGCGCGGTGGCGGAAAAGTTTACCTGGGAGCGTTATGCGACCGAGTTGAACGCGCTCGTCGAGTCGTTGAAGTGAAACTTCAGCTGCTCAGTGATGTCCGCCCAGGCCGTCGAACATGCCGCGCGCAATCGCGAGCCTGCGCTCCTCGCGCGCGATTCGCGGCAGTCCCGCGCCGATCAGTTGCGCGAAGCGCAGCCGCGTCAATGCGATCGCATTTTTGGTGATCACTTCCATCGCGGAATGCTTTTCATGGATCATGCGGCAGCGACCGCGCTCACGCGCGATCCGGATGAAGCGCTCGCGGTCGGCACGCGATCGATCGACTTCGTGATAGACGAGCGCTTTGGGTGCGTAGCCGATCCGAAAGCCCGCGCGTCTTAGCCGCGCCGACATTTCGGTCTCCTCCTCATGTCCGCCCGCACCCGGCCCGAGTCGCTCGTCGAATGGCCCGACCTGTCTCAGAGCCGTCGCGCGGAATGCCATGTTCGCGCCGAGCACGCCGCGGACTTCGACTACGTGATCGCCGTCGTCGGCAATCGGCAGGTCGAGATAGACGGCCATCGGGCCGACTTTCTTATCGGGATCTTCGGCCGGGAGGATTCTTCCCTTCATGGCCGCAAACTCGGGATGGGTATCGAAGAACGATTCGACCGCGTCGAGATACCTAGCCGCCACGGTCAGATCGTCGTCAAGAAAGACCAGAATCTCACCGGTCGCCTCCGCGATCGCGCGATTCTGGATGTGGCATTTTCCGGGCCGCGGTTCGTGCAGGTGCTTTAGCGTAACGCCTTCGGTCGCCAATCGCGTCGGCGCAGGCGTTCCATTTTCCGCCACGATGACTTCGCGCGTTCCGGACGCGAGTTCCGGCGCGAGACTGGCGATCAGCCTCGCGAGCGACGCGGGCCGCGCGTGAGTTGCGATTATGATCGAGGTCTTCAACTCTTATGCGACTGTTTCCACTTTACGGAATCGCATCACGATATTCTCGTCCATCAGCAGGCTCGCGCTGGTCATGAATCGTAGCAGGTCGCGATTTATCTGGCGTTGCGCCGGATCCTTGACGCGACCGTAGAGCATCCAGGAAAAGCCCACGATGAACGGGTAAAGAATCGGCGCGAAAATGATCGAGCGCAGCTTGCGCTTGCTCCGCCCGAGCGCTTCCATCCGAAGTCCGGCGCCCCACGCGATCCAGTGCAGGTCGTTGAGGCCCATCACGTGCCAGTTGCGTCCGTCCGCGACGCGGTAGCGATATGACAATGGCGCGCGGCGGCCCTTGTAGTAACCGCTCAGCAGGTAGTGGATTCGCGAGTTCACGTTCAGGCGATTGGGCGTGGTGACGATCGCGACTGCACCGGGACGCATCACGCGCGCGATCTCGCCAAGTGCGTGCGGGATATCGGCAAGATGCTCGATCACCTCGAGCAGCGTCACCAAGTCGAAGCATCCGGTCTGAAAGGGCAGGTCGCTGTTGAGATTGACCGCAACCCAGCCGGGATTGCGCGTACGATACTCGGTCGAGACGACGCGCCACCCGCGCTCGGCGAGCATGCGGCTGGAGAGGCCGTCGCCGGCGCTCAAATCGAGCGCGCGTGCTGAAGGTCCCGGGGCCGGTGCAAGCGCGATCGCGCCGCGAACCCGTTCACTCATCGCAACGGCAAATGGTGTTTCACTTTATCACTGACGCCTCGCGCTCAAGACCGCGGCGCAAAGTCTTGAATCGGAATGTCGCGACGGTTAAACCGTATACTCTTGCCCGCTCGCGAGAGTGGCGGAACGGCAGACGCGCAAGGCTCAGGACCTTGTGAGCGCAAGCTCGTGGGGGTTCAAGTCCCCCCTCTCGCACCAATTCCCTTCGGACGGGAGTCAGCGCGTGCTAGTAGGGCGCGGGAGTTACTTCGCCGGATGACTTGTTGCCACTGGTCTCGGCGCCGTGGCATTTCGCGACATCCGCCTCGCTGCCGCCGACCGCCGATGCGATCTCAGCGTCGGTGCGTCCCGATTCCGCCTGCAGCTTCACGACGTTGCAATCGACGTGGTCGCTGGAAATCGAGCTGCACCCGGAAAGCCCGCCGCCGATTATCATAGTTCCAATTGCCGCTGCGATACCCAGTTTGCGAAGCGCATCAACCATGAAACTGTCCCTCCGAAGTCAAAATCCGCCCATCCCCAAATGGCCGGGCATCGGAAAGATATTATTAAGCCACCTGACTTTACAAGCTTGACTCTTTTACTGATCAGAGAGTACGAGTCGCGCTTTCGCTGGCTTGAGAGGCGCCCGCGCGGACAATATGATTTGGGATTCGAAGGGCGCGCGTAGCGCCCTTTCCCGACTCAGGATGCCAGCAGTGGAATTGCCCAAGACATTCGATTCCAAAGCCGCTGAAGAGCGATGGTTCCAGCGCTGGATCGATCTCGGCTACTTCAAGGCCGACCCGTCGCGCGAAGGCAAAGTATTTTCGATCGTCATCCCGCCGCCCAACGTTACCGGCCAGCTTCATCTCGGCCATGCGCTGAACGTCTCGCTGCAGGACATCATCGTGCGCACGCGCCGGATGCAGGGCTACAACACGCTCTGGCTCCCCGGCACCGATCACGCGGGAATCGCCACGCAGAACGCGGTCGAAAAGGATCTCGCGAAGGAAGGCAAGAACCGCCATCAACTCGGCCGCGAGCCATTTGTCGATCGAGTCTGGCAATGGCGCGAGACTTACGGTGGCCGAATCCTGAATCAGTTGCGACGCCTGGGCGCATCCTGTGACTGGAGCCGCGAGCGCTTCACGCTCGACCCCGGACTCTCCCGCGCGGTGACCAAGGTCTTCGTCGATCTTTACAACAAGGGAATGATCTACCGCGCCAAGCGGCTCATCAACTGGTGTCCGCGATGCGAAACAGCGCTCTCCGATCTCGAAGTCGATCACAAGGATGTGAATGGGCATCTTTGGTACATTCGCTATCCGTTCGCCGATGGTAGCGGTGAAATCACGATCGCGACGACGCGGCCCGAGACGATTCTGGGCGATACCGCAGTCGCGGTGAATCCCGATGACGAGCGCTACAAAGCGTTAGTCGGCAAAACGATCCGGCTGCCGCTGATCGGGCGGGAGATAAAGATCATCGCCGATGCCGCAATCGATCGCGAATTTGGTACCGGCGCATTGAAGGTGACTCCCGGCCACGACCCGATCGACTTCGAACTTGGCAAGCGCCACGGCCTCGAGCAGATCTCGATTCTCGACGGCCAGGCGCGCATCAACGAGAACGGCGGCCCGTATCGCGGCCTCTCGCGCGAGGAAGCGCGCAAGCAAGTCGTCAAGGACCTCGAGGCGGCGGGCCTGCTCGAAAAGATCGAGCCGCACAAGCATGCCGTCGGCGTATGCTCGCGATGCGACACGATCGTCGAGCCAATGCTCTCCGAGCAGTGGTTCCTGCGCATGCGTGAGATGGCCGATCGCGCGATCGCGGCAGTTCGCAACGGCGACACGACTTTCCATCCGAAGTTCTGGGAGAACACTTTCTTCAACTGGCTGGAGAACATCCACGACTGGTGTATCTCGCGACAGTTGTGGTGGGGGCATCGGATTCCCGCCTACCGATGCGTCCGCTGCGACCATCTGATCGTCGCGGCGGAGCGCCCCTCGCGATGCCCGGAGTGCGACGGCTCGGACATCATCCAGGATGACGACGTGCTCGACACGTGGTTTAGCTCGGGCCTGTGGCCGATGTCGACGCTCGGATGGCCCGACGACACTCCGGACTTCGCGCGCTACTACCCGACCAGCCTGCTGCTGACCGGTTTCGACATCATTTTTTTCTGGGTCGCGCGGATGATGATGTTTGGGCTGGAGGTCACCGACAAGGTTCCATTCAAGGACGTGTACATCACGCCGCTGGTGCGCGACGAGCTTGGCAAGAAGATGACCAAGTCGAAGGGCAACGTCGTGGACCCGCTCGACCTGATGGAGCAATACGGCGCGGACGCGGTGCGCTTTACGCTCGCGCAGTTGGCCGCGCAGGGCCGCGACGTGATCCTGTCGCACGATCGTTTCGCCGCGTCGCGCGCATTCGCAAACAAAATCTGGAACGCGGCGCGCTTCGTGATGATGAATCTCGAAGGCGCGCGGCGGCCGCTGCCCCGCGTCGAGATTGCGACGCTTGGACTCGCGGAGCGATGGATTCTCTCGCGCCTCGACGCGACGATCCGCGAAGTCACTCGCGCGATCGACGCCTACGAATTCAACCTCGCCGCGATGCGCCTGTACCAGTTCATCTGGCACGAGTTCTGTGACTGGTACATCGAACTGTCAAAGGAACCGCTCAAGAGCGGCGGCGACCGCCAGGCGGGTGCGCGATGGGTGCTGATCAACGTCTTCGACAAGATGCTGCGACTGCTGCATCCCTTCATGCCGTTCGTGTCGGAGGAGATCTGGCAAGTCATCCGGCCGCATTTGGATGAGCCGAATCTCGAGCAGCATCTGCCGATCGCGAAATATCCCGAAGCGTCGGCAACGAATCCGCTTTCGGCGGCGGAAGAGACCGCGATGAATCACTGCATCGAGGCAACCGAGGCCATAAACTCCCTGCGCTCGCTGCTTGGATGGCATCCCGGGCAACGCGTGGACGGCGTGATCATGCAACGCGGGCCTCTTGACGAGACCTATATGTGGATCAAATACGCGAAGGTCCTTGGCAAGCTAGGGAACGTTGAGACGGAGCAGCAGTCGGGAGAGCGTATCGTCCTTATTCATCTAGCTTGGGCAGACATAGGAATTAGAGTACCTCCTGAATTCGACTATCAGCGGACAAGGCAGAAGCTTCAGAAGGATCTAGAGGACGTTTTGAAACACGCGACACAACATGAAGCGCGGCTCAACGATTCAAAGTTCATGCAAAAGGCCGACGTCGAGACTGTGGAGAGTGTAAGCGCGCGCTTTCAGGAATTGAAAGTCCAAAGCACCCGATTGCAACAACAGATCCAGCAATTGGACGCTGCAGTGGATTGATGGAACTGTTCCAGCAATTCGATCCCACCGAACTCATCAAGCGGGCGCTCGCCGAAGATGTGGGGCAGGGCGATATCACTACTGTCGCGACTGTTGCGCCGGGACAGAAGGGGCGCGCGCGAATCAAAGTCAAAGAACCGCGAATGATTCTTGCCGGCGGCATCTTCCTCGAACCCGTGATGCGAATGACTGGCGCCGAGCCGCGCATCGTCAAGCTCGCTACGGAAGGTGCGGAGCTCAAGGCCGGTGAGACGCTGGCCGAAGTCGATGGAAAGCTCGCGGGACTCCTCACCGGTGAGCGCACCGCGCTGAATTTCATCCAGCTCTTGTCCGGTATCGCGACGACGACCCGCACTTTCGTCGATGCGATCGCGGGCACCCGCGCGAAAATCATCGACACCCGCAAAACGCATCCGGGACTGCGCATCGTCGAGAAGTACGCGGTCCGCGTTGGCGGTGGACATAATCATCGCCACGGCCTGGATAGCGGCGTCCTGATCAAAGAAAACCACATTGCGGCGGCGGGCTCGGTCACGAAGGCGATCGAGAGCGCACGCCGCATCGCGCCGCATACGCTCAAGATCGAGATCGAATGCGAGACGCTCGCGCAAGTCGACGAGGCCATCAAAGCCCGTGCCGACGCCATCTTGCTCGACAACATGCCGCTCGAGGACATCCACAACGCGCGCGCGATGGCGCGCGGCGTCATCCTCGAAGTTTCCGGCGGCGTGACCCTCGACACAGTTCGCGCAATCGCTGAAACCGGCGTCGATCTAATCTCTGTCGGCGCGTTGACTCATTCAGCCCGCGCCGTCGATATAAGCTTGAGAATCGAAGCTATGTAGCTGCGCATGTCAGGTGAAGTTTGCCTGCACCGTCCAAACCGCAGAAAAATCCCTACCTCGCGATCGAACGCGGCGAACCGGGCCGGATCGGTTGGCGCATACACTATTTCGACGAAATCGACTCCACCCAAAACGCCGCGCGCGAACTTGCTGCCGCGGGCGCTGACCAGGGCACCGTCGTAATCGCAGAGCGACAGACCGCGGGCCGCGGCCGGATGGGCCGCACGTGGCATTCGCCGGCGGGAGTTAATCTCTACGCGACGATAATTTTGCGCCCGCCGATTCCGATGACCGACGTGCCGAGGCTGAGTCTTGTTGCGGGCGTCGCGGCGGCGCAGGCGCTCGAGCGCGAAGCAGTCGGAATCGTCGCGCTCAAGTGGCCCAACGACTTGTGGCTCCGCGGACGCAAGGCCGGGGGCATCATCGCCGAGGCGGTGACCGACGCGCGGGGCCGGCTCAACTGCGTGCTTTTGGGAATCGGGATAAACATCAATCTCGCCGCCGAGGACATTCCCGACCAACTGCGCGACAAGGCCACCTCGATGCGCATCGCGACCGGCCATCCATGCGATCGTATCGCGATTGCGGATTCGCTTTTTAATCTGCTCGACTCCCGCTATATGGAAACCCTGACCCGCGGCTTCGAGGCGGTCCGCCCAATGTGGGAACGTTACTCGGCGCTGACCGGCAAGCGGGTCTCGATTGTCGTCGGCGATCGGCGCGAATCGGGGGTTGTGAAAGGAATCGACGCGGGAGGCGCACTGCTGCTAGACATCGGAGAGCGAATCGAGCGGATTGTCGCCGGCGAAGTGAGCGTCGAGGGCGCGTACGAGTAAGCTATATGTGATGTGCACGAAATAACTGCTTCGTTCGAGGCGCGGCGCGCTCGAATCGGCGCCGCTCTCGCGAGGCTTCGGAGAGAGGTAGTCGCTATGGCTGTGGAGGAAATCGGACGGCTTAGAACTATCGCAATCGTTGGCCAGGGCGGCACCGGCAAGACGCAGCTCGCCGACGCGATGCTCTTCACGGCCGGCGCCACGACCCGGCTCGGCCGCCCCGACGACGGTTCGGCGGCGATGGACTTCGAGCCCGAAGAAAACAAGCATCACATTTCAATCAGCTCCGCGTTTCACCATCTCAACTGGAAAAAGACCGAAATAATCATTGCCGATACTCCCGGCTACACCGCGTTCCTGCCCGAAACGATCACAACTCTCCGTGCCGTTGACGGTGTGGTGATTCTGATAAGCCCGGGCTCCGACACCAAGATTGAATCAGAAAAAATCTGGGCCGCGACCGCCGAGCTGAAGCTGCCGCGAATCGCATTCGTGTCGAGGCTCGATCGCGAGCGCACGAGCTTCGAAAGTGCGATGAAGGATCTGGAAAAAGTGCTCGGCGCGCGCGCAGTCGCGCTGACGATCCCGGTCGGCGAAGAGCTCGGCTTCAAGGGAATCGTCGACGTGCTCGCGATGAAGGCGCTCAGCTACTCCGACACCAGCGGCAAGTTCAAGGAAGAAGAACTCACGCCCGAGCTGAAGACTCGCGCCGAAGCCGCGCGCAACGCGCTCATGGAAGCGGTTGCGGAGACTGACGACGCGCTGCTCGAGAAATACCTCGACAAAGGAACCCTCGACGATACCGAAGTGCTCGCCGCACTTCGCAGCGCCGTGATGGATCGCACCGTCACGCCGGTCTTCTGCGGGTCGGGCGCAAAGAATATCGGCATCGCGCCTCTGCTCGACGCGATCACCAACTTTTTGCCGGCGCCCAATCAGCGGCCTCCTGTCGAATGCCAAAATCCGGTTACTGGCGAGCCGGCCAATCGTCCCGCCGATCCGGCCGCGCCATTCGCAGCCCTGGTGTTCAAGACGGTGATCGATCCGTTTGCGGGCAAGCTCTCGATCTTCCGCGTCATCTCGGGCAGCGCGCATAGCGACGGCGCCGTGCTCAACTCATCGCGCGAATCGAAAGAACGCTTCGGCCAGTTGCTGAGACTTGAGGGCAAGAAGCAGACTCCGCTCGCCATCGCGATCGCAGGCGAGATCGTCGCAGTCGCCAAGTTGAAGGACACCACCACTGGCGACACGCTGTCCGACGAGAAAGCGCCGGTGCTCGTGATGCCTCCGTTGACGCGGCCGGCCGGCGTCATCTCCTTCGCGATTCATCCCAAGACCAAGAGCGATGAGGAGAAGTCTTCCGCCGCTCTGCAGAAACTGATCGAAGAAGATCTCGCACTCGAGATGCATCGCGATCCGCAGACCCACGACATCATTTTGTCCGGCACCGGCCAGATGCATATCGAAATGACGGTCGAAAAGCTCCGCAGAAAATTTAATGTAGACGTTGAACTTCAGGCGCCCAAGGTTCCCTACAAGGAAACCATCAAGGGACGCGCCGAATCGCAGGGCAAATACAAGCGCCAGTCGGGCGGCCGCGGCCAATACGGCGATTGTTGGCTCAAGGTCGAGCCGATGCCGCGCGGCAAAGGCTTCGAGTTCGTCGACGCGATCGTTGGCGGCGTCATCCCGCGCAACTTCATCCCGTCGGTTGAGAAGGGCGTCCGCAACACGCTGGTCGAAGGGCACCTGGCCGGCTATCCGCTCGTTGATATCAAGGTCACGGTTTTCGACGGTAGTTATCACAACGTCGATTCGTCGGACATGGCGTTCCAGATTGCGGCCTCGATGGGCTTCAAGGCGGCGCTCGAAAAGGCCCGGCCGATCATTCTCGAGCCGATCGTCGCGATCGAAGTTGCGTGCCCCGACGAATGCATGGGCGACGTAATCGGAGATCTCAATTCACGCCGCGGCAAAGTGCTCGGGATGGACAGCAAGGGCAGCGGCCAGGTGATCAAGGCTCAGGTGCCGATGTCGGAGGTGCTCAAGTATGCGCCGGATTTGCGCTCGATCACTTCGGGACGCGGCTCGTTCGAGCAACATTTCTCGCACTACGAGGAAGCGCCGGCGCCCGTCGCGGAAAAGATAATCAAGGAGACGCACGCCGCGCGCGAGGCCGCCGGCGCCAAGGCGGGCGCTCACGCGCACGCATAGAATCGAAGATCGAGGCTGGGCAGCTGTTACTTGCGGCGTCGAAGCGCGTCCGACATGCCGTCATGCGGTCCCAGGCGCCGCTTGGGAATATCGTCCCACCATTCGCTCGGCGGCAGGTCGCCGCGGCGTTGCGGATGCATCGGATAGAAAATCCGGTTGTCGGGCTTTGAAGCCTCTCCACCGACTAGCAACAGGGCCTCGTGCTCTGCGTTGTTTATGAAGCAATGGCAAATGCCGGTGCCCGCGGGAAGTGCCGCAAAGTCTCCGGCGCGCATCGCGTGAACATCGCCGTCGATCCACGCGTCCACCTCGCCCTCGAGAACGTAAACAAACTCTTCCTCTTTCTCCTCGGCGTGCGGCCAGGAGCTTCGCACTCCGGGCGGCAACCGCATCAGGTGGATGCCGATCTTCGCGAGCCCGGCAGCTTTGCCGATGCTCCTTTGATACCCCATGTATTCGTCGCTATTCGGATAATGATGCCGCGTCTCGACACACGACGCGGCGGCAATGATGAAGGGTGGTCGTTGGCTATTGCTCATGCCGTCCTGTAACACAAAGTGCCCCCGTATTGCTGCGAGGCGCCGTCTTGTACAATCGGCGCTGAGTCATTTCAGCGATGGCGCCGTTAGGAAAATCTCTGGTCTTCGCCGGTGTCGGGATGGCGCTGGTCGGCCTCGCTATCTGGGGACTCTCGTCAGTTCCGTACGTCGGCCGCATCCTCGGCGATATCTACATCCGCCGCGGAAACTTCAGCGTCTACTTTCCGCTCGCGACCTGCATCCTAATCAGCGTCATCGCGACTATACTGTTCTCGCTGATGAGGCATTAAGGCTTGGCGGCGAATAAAACTGTCAGTCCGCGCCGGCTCGTGGAGCGCAAGCGACGCCGCCGCGAGTTGATCGCGGTTGGCGTGGCCGGCGCGACGCTCGTCGCATTCGTGCTCGCCCAGACCGAACTGCCGCCGCTCACGCGGCACACCTCGCTGGTCTCGAACCTCGCCGTCATCTCGCTCTTCAACCTGAGCTTCCTGCTGCTCGGCCTGATGCTGTTCCTGGTCGGGCGCAATCTCGCCAAAGTTATTTTCGAGCGCCGCCGCGGACTGATCGGCTCGAAGTTCCAGGTCAAGCTGGTGGCTGGATTTATCGCCGTTGCGCTGATTCCAAGCGCCTTCCTCCTGTATGTCTCCGGCGTGTTTCTGCACGAACAAATCAATAGCTGGTTCAACCCCGAATACGAGCAGATCCTCGACGACTCGCTCGAGATCGCCAAAACCTACTATTTGAACTCGGCCAACAACGCGTCCCATTTCGCGCGCGAGCTGGCCGAGCAAATCTCCGCACTGGGATTGCTCGCGCCGAATAAGCGCGACGATTTGAAAAAGTTCATCGCCCGGCGTCAGCAGGAATACAATCTCGGCACCATCGAGGTTTTCTCCGCCGACCGCAAACTCCTGCTCCTCGACATCAGTCCCAAGACTCCGACCGGCATCGGCGCTTCGCCCGATTCTCCGATTATCTCACAGACTCTGAAGGGAGAGGCTCTCACTCGCACCGATCGGCTCGGCAACGCCGACGTGGTGCGCGGCTCCGCGCCGATTTACGTTTCCGCCGAGACCGACAACGTTCTTGGTGCGGTCCTGGTCGACTATTACTTGCCGAAGAGCCTGGCCACGCGTGCGACCGATATCTCGCGGGTGTCGGAAGATTATTTCCAGCTCCGGATTCTTCGCCAGCCACTCATGAACAGCTATCTGCTGACGCTGGTCTTGATCGGACTGGTTGTGGTGACGCTCGCGAGCTGGTTCGGGATATTTTTGTCACGCGGAATCACCGGCCCGATCAAGCTGCTTGCCCGCGGAACGCAGGCAGTTGCCGGCGGCGATCTGAACTTCCGCATTCCTGCCGTCGGCGACGACGAGATCGGCCAACTGGTCGATTCCTTCAACCAGATGACCGCCGACCTGCGCAGCTCCGGCGCCGAACTCGAGCGCCGCCGCCAGTACACAGAGACGCTGCTCCGCAACGTGTCCGCCGGTGTCGTCGGTCTTGACCATGAAGGCGTTGTCACGACGATCAATCCATGCGCCGAGCGCCTGCTCGGCCTCGACAGTGCCAGCGTGATCGGTCGCAACTACCAGGGTGCTTTTCCGCCCTCGCTCGCGCGCTCGCTGGACGACGTATTTGCGACCGCGATGCGGCCGCGCGAGGCGCGCTCGACCGTCAAGCTCGAGGTCTCGGGCACCGAGATGGAACTAATGATGACCGCGAGCCCGCTCGGCGACACTCCGAACGCGCCCGCTGGAACAGTGCTTTTCTTCGAGGACGTGAGCCAGATCGCGAAGGTCGAGCGGATGGAAGCGTGGCGCGAAGTCGCGCGCCGAATCGCGCACGAAATCAAAAATCCATTGACGCCGATCCAGCTTTCCGCCGAGCGCCTTCGCCGCCAGCTAGGCTCGCGCGCTGGCGCCGAATCGGCGCTGGTCGAGGAATGCACCCGCGTCATCATTGGCGAGGTCGAGGACCTGAAGCGGCTCGTCAACGAATTTTCCGCGTTCGCACGGATGCCGCATCTGAACCTGATTCCCGGCGATATCAACCTGCTCGCGAGCGAGACCGCCGCCAATTTCCGCGAAGCCAACCCCAACGTGGATTTCGCGCTTACGCTCGATGCGTCAGTGCCCCCGATTCTGATCGATCGCGAAGCCCTGAAGCGCGCGCTGGTCAACCTGCTCGACAACGCCGTCGCCGCGGTGAGCGCCGTCAATCATAACGGCGACCGCCCGCGAATCGAGGTTCTAAGCCGCCGCCGCGCCGACAATTCCATCGTCACTGTCGAAGTCGCCGACAACGGGCCCGGAATCGATCCGCGCCTGCGCACCCGCATCTTCGAGCCCTACTATTCGAGCAAGAAGGGTGGCACCGGACTCGGCCTCGCAATCGTGTCGGCGGTGGTCTCGGACCATCACGGCTTCGTTCGTGTGATCGATAACCAGCCGCATGGAAGTAGATTTGTACTGGAGTTTCCCGTACAATCCGCACAATTCGTAAAGGCAACTGCCTGATGCTTTCCTTGCCGCGCGACGCGCGATTTCCCGGAGAAATTTGAAGTGAATGAGACCGTTTTGGTGGTGGATGATGAGGAGCGGATTCGGTCGTCAATTCGTGGAATCTTAAGCGACGAAGGCTTTCGCGTCGTCGATACCGGCAACGCGCCGACCGTGATGGACCTTATCGCGCGAGAGAATCCGGCCATCGTCCTGCTCGACGTATGGATGCCGGACATGGACGGCATCGAGCTGCTCCGCCGGATCAAAGCCGAGCAGCCACGCGTCCCGGTGATCATGATCTCGGGCCACGCCAACATTCAGAACGCGGTCGCCGCCACCAAGCTCGGCGCCGCCGACTTTATCCAGAAACCATTTTCCGTCAGCGGATTGCTCGCGTCGATTGCTCGCGCGCTCGAAGGCGATTCCACCGGCCCCGACTCGTCGGACGCGGGCGGACGTAAGCTCGCGACCGGCGCGACCGCACGCAATGCGTTAGGCGCCGGCGCGATTCCTCAGCGCACCATCGCGCGTTCGATCGTGATGGGCGGGCAGGGGCTTCATTCCGGCCTCAAGACCGGCGTCATACTGCATCCGGCCCCGGCCGGATCCGGAATCGCGTTCTCGTCGCTTGCTGACGAAACTACGATCGCGGTGCGATTCGAGAACGTCAGCGACACCGGCTACAACACCACGCTCACCAGCGGCGGGCGCTCGGTCCGGACCGTGGAACATCTTCTTTCCGCTCTTCACGCATTCGGGATCACCAATCTACTGGTCAAGACCGACGACGAAGTCCCGGCGCTCGACGGCTCGGCGCTCGAGTTCTGCAAACAGATCGGCGAGGCTGGACTCACCGACCAGGAAACGACTGTGGTGCCGATTACGATCCAAAAGAAGATCGTCATCGGTTCGGAAGGCATTGGCCGCGAGTTCATCAGGGCCGAGCCCGCCGACCATCTGATCATCGACTACACTCTCGACTATCCGAATCCGATCGGCGTGCAGCAGGTGCATTTCGAGCTGACTTCTGTCGATGCCTACGCGCGCGAGATTGCACCCGCACGCACCTTCAGCCTGGTGCGCGAGTTCCGCAAGCTCACCGAGATGGGCCTCGGGAACGGCGGCCGCCTCGACAATTTGATCCTGGTTGACGATGAAAAAGTCGTGAACACCGCGCTCCGCTTCCCCGACGAATTCGCGCGTCACAAGATTCTCGATTTGATCGGCGATCTCTACCTGCTCGGCCGCCCGCTCCATGCTCACGTCACGGCATCGAAGACCGGCCACTCCGACAACCTCGCACTAGTAAAAGCAATCCGCACCTCGCTGGGCAGCTGACCCGCGCGCAAACAGCCGCATGCGATCCCGGATCGCCATGAACCCCAACGCGATTGTTCCCCTTCCCTCGAGTGAAGGGGTTAGGGATTAGGTTTGCTCGCGCTGGTGCCCCTGCAAACCTCAACATGGATCTCAAAGGAAAAGTCGCGATAGTCACCGGCGCAAGCCGCAGAATCGGCCGCGCAATCGCACTAGAAGTAGCCGCGCACGGCGCAGCGATCGCAGTCCACTACCGATCCTCGCACGCCGAGGCGGACGCAGTCGTCGCCGAGATCGCGCGCAAACGCGGCAAGGCGCATGCATTCCACGCCAATCTCCAAAATGTTTCCGAGATCGAGAAGATGGTCACCGACGTGCTCGCATCGTTCGGCCGAATCGACGTGCTCGTCAACTCGGCCTCGGTCTTCACGCGCAAGCCGCTCGAGGAAATCACTGAGCGCGATTGGGACTCGAACCTCGACACCAACTTGAAGGCGCCATTCTTTCTATCCAAGTTCGCGGGCGCCGCGATGCGTAAGCAAGGCGCAGGCAAAATCGTCAACATCGGCGATTGGGCCGGCATCCGCCCGTACAAGGACTACTTGCCGTACAGCGTCTCCAAAAATGGGTTGATAGGCCTCACCCAGGCGATGGCCAAGGCGCTCGCACCCCAAGTTCAAGTCAACTGCATCGCGCTCGGCCTCGTGATGCCGCCCGAGGAGTACAGCAAAGACGAAGTCGCGCGCCTGGTAAGTCGCACCTTGACCAAAAAAATGGGCTCGCCGGAGGACGTCGCGCGCGCTGTGATCTTTTTCTGCGAGACCGACTTTGCGACCGGCGCCACCCTGGCCCTCGAAGGCGGCCGCCTCCTCAGTTAGCCCAGATCGCGGAGAATCTCTCTAGCGGTGGACATCCAGTAGGCGGTCCATGCCGGAGGGTGATGACGAATCGACCAATCCACCTGCCGGACGATCATGTGCGCCAAATAGACCGTGAGCGCGTCATGTCCCGAGTGATCGATCACCTCGCGCCAAAGCGGATCTCGCACTTCTCGATTGCCGTACGAATAGAAAAGAAAAGTTGCCAGATCGAAGCCCCGATCGCCGGCACATACGCCGTCCCAATCGATCACGCCCGTGACATATTCTCCATCATTGAGCACGTTGCCCGGATTGAAATCCCAATGAACGATGTCGCCGGTGATGAATATCCCGTTCGCGTGGCGGACGACCAATTCCTGAACTGTCTCGAGCAGCGCCGCGCTCTCCGCGGAGTAGTCGCGCAGCGTGTCGATGACGCAGTACCGCTCGAAGCCTTTCAGCACACCGTCGATCACTCGGCCCGGCCACTCCGGCGGCAGGTCGCCGGCGAGCCCGGCCTGAATACGATTGATCGCGATCAATTCGCGAACCATCGAGGGTGTGATCGTCTGGCTCGGGCGCCCCGGCATCATCGCCTGAATCGAGTACTTAGTGCCGGCATCGTCGCCGACGCATACATACAAGGGAGCTGGATATCCGGCTTCTCGCAGGCGTTTCGTGCTCTGTTGAGCTTCTTCCGAGCGGGTTTCCGTGCCGTACCCGAACTTCAGAACAAATCGTTCGCCGACCCCGTCGGTGAGGATATAAGCGGCGTGGCTCTCTCCCATTTCGATGCGATCGCGCAGAGTAAACGCGGTACGATGGCGCGAATTTATCTCCGCGACGAGTGCGTCGACGTCAACTGGATTTCCATCCGAGGGCATCTATTCAGACTCTATTCCTGACTACGGAGCAGGGGGCGGCGGCTCTTCTTTCGGAGGATTTTTGAATTCGATCTTCGCAGTCTTGGCGAGCTTTTTCAGAAGCGCCTTCACGACTTCGTTCTGATTGTAGTCAAGCAGGACCATCGCGACTTTGGCCTTCACTTCAGGGAGCGGCGAGATCGATTCGCCGCGCCGCGCCACCACCTTGATAAAGCTGAAGCCGAGATTCGACTGCACGATTTGCGTTGTTTGTCCGACCGGCGTCGCGAACACCATCTTGTCCACGACCGGCGGGAGCTGCCCGGGCCGGAAGTAACCGAGGTCTCCGCCTTTCGCGGCCGACTGCGTGTCCTCTGAATTCTTTTGCGCAAGCGCCGCGAAGTCTTTGCTCTTCTGCGCTTCTTTGTAGAGCTTCAGGATCTTATCCTCGGCCGCTTTCTTCTGCGCGTCGGTTGCCTTGGGTGGAATCTTCACCGCGATATGCGCGATTTGCACCTCGCCCGGATCCTTCACGAACAAGTCGTGATGCTCCTCGTAGTATTGCTTGATTTGCGCGTCGGTCGGCTGCACATGATGCGCCCGGAATTCGTCGTCGAGCATTTTTTCGATCAACATCGATCCGCGCACCGCGTTCATCAGTTGCGCGTCGGGAGCACCGCCGGTGTTGACCGCCGCGCCGCTCGCGCCGGCGACCTGGAACTCGCGCGCGCGCTGCGCCACTTCGCCGTCGGACACCGTGATCTTGCGCCGCGCCGCCTCCTGCAAAAGAAGACGCCGGCCAACCAGGTTTTCCGCCGCGTCGCGAAAGACCGCCTTGGTTTCCTCGGTGCTGGTGGCGTTGAGCATCTTCTCCTCGGTCTTCGCATAGTCGGAGACTTCCGCCGCCGTTATCGGCGCGCCGTTAACCGTGACTACGACCGGATCTTTTGGATCGGGCTTGACGAGCGGAATTATGCCCAGGAAGCGCTGTTCCCAACTGAGACCCGATTGCCCCAGCTGAGCGCGGATCGGCGGGACGCTTGCAACCGCAATGGCAAACGCCACAATCAGAACTGCGAGCGATCTTCGGCAAATGCCCATCAATTCAAAACTCCCAATGCCGCGATGCGATGAACTCGTATACTCACCCGCGTCCGCGCGTCAAGACACTGTTTCGGCTGCGCCGCGCATTGCGCTCGAACCTGCGTGAGCGATCCCCGATGGCCCAACTGCGCACCGTAAGCATCGTCTTCGCAGCCATCGCGAGCGTCTTTGCGCTGGTCTCAGGAGTCATCTTATTTTTTGTGATCGAGCCGCCGTTTCTCGCGTCGATTTTTCTGGCCTCGGCGCTGATCTCGATCGCGTGCTTCGTGCTCGCCGGCCTCGCATCCTACTTTGGCCCATGAGCTTGCGTCGATGTGCCCCGCGGGACCGCCGCAGGAGCGTACCCGGTTCGACACGGCGGCCCGGGTGCGAAGAAGTGCGCGACCTCCGGCGTATCCGCCCGCATGAAAATCATGCTTGACGATCGGGTGCCGTAGTTCTCGACGTGCAGGCAAAGCGCGTTGGGCCGGCCGCCCGCGGCGATGCCGATTCGTGAGTCGAGCTGCGTGTTGTGATCCGCGAGCAGCCGGCCAAGCGCCGCTCGATTCGCAACCGGATACGCCTGGAACTCCGCGTTGGCCCCAAGTTTCGCGAACTTGCCGTACGACGCACTGATCTTCGGACACTCGAAGTCGTCCACGTCGAGGTTCGAAAGCAGATGAAGTCCCGGCCGCAGCGCGACGACTTCGATAGCCTCGCCGCGGTTGTATGCAACGAACGCATGGCTGCGCGATACCATCAGCAGGTTGAATGGATTGTAGTCCGAGCCGCGTTGAGCGGCGGCGAACTCCGCCGCTTCGCCCGCACTGCGGCATCGCAGCGCGTCGAGGCATAGCAGTCCGCGCGATCGCGCCTGCGGATTAGCGCCACCCTCGGCGCGCCGATTCAGCAGCCCGGCCACGACTCCATGCTCACTGATTCCGAGCCACGTTCCGCCCGCCTTCAAATCCTTTCCACCAACTACATGCGGATTCTCGCACAGCGTAGTCGGATCGTCCGCGGGCCGATCTAGAAACTCGTCGCGATTCGCGGCGATCACGACCGGGTAATCGCGCGTTGTCTGAAAGTAAATCGCAAGCGTGCACATCCAGATAAAGTTGGCAGCCCCGCGCCCCCTCCGCAATCTACTAATAGTCTCGTTCTGACCGGCAGAGGCCACGACTCATCGCGTAGCGCACTAGCGAAAAACGAATGGCGAATGAGGGTCCACATTCCAGGTTCTGCGCCCAGACCGAGGTTGGCCCCTGCCTTTCCCCGACCGAGAGCAAAATACCGTCCGCGGGATTTTGCGATTGAATGGACGATGGGTGCAGGGGTCACCCCTGCCGCCCCGCGCGCAGCGGTCCGAATCCTCAAAATCTACACATCTTTGCACGACCCGACCGGAGGTCTGCCCGGTTTTGCTAGAATTAAACCGTGAGAATAGGCGAGCGTTTCGACCTGATCGTCATCGGCGCCGGCGTCGTCGGCAGCTCCGTCGCGATGGGCCTCGCCGAGCGCGGACTCAAGACGCTCACCGTCGATATCGATTTGAGCGGGCGCCTCAGCTCCAGCGAGAAGAACGCGGGCGGCGTGCGCGCGACATGGTGGCAGCGCGTCAACATCGCGCTATGCCGCGCGTCGATCGAATACTACGATCGCATCCGCGACGAGGTTGGCTTCCGCCAGAAAGGCTACCTGTGGCTCTACGATGATCAGACCTTCCCGCGCGCCCAGGAGCACCTGCCGCTACAGCGCGAACTCGGCCATCCGATCGAGACGCTCACGCCTGCCGAAGTCGCTCGCCGCTTCTCCGAGATCGACAAGCTCGAGGGAGTCGCCGGCGCGACTTTCTCTCCTGAGGACGGACTCATCAATCCCAACTTGCTGAAGGAGCACTATCGCCATCGCGCGTTGAAACACGGCGCGCAGTTTCTCGATCGCTCCTACGTGGTCGGCTTCGATGTGACCGCGACGGGCGTGCGTCTGGAATGCTGGCAGTCGGACGAACCGCTAACCGACGAGGGGCTGGTCCGCCTGATGACCCAGGATGGCCCGGGCGACGCGGCACCGGGACGCATCTTCGAGCTGGTCGCGGACTCGATCGTTCTCGCGAGCGGCGCATGGTCGCCGTCGGCTCTCAGAGCCCTCAAGCTGCGCAACTACACCGAGCCGATCCGCCGCCAAATCTGCCTCGTCGACAATCGCACGACCAACCTCGCGAACTACGGGATGATCGTCGATACCTCGGGCGTGTACTTTCACAACGAGGGCCCGCACATCCTCGCCGGATACTCGCCGCCCGACGAGCCGGCCGGTTATCACTTCAACTACGACGGCGAACCGTTTTTCCAAAATGAAATCTGGCCGCACCTGTTCGCGCGGATGTCCTCGATGGAACGTCTGCGCCACGTCACCGGATGGGCCGGCCTGTACGAAGTCAGTCCCGACCGCAGCGCAATCGTCGGCCGCGCCGCACCACGCGTCTACGAGGCGCACTCGTTCAGCGGACGCGGCGTGATGCAATCCTACGGAGCAGGGCAGGCCCTCGCCGAGCTAATCGCTCACGGCAAGTACGGCGTGCTCGACGCATCCGCTCTATCCCGCGACCGCTTCGCGCGCGGCGAGCAAGTCTTTGAAGAACTCCACATCTGATCGCGATTAGCGATCAGCGCGCGCGGTCGTGGGCTCGAGATCCTGGTCGAGGAACGGCCGGACTGCCTGGTCGATCTGCTCGGCCTCGCCGTCGCCCGGGACACTGATATGGTCGGTGCCCTCGATGGGTACCAGCCGGGCTCCCGGAATGAGAGACGCCAAGTCAGTAGCCGCAATGAAGGGCACCACCTGATCACCGCGGATCTGGATTATCAGCGTGGGCTCCTTGATTTGACGAGCGAGCGCGCTGACGTCGACATTGTTGACAGCCGACAGGAACGCATCGACATCCTCCGGTGTCCCGGAGATTCGCCCCATCTCGTCGAGGAACCGCTTATCAACCTCGCTCCCATTGGGCATCAGGAGGTTGGTAAACAGGTCGCGGTAGGCGGGATTGTTCCATCCGCCTTTCACCAGCGCTATGGCTTGCGCCTGCTGTCGCAAGGCCGGCGTCATGAACTGCTTTGCAGCATCGGAGTTTGGATCCAGGGTTCGCGCCCAAGTGTCGTAGAAGACGATTCGTGTGACCCGTTCCGGATGGCGTGCTGCATAAGCAATCGTCGCGGATCCTCCTGCGGAGATGCCGTAGAGGGCGAACCGCCGCAGCTTGAGCGCATCGACCACCGCCTCGAGGTCGCGCACCCGGGGTTCCAGCGAATAGTCTCGGAGGCCCCGCTCCGAGAGGCCGCATCCGCGTCCGTCGTATTGCACAATCAGGTGATGCGGGCCCACTGATTCGAGAAAGTCGTTGCTATATGTCGGACTACCCACGCCACGTGTCAGATGTGTCCCCCATCCAAGTACGAGCACGACGGGCGGACCATTGCCGCTGGTGCCATAGGCAATCCGCACTCCGTCGCTCGTCATGCAGTAACCGATCTTCTGATGGAGCCGGGTAGGGAGGATCCGCGGGACGTAGATGAGTAAGGCGGTAGCGATCTCGACGTAGAAGGTTGAATAGAGAAGGTACCCGACCAGGGCCGCGCCTACCGAGGCAAAGCTGAACGTGCGGATCGACGGAAGGCGGGATGTCACCCGGCGCGCGAGGCCCGCGAACGCCGACCCCGCTGGCTTGCGGCCGCGACTCGACGATACGGTGGTGGCAAGGGTGTAGACGCGAACCGGGTGGCTTACGTTCTTGAGGCTCTTTTCGCCGAGATAAGTCGCCGCCATCCCGGGCTTGTTGCGAATCTCGTCGAAGACATGATCCGACACGCAGATTCCGCCCGGCGGCGCCAGCGCGTGGATCCGCGACGCCACGTTCACTCCGTCTCCGACTACGTTGTTGTTGGAGAACACAACGTCGCCGACGTGAATCCCAATCCGCAGCCGAAGCTCCGAGTCATCCACCAGCGCGGCCTGGAGTTCGTGCGCGCAATTGACCGCGTCCGTCGCGCTATGGAAGCTCGAGAGCGTGCCGTCGCCGATCTCGCCAAGCATCCGGCCGTTGAATTTCGGAAGGAGTAAGCGGAGCAATTCGCGATGCTCGTGCAGCGCGCGGATCGCCTTCGCCTCGTCGCGGCCCATGATGAGCGTGTAGCCCGCGATATCGCTGAACATGATCGCGGCAAGCTCGCGAGTCGAGTTTGAGTCGGCCAGGTTCCCCATCTCGTTCCACCCCAGAGAACAATCCAAGGCGCCCCGAAACGCTGTCACTATACTCCGCGTACCGGCAGGCGATAAGCTGCGCTCATCGCCGCTCCAACGAGCGGTCGCCCGATTCGGTAGTGGGTTTCCTCGCCTTAACTCGCCGTGATATTTAATCTAATCCGGACGGGGCTTGCGCCTTCAGCTTCCGCTGTCGAGGAGGATGGATGTTTTCATCGATCGAGGACGTTATCGAACGGTTCGCCAAGAACAACTATATCGCCAGCCGGCGAATCGCGACCGTCATCTACCTGGCCAGCGAGATGCGCAAGCCCATCCTGGTCGAAGGCCCCGCCGGCGTCGGCAAAACCGATCTCGCCAAGGTGCTCTCCGCGTCGCTCGGCTTCGACATGATTCGCCTGCAGTGTTACGAAGGCCTCGACGAGGGCAAGGCGCTCTACGAATGGGAGTACGCCAAGCAACTCCTCTACACGCAGATTCTCAAAGACAAGATCAGCGAAGTGCTGGTCGGCGCGAAGGGCCTTACTGAGGCGGTCGATCGAATCGCGGCCCAGGACGAAGTCTTCTTCTCCGAGCGCTTCGTGCTGCCGCGTCCGCTCCTGAAGGCAATCTCAAGCGAGCAGCCCTCGGTGCTGCTGATCGACGAGATCGACAAAGCCGACGCCGAGTTCGAAGCCTTCCTGCTCGAGCTGCTCTCTGATTTCCAGGTCACCGTGCCCGAACTCGGCACGCTCAAGGCCAAGCACATTCCGCTCGTCGTACTGACTTCCAACAACGCACGCGAAATGTCCGACGCGTTGAAGCGTCGATGCCTCCATCTCTACATCGACTTTCCCGATCGCGCCCAGGAACTTGCGATCGTCAAGCTCAAGGTGCCCGAGGCCGCTCAGAAGCTCGCCGAAGAAGTCGTCACCGTCGTGCAATCGCTGCGCAAGCTCGACTTGAAGAAGACCCCGGGCATCAGCGAGACGCTCGATTGGGTCAAGGCGCTGACGCTGCTCAATGTGCAGAGCCTCGATCAGGAACTCGTCACCGAAACGCTCGACACGATCGTGAAGTACGAAGGCGACGTCCGCAAAGCGCAGGAAGAACTCAAGGATTATGTGCGTCGGGTCCGCGCGCGCCGCGGCACCGAAGCCGGCAGCGACAAGGATTTGTTGAACTGATTACGGAGCGCAAGAAGGCGGTCATGGTGATCTGGCGGAAGTTGAACCGCGGCGCAAAAATCGGTCTTTTGTCCGGCGTCGCGGCTTCCATCGTTGGAGCAGCGTGCATGGGATTGGCGGTCGGGGCAATGCTTGGTGGTGGCTTTGGTGAGAAACTCGATGGCGCCAACGGAGTCGCGGTGGGCGGCTTTCTCGGATTCATCCTCGTTGCGGGAATCATCATAGTCCTCAGTGCTTGCGTGGGAGCAGCGGCAGGGCATGCGCTACATCGGTTCGATATGGGGCGCCGGTTGAAACTGGGTGGAAGGTTGGGAGGCGTCTTGGGAGTCCTGGCCGTGACGCCTCTATCAATATATTTAGGGTCAGCCGCGTGGACGGCAGTCGACGGCAACTTGGGTAAAAGCTTGGTCGGCGCTCTTGTCACGTCGATCTTCTTGCTGCTCCCCTTTACGTTGGCCATGGACGCGATTCTGGTTGTCGGTTTTGGCGTCGGAGCAGCAATCGGTCAAGTGATATATCGTTTCTTTGATCCGAATCCGCACGAATCTGTGGCATGAAAAAACTCTGAGCGACAACCGGCGGAGTAGGGCACAACAACTGTCATGCAAGATAAGCTCGTAGAGTTTGCGAACCTGCTGCGCGAGAACGGCGTCCGCGTCTCGCTCGCCGAAACGCTCGACGCGTTCAGCGCCTCGCAAGTTACCGGGCTCACCGAACGCGACGCGTTCCGCTCGGCGTTGCGCTCCACGATGGTCAAGCGGGCCAGCGAATTGCCGGTTTTCGAAGAACTCTTCGACATCTATTTCTCCGGCCTCGGCGAGATCATCAAGCAGGCCAGCCAGGCTGTGCAGAACGCGCTCTCGATGTCGGACCAGGAATTTCAAAAGTTCCTGGACGAAGTCGAAAAGATGCTCAAGAAGCAGGGCAAGGACCTCTCCGAGCTCGCCAAGCAGCTTCTGCAAAACAACAGTGGCGAGATGGAACGCAAGATTCGCGAAGCCTCGCGCGCCGTCAAGCTTCAAGGGATCGAACGCACCATCGAGGAGAACTACTTCGCCCGCGCGCTCGCCCGCCAGCTCGGCCTCGACAAGATCGAAGCCGAGATCAAGGAGCTTCGCGAGCAGCTCGAGAAGATGGACATCGGGTCCGAGCTCAAGGCCAAGATGGAGGAGTATCTCGAGCGCAGGCTGAAGGCGCTCGACGACATAATCCGCCGCTATGTCCGGATGGAACGCGAGAAGCGCGACATCAAGCAGAAGGAAGATCAGCGCCTCAATCAGATCGGTGAGAAGAGCTTCTATTACCTGACCGAAGAAGAGCTCAAGAAAATGAACGAGGCGGTCACCCGCCTCGCGCAGCGGCTCAAGAACGTGATCACCGTGCGCCGCAAGCGGGCCAAGAAGGGCCGCTTCGATATCAAGCGCACGCTGCGCCAGAACCTCGAATACGGCGGGGTGCCATTCAAGCTCCGCTTCGAGAAGCGCAAGCGGGAAAAGCCGCAGGTCGTGATCCTGTGCGACGTGTCGGATTCGGTGCGCAACGCGTCACGGTTCATGCTCCAGTTCGTGTATTCGTTGCAGGACCTCTATTCGCGCGTGCGCAGCTTCATCTTCGTCGCCGATATCGGCGAAGTGACCGAATGCTTTCGCAACAACGACTCCGCCGAAGCGCTCGACGTCGCGCTCAAGGGCGATATAATCAATGTGTACGCGCACTCGAACTTCGGCTATGCGTTCCGCAATTTCGTTTCCGATCATATCGGCTCGGTCAACAAGCGCACGACTGTGATCGTGCTCGGCGATGCCCGCAACAACTACAATCTGCCGCATGACTGGTGCCTGCGTGAAATCCGCCAGCGCGCCAAAAAGGTCATCTGGCTTAATCCTGAAAGCCGCAATACCTGGGGCTTCGGCGACAGCGAGATGGATCGCTACGCGCCGCATTGCGACGTGGTGGAAGAGTGCCGCAATCTCAACCAGCTTTATCGCGTGATCGATCGCCTGGTCGCAGGCTGATAAATTGGCTCCGCGCCGTTTGCCAGCCTGTTTGGTTGACCACGCGGCGTCTTTGGGCCAAGATATTTTCACGGGGAGTTGTTGGGGATTCGAGCGTTATTTTTCCGCTCCCGTTTGAGAAGAAGAGCTCGTCTATGGCAGGACACAAAGAAGATTTCATTCTGATGATGGTTGGGGGGATTACTCTCGACCCGTCCACCAAGATGCCGATTGTGGTCCTGAAAGATCCTGACAACAAACTCAATCTGCACATCTGGATCGGCCCGCTCGAGGCCACTGCGATGGCCACCGAGCTCGAGGCGATCAAACCGCAGCGCCCGATGACGCATGACCTGCTGCGCAACCTCCTGGTCGAGTTCGGCGCCACCGTCGAATCAGCCGAGATAACCGAACTTCGCGAGAGCACTTACTTCGCCCGCATTCAGGTTAAGACCCGCGAGGGCAAGAGCCTTGAAATAGATTCGCGCCCGAGCGACGCAATCGCGCTGGCGCTGCGCACCAAGTCGCCCATCTACGTGGCCAAGAAAGTGCTCGAGGCTTCCAGCGAGCTGCACGAGTCGCAGGGCGAACCACAGACTTCGGATCAGAACCTGGCCAGCGTCTCGCGCGACAAATGGTCCGAGATCCTCGAGCGGATGTCGCCCGAGGATTTCAAGTACAAGATGTAAGCGCGTGCGCGCTTGCGTTTTCGCTGATCCTCTGCCGGGCGGCGCCCGCTGGAGCCTTCGATGCCGCCGAGTACCCATCGCCGCAAGATAACCCAGAAAGAACTCAAGGCGCCCGACGAGCTGACCACACTCATCGACAGCGCGCGCGAATTCCTGCTCGCCAACCTTACCCAGGTTCTGATTTCGGCCGGCGTAGTAGTGGCGATCGGCGCGATCGTGATCGGCGTCTATTACTACGAGCGCCATCAAGACGCCGCCGTGTCAGCGCAGTTCTACGCCGCAATCACAACCCTCAACGCCGGCCATAGCAAGGAAGCGGAGGCGCAGTTCAAGAAACTCGCCGACGAAGAGCCGGGACGCCGCTTGGGACGCCTCGCGCGCTTCTACCTGGCGAGCAGTTACCTTGGCGATGGCGACCTGCCCAACGCGCGCGATGCGCTGGTCGCATTCATTGCCGAGGAACACGATCCGATCTTCTCGAGCCTCGCGCTGACGGACCTCGCCGTGGTTTACGAAAAAATGGGTGACTGGCGCAAAGCCGCGGGTTCTTACGAACTGGCGGCCGGCGTACCGGGACCGGAGCAGGCGAGGGCGGAGTTGGGCGTCGCCCGGATGCTTGCGAAGTCAGGCGACAAGAGCCAGGCGATTGCGGCGTATCGCGGGTTTCTGACCGCTCATCCGTACGCCGCGCAGCGGCAGGATGTGATGGAATCCCTCGCACTGCTCGGCGCGCCGGCGGAGCCGCCGTCTTCAGCGCCGGCGCGGATCTCCGGTCCGCTGCCGGTTCTCAAGCACTAAGCCACTAAGCACGTCGCTCGCGACGTTCAGTGTTTCGCGGACGCCGACTTGTCCGCGAGTTCGGAGTTGATCACGAATTCCAGCACCTTGTTGTCCGGCAGTCCTATCACCGGAATTCCGTTGATGAAGAAAGTCGGCGTCGAGGTGACCTTGATCGAGTTACCGTCGGCCTGGTCCTGCTTCACGCGATCGGAGGCTTGCGGACTGTTCATGCATACCTTCAGCGACGGAGTGTCCAGCTTCAAGTTCGTCGCTTCCTTGTCAACTTGATCCTGAAGATTCTTCGGCGTGATCGATCCCTGGTTCGAGTAGAAGTAACGAGCGAATTCCCAGAACGCAGTCGGATTCTGCAGGCGCGCACATTCGGCCGCCTCCGCCGCTTTGACCGCCCACGGATGCACGTTGAGAGGAAAGTTCTTGAAGACGACCTTTATCTTGTCCTTGTAGTTCGTGTTGGCGAGCGTCTCGAGGACGCTGAAGGCGCGCGCGCAGAAGGGGCACTCGAAATCGGCAAACTCCACGATCGTTACCGGCGCATCGGCAGGTCCGACCGATGCGTTGTCGTTAAGATGAATCTTGCTGAGATCCATCCGTCCCCACGGCTCCTGGCTGCTGTCCAACAACTGTCCGATAAGCAGCTTGCTGCCGCTCTTGTCGAAAAACAGCGCCGTGTTGATCATCTGGCCGCTCTCGAGAATGACGGTAAGCCCCCGCGCGTAAGGCAAACCCGCGATGGGGCTCTGAACCGCGGGACCAAACTTGATCAAATCGGGATTTGGAATCTTGAAGTGCTTCTGTAGATACAGCTTCATCGCCGCATCGCGCGCGGGATCCGCCGGGACGGGCGCGGTGCTCAGTGCGGCGGGCGCCGCGATCTGCGCGGCCGCACTAGTGAGGCCCGCAGCGATGACGATGGCGCCAAGCGAAAGGGCGAAGCCGGTGAGGGCGGCCGCCCGCCGGATTCCAGCCAGACCCTTTAATGAGTTCGCATAAGAAGTATTATGTAAACTAGGAAGTGTATTCATGAAATTGAGAAAGCTCCTGTCCTGCAAGGGGTTTCGTCGATTGCCTGCTGCTCGCACTTCTGCCGATCAGATTATGTGATGCTCTTCCGAGATGAAAAAGGCGGTCCTTAAAACGATCTTCATCATTGCTCTTCAGCGCTCCTCCAGATTTGCGGGACAGTTCTAGCTAATCTGGAACGGTCCGTACAGCACGCGGCGCTTTCTTATCGGCCGCGCGAGCGCGGCCCAGTGCACGCAGCGCGCTGCGCGCCACGAAGTTGCGGGGCTCGAGCTTGAGTACCTGCTCGTAGTACGCCAACGCGGTCGCCGGCCGGTCCATGCGCGCGGCGCATCGCGCCATCGCGATCAGAAGCTCGCTGCCACTGTCGGCGCCGAACTCACGCGCGCGTTTGAGCGCGATGAACGCGTCGGCAAATTTCTCCAGTTCCACAAGCGCGAGGCCGAGCCGCAGGAGTGCTACCGAATTGAGCGGGTCGAGCTGCACAGCATCACGATACATGAGCAGGGCGCCCCGCCGTGCGCCTTTCGCGTACAGGTCACTTGCCGCGGCGGCCATTCGCGCGCCCTCTTCGCTCCATCCGCGCGATTCGACTTCGACCGTGATCTCGTCGTGTGAGACTTCGGCTTTGATCAGCTTCAGCTTGGATCCCAGGTATTCGCGGAGCCGATCGAGCACTGCATCGCCGTTGGTTTCCGCCGATTCGAGGAAAGCGATTCCTATCGGATCGCCAATGTGATCTTCACGTCGGATCACGAGCGATCGTCGCTGGCGAATCGGCGCGCCGGCCGCTCTTCGCTCAGACTCGCTCATTGGGGTCGAATAATTTCCGGTATTCGTCGAGCGCGAAGCGATCCGTCATTCCAGCAATATAGTCCGCTACCGCGCGCGAGATGGGCTCGCCGTAGTGCTCGGCGCGCACCAGGACGTGCCCAGGCATCTGTCGCGGCTCGGTCATGTAAGTGTTGAAAAGCCGCTCGAGCACCCTGCCCGCCTTCTCGGTCATCCTGCTGACGCGGTAATGATGGTAGAGGCGCTCGCTCATGACGTGCTTGATCTCATCGACTTGCGGAGCCATCGCGGCGCTGAAACTTGCCAGCGCCCTGCCCGCCCGCCGGACGTCATCGACGCTCCCGATATTGCGCTCGAGTTGCGCGGCGAGATTCATCATCAAGTCAGTGGACATCGCGTCGATCATCCGGATGACAGTCTGGTAGCGCAGGATGCGCATCTCGGCGCCGGGAAATGCGTCCCGCGCCGCCGCGTCCGAGGCTCTGAACAGCGCCGATTCGCTCAGTTGCTCGACGGTCAGCATCTGCGCCTTCAGGCCGTCATCGACGTCGTGCGCCAGATAGGCGATTTCGTCCGCCAGGTCGACGATTTGCGCTTCGAGACAGGGATAGGTGGTCGGGTCGAACTCTTGCGCGGCGGGGCGATCCTGGAAGTGCGAATGTTTGACGATTCCCTCACGCACTTCGAAGCTCAAATTGAGTCCGCGATAGTTCGGATAACGGATTTCAATCCAGTCGACTGTGCGCAGGCTCTGCGCGTTATGATCGAAGCCGCCGTACGGAGTCATCAGCTCGTTCAGCATGCGCTCGCCGGCGTGTCCGAAAGGCGTGTGTCCGAGATCGTGCGCAAGCGCGACCGCCTCCGCCAGTTCCTCGTTGAGGCCGAGCGCGCGGGCCACCGTGCGCGCGATTTGAGCGGCTTCGAGCGTATGGGTTAATCGAGTGCGGTAGTAGTCGCCCTCGTGATTTACAAAAACCTGGGTCTTGTATTCGAGCCGGCGAAACGCGGCCGAGTGAATTATGCGATCGCGGTCGCGCTGAAAGACGGTGCGGATCGGATGCTCGGGTTCGGAAAAGCGACGGCCGCGGCTGGCCCGCGACGCCATCGCATATGGCGCCAGCGTGTGCGCCTCGATGCTCTCCAGCTCCTGCCTCGTCCGCAACATCGTCGCCGTAATCCGCGCCCCCGGGCGCGGCGATTGCGATGGTACCACGTCAGGGGCGGGGTCCGAAGACCCTCTGCGACATCGCTCAACAGCAAATGGATGCAGCGACAAGCTGCTGCCCTGTATAGTCGATGCTCGTGCGTGGAAGTCGACACCGTGGCGCCATCTCTCGAGTTACCTGGCTCGTCGCCATGAGCGCGCTTATGGCGGCCTGCTCTGCGTCGCAGCCCTCCGCACCACCCGCGCCGCTTCCGATCCAACCTTCTGCGCGACCGACTCCCGAAGTAGTTGGGTTGGCCTCGTGGTACGGACCTGGATTTGACGGCCGTCGGACTTCCACCGGCGCGATTTATAATCAGGAAGATCTTACCGCCGCCTCGAACCTGTTTCCGCTGGGGAGCCGCGTGATGGTCACGAATCTCGACAACGGGCGCTCAGTCGAAGTCGCCGTTATCGATCGCGGGCCGTTCAAGAAAGGGCGCAAGATCGATCTTTCGCACAAGGCCGCGACGATTATCGGGATGCTGGACAAGGGCACTGCGCCGGTTCGAATCGCGTTGCTAAGCGCTCCGCCCGGTGCGCCGGAGGTCGGAGCGGCGCCCCGCTACTTCGTCCAGGTCGGTTCGTTCTCGCGCAAAGATAACGCGGAGAATTTGCGCGACAAACTATCTGCATCCTATCGCGATGTTCGCGTCGATCAGCTTGAAGCAGACCAACGCCGCTACTACCGTGTACGGATGGGCGCGTTTGCGACTCGCGACGAAGCAGAGTCGCGCGCCCGTGATTCTGCCCGCTTTGGGCTTCCAATAATTGTAGTGACTGAATGAATCTCAGTTCCGGCCGCATCGATACCACGCTACTACTCTGGCGGCTGACAGGCGCTATTGTTGCGGCGGTATTCTTCGCCGGATGTGCGTACAGTCTGCTAAGCGGCAACCGCGTAAATCAGAAACAATCCGACAAAATCGAGGCCGGCATCCAGGATCTTCGCCAGCTCCGCTTCACCAAGCCGGTTCCGCTGGTGGTGAAATCCCAAGACGAGGCCGGTGCAATGATGGAAGCCGATCTGATGCGCGACTACACAGACAACGAGCTCAAGGTAGATGCGGTCGCGGGCGCGTTGACGGGTCTCTATCCGTCGGGGCTCGATCTCAAGGCCCAATCGCTCAGCCTGATGAAGAGCGAGGTGGCCGGGTTTTACGATCCGCACGGCAAGGAAATGGTTCTGGTCGAGGGCGGCGCGGACCTGGGCTTCTGGAATAACGCGACTCAATTCATGATCCAGCGCGACGTGGTTGGCGAGATGCTGCTTGCGCACGAACTTACCCACGCGCTGCAAGATCAGAATTTCAACCTCGAATCGAGTCTCGACAAAGTCAAAGACGATGACGACCGCGCGCTCGCGCTCAAGTCGGTCGCTGAAGGTGACGCGACGCTGGCCGGCTTCGCTTACGCAGCCGGCGTAATGGATGACGCCACCGCCGAAATGCTCGTCGCCAATCTGAAGGACCTTCCCAAAATGCTTGCGGCGGAGGCGCCGAATACTCCACTGGGGCTGAGCGCCCCGCTTCTATTCCAGTATTCCGAGGGCGTCCATTTCGTCGCCGAGGCCTATCGGCGCGGTGGATGGACTGCTGTCGACGCGCTCTATCGCAACCCACCCGAGTCGAGCCATGAGATCCTGCATCCCGCGCTCTACTTCGACAATCGCGTGCCCCAGGCGCGGATCACGCTCACCGGCTACCAAAACATCATGGCCGGATGGAAGACCGTCGATGAGGACACGTTCGGCGAGCTGTTGTTGCGGGTGATCCTCGAGCGCAACCTGGGCGCACAGTCAACCGAGCTTGGGCTCGCGTCGCGATGGATCGCCGATCGAATGATCGTGCTCGAGGAGAGCCGTGGCGTAAATGTGATCTGGATGCTCGCGTTCGGCGACAACCAGTCCGCCAGCCACTTCGCCGTCGTCTACGCAACCTTGCTCGACCGCCTGCTTGGTGACTCCACCCCGCATCGAATCGACTGTCGCGGGAAACTGGTGCTGGTCGTGATCGGAGAAGGCGCAAACTACTTCGATACGTTGGCGCCCGCGATCTGGAGTGCCAGCTCGATCGAGTCAGGCGGCGTGACCGCGCGTCTCGAGCCTGCCGCCGGATCCGCGGCCCGCTGAGCGCTAGCCAACGTCGCCGAGACTGAAGCCGAACTCCAGCATCTTCTTCAGAGCCACGCGCGCGCCAGCCGATTGTGCGCCCTGCAGCGATGGATCGCGGCGCAACCACTCGTCGGCCATCTTGCGCGCTCGTTCGATCGTACGAAGGTCCCGAATAAGGTGGACGAAGCGAAGCGGCAGTGCGCCAGTCTGTCGCGATCCCAGCAGGTCGCCCGGTCCGCGCAGCTTCAGGTCGGCGTCCGCGACCTCGGCGCCGGTAGTGCATCTGCGCATGAGCTCGAGGCGTTCCAGCGCCTTATCTTCCGCATCGCGCGACGCCACCAGGCAGCATCGCGACGGCCTTTCGCCGCGCCCCACTCTGCCCCGCAACTGATGCAGTTGCGCGAGCCCGTATCGCTCCGCACAATCCACTACGATGACGGTCGCCTCGGGCACGTCGATTCCAACCTCTACCACCGTCGTGCAGACCAGGAGATCGATGCCTCCGTCGCGGAACGCGCGCATCACACGGTCTTTCTCCGCGCCGCTCATCCGGCCGTGCATCGTCCCGATTCTCGCGCCGCGCAAACTGCCCTTGGCCAGACGCGCAGCAGTCGCAGAAACCGATTTGGCTTCATCTTCTTCGCCGTCGATAAACGGGACGACGTAGTACGCTCGGCCGCCCGCGGCGATCTCTGCAGCGAGCCCGCTGTGCACATTGGGCAGATCTTCTTCAGCGTACACTTCAGTCGCGATCGGCGTGCGCCCCGGCGGAAGCTCGTCGAGAAACGACACGTCGAGGTTTGCGAACAGAGTCATCGCAAGGCTTCGTGGAATCGGAGTCGCGGTCATCATGAGCAGGTTCGCCCGCGGCCCCAGCGCTTTCAGCTTCGCGCGATCGAAAACGCCGAAGCGATGCTGCTCGTCGATTATGCCAAGTGCGAGATCGCGGATTCGCACTTTCTCCTGGATTAGCGCATGCGTCCCGAAAACGACCGCGACCTCGCCATCTGGCGAGTCCGCGCAAAATGTCCGCGCGCTCTTTTCCGATGACTTTTCCAGTCAGCAACGCGCTCCGGACTCCAAGCTGCCGGCACCATCGATCGAAGCTCCGGAAATGTTGCTCCGCGAGCAGTTCGGTCGGAGCCATCATGGCCGCCTGATAGCCGCATTCTGTCGCGCGCAGCATCGCCCAGAACGCCACCAGGGTCTTGCCAGAGCCCACATCGCCCATCAGCATGCGATTCATCTGACCCGGGCGGGTGAGGTCGCCGTCGATTTCCTCTATCGCGCGAGATTGCGACGAAGTCAGTTGGAACGGAAGATCGTCGGTCAACCGGCGGCTTAGATTTCGCGTTGCGCCGAGCGCGATACCGGCACGGCGTGCAGCGCGTCGGCGTTCGATCGAAAGCGCCAACTCGAAAACGAACAATTCATCGAAGGCAAGAGCGAGATGACCGGGCGAGTCTCCGTCCGATAGCGCATGGAAGTCCGCGTCCGGCGGCGGATCATGCAAATACGCAAGCGCATCGCGAAGCGAGGGAAGTTCTCCGCGAACCTCCTCGGGCACCGCATTTCGAATAGAGATGCTAGCTTCCGCGAGAACGCGCGCCACGATGCTGCCGAAGAGCCGTTGCCCGACGAGCGCCGGCAGCCGATAGACCGGCCGGATAGGTTTCGGATCTCCGTCCGCGAGCCGATGCACTTCCGGCTGGTGAATCTCGATTTGATCTTCGCCTCCGGCGTCAGAGACCGCCGTGACGCGCCCGCGCACGAGCACGCGCTCTCCGCCAGGAAGATAACCACGCATGTATGCGGGCAGGTTGAACCACACGAGCCGAATCCGCCGGCCCTTCGCGTCGAGCCATCCGCTGGCGAGCCTTCTCCAGCGCGAGCCGCGCATCGGCCGCTCGACGATCTTGCCGAGGTCGCCTTCGACGACCGCCATCACTCCCGGCCGCAGATCGTTGGACGGGGTGCGTTCGCGCCAATCCTGGTATCGAGCAGGGAGATGGAAGATCAGATCGTTTGCGGTGACGATGCCGCGCGCTTCCAGAGCCATCGCACGCTTCGGGCCGATTCCCGGGAGCTCGTCAATCCGACTCGTGATTTGAAACGGTTTCGCGCCGCGCTCTTCTTTGCCCATCGTCTGCGACGCGAGGCGCACGCTAGCCGCGATGGTAATCCTGCAGCGCGCGCACTTCGAACGGATGAGTTTTCAAGGCCTCGATTCCCTGAACCGCCGCGTTCGCACCCGCCATCGTCGTGAAGTACGGCAGGCGAAGTTCGAGCGCGGTGCGCCGAATCGAGAATGAATCTTTCGTCCCGCTCGCGTCAGGCGTGTTAATCACCATGGCGATTCGACCCTGCTTCATCGCGTCGACGATGTGCGGGCTGCCTTGTAGAACCTTGTTGATGTGCTCGCACTCAAGACCGAGCTGCCGGATGTAGCTCGAAGTTCCTGAGGTCGCAATCAAGTCGAACCCCATCGCAACCAGCCCGCGTGCTATCGGTTCAAGTTGTGTCTTGTCCTCGTCGCGCACGCTGATGAAGACCAACCCGGTGTCGGGCAGATTGGACGACGCCGCCAGCGACGCCTTCGCAAACGCCATCGCGAAGTTGGTGTCGATACCCATCACCTCGCCGGTCGATTTCATCTCCGGGCCCAGAATTGTGTCGACTCCGGGAAATCTGCCAAATGGGAAGACCGACTCCTTGACAGCAACGTGCGACGGCACCCGCTCGGTAGTGAATCCAATTTCGCGGAGCTTCTTTCCTGCCATCACGAGCGCTGCGTACTTCGCCAGCGGAACGCCGATCGCCTTGCTGACGAATGGTATGGTGCGCGATGCACGCGGATTAACCTCGAGGATGAAGACCTCGCCGGCGAAAATTGCATATTGGATATTGATCAGTCCGACCACGCCGAGTTCTCGCGCCAGCAGTTTGGTTTGCGCTATCAATTCATCCTGCAGCGCGCGACTAAGCGTGGTCGGCGGCAACGCGCATGCGCTGTCGCCGGAGTGAATCCCGGCATGTTCGACGTGCTCCATGATTCCTCCGACGACTACGATTTCGCCGTCGGAGATCGCATCAACATCCACTTCGATCGCGCCTTGCAGATAGCGATCGATCAACAATGGATGACGCTCGGAGGCTTGCAGAGCCTGCGTGACGTAGCGTCGAAGCTCTTCTTCATTTGGGATAACTTCCATCGCACGGCCGCCGAGAACGTAGGAAGGCCGGATCAGCACCGGGTAGCCTACTTTCGCGGCGCCCGCCAAGGCTTGCTCGAGACCGCGCGCGAGGACTCCATGGGGCTGCTTGAGGCCCAGCCGCGAGACCATCTCATTGAACCGCTCCCGATCTTCGGCTCGGTCGATCGAGTCTGGACTGGTCCCCAGAATTGGAACTCCAGCGCGCGCCAGCGGCACCACCAGCTTGAGAGGAGTTTGTCCGCCGAACTGCACGATTACGCCCAGCGGCTTCTCGCGTTCCGCGATCGCGATCACATCTTCAAATGTAAGCGGCTCGAAGTAGAGACGATCCGAGATGTCGTAGTCGGTAGAGACAGTCTCGGGATTGCAGTTCACCATGATCGTCTCGAAACCCGCCTCTTTCAGCGCGAGGCTCGCATGCACGCAACAATAGTCGAACTCGATCCCCTGCCCTATCCGGTTCGGACCGCCGCCCAGAATGATCACCTTGTTGCGACTGGTCGGCGGCGCTTCATCTTCGCCTTCGTAGGTCGAGTACAGATACGGCGTGAACGCTTCGAATTCCGCGCCACAGGTGTCTACGGATTTGAAGACTGGCAGCACCCCGATCTCGCGACGGGCATCGGCCGCCGTGGCTTCATCGATCGAGCGGAGCTCGGCGATTCGCCGATCGGAAAAACCCATCGCCTTGAACTCGCGAAAGTACCCCTCGCTAAGCGGCTCCGTCGCGACCCGATGCTCCACGGAAACGAGATCTGCCACCGCGTCGATAAACCAACGATCGATCTTGCTCAGCTCAAACACTTCCTCGGCGGTGAGACCGAGTCGCAGCGCGTCGGCCAGATAGTACAAACGATGACTGCTCGGGACCGCGACCTGTGCGCGGATCTCCGCGAGGGCCTGGGCTCGCGTCTGCTCTGAGAGCCCACTCTCGAGTCCGTAGGAGCCTATCTCGAGCGAACGCAGCGCCTTCTGCAGCGACTCCTTGAACGTCCTTCCAATCGCCATCGCCTCGCCGACCGACTTCATCTGCGGGCCCAGCACGTCGGCGGCGCCGCGAAACTTCTCGAATGTGAAGCGCGGAATCTTGGTGACTACATAGTCGATGGTCGGCTCAAAGCAGGCCGGCGTCATCCGTGTGATGTCATTCGGTATCTCATCGAGGCGGTAGCCAACGGCGAGGCGCGCGGCGATCTTCGCAATTGGAAATCCGGTCGCCTTCGACGCGAGCGCCGAACTTCGCGACACGCGCGGATTCATCTCGATTATGACCATCCGGCCGCTGGTCGGCTCGATAGCGAACTGAATATTTGATCCACCTGTATCGACGCCGATTTCCCGGATGATCCGCAGCGCGGCGTCGCGCATTATTTGATATTCCTTGTCGGTGAGCGTCTGCGCCGGCGCGACCGTGATCGAGTCGCCAGTATGCACGCCCATCGGATCGAGGTTTTCGATCGAACAGATAATCACCACGTTGTCGGCACAGTCGCGCATCACTTCGAGCTCGAATTCCTTCCATCCCTCGACCGATTGCTCGATCAGCACCTCGTGGCTGGGCGACTGTTCAAGACCGTACGCAACTTTGGCGCGGTAGTCGTCGAGTTCGCGGGCGATCGAACCGCCGGTACCGCCGAGTGTTCGCGAGGGTCGTATGATAACCGGCAGGCCCAACTCGGTCAGCGACCGCTCAGCGTCGGCGGCAGAGTGCGCAATTACCGAGCGCGGAACTTCGAGTCCGATTTTCAACATCGCTTGCTTGAACAGGTCGCGGTCCTCGGCTTTCTTGATCGCCGGCAGCTTTGCGCCTATCAGCTCGCAGTTGAATCGTTCGAGTACGCCCGATTCGGCAAGCTCGATCGCAAGATTCAACGCCGTCTGTCCGCCGACGGTCGGAAGCAATGCGTCCGGCCGTTCCCGCTCGATTATTTTGCTCAGCGCGGCAACTGTCATCGGCTCTATATAGGTGCGATCCGCCAGGTCCGGATCGGTCATGATCGTCGCCGGATTTGAGTTGACCAGGATGAGCTTCAGGCCCTCCTCGCGGAGTGCTTTCAACGCCTGCGTGCCCGAGTAGTCGAACTCGCACGCCTGCCCGATCACGATCGGCCCCGAGCCAATCAGCAGGACTGATTTTAAATCTTTACGAAGCGGCAACTTGAGAATCCAATTTATTTGTCAACTTGTGTTTTCATCGCGCGGCCGCGGCCTCGGCGGCGATAATTCGGTCCAGGCTATCTGCGCCATAGCGCGGGAATGCTGCGACCAGCTTCTTGAATCGGCCGAACAGATAGCTCGAATCGTGCGGACCCGGCGACGCCTCAGGATGGTACTGCACCGAAAAAAATGGCGCCCCGATTCCACGCAGTCCTTCGACGGTCTTGTCGTTCAGGTTCAAATGCGAAAGTTCCGCACGGCCCTTGAGCGATTCGGAGTCGACCGCGAACCCGTGATTCTGCGAAGTTATCTCGACCCGCTGCGTCCGCAGATCCATCACCGGGTGATTCGCGCCATGATGACCGAAGTCGAGCTTGTAGGTTTTGCCGCCCAGCGCCAGCCCGAGCAGTTGATGACCAAGGCAGATGCCGAACACGGGCTTCTTCCCAAGTACTCCCGCGATGGCTCTGTAAGCGTACGGCAGCGCGGCAGGATCCGCCGGACCATTTGACAGAAAAATCCCATCGGGATTGTTCGCGAGAATCTCCACCGCGGTTGATGCCGCGGGCATCACCTTTACCCGGAACCCGGTCGCCACGAGGCGGCGCAGGATGTTCAATTTGATCCCGTAGTCGAGCGCCACTACAAACGGCGCATCGCGCATCGCTTCTCGACTCGCTCGAACGTGCCCGCGACCTAGTTCCCAATCTCCGAAATCCCAATCGTAGGCCTCGCGGCAGGTCACCTCTTTCACCAGGTCACGCCCGACCAGGCCTGGCGACGCCTTTGCCTTGCGCACAAGCGATTCCGGATTCAGATCGGTACTTGAGATCACCGCCTCCTGCGCGCCATGGGTACGCAGATGACGAACCAGCGCGCGCGTATCTATACCCTCGATTCCGACGACCCGCGCCTGTTCAAGATACTTTCCAAGCGGCATTTCCGAGCGCCAGTTCGACGGCCGCTCCCAATATTCGCGGACGATGAAGCCCTCGACGTAAACGCGGCGCGACTCCGCATCTTCCGCGTTGACGCCGACATTGCCGATTTCCGGATAGGTCATGCAGACCAATTGGCCCTTATAGGACGGGTCGGTCAGCACTTCCTGGTAACCGGTCATCGCGGTATTGAACACCGCTTCGCCGACGGTCTCGCCGATCGCGCCAAATGCGTGCCCGCGGAAAATCCTGCCGTCCGCCAACGCGAGTATCGCTTCAGTGCCTTTGCTCATCGAACCGCGGAATCCTTCCTGCCGTCGAAAACAATTTCGCCGTTTACAATAGTGAGAACCGCCCTACCCTTCAGACGCATCCCGGTGAACGGCGTATTGCGGCTTTTCGACAGAAACTTTTCAGGAGTGACGGTCCATTCCAGGTTTTGATCGATAACCGTAATGTCCGCGATTGCACCGACCGCAAGTGTTCCCGCTTCGAGTCGAAGCAGAGCCGCCGGGTTGAGCGACATCATTTGGACCATACGGGACACGTCGATTGTCGATCGATGCACCAGGTCGAGCGCCAATCCGAGCGAAGTTTCGAGACCGACCACGCCGTTCGCGGCATGCCCAAAACTTTCGGCAACACTCTGCGCGAGCTTTACTGGCGCATGGCCCGGACCGAAATGCGCCGCCAGCTCGTCCATTCGCTTCGACTTGGGATCGTGCGGCGCGTGATCGGACGCGATCATGTCGGCGGTTCCATCGCGTATCGCGGCGCGAACCGCCTCAACGTCTTCGCGGCTGCGAAGCGGTGGATTCATTTTCGCGTTCGGTCCCCAGGTCAGTGCCGCGGATTCATCGAGGGCAAAATGATGCGGCGTCACTTCGCATGTAACCTGTGCTCCGTGCCGGCGCGCCGCTCGAATCAGATCGAACGACTCCGCGGTTGACACATGCGCAACATGAACCGTGGCGCCCGAGCCAATCGCGATCGCGAGGTCGCGCCGCACGCGCTCTGATTCCGCGGAGTCGCTATAGCCGGTGACCCCAAGTTGGCTCGATATATCGCTCGCGTTCAGCGCACCGCCGCACGACAACGATCGATCCTCCTCATGCAGTGAGATCGCGTAGCCGAGTCGCTTGGTCGCATCGAAGGCCTGGGAAAGAATCATCGGATCGTCGATCGGAATGCCGTCGTCGGAAAACAGTCTGGCGCCTGCTTCGATCATGGCTGCGAAGTCTACCGGTTCAACGCCGCGAAGATCGCGCGTGACTGCCGATACCGGAATCAGCCGCGCGCAATGCGCACTCTTGGCGCGTTCGAGCATGTAGCGCGTCGTAGCGGGATTGTCGTTGACCGGCGACGTGTTGGCCATCGCTGCAACTGCCGTGAAACCACCGGCCGCAGCGGCTCTCAGTCCGGTCGCGATCGTCTCCTTTTCTGGAAACCCGGGGTCGCGCAAATGGACATGAGGGTCGATGAGTCCCGGAACTACCCAACAATCGCGCACATCTACAATCGGAACGCCCTCAGGAGGTGTCAACGATCCTGCCGGTTCAACCGCTTCGATCTCGCCGTCGCGGACAAGCAGATCATACGCGCCTTCAACCGCGCTTCCCGGATCGATGACTCTTCCGCCTCTGAGCAGCATCGAGTTCATTGCGCTGCTTCCGTTTCCTTGAGCGGTTCGACGATCGAATAAATCATCACCCGGTCGTGCGACATCGTTTTGCTATCGGCATCAGAGGGCGCGAGCCGGACCTGCACGCGCTCGGTGCGCGAGGTCGGGATATTCTTGCCAACGAAATTCGGCCGAATCGGCACCGCGCGATGCCCGCGGTCGATCAATACGGCAAGCTTGACTGCCGCGGGACGTCCGCGCTGCCAAATCGTCGCCATCGCTCGCTGCACGGTCCATCCGCTGTTAATCACGTCATCAACGAGGATTATGGTTCGATCTTCGACATCGAAATTGTCGGTGCCGTCGATCGGATGCACGGCTTCCAAGGGACTGTACACGTCGAGGGCCGCGCAAGGCGGACGAATCCTGGTCTTGCGTTCGACGAGGTCGCGGAGCCTCAGCGCGAGGATCGCGCCACGGCTGATTACGCCGACGATCGACACGCCGGTCATATCTGGCATCTCGGCGATCAGCTGATCGGCAATGGATTCGATTGCATGCGCGACCTCGTCGGACCGCATGATTTCGCGCTGCGGGCCGCGCTTGTAGGGCTCGTAGCCGCCTTCTTCGGCCTGCTTGACGCTCTCGAAAACCGCTAGCGAGCCTTCTTCGATCCATTGGCGGACGTAGCCTTGCAGGTTTTCGTCGAAGCGGTAGAAGCGATGAGAGCGCGCGTGGCCGACGTATTCGATCTTCAGTTCACGTTCACAGAAGTCGCACTTCAGCGCGAGTATGGTGGCGTCCGCGCTTCGCGCGAACCGGAAACGCGGGCGCAAGTACGCGCCTTCGAACCTGGTGACGCAGTTGGGATTTGCGCATCGCGGCGGCGCCCCGCTCTTGAAACGAATCGGCTCCGCCGTCGGCCGGCGCTGAATCCCTGCGCCAGCGCTCTTTTCGATAAGCCATGCGATCAGTGCCATGCGGACCGGGACCCCCGCGGCGGCTTGCTCGAAGTACACCGCGCGCGGATCGCTATCGAGTTCGTACGCGAGCTCGCCCGTGCGCGGCAGCGGATGCATCACGACCGCTTCCTGGGTGCGGCTGGTCTTGAGCGCGCGCGCGTCGAAGCGCACGTACTCGCCGCCATTCGCGTCCTTGCCGGTCATTCGCTCTTTCTGCAGACGCGTGACGTAAAATGCGTCGAGCGCGGCCGGCGGTTCGACCGACGCAATGTTCCGCGTCGCGTCGCCACCGGTGAACAGCGCCATCTGATGCGGCGCGCTGGGCGTCAGGTAAAGCGCATCGAGTCCGCCCGCGAGCGTCTTGAGCTCGTCCATCGTCACCGTCGAGAAGTTGTAGTTGCGCTCCGCGGCGAGCCGCTCCAGCACGTAGTCGGGCACATCCATTCCCGCGGTCGGCACCGCGACGATATTCGCGCCGAATCGCGCCAGCGCATAAATCAGCGAATGAACCGTGCGGCCGAACTTCAAGTCCCCGCACAGCGCGACAGTCAGTCCCTTCAGATGCCCTTTCTTCCTGCGCAGGATGTACAGGTCGCAGAGCGTTTGCGTCGGATGCTCGCGGCTGCCGTCGCCGGCGTTCAGCACCGGGCACGCCGCGTAGTCCGCCGCAACTCGCGCACTGCCGTCGTGAGGATGGCGCAACACGATCAGGTCCGCATACCCGCTGACAACGCGGACCGTGTCGGCGAGGCTCTCGCCCTTGGCGGCCGAACTTGCGTGCATATCCGCCGAACTGATCACGGCGCCACCGAGGCGATGCATCGCGGATTCGAAACTGAGGCGGGTCCGCGTCGAGGGCTCGTAAAATAGCGTCGCCATGATTAGTCCGCTGGCGGTCGTGATCTGTCCGCCACTGTCGAGCGATTCCGCAAAGCCGTCGGCGAGCGCGAACACGTGCTCGATCTCCGAGGTGTCCAGATCGTCGATCGAAACGACGTCGAATTTTTTAAGCCGTGACATCAGGAATTTCGCCGCGTCGCGATCGCGAGCACGCGACGCTTCACTTTTCCTCTCCGATTACGACTGCGTCCGCGCCGTCAATCTCAACCAGGCGCACGTAGACGCGTTGCCCATCCGGCGCCTGAATATTTTTGCCCACGTAGTCGGCGCGAATCGGAAGCTCGCGCTCGCCGCGATCCACCAGCACCGCCAGCTGAACGGACTCCGCCCTGCCCAGGTCGGAGATCGCATCAAGCGCGGCGCGCACCGTCCGGCCGGTGTAAAGGACGTCGTCCACCAGCACGACTCGTTTGCCGTCGAGCGAAAACGGGATATCGCGACCGATCAACCTCGGGTCGCCTGGCATTCCCTTTCCGTCGTCGCGGTATGACGAGATATCAAGCGTGCCGACCGGTACCGGCCGCTTGCCATTGGAACGAAGCTCGGCGGCGATCCGCTCCGCCAGCTTCGCGCCGCGACGCACGATGCCGACCAGCACGACGTTGTCGGCGCCCCCGTTGCGCTCGGCGATCTCCATTGCGATTCGCTTGATCGATCGTCCGAGCTGAGCCGAGTCCAGCGCAACGCTTCGCTGCGCGCTCATCGCGACACCCAAAAAAAATCCCGGCTGCGAATACAGCCGGGTCGAAGACTACATAGTTTCATTGTCGTCCCTTTCCGCTATCTCAGTAGCGGGTTAAAGGTGATCAATATGTACGATCGGATCGCTCGGCGGTCAAGGCTCCGACGGCTACGCGCCGCGCTTGCGCTCGATTTTTCTTAGCCGCTGATCCTGATCGCGGGTCTGAACCGTGATCCGATCGTCGAAACGATCGAACTTGCGCGCCAGGTTGGCCAGCGCTTTGTTGGTCTCCTTGAGCTCCGCGCCGAGTCTCTTCGCTGCCATCTCGGCCGAGGTAGCGATTTCGCGCTTGAGAGTCTTTGTCGTCTCGCCGCCAGTAGCCACCGCCTGCTGGCTGGTGGACTCGACAGCGCGTGCGGCTTCCTCGCGAAACTCGACGCGCGCCTTGCCCAGCGTCTCGCCCAGGCGAATCATCTCCGCGCCAAGGTCGTCGCGAGTCACCGCAATAGCCCTGCGATTTTCCGCGATTTGCTCTGACAGAAATCGAATCTGCCCGCCGACCTCTGCGAACTGACCAAAGATCTCGTCGCGCAGCGTATCCAGTCGTCCGCCGAAGCCGGATACCGCTTCGACCACCAGATCGAAGCGCGCGCCCAGTTCCTCGAGCATCGCGCCAAGCCTGTTCACCGCTTCGTCCGCCACCTGGATCTCCCCCTTAAGGCTAGTGCACGAGCATTCCGACGCGATCCCATCTGATGTACTCGAACCATAGCAGCAACGGAGTCACCCAGGATGCGCCGTCGGCTTTCTCTTCATTCCACGGAAGGTAAATCACCGCCGCCCGGCCTTCGACATCGTTATGATCGACGAAGCCCCAGAAGCGGCTGTCGTAACTGCGATCGCGATTGTCGCCCATCATGAACAGCTTGCCTGCAGGCACCGTAACCGGACCGAAGTTATCGCGCGGCGAGACTGGCGACCGGTCCTGCGGCGCGGCCTCCATATGCGCGTGCGGGTCGTCCATCTTCTTGCCGTTCAGCCAGACCGTGCCGTCCTTCACTTGAATCGTGTCGCCAGCCACGCCGATTACGCGCTTGATAAAATCCTTGGTTCGATCGGGCGGGAAGACGAATACGACAACGTCGCCGCGATGCACTGGTTCGACGTTGAACAGATACCGCCCATAAGGGAGTCCCGGAATCTCGAGCCCGAAAATCGAGTCGGGCATCCTGAGCCCGTAGATGATCTTGTTGACCAGGATGTGATCCCCGACCAGCAGCGTCGGCTCCATCGAGCCCGAGGGAATTTTGTACGCCTGGATGAAAAACGTGCGGATAAAAATCGCGAGCACGAGCGCGATCAGCATCGCCTCGGCATATTCGCGGGTTACCGACTTCTGACCTTCGGCGCTCGCCGAGCTCTCGCGCACCGGTTGCGCCGCCGCCTTTGATATGTTTCGCGCTGGTTCGGCCACTGCCGGCTACTCTCCGACCTTGAGCAGGGCCAGGAAAGCCTCCTGCGGAATCTCGACGCGTCCGACCTGCTTCATCCGCTTCTTGCCTTCCTTTTGCTTCTCGAGCAGTTTTCGTTTCCGGGTGATATCGCCGCCGTAGCATTTGGCGGTCACGTTCTTGCGCAGCGCCTTCACCGATTCGCGCGCGATAATCTTGGCGCCGATCGAAGCCTGGATTGCCACTTCGAACATCTGGCGCGGGATCAACTCGCGCATCTTCTCGCACAGCGCCCGGCCCCGTTCGTAGGCCTTGTCGCGATGCACGATAATTGACAACGCGTCCACTACCTCGCCGTTGATCCGGATATCTAATTTAACCAGAGGCCCGGCACGGAAGTCCAGAAACTCGTAGTCCAAAGATGCGTAACCGCGGCTTACCGATTTCAGCCGATCGTAAAAGTCAAAGACAATCTCAGCGAGCGGCAGCTCGTAGTGCAGGATAACGCGCTTCTGACCGAGGAAACGCAGATCGCGCTGCAAGCCGCGGCGGTCCTCGCAAAGCTTCATCACCGCGCCCAGGTATTCTTCGGGCATGTGAATAGATGTGAGGATGAATGGCTCCTCGATTCCCTCGATAGTATTTTCATCCGGCAGCAGCGCCGGGTTATCTACTATCGTAAGAGCGCCCGAATTGGTGCGCACCTGGTATGCGACCGTCGGCGCGGTGACGATCAGGTTGATTCCGAACTCGCGCTCGAGCCGTTCCTGCGCAATTTCCATGTGCAACAGGCCGAGAAATCCCGCGCGAAATCCGAAACCCAGTGCCTGCAACGTCTCCGGCTCGCAAATCAGGCTCGCATCGTTGAGCCGCAGCTTCTCGATCGCGTCGCGCAGCGACCCGTACTGGTTGGCCTCGGTTGGATACAGCCCCGCGAACACCATCGGCTTCAGTTCCTTGAATCCCGGCAGCGGTTCCACGGCGGGATTGTCGGCGTCGGTAATCGTGTCGCCGACCCGCATGTCAGCCACGGTCTTGATGTTCGCGACGATGAAACCGACTTCGCCCGGACCGAGCACATCGGTCGCCCGCTCATGCGGCGTGAAATGACCAAGCCGCATCACCTCGCCCGACTTGCCGCGTCCCCATCAGGCGAACTTTCATGCCGCCGCGCAACTCGCCGCCGAACACGCGGATAAGTCCGATCACGCCTTCGTACACGTCATACCAACTATCGAAGATAAGCGCGCGGACCGCATCCTCGTCGGTCCGCTTGGGCGCGGGAATCCGCGCGACGATCGCTTCTAGCACCTCGTCGATCCCGACCCCCTCTTTCGCGCTGGTCAGAATCGCGTCCGACGCGTCGAGCCCGATAATTTCCTCGATCTGCTGCCTGGTCCGATCGATATCCGCGCCGGGAAGATCGATCTTGTTGATAACCGGGATAATTTCGAGTCCGTGATCGAGTGCGAGATAAACGTTGGCGAGCGTCTGCGCCTCGACTCCCTGGCTCGCGTCGACCACCAGCAACGCTCCCTCGCACGCGGCAAGGCTGCGCGAAACTTCGTATGCGAAATCGACGTGTCCCGGCGTGTCGATCAGGTTGAGGACATAGTTCTTGCCGTTTTTCGCGGAATAGTTCAGCCGGACCGAGCGCGCCTTGATCGTGATCCCGCGCTCGCGCTCGAGGTCCATCGAATCGAGGAACTGATCCTTGGATTCGCGCATCGACAGCGCGCCGGTTCGCTCCAAAATTCGATCGGCGAGCGTGGACTTGCCGTGATCGATATGAGCGATGATCGAAAAATTGCGAATCGAGGCCGTTTCGGTCATTTCAACTCGGCGGTTCCGTCTTTCAACTCGGCAGTTCCGTCTTTGAACTCGGTTGGCCCCGTTGCTGCTTGAAAAACTTGAACGTCTCTTCGAGTCCCTCTTCGAGTTTCTTCTCCGGACGCCATCCGAGCACCTCGGCCGCACGTGCCGGCGAAATTACCGATCGCATCTGTTCGCCCGGCTTCGCCGGCCCATACTCCGGATGAGTTGGGAAATCGGCGATCGCCGCGAGCGTGGAAAACAAATCGTTCACGTTGGTCTCGATTCCGGTGCCGACGTTGAGCGCTAGTCCCGACGCCTTCGACTTGAGCGCCGCAACGATCGCCGCGACCACGTCGCCAACGTAGACATAGTCGCGCGTCTGCTCGCCCGTGCCGTAGATCGTTACCGGCTTTCCATCCAAAATTCGTCCGCAGAAAATCGCCACCACACCGGCCTCGCCATGCGGATCCTGCCGCGGGCCGTAGACATTTCCGAAACGCAGCGACAGGTAATCGATCCCGTACTGGGCCTTGTAGAAAAACAGGTACGCTTCGGTCGCAAGCTTGGCGACTCCGTAGGGACTGACCGGGCGCGTCGGATCGTCTTCTTTGCAGGGAAGATTTTCCTGCTCGCCGTAAATAGCTCCTCCGCTCGATGAAAAAATCACCCGCCTGAGCCCATGGGCGCGCGCGCTTTCCATCAGGTTGAGAAATCCAATCACGTTTACCTGTGCGTCGAAGGCGGGATCCGCGACCGAGCGCCGCACGTCCATCTGCGCCGCAAGATGAACGATGATCTCCGGCTTCACCTTCGCAACCGCCGACGCAACTGCCGAGGCTGCGCGCAGATCGATCGGATAGGCCGTCGCCTTGGGATTGACCCGGTAGCGCTTGCCGGTCGAAAAATCGTCGAACAGGAAGACCTCGTCCGCTTTGGTCGCGACCAGCGCATCGATCAGGTGCGAGCCGATAAAGCCGGCCCCGCCGGTAACTAGAATTCTCATTGAGGTTCCCTTCCTATACCGGGTGCCGTCCGATCGAATAATAACGGAGGTCGAGCGCTTTCATCAGGTCTGGATCATACAGGTTCCGGCCGTCGAATATCACCGGCTCCTTCAGCTCCGCTTTTATCCGCTGGAAGTTCGGATGCCGGAACTCGTTCCATTCCGTCAGGATCAGCAGCGCGTCGGCGCCTTTGAGCGCTTCGTAGTTGGTTTTGTGATAGGTGACGCGGGTGCCGAAAAAAGCGCGCGCGTTGTCGAGCGCTTCCGGATCGTGCACCTGGCACTTCGCGCCGGCCTGCAGGAGCTCTTCGATCACCACCAGCGACGGCGCCTCGCGCATGTCGTCGGTGCGCGGCTTGAACGCAAGCCCCCAAATCGCAAACGTGCGTCCGCTCAGGTTCTGTCCGAAATGCTGCTTCACGCGCGCGGGAATCAGCCGTTTCTGGCGCGCGTTGATCGCCTCCGCCGCGCGCAAAAGCGCAAAATCAAGATTGTGTTCCGAACCGCTATGAATCAGCGCCTGCACGTCTTTCGGAAAACATGAACCGCCGTAGCCTACGCCCGGAAACAGAAACGACGAGCCGATGCGCTTGTCGGTGCCGAGCCCGCGCCGCACCGAATTGATATCCGCGCCCACCGCTTCGCATAGATTCGCCATCTCGTTGATGAACGAGATCCGCATCGCGAGCATCGCGTTCGATGCGTACTTGGTCAGTTCCGCGGAGCTGGGATCCATCACCAGGATCGGATTGTCGGTGCGCACAAACGGATTGTGGATTTCCTTCATAATCGCGGTTGCCTGGTCGCTCCGGCTGCCGATTACCACGCGGTCCGGGCGCATGAAATCCTCGATCGCCGACCCTTCCTTGAGGAACTCCGGTACCGAGCATACGTCAGTGCGATGCTTGGCGAAGCGGCCCACGACCTCGCGAACGCGATCGTTGGTGCCAACCGGCACCGTGCTCTTGATCGCGACGATATGATATCCGGTGGTCGACTTCGCGATATCCTCGGCGGCCTTGAAGATCGCGCTCAGATCCGCCGCTCCCGACGCGGTCATCGGAGTGCCGACCGCGATGTAAGAAACCATCGATTGACCGACCGCTTCCGCGATGTCGGTGGTGAAGTGAAGCCGGCCTTCCTTCAGATTGCGCCGCACCAGCTCTTCGAGGCCCGGCTCGTAAATTGGAATCTTGCCCTCGAGCAACTGCGCGATTCGCTTCGCATCGATATCGACGCAGAACACCTCGTTACCGCTCTCGGCGTAGCAAGTGCCGCTGACGAGCCCAACGTATCCGCTGCCTACTATTGCGATATTCATCGACCAGGCCCCCGAGCTAGAGCTCTTCCTTGATAACGTAAATCGGTTTTCCCTGGGATTCGTGATAGGTCCGCGCCAGCATCTCGCCGAGCAGTCCGAAAACCACAAATTGCACTCCGACCACCACCAGCAGAACTGCCAGCAGCAACGCGGGCCGATTCCCCAGTTCGCGTCCCAGCACGATTTTCTCGAACACCAGGATAAACGTCCATAGACTGCCGAGCCCGCCCAGCACGAATCCGATCAATCCGAAGACTTGTATCGGCGCGGTCGAATAACGGGAAAGAAACTTGACCGTGATCAGATCGAGCAAGGTGCGGACGATTCGCCACAGGCCATACTTGGAGATTCCCGCCCGCCGCGGACGAAAGCCCACTTCGACTTCCGCGATTCGTGCGCCCTGCTCCGCCGCAATCGCCGGAACGAAGCGATGCATCTCACCGTAAAGATTGAGGCTCTGCGCCAACACGCGGCGATACGCCTTGAACGTGCATCCATAGTCGTGAAGCTTAACCCCGGTCATCGTCGAGATAAGCCGGTTCGCCGCAATCGAAGGCATTCGGCGGCTGAAGCGCTCTTCCTGCCAGCGCTCGGTGCGCCATCCGCTGGCCAGGTCGTAGCCTTCGTCGAGCTTGGCCAGCAGGCGCGGGATATCGGCCGGATCATTCTGCCCGTCGGCGTCCATCGCGATCACCACGTCGCCCTTGGCGTTCGCAAATCCGCACGCCAACGCGGCCGTCTGGCCCGAGTTGCGCGCGAGCCGAATCACGCGGACGTTTGGGTCGCGCGACTTTATCTCGCGCAACACCTCGAAGCTGCCGTCGGTGCTGCCGTCGTCCACGAATAGAAGTTCGTATGCTCGTCCCGTCGCTTGCATAGTGCTGGTCAACTCCACGTGCAGCGGGGCGACGCTATCCCGCTCGTTGAACAGCGGGATAACTACTGAGTAATCCATCTCGAGTGATGCGAGTCGATCAGATCGATGAAGGCGCGGTAGCGAGTGTCGATCTCCTCCCAGGTCAGATCGATCAGTCGCTCCAGCGAAAAACGCTCGACCACGAACGACGCCATCACGCTCCCATATACCACCGCGGTGCGCAGCGAGGATTCCGTGATTCGTCCGTGCCGCGCGAGGAAGCCCATCATGCCGCCGGCAAACGTGTCGCCGGCGCCGGTCGGATCGACCACCTCTTCAAGGGGATACGCGGGCACCGCGAACATCCCCTCCTTGCTGAACTGGAGCACGCCATACTCGCCGCGCTTGATCAGGACCGTGGCCGGCCCCATTTTCAAAATCGCGCGCCCCGCCTTTACAAGGTTGTGCTCGCCCGTCAGCACCCGGGCCTCGCTGTCGCTGCAAAGCAGAATATGAATTCGCTTGAGCACCTTGGCCAACCCGGTGCGGGTGTTATCGATCCAATAGTCATATAAGTCGGCGGCTACTACCTTCGGACTAAGCATCTGGTCCAGTACGTGTTCCTGAAGATCAGGATCGCTTGGCGCCAGGTATAGATAGTCTGCACGGCGCTGGTCAGGCAGCAATTCGGGGGTGAAGCCTTCCAGCACGTTCAGCGAAAGCTTGACGGTGTCGCGCACGTTGAGGTCTTCGTGATAGCGCCCGTGCCATCGCGTGGTCTGCCCCTCGCGTTTGACTACTCCGCGCAGATCTATATTCCGGTCGGTGAACAACTTGGAATCTTCGGCCTTATAGTCGGTGCCAACCACCGCCACTATGCTGACCGGAGAAAAAAATCGTGCTGCTATCGCGAAATAGCTGGCGCCGCCACCCATCACTTCTTCGACTTTTCCATTGGGCGTCTCGACCGTGTCGTAGGCCAGGAACCCAACCACCACAATACTCATCTATCGTTCCCCCGGTTCCGCATCACTATAGATATTTGCCCACCAGCGGCCGCAAGTCGTCGATCAAGCGCTGCGCGATCGCTTTGCGATCGGTAATGATTGTGCCTTCGAGCGCATGCTCGCATCGGCAGGTGCGCGGCCGATTGCCCAGCGCATGCGCGAGGCGCGCGACGGCGCGCTGCGCCTTGTCTACGTTGAGTTTCATCACGCGCAGGATCTCGCCGATATCCACCGCCGCAACGGATTGATGCCAACAGTCGTAGTCTGTCACCAGGACCAGCGCCGCGTAACACATCTCGGCTTCGCGGGCGAGCCGCGCTTCCTGCATCGCGGTCATGCTGATCACGCTGGCGCCGAAGCTTCGGTAGAGATTGGACTCGGCGCGCGTCGAGAATTGCGGACCCTCCATGCAGATGTAGATGCCGCCTTCATGAATCACCGCGCCGTCCTCGCGCGATGCTTTCGCCAAGTCGCTCGCGAGGTTTGCGCAAACCGGATCGGCAAGTGAAACGTGCACCACGATTCCGTCGCCGAAGAAAGTTTCGGGCCGCTTGAAGGTCCGATCGATAAACTGATCCGGAATCACCAGCTCGCCCGGATGAATCTCCTCCTTCAAACTGCCGGCGGTGGAAACCGAAACGAGATGAGTCACGCCGAGCTGCTTCATCCCAAAAACATTTGCGCGAAAATTGATCTCGGACGGCAGCAACCGATGGCCCCGGCCGTGCCGCGAGAGAAACACCACTTCGAGGTCGCCGATTCGCCCCTGGTAGAAAGGATCGGACGGTCGGCCGAACGGCGTCTCGAGTTCCATCATCTCGACCTTGTCGAGACCGTTCATCTGGTAGAAGCCGCTGCCTCCAATCACTCCAAGTACGTTTTGTGACATTTGCTTTTAAGGTCTGAGCCGCGAATCGATGCTACGCGTGCTGTTCGGCGTAGAGCTGGCCGCATGCCGCCGCGATATCCAGTCCGCGGCTTTCGCGGATTGTAGCGGTCAAGTTACCGTTACGCAGCACCGCTTGAAAGGCCTCGACGCTGGCGCGTGGACTGGTCCGCAGCGGAGATCCTTCGAGCGGGTTGTAGAAGATCAGATTCACCTTGGCCTTCATCGGAGCGAGCAGTTTGACGAGCCGGCGCGCGTCAGCGATCGAATCGTTCACCCCCGCAAGCATCACGTACTCGAACGTGATCCGCGCGCGGCGCTTGAGCGGCAGATTGCGGCATGCGTCGAGCAGAACTTCGAGCGGATAGCGCTTGTTGATCGGCGCGAGACGGTCGCGAAGCTCGTTAGTCGTCGCATGCAGCGACACCGCCAGGTTGACGGGGATCTCTGCGAGCAGACGTTCCATCATTGGAACCAGGCCGACCGTCGAGACGGTGATGCGGCGTGGCGAGATGTGCATCCCCCACTCCGAAGTCATGATCGTGAGCGTGCGGATGAGGCGCGGATAATTCGCTAAAGGTTCGCCCATGCCCATAAATACGAAATTTGTGACGCTTGCCGTTTCTTGCCGGCGCGCAGCGTGGATCTGGGAGAGCATCTCGGCGGCGGTGAGATTGCGATGCAAGCCCATCCGGGCGGTCGCGCAGAACTCGCACGCCAGCGCGCATCCGACCTGGCTCGACATGCAAAGCGTGACGCGATCGTCGCTGGGAATTATCACCGACTCGATCTCTTCGCCGTCGGCGAGCCGTATAAGGAGTTTGCGGGTACCGTCGGTGGAACGGGAGACGAACGATTCCGCCTCGGCGGCGATCGTGAAGTTTTGCTTTAGATGTTTGCGGAGTGTCGATGGCAGATCGCGCATCTCGTCGAATGAGTCCGCGCCACGAGCGTGCAGCCAATGGAGAATCTGACGGGCGCGATACGGCGGCGCGCCCGCATCGGCGACGACTTGCTCGACTTCATCGAGCGTCATATCGCGGAGATTCGCGCTCGTTGATGGCGAATCTGCCGATGTTTCCTGCGATGTTTCCTGCAATGTTTCGTGGGTATCGTTCCACAGGGCGAGTATTGTAGTGGAAACGCGGGGCAGTGGGCAGGCTGAACAAGTTGGGACATCCCCAACGTGACACGGTAGATGGCCGAATTATTCTGGTTTATGTGACAGGCCGGATTCTAACTCCCGCTCAAAGCCCCTACAAACTGTAGTAAAACGATCTCAACGTGGATTCGTCGCGTTGCCGCTAGCGTTACTTCTTTGCTTCTTGATGGCTGTCTCTATAGGACATCAAAAAGAATCCAGTTTGTTTCTGGTCGGGCGGAAATCCGAACTCCCAATGAAATTCCGTCCAATATGGCGATTGGGCCGGATCGCGATAGTGAACCACGCCACGCAATTCGATACGGATGCCATTAGGGAAGGGGTCTACAGCCGGATCGTAGACTTCCCCACTGAGTATGCGCATCGCGACCGTATATCCGATGTCGTCGTCGTTTGGGCTGATATTTTGCGTGTGCAATGGAACTACATAATTACTCGATCTCTGACCGGCCTCGATTACCCGATCTTGTATAGGCAAAAGCGTTTCATCTTCGGTGAAGGTCAGTCGCTCCGGAAAATTAAACGTCTGAGCTTTTCCCTTTATCTTGTCGAGGTAATTCACGATTCCGAGGCGCGCCCGTATCTCACCGATAAAGGCTGGGTTTCGTCCCCAATTTCTAAAGCTTACGACCGCTCCAATTTCTCGCTTGTCGGAACGGGCATGTACCCTATCCATCAAGTCGGGTTGGCTCGTATACAAGAAAGGCCGATCCAACGAGACGGCATGCTCTGCGGCCTCTGCGGCTTTCGCCGTGGCCTTTTTCATTTCGTCGGTAACGCCGACCAACTGCCAGTTGAACCACGCAATCAACCCAGTAGCGACAGCGCTGATCCCGACGAACAGCAGCATCACCATAGAGTCGCCCTCGCTCTGATCGCTTTTGGTGTTGGAAGTTTTTGTGTCTGCTGGAGTGTGCGCCGGATTGGCAAATGCGAGTGGGGTTGGCTGTTGAGCGGCTGGCTGTTGTACGAATTCGCGTTGTTTATCCTGTTCGGCGCTTCGCGTGGGATTTGGTAACTCGGCGCTTCCGCTGACCAACGTCAATGCGATCAACATCGGCAGACAAGACATCACCAACCAGCGCATCGAAGTTTACCTTTGCGCTCAATACTTCGGGCGCTTCAGCCTGGAGCCGTTTTATCAATTCAGCATCGCGTTCTTTGTTCGTGCCTTTTCTCATCGATCCGCAGTATAACTCCCCGTGGCGGCAACGTCATCCATTCGGGGGGTCTGATCGATGGAATCTAAATCGCGCGAACAGTTGGGCTTTATTCTGCTCGCCTTTTGTGGCGCGGTAATGGCTAACGTGATCATAAACGAGATGCCTTGGTATGTGCGCGCGGTCTCGGCAATCCTTTGTTTGTTTGGATTCTGGTCAGGGGTGTGGCTGGTAGCCGCAACCAACAATGCAATTCCGTTAGGCTTGCGTTCAAAAGAATGGACCGAACAAAAGCTTGCCGACCTTCGAGATGAAAACAACGAAAGAGATCGTCGGCTGCTTACAGGCATCCCGCCAAGACCAGAACGAACATTGCAAGAACAGACGGAACGTGATCGCTTGTTGCGGGGTTTCGAAAAGAGACTGCATGATGGATCGCGGCTAGATCACGCGCGTTCGCGATTGAAGTGGAAGCGTTAGTTGCTCCGGCTTGCCGGCCTTTTGCTTTAGCTGAGACCGCCGCCAGCGTGGCGAACTCAGCATCCTGCTATGATCGCATCGAAAATATCGGGGTTCTTACGATTGTTGAACCGGAACGAAAACTCATTCAGATAGAGCGGGAGATATTCGCGGCTGACGTGATGATAGTTGCCGATGATCCCGCGCTTGAGTAGCGACCAGAACGATTCAATCGTGTTCGTGTGCACTGTGCCGACAACGTACTCTCCGGCGCTATGGCTAACAGTTTTATGCGGATAGCCGAGTTTGCGGAGATACTGATAACCGCCATGTTCATCGGTCGCCAGCAAGCGGAGTTTCTGAGGCTCCGCGACCGCTTGCTCAACAAATCGCTCGTAAGTTTCCGCACTGGTTTCCTCTAGCGATTGGCAGACGATATTGCCCTTGCGGGAGATCGCGCCGATAACCGCCGTCTTGGATGCGTGAGCGCCTTTTTTGCCTAGCCGCTTGTTCCGATGCTTGTTCTGCTCTTTGCCGCCAATATAAGTCTCATCAACCTCGACTTCTCCCTCTAACGGCAGAACATCGCCCTGCATCGCGGCACGGATGCGCGTGCACATATACCATGCGGTTTCATACGAGCCGGTTCCGATCATCCGATGGATTTGAAGTGCGCTCATTCCCTTCTTGCTTGAGAACATCAGGAAGATCACCGTGAACCATTCACGCAACGGATAGTTCGTGTTCTCAAAGATCGTGCGCGTGATGACGCTGAACCGATAACCGTTTTGCTTGTTGCAGACCGATACCAAACCAGTCTGCTTGTCCACGGTCTCTTTGCCGCTCTTGCAGAGATAATGAAACGGTCTCGCCTTGAGCGTGTAGGCTTTCTCTCCGCATCGCGGGCACTTGACCACGCCATCCGGCCAGCGCTTCTTGGCGAGGAACGTGCGGCACGCTTCCTCATTCGGAAACCGCTGAAGTAGCTCGCGGAGCGTCAGTTGGTTTGCCGTCATATTCATAACGAATAATATAGCAACGGCAAGGGTCGGTGTCAAGTAGCGGATAGTCCCCAACAAGTTCAGCACAAACAGATGGCAAAAACTGTCTCGGGGGATCGGTTGAGTATTGACGTTACCTACCGGATTGCGCGCGAGGACGATCTGTCCGCGATGCGGCTGGTGCAGAGCAAGTCGCTGTACGATCTGCTCGTGACTCGCGGCGGCAGCGACCCTTCGATTGTCCCGATCACCGACGAGCCGAGCACCGAGATGCGGCTCGTATTGCAGACCGATCCGAAGCTCGCGTGGATCGCGATCGAAGACAGACGCCCGATTGGGTTCAGCGTGGGATTCGTGCGTGACGAGTTGTGGTTCCTCGCGGACTTGTTCGTGCTTCCGGAGGCGCAAGGCAAGGGCGTCGGCGCCGAGCTGCTTAATCGATGCCTCGCGGGCGGGCTCCAGCGCGGCGCGCGCATCCGCGCGGTGGCGTCGAGCCATGACAATAGCGCACGCGTGCTCTATATCCGGGCCGGGATGGCTCCGCGCTTTCCGCTAATCACATTGCAAGGTCCAGCGCGCGGACTAATCGAGTTGCCGGCGGCGACCGCGAAAATCCGGCAGGTCGAACCATCGAAAGCATGGTTTCGCAAGCTTCGAGATCTCGATGAAACGATTTGGGGGCATCGGCGCGACGCGGAGCATCGGTTCTGGCTCGACGAATACAAGTTCACCTGCCTCGCGATTGTCGATGGGTCTCGCGTACTTGGCTACGCTTACTATTCGAGCGCGGCGAGTCGCCCGCCCTGGGACTGTGTGCCGCGCCGAATCGGCCCGGTCGCCGCGCGGAGTGCGCGAGTACAGCTCTCGTTACTGCGCGCGATCGGCGATGCGTTCGGTAGCGACGCCGACGACCGCGTCGAGATCGGAATTCCGGGAATCAATATGAGTGCGCTGACGGCGCTGCTTGGTGTGGGATTCAGGATCGATCACGTCGGGCAGTTCATGTCGTCACGAACGTTCGGTAGGTTCGATCGGTACCTCCCGTCGGGAGGAACACTCTTATAGCCGCCTATTTGTGTTGTTAGACGACCGCGGACGCTGTTCGGCGCTGGTTGCTGCCGCGAATACGGTTAGCTAGAAGCGAGCCTATCATGCGATTTCGCGAAGCCACCCGATGCGACGTGACGGCCGTCGCTACTCTGCACGCTGAGAGCTGGCGGAATCACTATCGCGGGGCCTATCGGTCGACAAAAGAATACCTCATGACGAATTTGGCAAAAGGGAGCTTTCCGACGATTGCAGATTCAACCCTCTTTAGGGCAAGGAAGAGGGCGGCCGCCGCCTGAGCTACAGCGTTTTCGAAATCAGACGCGGCGAATGCAGCCTCCGCGTCAGTTAGCAACTGCTTTACTCTCGGATGCTTTACGAGGTCCACCAGCGACATTTTTTCGAAGTCGAGATCCCAAGCAAGTGAGGAGAGCTTGTGCAAAAAGTCTCTAGAATAGGTTCTGGTATCGCTCACCTCGATAACATTGGGGTACCTAGCTTTGAGTTGTGCATCATGCGGAGTGATGAACGTGGAGCAGGTTGCCTCTGTCAGGAAGAGACCTCATCCCATGAGATGCGAGAAGGCTATCAACTTGGTCAATTAGACCCGGAAATCCCTCTGCTGGTGTCTCGAAGGTCGAGGGCGCCAACTGGGGCCGCATCAAGCACCCCGACGCGGCCTCGAGGCTATGGGTGCAAGAGTTGGAGATGATGGACTAAATTGCGATATCTGGACGACGCAGTGTTGGTAAAGCTGCTTGGCAAACACGAGTTTGCGGCGAGTGATCGGGTCAAGCGCGATAGCCACGGATGTTTGCTCTTTAACGTCGGCGCCGGCGCGGCCGGGAGTCCCCCACGACGAATCAGTGTCCGCGCGCTTTTTTTACTGCCTCGGCAATGCGCTCGACATCCGGCCAATTCCGTGGCCTCTCAAAACCAGGTATCCCATCGCCGTGGTTCGTTAAATGGAAAAGCCTTTCATCGTCTGAAAACGGAGGATCTACCTTCGGTCCGATCTCCGCGCCATGGCAAATTCTGCAATGCGAGGGAGCGCGCAACCGAAGCAATTCGTTTCGCTCAAGCTCTTGAAACTTGCTTTCGACGAGCGTCGTCAGCTTTTTCTCCAGATATGTGCGGAGCCTTTCGAACTCTTCATCGAACTGGTCAGCAGCCATGATTGTCTTCCCCTTGAATAGCTAGTTTATCGCCCTAACGCGGAATATCAAAGTGACGTTTGTGATGACGGTCAAAACTCTCACCTACCGGCCGCTTTGCAGCTGGCCGCCCTCTCTCGTGAAATAACGGGCGAGCTAAGAATGTTCTATGCCAGTAGGTCGCGGCGGGGGAAGAAGAACGCGATTTCCTGCGCGGCGGTTTCTGGGGCGTCGGAGCCGTGGGTGGAGTTTTGTTCTACGTCGAGGCCGAAGTCTTTGCGGATGGTGCCGAAGTCGGCTTTTTTTGGGTCGGTCGCGCCCATCAGTTGGCGCCATTTTAAGATTGCGCCTTCGGCTTGCAGCACTGCTACTACCACCGGGCCTGAGGTCATGTACTCGCAGAGGCCGCTGAAGAATGGCTTCGACTTTGTGGACGTCGTAGAAGCGCTCGGCGTCGGGGCGAGAGAGTTGCAGCTTGCGCATCGCGACTATTTTGAGGCCCGACGATTCGATGCGTTTCAGGATGTCGCCGGTTAGTCCGCGGCGGACTGCGTCGGGTTTTAGGATGGCGAGAGTTTGTTCGATCAAAGTTTATTCTCCCGTATCAGTGGTCGGCTCCGCGTGCCCTAAGCGGAGTTGAAGGGTTTTGCGCCGAGAAAGATCCGGGGTCCCTCGGCTACGCTCGGGATGACACAAAAACCAGAGCTGGACGGGGTGCTCGCGAGGGTATGTTCCATCGTGATTACTTCTTGCCTTCGAGCACGGATTTCATCGTGGAGCCGAGATCGGCGGGGCTCATTGCGACTGTGATGCCGGCGGCTTTCAGAGCGGCGATTTTGTCGGAGGCGGTGCCGCGGCCGCCGGAGATGATTGCGCCCGCGTGGCCCATCCGGCGGCCTTTCGGGGCGGTCTGTCCGGCAATAAACGCGACTACAGGTTTCTTAAAGTGTTGCTTTATGTATTCGGCGGCCTCTTCTTCGGCGGTGCCGCCGATCTCGCCTATCATTATAACTGCGCGGGTTTTCGGATCGTCGTTGAAAAGTTTCAGCGAGTCGATGTGGCTGGTGCCGACGATCGGATCGCCGCCGATTCCGATGCAGCTCGATTGGCCGATGCCGAGTTGGGTGAGCTGATACACGGCTTCGTAGGTGAGGGTGCCGGAGCGCGAGACGACGCCTACGTCGCCCTGTTTGTGGATGTAGCCGGGCATGATGCCGATTTTGCATTCGCCGGGCGTGATGATGCCGGGGCAGTTGGGGCCGATGAGGCGCGATTTCGAGCCGGCCATGTACGCTTTCACTTTGACCATGTCGAGGACGGGGACGCCCTCGGTGATGCAGATGACGAGTTCGATGCCGGCGGAGACCGCTTCGAGAATCGCGTCGGCGGCGAATGCCGGCGGCACGTAAATCACGGTCGCGTCGCATCCGGTGGATTCGCGGGCATCTTCGACAGTGTTGAAAATCGGGATGCCTTCGAAGTCGGTGCCGCCTTTGCCGGGGACGACGCCGCCGACCATTTGGGTGCCGTATTCCTTGCACGCGCGAGTGTGCAGCTGGCCGACCGCGCCGGTGATTCCCTGGGTTAGCACGCGGGTGTTTTTGTTTACTAGGATGCTCATTGGAAAATCACGCGTCGATGGTTAGTGGATGGTGTGGTGTTGTGAGCGTCGTGAAAGATCCGGGTTCCTTCACTTCGTTCAGGATGACACAAAAAGGGGCGCGGGTGTTTTTGTTCACTAGGATGATCATCGAGACTTCATCCTTGCCCGTTCTCCGGAAATCACAGGCAGGGACGCCTGTGCCACTGGATCAACCCGGAATTTTGATCTTGGACCCTCACCCGCGCCGTTGGCGCGGCCTCTCCCTGTCAGGGAGAGGCGAGGAATCGCCGAGATTTGATTTTCGTTCTTTAACATCCAACACCTGCTAGGCTCCGATTTCTTTTACTATTCGGTGGGCGGCGTCGGCCATGTTGGTGGCTGTGATCACCTTGATGCCGGAGTCGGCGAGGATTTTCTTGCCCTCGGTGACGTTGGTGCCTTCCATCCGTACTACCAGCGGGACGTTGAGCTTCACCTGTTTTGCGGCCTCGACGACGCCTTGCGCGAGCACGTCGCATCGCATGATGCCGCCGAAGATGTTGATCAGCACGCCTTTGACGCGCTTGTCGGCGAGCAGGATGCGGAACGCGGCGGCGACTTTCTCGGTGCTCGCGCCGCCGCCGACGTCGAGGAAGTTGGCCGGCTCGGCGCCATAGATTTTCACGATGTCCATCGTGGCCATCGCGAGTCCCGCGCCATTGACCATGCATCCGATGTTGCCGTCGAGGTGCACGTAGCTGAGATCGAACTTCGCGGCCTCGGTCTCGGCGGGATCTTCCTCGTTGGGGTCGCGCAGCTCGCGGATGTCAGCGTGACGGATGAGGCCGTTGTCGTCGAACGACATTTTCGCGTCGAGGCAGATCACACGGCCGTCGGTGGTGACGACCAGCGGATTGATTTCTATCAGCGATGCGTCGGTCTCGATGAAGGCCTTGTAGATCGACGCGAGCATCGTAGCGAACTGTCCGACCTGCTTGTCCTTGAGCCCGAGTGCGAACGCGATCTTGCGCGCCTGGAATCCCGCGACGCCGAGCAATGGATTGATGAACTCGGTGAGAATCTTCTGCGGCGTCTTGGCGGCGACTTCTTCGATGTCCATGCCGCCTTCGGTGCTCGCGATCACGGCGACCGAGCCGGCCTTTCGATCGACGAGCATCCCGAGGTACAGCTCGCGCGCGATTTGGCTCGCCTCCTCGACGTACATGTGACGGACGACGCGGCCCTCGGGGCCGGTCTGATGCGTCACGAGCGGCTTGCCGAGCAAGTTTGCGGCGAAGTCGCGCGCTTCGTCGGCGCTCGAGAGGAGTTTCACACCGCCGGCTTTGCCACGTCCGCCCGCATGGATCTGCACTTTGACGACGGCTTTCGGTTGGCCCAGCGCTTTGAATGCGGACGCGACTTCGTCGGGGGTCGACGCGGGCTGTCCTTTGGGGACGGGGACGCCGAAGCGGGCGAGGATTTGTTTGGCTTGGTATTCGTGGATGTTCATTCGGTTACCTTAAGAGGTGCATTCGGCGAGATGCAAATTCGATGGGCTCCGTGCACACCTCGAGCATTCACGTTCGCTCACGTCGCCAATAACTTTCCGACCGTTGCCGACACGGCGCGTTGGTCCGTTCGAGATAGGCTACCCGTTTTGTGCAGAATGAGCCGATTGTCCAGAGTAAAGAGTTTCATGCGAACTTTTGACGAGGCTTGCAGGCCCGCCTGTCCAGCGTCGATCGCGACATCCATCGGCCATGGAGCGTTGCTGGCGCTAGTTATCATTGCCAAGACCGTGTGACCGCTCTCATCACTAAAACTCTCTGAAGAAAGAGCCAGCGCCGGTCGACGCTTGCTCGCTCGCCGGTCAGTGAAGGGAAAAGGCACAACTACAACGTCGAAGGGTTTACAGGTCACGATAGGCGCGATCGTCGTTTTTCGAGTTCCACTCCGACAAGGTCTTCTCCAATGCCAAGAGGAACTCGAGATCGAGGGGCTCCGCTTTGCGGATACGGACTGTACCGGCTTTCGGCTCTTCGAATATCACGGTATCGCCTGGTTTCAGATGCAAGCGTTTGCGAACGGACAATGGAACCGTGGCCTGACCTTTAGTCGTAAGCCGGCTGGTAGCGATTGCTTGAACGGCTGCACGCTTTGAACGAGCCATAATTAGTCAATCCCAAGAAGTAATACCTTACTACCATTATTACTGCATCGAGTCTGAACCGGCAATATCGTCATTTACGCGCTGCGGCGGAACATGCGGAATAGTTTTTTGATTGGATCGTAAAACTCGTCGGCTACGCGCTCCTTCAATGGGATGATCGCGTTATCGGTGATGTGAATGTCTTCGGGGCATACGTTGGTGCAGCACTTGGTGATGTTGCAGTAGCCGATGCCGTAATCGTTCTTCAGCGCGGCGACGCGGTTGCCGGTGTCGAGCGGATGCATCTCGAGCGCGGCGGTGAAGACCAGCAGGCGCGGGCCGATGAACTCGTCTTCGAGCTCATGGTCGCGCAACACGTGGCATACGTCCTGGCACAGGAAGCATTCGATGCACTTGCGGAATTCCTGGACGCGCTCGATGTCCTCCTGCTGGATGCGCCAACTGCCGTCGGGAGCGTCTGGCTTGCGCGGCGCGAACTTCGGAATTTTTTTCTTGGTGTCGAAGTTCCACTTGACCTTGGTGACGAGATCCTTGATGCGCGGAAAAGTATGCATCGGCTCGATGCTGATCGGCTCGCCGACCGGCAGCGTGTCCATCCGGGTCATGCACATCAGGCGCGGATGGCCGTTGATTTCCGCGGAGCATGAGCCGCACTTGCCGGCCTTGCAATTCCATCGCACGGCGAGATCGTTCGCTTGCTCGGCCTGGATCTGATGCACGACGTCGAGCACGACCATCCCTTCATCGACGCGGGCCTTGTACTCCTTGAAGTCGCCGCCAGTGGCGTCGCCGCGCCAGATGAGGAAGGTTGCGTCGGTGCTCACTTGTTTTCCTCGATGATCTGTTTCAACTCGGGCGGCATTTCCTTGATCGTGTCGCGGCGAATGTTCATCCCGCCGTCGCTTTTCGTCGTGATGACATTTACTTTTGCGAACTCGTCGCTCTTGTCCGGGAAGTCGTCGCGGAAATGTCCGCCGCGGCTTTCCTTGCGTTCGATCGCGCATCGCGCGATGCACTCGGAGACCATCAGCAAGTTGCGCAAATCGAGCGCAGTGTGCCAGCCGTTGTTGTACATGCGGTTGCCGTCGACGCGGACATGCTCGGCGCGGCGCTTGTATTCCTCGATCTTCGCGAGCGCCTCGACCATCTCGTTTTCGCGGCGCGCGATACCGACCAGGTTCTGCATCGTGTCCTGCAGCTCGAACTGAATCGCGTAGGGTGCCTCGGTCTTGTCGGTGTGAGGTTCGAACGGGCGCAGCGAGAGTTTGAGCGCGTCGTCAACCTGGCGCGGGTTGATTTTGCCGAAGTCGTGCTCCTTGGCGAACATCGCGGCAAATGCTCCGGCGCGTTGGCCGAAGACCAGCAAATCAGAGAGCGAGTTGCCGCCGAGGCGATTTGCGCCGTGCAATCCCGCAGCTGCCTCGCCGGCGGCATAGAGGCCGGGCGTCGTCGAGCTTTGGGTGTCACCATCGACGCGAATCCCGCCCATCACGTAGTGCGTAGTCGGTCCGATTTCCATCGGGACCTTGGTGATGTCGACATTCGCGAGCTTGATGAACTGGTGATACATCGAGGGCAGCTTGCGCTTGATGTGCTCCTCGGCGTTCGGGAGCTTCTCCTTGATCCACGCGATGTCGAGGAAGACGCCACCGTGCGGGCTGCCCCGACCTTCGCGAACTTCGCGGACGATCATGCGGGCGACGTGATCGCGAGTCAGCAGCTCGGGCGGACGACGCGCACTTTTGTCGCCCTGGGTGTAGCGCCAGCCTTCTTCCTCGTTGTCGGCGGTCGAACTTTTGTAGGCGTCGGGGATCTCGCCGAACAGGAAACGCTCCCCTTTGCTGTTGCGCAGGACACCGCCCTCTCCGCGCACTCCTTCGGTGACCAGGATTCCGGCGACGCTCAGCGGCCAGATCATGCCGGTCGGATGGAACTGGACGAACTCCATGTCCATCAGCTCGGCACCGGCGTTGTATGCCAGCGCCTGGCCGTCGCCGGTGTACTCCCAACTGTTGGAAGTGATCTTGTAGGCGCGGCCGATTCCGCCGGTCGCGATGACGACGGCTTTCGCGCGCCACAGGTAGAAGAAGCCGCGCTCGCGATCGTAGCCGAACGCGCCGGCGATTCGGCCGTCGTCGACGAGCAGCGAGACGACGGTGGTTTCCATGTAAACGTCGAGGCCGCGATGAATCCCGTTGTCCTGGAGCACGCGGATCATCTCGAGGCCGGTGCGGTCGCCGACGTGCGCCAGGCGTGGATAACGATGGCCGCCGAAGTTGCGCTGGAGGATTTTGCCGTCCTTGGTGCGATCGAACGCGGCGCCCCACTCCTCGAGTTCGTGCACTCGTGCGGGGGCTTCCTTGGCGTGCAGCTCGGCCATCCGCCAGTTGTTCACATACTGGCCGCCGCGCATCGTGTCGGCAAAATGAACTTTCCAATTGTCGCGATCGTCGACGTTGCCCATCGCCGCCGCGACTCCGCCCTCGGCCATCACGGTGTGAGCCTTGCCGAGAAGCGATTTGCAGATCAGCGCGACCTTCGCACCGCCGGCGGACGCCTCGATCGCGGCGCGCAGTCCGGCGCCGCCGGCACCGATCACCAGCACATCGTGTTGCCGCTCTTCGTATTCAGCCATCAGAACAACACTCTGAAATCGTGGAAGACGCCCATCGAGCACATGCGGACGTAAAAGTCGGAGAACGAGACCCAGAAGAGGCTGAACCAGGCGAAGTTCATGTGCTTCTCGTTGAAGCGGGTGACGCAGCTCCAGCATTTCGCGCGGATCGGGATGTTCGAGAACGTATCGCGATTGCCGCCGACCCAACTGCGCAGCGAATGGCATCCGAGCGTGTAGCCGGTGAGCAGCACAACGTTGACGGCGAGAATGAGCGTGCCGACGCCGATTCCAAAGTGCTCGACGCCTGAGGGGTCGGTGAACCACATGCCTTCGTAGACGTCGAGCGCGAGGATCGGGATGAAGCACAACGCGAGATACATGAAGTAGCGATGGGAATTCTGGATGATCAGCGGCCAGAAGTTTTCGCCGCGGTAGTTATGCATCGGCTCGCCGACCGTGCAATTCATCGGGTTGAGAAAGAACGCCTTGTAGTACGCGCCGCGATAGTAATAGCAGGTCAGCCGAAATCCGGCTGGCGCCCACATGATAAGCAGCGCGGGCGACCATACCAGCCAATCCGGCCAGAACGGCGCTTTGCCAGTGCCGAGCCATGCTTTGGCGGATCCATAAAGTTCAGGCGAGTAGAATGGCGAGAGATAATTGTCGAAGCGGAAGTGCGCGTTTTGCAGGAGCGCCCAGGTCGGGTAGACGATCAGAAAAAATCCGAGGCCGGCGAAATACGCGAACCATTGCAGGAACCAGTAATCCTTGCGCTGAGTCTGCGCGAATCCGGCTCGCTCGATTGGTACACCGGCTGCCATTCTAATTTCCGGCCGCGATCACTTTGTCCATCGCGTCGACCAGTTCGCGCACATGGCCGACCGAGCTGTCGAAGGCGGTCTTCTCGGCGGCGCTTAACTGAATCTCGACGACGCGCTCGACTCCGCCCGCGCCGATGACCACCGGCACTCCAGCGAAGAGTCCCTTCACTCCGTACTCGCCGTCGAGGTACGCGGCGCAGGGCAGGACCTGCTTGCGATCCAGGATGTAGGCCTCGACCATTTTGTAGACCGCGGTTCCGGCGGCGTAGTACGACGAGGTCTTCATTAAGTTGACGATTTCGCCGCCGCCGTTGCGGGTGCGCGTTTCGATTTCCTCGAGCCGCTTCGCCGGGATCAGCTTTTCGATCGGCTGGCCCGCGACGGTGGTGTAGCTGCGAATCGGCACCATGTCGTCGCCATGCCCGCCGAGGACCATCGCCGACACGCTCTCCATCGAGACGCCGAGTTCGGTCGCGAGGAAAGTGCGGTAGCGAGCGCGAATCGAGCACGCCGGCTTGTCCGACGATTCGATTTTTCGCGAAGCCGGTCACGCGCTTCAGTTGGGTGACCATCGCGTCGAGCGGATTGGTCACCGCGATCACGAATGCGCCCGGCGCGTGCTTCTTGATCGCCGTGCCGACGTCGTTCATCACCTTGGCATTTATTTTGAGCAGATCGTCGCGGCTCATCCCGGGTTTGCGCGGTGAACCCGAGGTGACGACGCAGCAGTCGGCGCCCTCGATACCCTTGATGTCGATGGTTCCCGTGACGTTGACGTCGATGCCGAGCACGGGCGCCGATTCGAGCATGTCGAGCGCCTTGCCTTGCGGGAGTCCGTCGATGATGTCGTAGAGGACGATGTCGCCGAGCGCGCGCAGAAAGCACAGATGTGCGCACGTCGCGCCGACATTACCCGCTCCGATAAACGCGATTTTCTTTCGAGCCACGCTTCGCTCCCAGCTTCCGGTGGTTTTCTTCCTGAAGCTTACCTAATAACTGTATTGTTGTCTATGAGCAATACTTAAGTGCGTGAAACGGAAGGGACCTCCAGCCGGGGCCCCGAGACGTGCGATCAATAGCAACGTTTGGTGATGTTGTGAAGCAAGCCGCAGCGATTTGGTCCGCGTCCTCGCCTCCAGTCGCAACGGAAGGATACCGTGCCGGTCGTGAATCTCCGAAAATGTGAATCGTGAAATAAATGCCTACCGTCTTGATCACAATTTCAGCGGGCTGAGCGAAAATTCAGCTACTGAAATATTTCTGACCACGGACGGACCAGATCTTGCTCTAGCACAAGTCGCTTTCTGGGGCGGGTCGTGTGTGGGGGGTGCAAGAGTTTCATTCATAGGTAGGGCGATTCGCTCGCAGCGATGAGTCTTACGCAAAGGTCGCAGTGCGTTCGTAAACTGCGAGGCAATTTTCCGCGTCACGTGCCAGCCACGAAGGGCGCGCATCGGACTGTTGGAGCCTTACGATGAAACCCAGAGCCACTAGTGCTGCAGCTATTTTGTCTTCGCGGTCCTTTCTATTAGTCCTGCTCACTCTCGGACTAGCGGTCGCCGGCGGATCGGGAGCTTACCGAGCGGCCACGACACCGGCGGCGTTACCGCTGCAAATCAATGTGCTGTCGAACCGCGCCGACTTGATCTCCGGCGGCGACGCGCTGGTCCAGATTGTCATTCCCACCGGGGTCAGTCCGTCATCGGTGGAGGTCACGCTCGGAGGCAAGAACATAACGAGCGAATTTGCGGTGCGTCCCAACGCCCTCTACGAGGGGCTGGTCACCGGCCTGGTGAACGGAGCGAATGCTCTGAAGGCGACGGCGACCGGCGCAGGATCGGCGGCAATCACAATCACCAACCATCCAAATGGCGGACCGATTTTCTCCGGCCCGCAAATTCAACCCTGGCCGTGCCTGGCCGGGGCCACCGATGCACAATGCAATCAGGCGGTCACCTATCAGTACGAGTACGTACAGGCTGGGACAGATCAATTTCAGTCGTATGATCCGAATAACCCGCCGACGCCGGGGACTATAGCTACGACTACAACGGATCAAGGCAACACGGTGCCTTTTATCGTTCGAGTAGAGACTGGCGCTCAGGATCGCGGGCAGTATTCAGTCGCGGTACTCTTCGATCCAACTCAGGGCTGGCAGCCGTGGGCTCCGCAGAAAGCGTGGAACGGCAAGACCTACGTCACCGGAGGATCGGGATGCGGAGAGCATCACGGTGAAACCACTCCACCAAGCGTGTTGGACAACGATGCGCTTGGCCGCGGCTTCATGGTGTGGTCGACGGCGCTCGATCACAATACGCAGAACTGCAACCTGGTGGTTCAAGCAGAGTCCCTGATGATGGCCAAGGAGCACATCATCGAGACCTACGGACCTATCCGCTACACAATCGGCAGTGGATGTTCCGGCGGTTCGATTTATCAGCAGCAAGCGGCGAACGACTATCCGGGAATTTTCGACGGAATCCTTCCCAACTGCAGCTTCACCGATTCCTGGTCGACTTCGATTGAGGTCGTGGATTGCAGGCTGATGGTGGACTACTTCGATAATCCCACTACTAAGTGGGGCACGGGCATCGCCTGGACTTCGACCCAGGAAGCGGCAGTCGAAGGAGAACCGGGACCCAACATTTGCGAAGCGTGGATCAATGTCTACGGTTTCGATGAGGGCGGCAACCCGCGAGAAGTCACTACGGGACCAGGGCTCTACGACGTCGAGGACTTCCAAAGTTGCAACGTGCCCGCGGCTGAGGCCTACGATCCGCAGACGAACCCCAAAGGTATCCGATGCGATCTCGCGGACTATTTCATAGACGAACTCGGTAAGCGGCCCAAGGACGGATTCGCCAACCGGCCGGCCGACAACGTCGGCGTACAGTACGGTTTGAACGCTCTTATGTCAGGCGAGATCACGCCGGCGCAATTCGTCGATCTGAATGTAAAACTCGGCAGCCGGGATATCGACTACAACCCGGTTCCCGGACGCACCCCAGCCGATCCCCCGGCGATACCCATTGCTTATCGCGGCGGCCTCTTCAACGAGGGGAACAACATGATCATCCCGATCATCGATTTGCGCGGGCATGATGTCGAGGAGATTCATACCGACTATCACAGCTATGAGATGCGCGCGCGGCTGGATCGATCCCACGGCAATCACGACAACCAGGTCATCTGGACCGGCCCTGCTCCGCTGGCCGGCGATACCACGTTCGCTTCGATGGTGGCGGGATCATTTTCGTCGCCATTTGCTTCCCAGGCGCTGACGGTCATGGACGATTGGCTGTCCGCGATCGAGGCGGACAAGACCAATGTGCCGCTCGCGCAAAAGGTCGTGAACGACAAGCCCGCCGCGGCGCATGACGCGTGCTTCGATGGGACCGGCACCGAAATTACTGACCAGACCGTATGCCAGGCTCTGTATCCGTTCTACGCAGAGCCGCGGATTGCCGCGGGAGAGCCGTTCACCGGCGACATCCTCAAGTGCCAGTTGAAGGCGCTGGACATGGCAGACTATTTCCCGGTCCAGTTTACCGACGCTGAATGGACGCAGCTCGAAGATACCTTCCCGACGGGAGTGTGCGACTACAGCAAGCCGGGCGTAAATCAGCAGCCGACGATTCCCTGGATGAGCTACGCCGCCGGACCCGGTGGAAAGCCTTTGCCGCCGGCGCCGGTATCGGCGCCGCTGAAGTAGGAGAGTCTGGCGACGCGCTACAGGTGCGACGCAGCGCTTGCGACGGCTCGCGAGTTGGGAATGCGCGCTCGAGGAGCGCATCACCGCCGAGATAGCGCAGATGAAGCCGGACCTACACTAGGCGCGATCGATCAAGCGCCGCGGGTCGGCGCGAACAGGTTCAGCGCTGAGGGCGAGATGCGCGATTCGCCCAATTCAATAATCACGTCCGCCGGCAGGTTCAGCCTCCGCGCCGCGTCGCGGATCGCCTCGGGATTGGGCGCCTCGTAGAGGCAGTAGGTCTTCTTCTTGTCTGCGCTCAGGAACGAGTAGATCCAGTCGATTCCGACCTCGGAATTGACTTGGCAGACAGCAGTGGCGGCCTCGCGATTCACGTTCAGTTGGTCGGCAAAATTTCTCTCGATCAGATAGAGGGGCATTATGGTCTCCTTATTTTGTCTGCACCGCAGGGCTCGGGCGCAACGATTGGCAGCAACCGCGAGCACTGGCGCTGCTCGCGGTCGCCGCTTACCGATCACTTACTTCACGTCTACTTCCATGCGCATCCAGGGATGTATGCAGCATTGGAAGAGATGCTTTCCCTTCGACAGGCCAGTGATATCCAGATGACTGCCTTGAAGAATTCGGGTCTTGGCGACGGCGACGGTGGAGAAACCACCGGCACATTCCGGGATAGCGGTGGTCGCGCTGCCAACGTTGAGCGGCGGTACGAATCCGTTACCGAACGCTTTCACTTCGGTGAAGGTGTGCGGCTCACCACCCTGGTCAACCACGGAAAGGATGTCGCCATTGTGGATCGTCACCTGGTCGGGTTCGAAGTCCCAACCCGGATCGGGGGTTCCAGCCTCCGCCCCGGCAAATAGATCAGACAAGGTAGTAAACGCTCCAAGCGTGACGTTCTTGCAAAAGTCGGGGCCCACCGCCGCGTTGAACGTGGTCGGATCGCATTCGTCCAATGCCACGACCTGGGCGAGGCCTGGCGAGCCTGGCTGCGCGCCCGCGTGTGTCGCGCCGGCTAAAATCGCCCATCCCGCTATCAAAGTAAGTACCGCTACCTTTTTCATTACCGCTTCCTCCTGGTGATCATGATCTAGTGATCATGATGCCGCCATGTTCGAGCAGTCCGGCGGGTTAGCCAATGGACCAGGGCTGAATATCTCCTGAACTCTCTCTGAACTCGTCGAAGCAAAGCGGCTATACGCTCACCCACAACCCAAGTAGAATCCGCGATCGCGACAAATGTCTGAAGGTCTCTTCCAGTTTGAGGATTTTGTGCTGGACCGCGGCGCTTACGAGCTGCGCCGGGGCGGCGTGGCCGTTGCGCTCCAGCGGATTCCGCTCGAGCTGCTATGCCTGCTGATCGAGCGCCGTGGAAATCTCGTGACGCGCGAGGAAATTATCGAGCGTGTCTGGGGCAAAGGAGTCTTCGTCGATAGCGAGACCAGCATCAACACCGCGGTGCGAAAGCTCAGGCGAGCTTTGAAAGACGACCCCGAGTCGCCGCGATTCGTCGCTACCGTCCCCTCCAGGGGCTACCGCTTTGTCGGAGAGATTCGCGGACCGAAGATAAGCAGGTCGGAGCAAGTTCGAGCACGGACTCCGGGTGTGATGGTGGGACGCGAGCGCGAGCTGGCTTCGATCATGAGCGGACTCGAAGATGCGGCTTCCGGGCGCGGGCGCCTGTTCCTTATTTCCGGCGAACCCGGCGTGGGCAAGACGCGGTTGGCGGATGAGGTTGCCGCCGCGGCTGACGCGAAGCGAATGGCGATTCTGGTCGGGCATTGCTCCGAGCACGACGAAGCCGTCGCTTATCTCCCGTTCGTGGAAATCCTCGAGAACTTCGTCGATCGCATACGAGACCTCGATAGTCTGCGCGCTGCGCTGGGCGACCAGGGGCCGGAGCTGGCGCGTTTGCTGCCCAAGCTCAAGAGCATCCTGCCCGAGCTTCCGCCGCCGCTCGATTTGCCGCCGGCACAAGCGCGGAGGCACCTGTTCAATTGCGTTTTCGACTTCATCGCGCGAATCGCTTCGACCCAACCCGCGCTGATGATCCTCGAGGACCTTCACTGGGCCGACGATTCGACCTTGTCGCTGCTCGATCACCTGACCCAGCGACTTTCCGATCTGCCGCTGATGGTGATCGGCACCTATCGTGACGCTGAGCTCAATGTAAGTCGCGGTCTGGCCAAGACGCTGGAAGATTTACTGCGCGGGCGGCTTGCGAATGGGGTGAGGCTCAAAGGTCTACCGCGTGATGAAGTGGCCGCGATGCTGAGTAGCCTCAGCGGAAAGTCGCCGCCTGCCGCCGTGGTTGGCGAGATATTCGCCGAGACCGAAGGCAACCCGTTCTTCGTCGAGGAACTGTTCAGGCATCTTGAGGAGGAGAATCGACTGTACGATTCGTCGGGACAATTTCGCGCCGAGCTCCAGATTGCCGAGTTGGACGCGCCGCCGACTGTGCGGCTGGTCGTCGCGCGGCGTCTCGCACGGCTGAGCGACCCGACGCAGAAGGTGCTCGCGACGGCGGCGGTGATCGGGCGCGTTTTCAGTTTTGAAATTCTTCAAGCTTCGAACGAGGCTGACACAGGTTCAATTCTCGAGTGCGTCGAGGAAGCCGAAAAAGCCGGGCTCGTATTCTCGGTCGCGGAAAGTCCCAAGGCCCGGTTTGCGTTCTCCCACGAGCTCACTCGCCAGGCGGTGCTCGCTGGCGTGTCGGCCGCGCGGCGCCAGCGGCTTCATCTCGAAGTGGCCGAAGCGATCGAGCGAACCTATTCCACGGCGTCGGAATCGAAATCCGGCGAGAGTCTGGACGACCACGTCGCTGAGCTGGCGCATCACTATGTGCAGGGCGCCAACAACCCGCAGGCAGTGAAATATCTCCATCTCGCGGGCCAGCAGGCGGCGCGCCGTTGGGCGCATCTGGAAGCGATCAGCCACCTTAAGAAGGGGCTCGAACTTCTCGGGTCCCCACCGGCCCCGCCTGAGCGGAGTCGGCCCGCGGACGAAGCTCAACGGTACTCGCTCCTGTTCCTGCTTGGACAAGCGCAATGGCATGCGGGCGAATTTATTGAGGCGGGAGAAACGCTTCTTGGTGCAGCCAACGTGGCCCAAGTGCTGGGGTCAACCGAGAGCCTGGTCAGGACGGCCGTGAAACTCGTACGTATGACGTGCAGCGTCGGTCTTCCCGTACCGGGAACGGGTGACCTGCTCGAGGATGCGCTGCAGAGACTCGGAACGGAGGACAGCCCCCTCAAAGCGAGGACGCTGGCCGGCCTGGCATACTACCTGGGGGTCACCGGCGAGCGGAAAAAACTGATGGTGTACGCGCCGCAAGCGGTTGCGATGGCCCGAAGCTTTGGCGATCCGGATCTGGTCGCCTACAGCCTGCTCGGAATGATGTTCGCCCTCTCGGGGCCGGAGCACGCTGAAGCGCGGCTCGCGCTCACAACAGAAATGCTCGACCTTGCCACGACTGCGAATAACCCGGAGTTGCATGCCGACGGAACCTTTCATCGCGGGTATTGCCTGCTCGAGTTGGGAGATGTGGCGGCGTCCGACCGGGAATTGGACGCATGGAAACGATGGTCGGAAGAGACCAATCAATCTTTTTATCTCTCCGTTGCCATAACGTATCAGGCCATGCGGGCATTGATGCACGGCCGGTTCGAAGACAGCGAGCGCCTGGCTCAGCAAGCGCTGACGACGGGACAGAGTTTGCAACTGGAAACCACTGCCGGCGTCTTTGGGCTCCAGATGTTTGCGCTGCGCCGCGAGCAGGGCGGGCTCAGGCAAATCGAGCCCATGGTCCGGCTTTTTCTCCAGCAACATTCTGCCGCGGCCGCATGGCGCCCCGGCCTGGCGGTGATCTACGCCGAACTTGGGCGAACGACGGAGGCGCGAGCGGAATTCGAGACCCTGGCGATGCATGACTTTGCCGACCTACCCCGCGATGCGATGTGGATGGGAACCATGTCTTACCTCGCTGACGTCTGCACCTTCCTGAAGGACAGCGGCCGGGCAGAAACGTTGTACAAGATTCTGCTGCCGTTCGCCGGGCGCAATGTAGTCATGAGCGACGGCGCGGCCTGCTACGGCGCCCTCTCTCGATACCTCGGCGCGTTAGCAACCACGCTCGAGCAGTGGGATGAAGCGACGCGCCATTTTGAAGACGCACTCGCGATGAACACGCGCATGGACACGCCCGTCTGGCTCGCGCATACGCAAGCTCAGTACGCCGCGCTGCTCCTTGCTCGCAATCGGGCGGGCGACCGGAAGAAGGCGGGGGTGCTGCGCGACACAGCGCTGGCGACGGCTCGCGAACTAGGGATGTGCGCGCTCGAGGAGCGGATCATTCTCTCCGCGTGATGCGAGCTGATGGTTTCCGCAGTCATGCGTAGCGGAGCCAGCGGGCGATCTCGCGGATCGACGGGCGCTTGCCGTGCATCAGGATGCCGACCCGGTAGATACGCCCGCAGATGAGCATCGCCGCGCCGATGGTAGCGAGCAGGACGATCAGTGAAAGCGCGACTTGCCACACCGGCGGATCGTGCACGGCCATTCGCTCGAACATAAGGATCGGCGCGCAGAACGGAAATATCGACGCAATCACGGCGACTGCCGAGTCGGACGAAGTCGCCACCGGCAGTATCAGCGCTGACGACGCGATCAGGGGCAGGATGATCACGAAGTTCCACTGCTGCGCGTCGTCGATCGAATTGAAGATCGCGCCGACGCCGGCGAAGATCGCGCTATAGAGCAGGTAGCCGAGCAAATAAAAGATGATGAAGGAAATGATTATCGACGGGCCGACGTCGAGCACGTTGATCGCGGCGCGGACATACATGCTGCGCGAGGCGGTGAATGCCGCCAGTCCGAGCCACACGCCAATCTGGGTCAGGCCAACACTGCCGGTGCCGATAATTTTCCCGGTCATCAGTTCCTGCGCGGTCGTCGAACAGAGCAGCACTTCGGTGATGCGCGAGGTTTTTTCCTCCATCACCGATCGCATCACCATGACGCCGTAAGTAAGAAGCGAAAAGCACATCACGAAGAGCAACACGAAGACTACCGCCGCGCCGCGCACCGCGTTGAAGACGGAGAACGAGTTGGCGGGTTTGACCGTGGTCACATCGACCCGCTGCAGGGTCGTGGCAACGTCGTCGGCCGAGGTGCCGCGACTCACCATCTGCTCGGCCGCGAAGGCGTACGAGAGCGCGGCTGCGAGACGATTTTGCAGAATGAAATCGCCCATCCGATTGGTAGTGAGAACCACGTGGCGGCTCGTGCGCGCGGGACCGTCAAGCCAGACGTAGCCGTCGATCTCCGATGCAGCGGCCTGCTTCGCAAGCTGTTGATGCGCGGCCTCGTTGGCCGGCGAAACGATCGAGACGACGTAGCGGCCGCGGGCGGAGCGCATCAGTTCGCCGCGGGCCAGGTCCGCGAGCGCACGGTTGTCGCACGCGATCGCAAGGCGCACCGGCTGCGAGTTGTATCGCATCATGCCGTTTACCGTCGATCCGGCGATCAACGCGGGCAGCGTCAAGATCGTGAGCATCAGCACCGGAGTTGCAAAGGTCGAAAGCAGGAACGAGCGGGTCCGCACCCGCGCGCCGTACTCGCGCTTGGCTACGATCCAGACGTTGCGGAGCCGGAACTCAGTCATCGTTCCTCACGATTCGATCGATGAAGATCTGTTCGAGCGAGGGCTCCATCACCTGGAACCTTTTCACGTGCAGCACCTTCATCGCGGCTTGCAGCAGCGCTTGCGAATCGGCGCCGGGTTTCAGGCGCAACTCAGCGTGGTTGCCGTAGTCGTTCAATGATTCGATCAGCGGATTTGCGGCCAGGCAGCGGCCGTCGCCGTCGTAGTCGATTTGCACGAACCGCCGCCCGTATCCGGATTTGATTTCGTTGAGGCTTCCCTGCAGCACCGACTTGCCGCGATCGATAAGCAGGATCGAGTCGCACAGCTTCTCCACCTGGTCCATCCGATGGGTCGAAAAGAGGATCGTCTTGCCCGCGCCACGAAGTTCCATGAGGACGTCTTTGAGCTGCATCGAGTTTACCGGATCGAGTCCCGCGAACGGCTCGTCCATCACGATCAGCTCTGGATCGTGCAGCAGCGCCGCGATGAACTGGATCTTCTGCTGCATCCCCTTCGAGAGTTCCTCGACCCGGCGCTCAAGCCAGTCAACGGTTTCGAGCCGCTCGCTCCACGCGCGAATTCGCTCGAGCGCGGTGGTGACCGAAAGCCCGGCAAGTCGCGCGAGGAAAATCAGGTTGTTGCGCACCGTCATCCGGCGGTAGAGACCGCGCTCTTCGGGAAGGTAGCCGACGCGATGCAATATCTGCCGGCTGAGCGGCGCATCGAAAAGGCGGACGACGCCGGAGTCCGGTACCGTGATCCCGATCATCATTCGGATGGTGCTGGTCTTGCCCGCGCCGTTAGGCCCGAGCAGGCCAAAAATCTGTCCCGATGAAATCCCGAACGAAAGATCGTCAACGGCTACGAAGCCACCATACGATTTCCGGACTCGAGTCAGTTCGACCGTCTGCGCCATCAAACGTTGGCTGCGACCGACGACCGGATACGGCGCGGCATCACTACGCCCTGCTAATGCGCCCATACCATCCTGGGGTTTTGCTCCCACGGATAAACGTGAACCATCCAACCGAACACCTGCGGATAAAATCGCCCGTTCACCGCGTCGCAGTCGGCCTTGGTCGCGATCGATCCGTTGAAGCCGAACTTCGTCCAATCTGCGGTCTTCATGTCGGTGCCGCGGGCGGGGAAGCAAAGATTGATATGCCGATGCCATCGCGCGACGCTCAGCGGCACTCGTTCGTTGAGCTGATCCGCGCTCGCGTTCTTGCGATCGGTGTACATCGCGCCAATAAGCTTGTAACCGCCGTCGGGCGTGCGCTCGTAGAGCAGCGAGGTCGGCTCGTCGGGATTGAAAGTGAACGCGGCCTTGAGGGCGTTCCAATTCCTGGTGAAATGAACGACCTTCTGATTCTTGATTTCAGGATGAAACGGCTTGAAGCCCTCGGCCTCCGCGGCGTGATAATCCTTGTACTTGCCGAGCGCGCGCTGAAGGTCGCTCACGATGCTCGCGGCGCGCGCCTTGTCCGCGGCGGTCTCCGGCCGGAGCGCCGTGTACGCCATGTGCTTCGACATGTTCTTCATGCCTTGACCCATGTGCATATCGTGATCCATCTCGGGTCCGCCGGACATCGCCTCCATCTCGCCTTCTTTCATGTTGCCCGGATCGGGAGGGACGGTTGCCGACGTCGGTGACTTTTCGCTATCTCCCATGCTTGCGCCGCCCATATCCATGCCCTTCATATCGTCGCCTTTCATGTTTTGCGCGAAAGCGATCGAGGCTATCGAGAGCGTCAGCGCGCATGCGACTGCGAGTCTCACGGCCAGCGATTGAGTCTTCATGAGGGCGTATTCCCCGAGGGTGAGTGTAGACTTTGGAGAGCCTCTCGCCAACGGCCTTGCAGTCTCATAACTAACGTAGTCCGCTGCCCACCTTTCACCGCTTACCTGGAACTGGTGCGAGCGCTCCGTTGTGATAGACGTAGCGCGGAGTCATATGGCAAACAAAAAAGTTGTCGTGGTTGGAGCGGGAATGGCGGGCCTGGCCGCGGCGTTTCGACTACGTCAAGGTGGCGCGCAAGTCACCGTGCTCGAATCGAGCGGGCGCGTCGGCGGCAGGATCTCCACCGACTCGCGCGACGGCTACCTGATTGAGCGTGGCGCGCAGCTCATCACCAGCACCTATCGCAACGCGCTCGGCCTGGTGAAGGAACTCGGCATCGAGTCGCAACTGAAGCCGACCAGCCCATGGGTGGCGATCGTCAAAGACGGCATCCCGCGCCGCCTGCCCTCGGGCGCGAGGTTTCCACTCTACGCGGTGAGCACCGGACTGGTCAGCATCCCGGACCTGCTGCGCTTCATCTGGCATACGACGAAATTGCGCTGGCCACCGGTCGATAACTACGCGGCGTGGGCGGATTACGACGATGAAGACACGGCGCGATGGTGCGCGCCGCGCTTCGGCCATGCAGCCGACTACCTGGTCGAACCGCTGGTCGCCGGCGGACTGCTCTGCAAAGTCGAGGAGACTTCGCGCGCGATGACGCTCGCAACTCTCGCGTTGACCGACAACGGTCGCAGCAAGGAGATGACGCTCAGCCGCGGACTCGGCTCGCTGCCGGAGGCGATGGCCACGAAGGTCGAGGTCAAGCTGGAGGCTCCGGTACAATCCGTGGAAGTCGATAACGATGGAGTCAGCGTGCGGCTCTCGGGCGAGCGTCTGCGCGCCGACTACGTGGTCCTCGCGACGACGGCGCCGATCGCGTCGCGCCTGTACTCCGGAGGCAACGAAGTCGAGCGGCGACTGATGGCGACTGAGTACTCATCGACGATCAAGATAGGACTCGCGACCAGCCGTCATTGGCGCGATGAGCCGGCACTGAAGGACGTGTGGGGATTTCTGATCCCACGTCCCGATCGCAAGATGGTGGTTTCGGCCACGCTGGAATCCGCCAAGGGTGTCGAGCGAGTGCCGGACGGCGAGTTGATCAACCTGTTCATCGACTCTGATAGCGCAGACGCGATGATGAATTCCTCCGACGACGAAATTCTCGCCGCGGTACTGCCCGACATCGAGCGATTCTTCCATGGCGCGACCAACACCAAGCGCTTCGCGGAAATCGTGCGATTGCCCACTGCGCTGCCTAAATCTCCAGTCGGACGCAGCAAGGATCTCGCCGAGTATCGGCGGTCGGAGCATCGACGGTTGTTTCTGGCCGGCGACTACATGGGGATGCCGCACTTCGAGTCGGCGATCGAGACGGGGATGTGGGCGGCGGATCGAATCCTCGGCGCCGCGCACGACTGAAGCCGACATGCGGTTCATACCGGTATTATTCGCGTCGTTCACCCTGGTCTCGACCGGGCTTGGCGGTCTCGCGGCGATTCGATTGCGCGACCGGCTTCATCTGCTGCTGGGCTTCAGTTCGGGCGCGGTGCTGGCGGTGGCGCTATTCGATATATTGCCCGAGATTTTTTCGTTCGATCGCGGCGCCTCGTACATGCCGCTGGTCGCGGTCGGGTTCCTCTTCTTTTTCGCGCTCGAGCGCTACACGGCTCTTCACGGCGCCCGCGAACATCTGCACGAGCAGGAAGCTCATGAGCAGGAGCTTGGCGCGATCTCTGCCGCCGGTCTCGCGATGCATAGTTTTCTCGACGGGGTCGCGATCGGAATTGGATTTCAGACTAGCTCCGCGATGGGACTGCTGATCGCGCTCGGCGTTATCGCGCACGATTTCAGCGATGGCCTCAACACGGTGACAGTCGTACTGGCGCATCAGAATCCACTGCGGCGCGCGGTCTTCTGGCTGGTGATCGATATGCTGACGCCGGTTCTCGGCGCCGCGACTACTCTGGCATTCACACTGAGAGGCGGATTGCTACCGTGCCTGCTCGCATTCTTCGCGGGCTCGTTTCTTTATATCGGCGCCTCGGATCTGCTGCCGGAAGCGCGCGAGCACGACTCGCCATTGGTCGCCGCTCGCCACCTGCCTCGGGATGCTGATGATCTATCTGATCACCCGATTCCTGCGTACCTAACAGGCTAACAGGCCAGTCGATCACATATTCTCGACGATCGCTTTCCCGAACTCCGAGCATTTGAGCAGCTTCGCGCCGGTCATCAGCCGCTCGAAGTCGTAGGTCACCGTCTTGTTCGCGATTGTCTTTTCGAGTCCGCGGATGATGCCGTCGGCAACCTCCTGCCATCCCATGTGCTCGAACATCAGCACGCCCGAAAGAATCACCGAGCCCGGGTTCACCTTGTCCTGATTGGCGTACTTGGGCGCGGTGCCGTGCGTCGCTTCGAAGATCGCGTGACCGGTCAGGTAGTTGATGTTGGCTCCAGGAGCGATTCCGATTCCACCGACCTGCGCCGCCAGCGCGTCGGAAATATAGTCGCCGTTCAGGTTCATGGTCGCGACCACGTCGAATTCATCGGGACGAGTGAGGATTTGCTGCAGCGTGATATCCGCGATCGCATCCTTGACCAGCAACTCGCCGGCGGGCGGCTTGCCGTTGCAATCGTCCCATCCCACCGCCTTGCCCTTGTACTCGCGGCGGACGAGTTCATAGCCCCAATCGCGGAACGCGCCCTCCGTGTACTTCATGATGTTGCCCTTATGGACCATCGTGACGCTCTTGCGCTTGTGGGCGATCGCATATTCCAGCGCGGCGCGAATCAGGCGCTCCGAGCCTTCGCGCGAGATCGGCTTGATTCCGATCCCCGAAGTATTGGGGAAGCGGATTTTTTTCACGCCCATCTCGTCCTGCAAAAATTTGATTAGCTTCTTCGCTTCGGGCGATTCCGCCGGCCATTCGATTCCCGCGTAAATGTCCTCGGTGTTCTCGCGGAAGATCACGACGTCGAGTTTCTCGGGATGCTTGACCGGACTCGGCACGCCGGTGAAATAGCGCACCGGGCGAAGGCATACGTAGAGGTCGAGCATCTGGCGCAGCGCGACGTTGAGCGAGCGGATCCCGCCGCCGATCGGAGTCGTGAGCGGTCCCTTGATCCCGACCAGGAACTCGCGGAACGCCTCGACGGTTTCATCGGGCAGCCACGTCTTCCACTGCGTGAAGGGCTTCTCGCCCGCGAACACTTCCATCCACGCGATCTTGCGCTTGCCGCCGTAAATTTTCTTGACCGCGTTGTCGAAGACGTACTGCGACGCGCGCCAGATATCGGGGCCGGTGCCATCGCCTTCGATAAACGGAATTATCGGCTGGTCAGGAACATTCAACTTGTGGCCGGCGCCAAGAGTGATCTTTTTGCCGTCGCTCGGAACCTTGATGTGCTCGTATGCCATCGGTGTAGCTATTCGCCCCTAATCGGTTTGTGTGATCGAGCGGGAAATTCAGGTGCGCACCATGGCGCCCCACCCCGCTCGCTTTGTGCAGCTATCATATAGCAATGGATTCGTGATGCCAGTATCGAAGATCGCTGCCAACTTCGTTCACGGTTGCGGGCCGATCGCGCTATAGTCTGTCGGCGAATTGATTTTCACGAATCGAGGCCGCGAGCTTCAAGCGGAGCATCACGATGGACTTCACCTACACCCCGGAACAGGACAAATTTCGCGCCGAGCTGCGCGGATGGCTCGAAGAGAATTCTGCCGAAGCATTCGGGCGCAAGGGCGAGGGCCTCGGCGGCTCGACTGCGAGCCTGCTCGACGTTCGCGACGACGGCCGCTGGAATCAGCTCCTCGATTACCATCGGCGCCTCTACAAAGCCGGGTACATCGCGATGCACTGGCCCAAGGAATGGGGCGGCGGCGGCGCGAACATGATCGATCAATCGATTTACCAGGACGAAGTGTTGCGGCTCGGACTCCCGCTCTACGGCGCCAATCAACTCGCGATCGATCGTATCGGCCCGACCATCATGCATCTCGGCACCGAGGCGCAGAAAAAGCGTCATCTCGCCCCGATGCTCACCGGTGAACAGATTTGGTGCCAGGGTTATTCGGAGCCGGGCGCGGGCTCCGATCTCGCGGGCCTGAATACGCGCGCGGTGCTCGACGGCGACACCTTCGTCGTCAACGGTCAAAAAGTGTGGACGAGTTTGGCGCATCGCGCCGATTGGCAAGTGCTGCTGGTCCGCACCGATCCGAGCGCCCCCAAGCACAAGGGGATTTCCTACCTGCTCGTCGATATGCACAGTCCGGGAATCACCGTGCGTCCGCTCGTGCAGATAACCGGCGACGCCGGCTTCAACGAAGTCTTTTACGACAACGTGCGCGTGCCCAAGGAAAACCTGGTCGGCGATCTGAACGCGGGATGGCAGGTATCGATCGCGACCCTGATGTACGAGCGCGTCTCCGGCGGTACCCGCCATCCGGTGGAGCGCACGATCGGCGAGCTGGTCGACCTCGCGAAGAAAGTCGATTTCGAGGGGAGGCCCGCGCGCGCGCATCCGTACGTCCGCCAAAAACTCGCGCAGTTCGCGACCGAGGCGCGATGCTTAAGACTCAGCCGCTACCGCTCGCTCTCGGCGCAGCTCAAAGGCAAAGTGCCCGGCGCGGAAAGCTCGTTCGGCAAGCTATTCGCGACGGAGCTCAATCTCCGAGTCGCGATGTTCGCCGACGAGATGCTCGGCGCGTTCGCCGGCGTTGAGTCTGGCAGTCCTGGCGCAGTCGAAGGCGGCCGCTGGATGCATCGCACGCTCGCGGCGCGCGGCCTCACTATCGCCGCGGGCTCGAGCGAGATTCAGCACAACATCATCGGCGAGCGCGTCCTGAAGTTGCCGAAGGGCTAGTGCGCCGAATCGAGCAGCTTCTGCAGATTGCTTGCGTCGCCACGATCGCTCGCGGTCTCACCGGCGCGATCGTAGAGGACGTTCCCTGCGCTATCGATCACCGCGATCGTCGGGATGTATCCATGATAGTAGCGCGCGATCAATCCGCGCTGTGCGAGTGACGGGCTTCTCAAATCCACGACAACAAAGTGAATCTTGTCCTTGTATTGCGGATAGAGATGCACCAGCCGCTCCGCTTCGCGCGCAGTGTTCCAGCAGTTCGCGGTCCCGAAGAAAATAACCGTCGCGTGACCGCTCGCAAGAGAACCATCGGAAAGATTCTCCCCTACGATAGGAAAATTGGAACTCGAATCGTCGGTGAATGAAAGATCTGGTGCGAGCTTAAGGTCGGCGGCGGACCGCCGAGATTGCGCTGCGAGAGCGATACCGAACACCAGCGCGGCCACGATAGAAACCGCAAATGCGAGCGGCTTGATATTTCGCTTCATATCACATTAACAAACCGGCGGGGTTATATGTTCCGAGGTGCCGCGCTTCTGGAGCGAGCTCGAATGACGACGCGAAATAACATTACCACGAATTCTTCTTACGGACCGGGCGGCGACGGCGCCGAAATCGGGTATTCGATCGTCGACTCGACGCTAGGCCGCCTGATTGTCGCGGGCACCCGTCACGGACTCTGCTTCGCGGCGATGGGCGACTCGGATCGCGCGATGGTCTCCGAACTTCGTGCCGACTATCCGAAAGCCTCGATTCGCCGCGACGACTCTCTCGCAGGCCCATGGGCGCGTGCGATCGCGAAGTATCTCGCGGGACTCTCGCCGATGCCGACGCTGCCGCTCGATATTCGCGGCACTCCGTTTCAATTGTCAGTATGGGAGCAACTCCGCGCGATACCACGCGGCGAAACGCGCTCCTACTCCGAAATCGCGCGACGAATTGGACGCCCGCGCGCGATTCGCGCCGTCGGGACCGCGAACGGCGCAAATCCCGTCTCGATCGTCATCCCATGCCATCGCGCGCTCCGCGCCTCGGGACATCTCGGCGGCTACCGATGGGGCCTCGAACGTAAGCGCCGCCTGCTGGAACTCGAAGCGACGCGCCAATAGTCCGTGCTGGCTTTTGCGACGAGCGGTTGCCTATCATTTTGCCGCACGCAGTGGAGGCTCGTCATGAAGCTCGGCGAGATCGATCTAACCGATCTGGACATGTTTGTCCGCGGCGAACAGTACGAAGCATGGCGCGTACTGCGCGCCGAAGCGCCCGTCTTCTGGCATGAGCGCACGCTGGGCGCCGGCTTCTGGTCGATCGCGCGCTACGACGACGCGCTCAACGTCTATCACACTCCCGAGACCTACAGTTCCGAGCGAGGCATATCGCTGGTCTTCAGCGCCGCCGGCGCCAGCGAGGAACAATCCGGGTTCGGCCAGATGATGATCATGACCGACCCGCCGCGTCACGGGAAAATCCGCTCGCTGATCAACCGGCGCCTGACGCCACGCGCAGTCAACGAATTCGAACCGCACATCCGTCAGATCTCTTCAGATGTAATCGACGAGGTGATCGAAAAGGGGGAATGCGATTTCGTCGTGGACATCGCCGGCAAGCTTCCGACCGCCGTTATCTGCGACATGATGGGCATCCCGCGCGAATACTGGGACGTGATGTTCGCGCTCGGAAATCAATCGATTGGCACCGCCGACCCCGAGTATCAGCAAGGCCGCACAGCCGCAGAAACCGGGATGGCCGCCGAGGCGCAAATCTTCAGCTACTTCTCGAAGTGGATCGACGAGCGGCGCAAAAATCCCGGCGACGATCTGATCAGCGCGTTCGTCCACGGCGACGTTGACGGTGCAAGCCTCAACGACCTCGAAGTCCTCTTCAACTGCTTCCTGCTGATCATCGGCGGCCAGGAAACCACTCGCAACGCCACCTCCGGCGGAATCCTCGCGCTGGTCGAAAACCCCGCAGAGCGCACGAAGCTCAGGAACGATCCGTCGATGCTGACGGTCGCGATGGAAGAATTTCTACGCTGGACGAGCCCCGTCACTCACATCATGCGTACCGCGACGAAGGATACCGAGATCCGCGGCCAGCGGATTCGCGCTGGCGACAAGGTCGTCATCTGGAATGCGTCGGCGAATCGCGACGAGTCGATGTTTCCCCGTCCCGACGTCTTCGACATCGCGCGGATGCCCAATGATCATCTCGCCTTCGGCCACGGCGAGCATTTTTGCATCGGCGCAAACCTCGCGCGCCTCGAGCTGCGCGTGATGATCGAAGAAGTGATGCGCCGAATGCCGGATCTCGAGCTCGCCGGCCCGGTCGAGCGTCTGCGCTCCAACTTCGTCGCTGGCATCAAGCACATGCCGGTGAGATTTTCGGCAAACCGCGTCGCCGCCGCGACCACCGCTCGAACTTAGTCGCGCTACTCTTCAGTCCGCTGCTGCGTGTGCGATCGGCTCGGCCGGTTGCGCGATACGCTCGACAGCTCGCACCCGTGCCTTCTGATGATAGAGTGAGAGGTCCGCAAGGCGAGTTTCCCACCAATAGCGGATCGTGCTGCCTGACCAGTTATTTGTGATCCGCCCATCTTCGGTCTTGTACCAGCTCTTGCCGGTCGCGGCCCACACCGTCCGCTTAAGCTCCCGCTGCACGCGAGCGTCAAAGGACTCCATCACGTCGCGGCTGAGATCGATCGACGCTAGCCCGCGCGAATCCATCTGCTCCAGGCATCCGAGAATGTAATTGGTCTGGCACTCGATCATGAAAATGATCGAGTTGTGCCCGAGATTGGTATTCGGCCCGTACATCAGGAACAGGTTCGGAAACCCCGCAACCGTGATCCCGAGATAAGCCCGCGCCGCGCCATGCCACTCATCATTGAGAGATCGTCCGCCGACGCCTTTGATCTCCATCGGCGCCAGGAACGAGGTGGATTGGAAGCCGGTCGCCAGGATGATCACGTCGGCAGGAACGGCGCGCCCGTCTTTGGTGACGATCGCGTTTTCGGTCACGTGATCGATTCCACTCAACACCAATTCCACGTTCTCGCGGTTGAGCGCGGGAAAGTAATCGTCCGAGATCAGCATCCGCTTACCGCCGAACGGGTAGTCCGGCATCAGCGACTCCTGAAGCTTGGGATCCTTGACGGTCGTGCGCATGTAGTCCTCGGCCATCTTCTGCGTGCGAGTCACGAAAAACTTCACGCGCCGGAAGATCGGCCAATTGATCTCATGCAGACTATAGATGAACCATCGATACGCGAGCGCAAGCCCGCGATGGCGCGCGAAGCGCTCCTTCTCGGCTTCGGTGTATGCGCGATCTCCGCGCGGCACCATCCAGTTGGCGCTGCGCTGAAAGATACTGAGCTTGCGAACCTTCGGCGCGATCACCGGAACGAACTGGATCGCGCTCGCGGCGTTGCCGACCACCGCAACGTTACGATCAGTCAGGTCAACGTCGTGACGCCATCGCGCGGAATGGAACGACACACCCTTGAAGTTCTCGAGGCCTTCGATTTTCGGAATCGCAGGACGATTGAGCTGCCCGGTCCCGCTCACCAGCACGTCGGCGACGATTTCCTCGCCAGCCGCTGTCTTCAACCGCCAAACGCTCTCGTCCGCATCCCACCGCGCACCCGCGATCTCGGTGTTGAAGCGGATGTGCCGCGCGAGATCGTACTTGCGCGCACAACTCTCCATGTACTCGAGGATTTCCGATTGTGGCGCCCACTTCCGCGACCAGTCGGTCTTCTGCTCGAACGAGAAGCAATACGAAAACGCGGGTACGTCGCAGCATGCGCCCGGATAAGTGTTCTCGCGCCAGGTGCCGCCGATGCGCCCCGCTTTCTCGAAAATCGTGAAACTGTCGACCCCGCGCTTCTTGAGTTGAATAGCGAGGCACAGCCCCGCGAACCCGGAGCCGATAATCGCGATACGCCGTGAACCGTCAGCGGACTTAATCATAGAAATACTATTAGTGGGGATCGCTGCGGATTACCAAACCAGCGTCACGAGATTCCTTGTATCGGCGAAGCCCATCGCGAGAATACCTCATCCGCGATTCTCTCCAGCGCCGGCGCGAACTCCGATGCGTCCGCGATCATCTTGTCGGGCGCGATCTTCTCCCGCTCCAAATCCTTCGCGAACGCCTCCGCCATCGCGCCGACTCCATCTCCAGTCACTTCGAAATGAAACTGGAAGCCCCACACCTTGTCGCCGTAACGAAATGCCTGGCATGGCGTTTTCTCCGACGACGCGAGCGATACCGCGCCCTTCGGCAACTCAAAAATGTCGCCATGCCAATGAAACGGCGTCAGCGTCTCCGGCAAATCGCAGCATAGACGATCCTGCTTCGCAGCGGCCGCGAGGCGAATCCGATGCCATCCGATTTCCTTCCCATTCGGATTGCGCTCGACCTTTGCGTCCAGCGCAGCCGCCACAATCTGCGCGCCCAGGCATACGCCGAGCACCGGCAGATTTCGCGTGATCGCATCGTTGATCAGCGCCATCTCCTCGCGCAGCCACGGATAACGCTCGGTCTGATAAACGCCCATCGGCCCGCCCATCACGATCAAACCGCCCGCCCCCTTCATGTCGTGCGGCACCGCTTGACCCTTATCGACCCGCACGTATTGCCATGCGAGCGCCGCACCCTCGAGCGCGTCGGCAATCGTGCCGAGATTTTCCACCGCGTGATGCTGCAGCACATAAACTTTCGCCATTTGAGTGTCCCTTCAGAGACAGGATAGCTCACAAATGTGGTCTGGCAACCATTTTACGATCGATCCGTCATCGATGCGCTGGCAATTTTCTCAGATTCATGGTTTGTCGTGACAGGGATTCATGTACAGAGTCGCTGCTACGATTTCTTGCGGCGTGATTGTGCTAAGTCTGGCAGGGTGCACTACGGTCCATCGTTCCCTGGCGCCCCAGAATATTCCGCCGACCGCGGCGGGCGATACTGATAAGCTGCCGCTGACTGTCGCGGTGATTGCCGATCCCACGCTGACCTTCGACTATCCAAGACATCTGAGAGCATTCGTCGAAGTCCTGAACCCCGGCCTCGCCCAAACTTTGCAAAGCGCGCTGCGCGGAAGTTTTCAGAATGTGAGCGTCGTCGGGGCGGAAAAAGCCGCGAGCGGCGCCGACTTGCTCGCGACGCCAACCTTAAGTCTCTCCGATCCGATGAAGCTCACGGTCATTTTCGTCGAGGCAGGTTCACATCGACTTGTAGCGGAAGTCACATCTGAGCGTTCGTGCGACGGCAACGCTCCCGGCGTCTATGCGCACCTCGGAACCGACCTGATGCTGTTTGCGGCGGTCATAGTTTTTCCGCCAGCCGACAGTATCGCCGCTCACGAAATCGACAAGCACGACGCCGATCGCTTCAACGCGAGCTTCGCACCCGCCGTCGCAAAGATGGCCGGTGATATCGCCTACAAGGTGTCGCAAGATCGGAATCTGCAATCATTCGCCACCCCTCCCCAGCAGTACGTCGGCACCCCGGACACTCTGTAAACTTCGGCGGAGTGCTTAGAGCAGCGTGCCGGCACGCTTGCGCCCGAGATGCGCATACGCGCGCTGCGTCGCGACCCGTCCGCGCGAAGTCCGCGCGATAAACCCCTCCTGCAGCATGTACGGCTCGTATACTTCCTCGATCGTGTCGGATTCCTCGCCCACCGCCGCGGCCAGGCTCTCAACTCCGACCGGCCCGCCGTCGAACTTGTCGATAATCGCGCCGAGGATCGACCGATCCATCTTGTCGAATCCCGCCGTATCAATTTCAAGGAGATCGAGCGCCGCCAGCGCGATCTCGCGCGTGACGACCGCCGCCTCGTTCACCTGCGCGAAGTCGCGCACCCGCCGCAGGAGCCGGTTTGCGATTCGCGGCGTTCCGCGTGAGCGCGACGCCAGCTCCTCCGCGCCGCTTTCGTCGATCGCAACTTTCAACAGCGTGGCCGATCGGCGAACGATCTCCGTCAACTCGGCGCGATCGTAAAAATCCAGATGGTAATGCTGCCCGAAACGGTCCCGCAGCGGCGAACTGAGCAGTCCCGAACGCGTCGTCGCGCCGACCAGCGTGAACGGATTGACCGAGAGCTTCATCGTGCGCGCGCCCATCCCCTCGCCCACCACGATGTGAAATTCGAAATCCTCCATCGCCGAGTAGAGCCGTTCCTCGACCACGCGCTGCAGGCGATGAATCTCGTCGATAAACAGCACGTCATGCTGTTCGAGATTATTTACGATTGCCGCGAGATCCGCCGCGCGCTCGATCGCGGGTCCCGAGGTCACGTGCACGTTCACCCCGAGCTCACGCGCGATAATATGCGCGAGCGAAGTCTTGCCGAGTCCCGGCGGTCCCGAGAACAGCACGTGATCGAGCACTTCGGCACGTCCACGCGCCGCCTTTATCGACATGCCAAGGATTTTCTTGGTGCGCTCCTGCCCGACGAACTCCGCGAGCGCTCGCGGCCGCAGCGCAAGGTCGAGCTTGCGATCTTCTTCGACGCCGACCCGCGCCGTCACCCGTCCTTCGAGCTTGACCGGCGGCATCGCCGCGTCGAGATCCGCTTCAGGCTTACTTTTCGCCAAGCAGCACCGCCAATGACTTGCGAATTATCAGTTCCGAATTGTCGGCCGCGGCGCTGTCTTGCGCGATCACGGCCTCCGCCACCCGCTTTGCTTCCGCCGGTTTCATCCCAAGGTTAACCAGTGCCGATATGGCTTCGTCGAGCGGACCCGCCGGGACACTGTTTGTCGCCGCGACAGCCGCGCCGTTGGAACTCGAAGGCAGTGGTGCGGCGAGTTTCAAGTCGGCGGCCTTATCGCGCAGCTCACGAACCACGCGCTCGGCGACCTTGGGCCCGACCCCGGGCACCGCGTCGATTCGCTCGACATCGCCCTTCAAGATTGCCGCGACCAGTTCTTCCGGCGCGAGGATCGACAGTATGGCGAGCGCGAGTTTAGGCCCGACGTGTTGCACGCTCATCAGAAGATCGAAGGCGCGCTTTTCGATGATGCTCGAAAATCCGTAAAGCGTGATCGCGTCCTCACGCACCACCTGCCGTATCTCGAGCGCGACGCGGTCGCCGAGCTGAGCGAGCCGGTAGTAGGTGCTGAGCGGTATCAGCACTTCGTAGCCGACCCCGCCGGTCTCGACCACGATTCGGCCCGCGTCGCGAACCGTCAGTATCCCGTTTATCGACGCGATCATTGCGGTGCGAGCCTCGGCTTCGATGGTCGCGCCGCGGGTGCGCGCTCGATCGCCTCGACCAGGTTGGGCAAGCGTCCGCGACCGAGATGGCATAGTGCGATCGCCAGCGCATCCGCCGCATCGTCGGCGAGCTCCGTCGCCGCGTCGAGTCGAAGCACTTTGCGCACCATGTACTTCACCTGCGCCTTGTCGGCATGCCCATGGCCCGCGACGCACAGCTTCACTTCATTTGGCGGATACTCGAACAGCGGCATCTCGCGCTCAGCGGCCGCGAGCATCGCCATTGCGCGGGCCTCGCCGATTCGAAACGCACTCTGAACGTTGATCGCGACGAAGTGGCGCTCGAGACTGAGCGCGTCCGGGATGTACTCGTCGATTATTGAAAGTAGCGTTTCGTGAATCAGCCGGAGCCGGCGCGGACCCTGCGGGAGCGACCCGCTCCGAATCGTGCCCGCGACGACGAAACTGCCGGCGCCGGGGCGGCCTTCGACCACACCGTACCCGCACACCGCACTGCCCGGGTCCACCCCGAGTATCCGCATACCCCACCTCCGCAGATCCGTAAAACCGTAAAAAACGCGCGCCGCGATCACGCCGCCGAGAACTGCGCTATCTCATCGTCGCTGATATCGAAGTTCGCGGCGACGCCTTGCACGTCGTCATGATCCTCCAGCTCTTCCATCAGCTTGAGCACTTGCTCCGCCGCATGGCCGGAGACCGCGACCGTATTTTCGGGAATCCGTGTAACTTCCGAATGCGCGATCGCAAGGCCGGCTTTTTCAAGAGCCTCGCGGACCGCGTGAAATTTGTCCGGCGAGGTCAGCACCTGGAAAGTTTCGCCGTCGCTGGTAACGTCGTCGGCGCCCGCGTCGAGCGCCAGTTCGAGCAGCTTGTCCTCGTCGATTGCGGATTTCTCAATTCCGATCACGCCGCGCTTTTTAAACATCCAGCCGACGCATCCCGACTCGCCGAGATTTCCGCCGCGCCGCGAAAAGATAAACCGCAACTCCGCGACCGTGCGATTGCGATTGTCCGACAATACGTCGACCATTATCGCAACGCCGCCCGCGCCGTAGCCCTCGTAGGTAATTTCGTCGAGTGTCGCGCCGCCCAGTTCTCCGGTGCCTTTCTTGATCGCGCGATCGATATTGTCGTTCGGCATCGATTGCTTTTTCGCAACCGTCACCGCCGTGCGCAAGCGTGGATTGGAGTTGAGGTCGCCGCCGCCCAGGCGCGCCGCAATCGTGATTTCCTTGATCAGCTTGGTGAAGACGCGCCCGCGCTTGGAGTCGGTAATCGCCTTCTTATGCTTGATCGAACTCCATTTGGAATGACCCGACATAAGCCGGAGATTATCATAAAGTTTCGCCCAAGTGGGAATACCGCCGACACGCCCGCTCAAAGGTTTCACATTTTTTCTGCTATCATTCCCCGCCAAGTGACTTGAGCCCCGCCAGGTGACTTGGGCGCATTCGACTATGTTTTCGGCAATGGACGTGATTTTCGCGATGCTGGCGACGTTCCTCGCCGCCGGATGCATCTATCCGCCCGCGACGCAGCCGCCTCCCGACGTCAAGCAGCAAGTGGTGATCCCCCTGCCCTACGACCTTGCCTGGGACGCAGTGAACCACGTCATCGCGCAAAACTCTCTGCGCGTTCAGGCAACGGATTCCAACGCCGGGATCATCGAGACGGTCGGTCCACGCTTCACCCTGCACGACGCCGATTGCGGCCGAATCAAGAGCGTCGTCGGCACCTACGCGGCCGAGCCGGAGCAGAACGCCTCCACGGTATTCACCTTCGGTGTTCACCCGCGCGGCCCCGAAGCGAGCATCGTGCAGGTGCTGGCGACGTTCAATTCGCCGGTCAAGGTGCCGCTCCGTCCCGCGACCAACGTCGATTGCGTGTCGTACGGAATCCAGGAGTCAAACCTGCTCCGCCAGGTCTTAGCGCAAGCAACCCAGACCCATCGCCCGGTTTTCAACAAACCGGCAAATCCGCAGGCGGCAAAGACGCCGCCAAATCCCGCCGCCAGCCGCGCCACGATCGAAAGGAACGGCGCGCCAGCTCCCGAGCCGCCCTCGATGTCTGGATTCTCGATCGGCGGCGGGCGCGCAACACTCGTGCATCCCGACTTTCCTCCCCTGCCCGCACCGTCAGCGCCTTGAGGTGACCCGCACATGACATGAAGTCGGCATTCGCAACTACCTGTATCAAGGCATTGCGCTATGGCTGGCGCATTGATAACCGGGAGTGTACGGAACGCTCTTGTTTCGATGCGCGCGCTGATTCCACGGCGATTTCATCTTCCGCGCGCAAAATCCAGTCGTCTGACGATTGCAAAACTTTAAGGGAGGACGAGAAACGATGCCGCAAATTGCCGTCATTAACGAATCAACCGAGAACTCGGCCAAATTCTCCGATGCGCTGCTGAAGGCGATGCTGCCCGCCTTCACGCAACAGTGGAACCAGGACCTCCAGCCAGTCTGGGGCGTCGATACCGCGAACTTCATCTTCAATGCCAAGGGTCAGAAGCCTGCGGCTGGCGCCTGGTGGGCGGTATTCCTTGACAACAGCGATCAGGCGCGCGCGCTTGCCTATCACGATTTGACCAACGAGGGTCTGCCGATTTCCAAGATCTTTGTGAAAACCATTCTCGCTTCCAATACCAGCATCAGCGTCGGCGCGACTCACGAACTGTGCGAGATGGCGGTGGATCCATGGCTCAACAGCGCCTATCAGGATCCGAAGGGCGTGTTTTGGGCGGGCGAGGTCTGCGACCCGGTCGAGGACGACCAGTATGGCTACGAGATCGGCGGCATTCTGGTGACCGACTTCGTAACCCCGAACTGGTTCGCACATGAGCATCCAAAGGGTGCGATTGACTTCAGGGGCCACGCGCATGCCGCATTCGATGTACTGACCGGCGGCTACGCGCAGTACTTCGATGCGAACAAAGGATGGCAGCAAATTACCGGCGCCAAAGCCAAATTGAGCGCCCGCGCAACGCCCGATAAAGGTTCGCGCAGAGAGCGGCGCGCACGCAGGTTTGAGCGTCCCCAGACGTGGGAGCTCAGCAAGAAGGTCTGGTAGGGCCGGACCAGCAGGATTTTTGCGGGTCCGTTTCTCTCGGCAACGAGGGAAGCGGACCCCGCTGCCCGTAATTACCGACCGCAGACCGGACTCAGGACTGCGCGCACGCGCCCAGGCCAAGGTACCGTCGCAGAACAGCTTCGAGCTTCTCCTGCGTCAGTGCCTGAGCGGCCGCGCCATTACTGCCGCTGCTGCCATTGGCGCCGTTGCTGCCATTGGTGCCATTGGCGCCGTTGACCCGGTGACGACGTTTGCCTTCGTGGCTCATCAACCTGGGTCCCCAGCCGGGAAACGGGATTCTCCAACTTGACAGTCCCTCTCCCGAGCCGCTCCATAAGAGCGCCGTCCGATGCCCCATTACGGCTCCTCCATGGATTCTCATCCGCGACATTCCGGCCGGCTCGATAGTCACCGGTTGGCTGATCAAGTGCCGGAACTTTGTCATACGAACGATTGAGAGCGTTGGCATCGAGAGCTCGCCGCCCAACTTCAACGTTCCCCTCGTGACGGTGACGGCCTGTACCTCGATCGCCTCAGCGAGCATCGCCTCGATAGTGTTCAGCAGAGCATCTACCGCTTTACTCCATTCTAGTTGTCGGAGTTTGATACTCTCAGTAGCAGCCTCGTCTTCCTGCTTCTGCTTGATTAGGTCATCGCTGAGGCTCATTTCGCCACCCCTAAGAGTGAGGTAGGTAACGTAGCATGTATCTAGCTATATCTTGCAAGGATAAAGTCTACCATCTTCCTTGCTCGCCCGCCCATGTGCCCTGCGTTACAAACCACATCCCACTCCCCTAAACGGCAACCACGCGCCCATAACGTCACGAATCGCCCATTTCCCCCCTAGTCATATGCGTTCTAAATGCCGCCGCCGCTATCTATTGAGTTTGACATCTCCCAGCCCAGAGCGCGGATCCCCACGCCCCGCTATCCGATCAGCGCCCAAACGCGAAAGTTGAAGTAACCCGCCGGACCAAACACACCACCCCACCTATCCCAACGCCAGACCCGCAATGGAATCCGACCTACTCCCCCTATAGCTAAGTCAGTAGCTATTTCCGCCTAAGTGGATGAATTCGCAAGGAGTAAGTTAGCGCACAAATCTGCGGCCGATGAGTGAGGGTTCTGGCCTTGACATTTTTCCGGTCCGGGATGAAACCGGGGATGCATATCGGAAGCCGGTCTTTATCAACCTCAAATGCCGGAGGCATCCAATGAAAGGTCGCGTCGCGTTTATTCCCGGCCCGCACAAAATCGAATTCCACGAATACGAAGTTCCCGCACCGCTCGCAGGCGGCCTGATCGCCGCCGTCTCGCAGACCAACGTATGCGGCTCCGAAGTGCATATGTGGAAGGGTGAGTTCGGACGCCGCGGCGTGATGCCCGGTCACGAGATGAGCGGCCGCATCGAGGCGCTCGGCGATGGTCTCCGCGCCGATTGGGCCGGCGTGCCGGTCAAGGAGGGCGACCGAATCGCGCCGGTTTACTACACCGTATGCAATCGATGCGCGAACTGCGTGGCCGGCAATCATGCCGCATGCACCGCCAAAGTCGTCGGCGCGCGGCATCCCGACGAGCCCCCGCACTTCACCGCCACCTTCGCGTCGCATTACTTCGTAAAACCCGAGCAACATTTTTATCGCGTCCCTGACAATGTGCCCGATTCGATCGCATCGTCGGCCAACTGCGCGATGTCGCAGGTGTACTGGAGTCTCGACCGCGCGCGGCTTGCCTACGGCGAGAAGCTCCTGGTGCTGGGCGCGGGCGGACTCGGCTTGCATGCGATGGCAATAGCGAAGGCTCGCGGCGCGCAGGTCTTCGCGATCGACGGCGTCGATCAGCGCCTGCGCGAGGCCCGCCGCTTCGGCGCCGACGAAACTATCGATATGCGCGAGCACCCCGACTTCGAGTCGCGTGACAAGCGCGTGCGCGAGCTTTGCCACGGATGGCCCGACGTGGTGCTCGAGGTCGCCGGCGTGCCCGAGGCGTTCATGGAAGCACTCAAGATGGTCCGCGTCGGCGGACGCGTAATCGAAGTCGGAAACATTTCGTCGGGCTTGACGATCCAGTTGCCGCCCTCGCTTATCACCTTCAAGTCGCTGCAGATTACCGGGGTCGCGACCTATCCGCCGCACTACCTGAAAAAATCGCTCGATTTTTTAAGCGAGCACATCGATCGATTTCCGTATCGGCAGATGTGCGACGCGACTTTTCCCCTCTCGCGCGCGGCGGAAGCACTCGACAAGAGCGAGCGCCGCGAGATTACTCGCGCAGGACTATTGCCGGATCGTTACTGAGCGGCGCATGGAGATCCGCGTGTGGCTGCGCAGCTCATATCGGAAGATTGTCATCGTCCAGGTTGTGGTGGTTCTCGCTTTGCTGGTCGCGATGTATCGCCGTACCAACGGCGATGCTGCACATACGATGCTCGCCTTGGCGATGGTGTTCGCCACGATTTTCCTGCTTTTCAGCACTCGACGAGAGCCTTTGGATCCGCGTCCGCTCGATGCATCTTCCAGCCCGATCGACACCAAAGTGCACGAGCTGCTCCAGGGCGCCCCCGAAGACCTCCGCGGCGCCTCAGATCAGGATTTGAGCCCTACGCAAGAACCTGCGCAGGGCTCCGGCCTCACGAACCCGGAGTCCCTTGTGCCCGAGGGCGCGAAGCGGGTTTACGATTTGAAGGATCTTCCGCCCGAAGTGGCCGCAGACCCTGAAGTCCAGAAACTGTTGCAGATGGCCGGCGCGCGCGCATGGGTGAAAGTCACCCGTCGCGACAAATCCGCAAATTCAGGATTCGCCGGCGACGCGGAATCCGGCCCGGAAACAACGAAGATAAGCGTCAGCATCAAGCGGTCCGGACATCCAATGCAGATGGGCACGACGGAGGAGACGAGCGAGCTTCCGCCCGAACTCGATTCCAGCGACCCTGAGCAATTGGCGCGTTGGGTCAAATCGCAAGAGATGCGGTCATCCGATGCGCGCGGCGCGACCCCGCCGGCGAAGGCGTTCCTCCGGCTGATCGTGGTCTTCACCGCGATCGCCGTAGCAGTTGTCGGTTTGTGGATGCTCTACTTCAACAATTGAAACTGCGCGCGGGACTGCTGCCGGGTCGCAGCTAGCCCCGCGCGCGCGTCATTACCCAAGTCCGTCTGCGATGGGAATCGCGAACTGTAATCATTCTCCGGCCGGCTCCGGCGCGAACCAGGTCACGCTTCCGCTGCCGTCTTTCACGACTAAGCCGCCGCCGTCAGCGCTCGAGTACCCCGCGTCGAGGCGATCTTGTCCCGTCGCGTCCAGCGCGATCATTCCGCCCGCAGAACCGTCGCCCGCTCCGCCGAGCGCGAGTTGCGGCTTGCCGGTAGCGTCGAAGGTGACCGATCCGGCTTTGCTGCCATCAGGCGCGACGCCCGCCACATAGCGCGTCACGTTGTTCGAATCGTTCGCAAAAAAGCCCGACCCGTTGGCGGCGTTTCCGAAACCGGCCCGCGCGAACCCACTGCCGTCCAGCGCAAACGATCCCGCGCCACTGCCGTCCGCGTTGACGCCGCTGGTCAGCGCCGGCTTTCCGTCGCCATTGAACGCGACTAGCCCCGCGCCTTGACTGCTGATTCCGACCGCCGCTCGCGGAACTCCCTTCCCAGGCAGGACCAGGTTCCCGTCGTATAGCGCCAGACCCGCGTTCGCATTGCTCCCGCTCCCACTGGCGCCCAGCGCGAGCAGCCACTTCCCGGTTCCATCGAGGAATACCAGCCCGGCACCGTTGCCGCTGGTACCGAGCACCGCGACGATCTGCCCGCTTCCGTTCACCAGGTTGACCTGTTGAGCGCTGACAGTTCCTGCGGTGATCGTTCCGGCGTCGAGTGTCGCCATCTTCTTCACCGTCTTCGCCAGCAACTGCGGTGTCGAGGTCATCGCGGCCATCGCAAGCACCGCGCCCGCAACGATCATCTTCATCACCCGATTGCCCTTCTCGAGCCGCGCGACTCGTTCGGTCAAAGCACAGATCTGACTGTCCATTGAGGTCCCCTCCAGTTATTTCCCGGGCAGCGCGCTGAACGTTGAACGCTCAAGATCGCTGCCCCAGTTGAGTCCAGAAAACCAGGCGCCGCTAGAACGCCGCTAAACTAGTCATGATCCACGCAAATTTCCAAGCGAGGTGCCGCTATCAGCGGCGGGCGCGGTCGGGGACGAGCGCGTCAGGTGGCACGATCTCATTGTCTGAGGCGCCGGGAGGTTTCCAGAACAGATGCACATACGAGCCGCCGCCGTTGTTTCGCTCGCCGACTTCGATCCGATGCGGCCCCGCGCTCAGATTGATCTGGCCAACATCGTGGTACTTGTTGACCATGCCGGGATCGTGAATCACCGGCGTGCCGTCGATCGTGACCCACCCCAGGTCGTCCACGTCGATCGAAAATTCGTACACGCCGGTCGTCGGCGCCATCAGTTCGCCGGTCCACAAATCGCAAGACGGAAACGGCATCGCACCCATGTGCGCGATATCTTCGAAGTCGATTTTCGGATCGACGCGCATGATATGCGGCCGGCTCTCACCGCATTGCTCACCCGCATAATAGCGCCCGAGCAGGCCATGCTGCCCGCTGAGAGCAACCGGCTGCAATATCCTGTCGCTGAAGGGAAGAATGAACACCGCGCTGATTCCGACCGCTGTCGCGGCTTGAGTCAGCCGGCGCGACGCGCCATGTCCCCACAGCTTAAGCGTATCCGCCAGATCGAAGCTGCCGAAAATCCAGAACAGCGCGAGCGGCCAAAGTTGCATCGGTCCCGGAATATGCGCGAGCTTGCCGAGATTGAAGGCGACCGATTCGCCGACGATCATCCCGCCGCCGAAGAACGCGTCGCGATTGGTGGCGAAGTCGCCGCGCATGAATTGCTGAAGCGCGAAGTCGCGGACCGGATTGTCATACTCGTACGGAAAATGCGGATTGGTCGCCGTCGCCATCAGCATGATCGCCGCGGAAATCGCACCGAAAGCGCCCAGCACGAAGTCGCATGCGGCGGGCAGAAACGCCAGCGCCAGCACCATGAATGGCACCGACGCAACTATCTGCCGAGGCCCGGTCGCGGTGCCGCCGCCCCACGACACGATCGATTCGCCGTACGATGCGTTGAACAGGATCAGCACCACGAACGAATAAACCGTGACCGCGAATTCCGCGCGCCACTTTTTCAGGCGCGCGAAATAGCCGACTCCTAAAATCGACAGCAGCAAAACCGGATTGCAGAAAAATAGTCCGCGCTGCGGATCGAGCAGCACGTTCCACAAGATTCGCGCTTTCGGATATGTCAGCCCGACGAATCCCTTCGCCTGCTCGGGAAATTGTGCGTTGCCCGGAAGTTTGAACGCCTGGTAGCTGAAAAAGAATACGCTGCCGAATGCGCCCCGGTTGTACCCAAGCAGGATCACCGCGGTGATCGCCGCGCCCGCCGAAAACGCCGCGAGCTGTTTCCACTGCGGCAATTTGAACAGCGCATAAATTCCTACCGCCGCCGCGACCAGGAAAACCGGATAGTCGTTCAGCACCGCCCATCCAGCGAGAAATCCCGCCGCAAACGCCCGCCACGAAGACGGCCGCGTGCCGAATGTCGCCAGCAGATAGAACCCAACGAATACGCATACCGCGGCGACCGGTTCTCCGGTGAGTTCGGTCGCGTACGGAAAGCATATCGTCGCAAGTCCGAGGATCAGCGAGACGCCGGTCGCGCGTCCCTCCGATGCGCCCAGGAATCGCGTGAACCGATACATCACCACGCATAGAATCGAGATCAACAATCCCGTCGTGAACAAAGTTGTCAGGTACGTCGTGAACGCCCAGTAGATGTCCTCGCGCGACGCCTGCAGAGGCATCAGCACCAGCTTGAAGATCACCCACGGTATCAGCGCGGTGAGCGACGTGCCGGGCGCTTTGACCGAGTAGATGTGCCCGTTGACCGTAATGATGTCGGCGGTGTTGTAGCCGCAGAAACCGTCGATCCAGAGCACACCCTTCTCGAGCATCGAGCGCATCAGGTCGAAGCGCGCCGCAATACTCTGGTCGGAGCCCTGGTAAAAGTAGGCGTAGGTGATGAACGGGATGAGAAAGATCGCGCTCTCGATTTGACGCTCTCGCTGACCGTCGCGCCCTTCGCTCGAATTTTCCCCGGGCTGAGTCATCGCTTGCGCGTTCGCTCCGGCACCACCGGCGCTTCGCCGAACATCCGCCATCCCGCCCATGCGATCGCGCTTAGCACCAGGAACGTAAGTACCAGCGACCAGTGCGATCCGCTCGGCACCGGCGCTGCCTCCTGGCGGATCGACACCAGGTCGTAAGTCGGCGTCGCGTTCGGCGGCGGCGCATCGACCGCGACCACCATCGCATTCCTGAAAAACGCGCGCCCGGTGTTCAGACTCGCAAATCCTCCCACTCGCAGCGCCACGTCAACGTCGGCCCCATGCCCGCCCACCTTCAGATACAGCGACACCCGCTGCCATGCCGCGGTGCCCTTGATCTCCCGCGACATGATCCCGTCTTCCATCACCGAAATCGACGCGCCGGCTTCCTTGTCCCCGACGTTCTCGGTGCGGATGTCGACGCTGAGCTGGTACCATCCCTTAGTGAGCGACAGCGGCTGCATCCATCGCCCGTCGTTCGCCTGCAGATTGTCGACCTCCATCTCGGCGCCGCTCGGCGACGGATGCCAATGGCAGATAAACGCGTCCGGCTTGTTTATCCATGCCTCCGTGCGCCAGTTGTCGGGTTGATCCTCGGAGCCCTTAGCGAAGTCGCCGTTCTGAAGAAGGTTCTGCGCGGCGCCGGCATCGCGCTGCAACAATCCCGTAAAAGCAAAAATAAATATCGCGCAGATCAAAATCGCGCGCATGCGACGATGCCGAGGCGATAGGTCGTGCATCAGATCCAGCTTCGCAGTCCCGATTCCTGCAGCCACATCCGTGCGTAATATCCGCTGCGGTCCATCGGGATGCCGGTCCAGACCGGAAAGTAATAGACGAACACGACGAACGCCGCGCCCACGAATGCGCACGCGACAAACCTGCCCGCATACTCGGTGCTCATCAGGACGATCGCGTACCCGACCATTAGCGCCGCAAACAACAGCGCCCCAACTGGTGCGCCGAGCCCGAGAATGAACGCCGGGGCCATCGTCAGCAGGATCGCCAGATGCTCCCACGGCTCGGCGCGTTCGTTGAAACACTCGGTCACCACCGCCGCGAGCGCGATATAACCAAGGTAAATCGATCCCATATAATGGTAGAGAAAGAGCGTGCGCCCGATCCAAATCCAGATCACGATATAACCGAGGTAGCCGATCACCAAAAATGATCGCGCCAGGTTCGGCCGCTCGATCGCTTTCACCGCCGTGATCGTCATCGCGGTCAGCGCGCCCCACCACAGCAGCGGATTTCCGCCGCCCCACACCGTCGAGACGTTCCCGGTCTTGGGAAAATTCTGCCAGTACGCGACCGGCCTCAGCATCAGCGGCCAACTCCACCATGGCGACGCGTACGGATGAGTCGCCGACGCGACGCTATTCTCGTACCAGATCACGTCGTGGTAGTAGTTGAACAGATCGCTGATTCCGCCCCACCATCCGAGCCAGTAGTGCGGAAGAAAAACCGCCAGGTACGTCATCGCTGCGATCGATCCGACCACCGCCATCGCAGCACCGCTCTTGCGATCGAACCACTCCGACATCGCCGGCATCTTCCATGACACCGCTCCCGATGCCGACGCGTTGCGCCAAAGAATCTCCGCACCTCGCCCGACGATCACGATCAGGATCGCCAGCGCGACTGCGCCTCCTTTTCCCCCATCGAGCAGCAGCACCAGCACCATCGCGACGCAGGTGGCGGCGACGAACGCGAGTTCGGTCGGCGACATGAAATCGAAGAGCGCCGGCTGCGTGGGAACAGTCGTTGTCGCCTTGCCCTCGTGCAATGCGGCGTCCGCGGCGCTCCACCTCTCCTTCGCGAGCACGTACAGCATGAACCCGGTCACCAGCAGAAAAGTGATCCCCGGGATGTAGAGTTTGCCCGAAAGGCATAAGCCCAGCGCGAGTCCGATCCACGGCAGCAGGCGCCGCCGCGCACGCGGATCCGGTGTTTGCGCAAATTTGAAAAAAAGCAAATATGCGGTCGCCGCGCAGGTCAGGTACACGATATCGATAACCGCGACTCGCGAATCGACCAGGTACATCCCGTCGCACAAAATAAACCCGCCGGCCAGCGCCGCGGCGATACGCGAGCCGGTCATGCGCCGGCCGAGCAGATAGGTGATCCCCACCAGCGCCGTGCCGATAGTCGCGTTGCCGACTCGCCAGCTCCACGGATGGTCGCCGAAAATCCAGATGCCCGCCGCGATCACCAGCTTGGCGAGCGGCGGATGCGGATCGAGAAACGATTCGCCGTGCAGATAATGGCGCGCCTGCGCGACGAAATGCACTTCGTCGAAAACAATCTCCGCCGGATGCCCCAGGTGCCAGAACCGCGTGATCGCCGCCGCAATCAACAGCGCCGAGATTATGATCGTGTCCCTCGCGCTCCACGCCGGCGCGCTCACTTCGTCTTCCGGTTCCAAATCGACGGGCCGCACCGCCGTGAATTTTTCGAACAATCCGTCGAGCACGGTCGGCGAGGTGCTCGGCCCCGACAGCTTCGTCGCGCCGTAATGCGCCGCAAGCGCGAGCGCGACGACGTTCAACGCCGAGGTGAACATCGCAAGCCCGTCGCGTCCGTCGAGAAAAACCACCGTGTTCAGCGTATGCAGGATGTAGCTCAGATTGATCACGCAGGTGAGCGACAGCACGATGAACACGACAAGCATCTCGGGCGCTTCCAGAGCCAGCGGCACCGCGAGCGCGATCGCCGGATACAGGTAGCGCTCATGCATCCGCGGCGCGACCATGAAAAATCCGAAAATCGCGAAGAACGCCGCGAACAGCAGCCGCTCCTGGGTGCGCCCGCGCCACAAAATCCACGCGATAAACCCATAGAGCGGGACCAGCAGGCTCATCCCCAGCGCGAAGTACGAGATGCCCGCGATCGTTCCCGAGTCCGACTGGCGAAGACCTCCGACCAACGCCATCAGGTTGAACGCGTTCACCGAGGTCTCGTGATAGTACGCCGCCGTCGACGTATAGAGCTTCAGAATCCAGTTCCACTCGTGGCCTATCTGAAACGGCGCGATACCGATAATCGCAACTGTGATCAGCGCCACGCCCGATCTGATCCAGGTCGCGAAATCCGTCTCGAGCATCGTCCATAGCCCGATCACCGGCAGGATCATCAAACCCTGCGGCTTGACCAGCACCCCAATTGCCGCGAGCCCCCACGCGATTTCGTATTGCTCGCTGAGAATCGACACGATGCTCAGCAGGGTGACGAACGTCAGCACCGAGTCGCTCTGTCCCCAGACCACGGTGTCGAACAGCAGCGCCGGATTCAGCGCGACCATCAGCATCGCGATCATCGCCATCGCGGGCCGGCTCCCGCGCCGGAAGAGCGCGTACATCAGGATCGCGAGCGTGAAGTCCGCGAGGATCGCCGGACCCTCGATTATGGTTCTGTAGAAATCTCCCGTCGCGCCGATTGCATGCGCGACAATTCCCGCCACCCAGAGCCCGTAAAGGTAGCCGGGCGGATAGTCGAGAAAATATCCTTCCTGGTAAGTATGCGCCGGGCCGAGCGTCGCGATTTGCGCGGCCCACGACTGGTAACTGCCAACGTCGGGTCCGAAGCCGGGGAAAAATGGCATCACCGCGACTTTGATCGCGGCGATCCCGAGCAACACGAGCATCGCGCGCATCACGCCGGACTCGGGATCGTCGAAGAGCGGGCGCAGGTAGTCGTAAAGCGCGTACCCGACAATCGAAATCAGAATCGCGCCGGCAACAAATCCCGCAAACTTCCCGCTCGCCGCCCCGGGCGGCAACGCAGCCGCAATAGAAAAAAGCCCAAGCACCGCCGCACCCGCCGACATCGACGCGCGCGCACCCCACCACCGAGGCCTATCCCCCAAGACCATCAACGCTCACTCGACTCCGCAATCGCCATAACGCGCCGCTAAGATAGCGGTTATTCCCGTCATTCTGAACAGCCCCGCCCGATTGTTCCCCCTTCCCACAATAGACCCCCGCGAAATGCCGCCACTGGCCGCTTCGCGTTGTCCTGACACCGGGTGCAGGGGTCACCCCTGCCGCCAGCCGCGCAGGCGTGACAAAGATTCCGACTGAACTCACTCAGTGCGTAAACGAAACTTCACTAGCGAGCGCCATGCCCCCGTCCTATGATGCGTGCATCGCGCACCCCGAGGAGCCCGTACCGATGCGACTGATCCACACCCTCTACGAACCCGCCGGCGACGGCCCCCACCCCACTCTCATCGCGATGCATGGGTTCGGCGCCAACGCGCTCGATCTCCTCGGCCTCGCCCCCTACATCGCCGACGGCCGCTTCATGGTCATTTGCCCGCAAGGCCCGATGGAAGTGCCGATCGGCCCGACCAAAGGCTACGCATGGTTTCCCATCCGGATGGGCTCGCCGCCGGATCGCGAAGCAATCGACGACGCCAACAAGATCGCCACCGAGTTTCTCAACACCGCGCTCCAGAAATATCCGGTCGATCGTAAAAAGCTCGTGATGCTCGGGTTCAGCCAGGGCGGCATGATGGCCTATCGGCTCGCGATGCGGAATCCGTCCAAGTTCGCGGCCCTGGTCGCGCTGTCGACATTCTTTCCGCCCGAATTGAAGGACGAGATTAGCGATCCCGCCGCGCTCGAGGCGCTCCCGACCCTGGTTCAGCACGGACGCGCCGACGATATGATCGAGATCACCCGAGCGCGCGCGTCGGTTGAAACCCTGCGCTCGCTCAAAGTGCCCCTGACCTTTCACGAATACGATTGCGGCCACGAAATCACCGCCGAAGCACTGCAGGACCTGTCGAATTTCCTGATCGAAAAGGTGCTCGAACCAGCGGCCCCTTGATTGCCACCGGTTGCGCCGCCTGCGCCAAAGCTCCCACCCTGCCCACCCACCCCCCGCGAAATGCCGTTGCGGCATTTCGCTCTTTCTTAACACCGGGTGCAGGGGTCACCCCTGCCGCCAGCCGCGCAGGCGTGACTAAGATTCTTCATCTCTTTTCTCCTCAACTCCCCAGTGGCACGGGCGTCCCTGCCCGTGATTAGATGCGGCAGTGCAACTGCACCAGTGCAAAAAATCGGTCTGACAGACCTCGAAATAGAGATACCCATAATGAAAATGGCGCGCGTGATCCTGTTTACTGCCCAGATCGATGCGATGAGCAAATACTACGGGCAAGTGCTCGGCCTCAAACCGGTCAAACAGGTCACCGATGAAAAGGGATGGCGCGAATTTGACGCCGGTGGCGTAACGATCGCTTTGCATTCCGGCCCCCCATCGCCCGGCCGCAAGGGCCCCAAAATTGTCTTCCACGCCAAGGACGTCGCTGCGATGCGCCAAACGCTGGTCGCACGGGGCGCAAAGTTCGGCATGGCCCGACAAGGGGATATATTTTGTCTTTGTGACGGCAAGGACCCGGACGGCAACCCCGTCCAATTGTCTGACCGCTGAACAAGTGAACAAGTGAAAACTGAACAATTCGTCCGCTGCTAACTCGGCGACCGCCATGTCTCACGATACTGATAACGACGCAGCGGCGGAGTTCGCGAAACTGCTCGCGGTAGTCGCCGAGCTGCGCACCCGATGCCCCTGGGATCGCGAGCAGAAACTCGCCGACACTCCGCGCCATCTGATCGAAGAGTCCTACGAAGTTGCCGACGCCGTGGCGCACGGCGAACCCGCGGAAATCGCCGACGAACTCGGCGATGTCCTCGCACAATGCCTCTTCGTCGCGACCATTCTCCGCGAAAATTCGCAACTCGATATCGCCGCAGTGCTGAAAGGCGCCGCGCAGAAACTCATTCGCCGTCATCCGCACATCTATGCCGATACCCGCGCCGATACCGTCGACCAGGTCCTCGACAACTGGGATCAAATCAAACAGCAGGAGCGCGACGACAAGGAAAACAAGAAGTCCGGCGAGTCCAAAAGCATCCCCCAAAAAAGCATCGCTGAGGTCGGACGCGCGCTGCCCGCCCTGATGCGCGCCGAAAAACTCGGGCAGAAGGCGCGCCGCGCCGGGATGGACTGGCCCGACATCCGCGAGGTGCTCGCAAAAGCGCGCGAGGAACTCGACGAAGTCGAGCACGCGCTCGATCGCGGCGACACCAACGCCGCCGCCGAAGAGATCGGCGACCTGATGCTCGCGATTGCCAACGCGCCGCGCTTCATCGCCCACGACGCCGAGCAAACGCTGCGCGCCGCCTGCGACAAATTCGTCATCCGCTTCGACACCGTCGCCCGCCTGGCCGCACAACGCGGCCTCGATCTAAAAACCATGCCCCCAGCAGAAATCGACGCCCTATGGACAGAAGCCAAGCAGCTAACCCGGCATCCTGATCGGTGATGCGATGAAGAGGAGCTACTTCAGGCGCGAGTCAATTTGGATCTACCTCTATCTTTTCGGTCCGCCGTTAATCGGGCTGGCCGCGACGCTTCTCGTAAAAGCGATCTACGGTCCGCAACATCACGCCCCTCACGCGACGAAAGCGACAACTAGCCCCAACCATATTGTGATCGCCCCGACTCACTGATATAAATGAGAGGTTATGCCGCATATTCCAGTTCATCCATCCGCAGAGAAGCGCCATCGGCAAAGTCTCAAACGCGCCGAGCGCAACCGCACCGTCAGAACCCGGGCTCGCAGCCTCGCCAAGACCGCCGCGGAAACGATCGCGTCCACAACCGACCAGGCCAAGGCTCAGGAGGCGCTCAAAGAGGCCACCAAGGTGCTCTACAAAGCCGCCGGCAAAGGCACCTTGCATCGCAACACCGTGCGCCGCAAAGTCGCGCGGCTCTCGGCCAGCCTGCATCGGAAATTCGTCGCCAAGAGTTAGCAGCCGGCAAGGATCGGCAAGGCGGCGAATTTCGCCTAATTCGGAATTTCCACCAGCTCGAGTATCAGACCCGCTAGCGCCTCTTCGCGCTCCTTCACCTCACCGTTCTTGAATCCCGCATCCAGCTCGCATGCTCGCGCGTAAGCGCGTTCGAGTCGCGGCTGCCCAAGCCGTCTTGCGCCCTCGATCGCGCGCATCGCAAGCCCGCTCTGCGGAGACACACCTAGCGCACCGGCGACGTCGCCGGCGCTCTTATTCGCCGCGAGCATCGAGGCGGCGATCATCATCCGCCTCATCACGGGGATGACTTCCAACGCCAGGATTTCGAAGACGTCGCGACCGAGCGCGATCGCGCGCCCCAGTTGCGCGAGCGCAGACGATGCTCGTCCGCGCGCCAGGCTCTCCGCGAGCTCAAACAACTCCGGCATCCGCTGCGCGCCCTGCTCATCCAGATCGCCCGGCTTCACCAACGCGCCCGGTTCCGCGACGATGGTGACCTTCGCGAGCGCATTGACGATCGCCGCCAAATCTCCGCCGTGGCGCGAGATCAACATGTCGAGCGCGGCGGGTGCGAGCTTCAATCCGAGCCGATGCGCGAAGACCTGCACGTATTGTTCGATCTGATTATCGAAGGGCCGCATGCAATTCACCAGCAGCGCCGACTTCTCCGCCGCGCGCCGAACTTTCGCGGGCGCGTTGTCTTTTTCGTAGAGCAGAATCAGATAACCGGGACCGCGCGCCGCTTCGATTGCGGCGACCAGCGCTGCTTCTCCGCCTTGTGCGCCCGGCGTGCGCGAGTCCGCGGGCTCCGCATCGTCGCTGCGCTCACGCCGGGAGCGCAGGATTCGGCACGCGATCGCGCGCTTGGGTGCGAACAAGTCTGGCGCGCGCAACTCGTTGAGCATCGCGCCGTAATCGTCGCTCGCGCCGATTTGAAAGCCGCGGTATTGGCAGCCCTCGCCGATCGCGGCGCGAACCACCGTGTCGAGAACGTACTCGCGAAGGAATGCGTGCGGACCGAAGATTACGATCACCGGCGGGAGCTTGCGTGCGGCGGCGCCACGCAAGTACGCGAGCGCGGGTTCAACCGGCATACGGTCGTGCCCGACTTTCCCGCGGCATCGGTCTAGAAACCCTCGGCCATCTCGGCGTACAGGTTCTGCGCAACCATCTGCATCATCGTGTCTTGCGAAGCCGCGGTCATCGCCCCCGCCGTCTGGATATCCGTCATGTGGGAAATATCGCCGGCGCGCAGATTTTGCTGCAGGAAGGTCGGCGTCGTGGTGACCACGGTCTGTGCCACGATCGGCGTATGCTGGGTGTTGCCGACGTTGCGGGTCGACCAAATGGTTTTGTTCGTGTGCGTGTCTTTGAGCTCAGCGGTAACTTCCATCGTCTGGTTGTAGTTGGTCGGTTCCAAAACCGAGTTGAAGTTCACCGGCACGGACGTGGCGTACCTGATGATGCCGGTCAGCTGCAGGTCCGCATCGGTGGGACTGTCAACTACCTTGAGCCGGCGATGCAACGCGATTTCATCTTTGACGTAGCGCATGAACTCGTCGTTGATTCCGGTGATGCGGGTGTGATTTTTGAACTGCTCAACGTAAATAGTCTGCGCCGCCGAAGGCAGCGCGTCGCCCGAGCCCGCGAAATGGTATCCGCATCCCGAGAGAGCCGCGAGCATCGCGAGCCCCACGAGCTTACTCAGGCTTGGATAGTGCGACTTCGTCACCTTTATTCTTGAGTCCGAGTCGTCCCGCGATTTCGTCGAGCACTCCGTTGACGAATCGTCCCGACTCGATATCGCCGTAGCACTTTGCAAGTTCGATCGCCTCATCGATGGTCACGCGCGCGGGAATATCGTCCATCCTGAGCAGCTCGAACAGCGCGATCCGCATGATGTTATGATCGACGCGGGAGAGCCGCTTGACCGACCAGTGTTCGAGCGCGTCGGCCAGATGCTTGTCGAGCGCGACCTGCTCGCCGCGCACGCCTTCCATCAGCGTCACCGCAAACTTTCGCGCGCTGTCCTCGGCGGCAAAGCTGTCGAACAGGACGGCCAGGTCGTCAGTGCTCGCGCCGCCGCATATATCGATTCGATATAGCGCCTTCAGCGCGAGCTCACGCCCAAGATGTCTTAGTCCCATCGCAGTTCAATAGTACTCGCGCCCGCGCCATTTGAAACGCGCCGCGAGCGGAAAACTTTCAGGTGATTAACTTGAGCTCCGAGAACAGGTGTCCGAGTTTTTCTTTTTTGGTTTTCAGGTATCCGATATTGCCCGCATGCGGGGTGACTTCGATCGGCACCCGCGAGACGTTCACTCCGTAGCGGCGGAGGCTTTCGATCTTGTGCGGATTGTTGGTGAGCAGCTGCACTTCGCCGACGCCGAGATCGCGCAGAATCTGCGCGCCGATTCCATAGTCGCGCAAATCTTCCTCGAAGCCGAGATGAAGATTCGCTTCCACCGTGTCCATCCCCTGGTCCTGCAATGCGTAGGCGCGAATCTTGTTTCCGAGTCCGATGCCGCGGCCTTCCTGATGAAGGTAGATGATCACGCCGGAATCCGCCGCCATTATGCGCTCGAGAGCTTCCTGCAACTGCTCGCCGCAATCGCATCGCGCCGACGCGAACACATCTCCGGTCAGGCATTCCGAATGGAGCCGCACCAGCACCGGCCGTCCGCCACCGACCTGGCCCTTAAGCAGCGCAAGATGCTCTCGGCCATCGACGATGTTCTTGAAGATCACCGCTCGCAGCACGCCGCCGCTGATAGGGAACGGCTTCTCGGAAACGCGCTGAACCAGCACCTCGTTGGTCAGGCGCCAGGAGACGAGGTCCTTGATATAGCAAATCGGGATCGAATGCGCGGCCGCGAATTCGCGAAGTTCCGGCAGGCGCGCTGCCTCGCCGTCATCGCGGAGCATCGTGCACAGCGCCGCGGCGGGACTCAACCCGGCCGAACGTACAAGGTCCACTGCGCCTTCCGCGCGTCCCATTCGCATCATCACGCCGCCGCTCATCGCCATCAGCGGCAACACGTGACCGGGCATCACGATATCGTCGTGGCGGGATTCCTCGAAGGAGACCACCGAGATCACGCGGGCGCGATCCGCGGCCGAGATGCCGGTGGTGGCGCCCTCGCGCGCATCGATCAGCGATCCGACCTGCTCGAGAGAATTGCCGTTGTCGGTGCTTGGCATCACCGGAATGCCGAGCTCGCGGAATCGCTTGTCGGGTATCGCGACGGAGACGATACCGCGCGCCTCGCGGGCCATGAAATTGATGTCGTCGGGGGTGATCTTTTCCGCCGCCATCACGAGGTCGCCCTCGGCGTCCTCGCGTTCCTCGGCCACCATCACGACCATCTTGCCGTCGCGCAGTGCGGAGAAAATCTCTTCTAATGAAGCTGATGACATCTTATGTTCGTCGCCGATGGATATTATCACTGGCCTACCGGCCTAACCAGTGCGGCCTTTTCCATTCACAGTCCTGGATCGTTTGCGATGCGCGAGGCGGGCTTCGAGTAACCAGTCGTCGCCGACGCGGCGCGCGGTAAAATCGGCAAGCTCGGATGGGTCGCGTAGTCCGCCTGCGTGCATCCCCGCGATAGCCGGGATGCCCGCGCCGAAAATTTTCGGGGCGACGAAGAATGCGACTCGATCGACTATGCCGGCCTCTAGCGCCGACCCGGCTAGGTGAGCGCCGCCTTCGATCAGGACATTGGACCATCCGCGCCGCCCAAATTCATGCATGAGCTCGTCGAGTGCGAGTTCGCCCGCGTGCGCGTTGACTGAAATCACCTCGACTCCGCGCGCGCGCGTATTTTCGGCGCGCGCGGGCGAGATTCGCATTTGTCGTGACGATAATCGCCGCCGCCTTTGATCGTTCGCGATAGACCCGGGCCGTTGGCGCGGTGCGAAGTCGGGCGTCGATGATGACGCGCACCGGATCGCGGCCGCCGGCTATCCGGCACGTGAGGCGTGGGTCGTCGGCAATCACGGTGCCCGCGCCGACCATCACCGCGTCGCATTCGCGGCGCCATCGATGCACCAGCTCGCGCGACGGCGCCGAACTTATCCATTTCATCGATCGCGAGTCAGCCGCGATTCTGCCGTCGAGAGTCATCGCGAGCTTCAGGATTCCGGCTGGGCGGCCGCGCGTGATGCGGGTGATGAATCCTTCGTTGAGCCGTTTCGCCGCGTTTTCCAATACTCCGGTCGTGACTTCGATTCCGGCGCGTTTCAGGATTGCGATCCCGCGCCCCTTAACGCGCGGATCAGGATCGAGGCATCCGACCACGACTCTCTTTACTCCGGCGTCGACCAACGCGTTTGCGCAGGGCGGAGTCTGTCCGACGTGAGCGCACGGCTCGAACGAAACGTAGGCGGTCGCGCCGCGAGCTTTGCTTCCCGCGACATAGAGCGCCCGCGCTTCGCCGTGCGGACGTCCGCCCGTAGCGGTCACGCCGCGCGCGACGACTTTGCCGGCGCGAACGATCACGCATCCCACTGCAGGATTCGGGGTGGTCAGGCCGAGCTGAGCTTCTGCGAGCGAGAGAGCCTCGCGCATAAAGCGATCGTCGGTCTCCGCAGAGCCGCGCATGTTGGGAATCAGGAGGCCGAGTCGCCCTTCTTGTCGCCGCGCGTCGTGGCGGGAGGGCCTTGCTTGCGTTGATTGATCAGGTCTTCGAGTTCGTGCATGAACTCATCGATATCCTTGAACGATCGATAAACCGACGCGAAGCGGACGTATGCAACCTGGTCGATCTTGTGCAACTCGTTCATGACCGCGGCGCCGATCTTGTGGCTCGGGACTTCGCGGTCACTCTGCTCGCTCATCGCAGTTTCGATATTGCCGGCGATCTGCTCGATCGTTTCCATGGAGACCGGCCGCTTCTCACAGGCGCGCTTCAACCCTGCGATTATCTTCGCTCGATCGAACGGCTCGCGCCGCCCATCCTTCTTCACGACCATCGGCGCCGATTCCTCGACTCGTTCGTAAGTGGTGAAGCGGCGCTTGCATGCGTTGCACATCCGCCGGCGCCGGATCATCCCGCCGTCCGCAGACAGCCTGGAATCGACCACGCGATTTCCGCGCTTGCGGCAGAAGGGGCACCGCATCGGCTAGCTTGAGCCCGAAAAAACGAACCGGCAGGCAGGCGATTCGCATCGCCAGCGCCGGCTCGATGAATTGTCACAAACGAGTATGAACGCGAAGGGTTTCAGCTCTTGTGAGCCTCGATATAGGTGACGACGTCCTTGACGGTGCGGATTTTCTCGGCGTCCTCATCGGAGATTTCGATATTGAACTCCTCCTCCAAGGCCATCACCAGCTCGACGATATCGAGCGAATCCGCGCCGAGGTCCTCGATAAACGAGGCCTCCGGGGTAACTTCATCCGTAGCCACACCCAACTGCTCGCTTATCTTCTCGCGAACTTTGGTTTCGATATCTTGAGCCATCGTGCTCTGGTTCCTCCTGGCAGCGCGGCCGTCGAGGGCCGCATATCAATTTCTAGTCTTGTCTTCTAATCTTGTCGCCTCGCGCCGCTTAAAACCCGCACATTCTAATTTCGCCAACGTCATGATGCGTGCGATGACGGTCTGGAGGTTGAGGTTAAATTATCAGGGGAGCATAAGGACTTAAAGATGTACTGGCAAGCCGATCCTTCACGGCTATCCCGCCGTTCCCGCTTCCGACACCGCTTTGAGCGACGCGAGATCTTCGACTGGCCTGACCCGGATGGTCCGATACATCCGGCGCATCAGGCCCATCAGCACCCGCCCGCAGCCGAATTCGATTGCCTCGGTGACGCCGCTGCTCGCGACCACGCCCATCGATTCTTCCCACCTGACCGGTGCAGTTATCTGTTCGAGGAGCATCGGCACGACGCGCGCGGGATCGCGATTCACCTGTGCGGTCACGTTCGCGATCACGCCAAACTTGAACTGGCTCACCTTGATGTTGCCGAGCACCGCGGCCATCGCCTCGCGCGCAGGCTGCATCAGCGGACAATGGAAGGGTGCGCTGACCTTGAGCTCCACGGACATCGAAGCGCTCCGCTCTTTGGCGAGCTCGAGCGCGCGACGGACTGGCGCGGCATGGCCGGCGATCACGATCTGTCCCGGGGCGTTGAGGTTCGCCGGCACCGCGAGCTGGCCGTTGCCGCTGACCTCCGCGCAAATTTCGTTGACTTGTGAAAAATCGAGACCGATAAGCGCCGCCATCGCGCCCGTGCCGGCCGGAACCGCAGCCTGCATCAAACGACCACGCTCGCGGACCGCGCGGATTGCGTCGGCAAACTCGATCGCGCCGGCCGCTACCAGCGCGCTGTATTCGCCCAGGCTATGGCCCGCCGCGACCACCGGCTCGATTCCGACTTCATGCTGATAAACGCGCAGCGCCGCAATTGACGCCGCCACGATCGCCGGCTGGGTGTTGACGGTGAGCTTTAGCTCGTCTTCCGGCCCTTCGAAGCAAAGTCGCGAAAGTGAGAATCCGGCCGCTTCGTCAGCTTCGGCGAAGGTGCGGCGCGCGAGGTCGAAGTTATCGGCCAGCTCCTTGCCCATCCCGACGCGCTGCGATCCCTGTCCGGGAAAAAGAAACGCCAGCTTCATCGCACGATCTCTAAGCTGTTGGTTTTAATTTTTCGAATGCTCCGGCGAATCGTCGTCCGTCTTCAACTCCCTGGTTCCGGATTTGAGCTCGCCCGACAGGTGTTTCTTGTCCCCGCTCGCAACCCCGTTGTGTGCCGGGGCCGGCGTGCCATCGACCGCCGAGCTCGAGTGCGACGACTCATAGCGCGCGCGCTCGATCTTCAACTCGTCGGGGCTACGTTCAGTCCCATGCTCCGGCGGCGGCTCGTGCTGTCCGTCGGCGGGATGCGCTTCCCGGTCTGGGTGCGGATGCGTTTCCTTGTCTGGATGGGCATGCGCGTCTTCCTTTTCGCGCCGGTGCAACCGCTCACGCATTTTACCGAACAACGCGCGGATTCCCTTGCCTGCGGGCTTAACTGGCGCAACGGGTTGAATCTTGGCAAGAATTTCAAGAATTTCCGCGTTCACATGATGCACCAGCTGCTCGTTCGCGGCGGCGCGAATTGCGCTCCGAATTGCGCGCGGATTCGACGAGCCATGCGCGATTATCGATACCCCGCTGACTCCGAGCAGCGGCGCGCCGCCGTATTCCGAGGGGTCGAGTCGCTCGCGCATCGCAGTGAGGTGTTTGCGTATCAGCAGGTATGCTAGCCGGGTGCGCCAGTTCGCGCCGAACAGCCCGCGCAGACTGCCCAGCATGAACGATGCAAATCCTTCCATCGTCTTCAGCGCGACGTTTCCGTTGAACCCGTCGGTGACGACGATATCCACCTTGGCCCGGTTGATATCGCGCCCCTCGACGTAGCCAACGTAGTGGACGTAGGTCGGCATCTGCTGGAGCATCGCCGCCGCGGCGCGCGTGATATCGGTGCCCTTGGACGCTTCCTCGCCGTTGGACAGAATGCCAACTCGTGGCCGCGAAACGTTTCGCACATGGCGCCAATACACGCTGCCCATCACGGCGAACTGCACGAGGTTGATTGGCTTTACGTCGGTGTTCGCGCCCGCGTCTATCAAGAGCCCGAAGCCCTCGCTGGTGGGCACCAGCGACGCGATCGCGGGCCGGTCGACGTTGGCGAGATTGCCAAGGATCATCATCGAGGCGGTCATCACCGCGCCCGAATTTCCGGCGCTAACGAATGCGCTCGCGTCTCCGCGCTTTACGAGATCGAGTCCAACGTGAATCGACGAGCGCGGCTTCGACAGGACCGACTCGAGTGGCGAGTCGTCCATCAGCACAACTTCGGGTGCATGCTCGATTCGAATCGGCAGGTTGGCGGCGTCGTGGTCGGCAAGTTCGCGGGCAAGGATCTCCCCGTCGCCCACCAACACGACCTCGATGCCGAAGTCGCGGGCGGCCAGGACGGCGCCTTCAACGGTCGCCTTTGGGGCGAGATCACCCCCCATCGCGTCGAGCGCGATTTTCACGGCGCGTACCTTGCGCGCCTATTCCTTGATCTCGACGAGCTGGCGCCCGCGGTAGGAGCCGCAATGGCGGCAGATGCGATGGGGCATCACGGGCTCGCCGCACGAGGTGCAGGTGCCGGGGTTGACTGCGCGAAGCGCATCGTGTGCGCGGCGCATATTTTTCTTCGAGTGCGAAGTTCGGCGTTTGGGTGCTTGCATGGCGAATTACTTCCTAATGTTGGGGTAAAGTGTATCAGGAGCGCGGCAGTTTAAGCGACCGGAGCGCTTCGAGGCGCGGGTCGAAAGTTTCGGCGACGCACCCGCATTCAGTGCGATTCAGATTGGCCCCGCAATGAGGGCATAAGCCGCGGCAATCTTCCTGGCATAGCGGACGGGTCGGCAGCGCGAGAATTACCTGCTCTCTTATTAGCGGGCTCAAGTCGACTTGCTCACCCTCGTAGAGCGAAAATTCGAGATCCTCTTCGCGAAGAGTGTCGTTGCCATAGCCGACCGACCTGGGCGAGAGCACGAATCGAAAGCGCCGATCGCTGGTCGCATCGAACTCCTCAGCGCATCGAGCGCACACCGCGCCGGTCCGTGCCTTCAGGATGCCGGTGAAAAATAGCTCCATGCCCGCGCGATAGAATGACGTCGTAACTTCAACCGGCCCTTCCAGGTGATACTCGCGGATCGGTCCCTGCCCGAGGATACGATTGATCTCCTGCTCCGGCTCGGCAAAGGACAGCTCCTTGGCCTCGCCCGTTATGTCCTCTAATCGGATTATCACCGGCAATCACTGGTTCACTGGTCACCGTGATCAATTTGACGAAACTGGGACGAGAATTATTGCACGTCGCGCCCGATGTTCAAATACGCGGTTTAGCTGTAGCTTCAGGGATATTTTATTGAAAGGATCCCGCCGATGGCGACTGGGCGATTTGATTTTCCGAAAAATTTCCTGTGGGGTACCGCGACCGCGGCCCATCAGGTCGAAGGCAGCAACATCAACAGCGACTACTGGGTGCTGGAGCATACTCCCGGCTCGCCGTTCGTCGAGCCATCGGGCGACGCTTGCGACCAGTACCATCGCTACGCCGACGACATCGCGATGCTCGCGCGGCTCGGCTTCAACAGCTACCGATTTTCGATTGAATGGGCCCGCGTCGAGCCGGAGCCGGGCGAGTTCTCAACCGCAGAACTCGATCACTATCGCCGGCTGTTGGCGTGCTGCCACGAGCACAAGGTAACGCCCATAGTGACGTTTCATCATTTCACGTCGCCGCGATGGGTCACCGGTGACGGCGGATGGGAAAACAGGAAAACTGCCGAGCGCTTCGCTACCTACTGCGAGCGCGCGGCCGGCCATCTTGGCGACCTGATCGGCGTCGCGTGCACGATCAACGAGGCCAATCTCGGCGCCTACCAATATCTGATCGGCACGCTGCCGGCCAAATTTGACCCGGCGCACCTGCCGTGGCTCGCGGAAGCGGCGCGCAGAATCGGCGCCGACCCGAATCGCTTCGCCCCTTCATGATGTGCGATCAGATGAAGGCGCGCGACACGATGCTCGAGGCACATCGGCTCTCGGCCGCGGCGCTCAAATCGTCGCGGGGCAAATTTCCGGTCGGCATCTGCCTCGCGCTCGGCGACCTGCAGGCCGATGCCAGGCGGCGAGGATCGACGCGATCGCATCAAGGCGGAATGCCAGGACATCTTCTACGAAGCGGCGCGGGGAGACGATTTCATCGGCGTGCAAACCTACACAAGAAACCGCATCGCCGCCGATCGCACACTCGGACCCGAAGCCGGCGTCGAGACGACACTGATGGGCTACGAGTTCTGGCCCGAGGCGCTCGAGGCAACGATCCGGCAGGCGAGCGCAGTCGCCAAAGTCCCGGTGATCGTCACCGAAAACGGCATCGGCACCGACAAGGACGATAGGCGCATCGAGTACGTGCGGCGCGCATTAAACGGCGTCGCGCGATGCATCCGCGACGGCATCGACGTTCGCGGCTACTGCTACTGGTCGCTCCTCGACAACTACGAATGGAACTCGGGCTATCGTCCAACCTTCGGATTGGTGGCCGTCGATCGTAAAACTCAAGCCCGCACGGAGAAGCCCAGCGCCCGATGGCTCGGCGAAATCGCGCGCGCCAACGCAATCGACCTCGCGACCGAGTGAACGGGTTAGGTCGTCTTCACGCCGATCTTCGGGCAATCCGTCGACACCGCGCACGTCTCGCAATTCGGTTTGCGCGCCATACAGACCTGGCGTCCGTGCAGGATCAGACGCATCGAAAACGGTGTCCAATCGTCGGGCGGCAGGATTTTCTGCATCTCGATTTCGATTTTGTCGGGGTCCGTCTGTTTCGTGAATCCGAGCCGCTTCGTTAGTCGTCGCACATGAGTATCGACGACGAACGCCGGCTTCCCAAAGACGTGCCCTAGGATCACGTTGGCGGTCTTGCGGCCTACGCCGCGGAGTTTTACCAACTGCTCCATCTCGGACGGCACTTCGCCGCCGTGCTGTTCGACCAGCGATTGCGCGGTACCGATCAGCGACCTGGTCTTCTGCCGGAAGAAGCCGGTCGTCACGATCAACTGTTCAACTCGCTTCGGGTCCGCTTTCGCCATCGCTCGCGCGTCCGGATACTCGCGAAAGAGCGCGGGCGTTGCGCGGTTGACTCCGGCGTCGGTGGATTGCGCCGACAGGATAGTCGCCGCGAGGCATTGCCACGGCGTCTTGAAATCCAGGCTGATGCGCGCCGTCGGGTACAACTTCGCGAGCGCCGCCGAAATTCTCACCGCGCGTTTTTTCGCTGAGGCGAGCGACTCCCGCGGAGGCATCAGACCCTCACGCCGGAACGCGACGGCGCTCCTGCTCGTGCTGGAAGCTGGCGAGCTCATTGTCCGCGCGGGCAGGATCCCATCCGAGTTCCGCTGCCATGATTCTCGCGACCGCCGGTGATGCCGCTTCGGCTTCGACCGGGTAGCGCCACGACAGCGAGGTGCGCCTGACCAGAAAATCGTGAAGCGAATGCGCCATCTCATTGCGCACCGCGTGAACCACTTCGGCGCCAATCGCGGGACATCCTCGCGCGAGCGTCGCCGCAAGTTCAGGACGCTCGGCCGCGATTCGCGCGACGATGGGCGCCCGGGTGCCGTAACGTGAATTCAGAATATCCGCCGCTTCGGGTCCGAGTTTGCGGATGATTGCGTCGTCGCTCGCCGCCGCTTCTTCCCGACCGAGCGGGCGCGCTCCCGGCATCGGGGTCGCGAGCGTCGGGCACACGCCTGGCTGCCTGCCCGAGCGCTTTCATCACGCGATCGACCAGCTTCTGCGCAATCTCGCGATGCGTCGTCAGCTTGCCTCCGGCAACCGTGATGAGTCCCGACGCGCTCTCGAGGATCACTTCCTCGCGCGGCACGCTGGACGGCGACTCAGTGCCCTCGCCTGCCGTCACCAGCGCGCGCAATCCCGCAAAGCTCGACGCGACATCGGCACTGCTCAGTTTGATTCCGGGCAGACTTTCAGCCAGCACTCCGAGCAGGTACTCGATATCGTCGCGATCGGCCGCGACGTTAGCCGGATCGCCGGAAAAGTCGGTGTCGGTGGTCCCGACCAGCACGTAGCGATCGTGCGGCATCACGAACACGATTCGCTCATTGTCGTCGCTGAGCACGATCGCCTCGCGCACCGGCAAGGTCGTCCGCGCGAACACCAGATGCACTCCCTTGGTCAGACGCACGGAAGGTTTCGACGCGGGATCGTCCATCCGACGAATCTCGTCGACCCACGGCCCGGACGCGTTCAGGAATTTCTTCGCGCGAAGCTCGCAAGATGCGCCGCCGAGCAAATCGCACACCCGCGCTGCGGTTATCTTCTCCGCGTTCCTGACGAATCCTTCTACCGCCGTGTAATTCGCAACCGCGGCAGCATGCAGATCGGCGTCGAGCAGGTTTTCAAACGTGATTCGCGCATCGTCGGCCCATGCGTCGAAGTACGTCGCCCCTCCGGTAAGCCCCATCCGGCTGAGTGCGGGCTCGGTCTCGCGCACCCGCGCAGCGCTCAGGCTCGAATGCCATTCGGCCCACGCGGCGCGCGCGAACAGGTCGTAGAGCGTCAGTCCAATCGACATCGTGAAGCGATTGAATCCGCGCCCGCGATAACACGGAAACAGAAATTGGATCGGACGAACCAGGTGCGGCGCCGTCACGTGACGCAGCCGCTCGCGCTCTCGCAGCGCCGTGTACACCAGCGCTAGCTGACCCTGCGGCAGGTAGCGAAATCCGCCGTGAATCAGCTTCGAGGATCGCGACGACGTTGCGCCCGCGAAATCGCCGCGATCGACCAGCGCGACCTTGAGTCCGCGCATCGCGGCGTCGCGCGCGGTCGCCGCGCCATTGATACCGCCGCCGATTACCGCGAGGTCGAATTCCTCGTCGCGAAATCGGGCGAGACTCTTCTCGCGATTCAGGATGGAACCCAAAACGATTCTACTTAGTCTTCCGGGTCACTTTAATCTTCCGGGTCTTCCTGGAACGAGTAGCGCTCCTCGGTCCAGGGGTCGGCGTGATTGTGATAGCCGCGCACTTCCCAGAATCCGCGCACGTCGATATCGGTGAACTCGATCGCGCGCATCCACTTCGCGCTCTTCCATCCGTAGAGTTTCGGCACGATGAGGCGCAGCGGAAAGCCGTGGTCGGGATCGAGATCGCGCCCGTCATGGCGATACGCCAGCATCACGTCATCGTCGAGCAACTCGGCGATCGGCAGATTGGTGGTGTAGCCGCCGTCGCAATGGATTATCGCGTGGCGCGCGTTCGGCTTGAGCTTCACACGCGCCATCAGGTCGGCGATCCTGACCCCTTCCCACGCGTTGTCGAGTCGCGTCCAGGTGGTCACGCAATGAAAATCGGAGACCTGCCGGCTCAGCGGCAAAGCGCGGAATTCCTCGTATGAAAACCGCAGCGGCTCTTCGACCAGCCCGAATACTTTGAAATCCCAGGTCTTCGGATTAAAACGCGGTGTGGGTCCATAGCTCAGGACCGGAAATTTATCGGTCAGGATTTGCCCGGGAGGAATCCGCGCCGCAAGTTCCTCGGCCTTCAAAGACTTTCCCATAGCAGTGACTATTATCGGAGCCTCAAACCGGACGGAAGGGGTGTTCGGCTTTCAGAGCGTGCTCTTCAAGTCACCTCCGCTCCATCGCGCGAATGATCGCGCCCGTCACTTCGCTGGTCGATGCCTTACCGCCAACATCGCGCGTCAGTGCGCGGCCCGCGCGCAGCACCGACCCGGTCGCGGCGCGAATCCTGTCGCCCACCTGCTGATGCCCGAGATAGTCGAGCATCATCGCGCTCGACAAGATCATCGCGATCGGATTCGCAACACCCTTGCCGGCGATATCCGGAGCGGTGCCATGGACCGCCTCGAAAATCGCGCCCTTGTCGCCATAGTTCGCGCCCGGCACGAGTCCGAGTCCTCCGACCAGTCCGGCGCACAGGTCCGACACGATATCGCCGTAGAGATTTTCCAGCAGCAGGATGTCGAACGATCCCGGATCGGTAACCAGCCGCATGCAGGCCGCGTCGACGATCTGCTCCTGGTAGCGAATCTCCGGATAATGCTCGGCGACCGCGCGCGCGCACTTCAGAAAGAGCCCGTCCGAGAGCTTCATTATATTGGCTTTGTGAATCGCGGTGATCGACTTGCGCTTATGAAGGCGCGCATATTCGAACGCAAACTTCGCGATTCGCTTCGACGCGCGCGCCGTGATCACCTTGATACTCTCGACGACTCCGGGCGCTACCTCGTGCTCGATTCCCGAGTAGAGGTCCTCGGTATTCTCGCGCACCACGATCAGGTTCACGTTGCGGAACGGCGTATGCACTCCCGCAAAGCTCATCGTCGGCCGGATATTGGCGTAGAGATCGAAGCTGCGGCGCAGATGCACGTTGATCGAGCGCCATCCCTCTGCGACGCGCGTCTCGAGCGGCCCCTTAAGCGCAACTCGCGTGCGCCTTAGCGATTCGATAAGCGCGTCGGGGACCGGAGTGCCAAAGCGCCTGAACGCCGAGGCGCCCGCTGCCTGCCGATCCCACTTTATTTCGACCCCGGTCGCCGCGATCACCGCGACCGCCGCACTCATGACCTCCGGCCCGACGCCGTCGCCCGGGATCAGCGTGACCTCGCGATCTTGATGAGATTTGACCCGCCGCGGTTTGAGCGATGAAACAGGCACCACGGTAGATCGATCAGTTCCCGATTTTTTCGTCACCCCAAGTGGTCTAAGAGATCGGCGGACGGCATTCAACGCCGCAAATAGAAAAGCGAAGCCCGGCCGGTCGTTCAGACCGCCGGGCTTCGAGGCGTACGTTGTGTCGAGTCGCTTGACGGCGGCTCGGCACATCCCCCGCTACGGACAGGTCACGGTCAGGTTAAATGACTCGTCCGCCGGCGTCCCTGCTGGGACATCGGTGAGGACATCATAGCTATCCCCAGCGGTAGTCTTCGTTGCGCTGGTGACGGTAATCTGGCCGAACGCGCCAACGATCGTTGCCACTGCCGAGCACGCGGCTACATCCTTGCTGAAAGTGACCTGGCACGTACCGGTCCCGATATCGGTTGTTGATAGCACGCTGCTGCTGTGAGAACCGAGCGTACAGTCTGAAGTAACCACCGCAAAGTTGTTCTGCCCCTCCAGGTCGGCGACCTCGGTGGTCAGCGTGGCGACCTCGGTGGTCAACGTGGCGACCTCGCCTATCAGTGTGGCGACCTCGCCGTTGAGCGTTGCGACGGCGGCTTGCAGATCGGCTATAAGGACCTCATCCGCCTCGACGCGATCTTCCAGGCCCGGTAGCCCACCGGCCTGCGACTCTCCTCCTCCGCTGCCCCCGCCGGCGCCGCCGCCCTTACCTTTGCCATTGCCATTCCCCGCCCAAGCCGGCGAACTGAGTGCCGCCGCGAGCAGGATACACCCCGCGATTCTGATGCTCTGTTTCATTGTTTCCCTCCAATAACTCCAGGACGGTCGCTAACGTACGTTTACTAAGATTGTATTAAAGAAAATCGCATCGACTCAAATGATCAAACCAGCGCCAGAACGTATATCTTGGTGTTTAGTAACGTTATGCGTGCCGGCGCGTGGGAAATTTGAACCTTAACGCCGCAGATTGACCCAACCGGCGAGTTCCAGCGCAATGGTCTTCAGTAAATTGAGGTACCGCCGAGAACAAACTTGCCCGCGCCGAGCTGATCTCAATAGTTCACCAACGCGATGAAAATGTCGCTGACATTCGTCCCGGTCGCGCCCGTAGTGAACAAGCCGCTGGTGGCTTTGAAGAAGTTGTAGGCGTCGTTGCGAGTCGCCGCCATCTCGGCGCTTAGCCTGGCGCGAACCCCGCGTTCGACAGATGCCGGCGACGCGAAGGCACCTGCGGCGTCGGTCGGCCCGTCGATTCCGTCAGTGCCGGCAAATAGCGCCGCGATTCGCCGGCCGGGCGCAATCAGTGCGAGCTCGATACTCATCGCGAGTGCGCATTGCTGCGCACGGCCGCCGCGCCCGCCGCCGCGCACCGTCACCACCGGCTCGCCGCCGGCTATCACGCAGACGCGGTTGTCGGCGATCTCGCTCACATATTGGGCGAGCGCGCGGCCTGCGTCGTTCGCCTCGCCGTGCAACTCCTTCCCCCGATGCGGATGATAGCCAAGCGTCGCGGCGGCGCTCTCTGCGGCTTCCAGAGCCAGGCTGTTATCGCCGACGACTACATTGATCACACGTTCCAGGATCGGATCGTCTTTCTTCACCGTGTCTTCAAATTTGCCCGCGACTGCCCGCTCGAGGTATTCGCGGATCGATTCCGGCGCGCGTCCCCAGATGGCGCGCCGTTTCAAGACCGCGACCGCGTCGGCAAAACTGCTCCAGTCCGCCGCCGTCAGACCCGAGCCGATAGTCGCGAGGTCGTTGCCCGGTACGTCCGAAAGCACCAGCCCCGCGACTCGCGCGCCGCCGCATCGATAGAGTAGGCGCCCTCCCTTCACCGCCGAAAGATGCTTCCGCACCACGTTCAGCTCACGAATCGACGCACCTGCCTTGAGCAGAACTTCATTGATTGCAATCTTGTCGGCGAGCGCGATCTGTTCGGCGGGCATCGTAAACATCGCCGACGCGCCTCCGCTAAGCGCTACGATCACCAGGTCGCCAGGCGTAGCGGCGCGCACCATTTCGCACGCCGCCCGCGCGGCAGCCTCGGACGAGTCGTCGGGAATCGGATGCGCCGCTGGATATACGCGCACCTTGGACCGCGGCGCGATCGCGCCGGACGCAGTTCCCGACGATGGTTTCGGTACCACCGCGATCGCATCGACGATCTTTTCGCCGAGTCGGCGCTCAATCTCTGCGGCCATCGCGGCCGCCGCCTTTCCGATCGCCAACAGAAAGACTCGCGCCGCGTTCGCGATCAGGGCGGGAATCTGCTCGGCGCCCTCGGCTTCACCGGCGATCGCGCGGCCGACCAGCCGCGCCGGATCGACCGCGTCGATCGCGGTGCGAAAGATCTTTTCCAGGTCTGCCCGCGCCGCGGTTTCAGATTCCGGCGCTGTCTCCGATGAGGGCATCGGACTAACGCTTACGTTTGAGGACGACGATTTTTCCCGACGCTTGCGCGACCAGGACCATATCCGCCATTCCGACGAACAGTCCGGTGCCCAGGACTCCAGGAATCGCAAGCAGCTCGCGATCGAGCCGCGCGGGATTAACGATATTGCTGACGCCGCAGTCCAGAATCAGGTTGCCGTTGTCGGTGATGAACTGCTTGCCATCGTGCTCTCGAACCCGCGGGCGCAAGCCGAGCCTCTTGATCATTTTGGTTGCGAGCGGAAGTCCGAACGGGATCACTTCGACCGGCAGGGTCCGCCTACTACCCAATTTGCCCACCATCTTTTCCTCGCCGACCAGCACGATAAACCGGCGCGACGATGCGACTACAATTTTCTCCCTGACCAGCGCGCCGCCGTAACCTTTGATCAGGTTGAGGCGCGGATCGACTTCATCAGCGCCGTCAAAATCGATATCGAGCGTGCCCGCTTCCTCGAGCGTGACGATTGGAATGCCGCCGGCGCGGGCCAGCGTCTCGCTCGCGGCGGAAGTCGGCACGCCCCGCACTTTGATCTCGCTCGCTCCCAGAGCCCGAATGAACGCGCTCGCCGCGCGCCCGGTCCCAAGCCCAAGCGTGCGTCCCGGCTTGGCAAAGCGCAGCGCATATCGCCCCAGCGCTTCGAGCTGTTCGGGACTGGCGTCCATCAGGTCAGGTGCCGGTCGCGGCGCATTGCGGCGAGATCGCCTTCCCAGTGGAGTTTGCCGCGCGCCGAGCGAAGCAGCCTCTCTCGCTCGGCCAGACGCACTATCAGTTCGAGCCCGCGTCGGACCGCCTCGCTCTTGGTGCGAGCGCCCGACACGCGCATCGCCCGTTTCATGAGCCGGTCGTCAATTTCGATCGTGGTGCGCATTGGACACTTTGTGCGTACTGGCTAGGGTTTGCCGTTGCGCAGCAGTTGCATGAACTCGTGGCGCGTTTCGTGATTGGTGCGGAACACGCCCAGCATCGCCGAGGTCGTGACGTAGGAATTCTGCTTCTCGACCCCGCGCATCCGCATGCACAGATGCTCGGCCTCGAGCACCACGGCGACGCCCAGCGGATCGATCTCCTCCATCAGGGTCTGCGCGATCTGCGTGGTCAGCCGCTCCTGCACCTGGAGCCGGCGCGCGTATATTTCGACCATCCTCGCGAGCTTCGAGATTCCGACGATTTTGCGATTGGGCAGGTATGCAACGTGCGCCTTGCCCATAAACGGCAACAGGTGATGCTCGCACAGCGAATAGAAATCCAAATCCTTGCACAGGATCATTTCCTGATAATCCTGTTCGCTGAACAGCGCGCCGTTGATTGCGGTCTTGGGATCTTTCGCGTAGCCGCTGGTCAGAAACTCGTATGCCTTCGCGACCCGCACGGGCGTTCGCTTAAGGCCGTCGCGATCCGGATCCTCGCCCATATGGCGCAGGATCACGCGGACCGCATCTTCGAGACTGTCCGTATCCTTATCCGGATACGGCTTATTATTTACGCCACGTTTGGACCGTGCCCCGTTCGAATCAGTACGGTTCATGCGCCGCTCTCCTTGCGCCATTGGCTGAATTGAATCGCCAGCTCGATCGCCAGCGACGGGCCGCCGCCGCTCATGATGTTAAATCCGGCCACCTCGCGAGCCAACGATTTCATCAGCGCCATATTCTCGCGGATTGAAACCGCGCGCACCTGTTCTTCGCTCATTCCGCCGTATCTGTCGAGATGCGGTCGCGCGCCGCTCAAGTCCTTTACCCGGTCGATCAGGTAGTTCGCCATCGCCTCACGCTTGACCGGCAAAATTCCGAGCATCGTCTTGATTCCCAATTCGTTGGCGCGCGCGATAAAAGAGCGGGCGGTTTCGGCGTCGAAGACCGGCTGCGTGATCACGAAGCGCGCGCCGGCGCCGGCTTTGCGCTTGAGCAGCTCGAACTCGCGCTCGATATTTTTCCGATTTGGATTTGCGACCGCACCCGCGACCAGCGCCGGCAGCATCTTGAGCGCCGGCTTGCCTTCGCCGGTGTCGCCGCGATTCAAGTCGGCGATCATCGCGAGCAATCCGTACGCGTCGATATCATGCGAGACGATCACGCTGCCGTCGGCGCCGGGCGGAATCTTGTCGCCGTGCAGCGCGACCACCGCGTCGATTCCGAGCGCGGCCGCGCCCAGCAAATCGGACTTCAACGCGAAACGGTTGCGGTCGCGGCACGATACGTTCAGCACCACCGGCAGCTTCAGGCGCTCCTTGATACTCGCGCCGAAGACCAGCGCCGACATCTTTATTTTGCCGAGGGCGTTGTCGGTAAGATTTATCGCGTCGACGTGTCCGACCAGCGCAGCCAGCTTCTTCAGCAGTGGCGCCGGATTGATTCCGCGAGGCGGCGAGACTTCGAGCCACAGCGCCGGCGCGTCCGCGTTCAGGCTGTCGAGAATTGGCGGCAACGGATTTCTCCGCGGGGGGTTCGCGACTCGGCCGGAACCTTACGCCTGGCGGCGCTCGGTTGCTTTGACCTTCTGATATTTGCGGTAGTCGTAGCCGGTCGCCATCGCCATCAAGAGCGGCTCCATCCCGCCCTCGCGCTCGCGGCGGAGCACGCGCAGGCGATCGAAGAACTCGCGGAAGTCCTTGTCCACGCGGCGTTTGCCGTCCATCGGCTGGAGAAAAAAATCGTGCAGACGGGTCACCGTGAAACGCAACGAGGAAAATCGAAGTTCATTCGGGAACGCGTCCCACTCGGCCAGCGACAGCGTGCGCACCGATTCGTACCCCGAGAGCAGGTAGCGGAACCGATCGAGCGAGTACGCGCCATCGACGAAGCACAACGCGTTGACCGCGGTCGCGATATCGAAAATAAACTTGCCGCGGCATGCGGCGTCGAAATCGAGCATCGCGGTAAGCTTCTCGCCGCGAAAAAGCAGATTGTCGGCGAAGATATCGCCGTGGATCACGCCCTTGGGCAGCTTGCCTTCCAGATAACGGGTCAGGTACTCGACCTCGTCGTCGAGCGTCCGGCAAATCTTGCGGAAATAGTTCGGCAGCCGCGAGCGCACGCTCAGGTAGAGATCCGCGATTCGCTCGAAGCTGAAGCGGTTGTCGATTCCCTTCTTGTACGCCTTGCCGATCACGTGCAGATCGCCGAGCGAGCGTCCGATGGTTTCGAGCTGGCTCGGCTTAAGGCGCGCCGGAAGCAGCACCTTGCCTTCCTGGTACTTGAACAGCGACACGCATCGATTGTTGGAATTGCGGTAAAAGCGGCCCATCCGATCCTGCATTGGATGCGGGCATGGAAAGCCGTGCTTGCGCAGAAACGACAGCAAATCGATCTCGCGCTTGAGCTCGTTCTCGCCTTTGACTTCGTCCACTCGGAGCAGGAACTTGCCCTTGGCGGTTTCAAGCACGTAGTTGGTGTTGACCGATCCCTCCGGGATGCCGGCGGCGCTGCTGACTCGGCCGAGACCATAGTCGTCGGCCAGTTCCTTGAGGAAGGGTTTGCTCAGCTCGGTGTATACGGCCATTGGTGGGTGCAATCGGTCGGAAAACTGTCAGCGCGGACCAAGTCTAAGGTGTGATTGGCAGCGCGTCAACTAGGGGTCATGAAACCCTTGCTGGACAAGGGTTTGCGGAGGTCCGCCCCCGCACCAAATACGCGAGCGGCTCCGTTGTCCACGTCGGGTATTTGCCACAGACGACCAGCGCGACTAAATGAATCGCTATGCCAAAATCGAAGAAGACTGCTCCCAAGGTATCGAAAAAACCTGAAAGCAAATCCTCGCCTCGAATCTCCGCCAAGGCCGCGAAGGGATCGAGCGCGACACTCGAAGGAAAGAAAGCGCCCGCATTTCAGTTGGCCGACGCAAGCGGCAACACCGTCGCGCTGAAAGATCTCCTCGGTGCCAACAACCTCGTTCTCTACTTCTACCCCAAGGACATGACCCCCGGATGCACGATCGAAGCGTGCAGCTTTCGCGATCACAACGGCCGGATCGCCGCGCTCGGCGCAACAGTCGTCGGCGTGAGCGCGGATTCGAGCGCCTCGCACACCAAATTCACCGACAAGCACGGACTCAACTTCCCGCTGCTCGCCGATCCCGAGCACAAGGTCACCGGCCTCTACGGCGTTTACAAAATGAAGTCGCTCTACGGACGCCAGTTCATGGGAATCGAGCGGACCACCTTCGTGATCGACAAATCGGGAATCGTGCGTCGCGTCTTTGCGAAGGTGAAAGTGAACGGTCACACCGACGAAGTGATCGAGGCGCTAAAAGCGATCGGATAAAATAAAGATTGGGGCCGATGGATTTTTCCACCGGCCCCATTTTTCATTCCGCCAGCTTCCTTGGCCGACGATCAGGGAAACGGACAATTATGTTCGCCCACCACCGGCGCTGGCGCCGTCGAGATAGTCGCGTTGAGCGACGGCGAGCCGTTGAAGTCGAACATGTCCTGCAGCCGATTCGCGTTCTGGTCGCGGAGCGTAAGATGCGCCCCCTCGGGCAGGAAGCGTTGCTCGATAAATGCCAGCATCGAGGTGTGATCGCCCACCGTATGCGAGACGTAATGCGGCTTCGCAAACGGCGAGATCACGATGAACGGCACGCGGAATCCGAGTTGGTTGAAATTCGCGCACTCCGCCGGATACGGCGCGGTCTCCTCGGTGAAGGTCGCGCAGATCGCCGCCACATCGCTCTCGCTGAATTCGCACTCCGCGCCGCCGCCCGGCATCAGGCTCGCCGGCGGGTTGGAATTGTCTTCGCATAGACCCGGATCGATACCGTCAGGATTGAGCGCTCCGCCTTGCGCGGCCGCTGGCGGCGCCACGTGATCATAGAATCCGCCGTGCTCATCGTAGGTCAGGAAGATAACCGTGTCTTTCCAGTTCGGGCTGTTGCGTACGGCGTTGATGATTTCTGAGGTGACGAATTCGCCGGCACGGATGTCGAACGGCGGATGCTCGTCGGTCTCATAGATCGTGCCATTTATATTTTGATCGGGCGCAAAAGACGGATCGACGAACGACACCGGAGGCAGAGTCCCGGCGGCCGCGGCAGCCATGAAACTCTGCCCGCCGAAGGGACTAGTGCCAAATACCGAGCGCGCATGCGCCACCAGGAATGGAACGTGGTTGCCGCGGAAAATTACCGAAGTCGGCAGATCCTCGAAATAGTTGAACCACTGGATATTGGACGCATCGAGCAGATCGAAGATCGACCCGGTGACCGGCTGGTAGCCGATACTGGTGTTGAGCGGTGCCGGGTTCAAAGGGTTGATGCCCGGCGGAAAGATCTCGTTGGTCGTCACATGGCCGAACGAGGTCGCCGCCATTTCATACGACCGATTCGGAAAAGTCGGCCCGACCACCGAGCAGAAGTAGCGATCGTCGATCGCGAAGGTCTGCGCCAACTGGTAGTAGAACGGCAGATCGTCCTGCGTGTAGAAGCCCATGGTATCGTCGTCGGTCGCCGACTCGAGCGCGTCGATCTGCTCGGTCAGGTCATTGACCAGCACGAAGCCGTTGTTGAGCGTCGTCGCCAGCGCGGCGGCCGGATTCGAAAAGTTGGCTTCGCCATGGGCGCCCTGCCAGTCGTGCTGCAGGTCCGGGCCCGGACAGTAGTTTGAATCGTGGAACGAATTGACGGTGCTGCCGTCGTCGTCGAGGTTCGAGTTGCTGCAGGTCAGGTTGCCCGACATGTCGAAAGTGCAGCTAAGACCGTCGACGCAAGCGTGATCGCTGTTTTTGCAGGCGCCTGCGTGGTACGGGCTGCCGGGCGCGTAAGGCAACACACCCAGATAATTGTCGAACGAATGGTTCTCCTGCATGATGATGATTACGTGATTGACCTTGTGGACGTCGCCCTCCGCGCGCGCGGTCGCGACCCACGCCCCAACTGTGACGAGCGAGCAGATCAAGCTCGCCGCTGCAATCTCCCTGTAACGCATTCGATTTCCTCCCGAACGCGGGGTGGGTTGCTTTGGCGCGCGTTAACCCCGAAACTGCGCGCGCCAAAGTAAAAAAGTAAATGGCTGCGTACGTAGCCTTCTATTATGAAATCGCCGTAAGCCGTTCGACGCAATATTAAATCTTGACTATGAGCGACAGCGTCGCGTCCTGACTGATTTCATTGTCATTACGCACGCTACGGCACGGCAGCAGCGGTCGTTTCGTGGGCGGCGACTCGCAGACTTTCTACACGGGTTCTCTTTACGCCGCGCAGCGAGTCTCGCAGTTCTGCGAAATTCTGATGGATCATTGTTTGCTTCCTTGATCGCCAGGTCGTGCACGTCACGGAGGTGATCACATGCGCTTTTTTCACATCCGCTTTTTTCACGTAAATGACATCCGGCCCGCAGCACGAATTTCCATTTATCTAGCGCTGGCGATGGTATTCGTCGCATGCGCCAAGGTTTCACTGACTCCCCGACCCGCGGAGGTTGCCAACCCGGTCGCTGTCTCTGACGCCCTCGACACGGCGCAAACTCCTCCGGTGCAGGTTGCGGTTCGCGATTTCGATTTCGCGCCGTCGTCGGTGCACGAAAATGGCAGCCCGCTTCATCGGGGAATCGATCTGTTCCGACGTAGCTCAGCAGAGCAGCGTCGCGTCGCGATCGGTCGCGATGTATCCGCGAACCTTTCGGCCCACGCCGCGAAAGACCTCGCCAGGATGGGTCTACCGGCGGTGCGAATCCCGCACGACAGCGATATGCCCTTGTACGACAACACGCTCCTCGTCACCGGCCGTCTGAGCCACGTCGATGAAGGCAATCGCTTCACCCGCATCGCAGTTGGTCTTGGCGCCGGAGAGTCGAGCCTCGTGACTGAGGTCCATGTGTATCGCGTGATGCGTGGGGAGCGCGCCGAAGTGCTCTCCTTCACCACCTACGCCGACAGCGGAAGGATGCCGGGGCTCTTACCCGCGATGGGAGTTGGGGAGTTCGTGGTGGGACCGGTCACCTTGATCACCGCGGTTGAGGATGCGGCGTCGAGCGGACAGAAGATCTACGCGTCGCAGATCGAATACCTGGCCGGCAAGAGCGCCGATCAGGTGGCTGACTATCTCTCCCAATACTCCGCCGATGAAGGTTGGATTCCTCGAAGTAAAGCGAAATCGGTCAAATTGGCTGGCTGATCCTGGGGCCTAAGAGGAATCGATTCTGTGAATAAAATTCCTTCACGGTACAGGAGCGTGATCGTTCGATTCGCTTGGAAATTCGAGGGCATGCTTCTTGCCTCTTCAGAGTCAGGACCAAAATACGCCGAAGGCGTTTGGCGCCGTCCCCACCATCACCGATTCGCGCGGTTCCAGGCACCTCGAATCAGGCACTTCGAATAAAGACCTCCGGCCAGGAGCAGTTCAATGAATACTTTGCGCAATTATTTTGGCACCAGAGAATTGCTCATCACGGGGGTCGTCCTTGTCCTCCTGTCTGGATGCGCATCGCATCAGCAAGCGCCGCAGCCCGCGGCCATTGCCGCTCCGGCTCCTGAAACCGCAGCGCCAAGTGCGCAAGCGATTCGCGCCAAATCGTCAGCGACGCGCGCCCAGATATCGCCTGAAGCATCGACCAAGGCAAACACTGCGATGGTTCTGGCGCAGATACATCAGAACAACCTGATGGAAGTCGAGATGGCCAAGATCGCCCGGGAAAAAGGTTCGACTAGCGGGGTTCGCTCTTACGCCGATCAGCTGGTCCAGGATCATACCAGTCTCGATCAGATGGTAATTGCGATGGCGCAGAAGAGCGGAAGTGGAAGTCTCAAAGCGGTACGCCGCGCGGCTCACGAGAGCGCCGATGAAAAAGCCGTCGAGCAGAAAATGAAGTCCGCTAACGGCGCCAAATTCGACAAGATTTTCTTGCAGCAGGCCAGTGCCGATCACGATCGACTGATCCGCAAGCTCCAGCAAGCGCGCGAGGACGCCAGCAACGACGAACTCGAGGCGTTGATCGACAAGATGGTTCCGATCCTCGAACAGCATAAAGAACTCGCTCAAATTCTTATGAATAAGGAGCAGGCCTCTGGCCAGGCCAATCCGATCCATGGCTGAACAACGAGTGACAATTATCCGAGAAACAATTAGCGAAGACAGTGCGCCCTTTTCGCGCACGTCGCCGGGCGCACGATTAGCCGCGGGGATCGTCGCGGGAACAATCGGCGGCCTCCTCATGATCGGGTTCATGATGGGCTATGCGCAGTCCATCGGTACAGATTTGATGATGCCGCTCAAAGCTCTCGGCGCGTTCGTGTACGGGGTCGAAGCGTTGGTGATAGGCCCCGACGCGATCCTGGCTGGCGCGCTCATTCAAATGGGATCCGCGATCGTCGTCGGAATTCTATTCGCGATGTTTATTTCCCGACGAACTTCGACAATCGCAGCGATGTGCGCGGGATTCATCTTTGCAATCGCTATCTGGGTGGCGATGGATTTGTATGTGCTGCCGTACCAGAACCCGACGATGTCGGCGCGGATCAGCATGATGCCGCTGGCGTATATCATCGCGCATCTCCTCTATGGTCTCGGTCTCGGGATGACTCCCGTCTTCATCCGAGCGTTCTCCAAAGAGCGTCGGCTCGATAGAGAGCGTCACGATCATCCGAACGCACACGCCGCACAAACCCAGTCGATCTGATTTAGAGGACGCAAAATCGATGAGCACCCGTACCACACGCGGGTTTTCTGAGATCCCAAAAGAGCCCGTGCCCTACCGCGTTTCGTCGGCGAGCGCCTATCGGAAACATCCGATTCTGTTCTGGATCGGAGGCGTCTTCGCGGCTCTGATTGTCGCTTTGTTCATCGCGTCGTTCTTCCTCGATGACATGATACGGGCGCGAACCCAAATCGCGATGAACCAGAAGCTCAAGGGCTACCATGTCGCGCTCGGACATGCGCACCTGCAGATGGTAGGCGGAATTCTCACCTTGAATGGCCTCAAGGTCATTCAGCAGGCGCATCCGAATCCGGCCGTCGCCGACATTCCGATGATGCGCTTCCACATCCAGGTGAAAGAGCTTTTCTCACGGCGGGTAGTGGCCGACGTGCTCCTTTCGCATCCGAAGGTTCACATCGATCAGACCCAGTTGGTCGCGGAAAAGAAATCCAACGTCCCGCTCCGGCAAAAGGGATGGCAAGACGCGCTCGAAGCCGCCTACCCATTCAAGATCAACCGGTTCACTATCGATAGCGGCGATGTCGTCTATATCCAGGATGCGATCAATCCGCCCCTCCATCTGGCGCGGCTCAACTTCACGACCGATAACATCCGCAACATCCACGCGCCCAACAACGCCTACCCGTCCAAGTTCCACACTAACCTGGTGATCTTCGACACCGGCAAGGCAACTATCGACGGCCACGCCAACTTCCTTGAAGAGCCTTTCCCCGGTGCTCGCGCGCAGTACACGATTGAGAACGTACCGCTGAGCGCGTTCGATCCCCAGATTCGCCAGATCAATGTGGCCGTATCCGGCGGCAAGCTGTCCAGCAACGGCCTGCTCGAGTACTCGCCTAAGGTGACCCGAGTCGAGGTCGACAATGCGACCGTAGATAAAGTTGCGCTCGGCTACCTTCATGCGCCTTCGACTCAGCAAGCCGAGGCGAAGCGCGTCGAGGCAACCGGCAAGCAGATCGAGAAGCAGAACAACCGGCCGGCGGTCGATATCAGCGTGCGTGAGTTCGACGTCACCAACAGCAGTTTCTCGTATACCGACCAGACCAAACAGCCGGCCTATCGGCTATTTCTCGCCGACAGCGACCTCACCCTGAAGAATCTGTCCAACCATCAGCACCAGGGGCCAGCGGCTCTCACTCTTCGCGGCAAGTTCATGGGCTCCGGCGATACCAGCCTGTCGGGTAATTGTCTTGCCAGCCAAAATGGACCCGCGGTCGACGTGAATCTCGCGGTCCAAAACACTGACATGCCCTCGATGAACGACATTCTGCGCGCCTACGGGCGATTCGACGTCGCGGCCGGCCAGTTCACCGTCTTCTCCGAGATCAAAATAAGAGACCGCGAGATCAGTGGCTATGTAAAGCCGATGTTCTCGAACCTCCAGGTTTACAACTACCAGAAAGACAAAGGCACCGGCGTCCTGCATCAGGCCAAGGAGTTAATGATCGGCGGCGCCTCCCATCTCTTCAAGAATCGCAGCACCCAGCAAGTCGCAACCAAGGTCGACCTGACCGGCAAACTCACCGGGCCCGATATCTCCAACTGGCAAGCGTTCGTCGAAGTGGTCCACAACGCATTCATCCAGGCGATCCTCCCCGGCTTCGATCGCGCCGTCCGTCCCGACAACAACGTAGACGCCAGCAAATAACCGCATCGCTCACTGGCTGCCCCAAACCCTCCTAACAGGGCGAAGCCCGCATCCTGATTTTTCCTCACTCAGGTGCAGGGGCATGGCCCCTGCCGGCGGAAGTGTGAAACCGCCGCCGGTTTCACACTTAAATTAGTGAATTATTTGCCCGGATCTTACGAAGCAGCCGCGTTCGCGGTCGCGAGCAGATTGTCGCGCAGGAATGCGCGCATTTCCGGCTCAGCTTTCTTGCCCAGGTCATGCGACAGTTGCGGGAAGTACAGCGTCGATACTTTCGCGCCGCGTGCACGCAGCGCGTCGGCCAGCTTCACCGCCTGCCGCACCGGCATATTGTTGTCGCGCTCACCGTGCATGATCAGCACGCTGATCTCCAGCTTGGGCGGCAGATGCGCCATCACGCTGCGTTCTTTCAGCACCCGCTTGCTCGGCCATACTTCGCGCAGGATCGAAAGCTTGGTGCGCAGCGGCGCTTCGGGCCACAGCGACACCATGTCGTAGCATCCCGATTGCAGGATCAGCGCGCGCGGACGCGTGTCGTAGTCCATCAGCAGACCGGCGGCGACGGCGCCATGCCCGAGTCCCCATACCGCGAGCCGCGTCGAATCGACGTCATTGCGCGCGGCCAGCAAGTCGAGGGCCCGGCGCGACGCAAGCACCGATGGTTCCCCGACGAATCGGCTGGGGCCTGACGACCCGCCGTAGCCGGGTAGATTCACGCACGCGACCTGGATTCCCATCGCGGCGACGCTCTGGCTCATCTGGAGACATTTCTCGACGCTGTCCTGCTCTCCATTGAGGACCAGCAATCCCGGCCGCCTACCCTGCTCCTCGGTATGAGTCAGGTATCCGACGATATGAAACTGATGAGGTCCGTCGGTGACGTCGAAATTGAACTGGGCGACGTTCTTGTAGTTCGCGGCGGGCGACTTTCCTGGAATCCGGCACGCGCAGATTGCGATAGAAGTCGCTAGCGCCATCAGTGCGAAGCTCGCCCTTGCTACTGAACCAATAATGTCGCGGCGGAGAACAACGTGAAGCTCGTCCCTTGCAGTAGTAGAAAAAGGGAGCGGACCATCCGATGCCATAGCATCGGGTAATCTACTCGTATGGTTACAAATAGGGAACAGGCTGATTACCTTGTCTGGAAGCGCGTTTGGGCGTAGCGCCCGTTCAGCAGCTTCGGCCACAGGATCCGCGGCGACATCGGAGCCGCTCCGGCCACTGGGTCCAGGGGTCACCCCTGGCGCGTTGAATCGCGCCCCGCTTTCTCGGATACTTCCTGATTCGACAATCGACTTCATGGACGGCGAGTACGTCTTGCAACGGCAATGGAAACCCGGAACCCATCGGCGGTAATAGACTTCGACAAAAATGGCGGCGTGGTCGCGGCGATCGCCGTCGATCACTTGAGCAATCGCGTCCTCACCGTCGCCTACATGAACCGCGAGGCATTCGAAGAGACCGTCGCGACCGGACGCGCGTGCTACTTCTCGCGCTCGCGCAAGAAACTCTGGCGCAAGGGCGAGGAGTCGGGAAACTTTCAAATCGTCCGCGAAATACGCGTCGATTGCGACGCCGACGCGCTTGTGATCGCAGTCGAGCAGCGCGGCGACGGCGCCGCTTGTCACGAGGGCTACGAGTCATGCTTCTTCCGGGTCCTCGACAACGGCGAATGGAAAATCGTCGAGCAACGCAAAGTCGATCCGGCCAAGTACGGCCCCGGCTACGGACATCAAGCCAAAAAGGCATGAGAACGTCAATCAGATGCCGGCTGATAAAGTTCTGAAATTCGGAATCCCCAAGGGCAGCTTGGAGAATCAGACGCTCGAGCTGATGCGCAAATCGGGATGGCGCATCTCGGTCGGCTCGCGCTCCTACATCCCGAGCGTCGACGATCCCGAACTGAGTTGCCGTATCCTGCGCCCGCAGGAGATGCCCCGGTACATCGCCGACGGCTCGCTCGACGCCGGCATCACCGGCAGCGACTGGATCGTGGAGAACAACGTCCGGCTGCATCAGGTCGAAAGCTTCGTCTACGCCAAGGCCACGCTGACTCCCTCGCGATGGGTGCTCTGCGTGCGCGACGACTCGCCGGTCAAGCGACTCGAGGATCTCGAGGGCAAGCGAATCGCGACCGAGATCGTTCAGTTCGTCAAACGAATCCTGGCCGAACGTAAAGTCAAAGCTGAAGTTGAATTCTCATGGGGCGCGACTGAGGCCAAGGTCGCCGAAGGAATTATCGAGGCCGCCGTCAACGTCACCGAAACCGGCTCGTCGCTGCGCGCCAACGGTCTTCGCATCGTCGAGGAGCTGTTGATCTCAAATCCGGTCCTGGTCGCGAACCCGCAGGCATGGGCCGATCCATGGAAGCAGGCCAAGACGCGCCAGCTGGGCGTGCTGATCCGCGGCGCGCTCGACGCCGAGAACCGGGTCGGGATCAAAATGAACGTAGCCAAAGAAAACATCGAGAAGGTAATCGCGCTGCTGCCCTCGATCACCGCGCCGACGATCTCGCATCTGTACCCGTCGCCCGCGCTCAAGGGAATAGAATGGCTGGCGGTCGAGACCGTCATCGCGGAGCACACCGTCCGTGAGTTGTTCCCAAAATTGCTGGCAGCCGGCGCAGTCGGAATCGTCGAGTACCCGCTAAACAAAATAATCGGCTGACCCCGATCTGATTCCTTTCTTCTGCCCGTTGTGGCACAAGTGAAATACCACTCGCGGAGGTCGCCATCATGGGTCTACCCAACGGAGTTCACCACCTCGCCATCTGCACCAAGGACATCAAGAAGCAGATCGAATACTTCACCGACGTTGTCGGGATGGAGCTGGTCGCGCTCTATTGGATGCACGGCGTCGACAACACCTTCCACGGCTTCCTCAAGATGAGCGACAGCTCGTCGATCGCCTTCGTGCAGCATCCCGAGGTCGCGACGATTCAACCGATCAAAGGCGTCTCGCACGCCGGGCATACCACGCAGAACGTCGCGCCCGGTGCGATGCAACATCTGGCGCTCAACGTCGATACCTACGAAGACCTGATGGCGATTCGCGACCGCGTCCGCGCGCGTGGTCACTGGATCATGGGTCCGCTCGATCACGGTTTCTGCAAGTCGATTTACCTGGCCGCGCCGGAGGGAATCATGCTCGAGTTCTCGACCTCGGAGGGCGGCTCGATCGATGCCGAAGCGTGGATCGATCCCGAGGTGATGGCGCTGGCGGGAATCAGTCCTGATGAGGTCGAGAAGTACAAGCATCCGGCGGCGTTCGAATCGAAAGGCGGCAAAGTCGCGCAGCCCAAACCCGATCCGTCGAAGCCGCTGATGGATTATCCCGCCGACGATCGCATCTGGACGATGAGCGACGAGGAAGTGCACCGCCGCATGAGCAATACAACGCCGCCAGTCCAGAAAAAGCCCAAAGCCGCCTGACATTTTTTCCGGATCGGGCTGTTTTTCGTGCCTTGCCGAGTCTTGCCGGCGAGTCTCGGCGGTCGAGTTTTGACAACCAAGTTTTGCAGTGAGGAAATTGTTGCTGTTCAACACGAACCCTATTGTAGCGGGTTAGTTGGACAACCGTTGTCCTGAGCTCGGTGCGTCAAGCAGCGCAGCGGCGGATTGGACGTTCGCGGTCTGATTTAGTAATTATCCGTGCGCTGATTCCGAGGGCCGCTGATTCCGGGGGATGAAAGCGCTGCGGAAGATCGCACCTGCGCTTTTATGCGCCGCGCGCACGCGCGGTGGCGGAACGCTGCACCCTACTCTGGTTGCTCTCCTGATTGCGCTTGCGACCTTATCGATCGGCGGCGTCGCGCGCGCCGACAAGTGCAAAGATCTGAAGTTCGACCACGATCCATGGGGCGGGCGCGGCGGGCGATACTGCGCTGCTGGAGACGATCGCGTGCCCTCAGCGGAGTCGAAGTGTTTTGCGCCGAGAAAGATCCGGGGTTCCTCGGCTTAGCTCGGAATGACACAAAAAGGCACGTGCGAGGATGGCGATTGGTCCGTTCACGTTCACGCCGTAGCGCGTTTTCATCTTCGGACGTTGGGCACGGATTTCAGTTTGCCCAGTGGAGGAAATCCTCGCGGCGAGCAGCGAGAACGGGCGGGCGCCCTCACCCGTCGCGCGGAGCGCGACAACCTCTCCCGAAGGGAGAGGCGTAAGGGGTGTGTGCACGACATCGAACTGAACCAGCGCGGGACATTGAAGGCTTCGCGACTCAGACCTCGGTTTGTTGCGGACATTGCGATATGGAAGAACTTCCTTGCCAACATAGCTGCGCTCTGCGCGGGAGGTAGCGAACTATTATCCCTTTCAGTTCAGCAATGATCCTCTTCTTCGTCCTAATAGCGTACGTTTTGCCGGCGAGCGTGCTGGGAGTAGTTGCGAGCGGGCTTACCAGTGTGGTGCTACGGCAACATTGGGGCATCAGAGCAGCTGCCCTGGATATCGTATTTGCATCGGTGCTTATGGTTCTTTCGATGTTCGTGCTTGGGGTCATATATGCCAGCCGAACTACTGTCTCATTCTCTGAATTGCGCGGGGTGGGCTTGACTATCTCAACGGCTAGCGTTGTTGTGAGGCATCTCATCTTCCTCTGACAACGAAACTTGACTCCGCGAGGGCCTGCGCAAGGATGAGGGGCTGTTCATGAAAACTCCGCCTGTTGGATTTTATGATTCAGTTAAATGCGAGCCGGAACCGGGACGGCGCTTGATTCGGGAGACTTCGCGTAAGCGGATTTGGCGGCTTGCGACACTCTCGGCCGCGGTTCTGCTGGCAGTTGTGACTTTTGCCTGTTCGAGAAGTCTTATGAACAGCGAACCTTCCAATGAGTCACGATTTAAAGCGCACATGGTTGGCGCCCCCATGGGAGGTCCGTCTCCTCCACCGCCACCTCCAACGCCGTCACCGTGACACATGGTGTGAGTACCTAAGCTGCTTGTTGACGATAGGTTGATCCATGCCAATTGGAGGAAATCCTTGCGGCGATCAGCGAGAACGGGCGGGCGCCCTCACCCGTCGCGCTGGTGCGCGACGACCTCTCCCGAAGGGAGAGGTGTGCGCAACTGCATATTGAATTCGGAGCAGCCCAGCTCCGCGTGCCCTCAGCGGAGTCGAAGTGTTTTGCGCCGAGAAAGATCCGGGGTTCCTCGGCTTCGCTCGGAATGACACAAAAAAGCACGTGCGAGGATGGCGATTGGTCCGTTCACGTTCACGACGTAGCGCGTTCTCGTCTTCGGACGTTGGGCACGGATTTCAGTTTGCCCAGTGGAGGAAATCCTCGCGGCGAGCAGCGAGAACGGGCGGGCGCCCTCACCCGCCGCGCTTGGCGCGCGACGACCTCTCCCGAAGGGAGAGGCGCAGGAGCGTATGCGCAACATCGAAACTGAACGCGCGACATTGAAGGTTTCGCGACTCAGACCTCTGTTTGTTGCGGACATCGCAATGAGATAAATGAAATGGGCGACTGCATGAAAGGTTAGCGGGGGGGAATACGCGGCGCCTTCGATCCTACATAGTACTCTTCATCGCTGTGCTCACGTTTGCGACTTTGCTCGCCGACGCAGGAGCGCAACTCGCCTCGAGTTCCTGGCCGATGTTTCAGCACGATATGTCGCACACGGGTCAGAGCTCGGTCGACACCAGCGGAACCACCGGCGCGTTCAAATGGCAGGTCTCCGTTCCCACGACTGGCGGCTTCGACTCATCTCCGGTGATTGGGGCAGATGGCACCATCTACGTCGGAGCGGGTGAGGACCAACTCTGGGCAATCAGCCCTGCCGACGGAACGGTCTTGTGGACCTTCCACCCGACTCCGGATGTGAACGCACCGGTCTCGACGCCGGCGGTAGCCGCCGATGGCACCATTTACGTGGTCATCGGGGGGAACCTCTACGCGCTCAATCCCAACGGAACGCAAAAGTGGGTTTTCACAGGTACCGACCGAAACGGGGCGGTGATGTTGGTGGACTCGCCGACGATAGGCAGCGACGGCACTATCTTCATCGGGGGAACATCTATGTTCGCCGTCAATCCCGATGGCACTCAACAGTGGACATACCCGTTGCCAGACGAATTGTCGGGTTCACCCGCCATTTCCCCAGGCGGAGATCTCTTCGTCTCGGACGGATGTGGCTACTTCGGGTTCAGCATCGACGGTGGCTATCACGGAAACTACAACGATCCCGTCTGCAGCTTTGCCGGTGGCGCCTCATCACCGACGGTGGATCCTAACAATCCCAACGTCGGCAACCCTCCCTATGTCGGATGTGAAGAGAACTGCAACGCGCTGGATGGGACCGGCCCGACAGGACAGTATGTGACCGGAGGTCCGGTTATCTCAACCGCAGCGGTCGATCTTAAGAACAACATCTATTTCGGCTCCTCAGACGGCACCTTTTACGCACTCCGATATGGCGGGTTTCTGTTATGGAGCTTTCCTCCGCAAAGCGGTGACGGAATAGGTTCGTCAGCTGCCATCGGAGCCGAAGGCACCATTTATCTCCATGGGAACCCGGACACTCTCTACGCGTTCAATCCGGACGGAACGATCAAATGGAAGTTCACCGGCCCGGGCGCCTCAGCCGCCAGTTCTTCGCTCGCCATCGGTCCCGACGGGACGATCTACGTGCATTCCGAGAACGGAACCTTGTACGCGATTGGCTCGGGAGCACAGGTGCGACCGTCGCCCACGCCGACAGCAACTGCGACGCCAACGGCGACACCAACGCCGGCCTATTACAATATCGCTGGGTCGTGGTGCGGAGGTTTCTCTGATGCGTTCAATCTCGTGAACGGGACAATCACAACGACCGTTCATCAAAAGCGTGCTCACCTCGAGGGGAAATACAAAACGAGTATAGAAGGAACTAATCAGGGTGATCGAGGAGGGCTCACCGGGAAGATCGCAGGCACCGCCGTCCATCTGGTTATGGAAGTTCGCGGGACATCCTGTCACTTGAACGCAGATGCCACGTACTGTCCGGCAAACACCTTAGGTTGCCTAAGTACGGGGCAACTCGTCGGCAGTTATACGCAACACGGATGCAATCAACGCGACGACGGGTCATTTGTCCTCGAACCTTGTCAGTGACTTACACCATAAGTACGCCGTGAAAGTATTGTGACGAGGCGCTGTTGCGATGCGGGCGCATGCTGCTATATGCGTCCCCATGAAGACGCTCCGTATCGAGACTCGCAACGGCGTTGGCGTTATCACTCTCACGCGCGGCGCTGAGTACAACACGATCACTCCGGAACTGCGCGACGAGCTTTCGGGCGCGATCGATCGCGTCGACGCGGACCACGATGTCCATGTGATCCTGCTCCGCGCTGAGGGGCCCGCATTCTGCGCCGGCTACGCGCTCGAATCGTCCACGCGCGCGCAGTCGGGCGAGCGCGGGCGCAAGCGCGTGTGGGACTCGGTCGCCGACTACGGAATGATCTCCCAATACGTGAACGTGTACATGAAGTTGTGGTACGCGAAGAAACCAACTATCGCGGCCGTACAGGGATGGTGTATCGGCGGAGGCACCGACATGGTGCTATGCAGCGACCTGATAATCGCGGCGGAGTCGGCGTCGTTCGGATATCCGCCGTCGCGAGTGTGGGGCACGCCGACCACCGCGATGTGGGTCTATCGAATGGGCCTCGAACGCGCCAAGCGCTACCTGCTGACCGGCGACGAAATCCCCGCGCCTGAGGCCGCGCGAATCGGACTAATCCTCGAGACCATGCCGGAGAACGAGCTCGACGCGCGCGCGTCGGCGTTGGCCGAGCGGATGGCGCAGGTGCCGACGAATCAACTCCAGATGCTCAAGGTGCTCTGCAATCACACCGCGGAGAACATGGGCCTCGGCACGTCGCGATTAGTCGGCTCACTGTTCGACGGTATCGCGCGGCATACGCAGGAAGGCCTCGATTTCGTCGCGCGCGCGCAAGCGGCGGGATTTCGGCAGGCCGTCCGCGAGCGCGATGATCCGTTCGGAGATTACGGCTCGGGGCCGCGATCGAAAAATCGCGCGGCGAAAGCTGGCGGGGCCAAAAGCGCAGGCACAAGGAGCGGGAAACGAAAGTCTTAATTTAATCTGAAACCCGCCTAGGTTTCAGACTTCCTTGGGCAGGGGTGACCCCTGCACCCAGTGATAAGAAAAGATGCGGGACTTCGTCTCTGTTAGAACTGGTTAGTGAGAAGGCGTCGGTCCGTTTCTTACCTCGCCCGTTACTTTCACGGGAGAGGCGGCCGGCCGCGCTGCGGTCGGTAGGTGAGGGTCATGCGAATCGAGATAGTTTTCAGCTTCCTTGGGCAGGGGCCATGCCCCTGCACCTGAGTGAGGAAAAGGTTTATTAGTGATGCGATGACTACCAACGATATTACTTTTCCTGCTGCGGATGGGCATCCGATGCGGGCTGCGTTTGCGGGGGCTGCTGAGGGCGGCAAGCGGCCTGGGGTGATCGTTATCCATGAGATCTTCGGGCTCAACGATGATATCCGGAGGATCACCGGGCGGGTTGCCGACCTTGGCTACGCGGCGCTTGCGCCTGATTTGTACGACGGGCCGGGGTCGCGGTTTATCTGTATCGCGCGCACCCTGATGACGCTCAACCGCGGCGAGGGTATCGCGTACAAAGATCTCGATGCGGCGCGGAAGTTTCTGCAGCAGCAGCCGGGCGTGGACTCGACGCGGATCGGAGTGATCGGATTTTGCATGGGCGGCGGCTTCGCGCTGATGTTTGCGGCGCGCGCGCCGATTGGAGTCGCGGCGACCTTCTATGGCGACGTTCCAAAAACGACCGACCAGTTGCGCGGAGTCTGCCCCGTGCTCGGCGGTTACGGAGATCGGGACAAGATGTTCGGGTCACAGGGGCGGCGACTCGACAAGCTGCTGGGCGAGCTTGGCGTTGATCACGATGTGAAGATATATCCCGATGCGGGCCACAGCTTCATGAGCCACAACACCGGTATCCTGGCGTCGATAGGAAAAATGACTCCGATGAAAGCGGAGTACAATCCCGAGGCGGCAAACGATAGCTGGAAGCGGATCGAGAGCTTCTTCGCACGCCACCTCGGGCGTTAAGGCTTTACTTGCCCAGCCCGACGGCCTGGCGCGACTTGGCGATTCGCTCGCGCGAGGCGACCAGCGCCTCGACGTTGCGGGCGCCGCGATAGCCCATCTGATCGGCCAGATATTCCGCAAGCTTGCGCTCGGAGATATTCGGCTTTTGTTTGCGCTTGTCGTGCGCCAACTCGGCCAGAGTGGTCCGCAGAGTCTCCTCGGAATCCTTCAGCGTTTCGAAAATCGGAGAGGGAATCACAGAACTGATGGGCATGCCTTCACCTATGTCGCTAATTTATGCGCTAATTCTAGCATAAACGCGGCAAAACTGGTGCATGCCCCAAGTCAAGCATCAGGACTGCAAGATTGTTCCGCGCGCGACCTATTTTATCGAGACGAGGCGCTGCTAGCTCTGAGGATCTTTCAGATGCGGACGGGTCGCGTAGAAGTAGTCCATTCCGGGAACTCCGCGCGGGGTTTCATCGTCGAAGAGAATCGAGACGACTCCGTAAAACGCGACTACCGCCCAGAATGCGCCGGTTCCGACTGGCGGAAACGCCGCAGTCGCCGCCGCCTGCATGAGCATCGCGATCGCGTCGCGCATCAGCCACAAATCATGCATCTCGCCGTAACTACCTTGGCAAGGGTGGCGCAGATGGCGGGCGCCGTGGTGTCTCCCCTACTCTCCGGTCCAGTTGGGCTTTCGCTTCTGGGAAAAGGCCAACGGACCCTCTACTGCATCCTTGGATCTGAACAGTTTCGATTGCAAGTCGTAATGCTTTGCGATGGCCGCCTCGGTCGTCATCCCGAGCCCGTTCATCGCGGACTGTTTCGACGCCTGCACTGACAACGGCGAGCATTCCATGATCTCGCCGGCCCATCGCTCGGCCGTGGGGATCAGGTCCTTGAGCGGCACCACTTCGTTGGCGATTCCGTAGCGATGCGCCTCGGCGGCTGTGATGTGTTTTCCCGTGAGCATCATGCCCATCGCGATTTTGAGCGGTATGTGACGAGGCAGGCGATGGACTCCGCCGGCTGCCGCCATCAGGCCCACGCGAGGCTCCGGCAATCCGAAGCGCGCGTGCTCCGCTGCAACTATGATATCGCATGAGAGCGCGATCTCGAATCCACCGCCGAGCGCGAAGCCATTCACCGCCGCGATGATCGGCTTGTAGATATCGTAACGCGCGGTGATACCGGCGAAGCCGCCCTTGCCGCGGAGCGCCTCGCTGAGTTGGGCCCGATTTTCGGCCTGGTAGCGGAGATCGTTACCGGCCGAGAACGCCTTGTCGCCGGCGCCGGTCACGATTGCGACCCACATCGCTTTGTCGGCGATGAAATCGTCCCACACGTTGTCCATCTCAACGTGGCACGGTGGATGGAGCGCGTTCATGCGTTCGGGGCGGTTAAACGTGATGTAGCCGATGTGGCCGCGCTTTTCGTATTTGACAAATTTCAGATCCATTGGCGTGCCTCTCCAGTTTCTAGTGTTCGTCGAGCAGTTCGAAAAATGCGTCGATACTCTGCATGAGCTGGCGCCGGATTTGCGCGCGGGTGCCTTCGATCAGATGCATCGTGACCCGGCCGCTGGTGCCGTCGGCAAGATTGACCCGTGCGTCCTCGACGCCGGCGACGCCGCCCTGGTCAAAGATGCGCATCCCATAGACCAGCGCTCCACGCTGCGACGCCCCTTTCACCAGAGTCAACTTACGCGCCATCCGGTTCTCCCTCGCACACGACTGTTCCACAGTTCCCGGATGCTCTATAGCATATCGAAGCGGAACTGTGGCGTTGGCCAGGAAACTCATCGTCCACTTGCAGCATAACGGGCGTTCGGTCATACAGAACTCACACCTTCTCGCGCTTTGGCCACGCATCAGTAACGTTCAGCGGCGGAGCGGCGACAAGACAAGGAGACCATAATGCCTCTGTACCTGATCGAGCGAAATTTTGCCGAGCAACTGAACGTGAACCGCGAGGCCGCAACGGCGGTCTGCCAGGTCAACGCCGACGCCGGCATCGAGTGGCTATTCTCCTTCCTGAGCGCCGACAAGAAGAAGACCTACTGCCTGTACGAGGCGCCCAACCCCGAAGCTATTCGCGAAGCGGCACGGAAGCTGAACCTGCCGGCGGACGTGATTGTCGAGCTGGGGGACTCGCGGCTCAACCCATCAGCGCCGAATCTGCTCACGCCAACCCGCGGCGCGTGATTGATCGCAGTTAGTGTAAGTCGGGCTTCATCTGCGCTATCGCGGCCGTGACGCGCTCCTCGAGTGCGCGCATCCCCACCTCGCGAGCCGTAGCAAGCGCCTCCTCGAACAGGATCGCGGCCTTGTCGCGGTCGCCAGACTGACGGCGTGCGAGCAGCATCGCCGCGTACTGCTCCTGGGTGTGTGCAAGCCAGGTCCGCGCGCCCATGCGGGCGTTCATCGCGAGCGCATCTTCAAAATGACGCGTCGCGTCGTCCCAACGCTCAAGAGTGGTCGCCAGCGCACCGAGGTATCGTGAGAGCGCACCATAGCAAGCCACAGCATTGCTCACGATCACATTGAGCGCGGCGAAGGGTAAGAGTATCTCGTATAACTTTTCGGCGCGCGCTCGATCCCCCAGAAAGGTGCAGATGTCCACCATGTAGCTCATGGTGCCCATCCACAAGGAATCACGCGAGATGTCAGCGAAGTCGTGCTGCGCCAAGTTCTCGAATTCAGTTCGCGCGTCCGCCGTGAGTCCAAGCTCCGAGTAGATCACCGCGAGGCCGGGACGCCAGGCGGCGTCCGCGGAATTTTGTTGGAGAAAGACTCGCACCACAGGCGCGACTTCCTTGAGACGACCCTGCTCGCGGCGCAGGGCAAACATCTGGAGTCCGAAAACGCCGGCGGCCGTTTCCGCTTGCAGGCTCTGGCCAATCGCGAAGGCTTGCTGAGCCAGCCGCTCACTGTCTTCGAAGCGTCCCCGCATCAAGGCCCGCATGGCCCGCAGCATTTCGCAGATGGATTGATGAAAAGGCTGCTTGACCTCTGCCGCCCAACGCCAATAGCCGTCGAAGTCCACGTCGGCCCCCGCCGTATCTCCCAACTCGAGCCGGCAATACCCGCGCCAGAAGTACTGCGAGTAATTCAGATTTTGGATGTCCGCCAAATTGGCAAGGTCATGCATCTCTGTTGTGATGGCAAGCCGCTGCTCGGCGTGCTCCGGTCCCGATAAGGCGTAAAACATTCCCAAAAGGCTGTAGCTGACCAGCTCCGGATCTCCGATGCGTCGGGCCATCGCCACCGCCTGCGGAGCATATACCATCAACTTCTGCCTCTCACCGATGACCCCCAGGTAGCGGGCCAAGCCGCCGAGGGTCTTGGCCTTGAGGGGACTGTCATCCGGCCCGAACTTCTGCAGTGCTTCTTCGAGCAGGGGAACCGCTCTCGGCGCGGGAAAACCCGTGGTGTGCGTCATGAATACGAGCTCCAACGCCGCATCGATCAAGTGTTCGATTGACCCAAGTGACTTGGCGGTTTCGGCAGCGCGCAGAAATGCTTCGTGGGCTTCAGCGAATTCGCCTGTCCGGTGTCGCGCTTCACCAAGCAACAACAGAAATGAGTAATGCTGAGCTTCGTGGGCGGGACGATTTCGCTCCGGCGTTTCGGGGATGGCCCCGAGCAGTTCGAGCCCCTTCTTGAGATGGTTGATGGCTTCCAGGTTTGCCGAGCGCTGAAGGGCTCGCTCACCGGCCCTTTGCCAGTACGGAATCGCCTGTGCTCCCAATCCCGCTTCCGTGTAGTGATGGGCGATCAGCTCGGGCTGCGTCTCCACCATCTCGGGGAATTGCGCTTCCAGGACGCGCGCGACGCGTTGATGCAGAACTCTGCGCCGTTCCAGCAGCGACGAGCCTGCCGCGACCTGTTGCGAGAGCGCGTGCTTGAAGCCGTACGCGACGTCGGAAACCGCCGGTTGCTCGTAGATGAACTCGGCTGTCTGCAGCTCAGAGAGCAGCCGCTGCAACTCGTCGTCACCCTTTCCAGACACTTCCCTTACCAGCCTGAACGGGAACTCCTTGCCGATCACCGCGAGCGTCTGGAGCAGGTCTTTCTGCTCCGCCGGCAGCCGGTCGATGCGTGAGGCAAGCACCGCTTGCACCGTTGACGGGATTTGAATGGTGCTCAGAGATTTGGCGAGCTTGATGGTGCCATTGCGAACCAGGGCGCCCTGCTCGAACAGGGCCTGCACGATCTCTTCCATGAAAAAGGGATTGCCCTCGGTCTTCTCGAGGATCAGGCGTTTGAGCGGCGCGAGATCGATTCCGTCGTCAAGCAGCGCCTTCAACATCTCCTCGCCGCTCTCGGCGCCAAGCGGGTCAAGCCGGAGCTGCGTATAGTAGCTCCGGTTGCCCCAGTTGTGGGTGAACTCGGGCCGGTAATTCACCAGCATCAGGACCCGCGCCGTGCCGATTGAATCGGCGAGCAGGTTCAGCAGGGCCCTTGAACCTTCGTCGACCCAGTGCAGGTCCTCGAAGATCACGATGAGCGGCTGGCTGAGGCTTTCGCGCAGCAGCAGGCGTTTGATCGCGTCGAGGGTGCGGCGCCTTCTGATCTCCGGATCCATGCGGGCGATTTGATCGTCGCTCTCCGCCACCTCGAGCAGGGTGAAGATGTATGGCAAGGTGTCTTCCAGCGAGCGATCGAGGATCAGGATCTTTCCCGCGATCTTCTCGCGGCGCCGGCGTGCGTCGTCGTCAGAAGTTATCTCGAAATAGTTTTTGAGCAGCTCGATCAGCGGCAGGTATGCCGATGCCTTCCCGTGCGATACGGACAAAGTCTCAAGCACCAGGCATCCGGACTGCCCGATCGCACGGAACTCGAAGAACAGGCGCGATTTTCCCACTCCGGCCTCGCCCACCGCGGCAGCCATCTGGCCACGCCCGCTCTTGGCGAGTTCGAGCGCTCGCTTTATTTGCGCGAGCTCACTCTCGCGTCCCACAAATTTGGAGAGCCCGCGCCTCGCCGACGCTTGCAGACGGGTGCGCAACGGCCCGAGCCCGCCAACCTCGTACACGTTGACCGGCCCGCTGACGCCCTTAACCCTGGTCGCGCCGAGCGGCTTCAGGATGAAGTAGCCTTCGCAAAAGCTGCGGGTCGCCTCGCTCGCCACGATCGATCCGGTGCGCGCGATTGTCTGCAGGCGCGATGCGAGATTGGCGGTGTGGCCGATTGGGGTGTACTCGATGTGGCCCTCGCCGGTCTGGATCGAGCGGAGCACGACTTCGCCGGTGTTTACGCCAACCCGAATCTCTAGCGGTGCGCGGCCGTCGGCCTGCAGCTTGGCGCCATAGCGACGCAGCTCCTCTTGCATCCTGAGTGAGGCAAACAGGGCGCGTTGCGGATGATCCTCGTGCGCGATCGGCGCGCCGAACATGGCGAAGATTCCGTCGCCGGTCGATTGTACCACGTAGCCGTCGTAGCGGCGCACCGCGTCGATCATCAGCTTGAGCGCGGGGTCGACGATCGCGCGCGCCTCTTCGGGATCGAGATCCTGCTCGAGTTCCGTCGATCCCTTGATATCCGCGAACAGCGCCGTGAGCGTTTTACGTTCTCCGTCGGTCGCGGACGCGTCGGTTTGTTCTTCCGCTACCCGGACCGGCTGCGCGGACTGACGAACGGTTGACGCGGGCGACATCGATGCTGCGCACTCGTCGCAGAATTTCGCTCCGGGTGGATTCACCGCCCCGCATTGAGGGCATTTCGCAGAAAAAGGTGTCGCGCACTCGGAGCAGAACTTCGCACCTTCACGATTGTCAGCCCCGCATTTCGTGCAACTAGCCACGCTGGTCACCTAGTTCCTCGAGGATCGCCTTCGCGTCCTTCAGGTCGGCGGTGTCGAAGCCTTCGGTGAACCAGTTGTAGATTTCGGCGAGCATCGCGCGCGCCTCGTCGCCGTTGCCCTGCTTCGCGAGCAGCCGTGCGAGGCTCGTCGTCGCGCGCAGTTCGTATGCTTTCGAGCCGAAGCGCCGCGCCACCTCGATCGCTTCCCGGAAATTGGCAGATGCCTTAGTTTCGTCGCCACGCTTCAGATGCAACTCGCCGCGGCACCACAGCACACCAGGCAAATGAAGCTGCTGTTCTCCAACCGCAGATAAGGCTTTCTCGATCGTTGCGAGCGCCTCTTCCAATTGACCCGCCCGCGCCTGCGCCTCGCTCCACACCCTCAGCGTTTCCGCGTTCGCTGGGAGACCGAGCGTCGCGGCGGAATCGAGTGCGGTGCGAATCAGCGCGACGCCTTCGTCAGGACGACCCTGCTCGGCCATCGCCCATCCGCGATAAAAGGAGCCGGAGGCCGCATACTGGGGGATTTGCAGTTCGCTCGCGAGAGTGAATAGGCGCTCGGCGACTTCGTGCGCGTGGGCAGGCTCGCGAAGGTACACGTAAAAGGCGCTTGCCCCTTGCAGCGCGAACGCCATATTTGAGGGCCTCTTCAAGCCCTCGGACAAAGCAATCGCCTCACGAATTTTCGCTTGCGCCTGATCGGCGCTCCCCAAGTGCCACAACGCCACGCCGATCCGCAACAGCGCCCCGACATGAGGGTCCACCATGATGTACCCGGTGAAGTCGGTCTCGTTGTATGACGCGATCGCCGCCTCGAAATGTTGCATCGCTTGAGCCAGCTCGCCGCGAAACTGGAAGCAAATTCCCTGAAGGTGGTGGCCCAGGGTCAGGCCGTAGCGACTCCCGCTGCGCTGGGCGATCTCCAGCATTTGTTCGGCGATCTGCTGCGCGGCGGTCATGTCGCCCTGCTCAAGGGCCGGGCCCCAAGCGGCCCTCAGCGCGACTATGAGTTGCCCCGGATTGCCAGTCTTTTCGCCCAGCTCCCGCAAGCGTCTGCTCGCCCGCAAATTCTCACCCGCGCCCATGTGGCTTGTGAATGCGAGCACCTGCCAAAGCGCGTACTGGAGATTGAATTCGCGTCCTATGCGCTCGGGGGTCTCGGATGTAGTGCTCAGCGCGGCGATCGCCTGCCTGAAATGAAGCTCGGCTTCCTTAAGGGCGCCGCGCAACATTGCTTGCTGGCCCGCCCGGCCCAGATACTCGACCGCTTTTTCGGTGTTTGAGCTGCGACCGTAATGGTGCGCCAACTCGGCCAGGTGATCATCGATCTGGATCGAGGCCGGAGCTTCAATCGCTGCGCCGATCTTTTCGTGAAGCACCTTTCTACGCTCTACTAGCACCGATTGGTAGGCCACTTCCTGGGTCAACGCGTGTTTGAAGGTGTATTCGATATCGCCGGCGGCCGGCTGTTCGTAGATGAACTCAGCAAGCTGTAGATCGCCGAGCATCCGGTTCAGTTCATCGTCAGGTTTCGCGACGGCACTCTTGATGAGACCGAACGGGAATTCTTTGCCGATCACCGCGAGCGTCTGCAGCAAATCTTTCTCGTCTGGTGACAGACGATCGATGCGCGAGGCCAGAATCGCCTGTACCGTCGGCGGAATCTTCAACTCCGCCAGTGGCTTGACGAGCTTGATGCTCCCGTTGCGGACCAGCGCGCCCTCGTCGAACATCGCTTGCACCATCTCTTCCATGAAGAACGGATTACCCTCGGTCTTCTCGATGATCAGGCGTTTGAGCGCGGCCAGATCTTTGCTTTCGCCAAGCATCGCCGAGAGCATCTCTTCGCCGCTCTCCGTGCGCAGCGGATCGAGGCGCAACTGTGTGTAGTAAGTCTTGTTGCCCCACTGATGCGTGTATTCGGGGCGGTAATTGACCAGCATCAGGATGCGGGCAGTGCCGATCGAGTCGGCAAGCAGGTTCAGCAGCGCCTGCGTTTCACCGTCGATCCAGTGGAGGTCCTCGAAGATCACCATCAGTGGCTGGTTGAGCGACTCGCGAATCAGAATGCGCTTGATCGCGTCGAGCGTGCGCCGCTTCCTAATCTGCGCATCCATCTGTGCGAGAGGATCCTTCTTTTGCACTTCGTGCAGATACTCGTCCAGGCGATCCAGGCTTTGCTCCCAATTGCGCCGATCGTGCTCGCCGCCCTCGACGATTCCCAACAGCGAAAACAGATACGGCCGTGTCTCCTCCAGCGACGGATCCAGGATTGCGAGCCGCCCCGCAACCTTCTCGCGCCGGGTGCGTTCGTCGTCGTCGGAAGTGATCTTGAAATAGTTCCAGAGCAGCTCGATCACCGGCATGTAGGCTGAAGCCTTGCCGTGCGAGACCGAGAACGTCTCCAGCACCATCCAGCCGGACTGCGAAACGGCTTTGAACTCGAAGAACAGCCGCGACTTGCCGACCCCCGGCTCCGCCATCGCCGCGACGATCTGCCCGTGCCCGGCTCTGGCCTCCTCGGCCGCGGTCTTCATCGCATCGATCTCGCGATTGCGACCGACAAACTTCGTCAGGCCGCGCCCCGCCGAGCGTTGTAGGCGCGTACGCAAGAGGCCAAGACCGGTGACTTCGAAGACATCAACCGGACTGCTGACGCCTTTGATCCGCGCCTGCCCAAGCGGCTTGAGCGCGAAGTAACCTTCGACCAGGTTGCGCACGGGCTCGCTGATGGCGATCGACCCCGGCGCGGCTAGCGCCTGCAGCCGCGACGCAAGGCTGGTCGAGTGCCCGATCGGGGTGTACTCAGTGTGCGCCTCGTCGGTCTTGATCAAGCGAACCACGACTTCGCCGGTGTTCACGCCGACGCGGACTTGCAGATTCACTCCTTTTTCCGCGCGCAGCTTCTCGGCGTAGCGCTTGACGTCCTCCTGCATGCGGAGCGCCGCGAACAAGGCGCGCTGCGGATGGTCCTCGTGCGCAATCGGCGCACCGAAGATCGCGAAGATGCCGTCGCCAGTCGATTGCACGATGTACCCGCCGTAGCGATGCGCCCCGTCGATCATCAACTTCAACGCCGGATCGACAATCGCGCGCGCCTCTTCGGGATCGAGGCCCTCCAGCAGATCCATCGAACCCTTGATGTCCGCGAACAGCGCGGTGACAGTCTTGCGCTCACCATCGATCGCTGTTGAAGAATCTGAATCCTTCCGCGCAACCCGAATCGTGGGCGCCGTTGATATCGGAGGCGAATCGCCGGCAGCCCGTTCGCTGACGGCTAGTGCGGCGCCGCAATCTCCGCAGAATCTTGATGCGGGCGCATTCTCAGCGGCACATTTTGGACAATGAATCGCCAGCCCGCTGCCGCATTGGGAGCAGAATTTCCTGGCTCCGGGGTTTTCCGTGCCGCACTTCGAACAGCGCATCGAATGCTCAGCTATCTGGTGAATCGACCTTCTTGTATCATCCAGCCTCGGGTTCAAACCAGCATGCTGCGTTGACAACCGCCGTTCCGGCCCACAAAATCTCGTGCGATGGATCTTATTTTGACCAAGTACCGATTCGCGAGGCTCGCGACACTAGCCCTGCTGCTCGTATGCGCGGGATGCGGCGTCGCCTACCAGGCCGGCACCCGAATCAAGGCGACCCGGATGTCCGATTCGCTCAAGGTCGGCGAGCCGTCGCCCGAGGTCCATCACTCATGGGGCGAGCCCGATTTGCGCCAATATCTGCCCGCGGACACCGAGGTCTGGAGTTATCCTTATAAGCCCAACAGCAACGACATTACGGCGGCGCTCCTCTATACCTCGTCCAAGGACGGGGACAAGGGAACCTTCCTCGATTTGAAGTTTGTTGGGGGCAAGCTCGTCTCATGGCAGGAGGCAGAGCACACGATGCCGGCAAAGGGGCACACCGGCATCAGCATGGGGGTCGGCGGCGGGCCGATAGGCAATGGCACTCAGACGCAGCCTGGGGCGGTCCACTACTAGTCGAAGTTGCGGTAGTGACGCGGCGGCGTGGCTGATGGGACGAGCATATTGCATGTAGCTCGAACCATCGTGTCTAATTGAGCCATAACGACTTGACCGGGGCGAAAACGGGGCGGTTTTGGGGTAGAGTCTTCGATGGGGTGTCTTCTAAATATGACTGGAAATGACCTGATGCGGTCTGGCTTCGGGCGTGGAGAATTCGCACTCGCCTGATGGCAACCGCGAGCAAAAATTTCGAGGCTATCCTGCTCGACCGCTCATGGGTCTCGGAGCAGGATCTCGACAAAGCGCGGCAGCGCAAGAAGCCCGGCCAGGAGCTTGCCGACGTGCTGGTCGAGATGGGTGCGCTCGAGCCGCAGCGGCTTGCCCGCGCGCTCGCGCAGGAATACCACCTGCCGTTCCAGGCTCATATCGACGAGAACTCACTCGACTCCACGCTGGTCTCCAAGATTCCGATCAACTACGCGAAGAAGAACCGTCTGCTGCCGCTTTCGAGCGTTGACGGCGCGGTGACGGTTGCGATCGCCGATCCCGCCAATTACGAACCGCTCGACGACTTGCGCCTGCTCTACGGCGCGCAGATACATCCGCTGGTCGCGCCCGCGGAGGTAATTGCGGAGGCTATCAATCGCGCCTACGACCAGGCTTCGGCAACGTCGGCCGAAGACCTGATGATCGATCTCGAAGAGGAGCGTCTCGACGTGGTCGCGAGCGAACTCGCATCGGAGCCGACCGACCTGCTCGAGTCCGACGACTCCGCGCCGATCATCAAGCTGGTGAACGGAGTCCTGTCGCAAGCAGTCAAGGATCGCGCCAGTGACATCCACGTAGAAGTCTTCGAAAAGGAATTGGTGATTCGCTTCCGCGTCGACGGGATGCTGTACGACGTGCTGTCGCCGCCCAAGCGCTTTCAGCCGGCGATCACGTCGCGCGTCAAAGTCATGGCGGGGCTTAATATCGCGGAGAAACGCCTGCCTCAGGACGGTAGAATTCGGCTGCGCATCGCGGGCCGCGATATCGATCTGCGCGTCTCTTCGATTCCGACCAACTTCGGCGAGCGCATCGTGCTCCGCCTCCTCGATCGCGCGCAGGCCGCCGACGTTGTGAATCTCGATCACCTGGGTTTTTCCGGCGACAACCTCCAGCGCCTCGATCGCCTGATTCGCCAAAGTCACGGCATCATCCTGGCGACCGGGCCGACCGGGTCGGGCAAATCGACCACGCTCTACGCGTGTCTCAGCCGCATCAACTCGCCCGAGAAGAACATCATCACGATTGAGGATCCGATCGAATACCAGCTCCGCGGCGTTGGCCAGATGCAGGTGAATCCGAAGATCGATCTGACCTTTGCGAGCGCGCTGCGCTCGATTCTGCGCCAGGACCCGGACGTGATCATGGTCGGCGAAATCCGCGACAAGGAAACCGCCGAGATTGCGATCACCGCCGCGCTCACCGGCCATCTTGTCTTCTCGACCATCCACACCAACGATTCGTTTGGCGCGGTGACCCGCCTGGTTGACATGGGAATCGAGCCGTTCCTGGTCTCGTCGTCGATTCTCGCGGTGCTCGCGCAGCGCCTGGTCCGCAAGCTATGTCCCGATTGCCGCGAACCGTTCCAGCCGACCGACCAGGAACTCGCGCGAATTGGGCTCAAGCCCGATAACTTGACCGCGAAGATCTGCCGGCCCAAGGGATGCCGCAATTGCCGCAACACCGGTTATCGCGGCCGAATGGCGGTGCAGGAACTCATGATCATGGACGATGATATCCGCGCGCTGGTCATGCAGAACGCCGACGCCGCGATGCTCCGCCGCCAGTGCACCTCCCACGGCATGACGCTGCTGCGCCAGGACGGCGCGGCGCGCGTGCTGCGCGGGGAAACTTCGATCGAAGAACTGCTCCGCGTAACCCAGGAAGACATCGACTAGCCGCACCGTCGGGTATTGATTAACGGATGCCGGTTTTTGCTTATCGAGGACTCGATGCCGGCGGACGCGCCGTCAAGGGCGTAGTCGACGCCGATAGCGCGCGCACCGCACGCGCCAAGCTGCGCGCGTCGGGATTTTTTCCCACCGACCTGAACGAAGAGTCGAACGCCGCCGAACGAGAAGTGGCCAGGAAAGAATGGTTGCCGTCGTTGTGGCGGCGCAAGATGCCGGCCTCGGATCTCGCGCTGATGACCCGGCAGTTAAGCGCGCTGCTGGGCGCAGGCGTGCAGCTGGTCGAGGCGCTCGGCGCGCTCAGCGATCAGTCCGCGCGCGCGCAGACCAAGAAGATGCTCTCCCAGGTGCGCGAGCGGGTCCGCGAGGGATCGTCGCTTGCCGACGCGCTCACCGCTCATCGCGACATCTTCTCCGATCTTTACATCGGGATGGTCCGCGCGGGCGAGCAGGCAGCCGCCCTTGAAGCGGTGCTCGATCGCCTTGCCGAGTACAGCGAGCGCCAAGCTGAATTTACCACCAAGGTCCGCGGCGCTCTGACCTATCCGATCATCATGATGTGCGTCGGCACCGGAATCATGGCGTTCCTGGTCGCTTACGTAGTTCCGCAGGTCGCGACTATTTTCGAGCAACAGCATGCGGCGCTTCCACTCGCGACCAGAATCCTGCTCACGTTTTCCGCGCTGGTCACCACCTACTGGCTGCCGATGGGCCTGTTGCTGGTCGCGATGGTTGCGGGATTCACCGGCGCGATGGCGACTCCGCGCGGCCGGCGCATCTATGACACCGCGATTCTCAAGGTGTACTACATCGGTCCAACCATCATTCGAATTATCTGCGCGCGATTCGCGCGCACGCTCGCCACGCTGCTCTCGAGCGGCGTTCAGCTTCTCCCGGCGCTCGACGCGGTCAAGGGCGTGGTGACCAACGGGCTGATGAAGGACGCCGTCGAAGAGAGCCGCGAAAGTATCCGCGAGGGCCATGGCATGGGCGACACCCTGTCGAAGAGCGGGCTCTTTCCGCCGCTCCTTATCGCGATGATCAAGGTTGGCGAGCGCTCCGGCGATCTCGAGCGGATGCTCGAGCGGGTTGCCGACAACTATGAGCATGAAGTTGCGCACTCGCTAAGCCAGATGACCACCGTGCTCGAACCCTTGATGACGCTGGCGATGGCCGCTGTTATCGTGTTCATGATGCTGGCGGTGTTGATGCCAATCTTCCAGTTGAACCAGTTGATGCAGTGAACCGTGAAAAGTGAAAAGTGAAAAGTAAAATTTGAAGAAGTGAAGGCGTGAAAAAATGAAAAATGTGCGGGAGGAAACCGCGATGAAATCGCGCCGATACAATCAGGATGGCTTCACCCTGATTGAAATCATGGTGGTCATCCTTATCCTTGGCCTGCTCGCTACCATCGTCGTCCAGAGCTTGCGCGGCGCCGCCGACAAGGCGAAAAAGACCAAGGCACAGGCCGACCTCGCCGAGATCAAAACCGCGCTCGACCGCTACTACCTCGACAACGGCTACTACCCATCCACCGATCAAGGTCTCAACGCGCTGGTCTCTCCGCCGACCAACGGCCGCATCCCGGCCAACTATGAAAGCGGCGGGTACATCGAGCGCCTTCCGCAAGACCCGTGGGGAACTGCCTACTTCTACCAGAGCGACGGTAACGCCTACGTGCTGAAGTCGTTCGGTCCGGACGGAGTCGAGAGCAGTGACGATATAGATGCGAGCCAGTCGTCTTGACCGTGAAATGAACTTTCGGCCCGCGCAGCCACGACCCGGCGCAGGACCGAGTGCGCGCGCGTCGGGTCAGGGCACCCGCTCGTTCTCGAAACTCGCGGCGCCGGGCTTCACTCTGCTCGAACTTGCGATCGTGATCTTCATCATGGGCCTGATGCTGACCCTGACGATGCCCTACCTGGGCGGCTTCCGCCACGCGCAGCTTCGCAGCGAGGCGCGCCGCCTCGCCGGCCGCGCGACCTTCATGTTCGACGAGGCCGCCGGCCACAAGCTCGTGTTGCGGCTCATCTTCGATCTCGACAACAACGGCTACGCAGTCGCGCGACTCGATCCCTATGCGGTCCAGCCGGTCTTCGCCGCCGATACCACTCCGTCCTCGCGCCCAATCATGTTGCCCTCCACGATTCGCATCCGCGATATCACCGTGGAAGGTATCGGCACTGTCAATCGCGGCGTCGTTGCCTGCAATTTTTATCCGGAGGGATACGTGGACGCGACCGTGGTGCATCTCGAAGACGCGTCGGGCGACGTGATGACGCTCAGCTTCACGCCGCTGACCGGCCAGGTCGCGATAGTCGACGGCGACGTGGGAATCCCGTGATAGCTGCTACCATGAACAGATCGATGAACATCGTCAGCAAACGCGCCCGTGGCTTCACCCTGCTTGAAGTGATGATCGCGATCGCGATCCTCGGAACCGCACTCGCCGGCCTGCTCGGACTGCATCATCAGAGTCTGCAATCGGTCATTCGGTCGCAGGATATGACCCGGGCCTCGATGCTCGCGCAGGCGGTGATGACCGAGGCGGAGCTCGAGCGTTTTCCGGACCCCGGAACTACCACCGGCGATTTCCAGGCGTCGTTCCCGGGCCAGTTCCGGGATTTTCAATGGCAACGAGTAGTCGAAGTCTCGGCTAACTTCCCCGACGTGCGCGAAGTCAAAGTGATGGTTCGCTACGGCCCGAAACTGAGCGGCTCCTTCGTGCTGGTCGAGTTTCTGCACTCGCCGATTCCACCCGATGAGAACTCAGGCCAGATCCCATGACGAGTCGAAGAAATTCCTACGCCTCTCCCCTCGCTACAGATCGGCGCATATCCACACTCGCTCGCGGCTTCACCCTGATCGAAATGATGCTCGCGATTGGCGTGCTCGCCCTTATTCTCGCGATGCTCGCGAGCTCGTTCAGCGCGGTGGCGCATAGCAAAGTACATGGCGAAGGACGCCTGCTCGTCGATCGCGAAGGCCGCGCACTGCTGTGGCAGATGAGCAGGGAAATCCGCAACGCCGTGCAGACGCCGGTCTCGCCCAGTCACGTCATTCTGATCGGTGGCGGACATGCCGGGAGCAACGGCCCAATCGATTCGATCACCATGTCCACCCTCGACGCGGGGCATCGCCGGGCGCTGACCGGGCTCGCGCCGGAATTTATTGTCACCTACAACATTGTGTCGAATCCCGACCAGCACGGATGGTACCTCCTCCAGCGCTCCCAACAGAGCGGCTTGATGGCCGGCGGCGCAGGCCAGGCTACGGTACTGGCCGACAACCTGCTCTCGATGCATCTGCGCTACTTCGACGGCGACCGCTGGTCCGAGACTTGGGATTCGACCAGTGCGCAACCGGGACGCCAATTGCCGGTGGCGGTGGCTATTCAGATTCAGATGGCGGCGCCGGGCGGCCACGCAATGGACTTCGCGACCCAAGTCACAGTGCCGATGGCGATAGCACAGTGGTAAGCGCACTTGGAAAGAGCGAACGCGGCGTCGCGCTGCTCGCGGTCCTGCTCGGAATCGCGCTGATGACCCTGGTCGTCGTGGATTTCGCGATGACCTCCGGTCTCGGGTTCGTGTCCGCCGCAAACCAGGCCAATGAACTCCGCGCCTACTACTTCGCCCGCTCGGGCATCAATATCGGTCTGGCCTTACTGGCCGCGGATGAGCGCGCCAAAACCAATCAGACTTCAACGACCTCCCAACCTGCGGAAACTCTGGGCGACGCGTGGGCGATGCCGTTTCCGGCCATGCCGCTCGAAGGTGGCAACGTGTCGCTGTCGATCGTGGACGAGGCTCGCAAACTCAACATCAACCAGATGGTCGATCAAAATGGAGTTCCCAACCTGGCCGCAATCCAGCGCGTCGAGCGCCTGTTCACCTTCTTGAATGTGGATCCGGCGCTGATTCCAGGTATCGTGCAGTGGATTTCTCCGGCTAATGCTAGTGTGTCCGGCGGTATCGGCGCGGATTACTACCTCGGCCTGAAACCGCCATACCAACCGCGCGGCGGCCCGATGCCGACGATTGCGGATTTGCAGATGGTCAGAGGTTTCAACGAGGCGATCTTCAACCGGGTGATCCCGTTCCTGACCGTGATGCCGGAAAACCAGGTGAACGCCAACACTGCCTCGCCGCAAGTGATAGCATCGCTCGAGCCGGAATTGACGGAGGATCAGCAACTGGTCGAGGAAATCATCATGGCGCGTCAGGTGCGGCCATTTGCCGCCGTGACCAACGTCGTTAACGACATTCCTGGCGTCGCCGCGTTTGGAACCCGCCTCACCCAGACTTTAACTGTACGCAGCGCATACTTTACGATAAGCGGCATGGGCACCTACGCCGGCGCGCGCAAAAGCGTGACCGCGACTTTTCATCGCGAGACCACCGGCGTCGGCACCCTGGGCAATTGGCATGAAGACTAGGAATCAGGGCGCCTGATGGCTCAACGAATCCTCGCGCTCGAGATCTCCGGCGACCGGGTACGCGCCGCGTCCGCCGATCGCTCGTGGAATTCGTTCCATCTCGCCGGCGTCTACGAGAAGTTCCGCGCCAACGACGAGACCGACCTGAGCGGTGCGCTCTCCCGCCTGGTCGTCGAGGTTGGCGAACCCGATATCGTGATCTCCGCGCTGCCGTCGGAGCGGGTCGTCAAGCGCCTGCTCGAACTGCCGTTCAAGGATGCGCGCCGGCTGCATCAGGTGGTCCCGTTCGCGCTCGAAGAGCACTTGCCCTTCCCCGTAGATAACGGCGCGGTCGCGTTTTCGCGCTTCGGGCAGGAAAACGGCCATAGCCTGGTGATGGCGGCGATGGTCCGCAAGGCCGACTTGCAGGGTCATCTCGATCTGCTCGCCAAGGCGGGACTCGATCCCAAGATCGTCACGCTTGCGCCGCTGGCACTGGCCGCGATGTTCACTCGATCGCGCAACGGCGCCAAGCCGATGGCGCATCTAGTGGTCGAAGGCGACGAGTCTTCCACTTCGGTGGTGCTGGTCGATTTGACGGGAACTCCGCGCGCAATCCGCTCGATGCGCGGCGGGCTCATGATGTCCGACGGATCGGCGGTCTCGGCGGACGCAGCCGGCCCGATACTCAACTCGGTGCGCCAGACCCTGCTCGCCCAGGGCGGCGAGACCGATGATACCGAAGTGATCGTGGCGGGCCCCGCCGCGGCGTTTGCCAACGTGCGCGGGCTGGTCTCGGATTCGCTCGCGATGGCGGTGCGGGACGGCGGCACTTTCGATTACTCCGGGTTTTTCGAGGGCACCGTCGCGACCACCGGCAAGTTCGCGTCATGCCTGGCGATGCTGCTTGGCGAGTTGCCGTCCAAGCCGCTCAACCTGATCAACTTTCGCCAGGGCGAGTTCCTTTTTCGCGGCCGTGTGCGCGGCGACCTGAGTCCGTTTTATCTTTCCGGCATTCTCGGCGCAGCTTTGTTCGCAGTCATCGCGCTGCACTTCATCCTTGGGGTATCTGCCAATCTCCGCCGGCTGCATCAGGTCGATGCCGAAATCGCCGCGGCTGCCGGGCCCGTTCTCGGCGAGACCGATCCTGCCGATGCGCGAAAGCAGTTGAAAAGCGGAATCGCGAAAATGAACGAACGGCTCAAGTTGATCGGCGGCAACCTGACTCATCACCCGCCGCTCGACACGCTGGTCGCGGTATCGCGCGCGCTACGCAAGGATTTTCCAGTCGAGATGGCCGACGTACAGATCGATGCGAACGCGCTTCGCATGACCGGCCAGGCGGATTCGTTTGCCACAGTTGATCAAGCCAAGCGAGCGCTCGACAACAGCGGATATTTCGGCGCGATCCAGGTTACTCACGCCAAGGCGGGATCCGATCCGAACAAAGTGGATTTCCGCATCGATGCGACGTTCAAGGACGCGGTCCCTACCGCCGCCTCCGACCATGAGTTTTGAGGAAGACGGAATCTTAGATGCTGGGAGATAGATTCGATAACCTGCGCGAGTCGCTGAAGGATCGCTTGGCGCCGTACGCCAGGCAGGTTCGTGAACGCCTCGATCCGCTTATTGGGCAGGCCCGCGGCCGCTATCAAAAGCTTGAGCCGCGTGAGCGCCTGCTGGTGCGCATCGCAGCCGGCATCTTCGGCCTGTTCCTGCTCTACAATCTCATCTACGTTCCGATCGTCGATCTAAGCTCCGGGCTCGAGGATAAAATCGTCCAGCGCCAGCGCGATCTCGCAGAAGTCAAAAGGCTCACGGTAACTTACGCTCAGCTCAAAGCCGACCTCGCCTCCGCCGAGCATCATACGGTTCCGCAGGGCAGAGACTTCTCGCTCTTTTCGGTCGTCGAAGCGTCGCTCTCCAAGAGCGTCGGCCGCGAAAAGATCGGTTCGATCACGCCCGGCTCGGATCGCAAGCTCACCGACGGATTCACCGAGTACAGCGTCCAGTTGAAGCTCGCCAACGTGAATCTCGCGCAGTTGGTAGATGCGCTATACGGAATCAACTCGCTACCGATGCCGATCGGCGTCGCCAATATCCGCATCCAGCGCCGCACCCAGGACACTCATTCTTACGATGTCGACCTCACCTGCGTGGCGCTCGCGCGGAATGCCTGAGGTGCCCGCGCCCACGTCCGCATCATTCTGGCGAAACCATCTCGTTCAGATAAGCTACGCGGCCTTCGGCCTGGTCCTGTTCGTCGGCTTCCTGTTCGCGACCTTCCCCTACAGCGCGACCCTTTCCAAAGTGCTGGCGCCGATGGGTTTCGAGTTCTCGAGCGTATCGCAAACTCTGCGCTTCCCCTTCGGCGCCGAACTGACCGGCGTCCGCGTAAACTCGATGACGTCGGCGAATCCAAACCTCCAATGCCCCGTCATCACGATCGCACCGTCCCTCCTCTCCCTACTGATCTTCCATCCGGGCGTGCGCGTGAATGCAAGTATCTACGATGGCCAGGCAGTCGTAACGCTCCGCCCGAGCAGCGGCGGCACCGCGATCAGCTACAACCTCGAGGCGCTCAACATTGCCAGGCAACAACTACTATCGTTAGGAAGTGCGGCCGCGTCAGGAACAGTTTCCGGCTACGGCAAATTGTGGCTCTCGCCAGCAGACCTCGACGCAGATACCGGCGATGGAGTACTGAGCGGCACGGGGCTGACGATCAGCTCGCCTCTCACCAGCGGGCCGATTCGCCTCGGCATCGCGGATGCGAAGTTCAAGCTGGATCGCGGAACTCTGACGATCGACGGACTAAAGACCCGCGGCGGCGATTTGACGTTGACAGCGAGCGGAACGATTCATCTTGCTGGGGATCCGTCGCAAAGCGCGCTCGCGATTGCGTTCAACCTCGTGGCGGAGCCGGCCGCCATATCTCGATTCGGCGTGCTGTTCGCATTACTGCCGCATCCCCCAAGTGCGGAGCCTTATCGGCTGAGCGGGACGCTCTCGGCTCCGCAAATACTCTAAGCCGGCGCCGATTTGAAGAAACGCAGCACCGCTTCCCTGTATAGCGGGTCCGCAGGAGCGCCAAGATGATCTCGCCCCTCGAGCATCACCAGCTGACTACCGGGAATTGAATCGCGCAACAGTTTGGGATCGCCGACCAGCGTGTCCTTCGTTCCAATAACGATCATAGTCGGTACGCGAATTGGCTTCGCGGTCAAATCCTCGGCGGTCAGGTCGCCGCGATTTGCGCCCATGCACGCCGCCAATGCTTTCAGATCGTTGCCGGTGATTTCGGCAAACCGGCGGAACTGCTTTGCGCGTTCGTCGCTGACGGCGGAAATCATTTTCTGCGAGCAGCGCGTTGACGATCGGTTGCCGGCTGAAAGATGGACGTCTGGCCGACACTGCGCCGATTCCGCCGAGCACGACCGCGCGCAGCCGCTCCGGATGCGACCGCAACAGCCCGAGCGCGATCCGTCCGCCCATCGAATAGCCCATCAATAATGTGCGCCGGATGCCAAGATGGTCCATCAGCCGGATGACATCGTCGCCCATCGTTTCGCCTGCGTATGCCTCCGGCTCGTGCGGCTTGGCGCTCTTGCCATGGCCGCGGCAATCGAGCGCGACGACCCGGTAGTGCGCGCCCAGATGATCGAACCAATCCGCGCCCCAGTTGTGCTCGGCGCGCGACGCGAAGCCGTGTACCAACACCACCGGCTCGCCTTTGCCGTGTTCCTCGTAATAGATCTGCACGCCCTTGGAATCGAAGTATGCCATCACCTACTCCTCATTCGCCTTGCGGACCATTACCGAATAGCTACACAATCGTTCAACGTCAAACTTGGAATTGGAATCTCGCATGTCACAAGAGAAAAAACTCGGACTGCAGACTTCGCTCGCGCGGCTTGCGCAAATGGGCGAGATCGAAGAACTCGGCTACACGTCTCTGTGGATCGCCGAAGTCTCGGGGCCCGACGCGTTCGTAAGTCTCACCGCGCTAGCGCTGAACACGAAAAAGGCGGAACTCTCGACCGGCGTCATCCCGATTCAGATTCGCACGCCGGGTGCGATGGCGATGGGATTCCTCACTATCAACGAGCTGTCCGGCGGACGCGCGATTGCGGGACTCGGCGTGTCGAGTCCGGTGATCGTCGAGCGTTGGCATGGCGCGTCGTATCGGAAGCCGGTCACCGCGATGCGCGAGTGTGTGACGATCATGCGCCAGCTATTCAGCGATGGGCGCTCGAAGTTCGAAGGTGAAGTGTACAAGTCGGATTTTCGTCTCGGGATGCGGATAACCGCGCCGCGTCCGCCGAAGATTTATCTTGCAGGTCTGAACGCGCCGATGCTCCGCCTGGCCGGTGAGATCGCCGACGGAGTTCTGATGAACTACTCGCCGCCGGACGCGATCGCGCCGATGGTTCAGCATATTCACGAAGGCGCAAAAGCCGCCGGGCGCGACCCGTCGTCAGTAGATGTGGGTATCTACATCCGCATGTGCATCACCGATGAAGAGGACAAGGCGGTCGATTCATTCCGGCGCGAGCTGGCCGGCTACGCGTTCGTCGACAGCTACAACAAGATGTTCGCGCGCTACGGACTTGCGGCCGAGTTCGACGAGGTGCGGCGGCTGTGGAAAACCGGCAAGCGCGACGACGCTGCGAAGGCGATCAGCGAGGCCTCGTGCCGCAAGATTGCGGTCTTCGGCAAAGCGGCGGCAGGCCGCGATTTCGTCGCGCGATTTCGCGCCGCCGGCGTCACCCATCCGGTGGTATTCCCCATCGGACCAGCCGCGACTTCAGCGCGCGACTATTCAAACACGATGCGCGCGTTGTCCGGCGCCTAAAGAACTTTCCGATGCTCGGAGGAAGGTCAAGCCATCAAGCCGGCCGCACGCCACTTCGGCGCGACTTTCTTATCGACGACATCGACTTCGGTCAGAAATTCGACAAGTTCCGCTGACATTTCGCGTCTGATCCGTGCCCGATGGGGATTGCTCTTCGCCATCGCAAGCGCCTCCGGAGGCAACCCGAGGTTCTTGTAAATGTCTGGATGTACCAATTGCCAGATGATGATCCTGGTCGCGAGCAGCCCATAGCGCCGCGCCATCGAGCGGGAGATTTCGCCGACATGGGGCCAGTTCTGCCTGAGATATTCATGCGCGTAACCGCGATGCCGCGCTTCCTCGAGGATGTGAATCTTCGACAACTCGCGCATCACGGGATGACACTCCGGATCCTGCGCGGTGCGGTTGTTCAGGTACCCGGTGACATCTTCAGCAGCGAGCGTGCTGAGCATCATCGCAACTCTCGAGGTCATGTACTTGCTGAAGAAGGTAATCAGACCCGAGAAGCGCGGCTCGTACCAGGGAACCTTGCAGCGCTTGATCGCCTCGCCGAACATCATCGAATGACGGCACTCGTCGGCCACTTCGATCTGCATCCAATAGAAATGCGGGTCGAGGGGGCTGACGCCGAATCAGGTAATCCATGAGCTTGAAGCAGAGCTGATTCTCAAACCATATCGTGGTCGCCAACGCACTGCATGCCTCGTGCATCGAAAGCTTTACCCTCTGCTCCCGCGTCATCTGGTCCCACAGCGGCGTCCCGTACAACGAGACCATGTCTTGCGGCATATAGAAATGTGAGTCGTCGAAGGGAACGCTCCAATCGATTTCTTTGTAAGGATCGAAGGACTTCCGATGCGACGCATCGATAAGGTGCTGCAGATACTGACCACTGATCTCTTCGCGAGTCATGGCGCTCAACTTTTCGAAACGCTCGATTGCGTTACGAAAAGCTCTCCGAGGAGGCCTTCAGCAGAATGAGACAATCTTGGTCTAGCGAAGCCGTGGCTAAAGGCTAATAGAAGAGCCACGCTCGGGCTGGATCAAATTCGGAGTCGATAGGTTATCGAACCCAACACAATGACTATACCCACGATGCGAACGGAGATCACCCAATTGAGCGAAATCTGCGACGCTTTGGTTATATGAGTGACGCATACTTGAGTAGACGACCAATCGGCTCAGTGGCCGGTGTAGTTGGGCTTGCGCTTTTCCATGAATGAGCGCGGGCCCTCCTTGGCGTCGTCGGACTTCATGACTTCACGCGCGAGTTCATTTTCGATCTTGAAGGCTTCTTCATACGGCCGCCCGGAGCATCGGCGAACCGCCTCTTTGATTTTCCGCACCGCGAGCGGACCGTTCTGCGCGATCGTCGCCGCCAGTTCTTCGGCCTTTGCAATCAGATCCGCCTGCGGCACTACATAGTTGACAAGTCCGAGCCGCCAGGCTTCGTTCGCGTCGATTCGGTTGCCGGTCAGCAGGATTTCCATCGCCTTGCAGTACGGGATTTGTCTTTGCAATCGCGCGAGCGATCCGGCGGCGGGAATTATCGCCCACTTCACTTCCTGGAGTCCGAAGCTCGCGTTCTCAGAGGCGACTCGCAAGTCCGTTGCCTGGATGAATTCCATTCCGCCGGCGATGCAAAATCCGTTGACCGCCGAGATTACCGGCTTGTCCATGTTGTAGTTGCGCAGCAGTGCGATGTCGCCGGCCTTGCGATCGGCGAGCAGCTTGCGATCCCATTCGTCCTCGGGCTTCCGCGCGCCGGTGAAGAGCGGAATCAATCGTCCGAGGTCGGCGCCCGCCGAGAATGCGACCTTGCCCGCGCCGGTAACGATCGTGGCGCGGACACTGTCATCTTTGTCGATCTCCTTCCACGCTGCCGCCAGCGTGACGAGCATTTCGGGATTGAGCGAGTTGTGAACCTCGGGCCGGTTCAGCGTAAGCCATGCGATGTGGTTTCGTTTTTCGAAGATCAACGCGGGCATTATGCACTCCTTTGAGTTCGATATGTTTTTGGAAACGACTTCAATCGCGTGTTATATACAACAATCTTGAGGCATCTTGCCGCCTGACACATTCACGCATCCGATCAATCTGGAGGCTACGATGATAGAAAAAGAAATCGAGATTCGCACCGCCGATGGAACCGCAGACGGTATCCTCTTTCAAGCCGACGACGGACGCCGCTGCCCAGGCGTCATCCATTTGACCGACATCGCGGGCATTCGCCCGTCGCATCGCGCGATGGCGCAGCGGCTGGCCGAGAAAGGGTACACCGTTCTGCTGCCCAACATATTTTATCGGACCGGGCGGACGCCGATCTTCGACTTCGTGCCGAAGTTTGGCGAGGAGCGAACCATGAAACGGTTTGGCGAGCTACGGGCTCCGCTGACACCGGAAGCGACCGAGCGTGACGCTGCGAGCTATGTGGATTTCCTGGCGGCGAATAGTTCCGTGAGCGCGGGTGCGATGGGCGTCGTCGGCTACTGCTTCACCGGCGCCATGGCGATGCGCACCGCCGCGGTAAGGCCCGCGAAGATCGCAGCCGCGGCTTCATTCCACGGCGGCGGACTCTTCACCGATGGACCGACCAGCCCGCATCACGTGTTGCCGCGGATCAAGGCGGAGCTTTATTTTGGGCATGCAACCAACGACCAAAGCATGCCGAAGGAAGCGATCGAAAAGCTCGATCGTGCGCTCGCGGCGTGGGGCGGCAAATACCAAAGCGAAGTTTACCAGGACGCGTATCACGGATGGACGACGGCGGACGCACCGGTTTTCAACCAGCCTCAGGCCGAGCGGGCTTTCGAAAAACTGACCGCGCTGTTCGCGAGAACGCTCAAGTAGGGCCGCTTATTCGTGGCGCTAGCGGGTGCATCAACGCGGCTTTACCGGCCTCTTCGCGGGCCGCTATGATCTAGTGTTGATGGCAATCCCTGAGCCGAGGAGAAGCGCATGAAATACCTGCTTTTTTCGATCATTGCGTTCTTGTGTCTTGCCACGGTCACGCCAGCCTTCGCGATCGAAGCGCCTCGGATCGTGCCGCGCATGGTTCAAGTGCCGAAGCCAATCGATGAAGTCTATGGACGGCTCAAAAGATATTTTTCCGACCCTATGGCGAGCCACTTTCAACTGGTCAGCGCCGACCCGAGGACTCATACGCTGGTCGCGAAGCAATCTGGTTTCGATGGCGCGTCGTGGGACAACCTGGCGTTCTGCAAGGCGGGTCCGGTGCAGATGATCTACAAGCTTGCTGACGGCACGGTGACGGTGACCGTCAAGCTGGAAAAGACCACCCGGCAATCGACGTTCGCGAGCGTGTCGGCGGATTTCCAGGGCGTTTACCGGCTCGGCTCGAACGAAAACAAAGTTGATTGCTCGTCGAAATTCACCCTGGAGGACAGTATCCTCGCAGCGGCCGGAGCTTCGGGCGCCAATTGACGCATGTGATTAGTTGAGGGCTGAATCGACAAAGGTCGTCGCACCTCCGGCGCCCGCTGAAATTGCGTTTCCCGAGCCGCGCCGGCTCCGTTCGCGCGATGTCTTTCGCCTCGCGGTGCGCGCGTGGCCCTTCATCCGCCCCTATCGGCGTCATCTCATCTACCTGCTGCTGTTGACCCTGCCGACTTTGCTCGGCGGACTCTTCGCCTTGAAGATGACGCGGATCTTCTTCGACGTGGTTGGTCACGGCGACGCCCTTTTGCCGTTTGAAGCGTGGATGCTTCACGTTGCGGTGCATGCGGATCGGCGGACCGTGCTGATCCACGCCTGCGTCGTGACCGGGATAGCCGCGATGATTGCGTTGCCGATTGTGCTTGCGATCTTCGGCTACGGGATTTGGATTTTACAGCGCATCAGCAACCTCTTCCGGGTCAATCTCTACACGCGCCTGCAGGAATTGAGCGTCCAGTTTCACTCGCAGGAGAAGATCGGCGACGCGATTTTCCGCATGTTCCAGGATTCGGCGGCGATTCCGCAGGTGATCAATGGGCTGATCATTCAACCGCTGATCCTGATTCCGGCCGCACTCGGCTCGCTCGTCTATCTCGCCATGTACGACTATCGGATGGCGCTGATCGCGGTTCTGCTCATGCCTTCGAATTTTATCCTGGCATGGATTTTCGGCGGCGCGCTCAGGCGGGGCTTTGTTGGCGAGCGCGAAGCGACCGCGCTGGCGACGACCCGGATCGAAGAAACGCTCGCCTCGATTAAAGCGGTCAAAGCCTTCGGGACCGAGGCGTCGGAGGCCGCGCTCTACGCGCGCGAAAACTGGAACGCGTTCCTTGCCGCGCGGCGCGCGCGCTTGCGGCTTGCCGGATATCGCGTCGCCACCAACACTCTTCGCGGACTCGCTTACGTGTGCGCGCTCTACATCGGCGCGATCGAGGTGCTCGCAGGCGGCACCGCGGGCATCGCGCACGCGGCGGTCTCGCTCGGTCTGTTCCAGGGATCGCTCGCGCTGCTGGCGCGGGTGAGCGGACGCATGCGGAACATCACCGACCTCTGGGGCAGCATGCAGGACGTGGTGGTCGCGATTTCCCGCGTGCTCGAGATGCTCGGAAAAACGCCGGAGCAGAGCGTGAGCAGCGGGCATAAGATTCCGCCGGCGGCGGCGCAAGTGCTGAGCTTCGACAACGTGAGCTTCGGCTACGATCCGAGATCGCCCGTGCTCAACGAGGTCTGCTTTGAAGCGCGCGTCGGTGAGATCACGGCGATCGCGGGCGCGAGCGGTTCGGGCAAAAGTACGATCATCGGCCTGGTGGTGAGATTCTTCGATCCGGTGACGGGTAGTATCCGCGTCGACGGACAGGAAATTTGCGAGTTCGATCTGGCGGCATGGCGCGGCATGTTGTCGGTTGCGCTACAGGAGAATCCGCTCTTTACCGCGACGCTCGCGGACAACGTGGCGTACGGACGCCCGGACGCATCGCGCGCCGAAGTCATGCAGTGCATCGAGCGCGCAGGGCTTGGCGACTTCGTGCGAAAACTTCCTGCCGGACTGGACACGATGCTCGGCGAGAAGGGCTCGAAACTATCGACCGGGCAGGCGCAGAGAATCGGGCTGGCGCGCGCAATCTTGCGCAACTCGCCGATTCTTCTGCTCGACGAGCCGACCTCGGCGCTCGACGGCGCCACCGAAGACTCGGTGATGCGCGGCTTACGCGACTGGGTCAACGAGGATCCGAAACGACGGATGGCAATCATCGCGACGCATCGCAGAACCACCGCCGCGCGCGCCGATCGAACCTACCAGATTGCCGGCGGGCGCGTCGTCGCGGCGGGCGATTCCGCGTTCGGCGTGGCGCACGGGCGCGAGGTGAAAATTGCCTGATCGCGCCGGCACGCCGAGCGTTCCTGCGCCGAACGGAGCCGGCATCGCGCCGGCAACTTCGAGCGGCGACGCGCGCGCCAACCTGCTCTACTCGAGCGAGACGGCTCCGCTCACGATCGGCGAAGCGTGGCGGATCTTGGCGAAGAGCTGGCCGTTCATCAGTCGCCATCGGCGGCTGGTGGCGATCAAGTGCGGCCTGGTGTTCGTCTCGCTGACATTTATTCTGATGACGCCGTGGCCGCTCAAGATAGTGATCGACAACGTGATCGACGGCCATCCGCTGACCGGAATTCCGGCGGCGATTCTGACGCCGATGGTCGGCGCCGATCGCGCCGCGATACTCGCGGCGGTGACGCTGTTCCTGCTCGCGGCAGTGATCCTGATCGGAATGATCGGCGACAACGCCGAAGCGCTCGGCACCCGCGTCGATAGCGGAGGATTGGACCAGGCGGGCGCGACCGCCGACGAAGCGAACGAAGGCAGCAGCCTATGGAACGGTTTGTTCGGCTACCTGGAGGCCCGGGTCACGATCGATTTGACGCAGCGGATGAACCAATCGGTGCGCACGGCGATCTATGAGCGATTTCTGCGCTCGCCGCTCGCGCTCTACGCCGATCAGAAAATCGGCGATGCGGTTTTCCGGGTGATGTATGACAGTGCGTCGATCGGCCCGGTGTTCTATCGCGGCGTCCTGGCGCCGGTGATGTCGCTGTTGATGTTCATCATGGCGATGATCGTGCTGTCCTGGCAGTTCAGCAATCAACTGGTGATCGTAGGGATCGCGATTGCGTTACTGCCGATCGTGGCTATCGGCAGCGGCCTGTTCGGACGCGCGCTGCGCGGACAGAGCCAGACGATGCGCGAGCGCAGCAGTGACGTGATGGCGGCCTTCGAGGAACGCGTCGCGCAGGTGCAACTGATAAAAGCGTTCGGGCAGGAGGAGCGCGAGACGGCGGCGGTCGATTCGGCAAGCTGGGCATCGTTTCGAGCGACGCTCAAAATTCTGGCGATCACCGCGGCGATCGTGATCGTTCTGACCCCGATGATCGGCGTGCTGGTTGGATACACGGTCTACTACCTATTTACCCAGGTGATTAACGGGCGGATGACGCTCGGCGATATCGTGCTGCTGGCCGGATACGGAGGGATGCTCTGGAATCCGATGTCGATAATCGGCAGCACGTGGGCGTCGGTGCAGGCGCCGATCGCAGGATTGAGACGGGTGCATAGCGTACTCGACAATCTGGGCGAGCCGAACGGTGCCGGCCTCGCGGGAAACGGCGCACGAGGACTCGAGCCGCGAATCGGCAGGCTCGAGTTCAACGAAGTCGCAATCGGCTATGGCGATACCACGGTACTGAGCCACGTTTCGATGGCTCTGAGAGCCGGTGAACTGGTTGCGCTTGCCGGACCGAGCGGATGCGGCAAGACCACGCTTATCTATTCGATTCCGCGCTTCCTCGAACCGTCGGCGGGAACGATTGAATTCGACGGCACCGATTCGCGCTCTGTTGCCCCGGATGCGATTCGGGAACGGGTGGGCTTTGTATTCCAGCAGGAATCGCTATTCTCGATCTCAATCGACGACAACATCCGGTACGGGAGCGCGGGCGCATCGGAGGCCAGCGTGCGCGAGGCGGCCGCGATGGCGGGCGCGGCCGGATTTGTCGAGCAGTTGCCCGACGGATACGCGACGATGCTCGGACGGCGTGGGGCGCGCCTGTCGGTCGGCCAGAAGCAGCGAATTGCTATCGCGCGCGCCCTGCTCCGCCGTCCGGAGATCATGGTGCTCGACGAGCCGACCGCGCCGCTCGACCCGGGTTCCGAATCCGATCTGATCAAGACTTTGCGCACTCTGTCCCGCGATCGAATCGTAATTATCGTGGCGCATCGCGCCGACACGCTTGCCGCCTGCGACCGGGTTCTTTTTGTTCATGGCGGAACGATCGCCGCGGCCGGCACTCACCTTGAATTGCTGGCAAGCAACCAGTCTTACCGCGACTACCTGGCGCAGACGGCGTCGGAAATCCATAGCTGATCCGGGCACGCCGATTGCTCTGGTTGCAGTCGGGATTTGTGCACGTGGCTCGACGGTTTGGCCGCGCCGACTAATTTCGCGGCAAATCCGTCTGCAAGGTGATTTGCGATGGCTGCGATTGTTCTCGAAACAGGCACAACGACGCCCGTTTGGGCGGCGTACAAGTCGGGCGATGGCATGTTCGACGAAATGCTCGACCTCGCCCACAGCGCGCGGAGCGGATGCCAGCCAACCGCGAAGGCATTATTCTCGATGGCGCCAGACTGGTTCGCCGAGATATCAGGGCGCGCGCAGCAGATGTTCCGGCGGATGGGCGTAACCTTCAATGTCTATGGCGGCGCAGACGGTATCGAGCGGATTTTCCCGTTCGATCCGATTCCGCGCGTGATCGATGCGGACACCTGGACGACGCTGGAGGCAGGACTCATCCAGCGCGTTCGCGCGCTCAACATGTTTGTCGCCGACGTTTATGGCGAAGGCAGCATCCTCGCCGATGGAATCGTTCCGCGCGACCTGGTGCTCGGATGCCCGCAGTTTCGCCGCGCCGCCGCGGGCATCAAGCCGCCGCTCGGCAACTTCATCACAGTTGCGGGAATCGATCTCGTCCGCGGCGCCGACGGCCGGTTTTATGTGCTCGAAGACAACGTCCGCACACCCTCGGGCGTATCGTACGTGATCGAAAATCGCCTGGTCATGACGCGTCTGATGCCCGACTTGATGCGATCGTGCCGCGTGCGCAGCGTCGAGCGCTATCCAGCCGACTTGCTGCAGTGTCTCATCGAACAGGCGCCGGGCGGCAAGTCGAATCCCACCATCGCGCTGCTGACGCCGGGACCGTACAACTCTGCGTTTTTCGAACACGTGTTCCTGTCGCAACAAATGGGAATCGAGCTTGTCGAGGGTCAGGATCTGGTCTGCGCCGATCACAAGCTTTACATGAAAACCGTTCACGGACTGAGCCAGGTGGACGTTCTGTATCGGCGCATCGATGACGACTTCGCCGATCCGCTGGTCTTCCGCGCCGACTCGATGCTCGGAGTCGCCGGGCTGACGGCCGTCTTGCGCGCCGGCAACGCAGCTGTCGCCAACGGCCTCGGCACGGGAATCGCCGACGACAAGGCGATCTACGCCTACACGCCCGCGATGATTCGTTACTACCTTTCCGAAGAACCGATTCTGCCGATCGTCGAGACCTATCTGCTTCGCGACCGCGAGGTTAAAGAAGAAGTGCTGGCCAGGCTCGAGCGCTATGTGATCAAGCCAACCGGTGCGTCGGGTGGTTACGGCGTTGTGATCGGACCGAAAGCCAGCGAGCAGGAGCTGGCGCAGGTGCGCGAACTGATTGTCGCCGATCCTTCGGCATTTATCGCGCAGCCGGTAATTCAGCTGTCGATGCATCCGACGATTGTCGGTGGCTCTGGGAGCAGCTCAGAAACTCAGATCGCGCCGCGACACATAGACTTCCGTCCGTTCGTATTGCTCGGCGCCAAACCGCGAGTCCTCGCGGGCGGCCTGACTCGAGTCGCGCTGAAAGAAGGCTCGCTCATCGTAAACTCGTCCCAGGGCGGGGGAAGCAAGGACACCTGGGTGCTCGAGAATTAGTGCTGCGCCGAATCGCGAGCCATCTGTATTGGACTGCGCGCAACCTCGAGCGCGCTGAATGGCGCGCGCGGCTCGTCGATGTGAACTATCATCTCTTGATCGAGACTCCGCCTCGCGGCGCCGAGCCATGGGCTCCGCTACTCGCAATTTTTGGCGAGCGCGATACGTTTGCCGAGCATTACGAGACCGCCGACGAACACTCGGTTCTGAATTTCTTCGTTCTCGATCTCGATAATCCCAATTCGATCCGAAACTGCGTCAACAACGCCCGCAACAATGCGCTTTCCCTGCGCCATTACGTGTCATCCGAATTTTGGATCGGCCTGAACACGCTTTACCTCTCCGCACAGGCGTGGACGCCTAGCCTTTTCATCACCCCGGGGGTGTTCGCGTTTTTCGCTGAGCTTAGGGACAGCTTCTACCGGCTTTCGGGAATCCTGCAGACCACCATCCCGCGCGACCCGGCCTACGACTTCATGCAAATCGGCATGATGCTCGAGCGCGCGGAAGACGTCGCCCGGATGCTCGATGTGAAATATCATTTCCTGCTTCCAAAGCTGGAGGACGTCGGTGGTCCGGTCGATTTGCTGCAATGGGGAGCGGTGCTGCGAAGTGCATCCGGCCTGGAGCCTTATCGAAAACGTTTCGGCAATGCGATCGAGATCAGTAAGGTGGTCGGAATTCTGCTCTTCGACCCTTCGTTTCCGCGTTCTGCGCGCTTCTCGCTCGACCAGCTTGCGGTCTCGGTCGCTCGAATCGCCGCTGACGATTCGTCTTCACCGCGACCGCTCGAACAATCTCCCGCAGATTTTCCAGCCCTGCACGAACTGGATAAGTCTCTGATGTCCGATCGATCGCCGCAGGTACTGAAGTCCGGGCTGCATCAATTCCTGATTCAAATCCAGGATGGATGCGCGGCGATCGGCGAAGAGGTGTTCGCAAAATATCTTCGGACCGAGTGAAGCCCATGCTGCTGCGGATTGTCCACACCACGCGCTTCGCCTACGAGAAGCCCGCCTTCCAGTCGCATAACGAAGTCAGGATGCGGCCGCTCGAGGGCGTCGATCAGCGATGCGTCAAGTTCGAGCTGGATACGCAACCGAGCGCGACCACGCTTGAATATCGCGACTTCTACGGCAATAACGTTCATGCCCTGTCGGTTCATCAACCGCACACGGAGTTTAGCGTGGTCGCTCGCTCGATCGTCGAACGCGTGCAGGTTCCATCGCCAGTTCCGGTCGAAACCTCGTTCAAGGCTTTTCTGATCGACGACCACAAACGTTACCAGACTGAATACGATTTCCTGAGCGCGAGCCGGCACATCCCGTTCAGCAAACCGCTCAGAACTTTTTTTTGGATGGCCCGTCCGCGCCACGACGAAAATGTAGCTGACTACACCAATCGAATAGTCAATTACATCCGTTCACAGTTCGCTTACGAACCCGGCAAGACCAAAGTACACTCGACCGCCGACGAGATTCTCAGCGTCGGCGCAGGCGTTTGCCAGGATTTTGCGCATCTCGCGATAGGCGTCCTGCGTCTGGCTGGAATTCCGTCGCGCTACGTATCCGGATACTTGGCACCGGCGTTGGACAACACCGTTGAAAGCGTCGGCGCGCAGGCGAGCCACGCATGGCTCGAGGTCCAGCTACCGGGCGCAGGATGGATCGGATTCGATCCGACCAATGGATGCCAGGTGGACCAGCGTCATATCCGCGTGGCAATCGGGCGCGACTATTCGGACGTGCCGCCGATGCGCGGAGTGTATCGTAGCACTGGCATCAGCCAGACCATGACGGTCGAGCTGCGCATCGAGCCCGAGTCGGATCAACAGCAGCAACAGGATCAGAATCAGCAGTGACGCCGTTTGCCGCCAGCAGCACATTGGCTCGCAGAGCCGCTATGCGCTGACGGCGGGCGTCGCGACCAGCGGCGGCATCAGCGTGTCGGGAGCAGCTGCGGGTTTGCCCCGGATGAGCCGGCGCGACCATGCCTTCGCAATCATCGCGAGCAAAGACATCTCGAACAGCGAGGACGGCGGCTTGATCATGTTGATCACTTCGGCGATACGGTCTCCGATTCTCGGGTCGTCGTTGGCGACCTCGAACATTCGTCCGAGCAGTGGATCCAGCACGCGACTTATCATGGGACGCGTACCCTCCGTGCCGGCGATTCTGAAATCCGCACCGGTCGCGAGGCCCCACGGCTCGGCCTGGAATCGTGCTTGCGCGGCGAAAAATTTGCGCGGCAATTCGGCATCACCTGAGGTGCTGTTTTTAAGACATTCACCGAGTATCAGCGCGGACAGCGCCCCCGAAGTCATCCCCTGCCCGTAGACCGGATTGAAAGCGCACGACGAATCGCCGAGCGCGACGAAGCCGTCGAGCCGCGCGTTCCATTTTTCGTAATGGCGCCATCGGTTCGCCATCTGCCGATACGAATAGACTTTCGAGATTGGCTCCGCGAGTGCGACTTCCGACGCAATGATCGGCGAGCGCAGTTCGCCAAGTCGGGTCGTGAACCCGTCTTCGTCGCTCGGCGGATAGTGCCCGCCGATTCCCGCCATCGTGACGATCATTCGATTGCCTTCGACCGGAAACAAAACGCCCGCGCTGGAAAAATGCTCGGCGACCGGATCGATCCAGATTCCCTTCCACCACCAGTCTTTCGGACGCCGCTCGGGATTCACCTTGTACCATCGCGACGCGTACCCAGTGTGCGAATCGACCACCGTCTCCGCGGGAATCGGCAGTCCCATCGCCTCAATCCACGAAGGGCACTTGGTCGAGCGCCCGCTCGCATCGACAATCAGATCGCCCGTCAGAGTAAACGGCGCTCCGCTATCGCGCGGATTTACCTTCACGCCGGTCACGCGCCGCGAATCGGACTGACTCGTCTCGAAGCCCACCGCCTCGACGCGCTCGATCAGTTCGACGTTCGCCGTGCGGCGGAGCAACTCCCTGATGGTCTCCTCGATCAACACACGGCTGGCGAATAGCGTGGTAAGCCGGTCAGAGCGGCGCGCGGCCCATCCGTTGGCTCTCAGCGCCGCGAAGTCGCGGCTGAAGTTAATTTCGATCGCGCCGCGATCGAGCATGTTCTTTTCGAATCCCGGAAACAGCCGCTCGAGCTCGAGCCGCCCACGCGACAACAGCGCATGCACGTGCCGGCTCTGCGGAACGCCGGGCCGCTCGTGCGCGCCCGCCGGATAGCTGTCGCGATCGAGCACTGTGATCTTGTCGTAGAAACCGCTGAGCACCTGCGCGGCACACAGTCCAGCCATGCTTCCGCCGATTACGATCGCATGATTTCTTGCCATCTGAATATTCCTTTCCCCGTATGCTCCGGTTACTCGCGTCTCGATTTCCTGTCGCTCAGCCCCTTCAGAATGATGTCCAAAGTCTCGGCGACTGCGGCTTCGATATCGATTTTTCCGTCGTGCCGGACCCACGTATAGATGAGCGCAAAGAACGCCGCGCACACAGTCAGAGCTGCAACGGTAGGTTGCGTCCGTTTTCGAAATTCGCCGGCCGCCTGCCCGCGGCGAATAATCGCGGCCAGCAGATGAACCAGGTCGGCGGTCCGTTGATCGTGTTCGCTGAGGACTCCCGGGCGTGCGATCACCTCGCGAACCACCATCCGGACCACATCCGGATGCCTCTGCGCGCGTTCGGCGAGCATCTTCAGCGCCATCCTCAGGGTCAACGTCGCGCTGCCGCGATACTCGCGAATTGCGGCCGCAAGCTCCAGGTTGGCCCGCTCGCCATATTCGACCAGCAGCGCCTCTTTGGCCGGAAAATGTAAGAAAAACGTAGCCCGCGCCACGTCGGCCTCGTCGCAAATATCGTCAATCGTAACCGAATCGAAACCTCGTTTGAGGAACAGGTTCATCGCGGCGTTGTAGATATCGGCGCGAGTGCGTCCTTTCTTGCGCTCGCGGCGCGAGACCGCCGGCGTTCTTGAGCGGAGACTGGAAGCGAGTGTTTGTTCGGCCATGAGACTAGACTCAAGTCTATTAAATGACTGTAGTGCGCGAAGCAAGGGATGCGCGATGCGTTCCGCTTTTGCCCGACAGAAGCGAGCCGTATAAAATTTGTGGTCGTCCCGGACGATCTGCGATTTGCCAAAAGATAAAAATAAGACTCGCGACCCGGCTGATCGGCCGCGCGTCGTCGTCGATTTCGATCTGCTGCGAACTTTCGCGGCGCAAAATTTCCGCGATCTCGGAGGACGTCCGACAATCGCGGGCCGCCGAGTCCGCGCCGGCAAAATCTATCGCTCCTCGCATCTGGCCGAAGTTCCGCCCGAGAGCCCGATCAGTCAACTGAAGCTGCGGACCCTGGTCACCTTGCAGAGCCGCGCGGAAGTGAAGCATCTTGGCGCGCCAAAACCGGCCGGGCGCCTCGGCGTACGATGGGAACACATCCCGATGGGCGACGAATGGTTCAACGACCAGGGTTATACGCGGATTGCGCACTGAGCCGGGACGCGAACACCTGGCGCTCGTGATGCACTTCCGCGAGGATTGGCTCCGCTTCTTCAAGCTGCTCGGCGAGCGCGACGTCTATCCGCTGCTCTTCCACTGTTCGGCGGGACGCGACCGCACTGGAGTCGGTGCCGCGATGCTGCTCTCGGTGCTCGGCGTCGATCGGGAGAAGATCGTGGCCGACTTTCTCGAGAGCAACCTGGTTTTCAAAAAGATCCCGCTCGCGGCAGAGCAACTTGATCCGGTATTCGAATTGATCGATGAAAACGGCGGAATCGAAGGCTTCATGCGCGAAGTAATCGGCCTGAAATCCAGCGAGCTGGATCTAATCCGCGAAGATCTCCTGGAAGACTAGTCAGGCGGGAAGGTAGCCGTCGCGCAGTAGAGACTTCGCGATGATCATGCGCTGCACTTCGCTGGTACCCTCGCCGATTTCGGAGAGCTTCGCGTCGCGCATGTAACGCTCGACCGGAAAGTCAGTGACGTAACCGTAACCGCCATGGATCTGCACGGCCTTGATCGTCGACCACATCGCGGTCTCCGACGCGAACAGCTTGGCCATCGCAGCTTCGCGCGCGAACGGTTTGCCTGCATCCTTGAGCGCGGCGGCTCGGCAGATGAGCACCCACGACGCGTCGATGCGCGTTGCCATGTCCGCGAACATCCACTGGATTGCCTGGAACTCCGCAATCTTCTTGCCGAACTGCCCGCGTTCGAGTGCGTAGCTGCGCGCCTCTTCGAATGCGCCGCGTGCGATTCCTGCTGCGAATCCGGCGATTCCGATGCGCCCTGCCTCGAGCACTTTGAGCGTTTGCCGGTAGCCTGCGCCGAGCTCGCCAACCAGGTTTCGCGCCGGCACGGTGACGTTTTCGAAGTTCACCTCGGCGGTGTCGGAGGCTCTGAGCCCAAGCTTCTCGATCTTCTTTCCATTCGACAATCCGGCCGCGCCGCGATCGACGATGAACGCCGAGACTCCGTCGCGTCCGCGCGCCTGGTCCGTCACCGCCATCACTACGTAAACGTCCGCAACGGTGCCGTTGGTGATGAACATCTTCGACCCGTTGATCGAAAAGTTGTCGCCGACGCGCGTCGCCTTGGTTAACATCGCGGCCGCGTCGGAACCGGAACTCGGCTCCGTGAGGCACCATGCGCCGATCTTTTTCGCCGCAAGCATGGGCGGTACGTATTGCTCGCGCAACGCGTCGCTTGCGAACCCCGCAATATGCCCGGTCGAGAGCGACATGTGCGCCGCGCACGTGAGTCCGATCGACGCGTCGTAACGCGACAGCCCCTCGACGACGAGCACCTGTGAGAGGGTGTCTGCTCCGCCGCCGCCGAATTTCTCCGGGAACGCCACGCCAAGGAATCCGAGCTGGCCGAGCTTCTCGACGATGTGCCGCGGAAAAGTTTCTTCCTTGTCCCATTTGGTCGAATGCGGCTTGATTTCCCGCTCGGCGAAATCGGTCAGCGTCTCGCGGATACGGCGCTGCTCTTCGGTGAGGTCGAAATTCATGGTGATCGACTAACGCGGCGCGACGTTCTCCCGCACCCACTTGACGATATCTTCCGTCGAGGCGCCGGGGGTGAATATCTGCCGCACGCCCATCGCCTTCAGCTTGTCGGCGTCTTCGTCCGGAATAATTCCGCCGCCGAATACCGCTACCTCGCCGGCGCCGCGCTCTTTGAGCAGGCGCATCACCTCGGGAAACAGCGTCATGTGCGCGCCTGAAAGCACGCTGAGTCCGACCGCGTCGGCATCTTCCTGCACCGCGGCCTCTGCGATCATTTCCGGGGTCTGATGAAGGCCCGTGTAGATCACCTCGAAGCCGCCGTCGCGCAGCGCACGCGCGATTATCTTCGCGCCGCGATCGTGTCCGTCGAGTCCGGGCTTCGCAACCAGAATCCTGAGTCTCTTGTCTGCCATCGTTAAATCCAGCCCGGGTCAGTGTACACGCCGAACTCGGTGCGAAAAATATCGCTGACCTCGCCGACGGTCGCGTCATTGCGCACCGCCTCGCAAATCGGGTCCATCAGGTTCTCGCCGGAGCGGCAAGCCTCGGCAACCCGTGCGAGCGCCGCTTTGACGTTGATCGAATTTCGCTCGCGCTTGACCTTGCGCACGCGCTGGATCTGCTTCTCTTCGATCGCCGCGTCGATCTTGAGCGTCGCAATCGGAATTTCCTCGGGTATCGAATACTTGTTCACCCCGACCACTGTCTTAATCCCCTGCTCGAGTTGGCGCTGGAAGTGAAACGCCGCCTCCGCGATTTCGCGCTGCGGGTAGCCGGTTTCGATCGCCTTAATCATCCCGCCCATCTCGTCGATGCGCCTGATATAGTCGCTCGCCTCGCGCTCCATGCGATCGGTTAGCGCCTCGACTGCGTAGCTGCCGCCGAACGGGTCGATCGTGTTGGTGACGCCGGTCTCCTCGGCGATCACCTGCTGAGTGCGCAGCGCGACCATCACCGCCTGCTCGGTCGGCAGCGCAAGCGTCTCGTCCATCGAGTTGGTATGGAGCGACTGCACTCCGCCCAGCACGCCCGCGAGCGCCTGGATCGCGACTCGCACCACGTTGTTCATCGGTTGCTGCGCGGTGAGCGAGGCTCCGGCGGTCTGCGCATGGGTGCGCAGCATCATCGACTTCGGATTCTTGGCGCCGAAGCGATCCTTCATGATGCGCGCCCAGAGCCGGCGCGCCGCGCGAAGCTTGGCGACCTCCTCGAGAAAGTCATTGTGCAGATTCCAGAAGAACGAGAGCCGATCCGCGAAGTCATCGACGCTCAAGCCCCGCTTGATCGCATCCTCGACGTAACAGATCCCGTCCGCAATCGTGAACGCAAGCTCCTGCACCGCAGTCGAGCCGGCCTCGCGGATGTGGTAGCCGGAGATCGAGACTGCGTGCCAGCGCGGAACTTTCCGCGCGCAGAACTCGATCATGTCGGTGACGATTCTGAGTGCGGGCCGCGGCGGGCAAATCCATTCCTTCTGCGCGATATATTCCTTGAGCATGTCGTTCTGAATCGTGCCGCCGACCTGCTCCCATGGAATTCCGTTGCGCTCCGCGACCACCAGGTACATCGCGAGCAGGATCGACGCCGAGCAATTCACCGTCATCGAAGTGCTGACCTTGTCCAGCGGGATTCGATTGAACAGCGCCGCCATATCGTAAACCGTCGACACCGAAACGCCTTCCCGCCCCACTTCGCCGAGCGCGCGCTCGTGGTCGGCGTCGTAGCCCATCAGGGTCGGCATGTCGAACGCGGTCGAAAGTCCGTCCTGCCCCTGCCCGAGCAGAAAATGAAAACGCGCGTTGGTGTCCTCGGCGAGTCCGAAGCCCGCGAACTGGCGCATTGTCCACAGCCGCCCGCGATACATCGAGCCATACACGCCGCGCGTGTATGGAAATTCGCCAGGATTCCCGATTGCATCGTCGTACGAACCTTTCACGTCGTCGGGCGTATAGAGCGGGTCAAGCTCCATATCCGATACCGTCGAGAATCGCATCGGCCGTTCAGTCGCCTTCTTATAGGTCGTCTCAAGCCACTTTTTTTTGCTGCTCACCGGTGACCTCAGCGGTTGTCGAGCACACTGCTCGCGATTACCAGGCGCTGAATCTCGGACGTCCCTTCGTAAATCTCGGTTATCTTTGCGTCGCGGAAATAGCGCTCGACCTTGAATTCTTTTGTGTAGCCGTAGCCGCCGTGGATCTGCACGGCCTCGGTCGCCGACTTCATCGCAGTCTCCGCGGCAAACAATTTCGCCATCGCGGATTCCTTCGTGCACGACTCGCCGCGATCTTTGAGCGTGGCCGCGCGATGCGTCAGCAAACGCGCCGCGTCGATCTCGACCGCCATGTCGGCGAGCTTCCACTGAATGGCCTGGTACGACGCGATCGGTTTGCCGAAGGTGAGCCGCTGCGCCGCGTACTTTAGCGACGCCTCCAGCGCCGCGCGTGCGATTCCCAGCGCCTGCGAGGCGATTCCAATTCGCCCGCCGTCAAGCGTTTTCATCGCAACCTTGAAGCCTTCACCCTCGCCCAGGATCAAATTCTCGCGCGGCACGCGCATATCGGAAAAACTCAGCTGCGCCGAATGTGCGCCATGAATTCCCATCTTGTCTTCGACCCGCGTCACCGACCATCCCGGCGTGTCGGTCTCGACCGCAAACGCGCTGATCCCATGATGCCCCTTATCGGGCTGCGTCATCGCAAACACAATCGCCACTTTTGCTTGCGGCGCGTTGGTAATGAAATTCTTGGTCCCATTGATCAAGTAAGAGTCGCCATCGAGCACGGCGCGCGTCTTCTGCCCAGCCGCATCGGAGCCCGCCTGAGGCTCGGTAAGCGCAAAGCATCCGAGCCAGTTGCCGGTCGCCATCTTCGGCAGAAAATGATTTTTTTGCGATTCGGTGCCGAGCCCGAGAATCGGCCACGACGCGAGCGAGCAATGCGCCGACATGATCACTGCCGTCGACGCACACTCCACTGCGAGTTCCTCGAGCACCAGCGAATACGAAACATGATCGAGTCCGGCGCCGCCATACTGTTCAGGAAGAAAGATACCGAGCATCCCGAGTTTCGCAAGCTCGTCGATTGCCTCTGACGGATAGCGATGCGACCGGTCGGCCTCGACGCCGATCGGTCCAAGCTTCTCGCGCGAGAACCGCCGCGCGACGTCGCGCGCGCCGCGTTGCGCTTCCGTCAGTTCAAGGTCCATCGATTCATTTGTAGCCTAGCGAGCAGATGCGGTCGATAGAACCGTGCCCGATCCCTCGCCCGTTATTTTACGGGAGAGGTTAGTGAGGGTTCTGCTTTGAGCGTGCAGCTCTGAGCCGTTCAGCTCAAGCACTCAGACTGCCGTGCTGAGTTGCTGTTCGCGTATCCGCCGCTCACGCATCGCGAGCATGTATCGCCGCGTCCATGCGATGAGAACAATCGTCACGCCGAACGCCATCACCGGCGAGATCGCGACCACCTGCGCCGGCGACAGGACCATGCAAGGACAACCCTAACCGCTGCTTCGACGATGTAAGCAATTCCCCACACCGCGGTCACGAATTTTTGCGCTGCGCGAAAGTTCGGAAATTCCTCCCAAAGCCCGTTCCACCATGCGAGTCGCGTCGGATCGTCGCCGGCGACGAACTGGCGGTTGATGTAGAACATCAGCGGCCGCTCGGCAAACAGCGAACCGAGACAGATGAGACCGAAGGCCGCGGTCAGGAACGATTCCTTGATCAGCGTGAAAAACACGCTGCCCGAGACCAGCGAAGTCGCGGTTCCAACCACCAGAAAACTCATCACGATGATTCCGAGCGGTTCAAGCTTGCGCGTCTTTACCCATACTCGAAGGTTGTTGAGCGCCGGAAAGATCCCGCCCGCGACCAGCGCGTACAGTGTCGAGACGCCATAGTGGGTCAGCACATTGAACGCAACTATCGGCATCGCCACGTCGACGACGAGGGTGGGAATCATCTGCGCGAAGCTGAAGTTTCCGGGCGGCTCAGGATTGACCGCCAGCGGATCGACAGTTCGTGGTTCGTTGTCCACCACGTTACTTGTGCTCCCACTTCGGCGGACGCTTCTCGACGAATGCCGCAGTGCCCTCGATGCGATCGCTGCTCCCGAACACAACGCCGAAAGCCTCTTGCTCAAAGCGCAACCCGGCGTCTTCGTTCATCGTGAATGCAGCGCGCAGCGCGGCCTTGGCCTGCCGGAGCGCAATCGCGGATTTGCTCGCGAGTTTCTCCGCGAGCTTCCTCGCGGTATCGATCAATTCTCCGGGCGCCACGACCTGGTTGGCGAGACCCCAATCGTGCGCCGCCTTCGCGTCGAACATCTCGCCGGTCATGATCAATTCCCTCGCCTTGTTGTGACCGATACGATGCGCCAGGCGTTGCGTGCCGCCGAACCCCGGGATGAGTCCAAGATTGATCTCCGGCTGCCCAAAGCGCGCCTTGTCGCTTGCGATGATCAGGTCGCAGGCGAGCGCGAGCTCGAGTCCGCCCCCGAGCGCAAATCCGTTTACCGCCGCGATCACAGGGATCGGCAAATCCTCGAAACTTTCCATCACGCGATGCCCCAGGCGCGAGAAGTCGAGCCCGTCGATCGCCGACATTTTCGACATAGCCGCGATATCCGCGCCCGCCACGAACGCACGATCTCCGGCCCCGGTGACGATCAGGACGCGAACCGACGAGTCGTGGCGAACTTCGCGAATGACGCGCGCCATCTCCTCCAACACCTCGCGGTTGAGCGCGTTCAGTGCCGTCGGCCGATTCACAGTGAGCGTGGCGATCGCAGCTTTGTCGAAAATAATATTTTTGAGTTCCACGAAGATCTCCGTTTCAAATCAATATCGCGCCAGACTCGCGTTTTTTAATTCCGCGCCTAGCGTCCTTTCCGTGTCAACACCCGAACATCGGATACTGTCGCGAGTTCCACCCGATGCACCGCGTGGAGTCCAGCTTGCGCCAACCGGCTCGCGCGGGAAACAATGCCCACGTGCGTGGCAAATTCAGGACCCTTCGAAGCGCGATTGCTGCGTCCGTGACTGTCGCGATAGTTGCGTGTATCGCCACGGGATGCGCTCCGCCGGCGAAGGCATTCGTGGACAAAATTCGAACCGAAGCCGACGAGAAATGCCGCGCGGGCAATCAACCCGCCTGTCATACGATCGTGCAGGCGCTCAACGATACCAAGGTAGCAATCGAAACGACCAGTCCGCTGGAGACGCAGACGCCCGCGTGCATGGCGGGCAAACAGGTCGCCTGTCAGCAAGTCGCCGTGCTGCACGCGGAACTGAGCGCATGGTGCTCGATGGACAACGCGCAGGCGTGCGCCGCGGTCAACACCGGCCCATGGCCGAAGACCTGGGACGAGCCGGCGCTACTCGACGCGGCGAAGCTTTCGTGCCTGAGCGGTCAGTTCAAGTCCGAGTCGAACACCTGCCAGGCATTGCAGATGATGTGAGCCCGCGCGCAGCGCGGCCGGCGATCACTGCCGCTCTTCGAAGCCCAGCGAGAGCATCATCTCATGCAGCGACTGATCCACTGCGATGTATTCGGTCAGCGACAGGTAAACGTGGCATCCGCGGCGCCCCTTACCGTCAGGAATTTCCACGATCTTGACCACCAGGTCACCGTTGATCATTGCGGGTTGGTCGTCGAGGGTCACGCGTAGCCACATTTTTTGATTCTCTCTCTTTTTGAAAATTGCTTTTTGATGAAGATACCGCCGGGCCGCGAGTCATTGCAGCGCTGCAGCACGACTCGGGCCTAGTACTCGGGTTTGAAATCGAAATGATGAATCGCTTCGATAAAGCGGACCGTGCGCGTCTTCGATCTCATCACGACGCTGTTGGTCATCGCCCCGCCGGAAAAAAATCGCACCCCGCGCAGATAATCGCCGGTGGTCACGCCGGTTGCCGCGAACATGACATTTTCGCCCGCCAGTTCCTCCAGCGTGTAGCGATGCTTCAAATCCATGATGCCCATAGCCAGACACGCTTCCGCTTCCTCGGAGTTGCGCGGCACGAATCTGCATTGCATCTCGCCGCCGACCGAACGAATCGCAGCCCCTGCAAGCACGCCCTGATGCGCTCCGCCGATCCCGATCAGCATGTCGATTTCGCTCTCGGGGCGGGTGGTTGCGATAGCCGCGGAAAGATCTCCGGCTGATATCATCTTGATTCCGGCGCCGGCCTTGCGCACTTCGTTGATCAGCTTTTCGTGCCGCGGCCGATCGAGAATCGCGATCCTTAGATCCTCGACGTAGACGTTCTTCGCTTCGGCGAGCGCCTTAAGATTGTCGGTTGGCGATTTGTCTATGTCGATCACGCCGCGGCCCGCGGGTCCGCACGTGACCTTGTCCATGTATGTGTCGGGACAGCGCAGGATTCGGCCACGCTCCGCAAGCGCGACGCATGACAGCGCGTTGGGTCCGCCGGTTGCGCAGATAAGCGAGCCTTCGATCGCGTCCAGCGCAACGTCGATCTCGGTGCCCGCGCCGCTGCCGACTATTTCGCCTTCGTAAAGGAATTCCGCGTCGCCTTCCTTCCCCTCGCCGATAACGATCTTGCCGTCCATCGCGACCGAGTTAAGCGTCTTGCGCATCGCGTCGCACGCAGATCGATCCGCCATCCGATCGTCGCCCTTGCCGATGAAACGCGCTGCTGCCAGCGCAGCCGCTTCAGTCGCACGCACAACTTCAAGGGCAAGATTTCGCTCCATTCACGCCTCCCGATCAGTTCGAGGTCACGGTCATCCCACGTCCGAACAACGATTCTATCAGGTGATAGCCATCGCCGACGACCAGCCCGGTCCTGGTTCCGTCCGCTTCAGTGTATCGCCGCGCGATCCCGCGTTCCGACCTGAGCTGCGCTCGATTTCAGGAGCGCGAACGGCACCGGCTCCGGCGAATGCGTTTTCAACTGACTCGGAGTCGCGTGATCGGGCATCAGCAGAATCGCAAAATCGCCCAGCGCGCCGAGACCTGCGAGCATCGGCCCGATGATCAACTCGTCGATTCGCTCGATCGCTTCCTTCTTCAGATCGGCACGTCCCATGTGACCGGCCTCATCCGGCGCTTCGATGTGCAAGAGCAGGAAGTCGCGCGCTTTCAGCGACTCGAGACCATATCGCGCCTTCGCGGCGTAATCGGTATCGAGAAAACCGGTCGCGCCCGGCACCTTGATCAGATTCAGCCCCGCGAGCCTTCCGAGCCCGTTGACCAGGTCCACGGCGGAGATCACTGAGCCCTCGACCCCAAACCGTTCCTTGAGCGTCGGCACCGACGGCCGCGTCCCCTGCCCCCAGAGCCAGATCGAGGTCGCCTCCGGCTTGCCCGCGGCGCGACGCGCCTTGTTCACCGGATGCTCCGCCAAAATTTTCGCAGCGCGAGTGGTCAGGTTGCGCAACAGGTCGGCGCCGGCGCCCTTGGGCAGATGAGGCTCGACCGGCTTGCCGGTGATGTCGTGCGGCGGAGTCAGATGCGTGGTCGCGATTCCACCGCGCCACATCATCAGATGCCGATAGCTGACACCGTTGAAAAATTCGATTCCGTCGCCGCCAAGTTCGGCGCGGATATCATCGACGATCCGCGCGGCTTCTTCGCTGCTGATATGCCCCGACGTGAAATCGTTCATCACCAGCGCGCCAGCCATCGTCGGGTTTCAGCGAGACGAGGTTCATCCTGAACACAACATCGCGCGGACCCATCTCGATTCCCTGGCTCGCGGCCTCTATCGGCGCGCGCCCGGTGTGATAGCGGGCCGGATCGTAGCCAAGCATCGTCATGGTGCCGACGTCGCTGCCAGACGGCATCCCCTTGGGAATCGTCGCGACCATCCCGAGCGTGCCGCGAGTCGCGAGCAAATCCATATTCGGCTTGTGCGCTGCGTCGAGTGGAGTCTTCCCGCCAAGTTCCTCGCACGGCCAATCGGCCATCCCGTCGCCATGAATGATGATGTACTTCATCGCATCAACCGCGCGCTGATCAGTCGCGCTCCAGGACTTTCAGCACTTTCTCGATGTCCGGTTCGACGACGATCGTGTTGCTCAAATTCTTGAGCGCGGTGTCTGGATCCTTCAGCCCATGACCAGTCAGCGTGCAGACGACGACCGATCCGGGCTTAAGCATTCCGGTCCCCGCATACTTGAGCAGTCCCGCCACCGACGCCGCCGACGCAGGCTCGGCGAATACGCCACCGGCCGCGATCAGCCGATACGCCGCGAGGATTTCCGAGTCGGTCACGATGTCGATAACGCCGCCGGAGTCATCGCGCGCCGTCGTCGCGCCTTTCCAGCTCGCGGGATTTCCAATCTTGATCGCCGTCGCCACCGTATGCGGATCGTCAATCGGATGCCCCACGACAATCGGCGCCGACTCCGCCGCCTGGTAACCCATCATCTTCGGCACCCGCGCGCTCAACTCAGCATCGCGGTACTCCTGGTAGCCGGCCCAGTGTGCGGTGATATTTCCAGCGTTTCCGACCGGCAAAAAATGATGCGTCGGCGCGTCGCCGAGTTGATCGCAAATCTCGAACGCCGCGGTCTTCTGCCCCGCGATTCGATCCGGGTTCACACTATTAACGAGCCGGATGCGCACCGGGTCGCGCTCCGCGACGTCGCGCACCACCTTCAGGCAGATGTCGAAGTTGCCGATCACCTCGAGCACGCGCGCCCCATGCATCACGCTTTGCGAAAGCTTGCCCAGCGCGACCGCGCCCTTGGGAATCAGCACGTAGGCTTTCAGCCCCGCGCGTCCCGCATATGCCGCCGCCGACGCCGCTGTGTTGCCCGTCGACGCGCAGATCACCGCGCGAGCGCCCTCGCCCAGCGCCTTCGAGATTGCGACCGTCATCCCGCGGTCCTTGAAAGAGCCGGTAGGGTTGGCGCCCTCAAACTTAAAGTAAACCTTGACGTTTAGCCCAAGCCGGTCCGCGATCGCCGGCGCCTCGATAAGCGGCGTGTTGCCTTCGTTCAGCGTGACGATCGGAGTTGAATCTGTCACCGGCAGGAAGCGCCGGTAATGTTCGATCAGACCCGGCCAGTGCGACAAACGCTGCGACTGGATTTTTCGGGTCGGAGGCCATCGACTAAAGCTTCTCCTCAATTCGGATGAACGCCGGCGCCGCCTGCACGATTTTCTTCCGCTGTATCTCGGTCAGCGCGCGTTTCAAACTTCGCTCCGGCGCCTCATGGGTCCGCATGATCACCGGCACCGTCCGCGCCTTTCCGCGATCCTTCTGTATCACCGACGCTATCGACAACCCGTGACGTCCCAGCACCGACGCAATCGCACCAAGCACCCCCGGCATGTCGCGCGCCATGAAGCGCAGGTAATACTCGCATACCACGTCGTCCATCGGCTTGACACTGGCGCGCTTCATGAGCGCAACCGGAAATCCCAGCGCATGCGTTCGCGCCGAGCCTGCCGCCAGCCTATGCCTCGCGATGTCCAATATATCCGCCATCACCGCGGTCGCCGTCGGCATTTGCCCCGCTCCGAGTCCGGTGAACATCGTCGAGCCTAGCGCGTCGCCGTGAATATAGATCGCGTTGTATGCCCCGCCGACGCTCGCCAACAGATGCTTCATCGGGATCATCGTCGGATGCACCCGCGCCTCGATCGCGCCGTCGTCGTCCTTGGCGATCGCGAGCAACTTCACCGCATAGCCAAGCTCGCGCGCGTTCGTGATATCGGTCTGCGTGATTCGCGTGATCCCTTCGGTATATACCTGCGCCGGCTTCACCAGCACTCCGAACGCAAGCGTCACCAGCAGGCAGAGTTTGTGCGCCGCGTCATGACCTTCGACATCGATCGCTGGATTCGCTTCGGCAAGTCCGGCTGCCTGCGCGTCGGCGAGCGCGCTGCCGAACTCGACTCCGCTTTCGCTCATGGTGCTGAGAATCGAATTGCATGTCCCGTTGACGATTCCATAAACGGCGCGTTGACGATCGCCCGCGAGAGCCTCGCGCAGCACCCGGATGATCGGCACGCCGCCGCCGACGCTTGCCTCGAAGCCAACTGCGAGACCGCGTTTGCCGGCCTCGCGAAAAATCTCGCCTCCATGCTCGGCGAGCAGCGCCTTGTTGCCGGTTACGACGTCCTTGCCCGCGCCAAGCGCTTTCAAAATAAGTTCGCGCGCCGGCTGATGCCCGCCGAACAACTCCACCACGATGTCGATATCGGGACGTACGACAATCGCCGCGCTGTCGCGTGTGATCAGTTGCGCGGTGAGGCCTAGCGCGGCGTCAGGCTTAAGGCTGCGATCGGCGACCGCCGCCAACTCGAGCGGTACGCCGAGCTTGCGCGCGTACGAGGCGCCGTTGTCGCGAATCAGCCTGACGACGCCGGTCCCAACAGTGCCGCATCCGAGCAGAGCAATCCGAACGGGTTTCAATCTGACGCCCCCACCCAAGCGAATCCGCTTCAGGAGGCAACGACGGCGCGGGCGGGAATTTCCGCATGCCCGCGGCTGAGCGCGAGGCGAATTCCGCGAATCGCCTGCCGCGTCCGATGTTCATTCTCGATAAGCGCGAAGCGCACGAAGCCGTCGCCGTCCTGGCCGAAACCGATTCCCGGCGACACCGCGACTTTGGCCTCTGCGAGTAGGAACTTGGCGAACTCGAGCGAGCCCATCGCGCGCCACGGCTCCGGTATCGGCGCCCACACGAACATCGTCGCCTTGGGTTTCTCGACCGGCCAGCCGGCGCGATTGAGTCCGTCGACCAGCACGTCGCGCCGCCGCTTGTACATCGCGTTGATCTCGCCGACGCATTCCTGCGGCCCATTGAGCGCCGCGATCGCCGCGACCTGCACCGGCGCGAACATCCCGTAGTCGAAGTACGATTTCAGCCGCGCGAGCGCCGCGATCATCTCGCGGTTTCCGACCGCGAAGCCGACCCGCCATCCCGGCATGTTGTAGCTTTTCGAGAGCGTGAAGAACTCGACGCCAATCTCTTTCGCGCCCGCAACCTGCATCATCGAGGGCGCCTTGTATCCGTCGAAGCACAGGTCCGCATACGCAAAATCCTGCGCCACCATGATGTCGTTCTCGCGCGCGAACTCGACCACCCGCTGCATGAAATGCATATCGACGGTCGCGGTGGTCGGATTATGCGGAAAATTCATGATCAGAAACTTCGGCCGCGGCCAGCATCGATTCACCGTCGCGATCAGCTCGTCGAAAAATTCCTCGCCGCGCCGGATCGGAACGCCCTGCACCTGCGCTCCCGCAATGATGCATCCGTACTGATGAATCGGGTAGGTCGGCGTCGGCGCCAGCACCACGTCGCCCTGATCGAGAATCGCCAGCGCCATGTGCGCGATTCCCTCCTTCGAGCCGATCGTCACGATCGCTTCCGAGTCCGGGTCGAGCTCAACGCCATAGCGCCGCCGATACCAGTCGCAAATCGCAAGGCGTAGTTTGAACACCCCGCGCGAGACCGAGTAGCGATGGTTCGCGCCCTTGGCCGCTGCCTCGACCAGCTTCGCCACAATATGCGGCGGCGTCGGCTCGTCAGGATTTCCCATCCCGAAATCGATAATGTCCTCGCCCGCCCGCCGAGCCTTCAAACAAAGCTCGCCGATAGCATTGAACACATACGGCGGCAGCCGCTTAATTCGAGGGAAATCCATGTCCATATAGTTCGCCGGTGATGCCCCAGCGCACCCCAAATGCGCGAACTATAAGTTTTAACCGACCGCCGACGCCCTCGCTAGTAGGCTCCGGCCAGCGCAATGGTGGTTTTGAAAATTCTAGAGGACGTTTAATGTTCCGTATGTCGATGCGCCGCCAATACCCTGCGTGCCGGCTTTTTCACCCGCTCGTCTGCGTCACTGCGCAATTTCTCGAGCACGTCGACGATGCGCGCCTCATAGACAGCCGGAGAGCCATCGCAAAGCACATGAACGATCCCGCGGCGAACAAGCGCGTCGGGGTCGTCGGCCATCTCGATGAATCGGTCCCAAATCTCCGCTTTATGCACCTTAACCTCGCACGGACACAAAGCCTGAACGGCTTTGCGACGAACTTTAGGATCGCGGTCTCTGCTCATCTCGAGCAACCTCGGAATTTCGGATCGCGGCGTGCGCATGCGCCTCTCTCCTCATACGATTGTTTCCCTTAGGTTTCCGCGACCGCAACCGCGACAGATTCGCGCCGCCGTATCGCCCAATACACCGGCGCTGCGCAGACCGAGATTAGGCCCGCAATCTGCCATTCGAATGGGACTCCCGAGACGTCCGCTATATGGCCCGCGAACAGCAGGCCGACTGCTCCGCCGATAGTCTCGAACGTGCTTCGAAACGACAGCAGCGTCGCCCGATTGCTCGATTCAACCTGCTCGTTGAACCAGCTCTGCACCAGCGGCAGCATCGCGCCGGTGCAAATGTTCATCACGAACAACATCGCGAGCGCGACTACCGGCCGTCCGCCGAATAGACCTGCCAGGAACAACATCACGCTCGCCGCGAACACCAATGCTCCGACTCGCGCCGCGCGCTGCGATTCGTCGCACCCGATGCGCGCGTTCATCTCCGCGCCGATCATCCGCGCCAGCGCCAGCCCGCAATAGATCCATCCGATAATCCAGATACCCACCGCGAAGCTCTCGTTGAACATAACCGGCCACTCGACCCAGTACGGCGCCCACGCGCCTACCGTGATCGCGCCCGCCGCGCTCAGCATCAGCACGGTCGGCGCGCTGAATCCGGTTCGGAGACCGTCGCTCACTTGCGACGCCACCCGATGAGGAATTTCCGCAATCCTGATCCGCACCGCGCGCGGTCGCTCGTCGTGCATCAGGTACCCGCCCACTACCAGGCTCGCCAGATAGCCTGCCGCACCGAGCAGCCACGGCCACGCAACGTTCACGTCGGCGACGTATGCGCCGATCATCGCCGAGCCCATGAAGCCCACCGTGCTCAGCTGCGAGGCTCGCGAGAACAGCCGATCTTTCAGCCCTTCGTATCCGGCGTTGTCGAGTGCGTCGACGCCCCACGCGTCGATCGCGCCGTTGCCGAACGTCGTGCCGATACCATCGATACCCTCGGCGATCAGGAAGACGTAGTAGTGATGCGCCGTGAAATAAAGCAGGAACGCGCAGACCCGCAGCGACGTGCCAAGCACGAACGACTTGCGCCGTCCGAGCAGGTCGGCGAACGCACCGGTCGGCACGTCGGTAAGGAACAGGACTACGAAGAAGACCGCGAGAACGCTGTTTATCTGGAGCTGAGTCAGACCGCGCGCGCGCAAAAAAATCGGGTAGACGCCGAACAGGAATCCACCGGCGAACGAGTACATCCCCCAGACCGTGTAGTAACGCCGGATGATGTCGTTAATCTTCGGAACATGATGCCGTTTCGATTCCACGGAACTTTCCCCGCCCACTGTGCAACGCGCAAAGAAAAAGCCCCGGGGCTCTTAAGCGCCCGGGGCTTTTTTGAGCCAAGTATCGATGTCCGTCTCAATTCGGGAGGACCTTCATTGAATTGGGGACTTGACGTACGTCGTTGCTCGGCTTCATAGGTGATGCCACCCTATCCAGTCGCAAACCCGCAGTCAAGCGCCGCGAATTCTGGGCACTGGTTCAGTTTGAAAGCGCAACCAATTCCTCAACACTCCAAACATGATCAGAGATACCGGCTTCCATCGCTGGCGTGCAACGGATGGTCTGGCAGATTCGCGCGAAATTGTAGTGCATGAAGTGGAGCGCGACCGCATGCCGATGATTCTGAATCTTCTTGCTGTGACCAGCGCTCAAGCGGGTAAATCGGCGTATGCTCTGGCGCATCGTCTGGTTGTGCTTTTCGACAAATGACGTGGAAATGAAGTCTGGATCGGGCGAGCCGATGCGCGTGTCTTTACGGATGCCGATGCATTTGGGCGGGCTGTATCGATGCTCGCTATCTTCTTCGCCGTACAGCTTGACCAGCATCGCGTAATCAACATCGCGTCCAAACGCTTCCTCGACCGCGCGAAAGTAAACGGCATGCCCGTCTGTGGTCAATTGAATCCGAGTCGCGATCCGGCTCGCTACGTCGTTCATAAAGCGCTCTCCGGCTGGCGCGTTACGTCGGCCAACGTGCCACGCGACCATCAACTTTGAATCGGCATCAATCGCGGTCCAAGTCCACACGTCGCCGAAACCAAAGCGACCGCGAAATTCAGCCGGTACGTTCTTTTGCTTCGCGTAGCAGAACGCCCAAATTTCGTCGCACTGAACGCGATTGCAATTCAGATTGCGGACATGCTCGTTGTGATAGCTCTCACAAGCTTCGCCCAGATCGGCGAGCAGCTTGAGAACGGTATTCTTCGCGATGCCAGTGATCCGCGTGATCGCGTTGATGCCGTTGCCTTCAACCAGAAGCGAAACGATCTGCGCCCGTTGCCCAATGCTCATTCTGTTCATACTGAACAACATACAAGAGCGCTCTCGCTATGTCAAGCGGAAACAAAAAGCCCCGTGGCAATAGAGGCCCACGGGGCTTGAACTTGATATCCGCTGATCTTACTTCTGCGGGTTAACCTTCGCCGCGTCCAATGCCGACGGTCCTTCCTTATCTGCTTTCTGTAAGCCAATTCCCATAATTGTAACGACCACCGCGGGAAGTGTTTCGCCACCGCCAGCAGGCGACGGCACCTGCATGTTACCCATCCCAATTTGAAATTGTGAGGTCCAAATGCCTTCGCGTAATCCTTGATGTCGGATTAGTATTTCGACCAACTCCTTGTGCGAAAAAACGAATTGTGTCGGTTCAGCCACGGGCACCTCCTATTGTTATTGTCTCTTTCGTTGGAGGTAGAGAAATAACGGCAGCCGCATTGGATGGCAAAAACCATGAGCCAGCTTGGCCCGTAAATGGCGTGATGTAGATAAAATTGGCTTGAATGAAATTCATTTCTATTCGATGAGCTATTCGCTCAAACAAATTATCCGCCCCAACCCAAGCCGAAATTGCGGATACAAAACAAGAATTGAGACTGATACCATCGCGCTCGGCCTTGATCGCTGCCATGCGATGCACATCTCGCGGCAATCTGAGCGCGAACTTTCCGCTATAGCTGTGATCCGTGGTCGGAGGCGGAATCGGCTCGCCATCGCTCAGTGTGCCTTCGATCCATGTAGCTGCAACCTCCTCCAGCTGATGATAAGCCTCGCCCGCTGTTTCGCCCTCAGCAAAGCATCCCGGAAATTCGAGAATCTCCGCAAAAAACCCGCCTTCCTCAGCGGGAACGAGAACCCTATGATAGGGAAGTTTCAGATAGTCGCTAATTGATTTTTTTTGAATGTCCATTTTGTTTGGCAATTGCTTGTTTCTCGGCCATTTCTATCGCGGCCAGATCGCCATCTAGGATCGCTAGGATCGCCTCCTTCGTTCGCCTCTTGATTGGGGCTGAGTGATGCGGGATCGGTACTCTGGGACGGCCCTTCATCGCATACATCGGGTGATGTCCCTTTCCATCTAGTTTGCGACCAATCGCTTCCGCCAGAGATCTCAGTTCTTTGCTAGGCACTTGCCCTTGCCCTCGAAGTTCCTCCAGCCGCCGCCGCAACTCCTCTATTTTCTTGAGGGTCATGATATCATGGGCGATATCATAGGTCGCTGCTTGGCTGGTGTCAAGACTTCGAAGACTTCCATCTAGCGCGGGCCGCTTTACGAGCTAATTCTTTGCGCTTTTTTGCTGGTACGCCCTTCCATCGCGCCTTTCCGCCCTTGAGACCGCCCTTGCGCCCCAGAGCGACCGCAGCAGGGTCTTTCCCATCGTCGGGCTTCTGCGCCTCTACATCTTCGCCAATGGCCATCTGTAGAACTTTGTGCGCCAATTGGTTAGTGTCGCGGGGCATGCGAGAGCGCTTCTGCATACCTTAGAATATGACACAGGGGGAAACCAATGAAAAGACTTGGCGTCGCACTTGTATTGATCGTCAGCCTCGGCATCTCTTTCCGCGCCTACGGAAAAACATGCGAAGACGATTCAATAGACGAAGTGGCGGGGGACGGCGCGATCATTACGATGCTCTCCGGTTCGATTTGGAAAGTCGATGATATAGATCGCATCGATTCCGGCCTTTGGCTCTCTACTGAGGACGTTTTGATTTGCGAAGAGCGGGCGTCAGTGAAAGGTAAAACTTTCGTGGACTACACTATCATCAACAAAGACGACGATGGCGCAGAAGTCCACGCGGCCCGAATTGGCTCAAAATAAAATCAAACTGAACCAGTGCCGAATTCTGGCTGCCCACAGCGCTGAAAACCAGAAAAAGGCACGCCGCCCCTTCAAAATTTGCCAAGGTTCAGAGAGCCAATTTTCCGATGCGAACCTCGGTCAATTTCGGACTCGGACTCCGCCCTTTTCGATCACCTTGTTGCGGAGCTCAACGTCGCCAGGGAGCAACTCGCACGGACACAGCTCCTGCAACCATCGTCTGGTGATTGCGACTGGAAGTTTCCGAAACCCGAATGCAGAGACACTAACCGCGTAGCGTTCTCCGCTCGGAGAATCGACGAAATCACGCCCGCATCGCGAGCAGCGGTATTGAACAATCTGCCCGCCCGATCCGATGTCGAGGGTCCTGCGAGTGTAATTGTGGCTGAGCCAAGCGTCGCGAAAATCCATGGACTGAACTCCTGGACCACGGAAGTTTATGCGCCGGTAAATGTATGTGCTTTGACGGTGCGCTAATCGTGAGCCAATAACAAGTTGTTTGGAAGAACATCAATTTCGTACTTTCAAGAACCCGAACAGATAATCGGCCTTTCGATTTTTTCCAATGCTATTTTGCTGAGGGTTCGTTCAGCAGAGCTTCAAGGACCTTGCCCGTAATCGGCTTTGGCACCAGCCGATCGAAACCTGCCTGCTTCGCATCGGCGTGATCCTTGGGTTGGCTGTACCCAGAAAGCGCGATTAGACGAGTGTCGCGTAGTCCCGGTTCTGCCCGTAGAGCGCGGGCTACCGCATAACCATCCATACCGCCTGGCAGTCCGAGATCGCAGATGACCAGGTCCGGCGCCTTCGCTATCGCGCAAACCAACGCCGATCGCCCATCGTATGCGGCATCGACATCGAAACCGATTTGGTCGATAAGCTCGGATAAGCCATCGGCTACATCCCTGTTGTCTTCGATGAGCAAAACGCGCCTGCGGTCCTTCCGCTGCGGTTGCTCAGCTGGAGGAGCGGCGGAAGTTGTCGCCGATGGTGCCGTGAGTGGCAACGTCAGCATAAACACCGCCCCGCGTCCCGGACCCGGGCTTTCGCCCGACAGCGAGCCGCCCTGCAGCTCGGCAAGTTTTCTGCTGATCGCCAGGCCAAGTCCGAGTCCTCCGTTGAACCGATCGATCTGTTGTTCTTGCTGAATAAACGGTTCGAACAGTCTGTCCGCCAGGGCGCCGTCAAAGCCGACCCCAGTGTCCTCGATCCGAACAACAGCCGAGCGCCCTTCGGCCCGGAGCCGTACCGTTACACGTCCCCGCACGGGTGTGAACTTGACCGCGTTGGAAAGAACATTGTCGATGATCTGCCGCAGCCGGACGCGGTCGCCTCTCACCGGACACCGCGCATTAGAAATCTCGAATTCGAAGCCGATACCAGCAGCGCTGACGCGCTCCTTGTTCTCTCCGACAATCTCGCGAAGGAGATCGCCGAGATCAATATCCTCGAATCGTATAGACGTTTTTCCGGAGGCGATGCGAGCGGTGTCGAGCAAGTCGTCCAGCATGCGCGCCATAACCATGGATTGTCGGTCCAGCCGCTCGTGGAGACGCTCAACCTTCGGGTACTCCAGCGTCATCCGACCCAGGGCATCGGCCGCCGCGCGGATCGCGGTCAGCGGATTACGCAGCTCGTGCGCCAGGATCGCAATGAACTGGTCCTTCTGCCGGTCCTTCTCCTCGAGTGCGTCTTTTGCGTTTCGCAGCTCCTCTCGCTCGTTCAGCTCGCGCAGCGCCGTTAGCTCGTCGAACATCCTCGCGCGCATTTCGCAACGGTCAGCTTCTGGATCGTCCATCAAGAGTTGGGCGAGCTCCGCATGATCCCGCATAAGGACCCGCATATCCTCCTCGGTCTCTATCTCCGGATGGAGCATTGTCCAGTAGTGGGCCGTCCGGATGAAAGCGAGGAGACCGCTCAAGTACTCGAAATTGCGCGGCCCCAGAGCCTTTAGAAGTGCGAGCCGCGCCTCCTCGCCGCGAGCGGGTTCACTGAAGACCACGGCGGCGCAGGCGAAAATAAAGTCTTCCATCTCCGTTCGGGGTTCAGGCCAGTTGGCCAATGGTGTTTTCAATCCCTGAAGACGCGCATAGACCTCACCCATGTCGCGGTTCCATGGCGTCGGGCGTTTCAGGAGCTGGACTACCTCAGCAACGCTCTGCGCGGGAGCGTCCGCATCGCCTGCCGGCCGGCCGTGGCCGAGCAGAAAGCCGACGTGGCGCACGATGCAATAGCGGACGGGGCACAGCCGCGAGAGCATCACAAACAAGCGTTCTTTGAATAGAGCGGGAATGGGATTGTCGAGATAACCGGCCCTCGCGAAGGACCATAGCCTCTCGATTAATTCTGGTGCTGCGCGGGCCGAACGAAAAAAATTGGGAAGGATGCCGAAGCGCCCCGTCACTTCGGTGTCGAACGCCGTGCGGGGATCATCAGATAATTGATCCATCGGTCTCTCTTCGGAATCCTGAGAGTAATCTACGTCCGCCGGCTTTTCCAATCGCCTTTTCATCCGGACCCATCCATCAGCCGCGAGATTTCCTCCATCAGGTGTTCCGTCTTGAATGGTTTGCGCAGAAACGCATCGTAGCCTTCGCATCGCTTCCTGATTGTCTGTTCGGATAGCGCGCTGGTCAGAATCACCGGAATCTCGCGGAATCGATCGTCGGCGCGCATCGCCTTCATAACGCCCGCGCCATCCAAAATCGGCATCATGAAATCGACGATAGCCAAAGCCGGAACGCTCTCTTCCAGCCTGGCCAACGCCTCCTGACCGTTGAGTGCGCTGATCACTTTGAAGCCCGCATCGCTCAAGATAAACCCGACTACTTCAAGAATCCCGAATTCGTCATCAACGATCAGTATCGTCTTTCCGGCCGATCGGGCCTTTGAGCTCTTCGCCATGGGCCCCAGATTTTCTCTTATTCCTGAGTCAGCTTGGGCTTGGCCGACATGCGCGGCAGGATCGATTTTGCGCTCGAGGAATCTGCAGCCAGTTCGAGACCGTTGGCAGAGAAACTCAGCTCGCGCAGGTTGGAATCGAAGGCACTGTCGCGAACTTTCAGTATCGACACCATCCTGTACACGCTCGCTTCCGACTCGACGTAGCGCAGCAGGATGTGATTATCAGTAACGTCGGATAAGCCCTGCAGCGGCACCGTGATGGTCGGTCCAACTACCTCCATTACTTCAGCGGTGCAGATTGTGGTCACACCTTGCGAACGCAACTCGTGCACCAGCGCGGAAAAGAATGGCTCGATCGGTCTCGAGCGAAGGGCTTTCTTGAAACCGCCGAGACCGTCGATCAGCAGCCGCTTGACCTTTCTGCGCTTGATATCGCGAAGCATCCGGTCAGCTAGCTCGTCGAGAAACTGATCGGTCGGCGCCTGCCATAAAATCTGCACGTGGCCGCTGTCTAGCTGCCTGGTCAGCGCAGGACATATCGCTTTCGCCTTGGCATGTATCCGGGCCGGGGTCTCGTAGAAGCCGAACAACAGCCCGGGTTCCTGCGCGTTCGAGTTGGCCAGGAATTGCAGCCCCAGGATGGTCTTGCCGGTGCCCGAAGGTCCAATCAGCATGGTCGCTGATCGCGCGGGCAACCCGCCACCAAGCATTTCATCAAGGCGCGCACTGCCCGACGAGATCCGCCGCAACTCGCCATTGAGGTCTGTATGAGGCCCGATCAGGGTTTCCAGCCGCGGATAAACCGTAACTCCGTTCCCGGTGATGTCGTAGGAATGAACGCCCTGAAGATAACTGCTGCCGCGAAACTTTCGCACGCACAGTTCGCGCGCCGAGCGCCATTCATGGATCGTCGTATCAAGGTTGATGATGCCGTCCACCATCGTCTCTTCGGACGAAGGTTCATGCGGAGTCGGATTGGTCAGCAAAAAAACCGTGCAATTGGCGGCGTCGGCTTGCGTCTGTAGCTGCTGCACAAACAGCTTCAATTCCTCGTAGGAGTGCGCATTGTCCGACGCTGATGCAAATCCGTCGACGATCAGGGTCGTAGCTTTGCGCGACGCAACTTCCCTTCGCAGCAAATGCAGCAGCCCGGTCAAACCATCTTTCTTCAACGCGTTGAAACCACTGACGTAAAAAATGCCGTTTCCAACCGCCTCTTCATTGAAGAACGCGAGGTTCTTGATGTTAAGCAGCATGCGGCTGACAGTTTCCGCGATCAGCGTGACGTAAAGGACTTTGCCTCCGGCGCTGGCATGATTGAAGCAAATTTGATTCCCGAGGATCGTCTTGCCGACTCCCGGCGCCCCCTCGACAATGTACAGTCCGCCGCTAAAGAAGCCCCCTCCCAGGATGTCGTCGAGACCTTTCACTCCCGAGGGGACGCGCGTGAGCTGTTGAAGTTCTTGCTTACTCATGATTTTCCTGTGGCCAGATCGGTAACGTTACGGTGAAAGTAGAGCCAACCCCGGGTTCGCCGACTACGCTTATCGACCCACCCATCCGCTCCGCGAGGTTGCGTGTGAGCCACAGCCCAATTCCGAAACCGGCCTGAACTTCTCTGCCTACCGCCCTCTCAAAACGCTCGAAGATGCGCTGCTTGTCTTTTTCATTGATGCCAATCCCGCTGTCTTGCACAATTATCTGGGCGCAATCGGGAGTCGCGGTCAGCGTAAGCGCTATCGGTTTGCGCTGGCCAAATTTGATCGCGTTGGAAAGTAGATTTTCCACGATTTGCGATGCCGCGAGCCTGTCAACATACGCCACCACTCCATCCTGGATATCGGTAGTCAGCTCGGAACCGCTGCGATCTACTAACGGCTTTTGATCCTCCACGATACTCTCTACCAGTTCAGACAAGTTCTGCTCGGTATTGTCCAACTGCAACTTGTTCGAAGTTACTTGCGAAACCTCGAGCAGTGTGTTGGCCCGCGCTACGAAGTGTTGAATGAGACGCTGAAGCCGGTCCAGCTTGGAAATAGCCATGGCATGATTTCCCGACAGTGCACCCGCACGGATGAGCTGCGCGCAAAGCAGGATCGGAGTCATCGGATTGCGCAGTTCGTGCGCCGCGATCGCCAGAAAATCGTCGCGGCGGCGAATCGCCTCGCGCAACTCCTCGATAAGCAGATCGCGCCCGTCCGGTGCAGGCGCATTGGCCGGCAAGGGCGCGTTTCCGCTACCCGTTCTCCGGTCCGAGAAATCCTGCTCTGAATTGCCGTTGGTACTCTTCGACATCGCGCTGACTTTCCAAACCTCTGCCGGGTCTGCGCAAATCGAATTGCGGAGGCGTCAATCCAACTCGCCGCAGATCGGCAGCAGAACGGGCGAGCGCGCCACCAACATGGCGCTGAGGGTCTGCGGCAATTATTGCATGCGACAGGGTAAGTAAGGCCAACGGAAGGTGTTACCCAAAGAACATCCAGATTCTTTGTAGGGCTGAACATTTCAGCGTTATACACAGCGCCCCTTCGAGTTATGTTGGTATAAGGCGACCTCACTCTATTTCCAGGACACCGCCACGCTCCGCCACAGTGCCAAAATCCCCGCGCTGTTCTCTGAATCGCGACTATCGCGTAGGATTTATCCACGAGAACGGATCCGATTCGCGCATCACCAGCTTTCTTCGCATGACCAACCCGACTACCGGCCCCGGCTTCGATTTCCCAGCCGACGTTCCCGAACCCACGATTTCCACCCGTCTGTGGCGCTCGCTGAACGTGATGTGTCTCGCGGCGCGCGTCTACGCGGGCTACAAAGGCACCCAGCTCTGGACCCGCTTCATTAGCGACAGCAACAAGGCCGAACTCTATCAGCGCCAGGATCTCCGCGCTGCGCAATCGCTCAACCGCACCGCGCTCCGCCTCGAAGGCCTTCTCATCAAGGCTTGCCAGTTTATCGCGACCCGCGCCAACGTCCTTCCCGACGAATGGGTCAAGACGCTTTCCGGCCTGCACGATCGAGTGCCCCCGCGTCCGTTCGCGATGATCCGCGAGCAAATCGAGCGCGAGCTTCACCGCCCGCTCGAAACTGTCTACGCAGAGTTCGATCCCGTTCCGCTCGCGTCGGCGTCGCTCGCGCAGGTGCATCGCGCACGTCTCCACGACGGACGGATATGCGCGGTCAAGGTCCAGTATCCGAACATCGACGGGATCATCCGCGCCGATCTGCGCAACTTGATCCTGGTTCTGCGATGGCTCGCCCTTCTCGAGCGCGACTTCGACTATCGAATCCTGATGCGCGAGGCGCTCAAGTACGTGCCGATGGAGCTGGACTTTGAGCACGAAGCCGACAACGCCGAGACGATGCGCCGCAACTTCGCCAATGATCCCAGCATCGTCATCCCAGAAATTTACCGCGAGTTCACCACCCGCCGCGTGCTCACGATGGAACTGGTCGAAGGAATCAAGGTCACCGACATCGAGGCGCTCGAACTCGCCGGAATCGACAGGCACGCCGTCGCACAAAAGCTAACCGAGAATTTTTGCGATCAGGTCCTGCGCGACGGCTTCTTCCACGCCGATCCGCATCCGGGAAATATCCTCATCCAGCCCGGTCCCAAGATCGTGCTGCTCGACTTCGGCCTGGCCAAGGATTTTCCGCCCGCGTTTCGCGACGGACTGGTGCGCCTGACGTTTTCAATTCTGACTTCCAATCGCCAGGGGATTATCGACGCGTTTCAGGAGCTCGGTTTCCGTACTCGCAGCGGCTCGTCAGACACCTTGCTCGCGCTATCCGATCTTTTTCTCGGCAACACGCTCAAAGCGAAGAAGGCATATGCGGACAAGGAACTGGTCGAGCAATTTTCCGAGGAATTTCCCAAGACGCTGAAAGCGAATCCCGTAGTCGAAGTTCCCGCCAACGTCCTGCTCGTGAGCCGCATGATGGGACTGCTTAGCGGTCTCGGTAAATCGCTCGACTCCCAAGTCGATCTGTTCACGACCATCATGCCGTACGCGCAGCGCTTGATGATGGCGCAGGCGGCCGCGCAATCGGGCGCTCCGCCAATAGCTCCCGCAGCCAGGTAAACCAAAGACCAGATGTCAGAAAAGCGCACCCGACTCGCATCCCTCGCCGCCGAACTCGCGACCGACTTCGCGACTCGCGCCGGCCAGCACGATCGTGACAATTCATTTCCTGTTGAAAACGTTGACAAGATGAAGGCCGCCGGTTACACCGCGCTCGTTATTCCAGAAAAGCACGGCGGCCTCGGCGCCGACCTCGAGGATTTCGCCGCCTGCCAGGAAGAGCTCGCACAGGGATGCGCCGCGACCACGATCGCAATCAACATGCACCTGTTCGGCATCGGCAGCATGGTCGAGCGCGCGACTGGACGTCCGCAAGAGGAATTTTTCTTCGATGTGATCGGGCGCAACAAGCAAATCCTGGGCGGCGGTATCAGCGAGCCCGAAACTGGCGGCGATTGGGGCTACTTCGCGACTCGCGCGCGGCGCGACGGCGACTATTACATCCTGAACGGTCGCAAGACCTTCACCAGCCTCTCGCCGGTGATCGATCTGTTTATGGTGATGGCGACGATCGAGGATTCCAATCCTCCCGCAGCCGCGACCTTCGTCGTCCCGCGCGGCACTCCCGGCCTCGAGCTGATCGAGACCTGGGACGCGATGGGCATGCGCGCAACCGCGAGCCACGACCTCAATATCAAGGACGTCCGGGTTCCCGCGCTTGCGATGGCGGAGTCGCGACCAGTCGGCCCCGTCAACGACCAGGCGATTTCGCTGTTCGCATGGTTCGGCGTATCGGTCGCCGCCACTTACACCGGAGTCGCAATCGCCGCGCTGAAATTCGCCAAAGAATTTGCCGGACGCCTCAAGCCGCTCACGATGCCGCGTACGATCAAGTATCTGCCCGGCGTTCAGTTCGCGATCGCCGACGCCGAAGCACTCATCGCGCAATCGCGCGCGCTGTATTACGGCGTCGCGGCCGACTACATCCGCGATCGCAGTTCGTTCAAGGGGGAGGCAGGGCTGGCGCGAGTCGTGATGCCGAAATATGTCGCGACCAACAATGCGATCCGCGCCGTCGATTACTGCATGGAGGTCGTCGGCGCGCACGGGATGCTGAAAAAATTCCCGATGGAGCGCTACTACCGCGACGTTCGCGCCGGAGTAAATCACCCGCTCTCCAACGCCCGCGCCCGCGAGCTGTTGGGCAAAGCCGCTCTCGGCGTACGCCTCGGCGAAACTCCACGCTGGTAAATTCGAACGAGTCAACGCTCAAGCACGATCCGCACATTCGCGATCTGTCGATAGATTTTTCTCGCCCGCTGGACGCTTCGCGCGGCGTGGAATATCGTCCGTCACCGTGGAGAACGAAATCGAACAAATCGCCGTCCGCGCCGCGCGCGCGGCCGGCAGAATTCACTTGAAGCGGCTCAGCCGAATCACCGTAAATCGCAAGTCGAATTCGATCGACCTGGTCACCGAAGCCGACCGCGAGTCGGAAGCTGCGATTATCGAAGTGATCCATCGCGCGTTTCCCACTCACGCCGATGCTCGCCGAGGAAAGCGGCGCCAGCGCGCATCAGAGCGACCATCGATGGATCATCGATCCGCTCGACGGCACCACCAACTTCGCGCACGGCTTCCCGCAGTTCTGCGTCTCGATCGCCTACGAACGCCGCGGCCGTGTCGAGCTCGGCGTGGTCTTCGACGCGCTGAAGCGGGAATGCTTCATCGCACAACGCGGGCACGGAGCACGTCTCAACGGCAAACCGATTCGCGTCAGCACGACGCCGAGCCTCGGCGCCTCGCTGCTCAGCACCGGTTTTCCCTACGATCGCCGCGAGCGCCGCCGCTTCTACCTATGCTTCTGGGAAGAATTGATGACCCGGGTGCAGGGCGTGCGCAGGACCGGCGCCGCCGCACTCGACCTCGCGTACGTGGCCGCGGGCCGCACCGACGGATTCTGGGAATTCGGACTGAGGCCGTGGGACGTCGCCGCGGGCGCGCTGATCATCCAGGAGGCGCGCGGCCGGGTCACGAACATGGATGGCTCCGATCTCGATCTGAACGGCGCAAATATCGTCGCGAGCAACGCGCGCATCCACGATGAACTCATCGAGGTGCTGGCCGGCGCGCGCCCCGAAGCCGAGCGCCGCGAAGCCGAGATGATCCGCGAGACCAAGGTCTCCGCATAGTACGAATCACCCTCAGCCCTGATAACTTGTTTTGCTCTCCACCCGCTGTGAACATCGTGCAGGACTCGGAGCGCTTCGAGACGAGCTGAATGGCAAGAGTCGAGATTCCGCAGGCGCGCGCCCGCATCACGGAGACCCCAACTGGTCTCCACGTTAGCATTCCCGCCAACAGAAACTGGTTCATCGTCCTGTTCATGGGATTCTGGATGTGCGGTTGGTTGTTTGGCGAATGCGCCGTCATCTATACGCTGATAAGGGGAAAGACACCGCTTCCCGCAAACCTGTTCATGCTTGTATGGCTAGGCGGATGGACCGTAGGCGGAGGATTCATTGGCTACCAATGGCTGTGGAATATGGCCGGCAAGGAATTGATCGTGCTCGGGCAACAGACCCTGGCGATCAAAAGTGATGTACTCGGCTTCGGACGGGTGCGGGAATTCGATCTGACGGAGGTGCGTGATTTGCGCGTCGATAGCGCGTCGTCGGGACTCGCAAAGCTCAATTGGGGTTGGTCGGGTCAAATGTCGGGAGCAGGCACCATCGCCTTCGATTACGGCGCGAAGACGTTCCACTTCGGGTCGGGCCTGGATGAATCCGAGGCACGCCAGCTCATAGCCCGACTCAGCACGCGGTACAATTTTCAGACGGCCCCATCGAGTTAGTCGCCTTGTCCGCCGCGCATCGCTGCGATACTTCTGTCAGTTGCCTTACCGACGCGCCCCGGTAGTGAAAAGGACATCACGGAGGTCTCCGGAACCTCAAGTCCGGGTTCGATTCCCGGCCGGGGCATTATTCGGAGGATTCCTGAGCCGGGTTTTCCCGGTCTCATCGCGCCGCGAATGCCTCTGCGGCCGCCAATTGCTCACCATACTCGAAGTAGGGTTTTCTGCCACCTCTCCCCGATGGACAAATTAGAAACCTACAGTACGTAGGTAAACTTTACTCTTTGCTTAAGCTATGAAGTCTTTTTAGACTGCTTATCCATGTTTTAGCATCCTATTATTCTCACGACAAGTCTAGTCTTGCTTTAAGACCAGATAAGAGTCATAAACGTTCGCATGAAAATCGATCCGCGAGAGCAAGTGGTCGCTCCTGATCTCGAAAAACGCGAGATATGGGATCAATTTCGCAACGACCACGAACTAATCGACCGGCTTAAAATAAGCGCGCAGGAACTCGAAACGCTCTCTCGATGCGCCCTGCTCGGCACGCTGACCTGCAAGCAGGATTTGCTTTTCATCCTGCGCCAGATTCGTGAGGCAACTACCCCGGGGGCTCCACCGACCGTGTTCGCGGCACCGGCCTCGGCGTCCGGTGCCGCGTACGACTCAATCGATCAAACCGCGCCGCCGGATTTGAGCCGAATCCGCGTTCACCTCGCCACTCCCGCCGCGGCGGTTTCCGTCGAATCGGCTTCGCACGCGCGTGTAACCCGGGGGCGGGTCCGCGAGCATTTTGGCGTGACATTCTGGGTGGTGATTCTGGCCGCGGGCCTGGTGTGGAATTTCGCGATCGCAATCTCGCGCTGGCGCGACGGCTTTCTTGCCAAGGTAGTTGCACCCGCCACTTCTGCTCCTGCGGAGTCGCCCGCGTGGTTCGCGCGAGTCGACGAGTTCAAGATGCTGATCGGCTGGGAAATTTTGTTCTTGCTGGGCGTGTCCGTGGTGATCTACCTTCTGGCCTCACGCAAGCGTCCGCGCCGACTCAAAGTCAAACCGCTCTGAGCCGACGCCGCACGTCTACCAGTTAAAGGTTAAAAGCTAAATCGTTTTCGCCTGACGCCCTTACCCGAGGCTCTTCGCAGCATCGTTTGCGATGGGCGCGCCGACTGCGATATCAAAAGCTTCACGAGTCTCGAGGCACACCTCGATGGAATATCGAATCACGCCGGGCCGATTGCCGATTGGCCAGTTCTCGCTCTACTACGAGCGCGTCGGCGCCGGCCCGCCGATTGTCTTTCTGCACGGTCTCGGCGGTAACCATCTATCGTGGTGGCAGCAGGTCCCCTACTTCATGCGCTCGTTTGAGTGCGTCACGGTTGACCAGCGGAGCTTCGGCCTCTCGCCCGATCCCGAGGGTCTGTTCAACCGCGCCCATTCGACCGACTTGGGCGCTCTGCTCGACCATCTGAAGATCGAGCGGTGTGTGTTGATCGGACAATCGATGGGTGGATGGACGATCGTGGGTTACGCACTCGAGCATCCCGAGCGCGTCGCTGCGATGGTGATGGCGGACACGCCGGGCGGCATCTTCACGCCGGAAATGAATTTCCAGCGGAGCGCGCCGCTCCCCGCCGATCCAAACCCGCCGATCGGATCGTTGCCAACCTATGCGGCCGACTATTTCGCACGGCGTCCCGAGCTTGCGTTTCTGTACGAAGAAATCCGCATCCATGGCGCGCGTCCACCGGCCGACGCCGGTCTGCGCCTGTTCGGCCAGCGCTACGATCTCGCCGCAGTGAAGAAACGCCTCACGATGCCGATTCTGTGCCTGGTCGGCGAGGAGGACACCCTCATCAGGCCGGAGATCGTCCGCGCGCTTGCGTCGGCGCTGCCCGATGCCCGGATGCGAACTGTCCCCGGTTCCGGGCATTCGATTTATTTCGAGAATCCCGCCGTTTTCAATCAACTGGTGCGCGATTTCATGATTGAAGTCGGTTATCCACGCTAAATCGCCTCTGAATCGCCAACCTGCGCCGACCGAATTCCGTCAAGTTCGTCGAATTGCCTTGCAGACGACGCTGGCGTATATTCCGCTCGTCTATGAATCCTTTCATAGAGAGACTGTCGGCTGCCGTGATGGCCGTCGGACCAGCCGCACAGCCTGTTCAATCAGACGCGTGGTACATGCGAATCACGCGAATCAACGACTACGAGATCTTGCTCGGCTGGGAAGTTTTGTTTGTGGTAGGCGTGTCTGCGGCGTTCTTCATCCTGTCCTCACGCAGGCGCGGCGTTGACTCGCCGACAAAGCGCTCTAAGCCAACTCCCCCCGCATCTACAGACTCTCGCGCCTGACGCTGAATCGCCCCGATCGGCAACCTGTGCCGTGAAACTAAATTCTGCCAAATTCGTCGAATTGGCAGGTAGAAGATAACGGCATATACTCACCTTGCTATGAATCTCATCATAAAGGGGTTGTCCGCGGTCGTGCTGACCGTGGCGATGTCCGCGTTGGCTGCGTGTACGCCGATCCAGAATTCGTTCGGAACGGCCGATCCAACCAATCCCGCTTCGCAAATGGGATCCTCCAACGGGTTTGGATCGAATTCCACGATGCCGACTCCTTCCAGCGCAGGCACCGTGGTCGGCGGCGTTGTCGATTCACCCTCGAGCCAGGGACTCTCCGATTATTTGAAGCATCACCAATTGCCGTTGGTCGGCGCCCAGGTTGTCACCAGTTCGAGCGGCGGCCGCCAGGTTATCCTGTTCGGCTTTGTCGCGAGCGACTTCGGCAAGACCGACGCCGAGCAGAAGGCTCGCCACTACCTGAAAGATCAATCGGTGGTCGTGGACAACCGGATAAAGATCAGCCCCGATCTGGCTGGCGCGGGCGGCAGCGCGGGATCGACCGTAAACGGTGTACCTTCAGCGAATGCGATGCCGTCGGATGGAACCGATCCGTACGCGGGCTCCGGTTCTATCCAGGACTACCAGAACAACCAGCCCCCGGCCTTCGCCTCTCAATCCCAGCAGTACCAGCAGTACGGCAGCACCGGCGGCTCACCCAGCATGCTGACGACGATTATTCCGCTGATCGGAATGCTTGGCGGCGGATCGATCGGCGGCAGCAGTATGGGCGGAAGTTTCGGCGGATTCGGCGGCGGCGGATTCGGTGGTGGCTCCCCGGGCTTCGGAGGATTCGGCGGTTCGCCAGGCTATGGCGGCGGCTACGGTGGCGGAGGTTACGGTGGCTATCCTTCGTATCCACCACCAACATCGCCATACGGTGGCGGCGCGCCCGCGTTTTCGTTCTGATCGCGAACTAGTGCGCGAGCTTGAATCGCTCGCCGAGAAAGACCTGCCGCACCTGCTCGCTCGCAACAATGTCCCTCGGCTCCCCGTCAAACAGGATCTTGCCGGCGTGAATTATGTAAGCGCGATCGATTATCGAGAGCGTCGCTTGCACGTTGTGATCTGACATCAGCACGCCAATCCCCCGCTCCTTCAGGTACGTGACCACCCGCTGAATCTCGACCACGGTTATCGGATCGATTCCGGCGAACGGCTCATCCAGACACAGATAGACCGGATCGAGCACCAGCGCGCGGGTGATCTCGACCCGGCGCCGCTCGCCGCCCGACAACACGCCCGCCTTCGCCTTCGCGAGCTTCGCGATTCCAAGTTCGTCGAGCAGAGATTGCAAGCGTGCGCGGCGCTCTTCGTCGGTGAGCGGCAACGTCTCCAGCACCGCGAGCAGATTCTCCTCGACGGTCAGCTTGCGGAACACGCTGGGCTCCTGTGGCAGGTAGGAGATTCCCCGCCGCGCGCGCTGATAGAGCGGCAGCGTCGTGATGTCCTCCTCGCCGAATACGACCCGCCCCTTGTCGGGCTTCAGCAGTCCCACCAGCATGTAGAAGGTCGTCGTCTTGCCGGCGCCATTGGGCCCCAGAAATCCAACCACTTCGCCCGGCTTGACGTTCACGTCGACGTTGTCGACGACCGCGCGCCCGCCATAGACCTTGGTCAGTCCCTCGCCACGCAGCGACTGCGCGGACGCCGCTTGAACAGGCGCGCCATTCACTTCGCCGGATTTTAAATTTTTCGCTATTGCCACAACAAAAGCCGTTCGACCCAATTCCCCTAGAACTTATCGGCTTTGCGCAAGATATGAAACGTTCCGCCGTGATCGGCAATCTGCCGATTACGAATTTGCGGTCTGCGGCGACTGCATTCCCGAAAGCATCCCGATGAGCAGCATGACGGTGACATCCGCCGCGCCGAGAGCCGCGCGATTCCACTCTATACCGCCGGCGGGAAGCATCACGCCCTCGCCAGGCTCGAGGATGACGCGAATTCGCGCCGATTGCGCGCCGGACTCCGCGCCGAGAAACACTGCGGCGTTCTCGTCGCCGAGGTTGATACACGCGAGCGTCGTACCGACGCCCGCGCTGAATCGCGTCGCTCGGCTCGATTGCAGCACAACCGCTCCATCGTTCTCAGCGACTCCCGTTTGCCCGCCGTCGGAGACGATCACCTCCATCACGGCATCCGAGGGGAGCAACCAGTTTTTGTAATCGAAATAGGCCGCCACCTCACGCGCATACCCTTCGAATCCGGCGGATATGTTGCTCGGATTATCGTCGCCCGATTCGGCGAGACTCCACCATCGCTTCAACAGATGCCTTGGTATCGCGATCACTGACACATCGGTAGGCAACGACGCTCCGTCGTCGGAACATGATGCCGCGAGCTCGCTCGCGTCGGCGGGGCGCCATCCGGTCGGTCCTGGCACCTGCACTCTTTCAGCCAGAGTCAGCCGGCTCTGATATCGAGCCGCGTGGCGTATTCGACAAGCCGGCGCAACCTTCATCGACCTAAGCGAGTCGAATTCAGGTGACGACCGCTGCGTCGCCGCTTGGATGCCGTAGTCGTGCGACAATCACGTCGACCAGCACTTTGCGATTGAGGCGGCAGAACATGGTCTCGGTGGAATCGAACGAGCCATTCTCGAAGTACTTATTCACCGGCGCGCCGCCGCCGCACAAGCCGTAGTACTCACATGTGTCGCGGCACTTGCTCAGCCCGCGTGCAATATCAGTACTCATATGCCGGAACTTGTCGCCATTGATCGCTGTGGCGAGTGTATCCGTCTTCACGTTGCCTATAGCGAAGTCGCCGTAGTGACTACTCTTGAGTCCAAGCAGCTCGGGCGAGTAGGTAGTGAAGTTGCCTTCGCAGTCGATACTGAGTATCGCACCAGGCGCGTTTTCCTGCGTCAGAGGAACATCGTCTGAGCCGGCGCCAAGAATCAGCGGAACCATCGAATCGAACTCGCGCACGCTCATGGCCAGGTCGTCGCGCGCGACCAGATCGAAGAATCTTCCGATGAAGCGTCCGAATCTATTTTCGATTCCCGCCGCGCCGAGTGTCGACGAGGCGTGCGGTCCTTCGATCTCTTCGATATTGAACGCGACCTCCCGGAACGTCGTTCTCCAGGTAGAAGTCATAGAGTTCGTCCGCGTAATCGAGCGACTCGCCGGTAAGCACGGAGATTACGTGGAAGGGCACCTTGTTGCTCTGCAGTTTTCGGATCCCCGCCATCACGCGATGATGAGTCGCGCCGCCCTTGCGGGTCTTTCGATAGCGATCGTGAAGAAACGCCGGCCCGTCAACGCTGACTCCGACGTTGACGCCATGCGCGTTGAAAAAATCGCACCATGCGTCGTCGATCAGAACGCCGTTGGTCTGAAACGAGTGACGCACCTGCGCGCCGTCCGGATTGTGATTGGCGATAATCCCGATCGCGGTTTCGTAGTAGCCGACCGGCAGGACCATCGGTTCTCCCGCGTGCCAGACCACGGTGAAGCCCTGCTCGACGATTCCGCTTTCGAAGACGAATTGAAAAACGCGCTTCAGCGTCGCTTCCGACATTCGGCGCGTAGAGTCGCGATCGGGCAGGTAGCAGTACGAGCAGTCGAGATTACAGAACGGAGTCGGCTGCAGAACTAGTAACTCGAGTGGCCCAGCGATTCGCCATCTATTGACCGCGGCCATCTTCAATTCTGCCCGACGCGCGCTCGCGGCGTCCGAGGCGGCGCTACTTCGAGTCCGCGACTTGAAAACTTACCAATTGCGCCAGTTATGCCAGTTGTGCCAGTTCGGCCAGCCCCATCCGCGCCATCCACCGTTGCGCCAATTGCGCCACCATGCGAGCTGCACGGTTGAGTCGCCTTGCTTGATCAGGTTGGCGTTGGCGTCTTGAGCCTGAGGGCGCACCTTCTCGACGCGTTGCTTGAGACTGTCCGTGGGATTGCTGTCCGCGACGTTGGCGCCCGCAGGGAGCGCACTCAGGATCGTAGTCGCGAGCACGATCGTGCTGGCGCTAGTGCCGATGATCGCGCGGAGACGTTCTTTAAGTTTTTGTCGATTCGCGGGCTGGTCGGATTTCACCGGTTCCTCCTTCAGGAAACTCACTCCAGATTGGATCGGCCGATCGTCAAAAATCCTTATACCGTCACTAAGTTGAGTACGATTCCTTGAGTCCGATGTCAATCAAGTCCGGATGTCACCATGCTGCATCGTTCCGCGCGTGACCTATCTTAAGTTACGCACGCAACCTTGTATCGGTTACGGTTGACTTGGATAATTTTTTTTCAGTAGGATTTTTGCGCGGTTCAACCACTCTGCCTGCGACCGCCTGCGTCGCACTGGAGGCCTCGTCATGCGATTTCGGCCCACTCTTTCAGCGGTAATCCTCGTCTCAAGTCTGCTCGGCGCCAGTCCCTTCCTGATGGCTGCCGATGAGCATCCTCCGGAGCCGGCAAATCCGGAATACGCGCAATGGTCTCACTTCAAACCCGGCAGCTACGTCACCCTCGAGCGAAAAGTACTCGAACACCGCGAGAGTAATCCGGGTGTCGTCGAGGCGATGGCGCATCCGCCGGGCGCCGCCGTCATGCGCATCAGCAGCAAGTTGGTCGATCTCGACAAGGACAAAGCCGTTCTCGAGGAGACCAGGATCGATCTCGGCGACGGCAGCGAAACCGAGATGCCTCCCGACAAGGTGACGCTCTTCGCCAGTGGCTCGGTCAGCGATGCGACCGATTCACTGATGGAGGCGCCGGCGAAGCAGGAAGACGTCAAGGCGACCGAGGGCGACGAAGAAGTGTCCGTACACGGAAACAAGATCAAGGCGCACTGGGTCGAGACCTCGGTCAAGACCGGCTCCGAAGTATCCACCTCGAAGGACTGGCTGTCGGATGACATTCCCGGCGGCCTGATCAAGGAAGAGGTCAAGAAAACTATCGGTGGGAAGCTGGTGCTGGAATCGGTGACCAAGGTGATCGATTACAAATCCGCTTCCTGATCATTTAGCGGCGAACACTGAGCGAATCAGCCGGCAGGGATCGAAATCACTGCCGGCTCTTTCTTTGGCCGCTTTGCGCAATGGCTGCGGGATGCTACCCCTCTAACGTGGCCGACGAATTCGACAGCGAACGGTTCCCGGGGAACTTCTACCAGGGGATGATCCTCAAGCTCGATCGCTCGCGCGGACGCGGCGTGGTGCGATCGCATAGCGGCAAGGAGATCCCGTTTGAATTTCCGTTCGTGGCCGTGCTCGGCGCCGGAATCGGCGGCAACATGCCCGGAATCGATCTGCTCCGCGAAGGCGACATCATCGGCTTCGACGTCGGATGGACCTCGAAGGGCCTGCGCGTGACGACGATCCACCCGCGCGCCAGTGCGCAATAGCGCGGCTTATTTCCCCTTCCAGTTCGGCGAACGCTTTTCGGCAAAAGCCAGGGCACCCTCTTTTGCGTCTTCAGTTTTGGTCAGGGATTCGTAGCGATCGTGTTCGAGCTTGAGTCCTTCAGCGAGGGGAAGATCGAGTCCGCGCAATGCAACCTCCTTGATTCCCCGCACCGCAAGCGGCGCGCTTTTGCAAATCTCAGATGCGATTTCCTCGCATCGCGGAATCAGCTCAGACATCGATACCACGTAGTCAACCAGACCGAGGCGCAGCGCCTCCTGTGCGTCGATTCGCTTGCCCGTGTACAGCATCTCCAGCGCGCGGCCCAGCGGAATAAGACGGGGAAGACGCTGCGTGCCACCGCCGCCCGGCAGCCAGCCGAGGCGGACTTCGCCAAGACCGAATTGCGCGTGATGCGCCGCGACTCTGATATCGCAGGCTAGCGCTTGTTCCAGGCCGCCTCCGTTGGCGTGACCGTTGATCGCGGCAATTATCGGTTTGGTCAGCTCGAGCATCACCGGATACGGAGTCTTCGCGCCTTCCGCGCCGCGCCGTTCGACGTAGTTGGATTTGATATCGCTGCCGGCGCAGAAGGCGCGCTCCCCCGCGCCGGTAAAGATTGCGACGCGCAAGTGAGGGTCGTCGCGAAACTCCGACCAGATTTCGGCCAGCCGCGTGTAAGTTTCGAAGTCGCAGGCGTTGAGTCTTTCCGGCCGGTTGATCGTGACGTACGCGACCGGACCTTTCTTCTCGAAGATTACTTTCATCATCGAAGCTTTACCGGCACGCGTTACCGGATGTCAAAAAAATCCGGCTAGCGCTTGCGCTGGTACATCCGCCACGTCTTGACTCCGAGCGGATACAACTCGCCAAGCACCTCGTAACCCTTGCCGCTGTAGAACGCGACGTTGGCTTCGGTGGCCGTCTCCAGGTACACACCCGCGATCTCGGGGCGCACGCTCGCTTCGAGCTTGAGCCGGTCGAGCAGCGCGCTGCCATAGTGCTTGCCCTGAAACGGCGGGTCGACGCCGAGCACTTGCAGGTACAGATGAGGCTCTTTGGGATGATTCTCCGAGAGCACGCTGAACAGGTTAAGCGCGCGGCCGATTCCGCTCCATCCGAGCGCGCGGACCATCCGCGGCATCTGCCCAAGTCCGGTCATCAGCAAGCCGAGCACGCCGGGATGCCCGACACCTTCGCTCATCGCGGCTCCGACCACGCGTCCATTGTCGTCGACCACGCCGAAGACCGGCTGTCCGCTGCGCCGCTCGATCGCGAGCATCGCGCGGAACAAGTCGGCCAGATGCTCGGCGCGCGCAACCGGATCGGTGATGTCCGGAAGGATCGACCGCATGGTCGGATCGTTTATAAAGGCGCGTCCGAGCGAGACCGCGGCCTGATCGTGTTGCTCGGGATATACGACGGTGACTAGCGGCCTTTCATTTTCAGGCATTCGATTCTCCAGGCTTAAGCAAGTTCAATGTTGAGAAGATGTAAGTACGCGCCCGACCGCGTCATGCCATCCCGCGAGCAACTTATCGCGTTCGGCCGAGCGCATTTTCGGGGTGAACACGTCGCCGCGCTTGATGATCGCGTGCAAGTCCTCCGGCGATTTCCATACTCCCATCGCAAGTCCCGCCAGCATCGCGGCGCCCATCGCGGTGGTCTCCGCGATCTTCGCGCGACGCACCGGCTTGCCAAGAATATCGGCCTGGAACTGCATCAGGTAGCGGTTCGCGGTAGCGCCTCCGTCGGCGCGCAAGTCGCTCATCGATTCGCCGGTGTCGGATTCCATCGCAACGATCACGTCGCGCACCTGGTACGCGATACTGTCGAGCGTCGCGCGCACGATATCGGCGGCGGTTGTCCCGCGCGTGATTCCGAGTATCGCGCCCGTTGCAGTCGCATCCCAATGCGGTGCGCCTAGTCCGACGAAAGCCGGAACCACGTATGGCTGTGTGCGGTCCGGATTTTTCCTCAAGCTCGCACGCGCCTGCTCATAAGAATCCGCCGCGGTGCGAATCAACTTCAGCCCGTCGCGAAGCCATTGCACGGCCGCGCCTGCGATGAACACCGAACCTTCCAATGCGTATACAGGCTCCCCGGCTGGACCGAGTGCGGCCGTGGTCAGCAAGCGATTTTTCGAGACCACGATTGCGCCGCCCGTGTTCATCACCAGGAACGCGCCGGTTCCATAGGTCGCCTTCGAATCGCCGGCGTGAAATCCTCCCTGTCCGTAGAGGGCTGACTGCTGATCGCCGATCACTGCCGCGATTGGTATCGCGCGTGAGGCGATCGTACCGGCCGCCGCCTCTGCCAGCGGACCTCGCGAACTCACCGCCGCCGGGATCATCTCGCGCGGCACCCCGAGCATCGCAAGCATCGTGTCGTCCCATTGAAGATGTTCGAGATTGAATAGCATCGTGCGCGACGCGTTGGTGTAGTCAGTCACGAAACTCGCGCCGCGCGACAATTTAAAAGTGAGCCAGGTGTCGATCGTGCCGAAGCACAGCTCGCCCCGACTCGCGCGCGCGCGCAATTCGGGTTTCGCGTCGAGCAGCCACTTGAGCTTGGTGCCGGAGAAATATGGATCGACAATCAACCCGGTGCGGCGAATGACTTCGGGCTCGCGATCGCGCAGGGCGTCGCAGATTTCCGCGCTGCGGCGGCATTGCCATACGATCGCGCGATGCACCGGGCGGCCGCTCTTGCGCTCCCACACCACGAACGTTTCGCGCTGATTGGTGATGCCGATTCCCGCAATCGCGCTCGCATCGATCTTCGCCGCGGCGATCGCTTTTTTCGAGAGCGTGACCACCGAGCGGTAGATTTCCTCTGGGTCATGCTCGACCCATCCCGGCTTCGGATAGAATTGACGAATCTCGGCATAGGCGCGCCCGCGGATACGCGCGCCGCGATCGACGACGAACACGGTCGTGCCGGTGGTCCCCTGGTCGATGGCAAGTATGAAGTCTGGCATCGCTGTAGTTGCCTCTCCCGTACAGCGAGAGGCGATTAAGAATCCTATTTATAGAGTGCTCGCGCGACAATCATCGCGGCACGCACTCGAACCCCGCGCATGCTTGCCTCGGATGTTTTCTTGAGTCCATGATAAGCGCGCTTGGCGGGCAGGCCTTCGTTAAGGACCGTGAGATCGATGAGTGAATTGGTCGAAAATAAAGAGGACCTGATCCGCTACTTCGAAGGCGGCGCCAAGCCGCGCGAGCAGTGGCGAATCGGCACGGAATACGAAAAGGTCGCCGTTCGCAGCGCCGATGGGACCGCGATGCCCTATTCCGGCGCCGGCGGAGTCGAGGACCTCCTCCGCAAGATGGCCGACAACTACGGCTTCGAGCCCGAGGACGAGCACGGCCGCATCCTGGCCCTCAAGGGCGACCGCGCCGCGATCACGATCGAGCCCGGTGGACAGATCGAGCTGTCAGGCGAACAGTGCGATACCATCCACTGCGCCTACGCCGAGTTCGCCACCCATGTACGACAGTTGATCGAAGTAACCAGCCGAATTGGCGCGACGGTCGTCGGCCTCGGGATGCAACCGCTCAGCCGCATCGATCAGATCGAGCTGTTGCCGAAGGCCCGCTACCACATCATGTATCCGTACATGGCGCGCAAGGGCACGCTCGGTCAACGCATGATGAAGCAGACCGCGGGCGTTCAGGCTAATCTCGATTACCGTGACGAGGCCGACGCGATGCGCAAGCTCCGCGTCAGCATGGGAATCGTGCCGCTGCTCTATGCGATCTTCGCCAACTCACCGCTGAGCGACGGCGATCTCAACGGCTATCACACTTTCCGCGGCCATATCTGGACCGACACCGACAACGAGCGCAGCGGGGTGCCCGAATTTGTCTTCCGCGATGGATGCTCGTTCGAAGATTACGCCGAGTATGCGCTCGACGTGCCGATGTATTTCCTGATTCGCCATCATGAGTACATCGATCTCACCCAGCCACCCGGCATCACGTTTCGCCAATATCTCGAGCGCGGATTCGGCCGCGAGCGCGCCACCGTCGACGACTGGACCAATCACCTGACCACCATTTTCACCGAGGTCCGCCTGAAGCGGTACGTCGAGGTGCGCACCGCCGACAGCCAGCCGCCCGCATTTATGCTGGCGCTGCCGGCCCTGCTCAAGGGCGTGCTATACAACGACGATTGCATCGGCGCGGCTTGGGATCTCGTGAAGGGTTGGAGCTATCGCGAACGGCTCGAAATCACCAACCATGCGCATCAAGTCGGCCTCGACGCACGCGTCGGACGGATCAAACTGAGTGAGCTCGGCTACGAGTTGCTCTCGATCGCGGCGCGCGGCCTCGAGCGGCAGCGGTCGTTGAACGATCGCGGCCAGGATGAGAGCATCTACCTGCTGCGCCTGATGGACCTGGTCAGGAGTGGACATAGCCAGGCGAGCCTCGTGATCAGCCGCTGGAAGGGTGAATGGAACTACGACTTCTCACGTCTGGTTAAAGGATGCGCCTATCAGGCGGAAGCTATTTTGTAGAAGCGATTTTGTAGATGGAACTGAGATTTACGCAGCGCCACGTCGTCGCCCTGAATTTCCTGCTGATCGCGGGAGTCGTATATTTCGGCGCGCGATGCGTTAACGACATCGTCTTGCGCACCATGTCCTCCAACAAGGGAGCACCGATCGAGGCGGCCGCGGCGCCGCGCACTGCCTCCGGAATTCGGACCCGCGCCTACTACGACACTATCGTCACGCGCGACGTCTTCAACCTGGTGCCGCAGCAAAGTGCGCCCGCACCAGTCGTCGCCGAGGACCTGCACCTCAAACTGCTCGGCACTTCGCTGCTGAGCAGATCCAAGCCGTACGCCATAATCGAGGATCAGTCCGGCACCCAATCGCTCTACCAGGTGGGAGAGGACATCCCCGACGCGGGCCGGCTGATAAGCGTCGAACCCACTCGCGCGATCATTGATCGCGGCGGTCAGCGCGTCGCGATCGAAATTCCCGCCACGGATATTCCCGAGGCCGGACCCTCGCGTCTCGGGGTGCCGCCCGGAATTCTCCCGCACGGCCTGGGCATCCCCACTCTCAGCCGCCACGGAGCGATCCGGCGTCCAGCCCGCCCCGCCAACAACGATGACGACGACAGCAGTAAGCTCGAACTCAAGAAGCTTGGCCCCGGAAAGTTTGAGGCCAGTCGAGCGCAAGTAGCCAGTACGATGCAGAACCCGGCGCAGCTCTTCTCGCAGATGCGCGCCCTGCCCCATTTCGTCAATGGCAAAACTGACGGCTTCTCGATTTCAAACGTTGCCCCCGGTTCGGTATTCGAGCAGCTCGGTCTCCAGGACGGCGATATGCTTACCGAGATCGACGGACAGCCGGTGACCAATCCGATGCAGGCGATGGGCCTGATGCAGGCCGTGCAGACTGCGTCGTCGATCGATCTGACCCTCCAAAGAGGCGGCAGTCCGACTCGGGTTCATCTGGATCTCCGCTGAGCGATGGAAGTACGCGCCGCGCGCCGAAGCGAGCGTGACGAAGTGCTCGACCTGCTCGAGCCTTGGCATAACGACCGCGAGTTTTTCGCCCGCTACAACAAAATCGATCCCGGCTTTCGCGACGAGCTGTGCCTGGTCGCGCGCGACGGCGGCCGCCTGGTTTCCACCGTGCAGATTTTCGATCGCGCCATAAATCTCGACGGTCAGACCGTTAAGATGGGCGGGATCGGCTCGGTCTTCACCCGCGCGGAATATCGCCACCAACGCGTCGCGTCGGCGCTGATGCGTCTCGCGGTCGATACGATGGTGCGCGAGGGCTTCGAAGTGTCGTTGCTGTTCGCCGATCGCCTCACCTTCTACAACCAGTTCGGATGGCGCGAGGTCGCCCGCAAGTTGACCGTGATGGCCGCCGCGTCGCAGTTGAAACCGGCCGATCCGAAAAGTTGGGACCGGTTCGAAATAGATTCCTTCGAAGAGGCGCGCGACTTCGCGGAAATCGTGGCGATTCATCGCGCCTACAGCGGCCGCTTCAATGTCACCGCGATCCGCGACGAGCCCGCGTGGCGCGCGAACCTGCGTTTCGCCGGCAATCAACCGGGCCAGGGCTCGGAGGAGTACTTTACGATTTGCCGCGACCACGACCACGATAGCCGCATCGCCGCCTATGCACGCGTCACGCGCTATTACGGCATCGCGATGGTCATGGAGTTCGGCTACCGGCCCGGCGACAGCGACGCGATGCTGGCGACGTTCAAGTATCTCGCCGATATATCGTCGGGAGCGGCAATCTCGATTCGCCGTGTCGGCGATCATCGCCACGCCGCGCTGATGCGTGCAACGTCCGAGCGGTCCGCGCCGTCGACGCTGGTGACGCATACCGCACACGATCCCGAACTCGAAAAAAAACTGGCCGACGCCGGATGCCCCGTAGCGCATCATGTCGACAACAACTACATGTGGCGCGTACTGTCGCCGGAGTCCCTCGCCCGCCGCTTCACGATGACTCCCGAGGCCGCGTCAGCGCACGCCTTCGATCTCTTTTCCAGTTCCGATTCCCTATTCTGGACCGCCGACCGCTTCTAAATTCCCGGGGCCTCCTCCCTTCGGAAGAGGTCGTCGCGCGCGTACGCGCGCGACGGGTGCCACGCACCACCGAAGCTCAATTCACTCAGCCGCCGTTCGCGTTCTCCTTTTCCGTCATCCCCCTTCTGTCGTCCTGAGCGAAAGCTGCTGAAGTCGAAGGGGGCTTCCGGCGAAGCGATGCTCTTTCTTTTTTGTGCCTCCACAGTTTTTGTGTCATTCCGAGCGAAGCCGAGGAACCCCGGATCTTTCTCGACCCCGATCACACCACGCCCTGCGCGCTCCGGCAACGCGACCGCCAACAAGATCCCCATCTCTCCCTTCGGGAGAGGTCGACGGAGTCCGCGAACGTCGGGTGAGGGCGCCGGCTTCCAGCTCGATGCGATCGCCTCCACAGTTTTTGTGTCATTCCGAGCGAAGCCGAGGAACCCCGGATCTTTCTCGACCCCGATCACACCACGCCCTGCGCGCTCCGGCAACGCGCCCGCCAACAAGATCCCCACCTCTCCCTTCGGGAGAGGTCGACGGAGTCCGCGAACGTCGGGTGAGGGCGCCGGCTTCCAGCTCGATGTGATCGCCTCCACAGTTTTTGTGTCATTCCGAGCGAAGCCGAGGAACCCCGGATCTTTCTCGACCCCGATCACACCACGCCCTGCGCGCTCCGGCAACGCGCCCGCCAACAAGATCCCCACCTCTCCCTTCGGGAGAGGTCGACGGAGTCCGCGAACGTCGGGTGAGGGCGCCGGCTTCCAGCTCGATGCGATCGCCCTCATCCCCCCGCTCTGCTTCTCCTGACGCGCGCGCTTCGCGCTGGCATTTGAATTGACGTTGGCGGATTCTGATGGGCAGGTTGAGGTGCGGAGGATGCCGCGATGAAGGTTCTGTCACGATCCGATGCTTGTTCCTTTAAATTTCGCACGATAGTCGCAGCGATTCTCGCGATCGCGACCACGATGGCTCCAGGAGCCGCTGGCGCGGCCCGGCGCCATCGGGCGCCCGCCAATGCTGAGGAAGCGCCTGCCGATGCCGCCAGCAAATTGCTGGGCGAATACACCGAGGCATGCGTGCTCGAGCCGGTCACCGGCACCATCATTTTCGAGGCCAACGATCGCAAGCCGTGGCCGACCGCCTCGCTCGCCAAGATGATGGTCATGCTCATCGTCGCCGAAAAGATTCACGACGGCTCGCTCAAGCTCACCGACAATGTGACCACGTCGCGCAAGGCTGCCAAGGAGGGCGGCTCCCAGGTCTATCTCAAGGAAGGCGAAACGTTTTCGCTCGACGACATGATGAAGGCGGTAGTCGTGCATTCGGCCAATGACGCAACCGTCGCGGTCGCTGAATATATCGCGGGCTCGACTGACTCGTTTGTCCTGATGATGAATCAGCGCGCCGCGTCACTCGGATTGAAGGATACCCACTATTACAATGTCCACGGCCTGCCGCCCGAGCCGGGACAATCGGCCGACGTGGCAAGCGCTTACGACACCGCGATTCTGGCCCGCGAGCTGGTCCGTTATCCCGATGTAATCCGATGGTCGTCGATCGACACGGCGCCCTTTCGCGGCGGCACCTTCGTGCTGCGCAACACCAATCACATGGTGAGGACTTATCCCGGATGCGACGGGCTCAAGACCGGATTCTACGACCAGGCAGGCTTCAACGTAGTCGCGACCGCGAAGCGCAGCGGACTCAGGTTGATTGCGGTGGTCCTCGGCAGTCAGCACAAACTGACCAACTTCAAAGACGCCTCCGAGATGCTCTCCCAGGGATTTCTGAATTACGAGCTACACCCGATCGCCAAAAAAGGAGCGGCGATATCTCAAGCGGTGGCGGTGACGGACGCTGATATTGAGAGCATCAAGCCGGTCTGGGCCGACGACGCCGGCGTATTCGTAAAACGCAGCGACCAAAAAAATACCATCAAGGTGGACTACAACGTCCCAGCATCAATCGCAGCCCCAATCAAAGCCGGCCAACAACTAGGCACCGCACGCATAACCGAAGGCGGCCAGCCAGTAGCCACAATCGCCCTGCTATCCCCCTCCGAAATCCCAAAGAAAAAATCAATAGTCAAACGCCTCTTCGGCCTCTTCTAATAATATTCCAGGGCAACGGCGGTGGGTTCATTGAAAAAAAGTTCCTGTTAAATCCGGTCCCCCTCCCACCAGGGGAAGGGGATTAGGGGTTAGGTTTGCCGAGGTTCAAGCAAATTTTTCTGTCGCGCTCCGACCGAAGCGCGGGACCGGAGCCTGCCCTGAGTATTCCCGAAGGGCGAAGCGATGCTCTTTTCTTGTGTAGTCTTGACGCGCCAAGCCCAAAATCGTAGTTAGTTAGAAGCACATATTCCGGGTGACGCCTGCTTAAGTAGGGAACGTGACCCGTGTTTGTTCGGTTGGGCGGAAATCTGCCCAGATGCCGAATGAACACGGGTCTTTTTTTGGCCGCACGGGTTTTTTCCGAAAGGAGGTCTGAGCGATGGTATTCGAAGATTCAGAGATAGAGCAGTTCGTATCTGACGGATACGTGGTCTTGCGCCGAGCGTTCTCGCGCGAGGTGGCAGAGGAATGCCGCAGATTCGTCTGGAATCAAGTTCAGCTGTGGGACGACTGCACGACATACGGGCAGCCGATGGTGCAGATCCGAAAAGGATTCGGCTGCGCGCCGTTCGATCGGATCATGAATGAACGGCTTGCCTCGGCTTGGGATCAGCTCGTCGGAGTCGGACGATGGCGCGCGCCGCAAGTCTACGGATACTGGTCGATGCTTCTGCCGGGGTTCTCAGGTCCGGGAGGATGGCATGTCGATGGTGGCAGCTTCCGGAGCAGCGGGCACTTGACTGATCACCACCATGGGCTTGTCACGCTCTTTCTGTTCTCTGACGTTGGATCGGGCGACGGCGGTACTGCGATGATACGCGGCTCTCACCTTTTAGTCGCGCGCGCGATTGCCGCCGCGCGCGGCGGGGTCAGTTGGGACGAGCTCAAGCCGGCACTCGAAGCCGCGGGCGTGCTGAATCCGGGCGAGTCTCAGATCGCGCATCTCGTCGGTCAAGCGGGTGACGTCGCCCTGATGCATCCGTTCCTGATTCACGGCTTCGGAGCTAATCAGGGAAGTCGCATTCGATTTGCATGCAATCCTTTGGTGCAAATGACCGACGAAGCCGAGCTGGACCGCCCCGACGGCAAATACTCCCCCGTCGAGGCGGCTCTCCGAAAAGGACTGGGGATGGAGTAGACAGCGCCCGCACATCGCCGCGCCAATCAAAGGCGGCCAACAAATTTGTTCCCACGCGCCGGGGGCGATTCCCTCAAGGCTGTTTGTGCGTTGGACAGGTAACACACATCTTAAGTCTGGACAGTGGGTGCAGGGGTCGGGTCAGGATGTCGCGGCCTGAACCACTGCTTACCCGCCTCGCCCGTGTTGCGGGAGAGGCCGCGTCCGGGCGGGTGGGGTGTCTGCTCCTGCCGCCCCGCGCGTAGCGGTATAAATCCCAAATAAAGCGTAGGTAGCTAAACGTTTGTTTAACATTTTGTGAGACGCTGAGTATGGAAATTGTCGCATATGTAACAATTTTAATTAGGGATCGTGTCCGCTAACTGATAGTCTTGCCTTCCGAACTGTTTCCAGACTGTTTTCCCTCTGGATCATCTCTCTTCAAAAATGACACAAAAAGACAAATTCTACCGTGCCTATATGGACTTTTTCGAAACCGCGGAGCGCAAGCGCCGATGGAATATGTTCGAGGACGTCCCTTGGGATCAACTCTCTCCCCAAACCAACACCGAGCAGCGCGCGATTCGTATCGAGACCTACTGCGCCGAAGAACTCTATCTGCCGGACTACAATATTGCCGGCGTCGAGATGGCACGCGGCGTGTTCGGACTCGCATGGTTCCAGACCGCGTGGAGCCTCGAGGAGTCGCGCCACGGCTTGGTCCTCAAAGAGTACCTGCTCCGTTCGGGGCTGCGCAGCCCGGCGCAAATCGACAAGCTCGAGAGCGACGTGTTCGCGCGCTCGTGGAAACTTCCGTTCGCCACCCGGCGTCAGATGAGTTGTTACGGCGCACTCCAGGAAGCGGCGACTTATCTTGCCTACCGGGCGCAAAAGGATCGCGCGGAACTCGAGGACGACAAGCCGCTGGCGGCTATTTTCTTTCTGCTCAGCCGCGACGAGGCCGCCCACGCCGGCTTCTATCGCGAGATCATCGAGATCGAGATGGCGGAGGACCGCCCCGGCACGCTGCGCGATCTGGCTTACGTGATCGCGAATTTCAAAATGCCCGGCGACGGCTTGATTCCGCACTACCAGGAAAATCTGAAGATTGGCGGCGGCGGAATCAGCCCGCGTCATTTCTTCACCCGCGCGATAGTGCCGATATTGAAGCAGCTCGGAACCTCGCGCGACGAGCTGAAGGTCAGCACTCCAGCTCCGCTCAGAGCAGCATCCTGATCCGACTGTGCAGTAATCGCGCTGCATCGACGGTCCTTTCCGTCAAGCAACGGCAAGGTGCGCGCTCACAGCTCCCACGATATAATTTCGTCGCGGCGCGTCGCTTGGCGCCCAGTTCAACGCGATGACTCGGAACCGACTCCTGATTGGCGCCGCGGCGATCTTCCTCGTCTGGTTTGGCGTGAACCTCGCGCTTCATTTCGGCCAGATACATCACGACCAGCTCAATTTCGACATCCAGCAGACTTTCCCGCCCGACAAGCCGACGGTGCCGGGCGAGATTTTCGCGTCGACGCTGGCGGCAATCGTGGATCATGAGCTGCACACCGGGTTCGGATGGCGTCCCAATGATTTCTTTTTATGGGGTCCGAAAGTCGCCGCCGACAACAACTCCGATCGCCAGCTCGGGATAATCCAGGCAGTGCGCGAAACCACTCGAGTCTTCAAGGACAACCTGACCAAGGTCTCGTCGAATCAGTACGATCCCAACCTGGTGATCGCCGACACCGATTTCCGAAACGACGCCGAGAAATGGATCCTGCCGTCGCCGGAAGGGAAGTACAGTGACGGCGTCCAGCGGCTCAGAAACTACGTCGCGGGATTGCATGCGACGCCGCCGTCTTCGCGCGAGTTGAACACCCGCGCAGTGGAGCTGGTCAAGCTGGTGCAGGCGTGGACCGACTTGCTCGGCGACGCGCACGCGAACCTGTACCGCACGGTCAAGGATGACGGCAAGCCGGTCCGTAGCTGGGACTGCGATCACTATTTCTATCACTCGCAAGGCTACGCGCATGTGATGTACCACATGATGATTGCGATCGAGCGCGAATACGCGGGCCAGCTCAAGGACGACCCGGTGCTGAAAACGCTGTGCGATGAATCAATCGACGCACTGGGGAAGGCGGCGCTGATGAAGCCGCTGGTGGTTATGAACGGCTCGCCGGACGGTCTGTTCGCGAATCATCGGCGCAACCTGGACGCGTTTATCACCGAGGCGCGACAGAAGATGTACTCGATTCGCGAGGAGCTGCAACGCACCCCGCTGTAGGTTTTCATTCCGCGACTGTGACAGGCAGGGGTGCGGTGCGCTCTTCGAGGCAGCGGCGGTGTCTTCGCCAGAGCATTACTGCGGGAACCAGAAAATAAACGTATCCGGCGAAGCTGGCATGGTCGGTCCTGAGCGCGCATGCGACCAGGATTGAGAGCAAGGCCACGGCGACGTTGAGGAACTGCGAGACCATCGTGGTCCTGGTGAATGTTATCTCGAACGTGCTCAGGCCAAGGACGTCGCGCATCCTATAGGCGTGCCAATACATCGCGCCGAAAACCACATAGATCGCCGCGAAGCCGGAACCGAAAATGATCATGAGCCCGCGCGTCGCTCCAGATCATCACCGCGAAGCCGAAGACTACGTCGCTGACCGCCTCGATGCGGTTCATTTCGTTACCGCGAAGCTGGAACTGCAACTTGGTCATTCAGGACGGGCGCGGCATTTCCCGGCGGCGCGTCGATGGTCCCTCTCCCAAGGAGCCCCAAAGGCAAGTAGCTTCCAGCGCCGCGCGGTACTTCGAAGTGGCAGTCGCCCGGCCTTACTCGCCGGGACGACCTCTATCTATGGATCCAGTGCCAGCTACCGCCCTGCTGCCGGTACACGTCGCCATTTTCGGCGCGGAATCGCCATCCGTTTGGATAGCTAACCCAATGGCCCCGGTGTCCCTGATACCATTGGTCTGCAGGTCCGCCCGCGTCCGCGCCACGGCCACCCCAACCCCAGTGACCGCCCTGCTCTCGGTACTCGTCGCCATCTTTGTCCCGGAATCGCCATGCATTTTGCTCTTGAATCCAGCGGCCCTGGCGTCCCTGATACCAGTCGTTGTCCTGCGCCTTGACCAAGCCGGGCGCCAGCGCGAAGGAAAGGATCAAAATCACAGCAATTGCTAGAGTTTTCGTTTTCATTGTTTCTATCTATAGCGGAGTCGATGACTCTTCGGCCACTTCCAGTATGTTACGAAGATAACAATTGTGACTGGTTCTCAGCCAGCACGGGGCGCTTCACAGTTCGACGAACGGGCACAGGAGCATGACGCCCCCGCGAAGCAGCATCTCGAGCATCGCGGGGGCCCATCTGAGTGGGATGCCCAGCGTGGTCGCGAACGCGCGCATCGCCCACGGCGTGGAATCGGACAGCTCGAAGTTCTCGCGGCGGAGCCGGAACCATCGGCGCTCGGCGCGATAGGTCACGAGTTGGTGACGCTGACGCTCGTCGATTTTGGCGCGGGTGCGCGCAATCGCGATCGCAGTATCGAGTCCGCCGATTTCATCGACGAGCCCGCGCTCTTTGGCGGCGAGACCGCTCCAGATGCGGCCCTTGGCGACTGCCTCGGTCTGCTCGGCGCTTAGGCGCCGCCCTTCGGCGACCTTGGCGCTGAAGGCGTAATACAGATGACCCACGGTTTCGTTCATTTGTGCAAGCTCGTCCTCGGTGAGTCCACGCGCGATCGACATCGCGTCGCTGACCGGAACGCTCTTCACATATTCCAGGTTGACGCCGAGCTCATTCATCAGGCCGCCGAGGTTGAACTTTGCGTAGACGACGCCGATCGAGCCGGTGATGGTGGTGGATTCCGCGACGATAGCGTCGGCGCCGGCCGCGACGTAGTAGCCGCCCGAGCCGGCAACGTCGCCCATCGAGACTACGACCGGCTTGCCGCGGCCTTGAGCCTCGCGGACCGCGCGCCAGACCATGTCGGAGCCGACCGCGGAGCCGCCGGGCGAATTGACGCGGAACACGATTGCGCGCACGCGAGAGTCGCGCGATGCGCGCTCGATTTGCGCGGCGGTCGTGACTCCGCTGATAACTTCGCCGGTGGTCATCGCGTCGCCGGCGATCACCGGGCCGCTGCCGTGGACCAGCGCGATTCGCGCGCGGCGCCCGCGCTCGCGCGCATAGATCGCGTGGCGGCGATATCGCGCCATGCTTATGAAGCTTTTGCGCTTGTTCTCGGGATCGAGCTCGGCGCGGATGTCTTCGATATAGCCCTCGCGATCGATCAAATGATTATCGACGGCGAACTTTGTGCTGACGAATCCAGCCGCGATGAGTTCGCGCGCTCGTTCAGGTGGAAGCTTGCGTGCCGACGCGATGGTCTCGACAAGGACCTTCTCCCAGTCGGCGACGATCGCCTCCATGCTTTCGCGCAGCGCCGGAGACATCGCGTCGCGCTCGAAAGTCTCGGCCGCACCCTTGTATTCTTTCCATTGCAGGGTCTGCGCCTGGATCTTCAGCTTCGCGAATGCCTTGCGGAGAAAGACTCCACCGGTGGCGACGCCGAGCAAGGTCAGCATCGTGTCGGGATTGGCGGCGATTTCGCCCGCGCCCGCGGCGACCATGTAATCGCGCAAGCCCACGCTGTCGCCGTTGAGAATCGCGATGACCCGCTTGCCGGACGAATTTACCGCGCGGAGCAGGCGATGCAACTCATGAGCGGTCGCGAGGCCCGCGCCGAGTCCGGCGATTTCGACCACGATCGCACGAACGTCGCTGTCTGCGGCGGCTGAATCGAGCACATAGCGGAGATGATCGAGGCTGATTGCGCCGCGGCGCATGAGCTGATCGAGCGGCGAGCCGGTCACGTCTTCTTCGATGGGACCGGCGAGCCGAATCATCACGACGGCGTCGTCGGGAATCCGCGCCGGGCGCACGACCGCAAGCCAGAACGCGGCCACGACTGCGAGCGCCATCGCGAGGAGCGTAATCCCTGCGGTCCAGTAACCGGCATCGCATGCGACCGAGCCGGCGGCGGCCAGGACTGCGACCAGGATCGCGAGCCTGACCTCGCGACTTATCCACAAGCTTTCGAATGGGTTCGTCATCTAGAGTGTTTTTGTAGAATGTTTTTGTAGAAAGTTTTTTGCCCGGAATCGGTCGCCTTTTTTGATTGTCCCAAATACACTACCGCTTTTCGATGCCCAGGTCTGTCTTCATCCTGATTCTCGCGCTTAGTGTCGTCGGCTTATTCTCGTGCGCGACCAGCGCACCGCCGCCAACGCCGGCGAAGCCTCCATTTGTCGCGCGCTCGGCGACGCTTGAAGTAACCAACGGGATCAAGATTCTTAGCACGGTTGAACTGCCCGACGGCTTTGTGCCGATCGCCGGGCGCGCCCCGATGTGGCTGCAAAACGGCGCCGAGATCGGCGTGGTCGGAACCGAGGGCGGACATACGATCGTGTACGGTCTGGGCGGCACCGCGTGGCGGACGGGGCGGATTCTCGCGGCGGAGACGGGACCGCGCGCGGCTGAAGCCGGAACGATCGTGGACGTGGCCGCGAGTCCCGACGGTTTGACGCTGGCGACCGCGATGGTCACGCCGGACGGCAAGCGCCTCGACTTGATTGTTCGCGACCTGATCGCGACCGGGCCGGGGCAGGCGCTCGCCAGCTTCGACGGACGATTCGATTCGGTCTCGGTAAGCTGGATCAACCGAGCGACGATCGCGCTCGCCTTGCGACGGCATCCAGAGCCACCGGCGGAAGATCTTCCAAAGACCGAGCAAGACGACCAGAGTGCAGACGCCAACGCGGCGCCGCCGCCAACTCCCGCCGACGGATTGCAACTGATCGTGATCACCGGCGCGGGCAGCGTAGCACCGCTTAAGCTCTCGTGCCGGATGTCGCCGCTTAGCTGGAGCACACACGGAGTCTACGCGGTCGGCCAGGGTGACGCGGGCGCCGCGCCGATCATCATCGACCGGCGCAAAGGCTCCTGCACCAGTTTTCATGTTCACCAACCGATTCACGTGCTCGATTGGAACAGCGACGACGAAGGTACGTTTCTCTACGTCGGATCCGATCCCACGGGGCACAGCATCGGCACCTACCAGTACGACATCGCGACTGGCGCTGAGAAGTTGATCGCCGTATCGACTGGCGCCGCGTCGTTCACCGACGGCAACGATATCGTCTCGCTCGGCAATCAGAAGCTTACCTTCCGCGCCGCGATCGAGCAGCCGCAAGCGCCGATTCTCGCGCAGGTCGCGATTTCCGAAGCCGAGCAAGGTGAGGTCGACGTAAAATCGCTCGGCTTCAACACGGTGCCGGCGATGCTCGCGCAGAGCACGATGGCTTATGCGAAGAGCGCCGACGATGCAGCGATGCAAATCTTTGCGCCGAGCCTGCCGGTGCCATGGCGCAAAATAGTCACCTACTCGGAGCGCTCGGACAGCGCGTTTCTGATCGCCGCCGGTCCGGCCCGGGGTACGGTCACGATGAGCTGGTCGCCGCAGGGGCGATGGGTGGCGATTCTGGATGGCGATCCTACCGTCGGCACAGTGCTAAGCGTGCTGGTCCCGCCGCGCTGAGTCAGCTGCCCATTCGCGCGCGATTCTCGAAGTAGTCTGCCGCAGCACGAAACGCCGCCGCGGCGCGCTCGAAACTGTCGAACACGACCAACCCACGCTCGCGGGCAAGTTGTTTGCCGCGTGCGACGATCGCCTCGACATGCGCGGGATGCATCACGACGGCGAACGGCTTCGCCGAGCGGCTCGCGAACGCCGTGAGCTTGTCGAGCAGTCCGGTGATTTCGTCCTCGTGCGCGGCCCATCGCGCGGCGCGAAGCCCGGTCCCGACTTCCAGAACGATCGCGTCGATCACCTGGTCGCGGTCGAGGATCTCGAGAATGCGATCGAGGTTGCCCTGATGCAGCCCGGACCCGATCGTCCCGCCCGCGTCGAGCGGATTGCGATAGCTGCCGCCGATAATGTTGAAGAACGATTTGAGCTCCGTATACGACGACTCCGACAACGCCGGAATCTCCAGCCCCGCGGTTGCGAACGTGTCGGTAATCACCACGGATTGCCCACCGGTCATCGCAACCAGGCCCATCCGCCTTCCAGAAAGACGTTTTGAGCGCGCGAGTAACTCGACCGCGTCGAGCATCGCGTCGAGATTCGCGACTTCGACCGCGCCGCTTTGCCGCACGACCGCGCGCCAAGTCGCTTCGTCGGTCGCAAGCGAGCCGGTATGCGAGAAGGTCGCACGCGCGCCAGCCTCGGTGATACCGCCCTTCCAAATCACCACCGGATGACGCTCAGCCGCGCGCCGCACGCTGTTGAAGAAACGCCGGCCGTCGCGCACCCCTTCGATATACATCCCGATCACGGTGGTCGCAGCGTCGTCGCTCATCAGATCGATGTAGTCGGCGGCCTCGAGCACCAGGACATTGCCAATCGACGCCGCCTTGTTGATTTCAATTCCGCGCGACGGCGCCTGCAGGCAAAAGTTGATGGTGTGAGTGCCGCTTTGCGAAATGAAGCAGACGTTACCCGAGGGGCCGACTTTTTCTTCGGGAAAATTGCACAGCCCCGCGCCCGGACTATAGAGGCCCATGCAATTCGGGCCGACCAGCGCGATTTCCGAGTTTATCGCGATGTCGCGAAGTTCGGCTTCGAGGCGGATTCCGAGTTCTTCCGACGTTTCCGAAAATCCCGAGGTGAAAAATCCGATCGAGCCAACTCGATTCGCGACGCAATCCTTCAAAATTCGCGGCGCGATCTGCCGCGGCACCGCGCTGACCGCATAGTCGATCGGTTCGGTTATCTCGGCGAGGCTTTTTCGATTCTCCACGCCGAGCGCTTCGATGCCGGGAATTTCGTTTGGGTCGATCTGAACGGAGTAGAGCTTGCCCTTCAGATTCTTCATCGCGCGGAGCCACATGTATCCGCCCATGCGCTTGTCGCCGATCACGGCGACCGCGCGCGGATTGAATGCGCGCCCCAGATTTTCCAGCCGCGCCGCGCGATGCGGATCGGGCGCGGGAGTCGCGGCGGCGGCGGGAGCGAGCACGATTCGAGCGTCGAGGATCGCAAGTCCGTCGTTGTATGCGACCACCGGATTCAAATCCATTTCGGCAATTTCAGGATGCGCCGCCGCGAATCCCGCCACCGTTTCGAGGATCGAGACGATCGCGTCGATATCGACGCCCGGCTGACCGCGCACACCGCGCAGGATTTGCGCGCCGCGCAACTCGGAGAGCATCGCGGCTGCCTCACGCCCGCCGATCGGTGCGAGACGCACCGAGGTGTCCTTCATCACCTCGACCATCACGCCGCCGAGCCCAACCATCACCATCGCACCGAACCGCGCGTCGCGCATCGTCCCCACGATCAGCTCGAGTCCCGCACGCGCCATGGGCTGCACGGCGACACCTTCGAAACTGGCTCCTGGAGCCTTCGCACCAAGATTGCGCCGTATCCGCTCGAAGGCGGCGCGGACCTCGGCCGGGTCCGCAAGATTCAGTTCGACGCCGCCGACGTCGCTCTTGTGGCTCACGCTCGGCGACAGCACCTTGAGCACGACCGGAAAGCCCATCTTTTCTGCCGCGAGCGCGGCTTCATCAGCGCTCGGCGCAACTTCCGGCACCGTGACCGGCAAGCCCAGCGCATGCAGAACTCGCTTGCTCTCGATCTCGGTTAGTACGGATCGTCCGCTCGACCTGGCAGACGATACAATTGACGAAAGTGTAGAGTCGCTCACGCTTGTCGCGTATAGCAGAGCCAACACAGTATTTGAACCGGATTGGGAGCTTCACCGATGCCGCGCCGAGCCAAATTGCGACCTAAAGTTTTCGTTGCGCGCCGAATCGATCAAGCCGCACTCGAGCGACTTAGGGGCATTGCGTCGGTCACGGTATGGAACAATGAGATGCCGCCGTCGGACAAGGCGCTGAGACTCGGGCTCGCGGACGCCGATGCGGTGCTTTCGATGCTCACCGAAAAAATCGACGCTTCCGTGATCGCTCACGCACCGCGGCTCCGCGTGATCAGCAACCTGGCCGTGGGCGTGGATAATATCGATCTCGAGGCCGCCACACGCGCCGGTGTCGCGGTCGGTCATACCCCCGGCGTCCTGACTGAGGCGACCGCCGATTTGAGTTTCGGCTTGATGATGGCGACGGCACGTAGAATCGCCGAGGCCGACCGCTATGTGCGCGCCGGACGATGGCGCACCTGGGGGCCGATGACGATGCTAGGACGCGACATCTACGGCGGTACGCTCGGGATAATCGGATGGGGCGCGATTGGGCAGGCGATGGCGCGCCGTGCGAGCGGATTCGGCATGCGAGTGCTGTATCTCGAACATCGGTCGCGGAGAAAATCTCGTCCAGAAGCCGGCGCGCGCGCTCTCGCGTCGGCACATCGCGTCACCCTGCCCCGCCTGCTCGCCGAGTCCGACTTCATTTCGCTTCATGCGCCGCTGACGCCCGAGACTTATCACATGCTCGGGAGGCGCGAGTTCGCACAGATGAAGCCGGGCGCCATTTTGATTAACACGGCGCGCGGCGCAGTCGTCGATCAGGACGCGCTGGTTCGAGCGCTCAAGTCGGGGAATCTCGCCGGCGCCGGACTCGACGTGACCGATCCGGAACCGATAGCGCGCTCCGACGCGCTGCTCAAATTCGACAATGTCGTCATCACGCCGCATATCGGCAGCGCCAGCACCGCGACGCGGGAGCGGATGGCGGCGATGGCGGTCGACAATATTTCCGCGGTATTCGAGGGACGCCGTCCGCGATGGTGCGTGAATCCCCAGGTCAGGCTGCGCCCTTCCCCCTGCGCAACCTGACCGGGTTCTGTCTAATGAAGCTCTTAGGAGAAGTGCTAGTTGCCGTTAATCGACCAGCTTGCGTTGCCGGTGCAGCTATTCACCGAATAGGAGTACGCATACTGCGTCGCGCCGTATAGCACTGCCATCAGATCGTATTGACAGTTTTCAGATCCGTCGCTGATATTGATCGTGGCCTGCTGGCCGGGCGCGAGCGACTGTCCGGAGTACAAGTTCGTCGAGGTGTCAAAAGCCGACGCGCTGGTGGGCGAGGCATAGAACTCGGTCATCGTATAGCTCGTATTATTTGTCACTGTGATGCCTTTGCTATCCGCGCGCGCGGTGGCGGCACCGGTGACGCTGAAGAGAACGAGCACGGCTACTATATTGCGCATCGATTTCATTTTTTGTTTCAACTCCGTTTTACTTGAAGTAAGTTCAGTTTGTAGTGCCTTCGCAGAACACTGATTCAGAACTAGTCAGAGTTTTAGGAAAATGGATGCCCAGGAATGGATTGGGCAGCGCCACTACCCCATCAGTCTTGAAAGTGGTCGAGACTGTCACAGCGTTGCCGAAGGTGCATGGAGGAGTCGGGTTCAAAGTCGAACTCAGATACTTTCCCCCGTTAGCGCTGATAGTCGGGGCTGCCACCGAGAGCATAAAGGTCTGAATCTGGGACTGGGTGTAGGTGCCGTGCAGTTGCGCATAGCGCGCACCCTGATAGTTCGCCTGGCCCAGAGCCAACGATGCTTCACCGATCATCGCGTATTGAATTCCTACCAGCATCATTATCAATAGCACCGGTAACGTAGCAGCGAGCTCGACCGCGGATTGCGCACGGCTGCCTCCGCCGAGCCTCCGTACGATTGACGCAATCACGGTGAGTCGCCCTTTAGCCGCGTTGTCACTATGTCTTCGCCTAATCATTGATCTTCCGCCTTCCACTGAGTTTCTCTGGTTCGCCGTTCGCATGCGGCGCGGATCTTATTGTTTGAGGAACGGGTGTCCAACCCCGCCGAAATTTGGAGCGCTCGCATCGCCGTAGCTATTCGCGACGACCTGGCTGATGAAGTGCACAAAGACCTGGCCCGGCTTGCAGCCGTTCGGGGCGCCGGTTTCGCCGCAGTAGCTGTCGAGCCATAGCGTGGCGAATGCATCCACTTGCACCGTCGTCCGGCCGTTTTGATGTTCCCAGTCCACCACTGGCAGGACGAACACCCGAGGATTTGTTCCGATATGATTTGAGAAAGTGCCGTTCGGGTCGACGCTCGCGGCCGTGTTAATGCGGTCCTGGAAGCCCTGATCGACGGGGCCGACCTTCTTGCCTGGTTCGGTGGTCACCCAGTCTCCAACCGTGACTAGTCCGCTATAACCATCGGCGATATTGCCGCGCAGATTGTTTCCGCCGACTCCGCCCAGCGCCAGCAAGTCCCAGTTGCCCGGTCCGACCTCACCCTGGTTTAGGGTTATCGGATTGTCGTAGCTGTACACCGTGTTGTGATCGAGTCCGATCGGTATGAGCTGGCAAGAGCCGATGGTATTACAGGGAGCAGGCAGCGGTGCGGGTCCGGGTCCAGGAGCGCCGACACTGTAGGTCGGAGGTGGGAGCACCGCAGTGGCCGAAGCCTTAACGATGCCTGTGGTAAGTCCAAGCACGCGGGCGAAGAAGTAAGGAACCGTTCGCTGCACCGACATCGAGATCGAAAGGTCATTCACCGCGACGGTGGTAGACTTGATCTCCGCAGCGGCAATATTGTTGGCCTCCGCGTACTGCTTAGCGATTGTGATCGCCTGAGTTGGATTCTCAGGAAGTGAGTTTCCGCCGGCGATCACGGCCGCGTCGACCGCCTTCTGTAGCTGCATCCAGTTGTAGTACTGCACGGCGACATCGGTACCCAGGGAGATGGCACCAAGCAGTACGACGATTCCGCAGGCAACTAGAGGCATCACCTGACCAGTCGGCCATCGGCGACGCGTTTTGGGCGGTTTGACAGACCCTACGGGAAGTACAGATCTCTGCGTTCGATGTAGCAACATGTGAACCCTCCCGGACGAAACAGCAAGCAAAATGCCTGCCATCGCTCGCCGAGGGCGGCAATCAAGTCTTTTGGCCTCTAAAAACTCCTTGTGAATCGTGGACTTTAATGGGTTTCTTGGCCCCTTGTTGGGTCTACAGGAGTCATGGTGGGCCGCTGTACTGTATCTAAACTGCTACATTATGTAGCAAATCTGCGAGTCCGCTGAGCCTCAACGCTGGCGAAATTCAGCTTCGGATTGTGGCTCTCCGCCCCTGACCCTGACGCAAATAACTATAAAATGTTTTGCGGTCATTCCCTTCCCTCGAGGGAAAGAGACGGGTCAGGCTGCTATTGCGACACGAGCATCTGGGAGCTGCTGCTCAATTTGAGCGTCACGGGACTCATGAACGGAATGTTCTGCGTGTAGAGGTATGTGATCGTGACTTGCGCATCCTTCTGCAGAGGAAGGCTCGGATCAGTGACAAAAAAAGGACCGGGAACATCGGCCGCGCTCAGGAACGGCGCCTCGTTTATGGCGATCTGCTGAATCTGAGCGTCGGTGGCCGGGTTCTGGCTGGTGGGACCATGAACCATCGCGTAGCGAGCGGCCTCCCGCGCAGCCATGCGAGATGCTGGTATATCTATAAACCACGATACCCATCTTCATGATTCCAAACAGCACCAGGAAAAAGGCCAGCGGCCATCGTCGCGAACTCAACCGATCGTCTGGCCGCGAGGTCTCCTGACCGAGCAATGAAAACCGCTTCTTCATTGTTGTTGAATCTATTGTTGAACTTGCATGATCGCTTTGCCGGACAGCGTCATCGAGGAAGGAACCATTGGATACGTCAGGAGGGTATGAAAGGTTGCTGAGGTATCGACCTCGACATAGCTCGCCGTCGGCGCGTCCTTGCAGTAGCTTGCGGTGCATTCGTGACGTTCTGCGGAGTCGTCGTTACACAGGTGCAGATGATGTGGTCGGCGTATTCCAATCCGGGAATGTTCGCGCCATCGGCGTTGGCTGCCGCCACCATGCCGGCCGGAGTGGCTGCGTTTTGGACCGACTGCGAGCCGTATTGCGCGCCGGCGCGCGCCGCGTTGTTTACCGCGATGCTGACGAAGAAGACCCGGGCGAAATCGGAAACCACGAGCAGCAGCAGCACCAAAACGGGCAAGACAATCGCCAACTCGATTGCGCTCTGGCCTTTTTCAGAAAGCCAGCATCTCCGCTCTTTCGGCTTCTCTGTCTGGAACCGCACTCTATTCATAAAGTCTGCTGGTGGTGATCGGTGGCGTCTGGCCTGGGCCTGACGCACCGCTACCCAAGTAGGCACTGCCGCCGCTGAAAGTAATCTTACCAGGCGTCCAGAGACCACATTTTCGGGAGTCGTCGAACTGCCGCCCGAAAAAGTCAGCGTCGCGTCGGGGAAATAGAGCGCGCCCTGGATGTTCCCGGTGCTGCCCCCGCTGAGTGCGATCGCTGCCGCAGTGTTGGCAGGGTCCTGAAAGAAGAGAATCATGTTCGTAGCGCCGCCAGTCGTCTGCGCGGTAAGATTCGCCGTGCTGCCGCCCTGGAGGTTTATTCTTCCCGGTACCGGTATTGTAGATGGTGACTCCGCTTCCATTGATGGTTGACGTCCCGCTGACAGTAGAGACCTTGTTGCCAGTCAGGATATAGAGACCAGAATTAAGGTGAGCGTGCCGCCGGAGAGCGTTAGATGCCAGGTCACAGTAAGTGCCCTGGTAATCGCCCGCCATGGCCGGCCAGTGGCGACTGTATTGATCGTAAGGATTTGTACCTTACACAAACTGCCTGGCGTTGGCTCCGTCGCGAGTCCAGGTAGGCCAATGGATCCGGCGTAACGGCGCAAGTTTCGGTCGTGACAATTGGCGGTGCTTCCCGCACGTAAGTGAGGCTGGTGCCCCGAGCTCCCGTCTCGCTACTCGCCACGACTCCAATCGTCGACTCGGCAGAACGTCGAACCGCCGCTGACATCCATTCGCATCGCTGTCGGAAGACTCAACCAAGAGACCGCAGCTCGCCGATAACGTGCTGAGCCGCCGCTGACGACCAAGGTCTTGTGAACCAGTCGGGTCGCAACATAATATGCAGTTGGGCGCGGTGTCATAGCCGGCGATCGCCTAGGTGCTCACGCTCACCGTTTTGTACCCAAGTGCCCGCATAAAATACGTCGGCACGGGTTCCGACACATCTGCCTCAACATAGATCCCACCGGCCGGGCTGGGAGCAGATGCCGGCGATTTAACCGTTACGGTCACGTTATTTGTGCCGTTAGTAAAACCGTCGAGCGCAGCTACATCCTGTGCGGCCGATCCGCAAACTGCGGCACTCTCGCAAGTGCAGCCCGCGCTGGTGCCGCAATCCTGTTTCAGAGCATTGGATCCCGCGATGGCCGCGGCATCGGCAGCCGTCTGCATGTTGCGCCGCGTTGCATAGAGAAAACCCACGTCAACTGCCAGCGCGGCGAAACCGAGAATTAACAACATCGCGCCAGTAGCCAGCACCACAACCTGTCCCGATTCCGACTTCCGCCCGCTCATCATTTTGTTGATCCTTGCGAATTGATTTCGCTTCGAAGTTTTTGGCGCATCTTCAAGAACTGACCGGAACCCGCCCTGAAGTCGGATCTCCGCCACTTCTTGAGATTGATGGCGATTTACCTCCAACGCCCCGGGGTTAAAGGGTTTAACCCTGCTGCGCTGTTATAATTGAGGTTATAACTACCATTCTGTGATATCTATGGCAATCGGCTACCCGCAAATCGGGCAGTATTTATCTACTATAAGGCTACTGAGCCTTTCCGTCGGCAGAGATCAGGCGAAGGACGGTGTGCTTTCCGCTCCTAGCGCCGCCGTTTGCCGCGAGGCTTTCGCGAACCTCAGCGCCGAATCCTTTCAGTGCGATGCAGATTCGAACTTGTCGAGATATTTGTTTTGGAATGCAGACCAGGCGGCCAACCTCATGTAGGCCTCTTGCGCGGACTTGGAAACCGCCATGTCGCCGCTCAGATTGTGCAGCTCGAGAGGATCGCGGCTGAGATCGTAGATCTCCGAGTACCCTGAAGTCACGTCGTAGATGTACTTGTAGTTACCTTCGACGACCCCGAAGTGATAGTCGGCGAATAGATAGGCGCGCGGATCCGGCGCTGCGGCGAACAAGTCCTGTCCCTGCCACTGCTCAGGTGGGTCAAACCCAAGCATTTCGAGGATGGTCGGAGCCAGGTCAATCTGCCGGGCGATCCGATCGATTTTTTTCTCTTTCGGGAACAGCCGCGGATTCGCAATGATCAGCGGGACTCTCACTTCCTCATCGTAGAGAGCCCATCCGTGCCCAATATGCCCGTGCTGCCCGAACTGTTCGCCATGGTCCCCGGTTACCACCACGATTGTGTCGTCAAGCAGCCCGCTCGATCCGAGTTCGCGCTCCAGGACTCCCACCAGGGAGTCGGTTTCCTGGGCTGACGCCAGATACCGGTTGAGGTCGTTGTCAGAGGCGCCAAATGATTTCAGCGCCGGCGGGGTGTAGGGCATGTGGGTGTCATTGGTCCACAGCACCAGGAAGAACGGCTTGGAGCGATCAGTCCCGATCCAGTTCATCGCCGCCGGTATCAGGGCGGCATCGCGCGAGACGACATTCATCGTAACCACCTTCTGCGGCGTGAATCCCGGCAGGCGGCCCCTGGAATAGAGCTCCGGGAATCCGTGGCCGTGCAGATAGTATTTCTCTCTGGGAGCCAGACTTCCGGAATGGATCAAAGCCACTCGGTAACCGTTGCCTTGCAGGACCCCGCCGATCCCGGGAATCGAGAGTTCCGGCGCGTGCGTCAGCACCGCCTCCCAGTAGTGGTATGGGTACACCGACGTGAACAGCGCCGCGATCGCATTGTCGCTGTATGGGCACGACACGTAGGTTCTCTGGAACAAGGCGCCGTGCTGCGCCAAGCGCTCCATTTCGGGCGAGTCTGCGTAGGGCGCGCCGTAGAGTCCCAGGTACCGGCTTCCGAGCGATTCTCCGATCAACATGACGACATTCCTGGGATGCCATGTCTTGCCCGCCGACGAGATCGCCGGAGCCGCATTCGCGCTGGGATCGGCCGCAGCAATGCGGCGATGCGCCGGCATGAAGTCGTCGAGGTAATCGCGCGGGAACTTTCCCGCGATAAATGCTTCTTGGTTGTGATCGGCGAGGGACTTCAGAAATGCCCATTCCGGGTTCGCAAACGCGCTTTGATAGGCGCGCCAATTCGCTCCCCAAGCTATACCCACCGTCACGTAGAGCACCACGCAGATCGCCCCCGCGAACGAATGGAACCCGCGCGCCGCTCGCCCCAGCAAGTTAGGAGCGGCCCAGTATATAGCCAGTGCAATCGCAAGCGCGCTCAGCGGCGCGAGCAAAATCCCGTGCAGGTATTGCCCGGTTTGCGTGAAGTACACGACGCTCTCACGGATATAGTCCAGGTGGCTCGAGAGAACGATCAACTGGTAGGTAAGCGAACCCTGAAAGTAGTTGTACAGTTCCAGATTTAATATCGCATACCCCGCCGCGAACAGTGCGACCATCAACGACCCGATGTAGGCAGAGCGCCGAACCCAGGGACGGCTCAGCATGGGAAGTAAAAGCCATGAGGCCCAACTCAAAAGCGCAATCAACGCAACGTCCTGGTAGGCGGCGAGCGGAAGCCAGGGCACCAGCATCGGCTCGGGATGAAACATCGGCTGCGCGGCCTCGAGCACCTCGAGCCGCGCGTTGATGACTACCGCGGCAACCCCGAGCCATACGGCGAACAATCTGTCGCGGTCGCGCAAGGTAGCCTGCGCGGCGCGAGTTCTATCCCATAGCGATGAAATCGAGTTGAACTTCCAGGACTTCAACGCGTTTTGCTGGTTTGGTCAGACAAAGATGATGCGGCAGACTTGACCGGTCGATCCTAACAGAGAACGACAAGCTTCGGTATGTTGCGAGCGGGCTGCCCGGCGCTGGTCAGCCCGCTCGCCGCAGAATCCGATCCCCTACTCTGCCAGCGAAGCGCCGATCTTGAACGGCGATCCGTCCGAGAGCGAGGAGTAGTTGTCTCCGATCGTGTAACTGCTTCCAAAGCGCATGTCGTACGCCAGGAAGTTATTGTACGGAGGGCTGCCCGTGCCTCCAAAACTGAGCTCGCTGTTGGGAAAGTAGAACGTACCAGTGTAGCTCCCGCACGCAATCTCGTTAGTGGTTGTAATCGGGGCAGATCGATCCTCCATGAACAGTATCCCTTCAGTAGCCCCTGAGGTCGGCGGCGACAGGCTGGTACTGGTCGACGCTTGTATGTTGATTTGGGTGAAAGTGGTGGACACGCCAGCCTTTCCCCCCATCACGCCGGTGTTGTAAAAGGTCACTCCAGTCCCCTGCAGGTTCGGACCTGTTGCGGCGCATACCGGCGTCGTGGGGCACTGATCCGTCCCGCAACTACCCGAGCTGGCTGGTAGCCCGGTCGCAGCGTTCAGCGTGGCCTTCATTCCGCCACCTTTGAGAATGTAAGTTCCCGGATTGAAGTGGACGGTGACGCTGCCGCTTATTTGGATGCCGCCGCAGTATGTGCCCTGACTCAGAGTCGTGTTCGTAGTGATCTTCATGGGGGTTGTACCAGTACCAAAATCGCACCCTCCGGCCACTGGCTCCTGCACATACGCGAGCGGATCGGTTACCGGGAGCTGTCCCGTTTTCGGAGTCGGCTGGACGCAGTCGCCGTCGTCAATGAAACCGCCGACGATGGTGATCGACTTCATGTTGGTGCATCCGCCACTGTGAGTGCTGATTGGATCGACGGAATCCGAGTCGACCATGATGGCGCAGGTTGGGCCGTTCAGTACGGCTGCGTTGTTACCCTGTCCAATGGTGAGCACGTGACGGGCGGAGCTGGGATCGTTCATCCAGACGCAGACCGGCGAGCTGAGAATCGTTGCGGTCGCCCTGGTCGTCATGGGCACCGATTTTATGCTCAGCACGCGCAGGAAATAGGTCGGCACCGTTTGGCTGATGATCGCTTCCGCGTATTTGCTGTCGCCCTTATAGGGCCCGCCTTTCGGGGGATTGTTGATGGTAACTGTCACTTTGTTGGGCCCGCCGGCTGTGAATCCGTTGATCGAGGCGTCGTTCTGGCCAGCCGATTGCACGGTTGCCGCATTCCCGCTGAGAATTTCCTCAGCCGCGGCCTTTGCCGCTGCGTCAGTCGCGGCGCGCATTTGGTGATCCGTGGCCCACAGCAATCCGACGTCGACGGCGAGACCGGCCATCGCGAGCAGGACGACTAGCCCGACGCCGACCAGTACCATGACTTGCCCGCGCGAGCGTCCGATGCGCGAATTGTTGGTGGCGCCGCTACGCGCCTCATGCTGTCGAAAGAAGGTCTTCATTAGGATTCCTCTCGTTACCAGGTCGAAAGTTGTCTGATCCCGCAAATCACTGCGCTCGTATCTGCGATAAACCGTTCAATGTGAACGAACTCGGAAAGATATGGTAGTTGATCAAAGTATTCAGCGTCGCAGAGGTCTGGACCTTCACCCAAATCCGTATGTCGGTGCAAGTTGGGGGGATACTTCCACCCGCCATGGTTGTGATAGGGGGGCCGCACTTCAGCGCCGTACCGTTCGAGCACTGGCAAATTTCCTGGGCGGTCGTCGTGTGCATCGTCAGGCCCTTGCCCGACGGCGCGTCTTTATTGGCCGCGCTAATCATGCCCGCGGTATCGGGAGCTGTGGTCAAACTCTGGGCACCGTATTGCGCGCCGGCACGAGCCGCTTCACCGATTCCGATATAGAAATACATGACGCGGCCAAAGTCGATTATCGACAGCAAAATGATCAGTAAGACCGGAGTCACCACGGCCGCTTCGATAATAGACTGTCCACGCCGCCAGCCGCTGGGTTTCGATCTCGCGGGTTTCGGAACTGTTGCCCTCGGATAAAAGGTCTTCATTGGCTTATTACGAGCTGCGCCGTGGAGACGAGCGGGAGCGTAACGGTTCCCATTATTGGCAGCGAGTACTTGAAAGTGTATTGCACCTGCACCTGCACCGTGCTGCCGGGTTTATTGTCAGGCGTCCAGGTGGGAGTAACCACCAGCTCGCCTTTGCTGTTATCGATGTTCAGCTCGGACTTAACGAAGTTTTGCACATCGGCCGTCGAGGCCGCCGCCGGAGCCGAGTCGCCGCGGACCGATGCCCATCGGACGGCATCGTGAGACGCCGTGGACACCCAGTTGTACGCGAAAATCACTTCTCCCAAATACGTGGTCGCGAGCAATATAAATAGAAATACGAGTGCAATACCCGCAAACTCCAGCGACGTTTGACCCTTTTGATTTATTTGCAACTGCCCCTTGTCGATCATCGTTCGACCGCTCCGCGATCCCCCGTCTTTTTTCCGCGCGCTGGAATTAAGCGTGCGCCCTGCTCACGAGACCAATTGCGCCAGCACCACTACATATTGTGTAAAAATCAGCCAAAACCGTGTCGATGACTACTAGCTATATGAAAAGTGACCAAATAGACAGCTAGAGTTTTATCTTACTTACTCGTGACACGCTAAACTTGCCTGCGACCCGAAATACGTGTCTTTATCCAGTTTCGCTGCTGCGTGGACGGTATTCTCTATATGCGCCGTGCTTAAGTCAAGTTTGGCGCCGCTCCAATAGTTTCGCTTAACCACCCAGTCGGTGTGGATTCTCGATTAAGAGAGTAGTAGTGCCGTGAGGAACTAATAGAGCAGCGTAAAGTTGCGAGCGCGACTCGTCGCAGCGATTTTTATGCGACTAAACCGGAGCGCCGCGCTCCCCTGCAGTCCTTCGGCCCTCGAAACCGCGGTGGTCCGGGTTGTTCAAAGCAGGCGCGAGACCGTCTACCGATCGTCTATTCCGTCATCGCCGATTCGGTGGAGGACAAGTTGGTAGGAAACTTAATTCCCAACAGAGTCTTGGAGGGCAGAAAGATCTTGCCCGTGGCGTCGTAGCTGACCGTGACATTGATCGGGCACCCGTACGAGCGCCCACCTTTCGCGCCTGCGGTGCAAGAGGCGTCGCCGCCCGGTGTTAGCGTGATCTGCGCCGTCGCGCTGATCGTGGGCGACATCTCGTTCGCGATCGCAGTCTTGAGCGAGGCACTGTCGAGGGTCTCGTTGACTGAAGCGGCGCGCGCGCCCACGAATGACGCCTGGCTGACTGCAAGCGCCGCCTGTCCGATGATCGCGAACTGGATGCCTATCAGCATCACCGCCAGGGCGACGACCGCGATCAAAGCGAATTCAACCATCGCCTGACCGCTTTCACAGACCCACGTCAGTAGCTGCTTTGGTCTGGCGCGAAGAGCCTCGGGCATCCTGCCCGCATGTGAATTTGCGTTCACAAATGGATTCCCCTCTTTACTAACCTCTGGGCGAGCCAACCGTGTCCGTTATCTCCGGCAAACTAAAGCTCCGGACCAACTGATTGAAACCACTATTTGAGTAAAACCGCTTTCGTAGTGCCGGTCTTCGGCCCGTTCAAACTCGCGACGGTCATCGTGTCGCTGGTGGAAACGACGACTGCATAGTATCCCTTGCCTCCGGGTTCCGGAACTATCAGGGCGGTGATGAACCCGGTGACATCGACGGTTCCATGGCCGTTCGGAAATGACTGAACCATGGGTATGACGATCACCCGGGGATCGTTAGGATCCGCCAGATCGGAAGGGTTGCTCGGATTGGGCACTTCACTTCCCGCGTTGTAACGGTCCGCGATACCGGCCGGTCCGTGGATATTGATGTCGTTGCCGGTCTGGGTACTCACATCGGTGGTACCCACCATAATCGGGCTAGTTCCCTGGTAGCCGTTTTCGATCGCCTTGGTGTAATTGGCGCCGCCATAGTGTTGCCCATCGGCAAATTGCAGGCCTCCCCAGTTACCGGGTGATTGGCGAGCAATATTGGTGTCACCCGGCAGAGCGAAACTTGTGCCCGGCGCCATGCACGGCGGGCCTGGACATACAAAGCCAAACGGGACCAAGTGATTCCCGCCTGCGCCGTCGACCGCTTCTATTCCCGCCGTTGCCGATACCTGAATCGGAGCATTCAACACTCCAATGGCCCGCGCGAACAGATACGGCACGGTCCGGCTGACAGTAATCGTTATAGTCTTGTGGTCGGCAGATACCGTGGGCGCACCACCGGCAATTTCGGTCGACAGAACTCCATTCAAGGTCGCGTAGTTCGTGGCAGTCGAGATGGCCTTGGTGTCACCCGTGGAGTCCGTGCCATTGAGCCAGCCGGCGCCAGAGAGCACCGCCGCGTCGGCAGCCTTCTGCATTCCTTGCCAGTTCATGTATATGACGGCCATATCGCAACAGAGGCCGAGCGCACCGACCAGCACCGGCAATGCGATAGTATATAGGACGAGGATCTGGCCCTTGGAACTACGACGAAGGATACTCATTTGCTTTCCACTCCCTCTATATCGGCGGGCAGCGCGCGATCCATTGCGCTCTGTCCGCCCATAGTAAGTTGAATCGCGGGCGTCCCGATCGGCTGATCGACCCGCGCAGCACTCATCTTTAACTCCGCCAGCGTCTTTACAAATTGTAGAAAAAATATTCAAGATGACTGAAATACCTACTGACTAGTATAGAAAATAGTCAAATAGACAACAGGTAGTATACTGTCTTTGCTCCTGACGAGTTAAACTTGGTTGCGACTTGAAATACATGTCTATATCCAGTTGCCGCATTCTCTACATACGGCGCGCTTATGTCAAGTGTAATAGCGCTTCTATAGTTTCCTCTAACCATTGAGTAATGGGCATTAACGCACATAGAGCGCCTCAAGACGACTTACTGCCGATTTGTGAGGGCTCCCTATTTGGAGCTTTGCGGAACATCGCCGGTGCGATCCACCCGGGCAAAGTGCAGGAAGAAGAATGGGTGAAAATGGCCGATTCTGGCTTGCCGAACCGAGCGCGAAACGGCAGTTTTATACCACCTATTGTGGTTTTGGGACGACTGGCATCTACGGGTAGGTCCGTTCCGTCAATTTCATTTCTCCGGACCTTCCGCGTACGACGCCAATGCGCGCATGGGTAAGGCTGAACAGTTCAGCCCTAACCGGATGAACCTGCGGCCGCGATGGCGGCGGGAAGGCTGAAGTTGCCCTCGTAGAGCGCCCTGCCGACGACCACTCCCACGACACCATCGTCGAAGCGGGCGGCGAGACGTCGCGGATGTCGTCGAGACTCGACACTCCGCCCGACGCGATCACTGGCAATCGCGCCGCGGCGGCGATTTGGGCCATTCGGACCGCGTCGAGACCCGTTTCTGCGCCGTCGCGAGCGATATCGGTGACGATCGCGGCGGCGACGCCCGCCATCCGGAAGCGATCCGCCGCTTCGGCAACAGTCAGCGCGCTGGTCTCGACCCATCCTTTGATTGCAAGACGCCCGTCGCGAACGTCAATCGAGCCGAAGACGCGGCCCGGGAACTCGCTACACGCCCTCTTTAACAAAGCCGGGTCGAGAAACGCAGCCGAACCGATCGAGACGCGATCGGCGCCCGCCGCAACGACAGCGCGAATAGTCTCGATGGTGCGCAGCCCGCCGCTCACGTCGATGGCGCATCGCACCGCGGCACGAATTGCGGCGACCGCGTCGAGGTTTCGCGGCTCGCCGACAATCGCACCGTCGAGGTCAACTATATGGATGAGCGCGGCGCCGTCATCTTCGAAGCGCCGCGCGGTCGCCGATGGATCGCCGCCATAATCGGTGACGCGGTTCATGTCGCCATGGAGCAGGCGCACGACGCGGCCGTCTTTCAGATCGATCGACGGAATAACGGTGAAAGTCTCGAACACTCGCCCGAGTTCTCGATGCGCTGTTAAGTTAGCGTGCCTTTGGTCGAGAGGACGCCCGACAAGCGCGGCTCGATTGCGGTCGCATGGTCCATCGCGCGCGCCAGCGCCTTGAAAGTCGCCTCGATAATGTGATGCGGATTGCGGCCGCTGACCAGGTTGAGGTGCAAGTTCATCCCGACCTCATCGGTCAGCGCTTTCATAAAGTCATGCACCAGCTCGGTCTGAAAATTGCCGACCCGCTCCTGGCTGATCGTAACGTTGTAGCCGAGGTACGAGCGCCCGCTTATATCGACGATTGCGGTGCATACCGCCTCGTCGAGCGGCACCGACGCCTCGCCGAAGCGCTTGATTCCACTGCGGTCGCCAAGCGCCTGGCGAAAGGCGCGGCCGAGCACGATCCCAACGTCTTCGACTGTGTGATGGTCATCTATATGCAAATCGCCCTTGGCCTCGACGATGAGATCGAAGAAACCGTGGCGGGCGAAGCTCTCGAGCATGTGATCGAGGAACGGGACGCCGGTCCTGGCCTCGCCGCGGCCGGAGCCGTCGAGCTTGAGTTCGACGGTGACCGAAGTCTCGCGCGTCTTTCGCTCGACCGCCGCGATTCGACGCGGAGTCGCGGCGACAGCCGATGCGATCGGCCGCGCGGCTGTCTTTTTACTACTCTGCAATCCGGTTTTGCGATTATTTTGCACTTCGATTCCTGCTTCGCGACTTTGCCTTGCCATTCCCCACCCCGCTTCGCAGCTCCATCGCGCGCGCATGACCTTCGAATCCTTCCATCCGCGCAAGATGAGCGACCGCCGGTCCCAGCGCCGCGACGGCGCCCGTTGACGCCTCGATTATACTGGTTCGCTTGAGAAAATCGTATGCACCCAGCGGCGACGCGAATCGCGCCGCGCCCCCAGTAGGCAGCACATGGTTGGGACCGGCAAGATAGTCGCCAAGCGGCGCGGGCGTGAGCGCGCCGAGGAACACGGCGCCGGCGGCCTTGACGTGCGGGAGCCATCGCGAAGGATGGCGGATCTCGAGCTCGAGATGCTCGGGTGCGATCTCATTGGCGAGATCGAAAGCTTCGTCGAGGTTGCGCACGACGACCATCGCGCCGCGCTTTCGGAGTGCGCCTTCGACCTGGCTGGCGCGGGGAAGATTCCTCAGTGCGCGTTCCGTGGCGTCGGCAACTTCGTTCGCAATTTTGGTTGACGGAGTCAGCAGGATAGCGGCCTCGTCGCCGGAACCGTGCTCGGCCTGCGCGATCAAGTCGGCGGCAATCCAATCCGGATTCGCGCCGTCGTCAGCAATCACCAGGACTTCGCTCGGGCCGGCCATCTTGTCGATATCGGTCACGCCATAGACCATTCGTTTCGCGGCTTGCACGAATGCGTTGCCGGGGCCAACGATTTTGTCGACTGGCGCGATAGTGTCGGTGCCATATGCGAGCGCGGCGACCGCATGCGCTCCGCCGACTCGATAAAACTCGTCGACGCCGGCGATTTCGGCGGCCGCCAGCACCGCGGGGCGGGCGCCTTCAGATGAAGGCGGCGAGACCATCACGATTTCGACGACGCCGGCGACCTTGGCGGGAATCGCGTTCATCAGCACCGACGATGGGTACGCGCCGAGACCGCCGGGTACATAAATTCCGACCCGGCGGAGCGGAGTCACCATCTGGCCGAGACGCATCCCAGCGCGGTCGCGGTAGATGAAAGACTTCTCGATCGTGCGCCGGTGAAACTCCGTGATGCGGCGCGCGGCGAGTTCGAGCGCGCGGCGATCGTCGCGCGGGATCTGACTCAGCGCGGAGCGGCGTTCAGCGGGCGTGACGCGAATGGTCGCCGCGGTCAGCTTGACGCGGTCGAACTTCGCGGTGAAGTCGATCAGCGCGCGGTCGCCCAGCTTCCGGACGCGGTCGATAATCTTCGCGACAGTGCTATCGACAGCGTCGGAGTCGCCCCCGCGGCGCGCCAGGATCGTGGCCAGGAATTTTTTGAACTCGGGAGTTCGAGAGTTGAGAACGCGCGGCCTCATCGTGGCGAACTATACTTTCGAATCGTCGCGGACGCGCTCGATTCGTGCGCCAAGCTGCGAGAGCTTTGAGTCGAGCGCTTCGTAGCCGCGATCGAGATGATAGACGCGGCTCAATTCGGTGGTGTTTGCGGCGGCGAGTCCCGCGATGATCAGACCCATGCTGGCGCGCAAGTCAGTCGCCATCACGGGCGCGCCGCTGAGTTTCGATGGGGCGCGCACCACGGCGGTGGGGCCCTTCATGACGATATCGGCGCCCATGCGGGCGAGTTCTTGCGCGTGCATGAATCGGTTCTCGAAAATCGTTTCGGTGATGACCGAAGTGCCTTCGGCTTGCGTCAGCATCGCCATCATCTGCGCCTGGAGATCGGTCGGAAAGCCGGGATACGGCAGCGTGCGCAGCTCGACGGGTTGCAATTTGCCGGCACGCGCGACGCGAAGGCCGCTGCCGTTGGACTCGACCGAGACGCCAGCCTCCCGCAGTTTGACTACGACCGCTTCGAGGTGCTCGACCGGGGCGTTCGAGATCGTCACGTCGCCGCCGGTGATCGCCGCCGCCGCCATCATGGAGCCGGCCTCGATTCGATCGGAGATGATCGCATGCTCACAGCCGTGGAGGCGCTCGACGCCTTCGATTTCGATCACGTGAGTGCCGGCGCCGGTAATTTTCGCGCCCATCCTGGCAAGCATTCGCGCAAGATCCTGAACTTCGGGCTCGCGCGCGGCGTTCTCGATCAAAGTGCGTCCGCGGGCGGTCACCGCGGCCATCAGGATATTCTCGGTGGCGCCGACCGACGGAGAGTCCAGCCAGATTCGCGCGCCGACCAATTTTTCCGCATGCGCCTCGACGTAGCCGTTACGAAACTGGATCTTGCTGCCGAGCGAGCGAATCCCCGAGATATGCAGATTCACCGGGCGCGCCCCGATCGCGCATCCGCCGGGAGTCGAAACCCGCGCGCGTCCCGTCCGCGCCAGCAAAGGACCCAGCACCACGAACGACGCGCGCATCGTCTTGACCAGTTCGTACGACGCTTCGTGCGAGGTGACGTTGGATGCGCGAAGCTCGACTTCGTGCTCGCCGGTCCAGCGTGTCTCGACGCCCAACTGGGTGAGCAGGTCCATCGCGGTCTTCACGTCGCGAAGGCGCGGGACGTTGGTCAGTCTGATCGGGTCAACTGTGAGCAGCGACGCCATCATGATCGGCAAGGTGGCATTCTTGCTGCCGCTGAGCGCGACCGAGCCGCGCAGCGGCGCGCCGCCATGAATCATCATTTTATCCATGCTGATTACCCCCGCCCTGCCGCGCGCACGACCCGCGGATGCCCCGCGAGATCGTTTAGCACAGAGACGACCCGCAATCCCGCCCGTTCGAAAATATCCGAGACCGCGGCGGCCTGGCCCGCGCCGACTTCGACTATCAGCTCAGCGTCGCCGCCAGAGAAATGCACGCGCGCACCCGACGCGATTCGACGAAAGAAATTCAAGCCGTCCGAGCCAGCGCCCAACGCCACGCGCGGCTCGTAGCCGCGAACGTCCGGCTGCAGATCGGCGAGCGATTGATCTTCGACGTAGGGCGGATTCGAGACGATCAGGTCGAAAGATCCAAGCGGCGCGCCGTCATCGCGCGCGTCGAAGCAATCGGCGTGGCGAAATGTGACGCGATCGGCGACTCGATGGCGGGCGGCATTGCGCGCGGCGATCGCGAGTGCGTCGGCAGAGATGTCCGTGGCCGTGACGCGCGCAGCGTGGGCATTGGCGGCGACTGCGATCGCGATCGCGCCGGATCCAGTGCCGATATCAAGCACGCGAGGATCCCGTCGGCGCTGAACCGTCTCGAGTGCGGCCGCGACCGCTATTTCAGTCTCGGGTCGCGGAATGAGAACGGAGGGGCTGACCTCGAACTCCAGCGAATAGAATTCCTTGTGACCGACAATGTAAGCGAGCGGCTCGCGTTTCTCGCGGCGAACAATCATCGCTTCGAATCGCGCCAGTGCTTCGTCAGACAGCGACGCTCCGCCTGCAAGAATTTCCGCGCGAGTGACACCGGCCGCCGCAGCCAACAGGAGTTCCGCGTCGAGCCACGCCGACTCGACCCCCGATGCGGCGAGTCTCCGCGCGGCGCGGTCGATCGCGTCGAATCCGCGGCCCTGTCCCGTCATCTCGTGAGTCACGACGGCGCTCAAGTTTTCAGTGACTGCTCGCGGTCGTAGGCCGCAAGCGCGTCGATTACGGGGTCGATTGCGCCGTCGAGAAAATTGTCGAGCTGATGGATGGTCACGTTGACGCGATGATCGGTGACCCGCGACTGAGGAAAATTGTAGGTGCGGATGCGCTCGGAGCGGTCGCCAGTGCCGACCATCGAGCGCCGGGTCTCGGCGATTTTCGCCTGCTGCTCTTCCTGTGCGGCTTCGAGCAGCCGCGCGCGCAGAATTTTGAGCGCCCGCGCTTTGTTCTTATGCTGCGATTTTTCGTCGCGGCAGATTATCACCATCCCGCTCGGAATATGCGTGATGCGTACCGCGGAGTCGGTGGTGTTGACGCTCTGCCCGCCGGGCCCCGACGCGCGCATCACGTCGATCCGCAAATCCTTGGCCTCGTTGATGTTGACTTCGACTTCGTCGGCTTCGGGCATCACCGCGACGGTCACCGCGGAAGTGTGGATGCGCCCGGAGCCTTCGGTTTCAGGCACGCGCTGGACGCGATGCACTCCGCCTTCATATTTCAGACGCGAGTAGGCTCCGCGGCCGGTGACCAGCGCGATGACTTCCTTGAGTCCGCCCAGGCCGGTGTCGCTCAAACTGAGCGCCTCGATCTTGAATCCGTGACGTTCGGCGTAGCGGGTGTACATCCGGTACAGATCGCCGGCGAACAGCGAGGCCTCTTCGCCGCCGGTGCCGGCGCGAATTTCGAGGATTACGTTTTTGTCGTCATTGGGATCGCGAGGAGTGAGCAGCTCTTTGAGCTTCTCTTCGACGGCGGACAGATTCTTTTGCAGCGTCGGCAGTTCGGCTTTGGCGAGCTCGCGCAAATCGGCGTCGTCGCCGTCGAGGATCGCTTTGTGACCGGCGATCTCGTCGGCAATCCGGATGTACTCGCGAGCGCATTGGGCGGCCTCGGAGAGCTGCGAGCGCTCCTTGGCGAGTTTTGCGTATTCGCGCTGATTGCCGAGCGTCGCGGGATCACTCAGTTTGCGCTCGAGTTCGGCGACTCGCTCTTCGATAGCGCTTGCCTTATCGAGCATCGCAGTTCCTATTCAGCACCAGGAAATCCCCCGGACCGACGCGTTGCGTTGAAACAAAAACGGCGCGGCCGCAATCGACCGTGCCGATATATTCTCCCCCGCGCACCCGGGTGCATCGTGCACCGCAGGCGGCGGGAGTTGCAATGCTACTTGGTGGCAGTCTTGTCCGCGCTCTTGTCGGCGGTCTCGCCGGGCTTCTTGATGCCGTACTTGCGATTGAAGCGCTCAACGCGGCCGGCGGTATCGACGAGGCGCTGGGTGCCGGTGTAAAAGGGATGGCACTTCGAGCAAACCTCGACATGAAGCTCTTTCAAAGTCGAGCGGGTTTCAAAGGTGTTGCCGCAGGCGCAGGTTACGACGCAGCGGCGGTATTCGGGATGGATTCCAGGTTTCATTTTTGCTTCTCGATCTCGCGGGCCTCTTGCGAAACAGGATATCATCGCGAGCGAACTCAAACAATTCGCCAATCACGGCGGTCGATTCGGTTTCTTTTGACCCTTAAAATCGCCTCGTTAGCAGCAATTCTAATCACGATCGGCACGATTTCCAGTGCTGCCGATTTGCGTGCGCCGGCCCCCGGATTTGCTCCGGAAACGCAGACGCTTTTCGCCCCGATAGTCGAGCTCGCGCCGCCCGGCCCGGAGCGCGCGGCTCGAGCAATCGCAATCATGGACCGGCAACTCGCTTTTCAGCGCAAGCTCTCGTTTCATCCGGCGCTTGGGCCGTCGCTGCAGAAAGTCGTCGATGAACTTCCGCCACGGCAATCGACACTGATTCGCGCCGCCGCGCTTTACTCGAAGCCGGAGGTCCCATGGAGCGATAAGCCCGACGGAACTCATCAGATAAGCGTCTCCGGAGAGCCGCGCGGGACCGATTTTTTTTATTCGCTGGCGACCGACTACCACAGTCCCGAGGAGCCGGCATCCTTTTCGGGAGTGTTCGGCCTAAAGCCCGCGCCGGGATCGACTCCGGCGAACATTTCGAGCGTGAACGGAACTCTCGCCGGTGAGTTGACCGTCGATACCTACGGGATGGGAGCGCTGGTCGACGTGGTCGCCGGCATCATCCGTGAGCTCTATGGCGATCTGAAACCGCCGTGGGACAGCGCGGCGGGGGTTTTCAATCGTCACGACAAAGCGGCGCTGGACAGGTTCCATCGCCAAATGCCTCATCTCGCGGCGAAAGTCGATCAATATTTTAAATTCGACAACGTGCTTGACGAGTTCAATTCGGCGTCGGGACCGGTTGTGTTGTTCAATATCGACACCGAGCTACGCCAGGACGCGCTCAAAAAATATCCGAAGCTTTACGACTTTTATCGCAAGCTCAAGCCGGCGGTGGGCGAAGACTCGGCGCTTTTGGACGCTCACGGAAATTGTTGGATGCTGACCGGCTTCCATCGCGGCCATATCCGTATGACCCTGATGGTTCGCAATGGCCGGCTCACGCCGTTCAACGCGTTATTGAAACCGGCCGGCGAGAGTATCGCGCTCGACGCGATCGAGCGCGGGCACTATCGCACCGTCTCGTCGATTGAGATCAACAGTCTGAAAATGCACTTCGGCCTCGACCACTTGAGCTTTGCGACCGACTATAGCCGCGACGCAAACGTCGTGACCTTCGCCAACCAGATGGATTCGGTCCCGGAACTGGTAGCGCCGCCGGGTATCCATAAGATGATGGACTTGATCGCGGGCGAGTTCCTGCGCGTGCTGGCGACCGGAAATGGCGGAATGAAGACAGAGCTCGCGTGCCGCCGGCTGCCAAGCGGCTACTACGATTTCGCCGCCGGCTTCACCGCCCAGCTCAACTACTCACCGGCGCTCGAATTCCTCGCGCGGGTCGGCGACGCTTTTGCGAAAGCGCACGACGAGGAAGTCCGCAAAGAAGAGCGCGCGTTCGGCGAGGAATTGTTCGACGCGTTCGTCGCTGACTACAATGACGCGCGTCCGGCGATCCGTGCTTTGGATAGTGTCCAGGAAACGGCTCGGTGAAAAGTAACGATCAGATGAAACTGTTAACTCAGATCGGCCTCGGCGGATTGTTCGCATTCGCGCTTGCGATCGCGGGATGCGCCGGCCAGGACACACCGCCCGAGCCGGCACCCGGAGCAGCTCCGGCCGCGAAGATGGTTACCGACCTGTCGTCGGTCTCGAGCACGCCGATCGATCCGCTCGGTACTCATGCCGTTCCTAAGCGCGGAGAAGGACTGTTGCGCGACGAGGGCGGAGACTCATCGTCGCCGCGGACGTTTGGCGCGGAGCCGGGAATCTCGCGAACGATGGGCAGCGACGCGAATCCCGGCGAGGAGCGCCTACTCAATGCGAAGGCGGCCCAGTTCGCCAACTTTTCGCAAGTGATTCTCGATCGCATCTTCGCGCATCTCCAAATCGCGGAGAAAGAGGAAGAGATATCGCGCACCAGGTTGCCGACCGACATTAAGCCTGTCGTGATCACCGCGATCATGGACAAGAACGGCAAGCTGACCGAACTGATTCTCGAACAGCATTCGGGCAAGGCCAGGATCGATCAGATGATGATCGCGGTGTGCAAGAAGGCGATTTGGTACCGCAATCCGCCGCTGGAAGCGCTCTCGGGAGACGGAAATTACAAGCTTACGATCCAATGCCGGCTCGAAAACTTCGCCTCGAAGGATGAGGCGCACTGGAGCTTCATCACGCGGATTGGGCTCGGACTCGGCTAGAAGCGAAAGCTCGCGCGCGCAGCAGATGCTGTCCGGTTCTGCTAGAATCGCCGCGGTGCAAACGCTCGACGAATACATCCCGCGACCCGGCCTGTCGGTCCCGATCGTGACGATTCTCGACGCCGAGGGCCGGATTCTCGAAGATCAGCAGCGCGCTGCCGTGCGCTTTGCGATCCAGGACGGCTCGGGCGCGGACATTATTTTCGCCGCGGGCACTACCGGCGAGTGGGATCGCGTCGACAATCCGCGCAGACAAGCGGTGGTACGAATCGCGATCGACGAATGCCGTCGTGCGCGCGCAACGGCGGCAAAGAAGATCGAAGCGTGGGCGGGAGTCACCGGACATACCCGAGCCGAGACACTTGCGAATCTGGCCAGCGCGATCGAAGCCGGCGCCGATGCGGCAGTGCTCGCACCGCTGTCGGTCAGGGACGTCGAGCATCCCGCGAAGTTCGTCGAGCGTGACGTCGGCGCGGTCTACAATCGCGCGGGTCGGGCAATTCCGCTGTTCCTCTACGACAACGCCGAGATTGCCGCGGCTGGCAACGCGCCGCATCTCCATACCAGCGACGTCAAGCAGATGAGCCGGCTCGAATACGTGCGCGGGATCAAAGTTACCGCGAGCAAGTCCGTGATCGGCAACTACACGCGCGCCGCTTCGCATTTCAAAGCGAGTCATGAGTTCGCGATCTATGCCGGCAACGCGTACCTGATTTTCGATTTGTTCGCACCGCCTGAGGGAGTCGCCGACCGGATGCGGCATCATTGGAATCGCTACTTGACCCAACGCACGCGGCCTTATGGCGTCGTCGCGGGACCGGCCAATGCGATGCCGCGCGAATGGCAGCGGGCATGGCAGGTTTGTCGATCGGCCGACCGCGAGCTGATGCAACTTTATGAAAAGGCAATCGAGGAGTTTCGCATCGCGTGTACGTTTAAGCGCGGGCGCAAGCCCTATCGCCCGACCATCGCGTGCCTGAAGGCCGCGCTCAAAGATCTCGGCGTGATCGACAGCGACGCGCTTGCCCCGGGTACGCCGGCAATGAGCGACATCGAGCGGCGCGAATTCAGCACGCGATTCGGAATGTTGCGCGAGCTGTGCGCCGAAACGCTCGAGCACGGATGGGTCAGCGAATTCGACGGGCACGCGCACGGCGCCGCGTCGCGCAAGATGGCTACCCGCAATGGTTGAAGCGAAACTCGATGTCGTCGGATGCGGGAGCATGGTCGTCGACCTGTTCTATCGGACCCCGCGAATAATCCGCGCCGACGAAAAAATCCTGCTGCGATCGCATACCGCGAGCGCCGCGATCGAACGCACCGAGGTCGGCGGCCTGGTCCTCAATCATCTTGGATGGGGCCGGGTTCTCGGGCTTACGACCGGCATTTTCGGCAAGCTCGGCGACGATCGCAACGGCGAGTTCCTGCGCGAGGGAATGGATCGCCTGGGGATTCGGCATCATCTGACGTTTGACGGAAGCGCAAGCGCGTTCGCAACTATCTTCGTCGACGCAGCCGGCGATCGCGCAATCTATATGGCGCGTGGAGCGACCGGCGAGCTCACCCCGGCCGAAGTGCGCAATCGCCACGGCGCATTCATCCGCCGCGCCCGCCTGGTCTCGACCGAGATTTCGCAGCTTCCGCTCCGCACCGTGCTTGCGATCCTTCTGTTCGCGCGGACCCACTCGATTCCCACGATTCTCGACGTCGATGTGCCTCCGTCGGACGTGATCGGATCGCTTGGGAGCCGCGCCGAACTCGAGCGCGCATTGAAGCTGGCGACTTATCTGAAGCCCGCGAAAGCGGCGGCGCGTGAAATCGTCACCGGCAACGGACGCGATCCACTAAAAATGGCGGAAGCGATTCGCGGCCGATATGGAAATCGCGCGGTCATAATCACCGAAGGCGACAAGGGATGCTCGATCGCGGCGCGCGAGACCACGGTTCGAGTGCCCGCATTCAAGGTCAAGCAGATTGATTCGACCGGGGCCGGCGATTCATTTTTGGCGGGAGTGTTCGCGGGTTTGCGGCTAGGGCTCCCGTGGGAAAAGATCGGACGCCTTGCGAACGCGGCCGGAGCGGTCGGCGTTACCCGGCTTGGCGCGTTTCCAGCCGGATTCGAAGTGCGTGAGCAAATCCTCGACTTGTATGGCGAAGCGATCGCGCTGCCCAGCCCGCATACCGACACGGAGCCGCGCGAAACGGCGATCGGCGATTCGAGCGGCGAAGTCGGCGAGTTTTTTGACGTGGCACTCAAGGAACTCGGCGAGCTGCGCGGCGGTTTGAACCTCGCGGCGATTTCGCGCACCGTCGAGATAATTCGCACCGCGCTCGGCCGTGGCGGGCGAGTTCATGTAACTGGAGTCGGGAAGCCCGAACACGTCGCGCGTTACGCGGCCAGTCTCTTCTGCTCGGTCGGCACGCCCGCGACGTTTTCTGCACGCGACCGAAACCTTGCACGGCAGTCTCGGCCAGGTGCATCCGCGCGACGTTGTGATTGCGATCTCGAACAGCGGGAACACCGACGAGCTGCTTTCGACCGCGACCGCAATCCGCGAACAGGGCGCGCAACTGATCGCGATAACCGGCAACAAAGATTCCGGCCTCGCGCAAGTCGCGGACCTGGTGATCCACGCGCCGGTTACACAAGAAGGCGGCGGACTCGGGCTGGCGCCGCGAATCAGCGTGCTCGGCGAAGTCTTCGTGCTGGCGGGATTGTCGGTGGCGCTCGAAGTCGCGCACGGGCTGACAGTCGAGGAATACAGCCGATGGCATCGCGCGGGCGCGATCGGCGAAGCGGCGCGGCGCCTCGCAGAGACGCGCACCTCCGGCCGCCGCGCCTGATTTATTTTCCCTGAAATTTTGGCGCGCGCTTTTGCTGGAAGGCGGTGATGCCCTCCTTGTAGTCGGCGGTCCGGCCGGCGGCGCCTTGCGCTTGCGCCTCGCATTTCAGAACCGCAAACAGTCCGAGCGCTTCCTCGTCGATTCTGCGCACCAAATGCTTCGATTGCATGAACGCCGCGGTCGGGCCTTGCGCGACCTGCGCGGCTATCTTGCGCGCGTGCGCGACAAGCGAATCGCGCGGCATGCTCTGGTTCACCAATCCAAGCGCCGCAGCTTCGGCGCCCGAGAGCAACCGCCCCGTATAGATGAGTTCGAGCGCGCGATGAGCTCCCAGGCGCGAGACGAAAAACGAATGGCCTCCCGAATCGAGCACCGCGCCGATTCGCGCGAACGGAGAGCCGATCTTCGCGTCGTCGGCAATGTAAACAACGTCGCAGGCGAGCGCGACGCCGAGTCCTGCGCCAAGGCATGCGCCATGCACGGCTGCGAACGTCGGCGCCGGAAACGCCGCGATTCGTTTGATCAGTGGATTGAAGGTGGTCTCGATTATCGCTTCGGCATCTTCGTTGCCCGGGTCAGCATCGGCGAGATCTCGTCCAGCCGAAAATGCCGGTCCCTCTCCGCGAATCAGCAGCGCGCGTGCGGCTTGCGACGCGGCGCGATCGAGACATTCGTTGAGACCCGCGACCATCGCGTCGTTGAGCGCATTTAGCTTCTCGGGCCGATTGAGAACAATTTCCGCAAGCCCGCCTTCGACGGACAAATCGACGCTCATATTCTTTGCCTCCGCTTCGACCCTGAAATGTTGGCCTATTTAAAAGACCGGGATGATGTCGTCGGCGGTGATATCTCCGACGTCAACGCCTTCGATATCAAGTTCGGGTATCGCGGGAAACTGGATGTCCCAGCGCTCGACCAGCTTGCGCACGCGCGCGATTGCAAGCCGCCAGTTATCGGCCTGCTGCTCGAAGGTCAGGATGCCGAGGCCGGCCTCCCGCGCGATGCGGAGCAGTATTCGATGGTTATGCAGGAAGTAGCCCGGCAGATCCCAGAACTGTCCTGGTGGTTCCCAGAGCACCATGGAGAGGAATACGAATCCGGCGCGGAGCTGTTTGGTGATGAACGTCTTGTGCTCGTCGGTGAGGCCCGGCCACTCCTTCTCGAGCAGGTTGATGCAAATCTGAAGATGGCGCGCCTCGTCGCGGCCGATTTTCGTAAAGATGTCGCGGAAGGTCGGATGAGTCGTCGCATGCGCCATCCCGTGGAACAGCGTCGACGATGCGACCTCGCCCATCATGAAAGAGGTGAAGATGACCGCGAGCGGATAGCGATCGATCGCGCGATTATATCCGGTCCAGTAGCGGCCGCCGTTATGGTAAAGCCAGCCGATATTGTTTAGCGCGACCCGCTGCAACTCGCTGTTGGGCTTGAATCCTTGCGGGCCATTCGGCACCAGGCGCTGAATAACGCGCTGGCAGGTCTCTTCGTGATTGGTCTCGTCGCGGGTTATCGAGAAGAAGCATTTGCGGACCGGATCTTCCTCGTGCATTTCCCACGCATGAATGGTCGCGCGCGCGAACACCGCCGGACCCGACGAATCGAAATTGGAGAGCAGCGCCCACCAGTACATGATCGCGACCTTTTCATCGTCGCTCCATGCCTCGGGCGAGAGAGCGCTCCAGTTTATATCTGCCGGATTGTAGCCCTCGCGCTTCGCGCGCTCATAAATTTCCGCAAGCTTGGGCGTGTCGCAGCGCCATTCCATTGGAAAGATATTCGGCTGCGCTACCGGAGGCGCCTCGACCAACCCGCCCTTGGGAATTTCGAATTCGCTCATTGAACGCACGCTCCTGTCGTCAATCCTAAAATACACCAATCGCGGGTAAGTTTGACTGGGTGCGCCGACGCTTGCCAGTCTCGTTAAGGTGCCTGGCTGCTCGGGTATTGGAGAAATTCTCGATGAAATTTGCAATCGCAATCCGCAACATGGGTCCGCAGTCGAACCGCACGACGATCCGAGCCTGTGCGCGAATCGCGGAACGAGCCGGTTTCGACGCGCTGTTTGTATCGGATCATTTGTGCATCCCGGTTGACCAGACCGAAGGCTCCGGCGGCCGCTATCTCGACGTGCTCGCGACTCTTGCGTTCCTCGCCGGCGCGACTGAAAAGATTCGGCTCGGCGTTTCGGTGCTGGTCGTCCCGTATCGGCCGGCCGTGCTGACCGCGAAGCAGGTCGCGACCATCCAGGAATTATCGGGCGAGCGTTTGATTCTTGGCATCGGAGTCGGATGGATGAAGCCGGAGTTCGCCGCACTCGGCGCTGACATCCGCAAACGCGGCGCGGTCACCAACGAGACGCTCGCGGTGATTCATCATCTGTTCAATGCCGATGCGCCGGGCGCCTATGACGGACGCGACGTCAAATTTCCGCCGTTCGTATTTCTGCCGCGACCGAAACGCCCGCCGATCTGGATTGGCGGCAACAGTCCGGCCGCTATGAACCGAGTACTTAAATTCGGCGACGGATGGCATCCGATGCTGCCCGCTTCGGAACTTAAAGTAAAAGTTGAAGAGTTGATCGCGCGTGCACGCGCGGCCGGTCGTCCCGACCCGGAGATCGTGGTCCGGCGCGGACTCAAGCTCGACGACCTCGGCGCCGCGCGGACAAAGATTGCCGCTGAGCAGGATGCGGGCGCGACGTACTTCATTTTGGATTTGGGCCGCTACTCCGATGAAGCGTCGTTCGCCAAATCGGCCGAGACCTTTATCTCCAAAGTCGCTAAATGATTTTTTCGCGGCGCAACGATTCAATCTCGTCGGCGCCGACGCCCAGCACCTCGCGATACACGCGCTCGTTGTCGTGGCCGACTGCCACCGACCCGCGCACGATCTTTCCCGGGGTCAGAGAAAATTTCGGCGCCACGCCGATACCCTTGACCCGGCCGACCTGCTCATCGTTCCATTCGACGTGCATCCCGCGCGCGCGATATTGCGAGTCCTCGGCCATGTCCTTGCTGGACATGATCGGCGAGCACGGCACGGCACCCTCGGCCATCTGGTCGACAACTTCCTTCACGGTGCGCTCCGAGATCCATCCGCGGAGAATCGCGTCGAACTCGATTCCCTCGATCGACTCGAGCTGCGTGCGTGCGGTCTCCCACTTCGTATCTGCGGGGTCGAGCCCGATGACCTTGAGCATGCGCCCGTACACGTCGCCGAGCGCGCCCATCACGACCCATCCGTCGCTCGCCTGAAACGTGTCGAGCGGCTGGAAACCCTGCGCGCGATTGCCCGAGCGCTCGCGAACCACGCCGTTCTGAAAATATTCGAGCATCGTACCGCCCATCGTTTTGTGAATCGCTTCGTACTGCGCAACGTCGATCGCCTGCCCTATCCCGGTCGCGCGCGCGTAGGTGAGCCCGGCCAGCGACGACCACATCGTGAATAGCGCGGTCACGTAATCGCCGGTCCATGGCGCGGCGCGAGTCGGCGGGGTCGGATCGGGAAACCCGGTCTGATACATCATTCCGCCGGCTGCCTGTCCGACCACATCATATGATGCGCGATGCACGTAGCTCGGATCGCCGGTTTGCCCGAATCCGGAAACGTGCGCGATCACGAGTCGCGGATTGACCTTCCACATCGCGGCGTCATCGAGCCCCCATTTCGGATAGGTGCCCGGCCTCGAGCTTTCCATCCAGATGTCGGCGCGCGCGGCGAGCTTTAGGAACAGTTCGCGGCCGCGCGGCTTGGAGAGATCGAGCGTGATGCAGAACACATTGCGCCGTTCCTGGATCCAGCTGGTCGCGACCGCCGACTTGGCGTCTTTGCTGACCAGCTTTATCCCGATGTTGCGCCATCCCACGTCGCCCGGACCGGGACGCTCGATCTGGATGACCTCCGCACCCATTTCTGCCGCGAGCTCGGCCGCAAACGGTTGCGCGATAAGGGTCCCGGTGGAAAGGATCTTCACGCCTTGCAGAGGGCCGAATTTCTCGGTGACAAGATTCTCGATGCTCATCGCTTCTCCAGGTCTGTAAAGAAATCACTTACTGAAAATTACACGCGATGATGCCCTTTTTTTCACGAGATGGAAACTTGCGCGCTTGCAGCAGTCCGTTCATTGCACCTGACAGACGGCGTTTTGCGCCGCTTCGCTGCCCGCTATTATATTCTGGAGTGCGTATCCGGAGCCGAGACCAAGCTTGAATTCTCTTCAAGACCTTTTCAAAGTCGATTCGCTCAATCGGCGCGAACTCATGTTCAAGGCGTTGGCCGGATTGGCCGGCGGCGCGATCGGATGGATTCCCGTCGAGTTGGCATCGCACAACTCGCATCTCGGCCAGGCCCAGACGACTTTCTCCGTCGTCGCGTACTACCTGACGGCAGCATTGGCGGCAGGATTGATCGGCGGGCTGATCACTGCCGTTGAGGGCTCAGAACTTCGGGTCACGCCGCAGGCGCAGCAAAGATTCATCCGCGGCTTCGTTCTATGCGCCGGGCTGTCACTGTTCGCCACGTACTTTGCCAACAGCGTATTCAACGCGATTCTGAACTTTGGCGGCGCTAAGTTCAGCACCAGCGGCGAGATGGTCGCGGGCTCGATGGCGATTCTTATTTTCGCGCGAATAATCGGATGGGCTATCGATGGGATGCTAGTCGGCCTCGGAGTGGGACTCTCGACCGGAGTCGGCGCGAACATCGTGAAGGGATTGCTCGGCGGGCTTGCGGGTGGCGCAGTCGGCGGAATCTTCTTTGATTTGATCGGCGCGATCACCGGCGGTGGAATGGCGGCCCGATTTTTCGGCGAAGCGGTTATCGGCTTCGCGATCGGACTCTTCATCGGATTGGTGCAGGAACTGACCAAGGCCGCGTGGGTGACGGTTGAGCAGGGACGGCTGCGCGGACGCCAGTACCGAATCGAAGGCCCGCGCGCTTCGATCGGCCGCGCCGAAGAAAATCCGGTCGGCTTGTTCGGCGACCCGAGTGTGCACGCGCGTCATGCGCTGATCGAACGGCGCGGCAGCGACTACGTGATCAAGAATCTCGCGGTGCAGGACGGCACCTTCGTCAACGGAAATCGAATCGAGACGGTCGACCTGCACGACGGCGACCGGATCAATATCGGCGGCTACGAGATGATGTTCCACTTGCGCGGAACTTCTCAGTCGGCGCGTGAACAGGCCTCGCTCGCGACCGATAGAGTTAATCCGGCTCATATCGCGAGCCGGCTGGCGGGCGCCAATGCGAACGTCGACACTCCCTGCTTGATCGACGCGACCGGGCAGCGATTTCCGCTCCGCGCCGGCGCCGCCACGCGTATCGGGCGCGCGCTCGACAACGAAATCGTGGTCAGCCATTCGTCGGTCTCGCGCCATCACGCGAGCATCGAGACCAGCAACGGCTCGGTCATGGTCAAGGATCTCAACAGCCAGAACGGCACCTTCGTGGGCAACCTGCGAGTGACCGGAGGCATACCTTTGAGCGACGGCGATGCCGTCAGGTTCGGCGACGCGCCGTTTATCTTCCGTGCCTGAAACCGAGCTCGAGGCACCCAGGTTTTGTGCGCGATGCGGTCAGCCGATCGTCGTCGCCGACGCTAGCTTCTGCAAATCATGTGGCGCACCACTCACGCGATACCCTCTGCTCCGCAGCGATCATGGATTCAACCCTCTGCTTGCGCTCGTGCTAAGCATCGTGCCCGGGGTCGGACACATTTATCGCGGCAAGCCGTTCAAAGGAGTCATGTGGTTTTTCGGAGTGGGATTTGCGTGGGCGATTGCACCGGCGATGGGTATCCTGATTCACATCATTTGTGCGGCGAATGCGGCTTTCTCCGGCGTGATCGACGAGGATGCGCTGGCGCGATGAATCCGAACCGCCACCGCGCCATCTAATTAATGATTACATTTGTATATGACATGACCGGATGATTCAGGAGAACACAATCATCGGCGGGCGTTACCGCGTCATGAAACCGCTCGGCGGCGGCGGGATGAAGCTCGTGTATCTCGCCGAGGATCTACGTCTCGCGGCGCGGCCCTGTGCGCTCGCGGAGATGGTCGATAGCTTCACCAGCCCCGATACGCAGAAGCAGGCGGTCGCGGCCTTTCAGCGCGAGGCCGACATGCTCGCGCAGCTCAGCAACGAACACATCCCGCGAGTCTTCGATCGCTTCAGCGCCGAGAACCATCACTACCTGGTGATGGAATTCATCGACGGCATCACGCTCGAACAGAAGATCAAAGACGCGGGCGGAAAACTTCCCGAACACGACGTCATCGAATTCGCACTCCAGGTGCTCGACACACTCGAGTACCTGCACAATCTCGAACCGCCGGTGATCTACCGCGACTTGAAGCCGTCGAACGTGATGCTCACGCCGTCGGGACAGGTAAAGCTGATCGATTTCGGAATCGCGCGACTCTTTCAGCCGCTCAGCAACGCGACCATGATCGGAACCCAGGGCTACGCGCCGCCCGAACAGTATCGCGGCAAGGTCGAGTTCCGCTCCGACCTGTATGCGCTGGGCGCCACGATGCATCACGCGCTTTCGGGGCGCGACCCCGCGCTCGAGCCTCCGTTCAGCTTTCCACCGCTGCGATCGCTGTGTCCCGACGTGACTCCGGCGCTCGCCGATTTGATCGATCAGGCCCTCAAATATGACGTCATCCTGCGCGTCGCCGATGCCGCCGAGTTTAGAGAGCGGCTGCTCGCGATCAAATCCGGCGTAGCGCCTGTACCGACATCGGCGCGCGGCCGCGCCTCCGGATCGTCGCCGCGTCCGCAGCTTAAGCTGCCGCTCGGAGGCATTCAGTCCCGACCGGCGTCAGCATCGGCGCCGACGATGCTCAGCAATCAGGTCGGCACTGCGTGCCCGCGATGTGGCCGCACGATTCCCGTGGATTCTAACTTCTGCTCGTTCTGTGCCGCCGACGTAACCGGACGTTTGCGCCCGCTCGATCGCTCCGAGCCCGAGGCGCAGACGATCGTACTCGACGACGTAGCCGAGCCGATGAGATTTCCGGGCCCAATTTTTCTTCCTCGGCATCGCCGTCGGCGCCGACCCGCGCGCACGATGATGTTCGTGGTCGCCGCGATGTTCTTCCTCGGATACGTGGCGTTTCGTTCTTCGGCACCGCAGCCGTCGACCGGCGATGACACTGCGCCTCCCTTCGGCGGCGCTCCGGCGGTTCCGGGTTACGGCAGCGCCCCCGAGGCGCCCGAACCGGCGCATACCGATCCGCGCGAAATCGAGCTTCGCCAGGCGCTCAACGCGCAAGGCTACCAGTCGGTTCATTTCAGGATCGAAGGCGACACGATGCTTTTGTGGGGCACCGTGCCATCCGAGGCCGATCGGATCATGGTGCAGACCCAGGTCTTTCTTATCGCGCGAATTTTCTCCCTCGAAGACCATATTCAGGTTCGCGACACCTTCGCCGAGCCATAACAGGAACTCTCCCCGCATGATTGTCGATCTGCACGTGCACACGAATCTCTCGGCCGACTCAAACGTATCACCCGAGAAATATCTCGAATTCGCCGCGAGCCAGGAACGCCGTCTCGACGCGATTTGTTTCACCGAGCATCGGCTCTTCCCGGCCGATCCCGAAATCGATCGAATCTACGCGGAACTCGGCGAGCGATTTGGGATTGCCATCTTCAAGGGTATCGAGGCCGACACCGATCTCGGCCATCTGCTGATGTTCGGCGTGAACAAGGAAATCGTCCGCCGGTTCGATCTGACTTCGCGGATGCTGCGCAGCGAGCATCTCATCGATGTGCTTCATCATGAAGGCGGCGTCGCGATCCCGGCGCATCCGTTCCGCGATTCAGGATTCGGTGCGCGGCTCGATTCGCTGCTGAGCCGGCACGGCACTGCGCTCGGCGCGGTCGAAGTATTGAACGGACAGAATTCAGACGATCAGAATCAGCGCGCGCAGGATGCCGCGCTCAAGCTCGGGTTAACCGCGGTCGGCGGCAGCGACGCGCATTTCGCCACCGCGAAATGGTTCATGACGGTCGCGACCGAGCTCGAACGCGAAGTCAAAACGGTCGAGGATCTGTGCACGGAATTGCGCGCGGGCCGCGCTCGTCCCTACGTCTTTCCCGGCGCCGGCTGAGCCACCTGACCGCCGACTCCGGTCCCGCCACCGCTCTCCAGCGCGCGCATGAATTGCCTGATGTCCTGCGAACGGCCCGCCACCACCAGTTCGTCGCCTTCCTTCAGCTTGCGGTCGGGAGCGATCGGCGCAAATCCCGCTTCCGGATTACCCGCCTCCTGCACCGCCAGCACCGTCACACTGAATCGCGCCCGCGGATCGAGTTCGCGGATCGTCTTGCCGGCGGCGTTCGCTGGCACTGCGATCCTCGTCACCCGGTAGCCGGTCGCCCAGTAGATATTCTGGTCGCGCGTCGCAAGCGTCGAGAGCGAAACCGTGACCCGATTGAGCGCCTGCGCAATATGTTGGCGCGTCACCAGTCCGAGAAAACGCCCGCCCGGCCGATCGACAACCGGAATCTCGTCGAGTCCGTCGTGCTCCATCGACTGGCTCGCCTCGTCGAGATTCGCGTCCGGGGTTACCGTCGCGCAATGCGTATTCGAGATGTCGAAAGCATTGACCAGCGGCCCAACCTCCTGGCCGCCGGCGAGCATCGAGAGCAGGTCGCGCGTAACGATCAAGCCCGCGAGCTCGCCGTCGCTGTTGACCACCGGCAGCGTGGATTGCGCGGTCTCCCCGGCCGTTCGTAACACCTCCGACAACGAGGTGTTCTCATGCACTATCGTCACGTTCTTGGTCACCACGGCGCTGACTGGAATCAGGGTGAGCGCCAGCCGCTCGCTTCCGATCTGGAGCTTCTTGCCTTCGCGCGCGAGCCGGAATTCGTCGATCGATTCGGTTTCGATCGCGCGCGCGACCACCAGCGCGGTGATCGTCGCGATCATCGCCGGCATCGCGATCGTATCGCTTCGCGTCATCTCCCATAGCAGGAACAACGCGGTCAGCGGAGCGTGGGTAGTTCCTGCCAGGAACGCGCCCAACCCGACGATTGCGTACGAGCCGCGCGGGCCCGTCAGAGTAGGGATCAACATCGCCGACAGACGCTGAAACGTCCCACCCGCCATCGTGCCGATAAAAAACGTCGGACCGAAGACGCCGCCCGGCGCACCGCATCCGAGCGAAACGCTGCTCGCAAAAAACTTCGCGCACAGCAGCGCCGCCAACAGTCCGAGTTCGTATTCGCCCGCCATTGCGCGGTTGATAATCGGATATCCGTCCGACAGGTTTTGCGGCAGCCAGATCGCAATCACGCCGACCACCGCGAGTCCGGCTTCGAGTTTCAGCCAGACCGGCGCGTCGAGCCGCCGGAACCATCCTGCGGTTCCGTTGAAAAACCGTATGTAGCCTGCCGCCAGCGCGCCTAGCGCCGCCCCCATGACGGCGTACGTCGCCATCTCCCAATAGCTGCGCAGCACAAATTCGGGAACCACGAAGACCGACGCGTTGCCCAAAACCGCGCGCGATGTGATCACCGCGGTAAAGGTCGCGATGATGAGCAGGGTCAGGTTCGCGATTTCAGTATGCCCGAGAAGCACGATCTCTTGCGCGAACATCAGGCCGCCGATCGGCGCGTTGAAGGTCGTCGCGATTCCCGCGCCGGCGCCCGCCGCGATCAGCACTTTGGCGCGATCGGGCGACAACTTCCTCAGCTGCGCTACCGCCGACCCAATCGCTCCGCCGACCTGCGCGATCGGACCTTCGCGCCCTACTGACGCGCCCGCGCCCAGCGACAGCGCAGCACCCGCAGCCTTGACGAAAATCCACCGGCGCTTTATCCGCGCGCTGCCCAGGTTGACCATCTCGAGAAAGTTCGGGAATCCGTAACCGAGCACGTCTTCGGGAAAGAGGCGGTCAAGCGCGAGAATCGCGGCGCCGCCGCTCATCAGGATCAGCACGATGAACCCGCGATGCCATCCGCCGAGTCCAATTCCAAACACGTTCCACTCGACGACCCGAAATAGCCACGAGAAGAATTCGATCAGTTTGCGAAAGCCGAGATTGCCGAGCGCGGCGAGCACTCCGACGATCACGGCGAGCAGAATCAGTTGTACGTATTCGAACTGATCGGTTCGAAGCCAAAGTGCGGGTCGTCGCATGACTTTGGGCCTCGCCGCAACCTGGCTGCGCCGTCACACACCCAGGAAGCGGCGCGCCACGGCGAGGAATTCGTCGAGGCGATCGTGATGCACCCAGTGGCCGGCCTTGTCGACGGTGACCGATTCCGCGCTCTTGAAAGCCTGGATGCGCCCGTCCTTGACCCAATCGCCCGCCCACGATTCGGTGCCGCGAATCAGCAGCGTCGGGCAGGTGATGCGCCCCCAAATTTCGCGCGCGTCGCGGTTGTTAAACATGTACGGCGAAGTTGCGTGAACGTAGTTGTCGAACTTCCACGAGTAGGTGCCGTTCTCGTTGCGGCGAATTCCCCAAATGGTCAGATGACGCGCCTGCTCGCGGGTAAGATGCGGGTTCGCTTCGATCATGCGCGCGAGCGCTTCTTCGATCGACGGATACTCGCGCACCTTGCGCCGCGCCAGCGTCTGCATCTGGCCAATCCAGTTGTTCATGCGGTCGTACGCAGGCGATTCCTTGATCATTCCCGGCGGCGGTCCCATCCCTTCGATCGAGACTACGCGCTTGACCGCGTCGGGATGCGTGCCGGTGTATTGCAAAACGATTCCGCCCCCGAGCGAGTGACCGATCAGCGTCGCCGGTTCGTTTGCGACCGCACTCATCAGTTGCGCCAGATCGAGCACGTAGTCGATCATCGAATAGCCGCTGCCCACCGCCCAGTCGGAATCGCCGTGCCCGCGCAGGTCGGGCGCGATGATGTGATAGTGCCTGCGCAAATCGAGTGCGACCCAATCCCAGTTGCGGCAGTGGTCGCGGCCGCCATGCACCAGGACCAGGAGGGGCTTGTCGGGATTGCCCCAATCGACGTAGTGCAGCTTCAAGCGCTGCGAATAAAAATAATGTGAAGTCGGCCCGATGATGCTATCGGCCATGCGCCGGTTTCTCCCAAAAACTCAAAATGCGTTCCGAGACGAGGCTACAGGCTTGGATGAATCTCGTCGAGCGCCGCGCGTGCGATCCGGATGATGTATTCGATCTCGGCGTCACCGATGATAAACGGCGGCGTGATCATCATCGCATCGCCGCCCGCCTTCCCCGCCATCCCGCTCGCCGGATAAAAGAACAGCCCTTTCCGGACCGCCGCGCCGAGCACGCGATTGGTCACCTTTTTTTCCGGCGCAAATGGGATCCTCGTCGCCTTGTCATGCACCAGCTCGATTCCCCAGAACATCCCGATGCCGCGGATGTCGCCGACCATCGGATGCCCCGACAGTTCTTCCTTCAGCGTCGCGCCGAGCCGCGCCCCGACTTCTGCCGACCGCTCCACGAGCCGTTCGCGCTCCATGATCGCGAGCACCTCGTCGGCGACCGCGCATGCAACCGGATGCGAGCTGTAGGTGTAGAACATGAAGTCGGCCTTGGCGCGCTCGACTTCTTCGACGATCGATTCTTTGACCGCGATCATGCCCATCGGCATGTAGCCGCCGGTCAGACCCTTGCCGCCGATCAGGATGTCAGGCACCACGTTCCAGTGATCGACCGCGAAGCGCCGGCCGGTGCGGCCGAACCCGGTCATCACTTCATCGGCTATCAGCAACACGTCGTAGCGATCGCAGATCTCGCGAATCTTCGGCCAATACTCCTTGACCGGCGGGACCACTCCGCCGCTCGATCCCATCATCGGCTCGGCGATAAACGCAGCGATCGAATCGGCGCCGTTGGCTAGGATTTCTTTCTCGAGTGCGGCGGCGCAGTCGATATCGCAAGACGGGTACGTCTTTCCCCATGGACATCGATAGCAGTAAGTCGGATCGATCTTCGGCCAGTCGAGCAAGATGTGTTCGTAGTCGGCGCGCCGTCCACTGCCGCCCACCGAGAGCGCAGCGATGCTGTTGCCGTGATACGAAAATCGCCGCCCGATTATTTTCTTCTTCGATACCTTGCCGCGGACTTTGTGATAAAGAATCGCAAACTTCAGCGCCGCTTCGACCGCTTCCGATCCCCCACTGGTGAAATAGAAACGCGTCAACCTCGGCGGAGTCCATCGCGTCAGCCGCTCGACCAGCCGCTCGCGCTGCGGCGAGCTCCACACCGGCACGATATAATCGAGACTCTCGATCGTACGCGCCGCCACCTCGGCGATTTCCTTGCGCCCCTGCCCGATATTGACGACCACCGCGCCCCCGCCCGCGTCGAGAATCTTGTTGCCGTCGCTGGCGTAGAGCCATGGCCCTTCGGCGCGCTCGATGCGAATCGGATCGTGCGGCCCGCGCATGAACATCGATGGCTGCTGTGACATGCCTCGAATCTTAACTGTCTTGACGCATAGCGAGCAACGAAGTTTGCGGGTTTACCAGTCTCCTAATCCGCGGCGAAAACGTTATATGTAGATGGGGACGGTCTCGAATTACGCAAAACCCGAGAGGAGATTATCGCATGAAGACACCGAGGGTAGCAGGAGCGATGCTCGCGACGGCGGTCGCGTTGGCCTTCGCCGCGAGTGCGGCACATGCCGCGGATACGTCGAGTCCTGCGACGCAGGCGCAAATCAAGTGCCTGGGCGCAAACGCGTGCAAAGGTCAGAGCGCGTGCAAGACGGTTAGCAACGATTGCCAGGGCAAGAATTCGTGTAAGGGCAAAGGTTACATCATCACGACCGACGCCAAATCTTGCGACGCCAAGGGCGGTCACGTCGGCAAGAAAGCCCCGATGAACATGTAGCACCGGCAGCGATCCTATAGTCCGGCGCGTCGATTCGGACGCGTCGGACCGAATATATCCGAGGAGTCTCGATCATGTGTTCACTTTCGGGGATTCACGCCTGGCGGCGACATCGTCGCCGCGCCTCCTGACTCAGGTGCAGGGGCTAGCCCCTGCCTATTTGATCGCGCCCTCTTCGCGCCATCGATTGATCTCGTCCTGGCTGTAGCCCAGTCCACCGAGGATTTCGTCGGTATGCTCGCCGAGTTGCGGCGCTAGCGATCTGATCGATCCCGGCGTATCCGACAGCTTCACCGACACGCCGATCTGCTTGACCTTCTGTCCGTTCGGCCCGTCAACCTCGACGATCATCTTGCGCGCCAGCACCTGCGGATCGTTCGGCACTTCGTCAAGCGTAAGCATCCGGCCCGCGCAGATATCGCTCTTGCTCAGTATCTCGAACCATTCGTCGCGGGTCTTGGTCTTGAAACTGTCGGTAAAGAACTTTCCAATCTCGTCGCGCTTTTCCGGATTGAATTCGTGCGGGATCAGGTCCTCGCGGCCTAAAGTCCGGCACAGGTTGGCGAAGAACCACGGCTCCAGCGATCCGATCGTCAGATATTTGCCATCCTTGGTCAGGTACACGTTGTAGTTCGGGATGCCCCCGTCGAGCATCGTCTCGCCGCGCTTGGGCACCTGCCCGCCGGCGAAGAACGTCGAGAACGCCTGCGCGAGCAGCGCGACGCTCCCGTCCATCATAGAGATGTCCACGTATTGCCCACGGCCCGTCTGCTGCCGCGCGACAATCGCCGCGAGCACTCCGATCGCGCCATGCATCCCACCGCCCGCATAGTCCGCGACGATATTGTGCGGAATCGTCGGCGGCTGCCCCGGCCGTCCGAAAAGCGAGAGCACGCCCGCGGTCCCTATATAGTTGAGATCGTGACCGACCAGGTCGCGATACGGGCCGGTCTGCCCGAAGCCTGTGATCGCGCAATAGATGAGCCGCGTGTTGCGCATCGCGAGCTTTTCGTAATCGATCCCCAGCCGTTTGGCGACCCCGGGTCGGTATTCCTCGACGATCACGTCAGTGCGCTGCGCGAGGCGATTGTAAATTTCCTTGCCGGCGCCGCTCTTCAGATTGATCCCGATAGACTTCTTGTTGCGGTTGAGCGCGTTGAACGGCGAGCCGCTGAAACCCGCGCCCGGACCCTGCGTGCCGGCCGGCCCGGCCTGCGCCGCGCGCCTCCCGGTCGGCGGTCCCGGCTCTTCGATCTTGATCACCTCGGCCCCAAGGTCCGCCAGGATCATCGTGCAGAAGGGTCCCGGCGCAAGCTTGGTCAGGTCAAGCACTTTTATCCCGCTGAGCGGCGGATTCGCCATCTTAATTCTCCTTGCTGATCAAGCGGTGCTGCCGCTTTGATGATGAGCCGGGCTCCCGTGCCTATCAGTTAAAAGTAAAACAGGCGCGCCACGGAGTTATTGATTCGGATTCACCTGCCCCGGGTAAGAGTTCAATGGCAGTTGATCTGCTTCTCCCGCATTCGGATCGGGTACGGCTTGCTGATTTCCGGCGCTCTGCTGCTCCATCTGATCGCTGTCAGCGCCCTGATCGTTGCCGCCATTTTGATTGTCGCTGGCGGAGTCATTCGAGTCGCTGTCGCTATCGCTGTCGGCACTGTCGTCCGACGGAGCGGCTTGCGCAACGACGCTAGCGGGCGCCCGATCGAGCGGCACCGAAGTATGCGCTGGCATTATCGTAACCGGCGGCGAGCACTCGGATGCTCCCGCGAGCGGCGTGCTCACCGTCAACGCCATCATCAGTAGCGATGCGGCGGTCAAACTGAGACTCACTCTTACGAACATGCTGATCTCCCCTGGTCCAGATCGATGACTATATGACTGCTGCGCGCACCCGCGCCATTCTCTCCGCGAGCGACTTGAGCCCGTTAACCATGTGAACGCCGTACCAATGCAGATCGCGCCCGCTGACTATCAAGACCCTGCGACCCAGTGCCGGCGGCAACATACCCTTCAGCTCGACAACGTCGGATTCGTCAAACGCATACGGCTCGTCGGGCAGTATCACGATATCAGGCCGGCGCTCGACTGCCTCCTCGAGCGTCACCGTCGGATAGCGCTCGCCCGCAGAAGCATAAACGTTGTTGTAGCCGAGCATCCTGAGCACGTCATGCGCGTAAGTGTCGGCGTTGAACGACATCCACGGCTTCTTCCATATCGGGCAGAAGACCCGCAGTCGCAGTTTGCTCCATACTCCGAGCGCCGCCTCGATTCCGCTCACCGCGAGCGTGATCTCCTTGGCCAGCGCCGCCGCTCCGGCCTCGCGCCCGAGCGCCCGACCCATCCGCAATATCGATTCCACCGCTCCCGGCACGGTGCGCGGATAGGTGGTGAACACCGGGATCCCGCCCGCGCGCAGCCGCTCGATATCCTCGCGCCGATTCTCCTCGGCGTTGGCGATTACCAGCTCGGGTTCGAGCTTCATGATCGCGCGCACGTCGGGATTCTTGGTGCCGCCCACTTTTGTAATCGACGCGACTGCCGCCACCGGCTCGACACAAAATTTTGTTATGCCGACGATTTCGGAATCGAAGCCGAGCGCGAACAGCGTCTCGGTCCAGCTCGGCACCAGGGATACGATTCGAGCCGGCGGGCGCGCGAGCTCGACTCGAAATCCCATGTCATCCGCTATCTGCATCGCCGCGCCCATCGCTTTCACCAACACCGGCACATATTCCGAGGAGTCACTTGCCCTTGCGCTTGACGATCGCGTCCAGTTCCCGCCGATCGCTGGTGCTCAGATGCTCCGAATCGGAGCGCTCGTCCTGACTCGCATCCCCGTTGCGCTCTGCGCTGTCGTCAGTCGTCGCCGGACGCTCACCGTCGTTCACCGACTGCGGCTGATCGGCCGGGCGATAGGCCAAATAGTGCACCGCGGACGGAATCATCACGCGGCGCGTGAGAAATCCCAGGATCAGCACCGCAAGAAAGGCCAGCCCAATGAATCCAAGCCGCCGCGAGCGCGCGCGCCTGGTCTTCTTCACTGTCCGCTTCGCGCCGCCGCGCTTTCGCGAAGCCGCCACTCGTACTCGATCCGCCACCTTATCCGTACCTCTTGGAATCTTCGAGGATGCTACCGCACAGGAGCACCTAATAGAACCGCGCGCATCCATCGCGCGACCAGGCGGCGCGTCGGCAGTTCGTCGAGATGACCCGCGCCGTTGTACCAGTCGACGCCAATCTCATGCGCACGCCGGCTCACTCGCGCAAGTCTGAACCAGAGCCGATAATGCGCGCCGTAAAAATGACGCGCGGCGAATGCGAGCTTGTTGAGCTTTCGCCCGACCGCGCTTTCGTGCAGCGAATGATCGTAGGCGCCAAGCGCGTCGCCACCACCGTCGAGATACGCGCCGATGGCTCCTGCGGCCAGTTTGCCGTGCTCGAACGCGCACGAGATGCCCTCGCCCATCAGCGGATCCACCCCTGCCGCGTCGCCGGCGACGATCACCCGGCCGCGCGCGTATCGGTCCGCCGCGTCGAACCATCGAATCGGAAACGAGTTCCACTTCATGGTTCGCCGAGTCATCGCATCCAGTGGCAGTTCCGGGAACGCCGCGGCGAGCTCGGCGAGCATCCGCGACTGTTCACTTTTCTCAGTTGAATCGCGAAGCCGCTCATTGAATTCGCGCGGAAGCTGATCGTAGATGCCTACATTGAGATACGGCCGGCCACCGATCATGCATGGGAACGACCAGCTGTAACCGCTGATTCCGCCGCTTACGCAGCGGAAATCGAATCGATAGCGTCGCTCGCGAAACTCGACCGCCGATTCCGGACTCACCGCGATATCCGTCATCAGCGCGCGGCCAGTCGTCTCTTTGCGCTCGCCAAACACGGCGCGGCGCACGCGGCTTCCCGATCCATCCGCGCCGACCAGCACCATGCTCTCGAAGCAGCCGCGATCGGTGATGACCCGAACCCGGTCCGCCTCCTGCGCGACCTCGACCACTCGCTCATTCTCGACAATCTCCAGTCCCGCGCGCACCGCCGCCCGCGCGAGCATCGCGTCGAATCTGTCGCGCCGGATGATCGTGCATAGCACCTCGCCTCCGCGCGAAAGATCGACGTCGCCGGCCGGCGTACGCGCCGCGCCGCGGACCACTTCGACCGCCGGCGCATCGAGCGCAATTCCAAGCTCGTCGAGGGCAAGCATGGTCTTGGGAATCAAGCCGCCGGCGCAAACCTTGAATCGCGGATGCGCCGATTTCTCGACCGCGACGATCCGCCCCGCGAGTTCTGGCCGGCGCTTCAGCAGATAGAGCGCGGTCGCCAGTCCCGCGGGACCGGCGCCTGCGATCAGCACCTCACATTTTCGCGTGATCCCCATAAAGATGCGCGGCGCATCGAGCATGCCCGAAAAGCATCCCCAATGCACCGCGCATTGCTAAGCTGCGCGCCTGGCGATCAGCCCTGTGCTTCTCCGGCGGGCTTGATCACTGTGTATATCGTCGCGCCCTGCCGCTGCACCAGCAGCAGCGCCGACTTTTTGTTCTTTTGCGCGTCCTTGGCCTTGGCTACGAATTCCGCCACCGACCCGATTTTGTCGTGATTAACTTCCAGCACCACGTCGCCCGGCTGCAATGCGGCTTCAGCCGCCGGACTGTCCGGCGACACTCGCCGGACCACGACGCCCTTGGTGGTCTCCAGATGGAACTGCTGGGCGATTTCCGGCGTGATATCGCCGACCTGCATCCCCCAGTTTCCGCCCGGCTCCTCGCTCTTGGCGGACGCTACCTGCGGCTCCTTGCGCTCGCCGATCGTGACGTCGAGGTTCATGTGCTTGCCGTTGCGGATCACCTCGACCGGCACCTTCTGATTGATCGGCGTCTGCGCCACCAGCGCCGGCAGCTCATGCTCGTCGTTCACCGGATGCCCGTTGAAACTCAGCACGATATCGCCGCGCTCGATTCCGCCCTTGCTCGCCGGCCCTTCTTTGTCCGCGCTCGCGACCAGCGCGCCCTCCGGCTTCGGCAATCCGAACGACTGCGCGAGGTCCGGCGTCACTTCCTGGATTTCCACTCCGAGCCATCCGCGGACCACCCGCCCATGCGCCTTCAGTTGGTCCATCACGTTGCGAGCCATGTCGATCGGAATTGCGAATCCGATACCGTTGTTGGCGCCGGTGCGGCTGTAAATAGCAGTGTTGATGCCGATGACTTCGCCTCTCGTATTAATCAGCGGTCCGCCTGAGTTGCCGGGGTTAATCGACGCGTCGGTCTGGATAAAATCGTCGTAATCGCCGCCGAGCGCGCGTCCCTCGGCGCTCACAATTCCCGCGGTGACCGTCATTCCGACGTTGAACGGATTACCGATTGCGATCACCCAGTCGCCAACCTGGGTCGAATTTGAATCGCCGAGCGTCGCGACCGGCAGCGCGTCCTTGGTGTCGATTTTGATCAACCCGAGATCGGTCTTCGCGTCCTTGCCGATTACCTTCGCGGTAAATTCCCGCTTGTCCATCAGCGTGACGTGGATTTCGTCGGCATTACCGACCACGTGATTATTGGTCAGGATATATCCATCAGCCGAGACGATTACGCCCGAGCCGAGTCCATGCTGTTTGTAGTCGCGCGGCGCACCCTGTCCGAAGTAGCGGCGCAACTGATCGAATGGATCGCCCGGCGCTGACGGCGGGCCTCCGCCGCCGTTGCCGTTGTCGTCACCCCCGCTGCCCCCGCCATTGCCGCCGCCCTCGTCGTCGCCCTCGCCCGGGCCGCCCGGAACCATACCGAAAGGCGAACCCGAAACTTTGATGTCCTGGACGACATTCACGCTCACGACCGCCGGAATCATGCGCTTGACCAGCGGCGCAAACGAAGTAACCACGCCGACCTTCTCGTTCGGCTCCGGCGTATTGGGCTGCGCCGGCTCCGGCGGAGGCGCCACGTGCACGCCGGGCACCGGAGGCGCCGGAAGCGGAGCTGCCGGAGCGACGGGTGCCGCCGGAGCAGCTTGCGCTTGCTGAGTCGCCGCCGGCGCTTTCGGGGCGTCGGAACCGGAACCCCAGAAGGGAAACGCGCCGGCGCGCGCAAAGGCGATTACAAGGCCGATAAAAACGCCGCCGGCCACGGCGGCGATCTTCTTAAGCATGCATTCCTCCTGGAATGTATCGGAACTGTTGCGTCATCAGGCAGGCTAGATGCGAGGCCATTCAACTATCGGACGATAAATTTCGCCCGAAATTCAGCCGCCCGCCTAAGCATATCGCCCTCGATAACGACCAATAGCCCGCACAATAGACTATCAAATCAAATCGGCGCGCATAAGCAAACGTGTAATTTCGGAGCGGATTCGCCCCGCTTGGAGCGTTACTGTCCGGCGCGACTCGCTCGTTTGTCTCTCTCCCGCGGCTGGCGACTCCGTCACCAGCCGCAAGCCGGGAGAGGTCGCGCGACGACATTTACGTCGCCGCGCGGGTGAGGGCGCTGGCATCTGCCTCGGCGCTCTTCGTTCCTACTTCTGCGCCTTCATTGCCTTGATATCGTCGAGCAGCACCTTCTCGTGCCCGTTCGGATTCACTTTCTCGTAGACCTTGCGCAGATTCCCCTTCGGATCGATCACGAAACTGGTGCGGTTCCAGTACTTCGTCCCGTTATAGTCGGTCTGCCCGATACCCGCGCTCTTGAGTAGCTCGGCCAGGGGATCGGCGAGCAGATCGATCGTAAAGGCAAACTTGTTGCAGAAGTTCTTGTGCGAGGCGACGTCGTCCGCGCTCACCCCGACCACCTTGATTCCGGCCGCGTCGAAGTCCGCCTTGCTCGCGGTGAACGACTTACCCTGGATCGTGCATCCCGGAGTGTCGTCCTTGGGATACACGTACACCACCAGCCACTTGCCGGCAAAATCGGCAAGCTTCATCTGCTTGCCGTCCTGGTTGGGGAGACTGAAATTCGGAAACGGTTTACCTGTTTCAAGCATGATTTTTTCCTTCCGCCGCGCACGACGGTTGATTTTGTTTCCTTCTCTGCCTGGGCCAACTCCGCACCGGAGCGGGATGCGTTCGTGCCAACTCTATCAAGTCTTAAGCGAAGCCGCGTGGCAACCACAACGTGGGCGGCCTGCACGTTCACTTAAAAAGCGGCCTGCACGTTCACTTAAAAAATTACTTCGTCTTGTACCCCGCCGCCGCGCCGATCTTCTTCATCTCCGCCGCCGACAGCTCTCGCTTGAGCGTCGCAATAAACCACGTATGCCCGAACGGATCCTTCAACTTGCCCGATCGCATCCCGTACTCCTCATCTTTCACCGGCCTGATTTCTTTCGCGCCCGCCGCGAGCGCCCGGCTGAAGGTCGCGTCCGCGTCTTCGACCATCAGATGAAGTCCCACCGCTGAGCCGCCGAGCGTCTCAGGACTCAGCACTTCGATCTCCGGATGCTCATCGCTGAGAAAAACCGGCGTTCCGCTGATCTCGATCTCCGCGTGCCCGATTCTTCCGTCCGGCCCGGTCCAGCGCATCGTCTCGACCGCGCCAAACGCACGTTTGTAAAAGTCGATTCCTTTCGCCGCACCCTTGACGGTCAGGTAGGGCGTAATCGCGCGCGGCCCATTCGGAATTGCATTCACTTTGTTCGCCATGATCTCTCTCCTGGAACATGAAAGTGATCGGTAAGTTGCCAAAGCCGTGCGCCAACAACAACGTCGGCGGCCTGCACGTTCACTTAAAAAACTAAAACATGAAAGTGATCGGACTCGACGCCGCGAACGCCCACGCGAAAAACAGGCTCTCCGCCGCCGCGATCAACACCAGGTTGCGCGACGCGCTGTACGCCGCCGCGGCGAAGATCTCCATGATCGCCAGGTTGAGCACCTGGATCGGCAAGACCAGCATCAACACGAACGGCAGAATATGGAAGTGCACGCCCACGACCATCAGGAGCAGGATCAGCACCCGCCCGATCGACGCGATGAAGGTCGAAAAAGCGAGACCGCCCCGGCGCAGAATAAATTCAAAGCCCATCCAGAACGGAAATAGCAACACGCTCCCAATCGCCAGCGCCGTCACCCGCTCCGGCGAAAGCGACAGGTTGTGCAGCGCCGGAGAGATCGCGACCATGCACACATAGATGATTGCGAAGCCAAACGCACCGGCAAGAAAAGCGGGGCCGAAGCCTTCGCGAATTCGGTTCCAGTCGATCGGCCACCAAACAGCCAGCGCTATGATCGCAATAAGACCCGCGACCCAGAACCACGAGATCTGGATATCTCCGATCACCAGCTCTACAAACGCCGCCGGCGTAGCAGTCGAGATCAGCGGCATCGCCGCGATCAGCGCGACGCCAACGATAAGCAGCCCGATCCACCAGCTCACGCCGGCGCGATCTTCCGGCCACGCCGGCACTATCGATCCCGCCAGCCGCCCGATCGGCACCAGCAGAAGCACGAACAGTATCAGCGCGATTCTCGCGGTCTTTACTCGCGGTTCGGACACGTTGATCGCGCCGCTGCGAGTGGTTCCAAACGTGCTGTCGAGCCATTTCACGATCGTCGTCGCCGCATCGGGAGAAAAAATGATTCCGGCATGATCGACGCCCGGAACTCGCACCGCTTCGATCGCGTTACCCTGCGCGAAATCGCCGTACAGTTTGCCCGGTTCGACTTGCGCCACGCCCGCCAGATGAGCCGCGAGCGCGAGCGAAGGCCCCTGGATCGCATCGGCCGGGTCATGTTCCGCGAAAATAAACAACGCGTTCTTCGGGCGCTCCGGTCCGAGCGTCCATCCGCCCGAAATCATCACCGCGCCCTTGAGATTCGGATCGTTAGTCGCGTAGTCGAGCGCGGCGCCCGCGCCCATCGAATGCCCCATCACCACGATTCGCGATCCGTCGACCTGCTCGTACCGGCGGAGAAATTCCACCGCGGTCTTGACGTTGTCGCGCAGCTTGCCCTCTCCGGGGCCTTCGTTGTTGAACGGATTGCGATTCTCACCGTGCCCGTTCACGTCGATCGCAAGCACCGCGTATCCGTTTTCCGTTATCCGCCGCGCGAGCGCGCTCATCGTCTCCCGATCCGCGCTGAAGCCATGCACCAGCACCACCGCGGCCGGTCGCTCGGCCGGCGGCTTGGGGAACTGATTGAAAAATGGATACCCGCCACCCGGCAGATAAATCGTCGCCGGCTCCATCCCCGGCAGCAGCATGTCCGCATGCGCCGGGCCGCCTTCGTTGAGACGCCCAAGCCGCGCGACCACAAGCACGAACAGCACCGCCAGCACGATTGCGATGATGCGCCAAATTTTCATCGCGCACTCACCGCGCGGCTGGATGCGGCATGATGCTTCGCAACTTTCTCAATCGGTACGTCTTTCTTGTGCGTCGCAACCATCCAGATATGGCCGAACGGATCTGTCAGCGCGCCAATTCTGTCGCCCCATTCCTTGTCCGCCACCGGCTCCATCACTTTCGCGCCCGCGGCGACAGCGCGTTTGAACACCGCGTCCGAGTCGTCGACGTAAACATAAAAATGCACCGGCGTGCCGCCCAGCGAGTCCGGACTGCGCGACCAACCCTTGGCCGCCCACTCGGCGACATGTTTCGAGCTGTCGTCGGAAATTCTGATCAGCGAATCGCCGATCTTCAGCACCGAGTGATTAACCTTCCCGTCCGGCTCCGCCATCCGTTCCAACTCGGTCGCGCCGAACGCCTGGCGATAAAACTCGACCGCGCGCGCCGCGTCCTTGACGCTCAGAAAAGGGGTCACGCTATGCCATCCCGCCGGAATCTTTTTCACTTTGCCAGCCATAATTGTTCTCCCCGTTGCTAGTTCGAGTTCTTCGGCGGCAGATCCCTAAGCGACGTCGCCACGAACCACACATGACCAAACGGATCTTCGATTCCTCCGCATCGATCGCCCCAGTCCTTGTCCGCCAGCGGATCGATCACTTTCGCGCCGGCTTCGATCGCGCGCTTCACGACATCGTCCACATTCGCGACGTGTACATAAAGATGCACCGGCGAGCCGCCGTACGAGTGCGGCGCGCGCGACAAGTCTCTCGAATCACTCTCGACGATATGGCGCGCGGTCGGATCCGAAAGCATGACCATCGTATCGCCGATCTTTAACTGCGCGTGACTTACAATCCCATCCTCATCAATTTCGCGATGCAACTCGGTCGCGCCGAATACCTGCTTGTAAAAATCCGCCGCCCGACCCGCACCCTCGACATACATGAACGGCATGATTCCGCGCCGCGCCACCGTAATCGGCTCGTCGGTCGCCTTGGATTGTTTCGCGACTTCCGCAACTCGAGGATCATCTGCCATCGAGATCTCCGAAGTCTCGGTCGCCGTCCCGTACAGCATCGATACCGATTTCCGCGCGAGCTGCCGATGCCACAGTCCCTGCGGGCACACGAACGCCGATCCCGCGCGGATCGTTTCGTGAACCGGCCCGTCGTCGGTCAATACCGTCACCTCGACTTCGCCGTCGAGTGCGTAGAGCAACTCGTCGCCGTCCGGATGACGCTCCCACGGCGTCAGCCCCGAGTAACTCATCACGCCGAGCGACAAGTTATCGAGCTTCGCGACTGTGCGCACCGCCGCGTCAGCTTCCTCTCCGGTAGTGCTCGCGGTGATATTGAGATGCGGCACCTCGCGCAGCGCCGCGCGCAGATCATGCACCTCGAGGCGTGGCGCGCGCTTCCGCCCGCCTTTCGCCCGAAATTTTCCCTCACGGCGAGGATCTTTCCGCGAGTTCTCGGTCCCCTCGCCCGGCGTCAGGTAAAGCGCCGCGATCGCCGGCTGCGGGATCGTCTGATGCCAGAGTCCCTGCGGACAGACAAAAAGCGAACCCTCGCGCACCTTCGATCGAACCGGCCCGCCATCGGTCAGCGTTAGTATTTCCGCCGCCCCTTCGACGACGTAGATCATCTCGTCGCCGCCCGGATGACGCTCCCAACTGGCACCCGTCGCGCGCGATACCACCAGCGTGGTGCGGTTCGCCTGCGCAAGGAACTTCATCGACCTATCAGGCAGTCCGACCAGCGCCGCGCGCACGTCATGCGCGACGAGTTGCGGTTCGTCCGCCATCTCTTTTATCCGCGCGTCAATATCCTCGTGAGTTAATAGCGGCTTGCCGCCAACCGGCTTCGACGCTACCGCCGGAACGCTCGACGCAAGCTCCGCCTTCAGACTCGATTTGAACTCCGCGCGCGGCATCTCGCGAAGCTCGCCCGCAATTCGAAGTATCGCCCGAAGGCGCGGGTCGAGAGATCGAAGCGGCGCGTCCGGCCTGGCCATGATCGCCTCCACCGCCTCGTCGAGTTGATCGATTAATTTCCCCTTAGCCATTCGTATCACCTAACCGCACCCGCAAATTCTGCAGGCCGCGGAATTGAAGCTGCTTTATCGCTCCCTCCGTCCGCTTGAGCGCCGTCGCGATTTCGCGAATCGATTTCTGCTCCGTAAATCGCATCACGATTACCCGCGATTGATCGATCGGAAGCCGCTCGACCAGCTTGAACAGCCGCGCGCGCCGTTCGATCTCGTCGAAGTCGGGCCCATGCTCCCCTCGATCGGGCAGATCCTCGACTTCGACTTCATTTGCGATCCGACGATCCGTGGACTTCGAACGATCGACGATCGCATTTGCCGCGATTCGATATAGCCACGCCGAAAACGGCGCCCCGCGCCATTCGAAACGCGCGAGGTTCTTGAGCGCACTGTGAAATACGTCGGCGGTGAGATCCTGCGCGACATCCCGATCGCGAACCCGTCGCGCGATATACGCGTACACCCGCTCGAAGTTGTTCTCGTACAGCTCCGCGAATCGACTCCGATCGCGCTGCGCCGCCTCGATCAACTCCCGCTCCGCACCGTCGGGCGCGCACTTCGCACTCCGCACGGACGTCTTCAACGCCACGGATTCCGATTCTCGCCGCTCGGGCTTCAATGCGGGATCTCCAGACACACTCGCCTCTACCTACATGAAACCCCGCGCCCCCGGAAAGGTTACGGTCTGATCCTGGTCATAGCCTCTCCCGCAGCTGTCGGCGATGTCGCCAGCCGCAAACCGGGAGAGGCCATCCGGCGACATCTATGTTGTCGGACGGGTGAGGGCGCTGGATAAGGCGTTGTACTGAGATCTAGCTGGTCGAGCCTTTATCGTTGGGCAGATTCACGAACACCGCCGCCGTGACCACCGTGGTCCACAGCCCGTCGCGATCGCCCATCGCCGACTGCGTGATATTCCGCGTCTGCACGATCTTGTCCGACAGCTTCCACACGTCCTTGCGTTCGTCGTAACTCACGTTGGGATCGAAATCGACGCCGAGCGCCGTCGCCAGCATCGTCGCCGCGAGGTCCTCCGCGTAGTCGCCCGCCTTCTCGTCGGTCTGCCCGAAGCTCTTGTGCTCGCTGAGGTAGCCGTATTGATCGCGCTCGGCCGGGATCGCCAGGCCGACCGACGCCGCGACCAGCCGATGCGGTTCGTTGGTCGAGTTGTCGTACATCACCGCATAGACGATCTGCCCGGGAGTCAGCGTCTTGAGCCCGTCCTGAATCGAGATCACTTTGCATCCCGGCGGGAAGATCGAGCTGACCCGCACCAGGTTGAACTCCGCGATTCTCGCGTCGCGCAGCGCCAGCTCGAACGAGGTGAGTTTCTCGCGATGCTTCCCGACTCCCTTGGTCAGAAAAATTGCCTTCCCTATCGGCCCCATCTATTGTCCCCGCAAATCGCGCCCCCGGCGCATTTTGATCACTGTGAAAAGTGAAAAGGTGAAAATCAACAATAGACAGGATTTCAGTTCCACGAATCAAGCGCCACCCCCGCAAGACCGGCAAATGTGACGGCCCCCGGATCCCGACCCCACGCGCACCAATCCCCCGAAACGACCGCGCCGCCGAATTCCTTCGGCGGCGCGGCAAACTGGCAAGCTTCAGTCTTTACCGATTGTCGTCGTCACTGTGGCGATCACCATAGTTATGATTCGCCACGTCGTTGTTCAGATCGTTCTTCTGATCCTGCATGTCGGCACGATGCGCCTGGATTTCTTCTTTCTCACGAGACGCCGCGCCGTACCTTCCTTGATCCATGTCCTCGCGCTTCTCCTGCTTGTCGTGCTGGATAGCGGCGTGCTCCTGGTCGATCGACTGAGCATCGTGGTTCATGTCCTGATAGCTCTGCGCATATGCCATCGGAAGCGCCATTAGCGTCCCCAATGCGCCTGCTGCCAACGTGAGTACAAGTCGCTTCATAATAGGAGGCCCTCCTGGCCAGTTTGTCGCAATGTAGCCGTGGGGCAGTGAAAAGCGAGGATCACGGCATTTGATCGATTGCCATTTGCCAGAGGCACCGTGCCAGTGGCGCTTCACCTAATTCATGCAGCGGCTATGCCACAAACAAATGCAGCGCCTGCGGGATAGACTTTCCGGCGTACAGTCAGCGCAGAGTCGGCGATCGGTAAAATGTTTCGCCGCGCCCGAAACGACCGCGCCGCCGAATTACTTCGGCGGCGCGGATCGTTAACTTGCTAACCCTTCAGCTCTTAGTCGTCGCTGTCGTGATTGCGCCATCGGTCACCGTAGTAACGATTCGCCATGTCGTTGTTCAGATCATCCTTCGTGGCCCGCTTGTCCTCACGACGCTGCTCGATTTCCGCCTGCTCACGAGCCGCCGCGCCGTATCGCCCTTGCTCCATGTCCTCGCGCTGCTCTTCGCGATCATGCTGGATACCGGCGTTATCGTGCTGAATCCTCGCCGCGTCGCCGTTCATGTCCTCCCAGCTCTGCGCATGTGCGATCGGAATCACCAGCAGGGATCCCAATGCGCCTGCTGCCAACGTGACTAGTAGTCGCTTCATAAACACGATCTCCTTGCATGAGTTATCGCAAGTTCACGAGAGCACCCGTGAGTGCCAGGTAAATTTTGCGATTGGTGCCACGCAGCACCTACTCTCTGTGGATGCAGACCCTATGCCAGAAATAATCGCGCGATTGCGAAATAAAAGTTTCGCAGCCGGATCCCCGCGACAAGTAAAAAGTAAAAAAGTAAATGTTTCGCCGCACCCACCCAAAATCTTACCGCGATGTTATTACCCCTCTCCCTATCAGGAAATCTCTGCACAACGGGCCGCAGCTTCTTCCCCTCTCCCGATGGGAGAGGATTGAAGGCGAGGGACCTTATCCAGCGCGCGCTTCGCGCGATTCAAAGATTCTGCTCGGCTCCGAAACCTCGCGGAGGTTACGCAAAGCTCTCCCTCAGGAGAGACCAACGAAGCAGACAAAAATCTAGGCAGCGCATTATTTTCGAAGGACCAATCTCCCAGACGGCCGAGAGCAAAAGACCGTCCTCGGGATTTTGCGATTGATACTGGGTGCAGGGGTCACCCCTGCCGCCAGCCGCGCAGGCGTGACTAAGATTCTTATTCTCCCTCCTACCGCTTCTCCCCCCTACTTCGCCCCCTTCTCCCCCGCCGGCGCGATTGCGCCCTCCGTCTCCCCCGATCTCCTCCGCGCATTCCCCCGCTCTTTGCGCCGCGCGTACTTCCGCTTCCCTTCCGCCACCCGCGCATCTTCCATCGCACCATATTTGACGGGGTCGAATGGAATCAGCGGCTTCAAGCCGGCTCTCATACTGACCTTCGGGAACAGCGCCCGGTTCCGCTCGATCTCCCCAAGCGCCCAGTCGCACCAGCGGATATTCTCTTCCATCCAGTCGATTCCGCGCTTGAGCGTGAACCACGTAAACATCGTGTTCACATCGCGATATGCGTCATCGCCCGCGAAATAGTTCTGCTCCATTTCCCGATACCGCTTCAGATAGAGCTGCCACGAGAGCCGCTCTTCGGCGATTACCTCGCGCGCACCGTCGGCCCCCAGATGACCTAGAAACCGGCACCGCAAAAGTGGCGGATGCTTCAGTCTCAACCCTTCGAATGGACCCTCGAGCCATTCGACCAGCAGCCGCTCGCCCGAGGGCGTGATCGTGTACACCTGCTTGTTGGGCCGCTTGCGCTGCGTGACCCTGCGCCTGTGGATCACCCCGAATTCTTCCATCCGTTCCAGGGTCGAGTAGATCTGCGTGGGATGCGCATGCCAGTAATGCGCCATCGAAATATCGAACAGCTTGACCAGGTCGTATCCCGACACCCCCGGCGTCTCCGCGATAAGCCCGAGCAACGCCAAATCCAGCGTCGCCGTCCTCCCCGGCGACCGCGTAAACCGCGGAACTTCGTCGTCTTCGATATCCTCGATCTCCTCAAACGAAACCCGCCGCGGAACAACGGAATCCGCCTCACGCCCCCGCCCAATTCTTTCCTTCTTCACGACACCTAACTTTATCCGCGCCGAACCGAGGTTTCCATCGACTCCCAACAACCCGCGCTGCCCCTTATTTTTGTGTCATTGCCAGAGCCGCAGCCCAAGAATCCCGAATCCAATGACTGCAATCTTTGTGTCATTCTAGAGCGAAGCGAAAGCCTGCCCTGAGCGAAGCCGAACGGGAATCCCGATTCCTTTTCCGAGATCGTCCCCCTCCGTCATCCTGAACGCCGCCTATGTCATCCTGACCGAAGCCAGCAACGCGGCGCAGTGGAACTGGCTTCTGGCCTCCGGACAGCTTCGCGCCAGCGAAGCCGGTTCCGGTTTCGAGTCGCCGCGTCCAGTCGTGCACCCTGAGTATTCGCGAAGAGCCTGCCCCGAGTATTCCCGAGGGGGCGAAGCGATGCTCCTTGTTCTTCTTCAGCTCCTCATCAGAAATTCCCTCCCACCAGTTAGGATGTCGCGTTCCGCGCCACTTCTTAGCCAAGAGCTAGTGGCACGGGCGTCCCTGCCCGTGATCGATCGCGTTCCGCGCCACTTGTTATTCGCCTCTCCCGCTTAGTCGCGGGAGAGGCCGCGCCTTCGGCGCGGGTGAGGGTGCTTTTTCACGGGAGAGGCGGCCGGTCGCTTCCGCGGTCGGTAGGTGAGGGTGCAGCCGACCCAAGCAACCCGCCCAACAACGCACACGCCATCCTATCTCTGTCATTCTAGAGCGCAGCGAAAGCCTGCCCTGAGCGAAGCCGAACGGGAATCCCGGATCTTTATTCCATGATCTCGGCGCTACGCGCCTGCTAGAAGTTTGAGTGAAGATTAAGCACAGCTCACTAGGGTTCACGCAATTTGAGTTTTAGTTGCGGGCTGTGCGAATCGGGAGACTCAGAACGCGTAAACTCGGAGCGCAATGAGATGACTCCGCGAATCCTGGATCTCTCTCTAACGAGCTGCACACCGAGTTCAAATTCCTTTGCAGTGCCTTCGCTCAGAGGCATCTCGAATATATAGGATTGACGGCCGCTCTCGTCGAGTTGGTTCACCGGCAATTCGAACGTGATCAACTTTTCCACTTCGTGGTCGGATGGGTACCGCAGATCAGGGCGACGATACAACTGATCGCTGGGAAGCTGTTGAGGGTTCGAAATAACAGCGGCAGGCTGACCACGCGTCTTTAAATCTAGCCTGCTAGATTTACCCGAGAGCTGCTCCTTCCGAAGAGAGTGCAGAGTTGCGGTTTTTACGAGCATCAATCTCTTGGTAAACCCGCCCCGGCGTCGTAACTTCTTTCTGCGCTCAACTTCTAGCTCTGACACAGAAGAGTCTATTACTTTGATCAAGGCCAAGACGACCTCTTGCAGATCCGCCAGTTCAGAGACGACATCTGCGCCAGATCGAGCGTCTAGTGCCTCATACGCTTCCTCAACGAGCTTTCGTCTAAGAGCGAGGACTAGCGCTTCGCCTTTCAGCTCAATACTCTCTGCTCTTTCGCCGCGGCCTTCGATCTGCCTTGGAATCAGGTCGCGCACAATCTTATTATACTCGACAACGTCCTCGTCCACCCCAAACAGGTCAACACATTCCACGTCGGCTCCTAGTCGTTGTAGGATGTAGTAGGCGTGCGACAAGATGCCACCAGCGAGTTCGATTACAAATCTCTTTTCCGATGCGAGCTTCCCGAGCTCTTCAGCAAAACTGCGATTTCTGATTAGTTCAGGATCGACCGGTTCGACTATAACTCGTTCGATCCTTTTTCCACTGTATAGTGCGTTCTTGAAGTCCGTCCAGTCTTTACTAGTTCCAATTCTATGGTCGCCCGCAGAGCGATATTTGTGCCGAGGCGCCGCGGCCTTGAGGACTCCAGATAATTCTGACTTCTGGTGATACCAAGGCAAGATAGCATGCGGGCTTATCTCGCGCTGATTGTCCAAGAACCACATGACACTCACTGGGTGCTGTTCTCTCTCGGCAATTCGCCTTGTTGTTTCAGCGATCTCGAAGAGCCAGTCTTCCTTCGTTACGCTTTTACCCCAGTCGTACGGAGGCTTTGTAAAATGTGAACGCCATTTGCCATCCTCATCAGATGCAATGAAAAGGCCTTTATATCGTAAGCGCTTCCTATATGTATATCTTCTCTTTCGAAGAGACCGGCTGAAATTGATCTTAGTCTCCTTCGTGTCGATTTCGAATGTGTCGTGGGAAAACCAATAGAGACCTTCAGGAAGACCCCATAGCGCCTCTATTCTGACAATGCGATTACCGGGCTCCGCGCGTGCCCACGCAGAGGCGACCGACGGGATGAAGTGATGCGCGATCAAGCACACGCCTGAAGTCCAGAGGTCATTCTGCTGAATCTTCCAGCTAAAGTCTCCGAGAAGCCATTCCGTTGCTTGACTGGAAGACCTAAGATCGTCACTTCGCGGCAACATCTCTCGCTTGTTCTGAGGGATCGCCTCGCCGTCAGTACGTATTACCAGAGGCCGTTTTGTAAGCGCTTCCAAATCACCGAGACATGCAGAAGGCACAACTCCCTCGCGGATAGATTTCAGAACCGCCGCATCGTCGAGCACATAAAAGACCGGCATCGCGTAACCGAGACTCCTGTACATCTTTGCATTGTGCAACTTTCTGTAGCGATCATAGTCACGCGAGTTAGCTTTTCTGAACACCCGAAAAAGATCGCCCTCGATCTCAGGTATTCTGCCTTGCAGAAGCGATTTTGGGGCGGTTCCACGACGGTGTTCCTCGGCGTCAGCTTGAACGATCATAATGGTGCGGCCGTCCCATACCCATTCGAAGTGAATTCGCGAGGCTAAGGGCGCCGCCCACAACGCCACGCTCTTCAACGAGTTACTGATCCCTGTCTCAGAGCTGCATGTCAGCAACGAAATTGACCTATTTCCGGCATCTCGCCAGTTTCTTACGGCGATTCGAGCAGTATCTCCGGGCTGAACAGATTCTGGCTCGATCTCCACGATCCAGTCCCGTCCCTCGTGACTCAATCGCCGGACATTTGAGAGGTGTCCCTTTCGAACCGTAGTGACCGCCTCTTGAATGACCCAGTGCAATTGCTCTGCATCATTTCGACTTAGATGAGATAGCATCTTCCGAATCTCATCCGCCACGTCGCGGGGCGCGCATCGAGTCGAATCCAAGCGACCTCGTTGATCCAGCGTCTCTTCAGTTCCGCTAGATCGTACAAACACTTCTTTCTCGGCCCAAAGATCCAACTTTCGCAAACAGTCGTCTAACCATTCTTCAAAAGATGAATCGTTTAGCTGCGCCTGCATCGAAGAAGCCGCGACCACGAAGAAACGCGGCACCCAACGTTGGGGCAGGCAGCAAAGGCCATATGCTTTCCAGCCTATCTGCTTTACGGAAATCTCAGCTGCGTCAAGGAGGATCGGACCCTCTCGCGAGAGACAAAGTACAGAACAAATCGGAACTAGCATGCGGCGAACTCGCCGCCGCCGTTGCTTCTTATCCTCCTTCTCTTTAGACGCCACAGGTTATTTTAGCAACCGCGCTTGCTCGGGAATCTGTCAGACCCACTTCGGGATGCGAAGGAGAGACGAGAAGTAGAGGATCTCGGCACCTTTATGAGCCGAGCTAGCCGTATGCATGAGCGCAAGATGTTTACAGCGTATGCCTCTGTACAGTTTTCTAATTTCATTCACGTCGTCGTAAGACACAATCCAAGGACAGGCGAGCTTTTCAACGCTCTTTCTAACTGCGACGTGATCTTCAGGCTCGTAGTCGTTGAGATACAAGTGCCTTCCTGGACGGTAGTAGGGAGGGTCAAGATAGACTAAGGTTTTCCGCGACGAGCGACAATCTTTGAGAACATCGAGAGCATCTCGTTTAGAAATGAATATCCGGTTCTTAGAGGAGGAAATGCGCGATATCCGCCGCGCCAGTTCGGTTCGGTTAAATCGAGCATCCAGCTTCCACGTTCCTTTTTGCTCTTTCCCCCCTATCATACCTCCGTTGAGAATCCCGGAATGACTTGTGCGGTTCAAAAAGAACTTCGCGAATCCAAGTGCAAGCGTACCCGACCGTGTACCTTCCGCGTAGATAGCCTTTTGTCTGTACCACTCGTCTGGTGTGACAGATACCTCTCGGATTAGTTCCAAGAGTTCACGCGTTTTCGTTAATACACTTCGCCAGAAAGCGTAGACCGCGGAATCGAGATCGTTGAGGTGAATCTCGGTTACGAGGCCGTCGAACAGCAGGCTAAGAGCCAGACTGGCGCCTCCCGCATACGGTTCTATGTAGATCGGTTCGTCTAGGCGGTTAATTTCGATCACACGTCGGAGGAATGGTGCAATTCTCCACTTACCTCCAGGGTAGCGAAGAGGAGAGGCGCTTCTCACAGGCTGTCAGCACCGTCCGCGCTAGGTGGCTTAGGTTGTTCGCCTGCTTTTCCCTTTCCACTCATCGTACCGAATAGAATGTCAGCTATCTCGGTAAGCTTAGCGATGGCGCTATCAGAGAAGTAACCGACCAAAAAAGAGACGGCTACGATCACCGAACAGGATCTAGTCGCGGTCGCGTCGAAAACCCGAAACAAGCCAGAGGAAATCAGAGCTATCATCGCGAAAGCGAGTCCTCCCGAGATGTGTGGTGTAAAGAAACGCCACAACCTCCGATCGAGATGCCACCATTGTTTTGCTACGGAATGATAGAGCCACTTGAGATCGAATAGCGTTCCCCCAAGAGTTCCGCCTAGCCAGGCCAAGCCGTACTTTAGGACGGAGCTATACCTCTGCTGACTGAGGCCCATCCACTTGTTCGGGAGTTCAAGCCAGAGAGCCAGCATAAGAAGAGGTGCAGCAACGAGGAGAACTCCCAAGTATGCAGATTCGAGCAAGATACCGCGGCGAGCTTCTGGGTCTGAGTACTTGGACTTCCAGTCGAGAGGATTTCGTTTGTCAGTCAGGTCGGCGGGCGCGAAACCAAGGACCTGCTCCGACTCCGGTGTGTCCGATTTTTTCAGGCCGCAACTCGCTTAAACTCGCCCAACGCATCGAGGTTGGCAGCCCATGTTCTGGCCTGATGGATGGTTGCCGATACGTTAGATAACTGTGGATGTTCGCGCCAGCTGAATTGATCAGGCAACCCGATTTGTGAAGCGATCGCGCGCCTGAACAACTGACTACCAAACTCACCGTGGCTAGCAATGCGTCCTAATCCGATCGGTTGTTCAAGATACAGGTAGTCATCGCCCCTGCTATGAGCAGTCTGGCATTCGGCAAGAGAGGCGGGAGACCAACGGACATCTTTCGGCAAGAATGGCTGAACGGCAGGAAGCAGATCGAACTTCAACGCGACAATGTGCAAGTGCGCATGATCCACTCCACAGCCTATCAAGGAATTAGCCTTGCTTGGACCGTGTTCGAAGGCGCAAACCGAGGAGTAGGTTCGCGTCATCTGCGAGACCAGCGCATTCTTTACGTGTTTCGCCTCGGCGATCAGATCGCTGTCTAACGCACCCAACGAAACAGCATGCTTCTTCGGCAAAACGAGCAACCAACTTTCAACGAGCGCCCCGAGTGACGGTAACACAAGAAAATTGGCTGACTCGAAGAGCGGCTCGTTCCAAAACTCGGGCTGTTTCGAGGAAAGATCAATACATATTTTGCATGCCATTGTTTTCGTCCTCCTTCCTCCTGCCGACCTGATTTTAGGACAGAACTACCTATTTTCAAAGGCCCCTGCGGACAACAAAATTTATGTTTTGTCTAGGGGAGCCCTTTAGGCGGGAGCGGCCGATTGGCGCTGGGCAACGGGCGTGATTCTCGCCCGTCGGCCCGCACCCTCACCTACCCCCGTCGCTCTGCGACGAGGCCTCCTCTCCCGTAACCTAACGGGCGAGGTGACAAACCGAAGCCCGGAATGCGGCGCAACAGACAATCGCGCCGGAAAATGTCCCCCACCCTCACCCTCCCCCGACGAACGTGGGAGGGAATTTGACGAGGGCCCAAATAAAAAGGAGCATCGCTTCGCGGAGATCCTTCGACTTCGCTCAGGATGACAGAAGAAGGCGATCCGCATGGAGGAGAAACTGTGTGGGCGAGGGAACCAGCACTCTCCGCCCCTAAACTTCTAACAGGCGCGCCGCGCCGCATCCGATTTTTTTCTCCCACCAGAGGAAGCGCGAAACCCACTATGGGTTTCGCATGTCCGGGTCCCGCATCTCTTCTCTTGGCCTCCCCCCAGTCACACTTCAGGCGCGCAGCGCCGCATCCTGTCTTTGTTTAGACGAACGGGAAGGTGTGAAAAACGAAACCCGTACGGGGTTTCGTGATTGCTTCGTCCTGCGCGCGCGATACTCGATGGGTGTGTCAAGGTTAACCTTGACACACACGCTCCACTTCTGACCCGTGCGTAGGGCCCGAATCGTGTCTCGTATGGACAGACGGGAAGCAGTGAAAAACGAAAGCAGCGGCCATCGCTCCACGCACCCGAGGTTCGGCACCCAAGCACGAAACACGGCCGCTTGTTGAAAGTTCTAACAGGCGCAGCGCCGCATCCTGTTTTTGTTTAGACGCAAGGGGAAGCGTGAAACCTGCGTGAGGTTTCACATATTCTCTCCCGCTTCCCTTTTGCGCACGCGCGATGCGCGCGACGGTCACGCGGCGGCGGGCACCCAGTTGCCGTGGAAGCCCCAGGGCACTCGATGCTGCAATTTCACGCGTGCTACTGGCTTGCGCGCGAAGTCTTGCGCGTCGAGGACGACCATCTCGCTGCGATTCTGATGCTCGTCGTACCAGACTGCCAGGATCCATCCGTCGTCTTCGGCGGATTTTGCGGCGCGCGGCACGAACACCGGCTCTCCGGGCATAAAGCCTGCCCCCAGCGCGTGCGTTTCGAGCTTGTTGGTCTGATAGTCGCGCTTCAGGATCGCATTGAAGGGAGCGTCGGTGTCGAGCGACGAATGTTTCCCGCCGACGAAGTATCCGTAGCGATGCTTCCTTCCGGCGAGTCGTTCGTCGAGCCGCGGAAACTCGTTGCTGACCTCGTCAATCTGGTTCTGCTTGAGCGAGCCGTCGCGCAAGTTCAGGTTCCATCGCCACGGCAGCGGCGGATTTCCGCCAAACGTGTTGCCGGTCATGTCGAGCGCCGCCATCCGGCATCCATCGACAATCAGCGATCCGTTTTCCTCGTACGCATTGAGAAAATGAAACACGTAGAACGCTTCGTCCTGGAACCATTTCACCTCACCGGTCGCGCGATTCATCGCGCCGATTTTGGTCCCATGCTGCGGCTCCCACATCACGAGCGGCTTTCCCTGCGATGCGTTCTCGATACGGAACACTGACGGACAGACAAAAAAGATCGCGTAGTTATCGGTCGCGATAAAATCATGCATCATCGCCGGCAGTCCGGTGTCGATCGCGCGCGACTCGATCATCGTTCCGTCGCGCCCGGCTCGATACCACGTCACGTACGGCGGCATCGCCGAGTACCCGAAGAACAGAATGTCGCCGGTCGCCGCATCGAACTTCGGATGCGCCGTCATGGGCCCGTTCAGTTTCCCGCCGAAGTCGAACAGGCCGATCGTCTCGAGCGTCTCGGGCTTCAGCTCATGCGGCAGCCCCGCCTCCCACAGCGCGAGCATCCGATTCGCATAGCCGATGATGTTGGTATTCGCCGCGTTCTTGAACGGCGGGATGTTCGGCGGCAACTCGCGCGGCTGCTCGATCAACCCGCCGTAAAGCGCCCGCCCCACTTTCATCTCCGCCTTCAACCCGTCCGTCCGCACGTAGCGATTGCGATACGCCGCGCGCCCGTCGCGCAGCATGAACGCATGCACCATCCCGTCCCCGTCGAACCAGTGATACCGCCCCGGCGGATTGAAATGCGGATTCGGCCCGATTCGATACAGCGCACCGTTGAGTTCACGCGGCAGCTCGCCCTCGATCTCGAGATCATAGGCGTCGCCCTCTTCGCGCCACGGCGCATAGTTTCCGCTCAGGAATGGGTTGGTCGAGTCGTACATTGAAAAACCTCCGGGGTCGCTATATAGTAGAATACACTATTATTGTAATACTTGACTAGACGAGTCAACCGGTGCCGGTGCGCAATCGGAACGCTGCATTGCGAACTTTCTGACGGCGACTTACGATCTTCGTCATGCTCGCCGATGCGCTTTGGTTCGGGGCCGGATTGTTTGCGTGGACGTTTGTCGAGTACCTGATTCATGGGGTGCTCGGGCATGCGCATCGGACGGTCGTCAGCCGGATGCACTGGGTGCATCATAGCGATCCTAGTGCGGTGTTTGCACTGGGGGCATGGATTCCGGTGACAGTGGTGCTGGTCGGCGGGTGGGTGATTTGGGGGGCGGCGCCATCGGTGATCTTGTTCGGTGGGGTGGCGGCGGGATTTGCCGGTTACGAGTTGATTCATTACCGGATTCATTTTGCGCGGCCGGCTTGCGCGCTGGAAGAGCGGCTGCGGGCGCGGCATCTGGCGCATCATTTTGCACAGCCCGATGCGATCTTCGGGGTGACCTCGCGGTTTTGGGATGTGGTATTCGGGACCGAGCCTGAAGCGTCGCGCATGCGGGAGCTGGCGGAGGCTGGTTCCGCGATCGCGCCGCACGAAGGTGCGAGCAATCTTGACCGGATGATTGGCCGGGTGATCGGCCGGAGCATCCCAGCCCGTTGACACATAGCTCAAGTCGAGCTATTGGCTTGATAGGTATGACTCAGGGATCGATCAGGACGCGGACGGCGCCGCTGTTCGCGGGCGGAGCGGCGTTCGAGATCGAGCAGACGCCGCCGCGGATGGATGTGAAGTTTCCGATCCTGGGGTTTTTGAAGGAGGCGGAAGCGACCGGCTACGATCTGAAGAATCGTTTTCAGGATCCGGTCGGGTTCTTTTACCGGGTCAGTGACGGATCGATCTATCCGGCGCTCAAGAAGCTTGCGCGCGACGGGCTGGTTACGCTGCGGAGCGAACGCAACGGGCGCCGGACGCGGAAGGTATATGCAATCACGGCCAGGGGCCGGGAGCATTTTGGACGCATGCTGCGCGAGCCGGCGCAGCCCCTGTTCGTCTTCGACGAATCGCAGGTGAAGATCTATTTCGCGGACCAGGAACCGGAGATTGCGCTTGAGCATATGGAGCGCTCGCGCCGCGACGATGAAATGCGGACCGCGATCCTGGCGCGGATGGTCGGCGATATGCGCCGCGTCGGGGTGAGCCCGGTGCGAATAGTCACGGCCGAACTCGGACGAGCTATCACGAAGGCGAAGGCGCGCGTGCTGGCCAGGCTTTGCGCGCAATTGAAACGCGAACTACAAGGGAAGCGCCGCGCGAAATCGCCGCTCAAACCGCGCGCTATGGCGACCGTCGGTGTGGCGGGGAAAATCAATCGGAGCCGGCTCACAGGATAAAGGGTTATGGATGAAAAGTACGCAATCGATCTCGAGCACGTGACCAGGATCTACAAGCGCGACGAGTTCGAAGTCCGCGCGCTCGACGACGTTACGGTGCAGATTCCGGTCGGGCGCTTCGTCGCGATCATGGGGCCGTCGGGATCGGGCAAGACCACGATGCTGAACCTGATCGCGGGAATCGATCACGCGAGCACCGGCCGGGTCGCAGTCGGCGGCGAGGAAATTACCGGGATGAAAGAGCGCGATCTCGCCGGCTGGCGCGCGCGTCATATCGGGCTGGTCTTCCAGTTCTACAATCTGATTCCGGTGCTGACGGCGTTCGAAAATGTCGAATTACCTTTGCTGCTGACGAATCTCAACAAGGCGCAGCGCCGGGAGCATGTCGAGACTGCGCTGCGGGTGGTCGGCCTCGCGGACAGGATGGACCATTATCCGCGCCAGCTCTCGGGCGGACAGGAGCAGCGAGTCGCGATCGCGCGCGCGATCGTGGCCGACCCCACAATTATCGTTGCCGACGAGCCGACCGGAGATCTCGACGCGAAATCGGCCGAGGAAATCCTGGGCTTGCTGGTCGATATGAATCGGCAGTTTCAGAAAACGATCGTGATGGTGACCCACGATCCTCGGGCGGAGCGGTATGTCGATACCGTCTATCGACTCGATAAGGGCGTGCTGGCCGGAGTCGAGCCGGGCAAGCGCGGAGCGCCGGCGGAAGCGGCGCATGCGTGACGGGAGAGAAGAGGAGAAAGAGAATAGAGGAAACCGAAACCTCACGCAGGTTTCAGACTTCCCGTGGCGGGAGAAAAAGATCAGGATGCGGCGCGGAGCGCCGGTTAGAAGTTTTATGAGTGAGGAGAGATCTTGCCTCTCCCGCGGGTGGCGATTGTCGCCAGCTGCATGCCGGGAGAGGCGATTTGGAAAGGACTTGGCGCGCTGAGCAGTAGGTAGTGACTGAGTCATGAAGTACTTTGCGTTGGTCTTTAAGAATTTGCTGCGGAGTAAGCGGCGCACCTTTTTGACGGTGGTTTCGATTGCGGTTTCGCTGTTTATTTTTTCGGCGCTGGTCAGTATGCCTACCGTGGCCAATCAGATACTTGGCGATAGCGTGTCGTCGACCCGGATTGCCACTCACAACAAGGCCGGCCTGGCCTATTCTATTCCGGTTGCTTACAAGCAGAAGATCGTGATCGTGCCGCATGTCGAAGCGGCGATGGCGCAGAGCTGGTTCGGCGGAATTCTGCATGATGTGAACGATCAGTTTCCGAACTTCGCGGTCGATCACGAAGTCGTGGACAAGGTTTATTCCGATTGGAATATCTCGCCGGAGTCGGTCGCGCAGTTCAAAAAGATTCGCACCGCGTGCCTGGTCGGGAGCGAGACGATGAAGCGTTTCAATCTTCATGTCGGCCAGCAGATCGTGCTCAAGGGTGGAATCTATCCGTTCAACGTCACGCTCAATATCGTCGGGACGATCGGAGGCAAGGCGCCGCCGAATTTCCTGATTTTCCGCCGCGACTACCTGGAAGAGGCGGCCGGACGGCCGGGCTTCGTCGATGTGATCTGGGTCAAAGTCGACACGGCGAGCAACGTGCCGCAGGTGATCGCCGCTATAGATGAAGGTTTCGCCAACTCGTCGGCGGAGACGGTGTCGGAATCGGAATCGGCGTTTATCGGCGGCTTTCTGCAGATGTATCGGACCTTCTTCAGGATGGCGGAAATTCTGGGCTTCATAGTCGTGATGACTATAGGACTGGTTGCGGCGAACACGGCGGCGATGTCGATTCGCGAGCGGCGCGGCGAAATCGCGGTGATGAGATCGATTGGGTTCAGGTCGCGGACGATTCTGGCGCTGCTGCTTTCGGAGTCGCTGCTAATAGGACTTATCGGCGGCTTGATTGGATGCGGCGCGGCGTTTTTCGTGCTCAAGATTTTTTCGATTGGCAATGTCGGCGGGCCGCTCGGAACGATCAGCATGCCGCCGGTGGTGCTGGCGGAGACGCTGGTGATGGCGGCGTTGATTGGGCTGTTCAGCGCGCTGGTGCCGGCGAGTTCGGCTGCGCGCAGGAATATTGTGGATGCGTTGAGAACGGTCGCGTGAGTCGAGATGGCATTGAGCTCGATGTTTGCGCCCTCACCCGACGCGGCGTCGGCCTCTCCCGAAGGGAGAGGCAGGATCGGACTGGAATCGGAAGCGGCAGAGGTTAGTGAGTAAGTCGTGAAGTACTTTGCGCTGGTGTTCAAGAATTTGATGCGGAGTAAGCGGCGGACCTTTTTGACCGTGGTTTCGATTGCGGTGTCGCTGTTTATTTTTTCGGCGCTGGTCAGCATCCCGACTGTGGCTAACGAGATACTCGGTGATACTGCGTCGTCGACCCGGATTGCGACGCATAACAAGGCCGGGCTCAGTTACAATATCCCGATTGCATACAAGCAGCGGGTCGCTACGACTCCGCATGTCGAGGCGGTGGTCGCGGAGAGCTGGTTTGGCGGGGTCTATCACGAGGTTTACGATCAGTTTCCCAACCTGGCGGTCGATTCGGAGCAGATCGATATAATGTGGCCGGATTGGGGAATCAGCAAAGAGCAGTTCGATCAGTTCAAGAAAATTCGCACCGCGTGCCTGGTGGGCGGCGGAACGATGAAGCGCTTCAACCTGCATCTGGGGCAGCAGATTCAGCTCAAAGGTACCGCGTATCCGTTCAACGTGACGCTGACGATCGTCGGCAGGATCGGCGGCAAGGCGCCGCCCGACTTCCTGTTGTTCCGGCGCGACTACCTTGAAGAGGCGGCCGGGCGGCCCGGTTTCGTGGGCAACATGTGGGTCCGGGTCGACAAGCCGGAGAATGTGCCCCAGGTGATCGCGGCGATTGACGAAGGCTTCGCCAACTCGTCCTACGAAACGCTGTCGGAATCCGAAGCGGCGTTTCTCGGCAACTTCATGCAGATGTATCGGACCTTCTTCAAGATCGCCGAGCTGCTGGGTTTTATCGTGGTGCTGACGATCGGACTGGTCGCGGCGAATACGGCGGCGATGTCGATTCGAGAGCGGCGCGGCGAAATCGCGGTGATGAGATCGATCGGATTCAGGGCGCGCACGATTCTCGCGCTGCTGCTCGCGGAGTCACTGCTGATTGGGCTTAGCGGCGGGCTTATCGGATGCGGGACGGCATTTGTCGTGCTCAAGGTTTTTGCGGTCGGCAATCTGGGCGGACCGCTCGGATCGATCAGCATGCCGCCGCTGGTGCTGGTCGAGGCGCTGGTCGTGGCGGTGTTGATTGGGATCTTCAGCGCGCTGGTGCCGGCGAGTTCGGCGGCGCGGAGGAATATTGTGGATGCGTTGAGGACGGTGGCTTAGTTTTTTCAGTGAACGTGCAGGAGGCGTGCGTGGTTACGTCAATACAAGGAGAGTGCACACCGCTGGGCGTGAAACCTCACCCTAACCCTCTCCTTGGAACGGAGAGGAAAAATAGAGTCGAGGATGGCATTGAGCTCGATGTTTGCGCCCTCACCCGACGCGGCGTCGGCCTCTCCCGAAGGGAGAGGCGTAGGAATTAGAGATGGCTATTCCGATTAAATATAATGTGCGCTCCTTGCTGGTGCGGCGGATCTCTACTGCCATGACTGGCGGGGGGATTGCGCTGGTCGTGGCGGTGTTTGTGATCGTGATGGCGCTGGTGGCGGGGCTTAACTCGGCGATTTCAGATACGGGGGATCCCGACAACCTGATCGTGTTGCGCAAGGGTGCAACCACGGAGACTTACTCGGCGGTCCAGATCGATCAGTTCGACGCTCTTAAATTTCTGCCCCAGATCCGGCGCGAGCCCGACGGCTCGGCCGATGCGTCGCCGGAGCTGCCGGTGCAGGCGCTGATGGAACGTATCGGCGGCGGACGCGACAATATAGTGATTCGAGGAGTGCTGCCGGTCGCGCTGAAAGTGCATCAGAAAGTGCACATCGTGGAAGGCCGGATGTTCAATCCCTCGGTCAATGAAGTTGTGGTCGGCAAGGGCCTGACGGGTCATTACAAGAACATGGAGATCGGCTCGACGCTTCATTTCGGGCGCGGCAACTGGAAGGTGGTCGGAATCATGGCGGCCGACGGCGGATCGTTCGAGTCGGAAGTCTGGGGCGATATTCATAATGTGCAGGACGATGCGCAACGCGGCGCCTACTATGCCGACGCGCGCTTGAAACTGGCGCCCGGCGCCGACGCGCAGGCGCTGATTCATCGGTTGGCCGACGATCCGCGGATAAATCTGCAAGGCGAGACCGAGTCCGAGTACTACAAGGACCAGGCGGTAGTCGCCAACCAGATGCGGATCCTCGGAATGATCGTTGCGATAATCATGGCGGTCGGTGCGATCTTTGGCGCGATGAATACGATGTACGCGGCAGTCTCCTCGCGGACCACGGAAATCGGCACCTTGCGCGCGCTCGGGTTCGCGCCGCTGGCGGTGATGACGTCGTTCCTGCTCGAGTCGCTGGTGCTGGCTCTGGCGGCGGGTGTGGTCGGGATCATCCTGGCGATGCCGATCAACGGGCTGTCGACCACGTTCGGCAACTTCGTGACCTTCTCGACGCTCGCGTTCAGCTTTCACGTGACGTTCGCGATTGTGATCGAGGCGATGATATTCGCGGCGGTGATGGGCGTGGTTGGCGGATGGCTGCCGGCGCGGCAGGCGATGAAGATGGCGGTGGTGGATGCATTGAGGAGTGTATGAGGGTTGTAAGTAATGATCTAACTACTTGGACCGAGTAACCTAACCCCTAGCCCCTTCCCTTGAGGGAATCGCCCCCGGCGCGTGGGGAACAAGTGATCTAGCCAAGCGATCCAACTAAACGAATTTTGATAACGATCTAACTATACGAACTATGCCGACGGAGACGCCCAGGGGGCCGAATATTCGCGAGCTTGAGTCGCTGCGCATTGCGCGCAGCGCGGAGCCGAAGCGCCCGAGCCGGATAATTCCGGCTGCGATTATCGTCGCGGCGATCGCGGTGCTGGGCGGCGTGGGTTGGGCGGTCTATCAGCGGACGATCGGCCGGCCGCCGGAAGTGCAGACCGCAGTGGTGATGGTGAAGCAGGCGGGACAGGCGGGAACGGTGCTGACCGGCAGCGGATATATCGTCACGGAACACAAATATATTGTGATCGGGACCAAGATTCTCGGGCAAATCGTCGAGGAGCCGATAGAGGAAGGCAAACGGGTGAAGGTCGGCGACCTGCTGGCGCGGATCGACGATCGCGACTACCAGGCGCAACTAAGGCAGGCGTATGCGGATCGGGACCTGGCGGAAGCCAACGTGGTGCTGAAGCAGGCGCGCGCGGAGCGACTGCGTGCACTATACAAAGAGCGTATCGAGTCCAAGGACTCGCTCGACGACGCGGAGAATCAGCTCTCGGTCGCCGAGGCGGAGCTCAAGAAGGCGGTCGGCGCGATCGATTTCGCGAAGTTCAACGTAAGTCAGACGGTGATCACCTCTCCGATCAACGGCGTGGTGCTGCAGAAGTATCGCGAAGTCGGCGACACGATTAACTATGGCGGCGTGATTCAGACCGGCGGGGGCGCGACCGATATCGCGCAACTGGCGGATCTGAGCGATCTGCGCTGCGAAGTCGATATCAACGAAAGCGATATCGCGAAGGTCACGATGGGAACGCCGGCGACGGTGATCCCCGATGCTTATCCCGATAACGAGTTCCCCGCGCAGGTGGTGAAGATTTATCCGGAGGCGGATCGGCAGAAGGGCACGGTCAAGGTCGAGGTCAGAATCCTGCAGCCGGATCTGAAAATTATCAAGCCGGAGATGAGCGCGAAGGTCACCTTCCAATCGATCACGACAACGAAGGCGGCGGCGCCGATGGTGCTGGTGCCCAAGAAAGCGATCGTCACTGAGGGCAGCGCGAATTCGGTGTGGGTGGTGCGCAATGACGCGGCGCGCTCGACCCCGGTGGTGTTGGGGCGCGAGTTCCAGGACGGCGTCGAAGTGCGGCAGGGACTCAGTGGCGGAGAGACGGTGATCGTGGTGCCGCCGCCGACGATGCGCGATGGGCAGGCGGTGACGCCAGTGGCGTCGTAGGGGGAAGGGTAAATCACTTAATTTACTGTGAAACCCGCGGTGGGTTTCACACTTCCTTCGGCAGGGGTGATCCCTGCACCCAGTACTAAAAGAAAGATGCGGCGCTACGCGCCTGTTCGAAGTTTGAGGGCCGGAATTACCTCTCCTTGTCCGAGGAGAAGTCGTAGGATTCGAAAAAGAGGTAGAAAAAATGGCGGAGACTTTTGTGCTGGTGCATGGCGCGTGGCATGGGGCTTGGTGTTGGGCGGCGGTGATCAATCACCTGGAACGACTGGGCGATAGAGCATACGCAGTCGACCTGCCGGGGCATGGGATGAATCGCGCCGATCGCGCGAGCGTGACGCTCGACAGCTACGTGAACAGCGTCGCGGATTTTATCGAGCGACACGATTTGAAGAACGTGGTGCTCGCGGGGCATAGCCTCGGCGGGCTCACGATACCGGGCGTTGCGGCGAAGATTCCGGCGCGAATCAAACGCGTGGTGTGGGTGACGGCGATGGTCGCGCTCGACAATGAGACGATTATCGATGTCGAAAACTCTCCGCTCGCGGCGGCGGCGGATACTTTGCCGGAGCGTTCGACACTGATCGAAAATATGGGACCGGATTTTCTGAACGGGCTCGCCAACGACATGGCGCCGGCGCTGCGCGAATACGTGCTGTCGGCATTATGCCCGCAGCCGATTGCGCCGCTCCTGGCAAAGGTGAAGATGGCGCCCTACTTCGCGACCAGGATTCCGAGCAGCTACATAGTTTGCGAGGACGATCAGACGCCGGTCGCAGGCGCACCTAATTGGCATCCGCACTTTTCGTCGCGGCTGAAAAATCCGACGCTCAAGTTTATCAAGAGCGGCCATGAAGTGATGTTTACGCATCCGGTGGAATGCGCGTGGGCGCTCCACGAGCTGGCGACGGAGTGACCGCCTAAATCCGGTAGCGGGCGAGCAAGCCGCGGGCGATCACTAGCGCCTGGATTTCGTTGGTGCCCTCGCCGATCATCATCAGCGGTGCGTCGCGGTAGAATCTTTCCACCGGGAAGTCGGCCATGAAGCCGTAGCCGCCAAGTACGCGCATCGCGTCGAGCGAGATTTTCGCGCACGCCTCGGATGCAAACAGCTTCGCCATCCCGGCCTCAACGTCGCATCGCTCGCCCGCATCTTTTTTGCGCGCGGCGTTGGCGACCAGGAGTCGCGCGGCCTCGAGGCGGGTGCCCATGTCCGCGAGCATCAGCTGGACCGCCTGATGCTGGCAGATGGGCTTGCCGAATGCGATGCGTTGTTGCGAATAACGAATCGCGGTTTCGAAGGCGGCCTGCCCTACTCCGACGGCGCGCGCGGCGACATTGATTCGGCCGACCTCGAGCGCGCTCATCACCTGTTTGAAGCCGTTGCCCTCGACGCCGCCGATCAGATGTGACGCAGGGACGGCGAGATCGTCGAACAGAACCTCGCAAGTGTCGATTCCTTTGTAGCCGAGCTTGTCGAGATTGCGGCTGACGGTTGGGCCACGATCACTTTTTTCGACGGCGAACATACTGATGCCGGAGTAAGTGGGCTCGGCGCGGGGGTTGGTCTTGGCGGCGACCGCGAGCATCGTGCCATGGCGAGCGTTGGTGATGAACATCTTGTCGCCGGACAGCACGTACTCGTCTCCGCGGCGAGTCGCGGTGGTGCGAATCGATTGCACGTCGCTGCCGGCATGCGGCTCGGTGAGAGCGAGACCGCCGCGTTTTTCGCCGGTGGCCATCGCGGACAGGAAGTATTTTCGCTGCGCGTCGGTGCCGTGATGCGCGATGACGTAGGCCATGATGAGGTGGCTGTTGATCACGCCGGCGAGACTCATCCATCCGCGCGACAATTCTTCCATCACGCGCGCGTAGGTGAGGAAACTGAGGCCGAGGCCGCCGAACTCAGCGGGGATGGTGGCGCCGAAGAGGCCGAGCTGACGCATCGTAGCGACCATGCGATGCGGGTACTCGTCGCGATGCTCGAGTTCGGAAGCGTGTGGGATGACGTCGCGCTCGATGAAGGCGCGAACGGCAGCGACGATGTCGCGATCTGGAAGTTCATCCATTACATCAACTCCTAAGAATCGGCATCCGCGAGTATAGCTGGCACTGGTTTAGCAAACGGCTGCGCCGATGCGCCATCGCGGGCGTGGTGCTCGAGGCTGTCTTGCATCGGGGGGCGAGGCGTTCTAGAGTAAGTGTCAGATTGACGCAAAGTAGGGCAATTCGAGAAGTCGTGCGTATTTAGAGGATTGGTTATGGACGTATCAACAGAAAGCGCGGTGACCGGAGCGGGGTTGCATCGGAAGCTCGAGGCGCTTGGAAACGAGAGTTATACGATCGAGGCATGCGAGCGTTATGCGGGCATGATCGACGAGATCAGGCGGCTGAAGGTGCAGCGGCGGGCGGTGGTGCTCGCGCACAATTATCAGCGGCCGGAGATTTTCGAGGTTGCGGATTTTATCGGCGATTCGCTGGAGCTGGCGCGCAATGCTCGCGATGTGCGCGACGCGGAGGTGATCGTTTTCTGCGGAGTTCACTTCATGGCGGAGACGGCGAAGGTCTTCAATCCGGGGCGCAAGGTGCTGCTGCCCGACATGAAGGCGGGATGCTCGCTTGCGGACAGCGTGACGGCCGATGCGCTGGCGGAGCGCAAGGAAGAGCTGCTCAAGATTTATCCCGATCTCAAAGTTGTTTCGTACGTCAACTGCACCGCCGACGTGAAGGCGCTTTCCGATGCGTGCTGCACCTCGGCCAACGCGACGAAGATCGTGGAGCGGATCGACTCGAACAACGTGCTGTTCGTGCCGGATCAGAATCTCGCCAACTACGTGCAAGGGCAGACGAGCAAACGGATAATTTCATGGGACGGAAACTGTTACGTTCATCATCAGATAACTCCGGAGGAAGTAAACAAGGTCAAGCGCGCGATTCCGGGAATCAAGGTGATCGCGCATCCGGAGTGCCGGCGCGACGTGCTCGCGATTGCGGACGCGGTGTTGTCGACCAGCGCGATGGTCCGCTATGCGAAAGAAAGCGACGCGGACAAATTCCTGGTGGTGACGGAATGCGGGCTGTCGGATCGGCTCCTGATGGAGATTCCGGACAAGCATTTTTACAAGGCGTGCAAACTATGCCGGTTCATGAAGATGATCACGCTCGAGGGGACGCTCGATTCGCTGCGGCATCTGCGCTACGAAATCGAACTCAGCGAAGAAGTGCGCGAGGGCGCGAAACGTGCGCTCGAGAAGATGCTCGAGCTGAGCGCCTAGGCGGGAATGCGCGGGCAATCGTGAGCGGCGAATTGGCGCGGCCGATGGTCGCGGTCGATACGGTGCTGTTCGCGATCAACGAAGCCCGCCTGCAGACCTACCTGGTGGAGCTGAGGCGCGGGCCGGGGCGCGGGCGATGGGCGTTTCCGGGCGGCTTGGTGCGGCGCGGCGAAATGCTCGACGATGCGGCGCGGCGCGAGCTGCACGAGTCGACCGGACTTCGCGGCGCGTACCTGGAGCAGCTCTTCACGTTTGGAGATCCTTCGCGCGATCCTCGCGCGCACGTGGTATCGGTCGCGTACATGGCGCTGATCCCGGTGGCAGAAGCGGTCAAGGCGCCGTGCGACAAGTATGCGAACGGACGATGGTACAACGTGACGCAATTGCCGGAGCTGGCTTACGACCATTCGCTGATGGCGGCGTACGCGGTGAAGCGGCTCAAGTCGAAGCTCGAGTACACCAATATCGCCAACGCGCTCTTGCCGCGCGAATTCACGTTTGCGGAGTTCGAGGAGCTGTATGCGCTGATCCTCGGACGTCCGCTCGATCGACGAAACTTCCGGCGGCGGATTTTGGCGATGAATATCCTGAAACGACTGCCGCACACGCGACGGGGACCTCATCGGCCGGCCGCGCTATATAGTTTTGCGCAGCAAAGCCTTAGATTCATCGAGATGCTATAATTTCGGGCGCGGGAGTAATTCATGTTCAAGGGTTTCAAGGGAATAACTGTGCTCGTGGTGGGCGCGGTTTTGGTGGTCGCGGTGGCATATGGCGGCTACGTCTCGACCCAGGAGACGGCGCCGGGGATGGTGGAAGTAGCGGATCCGGTGCGGCAATTGCGGGTGACGCTCGATCCGAAAAATTTCCAGGGCCAGGTGCGGGAGGCGTACGAAGCCGCCGAGCGCGACCCCGCGCTGCTCGCGCAATTGCATTGCTACTGCGGCTGCGACAAGACCGACGGGCATAAGAACCTGCTCGACTGTTTCCGCGATAACCATGGCAGCACCTGTCCCATCTGCACGGGCGAGGCGCGCGATGCGGAGGCGATGGCGAACCGGGGCGTTCCAGTCGAACAAATCCGCGACGCGCTGCGTGCGCGCTACGCTCACGGGGGCTGAGGTTTGGTCGGGCTGATATCGGCGTATATCGAACACTTCACGTATCTCGGATTGTTCGTGGTCTTGATGCTGTGCGGACTTGGGCTGCCCATTCCGGAGGATGTCGCGTTGCTGGCGGGTGGCTACATGGTGCATCGCGGGGTCACGCGGTATCCGATCACGCTGGCGGTGGCGTTTGTCGGCGTGGTTGCGGGCGACAACTCGCTGTTTTTTATGGGGCGGCGCTTCGGCACGGGATGGGTGCGGTATTTTGGAATTGGGCGGCCGGGGCGGCAGATCCAAATCGAGCGGATTCAGAAATTCATGCAGCGCCATGGGCATCGCGCGATTTTCTATGCGCGGTTCCTGGCGGGTCTGCGCGCGTTGATTTACCTGTCGGCGGGATCTTTCGGGGTGCGGCCGGGGGTGTTTTTAATTTACGATTTGCTGGGCGCGCTGATCTCGGTGCCGATAGTGGTGACGCTCGGCTATGTCTTCGGCAAGCAGCTTGAGATGGTGGTCCGATACGTGGGCGGCTTCGAGCGGCTGATCGTGATCGTTGCCGTGCTGAGCGCGCTGGTATACGGCACGCGGATGTTCGTGATGAGAAAAACGCCGACTGATGTGAAGGCCGGATAGCGGAAACTTAACCCCTCTACCGCGACGCCTATAAGGGCGTGGTGCTCAACTTGAAAGCGCTGCCAATGACGGTTTGGTTTCAGATATAAATATAGGCGTTGAATCTTACTGCGCTAAAGTTGCCTGCGCTTAATCTCAAGGCGAAGCTGATCGTGTTGATGGTCGGGCTGCTAGGCCTGACGCTTGGCGCCGAGGTGTGGATCAGTCTCGGGACGCAGGAAGCGATCGTCGCGGAGACGCAAGAGAAGGTCAAAGATCTTGCGCGGGTGATCCAGATCAGCGTGCAGGAACTGACTGCGGTTGGAGACACCGATCGCGACCGGCTTAACAGCTACGTAAAGAATCTGCACACGATGGGACTCGAAGTATCGATCGCGTCGAGTCAGAACCTGATCATCAACAGTTCGAATCCGCATCTGATCGGGGCGGCGCTCCGGCCCAAGCAGGCCGAGTGGCTGACCCCCGAGCAACTGAAGCATCCCGACGCCCTGGTGACGATTCCGGCCGGCAAGCTGGGGCCGCTCGCGCCGGAGACGACGGTGTACCTGATCCCGGTCGAGGTCGAGGATCATCTGCTGGGCTACGTGCAGGTGGTCGCGAATTTTGCGGACTTCGCGCAGCCGCTGGCGGAGAATCGCACCCGGCAACTGATGATCGCGTTTGCGATTTTCACGATCGGGCTGGTGTTCGCGTATATCCTTGCCGATCGATACGTGAAGCCGATTCATGCGGTCGCGAACGCGGCGCAGAATATTGCCGCGCGCGGACTGGAGCCGGTGCCGGAGGCGCATCGGCGCGACGAAATCGGGCTCCTGACGCGAAGCTTCAACGACATGGTTGGGCAGTTGCGGCATGCGCGCGAGCGGGAGCATGAGCTTAACCGGCTCGAGCGATTTACCGCACTCGGGCAGCTGGCCGGCGGTCTCGCGCATGAGATCAAGAACCCGCTGAATTTTATCAGTCTGGCGCTCGACCAGTTGCGCGCGCGTTATGCGCCGCAGCAAGCGCCGGATCGCGAAGCGTTTCTGCATCAGCTGGTGATCATGAAGGACGAGATGCGTCGCCTGTCGGAGCTGGTGCAGAGCTTTCTGCATTACGGCCGCCCAATTGAAATTTTTCCGGCGCCCATCGATGTGCATCTGCTGGTCGATGGGGTGGTCGCGCTGTCGGAATCGAAAATGAAGAGCCAGGGGATCGATCTCGTCGAAGAGGGCAAGGACGTGCCCGGGATAATGAACGCGGACGCGGAAAAACTGCGCACCTGTTTTATCAACGTGGTCGCCAACGCAATCCAGGCGATGCCGGACGGCGGGACGATGCGAATCTCGTTTCGGCGCGTCGACAACGCGATGATGATAACCTTCTCGGACACGGGAGCGGGAATCGAGGCGGAGGTGGTGAATCATGTTTTCGAGCCATTCTTCACCACCAAGCGCGAGGGAATCGGGCTTGGGCTTTTTCTTTCGCGCGCGATCGTCGAGTCGCACGGCGGCTCGATCGTGATCGGGCCGAATTCCGACGGACCGGGAACGATGGTAAGTTTCAGCTTCCCGCTCAGCGCGGTGCAGGAACATCATGACGCAGGCATCAGTACTGGTCGTTGAAGATAACGACCTCGAACGGCAGATAACCGCGGACACGCTGCGCGAAGAAGGCTTCGCGGTCGAGGAAGCGGCGGTGGGAAAGCGGGCGATGGAGCTGCTCGCGCTGTCGCGCTTCGACGTGGTGTTGACCGACCTGATGATGCCGGGAATGTCGGGCGAGGAGCTGCTGGCGAAAGTTCGCGGCGCATATCCGGGCAGCCAGGTGGTGGTGCTGACGGCGCACGGAACGATCGACAGCGCGGTGCAGTCGATGAAGACCGGCGCCTTCTACTACCTGACCAAGCCGACCGATCGCGAGACGCTGGTGATGACGGTGGCGAAGGCGGCGGAGCTCGCGAATCTGCAGGCGGAGAATCAACTGCTGAAGCGGCGGCTCGAAGGCAAGTTCGAGATCGAGGGAATTATCGGGCAAGACCCGGCGATCCAGGAAGTGATCCGGCTGGTGCGCCGGGTCGCGCCGTCCAATTCGACGGTATTGATCCAGGGCGAGAGCGGAACCGGAAAGGAAGTCGTGGCGAAGGCGATCCATCGGTTGTCGCCGCGTGCGGCGCGTCAGTTCGTGGCGATCAATTGCTCGGCGATTCCCGACAGTCTGATCGAGAACGAGCTGTTCGGGCATGAGCGGGGAGCCTTTACCGGAGCCAACGAGCGCAAGATCGGTCTTTTCGAGAGTGCCGACAAGTCGACGCTCTTTCTCGACGAGATCGCGGATTTGCCGCAGGCTCTGCAGGCGAAAATTTTGCGCGTGCTGCAGGAAAAAGAACTGCGCCGGGTCGGCGGCAACGATTCCTTTCGTATCGACGTGCGGCTGGTGGCGGCGAGCAATCGCAACCTTGCCGAGGAGGTCGGTGAGGGCCGCTTCCGGGAGGATCTCTATTACCGGGTGAATGTGGTGACGGTGACACTGCCGCCGCTGCGCGATCGGCGCGGCGATATTCCGCTGCTGGCGAATCACGCGCTGGCGAAGTTTGGGCATCTGGCGGAAGAACGGGTCAAGGAAATCAGCCGCGAGGCGATGGAAGTGCTGCTCGATTACTCGTGGCCGGGAAACGTGCGGCAACTCGAGTCGGCAATCGAGCGCGCGATTCTGCTCTGCGAGGGCGACAGAGTGATGCCGCGAGATTTGCCGCAGGAAGTCCTCTCGCGTAAGACGCCGGCGAAGCCCGGCGACCGTCAACGCGGCGACAAGTTCGAGATTCCGAGCGAGGGCTTCAATTTCGAGACGTTCGAGCGCGACGCAATCGTGCAGGCGCTCGAGCGCAACGACTGGGTGATCGCGAAGGCGGCCAAGATGCTCACGATGAGTTATCGGACGTTGCAATACCGGATCGAAAAGTTCGGCCTCAAGCGCGGGGAGCAGCCCAAGCCGCCGTCGGCGGAAGCGAAGTGACGCAGGCGGACGAGGTCATTATTCCCGCTTCCCGTTTCACTTTTCATTTTTCATTTTTCACTTTTCACGTTCGCCCATTCGGTCGGTAGATAAGTCCAGCATTCGAGCCGGCTCGAGTCGGCGGTGAGCACCTCGATCCGCTCGCGGGTGTAGAGGCGCGGCACTTCCTCGTAAGCGTCCAGGATGGCGAGGTCGCGCGAACCGAGGCCTTCGAGGATTGCGCCGTCGGTGATCGCGCCCCCTTGAGCGACGACGAAATGATAACGCTTCTGCCCGCGCCGGTAGCCATGGAGCCATGCCGGGGAAGCTTCGATCGGGCGGCCGAGCAGTTCGACGCGCTTGGCCGGATTCATCAGCGAGCCGTACACAAAGAGGATTTGTTCGTCGTCATGCATAGTCGCCATGTCACCATGCGGCGGCGTAAGTGGAAAGAATATGCATTCCAGTATTGCCGCAAATGTCGGTAGTATGTTAGCTCCACAGTGAGGTTGGAGAATCTGATGATGACGCCGAGAATTTTTATGGCGCGAACGGTTTTGGGCGTGTTGATGCTTTCCGCGGTCGCGTGCTCGACCACAAAAAGCGGGACCTTGAGCGCCGGTATGACGCCCGATCAGACGGTTCAGGCGATGGGCCAGCCCGATCTGAAGGACAACATCGCAGATCCAAATCATAGCGGCGCGAGCGTGTTGCGCTACGTATGGCTCGATACGGGCAAGGCCGCGATTTTCGGCTCCGACGAGCGGGTCGCGAGTATCCAGGACGTCGAAACCAATACCAAGCAGCACGTCGAGCAGCAGGCGCGGGCGCAGGCTGCTCCGCAGGAATTCGATCCGATTAACACTCCGCTCAACTACATGTTTTTTCCGTTCAAAGCGGGGCTGACTTACCTGGGTGCGGGCGTGAACTGCGTAGGAGGCGGTGGCTGTCAGAGGCCGGAGCTTCCTCCGCCGTCGGCCAGTTAGATTTGGCTAGATGGATTCGGCGAGCCGGATTCGCCGGACGGAACGAACCTGGAACGGGAAAAGGCGAAGGCCCCCCTTCACCTTCACCATTCGAGAGTCATTTCATGTGAGAACCAGAGCCGGGCGGCGGTTCAGAAGATACGCGGCCTGGTGAAATCTTCACACTTGCCGCCTTTTGGGACGTTCGCAGATGACGATTCCGTGCCACATTTCGACCACCAGATGTGAGCATAATCAAGTCAATCTGTTAATACAAGATAACAAGCCGACGGATCACGCCGTCAAGGCTTGCAACTCGCACGGCCGTCATCCTACACTACTTGTTCATAACGGCCGTTTGGTCCAGCCGAACGATTGTTAGACAGAACCTTCAACCAACACTCCGACAAACGGGACGAGCGGAAAAATCAACCATGAAAAAAGAGACTCTCGGACAGGTACTCAAACAACGCCGCGAGGCATACGCGCTTACCCAACGCGAACTCGCGCGCAAGCTCGGGGTCAAGGCCAGCCACGTCGCATACCTGGAGAACGGCCGGCGGCGACCGTCGCTATCGCTGCTGGCCCGGCTCGCCGATACGCTCGAACTCAACAAGCAACGCCTGTTCCTGCTCACCCATCCCGAGGCGGAAGGAATTATCGGGGCGCGGGCCGAGGCTTCGCCGGCCAAACGGTCGGACAACGCGTGGCGCAGGTTTATCTCCAACCGCGGCGTGCTCGCGCGTCACAAAGTTACCGACCAGGAACTCAAGGTGCTGCAGAAAGTCAACATGCTCGGCCGCGTATCGGCGCCGAGCCAATTTTTGTTCATCTTGAATTCGATCCGGCAAGCCGTCGAAGAAGAGTAGCGTCCATCTTCTTCGCAGGCGGCATTCCGGGGCTCGGACGCAAAGAGTCCGCAAAACTCGAGTCCACAAAGTCGAACCGGTTGAGCATACGGAGGCGATGGTCTAGGCTCAGAGGCGGAATTTCCGCGTGCGATGAAGATCGATATCGACCTCAAGTCAGGGTTTCTGCAAAACCTCAAGCGCGAGGTGCTCGATTCTCTCAGCGTCGAGGAACGCGCGATCATCGAGGTTTCCACCGGTGAGATGGGCAACAAGCCCGACGCGGTGAAGCTCGGATGGCTCAAGATGCGGACCAAGGAACCCTGGACCAAGCAGCGCTACACCAAGGCGCTCGCGCGGACGATGGAAAAGCTGCGCGAAGCTGTGGCACTGGCGGAGAAGAATCGAAAAGATTGATCGAGCAGCGAGTGCGGCGCGCGCCGTCGTCACGGCTCAATTCGAGCGACTCGCCGTTTTCCCACTTCGAGCACCTTGTGCTCGCCCGGCACGAAGCGAAAATTCACGTCGGTAATTGTGCGGCCGTCGACGCGCACCGCGCCCTGGCTCAAGAGTCGGCGAGCCTCGCTGGTGGAGGCGGTGAACTGCAATTGTTTCATCAGTTCGCAAATCCACAGATCCTCGGCGATTCGATAGACCTGGGCGTTGGGCGGAACCTCGCGGCGCTGATGCTTGCTTTCGAAGTACTCACGGGCGCGAAGCGCCGCGTCCTCACCGCGATATTCCCTGACGATCGTTTCCGCGAGTTTCTTTTTCGCTTCCATCGGATGAATCGAGCCTGACTTCACCGCCGCGACCTCCTCCGGCCGGGCGCTGGTCAGCAATTCGTAATATCGAACGGTCAGCGAGTCGGGTATCGACATGAGCTTGCCGTACATGTCCTCGGGTTTGTCGGTCAGGCCGACGTAGTTGCCGTACGACTTGGACATTTTGCGCACGCCGTCGAGGCCTTCGAGCAGCGGCATCGTCATCACGACTTGCGGGGTCTGTCCGAAATGTCGTTGCAGCTCGCGGCCAAGCAGCATGTTGAACTTCTGGTCGGTGCCGCCGATCTCGAGGTCAGCTTCGAGCGCGACGGAATCGTAACCCTGGACGAGCGGGTAGAGCAGTTCGTGCAGGAAGAGCGGCTCCTGGTCGGCGAGCCGTTTCTCGAAGTCGTCACGCTCGAGGAGACGCGCGACGCTGATGTGCGCGGCAATTTCGATTAACTTCCGCACCCCTAGCTCGTCCATCCATTCGCTGTTGAATCGCACCTCTGTGCGATCGGGATCGAGAATCTGAAACGCCTGGGTGCGATAGGTTTCGGCGTTGCGCGTGATCTGTTCCCGTTTCAGGGGCGGGCGGGTCTCGGAGCGGCCGGTAGGATCTCCGATCTTCGCGGTGAAGTCGCCGACCAGAAAGATGACGGTGTGTCCGGCGCGCTGGAAATCGCGCAGCTTTTTCAGAGTCAGGCTGTGGCCGAGATGGAGATCGGGCGCAGTCGGATCCATCCCGAGCTTGATTCTCAGCGGTCGTTCCAGCGCGACCTTCGCCGCGAACTCAGCGGGCGAGATAACCTCTGCGGCGCCATGGGCAAGCGCGCCAGGCTGCTGGTTCGTCTGATCTTCGCTCACGGCTGGTTTCTTCACTTCGCTTCGTCAGTGTCCTTGTGGACCTAAAGGTACAGGATTTTTTACGCAGCGGAAGAGCCCGCGCGTTGTCGACTGGACACCGGTCATTGATTAGCGGCGTGGTTGCCAGGGACGCGTGCTTGTTCTTCCGCGGCTCTCAGCCGGCGGCGGACTAGTGCGGCCAGCATGATTTGCGGCTGCGGAATCATGCCCAAGCCGCTCAAGCGCCGGCTCACCACCCCGAGCGCGTGATGATGGATCAGGCCGATCTGCCGCAAACGCAACTTGCGGTTGGGGAACTCGAACACGCCCGCTTTACGCGCGTGGGAAAGGGTTCGCCGGTGTACTCCGAAACATGTTGGCCCGTAGACCTCGCTCAGCAACCACAGATCAAGCTCGCCGAGTCCTCTCATGCACCAGCCGATGCACTGATAGTCGTCGATCGCATTTGCAGCGCTCGGACAGGCGACCGTCGGCAGTTCATCGGCGACCAGACGCGTGGCGCGGCCTCGATGCAGCAACTCGCGCAGACGAAAATAGAAGCGCAGAGCGTCCTCCGCTCTTTTAAAGCGGGTTTTGTTTTCGTAAAGCATTCGCAGCCCCTCCCCACGAGGTTTACGAGGACCGCGCGCTATGCGGGTGGCCGATGGGGTGAAACCCTATCCGGTTCTCTTTCGTCTTGGAGCGACAAAGCAGCCGAACGGAGCGCCAAACGTACCCGCCGTCACGCGACGAGAGCCCCAATGCAAACTGCTCTAGCGCGACACGAGTCACTAAGTCAACAGATTGATTATACTTTCCCACATTTTGTTATTACGGTTCAACGACCCACCGTGCAATCTATCCGCGCTGATTGTAACGGTTCATCGCGCGTTCCAGTCCCGACTCTGCGATCGCCTCGACCGCGTTCGCGGCGCGGTCGAGATTGGCGGCAAGCGCCTGGCGTTCGACGGAGTTCATCGATCTCAGCAGGTAGTCCTTGTTCTCATCCTGATCCGGGGGGCGGCCAATTCCGATTCGTACGCGGATGAATTCAGTCGTTCCCAGAGCCTCCGCGATCGAATGAACGCCGCGATTGCCTGCGTCGCCACCACCGCGTTTGATTTGCAGCCGGCCCGCCTCGAGATCGAGTTCATCATGCACCACAATCAGGCGCTCGGGTGCGATTTTGAAGTATCCGAGCAGGTCTGCCACGCACTCGCCGCTCAGATTGTAAAAGGTCTGCGGCTTCACCAGCAGCGCGGATTTGCCGGCCAGGACGACTTCAGCGATGAGGCCCTTGAACTTGCGGCGACCAAGCTCGACGCCATTGGCTTTGGCGATTCGATCGATAGTCATGAATCCGGAGTTGTGCCGCGAGCGCGCGTATTCATCGCCGGGGTTTCCGAGACCGGCGACAACCCACTCAATGGATGAACGCGTTTCGGAATCGGACTTTTTGCTGGATTCGCGCGACGATCGGAATGCTCCGAACAGGCGCTTGACTGCCGCCATCAGGTTTCCCACGTGCTCACGTCCGCACGCGACGCCGCGACGGAGCCGCGCGGACCAACGGCGCCAACGCTTTGAACAGGGCGGTCATCTCGGCGGGAGTTCCGATGGAAATGCGAAGCGCGTCGCGAAGCATCGGCGTCGCGAAGTGGCGGACCAGAATTCCAGCCCGCCGGAGCCCGCGCGCGACGGGCGCCATGTCGCGGCCGAACATTCGCGCCAGCACGAAATTTGCCTGCGAGGGCGGCACGATGAAGCCGAGCGCGCGCAGTCGCGCCTCGGTATGCGCCCGCGTACGCCGTACTTTCTCGACATTGCGCCGCATCCAGGCAGAGTCGCGCAACGCCTCCGCACCGGCGGCAAGCGCGACCCGACTCAAATTGTAAGAGTCCTTCACCTTCATCAGCGCGTCGATCACCGACGGATGCGCGAAGCACAAGCCCAGCCGCATCCCGGCCAGCGAGTACGACTTCGAGAGCGTGCGAAGAACCACGACGTTGCGATGGCGGCGCACGAGCGCGAGTGCGTTCTCATTGGCGAAGTCAACGTATGCTTCATCGATCACGAGCAATCTATCGCCGAGTCGCCTGGCGAGCGCAGCCAGGCTGCGGCGCGGAACGAGTGTTCCCGACGGCGAATTCGGGTTGCATACGATAGTAAGATTGGCGCGCGCGGCTGCGAGATCGTCAAGCGGAAGCTCGAAGTCGATCCCCAGCGGGAAATGGAGGATTCGAGCCTCCTGCACCAGAGCCAAGGTATCGTACAGCGAGTAGGTCGGCACCGAGTAAGCTACCGTGTCGCCAGCGCCCAGCGTCGCGCGAAAGAGCATCGCGAGGAGCTCATCGGATCCGTTCCCCGCGAGGATCATGGTGCGAGGCATGGAGTAAATCCGCGCGGCGCTTTCCACGAACTCATCGGCGCGCGGCGCTGGATACAGGCGCAGCGCAGATCCGGCGATAGCCCTGGCAATCGCGCGGGCGACTCGCGGCGACGGCGGATACGGATTTTCGTTCGTGTTGAGCTTGATAATGCGCTGTCCCGGGCGCGGCTGCTCGCCGGGACTATAGGGAGCCATCCTTTTGATCGATTCGCGAAACATCTGGATTTACTAATCCAATGGCAGCTTGATGCGAGTTCCGGTTCGCGACGAACGATAGCAGGCTTCGACCGCTTCGACAGCGCGCAGACCGTCATTGCCGTCGGGCGAGGGCGTCGCAAGGCCGTGGATCGAAGCGACAAAATTCGCCGCCAGCGCGCGAAAAGGAGCGAGCAGATCGTGCGGATCGAATCGACTCAGCACTTCTTCGCGCGAGAATCCCGGGGCAGGAGTACCGTCGGCCTTCAGGATTGCTATATCCTGACGCGGGTAACCAATCATCAGGCGGCCCTCGGTGCCGTAAATTTCCATTACCGAGAGCGGCGGCATGCTGCTCCAGCTCGCTTCGACGACACCGATCGCGCCTGATTTGAATTGCAAGATCATCGCGCCGGTGTCATCGACATCAATCTCCTTCACGAGCGTCGCGACCTTCCCAGAAATCGATTCGATTTCCCCCATGATCCAAATTGCGAGGTCCGCGACGTGGACTCCGAGGTCGAGCATCGCGCCGCCGCCAGCTTCAGAGGCCAGCATAAACCAGTTCTGTCCGGGCGCCCACGATTCCGGGCCGCCGTGCGAGAGGCGAGCGCGGATGAAGTGCGGTTTTCCGATTGCGCCGCTCGAGACCGCATCCTTGATGGCGCGTTCGAGTCCTCCGAACCGCCGCTGCATCGCGACCATCAGCACGCGCCCTGCCCTGGCGGCCGCATCGACCATCTTTCGTGCGGCGCCGACCGTCGGCGCCATCGGTTTTTCAACGAGCACGTGGGCGCCGGTATCGAGCGCTTTTAGTGTCAGCTCGCAATGCAAATGGTTAGGCGTGAAGACGCAGACCGCGTCTGGATGCTCGCGCGAGAGCATTGCGTCGAAATCCGAGTAGGTTTTGGGGCGTTCGTCGGCACCGGGCCAAATCGAGTGCGCGACCCGATCGGCTTTCTCCACGGTACGGCTCTGCAACGCCACAATTTTCGCGTCGGCGACGCTCATCAACGCCGGGATGTGCGCGCGCTCGGCGATCGCGCCGGTACCGGAAATGGCAATCCTGATCATCGCGAGGTGCCTGGGCGATTTTTCGCCCGCTTCTTCGTACTCGAGGCGGCGATCGTGTGAGCCGCGCGGGTCGTGTCGAGCAGCCACTGGATGTATGGAGGCGAGCCCCGATCCGCCGTCAGTGCCAGTACTTCAGGGACTTCGTAGGTGTGCAGCTCGCGCACCCGGCGTTCGACTTTCATGTAAAGCGTCGCCCGAGTTTTGATAAGCAGCAGAAATTCGCGGTCGTCCTCGATCGCGTCGCGCCATCGATAGACCGACGTGATCGGACCGATGATGTTCACACAGGCCGCAAGGCGTTCGGAGACCAGCGCGCGCGCGATTGACAGTGCCTGCTCTTCATCCTGAGTGGTTGCGAGAATAATTCTCAACTTGTGCGGCGTTCGGAGTGGCATACTCAGCGACCGACCTCACGCAGAAGGCGTTTGCGCAGTTCCTTGGGAGTGCATCGGTACTTGAATGCCTTGCGCTCGTTCACGAACAGGACCGGCACTTCGATTCCGAAGCGCGTTTCCAGATCGGGATCTCCGTCGATTTCAATTCGTTGGATTTGTGCGTCGAATTTTGGCAGTTCGGCCGCAATTATTTCTTCCATCTCGCGGCAAAGCTCGCAGTCGTTTCGGGTGTACAGAATCAAGTCGATCATGAGTCGGCGGGTATCGGAATACTCTTCGGGGTACTCTAGCGATCGTCGCGCAGGACTCCAAGCCGCTCCAGGACCGCCTCGGTCGCGGGGCATGGCGATGCGCTCGATCGGCGCGCCGCTCGCGAGAGTCGCAGATGCACAGCCAACATCATCACGTCGCTCCATCGATCGACGTCGTACCATGCGGGTCCCAGCGCGTAATGAACGCCGGCGCGTTTAAGGCGTATGGTAGTCGCGTCGAGAACTCCGCGACCGCCCCATCTAATCGCAGTGAAGATTGGGGGCATCGCGCCGCGCACGCCGACCGCGTAGTAGCCCCCATCGAGGCTCGGTGCGATTACGATGCGATTGCGGCGGAGAGCGCCGATGCTTTTTTCGAGCAGGGCGGGCGGAAGCGACGGCGTATCGGTGCCCATCAGCAGCGCGCCGAACGATGCGAACGGCTCGAGCGCCCGCGCCATTCGAGCGCCGAGCGATCCACTACCCTGATCGATGAGCGCGGCGCCGAAGCGTTTCGCGATGCGGCGAAAGTATTTGCTGCCGCTGGCGCCATCGGGCGCGCTCGCCGCGATCACGATCCTGGAGGCATTGACCGACACGGCCTTGGCGAGCGCATCGACTATGAATGCGTCGGCGAGCAGGGCAGCGCCTCGCGGCGTGAGTCGGCCAATCAGACGAGTCTTGGCGAGGTGCGGAATGGGTTCACGGCAGAAGACGATCAGTGCGGGCCGCGACCCGTTCATTTGATGGTGTTGGGCCGAATGATGTTTATCGGCATGCCGAGCGTCTTCTTGACGAACTCCGCGACCGACGTGATCGGCTTGGGCACGATCGAAGGGTCGTCGATCGGGCCGGACACCTGGAAGTAGGCCGCGACCAGCTTGCCGGTTCCGGCGATCCGCTCGCCGATCAGTGGAATTTTATCGAGCACCCAATTGACAGTATCGAACGGAAACATGCCGACCTGCAGATCGAGCGAGCTCGCGCCGAACTGGATGCTGCCCGTCGCGGTAATATCCATCACCGGACCCTGCAGCACAAAGTTGTCGGTATAAAACAGACCGCCGCTACCCTTGAAATCGGCGATGATCGATTTGAAAGGCACACCGTTCACGCGCGGATCCGGAATCTGCGCGCTCAGCCAATTCTTGATGTCGATAAAACTCAACAGGCGCGAGAGCAAGGTGAATTTATTGAGGGTGCCGTCGCGGACCGTGATGGACATATCGCCGGCGAGAGTTTCGAAAAAGTTGGTGTCGGTGTTGCCCCACAAATCGGCGGCCAGGTTGAGATGCCCGAGCAGCGGCGAGCGCGGATTCTTGCCGCCGAGCATGAACAATGGCGCGGGATCCATGTCGGCGACGCTGCCCTTCATTTCGATCCAGTTGTCGGGCGCGCGACCGATGAGCTCGATTTTCATCTTCCCGCGATAGGCGGTCGCGCTCATGTTGTAGACGTGCCAGGAAGTATCGGGGCTGCGGGTGAAGTCTGTTTTCAGATCGGTCATTTGAAATTCGCCGAGATTACCGGCTCTCGCCTCGATGTGACCGCTGGCGGGAATTTTGAAATTGATTGGCGGCGTGGCGGGCGACCACGGCATCCGGATGAACTTCATGACCTCGAGATCCAGCCTCTGAACGATCGCGTCAATACGAATCGAGGGATGGGTGTAGTCGGGCACCGTGACCTTGAAGTTGATGGCCTGATTCTCCAGCTTCGACCCCGGCATCGAGAACACGACCGACTTGCGATGCATCGTCAGCGTCGCGCCCTGCACCAGCAGCGGCGCGCGCAAAAAGTTGAACTGCACGTTACCATTGGCGAGTGTCAACTTTCCTTCGGGCGTGAAGCGGGAAGGATCGCGAGGATCGCTGTTGACGACCACGCGCCCGCCGATCGGCCCGCTCACCGCAAAGTCGCTGGGATCGATCAGCAGCGTGACCCAGAGCTGGGACGGGAAGTCATGAAAGTCGAGGGTCAATCGTGAACCGCGACGCCGGGTGAGACGAAATTCAATTCGCCATCGAGGGTCGCATCGCCACCGGTCGCGGAAAGCATCAGATGGTTGAACTTGATTGAGCTCGGCGTGATCGCGACATTGCCCCGCCGGACCTCGAGCGGGCCCGGGGAGCCTTTGATGTGTCACCACGGCGCCCACCGCGTCGGCGCGGATCTGAAAATTGGTCGGCGGCACCGGTTTCGTGGCGCTCAATTTCCCGGAAGCGTTCGCGACCAAATCGACCCGACCGCTCAGGCGCTCCAACCTGGCGCGTTCCCTCACTTGATATAAGTCAAGGAATCTTGCGATCGCGGGATGCAGCTCGGCGAGATCGGCCTTCATGTCAACGCTGGTTCGATAGTCCGCGCCGTCGATTCCGCCAGCCAGGTTGGCGCTCGCAGTCAGATCATTAAATGTTGAGTTTCCAAACTTTGCGGAGCCCTGCGAAATAGTCAGGATCCCTTTTTCGTAGCGCAACTGCGCACTCAGATCTTCGACCGGAGGCAACTTGGTCTCGGGAGGAATTACGAAGCCGGCATCTTCGATCATGCCGCCGACAACCAGGTTCTTGCGAATCGTCTCGAGCGGCGCGGTGCTGATTTCCTGCAGCGCGGCGCTCAGCGTCGCACCGCCCACGCTCACCTTGCCCGGTTTAATCCGCTTGATCATTTCCACCACGTCGGCCGGCAGGCGGCGGACTGAGAGCAATCTTTGCTTGAGGGCGCCAGCGTCGAAATGAAATGGGTGGAGATGAATTCCGAGTTCGGGATGGTCGCCATTGGGACCGCTCAGCACCGTGTCGCCGGACAGCAGCGGAGTGTCGACGCGCCGCAAAACGATCTGCGTCAGCGCATAACTGCCGTCGGTCATGTTCAACCCGGCGTGCAGGGAATAGCCGCCGAGCTCGATCGGTGTGAGTAAGCCGATCGCCCTTGAGCAGCAGATTCTGCGCGTTGGCGTCGGTCGCGCCAGTCAACGAGCCATCGTTGTGGAGCCGGAACTTGACGCTCGCCTGCATCGCGCCCGACCAGCGCGAGGCCCTCCACCTCGATTCCGTTCAGCGGCACGTTCCAGGTCCATACCGCTCCATGCGCAAATTCGTCGGGAGGCAATGTCGCTGCTGGGACCGACGCTTAGCCTGCCGCTCAGTTGCGCTCCGGCGACGGGCGCGCCGAGCATCGAACCGTCGAACGCGAACCGCCAGCGGTTGGGCTCGCGTCGCGTTCGATACGCCGTGATTTCCACATGATTGGCAAGCGGCGTGCCATCGGAATAACGCACCGTGGCGTCGCTCGCCTCAACGTTCCATGCAATCCGCGCGAGCGAGCGCAGCACGTCATTGAGCGCGGCGGTCGTCTGCGGTCCCGGACGCGGCATCGGAACCGCGGAAGCGTTGGATGAAGGTACGGGGAGCGTGATTTCGGGACTGGTCGCGGTCAGCTTGTAGAGTGGAAGTCCGGTGGCGGTGAAAATCGAGTGATAGGAGACGATCGCGCGGAGCGTTTTGAGCTTGACGAGTTCATGGCCGTCGGCAATGACCTGCGGCTCGTCGAGCACGACGATCAGATGAGGGCCAAGATGCACCGAGCTTGAGCGAGGAATGATATCGACGCCGGTGCGATTTCTGACCGAAGCCAGAACGTAGACGACGATGCGCGCCTGGTTGAAAACGATCAGGGCCGCCGAACCACCGACCAGGATCACCGTGAGGAGTCCGAGGAGCGCGGCGATTCGGGCCAGTCTCATGATTGCCGTGACGCGATTAGCACGTCCGCTCTGGCGCCGTTGGCCGGTCCCGCGAAGTGGTCAGTCGCCCTCAGCCATCTCTGCCGGCGGCGCGTCGGTGAATCCAATGCGGTGCTTGTTGCGCAGCGCGGTCCTGAGCACGCGGTTGCGCAGCCGCACGGATTTCGGGGTAACCTCGACGAGTTCTTCCTCGTCGATCCATTCGAGCGCCGCGTCGAGAGTAGGCACGCGCGGAGGCGAAAGGCGCACTGCCTCGTCGTGACCCGAGGCGCGCATATTGGTGAGCTTTTTTTCACGACATACGTTGACCGGCAAGTTTATCTCGCGCGCGTACTCGCCGACTATCATCCCTTCGTAGACCGGCTCGCCAGGACCGACGAAGAATATCCCGCGCTCCTGCAAATGAAAGATAGCGTACGGAGTGGTGGTTCCTTCACGGTCGGAGATCATCGCTCCGTTCGCGCGCGAGCGAATCGTCCCGGTCCACGGCGCGTATCCGTTGAAGAGCGTGTTCATGAGGCCGTTGCCGCGCGTGTTTTCGAGGAATCTGCCCCGAAACCCGATCAGTCCGCGCGCAGGGATGTCATATTCCAGGCGGACCCGGCTGCTCGCATGCGTCACCATCGTGCGCATCTTGCCCTTGCGCGTCGAGAGCATCTGGGTGACGACGCCGATGCATTCGGCGGGGATGTCGATGACCAGCATCTCCATCGGCTCGAGGATCTGGCCGTCGGATTGCTTGGTGATGACGGTGGGCTTCGAGACCTGCATCTCATAGCCCTCGCGCCGCATCGTCTCGACGATCACCGCGAGCTGCAACTCGCCGCGGCCCATCACGCGCCACGAATCATGCGTGAGCTGCTCGACGCGGGTGCTCACGTTGCGCCGCGCTTCGAATTCGATTCGCTCGCCGAGCTTGCGCGAGGTGACGAAATCTCCCTCGCGTCCGGCCCACGGCGAGTTATTCACGGAGAAAGTCATCGCGACGGTCGGCTCGTCGATGCGGATCGGCGGCAGCGGGCGCGGATTTTCGAGATCGGCGATCGTTTCACCGATCGCGATGTCCTCGACGCCGGCGACGATCACTATCTGGCCGGCGCTCGCGGTCTCGACTTCGACCCGCTTCAGCCCCTGCCATCCATAGATATGCGCGACCTTGCACACCACGGTTTTCCCGTCGCGCCGGCACAGCGAATAGTTTTGCGATGCGGTCATCGAGCCGGCGATGATCCTGCCGACCGCAAGGCGGCCGACGTAGTCGTCGTAGTCGATATTATTGACCTGGAACTGAAGAGTCGCGTCAGGATCCACTTCGGGGCCCGGCAGATGCGCGACGATCGCGTCGAACAACGGGATCAGGCTGTCGCTTGGAACGTCGAGGCGATGCGACGCGGTGCCGGTGCGCGCCTGCGTGTAGAGGACCGGAAAATCGAGCTGACTTTCGTTCGCACCCAGGTCAATGAAAAGATCGTAGACCTCGTCGAGGACCTCGGGCGCACGCGCGTCGGCGCGGTCGATTTTGTTGATGCAGAGAATCGCCGGGAGGTTCGATTCCAGCGCCTTCTTCAGCACGAATCGCGTTTGCGGCAGCGGCCCTTCGCAGGCGTCGACGAGCAGCAGGATTCCGTCGACCATCGATAGCGTGCGCTCGACCTCGCCACCAAAGTCCGAGTGGCCGGGAGTATCAACGATATTGATTCGCGTCTCGCCCCACAGAATCGAGGTGTTCTTCGCCATGATGGTGATGCCGCGTTCGCGCTCGAGCGCGTTGGAATCCATCACGCGGTCGATCACCTGCTCGTTGGCGCGAAAGACGCCAGACTGACGCAGCATCGCGTCGACCAAAGTAGTTTTTCCGTGATCGACGTGAGCGACGATCGCTAAATTTCTGATGTCTGGGCGTCTCATCTTGGGGTAAATGCTAAAGCGCGGCCGAGCCTCATAGGTTCGCCCGCGCGTCAATCATTCTACCCGTCGCTGGAGGCAGAGTAAACGCGGTTCAAAACTAGCGCGTAACCAGCTCGTCACGGAGCATTGAGATTCTTTTGTTCTTCGCGCTGCAACTTTTCCAGCAGTTGCTCGATGTTCTTGATCTCAACGACCCGCCATTGCCCGTCGTCGCCGCGCGCCAGGTGGACTTCCCACTCCTGCCCCTTATTATCTTTGAAATCTGTATAGGCGGTGTCGCCATTGCGATGCAGGACGACCAGGGAGGCCGCCACGGCCGCACCCGGCATCTGCACTTCCCGGTCGCCATCGTTGACCTTGCGCACCGCCCACGCTTTGGCAAGCTGCGCCATCGGTTTGGTGAAGAGGTCGATCGCCGCGTTGCCGATCATCGAGCTCAATGGATCGCCGCCGCCGCGCTTTTGCACCATCTCGTAGCCCGCATGCTTGACCACGCTTTCGAAGTCGACATAGCTGGATGCCCCCTCGCCATTGTGGGCATCGATCGCCTGCTTCATCTGGAACACGGCGTAGCTCGGAGTTTGCGGCAGGTAGAAGACCGCCCAACCGGACAGCGCGGCGAGGATCAGTATCGCGGTGAAATGGCGCAGTGCGAATCGGAGCATCGGAGCTGCGCAGGGTCAGCGATGAGCGAGCAGGCTCGCGGCGGCCTTGTCGAGCATCCAGGTGACTTCGCCCTTCTGCAGCTCGACAATCTGCGCGGGAAACTTGTCGGGGTCGCGCGGGCCTTGGATAACATCTTTCACCGCGGACGCTTTGCCCTGCCCTGCCGCCAGGAACATCACGCGCTGCGCATTGTTGATCACCGGCGGCGTGATGGTGAGGCGTTTGCGAGGTTCGGCGTCAACTTCCACGGCGACCACGAGACGCTGCGTCTCATGCAAACTGGGATCGCCGGGAAAAAGAGACGCGGTATGGCGGTTGTCGCCAAGGCCCAGCAACACCAGGTCGAAGCGGGGAAATTCACCCTCGCCGAGGCCGAACTGTTTTCGCAATTCACGTTCGTAGGAAGCAGCCGCTGAAGCGGGAGTATCTTCGCCGCGCATGCGATGAACCTGGTCGGGTCTGAGCGCGATTTTGCTCAGCATGGTGCGACTCGCCATCGCGAAATTGCTCTCGGGGTGATCGGGCGGGACGCATCGCTCATCGCCCCAGTAAAATTGGACTTCCTTCCAATCGACGCTCAAGTGAAATCGTGTCGCGAGCAGGTCATAGGTCGCAGCGGGCGTCGAACCGCCCGACAGGCAAAGCGTGAACTCGCCGTGAGTGCAGATGGCCTCGCCCGCGATGTGCGCGATTTCCTCGGCCGCACGCACGTAGAGTTCCTGCGGATCGTTCAGGATGATGAGATGAGGTTCAGGCATGGCAGCTCGTCCGGCAAATGAACTCGAAATAAAAGTTATCCGATACCCCTTGCGCGACGCCAGATCCTTACTTGGCGATCGCCTCGACGACCTCCTGGCGAAGAGCTTCAAGCGCGCCGATCGGATCGTGTCCGGCGAAATGAACTCGAATCACGCGCCGGCCGTGCGCTTCCAGGGATTGGAAGTCACCGAGATATTGCGCCTGATTGAGTTGCCCGAAGTCGTACGATGCGCCGGGTATCGGAATCGACTCGCGATGATCCTGCGTAATCTGCAGAAACAGTCCGGTGTTTGGTCCGCCCTTGTGCAGTTGGCCGGTCGAGTGCAGGACGCGGGGACCATAACCGAACGTCGTCGCGATTGCGTAGCGCTCGACCACGGCTTTACGAATCGCCGCGATCTCCTTGTCCACGGTCGGGTTGGGCGACAGGTATGCCATCATGGCCAGGTAATCGCCAGGGCGCGCGAGGTTCAGGAATTCGCGGAGCAGTCCGCGAAAATCGTGACCTCCCTTGAGCGCATCGCCGGCAGCTCCTCCGCAGTAAAGTGCCAGCTTTCCTTTTTCGGCAATCGGCGATCGCGTGGGCAGCTTGTGGCTTCGTTCGAATTCGGCGAGCAATCGATTGGTTGTGCCTTTGCTCTCCTGAACATTCGGTTCCTCGAAGGGATCGACGCCGATGATCGAGGCCGCTGTCGCCGTCGCGATCTCCCATCGCATGAATTCTTCGCCGAGATCGATCCGATCGGCGACCGCGATCTCCACGGTTGGAACGCCAGCTTTTCTGATCGCCTCGAAGGCCGCATCCTGCCCCAGATCGCGGGTGCCTTTGAGCTTCAAGTAGGCGAACACGCGGTCCTTTCCATAGTACCTTGGTTCGACGATCGGCTCGTCGCAAACCGGGATGATGCCGGTGCCTTCCTTGCCGGTGGCTTCGGCGATTAGTTGCTCGACCCACAGACCGAATGCACCGATCGACTGCGAAACGATGAACGTGACTTTGTCGCGGCCCGCCTTCTTTAACGCACCGAGCGCTCCGCCCAGGCTCACGCCGACATTTTCCTCAACGCTGAGGCATCCCGCGGAGCTATGTGTCATTCGAATCGCGCGATCGAGCAGCGTCGCGATGTTCACTCCAATCAACGCGGCGGGCACCAGGCCGAAGTAGGAAAGTGCCGAGAAACCGCCGCCGATGTCGGGCGGATTGAGGAACCGGCGACGAAACTTATGCTCCCTGGCGATCATATCCAGCTCGGTACCAGGATCGGTGATCGCGACGAAATGAGATCCCGGCGGATTCGAAGACTTGGACTTCACGCGCTCGAAGAACGCTTTGTAGTGCGAGAGTGTTTCGATTGTGCTGCCGGTTTTACTCGAGACCACGAACAGAGTGTGCGCGATATCGATGTTGCGTTCGAGCGCCCGAATCGTTTCCGGCACGGTGGAATCGAGAACATGAAGTTTCGGATAGCCCGGCGCACTCGGAAACGTCTTTGCGATCAATTCGGGAGTCAGCGAGGAGCCGCCCATTCCGAGCAACACAACGTCGCGAAAGCCCGCGCTCCTGACTTCATCTGCGAAGTTGCTGAGGTCGGCGACGCGCTCTGACAAAAGCTCGGGAACGACCAGCCATCCGAGCGCGTTCTTGATGATCTCCTGATGCGCGGGTTCCTTCTTCCAAAGCGTGGGATCCTTATGCCACAGGCGGGCTGGAAATTCCGCCTTCTCGAGATCTTTGTAGGTTGCGGCTAGCTGAGAATCGTAGCCCGGCGCGGAGATCGTCTGCTTGTCGAGCGATCCGTCGACAATCGCGGCGCGCCGCCCGCTGATCACCGCGCTCAAATCCTCGAAGGACTTTGCAAAGGACTCGACGCCCTCTTTCTGCAGCTCCTCTCCAACTTCGAGAAGGTCGATCCCGACCGACTTGAGGCGCTTCACCGCTTCGCGCGCCTCGTCGAGGTTTTCTTCGAGCGACGCGCGCGGCTTGCCGTGATCGCGGAACGCGTCCATGGTCGCGGGCGGCATCGTGTTGACCGTATCGGGACCGATCAGATCCTCCACGTACTTGACGTCGCTGTAAGCGTGATTCTTGGTGCCGGTGGATGCCCACAACGGCCATTGCGGACGCCCGCCTTTTTCGCTGAGCGCCTTGAAGCGATTGCCTTTGAAAAGTTCCTTGTAGCGCTGATAGATGAGCTTCGAGTTCGCCACCGCCGACTTCCCCATCAGCGCTGCGACGGCCTCGTTCGGCGCCGCCTTCAGCTTGTCCTCCAGCTTGCGATCGACCAGCGTCTCGACGCGGCTCACGAATACGCTCGCCACCGACCAGATTTTCGAAAGCGATTGGCCCGCTTTGAGCCTGCGTTCGAGTCCACGGATGTACGCCTCGGCGACATCGTCGTAGTGTTTCATCGAGAACATCAGGGTCACGTTGATGTTGAGGCCTTCAGAAATGAGCTGCTCGATCGCCGGCAGACCTGCGGGCGTGCTCGGGACCTTGATCATCACGTTGGGCCGCGCGAGCATCTTCCAGTAGCGGCGCGCGGCGGCGATGGTGCCGTCGGTGTCGTTGGCGAGCGTCGGCGAAACTTCGTAACTGATGTAGCCGTGGACGCCGTCGCTTTTGTCGTAGAGGGGGCGGAGCGCGTCGGCGGCCAATTTGATATCGGCGGACGAGAGCGCTTCGTAGATTTCGTCGATGCTCTTTCCGCTCGGCGCGAGCTCGCGAAGCTGATCGTCGTAGTCGGTGGATCCGGCGATCGCTTTTTCGAAGATGGTCGGGTTCGAGGTCATCCCCTTGAGGCTGTCCTCATCGAGCATCCGGCGAAATTCCGCGGAGGTCAGCAGGTGACGGCGAATATAATCGAGCCATACGCTCTGTCCGAAGTGCTCGAGCTGCTTTAGAGGGTTTTCAGCGCTCGCCATTGTATTTGCTCCTGATTGAAAAATTTAAAGCGCATAGCCGGCGGCGGACCGCGCGCGATCGCAATTCGCCCCTTTTTCAGACCTGCTAACGAGCGAGTAGTTTCAGCGCGCGCTCGACAACGTGCTCAACGGTAAAGTTAAAGTGTTTCATTACATCTTCGGATTTGCCCGACGCGCCGTAGGTCGTCATCCCGATGATGTCGCCGTCGAGCCCGACCCATCGGTACCATGACATCGGCGCGGCGGCTTCGACCGCGAGCCTGCGCCGAATGTTCGGGGGCAGCACGGAATCGCGATACGCCTGGTCCTGTGCCTCGAAGATATTTGCGCTCGGCATGCTCACGACGCGCACCGCCCTGCCCTTTTCTTCCAGCTTCGCTTTCGCATCGACGACCAGCGAGAGCTCCGATCCCGATCCAAGCAAAATAATTTCCGGAGCTTTGCCGGCGGTCTCAGTCAGCACGTAGCCGCCGCGCCGGACGCCGCTCGCGGGCGCCACCTTGGTGCGATCGAGAGTGGGAACTTTCTGCCGCGAGAGCGCCAGCAGCACCGGACCTTGAGTATGGGTCATGATCGTACGCCAGGCCTCGACCGCTTCGTTCGCATCGCCGGGGCGGATCACGGTGAGATGCGGAATCGCGCGCAGCGATGACAAATGCTCGATCGGCTGATGCGTCGGGCCGTCCTCGCCTACGCCGATCGAATCATGGGTGAACACGAACACCACCTGGAGTTCCATCAACGCCGCGAGCCGAATCGACGGCCTCGCGTAATCGGTAAAGCACAGGAAGCTCGATCCGTACGGGATGAAGCCGCCGTGCAACGCGATTCCGTTCAAGATCGCGCACATGCCGTGCTCGCGAATTCCGAAATGCGGATTGCGGCCGCCGTACTCGCCACGCTCGAAATCACCGCCGTCCTTGATGTCGGTGAAGGTCGACTCGTTCAGGTCGGCGGAACCGCCGAACAGGTTCCAGACTTTTTTAGCGATCGCCGCCTCCGCCTGCGAGGCGGACATCCGGGTCGCGAGCGAATCCTTGGGCGTGAACACCGGGAGCTCGGCGTCCCATCCCTTAGGCAGATCTTTTGCGAGCGCGGTCTGAAACTCGCCCGCCTCCGCGGTGTGTTTTTTTGCGTAAGTTTCAAACTTCGCGTTCCATGCGGTCTCGAGCTCCTCGCCATGCTCGACGCACTCGCGAAAATGCGCGAGCGAATCGTCGGCAACGAAGAACGGCGGCTCGGTCGGATATCCGTAGAATTCCTTGGTCAGCTTGACCTCTTCGACGCCGAGCGCATTGCTGTGCGCGGCCGAGGTGCCCTGCTTATGCGGGCTGCCGTAACCGATAATCGAGCGGACTCGAATCAGCGACGGGCGTGCGGTCTCCGCGATTCCATTTTCAATCGCCTTCGAGAGCGCCGCCAGATCGTTCGCATCCTCGACGACCTGCGTGTGCCACTTGTAGGCGTCGAATCGCTTGTTCACGTCCTCGTCAAAGGCGAGCTCGGTGTGCCCGTCGATGGTCACGTGGTTGTCGTCGTAGATGTAGACGATGTTGCCCAACCCAAGATGCCCCGCGATCGACGCCGCTTCACTCGACACGCCTTCCATCAGGTCGCCGTCGCTGCAAATCCCGAAGATACGATGATCGAACAGGCCCGACTTGTCGCGCTCGAAGCGCGCCTCAAGATGCTTCGCCGCCATCGCCATCCCGACTCCGTTGCCGAAGCCCTGGCCAAGCGGCCCGGTCGTGGTCTCGACGCCGGGCGTCATGCCGTGCTCCGGATGGCCCGGGGTCCTGCTTCCCACCTGGCGGAACTGTTTGATGTCGTCGAGCGTCACGTCGTAGCCGGTGAGATAGAGAATGCTATAGAGGAGCATCGAGCCGTGACCGGCCGACAGCACAAAACGATCGCGCCCAAACCATTGTCGGATTCTTGGGATTGTGACGCATGAAGCGCGTGTAGAGCAGGTACGCGACCGGCGCCATCGCCATCGGCAATCCGCAATGGCCGGAGTTGGCCTTTTGAACCGCGTCGATCGTGAGCACGCGAATCGCGTTGATACAGGTTTGGTCCAGGTCGGACCGATTCACTTTGATTTGTGATGCAGTCGCCACGATGTCACCAACGCCTCAAGGTTTTGGGCGGTCGCTATCTTCCGCCGGTTGGATATGTAGCTTGCTTCGCCAGCTCCGAAGCCGAATCACCAATCTTTCTTGTCGTCGTCTTTGCTGTCGCCCGCCTTCCGGCGCATCACGTCCACCACGGTCTTCGCATCGCCCTTATCTCCGGCGCCGAGCGCCGCGGTAAACTTCTCGGCAATAAAGCGCATCATCGCACCCTCTTCAGGATCGAGAACGCTGCCTAGCGCCGCGAGGCGCTGCATCGCGCTTCGGATTGCCGCGATCGCGGCCGGCATATCGCCCCGCTCGCGGCATACGATCGCGTCGCGAAGACCGGCACGCACTTCGGCGATCGTGGGACGCGCGCGCTCACCTATCACAATCTCCAATTCGCCGAGATTTTGTGCAAGTTTTGCGAATGGATCGTCAGCGGAATTGATTGGCGACACTCAAAGATTGTTTCATCGGTACAAGTTTAGATGCAAGGCTAAACCATCGTCGCAAGCCGGGGCTCGACAGGCCAAAATGCGCATTCTCGACCAGCCCGGCTTTTTGGTAGATGATTAAATCAATCGCGCATGGAGGATGAGGGGCCCTGATGAGACCAATGCTTGAGCGCCGTGTGGTGATCACCGGAGTAGGTTTGGTGACCCCGCTCGGTATCGGAGTCGACAAGAACTGGGAGGCGCTGATGGCGGGCCGGTCCGGAGTCGGACCGATCACCCGTTTCGACGCTTCGGAGTTCCCCGCGCGCATCGCCGGTGAAGTCAATGACTTCAATCCGGAAGACTGGATCGAAAAGCGCGACGTTAAAAAGATGGATCCCTTCATCCAGTACGCGGTCGCGTCTTCCGAACAGGCCATGAGTCAGTCGGGCTTCAAAATTACCGAAGAGAATGCCGACATGGTCGGCGTACTGATTGGAGTTGGAATCGGCGGACTCTGCACCATCGAGGAATACCACAAGGTCTTCATGGCGACCGGGCTCAGGCACGTCACCCCGTTTTTCATTCCGAAGCTGATCGGCAATCTCGCTCCCGGCCAGATTTCGATCCGTTACGGAGCGCGCGGCGTCAACTTGACGACCACCAGCGCCTGCGCGTCGGGCAGCCATGCGATTGGCGAGGCGTATCGCATGATCAGGCTCGGCTACCTTGACGCGGCGATAACCGGCGGGTCCGAGGCTGCGATCACGTCCCTCGGAGTCGGCGGATTCGTCGCGATGCGCGCGCTGTCGACCCGCAACGATCCTCCGGAGAAAGCGAGCCGCCCGTTCGACAAGCATGCGCGACGGATTCGTCATGGCCGAAGGATCGGCGGCGCTCATCCTCGAGGAGCGCGACGCGGCAATCGCGCGCGGCGCGAAGATTCTCGCCGAGGTTTGCGGATACGCCGCCAACAGCGACGCCTATCACATCACCTCGCCCTCGCCCGAAGGACGCGGCGCGGCAAAGTGTATGCGCATGTGTCTCGAAGACAGCGATCTCGATCCCAATGAAGTCGACTACATCAACGCGCATGGCACTTCGACCGAGCAAGGCGATCTCGCGGAGACTCAGGCAGTGAAGCGGGTCTTCGGTGAACGCGCGGCGAAGGTCGCAATCAGTTCGACCAAATCGATGACCGGGCACACGCTCGGCGCGGCCGGCGCGATCGAGTCGGTATACACCGTGCTCGCGATCGAGCGCGGGATGCTCCCGCCGACCATCAACCAGGAATTTCCCGACCCCGAATGCGATCTGGATTACGTACCCAACCGGCCGCGAGCCGCGAAGATTCGAATCGCGCTCAATAATTCGTTCGGATTCGGCGGCACCAACACCACGCTGGCCTTCAGGCCCGCCAACCAGGACTAAGCCTAGGTCATCATGGGCTCCAGAATTGTTTCTACCGGACGGGCTCTGCCGCGTGCCGCGCTCACCAATAAAGATCTCGAGCGCTACATGGATACCTCCGACGAATGGATTCGGTCGCGCACCGGAATCGGCCAGCGCTACACGCTCCGTCAGGGCGAGTCGCTCGCGGAAATCGCCGTCGACGCAAGCCGCACGGCGCTCGCACGGGCCGGAATCAAGCCGGGAGATCTCGACGCGATCATCGTCGGCACGGTTTCCTCCGAATACGCGTTCCCGTCCTTCGCGTGTCAGATTCAGAACGGCCTCGGCATCTCCACGATTCCCGCCTTCGACGTCGCCGCCGCCTGCTCCGGCTTCGTGTACGCGCTTTCGGTCGCGGACGCACACATGCGCGCCGGCGACTTCAAGCGCGTGCTGGTCGTCGGCACCGACGCTCTGTCGACGATGGTCGATTGGGGCGATCGCAGTACCTCGGTGCTGTTCGGCGACGGCGCGGGCGCAGCCGTGATGGTGACCGAAGCGGGAAATCGCGGCGTGTTGTCGAGCCTGCTGCGATCGTCAGGCGAGTACTGGAACCTGCTCTCGGTGCGCGCGACCGGAGTCCGTGGCACGGTTGATTCGGAAATCCGGCGATCCTCCGATGACGCGATCAAGATGAAAGGGCCCGAGCTTTTCAAAATCGCCGTCAAGAGCATGGAAGAAGTCAGCCGCCTGGTCGCGCAGCGCGCCGGCGTGCCACTCGAGGAAATCGATCTGTTTGTGCCGCATCAGGCCAACATGCGGATTATTTCCGCGGTCGCCGAACGGCTCGGCCTGCCGCAAGAAAGGGTCTTCACCAATATCGATCGCTATGGCAATACCTCCGCCGCTTCGGTACCGATCGCACTAGACGAAGCGATCGAGCAGGGCCGCATCCGTGAAGGCAACATCGTGATGCTCAACGCATGCGGCGGCGGCCTCACCTGGGGCGCAAACCTGATCCGCTGGTAGCGCTTCTTACCTCGCCCGTTATTTTACGGGAGAGGATGCCGGCCGCCTTGCGGCCGGTAGGTGAGGGTTCTGCGCCATGCCACTGCCACTCGACCGCTCAACCTAAAATGTTAAAAGAAATCCTCGACCGACGCGTCCTGATCGTGCTCGGCAAGGGCGGAGTCGGTAAAACCACTGTCAGCGCGGCGATCGCGAAGCTCGCGATTGCGTCCGGCGCCCGTGCGCTCGTCATGGAATGCGACTCGCGCGCGCCGTTGGCAAGAGTATTCGGAATCGATCCCGCGTTCCAACCGAAAGAGGTCATGCCTCATCTCTCTCTGATGGCCCTCGATGGACGCCGCGCGCTCGAGGAATATCTTCGCCTCGTGGTGCCAAGCCGGATGCTGCTCAAGGCCGTGTTTGCCAGTCGTCTCTACCAATTGTTCGTTCAGGCCGCGCCCGGCCTGCGCGAACTGATGATGCTCGGCAAGGTTTATTACGAAGCCGGGCGCAAAGCCGTCGAGCCTCCGCTCCGCAGGCTGATTATTGTAGATGCGCCGGCCAGCGGGCAGGCGATAAGCTTGCTCAAGATGCCGACCGCGGCGCGCACGACGTTTGCCGACAGCGTGGTCGGCAAAGAAGCGGGCAATATATCGCGGATGCTTCGCGATCGGCGCCATTGCGCAATTTTGCAAGTCACGACCGCCGACGCGCTGTCCGTCGCCGAAACTATCGAGACTCACGCCGAGCTGGAGAAGATCCATCTCGCACCGCTAGCGGTGATATTCAATCGAACGGTGGCGTCACGCTTCGATGGCCACGATGTCGCCGCGCTCGCCAATCGTCGCGGACCTCGCTCCCACAAGAAAAATCTCGAGCACCTCGCGGAACTTGCAGGGTCCGAACTCCGCCGCGTCTCAGAAGCGCGTAACGCTATCGTGGCAATCCGCGCCGCGACCGGAGGTCCAGTGATCGAGCTCGTCGAGCATCCAAGTATCGCGGGCATCGAGTTGATCGATCGCCTCGCCGAAGACCTCGCCCGAGATGGCGAAATACCGGCTCCGGAAATTCACACAACGGGCAAGTAGTTAGGCATATTTCCTTGACGCTTTCCGGATGATTTGGTACTGATCAATCGCGTTGACGATGCCTGTGAGGGAAAACGCGGGTCAAAACCGCGTCGACGTCCGGCATCGCGGCGTCTGAATGCCGACCGCGCTTGCGAGGGAAGATGGCCGTCTAAACCACGGTCACTGACGTCCAAGACGGCGGCATTCGATATCTGGCCCTTGCGTCCTTAGTGAAGGATTGCACGCCAGCCACACGGAGACTCTCCGTGTTCGAATCACTGAACTTAGTGGAGCGAGCACGGAGAGTTTTTAATTTTGGAGGGAAATTCATGAAACCGGGAACTGAGGATCTCATGCAAACCGTAGAGAAGCTGGCCGACAGGGCCATGCTTCAAGAGGCACTGAAGACGATGCACGAGGCTGGTCAAGCCGCGGTCGGTCCCGCGCGAGAGGGATTGTCGCATCCGCATCCACGGGTGCGGCAATTTTGCGCGATGTTCCTTGACGAGCACTGGGATGAATCCGCACTGCAGCGGCTGATCCTCGCTTTGCACGACCCGAAACTGAAGGTACGCAAGGCCGCCGTACATTCGCTGGGATGCGATCGCTGCAAGAGCGGCGAAAATCCGATCGACGTGCTGCCATACGTCGAGGAACGGATTCGCGAGGACAAGAGCATCAAGGTGCGCCGCACCGCCGTGCTCACCCTGGCGACGCAGATGCCGAGTAAGCGGATCGCGCGGGTATTGCGTCGGGTGCTCCGTGACGAAACCGATGAGAAGATTCGAAACTACGCCCAATACGGCCTGCGGCGGTACGAAGATTCGCTTAAGGCGCCGGCTTCCGCGTGAGCATTGGGATCAAATCGCGATTGCCGCGAGGCAGTTTCCGGCTCGGCAATATCGGTGGCCGTCACGTGCTGATCGATCCCGCAGGCGCGCCATTTTTGTCGCTGGGCGTAGTGCACATTCGCGCGCTGAACAGAAATGCCGCGGCATTCGAACATCGCTATTCCGGCGACTGGGTCCGCGCGTGCCAGGATGTCGTCGCCAATCTCAAATCGTGGGGCTTTAATTCTGCCGGGTATCATCATCCAATGGAAATTCGCACGATGCTGCCGTTCATGGCAGAGACCTACCTAGGCGAGATCGCGTACTGGATGGCGGGTACTCGTTACCCCGACGTGTTTGGCCGGGGCTTTTCCTCCGCGGTAGCGCGCCAGGTACATCAGATGTGTTCGGGCGCGAAAGGGAATTTGAATCTGATTGGCTACTATTGGACTGATACTCCTCGATGGGACCTGGACAACGCTCGGCGGATGATCAACGACGATTGGGTTTCAGCGATCCGCCGTGCCCCATTGGATTGGCCGGGCAAAAAACGCTATGTCGAGTTCCTGGTCCGGCGGCACGCCAACGATCCGGAGATGTTTCGCGCTTCCTATGGCTTCGATCTGAAGGACTGTAACGAACCCAATGCGTCCTACGATGCTATCGATCTTGAGAATCGCACTATACGCAGTGATGACGATGAATTCCTTCGCCTGATTGCGCGCGAATATTACCGCGTCGCCGGTGAAGCGATGGACCTTGAAGATCGCAAGCATCTGGTGTTCGGCGATCGTTATATGCTGAATGATTTGCCGGATTCGGTGCTCGAGGAATCACTACGGTGGACAGATGTAGTCTCGATCCAGCCGTACGGGTCCCAATTCGAGCAGGAGGACTTCGACCGCATCTACAAAATCGCCAGACGGCCTATCATGATCTGCGATCACGCGGTGAACTTTCGGACCGAGAGGTATCCCACGACTGGCTGGCCGGCTTCTCCAAATGAAGAGCACGCGGCGCACGCGCACGCCCAATATATTGCTGATGCATTTAACCGCCCCTACATTGTGGGCTATCACCGATGCCATTACATGGATAACTACATCGCCAAGGACGGCTTTGTAATGCAGGGACTCCTGCGCGAAGACTTGACCCCTCATACTGTCATGCTGGACACGACAAGACGCGCGAATCAGGAGGTTGCCTTAAACCTGAAGAATCGAAGTTTGAGCAGGAATAAAGGTTGAGGCTTGAGAATTATGGTTGCTCGCTATCGCTTGGTGAAAACTCCACCGTTCCGGAAACCAAGCTCGCGGAAGATCGAAGCATCGCAGCTCGACTGAGACCGGATTTCGCGTCGTGGCCTATGCTCGAAACATCTGCACGCGAATTTTCACGGCGCGACAAACTTGCCGCCGTTGACGACAAGACGCTCTCGTTTCAGGTAGGAATCTGGTTCGTCCCTCGGTCCGGCTGCTACGAATACAGGACCAGTTTTTGAAGCGAAGATCACAGCGCTGCCCTGCTCATTTGGACTGTCTAATATCAAGTACGAACGATCATCGAAGACGCCTATGCTTACGAGTCTTTTGCCGTGAGAATCAAAAAGTCGAAACGCGGCAGACCCGTGCATTTTGTCGGTGGAGAGCTCCGCGCGTGAAACACCAGAATCATCGCGCAAGATGAACTGTTTTGCTTCTACCACATCCGGGATCGCTGCTTTTGTAGGTTGAGCAGCAGTAGCACTTGTCGGTTCGAGTAGCTGAATCTGCTGAAGTTCCTCTTTTGCTTCCGCTTCGATGGAAGCGCTGCCGACAGTTCCCCTAAGCGTTTTTAATCGCTCAACGTAGTCGGAAATCGCGGTCAGAATTTTTTTGAACTCGTCTCCAAACCACCACAAGGCGACCAGGATGGTGATCGGCTTTGCGAGTATCTGCAATATTAGGACGAAGTTCTTCATATTTATCCTTTTCCGAGAAATCGGACGCGCTCCTCGCGCTGAGCGGCGCGAGCGCGGGTTCGGCCAGCGCGTACTTTGTGCCCGTTCCGTCGTAAGGCGTGGCGGCATCGAGCGCAGAGCGCACCGGTAGGCGCTTCGGCGGTAGCGATATCACTCAACGCTGGTAGCGGTTTGGAAACCGATGGAGTGATCTCAGATCTGGGCGACGAAGCCTGACGATGGTCCAAGCGCTGAAGGAAGCGTTGGATTAGCGCTGGGATGGCGCTCACAGTCCCCCCGATGTTCGCGCATTTACGAAGTTCACATAGTTCCTGAGTTTCACGCCAGCGACTTGACCAGCGGCAAATAGAAGGCAAGTGGCGGATATGCCGAGCCACATCGCTACACATCGTTTCCTGGTCCTTTGGCCACTTAGATAGGAAACGACCTGAGCCACAATCGCGAGCAGGATGCCGAGACTGAACAATGCGTTAACGATGTAAACCGGAGTCGAGATGATGAAACGCGCCATCGACGGATTCTGCTGTATCGAGCTAATCGACCGCCTCGCCGCAGACCTCGCCCGAGATCCGAAATCGAGATCCCCGAAATAACCAGTCTGGCACGGGGACCGATGCCTCCGAAAGTCGCCAGAGACTCGCAGCTATGCGGCTTCTGGGGATGAACTGTTCAGCCTGACGTCGGTGGATTTGGCGTGGTACACCTACCGCATGGACGGTTGCGACAATACCTCGTATTGGACGGACTCGCCCGAAATCGGGCTAGCCGCGCTTACCGCAGAAATAATTTTTGACGGAACGAAGCTACGCCTAGAGCCAAGGCGTCCCAACGCCACAACATATGGTATGAATTGCTCCTTTCGGCTCTATCCGATCAGTGTGGAATCGCGTCGGCGGCGCGCCATGTTTGCGCGATATCGGGCGGGTTCAGGTCGTCAGGATGGCGAACCGAGGCCCGCACCAGCCCCTGCTGGAATCCCGAGGCTCCGGCAACTACGCTTGGCTCACAGGACTGACTAGTCAGATGGAGAGCGGTAAGAAAGTTCGCGAGTCAAAGGTCCGTGAGCCGTGGATTATCCGCACCTACGCGGGCTTCGGCGACGCGCGCCAGGCAAACGAGCGATTTCTTTCGAACCTCAGCCAGGGTCAGCGCGGGCTCTCAATCGCTTTCGACTTGCCTACCCAGAACGGATACGACCCGGACGCGCCGGTCGCACGCGGCGAAGTTGGCGAGGCGGGCGTGTCGATTTGTCATTGGCAGGATATGGAGACGCTGTTCGCGGGAATCCCGCTTCAGTCCATCAACACCTCGATGACGATTAACGCGACCGCGCCGTTCCTCCTGGCGCTTTACCTGGTGGTCGCCGAAAAACACGGCGTGCCATGGACGGAGCTGCGCGGCACCACCCAGAACGACATGCTCAAGGAATTCGTCGCGCGCGGAACTTCGATCTTCGATCCGGAATTGTCGCTGCGCCTGTCCACCGACCTGATCAAATTCGCCGTCGAGCGCGTTCCGAACTGGAATCCGATCAATTGCTGCGGCTATCACTACATGGAGAGCGGCGCCGGTCCGGTCGAGGAAATCGGCTTCGCGTTCGGCAACGCACTGCTCATCCTCGACGCGATCCGGGCCCGGCTCGACCGCGCCGCGTTCGAGCAAACGGTTCGGCGCATCTCGTTTTTTATCAACAGCGGAATCGAACTGGTTCCCGAAATCTGCAAAATTCGCGCGTACTTCAAACTCTGGCGCGAGCTGTGCGCGACTGAATACGGAATCGAAAATGTAGCCTTTCGCGCCGGATGCCAGGTGCGCTCCCTCACCCTTACCGAGCCGCAACCCGAAGTGAATATAATCCGGATTGCTTACGAGGCACTGCCGGTCGTCCTCTCGGCGGATGCGCGGGTGAATGCACTTCAGCTTCCCGGCTTTCGAGAGGCGCTCGCGCTGCCCGACCAATCCGAGCAGACGCTCAGCCTGCGCACGCAGCAGGTGCTCATGCATGAGACCGAGATCGCACGCTACGGCGATATCTTCGAAGGCAGCAAGGTTATCGAGAAGCTTACCGATGAGACCGCCGCGCGCGCGCGTGAAATTGCGATTCGATTGCGCGAGGCCGGCTACTCGCGCGCCATTTCGATCGTCGGCGCCGAACTGACGCGTGAGCTCGCCGAGCGTCATCGCAAGGTTGAATCCGGAGAGATCGTGCAAGTAGGCGTCAACGCGTTTACCGGCGAGATCGGACTCACGCCCGTGCCCACGCGCGGCGTCGATCGCACGACGCAGGCGGCCAGGGAAGATGAGCGGATCGCCGCAATCCGGAAGTGGCGCATCGCGCGCGACCAGGCCGCGGTTTCGAGCGCGTGCGAAGTGTTAAGAAGAGCCGCTATCGAAAATACCGACGGCGGACTGATGAATGCCACCATCGAATTGGCTCGCGCCGGCGGTACGGTCGGAGAATGGACGCAGTCGCTCGAGCGTGCTGGCCGTGGACGCTTTACCCCTTCAATTTTCGAATCCAGCTTGAACGTCGGCGCGCTCAAGGTGCCCACGGCGCCACAAAAGATTCGCATCGCGCTCGGCAAGGCCGGCCTCGACGGACATATCAACGCGGTGAAACTGCTGGCGCACGCGTGCATGCAGGCCGGGATGGAAGTGGTGCTTGCCGGATTCAAGCAAACGCCGGATCAGATGGTCGAGACCGCGCTCGAGGAGGATGTCGACGTGCTCGCGATATCGACCCTGGCCGGCGCGCACATGATGATCGCGCGCACGACGCTCGACCTGCTCAAACGTCACGGCGCGGAAGACGTGAGACTCGTGATGGGCGGAATAATTCCGGAACCCGACCGCAAAGCCCTGCTCGATCTCGGCGTCAAAGCAGTCTTCACGCCGAAGGACTCGAACCTGGGCGAGATTGTCAAACGAATTATCGAAGTGGGAACGCGTAATCGAAAATGAAAATTGTGCGAAGCTTGGCAATCGTCGCGATGGTCTGCGCAGTCTTTTCCTCGAGCGCACTGGCGGAAGAGGCGCGGCCGTGGCTGTGCCGCGACAAGCCGGTGTTCTCATACGATCACGCGATGAACTATCAGGCCACCGCGCGGCCCGGCCGTCAGTGGCGGATATTCTTCATGCTGTATTCTCCCGATGCCGCGCACGACGGATTCGACATCGTGAACTCGGGCGAGATCGGTTCGCGAGGCGACTCCGCCATGGGAAATCTGCCCGCGGGCCGCTACTTTGCGGTCGCTCTTTACCGCAGCGGCGGCAGCCATTGGATTTGCCCCGACTACACTCACGACAATCGTAACTCCGCGCTCGGTGAAGTGAGCAATCTCTGCTACGGAGAGGACGGCCCGCCCTGCCTGGTCAACCTGAAGGTGACACCCGCGTCTCCAACCCGGCCGCAGCCATAATAATCGCGCGTTAAGACATAGTTCGAGTCTGTCACCCAGACGCGCATGGTCTTGTTCGGGCTAGAAGCTAACAGGATAGTATTGCCCGGCGCAGGTTCTTTCCTTTGGGAGGATATGAGTGAGTTCTGCCGCGTTATCGAGCGTGCCGGAGGCATCGCCGACTTCGTTCGCACCGGATGCAACCGTCCGCGAAATATCGTTGATAGCGACAGGCAGCCTGGTATTGCTGGCGGCGGAAGCGCTCAGTAGTAATCCGCGGATACTGTTCGCCCGGTACCTGTGGATTGATGAACTCTGGACGAAATTAATCGAATCTAAATCGACCGTGTGGGAATCTCTCGTTGCCCTTGAGCAAGCGGGAGATCCGACGCCGCCGATGTACCATCTCCTGGCGCGAGCTTCATGGGGGCTTTTGGGCGGCAGCGCGGAAACCGCGTTCCGGACGCTCTCTTTCGTCTCAATGTGGATCGCGTTGGTCCTTCTCTATGTACTGTTGCGCCGCTCATTCGCGCTGCTACCCGCGTTGGTCGCTGTGATCGCGTTCTGGTCATGTCCTACAATTATCGGGTACGCCTTTTATGCCCGGCCCTATGCGTCTCTGCTCGCCGCGACAGTCGGCTTTTGCCTGGTTTACGGACAGGACCGAAAAGGACCGCTGGCAATCGGATTAACCGCGGCGATGGCCGCGCTGATCTGTACGCTCCATTATTTCGGAATATTTGCTCTTTCCGCGGTCGTGATTGGCGACACGCTAGCGCGGCACGAACCACTGCCCGCAATGATCCGCCGAAACTTACCCACCGCAGCAGGTCCAATCGCGCTAGCTTTTTGTTGGCCATTCGTTCACGCGTGGAGATCGGGCCAGGCGGTGTTTACTTTTTTGCCTCCACTAACTTTGGGTTCCGCGGTGAGAGATGTACTGATGACCTGGATCCTTACGTGGGAGTCAATATTGGTCTTGTTCTTTGCCTGGTATATTTCAGCTGTCATATGGCTGATAGCTGGTCTTCTCGGACGCGCGGCCGACAAAGCCCCGTCGACAAACATCGGAAGGTTGCAGCCGGTCGCGGGGCTATTTGGTTTGATCCTGGTACCCATCTTGGTGGCTCTCTTTTCGGCGCTAACGTATAACGTGATGCTGACTCGATATATGATTCCCGGCTTGCTTGGAGTAGCCGTGCTGTTAGCCTTGGTCGCATCAAAGATCCCTTCGAGAATATTGGCCGGAACTGCGATTCTGCTAATACTACTAGGCGCGTGGAATCTGCGGCTATTTAGCGAGGAACAGTTGAAATGGCAAACGACCGAAGGCCGGATGATTAACATCGGTCAAAGTGATGACCTATTTGTCGTGACACTTACTTCGCATGAGGCTTACCTGCTGTACGAATATGCCCCGCGTCTGCGCAACCGTCTGGTCATCGCCGATTTCCGCGCAAGCCACCGGTCTGAGCTCTTCCGCGGCATCTTGTCGGACTACGAGCTTGAAAGTAAGTGGTCGGCGGTGTTTCCCGATCTGCCGAAGTTCGTCAGCCTCGAACAGATGCGAGCGATGGAAAGGTTTCATCTTGTGAATCCGGAAACAGCGGTTTTGGCCGATCAGGAAAACCGACCAGCTACTGCTTTCCCGCTCCAGAAAATCGCGCAAGCGCTCTCACTCGAAAGAGTCGGTGACTTATATGAAGTCCGACCGAATTGGCCTTGAGTTTTGGTCTGACATGAGTCTTTGTTTCTAGTCCGATGTTTGAATCTTCAAAGACTCGCCGACTCCGCGGCGCGGAATTCCCTGCGAAGTACTTCTCGGGCTCTGTTCTGGACATTGGTTGTGGTGAGGATCTGGTCGTATCACATGCCCGGCCATTTGACCTCGCAAACGGAGATGCGCAACGAATTACCGAATTCCTCCCCGCGGAGGTTCAATACGATTGCGTTCATAGCTCTCATTGCCTGGAGCACATGGAGGATGTGCACGCAGCGCTGGCGCAATGGTGGTCATTGGTGAAGCCAAACGGCCATCTGATCGTCGTAGTACCGGATGAAGATCTCTACGAGCAGGGAATCTGGCCGTCTGTTTTTAATTCCGATCATAAGGCCAGTTTCCGCTTGGGAAACCAGCTATCGTGGTCGCCAGTCTCTTACGACTTACAGACAATTCTCGAAGAGCTCCCAGGCGCGGAAATAGTTGACATCTGCGTCCAGGACCAAGGATACGATTACGAACTCAAGCCTCGCGAGATGACAAAGCTCGGTCGTCTGCTAATTCTCTTCAGGCGAGCGCGCAAAGCGGCGTTCAAGAGCAGGCGGAAGATCCAGACATCTTCCAAATTCGACCGCTGGGTCGGAACAATGGAATACAATATTGAAAAGATCGAGTACCGTTTCGGCGCTCCGATAGATCAAACACTTAAGGATGCGCTCGCGCAGATTCAGGCTGTGGTACGCAAACGATCGTGATCGATGCGTGCGCGAGGCTCGCGCCGCCATCTCGCACTACGCAGTCCCTTCGCGTCTAATCGACGCGCGAACCACGACCCCAAGCGGGCTGCCGTCCGGCGCGTCTCTGAGGACTGGAAGGTCAGCCGGATCCGTATGTACTTGAGGGATGGCGGACGAGCCGCCGAGCATCCGCAATACCGCTTGCAGTACTGGCTCTGGCTTAATTCGCTGCATGCAGATGTTGTTGCCGTCGCAGGGAGGCTGATCGGCCTCGTAAAGGCACGGACTACAAAATACGGGCGAGTAGAAAATCGCGACGTTGGGCAATTCTTGACCGTAATGTTCCGGGTTTGCGGGCCCGAACAGGCATACCGTCGGGCGCTCCAATGCGATTGCGATGTGCATCGGTCCACTATCATTGGTAAGAACGCACGCGCTTCGGTCTAACAGCGCCAACAGCTCGCCCAGGCTCAGTCGTCCGGCGGTATTTGCCACCTTTGCCTGGACCTTCGCCGACAAGCGATCAAATAAACTCTGAACATACGGAAGCTCGCTGCCGGCTCCGATTAGCGCCACCTGATGGCCGAGCGAGACCAACCCAGTGATGACTTCGATTACATATTCGCCGGGCCATCGGCGCTCCAGCAATAAATCCGACGCGTTGGGGTTGACGACTATGTACGGGCGGTCCAACTGCCATCCTGGATTCTGAGACAAGATGCCGGCGATGGACGATCGATCGGGATCCGCGATTCGAATCGGTCCGGTTTTCTCCGACATGCCGGGCGGGACTCCAGCCACTCGTCCCAACTGAAGATACAACTGACGGACCGGCATCCGGGTGTTGAAGTACACCAGGTGCGTGTAGATGCCGTTCTTGAAGGCAAGGCTATGTCGGTAAAACCCGGCGCGGTTGCGCGTCACTGCCCAAAGTGCCAGCAACGACGCGAATGCGGAATAAACCTCAAGATCGAAGTACAGATCGGCACGCCGCCGAACCAGTCGCACAATGGTCTGAAGCGTGGTCACCGCCATGGCGAAGAGGTTTCGATCGTCGAGCGTTAGTATCTCGTCAACGCCGGATAGCCGCTCGACGAACTCCCGGTTCGATTGCATTGTCACGAACGTCAATCGGGCGTGCGGATATTGATCCTTCAGAGCTTTCAGCAACGGCGTGGCCTGGAGAATGCTCCCCATGCCGATGAGTTTCGCGACCACGATTCCGGTGACCCTCGAGGACGCAATCGAATGGTCTCTTCGCATCAGGGTGCCCAGTAGCCGGGCAACGCCGTTGAACAGAAAAGCGACCGGGGCCGCGATGATCCGGTCGGCAAGAATTCGTCCACGATGGGTCATGGCCTCAGCACCACCGCCCTCTCACGTCGCGTTCCCCGTTCCGGCGTCGCGCGTCGTCAGGCCGCCACAATATATTTTCGCTCCTTTCAAGACCACACCTGCGCGCGGATGAAAGCGAGGGGTCGGTTGTCGCAACGGATTGTCGATCGGAAGCTTGTCCCGACCGACAATTCATCTGCCGATAAGCGGAGATTTTTGGAGGCGGCGATCGGATTCGAACCGATGCATGGAGGTTTTGCAGACCTCTCCCTTAACCACTTGGGTACGCCGCCCTGGCGCCTGGGTGTGATCGCGCGACCGGACCCAATCAAATATCACGCGCGGGAAAGGCCATCAATTAAGCTGAACAATCAAAGTGCGGGCTGAACGTAGCGAAAGGCTTTCAGCGCGACGCGGACCCGCTCCGCTTCCGCAAGCATGGAAGCAACCGCCGCCTTCATTCCGTCGTGATGCCCGCCGTCGATATCTTCGCCGCGGACCCGGTCTTCTATCGCCGCGCACAACTGCATCAGATGCGCCGCCCCAAAGTGACCGCTGCTGCCCTTGAGCGCATGTGCGGTCGCCGCCAGTCCGGCATTGTCGTCACGGTCCATCTGCAGCCCGGCTGCGCGAACGCGCTCGCTCATGTCGGCGAGAAACACTTCGATGATGTTGGCGACAAATTCTGCGCCCGATTCGTCGCTGGCCGCGAACTCGGAAAGCGCGCGCATATCGATCGCGCAGGCGCTCGGTGTCTCAGCCGTCGGGTCAATTGCGGTTACATCGCGGGCGCCAGTTGGCACCAGCCATCGCGCGAACGTCTGTGCGAGCGCCTCGGCCTGCAGAGGTTTGCTCAGATAATCGTCCATGCCCGCGTTCAGGCATTTTTGACGATCGTCGTGGAGCGCATTTGCGGTGAGGCCGACGATAATGATCCTGCGCTCCCGAAATTCGCTGCGGATCGCTCGCGTCGCGGCATAGCCGTCCATATCGGGCATCTGGCAGTCCATCAGGATGAAGTCGTAGTCGCGCTGACGAAGAGCCGCCACGGCCTCGAGACCAGTAACGACACTATCGGCGCGGTAGCCCAGTCTTTCCAGCATTTTGAGAACTACGCGTTGATTCACCGGATGATCGTCGACCGAGAGAATACGCGCGCGGATGCGAACGTCAGCCGAAACCTCCGGCGACAGTTGATTCAGCGAGATCGGCGCTGCGGGGCGATTCGATGACGCCCGCGGAGCCTCGCCGCTCTGCGGAGCGGACTCCGTTAGACAATCGAAGAGCTGCGTTTGACGTATCGGCTTCGAGATCCACGAACGGAATCCAGCTCGTCGCAATGCCGCATCGTCAGGTCGATGCCCGAGTTTGTGAATCGCAATCAGCGCAGTCGCTTGCAGTTTTGGATCGGCACGGATCGAGCGGGCCAGACCGATTCCATCTAGTTCGCCGTGATCGAGGTCTATCAGCGCGCAGTCGAAATGATTCGGCGTCGAATGTCCGCGGGCGAGAACCTCGAGCGCTTCCGAGCTGGTCGGCGCGACTTCGCATCCAAGCCCCCACGCGCCAAACTGGCGGCACATCCACTGCGCGGTTGCACTATTCGGGTCGACGACCAGCACCCGTTTTCCGCGTAGATGCGCTCGCGCCTGCGCCTCGGTCTCGACACCGGCGGCTGGTTTGCGAAACCTGGCGCTGAACGAAAATGAGGATCCATTTCCGGGCACGCTCTCGGCTTTCAGCTCTCCGCCCATCAGCTCGACGATTTGCGCCGAGATTGCCAGCCCGAGGCCGGTGCCGCCGTGACGCCGGGTGGTGGCCGAATCGACTTGATAGAACGCATCGAAGATCCGGCTCAGAAGTTCGGGCGAAATACCGGGACCGGTGTCGCTGATTGCGAAATGCAGCACCACCTCGTCTGCGCTTTCGCTTTCCCGGCGGGCCAGCAACGTGACTTCGCCGCGCTCGGTGAACTTGACCGCGTTGCCGACAAGATTGGTGAGGATTTGGCGGAGCCTTCCAGAATCGCCGAGCAGACTCACCGGCATGTCGCCGTCGATCATCGATACAAGCCGCAGGTCCGGGCCCTGGCAACGCCCGGCGAACAGTTCGAGTACGCTTTCAAGCACGGCGGTCGGCCGAAATTCGCAGTCGTGCAAGGTGAGTTTGTCGGAAGAGACTTTCGAGAAGTCCAGGATGTCGTTTATGATCGCGAGCAGCGCACGGCCGCTGGACCAAACGGTGTCCGCGAGCTCGCGCTGTTCGGTGTCGAGTTCCGTGTCGAGCAGCAGCTCGGTCATCCCGATTATCGCGTTCATCGGGGTGCGTATTTCGTGGCTCATGGTGGCGAGGAATGCGGACTTCTGCCTGGACGCTTCGAGAGCCCCGTCGCGCGCCGTTGCGAGTTCGTGCTCGGTACGTTTTCGCTCGATCGCATAGGTCAACGAGCGCGCCAACAGGCGGCTGTCGAACTGACCCTTGACCAGGTAGTCTTGCGCGCCAACCTTCGCCAGCGCGCGGCTGAACTCCTCGTCGTCGAGGCCGGTCAGCACGACGATTGGAGTTCGCGAGATTGCCGCGGTAATTCGATCCACAGTTTCCCGCATTGGACAGTCGGGAAGCGACAGGTCGAGGAGCACAGCGTCAAAATTGTCGGTAACGATAGCTTTGAGGGCTTCGCTCAGGCTCGCGACGGCGCGGACCTGGAATCGGACGCGATGGCTCTCGGCCAGCGCGAGTTCCACCAACCGCGCGTCGCCGGGGTTGTCCTCGACCAGCAGAACTTTTATCGGCGCGTCAGGCATCGGCGCTTCACTCGGGCGGCAGCTTCACCATCGTAAGCCAGAAATTCTGAATTTCGGTCACCACGGCGGTGAATTGCATCAGATCGACCGGCTTTACGATGTAGCAGTTGGCCTGCAGATTGTAGCTCTTCAAAACGTCGGATTCGGCTGAGGATGTGGTCAGGATCACCACCGGGATCCGCTTCAAGTCAGCGTCATCTTTTAGTTCGGCCAGTACCGCTCGCCCGTCTTTTTTTGGCAGATTAAGATCGAGCAGGATGATATCGGGCCGAAACGCGTCGGCGAATTTGCCCCTGCGATGCAGGTAGTCGAGCGCCTCGACTCCGTCCGAGGCGACTGCCAGACGATTGCGCACCTTGCCTTCCTTGAGGACTTCGACGGTCAGCCTGACATCTCCTGGATTATCCTCGACCAGTAGTATGTCCACCATCTCTCCTTTAAATGCTTGACCCATCTGCCACCTCCAGTGCCGCCGGTAGCGTAAAGAAAAACGTGCTGCCCTGTTCGGGTCTCGATTCAACCCAGATGCGTCCGCCGTGATGCTCGATGACCCGTTTGCAGACCGCCAGTCCGATTCCGGTGCCGGAAAATTTCTCACGGCCATGAAGTCGCTGAAACATCACGAAAATTCGATCGTGGAACTCAGGCGCCATTCCGATCCCGTTGTCGCGCACCGAGAACATCCAGTTTTTGCCCTGCAGCTCGCATCCAATATGCACCTCGGGCGGTCGTCCATCGTGGAACTTGAGCGCGTTGCCGACCAGATTCTGGATGACCTCGCCCAGACGACTTTCGACTCCGATGACCGACGGCATCGGGTCATAAGTGACGATAGCGTGCGCGTCGTCGATAGCCAGCTTGAGGACCTCGAGCACCCGTTCGACGACTTTAGCGAGGTCGACAACTGCGCTTTTGCCGTCACGGCCGGCGCGCGAGAATAGCAGCAGGTCGTTGATCAACTGCTTCATCCGCACCGCGCCGTCAACCGCAAAATGAATGAATTCGTCGGCGTCGGCGTCGAGCTTGCCCTTGTAGCGCTGCTCGATAAGCTGGAGGTAGCTTGCCACCATCCGTAGCGGCTCCTGCAAATCATGCGAGGCGACGTAAGCAAACTGTTCGAGTTCCGCGTTTGAGCGCGTGAGCTCCTCGGTCCGTGCGAGCAAATCGTGTTCGGCGCGTTTACGATCCGTGATCTCGTAGCTGACGCTCGAAATTGCGACGACTTCTCCGCGCGGCCCGCGCATCGGCGCCCACGCCACTGCCGCGTCTATCACGGTGCCGTCTTTGCGCCTGAACGTGGTCTCGAATTCTTCGGGGATACCACCGGCAGCCAACCTGGATATCAAGAGTGTGCAAGGTTCCGGATCGCGCCCGGGTGGATCCAGGGTCCGGATACTCCGGCCGATCATTTCATTTGCCGAGTAACCGTAAAGCTTCTCAGCGCCGGGATTCCAGGTGAGTACGATTTGATCGGCGCGCATCGTCCAGGATCCCCCGCCTGCGTAACGGGTGGCATCGATCAGCCCTGCGAGCTGGGCGCGGCTCTGTTCGGCGAGCTTGCGCTCGGTGATATCGCGCAGGAGCATCACGCTGCCGAGCAAGACGCCAGTTTCGTCGGTAAGCCGGCTCGAGGTCGCAGCGAGCACTCTCAGGGCTCCGCGCGCAGGCTGGTGCAGAACCATCTCGATTTCGCCTTTCGGCGGGTCATTCGCGAGCCGGGCAAACGGAGTCTGATCGTATGCGAGCGGTTCTCGCCCGGCCTCCTCCCATATGGAAGCCTTCCGCAGCCAATCCTCCCAGGCGATCGACTCGTCGAGCGCGAGTATTCTTCGCGCGGCGGGGTTGAGCATGGGAGTGGAATCACCGGCGCGGATAATGATTACGCCCTCTACCATAGCGTCGAGGACCGACTGCAGAAGCGTGCTTTGCGCACGCAACACCGATTCAGAGCGAGCCAGCGCGTCGCGGGCGGATCCCGACGAGGCGGCGTCGTCAATCTTGATCGGCAGGTCGATTTTGATCGGCTGATCGTGGTCCATCTGCAAAAGCCTTCTCGATCCGGTCTCCGTCTCGCCCCAGTCCGCGCGAGGCCGCCAGAAGAAGGCATCGCGCCTCCCGCACGATCAATCCAAGTTGTATGCCGCGCAACCGGCTGCTTCGGAATCGAGACCGCGGTCGCCAACGATTGGCCTTGGCCGCCAATCGCGAGCATGGACGAGCCGCCCGACACCTCAGGCAAGCGTCGGAGTGACATTTTTTTGTCAGCGAGTCGGAATCTTTCGGGCCGGGACTGAAATCTTTCGGGGAATGACGACGCGCTTTGACGCCGCTGAAGAGTCCAATCACTTCGAGAGAATGAGACTCATCTGTCCCGCGGCCTTGAGCAGGTCTGGAGAATCGTTGTCAACATTATTGACTTCGGGCGAGACCGGAGTGGCAATCAGCAGATCCGGCCCCGCAGGGACGAGCAGCCTTTTCAATGCCAGCGGATCGGGCGCGCGCGGATCCATCCAATCGTCGGCGTCGCGATCGGCGAGTATCACCGGCATCCGATCGTGATAATTCCGAAGCAAGGAGTTCGCGGCCGTGGTCAGAATCGTGAAAGTCGTCTCCCACTGGCTCGGAGACGGCTGCCACGCCTCGTACATACCGGCGAACAGAATCAAGTTATTGTCCTCGCGATGGAACCAGGTCGGCTGCCGCGCGGTCTTGGGTCCGGTCCATTCGAAGAATCCGTCGGCCGGCACGACGCATCGACGCTCCATGAACGCCTCGCGAAATGCGCGTCGCGTTTCCACCGTCTCGGAGCGCGCGTTGATATTCCTGCTCGCCTGGGACGCGTCTTCGGCCCACGAATTCACCAGGCCCCAGCGCGCGGGAAGAACTTCGCGATTCTCAAATTTGATCCGCACCACGTAATGCATCTGTGTCGGCGCGACGTTGTAGCGCGGCCGATAATCGACGAACGAATCGTTCGCGACACCGAGCTCCGCCGCCAACAAGTTTCCGTCGCGGCGCGTGATTGTGAAACGTCCGCACATCGTTCAGATTTTACTCCACGGCTTGATCGTTATTAAAGGAAGCGCAACATGGCGGACCAAATCGTCTTGTACGAGACACGATATCCGGCGGCGATAATCACGCTCAACAATGCCGCGCATCGAAACGCGCTCAGCTGCGCAATGATCGACGCCCTGATGGCCGCGATTCAGCGCGCCGAAGACGACCCGCGGGTGCGCGCATTGATCTTCACCGGCGTCGAACCGGCATTTTCAGCCGGGATGGATCTCGGCGAGCTGCGTGGAGTGCTCGACGAGCTCCGCGTCGACAACGCCGGCGCGGTGTGGGATGGCGCGCTGCGCGGCGAGGATCTGATCGAGCGCATCTACCGGCTCGGCAAGCCAACCATCGCGGCCGTCAACGGCGTCGCGGTCGGCAACGGCGCCGGCTTCCTGAGCGCGTGCGACATGGCCGTGGCCGCCGACGGCGCGCGAATCGGCTACACCGAAATGAAGCACGGCATCCAGGCCGGGATGGTGATCCTGCACCTGATGCGGCTGGTTGGCGAGCGCGTCGCGCGGTACCTGCTGCTCACCGGCGAACTCGTGAGTGCCGAGAAAGCCCGATCGCTCGGACTGATCAATGAGGTGGTACCAAGCGGGATGCTGATGGAAACCGCGCTCAAGTGGGCCGACGCGGTCGCGACCAACGCACCCAAGGCCGAAGCAATTACCAAGTCGCTACTATGTAGATTTTCAGGACAGGCTATTGCAATGAGTATGACTGAGTATACCGCCGCGCCGCATATCACCGACGAATGCCGCTCCGGCCTCGAAGCATTCTTCGAAAAGAAGCCCGTCCCGTGGTCGGAAAGCAAGAAGAGCTGATGGTCTAGCGCTGACCCGCCGATTCGGCCTGCTTCAGCACCCGTGTGATCAACTCCTGCGCCTCGGCCTGTATCTGATGCAGATGCTCGACGCCGCGAAAACTCTCGGCGTATATTTTGTAAACGTCCTCGGTGCCCGAGGGCCGCGCCGCAAACCATCCGCTCTGCGCAATCACCTTGATTCCGCCGATCGCAGCGCCGTTGCCCGGCGCCTGGGTGATCGTGGCGATTATCTTTTCGCCCGCGAGTTCGCGCTCATTCAGTTGCTCTGGTGAAAGCTTACTGAGGATGGCCTTCTGCGCCGGCGATGCCGGTGCGTCGATCCGTTCGTACGCAGGAGTGCCGAACTGATGCGTCAGGTCGTCGTATAATTTTCCCGGGTCGGCGCCACGCGCGGTTGTCTCGGCCGCCAGCAGGCCCAGGATGAGTCCGTCCTTGTCGGTCGTCCAGACACTGCCTTCAGTGCGCAAAAATGACGCGCCCGCACTCTCCTCGCCGGCGAATCCGACCGAGCCATCGACGAGGCCGTCCACGAACCACTTGAATCCAACCGGCGTATCGACAATTTTGCGTCCGAGGCTCGCCGCCACGCGCTCGATCATGGCACTGCTCACCACGGTCTTGCCGACCGCCGCGTCCTGACGCCATTTGGGGCGGTTTCGATACAGGTACGAAATCGCGGCTGATAGATAATGATTCGGATTCATCAAGCCGGCCGAGCGAGTAACTATTCCGTGCCGATCGGCGTCGGTGTCGTTTGCAAATGAAACGTCGAAGCGATCGCGTATCGCGAGCAAGCGAGTCATCGCATACTGCGATGAGCAGTCCATCCGAATCTTTCCGTCGTAGTCGGCAGTCATGAAACGAAAAGTCGGATCGACAACGTCGCTGACCACCGTCGCCGCAATCTTGTACTGGTCGATCACCGCCGGCCAGTAATGCACCGCGGCGCCGCCGAGCGGATCGATTCCGAGCTTCACGCCCGCAGTGCGAATCGCCTCCATGTCAACGACGTTGCCGAGATCGGCAACGTACGCGCTGATGTAATCGTGCTTGTGCAGCGTCGAGGCTGATTGCGCGCGCTCGTACGGAATTCGAAGCACGCCCTTGAGATCGCTCTTCAGAAATTCGTTGGCCGTGTTCTCGATCCATTTGGTGATCTCCGTGTCGGCGGGTCCCCCGTTGGACGGATTATATTTGAAGCCGCCATCTTCAGGCGGATTGTGCGAAGGCGTAATCACGATCCCATCGGCAAGTCCGCTCTTGCGCCCGCGATTGTAGGTCAAGATCGCGTGCGAGATCGCGGGCGTCGGCGTGTAGCCGCCCGCGCTATCGATCATCGTCTCGACGTTGTTCGCAGCCAGCACTTCGAGCGCACTCGCGAACGCCGGCACCGAGAGCGCATGCGTATCCATCCCGAGATAGAGCGGCCCGTTGATATTGTGCTGGCGGCGGTAGAGACAGATCGCCTGACTTATCGCGACGATGTGCGCCTCGTTGAAGCTGAGCGTGAACGACGACCCGCGATGTCCCGACGTTCCGAACGCAACTCTCTGGGCCGGCACGGTGGGGTCGGGCCGTCCGCTGAAATACGCAGTGATCAATCGTGGCACGTCGACGAGTCGCGAAGGATCGACGGGTTTTCCGGCCAGCGGGCTTACTTTCATCGCATTACCTTTGTCGCACTTCCGATCATTTGTCGAAAGCCGCAAAAACGAGTCAGGATAACTCTCCCACGCAAGGAGGCCACCACTATGGATGATAGCAAACTTCAGTTGCTGCTCGATCGCGCCGAAATAAGCGACGTACAGTTGCGCTACGCGACCGGTCTCGACTCGCGCGACTGGCCGCTCTTCCGATCGTGCTTCGCCGACGAGATCGAAACCGACTTCACCTCGGTCTTCGGCGGGGCGCCGCGCAAGACGACCGGCGACAAATGGGCCGAGGCCGCGCGGCGCACGATTGTCGGACTCGCCGCGACCCAGCACATGATCACCAATCACGTGATCACCGTGAACCACGAACGCGACTCCGCCACCTGCGTCGCTTACGTGCAGGCGCGTCACTTTCTACCCAACGACACCGGCGATAGCACCCAGACGATGTTCGGCTACTACACTAATGGATTCATCCGAGCGCCCGCCGGCTGGAAAATTCGCGCCTGCAAGCTGACGCTATGGTGGCAGACCGGCAACTCGAACATCTTCACGCTCGCACACGAGCGCATGAAAGCGGCCGAGTCCGAGAAGAAAAGTTAGCGGGTTGCGAACTTTTGCGATGGAGGAGTCGAGATGACGCCGAATCTGAGTCCGCTGATTGCGACGGGAGTCGTGTTCTCGACGGCGGCGACCGACGCAGTTTACGTCATGTTCAACGCGGCTGTGACGGCGCGGCGGCCTTCGCGGGCGGCGTCGTGGAGCGCGCTATGGTACCTGCTCTCGGCGTTTGCGGTGATCAGTTATACAGGCAACTCCATCTATGTAGTCTTCGCCGCGGCCGGCTCATGGATCGGGGCCTATCTTTCAGTGCGCTGGCTGGATCGGGCGGACGCAAACAGCGGCCATGCTGCAGTGGGAAACCCTCCGGTCTGATCGCTGTCCCGACTCCGTCGCGGCAAGAATTTCCGAAGAGAATTTAGAAAGTTTGCGAACCGGCTATTTCGTGCTCGACGACGCCGGCGTCGAAGGAACCGCGAGCACCTGCGCGGCGGCGGAGTTGGCGCGCGCAAAGACCAGCGCGACGTTGTCGTTGTAGATCAGTTTCCAGCCCTGAACGCGCCTCATCAGCGGCGCGCTCCTCAAGCTCGGTGGAATCAAAACGAAGTCGTGCGGATATGCGTCGAGCACCGCGACCGCGCCCGCTCCGGCCGATTGAAACAGCAGATAGTCGCTCAGAACTTCGCGCGGATAAACGGTATCGAAGCGCCCGTCGACGAACACCCGAAGGTCAGGTGCGCCGTGGAAGATCAGGTACCCGCCCCAGTTGTAGTAGCAGAGCACATTTCCCTTGAGCTTGTGCTCGAGCATGAAGTCGACCGCGTTGACCGGGAACGGCTCTGCAGGCTGTAGACGCGTAGCGAAAGATCCCGTCGCCCACAAAATTACTATCGCGCCGATCGCGGCACTCACTTCGCTAGCCCGCGATAGGCGTCGCGACGCAACCGATGCCCCAGCCGCAGACCTGCCGACCGCCGCCGAGCGAGCGCGAATCAGCGCCACATGATGCGCCAGCGGCACCACCGCGGTGATTGCGGCCAGCGGTACGTTTCGCAGCGAGTACGCCGCACTGACCGCCATCAGAATCGCGATCGCCACCAGCGCGAGATCGTCGGCCGACGGCGACATCGCGAACGCGAGCGCAACCCCTCCGCTCATCGCAACCACGCTCGCGTAGTAAATCAGCATCGCGGGCCGGTTCAAATTGACCGCAACTTGTTTGTAGAGCGGAAACCACTCGGTGATCGCGCTCCGCAACAGCGGATCGGTGAGCGCGTTGACGAGAAACTCCCAGATGAGAATTCCGTACGGAGTCGCAAGCGTCGCGAGCATCGCGCACGCGGTAATCGAGTAGAGTCTGAGCGCGCGATTCCATCCCCGCCCGGCAAGCAGGTCCTGCGCGCCGGCGATGGTCGCGTAGGTTGCCAGTACAAAGATTCCCAGCAGAAATGCGCCGTGCAGATTGGCCCATAACGCAAGCATCGGAATCGCCGGCCATAGCGGGCCCTTTCGGCGGTACGAATCACGCGCGAGCATCCACATCAGCGTCGCCGCAAATGCGAACGTGAACAGTTGCGGCCGAAACTGCATGTGCAGCGTGATCGCGATCGCGGCCACGATCAGTATTCCGAACTGCGCAAGCGGCGTCGCGCCGGTCTCGCCGGCCGCCATCGAGAGCATTGCGATTGTCACGGCTGCGCACGCGAGCTTCATCAGATGCAAACCGAAGACGCCGAGCAAATTGAATGCCGCCGCCATCACAACGTCGCTCAACCATTCCTCGTTGAGCCAAAGATGACCCGGTGCGGAGTAGGAGTACGGATCGTAGCGGACCAGATGTCCGAGGCGCAGGATCTCCTGCCCCGACCGCAAGTGCCACCACAGGTCCGGATCGGCGTAATTTGCGGCGTTGGCCACCGCGATCACCAGCAACACCAGGGCCGGCGAGTAGGACAGCAGCGAGGTATGCTGCGGCGCTGACGCGGAGGCGTCCGGCGTCAATGCATTCGCATGCGACTTCCGCGATTTGCGCGCTCCCGCGATGCTCATACGACCGTCGATGAACTCTGCGGTATCGAATGAGCTTTCTCAATAGCCTGCTTCGATGCTAGTGACCCGAAAAGAGGCGCGCGTTACGCAGCGGCCCATAGAGAGAGGTTTCTCAAATGCACGCATGCATCGCGGCCGGCGGCGGATTTCTGATCGCCGTGTTGTGGTTCGATCTTATGTTCGATGTGCAGACGCGAAAGCACGCCGGCGCCACGCTTCCAACCGAAGTGCTGGAATCAATCGCGGCCTACTACCGGCGCGTCACTATCGAAGCATGGCCGATGAACCGCCTGATCGCAGCAGTGATGCTTCTGACTGTGTTCGCGATCATCGTCGAAATTTTCCAGAATGCAGACGCCTGGTGGATCGGATGGATCTCGCTCGCCGCGGCCGCCGGCGCCATCGGCCTGGCCCGCGCCCGCACCGTCCCAAACGCAATGCAACTCGGCCGCGCCGCCGATTCAGCCAACGAGCAAACCCGCCTGGCCCGCGCAATCTACCGAGATCATCTCTACTGTCTCGCAGCTATTGTATTAATGGTGGGACTGCAGCTAACCACGCAGCATTAACTGGAGCGGGTGATCGGTTTCGAACCGACGACCTCGTGCTTGGCAAGCACGCGCTCTACCAACTGAGCTACACCCGCTCTCCCACCGCCAGAACGAATCCCTTTCACTATCCGGCGCGGATGCGCCTGTCAAATCGCCGCTCTCTTGCCCGCCGCCGCCATCGGTTTCGGGCGCAACACTTTCAGCACCCGCACATAGTAGTCGATTCCCGACCACACCGTGACCGCCATCGCGATCCACAGGATGAACATCCCGGCCGCGAAAAAATCGACGTGAAAGTATGTGTAATGAATCAGCAGACCGTGTATCGCGATCGCCTGCAGCACCATCTTGTATTTGCCGAGCTCCTCGGCCGCCACGATCAGCCCCTCCGCGGCCGCCACCGCGCGCAGCCCGGTCACCAGAATTTCCCGCGACACCAGCACCACCACCATCCACGCCGGCACATGCGGCACCCGCGCCATCCCGGTCAGCATGATCAGCGCCGTCATTACGATCAGCTTGTCCGCCATCGGATCGAGGAATTTCCCGAGCGTGGTGACCGAGTCGTAACTGCGCGCAAGGTATCCGTCAAAATAATCACTGACCGTCGCGACGAAGAACACGCCCGCTGCCGCCCACGACGCGGCCGGTCCTGTGTACATCATGATCCAGATCAGGATCGGCGCGGTCGCGATCCGGAAAAGTGTGACGATATTTGGCGGCGTCATCGGCACGGACGTTGGCCTGCATCAACTCTACGAAACTGCGCTGCGGAGGTTTCGTCATCGGGTGCGCTCCGCTCCGTCAAGATTATTTGAATCGCATAGAGGGAGCAATTCGCAGCCGTTCGAATTGCCTTGACTGGCCGCGCGCTGGTCGAGTAGCGTCAAATTGACACAACGCAATCCGTCTTTCGTCCAGATGAGAAGCGCGGAGCGTCGAAGGCCTGATGATGAAGCATAACGCGCAACTGTTCAGCGACTTCCTGGTGATTGGCGGCGGTATCGCCGGCCTCACCTTCGCAATCAAAGCCGCCGAAGTCGGCACCGTCACCGTGCTGACCAAGGCCGGCAGTTCCGAGGCCAACACCAGCTACGCTCAGGGCGGTATCGCGAGCGTATGGAGCGTCGACGATTCGTTCGAGTCGCACATCGAGGACACGATTCGCGCCGGCGCCGGCCTATGCGATCGCGACGCGGTCGAGACCATCGTCCGCGAAGGTCCAGAGGCGGTGCGCGAATTGATCCGTCTCGGCACCCGCTTCACGAAGGTCGAAAATGGCGAGACCGACGGCACCGATGACAGCGAGCTCGAATACGATCTCGGCAAGGAAGGCGGGCACAGCCACCGCCGCGTGTTGCATGCGCAGGATCTGACCGGACGCGAGATAATGCGCGCGCTCACCGAGGCCGCGAAGGCGCGCCCGAATATCCGCACGCTGGAGAATCACGTCGCGATTAATCTTCTCGTCGAGACTCCCGCGGCTGGCAAGCCCGGCGCATGCTGGGGCGTTTACGCACTCGATCGCAACACGCACGAAATCCGCAAAGTCATTTCGCGCGCCACGATGCTCGCGACGGGTGGCGCGGGCAAAGTCTATCTGTACACCACCAATCCCGACATCGCGTCGGGCGACGGGGTCGCGATGGCGTATCGCGCGGGCGCCGCGGTCGCGAACCTCGAGTTCTACCAGTTCCATCCGACCTGCTTGTACCATCCCGCCGCCAAGTCGTTTCTGATCTCTGAGGCGCTCCGCGGCGAAGGCGCGATTCTGAAGTTGCCAGACGGCACCGCCTTCATGAAGCGCTACCATCCGGACGCGGAGCTGGCGCCGCGCGACGTCGTTGCGCGCGCGATCGACTCTGAGATGAAACGCCACGGCCTCGACTTCGTGTATCTCGATCTCAGCCATCGAGAGGCAGATTTCATCAAACGTCGCTTTCCGAATATCTTCAAGCGATGCTTGAGCTTTGGATTTGACCTCACCAAGGGCCCAATCCCGGTGGTTCCTGCCGCTCATTACATGTGCGGCGGCGTGTCGCACCGATCTCGACGGCCGCACTTCGATTCCGCGCCTGTACGCGGCCGGCGAAGTTGCGATGACCGGTCTGCATGGCGCAAACCGCCTCGCGTCGAACTCGCTGCTCGAGGCCGCCGTGATGGGCCGGCGCGGATTCGCGTCGGCGCGCGAAATCGTCGCGTCGGGACGCGGCCACCCGCCCGAGTTCCCCGAATGGGATCCCGGCCGCGCAATTCGCAGCGAAGAACGCGTGATGATCACGCAGAGCTGGGACGAGATTCGCCGCCTGATGTGGAACTACGTCGGCATCGTGCGCAGCGACCGCCGCCTCGAACGCGCGCTGCGCAGAATCCTGATGGTCAAGGATGAAATCCACAGCTACTACTGGGACCATCTGCTCGACGCCGACACGATCGAGTTGCGCAACCTCGCCAAGGTCGCCGAGTTGGTCGTTCGATCCGCGATGAATCGTCACGAGTCGCGCGGCCTGCACTACAATATCGATCATCCGGAAACGGGCGGCGACGAATGGATCCATCCGACGATTCTGCAGAAGCCCGTTCAGTAAGCGCTCGCGATGGAGATGGATAAGAAGGAAGTGAAAATGTATTCGGACTACAAAAGTCCGTTTGCGTATCTCGCCTTCGATCCAGCGTTCGAGCTCGAAAAAAACTTCCGCATTCGCCTCCGATGGATTCCGTTCCAGCTCCGTATCAAGGGCAAGGGCGAGCGCAGTCTCTATTCCGAACACAAGGCGCGCTACTCATACCTCGACGCCCGCCGATGGGCGAAGCCGCGCGGCCTGACGATTCGCGGACCATCGAAAGTTTACGACACAACGCCTGCACTAATCGGCGGCCTCTTCGCAGAGCAACAGGGCCGTCTCCTCGACTACAGCCGCAAAGTGTACGAGTTGTTCTTCAAACGCGAACTCGAAGCCGATCAGCCCGACGCTGTCGCGAGCGTGATCGCAACCCTCGGCATGTCAGCCGACGACTATCGCAAATTCCTATCCGGCGAAGGCCTGGCGGCTTACAACCGCTCCCAGAGCGAAGCTGCGGAGGATCACGTCTTCGGAGTCCCGCTATTCATCTTCGAAGGCGAACCATTCTGGGGCCACGATCGGATCCCGATTCTCGCCGAACGCCTCACCGAAGCAGGACTCGCATCGCACTAGGTACTCGAGCTTGCGCAATCCCGCCGGCCCGCTAACCGCTGTCGAGAGAGTCAATCTCGCGTTTGCGATGACCTGGGCGGCCGGCTTCGTCGATCTCGTCGGTTACGTCTCGCTCTACGGCCTCTACACCTCGCACATGACCGGCAACACCGTCGCGATGGCGCGTCACATCTCGGAGCTCGATTGGAGCGGCGTGGTCCGTCGCGGATGGCCTATCGTGACTTTCATCTTCGGCCTGATGCTCGGCTCGTTTATTTACGAAGCGGAGAAGCGTCGCAAGATCCTGGCTCCATTTCCGCCCGCGATCGGCCTCGAAGCACTGCTCATCGGTGTCTTCATCGCGCTCGGCATCGGCAGCGGCTTCAAGGCCGACATTCCACCGCAGCCGGCCGGCAAATTTTTCCTGATGGTCGCGATGCTCGCGATTCCGATGGGCATCCAGAACGTCGTCATCCGAAAAGTCGGCGGGATGAACGTGTACACGACTTTCGTGACCGGCTCGCTGGTCAAGTTCGCCGAAAGTCTCTCCGAATTTTTGTTCTGGTTCCGCGATCGAACCCGTCGCCGTTCCCGCCGCCGGATCATCCACGTCCTCAGGATTTCGCCGCGCACCCGACCGGCTCGGCGCGCGGCACTGACGCTCGGCCTATGGGCCGTCTATCTGGCGGGTGCGATCTGCGCTGGTTTTTCGATGGATCGATTTGCGCTGCTCGCGATGCTCGCGCCGTTCGCGCTGCTCTCCGCGATCGCTCTGTACGGCGCCTTCCGCCCGCTCCTCCCACTCTCGTCCGACGAGTGGTGAACGGCGCATCAAGAGCGGATTGGGATTACGCGACCGGCGCGGGCTGACGCGCCGGGGTCGGCTCGTAGCTGAATGCGAGCTTGTCGCCGTCGAGGTCTACGATCGCTTTGCCGCCCTTGGTGAGCTTGCCGAACAGTACCTCGTCCGCGAGCACGCGCGCGATTTCGTTCTCGATCAATCGTCCGAGCGGACGCGCGCCGAAGCGCGGATCGTGTCCGTGTTCCGCAAGCCATTTTTTGGCCGGCGCCGCCACCGAGAGCACGACCTTCTGCTTGTCTAGGCGCTCCTGCAACTCGGCAATAAACTTGTCTACCACCATCTCCATGACCGGCGGACTCAGTGGAGCAAATTCGATCGTCGCCGAAAGTCGGTTGCGGAACTCCGGCGAGAACATCCGCTCCAGCACGCCCTTCGGATTGCCCTGCCCTATTCCGCCGCTGAATCCGATCATCGCGCGCGACAGTTCCTGCGCGCCCGCATTCGTCGTCATCACCAGGATCACGTTGCGGAAATCCGCCTTGCGCCCGTTGTTGTCGGTCAGCGTCGCGTGATCCATCACCTGGAGCAAGATGTTGAACAGGTCCGGGTGCGCCTTTTCGATTTCGTCGAGCAGCAGCACGCAATGCGGCGTCTTGTTGATCCCGTCGGTGAGCAGTCCGCCCTGATCGAAACCGACGTATCCCGGCGGCGCACCAATCAAGCGCGACACCGTATGCCGCTCCATGTACTCGCTCATGTCGAAGCGGATGAACTCGACGCCCATCACCTTCGCGAGTTGCCGCGCCACTTCAGTCTTGCCGACGCCGGTCGGTCCCGCGAACAGGAACGCGCCCACCGGCTTGTCCGGATGACTCAGCCCCGAGCGCGCGAGCTTGATTGCCCGAGCGACGGAGTTTATTGCCTCGTCCTGCCCGAAGACCGCCTTCTTCATATCCTCGTCGAGCATCTGCAGGCGTCCGCGATCGGTCGCCGAGACCGTGCGCTCCGGAATCTTCGCGATACGCGCGACCGTCCGTTCCACGTCGCGCGTCCCGACCGTCACCGGCTCGCTGGCGCCCGCACCGCGCAGATGCCCCGCGACTCCGGCCTCGTCCATCACGTCGATCGCCTTGTCGGGCAGAAAGCGGTCGTTGACGTAGCGCGCCGACAGCTCAACGGCGGATTTGATCGCCGCGCTGGTGTAGCGAACATTATGATGCTTTTCGTAGTACGACTTGATCCCGTTCAGGATCAGCACCGCCTCGTCCTGGGTCGGCTCGACCACGTCGATTCGCTGGAAGCGCCGCGCAAGCGCCTTGTCCTTGTCGAACGAGCGCTTGTACTCCTGATAGGTCGTCGATCCGATACAGCGCAGGTCGCCCGACGCGAGCGCGGGCTTAAGCAGGTTCGATGCATCCATCGTCCCGCCCGACGCCGCACCGGCGCCGACGATCGTGTGAATCTCGTCGATGAACAAAATTCGTTTCGAGTTGCCGACCACGGCCTTGATAACCGCCTTCAGCCGCTGCTCGAAGTCGCCGCGAAACCGCGTCCCCGCAAGCAACGCGCCCATGTCGAGCGCGTAGATCTCGACACCCTTCAACGCGTCGGGCACCTCTCCATGATGGATTGCCAGCGCAAGACCCTCGGCGAGGGCGGTCTTCCCGACACCGGCCTCGCCGACAAACACAGGATTGTTCTTGCGCCGGCGGAGCAACACGTGCACCGCGCGCTCGAGCTCGTTCTTGCGCCCCACCAGCGGATCGATCTTGCCGTCAGCCGCGCGCTTGGCGAGATTGATCGCATATGTATTCAGCGCCTTCGACGGCGACATCTTTCGCTCGCCGTCCTCGTCGCTGCCTTCGTGCTCATGCTCTTCGTGTTCGATCGAATCTTTTTCCGAATCGCCGCTATCGCTTTCGGATTCGTCCTCGGCGCCGACTTTCGACACTCCGTGCGAAATATAGTTGATGGCGTCGAAGCGGGTGACGCCCTGCTCCTGCAAGAAGAAAATCGCCGGCGATTCGGTTTCGTGGAACATCGCAACCAGCACGTTGCTGCCGCTGATTTCCTGGTGCCCCGAGGATTGCACATGCAGCGCCGCGCGCTGCAGCGCCCGCTGCACTCCGATCGCATATCGCGGCGCCGCGGTCTCGCTCTTCGGCATCCGCTCGACCTGCTCGTCGAGATAGTGCCCGAGCTTGCGCCGCAGCGCATCCAAATCTGCGCCGCAGTTTTTCAAAATGTTGCTCGACGTCACGTCGTGCAGCATCGCGTAGAGCAGATGCTCCAAACACACGAACTCATGGCGTCGGTTCACAGCCTCGGTCATCGCCAGCTGCAAGGTTACCTGCAGTTCGCGGCTGATCATGATGTTATTATTGGATGGAGGCATCTTCGATTTGGCCCGTCGGGCGTCACTCCTTTTCCATCACGCACTTCAGCGGATACTCGGCCTGCCGCGCCAATTCCTCGACCGTGTTGGTCTTGGTTTCCGCGACCTCAAATGGATACACGCCCGCGATTCCCATCCCGTTCTGATGCACGTGCAGCATGATCCGGGTCGCGTCGGCATGCTCCTTATGAAACACGGCCTTCAGCACTTCGACCACAAACTCCATCGGCGTGTAATCGTCATTGAGCAAAATCACCTTGTACAGCGGCGGCTTCGCAGTCTTCGATTTGGTGCGAGTCTTCCGCTCGGTTACGATACCACCGTCGCCGTTGCGGCCCTCGCCGTCACCGTCGGTGATTCGCGCCGTTTCAATAAACCTAAGCACGGCCATAAGGATAGCAAATTCAAGCAAGCTGAGTGGAGTATCCCAATCGAACTTTCAGATATTATGCGAACAGCAGATTTGTCATGCACGATCGGATGTTTTTAGAATGAACGACGCCGCACCACGACTCGACGTCGCAGTCGTCGAGGGAATCGACAAAATCCCGCGCGAGGCCTGGGACAACCTGCTCGCGCCCGACGATTCCCCATTCCTCGAATGGGACTGGCTCTATGCGATGGAGCATTCCGGCTCCGCGTCGCGAAAAACCGGATGGGCGCCGTATCATCTGATCGTTCGCGAGGGGCCGAAGAAAAGAATCGTCGCCGCGTGCCCGCTCTATCTCAAAACTCACAGCATGGGCGAGTTCGTTTTCGATCACGGATGGGCCGACGCCGCCGAGCAGGCCGGCATCCGATATTTTCCGAAATTGATGGTCGGTGTCCCGTTCACGCCGCATACCGGGCGCCGATTTCTCACCGCGCCCGGGATGGACCGCGCCGGCCTGATTCATCTGATCGGCCTCGCGCTCTCCTCGATATGCGAAGACAACAAGCTCTCGAGTGTGCACGTCAACTTTTGCGAACCCGACGAAGCGCACGCGCTCGCGCCGATCGGATTCATGGAGCGGGCCGGCTACCAGTACCATTGGCACAACGCGGGCTTCGCGACCTTCGACGACTACCTGAACCGGCTGAAGCACAAGCGCCGCACCGCGGTCCGTCACGAGCGCGGCGCGCTCGAGGAACAGGGAATCACGATCAGGGTCTTCGCCGGCGAAGAGATCGCGGACCATATGTTCCCCGAGATGTACGCGATCTACCTGTCCACGATCGAAAAACTTTACTGGGGGCGCCAGTACCTGACCGAGAATTTTTTCAACATCATCCGCGACCGATTCAAACGCAACATGGTCTTCATCGCCGCATACCACGGACGCGAACTAGTCGCCGGCGCGGTGAACCTCGCCAAAGCAGACCTGATGTACGGTCGTTACTGGGGATGCTTCCGCGACGTCCGCTTCCTGCATTTCAACGTATGCTACTACGCAGGAATCGAGCACTCGATCGCCAAAGGAATCCAGCGTTACGAACCAGGCGCGGGCGGCGAATACAAATGGCTCCGCGGCTTCGACCCAGCGCTGACCAGAAGCATCCACTACATCGTCCACCCCGGATTAAAAAAAGCGATCGCCGGATTTCTGAAGCGCGAACGTACCGAAGTAGAACGATGGATCGTCGCGGGCAAAGAGCGCAGCCAGTTGAAACCGCCCCCGCCGTCAGACCAGGAATCTGAGTAGCTAGGCGATCTCGCGCACGTTGGTCGGTGGCGCGGGGAAATCAAGTTCTGGGACGGGTTCGCCGGTAAGTCCGGTCACGCGATTTCGATATTTCGTCAGATGCCCCTTCGCGACTTCGAACGCCTGCTGCGCCTTTGACAGCGACTTGCCGAGGTCGTCGAAGCGATTTTCGAAATGCCCAAACGCGGCCTGCGCCTTCTTGAGTTCCTCGGTCGCGCGCTCGTGCCCCTTCGCGTACTCGTACATTTTGAAGACCATCTGGATCGATTGCAGTGTCACGATCAGCGTGTTCGGCGAGACCGGATAGACGCGCCGCTTGTTCAGCCATTCGCTCAGCTCCGCGTTGAGCACCGCCTCCATGTAGAGCGTTTCGCTCGGCAGATACATCAGGGCCATGTCGGTGGTGCCATTTTCCGGATGGATGTAGTTGCCGATTCGTTTCGCCTGTTCCTTCATCACGCGCTCGAACTCGACCCGCGCCTGGTCGAGGGCTTGCGGATCGTTGGTTTCGAACAGCGCCAGCACCTGCTCGCGCGGAAACTTCGCGTCGATCGGCAGCGTGCGATCGGGAAACTTGATGACCGCATCGGCGCGCCCCGGGCCTTCTCCGTCGGGCGACGCTTGCAGATCGTACATGTGGCGTGGGAGGAAATCCTCGAGCAGGCGTTCGAGGCTTTGCTCGCCGAAGCGGCCGCGCAGATGAGGCATCTTGAGCAGGTTGTTGAGGTCGTTGATCGACTCGCCGATCACGCCGAGATTTTTCAGTTGCTCCTGCGCTTCATTCAGATGCTGCTGAACCTTCTCAAACTGTGCGAAACCGTCCTTAATATTCTGGTCCAGCTTCATTTGGACCGCATTGCCGATAGTTGCCAACTTCTGGTCGACGTCCGACCGTATCGCGTCCATGCTGATCCGCGTCTCGGCGGTCAACGCAGCTATTTCCAGCTTGAGCGAGCTCGCCTGCTCCTGCCGCCCGGCTGAGAGCTGAGCCTCCAGTGATGTCTTCAGATTCGCGAACGAAGCGGTAAAGCGATCGGCGCTTTCGAGATTCAGGTCGCCTTTGACCTGCTGCAAGCGTCCGGCGATATCGGTCCGCGTGTGGGTCAGCTTTTCGTCGAGGCTTGCCGCAACCGAATTCAGCCGTTCGATCAGCTGCGCAGAAGAATCATTTGAGGAAAGCGCGCGCAGCCTCGCGAGCGCGAGGAAGATACCCACAACCGCCACCGCGCCCAGAACGACCACTGCCGCCGCAACCATTTCCATCGCCATCACCGTCGCCTCCCCTGCTCCACTTCCGCGTTAAAAATTCTATTCCCCATGAGTGAAGCCGTCGAATCGACTATCCACAATTATAGACCGACCCAATGACAACCGTTGACATGCGATGCGCGGAGGAGGACATTTTCGGGCGTTTGTCGCGGTTATTCCCCAGCAGTTCTAGCAGGGACGAAGTCCCGCATCCTTTCTTGTTACTGGGTGCAGGGGTCGCCCCTGCCCAAGGAAGCGTGAAACCCACGGCGGGTTTCAGATTAGATCAAGATTTCCGCTTCCCGAGTTCGCTTTTCGGACGATGCGCGAATGCTTTGTCGAATGCGTTTTCCAACTCACGATTGGTGCCGCGGATCTTGTCGACTACTCTCTTCGCCCAATCGAAATATTCCTGCTTCCGCTTAAGGTCCCATCCGGCTGGAGGGTCGTGGACTACATCGCGCAGATTGCAGATCTTGTCGGCCAGCTTCACCACTCGCGCGCGCGGAGACAGCGACGATGCGTGCTCCACCTGCAGGCGCTTGCGGTCTTCCCTGGACAGCATCTTGTTGTCGGTGACCTCCGCCACCAACTTTGCAATCGTCGGACTGAACTCGGCTTTGAGTTCTTCGAATGTGGTCGGAGTGTCTTCGACGGTATCGTGAAGGAGCGCCGCCGAAATCGTCTCCCCGTCGCGGATATTTCCCGTGCATACCAGCAACTCTGCGACCGCGATCGGATGGTTGATATACGGAATCGGCTCCGCGCCTTTGCGAAGCTGCTTACGATGCTTGGTTGCGGCGAACGATAACGCCTTCATCAATAAATTCAGATCGAGCACTGCCATTGCAGTCTTATTGTACCCGGCTGACAGCATAAGCGGCACCCAATCAATGACAACCGTTGACAGGGCGAGGCGTGCTATCGTGGATGCGTGTCGATCACTCCGCGCTTGAATGACCTGCTCGGCAAAGGGGCGATTCCGATTCTGCTTGGGACTGGCGGGGTTGGTAAGACTACGATTGCGGCGGCGCTTGGGCTCGCGGGCGCGTCGGCCGGGCTCGAAACTGCGGTTATCACCGTCGATCCCACCCGGCGGCTCCGCGATGCGCTCGGTCTGGAGCGCCTCGGCGGCCATCCGATAAGAATCGGAGCGAAGCAACTCCGGGCGGCCGGTCTCGCGCCGACGCTGAAACTGTCCGCGATGATGCTCGACGTTAAGGGCGCGTGGGACGCCGTGGTCGAGCGCTTTGTCGCGGACCCGGCAACGCGCCGCCGCATTTTCGATAACCCCTTCTACCAGAGCCTGACCAAGGAGTTTGCCGGATCGGAAGCGTTCGCGGCGCTGCAGCAGCTTTACGATTTGCATCAGGCGGGCGCATTCGAACTCGAGGTCGTCGACACTCCGCCCGCATCGCATTCGTTTGAATTTCTGCAGGCGCCCGCCCGCATGATCCGGCTGCTCGATTCGCGCGCCGCGCGATGGCTTTTCACGCCGTCGCTGTCGGCGGGGCGAATCGCGATGAAGCTCGCGAGCAACGCGGCACGCTTCGTGGTGCGCGAGTTGGAACGCTTCGCGGGCAAGAGTGTGCTTTCGACGATCGCGGATTTCTTCGCGGCGATGGCCGACAGCATGGACTCGGTAGTGGATCGACTGCACAAGACCGAAGCGCTGTTGCATTCTCCAGCGGTGCGATTCGTGCTGGTGACAACGGCGGAAGCGGATCGGCTTATCCAGGCGCGTGAGCTTATCGACGAAATGGAAGCGGAAGGACTGAAGCTCTCCGCAATCGTGATCAACCGGTTCCTCGACGAACGCATCTGGCATTCGATCGCCGATTCGTCGCGAGACCCATTGAGCCATCTCGAGGAAATTTCAGAATTGCGAATGGAAGTCGGGTCGCGAGCGAATCGCGACGGCGACAGCCGCACGGGACTTGCGCGGCTGGTCGACTACTTCGAGCAGTATCGAGTGCAGACCCTCGACGAAATTAGGCGCGTGGCGGATTTCGCGCGCGGACTGCCCGCCGACGTGAAGCTCGCGATCGCGCCGAAAATCGAGGCGGGCGTGCTCGACTTGGGGGCGCTGTCGCGAGTCGCGGGGTACGTCACGTCAGGGGTTGCGATATTGCAGCCGCTGGAAGCGGCGGCAATCTCGCAGCGCGCGGGTTGAGGGGGAGAGGAGCGAGGCGGGAGAAAGGATCAGGATGTGAAACCCATAGTGGGTTTCGTTTTTCCACACTGGTTCACTTCAGTAGGAATCTTAGTCACGCCTGCGCGGCTGGCGGCAGGGGTGACCCCTGCACCCGGTGTCTACACAACGCGAAGCAGCCAGTGGCGGCATTTCGCGGGGGTCTAGTGTGGGAAAGGGGGAAGCGTCCGAAGGTTTTCGCACTTCCCGTTGTGGGAGAAAAAGATCAGGATGCGGCGCTGCGCGCCTGTTAGAAGGTTTGAACGGGGAGAGAAGGCGATGTCATTAGATTTGGTGCGGGGTGCTGGATACCTAACCCCTAACCCCTTCCCTCGAGGGAAGGGGAACCGGATTCATGTTTGCTTATTTTGATACTGTGAGAGCTGTGGAACCTTTCAAGAGTTTCACAGCTTCTGCTGCCGTCATAGGTGCGTTTGCTTGATTGTGTACTTGTTGATTGGCGTGCGACCTCTCCCTAACCCGCTCCTTGAACAAGAGAGCTTGGCGTAACCTCCGGCTGTGAGCGGAATTTGGATGCGGACCCTCACCCGCCGCTCGTCTTTCACCAAGTCGCTACGCGAAGAGCGTCGGCCTCTCCCTGTCAGGGCGAGGCTATTAGGAGCGCTGCGTCGGTGTTTAGTTATGCAAAGCCTTTTTGGATCAAGGAGGTGCGACTGGCACGCGGGGATAAGAAGGAAAAGGATAGAGGGATAGATGGGGCGCTGCGGCTTGGTGGTGCCGCAGCGCCTGCTATAGGTCGTCTGCTACACAGTGCCTATTCGGTGATGGTTCCTTTCCAGGTGCGCGCGGCCAAGTCTATCTCGCCGACGTTGGCGATTCGGCGGCCGTCGGAGAGCTCCCAAGTGTTCGCCGTTGCCCATCGCGCCTTGCCCTTGGTCTCGTAGGTTCCTTGACCAACGCCGCTGATAGCATCGCCGTTCTCGAGGAACGCCTGCCCGACCACGCTGAAAGTTCCGTCCTTGTTGCCGCCGATGAAGCTGGCGGTTTCATAGACGTTTCCAAATCCGGTCGCGGTGCCTTCGAAATTGACCTGGTTGATCTTTTTACGGGACGTGCAGGCCGCTTACGTCGTGGTGGCGTCGCGCGTTAGGCAGTGCGGGCGCTGCTTTGCGGAATGCGTGTTCGTGCTGCGATCACCTGATTGCGTACTTGTTGATTGGCGTGAAATTCTTCAGCAGAGCTCAGGGCGGGCTCTCTCCCTCATCCTCTTGCTGGAAAGAGAGCTTTGCGTAACCTCGGGCTGCGCGCGGAATTTGGAATGCGGACCCTCACCCGCGTCGAGAAGACTCGACGCGGCCTCTCCCTGTCAGAGAGAGGCTATTAGAGGCCTTGTGTCGCGCATTGCGCTCGATGCGGGCGCCCGCACCCGTCCGACGACGTGAACGTCGTCGGCCGGCCTCTCCCGGTTCGCGGATGGCGACTTGAGTCGCCATCCGCGGGAGAGGTAAGAAAGCGCGCCGGCGCAAATCGATCATCAAATATGTGCTCGCCTATGGAAGAAGCACTCTAGACGCTTGCGACCTGCACGTTCACTTAAAAGACCGGAGTGAGTCTGTAAGCCGGGTTCTGTGCTCTTGCGAGTGGCGATCATTCCTCTAGGCCGTCGATTGCTCGATGGCTCATGCGACCATACCCGAGGCCTTAAGAGCGGGCCGCTCAGCCTCCTATTTGGTCTTGCTCCGGGTGGGGTTTGGCATGCGCGCGCGATCACTCGCGCGCCGGTGGGCTCTTACCCCACCATTTCACCCTTACCCTTTCGGGCGGTCTATTTTCTGTGCCACTTTCCGCGGATCGCTCCGCGCCGCCGTTAACGGCCACCCTGCCCTATGGAGCCCGGACTTTCCTCCTCCCTTATGGGAGGCGATCGCCCGACTCACTCCGGCGGACGGAATTCTAGCATCTTTGACGATGAGGCCTCACCTCTCCCAAGCCAGTAGCGTCTCGTGTCATTCTGAGCGCAGCGAAGAAACCCGGCTTCCGTGGTTTACGTCAGCACTGTTCCGGGTTCCTTCACTCCGCAGACTCCGTTCAGGATGACTCGAAAAAGTTGGAACGCAGGCGAAGCCTGCTGACCAAAATGTGGAGGGAGATATGAAAGCGATTCGGGTCGAACAAGCCAAAGGGCCTTTTAAACTTGTCGACGAGAAAATGCCTGAGCCTGCGCGCGGGCAAGCGCGGATTAAAGTGCAGGCGTGCGGGATTTGTCACAGCGACTCGTTTACGAAAGAAGGAGCGTGGCCGAACATCAGCTACCCGCGCTCGCCGGGACATGAGATTGCCGGGGTGATCGATGCGCTCGGCGAAGATGCGGGCGACTGGAAAGTGGGAGATCGCGTCGGGGTCGGATGGCATGGCGGGCATTGCACGAAATGCGATTCGTGCCGCAAGGGCGATTTTGTGAATTGTCGCTATTTGAAGATCCCCGGGATCAGTTACGATGGCGGGTATGCGCAGTACGTGATTGCCCCGATCGAGGCGCTCGCGCATATCCCCGATTCCTTGCGCCCCGAGGAAGCCGCGCCGCTGATGTGCGCGGGGATCACCACCTTCAACGCGCTCCGGCACAGCGGCGCTGGGCCGGGCGACCTGGTGGCAATCCAGGGTATCGGCGGGCTCGGGCATTTGGGAATCCAGTGGGCGGCCAAGTTTGGTTACGACGTAATCGCAATCGGCCGCGGCGAGGACAAGCAGTCGCTCGCGCAGAAGCTGGGCGCCCGCCGCTATATCGATGCATCCAGTCAGAATGTCGCGACCGAGCTGACCAAGGAAGGCGGGGCCAGCGCGATTATCGCCACCGCGCCCGACGGGAAGGCGATGGGCGCGCTGATCGAGGGCCTCGGCGTGCGCGGCAGATTGGTGGTCGTAGGGGCCAGCGCTGAGCCGTTCGCAGTCTCCTCGTTCCAGCTTATCGGAGCACAACGGTCGATCGTCGGATGGCCGTCGGGAACCTCGAGGGATTCTGAGGATACGCTCAAATTCGCAGCCGCGACGGGAGTCCGCGCGATGATCGAGACTTTTCCGCTGGAACAGGCGAGCGCCGCGTACGAGCGCATGATGTCGGGCAAGGTGCGTTTTCGCGCGGTGCTGACGTATTGAGCTGAATGCGGGCGCCCTCACCCGTTCGACGACATGAATGTCGTCGAACGGCCTCTCCCGGTTCGCCGATGGCGACATCGTCGCCAGCGGCGGGAGAGGCTAATCACGAAGGCGGTTTTTCGGGCTGCGCCTCGTAGTACAGGATTCGCTGGCAGTTCGGGCAGAAGTGAATCTGCAGATGCTTCTGGATCTCGTTGTAGAGCTGTGGCGGCAGGCGCATCCGGCATCCCTGGCAGGTGCCGCCTTTGGCCATCGTGACCGCAACTCCGCCGCGCCGGCTGAAGATCATCTGGTAGCGGGCAAGCAAGCTCGGCTCGATATTCTCGGCGACCTTCTCGCGCGCCTTGCGATGCTTGGCGATTTCGGACTTGTAGTCTTCGACTTGCGCGGCGATTTCTTTTTCCGCCGCCAGCAACTCGACGCGGCCCTTGGCGATCGCTTCGGTGAGCTCCTTGATCCGCGCGGTGCGAACGTCGGCGCCCTCCATCGAGGTAAGAATCTCGGATTCGAGGCGCTGATTGGTTTCCTTGAGCGAATCGACCTCGTGGGTCAGGGCCTGCAGTTCCTTGTCGTTGCGCACCAGCGTCAGGCGCATCCGCTTGTTGCGGATTCTGACTTCGCCTTCGGCGAGCTCGCGCTCTGCTTTCTTGCGGGCGGTGATGATTGTTTTGTCTTGTTCGGCGAGGCGATCGAGCTCAGCTTGATTCTTATGGGTCTCGTCGCGAATCTCCTCGACCCGCCCCGCAATTGACGTCAGCGCCAGCTCCAGCTCCTGCAACTGCCGGTCGATGACCTGAAGGTCCATCAGCCGGGTTATCTCTTCACGCAATTGTTACTCCGCTAAGTTGGGCGCATCGCGCAGAATGTTTCATCGCCATACTTACGCGATCCGCGTTACAGCGCATCGTTGTCGACATCGTTATCAATGATATGGGCCCACCAGGATTTGAACCTGGGACCAGCCGGTTATGAGCCGGCAGCTCTGAACCTGGCTGAGCTATGGGCCCCGTGAAATGCATCAGGCTTTCATGATGGTAGCAATTTCGTGGCGCGGACTTAAGGGGTTCAACGCACGACTCGCGTTCAAGTTATGTCCGCTGGTCATTTCACAGCCACCGGTCATTGCGGCACATCGCGTCCTTCGCGACGAAGCGCGATCACCGCCTGCGCCGCCGCCTCCGCTTCGCCCGGCTCGGACGCGCGCGCGCCGATTTCGGACGCGTTCTTTCTTAAGCTCTCGAGTTCGCGCGAGCGCCGGCGCCGCTCGAGCGCGGCCGCGTAGTCGCTCGCGAGCCGGCGCCCTTTTTCCAGATCGTTCGGATCGCTTTGCGGATCTTTCTGGGTGTCTCGCTCCAGGCTGTCGCTTAAGGGGCCGACCGCAATCTCGCTGACCCGGCTCAGCTCTTCGGGGGTCAATCGCTCGGAGAGCCACTCTTCGAGCGCACTGTACTCCTCGTCGGTCTTGCACAAATCGGCCAGCAGTCCGGCAAGCCGAAGATCCTCAAAGTTAGCGCTCGCGTCGAGCGCGGCTATTTCGGCGCGCAACTCGGGGCGCAGAATCGCGAGCGCGACCAGCCCGATCTCAGCCTTCGACCCGGCGTTGCCGGCCGCCGCGACGGGCCGATTCTCCGGCGCACGCGGCCGGCGGGCCGATTGCGAACGCGAATCGGCTCCGCGCGCTTCTTTGCGCAGAACCTCCTCGCCGATTCCGAGCAGGTCGGCCGCCTTGCGCGCGAGGAGGTCGAACTGGAAGGGATCGCCGACCAGTTTGAGCATCGCGGCGACGCGCGCCGCCGCTCGTGCGCGCTCGGCGATCGAGCCGCGCGCCTCGGTTGCCTGCTCGCTCAGAAAATAATCGACCAGCAATTCGGCGTTCTCGGCGAGCTCCGCAAATGCCGCCGCGCCGCGCTCGCGGACAAATGTGTCGGGATCGAAACCGGGAGGAATGAAGATTCCGTGGCCGAGCAATCCCGCCTGGAGAAAAATTTCCAGCGCGCGCATCGAGGCCTTGCGGCCGGCGGAGTCGCCGTCAAAGCAGGCGATGACATTTTTCGTGTAGCGGCTGAGCAGGCGGAGCTGCTCGACGGTGAGCGCGGTGCCGCATCCGGCGACCGCCTCCTTGAACCCGGCTTGCCAGAGCGCGATCACGTCGAAGTAACCCTCGACCAGAATCCCGCGGTCCTTTCCAGACGACGCCTGAGAGGAAATCGCCTGGCGCGCTTCGCAGAGTCCGTAAAGCGTGCGGGTTTTCGAGTAGAGTGGCGATTCCGGAGAGTTGATGTACTTGGGCAGGCGCGCGTCGAGCACGCGGCCGCCGAACGCGATCACCCGTGCCTGCGGGTCGCGAATCGGGAACATCACGCGCGCGCGAAACATGTCGTATGCGTCGGCGCCGTCGGTTTTGATCAGGCCGACTTTCACGCCCGCGTCCCGAAGTCCGCGCCGCTCGAGCGCCTTGGCCAGCGAGGACGGCCGGCTAGGCGCGAATCCGACCAGGAATGCGCGCGCGGTGTCGAGGCTTATCCCGCGCGATTTCAGATAGTCGCGCGCGAGTGCTCCGTCGGTGGTATTCCACAGCACGTGCGCAAAGAACTCGGCGGCGACGGCGTTCGCATTGAGCATCGCTTCGCGCTCGCCGGCCGCCGGTCCCGATTCATCGCGCTCGGGAATCGTGACGCCGTACTTGCGCGCGAGCGATCGCACAGCTTCGGGAAAAGTCAGGCCCTCGACGCGCATCAGGAAATTGAAAACGCTGCCGCCGGTGTTGCATCCGAAGCAATGAAAGAAGCCGCGCTCCGCGTTGACGGAAAACGACGGCGTCTTTTCGTTGTGAAACGGGCATAGGCCGACGAAGTTGCGGCCGGCGCGGCGCAGGCGCACGTGCGCGCCGACGATCTCGACGATATCGGCGCGGGCGCGGACTTCCTCGATCTTGTCGTCGCCGAAACGTCCCATCAGCCGCCCAGCACCGTGCGCAAACGTTCAGGATAGTTGGTCATGATACCGTCAACGCCGCATTCCATCAGCGCGCGCATCCGCGCGTCCGCATCGACGGTCCAGGTATAGACCTGGAGATTCTTTTCGTGCGCCGCCTTGCAAAGATCGGCAGTCACCATGTCCCATCGAGGGTTGATCGCATAAGCGCGCATCGCAACCGCGTTAATCATCAGGTCAACCGGCTTCTCGTCGGCGAGCAATGCGATGCGGATATTGAAATGGAGCTGCTGAATTTTTTTCAGATATTCCCAATCGAAGCTCGACACGATGCTGTCGGCGAAAGCCTCACGCGACTGCATGATCTGAGCGACTTGATGCTCGAGACCGCCGGCCTTGAGCTCGATATTCAGGCCGCATCGGCCCGCCGTAACGTCAAAGACCTCGTCCAGGGTGGGGATTCGCTCGCCCTTCACCGCGCCGCCCTTGAACTTCGCGCCCGCGTCGAGGCGCTGCAATTCCGCGAGCGTCAGTTCGGCGACTTCGCCCTTGCCGTCGGTCGTGCGCTCGACGGTTTCGTCATGAATCACGACCACAGCGCCGTCGCGCGTGAGCTGAACGTCGAGCTCGCACATGTCCGCCTTCGCGTCGATAGCGGCGCGAAATGCGCTGAGGGTGTTTTCGGGAAAAGTACCGCTCGCCCCGCGATGGGCCATGTTAAGCACAGCCCGCCTCCACCACTTGGAAAAATTGAGAACTAATAATGTTGCAAGTGTACGCGACCGATCCGCGCGAGCGCAAACCGCACTGTCCGTGATGTCAACAGGAGCGGCGCGTGGCGGGCCTCGAATGAAATCGGCGCGGATGCCATAAGTCAGAGCGGAAAATATGGCACGATCGCGCGCATCCAGGCCTGCCTATACGAGGGCGACGTTTCACACGCCGGCGCATCTCGCGGATGAGGCCGCGGGAATCCTCGTTGCGGGTGGCGCGATCGGATGTGCGGTGGCGGGGATGAAATTGCCGCATGCTCGCGAGCAGAAATTCGTCGCGCTCGAAGCTTATTTCAAGCAGATTTCCGCGGCGCAACTCGAGCATCTGCGTCATGTGATGCACGATGCGGGGATGCTCGCGGATGGTGCGCAGGATGCCGCGCGCGACGGCGCTCGCAACGGCAGCATCCGGAGAATCATCGATCCGGGATGGTCCACGTTGTGGATGAAGCGGTTCGGGCCGTTTCGAGTTGGCGCGAGCTTCCTGATCGTGCCGCCATGGCGTCGCGAGAATGAGCGGGGGCGCACGACTATTGTCATCCAGCCGGCGCAGGCGTTCGGCACCGGGCATCATCCGACAACGGCGGGAGCGTTGCGCGCTCTCGAGACGCTGATGCGCAAGCATCGGACCCATCGGATGCTCGATGCCGGCACGGGGTCTGGAGTGCTCGCGATTGCGGCAGCGCGGAGTGGCGCGCGCGATATCATGGCTGTAGATATCGATCCGATCGCGCTGGAAAACGCCCTCGCGAATGCGCACTTGAATGGAGTCGATCGAGCGATCCGGTTTTCGGCGGTGCCGCTCGCTTCCATCCGGCGCCGCTTCGATCTGATCACCGCGAATATTTTGAGCCACACGCTGAAGGAACTCGCGCCGCATCTGAGGCGAATCCTCGCGCCGGGCGGACGATTGATCCTGGGCGGATTCCTTGCCGACGAAGCCGACGAAGTGCTGCACTACTATCGGCCGCCATTGCGATGCGTCAGCCGCAGAACACATCGCGGATGGACCACGGTTGTGCTTGCGCGGGCGTCATGAAGACGAAGGCCGCGCTCGCGCCGCGCTTTGTGATCGCGTCGCCAGTCGACGCTTCAGGCCTCGCGAAGGTTGAGGGCGCGGAATTGCATCACATGCGCGACGTATTGCGACTCGCGACGGGCAGCGGCGTCTCAATTCTGGATGCGGCCGGCGGAGAGCATCAGGGCACGCTGGTGCGCTACGAGCGCGACCGGGCGATCGTTCAGATCGAATCTTCGAGTTCGCCGCAGATGCGTCATCGAATCATCCTCGCCACCGCGATAATCAAGGGGCCGCGCATGGACTTCATGGTCGAGAAAGCCGCCGAGCTGGGCGCGGCGGAACTCTGGCCGATCCTGACGGCGCACGCGGTCGTCCGCGCGCCGGGCACGGAGCGGCTGCTGCGATGGCGCCGGCTCGCGCTCGCCGCCGCCAAGCAGAGCCATTCGCCGGGTCCGATGAACGTGATGCCGCCGACGACTTTTGACGCCTTGATTGGCGCGGTGCGGAAAGACACCCTCGCCGTTATCTGCACACCCGGAGCCGAGCCGTTGGGCGACGCGATTCGACGCGTTGCGCCGCATAATATATTGATAGCGATCGGGCCCGAGGGCGGCTTCGACGCCAAGGAACTCGGAGCGGCGGCGCAGGCGGGATTCGTTGCCGCCGGACTTGGCGCGAACCGTCTTCGGAGCGAGACCGCGGCCCTGGCGGCGGTCAGTATCGCGGCCGAGGCGCTTCACGCGGCGCGATGATTTAAGGCGACGGCGCGATCGTACGGAGGCAACAGTGGCGTACAAGTTCGCATTCATCATGGACCCGCTCGAAAAGGTCCTGGTCGACAAGGACACGACCTTCGTCTTCATGCTCGAGGCGCAGTTCCGCGGCCATGAGATCTATTTTCTCGGCCTGCACGATCTTTATGCGCGCGGACCGCAGGTGATCGCGCGGGCGCGGCGATGCGAAGTGGTGCGCGGCACGCCGCATTTCAAATTCCTCGACGAGCGGCATCGAGTATCCGGTCGAAAACTTCGAGGCGGTTTTCATGCGCAAGGATCCGCCCGCCGACGCGCACTATCTGTACGCGACGATGCTGCTCAGCCTGGCCGACAGCCGGCGCACATTCGTGCTCAACAGTCCGCACGGACTTCGCGAGGCCAACGAAAAGCTCTACGCGCTCAACTTTCCCGACGCGATTCCGCAGACCCTGGTGACCTACGAAATTCCGCGGCTCAAGAGCTTCCTCACCGAGCAGGGGGGCGAGATGATCGTCAAGCCGCTCGACGGTCATGGCGGCGAAGGCGTCTTCCTAGTCACAACGAGCGATCGCAATCTTGGCGCGATTTTAGAAACCGTCACCCAATACGAAACGCGGCCAATCATGGCGCAGCGCTATATCCCCGAAGTACGCAACGGCGACAAGCGGCTGATCGCGCTCGACGGCGAGCCGCTCGGATGCATGCTGCGGGTGCCGCGCGACGATGAGCATCGCGGCAATATCCACGTCGGCGGCACCTGCGTTAAGACCCCGCTGACCGCGCGCGATCGCGAGATCTGCCGGATGCTGAAGCCGCGTCTGGAAAAAGACGGACTATACTTCGTCGGGCTCGATATCATCGGCGACTATCTGACCGAGGTGAACGTGACCAGTCCGACCGGGGTGCAGGAGATCGATCGGCTCGACGGCGTCAATCTCGAGGGCAAGGTGATCGACTTCGTCGAGTCGAGAGTGTCGGGCCTGGCGCGCTAGCCAACGCGCATGCGCCGGCTTGAGGCAAAGAGGGTAGCCCGTTGCAAGCCGAAGCAATCATCGGTAGCAATGAATGTTCACATCGACGAATCTGAATTCATATGATTGGCGTGTGACGGTGGGCAGGTAGCTCAGTCGGTAGAGCAAAGGACTGAAAATCCTTGTGTCGAGTGTTCGATTCACTCCCTGCCCACCAGAATTTTCAGGGTTAAATCAACCACTTACGCGCTCCGTCCCCGAGGCCAGGGCGGCAACTGACGCGCCGGAAGCATCTTCGCATTCCTCGGCAGTCTACAGAGCCAAAGCGATTCGAACTGGGCGAGAGGCGGGGAACTCAACCTCTCGCCACTAGTGTTGATCAGCCCGCCGGCTCGAAGCAGCTGATACACACCTGACAGGTCGGATTGGAACCTGGAGCGGAACATGGTGAATTGCCACTTTGGCCGCTTAGGTCAGTGCAAATATCGTTGTTGTGGCATGGGCTCGCATTCGTCCCGACGCTGCAGCTCGGAACAATCTTCACTTCGCCTGAGCTCTGATTCACGCAGGCGAACGTATGGCCGAAAGAACTCGCTAAGGTTTGCCCGATGGTTTGCCAGCCGTTCGGAAACGGGCCTCCCACGAAGCCGCCGAAAAACGTATTCACATCGACGGTAACTGGCAACAAGTCTGCACCCTGATTACAACTACAGGAGTAACCTCCGGTGACAACGACTTGCCCCGGAAGGATGCATGAAACATCAATATTAAAACTCCCGTTAGCAGAAACAGGAGTATTGGGTGAACAGATTTCTGTAAACTGCGCGCGAGCTGTCGATGCCCCAATCGCCAGCAAGCCGAGTAGCAAGAGGCTTGTCATTAAGCTTCTCATGTCATTCTCTCCTCCGGGCCGCTGCTCAATTCCGGACCATGCGGGTTGGCTGATTTTGCGTATCTCGCCAGTTTTTGACGATCGTTGATTAGTAACTTTGCGCGGTTAGCGCCACCGTCGTTGCGTTACGAGTAGAACAAATCTGGATTAGGCTGCGCCTCTGATCGGAACAACCAGTGCGTTGCCGCAATATCCGCAGCTGGTGACACATAGCGATGACGGCAAGCTCGATGGGGTACGCTACGAGTTGCTCCCCGCGCTACTCATCAACGAAGTGCAGAAGCTGACCAGGGAAAACCGGCGTCTCGCCGAGCAAGTCGCCGCGCTGAAGAAGAAGGACGCTCAAATCGATGCGCTCGACGAACGTATCAACGCCTTGGAGCGGCAGGCCCCAAGCGCAAGGCCAGAGCATTTGGCAAGCGCGATGCGTTAGTCAGAACATCAGCATCGTGATCGGCCGCGGGCGTGCAACGGCGCGCGGTAACCCACACCGGGTGGCCCGAAACGAAGCGGGGTGAGCTCGCGACTAGCTACTTCCGGGGGTGGGCGGTGCCGAAGTAGTCGCCGCCCTTTACATGGTGGTCTTGATCGGGATGATCTTGATCGGGATGGTTTTCGCCGGGATGGTTGTCGGCGCCCCACTTGATGTCGTGATCGAGGCGCTGCATCGGCGGGATGTGTTTTGAGCACTGCACGTATGCCTCGGCGACCTGGACCATCACCCATCGCTCGAGATGTCCGCCGTCGCTTTCGATGATGTCTTTCAGGACCGCGTCGCCCAGAATTGCTTCCTCGGCTGGGTGATCTTTCAGGAAATTCAGGAACTCGTCGTTCTCGACAATTTGCGCGCTGCCGTTTATGTGAAGGCCGATCCGGTCCGAGAAATCGACGAACAGCAGGCCGACGTGCGGATTCTCGGAGATGTTTCCGAGACTCGCCATCACGCCGTTGCCGCGGTATTCGGGATACGCCACGGTGCGCTCATCGAGGACTTTCACAAACCCCGCATGACCGCATCGAAACGCCGAGTCCGCCTGACCACGCGAATCCGCCGTGCCCACGAACATCATCTCCTGACGTGTGAGAAATTCCTGCATCGCGGGATTCAGACGGTCGAGCACCTGGTGCCGATAAAACGCGAGCGCATGAGTGGTCTTTCCGTATTTCTGCTGTAGGCGATGCTCGCCGTCGGAGCCCGGGAGCGCGCCTTCGGCGATTCTGACCGAGATTGAAGCGGTCGACTCGCCGGTTTCAAACTGTACGATTTGTTCGACTCGTTCTTCGATGCGAACGATCAGTTTGTCGTCGCCACGTTTGTCGTCTTCGCTCGCACCCATCAGGAGTCTCCCAATGAAAAGTAAAATGTATTCCCTCGAAAACAGGGTACTGCATCTCGCCCCGAGAAAGCGAAAGCCGATCCGCTCAGTCGGTGTTGAGCAGAACCAGGTTCGCGGTATTTTGCGGGCGGACGTGCTCGAAGTACCAATCCTCCGCTGCCATCCATGGCGTCATCCAATCGCGGGGTTGGTCGGCATCGCGGGCGAGCATCCGGGTGAGGCGCACCTGTCGCGGCGCGTCCACAAAGATGATGGCGTCAAGCATCGGGCGGAGTTCAGGACGCGCGGAGTAAACGCCCTCGACCAGCACGATCTCATTGGGCTCGACGCTCACCCAATCCAGGAGCCGGTCCGCGGACCAATCGTATCTTTGATAGGTCGCCGTTTTGCCGCGGCGCAGGAGCATCAGAGCCTCGTCGCGCATTCGCTGCCATGGAAAGTACAAGTCGTAAAGTTCTTCGTATGACCGTTGGGCCGCGAGGCAGGCGGCTGGATACTCGTTGAGGGGACGAAAGAAGTGGTCGGTTGGAATGATACTGACTCCTGCGCGCCGGTCGCGAATCCCCTTCGCGAGGGTCGACTTTCCCGCGCCCGCGGCGCCGTCGATGGCGACGAATAGCCGCTGCCCGTTCTTCATCTGGCTATCGATAAGCGAGCCGGCCGCGCTAACCATGCGGTCGAGATTCATCGCCTAACCTTTCGGTTCGTTTATCGGGGTCAATCCAAATAACAACCAAAGCTGCCCACCACCCTCTGTATATTTTGCAATTCTGACACAAATCTGAAAGGGGCGGGCTTTGTACGACGCTGTTTTTTCTAGATTTTTAACCGCTTTGAAACTGGCATTATCGATGCTTCGTAGGTCCTATGTGAGACGTATTCTCACGCCACTTTTCTTCGCTTATCGAGGAGGTAACCAGGAATGAAACTTCGGACAATACTCACCGCCGCGGCGCTGACGGCCATGTTTGCGATCGCGCCGGTGGTGGCACATGCTCACGACCACGATGGTGACTGGGACGACCATCACGTTTGGCACGACTCCGGGTGGTGGCACGACAATCGCCCCGGGTGGGTCTGGCAACATCACCCCGAGTGGGCGGAGCGACACGACGAATGGCGTCGCAGCGATGGCGACTGGGATGACCATCATGTTTGGCGTGACCGCGGTTGGTGGTACGAAAACCATCCGGAATGGGTCCGCGAACATCATCATGACTGGGTCCGATGGCGTGACTAACGAAAGTAGTCCGTTTTCGTTTGCGCGAGCGCGAACACGGGCTTGGAGCATCCGGGATAGTCCCGCGAGCGCTCCGGCCCCCGCGCCTCGCGCAAATTTTTTTATACAGACCTTCGAGCCGGTTAAGTTCGACGCCGGCCCGAGCGAGCGTCGCACCTCCCCTCAACCCCTCTGCTTGGACAAGGCGAGGAGATTTGGTAATTCCCGAAGCCGGGGAAACCGCGATGAAAGAGTCCGATCCGCCGATTCGCAGTGATGCGGCGCCAAGGGCGAGCAGGCCGTTCATGCCCGGCTATGGAATCCTCGAAGCGAGCGGCGGACGTGGGCTGCTGCCGTGGAGTTGGGCGGTCGAGCGGCTTACCAGTTCACGCAACTATTGGGTCGCGACCACCTGGCCCGACGGACGGCCCCATTGCGTGCCGGTTTGGGGCGTATGGATCGACGGCGCGTTCTACTTCAGCAGCGGCGAGCAGTCGCGCAAGGCGCGCAATCTCAAGCTGAATCCACGCTGCGTGATATGCCCGGAGAATGGCGACGAAGCGATCTCGCTCGAAGGAGTTGCGGCGACGGTTTTGGACCCGGCGGCGATTACGAAATTCATCGCGGCTTACAACCCCAAGTACAACTGGGATCTCACTCCAGAGACTGTGAAGGCGCTGGGACTCGTATTCGCGGTTCGTCCGCGCAAGGTCTTCGCATTCAATGACGCCCCGGGGGAGTTCCAGACCACCGCGACGCGATGGGAATTTGACTGAGCATCGCGCAATCGGGTGACTTCGCTCAGCCCTTGTTGTACTCGTCGTGGCGGCGCCACCAGTAACCTGTCTCGTTGCGCCCCTTGGGGGCGCGGTCCAGCCACTGGTACGCTCCCCAGAGAATGTCCAGCCCGCGCGCATAGGTGGAATAACTGTGGTAGATGATTCCGTCCTCGAGCACGAACGCGCTCATGCCCGGCCTCTCGCGCGCGTAGGTGGCCACGTCGGTGCCGGTCATGGCAGCGCCCTTAGCGGCGCCCTCGGGTGTCGCGTGCGAGGGTATTCCCTCGCCGCCGCGTGACTGCAACGCCGCCTGGCGCCGGTAGTTGTATTCGACGGCCCCCGCGCGCTGTTGCTCTTCGGTGAGCGAGACGTTGAAGTCGAAGTTGAAGTCGCCGCCGAAGGAGGACGCCCAGGGAAACGTCCACCCCATCCGCCGCTTGTACGCATTCAGCTTTGCAAGCGGCGCCCGCGACACCGCCGAAAGCGTGACGCCGTGGTTGGCCAGGTGGACGACGTAGTGGTCGAAACCGTCCGCGATCGCCGAGCAGGACGGACACCCCGCCGTGTAGTCGGGCCCGAACATGAAGTGGTAGAGGAGGAGCTGCGAGCGCCCTCGGAAGAGGTCTGCCAGCGAGGCGCTCCCGTCGTCGGTCTCGAATCGATACGTTTTGTCGATCGGGACCCACGGCAGTTCCTGACGTCGCCGCGCCAACTCGTCGCTGCGCCGTGTTAGCTCCTTCTCTTCCTTGAGCAGCTCGAGCCGGGCTGCAAGCCACTCTTCGCGTGTCCCGGTGATGTGCTTCGTCATTGTTCTCTCCTTCAGTAATTATGCCCGGAGAATCGCGACGAGGCGATTTCGCTTGAAGGAGTTGCGGACGGCGTCGGCCGTTACGACGCGTGCGAGTGCGACGGCCCGCGGTGACGAGTGCCGCCCGCGTTGCGCAGGCTAGACAATGCGCGATGCCGGCGCATCTGGTAACGGCGCGACGGGAGATCGTGGATTGTTATGATCTCGAGCCGGGCAAGCAGGCGATGCGACTCGATCCCGAGCGCATCGCATAGATTCTCGAAACTGAAGACTCCCGCGCGTCCCGCAACCGCGCTGCCCTTATTCTCAAACCAGTTTCTGACCTCAACGAACTCTCGCTTGCGCTCGCGCTCGGTCGCGCCTGCGTTTCTGAGATAGCAGCGGATCGCGTCTTCCAGAACCGCCATCAGGAGCTTGAGTTCCCCCTCGAGGGTACTGTTTCGGCGGACCAGGTCGGTATATTGCGCGGGCATCAGGATTCCCGCGTCGGGTGTCGTTTCCACTCGCTGATTGTGGCGCATAGATGTTTCGGGAGAATTAACTCTGAGGGCGCGATCCATGAACTACACGACTTGGGACCACATGACTTGGAATTACACGACGTGGAATTACATGACGTGCGGTACCTCGAGGATCACTTCCAGCAGGATCAGCAGCACCACCACGACTTCGAGCACTACCAGACGGCGATCGCGCGCGACGTCGAGCACGAGGACCAGCGATTCCTGGATACTCTGCAGCTTGCTGGTCAGCGCCGCGTAGCGATCGACGAGATCGAACTCACCGCGCAGCTCGTCGTAGATTCGGTCCATCGCAGGGTCGTCCCACGCAGCGTCGGGCTTGTCGAGCAGATGCAGGACGGCGAGGACCTCGGTGCGGGTGGAGATCGCCTCACCGATAAATCGATGCATGGGGCGAACTCGGAACGGCACGGTGCCGCGCGATTCGAGGCGCTCGACCAGCTCCGCGGTGCGGAGAAATAGATTTTCGACAATTTGCTCGTAGTATTCCATCGCCGCACTCTGCGCGACGATTAGCGCGACGATTCCCGCGCGCGCGGGAGTGAGCTTGTCGACCCGCAGCATCCCCTCGTCGGAGATGCCGATTTGGGCATCGGCATCCTCGAGCACCGAGTATTCCTCACGGATGACCTTGGTCGTCAGCTTGGGCAGGACTTGCGTGAGCCGCGCAAGGACGCGTTCGCGATGCTCCGCGGGGACATCGTGGGTGACGATCGCACCGAAAGGAAAAATATACAGCCCGCCCTCCGGCTCGATTGGGACAAAGAGCTCGAGCGGCGAACTCCGCGCCTCAGGAAAAGAGCGGCTCATCTGGCGCAGCGAGAAATTCTCCTCGAATGCGGCCGCATAGAACTGATGAATCCGGCTCGGCAAATCCTGTGCTCCTGATGTTCGCACTCGCTCGACAGTCACTCGTCTATCTGTCAATAGTTTCAGCCCCATGGCGTCGAGGAAAGCGTTTCCGAATCGCGCTGTCGCCGCGTCCGCAGCATGTATCCTGATATGCATATTTCTGATCGGGCAGGCCGATGCGCAAGATTCCTCCAGGCGTGTGGCGAGATCCGGGTCCACCACGGATTCGGCATTCAAGGCGCAAACGCACGAATTCATCGAAGAGGATTTGCGGCTTTTCCCGCAGCGTGCGACTGCGCTCGGCGATCATAGATACGACAATCGGCTCAATGATCTCTCCGCGGACGGCTTCGACCGGGTTCTCGTCCATGCCAGAAAGTGGCTGAAGACGTTCGGCGGTGACAATCCGCGCGACCTGTCGCCCGCAAATGAAGCGGATCGCGAATGGCTGATGGCGGATATCGATGGCGATTTGCTCGATATCGAACAGCTTCGCAGCTACCAGCGCGATCCTGGAATGTATTTGCCGACGGCGGCGGTGAACAACCTCGTCAAGCGCGACTTCGCGCCGCTCGCAACCAGGATGAACTCGGTGACGGCGCGCGAAATCGCCGCGCTCAAAAATCTCGAAGCGGCACGGCGCAATCTGAAGCCCGCGCTGGCGCCAAAAGTCACCATCGACATCGCGCTGCAGCAGATGCCGGCGACGCTCGGCTTCTTCCGCGATGACGTGCCAGCCGCGTTCGCGAAAGTCGCCGAGGGTCCCGACAAGCGAGCATTCGTACAGGCGAATGCAAGCCTGGTCGCGGCGATCGAAGACTACGCGCGATGGCTCAAGAGCGATCTCATGCCCACGGCCTCGGGCGACTATGCAATCGGCGCCGACGCGTACCGCAGAATGCTGAACGACGCCGACATGGTCGACCTGCCGCTCGAGAAACTCGAACAAGTCGGGGAGACCGAACTCGTGCGGCTTCGCGATGACTTCCGCAAGACCGCGGCGCTGATCGATCCGACGCGCTCGCCGGCAGAAGTGATGGAATCACTCACGCGGGCTCATCCCGACACGGCGCACGTCATTCCAACTGTGGCCGCAGGCCTCTCCGACATTCGCGCATACGTTCTCGCGCATCATCTCGCCACAATCCCGTCGGATATCCTGCCGATGGTACGTGAAACTCCGCCGTACGCTCGCGCGACCACGTTCGCCTCGATGGATTCGCCGGGACCATTCGAAAAAACAAGTGAGGCATTTTATTACGTCACGCTTCCCGATCCGTCGTGGCCCGATGCGAAAAAAGAGCAGCTGCTCGCGTTCTATTCGGCGCCAAGTATTTCGGACACCTCGGTGCACGAAGTCTATCCGGGTCATTACGTGCAGTTTCTCAACAACCGGATGAATCCAGACGTGGTCCGCCAGGTTTACCATTCGGGCGCCGAGGTCGAAGGATGGGGACTTTACTGCGAGCAGATGATGCTCGACGAGGGACTTCATGGGAGCGATCCGAAATACCGCCTGGCGCAGTTGCAAATGGCGCTGATGCGCGCGTGCCGGTACCTGGTCGGAATCAGGATGCATACGCAGGGTATGACGGTGGACCAGGCGGCAAAGTTCTTCGAGGACAATGCTTACCAGACTCCGCATAACGCGATGGTCGAAGCGCTGCGCGGGACCGAAGACCCCGGCTATCTGCGTTACCAGTTGGGCAAGTTGATGATTCTGAAGTTGCGCGAGGACGTCCGCAAACAGCAAGGCGCTGCATTCGACCTCGGTAAATTTCACGACGCGTTTCTGCGCCAAGGCGCGATTCCGGTCAAGCTTATCCGCCGCGCGATGCTCGGAAACGACGGTCCCCTGCTCTAGCTCGCCGCTGCCGCTCGCATCAGAGTCAACAGTCCGACGATCAGCAGCACACTGCTGAAGTACAATCGCGCGTGGCGCTCGGAGGGCAGCATCTGGGCAAACTGCGGGCCGATCTGTCCTCCAATCACGACCGCAGGGATCGCCCAGATTGTGATTGCGATTATCTGCGGCAAATCGCTGCGAAGCTCTGCAACCAACGACGGACGCATCCGGCCGATCGCCGACGCCATGCTGGTAAAGAAGATAATCATCACAAGCGAGCCGATTGCCGCGCCGGGCGTGCGACTCGATCGATGGCGGATAACGGAAGGCATCGCGAGAATTCCGATGCCGATCGAGATGAGCCCGGTAAGCGCGCCACCGACGAGCGCGATTGAAGCGGGCACGCGGTCGTGGCGGATGCCCTCGGCACGCATGCCGAGCGCACGAGCGCCGATCACGACGCTGTACACAATCAGAAACGCACCGAAGAGTGCGACCAGGATTGCTTGATTGACGAATGCTGACGCCCAGCCGCCGGCTATCGCCGCAGGTATCGCGAACACCAGGTAGCGGCGCACCAATGGGCCATCGTAGCTGCGATCGCGCCAGTTGCGAATCACGCCGCTGCCGAATCCGAAGAGCATAGTAAGCAGGCCGAGCCAGAACGCGAGCGGCGCATCGAGTTTGAGCCAGAGCAAATATACCGGCACCCACAACGTCGCGCCGGACACGCCCGCGGACATCACGAGTGTGCCGATCGCGATGCCGACGGGGAGCAGGAACCAGTAGTGGAGCAAGAAGGTTTCGACTAAGCCGGGCGAGCGCCGCGCGCCAGACGCTTCGTACCTCAGTAAAACGCGAACTCTACAGCGACGCCTTGATCGGACGGCCGGCGATCACCTCGTCGATGAGTCCGTACTCGACCGCCTGCGCCGCAGACATGAAGTTGTCGCGGTCGGTGTCTTTCTCGATCTTCTTCACGTTCTGGCCGGTGTGATGCGCCAGGATCTCGTTCAGGATCTCGCGCAGGCGAAGCGCCTCACGCGCGTGAATCTCGATATCGCTCGCCTGCCCTTCGAATCCGCCGGAGACCTGATGAATCAGAATCCGCGAATGCGGCAGCGAGTAGCGCCTGCCCTTGGCGCCTGCGCAAAGCAGCAGCGAGCCCATGCTGGCGGCTTGCCCCACGCATAGGGTCGAGACCGGCGGCTTCACGAATTGCATCGTGTCGTAAATCGCCAGACCCGCAGTGACCGAACCGCCCGGCGAGTTGATATACATATTGATCTCGCGTTCGGGATCTTCGGATTCGAGAAACAGGAGTTGCGCGGTGACCAGGTTAGCGACGTCATCGGTGACGGTGCCGCCCAGGAATACGATTCTGTCCTTGAGCAGCCTCGAGTAGATGTCGTAAGAGCGCTCGCCGCGTCCGGTCTGCTCGACTACATATGGAACCAGTACACTCATGAATACCAAGGTACTATTTGGATACAGCTATAGGAAGTGGCGATGAGGTTCAAAAGGAATAGCCCGCTCTGGCAACGATCGTTGATGCTCGCGTCGGCGATGTTCTGGCCGTTGATGTGCGTTGCGAAGGCATCGGCGGCGCCGCCGATGGACAAGCACTACTATTTGCCCGATGCGGCAGGATCGAAGATTGTGTCGGTCTCCAAGGAAGGGAAGCCGGAGGCGGAAGTGATCGTGCTGACCGAGGCGGTTGCGATCAAGGAAACCGGCCCGAAAGAGACGGTTGCGAAGTTCGGCGAGGTCTACGCGTTCTCGCCCACGTTTATCGCGGTTCGGCGCGAGCAGCCCACGATGCTGACATTTTGGAATCTGCAGCCCGACGACGAGCATGACTTCATGCTCACGGCGCCCGACTCGCGCGTGCTGATGCATCTGAAACTGCTACCGCTGACGAAGACCTCGTACGTATTCACGTTTCACGAGGAGGGAATCTTCAGCTTCTACTGCGCGGTGCATCAGCCGGAGATGAACGGGCAGATCCTCGTACTGCCTGCCGCGCAAGCGAAAAACTAGCGTGCGGATTCGATCGGGCGGACTGCGGCGTTCAGGCGATCGACGGTGCGGCGCTTGCCGAGGACTCCGATCACTTCGTAGATCCCGGGGCTCACGGTGCCGCCGGTGATCGCGACGCGGACCGGCTGCGCGAGCTGTCCGAGCTTCAAGTTGAATCGGGCGAGCACGTCCTCGAAGACCGCCTGCGCCGACGCTTCCGAGAGTTCGCCTTCGTGCGCTTCGACCGCCTCGGCCAGCGCGCGCATCGGTTCCAGGATCTCGGGCTTCAGGAACTTGGCCGCCGCCTTTGGATCGATCTCGATTTGATCCTTCAAATAGAACGACGCGAAGTCGGCCAGCTCGAGCAGCGTTTTGGCGCGCTCGCGCAGCGTCGCGAGCATTTTTTCGAGCCATGCGTCGTCGCCGGGAATAGGAAATCCGCGCTTCTCGATGAACGGCCGGACCTCGTGCGCGAGCTGCGCGAGCGGACGTTCCTTCATGTAATGGAAATTCAGCCACAGCAATTTTTCAGGATTGAAAATGCCGGGCGATTTGCCGCATGCGTCGAAGTCGAAGAACTCGACCAGCTCGGGCTTCGAAAAGATCTCCTGATCGCCGTGCGACCATCCGAGCCGCGCCAGGTAGTTGAGCATCGCCTCCGGAAAATACCCGCCGGCGCGATACTCGCTCACCGAGGTCGCGCCGTGGCGCTTTGAGAGCCGCTCGCCGTCACTGCCGAGCACTTGCGGCAGATGCGCAAATGCGGGCGGCGTGAATCCGAGCGCCAGCGAAATCTGGATTTGCCGCGGCGTATTCGTCACATGATCGTCGCCGCGAACGACGTGCGTCACCTTGAAGTCTGCCTCGTCGACGACGGTCGTGTAGTTGTAGGTCGGCGCGCCATCGGATCGCATAATGATCAGATCGTCGAGCTCGGCATTGTCGAACACGGTGCGGCCGCGGACCAAGTCGTCGAGAACCGTTTCACCCGCCAGAGGCATCGCAAAACGAATCGAATAATTGCGGCCGTCCGCGCGATCGGGAAGCGAGAGGTCGAGCGGAAAATCGAGCCCGCGGCATTTGCGATCGTAAACCGGCTTGCGATGCTCCTTCTGCGCCGCTTTGCGCTTGGCGTCGAGTTCCTCGGGCGTGCAGTAGCAGGGATACGCCTTGCGCTCGCGCAGCAACTGGCGCGCGCATTCGCGATAGCGGTCGCTCCGGTTCGATTCGAAATAGCGCGGGTCGGGCGGACCCTCGTCCCATTCCATGCCGAGCCATTTCAGATCGGCCAGGATCTCTTCGAGCGATTCGGCCGTCGACCGCACGCGGTCGGTATCGTCGATCCGCAGGATGAACTGGCCGTGGGTGTGGCGCGCGTACAGATATGCGAACAGGCCCGAACGAACGTTGCCGATATGCAGCGAGCCGGTCGGACTCGGCGCGAAACGAGTGCGGACGGCCACTGTCATTCCCACTCGATGGTCGCGGGCGGCTTTGACGTGATGTCGTAAACGACGCGGTTGACGCCCTTCACTTCGTTGGTGATCCGGCTGGACACTCGTGCGAGGAAGTCAGGATCCAGCCGCGCCCAGTCGGCGGTCATTCCGTCGAGTGATTCGACCGCTCGAATCGCGATCACGCTTTCGTAGCTGCGCCCGTCGCCCATCACCCCGACCGTCTTCAGCGGCAGCAGCACGGCAAACGCCTGCCATAGTTTGAGTCCGAAGCCGGCGGCGGAAGTTTCCTCCATGACGATCGCGTCGGCGCGGCGCAGCAGATCGAGTCGTTCGCGAGTGACCTCGCCGACGATTCGGACCGCGAGTCCGGGGCCAGGGAACGGCTCGCGATCGACAACTTCCGGCGCGAGCCCGAGTTGGCGGCCGGCCTCGCGCACTTCGTCCTTGAACAACTCGCGCAATGGCTCCACGAGCTGGAGATGCATCAGCTCGGGCAATCCGCCGACATTGTGATGACTCTTGATCACAGCCGACGGTCCCTTAAACGACACCGACTCGATCACGTCGGGGTAGAGGGTACCCTGGCCTAGAAATTTTGCGTCGCCGAGCGCACGCGCCTCTTTTTCGAAGACCTCGATAAACGTATGGCCGATGATGCGGCGCTTCTTTTCGGGATCGAGTACGTCGGCGAGCCGCGAGATGAAAAGATCGGACGCGTCGACGACGCGCAAATCCAGACCGAGCTGGCGCGCGAAGACGTGCTCCATGCGCTCGCGCTCGCCGGCGCGCAAAAGACCGGTGTCGACAAAAACCGATTCGAGACGCGCGCCTATCGCGCGATGAATCAGCGCGGCGGCGACCGAAGAATCGACGCCACCGGAAAGGCCCATCAGGACTTTGCCGGCCGGGCCGACCTGGGCGCGTATTTCGGCAAGCTTGGTCTCGACGAAGTTGGCCATCGTCCAATCGCCGGGCTCGCTGCAAATGTTCAGTACGAAGTTGCGTAGCACGCGCGCGCCGCACGGAGTGTGCACCACTTCGGGATGGAACTGGATGCCGCGGATACGGCCGTCGCGAGTCTTGAAGGCGGCGTACGGCGAGTTGCCGCTGTGCGCGATGGACGTGAGCGAGTCGGGAATCGCCTCGACGCGATCGCCGTGGCTCATCCAGACGCGATGCTCGCGGCCGGCGAGTCCTTCGAAGAGCGCGTCGTCGCCATCGATGGTCAAGGTGGCGGGTCCGTACTCGCGCGCGCGCGATCCCACGCTGCGGGCGCCCATGTGCTGCGCGATAACGTAGAGGCCGTAGCAGATTCCGAGCACCGGACAGCCAATCTTGAGCACCTCGTCCGAGATATCTGGTGCGTTTTCCTCGTACAGGCTCGCCGGTCCGCCGGAAAGAATTATCCCGCGCGGGTTCAGCGCGCGGATTTTCTCCGGCGCGAGATTGAACGGATGAAGCTCGCAATACACGTTGGCCTCGCGCACGCGGCGCGCGATTAACTGGGTGTATTGGCTCCCGAAATCAAGAATCAGGATCACTAAACGATTCCCGCCACGGCGCGATTGAAGATGATCACGAAATTGCCTTGAGAAAGAAATATACCGGACACGACGCGCGGTAAGAAACCGGCCGCGCGGCGCGCATCAACAGCCGGCATCGTTAGGCGCGTGCGGACTTCTTCGCCGGCCGCGGACGGCTCGGACGCTTGCCTCGATTTCCGGCGGGAGGAACACCCTTCACCCAGGAGCGTCCGGTGCGGCGAAAATCAAGCCGCAGGGGCGTCCCGACCAGCGCCAACGATTTGCGAAACCGCGATTCGAGGAAGCGCACATAATGCGCCGGGATACCGCGCTCGACGTTGGTGAAAAATCGCAAACGCGGCGGCGCGCTCGCGACCTGCGTCACGTACATCAGATTGAGCTGTCGGCGATCGACCTGCGGCGGATCCATCGCAGCGGTCGCTTCGGCAAGAGTACGATTGAGAAGCGAGGTTTGAAACTTCGCGCGCCACGAATCTCCCGCGAGAGTCGCAGCCTGAATGATTCCGTCGACCCCGTCGCCGGTGACGGCCGAAGTGAAGAGCATCGTCGCGTAGTCGAGAAAGGGGTAACGCTCATGCGCATCGCGCATAAAGGTTGCAACCTTGCGTCCAAGCTTCGCGGCTGCGTCCCACTTGTTGCACACGATCACCATCGCTCGATCGTTGCTGTCGGAGAGACGCGCGAGGCGCACGTCCTGGTCGGTGATACCTTCGGTCACGTCGATTACCAGAAGCACCACGTCGGCGCGCCGAATCGTTTCGATCGCGCGGCCGACCGAATGATGCTCGAGCTCGCCCTCGACTCGCGGCGGGCGGCGGATTCCGGCGGTATCGATCAGCAGCACCTCGCGGCCGTGCGCGGAAAGACTCACGTCGACGGGATCGCGCGTGGTGCCTGGAGTCTCGTCGACGATCGCGCGATCGAAACCCGAGAGGCGGTTCAGCAACGAGGACTTCCCGACGTTGGGGCGTCCGATCAGCGCGAGCTTAAGGTCCGGGTGCTGTGCGACGGCGTCGTCTCGCTCCGGGAGCTTCGCGACGACCTCATCGAGAAGTTCGTCGACACCGCGTCCATGCGCTGCCGAAACGAAAAACAATTCGTCGGCGCCAAGCTTGTAAAATTCCGCGGCCTGGGCTTCATTCCCGGGCCGATCGATCTTGTTGACCGCCATGATGAGCGGGCACCCGGTTTCGCGAACGAGCGCGAGCGCTTCAGCATCGGCGTTGCTGAGTCCCGACTTGCCGTCGAAAATAAACACCACCACGTCCGCAACACCGACGGCGGCAAGCGCCTCGCGCACGATTCGCTCGGTCATTCGCTCGCGCCCGCCGAGCTCGAGTCCGCCGCTATCCACGAGCACGAACTCACGCCCGCTGTGTTGCGCGCGCGCGAAGTTGAGATCGCGAGTGGTGCCTGGAATCGCGCTGGTGATAGCGCGGCCGCCCTTCGCGATTCGATTGAAGAGCGTCGACTTGCCCGCATTCGCGCGCCCTACCAGCACAACCGCGGCAAGGCCTTCGGCCGCAAGCCGTCGAGCTTCAACGCCGGCGCCTGCTGCCGCCGATCTGCGCGGCGCGGTCATAGTCCGAACTCCGCGAGCTTGCGCGGATCGCGTGTCCAGTCTCGCTCGACCTTCACAATCACCTCGAGGAACACGCGCGCACCGAGAATCTGTTCGAGCTCGAGCCTCGCCGCGGTGCCGATCTCCTTGAGCGTGCGACCGCCGGCGCCAATCAGCATCCCTTTGTGCGATTCGCGATCGACGACGACCGTCGCGCGAATCTTCTTCAAGTTGCGCTCCGCGTCCTCTTCGAAATTTTCGACCCTTACCGCGGTCGAGAACGGAATCTCCTGGCGCATCGTGAGAAATACTTTCTCGCGCACGATCTCCTCGGCGATCATCCGCTCGGTCTGATCGGTGTACTCGTCGGGCGACATCAGCGCCGGGCTTATCGGAAGCATGCGCTTGATCGTGACCAGCAACTCGTCGACGTTCTCGCCGGTGCGCGCGCTGATCGGCACGATCTCGGCGCCGGGAAAGCCGCGGTTGATCTCCTCGATGGTCGGGAGCAGCCGCGCCCGCGCGACGCGATCGATCTTGTTGATCACCACGATCGTCGGATGCTTGAGCGCGCGAATATCCACCAGCACCGCGCGATCGCCGGCATTCAGACTCTCGCCCGCCTCGACCAGGGCGAGAATGACTTCGCCTTCGGCGAGCGCGCGCCGCGCCACCTGCACCATCCGATGGTTCAGTTCTTTCTTCGGAATATGAAGCCCCGGCGTATCGATCAGCAGGAGTTGCGCGTCGGGGTCGCTGCGGATTCCCAAAATGCGCCGGCGCGTAGTTTGCGGGCGCGGCGTCACAATCGCAACCTTGTGCCCGACGATTCGGTTTACCAGCGTCGACTTGCCAACGTTGGTGCGACCGCCCACCGCGACGAAGCCTGCCCGATGCGCGCCCTCAGCCATTGCGCTCACCGCGCTCCTCTTCGATCTGGTCGAGCGCGAGGCGCGCAGCAGCCTGCTCGCTCTGCTTCTTGCTGCCGCCCTCGCCCACCCCGAGATCGCGGCCCGCAATTCTGATCCGGCTGGTGAAGCGCTTGGCGTGATCGGGTCCTTCGGTCGCGATCAGTTCGTAGACCGGCTGCGCGCGGTAGTGGCGATACGCGATTTCCTGCAGCTCGGTTTTGTAATCACGTTCGGCTGCCGGGCCGCCGATGTCGTCGGTGAACAGCCGCTCGACCACCTGCTGCGCCGGAGTCAATCCCGAGTCCATATAAATCGCGCCGATCACTGCTTCGAACGCGGCGGCGAGAATCGAGGTCTTCTCGCGTCCGCCGCTTTTTTCCTCGCCCTTACCGAGTCTCAGCATCTCATTCAACTCTATTGATTGCGCTTTCAGAGCCAGCGTGCGCGCATTGACGATCGAAGCTCGCTGCTTCGAGAGCGGGCCCTCCTTCGCAGTCGGAAATTTCCGCATCAGCAGGTCGGCGATCGCAAGATCGAGGACCGCATCGCCAAGGAATTCCAGACGCTCGTAATGAAAATCGCTGCCGACCGCCGCACTCGGATGCGTCAGTGCCGTTTCGAGCAACTGCGCCCTGGTGAAGTTGTAGCCGAGCGTGCGCTCGATCTTGGTGCGAGATTTTTCAGGAGGCTCGGCTGGCGGCAGTACCGGTCGCGCACGCCCGAACAATCTCCCCACCCAGTTGAGCCCCTTCAACGGTTGACGCCTCCACCTCGACTTCATGATTTGTCAATTCATCGGGCCCTTGGGTCAATACCCGGATGTAGTTGCGGCTATAACCGCTCAGCCTGCCATCGGACCCGCGTTCTTCAAGTAATACGTTAAGTTTTGTCCGATTGAAGCGGGTCGCGAATTGAATCCGCTTGGCCTCGCCAAGACTGCGCATCGCCGCCGCTCGCCGCTTGATGTCGGCCGGCTTCACCCGGTCGGCAAACTTCGCCGCCGTCGTGTTCGCTCTGACCGAATAGGGAAAGACGTGAAAGTAGGCGAGCGGAATCGCCTCGACGAAATTAAAGTATGATTCGAAGTGACGCTCGCTCTCACCGGGAAATCCCACGATCAAGTCGGTTCCGATCGCGGCGTCTGGCCATGCGTCGAGTACTCGGTCGACGCGCTCGCGAAAATAATCTCGCCGATAACGGCGCCGCATCCGGGACAAAATCTCGTCGTCGCCCGCCTGCAGCGGCAGATGAAGATGCGGACAGAACTTTCCACTTCGCGAAATCACTTCGATTATCCGGTCGCTCAACTCTTCGGGATCGAGTGAACTCACGCGCACGCGCTCGATCGGGCATCGCTCCGCGATCATTTCAAGCAAGTCCGCCAATTCGACTTGCGGGTCGAGGTCCTTGCCGTAGCCGCCGAGATGAACGCCCGAGAGAATGACTTCCTTGAAGCCGCGCGCGTGCAGATCATCAAGCGCGGCAATCACGCGGCGCGGCTCGACACTTCGCGAGGTGCCGCGCGAAAATGGAACGATGCAGAACGTGCAGAACTGATCGCATCCTTCCTGCAATTTCAAAAAGGCGCGGGTGTGACCGTCGAGCGCGACTGCTGCCAGTTCAATCGGCGCTTTCTCCTTGCGCAAGTTGCTGACCATGATGCGCTCGCCCGCTCCTGAAGCCGCCGCCCGCTCCAGGTCGTCGAGCCTGCCGAGTCCAACGACGGCATCGACTTCGCGCGCTGCTGCCAACACGTCAGGACTCGCCTGCGCCAGGCATCCGGTCATGACAATTCGCGCGCTCGGATTGAGTCGCCGCGCACGGCGCGCGATTCTCAAACTTTCCGAATCCGCGCGATCGGTGACCGTGCAGGTATTGACGATATAGACGTCGGCCTGCTCGTTGAATTCGCGCCGTTCCATCCCGCGCGAACGCAAGCGCGATTCAATGATCGCCGAGTCGTACTGATTGACCTTGCATCCGAGCGTTGCGATTGCGAAGCGCGTTGGCATTGCGATTGTCAGTCCGCCTCGAGCGCGCGCTCGATAAATCCGCCGCCAAGCACTTCATCGCCGCGGTAGAAGACGCATGCTTGCCCCGGCGTCACTGCCGGACCGCTCGCGATAAAGCGCACTTCGGCGTGCCGCGACGAATCGATTCGCATCGTCGCCGGAATAGCAGGATGCCGATAGCGGATCTTTACTTCGACCCGCACTTCGGCACCCGACACAATCGAATCATCGACCAGGCTGACTCGCTCGGCGGTCAAGCCGCGCGCATCGAGACAGTCGCGCGATGCGACTACGACCTCGCCCGACTCGGGCCGAATCTCGCGCACGTAAAGGCGTTCTCCAGTTGCGACTCCAAGACCGCGGCGCTGCCCGACGGTGAAGCGATGCACCCCCGCGTGCTCCGCAAGCCTGTTTCCCGCGCTATCGACTATCGCGCCGGCGCGGATTTGCTCTGGCGCGCTTGCGCGCTCGACAAATCGCGCGTAGTCGCCATCTGGCACAAAGCATATTTCCTGGCTCTCGGGCTTGTCCGCATTGGCGAGGCCCAGCGCGCGCGCACGGGCGCGAACTTCGGTCTTGGTGATTGCGCCCAGCGGAAAAAGCGTGCGCGCCAGCTCGGTCTGTCCGAGCGTGAAAAGAAAATATGATTGATCCTTGGAATCGTCGGCGGCGCGCATCAGGTGGAATCGGCCGTCGGCGCCATTCTCGATCCGGGCGTAATGTCCGGTCGCGACGAAATCGGCCTCGAGCGCATGCGCACGGCTCCACAAGCGGTCGAACTTAATTTCGCGATTGCACATCACGCATGGATTCGGAGTGCGCCCGCCCAGATATTCGGAAACGAAGTTATCGACAACGCGCGCCGCAAATTCGGCGCGCAGATCGATCACGTAAAAGGGAAAGTCCATCCGCTCCGCGACGCGGCGCGCATCTTCAAAGTCGTCATGCGAGCAGCATGTGCCGCGCCGCTTTGCGGCCGGCGCCCCAACCGGCGCAGACGGCTCTGGCGCTAGACGCATCGCGACTCCGACCACGTCGTAGCCCTGCTCACGCAGAATTGCCGCGGCCACGCTGCTGTCCACGCCGCCCGACATCGCGACCAGTACCCGCGCGCTCATCGCAGCGAGACCTCAACGTCAGGTTCGGCGGCTGCGACGCGCCGCCACACCTTCGCGATGATTGTGCTGGCTGCATCGATCTCTGCGGCGGTGGTATTCCATCCGAGGCTCATTCGGAGCGAACTGCGCGCGGCGGCGCGGCTGCGGCCCATCGCGAGCAACACGTGGGACGGCTCGACGGCTCCTGCTGCGCACGCCGAGCCCATCGAGACTTCCACGCCCTCCAGGTCGAGCGCGATCAGCATGCTCTCCCCGAGCACGCTGGGAAACGTCAGGTTCAACGTATTGGGAATTCGCCCGAGTAACGGACCGTTGAGCTTGAGTCGCGCGATCGCCTCGCGCAATCGAGCCAGGAGCGTGGCGGTCAGCGCTCCAACGCGAGCCGTTTCAGCCGGCATCGCATGCATGAGCGCCTCCGCTGACGCGCCCATCGTAATCGCACCGAGCAGATTCGGCGTTCCCGCGCGCCGGCCAGACTCTTGCGGGCCGCCGAAAATCGTCGGAGCAAAACCGGCTGCGTCACCAACATATAGCGCACCAATTCCCGCCGGCGCGCCAAACTTGTGACCGCTAATCGTCATCAGATCGCATCCGAGCGCGTTTACGTCCACACCGATTCGGCCAATCGCCTGCGCCGCGTCGATATGAAAGATCACACCGGCGTCGCGGCACGCAGACTTAAGCGGCGCGAGCTCCTGGATCGTCCCGACTTCCGAGTTGGCAAGTCCAAGCGTTACAAGAGCGGTATCGCGATTCGATCCGATCGCATCGAACACGCGCGTCGGGTCGATGCGACCATCGGAATCCGTCGCGACGCGTACGATCTCGAAACCGCGGCGCTCGAGCTCGAGGAGCGGCGCCAGGATCGATGAATGCTCAATCTCGGAAGAAATAATCTTGCGGCGCCGGGTTGCCGCGGTGACCGCGCCGAAGATCGCGATGTTGTTCGATTCGGTGCCGCCGCTGGTGAAAAGGATTTGCCGCGCGTCCGCACCAACTATCGCGGCGACTTGTCCGCGTGCCACTTCAAGCATCCGGCGCGCGTGTTGGCCTGCGCGATGCACCGACGAGGGATTGCCCGCCGCTTCGGCTACGAAGCGCGAAATCGCTTCCGCCGCCTCGGGTCTCAGAGGAGCGCCCGCGTTATGATCAAGATAAATCGGCATGGATGGTTTGGTACGCCTTCAATGAAGCGACTAGCCTACCCTACTGCGACTTTCCGCAAAAGCACGCTCCGATGGTAATAACGATGGCGACTGACAACGGAAATGTAATCGTAATCGGAGCCGGTGTGGTCGGATGCTCGATTGCGTTTCATGTGGCCCGCGCGGGGGCGAAAGTGCGCGTGTTCGACAAAGGCGGAATTTGCGCCGGAATGTCGGCACGATCGGGCGCCCTGGTCCGGATGCATTACACGTTTGCGCCGGAAGCCGAACTTGCGTGGAAGAGTCATCGCTACTTTCAGAATTGGAGCGAGCTGGTCGGTGGGCGATGCGGCTTCGTTCGGACCGGGTTTGCAGTCGTCGTCGATGAGCACAATCGCGGGCGCTTGGGCGCGAACGTTGCGATGCTCCAACGCGTCGGCGTCGCCACTCAAATCCTTACTGCGGAACAATTGAAGAAGCTCGAGCCCGAGGCGTTCGTCGACGACGTCGCGCTGGCCGCGATCGAGCCACGGAGCGGATACGCGGATCCGATCGCGACCACCGAATCGTTCGCGGCGGCAGCGCGCAAGCATCGCGCGGAGTTCTCGCTGAATGCGCCAATTGCCGGGATTGCGCATCGCGGCGGACGTGCGGTCGGCGTGATCGACGGCAGTGGACGCACCCATGAGGCCGACGCGGTATGCGTCGTGGCCGGACCATGGACCGACGCGCTTCTGGCGCCACTAGGACTGCGTATCGGAATAAGGAACGAGCGCGCGCAGGTCGCCTTCTTCAAGCGGCCTCCTCAACTCAAACATTTCATCTACATTGACACGATCGCCGGCAGCTATTTTCGTCCGCACGGCAGCGATCTGACGCTGGCGGGGCTCGGCGGATGGAAACCTGAACCGGAGCCGGACCCCGACAATTTTCGCGAGTGCAATGACGACGACTTTGTCGCCGCCGTGCGCCGCCGATTGGCGAAGCGAATTCCCGCGATGGCCGACGCGCCTTACGCAGGCGGTCATGCTGGAATCTACGACGTGAGTCCCGACGGCCGCGCAGTGATGGGCGCAGTGCCGAACGTCACTGGACTTTTCGTCGCGGCAGGATTCAGCGGCACCGGATTCAAGACCGCGCCCGCGGTCGGAGCGTCACTTGCCGAGTTAATCCTCACCGGCACCAGTAAGACGGTGGACCTGACGCCGTTCGGGTTCGAGCGAATCTTAAGCGGGCGAATGATCGAGAGTGAGCACGAATACGAGATGGGCGCGGGCTTCGGCCACAAGCTGTGAGAGATTGAATTCGCGCGCCGGCTAGCTTTTATTGGCGAGGACTCGATCGGGCGTCGGCGGATGATGCTCGCTGACCTTGTCTTCTAGGCAGTCCTGCCGCTCCTCGATCTCTTCCATCCGCACGCCGATCCGATTGAGCTTGTCGATCAAGTTACCCATCGCGCGCGCGACCGGGTCGGGCAGCTTCGCGTGATCGAGTTCCATCACGTCATGCCGCGCGTTGTCGCCCTCGATTACCTTTCCGGGGATGCCGACGATCGTCGACCATGGCGGCGCCGACGAAACCACCACCGCGCCAGCGCCGATCCTGCTGCCTTCTCCGATTCGCACCGGCCCGATCACCGACGCGCCCGCGCTGACCATGACGTGATCCTCGAGGGTTGGATGGCGCTTCTCTTTCTTCAGGCTGGTGCCGCCGAGCGTGACGCCCTGATAGATCAGCACGTCGTCGCCGATTTCCACGGTCTCGCCGAACACGACGCCCATTCCATGATCAATGAATAAGCGCCGGCCGATTCTCGCGCCCGGGTGAATCTCGATGCCCGTGAGCCAACGCGAGAGTTCGCTGACCATTCGGCCGAGCAGCTTGCAGTGATGCTCCCAGAGCCAGTGCGCGAGGCGATGAAACCAGATCGCATGCAGTCCCGGGTACGCGAGCACGACTTCGAGCGTGGTGCGCGCGGCGGGGTCGCGGTCAAAAACCACCTGGATGTCTTCCCGGATTCGGTTCATCACATCCATGGCACGTTCCTCTATTGTCCGCGCCGCGTCACGCCTTCGGATGCGACGCGTGATTGTTTTCCGCAGACTTCGAGCGCGGACGCACGCCGTTGCGCTTGGACGCCGCCGCCTTGCTGCGCGGCTTCACATGATCCTTGTGCAGCTTGTATTCGACCGAGTCAACCAGCGCCTGCCAGCTCGCCTCGACGACGTTGCTCGAAAGTCCCACCGTGCCCCATCGCCGCTTGCCGTCGGTGGATTCGATAAGCACGCGCACTCGCGCCTCGGTGCCCGCGCCGTTGTCCAGCACGCGGACCTTGTAGTCGACGAGTTGCATCGCCTCCAGATTCGGATAGTACGGCAACAGCGCGTGCCGCAAAGCGGAATCGAGCGCGTTGACCGGTCCATTGCCAATCGCGGAGTTGCGCGTGCGCGCGCCGTCGGGACCCTCGATCACGACCACCGCTTCGCTGAATGGCGCCTGGTCTTCGTGCCACTTGTCGTCGAACACCCGGAAGCTGACGAAATTGAAATGCTCTCTCGTCATCCCGAGCGTCCGCAGCATCAGGAGTTCGAACGACGCGTCGGCGCCATCGAAGGTATAGCCCTCGGCTTCGAGCCGCTTTAGCTCGTCGAGCAGCAGCGCGATCTTTTCGTTTGAGGTGTCGAGCTCGAGTCCGAACTCTTTTGCCTTGTACGCGATATTCGCGCGGCCCGACAGCTCCGACAGGACCACCCGCCGATCGTTGCCGAGCAGCGCCGGGTCGATATGCTCATAGGTGCTCGTATTGCGCTGAATGCCCGAAACGTGAAGCCCGCCCTTGTGCGCAAACGCGCTCCGACCGACGTACGGTTGACGCGCGAACGGCGTGATGTTGGCAAGCTCGTAGACCAGGGTCGAGACTTCGCGCATCGTCTTGAGCTTCTGCGGCGGCACGCAATTGTAACCGAGCTTCAACTGCAGATTGGCGATCACCGAGACCAGGTTCGCGTTGCCGCATCGCTCGCCGAAGCCGTTGATCGTGCCCTGCACCTGCGAAGCGCCACCGTGCACTCCCGCGAGCGTGTTGGCGACCGCCACTTCCGAGTCGTTATGACAATGAATCCCGATCGGACAGTTCACCGCTGCACGCGCCGCGATTACGCCGGCTTCGATCTCATGCGGCAGGCGTCCGCCGTTGGTATCGCAAAGCGCGATCAGCGTGACGCCCGCGTCGGCAACCGCCTTCAGGCACGCGAGCGCATACTCAGGATTATGGAAATAGCCGTCGAAGAAATGTTCGGCGTCGAAAATCGCCTCGTCGAAGTTTTTGGTCAGGAAGGCGATCGTGTCGTAGAGGATTTCGAGATTCTCGTTGAGCGGGATTCTGAGCGCCTCACGCACATGCATGTCCCACGTCTTGCCGACCACCGTCGCAACTGGAGTCTCGGCGCGCAGCAGCAGTTGCAGATTGCGATCGGCCGAGGCGCGCACTCCGGAACGTCGGGTCGCACCGAACGCCGCGATCTTCGCGTGATGAAGCTTGCTCTTCTTGATCTGCTTGAAAAATGCGGCGTCGCGCTCGTTCGAGCCCGGCCAGCCGCCCTCGATATAGTCGAAGCCAATCTCGTCGAGACGCTCGGCAATCGTGACCTTGTCCTCGATAGTCAGCGAGACGTCCTCGGACTGGCATCCATCGCGCAAGGTCGTGTCGTAAACCTGGATATGTTTTGCATCCGCCATCGGACTCAAACGCTCTCCGCCGGCGCAGAGTGAGCGGCGCCGTTGATAAACGCGTCGTGCAGCGCGCGCATCGCAAGTTCCCCGTACTTCGAGTTGACCACCACCGAGACCTTAATCTCCGAGGTCGAAATCATCTCGATATTAATCCGTTCCGTCGCCAGCACCTGGAACATTTTCGCCGCGACTCCGGCATGGGTTCGCATCCCGACTCCCACCACCGAGACCTTGGCGACCTGGTCCTGATGCCGCACGCCCGCCGCGCCGACTTCGCGCTCGATCGCGGTCATGAGTTGGAGCGCGCCGCGCAAGTCTTCCCGGCCTACGGTAAAGGTCATGTCGGTGCGGCCGTCGGCACTGGCGTTCTGGATAATCATGTCCACCACGATTCCGGCTTCCGCGATCGGGCCGAAAATCCGCGCCGCGAGACCGGGCCGATCCTCGACGCCGGCAACCGTGATCTTGCTCTGGTTCTGATCGAGCGTAACTCCCGAAACGAGCACATCCTCCATGGACAAATCCTCTTTGCCGACCCACGTTCCCGCGGCTTCGTGGAAGCTCGAGCGGACGACGAGCGGCACATTGTAACGGCGGGCAAGTTCAACCGAGCGAGTCTGCAGGACCTTCGCCCCGAGTCCGGCCATCTCGAGCATCTCATCGTATGAGATGCGCCCGAGCTTTCGCGCTTTCGGACAAACATTGGGATCGGCAGTATAGACGCCGTCGACGTCGGTGTAGATTTCGCACGCGTCGGCTTTCAGAGCGGCTGCGAGCGCGACCGCGGTAAGGTCCGACGCGCCGCGCCCAAGCGTCGTGATATCGCCCTCGGAATTCACGCCCTGGTAGCCCGCCACCACAACGATTTGGCCCTCGCCGAGTGCGCGCATGATTCGATCGCACTGCACCGACTTGATTCGCGCGCGGCCATGATTCGAATCGGTCGCAAGGTTCATTTGAAATGCAAGAAACGAAACTGTCCGATGGCCCATCGATTGGAGCCGGATCGCGAGCAGCGCGGCCGAGACCTGCTCTCCGGTCGCGACCAGCATGTCAGTCTCGCGCGCATCGGGCGTCTCGCTGAGCTCGCTTGCCATCTTGAATAGCCGGTTGGTCTCACCGGCCATCGCGGAAACGACGACGACCAGCGAATCGCCGCGCTCGCGCGATTTGGCCGCGCGCTCGGCGACGGCCTTGATCCGCTCGATCGAGCCGACCGAAGTCCCGCCGTATTTTTGAACAATCAACGCCATCGAAAACGGCCCAATCCCTTGAGAAATTGGGGTAATCGATAATTATGAGCGGAAACAGGGGCTCAAACCAGCCCCCTCTCGCGGAGGTAGTGTCCTAATTTGACTTCCAGCCGCCTTTTGCGCCGTCGAAGTGGTGCACGCGTGCATGCGCTACGACCTCCGGAGTCATCAGCCGCGCATTTACGCCCATGCGGTTGTACGTTTTGTCCGCCGCTTCCCAATGGGTAACGCAGCCGCATCGCTTGCAGCGATGAAATTCCAAGATCCTCCGACCCCACATGTAGATGTCGGTCTCGTCTTTCGTTACTTGCACTTCTTTGGGCGAATAGTAGGCCCAGAGTGCGCCGTAGCGTCGGCAGATGGTGCAATTGCAATCCGTTACCTCTTCCGGAGCGCGACTAGTCTCAAAACGCACTGCGCCGCAATGGCACGAGGCCTCGATCATTTCGTTGGCCACTTTAGTCTCCTTCACTCCGCATGCATCCCTCTGCAATCAATTCGCCGACCGACCATAGCCGATCCGTCACGCCAGCGGCCATCGCGGGCGCGCAGCGTAGCGATTCGTGGACGCTGCAGAAATTGTAGAACGCGATCCAAGGCGCGACAGCGGCACGGTGGTTTTGGAGTTTTCTGGGAAATCCATTCGTCAATGAAGCCGCGCTCGCGTTCCGGAAAAAGAAAGGCACGCGGTGGCTTCACCATGAGGGCATATTTGCCAAGCGTGCCTTCGGCTCCACGGGGAGTGTGTAGCCGACGATCCTTTTTTAGCCAACGCGCGCGGTAGCCGCCAATCCAATTAGGTTCCTTTCGTTACACCGCATGCAGATTGATTTATTCCGCCCGTTTCCGTCCCGGCAAATAGCACCGCGTGTTCTAATGACGCTACCAGTGCTAGGCGGGGCTGAAATGACGACAGTGCCCCTCCTGGACCGGGACTCGCGAACCTGCGTGCGGTTTCGATTCCTCGATCTTGCGCCCGTCCTACTGTTTTTTGGGGACTTGCCACAAGTGTGCGAAATTCGTACAGTTTGTATGGGTCCATCGTGGTCCGAGCGCCAGTGGGTCGGTTAGCCCCCCTTTTCCGATCTGCTGGCGCTTCCTTTTTCCGATTGTCCAGACTTTTCGTGTTCGCTGTCGCCGCCCTCCCTCCCAAGGCTGGCGTGATGCCGTAACGTTTGCTCGCGTCGGATGTTGTATAGATGAGCCTCACGCTCACGCGGAGATAAAACGATGCCTTTCATCGACACTCGCGAATTGAAGACCATCGAGCGCCTCCCCGGTTGGAAGGGCCGCTATTTCGACTCGAACAACATGACCTTCGGGCATTACGTGTTTGAATCAGGTGCGACGATCCACGAGCACTCGCATCTGAACGAGGAAGTCTGGAACGTCGTCGAGGGTCAGCTTGAAGTGACGATCGGCGGCGAGGCGCGGATCGCCGGTCCCGGGTGTGTCGCGATCGTGCCGCCCAACACCCTTCACTCCGTGCGAGCGATCAGTGACGGGCGCGCGATAGTCGTGGACCATCCGCTGCGCGCGGAGATGGGCGGGAACAAAGCAGCAGAGTCAAAATAGGCCATCCATCATGAAGACACGCCACGCAGCCGCGCTCGCGCTTGTGGGCTGGTATCTGATGATCCCGCCTCAGACCAGCCATGATCAGCAGACGTTCGACGATCATGCGCCACTCGCTAGCTGGTTCGTATTCAGCGCTCACGACGCCGCTCACGAATGCGAAGGAGCGAAGTTTTTGAATCGCGAAGCGCACAAGCAGAGCGGAGATCCGATGAAGGCCGCGCTGGACTCGGCGCAATGTATCGCGACCGACGATCCGCGTCTGAAGGGCAAGTAGACGCTCAGGCGAAGCGGAGCTTCAACTTGGAAATAATCTCGGCGTGACGACCGCCGCTCGCGCTGAACTCGATCCGACGCAAGTTCGCGCCCGCGTAGCTGATTCTCACCGACAGATAGTCCATCCCGGACCCTTCGCGCAGGCGCTCGAACCATTCGACCGCCGCGATCCCCTCGGAGAACAGGTACTCGCGAAGGCCCAAGTCGTCCAGACCGACCGTGTCGAGGCGGTAGAGATCGATGTGGAATAGCGGCAAGCGCCCATGATGCTCCTGGATCATCGTGAAGGTCGGGCTCAGGATATCTTCCTCGCGCAGCATGAGCCCGCGCGCGAGACCCTTGATGAAGCAGGTCTTGCCCGCGCCCAGATCGCCGATAAGCCCGAGCAGCTCGCCGCCTTCGAGGATCGAGGCAAGCCGCCGTCCCCACGATTTGGTCTCGTGAGGCGAATGGCTCTCGATGATCAGCGTGATCAGCGCTGCTCCGGATTGCGTTGCGGCATTAGCCATTTCAATTACTCAGTCGATTATATGGTAGCGCAACTATCGCGATAGTGCTTCCAGTGCCGCAGGCAGCTCGTCGATTAGATCGCCCGCGATATAGCCGACGTGGCCCATCCTCGCCGCAACCCGATCCGCCGCGTGCCCGTGCACGAAAACGCCGAGCGCGAGCGCGTCGAGCGGTGCCATGCCCCGCGCCAGCATCGCACCGACGATGCCCGAGAGCGCATCGCCCATCCCGGGCGTGGACATCCCGGGGTTTCCGCTCGAGTTGACGTAGATGTCGCCGCTCGGCGACGCGATTACTGAGTGCGCCCCCTTGATCAACACCGTCGCGCCGGTGCGCTCGGCCAATCGACGCGCCGCGGTGATCCGATCGTCGTTAATGACTTCGCTAGTCACGTCGAGCAAGCGCGCGGCTTCTCCCGGATGAGGCGTCAGGACGACCGCGCCTCGCGCTCGTTTGGCGGTCTCGCATCCAAGCTCCGCGAGCGCATTCAGCCCGTCAGCGTCGAGCAGCAATGGCCGCGCTACTTCGCACGCGTCGACGAGCAGCCATTCGACGAGTCGCCGCGTATCGTCGCTAACGCCGATTCCGGGACCCGCGATCAGCGCGCTCTTGCCCGCCAGGATCATCTTCAATGCGTCCGGCGCGTGACCACCATCAAAGTGCCCGTCGCGATCGGCGACCGGCTCGGTCATCAGCTCGGCCTGTCCGGCGGCGACGATCGACGCCACCGTTTCCGGGACCGCAGCCGTGACGAGACCCGCGCCGGTCCTGAGCGCCGCACGCGAAGCGAGAAGTGCTGCGCCCGATTTTCCGCGCGCGCCGGCGATTACCAGCGGATGCCCAAACATTCCCTTGTGCGAGTTCTCCCCACGCGGGCTCAGAAGATGGCGAATGTCCGCGCGCTCGAGGAATCGGCCGCGCGGAGCTATCTCTTCGATCGCATGCGCGGCGAAACCGATATCGACGACGCGCAACTCGCCTGCGCACTCCGCGCCGGGGTACGAAACGTGGCCGAACTTTGCGAAGCCGAACGTAACGGTCAATGCCGCGCGGACTGCCGCGCCCATGATTGCTCCGCTGTCGGCGTTCACTCCCGACGCGATATCGACTGCTACGATCGGAACTCCAAATGACTCGACAATTTCGATCGCGCGGCGCGATGCACCCTTAACTTCGGCGTTGAGTCCGGTCCCGAAGATCGCGTCGATAACAGCGCTGGGCGCCCTTCCGAGCGCTACTCTTTCGAGAGCCTCCGCGTCGCCCGCCTCGATCACTTCGCCGCCCGACGCCATGAAATCCGCATGCGCGCGAGCTGCGTCGCCCTTCAAATCGGCCACGCGTCCGAGCACCGCCGTCCTCACCCCGAAGCCGTCGCGCATCAGGCGACGCGCCGCGACCAATCCGTCGCCACCGTTATTGCCCTTGCCCGCGACGACCAGAACGTCGGTCGTCGATTCAGGAAATCGCTCGACCAATGCGTCCGCGACCGCCTCGCCCGCGCGCGTCATCAGGGAGTACGACGCGATGCCGTATTTTTCCTGGCTGATACGATCGAGTTCGCGGCTTTCGGCGGCGTTGAGCAAAATCATCGTCAGTAGTCCCGGTAAAAATATTACACCATGATCGCGACTCACGAATGCCCATGACGCTGGACTGGTTCATTCGCTCTGCTAGCCTCGATGTCTAAATGATTCGGCTCAGCGTCAACGTCAACAAAGTTGCACTCTTAAGGAATGCACGCGGCGGAAATCTTCCCGACGTGGTTACCGCGGCGCGCGCCTGCATATCCGCCGGATGCCACGGGATAACGGTTCATCCGCGTCCCGACGCGCGGCATATCACTTTTCGCGACGTTTTCGATCTCGCCGCGATGCTGACCGTCGAATTCAATATCGAAGGCTACCCGAGCGCCGAGTTTCTCGACCTGGTGGTCAAAGTGCGGCCGACCCAGGCGACGCTGGTGCCCGACGCTCCCACTGTGCTGACCTCGAATGCGGGATGGAATCTGAGCGCCGGCGCCGATTGGCTGCGCGACGTGCTCGCGCGACTGCGCGACGCGGGCATCCGAACCAGTCTCTTCATGGAGCCCGACCCCCATCAAATCAGGCGCGCGCAGAAACTCGGCGCGGATCGGATCGAGCTATACACCGGCCCGTACGCCGCCGCTTTCGGCACCCCCGGCGGCAACAAGATTCTCACGGCGCATCGCGAGGCGGCGCATCTCGCACGCGAAATCGGACTCGGCGTCAACGCCGGCCACGATCTCGATCTCGTCAACATCCCGGCGTATGCGCGCGCGGTCAAAGGCTTGCAGGAAGTCTCGATCGGCCACGCGCTGATCAGCGACGCGCTTTACATGGGCCTGACGCGCACGGTGAAGGCGTATCTGAAGGCGCTGGGCTCAACGCCGCCCGGTGGCGCGAAGCTCGAACGGGTGAGACGACCTCGTCTACTTAATTGAAATTGATCCGGATCGATCCGGTCAGAGCACGCCGGCAGATTTGCGGATCGCGGCGCCGATTTCATCGGCCATCGTTTTGATCTGGCCGGCGTCCTCGCCCTCGACCATCACCCGCGCCATCATCTCGGTTCCGGAATATCGCACCAGCAGACGGCCACACCCCGCGAGCCGGCGCTCTGCGTCGGCGATGATTCGCTGCACGTCGGGCATCTCGCCGAGCGGCACGCGTTGGCGGACGCGCACGTTCTCGAGGACCTGGGGCACGCGGCGCATCGCGCGCAGCTCGCTAAGCGGGCGGCCGCTCTCGGAGAGCATCGCCAGCACCATCAACGCGCTGATAAGGCCGTCGCCAGTGGTGGAATGATCCATGAAGATCACGTGGCCCGACTGCTCGCCGCCGAGATTGTAGGAATTGAGCCGCATCTCCCGCGCCACTGCGGGATCGCCGACTTCGGTGCGGACCAGGCGCACGCCCGCGTCGCGCAGGGCGATTTCGAGTCCGAAGTTGCTCATCACGGTCGCGACCACGGCGTTGCCGGCGAGCTTGCCGTCGGCGGAGAGCTTGCGCCCGAGCATCGCCATAACGTCGTCGCCGTCGTACACTTCGCCGCGTTCATCGATCAGCATCACACGATCGCCGTCGCCGTCGAGCGCGATACCGACGTTTGCATGCTCGCGGAGAACCGTTTCGCGAATCAGGTCCAGGTGCACCGCGCCGCAATTCAAGTTGATATTCTTGCCGTCGGGATCGACCGCGACCGCGACCACGTCGGCGCCCAACTCCTCGAGTGCATCGGGCCCCACCTTGTAGGCCGCGCCGTTGGCGCAGTCTATCGCGATCTTGAGCCCGTCCAGTCCAGCGTTGCGCGGCAGGCAGTTCTTGAGGAACACCAGGTATCGTCCGAGGGCGTCATCGATCCTGGTGGCCTTGCCGATGTCGTCGGCGCGGGCGCGATACTTCGCTATGTCCGCATCGTCGAATACCAGCTCTTCGATGCGCTGCTCGGTCTCGTCGTCGAGCTTGAATCCCTCGCGCGAGAAAAATTTTATTCCGTTGTCCTGGAAGGGATTGTGCGAGGCTGAGATCACCACGCCCGCGTCGGCGCGCATGCTGCGGGTCAGAAACGCAATTGCCGGAGTGGGCAACGGACCCACCAGCCAGACATCCACGCCCATCGAGCAAATCCCCGATTCCAGCGCGGTTTCGAGCATGTAGCCCGAGAGCCGCGTATCCTTTCCGATCAAAATGCGGCGATGACGCCCCGCGTTGTTTCGGAATACGTATGCGAGCGCCCGGCCGAGCCGAAGGGCGGTTTCAGAAGTAATCGGCTCCTGGTTGGCGACTCCGCGGACGCCGTCGGTGCCGAACAATTTACGATGGGTGCTCATCGCCGCTGGTGACTAGCCTCTCCCGATACATCCTGAGTCTAACCTTGTCAGGCGACTGGCGCACCAACTGCATCCCCTTGGGCAGCGCGACCTGCAAAGGCAATTCGTGCGAGCCTGGCTCCAGGCCATCGGCATCCACGTAGGCGAGGCCCTTGGCGTCAAGCGTTGCGAGGCGAGTCGCGGGGCCACGAATCGTCAGCGTTGCCTGTTTGGGATCGACTCGAAACTTGAAGTCGCTGTCCTTGACCTGAACCTCGATCGCGCGGAATTCGCGATCGGTGATCATTTCCGAGACACTCACCTTTGCCTGCACGCGACCGGTGGAGAGTCCTACCGCTGGATCGGGCGGCGCGATACCTACCGTTCGGTTGGCGTCCGTGCTCAGGCCGTGCAGATCGAACGGCTCGGTGCCGATCGAGGTAAGCGGAGCGACGAAGCGGCTCGGGCCCATCGCAGTCACGCTCGGGGGGGTAATCTCGACTGACGAGATCTCATAGCCCGGCGCGACCTTGCGTTCGACCGAAAGATGGACCGGCAACTCACGAGTGATGTTGTGATCGATATCGAGCGCGAGTTGATCGGGCGAGATGCTGGTTACGGTGGTCCCGCGCTTCGTGTTGAACATCGCGGGGAAGATCTTGAACTCCGACTGGCCGAAGGCGACTCCGGACAGGTCGAGCTTGAGCGTCATCTGTTCCGGATTCATAAGCGACAGAATCGTCCGCGGGCCGGAGACTTCAATTTTCACAAAATCGGGCGGATGATTCATGATCACCATATCGGGCGGAAGCAGGCGGTAACTGATCGGGACGGTGAGCGACTCGACCGAGCCCTGCTCGCCGGCATTGACGAATACCCAGAGTCCCAGCGCGAGCATCAGCGCCAGGAGGCGAAGGCCGGCGTTGCTAACGCGGAGCCGCGGCGCTCCACGAATCGCGAATGGCCTCATGAACTTCCCGAGTTTCATTTTGCGCGGCCCTAGCCCGGCAGCTTCCTCAGCGTCGACAGTACCCCGGCCGGTTCCACTCCACGAGTAAGGACGCCGCCGCGCGCGAGCGAAATTGTTCCATCTTCCTCGGATACCACCAGCACCACCGCGTCGCTGTCCTCGCTCATCCCGATCGCCGCGCGATGACGCGTGCCGAGCGATAGGCTCACGCTCGTATTCTGCGACAATGGCAGCAGGCACGCCGCGGCCAATATGGTGTCCCCGCTGACGATCACGGCGCCGTCATGCAGCGGAGAGCCGTTCATGAAGATTGTTTCCAGCAACTCGGGCGAGACCTTCGCGTCGATAAAGCGGCCACTCTCGACAAACTCGGCAAGACCATCGTCTTGCTCGATAACGATCAGCGCGCCGACTCGGCGCGCCGACAGCCACGCCACCGCAGTGGCGATTTCGTCGGCCGCAGTGACGGCCGCGATGTTGCGCCCGAAGAACGATCTCGCACCGACCCGGGTCAGCGCACGGCGTATATCGGCCTGAAAGATCACGACCAGTATCACGAACAGCGAACTCAGAAAGTTATTCAGCAACCAGTTGAGCGTGAACAGTCCCAGTACCTGCGACGCCACGAATGCGCCACCAACGATAACCATCCCGAGCACCATCTGCATGGTGCGGGTGCCGCGAATCAGCAGTGCGACGCGGTAGATCACGTACGCGACGATCAGTACGTCGAGAAGATCCTGCCACCTCGGTGGCGGTATCATTGGAATGTAACTATGCATCGCGCCTGAAACGCCGGTCCCGGCCCGCGCTCGCCGCGGCCATTCGCACCACCGATACGGCCGCGCTAACGTCGTGCACTCGCACGATCGATACGCCGCTTGCGATCGCGAGCGCATTCACCGCCGCCGTACCAAGCTCCAACTCGCGCTCGCTCGCGCCGGCTATCCTGGCTACGAAAGTTTTTCGCGACGCGCCCACCAATATCGGATAGCCGAGCGCGCACAGCGCGGGCAAGGCGGCGATCAACTTTAGATTATGCTCAGCAGTTTTAGCGAAGCCTAGACCCGGATCGAGCACGATTCGCAAGCGCGCGATTCCCCAAGCTTCCGCAAATCGCGCGCGCTCAGCCAGGTAGTTCGTGACTTCGCGGACCACGTCGCGGTAGCGCGCGAACTTGATATGGTCGGCGGGACCGCCGCGCATATGCATCAGCACCACCGCGCATTTCGTATCCGCGGCAAGCCGCCCCATTTCGGGATCGTGCCCGAGCGCGGTCACATCGTTGATGATCGCAGCACCCGAATCGAGTGCGATACGGGCGACCGCAGCGCGTCGCGTATCGATCGAGAATGGAATCCCAAGCTCCCGCCCAAGCCGCGCGAGGACCGGGCGCACCCGCTCCAACTCCACTTCGACCGGGACTTCACGTGCACCCACCGGCTTGGTCGATTCGCCGCCTACGTCGATCAGGTCGGCGCCGGCGGCCTCCATAGCGAGTGCATACTCGAGTGCGCGGCCTGGATCGAGGTAGCGCCCCCCGTCCGAGAACGAATCGGGAGTGACGTTGAGCACGCCCATGACCGCGGGAAACTTGATGACCCTGCCGTCGCGAAGTTTCACACTTGTGGGAATCGCGCGCGATGTCTCACGCATGCCGGAGCTACGAACCGAGTTGGGGATTTTAACCGCGCGCATCGGACCTGCCAGCCTCCGCTTGCCCCGCATCCACGCACGTTCGTCGCGGAAAATAACCGCGCCGCAGACCCGATCGATTTACACGCTTAGCTGATCGCTGAAGCGTTCAGACCAGTACCGGCTTGGGCGGCAGTCCAGGCACCGGAGCCTCGTCGTCGGCACGTTTCTCTTTGCCCGCATCCGGGCCCGGACGCGGCGGAAAATCGTTGCGCACCGGCGCCGCCGACGGAGGCATCTCGCGCCCTTCACGAAACGCCGTCACCATCGCCTCGACTTCGCTGCCGTCGAGCACTTCCTTGTCGAGCAGGCGCGTCGCGATCTCATGGAGCAACGGCAGATGGTCCGACAGTAGCTGACGCGCCTTTTGATAGGCGTCGTCGATAATCCGCCGCACTTCGCGATCGATCTCTAGCGCGGTGTGCTCGGAATAGTCCTTATGGTGCGCGATATCGCGGCCGAGAAAAACCTGCTCCTCGCGACGCCCGAACGTCATCGGGCCGAGCTCCTTGCTCATGCCCCATTCGCAGACCATCTTGCGCGCAAGCTCGGTCGCCTTTTCGATATCGTTTCCGGCGCCGGTGGTCATGTGCCCGAAGATCAGTTCCTCAGCCGTGCGTCCGCCGAACATCACCGCAAGCCGCGTCATCAGGTAGTCGCGCGGATAGGTGTAGCGATCGTCGAGCGGCAGTTGCTGGGTCACGCCCAGCGCCATCCCGCGCGGAATTATCGTAACTTTATGGACCGGATCGGCGCCCGGCTGGAGCATCGCGACGAGCGCATGGCCGCCCTCGTGATACGCGATTATCTTGCGTTCCTTCGCGGACATCACCATCGAGCGCCGCTCCGCGCCCATCGTGACCTTGTCCTTGGCGAGCTCGAAGTCCGCCATCTCGACTTTGTCCTTGTTGCGCCGCGCCGCGAGCAGCGCCGCTTCATTGACCAGGTTCTCGAGATCGGCGCCGGTGAAGCCCGGCGTCGAGCGCGCAACCTTGCTGGTGTCGACGTCGTCGCACAGCGGTACCTTGCGCGTATGCACCTTCATGATACCTTCGCGCCCCTTCACGTCGGGAAGCGGCACCACCACGCGCCGGTCGAATCGGCCGGGTCGCAACAGCGCGGGATCGAGCACGTCGGGACGATTGGTCGCCGCGACCAGGATCACGCCCTCATTCGCCTCGAACCCGTCCATCTCGACCAGCAACTGGTTGAGCGTCTGCTCGCGCTCGTCATGCCCACCGCCGAGGCCCGCGCCGCGATGCCGCCCGACGGCGTCGATCTCATCTATAAAAATGATACATGGCGCATGCTTCTTGCCCTGCACGAACAAATCGCGCACCCGCGACGCGCCCACGCCGACAAACATCTCGACGAAGTCAGATCCTGAAATGGAAAAAAACGGCACTCCCGCTTCGCCTGCGATCGCGCGCGCGAGCAGAGTCTTGCCGGTTCCCGGCGGCCCGACCAGCAACACGCCCTTGGGGATACGGCCGCCCAGGCGTGTGAAGCGCTTGGGGTCGCGCAGAAACTGAATTATCTCTTCGAGTTCGTCTTTCGCCTCGTCGATTCCCGCGACGTCGGCAAAGGTAACCTTGTGCGTATTCTCGGTCAGCAGCTTGGCCCGGCTCTTACCGAACGACATCGCCTTGCCGCCGCCAATCTGCATCTGGCGCATGAAGAAGATCCACAGCGCAGCCAGCACCAGGATCGGGAACCATTGCACCAGCATGACCATCCACCACGGATCGCCCTCGGCCGGCTTGGCCGCAATCTTGACGCCCTTTTCGCGGAGCGTTTTGACCAGATCCGGATCTTCCGGCGCGTACGTTTTGAAGTGTTCTCCGCTGGTGGTGTCGCCCTTGATCAGGTTGCCTTGAATCGTCGCCTGCGCGACCTGGTTCTTATCGACCTGATTGAGGAAGTCGGAGAAGATTATTTCTGGTTCTTTCGGCTGCTGTCTGCTGAAGATGTTGAACAGCAGCAGGAACATCAGACCCAGCACCAGCCATAACGCAATACTGCGTGAAAACTGATTCATGCTACAGAAAAAGTATCATGCCCGTTCACACGCACGCAACGAGGTGCGTGCTAGACCGCGATTTCACGCGCCTCAACGCGCAGTATAATTTCCGATGCTTCCGTGACCAGCGCGGCGCTCCCACGCACGAGCCCCGGCAGCCACGCGACCTCGCCGCCAATCGTAACGATTGGAAAGCGTGCCCGGCTTGCGCGCGGCAGCTTCCGATCGATAAACACATCCTTAACCTTGCGCTCGCCAACCATTCCAAGCGGCGTCACCCGATCGCCGCGAATAAAGTTGCGGACGACGATCCCGGAGCCTCGAGTCTCCGCCGCATCGAACCGCGCAACCCGCAAATCATCCGGCGCCGACAGGCCGCCGGCCGCGATTGTCGACGCCTCGAAGCGGTAGCCCGCCGCTTCGACAGTCGTGATTCCGTCGAGACTCAGGCGCACCGAGAACGCCTCGGCATTCGCGGGCGTCGTGTTAACGACGCGGAGAAAATTGTACTCGCGCTCGGCACGCCATCCATTTGGGAGGTTGATTGAGTCGCTCGGACCGCCTTCGAGAACCAGACGCCGGATCGCCTCTAGATGCGCCCGCGTGATTCGCCGCAGCGACACCATCCGCTCGTTAAGATAAAGACGCAGCACGGTCATCTGCAGCGCGGGTGCAAGCGATGCGAATCGCGTCACGTCGACCGCGCCGTCATCGCAACGCATCGCGCCAAGTTCAATCGATCCAGCGGCGACCATGAAGTCATCGACCGAGCGCATCTCAGCCGCGACTTCGGAGAGCCTTCGCGCAACGCTCGGCGCGTACTCGCGCTCGAGCATCGGAATCAGCTCGTGGCGAATCCGATTGCGCAAAATCGCCGACGACCGATTACTCGAGTCCTCGACGAACTCAATTGCGCGCTCAGCCAGGTACGCGAGAATCTCCTCGCGAGAAAGCGCAAGCATCGGCCGAAGCAGCCGACCCGGCCCACGCGCAGCCATCGCTGACAACCCCGCGATTCCTGCGCCGCGGAACATCCGCATCAGCACGGTCTCAGCCTGATCGTCCCCATGATGAGCCAGCGCAATAAAGTCAGCGCCAACATCGTCGGCAGCACGATTCAAAAAGCGATACCGCTCCTCGCGCGCCCGCTCCTCGAGATTCGCCGAGCCAGCCTCGAGCCCTTGGGCACGCTCCACGACCAGCACAACCGCAAGCCGCGCACACGTCTCGCGCACGAAAGCCTCGTCACGATCAGACTCAGCGCCGCGAATCCGATGGTTCAAATGTGCGGCCGCAACTTGCATCTCGAAACGCTCCCGAAGCGCAAGCAATACGTGAGTAAGCGCGACGGAATCCGCCCCACCCGAGAGCCCAATCAGGATCTTCGCCCCACGCGGAATCCGAGCCCGCTCAAGTGCCGCCGCAACCGCATCCAGCACTGCTTTTTCGGCATCACGAGACATAGCGATGAGGTTATCCCCGCCCCAAAACCGCATCAACGGCCATCCTCCTCACCGCGCCATCCGATCGAGCAGATTCAATATCACTCCGATACCCGGGATATTCACCTCGAGCTCCTCACTGAGCGTACGAATCACTCGCACCCTATGAAGCGCATCGCGATCGTACAGCGGCTCCACGCGATGCTCCCGCTGCTCGATTCGCGCCGGCGCGAGAAGATCCTCCTGCTCCCAAATTGAGAGCTGCCGCTCGCTGATTCCGCACATCGAGCAAAACACGCTCCGGCTCACCAGCACGACTTCGCCGCGAGCGCCGCGACTACGTTTGCGTAGCAGCTTGGATACCGCCGAGCTTGAGGATGAACTTCGCCTCGCCATGTGTTCGCGTCAGGTCCGCTTCACTTCGTAGTCATTCATTTTGTAGCCATCATGTCGGCGCGAGGATCCGGAACTCCGCGTGCCTTCAGATGCTCCGCGAGCTGTTCCATCAGCGCGCGCTCTTCGGCAGTCAGGTTGGTCGGCGCGAGCACTTTCAGTTCGTAGAGCAGGTCTCCGGCCGGTTCCTTTCCGCGCGCAGGCAGGCCTCGCCCACGCAGGCGCATCACGCGGCCGGTCTGGCTTCCCGCGGGAATTTTGAGCGATACGCGGCCGTCAACGGTGGGTGCGGTGATCTCGGCGCCGAGCGAGGCTTCGTAATCCCAGACGGGCAACTGCACGCGGATATCGCGCCCCGCGATCGCGAAGACGGGATTTGGCTCGATACGAACGGTGAGGAACAGGTCGCCATTTTCCTCCGGACGCGGCGCGCGACCGCCCTGCCCCTTCAGCCGAAGCTGGGTGCCGTCCGCCGACCCAGCAGGTATCGACACCTCCAGAGTCCGCCGATTTCGCACCACTCCATTTCCGCCACAGGTCGGACACGGCTCGGCCGAGCGAATCACCCGGGTCTTGCCGTGGCGCTCCTCGCGCGCGACCATCCCGCTGCCGCCGCAGGTAGAGCACTCATCTTCGGCGATCAGATCGAGGCGTTGTTTGGCGCCTTTGATCGCGTCGGCGAGCGGAATTTTCACTTCCGCGCGGAGATCGGGCGCGCGCGGGGGCTCCGAGGCGAACTCGAATCCTTCAAATCCGCGCGACGCGCCGCCGCGGGAACGGCTCGGGCCGCGCCGCGCGCCGCCGCCAAAAAACTGGCCGAAAAAATCGCTGAAATCTCCGAAGTCGGCGCCCCCGCCGCTGCGCGCTCCTCCGCCGCCAGCGGCCGATTGTTGACGCGCGTAGCGGCGCATCATCTCTTCCTGCGACACGCCATGCTCCCAATCGGCGCCCAGCTCGTCGTATTTTTTGCGCTTTTCGGGGTCGCCGATTACCTGGTACGCCTCGTTGATTTCCTTGAACTTGACCTCGGCGTCCTTGTTGTTGGGATTGACGTCCGGATGATGCTTCCGGGCGAGCTTCCGATACGCACTCTTAATCTCAGCCTCGCTGGCAGTGCGCGGAACTCCGAGTGTTTTGTAGTAATCGCGAAATTCCATCTGGAATAATCAGTAGCTATAGTTAGTCGGTATCTATCGAAACATACTCAGTTACGCGCCCTGCACCTTCCGGTTCCGCTTCCCCTAAGGGAAGCGGAGAAAGTTCTGGGGGCATAAGTTCGCCCCACTTCACAACTGCGGTGGAGAATCGTCCCGCATCTCGGCCTTAGACTCCCCTGCCTTCTCCGCAAGCGCTCTGAGCCGTGCCTCGAGCCGCCCGACCTCCGCGTCCAGCGCCAACTGCCGCCGCCATATAAATACCACGTACAAAAAAATCACCGCGAAAATAATACTATACGCAGCAAACAGGTACCCGAAGTGATCCATGCTCAATCCATTACCCTATCGGTCGCCCGCCGCTGCAAACGCAAATGCTATTTGCGTAGCCACTCGATTAAGGCGAGTCCGGGTCCTCATCTGCGCAAACCGGAGCATCAGGAGCCATGCCCATAGCGCGGTCATCGCGGTCAGAGAGACCAGCAGCGTCGCAATCATCCGCGGATCCTCGAGCCCATGACCGCCCTGCCTGGTGACCAGCACCGCCGGATGTATCGTCCTCCACAACCTTACCGAGACGATCACGATCGGCACGTCGAGCGCCGCGACGATTCCGATCACCGCCGCAAACCGCGCAACCTGGGAGCTCTCCTCGGCGCTCGCCCGCATCAACAAGTACCCGCAATACATCAACCACAGGATAAAGGTGGTCGTGAGCCGCGAATCCCAAGTCCACCATACACCCCAAATCGGCCGCGCCCAGATCGAACCCGTGACCAGCATCAATGTGCAGAAGATCATCCCGGTCTCCGCCGCCGCGTATCCAAGATCGTCCCAGATCTGATCGCCGAGCCACAGATAAAGCGCCCCCGCCACAGCAACCAGCCCAAACGCCGCGAACGCAACCCACGCACATGGCACATGAAAATAAAAAATCCGCTGCACGATCCCCTGGTCTGCTTCAGTAGGCACGTAGTCGAAGATCATGAACAGCGATGCGATCATCAGTGCGAGCGTGGCAAGGCCAAACCAGTTTCGAGTCGAGGTGTTCACAAAATCAATCCTCACCTACCACATGCTCGAACAGCAGGTAACCGGCGGTGACGAATAGTACGTCGAATGCGATCATTATCTTGAGCCAGTCGCTCATGGACGCGAGCGGCGCGCCCGACAGCGCGGCGACACTCGCCTTGACTCCGGCTATCAGAGCCGGCGCGAATATAGGCACTGCGAGTATCGGCAGAATCATATCGCCTGTGCGCGTATGACCAGTCGCCGCGGAGAGCAGCGTCGCCAGCGCCGAAAATCCGAGCGCACCGAGCATCAGTATCGGCGCAAGACGAATCAGCGCGGCGCTGAACTCAAGATTGAAGAACAACACCATCAGAATAACCGCGCCCGCCTCCGCCGCCGCCATGAAGGTAAACGCCACCGCTAGCTTGGCCGTGTAAAGCGTCCCCGGATCGAGTGGACTCAAGAGCAGGCCGCGGATAGCGCCGTTCTCGCGCTCGGCCGAAAGCGCGCGCGTCGCGCCGACCAGCCCGGAGAATACCATCGCGACCCAGAGCGCGCCCGCGGCCGTATCGACGCTCCGAACCCGCGCCGCATCGAGTGCGAATACCAGCACCACCAGCACCAGCATCGACATCGCGAGCAGCGCGAGCGTGCTATGCCCTCCGCGCGCTTCGAGCCTCAGATCCTTCCGAATCACGGCTGCAAAAGCTGACACGATGCGCGCCTACCGGCCGAGCAGCGTGCGAAGCCGCATGCCGAGCCGGACCTCCTCTTTTTCTTCCTCGATGAGCGGCATCAAGCGGCCATGCTCGAGTTCGAACACTTCGAACTCCAGACCGCTGATTTCATGCACTGTGTGCGCGGTCGCGAGCACCGTTGCGCCACGATCGATCGCACTTGCAATCAGCGCCGTGACGGTGGACACACCTCCAGCGTCGAGCGCCGCCAACGGCTCGTCGAGCAGCAGCAGAATCGGGTCGGCGAGCATCGCGCGCGCGGCCGAGAGGCGCTGCTCCATGCCGCGCGAGAAGACGCGGATTCGCTCATCGGCAAATTCGGCCAGCCCTACACGCTCGAGCCACTGCGCGGCGAGCGCGACTGGATCGGCGAGCGAATACAACTCCGCATAGAACTCCAGATTCTCGCGCGCGGTCAGGTTCGGATACAAAAAACTCTGATGCGCCATCAGGCCGATTCGCCGCCGGTAACGCGCGCCCAACTTCCGTGTGTCCTGCCCGAAGACGATCGCGCTCCCTTTACTCGGCGCTTCAAGCCCGGCAAGGATTCGCAGCAAGGTGGATTTGCCCGCGCCATTGCCGCCTATTACAAACGCGCCGCGGCCCGGCAGCAGCCGGATATCCACGTCGCGCAGCACGGGCGCAAGCCGGTAAGTCTTCGCAAGTCCGTGCGTCTCGACGACCGGCGCCGCCATCACTCGGTCCAGTTGGTCGCGCGGGCCGGGGTCTGCTTGATTGCGGCCCCACACTCGGCGCAGAAGTTCGAGTCGGGCGCGCTGCGCGTGCCGCATTGCGGGCAAAAGCGAATCTTGCGCGACGATGACGGCCGCGGGACCTCATGATGCACCACCAGGGTCGGAACCGTGTCGGTGCGGCGCGGCAGCGGCGTCTTGCGCGTCGCGTCGGCGAGCGCAACTACCGACGCCTGCTTTTTCGCCGCCTCGGCGCGAAGCCGTTCGACCTCGGTCATCGCCGTCAAGGCGCGATTTTCGAGCGCGGAATGCATCGAGTTGTAATCGTCGTCTGACAGCTTGCCCATCTCGCGGTCGAACTCGAGTTCGTGCAGCCCCTGCACCGCAAGCGAGCGCTGATGCTCACAGCGCTCGACTTGAAGCTCGCCCGCACTCTTGGACCGCTCGCGGCTAAGTCCGATCCCGAGCGGCGCCGCAACGAACAGCGCAACTCCGGCGACAATCAACGCGGCGGCGACGATAAACACTCCGCTACCTTTGCTCCTTGAGCTCCTTTTCCAGTTTGCGCCTAAGTTCGGGAGCGAATGAAGTGGGCGGCGTCACCGGAATCGAGCCCGCCGGAAGCGAATCTGACGCAGAGCGCCATCGCCCGAATGCGAATACGATCAGTCCGCCGCCGACAAAGAGTGCGATAAACGGCATCGTCCACGCGAGCAGGTTGAAGCCCTCCGCGGTCGGCGCCGACAAAACTTTCTCGCCATACTTATGCCGATAGAAGGCGATTATCTGCGCGCGTCCCATCCCCTTGCCGATCATCTGATCTATCTCGCCGCGCATCGGCACCGAGAATCCGCAAGTCGGCATGTTGCAATTGGCAACCGTCAAACCGCATCCGCATTGGCAGGTCAGACTCTGAGAAACCTCGGCATTCGTCGTCTTTTCCGCCGCAAATGTTTCACGTGAAACGTAACTCAGTTCAGGAGAAAGAAAAGCGAAGGCTGACAAAGTCGCAATCATTGTCAGGAAGAGCCGCATCGTGATTCGACGCCGGTTCATCAGTCGCCTCCCGGCGCCGCGTCGCCGACCGCCGTATCCGTAGCCGGTGCGCGCTCTCCGGCACCGCTGAGAGCGGCGGCAATCGCTGCGCGCTCGCGTACGTTCGGCCACATCACGATGACCGTGCCGAGGACCATCAGCAGACCGCCAGCCCATAGCCAGAAGACCAGCGGGGTCAGAAACACCTCGAAGGTCGCGGTCTGTCCGGTGTCGTCGATTCCCGCGAGCACGACGTACAGGTCGGCGATCGGCGTCGAACGGATTGCGACTTTAGTCGCTGGCTGCTGCGGGCGTTTGTAGAAGAGCTTGGCCGGTTCCATCACGGTAACTTCGCGACCGTCGGCGCGGAGCACCTCGACGCGCGCGGTCGCGCTCTCGAGATGCGCCGTTTCGATTTGACTCGAGACCTAGAAAGCGGAGCGTGAACGATCCGATCGTGAAGCTCTGGCCGGGATGCACACTCTTCTTCACGTCGGTGCGGAAGAACGACGAGCCGACAATTCCGACGAATGCGACGATCACGCCGACGTGGATTATGTAGCCGCCGTAGCGCCGATTATTTTTCGCGACCAGGTTGATAATCGCTTTGGCGCGCGGCTCGGAAACCATATGCCGGCGCGCGTTCATCCCGCGGCGGAACTCGACGATTATCGTGCCCATCACGAATGCGGCCAGCGACAGCGCGGTCAGCACGTACCATTGTCGAAGGCCGGACGCGGCCGCCACTACCCCGGTCGAGACGCCGAGGATTACCGGCGCGGCAAAACTTTTGAGCAGGTTGTCGGCGGTGGTGCGCCGCCATGCGATCAGCGGGCCGACTCCCATCAGAAATACCAGGCCCAGCGCGAGCGGTCCGTTGACGCGATTGAAGAACGGCGGTCCGACCGTGATCTTCACGCCGCGCACCGCTTCCGAGAGCACCGGGAAAATCGTTCCCCAGAAAACCGCGAATGCGATCCCAACCAGGAACAAGTTGTTGAACAGGAACGCCGCCTCGCGCGACAAGTACGATTCGAAATCGGCGGGACTGCGCAATTGATTGGAACGGAAGATCAAAAGCGCGCTATACGCCAGCGTCACGACTATGAGGAAGCTGAGGAAGTATGGACCGAGTCCTGATTGGGTGAACGAATGGACCGACGAGATGACGCCGCTGCGGGTGATAAAGGTGCCAAAGAGCGTCAGTCCGAATGCGAGTCCGATCAGCGACAGATTCCAGATCTTCAGCATGTCCTTGCGTTCCTGGATCATCACTGAATGAAGGTACGCGGTCATCACGAGCCACGGCATGAAGGCGGCGTTCTCGACCGGATCCCACGCCCAGTAGCCGCCCCATCCGAGAACTTCATAGGCCCAGCGCGCGCCGAACATGTTGCCAAGGGTCAGGAAGAACCAGGAAAAAATCGCCCAGCGCCGAGTGGTACGAATCCACGCGTCGTCGAGCTTGCCAGTCATCAGTGCGGCGGCGCCGAACGCAAACGGCACAGTGGCACTGACGTAACCGGTGTAGAGCGACGGCGGATGAATCGCCATCCAATAGTTCTGCAAGAGCGGATTTAAGTCGGACCCTTCGGCCGGAATCGTTGCCAGGAGATCGAACGGCCGGGTCACGAAATTCAGCATCCCGAGAAAAAAGATCGCGACTCCGGCCATGACCGCGAGTGCGTAGGGCGCGATATCGGGATTGCGACGCCGATTCTGGAACGCCGCAATCGAAGTGAAAATCGAGAGCAGCCACGTCCAGAACAACAACGAGCCTTGCTGCCCGCCCCATAACGACGTGAACTTGTAGACCGTCGGAAGCGTGGTGCTGGAATATGCAGCGACGTACTCAAGCGAGAAGTCGCTGCGCAGCAAGCCGGTCCACAGCGCGATGACCGCGATCGTGACCATCGCGCACATCGCCCACAATGCGTGACGGGCGCTCACCACGAAGTCGGGCGCATCGCGGCGCACTCCGTAGATATTCGCGATAATCGAATAGACGGCGAGGATCAGCGCAATCGCGAGCGCAAGTTTGCCAAGTTCCGGCATCAACAAAAACCCGCGACTATTGTGATTGCTTGGGCTGGTACTTGGAAGGGCAACTCGTCATCACTTGGCTCGCGATGATGACGCCGCCGGCGCCGAGTTTGCCCTCGACTATAACGTCGCGGCCGGGCGCGAGCATATCGGGTTTCGGCTGTCCGGCGCAGTAAACGGCGAACGAAACGGGATCGGTCGCATTGACGCTGACCGGCCGCACGGGCTCAGTCGAGGCAGGGTCGGGGATCGGTACGATCACGAATTTCAAAGTGAGGGTATTCGGCTCCCAGCTGATAGTGCCGGCCTTGACCCGGCCGGCGACGCGAATGGGCTCGCTGCCGAGCTCGGCCCGGCGCGCGCCGACTTCATCTACGGTGAGGTAGTACTCGGACGTGCTGCGAATCGCGCTTACGATCAAGTAAGCGATCGCAAGGACGATCAGGGCACCGCCGATGTAGAATCGAGGCCGCATCCGCATTGCATAACTATATTCGAGATTTCAGCGGAGTGCATTCGTCGGCGGTCGCGGCATTTTAAGCGCCACCCTCACCTGCGCTCTTCCGTAAAAGTAGAACGTCGATACTATTCGTTGCTAAGGGCCTTCGCCGGCGGCTGCCCGGATCCCCGGTAGTGCGGCCAACTACTCGCTGGCCGGCTGGCGACGAAGGTCTCGAGCGACGCCAGCGCCGGCCCGATGCCATCTCGAAACATCTGGGGATAGCCGGAGTCCTCGCCAAAATTGCGAAGGTCTCGGCGCGGCCTCTGCCTGCCAGGGCGAGGCTATTCAGAAATGACCGGGCGCCGAGCGAGGTTATCGCTCGGCGCCCTTCCGACAAACTAAGTGCTTAGTGCTTCTGATCGTAGTGGCGTTCGGCGGCCATGTACTTGTACGGATGCGACTTCCAGTCGCGACGAGCTACCGGATGCGTCTGCAGGTACTCATGCAGGCCCGGGTGATTCTCGACGTAGGTGTGATTGTCCACCAGCCCCGGATTCTTCTCCAGTTGCTGTGAGACTTCGGGATGCGAGTCCATGTACTTGTCGGTTGTCGCTAAGGGATGCGGACCGTTCCACTCGGTGTGGTTGTCGTAGTAGTGCTCACGAGCCATGAAACGGTCCGGGTGATTCTGGAGCTCGCCTCGGACCTCCGGATGATTCTTGAAGTACTCGTCGAGTCCCGGATGAGTAGCCAGGAACTGCGGGTTGTCGACCAGCCGCGGGTCACGACCTAGCTGCGCTGCTACTTCGGGATGCTCGTCCAGGTAGCCATTGTCGAACCGGCCGACTTCGCCGCGCGTGATTCCGTAGCCGCGCTCGCCGAAGTGGTCATGGCGCCATTCGTCGCTCATAAACCGGTATGGATGCTGCTGTAGGTCCTGTCTGACCTCCGGATGATTCTTGAAGTACTCATCGAGTCCCGGATGAGTAGCCAGGAACTGCGGGTTGTCGACCAGCCGCGGGTCACGACCTAGCTGCGCTGCTACTTCGGGATGCTCGTCCAGGTAGCCGTTGTCGAAACGAGCTATCGGACCAGCAGCCGCGATCGACACCGTGCCGATTGCGCCGGCTAAGATTAACGTTCCGAAAGTTTTTACGTACCGTTTCATGACTCGTCTCCTCTGCTGAATGCCGCGGCCTGTCATCCGCGAGTTATCTTCCCGATTCATCGGTAGTCTTCGCTTACTCGATGTTAGGACGGAGCTCGGGCCGGGTTCGTTTACTTCGCGAAGCAGGTTCGTTTACTTAGTTCAGGTGGATGAGTGAGAGCGGTCTTCTGGGGAGGAATGTTTTCCTTGCTTCGCTCGGATGACACAGGGTGTCCGCGACAATTCGCGCTCGTTGCTCGAAGAAGCAGGGATTGGTAGGGAGCTAGCTGCAGAAATGCGACGGCGCCGAGCGAGGTGTCGCTCGGCGCCGCTCTGATCGCCGACGTGCGCGGTCCTATACTTTAGTGATGCTGTTGGTAGGTCTTTTCGGCCGACATGTATTTGTTGGGATGCTCCTTCCAATCGCGCCGCGCGGTCGGATGACTCTGAAGGTAGTCATGCAGTCCCGGATGACTCGCCACGAATTCGGGATTATCGACCAGTCCCGGATTCCTCTCGAGCTTCGCTGCGACATCAGGATGATTGTCCAGGTAGCGATCGCTAGTCGCTAGCGGATGGGACCCGCCGTGGCCAAAGTACCCCTGCTCGTGAGCCATGAAGCGGTCGGGATGCTCCTTGATCTCGCGGCGGACTTCCGGATGTGACTGGAAGTACTCGTGGAGACCCGGATGATTCGCGATGAAATTCGGGTTGTCCACCAAGCCCGGATCTTTCTGCAGGCGTTGCGCGACTTCGGGATGGCTGTCCAGGTATCCCCAGTCGAAATTACTGACCGGGTTTTGGGCGAATGCCGCCGTGCTCATGGCGCTCGCCAAAATCAGGGCTCCGAAACCTATTGCGTACCTTTTCATCACCTGTCTCCTTTGCTGCCTCGGCGTCGCCGCCGATCTGTTTCCCGATCTCACTTTTCACGTCTTCGGGATTGCCCTCGCTGTCGATACTTAGACGCAGCGCGGGCGGGTTCGTTTCACCCACTTTTCGTAAAAAAGAGTTTATTTCATGGAGGCAAGTAAACGAAGACCCCCCGGTTTTCGTCAAATAGGTAGGGAAAATGTAACATCGGTCCCCAGGCTGATACGAAATTGCCGGCCGCGGACCGAAGATTCAGTCTGGTCCGTAGCCGCCACAAAGGCTTAAAGCGGCAGACTGACCCAGGTGGAGCCTTCCGATGAGGAGTTGTGCAGGAGAATCGCCGAGCGCGATGCACAAGCATTCGAGCTCATGGTGGACCGCCACCAGGCGCGCGCGTACCGGCTCGCATCGTCGATCCTTGGCAACGAGGCCGACGCGCGCGATGTCTCCCAGGACGCGTTCATCCGGCTTTACGAATCGGCGGGCAGTTTCGACGGCCGTTCGCGCTTTTCGACCTGGTTCTACCGGATCCTGGTCAATTTGTGCATCGATAATCAACGGCGTAATCGATGGTGGCGGCGGCTGGTACCGCTGGCGAGTTCCGGCGATGATCCCACGGAGCCGAGCTTCGATCCGCCGTCGGGTGAAGCTGGCCCAGAGGGGTCGGCGATGCTGAGCGAATCGATAAGCCGGCTTCGGCCGGCACTCAAAAGACTCTCACCGCAGCAGCGAGCCGCGGTGCTGTTACAGACGCAGGAAGGTTTCACGAGCCGCGAAATCGCGGCGGTGCTGAAGTGCTCGGAAAACACGGCGCGCGTGCATGTGCATCGCGCGATCGCGCAGCTAAGAAAGCTGCTGCAAAACGACTGAACTGAAGCGACCAGTTATCGAAAATGGCTGCCACCGATCATCCCGACTTCGACCTGGTGCCGTATATCCGCGGCGAGTTGAGCGCGGACGAACGTGTGCAGGTCGAGCGCCATCTCGAACACTGCGCGGATTGCCGCGAGTCGGCGGCGGCGTCGGCGGCGATTCTCGCGCAGGTGTCGCGCGCGATCGATGAAGTCCACTCGCCCGATTGGAGCGAGTATCGCGCCGAGTTGCATCGCAAGCTTGCCGATAGGCAATCCGGTGGCCCGGCGGCTCAGCGATGGTGGCCATCTCAACTTCGCGTGCCGTCAATCAAATGGCCGGCGATGGCGCTGGCGGGTGCGGTAACGGCGATACTCGCGGTTGCAATCGTGACGCATCGCGGCACCGGTCTGGAAGCGCCGGGAGTCGAAGAGCTCGCGATGGATCAGGAGATGAGCGGTGCGGACATGAATGACGCCGATGTTGGCTTGCTGGCCAACTATCGCGTCGTCGAGCATCTTGACCTGCTCGAGAACTATGAGCTGATCGAGCATCTGGACGAGCTCGGGCCCGGGGATCGCCAGAACCATGAAACTTCATCGTAAAGTGGTTGCGATCATGATTCTGACGACCACCCTGATCATCGTCGAAACCCATCAAGCGTCGGCGCAAGACGCTCCGCCCGATCTTAACATGTTGATGAACCTAGACTTGTTCGCATCACGCTCGAAGGCGCGCAACGATGCGCCCGGCACAGGAACGCCGGGAATAGCGGATGCTGCCGCGCCTGGGGCGGACGATTCGATGTTCGCGCAGATACGCGCGCTGAGCGCGATGGGCTATCTCGGCGACAACGCCGATTCGGCAAGAGCCGCGGCGCCTGGGAACGCGAACGGCGATGTCGCGCCGTCGAGCCTGCCGACCAAGGGCGTCGAGGATCAGCAGCGATGACAGCTCGAATCCGAAGAGTCAGTGTATTCATGCTCGCGATGTTACTATTCGCCGGCTTCCCACTGACGAATGCCGCGCGTGCGCAAATGACTCCAGATGTGGAGCCGTCGACGGACGCGGAACGCGCGCTGGTCGCGCAGCATCCGAAAGAATGGGCACGACTCGGTCCCGAACAGCGCCGCCGGGTGCTCGAGAATTATCAGCGGTGGCAGCAGATGCGGCCCGAAGAGCGTCAAGCGGCGCAGCGGAACTTCCAGGAATTTCGCAATCTCCCGCCCGAAGAACGCCGGCGCGTGATGGAAGGGCTGCACAGGTGGCGCGCGCTTCCCCAGGCGCGCCGCGACGAATTGCAGCAGGATTACGCGCGTTACCGGCGCCTGCCTCCCGACGAGCGCGACAAGGTGATGCAGCGATACCGCCAATTCGAGCAGCTTCCTCCCGCGCAGCGAGAGCGGGTGCTCGCGAACTATCGTCGCTGGCAACAGATGACGCCGCAGCAGCGGATCGAGGCTCGGCGCCGATTCGGCCAGCGGCGGCGTCCCTATCAAGCGCCTCGCGCACAGCCTCACGAACAGACCGAATAGACCAATCGCATCTGTCTCATAAGACGCGACTGCGCGCGCGAGATCGCACCGCTCTCGCCGAATTATTCCGATCGCTTGTAAACGAGCTTGAGCCCGGGCGCGTCCTACACTCCGATCGCACATTTATTCAACTCGATTGCGCGGGCAATCGACCTGGAGTCGAGGAGGAAGACTTTTATGTTTGGAACATCACGATTGAAATGGCCTGCCGCATTGATGGCCGCGCCTGTCGCGCTACTGCTCGCATCGGGAGTGGCGCGCGCGCAAACGTTCAGCGCCGCACTTGTTCAATGCAGGGCGGTTGCAAAGCCGGCGACAATTGCGGGCTGTGCCGGAGTCAATGATCCACTCAAGCGAGGCATCGCTACGATCAACGACATGGGTGACGTTACCGTCGCAGTCGATGGTGCCGCGACCAACACCACCTACGCCGTCGCATTCGTTTCCGGCGATGGCACTCAATCCACTTCGCTCGGCAACCTGATGACCGGCCCCAAGGGCGACGGCGCGATCAGGCACGACGCATTCTTCAAATTCGGAACCGTGGGCGCGGGCAACGTGGTGCTTAGCACCGCCGCCGGCGAGGAGTTCGTGACCGGGATAACAATCTCCTCCGACGGGCTCGAATCGAGTCCCGACTTCCAGCCCGGCCTGGTCCGCTGCGCGGACGTGACCGTGCCCGGGATTCTTTCATCGTGCGGAAACGATCCTTTGACCAGCGGCCGTGTCAACGTCGAAAACGACGACGGCGCGCTCTTGATCCGTGTCAATGGCGCCCGGCCCAGTACCAGTTACACGGCCATCCTGCGCTCGACGGGAGGCACCACGATCGCTCTTGGAACGGTGGGCCCGACCAACAGCCATGGCTATGCCACCCTGACCGTACCGACTGAATTTGCCGCGAGCACGATCGCGTCCGGATCTATCGTGCTCCAGAACGGTACCACCGACGAGTTCCTGTCCGGATTCAAGGTGGATCAGAAGTTCGTGCGGCCGAAGGTCGCAGTCTCGAACCTGGTGCGATGCGCCGACGTGACCGATCCGACGGGCCTCGTATGCGGGAGCGATCCACTTGATAGCGGCGCCTACGAGGTGAACAGGACCGGCCAAATCGGCGTGTTCGTGACCGGTGCGGAACCGAGCACGAACTACGAAGTGTTCTTCCGCCCGCTCGACAATTCCGGTGACGTGGATACCGGCCTTGCACTGCCGACCAACACCGATGGCAACGCCGTGGCGGGTCCGCATGGGTTCTTCCCCGCAGATACGGTTGCCTCGGGAACCCTGGTCGTGAAGCGGCAGGGAGTTGGGCAACCCGATGAGTTCGTAGCTGGCTTTACAATCCGCTAAAGCGTGCCTTGCACGGATCTATCGGCGGGCGGCTCGTTGAATCGGGCCGCCCGCCTCGTTGCCTAAGAATAGTTGACGGTTCAGCCGTCGGAGTCGTCGTCGGAATCGGGGTGGCGATCGTCGAGAGGTCCAAAGGCGACACCGCGCTTCGATGCGCGGATGAAATCTACCATCTCGACAACTTCGGGACAGGCGAGCGCGTCGGCCGACTTCGCGAAGCGCTCGATGGCGAGCTTCAAATTCTGCCGCGCGCCGAACAGCGCCGTGAACGCATGGCGGAGCGCGTGAATTGACTTCGACGGAACGCCCGCGCGCTTCAATCCGATCACATTGATCCCGCGCAGCGTGTGCGTGCCGTCCATGATGCAGAAAGGCGGCACGTCGCGGCTGGTCCGCGACAGCCCGCGCATCATCGCGAGCCGCCCGATTCGGGTGTACTGATGAACGACGCAGTTGCCCGAGACCAGGACCCGGTCGCCGACTTCGACCCATCCCGCGAGCAGCGCGCCGCCGGCGATGATCGTCGAGTTGCCGATCCGGCAGTCATGGGCGACGTGAGAATTCTGCATCATGAAGTTGTCGTCACCCATTGTGGTGATGTCGCCGCGCTCGCTGCCGCGATGCACCGTCGAGTATTCGCGGAACACGTTCCGATTGCCGATTTTTACCCGGCGCGCCACCCCGGTGTAGGTCAGATCCTGCGGCTCATCGCCGATCACGACGCCCGGGTGAAGAACGTTTTCGGCGCCGAGTTCGGTGATGCCCAGAATTGTGACGTGACCTATCAGGCGAGTGCCCGCGCCGAGGCTGATTTTCCCATCGAGCAGGCATAACGGGCCCACCTCGACGCCGGGAGCCAGTTCGACTTCGGGACCGACGACCGAGCTCGGATGAATCCGCGGCGGCGCAGTCGCCGTGCCACTCAATTGAGGAGCCTGCGCTTTTTCAAGACATCGGGATCGTCGTCGGGATGCTGGTGGTCGGCGGGCTCCGGCTCATCGGTCTCGTAGTCGCCGGAGACCCAGGTGCCGAGATCGATCAACTGGCATCGCTCGGAACAAAAGGGGCGAAAGCGATTCGCCTGCGACATGTCAGCCGGTTTTTTGCAATTGGGACAGGCCATCGTACTTCGACCCGCAATGCAATCTGCTAGTCCAGCTACGCCGAGAATTGCCAGATGAACGCACGCAGCGCAAATGCGATCGGCGCGAGGAGTATCGCCGACTCCTCGCGCCGCAGCCGACCACTGCCTTTGCTTACGGGTGCGAGCCGCGCATAACGAAGACGCTGCCCTTTGGTCCGATGCGTATGCAGTTGACGTCGGTGCGATTAAACTCTGGCGTGCACATCGGCTGATCGACCGCCGGGCACTTGTACAGGTTCGCTTCGAGCTGCTGGCACTTTGACAGATCGAAGTTCACTGCGATGGGCGCTTCGGTCGGCTGAGCCGCGTTCTGGTCCGAGCATCCGCCGAGCGCGAGCATCCCGAGCGATGCGGCCAGCGCCGCCGCCGATATGATTCCGCGCCTTCGCGCGCGCGCTTTCGAGACAAGGTCTTTTCCGGTCTGCATCGAGTTCTCCTTCCGTTCCAGTTGATAGGGTCATCCCCGTTCGCAACCCTCAAACCTAGCCGCCTCGGCGTCTGAACTCGCGCCGCTGATACTCTGACGGATTCTAATACACCATAGGCGGGCTGCCCAAAAGAGGGGCTGAAGGCGGGAATTCCGTACATTGCGCGCGCTTACGTTGCGCGTCAGGCGGGCTGGCTACCTGAACGGTACGGCAAACCAGATCACCGCTAACGGGGGCATCTCGATTGCGATCGAATATGGGAGTCCTTGCCATGGAATCGCGGCTGCTTCCACGCCGCCCATGTTGCCGACGTTAGATCCGCCGTACGCTGACGAGTCCGTATTGAGTATCTCGCGATACCATCCGGGACTCGGCACACCGACGCGCAAGCGGCTGCGGGTCACTGGCGAGAAGTTGCAAACGCAAATGACGCGGCGGCCGCTCGCGGGCGCAATCCGCATGAACGCAATCAGGTTGCTGTCGGCGTCATCCGCTTCGATCCATCTGAAGCCCGCGGGATCGGTGTCGGCCTCCCACAGTGCCGGCTCGTCGCGATAGATGCGATTCAAGTCGCGCACCAGGAGTTGGATCTCGCGATGGTCGGGATAATCGAGCAGGTTCCAGTCGAGGCTCGAGTCGTGATCCCACTCTTTCCACTGGCCGATCTCTTCACCCATGAAAATAAGTTTCTTGCCCGAGCGCGCCCACATGTAAGCAAACAGCGCGCGCTGATTTGCGAACTGGCGCCATCGGTCGCCGGGCATCTTCGAGAGCAGCGCGCGCTTGCCGTGCACGACCTCGTCATGCGACAGCGGCAGCACGAAGTTTTCACTCCACGCGTAGAGGAGGCCGAAAGTGAGATCGCGATGATGAAATTTGCGATAGATCGGATCGAGCGAGAAATACTCCAGCGTGTCGTGCATCCATCCCATGTCCCACTTGAAGCCGAATCCCAGCCCGCCCATGAATACCGGTCGGCTGACTCCAGACCACGCGGTGGATTCCTCGGCGATCATCATGATGCCCGGATTCAGGCGATACACGTCCTGGTTGAGCTTTTTGATAAACGAGATCGCTTCGATATTTTCGCGTCCGCCAAAGACGTTCGGAATCCACTGGCCCTCGCGCCGCGCGTAGTCGAGATAGATCATCGAGGCGACTGCGTCCACGCGCAGCCCGTCGGCGTGGAACTCGCCCAGCCAGTAGAGCGCGCTGGCAGTCAGGAAATTGCGCACCTCGGCGCGCCCGTAGTTGAAAATGTAGGTGCCCCACTCAGGATGATCGCCCTGGCGCGGATCCGCGTGCTCGAAGAGCGCGGTTCCGTCAAAACGTCCAAGGCTGAATTCGTCCTTTGGAAAGTGCGCCGGGACCCAGTCGAGAATCACCCCGATGCCGCGCCGATGCATCTCGTCGATCAGGTAGCGCAAGTCGTCGGGGCTGCCGTAGCGAGCCGTCGGCGCGAAGTAACCGCTGACCTGGTAACCCCACGAGCCGCTGAACGGATGCTCCATAATCGGCATGAACTCGACGTGAGTGAATCCCATTCGGGTCACGTAGTCGCCGAGGATCGGCGCCATCTCGCGATACGAGAGCGGCCGATGATTCTCCTCTGGCACGCGGCGCCAGGAGCCAAGATGAACCTCGTAAATCGAGATGGGAGCTTTGATCCATTCGCGGCGCGCCCGCTCTGCGAGCCAGTCCGCGTCGTGAAACTGGTAGCTTGATTTGTACACGACCGCGGCCGTCGCCGGCGGCGCTTCCATCGACTGCGCGAACGGATCGCTCTTCAGCAGAAGCCCGCCGTCGCGGGTGCGTATTTCGTATTTGTATTTGAATCCCGCGCCGACCCCGGGAATGAACAGCTCCCAGACCCCGGTGCTTCCGAGCGTGCGCATCATGTGGATCCGGCCGTCCCATTGGTTGAAGTCGCCGACCACGCTGACTCCGCGCGCGTTGGGCGCCCAGACCGCGAATGACACGCCGGAGATCCCTTCGACCTGGCGCAAGTGCGAGCCCAGCTTGTCGTAAACGCGATCGTCCTTCTGTTCGCCCCACAGATAAATATCCAGATCGCCCAGCGTCGGCATGAACGAATAAGGATCGTGGATCGTGATCGATGCGCCGTCGGGATAGTGAATCGTAAGCTGATAGGGGAAGACTTTCGTGCGTCCATCGACCACCCCTTCGAACAGCCCGGCCGGGTCGCTCATCCGCATCGGTCGCGGCGGTTCACCCTCGATCAGCAGCTCAATCCGCGAGGCCGCGGGCCGAAACGCACGCACCACAACGCGCTTGCCCTCGGGATGCGCGCCGAGAAGCGAATGAGGATCGTGATGCTGCAGCGCGAGCAGGCGTTCCAGGTCTCCGCGCGGCGCTGGTGATGAGCGAGTTTCCGCCTTCATTTCCTACTTCAAAGTCTAAACGATAGATTCAATCCGCGCGAACCGATCCTCTTTAGTGGCACGGGCGTCCCTGCCCGTGATAAATGCGAACACGATGGCATCGACGCCGAACCAATCTCCAGCGAACGCAATAATCGATCCATTAATGGGCCAGCTCGAGGTGCTCGAGCCGGGAATCGCGATGTTTCACGGATTTGCGAATGTCGCGTTCGCGTACGGGCGCGGCGAGATGATCGTCGTCGATACCAGTTCGCGGCAGATGGGCCCAATCGCGGTGCGCGCGATTCGCGAGGTCAGCCAGGAACCGTTCGCGTTCCTGGTCTATACGCATGGGCATGGCGATCACGCTTTCGGCACCGAGGCGTTTATCACCGACGCGCTCTCGCGCGGCCATGCGCGGCCCAGAATCTGGGCGCACGAGGACGTGACCGCTCGCTTCAGGCGCTACGCGCTCACCCGCCAATGGCAGGCGCATATCAACCGCCTCCAGTTCGGCACGATGTTGCGGCTCGACGATATGTTCAGCGAGAAGTCATTCAGTTATCCAGACCTCGTATATCGCAACACGCAATTTCTTGACCTGCTCGGCGAGCCGGTGGAATTGCATCACGCGATGGGCGAGACGGACGATGCGACGTGGGTCTGGATGCCGACCCGGAAACTCGCGATGGTCGGCGATCTGATCGTCTCTTCGATGCCGAACACTGGCAATCCGAACAAGGTGCAACGCTACACGCTCGAGTGGGCGCAAGCGCTCGAAGCGATCGCTAAATGCGCTCCACGCATTGTGCTGCCGGGACACGGGCCGGCATATCGCGGTGAAGAGCTATGCGACGAAGTGCTCCGCGAAACGGCGCGCGCGCTCAGAATCATCCACGACGAAGTCGTGCGACGCCTAAACGCCGGCGAATGGCCGGTAGATATAATTGAAGCCGATATTTCGTTACCCGCCGATCTCGCCGCGAAACCATACCTGCGGCCAATCTACGGATGCGTCCCGTTCGTAGTGCGCGACGTTATCCGACGCTACGCAGGATGGTGGTCCGGCGAGCCGTCGCAGATGTTTCCGGCATCGCGCAAGGATCACGGCGGTGACTTGGTCGCGCTATGCGGCCGCGACGCGATGCTCGCAAAGGCCCGCGCGCTGAAGGACGAAGGCCAGTTGAAGCGCGCGCTAGCGATCGCGGAGATCGCGCTGGACGCTGATTCATCCGACAAGGATGCGGCGGTTCTAAACGCAGAAATCCTCGAAGCGATGGCGTCAGCCGAGCAATCGTTCATCGCCCGCAACTTCTTCGCAGGCGCAGCCCGCCAACTCAGAGAGCGTACGAAATAGCTCAAGCTACATTTCTGGCGCGTCTTTAATCATTGTGTCATCCCGAGCGAAGCCGAGGGACCCCGGATCTTTCTCGACGCCGATCACTTCGACCCCGCTTAAGGCGCGCGGAGCCGAGCAGCTCCGAATCCGTTGCGTCACTCGGAGCTCAAACCAGCCCATGCCGGATTCATCGATTCGATCAGTAATTTCTGCCGCTTCTTTTCATTGTGTCATCCCGAGCGAAGCCGAGGGACCCCGAATCTTTCTCGACGCCGATCACTTCGACCCCGCTTAGGGCCCGCGGAGCCGAGCAGCTCCGAATCCGTTGCGTCACTCGGAGCTCAAATCATCCCACTCGGGATTCATCGATTCGATCAGTAATTTCTGCCGCTTCTTTTCATTGTGTCATCCCGAGCGAAGCCGAGGGACCCCGAATCTTTCTCGACGCCGATCACTTCGACCCCGCTTAAGGCGCGCGGAGCCGAGCAGCTCCGAATCCGTTGCGTCACTCGGAGCTCAAATCATCCCACTCGGGATTCATCGATTCGATCAGCTTGATTTTCTTCGCACGCGTCCAATTCTTCAGTTGCTTTTCGCGCGAGATAGCTGCGGATGCATCCGCGAATTCTTCGAACCAGACTAGCCGAGAAATGTTGTAGGTGGCGGTGAACCCAGGCGTCACCTTGATCCGATGCTCATTCATGCGCCGGGCCAGATCGTTCGTTACTCCGATGTAGATGGTGCGCGATGGGCTCGCGGCGATGTATACGAAGAAGGAGGAGCGTGCTTTGCCCATAGGCAGCTCGGCTCAGCGTGCCCCAAGCGAGGCCGAGGTGGCCGGCGTCGAGAAAGATCCGGGGTCCCTCGGCTGCGCTCGGGATGACACAAAGAAATGACACCGAAATAATGCGATGCGCCGGGCTAGATCGTTCGTAACTCCGATGTAGATGGTACGCGATGGGCTCGCGGCGATGTATACGAAGAAGGAGGAGCGTGCTTTACCCATAGGCAGCTCGGCTCAGCGTGCCCCAAGCGAGGCCGAGGTGGCCGGCGTCGAGAAAGATCCGGGGTCCCTCGGCTGCGCTCGGGATGACACAAAGAAATGACACCGAAATAACGCGATGCGCCGCGCCAAATCGTTCGTTACTCCGATGTAGATGGTGCGCGATGGGCTCGCGGCAATGTATACGAAGAAGGAGGAGCGTGCTTTACCCATAGGCAGCTCGGCTCAGCGTGCCCCAAGCGAGGCCGAGGTGGCCGGCGTCGAGAAAGATCCGGGGTCCCTCGGCTTCGCTCGGGATGACACAAAAATAACTCGGGATGATACAAAGATGAGATGACACAAAGATCAAATGACACAAAGATGAAGTGATACACAAAGATGAAGTGGCACGGAAATAACGCGCGCGTGAGAAACAACGGAAAAAATTTACTTCGGAGCGTCCGGGATCAGCTTCAGCCTGCCCTGCTTCAGCGGATTCTTCACTCCCGACGCGCCCGCGGCGGCGCCGGTTGCGGCGCCTGCGCCGCGCCGGCCGCGCGTCTTCACCGGGATGCCCTTCTCGCTGACGTCCCTTACCTTGTGCCCTTCGTGACGGCCGCGCGCCGCTTCGCTGGCGTGCTGATGCGCTGAGCCGGGCGGCGTCGACGGCTTCACCGGAGTGCGCCGTTCGTCCATCCCGAATGCCTTCCGCTCGAGCTTCTTTATCTGATCGCGCAAATCCGCGGCGCGCTCGTAGTCGAGATTCTCCGCCGCGTCCATCATCTCACGCCGCAGCGCCGTGATTCGGTCCGGCACCTCATGCGCCGGAACGAACTCCTCCGTGCCCGGCGTGTCATCGCCGATCTCCGGCACCACCGCCCATTCCGGCGAGTACATCTCAACCAACGACGCGTCGATCGCTTTCGTGATCGAGGTCGGCGTGATGCCGTGCTCCTCGTTGTACGTGACCTGCTTGGCGCGCCGCCGGTAAGTCTCGTCGATCGCCTGGCGCATCGACTTGGTGACCACGTCCGCATACATGATGACCCGGCCGTTGATATGCCGCGCCGCGCGCCCCGTGGTCTGAATCAACGAGCGCGGCGAGCGCAGGTAACCTTCCTTGTCCGCGTCAAGAATCGCGACCAGCGAAACTTCCGGCAAGTCGAGACCCTCGCGCAGCAGGTTGATCCCGACCAGCACATCGAATTCGCCCTTGCGCAGACTGCGGATGATCTCGACGCGCTCGATCGTTTCGATGTCGGAATGCAGATAGCGGACACGCACGCCGAGGTCGTGATAGTAGTCGGTCAAATCCTCGGCCATCTTCTTGGTGAGACAAGTCACCAGCACGCGTTCGTTGACCTCGACGCGCTTGTGAATTTCCTCGAGTAAGTCGTCGACCTGGGTGCCGGCCTTCCGCACTTCGATCTCGGGATCGATAAGCCCGGTCGGACGAATCAACTGCTCGACCACCAGTCCCGCCGACTTCTGCAGCTCATAGTCGCCGGGAGTCGCCGACACATAGACCGCCGACACGACGTGCGATTCCCATTCCTCGAAGTTTAGCGGCCGGTTGTCGAGCGCCGAGGGCAGCCGGAAGCCGAAATCGACCAGCACCTGTTTGCGCGAGCGATCGCCGCGATACATCCCGCCGATCTGCGGAACCGTCACGTGGCTCTCGTCGACAAAGAACAGCGCATTTTTCGGGAAGTAGTCGAGCAAGGTCGGCGGCGCCTGCCCGGGCGAGCGTCCGGTCAGGTGGCGCGAGTAGTTTTCGATTCCCGGGCAGAAGCCCATCTCGGCCAGCAACTCGAGGTCGTACATGGTGCGCTGCTCGAGGCGCTGGGCCTCCAGTAGCCGATTCTCCGCGCGGAAAAATTCGAGCCGGTCCTTCAGCTCGGCGCGGATACCAGCGACCGCGATCTCCATTCGGTCGGAGGTCGTCACGTAATGCGACGCCGGATAGATCGCGACGCTCGCAAGCTTGCGAATCACTTTGCCGCGCAGCGGATCGATCTCGTAGAGCCCTTCGACCACATCGCCGAAGAACTCGATTCGTACCGCGCGCTGCTCTTCGTAGGCTGGGAATACCTCGACGGTGTCGCCGCGGACGCGGAACGTGCCACGATGAAAATCATAGTCGTTGCGCTGGTACGCGATATCGACCAGCTTGCGCAGCATCCGATCGCGATCCATCGTCTGCCCCGCGTCCAGGAACACCAGCATCTCGAAGTACACCTCCGGCTCGCCCAAGCCGTAGATGCAGGAGACTGACGCCACGATCAGCGTGTCGTTGCGTTCGAGCAGCGCCTTGGTCGCCGAATGGCGCAGCTTGTCGATCTCGTCGTTGATGCTCGAGTCTTTCTCGATAAACGTGTCGGTCGACGGCACGTACGCTTCGGGCTGGTAGTAGTCGTAGTACGAGACGAAGTAGCGGACCGCATTTTCGGGAAACAGGCTCTTGAACTCGTTGTAGAGCTGCGCCGCCAGGGTCTTGTTCGGCGCCATCACCAGCGACGGCCGGTTCACTTGCGCGATCACGTTGGCCATCGTGAAGGTCTTGCCCGAGCCGGTGACGCCGAGCAGAACCTGGTGCGGGACGTTGTCCTTGAGATTGCGGACTATCGAGTCGATGGCGGCCGGCTGGTCGCCCTCGGGACGGTAGCCCGAGACCAGTTTGAAACTTCCCTCTTTGCCGCGCGCTAATGAAAGCATGATGAGCTACCCATCTTACCAGCTTTTGATTTCGTGCCGAATGCCCACGGTCTTGCGCTCATTTTGTGGGCTCCGTAGATGCCTGTGGATAAGTGTATCTGGCAGCCGAAGTCCGACACTTCAACCCTACTTATCCACAAGCATGCTGCTCCCGATGGTCAAAGATGACCATCCAAGGGGCTAAAAAATCTCGCATTTTCCGGTCCCGACGTGTTGCATTCTCGTTACAAATATAACTATATTTCCCCGTCAATTGGGTGGGGATCGTAGATTATCCGGCCGCCATTGTGTTCTGGGGGCATTTAGAGGGGTTCGTACGCGCAGACACGCACTTGGGTGAGGAGGAGTCCATGAGCTGGAAATCAAGGTTTGTAAGGTCGATCGCGGGCCTTTTAGGCATCGCACTGCTCGCGGTCAATATGACCGGATGCGCCTGGGTCGAGAGGCCGCGCCATTGGGATGGATGCGCCATTGGGGGCGCCCTGCTCGGCGCAGGTATCGGCGCCGCCTCGGGTATCGTCATCGTCGACAACACCCGCGGCCATACTGAAACTGCCAAGAGCGCCAAAGTCTATGCTGGCGTAGGCGGCGCTCTTGCCGGTGCGTTGATCGGCGGCGTCGCGGGCCATTTGATCTGCGATCCTCTGATCCCGCCACCACCGCCTCCTGCACCGCCACCACCTCCTCCGCCGCCGCCACCTCCGCCACCGCCGCCACCGGCTCCGGTGAAGTTGATCCTGCGCGGCGTACACTTCGACTTCAACAAGTCGAAGATCAGGCCGGGTGATGCCGCCGTTCTGGATGAGGCCGCGTCCACGCTGAAGGCCAATCCGAACGTCACGGTGAACGTTAACGGTTACTGCGACGCGATCGGCGGGGTTGACTACAACCTCAGACTTTCCGATCGGCGTTCCAACGCGGTCGTGGATTACCTGGTGAACGCGGGCATTCCCGCCAGCCGGCTGATTCCGCATGGCTACGGCAAGAGCGACTTCGTAGCCACCAATGATACGGCCGAGGGCCGCGCTCAGAACCGTCGCGTCGAACTGGTGCCCAACCAGTAAGTTCGAGTCAAGTCTGGATCTGTGAAAGCGGCCGTAGTCCCATAAAATGGGGCTGCGGCCGTCTTTTTTCCGGCTCGGGTCGCTAGAGGTTCTGTTCGCCTCGTAGGAGCATTTATGTACATGCTGACGACAGGGCGCACTTCTGATGTGGGGAGCATCATTATGACGACCATAAAGCTAAGGGGAACAAGAGCCATCTTCGCCGCACTGACGGTCTCGGCGGTTATTCTCATGATGCCGTCGCATGGCCGGTCGCAAGTCGCGGAGCCCGCGATCGCGGCCGCCGACGCGCAGGCGGCAATCGCGCCGCAGAGCGAGAGCGCCGCCACCACCGGCAGCACGTCTCCGTCAGGGCGCAAGACACTGCGTCAGCGGGTCAAGTCGCTGGTCGAGCGGCTGACGCCCGAGCGCATCAAGCTCAATCGCGACTTCAAAGTCGCATCTGCCGAGTTCCCGGACTTCTGCAAGCACTGGGAGCAGAATCTGCACGACCGCGAGGTGAACAACCTCAACAAGCTGAACTTCAGCCCGAAGGACGGTTTCGAGACCGCCACTTACACTGGCTACGGCAAGATCTCCGCATGCGAGTCGCATCAGTCAAAGGACGGTTACTCGATCGGCAAGCTCTCGTACGAGGAGTTCGTCTACTACGTCGTCGGCAAAACCAGGGAAGAGGCGCGCAGCGCCACTCCCAAAACGATCAGCGACACGCACACGACTGAGATCTTTCGCTGGGAAAAAAACAAGTGGTTCTACTAGGCCGCGGCAGCGCCTGAATCAAATCGGCCTGCACAGTTCCCGGACCCGATAAATCCGCCTTCGCTGATCGTCAGATCGATCGGGGTTCTCGCGTCACCTATGCATTCCTACCGTCACCTATGCATTCCTATCGTTGACGATCAGAACTACCGGTGCTAATAGCCTCCCCAGATCGTAGCAGGTCGCTGCTACGGACTTTGTACTTCTTGGTCGTCTAACTCCATTTTCGCGGACGCGACCGGACAACTTCGGAGGACTCGCGGCCCGCTTTTCGGGGGTGACATTCGATGAAAGTTTCGTGCGCAGAGAACCCGCGCGTCGGGCTGCTTATCGGCCTGCTCGCAATCACCTTCCTATTGATCGCGCAGCCGGCGTTCGCCACACCGGCATGCACCGTCACGGCGCTGCAGGCGCTATTCCCACCTGCGACTGACACGACGATCACTTCAGCAACCCTGTCGGGAGCAAATTGCATCGTGAAGGGCGCGATCGCGACGACCTCCGGCACCCAGACCGGCAAAGTGCTCTTCGCAGTCGGACTGCCTGCGCCGGCAGCGTGGAACGGCCGTTTCGTGTTTGTCGGGGGTGGAGGTTTTCAGGGCAGCCTGCCCTCACCAACTGCACTGCTCCCGTTCGGTTTTGCGGAAGCCGTGACCGATACCGGTCATGAATCGATCTTTGGTCCCGCCGCATCGCTTGACGGCAGCTTCGCCCTTATCGAGCCCGGCAATATTCCGAACATGGCCGCGATCGAGGATTTCGCGTATCGCGCTGTTCATCTCAGCACCGTCGCGGGTCAGAGCCTGACCAACCAGTACTACGGCTCGCCGATGTTCTCGTATTTCGACGGATGCTCGACGGGTGGACGCCAGGCGCTGGTCGAGGCGCAGAAATTCCCAGACGACTTCAACGGGATCGTCGCCGGCGACCCGGCAATCAGCGATCCGATCGCAGGATTTAACTGGAACGATCTGGCCCTGCTCACAGACTCCACCGGTGACAGCTGGCTGCCGCCCGCCCAGATCGCTGTGCTCGATGCGGCCGTGACCGCCGCCTGCGACGGCTCTGACGGCGTGATCGACGGCTTGATCGAAGATCCGCGCCTGTGCAAGTTCGATCCGGCGTCGATCCAATGCAGCAAAAAGCTCACCTCCAACTGCCTCACCGCGGCGCAGGTCGCGACAGTCAAGAAGATTTATGCCGGCGCGACGACTCCCGACGGTACGCAGCTCTATCCCGGCTATTCGGCCAGCAACCCGGGCGGCAACGACGGATGGGAGCTGTGGATTACCGGATTTGCGCAACCGCCCGACGGATTCGGGGTCGACAATCCGTACGGCGTCGTTCCCGCATCGTTCGGCGCCGCGCCGCTCCAGTTCTCGTTCCAGGACCAGTTCATGAAGTACTTCGTCTTCGATGACCCGTTGTACAATTCGCTCACTTTCGATTTCACCGATCCAACCCAGGTCGCGCTGCTCAACACGGTCATCACGAATTTCAACTCCAACGGCGAGGACACCGACCTTTCGCCGTTCTTCGGCGCCGGCGGCAAGCTGGTCATGTACCACGGATGGAGCGATCCGGCGCTGACGCCGTTCGTCAGCGTGGACTACTACTCAGCAGTGGCCAAGACGCTCGGCGGCGGCTTCAAGCATCTGCAAGACAACGCGCGCCTGTTCATGGTGCCTGGGATGCATCACTGCTCCGGCGGTCCTGGCCCCTACAACTTCGACCCGCTGTCTCCGCTCATCGCATGGGTTGAGACTGGGACCGCGCCCGACAGCATAATTGGCGAGGTACCGGCAGGCCCGCAGGCAGGTCGCACTTTCCCGCTCTGCCCGTTTCCGAGTCTCGCGGTCTTTCAAGGCGGCAACGTGAACGACGCGGCGAACTGGGTGTGCAAGGCGCACACCAACCAACGCTTCGGCCATGGCAAAGGCCATCATCATGGATGAGCCCTGAGCCAGTCCTGCGGCCAACGACAACGATGCGCCCCGCCGAGCGTAATGCTCGACGGGGCGCGTCCGTAAAATAGTAAAATCCTAATTCAGCTCCTTGCTGCTGTAGCCGAGGATTCGGCGCGCGACGATTATCATGTTGATCTGCTGGGTGCCCTCGAAGATGTCGTTGATCTTCGCGTCGCGCATCCACTTCTCCACCAGCAACTTGCGCGAGTAGCCGAGCGGCCCCAGAATCTCCACCGCCTTCTGCGTGATCAACGTGACCGCGAGACCGGCCTTCGCCTTGGCCATCGAAGCTTCGAGGCTGTTGCGCTTGCCCATGTCGAGCATCCATGCCGCCCGCCAGGTGAGCAGCCGCGCCGCCTGCAGTTGCACTTCCATCTCCATGAAATCGCGTTCGACGGCGGTCAGATGCCGCGGTGAGATTCCGTAGCGGACCGCGACGTTCTGTTCCTTGAGGAAATCGCGCACGAAGTCGAGCGCCGCGCGCCCTACTCCCAGAGCCATCGCCGCGACGATCGGCCGGGTCGCGTCGAAGGTCGCCATCACGTCCTTGAATCCGCCCTCGCGCTGGACTTCGGGGCTGCCGAGAATCGAGTCGAACGGGATCCGGCAGTTGTCGAAGACGATCGCGGCGGTGTCCGACGCGCGGATACCGAGTTTGTTTTCAACCCGGACCACCGTCATGCCCGGCGTGTTATGCTCGACCACGAACGGCTTGATCCCCGGGCGTCCGGCGCTCTTGTCGACCGTCGCCCAGACCACGACGAAGCCTTCGGACTTCTCCGCCGCCATCTGGCCCGCGGTGCAGAAAATCTTGGTGCCGTTGATCACCCAGTGATCGCCGTCGCGAGTCGCGGTAGTCGTGACCGCCGACGAATCGGACCCGAATCCCGGCTCCGTGATAGCCATCGCGCCCCACTTGGGCTTGCCGTCGCGAAAGCGTTTGAGAAAGCGCTCCTTCTGCTCGGGAGTTCCCGCCGCCATCACGGCCGCGCCGCCTAGTCCCGAGTTTGGAGTGGACAGGAACAGGCCCGCGTCGCCCCAGCACAGTTCCTCGGTGCTCAGCACCGTGTATAGATTGCGCAGCGCCGGACGGGCCGCGCCGCCGGCTTTGTCGCTGATTTTTTCTCGGCCTTGTTGTCTCCGACCTGCACGTCGGACATCGCCGACGCCTGCCACATCATTTCGAAAAATTGGGTCGGCTTTTCGTGCTCACGCTCGTCGTACTCGCGCGAGATCGGACGCATCATATGCTCCGACACTCCGTGATACATCTTGAGCCGGTTGATTACGGTAGGTTCGAGTTCGAAATCGATCATCGTGATTTCTCCGCCGAGTTTCTTCTTCTAGTGGCACGGGCGTCCCTGCCCGTGATCCTCATACCGTTGCGATACCGTCAATCGCCGCAAATCCGCGCGCGTTCCGGAGCCACATCTCGACCGGATGCTCGCGGATATAGCCGTGGCCGCCGAGCACCTGGACCGCATTGTCGGTGACCTTGAGCGCGCTCGCCGCGACGTAATTCTTCGCGAGGTAGCTCTCCCGCAGCGCGTCGCCGCCCTTATCGAGATGCGACGCCGCTTCCCAGACCAGCAGGCGCGCCGCGTCGGTCTCGATCGCCATGTCGGCGAGGATAAACGCGATCGCCTGCTTGGTCGCGATCGGTACGCCGAACGCCTTGCGCTCTTTCGCGTAGTCGCGGGCGTATTCATACGCGGCGTTCATCACCCCGACTCCCATCGCGGCAAACGCGACCCGCGACTCGCTCATCAGGCGCGAAAAGTTGATTCCCTTGTCGCCGCCGAGACGAGCATCTGCGCCGACGCGGCAGTCTTTCAAAGTAAGTTCGTAAGTCGCGAGACCCTTGAGTCCCATGTTCTTCTCGCGCTCGGAAATCGTGAGTCCGGCAGTCGCGCGGGGAACGATGAATGCGCTGACGCCGGCGAGCCCCGCACTCGCGTCGGTCGCCGCGTATAAGAGGATCGTTTCCGACTCGGCTGCGACCGGCACGATGCATTTGGCGCCGTTCAGGATGAAGCCGCCGCCGTCTTTCCTGGCGGTAACTTGCAGCCCGGTCAGATCGAAATCGAATCGCGGTTCCATCACCGCCGCGGTGGCCGCGACCGGGTCTGCGCCGGTGAACGCTTTGAGGTACTTTGCGCGCTGATCGTCAGTGCCCATCTCGATTATCGGAAACGCAAGCAGCCGCGGCGCGAGCACGTGCAGAGCGATCGACAAATCGCCGAAGCCGAGTTCCTCGGCGACGATCGCCCCGGTCACCGCCGAGCGCGCATCGCCACCGCCGCCGAACTTTTCCGGGACCGGCCCGCTGACGAGCCCGAGTTGCCACGCCTTCGCGACCAGCGCGCGCAGGAATCTTGCCGCTCTCATCTGCCGGACGCGCAGCGGGACGAATCTCCTCGCGCGCAAACGCCCCCACGCTGTCGCGAATCATCTGTTGTTCTTCACTGAGTTCGAAGTCGATCATGAATTTCGGCGGTATCCTCCCGCTGAATTTAGTAATTGAGAGTACGCACTTTACGCAATTTCCCCAAGTCCCGCATCAGCGCCACTACGCCGAGAGTCCCGCACCACCCGCGACGATTCGGAGCACCCTTGATGACATCGTCCCCGTCCGTTGCCATCGAGCTCGGATTTCCGTTTTCTAAGCCACCTACGAATTTGATAAAATGACGCAAGCCCTTGATAGACATGGCTTTGGATGCGACCACCTCAGCACGGAGGTGGAGCGGCGGTGGTATCGGACAAACATCCTGCAATGCGCCTCGCGGTTGTGAACTAGAGGAGAATCGCGTCAATGCCTGATGGAAAGTCGGCTGAGTCCGCTGGCAAATCCCCCCACGAACCGGCGCCATCTGCACCGACGCCGGAGGCCGATGCGCCAATCGCGCGAGCCCCAACCGGGAAGCAGCCTCAAAGGCGGCCACTGTGGATGTGGATCGCCGGCGGTGTGCTTCTCCTTCTGGCGCTATACGAGGCCATCCCGTGGGCCATCACTGCCGTCAGAACAGAGTCGACAGACGACGCCTACGTTAACGGACACGTCACGTTCGTGGCGCCGCGGGTGCCTGGTCAAGTCGTGCGTGTGCTGGTGGACGACAACAATCGGGTGCGGAAGGGCGACCTACTCGTGCAGCTAGACAAAGAGCCGTACCAGGTCAAGGTCGAAATCGCGCAAGCTGCGCTGTCGGTTGCACAGGTCGGCATTGTGACAGCACAAGCAAAAGTTCGGAGCCTTGAGAGTTTGGCGCGCAGCCAACGGTTCGATCTGGCAAATGCTGCGCAGAACCTCAACAACCAAGTCGCCGACCTGCACTCGAAGGTGGACGCTCTTCAAGCCGCGAATGCCACCCTCATCAAGGCCCGGGCCGACTACGGGCGGGAGCAGCAGCTGTACCAACAGCAGGTTATAGCAAAACAGGAGTTCGATTCGTTCCAGCAAGCCTTTTCGGTAGCTCAGGCACAGCAGCAGGAGGCTCAGCACGATGTCGGAATGGTTCGTGCCCAACTTGGGCTGCCATCCACACCTAAGAACGGCAATCAGCTGAGCGGCATCCCCGCGAATCTCGACCAAACTTATTCAGAGGTCAAGGTTGCCCAGGAGCGACTCATGCAGACCGCGGCCGAGCTCGGGGTTTTTCATAAATTCAAGGAGACTCCCGACGAGATGCTCGCAGAGTTCTACAAGCGCGACCCGTCCGGCAATATCGATGTGATCTACGATGAGATTGCCAAGAATGCACCCGACACGAAACAGGCTGAGGCCAAGTTGAAGGAGGCCCAAGCCAATCTCGATCAAGCCAAGCTGAACCTTTCCTATTGCGATGTCGTGGCCGTGATTGACGGTGTCGTGACGCGTCGCAACGTCAACCCAGGCGATCAGGTCATCGCCGGTCAGGGGCTGATGGCGTTGCGATCTCTCACCGACATTTGGATCGACGCCAACTTCAAGGAGACGCAACTAAGGAATCTGCGCATCGGACAACCGGCGGATCTCGACGTCGACATGTATGGCAGTCATCGGCATTTTCAGGGGCGCGTTTCCGGATTCACGATGGGAACCGGATCTACGCTGGCGCTATTGCCGGCCGAGAATGCGACCGGAAACTTCGTCAAGGTTGTGCAGCGGCTGCCGGTGCGAATCGATTTGACCAACTACGATCCTGACGTAGCTCCACTGTTCATCGGCCTATCGGTCACTCCGTACGTGTACATCCACGAGACGCCTACCGGTCCGAACGCCGGCAAGATGCTTCAAGCCTCCGTATCCGGGACTGGTCCCGTTTCCGCGCCCGCCCCTCAATGAGTGCCGCAACGCTCCAGGTTCCGCTCGCCAGGCGATCGGTCAATCCGTGGCTGATAGCGATCGCCGTGGTGATCCCGACCTTCATGGAGGTCCTGGATACCACCATCGCGAATGTTTCCTTGCGTTACATTGCCGGCGGCTTGTCGGCTGCCAATGTCGACAGCGAATGGGTCATCACCGCTTACCTCGCCTCCAATGCGATCGTTCTGCCGATTTCCGGATCGCTCGCGCTGCGGCTGGGCAGGCGAAATTATTTCCTGCTCTCGATAGCCATCTTCACGTTGGCGTCTGCTTTGTGCGGAATGGCCGGAAGCCTTGGTTTCATAATCGCATGTCGAGCGCTTCAGGGTATGGCCGGAGGTGGTCTCCAACCCTCGAGCCAGGCCGTGCTCCTGGATGCGTTCCCGCAAGAGAAGCAGGGTCAGGCGATGACGATCTTTGGCATGGCGGCACTGCTCGCGCCGGTCGTCGGGCCAACGCTCGGCGGCTATATCACCGACACCTACGGCTGGCGTTGGATCTTCTACCTGAACGTGCCGATCGGCGTGTTGGCCTTTTTCATGTGCCGCGCCCTGGTCGAAGATCCGGAATATCTACAAGTTGAACGGGCAGAGAATCGGAATCGACGGGAACCCTTCGATGTGCTCGGCCTCTGTCTGCTGGCTGTGACCATGGTTTGCTGGGAGGTCATGCTGAGCAAGGGGCAGCAGTGGGACTGGCTCGGCGACCCGTTCTATCGCGTGCAGACGCTGTTGATCCTGTTCATGCTCGGCCTGGGCGGCTTGATCTATCGCGAATTGCACCTGCGCAATCCACTAGTCGCGCTTCGGACGATCGCCGACCGGAACTTTGGCATCTGCTGCCTCATTATTTTCTGCGCTTACGGAGTGCTCTACGCCAACACCATTTCGCTTCCCGCTTTGCTGCAGTCACTTTTCGGCTACGACGCAACCACCTCCGGTTTGGTGCTTTCGCCGGCGGGAATCTTTTCGATCGTCATGCTCGTTATCGTCGGCGCTCTGCTATCTCGCGGCATGGATGCCCGATACCTGATGGCGGGCGCACTACTCACGATGGCGGTGGGAAACTACTGGATGGCACTTCTCAACCTGGAGATCGGTCCGTGGCAGGTGGTTTGGCCGCGGGTGGTGCTCATCGCCGGACTTTCGATGCTATTCGCCCCACTTAACGTGGCGGCGTTCATCTACCTTCCGAAGGAAATTCGCGGCGCTGCCGTGGGATTGCTGGCTCTGCTACGCAACGAGGGTGGCAGTGTGGGGACCTCTGTCGCCCAAATCATTCAGGAACGGCGCGAGCAGTTTCATACCCTGCGGCTGAATGAAAGCCTCTATCCCCTGAACCCTCCGGTCAACACTCTCCTGGCGCACGGCCAGACCTATTTTCTGCAGAACAACGGCGATGCTGTATTGTCACATCAAATGGCGTTGGGCGTTCTCGGCCAGATGCGAGAGCAACAGGCGTCGTCATTGGCTTACTTTGACGTGTTCTCGTTTTCAGCTGCAGTTGCGGTTCTGTTGGTGGCGTTCGTTCTGCTCATGCGCCGCTCGGTAGCGGAGAAGGGAGCCCATATCGGCGGCGAGTAAGCCGGACTGCATCAGGCGCCGTCTGAACTCACGTGATTGCCCGCCGCCCCGCTTTGACGAGCCTTACGAAATCCAAAGCGCGGAAGCCACGCCTAACAACACCGAGGCTACTGCCATCAAGACGGTCGCGGCTTTGTATAAAAATCGATCGTCCATATCGCAATTGTTTCCTTCAGATATTGCCGCTGCCTCTCTCTGCGGCACATCGAACTCGAGGCTGGAAAAAGCATTTCGTGTGCCGGACTCTTCACCCATCACAGAGCGTGAAAAGTCACCGCACAAATTGTGCGCGATAGCGATCGCGGCCTGTTAGGGCGTTACCGGCCTGAATTTTTTACCTGGACTGGGGTCCCGCTTCGCGCGGACTGGTAGGCTGCTTCGACCAGGCGCTGCGCCGCGACACCTGCCTCAAACGGCGGGTCCGGTTGGCAGACGCCTTTCAGCGCGGCAACGAAGATCGCGTCTTCGATTGCGTACGGAATCGCGAAGTAGTCTTTGATCGGGGCGAGGTACGGCCGCTCGCGCAGAATCTTTTCAGTGAATCGCGCCATCACTTCGGTGTCGCTGATCGTTTCCTCGTTGGCGCTCGATCCACGTTGAAGAATTATCGGACCCAGGGTGTCGAAATCAGACGCCGCGAAGAGATTCTCCGCGAAGATCTCCAGCCGCCGATTGCTCGCGCGTCCGATCATCCGATGCCAGATCGAAGTGAGCTGGCCGTGGAAGCCGGCGGCGAATTCAAACTCGGTCGCGCCGAAATCCTCGACTCCGTCGGCGCCGTTCAGATTTCGGACCCGGCAGAAGAGACTCGCGACCGGCCCGAACATGAAGGTCATCAAGTCGAAATCGTGGACGCTGTGCTCGATCAGCGTGCCGCCCGCGGTCAGCGACGGATCGTTGCGCCATGCACTGGCGTGAACGCCGCGAGTCGGAAAGTCCTGGTCGTCGCGCATCGTGGCCGAGAGCATCCGGCCGGCGCCGGGCTCGCGGAACATCTCTGCCATCACGTTGTAGATCGGCGAGAACCGCAGCACGAGGCCGACCTGGCTCGTAACGCCCGACGCTTCGATCGCGGCGGACATCGCAGCAGCGTCCGCGGCGGACATCGCGAGCGGCTTCTCGCAGAAGATATGCTTGCCCGCGCGCGCGGCGGCGATACAGATCTGCCGATGCATGGCGGTCGGCGTGCATATCCAGACCGCGTCGATCGAAGGGTCGGCGATTATTTCCTCGGCCGATTCGAGCGCGCGCGCATCGGGCCATCGCGCCGCGAGTTGCTCTGCCGCGGCATGCGACAGGTCGGCGACCGAGACCACGCGAACGCTCTGCTCGGTGCGGCTCGCGACGTAGCGGAGCATCATCGAATGCGTCTGGCCGATGAGGCCGGCACCGATTATTCCAACCCGAATCTGTCCGCTTACTGCAGCCGCCATCAGGAGTTCCCGGATTTTTCTTCGCGGCGAAGTTTTTCCAACTCGCGTTCGCGTTTGTATTTGGTCGGGTCTTCGATCACGCGCGACGGCGGCGCCATCGGCTTGCGGATTTTGGAGATCAGCCCGCGGGGCTTGCGCGGTTTTGTCGGTCGCTTCGCCATCGTGATCACTTCGATGCCGCGTATTGATCGGTTGCGCGGATCAATTCTCGCGTGATGCTCGCGTTGGATGCATCGTGCCCCGCATCGTCAACGATCACAAGGTTGGCGCGCGGCCACGCTCTGCTTAAGTCCCAGGCCCACGCGATCGGCGATTGAAAGTCAAAACGCCCATTGACGATGACGCCCGGAATGTCCGCGAGGCGACCCGCGCCGCGCAGCAAGCTTCCGTCTTCGATCCAGGCGTCGTGCAAGACGTAGTGAGTGACGATCCTCGCGAAGCACATCCTGAAAGCGGGATCCTCGAACCGCGGCGACAATCCGTGCCTCGGCGGCCACGCCGGCGTCGCGGACTCCCAAGTGCACCACGCCATCGCGGCTCGCTCGCGGACCGCGGGGTCGGAGTCGTGCAACAGTCGATGGACCGCCTCGACTACGTCGGCATCTCGGTCGGCAGTAAGCACTGCTGCGCGCAAACGCTCCCACTCTTCGGGAAACAGGATCGAGATGCCGCCGCGGAATAGCCAATCGAATTCCTCGCGGCGGCCGGTCGCGACGCCGAACAAAATCAGCTCGCCGACTCGCTCGGGATATTTTTCCGCGTAGGCGAGCGCGAGCACGCTGCCCCACGATCCGCCGAAGACCATCCATCGATCAATCTCGAGGTGGTGGCGGAGTCGCTCGATGTCCGCGATCAGGTTCGCCGTGTTGTTGCTCGCGAGATCGGTGTCGGGTGCGCTCGCGTGCGGCGTGCTCCGTCCGCAGTTGCGCTGATCGAAAAGCACCAATAGATACCTGGCTGGATCAAACAGCCTGCGATGCCACGTCGTGCATCCGGAACCAGGACCCCCGTGGATGACGACGGCGGGCTTACCGTGCGGATTGCCGCAGGTCTCCCAGTACAGGTGGTTGCCGTCGCCGACCTCGAGCATGCCGTGTCGATAAGGCGCGATCTCTGGATACAGAGACGTCATGCTAGTCGGTAAAGCCTACGAAGCTCATCTGCAGGCCGGTGGTCTGGCCGCGAGCGGCACGGCGTGAAAAAAATCGATCGGAGGCGCATCGAGTGCACGGGCCCACCTTGCCGATAGTTGCCGAAATTTCAACATTTTCTGCCTTGCCGATAGTTGCCACTAATCCGGCGCGGACGAGCTGGTCGCTCACGATGCCGCGGAGATCGAGGTAGGCCTTGCCGGGCTTCCCCGCCCGGGTATGATTGCGCGCGCCGACGACTTCGGCGGCGAAGCGGTCGGCGAGGGCGGTATCGACTTCGAAACAGCAAGGTCCGATCGATGGGCCTAGCGCGACGTGAAGATCGGAGGCGTGAGCGCCGAGCTTAGTCATCGCGGCGACGCCGGCGGTGGCGATATCGGCGACGATGCCGCGCCATCCGGCGTGGAATGCGCCTGCGATCTTGCGTTTCGGATCGATCATCAAAATTGGCACGCAGTCGGCGCTGAAGATGCCGAGGATAACGCCCGGCTCCGCGGTGACCATCCCGTCGCCGCGCGGGCGATCAGCGACGGTCTCGTGAGTGACGACGTGGATTTCATTGCCGTGGACCTGGTTCATGCGTCCAACTGCTCCGAGTTTCAGCGCCGGCACTTTGCGACGTAGGCGTTCCCAGTTGGAATCGACGCAGGCGGAGTCGTCGCCGACCCAATACGAGAGATTCAGCGAAGCGAACGGACCGCGGCTAACGCCGCCGGTGCGTCCGAGGAATCCGTGGCATATGGATGCATCGGGGAATGCGCGAAGGATTTCGATCGGGTTCGAGTCGGGTGCTGATTCTGTGTGGAATGCCAAGCCAGATAGTCCCGCAGCTAATGTGCGGGTTGTTTCACTGAGTCCAGTATATCCGATGGTTCAGGGCTTTGAAATATGGGGAAGTAGGAATCTTAGTCACGCCGGCGCGGCTGGCGGCAGGGGTGACCCCTGCACCCAGTGTGAGGACAACGCGAAATGCCGCGGCGGCATTTCGCGGGGTTTTTACGCTGGTCTAGCTTTGTCTGCCGCACGCGACGCGCCTATGAGCTGAAATCCCTCGGCGTCTGAAATTCAGCCGGAACCCAGATGACAAAAAAAGGCACGCGCTGGTTTCACCATGAGGGCATCTGATCGCGCGTGCCTTCGGCTTTCTCGGGGGAGTGAGTAGCCGACGATGGTTGCGTAGTACTCGTGCGCAGTTGGCGCCATTGTCAGTGCGTTACGAGCGGAACGATTCTGGACGTTAATCGTGCAGGCGATCCGCATCGCGGGGCCGAAAATCCCTGACTAGCTGAAATTCTCTTCGAGCGAGACCAAGGTCGCCGTATGCGGATCGCCTGCACTGGGAAAAACCTTAAGGCTCGGGGGATTCGCGGCGTCTGACCATCAAACGGACGAAGGTTTCATGCGTCCGCGGGCAGTGGGTCAGTTCGGCTTTTCGACGATGGTAAGTCTCGCCGCCGTAGCCGCTTTCTCCAAGGCGGCTGCTTGCTCTGATTTCTTCGCGGTCACCTCGGTCTGTCCGTAATGTGCTTTCATCCAGTCCTCGCCTTCGGGACGCTTGTATCAATGATCTTCCGATCCCCGAATCGGAGCGTAAGTACCATTGGCCGCTCGGGCGTCGCCCGGACGACCATCCGGGGTTGAGCGATCTCGGGTTGTAAAAATTTCTAGCTTCCGAAATTTTGGCTTCTAACCTACGATCGAGCATGAAACCTCTGCCTGACCCTCTCCTTGGACCCTTGCATAACCCTAGCGCGGCTTTCGGAGCAGAGCAGAGTCTTGAATCGCGCGCCAAAAAACGCGCTGTATAAGGTCCCTCACCTTCAATCCTCTCCCATCGGGAGAGGGGAAGATGGCTCGACCAGTTATGCAAAGCCTTCTTGAACATGGAGAGGGAGTCAGACTGGGATGGTCGGGTTAGCGAACGGATGGCGTGGTGTTGTTGGCGTAGAGAAAGATCCGGGGTCCCTCGGCTTCGCTCGGGATGACACAAGGAAAAAGCGGGGAAGAGATCCGGAGGCGAGGCGAGAAAATCGGTTTCATATCCCCGATTCGTTACGGGGCTTTGTAGTTGATCTTTTGCCCGAGGAGCTTGCCCTTGGCGCTGTGGACAGTCAGGGTCGGGCCCGAGGTTGAAATTATCAGGTTCAGCTTCCCGCCGGCGCCATCGAGCGCGATCTTGGAGGTGTCGGCGCTCGAATCGTAACTGCCACTGACCGTAAAATCCGCGGTCGCGCCAGTCGAAGTATCGATCGTCGCCGTGCCCGAGTACTTGTCGCCGTTGGGAGTCAAATCCATCGAGAGCATCCACCCTCCCGTCGAGTCGGTAGGCAGGTGCAAGACCGGTATCGCACTGCGTTTAAACGTTCCACTTTGGCTGAGGGTCTGCCCGGTCGAAAGGATTGTTATCGTCTCCGTCCCGGATCCGGTGCCATGGTCCAAATCGGCGGCGGCGCTATCCAGATCGTAATGCAGGTTCGCCGACACGCTCACCTTCACCCCCTTTCCATCCACCGTTCCTTTGCCCGACATCTTGAGGTTCAATCCGACATGCGGGTCGGCGGATGATCCTTTCACGCTGCCGCCAATACTGGTGATAGCGCCGTCGAGGCCCGAGACACTGAAATTACCATTGCCAGTCAGCTTGCCGGAGGGTTGTTCAGTGATAGAGAAATTAAGAGCGAAATTGGCAAGGTCGCCCGAATAGCTCCCCGAAATATCCCAAAGCGGAACGAGACCGGTGAAATCAAACGAGTAGCTGCCATTGGCCTGGTCCGCGTAGGCCGCCCCCGAGCCCACAACCAGAACAACCGCGGCCACAAAGGCAACGATCTTAATCGACCTCATCGCGATCTCTTTTGAACCCCCCAACCGATTCTTTTGCAATTCCAGAATCGGCGTTCCAAGCAGGCGTCGGCGCACGATACTCTCGGCTGCCTAACAAGGCAACCGCTGTCAGCTAACAAGCGGTCACTTAAAGATGGGGGGACGCACGAACAGGAGCTTAGGAATCTTAGCCACGCCTGCGCGGCTGGCGGCAGGGGTGACCCCTGCACCCGGGTTAAGACGAGAAACGACGCGCAGCGCGGCGTTTCTCGGGTTAGCGTTGTGGGAAAGGTGAAGCCTTGCAAAGGTTTCATGGATCGAGTTCAGTTCCTTCCTTTTTCGCGGGTCGGCTTCGCGTGTCCCAAGTGAAGTCGAAGTGTTTTGCGCCGAGAAAGATCCAGGATCTTCGCTTCGCTCAGAACGACACAAAAAAAGAGCGGGCTGGCAAGAGAGAGCATCGCTTCGTCCTTCGAGAATACTCAGGACAGGCTCCGGTTCCTTCGGCAGGGCTCAGGACAGGCTCTTCGACTCCGGCGGCCTTCGCTCAGGACGACAGAAAAAACGCTCGGGACGACATACGGAAATTCGCGGTCGGGGAGATTCGGTTGTTCGGTTGGCGCCGGATGACCTATAATTCTGATCTTTGAATTGCGAGGTTTTGGAGCGCCTATGAATGGGTATCAATACCTGATCGAGCGGAACCGGCTGATGATCAAGCTCGACGATGAGCTTGGGCGGCTGGTGGCGATGCCGGAGGCGGAGCGGCTGGCGCAGACGCGGCGGCTGCAGGCCAAGTTCGATGATGCGCTGGCCGCATTGTATGGGCAGGTGGCGGACGAGTATCCGGGGGAGCGCAAGAAGAAAGTTGTTTAGATGACGTGCATCACGGCGCGCGTGCTTCACATGACGCACATCACGCTGCTTATTTTCAGATCGGTGACTTTTAACTTTTAACTTTTTAACTGAGAAAAACTTGGACCGCTCAATCCGTATCTCGGGCGCACGCACTCACAACCTGGCCGATATCTCGCTCGAAATTCCTCGCGACAAGCTGACCGTGGTGACCGGCGTGTCGGGGTCGGGCAAGTCGAGCCTGGTTTTCGACACGCTCTACGCCGAAGGGCAGCGGCGCTACGTGCAGAGTCTGTCGACCTACGCGCGCTTGTTTCTGCAGCGGATGGAGCGGCCGGACGTCGATTCGATTTCAGATATCCCGCCGGCGCTCGCGCTGCGGCAGAAAAACACAATCAAGAACGCGCGCTCCACGGTCGGGACGGTCACAGAAATCAGCGATTATCTGAGGCTGCTCTACGCAACGGTCGGGCGGACGATTTGCCCGCGATGCGGCCAGCAGGTCAGCCGCGACAGCGTCGAGAGTGCAGCGGTGCGAATCCTCGGGGAGCCGGGACTCTACATTGTGCTGGCGCCGTTCGAGGCGGGCTCGCGCACGATGCTCGACGCGGCAAATTACCTGATTCAGAACGGGTACCATCGTCTGTTCGCCGACGACGCGATTACCGAGACCGCGGAATTTGCGGCGCGCGCAGGCGCTGCGGACGCGCGTCCGGAAGGCGCGATGATGGTAGTCGTCGATCGCGTGTCGGTCACCGGCGAGGCGGAAGTCGAGCGCGTCCGCGAGGCGCTCGAGAAGGCATTTTACCTGGGCGGCGGACGAGCGCGATGCGTTCGCGTCGAGCGCGATAACGGCGACACCCGCACCGCGGCGACACTCGATTTCGATCGGCGCTTCAACTGCTCGAATTGTGCAATCCCGTTCGCGGAGCCGACCACGGCGCTCTTTTCGTCGAACAGTCCAATCGGCGCATGTCCCGAATGCGAAGGGTTCGGGCGAACGGTGGAACTCGATCTCGACAAAGTGATTCCGAATCCGAGCCTGTCACTTCGGCAGGGTTTAATCGCGACGTGGCGGACGCCGGCTTATCGCGAGATGAACGACTGGATGATCAAACTCGCGCGGCGCAGAAAAATTCGCACCTCGGCGCCGTATCGCGAGATGAGCGAAGAGGAGCGCACCTGGCTGCTCGACGGCGACCCGGGTCCGCGCGAAAAAAAGTGGGACGACGACGTGTGGCCGGGAGTGCATGGATTCTTCAAGTGGCTCGAGGGCCGGCGCTACAAGACTCACGTGCGAATCCTGCTCGCGAAGTATCGGCGCTTCGTGACCTGTCCGGTATGCAATGGTGCGAAGCTCAAGCGCGAGGCGCTCAACGTAGTCGTGGACGGCAACTCGATCGCGGATATCGGCAAGCTCGCGATCGGCGATTTGATCGCATGGCTCGACAAGCTTGCGGCGGTTCCTGAAATTGCGACGCGTGCCGCGGTCGTGATGCGCGAGCTGCGCAATCGCGTCAGCTACCTGGTCGAAGTGGGCCTCGGCTACCTGACCGTCGAGCGGCAGGCGCGCACGCTGTCGGGCGGCGAGGCGCAGCGGATTCATCTGGCGAGTGCGCTCGGCAGCCTGCTGGTCGGGACATTGTATGCACTCGACGAGCCGACTGTCGGACTGCATGCGTCCGATGCGAGGCGATTGCTCGCGGTACTGCACCATCTGCGGGACTTCGGCAACACGGTGGTCGTCGTCGAGCACGATCCCGCGATGATCGCGGGCGCGGACTACGTGGTCGAGCTGGGGCCGGGCGGCGGCAGCGAGGGCGGGCGTCTGACCTACGCAGGATCGGCGGCAAAGGCGGACCTCGACAGCATGGAGACGTCGCCGGGGCGGGTGATGCTGATGCGTGCGATCTCGAAGCGGCGCAAATTTACCCGGCACGATCCGGGAATTCGGATCGTAGGCGCGCGCGAGCACAATCTCGCCAATATCGACGTTGCGATTCCGGCCGGGCGGATGGTGTGCGTCACGGGAGTTTCGGGATCGGGAAAATCGAGCCTGGTCGAGGACGTGCTCTACAACAACTATCTGCGCCGCGGTGGCGACACGTCGGTAGAATTGGGCGCGTGCGATCGGATCGAAGGCTTCGAGCTGATCGGCGACATGGTGCACATGGGGCAGGAGTTGCCGACGCGATCGATGCGCTCGAATCCCGCGACCTATCTGAAAATCTACGACGAGATCCGCAAACTGTTCGCCGCCACCGCCGAAGCGCGGCGGCTGGGCGTGACGGCGCGGCAGTTTTCGTTCAACGTCACCGGCGGGCGATGCGAGAAATGCAGCGGCACCGGCACCGTGACGATCGAGATGCATTTCATGGCGGACCTCGAAGTGAAATGCGAGGCGTGCGATGGGCGCCGCTTCCAGAGCCATATTCTCGCGATTCCACTCGGTGGTCTGAATATCAATGGAGTGCTGGATTTGACCGTCGAGGACGCGCGCGCGTTTTTCATTCGGCATCCTGCGATTGTGAAGAGGCTCGACGCGTTGATCGCGGTCGGGCTCGGGTACTTGCGCGTGGGGCAGACGACCTCGACGCTGTCGGGCGGAGAGGCGCAGCGCCTGAAGCTCGCGCGCTTTCTACTCGTCGATCTTGAGCCTGCGCCAGTCGGGCCAGACGGCAAGCCTCTGCCGCGGATGTTTCTGCTCGACGAGCCGACCACTGGACTCAGCTCGACTGATATCCGGCGGCTGATCAAGGTGCTCACGCGGCTGGTGACGGAGGGCAACACGCTGGTGGTGATCGAGCACAACATGGAGTTTATCGCGCACGCCGATTATGTAATCGATCTCGGACCGGGTGGCGGCGACGATGGCGGGCGAGTGGTGGCGGCGGGCTCGCCGCTGGATATCGCGGCGTGTGAAAAATCGGAAACCGGGCGCGAACTGAGGCGGCTGTTTGGATTGCCGGAGCGCGGGCGGCAGGTTCGCTCGGCGCTGCGGCTCGCGGCGGGGGCGTAACCCAAGAGGTAGGATGCACAGATTGAAACGATTCGCACGCGGCGCAACGCAGCTTGGGTTCGTCGACGTACTGACGGCGGTGATACTGCTTGGGATTCTGCTCTACGTCGCGACGCTGCAGTTTGCGGTGTACAAGGTGGCTCCGGCGGTGCCGGCGTCGACGAGCAGCGCGTCGGGTGCGCACTGACCGCAACCTAACCCATAACCCCTAGCCCCTTCCCCTCAGGGAAGGGGAACAAAATTGGGGGAATCTGAAGTTCGAACCGTTGCCCTCGTTGCCGTTACCAATGAATATCTACCTGCTTGACCGAGCCGTCTTACTTATTTTGCCGATTGTATATCTCGTCTACGTCGTCGGCGTGATGAAAACGGCTGTCCCCAGGAGGATTCGGCGGCTCTATCCATATCGGGTCAACTGGCTGTCGATCGTGCCGTTCAGTACTCGGTGGCAGAAGCGAATCGCTCCTGAGCATGTAGACGCTTATCGAAAGCAGCGCAAGTGGGTTTTTGCGGGGTTAATGACCATTTTGACCGTGACGCTCTTGAAGGGCATGTACTTCGAGTTCTTTTTCATGCGACTCCATGGCTTCGACGTCATCGAAAAAAATTCGTCGCTGCACAGAGCGTACACGGCCCTGCGGCCCGAGAATGACGCCGACAAAGCGCGCGCCGCGATCCTGGTTAGAGATCTTCAGCATGCGCTGGCGAAATACGAGGACTATCACGTCGCTGAGGCGGACGGCTTCCATCCGTTGACACCCAAAATCAAAGTTCCTATCGAGTATTTCGAGAAGGATTTAACGAAGTGCCGTAAAGGCGTCAGCGCACCGTTCACGTTCAGCGACCCGGATTCATTGCTGTACGAGCGCACGCCAGGCGGCAGCTACAAGCTGATCGGCGCGATGTATACCGATCGCACGGATGCCGGCGAGGATAAGCTCAACGAGCGTGTACCGCTGAGCGTCGCGCGATGGCATCGGTACATCAATCTGTGCGGTCCGAGTTGGGGCGCCGACATAAAGACCGTGGATTGGTCGAAGTTCGAGTCGATCGCAACCAAGCAAGCCTGCGACGCAGCCGGTGGCAGGTTTGAAGCTCAGTTGCCCGGCTGGACGCTCCAGGTTCATCCTTGGGAGCAGAATCCCAAACTGGTCTGGGCGCAGTAGAAGGCATACGTGGCGGAAATAGTTAGAGAGCGGCTGGACCATTACCTGGTGCGGGTCGGATTTGCGACGTCGCGGCGGGTTGCGCAGGAGCTTGTCGAGCGCGGGATGGTGCGGATCAACGGCCGACGCTCGAGGAAGAGCGAGATTGTCGGCGCCGATGACGTCGTTGAAGTTGCGCCGATACAGAAGTACTCGGCGATCGAGGCGAATCGCGATCTTACGATTGTCGTGCTGCATGAAGATGCGGCGGTTATCGTCGTGAATAAGCCGGGTGGGATTCCTTGTCATCCGCTGAAGCCTGGGGAGCGCGGTACCGTGATGAACGCAGTGGTTGCGCGATTTCCGGATACGGCGAGCGCCGGTGACAAGCCGCTCGAAGGCGGACTGGTGCATCGATTGGACAACGGCACCTCGGGCGCGCTGCTGATTGCGCGCAATCGTGCGACGTTCGAAAAATTGCGCGAGTCGATCCGCGCGGGACGAATCGCGCGGCGTTACGAAGCGCTGGTCGCGGGTGCGCTCGATGAGAAGATCGAGATCGATGTACCGATCGCGCATCATGCGAAGAATCCGCGCAAGATGGTCGCCGGCGATCGTGAGAGCGCCAACCCCAGGCGCGCCGGCCGGGCCGCGATGACGATGGTCGAGCCGCTGCGTCGCGTCGGGGCATTCACTCTGGTATCGGTGGTGCCGAAAACCGGCAGCCGGCATCAGATTCGCGTGCACCTGGCGGACGCGGGTTATCCGATCGTTGGCGACACGCTATATGGCGGTCCCGCGAACGAGTCGCTCACGCACGGACGCTTCTGGTTGCATCTATGCGACATAGCGTTCGACTCGCCGGCGGTGGGGCACGTCAAGGTGACGGCGCCGATCGCTGCGGACTTGCAGAAACTTCTTTAATTTTAACCAGTACGTCGTCGGCAACGGCTCAGTTGCAGGCGCACTGGAGGGAACACTCCATGCGTTCGCTAGTTCGCACGCAGATTTTGTGCGATAAGGCCCGCAGTGTGACAAAACGGCCCGCAGATAACTGAAGTGACAGGCCAATCCTCGTCTATGCGCCGGTAGCTGAGGCACGGATGAGAGTGGTGGTCCCTAGCCGAGGCAGTTCAGAAGCAACTATGAAAAAAAGGTTGGCACGCCGGCTCAGTTTTGCTCAGTTCATCGGGCTCGCTTTGGTGCTGCCCGTAGGCTCCGCAGCGATCGTTGGATGCGGTCACAAAGCGCCTGCCGCGAGAGATTCGATTCCCGTTACGGTACAGACCGTCGGGTTGGCGAGTGGTGATGCCGGCGGCGCCTATTCGGCCCATATCATTGCCGACACGCAGGTGGATGTTGCCTTCAAAGTCAACGGCTACGTGCAGTCGATCCTCCAGGTGAAGGGCGCGGACGGCAAGCTGCGCAATGTGCAGGCGGGGGATCGCGTCGCGACGGGCGCGGTGCTCGCGATCGTCAAGGATGACACCTACCGCCACAGCGTGACCAAAGCTCAAGCAGATTTGCAAAACTCGCGCGCATCGCTAAGCAAGGCGAAGGCGGATTTCGCCCGCTACACGCATCTGCTCGAGCAGCGCGTCGTGGCGAGGGCCGACTATGACGCGGTAAAGCAGCAATACGAATCCGCGCAGGCGGCGGTTGGCGCCTCGCAGGCGGCCGTACAGCAGGCGCAGGTCGATCTCGACGACTGCAAGCTCAAGTCGCCGATAAGCGCGCTGGTGCTTGATCGCAAGATCGAGGTCGGCACGCTGGTGTCGCCCAACACCACCGGCTTTCAAATTGGCGATACCGGAAAGGTCAAGGTCGTGTTCGGCGTGCCGGGCACAATTGTCGGCGAGTTGAAACCTGGGGCAGAGGTCTCGGCCACCGTCGACGCATTCCCCGGCCAGACGTTCAAGGGCACGATTTCCAAAGTCGCGGCAGTCGCCGATCCCAACACTCGGGTATTCGATATCGAGGCGACGATTCCCAACCCTGACGCCCGCCTCCGAGTCGGCATGATTGCCGCGCTCCATCTGCCGGTCAACGCACAAGCCAAGAACATGCTCGCGGTGCCGACGCGGGCAATCGTGCGGCCGCCCGACGATCCCAGCGGATACGCGGTGTACGTCGCGGAGAAGAACGCCGACGGCAAGATGGTCGCGACGCTCAAGAAGGTCGAGATAGGTCCTGTGGTCGGCGACCAGGTGTCAGTCGAGTCGGGCCTGGATGCGGGTGCGCAAGTGATTGTCAGGGGCGCGGACGTCGTGTTCAACGGCGCCGATATCAACGTAGTTCCCTAGGCGCAATCCAATGGCGCATCGACCAGACGCAGAAATAATCGCGACGACTCACAACACTGCGCGCTTCTTTACCGAGAACCGCCAGCTTTCGTGGGTGGCGCTGCTGATCGTGATCGCGTGGGGCATCTACGGCTACGATAAAATGCCCAAGCGCAAGGATCCCGATATCCCGGTGAAGGAAGCGCAGGTGGTATGCGCATGGCCGGGGGTCAGCGCAGACCGCGTCGAGCAGCTCGTCACCCGCAAGCTCGAGCAGAAGCTGGCCGAGGTCTCCGACGTTCGCGCGCCTTCGGCCGAGGAGTACTCGATAAAGTCGCTGACGCTCGACGGCCTGTCCGTCGTCAACGTGCAGGTGGACTACAGCGTCAACGACACCAAGCCCATCTTCAACGAGATGGATTTGAAGCTGAGAAGCATCACGGACTTACCCAAGGGTGCGGGGCCGATTCAGTTCTTCAGCGGTTTTGGCGATACGGCGGCGCTGATGCTGACGGTGGCAAGTCCGAAGGAAACCGAGGTCGCGATTTCGCTGCGCGCCAGGGAGATTGGGGCTGCAATAAAAGCGGCGCGGGGCAGCAGTAACGACGCGTCGAAGCGCGCAACGATCGTAGTTGCGTTTCCGCTGGATCTCGATTCGCCGAATATCGGCGAGAGCCTGAGCGGCACGCTTGGCCCGTGTCTCGCCAAGAGCGGATCGCTCGATGACATCCGACCGATCGCGGGCAAAGGCTTCGTAGGCCTCGACGGTATCGCGAAGTCCGACGACGAACTGCAGCGGGCGTTCATGGCATGCGTCGAGACAAAATACGGCTCCGCTTCCTTCAATCCGGATGTCTGGCAGCCGATCGTAGTTCGCAATCCCAACGACGCCCAAGCACGGCTCGACACAGTGGCGGGAGACAAGTACAGCTTCCGCGAACTGGACGATTTCACCGATCTGATCCAGCGCGGGCTGACCGGGGTACCGCAAGTATCGAAAATTCTGATTTCCGGGGATCTCCCGCCGTGGATTAACCTCGAATATTCCCAGTCCAAACTCGCCGCATACGGCATCACACCGAGCAAGGTCTCGCAGGTTCTGGCGGCGCGAAATATCGTCTCGCCCGGCGGCTCGCTGGAAACCAACGGCCGCAATCTCATCGTGCTGCCGTCGGGCGAGTTCAAAAGCGAAAAGGACATCGGCGACACAATCATCGGCAAGTCTGCGACCGGCACGCCGCTGTACCTTCGCGATCTCGTCACGATTACGCGCGGCTACCAGGACCCTGCGCGCTATCTCAACACCTATACGATCCGCGACGCTGCCGGCGAATGGCAAACGCATCGCGCGATTACGATCGCAGTGCAGATGCGTTCGGGCGAACAGATCCACCTGTTCGGCGAAAACGTCGACAAGCAGCTGGTCGTGCTCCGCCAGCAACTGCCTTCGGATCTGATCATGGCGCGGACCTCGGACCAACCGCGGCAGGTTAAAGAGAACGTCGAGCTCCTGAACCACGCGCTAGAGGAAGCGATCGTGCTGGTCGTCATCACCGCGCTGATCGGTTTCTGGGAATGGCGCTCGGCGCTGCTGATGGCTGTATCAATCCCGCTAACCCTGCTGATGACGTTCGGCTTTATGGATTTAGTCGGATGGGACATCCAACAGGTCTCGATTGCTTCGCTGATAATCGCGCTAGGTCTCTTGATCGACGATCCGGTAGTGGCGGGCGACGCAATCAAGCGCGACCTGGACGCGGGGCATCCGCGGATTGTTTCGGCATGGTTGGGACCTACCAAGCTGGCGCGCGCGATCTTGTATGCCACGATCACTAACATCGTCGCCTATTTGCCGTTCGGCTTGCTTAGCAAGGACACCGGCAAGTTCATGATTTCGCTGCCGGTCGTGATGACGGCATCTTTGATCGCGTCGCGACTGGTCTCGATGACCTTCATCCCGATGCTAGGTTACTATTGGCTGCGCCCGGCGAAGAAAAAACCGCTACCGATTGAAGAGCAGCGCCGCCAAGGCTTCACTGGCTACTATTACCGAACGGGACACTGGTGTCTTGAGCATCGATGGCTGACGATGGCCGCGTCTATTGTCTTCCTGATCGTTGGATTCAAGTTGGGCGCGCAATTGAAGTCCGCCTTCTTCCCGACCGATCTGCAGTTCCTGTCCACTGTGGATATTTTTCTTCCCAACGACAGCGCCTTGACCGAGACTACGGCGGCAGCGGCGAAAGCGCGCGAGATAATTGAGCAGCAGGCGCATCAGATCGATGTGAAGGAATCAGAGGGCGCCGAAGGTACGCATGGTCTCCTGAAATCGTTGACGACTTTCGTCGGCGGCGGTGGTCCGCGCTTCTGGTATTCGTTGGCTCCCGAGACGAAGCAGGTCAACTACGCGCAAGTCGTCATCGAAATTGACGACAGGCGGGCGATGTCGCGGTTCGCAAGTGTGCTTCAACCCGCACTATCGGCGGCGATTCCCGGCGCATACGTGGACGTGCAGGAGTTGCAGACCAACGGCTCGAAGTATCCGATCGAGATTTTCGTAAATGGCCGTGCAGAATCCACGACAGTGCGCGAGACCAAGGACATCGAGACGCTTCGCAAGTTGGCGAACAACCTCGAAAGCATTCTGCGCGGGGTGCCAGACGCGCGACGGGTTCGCAACGACTGGTTGGGCGAAACGATGGTCGCGCGCCTCGCGATCGATCCAGATCGCGCAAACCTGGCAGGCATCTCCAACGAAGATGTCGCCGCTTCAACCACCGCCAGCTTGAGCGGAACGAGAGTCGCTACGCTGCTCGAGGGGGACCAACAGATTCCGGTTGTTGCACGCCTCTACCGCCGTGAGCGTGCGACTGTGCCGGATCTGGAAAATCTCTATGTCTATCCATCCAACGGCGGCCAGCCTGTTCCACTTAAGGCGATCTCCTCAGTGCATTATGAACTGGAAACGCAAAGAATCCGTCGGCGCGCGCACTACCGTACCATAACCGTCGCGGCTTTCACTGCACCCGGCGTGCTGGCTTCAGAAGTACTCAACCAAGCGCTGCCAAAGATCAAGGAGCTACAAGCTAGCGTGCCGACCGGCTATAGCATCGTAATCGGCGGCGAGTATGCCAAGCAGCAAACCGGATTTGGAGAGCTAGGTGTCATCTTGATGATATCCTGCCTTATGATTTACGTAGCTCTGGTCATCCAGTTCAACAGTGCTATCAAGCCCGTGCTAGTGTTCGCCTGTGTGCCATACGGGGTCGTTGGTGCGCTGCTCGCGCTGTTGATCATGGGTACGCCCTTTGGCTTCATGGCATTCCTGGGTATAGCCAGTCTCATAGGTGTCATAGTGAGTCACGTCATAGTGCTTTTCGATTTCATCGAGGAGATGCATGAGAAAGGCGAGCCGTTCATGGAGGCGGTGCTCGACGCGGGCATCGAGCGGCTGCGCCCTGTGCTGATCACCGTTGGCGCAGCGGTGCTGGCGTTGGTCCCGCTATCGATTCGTGGAGGGCCATTGTGGGAGCCGCTGTGTTACGCGCAGATAGGAGGTCTCAGCGTCGCAACCTTCATAGAACTGCTGCTGGTGCCAGTGCTGTACGGAATATTCGTGCTCGATTTGAAGATCATCAAGTGGGAAACAATACACACCGACACTGCGCCCGGAAGGGTTATTCCGCTCAGTGGCACCGCGGAAGACTGATCCCCGGAATCGTCGTCGTATTACCCGGCTTGCCCTTGAACCATAACGCGAAGGAGTAGTGGCTTGCGATCCGCGCACCGCTGTGAGGGACCCCGCTTGCAAGCTCGCCGGCGCCTCAGTTGCAGGCGCATTGCGAGCATTGAGTCGTTAGCGGGGTTGTCTGCGAGCGTTGCAGGAGTCCCGATTGTCCCACCGAGGTCGAGACCTGGGCGCGCTGCGAGAACGCGGTGCCATTGTAGATCGTTGGCCGTTGCGAACCGAGTGTGTTGCCCGACGTTTGCGGTAGGTACGACGACGGCGCGTTCGCGTTCAGCAAATAGTTGGCGCACTGACCGCGCGCAGACTGCCGCGCGAGAATATAGCTCGATGACGAAACGATTCCCGCCCACTCGGTCCAGGTTCCCGGCGCCGAACAGGTGCATCGGAACGATCGCGGAGTTGGCAGCGGGGTGGCAGCGGCCGCGATCGAGCTTCCCGGCGCCGGAGCGAGCGCCGGCAGCGCACCGATCGTCGAGAATGGCTGCGGCTGACCGGGAGCGGCTGGTGCAGTCAGTGGCACCGGCCCCGGCGCCGCGGTAACTTGCGCGAATGGCTGCCGCGCGAGTCTCGAGTCGCTGAGCGCAAGCATGAGGATCGGAGAAAGTACGAGCAATATGATCGTCAGTCTGAGAGCACGCATGCGATCTCCATCGGCGTTTCGAAATGATCCGCGCCCGACCACACGACGGCAAGACAAGGCGTGCGGCCTTGGCTATAATCGCGACCTGATTGGCGCCGCGCAAGCGCTCCGTTCCCGATACGGCGCCAGCGGAATCATCCCTCTGCTGAATGCAACGCGCAATCTTGAACGACGTACCAGAGTGCTGCGGCCGTCGACGCCGCAACCGACAGGGACAAGGAGGTTCCATCCAGATGTCGAGCAAGAAATCGGTTTTTACTGCGATAGTATTTTTTTCGCTGCTGATGCTCGGCGCTTCGATCGGCGGCGCCCAGAATAACCCCAATCCGTTCGCGGTCACCGGCTCGATCCCCAAGACGCCGCTGCCTCCGCCGGCTACCACCGGACCGATCCAGCTGCAGTCGGTGCCGGTGTCGCCGCAGGAGCCGCCGCAGACGAGCGTGCCGCCGAGCGCGTCAAACCAGTTCGAGCATCATGACGACATATTGAATCTGCCGCGAATCTTCGCGCATCAGTGGTCGATGACGCGGGAAATTTCGCCCGATGACATTATCAGCGAACGTTACCTGCGCTCGGAAGATCCCAATGCGCGCGGGGTGACGCTGAAGGAAGCGATCTACATCTCGCTGCGGAACAACCCGGCGCTGAAAGCGGCGGAGCTCGATCCGGTCGCGTCGATGGAAACGGTCAGGGAGGCGAACGGAACTTTCGATCCGAATCTGACCGCGCAGGGCGATATCGAAAAGAACGTCATTCCAGTCACGAACGCGCTGCAGACCGCCGGCGCCACCTCATTCGTGCAGAAGTTTTACGACTGGAACTTCGGGATCAACAAAGTATCAGCGATCACCAATGGCACCTGGGGCGTGACCTTCAACAACGATCGCTCGTTTTCCAATTCGACCTTCGCGGGCGTCAATCCGGCATATTCGCCGACCCTCGCACTGTCGCTCTCACAGCCATTGCTGCAGAACTTCGGCTGGCAGTTCGCGACTATCAACGTGCAGATTGCCGAGTCGGGCCAGAAGCAGGCGCAATGGACTTACGGGCAGGCGCTGCAGGATTTCGTGCAGCGGATCGGCGGCGAGTACTGGAACGTCGTGCTCTCTGAGGAAAACCTTGACGTGGCGCGTGCGGCGCTGAAATTCAACCTGGACCTGGTGCGGCAGAACGCAATCAGCGTGAAGGTCGGAACGCTGGCGCCGATCGACTTGCAGGAAGCGCAGTCGGCGGCCGCAACCTCCGAGGCCAACGTTTACACGGCGGAGGCCAACCTGAAGAATTCCCGCACCCAGCTTCGCCAGGACGTGATGCTGAATCCGTACGGCACGTTCCTGCCCGAAGAGCTTCAGCCGCTCACGAGGACCAATCCGCAGGAACGCATCGTCGTCGATGAGGAACGCGCGCTCGAGCTTGCGGTGCAGTATCGGCCGTCACTCGGCAGCATGCGCGAGGCGATTCGCGACGCGCTACTACAGGTGAAGTTCTCCGAGAACCAGGTCCTGCCGCAGCTGAACTTCGGCGGGCAATTTGGCTTGACTTCGAGCGCAGGACATACGCCTTGCTCGCCTTTGAGCGTCTTAAGCACATCGAGTCCGAACTGCACAGCCATTACGTCCACCGGGCCCACCCCGGGCACCATGTTGCCGTTCGGCGGGCAGTACGGCGACGCGCTCAATCGTTTGTGGGGATTCACTTATTACAGTTACGCCGCGGTGCTGACGTTTCAGATGCCGCTCGACAATGCGGTCCCGCGCGCGGCGCTCGCGCAGGCTCGGGTGCAGTATGAGCAGCAGCGGATGCTCTATCGCGCGGCGCTGTCGCAGGCGGTCATCGACGTGCAGAGCGCGCTTGCCAATCTATATGCAGATCAGAAGCGAGCCTATGCGACTGCGTCGGCGACTTACTATGCTCGCCAATCGCTTCACGATGAGCAAGTGAGGTTCCGAGTAGGTCTGGCAACGACACACGATCTGCTGCAATTCCAGGAAGAGGAAGTGAGCGCGGAGGGCAACCAGGTGCAAGCTGAAGTCGATCTCGAGAATGCCAAGCTCGCGCTCGGCCACGCCGACGGCACCCTGCTGCAAGCATTCAACATTGACTGGCAAGTGCTGAATCCGCACGAAGTGCCTTGGTACGCGGCCTTTTAGCCTAACCGCAAGACGACGATGCGGCGCCGGATCGGATCCCGATTCGGCGCCGCATCATTTTTTCGAGCAGCTAACAGCTCAGTGGTGGCCGAGGATAGTCACTTGCCGGCCCGCAAACCGCCATCCAGCCGGGGTTTTGCGGAGCCGGTCAGTGTAGTAGCCAACCGTACATTGCTGAACTCGTCCTTCCTTGCAGTGATAGTAATTCAAGTAGGCGGTGCCGGTGCCGGAATCGCCGTCGAGGTCGAAGGCCGGATTGGCGACGACATGAAGCACATTCGCGCCGCCGAGCGATTCTTTGTAGAGCGCGGTGAACCGCCTGAGTCCGTCGCGGCCGCTATGCTTGCCGAAGCGCGGACTTTCGAAAACGCCGTCCTCGGTGAAGCAGTCGACCCACTCGTCGTAGCGCGCGGTATCGATCGTCAGGCAATAGCGCGCGTGCAAGGTTCGAACTTCCTCGCGGTCTTCGATACTTCCTGAAATCGCCATCGCGATTACCTCCCCTACACTCAGATTACGTTCGTCTCGCGCAGCCGCGCGATATCTTCCCACGAGTAGCCGAGCATCTCGGTCAGCAGCAGTTCGGTATGCTCGCCGAGTTCGGGTGCGTGGCCCCGCGGATTGCCCGGCGTCGCACTCAATTTTACCGGCATCCCGAGCAGCGTCATGTTGCCCAGCTCAGGATGCTCATAGTCGACGACATATTCGTTCGCTTTGACCTGCGGATCGTCGGGCAGATCGGACACCGAGTTCACAATGGTATAGATAAAGTCGCCACCCCTCTTGAGGATTCGCATCCACTCGTCGCGCGGGCGGGCAGCGAACACGGCATCGAAAATCTCGATCAGGGACGCGGCGTTCTTGCCGCGCGACCGGGTTTCGGCGAAGCGCGAATCTTCGATGAGTTCCGATTTTCCGATCACGGCGCAGAAATCTTTCCAGTAACGATCCGGCTGGAGCATCGCGAGCGAGATCCATTTGTCGTCGGCGCATCGATAATGATTCCAGAGCGGATTGAATGCGTTGGCGCGGGTGTTGCGCGGAAATTCCTTGCCCATGATGGTACGCGCCGCAACGTTCAACCCCTGCAGCGCCATCATCGAGCCCAGATGCGAGGCGTCGACTTCCTGGCCGAGACCGGTGCGCTCGCGCGCGAAGAGCGCCGCCAGAACTCCGTATGCGAGCATGATCGCGCCCATCTGATCGGCGATTCCGCCAAAGACGTAGGTCGGCGTCGTGGTCCCGGTGCCGACCGCGTTCATGATTCCAGAGCGCGCCTGCCCAAGGTAATCGAACGACGGCTCGCCGCTGTCTGGGCCGTGGGGGCCGTAGCCGGACGCGCTGGCATAGATGATTCGCGGATTGTGCGCGACCAGGTCGGCGTAGCCGAGGCCGAGCCGCGACGCGACGCCCTTGCGAAAATTTTGTACGAAGACGTCGCTTTTGGCGGCGAGGCGGTGCACGATTTCGCGCGCGCCGGGCCCCTTCAAATCGAGCGCGATGCTTTTCTTGTGCTTGTTGTTCGCCTCGAAATAATAGTTACGGCCGCGCTTGACGGTTGCGCTGCCGGCAATCGCCGTAATGCCGCGTCCGGGGTCGCCGCGCTCGCGCTCTTCGATCTTGATGACCTCAGCACCGAGGTCGGCGAGCATCTGGGTAGCGACCGGGCCCTGCTGCCAGATCGTCCAGTCAATAATTCGAATTCCGTCCAGCGGTCCATTCATGGCTTTTCTATACCACAACCCCGGCCCTTTGGATTCCGGCACAGCGGCCGCTTGAGTTTTGTCTGCCGCGGGACTGATCATATCAAGACCGATCGATAGAGATGGCTGCTTTCGCACAGGTCCTGGACTTTCTGTATCCGCCGCGATGCGCTGGGTGCGGCGAAAGGTTCGCACTGCGCGACGGTCATCGCGTGTGTGGCCGATGCGTCGCGAGAGTCGAGCGGATGCCGGCTGCGCGCTGCGAGATCTGCGGCGGGCCGCTGGAATCGATAGAGAGCGGTACAACGCGATGCGCCCGATGCCTCGCGCAGCGCCCGCATTACCGGGTCGCGCGCACGATCGCGCGCTATCGCACCACCGGCGAGGACGAACCGGGAAGTCTGCCCGCGCTGATTCGTCGCCACAAATACGGACTCGATCAATCGGTCGGGCGCGCACTCGCGGAATTTTTAGGCGACGAGTTGCCGCTCGAAGCCGGCGATTACGATGTGGTGATTCCGGTGCCGTTGCATTGGCGGCGGCTCTGGTGGCGCGGATTCAACCAGGCGGCGCTGCTCGCGGCCGAAGTCGCGGCGCGGCTCGACTTGCCGCTCGATACCACGTCGATGACTCGACAGCGCCGAACCGCGCCGCAGACCGCGCGCCATCATGACGAGCGGATCAAGAATGTCCGCCGCGCGTTTGCGGTGAGCAATCCAGCGCGGGTCAAAGGCCGCCGCGTTCTAATCGTGGACGACGTGATGACGACCGGCGCGACCGTCGATGAGTGTGCGCGAGTTCTAATCAGGGCCGGCGCCGTGAGCGTCGACGTCTTCACGCTCGCACGGGTGTTATGAGTGAGTCGGGTCGCGCGGCATGGAACGAGCGTCATCGCGGGCATCCGATTGGCGAGGCGGAGCCATTCCTGGTCGAGATGATGGCGCGGATACCGCGCGGCATCGTGCTCGATGTCGCGGCGGGACGCGGGCGCAATGCGCTCGCGATGGCGCGCGCGGGGATCCGCGTTGTCGCAGTCGATTGGTCAGCATCCGCGATGCTGGCTCTGAGAGAGGCCGCGCGAACCGAGAGCCTCGCGGTATGGCCCGTGGTCGCAAACTTGGATAACTTTCATCTCAGAGACGAATCGTTCGATGCAATCGTGAATGTAAACTTTCTCGACCGCGCGCTGTTTCCGCAATTTTCGCGCGCGCTCAGGCCCGGAGGAGTTCTGCTCGCCGAGACGTTTCTGATCGATCAAGCGAGCATCGGTCATCCACACGACCCGCGCTTCCTGCTCGGTCACGGCGAGCTTGGAGAGTTGGTGGCAGGTCTGGAAATTGAGAACTACCGCGAGGGGCTGGTGAATTATCCCGATGGAACGCGGGCGTTTCGCGCGTCGGTGGTGGCGAGGAGGAGGGTTTCGATCTGATGCCGCCGCGGATGACTTACAAGGATGCAGGCGTCGATATCGCGCTGAAGCAGCGGCTGATTCCGCTCTTTGGCTCGATAGCGAGGTCCACGTCGGGCGCCGAGGTGCTGGCCGGTGTTGGTGGATTCGGCGCGCTGGTGGGTCTGAATGGCGCGCGCAAGATGCGCGAGCCGGTGCTGGTCGCGGGCACCGACGGCGTTGGCACCAAGCTGATGATCGCATTCAAGACCGGCCGCCACGACACGATCGGCATCGACTGCGTCGCGATGTGCGTGAACGACATCATCTGCCACGCGGCGCGGCCGCTATTTTTTCTCGACTACATAGGGTCGGGCAAGCTGCAAGAAAAAGTCGCGCTTGAAATCGTGACCGGCATCGCGCGCGGCTGCAACGAAGCTGGCATGAGCCTGGTCGGCGGTGAAACCGCGCAACTCAGCGGACTCTACAAGCCCGGCGAATACGACCTCGCAGGCTTCGCGGTTGGAATCGTCGATCGCGCCGATATCCCCCAGCCGTCGAAAGTCCGCGCGGGTGACGTGATCGTCGGCATTGCGTCCAGCGGCCTGCACTCCAACGGCTTCTCGCTGGTCCGTAAAGTTTTGCTCGAACGCGCGAAATTCAAACTCAATGCACGACTTCCCGGTTTCGAATGGACGCTCGGCGAGGAACTGCTGCGCCCGACGACCATCTACGCGCGCGCCATCGTCGAGATGTTCGATAAGTTCAAGGTGAACGGGCTGGCCAACATCACCGGCGGCGGCGTGCTCGAAAACGTACCGCGCGTGATGCCGATAGACACCCGCGCCGTGTTCGAGCGCGGCAGCTGGCCGACGCCGCCCATCTTCAACGTCATACAGCGCGCCGGCAAGATCAGCCGCCTCGAAATGGATCGGACCTTCAACAACGGACTCGGGATGGTAGCTATTGCGCCGGCGCGCGAGGCCGATCGCATAATCGATCATTTGCGCCGCCGTAATCACGCAGCTTATGTTGTCGGCGAAGTGCGGCGCGGCAAGCGCGGCGTGACTATTCTCTGAGGCAGCATTTGCCGCTGAGCGGCATTTGAGATGAGCGATAACCCGCCAATCAAACTTGGCGTCCTGATTTCCGGCACGGGCACCAACCTGCAGGCGATCATCGATGCGATTCTGCGCGGCGATCTGAAAGCCGAGATTCGCATCGTCATTTCGAATCGTCCCGAAGCGAATGGACTCGAACGGGCGCGGCGCCACGGAATCGCGACCGCGGTGATCGAGCATCGCAAGTTCCCTTCGCGCGAGGATTTCGATCGCGCGGTGCTGGCCGCACTTCGTGAGCGCGGCGTCGAGCTGGTCGCGCTGGCTGGATTCATGCGGCTGTTTTCATCGGTGATGATCGACGCGTTCCCCGGCCGCATCATGAATATCCACAACAGTCTGCTGCCGTCGTTTCCGGGAATTCACGGACCCAAGGATGCGATCGAGTCCGGCGTCAAGATTGCGGGATGCAGCGTTTTCTTCGTCACGCCCGGCGTCGATACCGGCCCGATAATCGTCCAAGCCGCGGTGCCGGTCCTGCCCGGTGACGATGAGCAGCGCCTGGCAGCGAGAATCCTTCAGCAGGAGCATCGAATCTTTCCGTACGCGATTCGACTCTTCCAGGAAAGACGTCTCGAAATTGATGGCCGCAAGGTAAACATCAAGGGCGATTCGAGCGGGCCGCATTCGGGACCGTTGTTAAATCCTTCGACGGATTAGAGAGCTCGGGACTGAACAAGGGGTCTTCAAACAGGGCTGTAAGCAAATCCGAACGGCGGATAATGCCGCGTCCTTGGTCGCGAGAGGGAGGTTGGAAGCATGGATCGTGTCGATGGGAAGACCGCATTCATAACTGGAGGAGCGCGCGGGATCGGACTGGGTATCGCTCGCGCCTTAGCTCGAGCTGGCGCGAAATTGGCGCTCGCGGATATCGATCAATCCTCGCTGGCCGCAGCAAAATCCGAGCTCTCGGACTTAACCACGGTCGAGACGTTCCTGCTCGACGTCCGCGACCGCTCAGCTTATGCGCGAGTCGCCGACGAAACGGAATCTCGACTCGGTCCAGTGTCAATTCTGTGCAACAACGCCGGAGTGGCCGGAGACGCGCACGTTGCGCGCCTGACTTACGAATATTGGGACTGGGTAATCGGAATTAATCTGAATGGCGTGATCAATGGAGTCCAGACCTTTCTGCCTCGGATGCTCCAACGGGGCGGTGGCGGGCATATAGTCAACACAGCTTCGGGCGCGGGACTCGCCGCCACCTCCAGCGGTCTCTTATATACAACCTCGAAATTCGCGGTGGTGGGTCTTTCGGAATCCCTACGGCTCGAGCTCGAACCGTTCAAGATTGGCGTCAGCGTATTGTGCCCGGGCCCCGTCAATACGAAGATCATATCGAACAGCAACGCCACCCGGCCCTCATCGTCGGCGACCGTCGAGGGAACGAAAATGCGGGAAACCGCAATCATGCGAGCCAACGCCATTCTAGCCGCGGGCGCCGATCCAAACGAGGTTGGCGAAATGGTCCTCGCCGCCGTAAAGACCGATCGCCTCTATATCCATACCGATCGAATCATGGCAGGACTGATCGAGGCGCGAGCCAAGGCCCTGCTCGATGCAATGCCACCATGGAAATAGCGATTGAAAACTCTTTCGATAATTGTGCCGATGCTCGATGAGGCGGAGGCGATCTCGCGCACGCTCATCGCGCTGCGGCGCGGAGCTCCCGAAGCCGAGATAATCGTCGTTGACGGCGGCAGCGCCGATGCGTCGGTCGCAATTGCCGAACCGCTCTGCGATCGGGTAGTCGCAGCTTCTCGGGGGCGCGCGCGGCAGATGAATGCAGGCGCGAAGCTCGCGCAGACAGACGCGCTCGCATTCGTTCACGCCGATACGATAGTGCCGGCGAGCTTCGGCGGAGACATCACATCCGCTTTGGCGAATCCGGCGATCGTCGGTGGAAGGTTCGACGTCGAACTCGACGCGAGCGCCATTCCTTATCGAATAATTGGCGCGATGATCAGCATGCGCTCGCGGCTGAGCCGGACCGGTACCGGCGATCAGGCGATCTTTGTCCGCCGCGAGGTGTTCGAGCGGCTCGGCGGTTTTCCCGAGCTCGACGTGTGCGAGGATCTCGAATTCTCGCGGCGTCTCAAGCGCGCGGGCACGGTCGCGTGCCTGCGCTCGCGAGTGACCACGTCGGCCCGGCGCTGGAATCGCGACGGACTCGCGCGCACGGTGATTCGGATGTGGATGATTCGCGCGATGTACCTGATGGGCATCTCACCCGCGCGGCTCAAGCGCATGTACGCGGACACTAGATAGACGGCATTTTGCGATAGCCACTGGACAGGCATTTGCGCGCAGATGAGAATGTGAGAATCGAGGTTTGCGCTGTGGCGAAAGTCGAACTCTACACAACCACCTACTGTCCGTTCTGCACGCGGGCCAAGAACCTGCTCAAGAGCAAGGGCGTGGCTTTCGAAGAAATCGATGTGACCGACGACGATGAGCTGCGCGAGAAGATGATCGAAATGTCCGGCGGGCGGCGCACCGTCCCGGAAATATTCATCAACGGCAAGATTATCGGCGGCTTCGACGAATTGAAGGCACTCGATGCCGAAGGCAAGCTCGACGGTCTGCTCGCTGCCGACGCGCACGCCTGAGAAAGCTTCTTCCCGCTAAAAAAATAGGCGCCCCGCGGATTAATCCCGCTAGGCGCCCATTTCTTCTCAAGGCGCGACACCGGAGCCGCCTCCTGACTCAAGTGCAGGAGCCGGCGCCTGCTACTGATTGTTGCTGGGTGACGCGACCATCCCTTCGTTCATGTGATGCAGAGCGGCGCGATCGACCGTCGAGTCGTAGGCAATCGCTTTTCCGGTGACGGTGATCGTCCCGCCGTCGGCGGAAATCGTCTGGTTCTCGTCGACGATCGCGTCGATGGTGTCGGGCCACTTCTCAAACGCCATCTTCTTCAGCTTGTCGCTGATTTTTGCCTCGTCGATAGCATCGGGTGAGAACGGCTCCGTATAGGTCACGTCGCCGAGCGTGCTGTACGGTTTCCCCGCCGGCGGCGCTTCGGTAGTCACCCAGATGTGCGCCATGTCCATCCGATGGATGGTCTCCTGCTGCTTCGTCGCCTCAGCGTTACGTTGCGCCTCGACCGCAGCGCAAGCGGAGAGTCCGAGCGCCAGCCCGAGAGCTATCACCAAGCCAAGAATTTTCGATGAACGCATTTTCTTCCCCGTGAACTAATTCGCGTTTGATTTTCAATTCAATTATAGCCGCGCCCACGCAGATGTCTAATACGTTCGATGCGTGCTGCTAACTCTTATTTCACCGAATGGCACGTGCGGGCAAGTGAGCCACGGCGGGGTCTGTCGGGGCGCGTCCGTGACCGATAGTATTCCCGCGTGACCAGATTTGCCGCCTGCTTCATCCTGGTGTTCGGAGAACTCGCCTGGGGTGGAATCTTCGCGCTTTCGATTCCGCCCTTCTTCAACGTCGAGCGAGGTTTTTACAAATCGAGCGCGTCAGTGTACCTGGCGGCGGCGCTTACGACCGCGATCGGGCTGGGATTTCTGGCTGCTCGCGGCGGGCCTCCCAATGGACCGGGTGCGGCGGCTCTATGGAGCGCAGCGTCATTGTGGGCCGCCTCGAGCCTGACTTTCGCAGCCTATCTTTACACGCTGTGGACTGAAAACGGGCTTCTCCGCGCGCGCCTTTATCTCGCGAGCCTGCTGCTCGGCCTGGTTGCGGTGATCGCCAACGTGATGCTGCTGATGCCGCGCGATTATGGCGCGATCGCCGCGGTCACCTACGCGCTTACCGCGATTACCTCCGCACTGATGCTGGGCCTCGTGAGCGGCGCGATGCTGTTCGGTCATTGGTACCTGATCGACCTCGAGATGCCGGTCGACTACCTGCGTTCGTTCGTGCGGATGCTCGGGGTAGTGCTGATCGCGGACCTCGTGGCGCTCGGACTTGCAGTCGCGCTTCCGGCGTTGATCGGTGGCGCGGCCGGTATCGCAGCCGTACGCGAGCTGTTCGCATCTCACCTGGAATTGCTGGCGGTTCGAATACTGCTCGGCCCGATCGCCACGATCGTGCTGGTCTGGATGTGCTGGCAGACGCTCAAAATTCCGCAGACCATGGCGGCGACCGGCCTGCTCTACATCGCGGTGATGTCGGTGCTGGTGGGCGAGATGCTGGGCCGGTTTATTTTGTTTCGCACCGCCGTGCCTCTCTGAACTTCAACGTCTTCATAGATATCTTAATAGATGTCTTTGGTAAGCGGTTCAGGCTTGTCATTGGCGGATATTTCGGGTTAATTTCGAAACTTCCTGTTCTCAAAAATTTTGATCGCGAGGCAATGTTTACGGTTGCAGCGTTCGATTAGTTCAGCGTCGTGAAGACCCGAAAGAATTCCGCCCGCGAGTTGCCCAAAACTCCGACCGGCATTCGCGGCCTTGACGACATCACCTACGGAGGGCTCCCCACGGGACGGCCGACGCTCGTCTGCGGCGGCGCTGGATGCGGCAAAACGCTACTGGGACTGGAGTTTTTGATCAATGGCGCCCGGAATTATTCGGAACCGGGCGTTTTCATAGCCTTTGAAGAGACTCCGGAGGAGTTGGTCGCAAACGTCTCCTCTCTTGGCTTCGAACTCAACCGGCTGATTGACAAACGAATGATCGCGCTCGACCACTTGCGTATCGAGCGCAGCGAGATCGAAGAAACCGGCGAATACGATCTCGAGGGACTTTTCATCCGTCTCCAATATGCGATCGATTTGGTCGGCGCAAAAAGGGTGGTGCTCGATACCCTGGAATCTCTGTTCGCCGGATTCTCCAACGCATCGATCCTGCGCTCCGAGCTTCGCCGGCTTTTTCAATGGCTCAAGTCAAAAGGCGTCACCGCGGTGGTCACAGCCGAGCGCGGCGATGGCACCCTGACCCGCCAGGGCCTCGAGGAGTACGTAGCGGATTGCGTGATCCTGCTCGATCACCGGGTCATCGATCAGATCTCGACCCGGCGTTTGCGGATCATCAAGTATCGCGGCTCGGCGCATGGGAGCAATGAATTTCCCTTCCTTATCGACGAGGGTGGATTTTCGGTCCTGCCGATCACTTCGCTCAGCCTCGATCATCAGGTCTCCGGCGAGATCGTGCCGTCGGGTGTTCGAGACCTCGATGAGATGCTCGGGGTGGGCGGCTACTTCAAGGGCAGCAGCGTGCTGGTCTCGGGAACCGCGGGTACTGGTAAATCGACGCTGGCCGCATCGCTATGCCGCGCGACATGCAGCGCGGGCGGGCGCTGTCTGTACTTTTCATTTGAAGAATCACCCAGTCAGATCGTCCGAAACATGCGTTCGGTCGGAATCGATCTGCGGCCCTTCGTAAATAAAGGATTGCTGCAAATTATCGCGAACCGGCCGGCCATATATGGCTTGGAAAGGCACCTGGTTTCAATCCATAAGCAGATTAGCGCGTTTCGGCCCGCCGTAGTCGTCATCGATCCCATCTCGAGCTTGATCTCGTCCGCCGACCGCGGCGACGTGCTTGCGATGACGACGCGGCTGATCGACTTCCTTAAGGCCGGGCAGATTACCGGTTTCTTCATCAGCCTCTCGAATGTCGACGGAAACCTCGAAAAGACCGAAATAAGCATTTCCTCGCTGATGGATACTTGGCTGCTGCTGCGCGATATAGAGATCAACGGCGAGCGCAATCGTGGCATGTACGTTCTGAAGTCACGTGGTATGGCTCATTCCAATCAGATTCGCGAATTTGTGCTGACCAACAAAGGTATTAGACTCTTGAAAGTCTATCTCGGGAGCGAAGGGGTCCTGACCGGTTCGGCTCGGGTGGCGCAGGAAGCGAAAGAAAAAGAGGCGGCTCTGGAGCGTTCGCAGCGGAGCGAGCTGGCTGCGGCCGAACTCGAACGTAAACGAAAATCCATGGAGGCCCGGATTACCGCGATGCGCGCGGAATTCGAAGCGGAAAAACAGGAAGCCGCCAAGCTGAGTTCGCAAGACCAGATGCGCGCCGGACGAATCGACGCCGATCGCGCCGCAATGGCCGCCAGCCGCGGAAAAAATGGACAGCAGAGGTCGCGTGACATATGATCAGGAGGAAGAAACGCGCGGCCAAACCGACTCGCACAGCCAAGTCCAACGGCAAAGCGAGGTCGAAGAGTGAGGTGTGGAACCTGCGCCTCTACATCGCCGGGCAAACCACCAAGTCGATCGCGGCTATCGCCAATCTAAAACGCATCTGCGAAGGGTATAAGCCGATCCGCTTTAAAGTTGATGTGATCGATTTGATGCAGAAACCGCACCTGGCGCGCCACGATCAGATAGTCGCGATACCGACGCTGATTCGGGACGTTCCCGTGCCCATCAAGCGCATCATCGGAGATCTCTCCGCAACCGAACGGGTGCTCGTCGGTCTGGACCTGATACCGCCAAAAGCCTAATCAAGAATAGAGGACTGCTGCGATGCCGATCGCGCTAACAAAAAAACGCCGCGCGATGCTCAAAGGCCAGCTATACGTGCTGCGGCTTTATACCAGCGGATCCACTCCCCGCTCCGCGCGAGCGATCCGAAATCTCAAGCGTATCTGCGAAAGCCGGCTCGAGGGGCGCTACCAGCTCGACGTTATCGATATCTACCAGCAGCCGGGACGCGCGCAGCGCGATCAGATAATCGCGACTCCAACCTTGATCAAGGAAGAGCCCTCGCCGCGCCGTGTCCTGGTCGGTGACTTCTCGCGCGATGACCGCGTGCTCGCCGGTCTGTCGCTCCCGCCGTTATCGGCCACATCATGAAGAAGTCAACCAGCCGCCCCAAATCCGGGCGTATCGCCAAGGGCGCCAAAACCAAGACTCCCGCCGGTTCTCGATCGGCCGTTTCGAAAAGCGCCTCCCGGCCGCGGCGGCAGGAACTCGCGGAACTTCGGCGCAGAGTCGAAGTCGCAGAAATGACGCTCGACGCGATCCGCTCCGGCGAGGCCGATGCGCTCGTGATCTCCGGCGCCGAAGGCGACCGCGTATTCACCCTTAAGGGCGCCGACCAGCCCTACCGCGTCCTGGTCGAGTCCATGAACGAAGGCGCGGTCACCCTGACCCCTGACGGCATCCTGCTCTACTGCAATCGTCACTTTGCCGACCTGCTCGGCCTGCCGCTGGAAAAAGTGATGGGCAGCTCCTTATATGAAGTCGTCCCGGCAAGTGAGCACGCGCAGCTCGAAGCTCTCCTGCAGCAGGGCAAATCCGGCGGGAGCAAGACCGAGCTGACGCTTAGCGGTTCTCGCGGCGCAATCAGCGTCCAGCTATCCGCCACCGCTTTGCAGGTCGATGGGCTCAAGGCGGTGAGCGTCATCGTCACCGATCTGACCGAGCGGCGACGCAGCGAGCAAATCATCGCGTCCGAAAACCTCGCGCGATCGATTCTCGATCAGGCCGCCGAGTCGATCGTCGTTTGCGATCCTGAAGGTCGCATCGTCCGCGCCAACCCGTCGGCAATCGAGCTCTGCGGGCAGAACCCATTGTTGCGTCAATTTACCGAGGTATTCCCGCTGCGCGGAGTTCGGCAGGCAAGCGGACCTGAAGATCGCTCGCCGAGTAGCTTTATCTCCGGTACCAGTGAGACGCTGCGCAGCCTCGGCGCGGTTCTGATCCGTCCGAATCTGCCTCCAGTCGAGGTGCTGATCAGCGCCGGCCCGCTCTCGACCGCCGACGGCGAACCACTCGGACGCGTGATCACGCTGACCGATATCAGCGCGCTGGCCCGGGTCCAACGCGTCCAGCGCTTTCTTGCCGAAACAAGCGCCCAGTTGGTGCAATCTCTGGATCTGGAAGGCAAACTTCGGAACCTGGTCCGCGCGGTGGTCGGCGAATTTGCCGATTGGTGCTCGGTTGAAGTGATCGAGCAGCGCGGCCTGATGCGAGCGATAGGCTCGCGAGGAACTGGTCGAGAAATCGATATCTCGGTTGAGGTCGTCGAGTCCGGCGAAGATGCTTCAGAGCGATTCGAATCGCTGCGCCGGGCTGCCGACGGCGGGGTTCATGAATTGCGGAAGTCCGCGCGCGACGACCGCGCCCGGGAGCTCTATGGGCGCGGGGCGCGTTCGGTAATCTCGATCCCGCTGATCGCGCGCGGCGGCTCTTTCGGAGCGATGACGCTGGCCTCCTTCGACGCCGATCACATTTACGGGCCTCAAGACCTCGCGTTTGCGTCTGAACTGGGTCATCGCGCCGCAAATGCGATCGACAATGCGCGGCTCTATCGCGAGGCCGAAGACGCGGTCAAAGAGCGCGACGAGTTCATGTCGATCGCCGCCCATGAAATGCGCACACCTTTGATGGCTCTCGGTCTTCAATTGAGCAACCTGATGCGCCTCGTCTCGAGCGCTCCCACAGAAACTCTAGAGACGAAAATCAAGAAAGCTATCGGGCAGACCGATCGGATGGCCAAGCTTATCGATCATCTCCTCGACGTGTCCCGGATCACCGCCGGCCAACTCGTCCTGGAACCCGCGAATTGCGACCTGTCCGAAGTAGTACGTGAAAGCGTCGAGCGCTTCGCCGAAGAGGCCAGCCGCGCCGGAGTTGAGCTCCAGATGCGCCTGGAGCCTGGCGTAAAAGGGACTTGGGATAGTTTCCGGCTCGAGCAGGCGGTCACCAACCTGGTGTCCAACGCGATAAAGTACGGAGACGGGAAGCCTGTTGAGGTGGTTCTCGAAACCAACCCCCGCGGGGCGCGGTTGATCGTTCGAGACAATGGAATCGGAATCGCGGAGAAAGACTTACGCCGCGTCTTCGAGCCCTTCCAGCGCTCGACCATGGTTCGCAGCTTCAGCGGACTCGGCCTCGGACTCCACATCACAAGCCAGATCGTGCGGGCCCACGGCGGCGAGCTTCGAGTGAAAAGCAAACTCGGCGAGGGATCCTCGTTTGTCGTCGATTTGCCGCATGGTGCACAGGCATCCGCTTCTGCTCCGGAACATTTTCTTTCGCGCTAGCTCATACCGGACCGCGTTTTCCCGCCGTAAGAAGCATTTCAGCTAGATTTCGCTAGTGCAGAAGCGCCCAGAGAGCGCTAGGTGCGGGAGGATGTTATGGCCTCCCGGGTTCCGCTATGCTTGGCGACGTGACCGGCGGGAAAAACGAAGAATGCGCCATCCTGGTGATCGAAGATGACGAGGATGTGCGCCAGGCGATGGTCGCTATCCTGGAGATGAAAGGCTACAGCGTCGCGTCCGCAGAAAACGGCAAGGCGGCGATGGACTACCTCCGCGCCGCGCCCATTCCCAACCTCATCATTACCGACCTGTCGATGCCCGTGATGGACGGCAGGCAATTCCGCCGCGAGCAAGTCAAAGACGCACGCCTGGCAAATGTTCCGCTGTTGGTAATAACGGCGATGAATGATCGAAACGGCATCGACGCAAACGAGATCCTGCGCAAGCCGGTCGAACGTCGATCATCTGCTCGCGACGGTCAGCCGCTACTGCGAGCCGGAGTCGACCCCGCGATGAGCGCCAAGGACCAGCCGCCTGAGAGCCCCTTTGTAACGCGCGATCACGAGTTACTTTCTTCGCTGGTGATGACTGATTTGCCCGCTCGCGTCTGGGTCAAAGATTCGAGCGGCCGATACGTCTTCGTGAATTCCCGGCTCACATCGGAGCTCGGCATCGATCGCGAAAAGTGGATCGGCTCCAAAGACGACGAACTGTTTCCAAACGTCGGCCACGTTTACTGGCGCAAGGACCTGCAGGTCTTGTCGTCGGGAAACACGCTGGTGACCACCGACCAGGTCGAGAAAGGGAAAACGATTTTCGTAGTGAGATTTCTGCTCGATGTCGATGGTCAGCCGCACGTCGCCGCGGTAGGCCTCGATACGACCGAGCATATATCGGCGCTGATCGGCATCTTTCAACTGCGCGACGAGCTTTTTCGAAGCGAACGCCTGCGATCGATCGGCGAGATGGCTTCGGGCTTCGCCCACGATCTGAAAAACATTCTCAACGCCGGAGCCATAAGGCTCAACATCCTGCGCGCGAAAGCCGGCAGCGGGTTGACCGGCGACCTCGATGCGCTCGATAGAACGATCAAGGCCGCTGCCGACCGGGCCCGCAGTCTTCAGGATTTTGTGAATGCGCGACCGCAGGAGACGCTCGAGCCGTCCGATTTGTCGGTTCTGATTCGCGAGGCGGTCGAGATGGTGGATTTTCTGATTTTCAAGAGCCCGACCGTGAACGGCGGCACGATTAATCTCGAGCGTAAGCTGCCGGCCTCATTGCCAAAGGTCCCTACTTTTCCAAACCAGTTGAAGCACGTGATCGCGAACCTGCTGATTAACGGCCGCGAGGCGATGCCCGACGGCGGCAATCTGCTGATCGAGGCAAAGAAAAATACCTCGAACGTCGAAGTCGTCGTCGCCGATGAAGGCACTGGTATCTCCGCAGACATCGCGGAGAAAATTTTTGACCCTTTTTTCACCACCAAGCAGATGGGTACTGGTCTCGGCCTCTCGATGGCGCGCGACGTGATGACCCGCATCGGAGGCGATATTCGCGTCGTAAATCGCGCTCCGCGTGGAGCGGCATTCACCTTGATTTTCCCAATCCCGGCAAGCTCGGCGCCTGGAACCGGCGCTCCCAATGCCGACGGATGAGGCGGCCTGGATTCGAATCGAAGAATCGATTGCGCGCTTTTCCCGTTTGCTGATAACTCGTAGCCATGTCTCTCAGTGCTAAAACCGTCGTCATCCTTGGTGGCAGCTCAGGCATCGGACTCGCCACCGCCAGCGCCGCGCTGACGCAGCATGCCGACGTGATCATCACCGGCCGATCACGCGAGCGGCTCGACTCGGCGGTTCGTGAATTGGGCTCTCGCGTGCGCGCGATCGCACTCGATGCGGGCGACGAAGCGGGCACAGGTGCGATGTTTGACGGGATCGATCACGTCGATCACATCTTCGTGAGCGCGGGCGGAGTCACCCCTGATGCGGCGCTCACCGTCGAAGTCAGTGCGATGCGCCCCGCGATGGACGTGCGTCTGTGGGGCGCGGTCTACGCCGCCAAGTACGGCGGTCGCAAGATGGGCGCAGGCGGCTCGATCACGTTCATGTCGGGGACAGCAGCGATGCGCCCGATAGCCGGCGCGACGGTCGGCTCAGCTTCATGCGCCGCAGTCGAAGGCCTCGCGCGATCGCTCGCGGTTGACCTGTCTCCCATCCGCGTCAACGCAATTTGCCCGGGACTAATCGACACTCCGCTAATAGAGACCTTCATAGGCGGCGAGAACAAAGACGCGATCGTCGCGAGCTACACCAAGCGCTTCCCGGTAAAGCGGATGGGCCGCGCCGAAGAAGTAGCCGACGCCGTACTCTTCCTGATGAAGAACGAATACGTGAATGGTACGACGCTCGTAATCGACGGCGGCGGCTCGCTGGTTTGAGCGCGCAAATGTTCTCCGCGCGCCCTCTCCGCTGATTCTCACTCATCTTTGGTTCCCTGCATCACACAATTCAGTCCGGCAGCATCGCATTCCGATGTATGTCGACTGGCATGGGAGTAAAGATGAGTAGTCCCTCTAGAACCGCCTCAGCCGAGACATCATAAATAGGAGTCTGAAATGAAATACGCATCCAATTCCGCAATAGCTATTTGTGCTGGTATTGCGATGGCATGTCTGGTCGGCTGCGCGCCGACTACTCACGTCACGGAAACCACGACGACCAGGGAATACGACACTACCAATCCGCCAGTGATGGTGGCGCCGGTCGCGAATTCGAATACGACCACAACCACCCAATATGACAACGGCACCGTGCAGCGAACCTATAGCCAGCCCGCTCCTTACGTGTATTCGCAGCCCGCTCCGTACATAGCTCCGGCGCAAAGCTCAACCACGGTGACTACGAATTCCGACGACGGCGCCACCCAGAAGCAGACAACCACGACCTACGCCGCGCCGTACTAGCAATCGCTGAGTGCGCGCTACGCGCGCGAGATTCGAGGTCGGCGGAATCGGTTCGTCTCATTAGCGATTGCTGTTCGGTGAGCCGCACTTGTGATTTTCCGCGCACAAGCGCGCGCTCTCTTGTCTTCGCGAACGTGAATGAAATTCAGTAAGATCGAATACACGCACCTGAATGCGCGCCAAAAAGAGAACTTCAATTTTCAGAAAGTGTCGGCGATTCTCGCGGACTATGGTTTCATTACAATTCGACTTTCTGACGACTGGCAGGGCGCGGATTTTATCGCGCTGCACATCAGCGGCTCGTCAGTGCGCGTTCAGTTGAAAAGCCGCCTCGGTTTCGACAATAAGTATCGTGGCAAAGATCTTCACGTAGTATTCGGCGAAGGCGGCGCCTGGTATCTGTATCCGCACGACGAGTTGTTTGACAAAGTCCTTAAGGCAACCAAAATTGGCAACACTAGCTCGATACGCGAGCGTGGCGGATATAATTTCCAGCGGATTCCGACCTCGATCGCGCATTTGATCGAGCCGTATCGAATCAGTGGAGACACCAAGCCTCTGACGGAATAGCGCGCCCGGAGGGATTCGAACCCCCAACCCTCAGATCCGAAGTCTGATGCTCTATCCAGTTGAGCTACGGGCGCGAGTTTTTCACGGCGCTGCGAGCATCCGCTAAATTAGCAGATCGACTGCCGTTATGTACTCCTGAATCGACGCAGGCGCCTACTGGCCTGGCGGAAAATCCAGCGTCCGGCGAATCGTGGTCGGAAACAGGGACGGTGGCGACGGCGCCAGGTAGTTACTCAGATCGAAATCGCGGCCGTAGCTGCTGACCACTACTTTGCCGTTCTTAAGCACATCGACCAGGGTGAATCCATAATAGAAAGGTTTGCCGGCGAGCTCCCAGAGCGCGTCTTCCTTGGAGCCGCCGTTGCCCGCGATGATCTGCACGGTGTGCTGGAGCATCGAGACCGGCGAGACCGGTACGCTGAAGTCCCAGAGGTGGGCATGAGCGACCAGGTAATAACCAACGCCGGCATTATTCAGCTCGTCCCAGAACTGGTTGCGGAGATCGGGATTAGAATCGAGCGCCTGCTCCGAGTTTGCGTCGGCGGGAGAAAAAGCCTGCTTATGACCCAGCACAAACGTATGCTTCAGGTGAGGGTCGCCGGCCGCGGACGCCAGATCCTGATGAAGCCAGTTGAGCGGAACCGTCGCGACCGCGCCGTACGGATCTGTGTTCAGAATCACGAAATGTGAATCGCGAAAGTCGAACGAGTAGGTGAACTGGCTCTGATCGGTCTGTAGATTATCGGCGCCGCCCGCCGGAGGACCGTTGTTTCCGGCGATGAACGGTTGCATCACGGAGAGCCACACTGCTTCGGCGCCGGGATTGGAGGTCTGCGAACCTTTCGCGCCCATCAGCGATTCGTGATTGCCGGGGAGCGCGATCAATCGAATCTTCCGGTCATTGCCGAGCTCGGAGTTCCGATACACATCGACCCAGGATTCCAGTTCATGGCGCAGTTCGTTCAGGTCGGGAGTGAGTCCAAGTACCATGTCACCGGTGAAGACGACAAAATCCGGCCGCGGCTTCAGCTCTGCGATTTCGGTGAAGCTGCGCTCCAATTGGGCGAGGTTCGCGGTGCTCGGATTTTCCGGCGTCTTGTCGCCCTTGAACACGCGGTTACATCCCATGAACACGAACGAGTACTTGATCTTCTGCTTATTGTGCGGCTCCGCATCGTCGTCGTTCCAACTCTGCGCACTCGCAAAACTCGCGAAGCTTCCGATGACGACGACAACGATGGCGAGCATCGCAGCAGCCGCATCATATCTTCGAGCGCGCCGATGCCCCGTAGCTCCGCTTCGAGCAACACCCCCGCAACCAATCATGTAACGCTCCCCCTGCTTGCTCCGCGGAACCCGTTTCCTCCAAGTGCCGCGCGAGCGCGGACCACGCTATCACCTTTGATCGTTGCGGTTGATAGTTTGTGACGGTTGACTCGTCTGCGGCGGCAATAAAGAATGTGACTGACTGGTCAGTTTATGAAAAATATCTCACAAAATTCACTCAAAACTAATAATGGTCGTCCAAACCCGATCAGCGAGCCGCTCCCCAAACACGAGCGCATCCTCGCCGCGGCGCTGAAACTTTTCGCTCACGAGCCCTACCAGGCAGTCACGATGGATCGAGTGGCGCACGCCGCCGGAGTCGCCAAGGGCACGCTCTATCTTTATTTTCCGTCCAAGGACGCGCTCTATCTTGGAATCCTGAGCACCGAGCTCGACAACGCGTATCGGACCCAGCAAAACAGCGCCGATCCGCAACTGCCGCTGATCGAGCGGATGCGCCGTTCGATCGCGGTCACGGTGGAGTTTTACGATCGGCGCCGCGATTTTTTGCGCTTTTTCGCGACCGAGGAGCCGCGTCTTGCCGAAGCGCGCAATCGGATTATCGAAGCGGCGCGCGAGCGCAACTTCAATTTTTTCGCCTCGCTGATCGAGGAAGGAATTCGCAACGGGGAATTCGCGCCGGTCGATCCGCGGCTCGCCACGTTCGCGATCCAGGGATCGATTCGATCGCTGCTGCTCTTCTATGGTTCGAGCCGCCCGGTCTCCGAGTTGAGCCGCGAACTCGGGAGCCTGATGCTGAAGGCGCTCGGCGAAAACCCGGTCCATTATTCCAAGCCGGGGCATCCGGACTAGCGCGAACTCAGCGATGCGAACTTTAATCCGCCGGATTATCCGGCTCGCGATCTTTGCCGGCATCGTCGTGGGAATTTATTTCTTCGGACGAGTCTATCTGTGGCCGCCGGAAGATCGCTCGAAGATCCAGGCGGTCGGAATGATCGAGGCGCCCGAAGTTAATATCACCAGCCGAATCGCGGGCCGAATAAAACAGCTCAACCTGATCGAAGGCGACCGGGTGCACAAGGGCGATGTCGTATGCCTGATCGAGGATATCGATCTGCGCAATCAACTCGCCAAGTCGAAGGCCGATCTCGCGCATGCGCAGGCTGATCTCGGGCAAGCACGGCGCGATCTCGCTCGCGACGAGCAGTTGTCGCGCGAAAACGTGATCGCGACAAAGATCCGCGATGACGCGATCACGCTCGTCCAGGAGGACGAGGCCAACGTGCTCAGCGACGAAGCCAACGCGAAATTCTATGCGGACCAGGTCGTCGATACCGAGGTCAGGTCGCCGGTGGATGGCGTCATCGTCTCCAAAGCTCTGGAGGTCGGCGAATGGGTCACGCCGGGCGTGCCGATTCTCACCGTTGACGATCTCTCCACGATTTGGGCGCGCGTCGATGTGGAGGAAACCGATCTCGGCTCGCTCTACATCGGCAAGGCAGCGCAAATCGAATTGCCGACCGATCCGCCCCAGACCTTCACCGGCCGCGTCATGGCGATCGGACAGGAGGGCCAGTTCGCGACCGAGCGCGACGTGCGCCGCGGACGCCAGGATATTCGCACCTTCTACGTGAAGGTGCAGGTTCTGCAAGCAGACGGCCAGCTCAAGCCCGGGATGACTGCGGAAGTTACTTTTCCGAGGCGCGATGGAACCCGAGTCACCAGCAATACAGACCAAAGACCTGACTAAGCGCTTCGGCACTTTCACCGCGGTGGACAAGGTCAGCTTCGAGGTCCGCCGCGGCGAGGTCTTCGGACTGCTCGGCCCCAACGGCGCGGGCAAGACTACTGTGGTGAGAATGCTAACGACGCTGATTCCGCCGACCGACGGGCACGCATACGTCATGGGTATCGACGTCGCGCGCCATCCGCGCCAGGTGCGCGAAAATATCGGCGTCATCCCGCAGGCGCTGACCTCGGATCTCGATCTCACGGGATGGGAAAATATCGACATCTATGGCGAGTTCTTCGGGCTGTCGCGCCGGGAGCGACGCGAGCGCGGGGACCGGCTCCTCAAGATGGTTGGGCTTAGCGAGCGCGCGCATGATCTGGTCGCGACCTATTCGGGCGGTATGCGCCGGCGGCTCGAAATTGCGCGCGGGCTGATCCATTCGCCCGACGTGCTGTTCCTCGACGAGCCGACCATCGGACTCGATCCGCAGAGCCGGCGCGCGGTCTGGGACCTGCTCGAAACGCTGCGCAAGGAAAGCGAGATTACGATTTCGCTGACCACGCATTACATGGACGAGGCGGAGTCGCTGTGCGATCGAATCGCGATCGTCGATGCGGGCAAGATAATCGCGCTCGACACGCCGGTCGGCCTCAAGTCGATGGTCCCGGGATCGGATCGAATCGACCTGGTGGTCGAAAAGGATCCCGAGGCGGTCGCGACGATGCTGCGACCGATGCCGTACCTGACCGCGGTGAACCAGGACGGTGGCAACCGCCTGCAACTTTCCTCCAACGACGGCGCGCACGCGATTCCGAAAATCCTCGAGGCCGTCGAAGAGACCGGTGACCGGGTGACCTCGATCACGGTGCAGAAACTCTCGCTTGAAGACGTCTTTATCCACTTCACCGGACGCACACTGCGCGACGAGCCGGCAAAAAAAGTCAGCCTGCTGGTCGGCGCCGGGATGCCTCAGCAGCGCTGACGGACCATCGCGATGTTCGGACTCAAGTTCCTCGCAATCATGCGCCGCGACCTGAAGAAGCTGATGCGCAATCCGATCACGCTGGTCTCGGTCATCCTGATGCCGATCGTTTACCTGGTCATCATCGGCAATTCATTTCAGGGCCAGCTGAAGCATCTGCCGATTGTCGTAGTCGAGCAGGATCACGGCTTGTACGCGCGCCGAATCGTCGAACAGTTGCTCGCGCTGCAAGCCGGGCCGAAGACGATTGACGTTACCTTCGAGAGCGATCCAGGCACCGCGATCGACGAAGTGCGCGACGGGCGCTTCAAAGGCGCAGTCGTAATCCCGTCCGACTTCAGCCACGACGTGGCCGAAGGCCTGATCGGACAAATCGGACTGTTCACTGACAACGTCGACTCGATAAGTTCAGTCACTCTCGAGGGCGCGCTCGATACCGCCGCGGCTACCGTGCGGGTCAGCTTCGTCACCGCGCGCGAACCCAAGCTGAACGACATCTCGCTCCGCCCGAGCTGGCTGTTCCCCTACGTCGACTACGATCGCTCGCTTATTCCCGGAGTCATCGTGATGGCGATCTTCATGGGCTCGCTGATGTCGGGAGTGTTCAACTGGGTGATGGATAAATTTCTCGGCGTCACGGAATGCTACCTGGTGACGCCGCTCTCGCGATGGGACATCGCGGGCGGCGTGCTCGCGAGCGGAGTCAGCGTGACGAGTGTGGCCGGTGTGATGGTTTTGTTCCTCGGCTTGTTGATCACGCGCGGGCGAATCGAGGGCGGACTGGTCGCGCTGCTCACTCTCGTCGGGATAATCGTCGTGAGCGCGACCGGGCTGCTCGCGATGACGTTTGCGATCCTCGGCCGCGCGGGCCATCCGCGCCTGGTCGGCACGTTCTCGGGATTCCTGAATGTGATCTTGTTTTTTCCGAGCGGCGCGATCTATCCAGTCGAAAGCTTCCCGCCCTGGCTGCGCGCCTTCGCCCGCTTCAACCCCGAAACCCACTCGGTGAGCGCAATAAAACAGATCCTCTTCAAAGGCGCAGACTTCCCCGCAGTCAGCGGCGACATCCTGTTCCTGCTAATTTTCATGGTCCTGATGCTGGTGCTGGCAAGCGTCTCCTTCAAACGGACTCTGTAGGAGAAGGACGGTTCCGCACTCCGGCGAAACTTGCGTCGCGACCGCACGTGGCAAAAGATCCGGGTCCCTCGGCTCCGACAGCCTTCGCTCGCGATGACACAAAGAGTGCTGACGAAAAGTCTGCTGACACAAGGTCTGCTCACGCAAAAAACTTGCTGACCCAAAGCCTGCTGACCCAAAGATTGGTGACACAAAGGTTGCTGACACAAAAGGCCGCTGGCACGACGGCCCCTAAAATCCGTCATCCCGAACGCAGCCGAGGGACCCCGGATCTTTTTCGACGCCGACTGGCATCACGCCTTGCAATTCTTTCACGCGCTGCGAACCCCGGACCTTTTTCCGACTTCTACCCGCACCACCGGGTGCTCAGGTCATTCCAGGAGGGGTTCACAGACTCGATCAGGCGGATTTTCTTTTCGCGTCTCCAACTCTTCAGTTGTTTTTCACGCGAAATGGCGGCAGCAGGAGTCCCGAACTCCTCGAAGTACACAAGACGATAGACGTTGTACGTACCGGTGAATCCCGGAAGTTCCTTCCTTTTGTGCTCGTGAACTCGCCGAATTAAGTCGTTCGTCAGTCCTATGTATAGGGTGCGAGAAAGGCTCGCGACGACGTACACGAAAAAAGAAGGCTCGCCGTTGCGCTCTTGCCAGTGGCGTTTTTGTCCGCGTCGCTGAATCCGGGGTCCCTCGGCTGCGGCAGCCTTCGCTCGGGATGACACAAAGATCGCTAATGCAAGGATTGGTGACACAAAGACCGCTGGAAACAAAGCCTGGTCACGCAAAAAAACTTGTCGACACGGAGACTGCTGACATAAAGGCTGCTGACGGAGAGATGTGAGCATTAGCTGGTACGAGTCGAAATCGGAAAAAGATCCGGGGTCTCTCAGCTGCGCTCGGATGACAGAAAGTTAGCAGATTCAGCCGGGGCGGGTGGCGAGGTAGTAGCGCTTGAGGGCGTCGCCGATTACGCGGGTTAGTTCGGCTATCGAGACTGGTTTCAGGAGACACAGGTTTGCGCCGGCGGCGCGGGCGGCTTCGTTCATGCCTTGCGTGTTGTGACCGGACATCACGATGATCGGCAGCAGCGCGGATTTTGCGCGGGCGTGGCGGACGATCTCGATCCCGTTTGAATCGGGCAGACTCAAATCGGTGAGTACGAGGTCGGGAGTTTCGGAGTCGATAAGCTCGATCGCCTCGTGCGCACCGAATGCACCGACGCATCGATGGCCCGCGCGCTCGAGCAGGCGGACGTAGGCGTCGACCAGGTCGCGCTCGTCATCCACGATTAGAATTTTCGCTTGCTCAGCCATCGTGCCTTAACGCCCGGAGCGACTACTGTCCGCGGCCGCGCGCAGCGGCGCGGCGGGCGCCTCGGCAGAATCGGGGCGCGCCGGGTTCTCGACTTTGTCGTCAGTCGTCGGCAGCGTAATCACGAACCTGGTCCCCTTCCCCGGCTCCGATTCGGATACGATCGTACCGCCGTGATCGTGAATAATCCGCTGGCTCAGCCATAGGCCGAGCCCCGTGCCCTTGGGCTTGGTCGTGAAGAATGGCTCGAACAGTCTGCGTAGCGAGTCGGCGGCGATACCTGAGCCGTCGTCTGAAATCGAAAGCTGCAGGTGATCGGCGCGGCCCGGCGCGCGCCTCGTTTCGATTCGCACCAGGTGAGCGTCCGCATCGCGCGCGTTCATCACCAGGTTGATGATCACCTGTTCGATCCCGGTCATCTCACCGACGACCGATGGGAGCGAGCGATCGAGCTGTACGTCAATTTTGAGCGCACCATCGCGCGCCTCGGCCCCGGCGATGAGCATCGCCTCTTCAACCGCCACGTTCATATCGAAAGCAACCCGCGAACCGGGACGCTGGCGAGCGAGCGAGAGCATGTTGCGCGAGATGCGGCTGGCGCGTTCGATATTGCGCTGCAAGACCAGCAGGTCGGCACGAGTCTCGACCGAAAGATCCTGATCGGCCGCCAGCATCAGCTCGATTCGCGAGTCCATCACGGCCAGCGGATTGTTCAGTTCGTGCGCAATTCCGGCCGCGACCGCGCCCAGCGCGTTGATCGTTTCATTGCGGCGCGCCTCGCGTTCCATCGCACGTCGCTCGGTGATATCGGTGACGAATGCGATCACCAGGTTGCCGCGCCGGATGTGAACCACGTTCAGGCTCACCTCGGCGGGAAACTCGCTGCCGTCCTTGCGGCGTCCCGCGATCTCCATCCCGCGGCCCATCAGGCGGGAACTCGGCGCCGCGAAAAAAGACCTCCGATGCGCCTCGTGCCGATCGCGAAAACGATTCGGCAGCAAAACTTCGATCGGCTGGCCGACCAGGTCCAACTCGTGGTAACCGAACAGTTCCTGGCCACGGGGATTTACCTGGCGAATCAAGCCGTCGCTGTCGGTGGTGATAATTCCCTCGACCGACGACTCGAAGTAGCCGCGCGCGCGGACCAGCGCTTCCTCGCGTCCCGCAACCGACATCCGAATCGCCTTCATGTACCGATACGCGACCAGGTAAAGCAGCAGCGCATTGACGCTCACGAACATCAGGCGGTTGAGCGCGTACGAATGCGCCGGCATCAGGGCGAGCACCTGGTCGGATATCAGGACCCAGATTAGTCCGCCGACCGCATAGTAGAGCGCAATCCGGACCGGGCGGCTGCGCGCCACCGGAAAATGGTGTTCTTCGCCGGCGTGCAAGTGATTGTTCAGATCGGCAGCCATCAGTGCGGATACTTTAGTCCTCGCTCGCGGGACAAGGTAGATGACTGGAGAATGAAAAAGTGAAAATTAGCGACCCGAGGGCGCCCGAGAGTCAATTTCCCGAAGCGGGAAACCAACTACCTGCGGTTAACGGACGCCCAGGTCGTCGCCCCGCGATGCGACCGCGGGAGTGTGCTCCGCTGCGCGCGGATTGGACGGTGAGGTCACCAGGGCCGCATCGGGCATCGGGGTAGCGATCCAGCCGACGCATACAGTCGCGCCGTCGATCCCGCGGATCGGAACAATCATCATGGCGACGGCTATTTCGGTGCCGTCGCTGCGTAACTGGACGGTCGGAAACCGATGGACGACTTTGCCGCCCAGCGCTTGCCCGTGAAGCCGGCGCGCCTGTTCGCGAAGCGCGGGCGGGAACAACCTCTCGAAGCTGCGGCCGACTACCTCAACGTCTGGATATCCATAGATTTGCCGCGCCGAAGGATTCATCGCAGTGATAATTCCGGAGGCGTCAACCGCGTGCACCCCGTCAGGAATCGAGTCGATCACGCTCGCCATCAGTTCGCGGGCGGTCTCGCGCTGCTTGCTCTCGAAGGCCGCCCGGGTCACCGCGACCAGATCCTCGAAGCCGTCGGGCTTGAGCAGGTAGTGGTACAGGCCGTACTTGAACGCGCCCGCCGCAACTTCTTCTCCGCCGTTGCCGGTCAGCATGATTACCCGGACCCGCGGCCATCGTTCGCGCACCTGTTGCAGAACCGACAATCCGTCGCTCCATCCGAGCCAGTAGTCCGTGACTACAACGTCGTAATTGGCGCCCTTGAGACACTCCTTCAGAGCCAGAGGCTCGTCGGCAACCCGAATCTCGGCCTTTGGAAACGCGCGCCGGAGCCGCGCCTGGATGACCATCGTGTCAGTCGGGCTGTCGTCAACGACCAGAAGATCCATTCGAGGATTTCCAAATTCCGCAGTCACTGAAGAACTTGAGGAGCAATCAGTATGCCGGTCGCCGGTCAGGCAGGCGTGCTACGATGTCCGTCGGAAATAGTACGAGATCGAAGAACAAAAGTGGCCATGAACAACGGTAGCGCAATCCGACCGCCATGACAGGCGCGATCAGCTGTCCCGCGATGGGACACAGATACGTGTCGAGGGACACCGGAAGAAGATCCGGATCCCTCGACTACGCTGAGACTGGGATTTCAGCGCCCTGGCTAGCGGGACTTTTTCTGAACTGCTTTCTTCGCTTTTGGGGGTCTGCCGCGACGACGCTTTTCGACCCCGGTCGCTTCGAGTTCATCCTCGTCGGGTCCGAAGGCGCTATCGACCGGGACGTCGTCTTCGGCGGTGCGAACTGGATCGGGATGCTCGTCGGAATCCTCGTTGGCGCTCATTTCCTCAGGCGGTGTCCATCGATTGCCAAACGGCCTCGCGAGGCCGCCCTGCCCGCTTCGAGCTTCATTGTTCACTTCGTGCTGGCAATCGACGCAATATTGCGCAAACGGCACCGCATGCAGGCGCGCCAGCGGGATTTCGTCACCGCATCGCGCACAGGTTCCATACACTCCGGCGCCGAGCCTCGCGATAGCCGCATCGATTGCGCCCAGACGTTCCTGCGCACGCTCAAACAACGCCGCGTGAGTCTCGACTTCTGCCAGCGATCTGGCGACATCCATCTCGTCCGCCGGCGGTGGCGCGCCACTGCCCGCCTGTTCTCGCATCAATTCCTTGACCCGGGCAAGCGTATCGGCGCGCTCCTTGGCGAGCAGCTTCTTGAGCGCATCGATTCGACGGCCGCCGGTGCTGGCCGCAGCTGATTCCATCATCTTGGGTTTCTTCCTTTTCGTGGTCTGGCTCTTCGGGGTCTTCATGGGTTGATACCTGTTGCCGAAAACAACTGGCACCCCGCTAATCGGCACTCCACTAAGAATGTAAACATGAGCATTGATCGTGCCTCGCGCCACTGTGAAAAGGACCAACGAACTCTATATTTTTGCGACTCATCAATCGAGAGGTAATCTCCTTTAGGTACATTTGTTAGGATCAGCCGCCCCGATTCGGGTTTACATATACGTCGCCGAGGGCGAATCGTTGCGCGCAGGGTTCGGCCACGCAAACTGTGTCCTTGTACCAGGTACCAGAGCGGATTCACGCCGGGTCGGATGGCACTGCACAAACGAAGATCAGCGTGATGCCGCATAGTTAAGCAGCACTCTTCGTCCATCCACATCACCACTTGCCCATAATTGCTACCGATTTCGAGTTTAGCACGGCGTCACCAAGTTGGCACAGACGATGCTGAGCCATCAGCAACTTGGTTTCGGCTTGGGGCAGGAGGTGACTTAGTATGTCCGTATCCGGTTCAGAGCAAATTCAAAGCGGCCTTTCGAGCCAGCACCTGGTTTTTAACGAGTGTTCGGGCCCCGATCCCTGGTTGAGCGCCCGATTCGAGCCCGATTTTCTGGTTCCGGTTCAGTTTTTCGATTTGACCCGGCGGCGCTCGATGCCCGACGGCGAGACCCGGCTGCTGTTTGCGGTGCTGGAGGACGCCGTACGATGCTACGTGAAGACCGCCAACTCGGCGCGTCGATCCGATCGCGAACAGTTCGATGAAGTCCGGCGATGGTTCGATTCCGACGCGGGAACCAGGAGCCCATTTTCCTTCGAGTATGTGTGCGACGTGCTGACCATCGAGCCGGCATCGTTGCGCTCCAGGCTCCAGTTGCTGAGCGCCAAGGATCTGCCGACCAAACAGATGCGCTCGGTTGGGCGGCGGCAGGTTGTGCGGGCCGGGCGCTCGTCGCAGAAGCGCTCACGCCGTGAGGTTCGGACCGGGTCGGGCGCGCACGGTATGTCATCGAGGCATGGCATATCGATGCAGTCCAAGTGATTTCCGACCGCGCCTGAAGGCGGACGCCACGATGGCGCGACATTGATGGTATAATTCGATGGCAGCGATTGTGATCGCCGTGATGAATCATGGACAAGGGCAATTCGCAGCCAAGATTCGAATTCCGGATATGGGGAAATCATCTCGCGCCGATTCGCGATCGCATGGCGGCGGCCGCGGCCCCATCGGCACTCGAAGAAAGCGCTGAGACTTATATCCTGTCGCGCGAGACTGACGCCGCCAATCTGAAAATTCGGGCCGGCCTGCTCGATTTCAAGTTGCTGGTGCAGCACGACGGGCGGCTCGAGCGATGGCGTCCCGTGCTGAAGGCAGCATTCCCGGTCGACTCGCGCACTATCGTCGAGGACATATTCCCCGCCCTGGCCGTTGTGCCACCGCATATTGAGCGGCCGTCGTACACTCACGGCGAATTTATCCGCGATCTCGTGAGACCGCATCGCGAACTCTCGGTGGTGGAGGTCGCGAAAAAACGCTCCGAGTTCAAGTTCGATACCTACACGGCGGAATTTGCGGAAATTGAAATCGCCGGCGGCGCAAGTTCGGAGACGATCGAATTTGAATCCGAAGATCACGCCGCGGTGCTTCGGGCGATCGCCAAGTTCGGCCTGACGGCACATCCGAACATCAGCTATGTGCGTCATCTGAAGCTGATGATCGGGATGATCCCGCACCCCAGAGCTTCCGCGAACTAGCGCGCGCTCTTCTGAATCACCAATGGCCAAGGAAATCGAGCGAAAATTCCTGGTCCGGCCGCGCAAGTGGAGCGAACTCGGACCCGGCAAGGTGATTCGGCAGGGCTACCTGAGCATCGCGATCGAACGCACGGTTCGCGTGCGCACTTACGGAGAGCGCGGCTACGTGACCATCAAGGGAACCACGTCGGGAATCTCGCGCGATGAATACGAGTACGAGATTCCGCTCAAAGATGCGACCGAAATCCTGGACGGACTTTGCCTTCATCCGCTAATCGAAAAAACGCGCTACCGGATTCCGTTCGGCGGACATACCTTCGAGGTTGACGAATTCATCGGCGCCAACCTGGGATTGACCGTCGCGGAAGTCGAACTGAAAAGCGCCGACGAAAAAATTGAGCTTCCCGACTGGATCGATCGCGACGTGAGCGGCGATCCACGATATTTCAACTCGAACCTGGCGCAGAAACCGTTCTCGACGTGGGGAAAATCAACCTGACAGTGGCGATGGACGCGCGAAGGTGGCTCGGCATACTGTCCGCACTCGGGCTAGACGCGGCATTCTGGTAGGCTTAATCGATGGCTGAAGGGCAGCCGCGTATAACTGCGTCGGGGATGCGCGCGGCGGGCGCGTACGGGGCGATGATTGCCGCCCTGGTGGTCATTTACCTGGCTATTCGCTCGTACGGGGAGATGCTTGGAGCGCCCGCTCCGACCAGTGACGCGATTTTCGGATCTGCCGCGGCGCGTGCGAACGCCGGCGAGCTGCTGCACGTGCTGCTCGCGCTGGTGGTCGTAATCGCGACGGCGCGCGGGCTGGGATCGATTTTCCGCAACGCGCATCAGCCGCCGGTCGTCGGCGAGATAATCGCGGGAATCCTGCTGGGACCGTCGCTGCTCGGGCGCGTCGCGCCAGGCGCGTCGGCGTACCTGTTTCCGGCCGCGGTCGGCCCGTTTCTGAATATCATCGCGCAGGTCGGCGTGATCCTTTACATGTTCCTGGTCGGGCTCGAGCTCGACCCGGCGCTGCTGCGCAAGCGCGGGCACGCGACTATCGCGATCTCCCACGCGAGCATCATCACGCCGTTTTTGCTCGGCGCATTGATTGCGCTGCTCCTTTATCCGCGCCTGTCGACCAGCGACGTACCGTTCACCTGCTTCTCGCTGTTCCTGGGCGTCTCGATGTCGGTGACGGCGTTCCCGGTGCTCGCGAGAATATTGACCGATCGCAAGATTCATAAGACTCGGATGGGTGCGATCGCGCTGACTTGCGCCGCGGTGGACGACGTAACCGCGTGGTGCATGCTCGCGTTCGTGGTCAGCGTGGCGCAGTCGGAAAGCACCGGCGCGTTGACGACGATCGCGATGGCGCTCGGGTACATCGCCCTGATGCTGGTGGTGATACGGCCCGCGATGGTGCGCCTGTCGCTGGTGTACGGAAATCGAGGGCGGCTGACGCAGGGTGTGCTGGCGGCGATCTTCGTGGCACTGCTCATCTCGGCCTCGGCGACCGAGCTAATCGGGATTCACGCCGTGTTCGGCGCGTTCGCGCTCGGAGCATTGATTCCGCATGACAGCGGGATGGCGCGCGAACTCTCCGACCGGCTGGAAGATATCGTGATCGTGCTGCTGCTGCCGGCGTTCTTCGCGTACACGGGGCTGCGCACGCAAATCGGCCTAGTCAGTGGATGGGACCAGTGGATGATTTGCGGGCTGATAGTGATCGTCGCCTCGGCGGGAAAATTCGGCGGCAGCGTGATCGCGGCGCGAATCACCGGTCTCAACTGGCGCGACTCGTCGGCGCTCGGCGTGTTGATGAACACCCGCGGGCTGATGGAACTGATCGTGCTGAACATCGGACTCGAGATGAAGGTGATCTCGCCGACGCTGTTTGCGATGCTGGTGATCATGGCGCTGGTGACGACCTTTGCGACCACGCCGATTCTGCATCTGATCACGCGCCGCCAGGAGCCGGAGCTGGAACCCTCTTCGGCGGAATTCGGAACCTTCTCGCCGGAGCCGGTGATCGCTCAACAACCTTCAAGCCGGTTGCCGCATCCGGCGCCGCGGCCGATTCAGGCTCCGCCGCGACCGACAATTGCGGCGCACGCGCACAGCGCGATCTTGGTGCCGGTTTCCAATCCCGAGGGCGTCGCGGACCTGATCGAGTTGGCGCTGGCGGCGACTCCACACGATGCGCCCGCGCCGCGTGTGCTCGCGCTGGTAAAGACTCCGCCCGGAGGCGCCCGGTCGGGACTGCGAGAAGCCGAGCAGCGGGTGCCACCGCGCTCGCTGGCGCTGGCGGCGGCGCTGGATCATGCGGTCGCACGCGGGGGCCAGATTACTCCGCAAGCGGTGTGGACCAATGATCCCGCGACGGACATCCTGACGTTCGCGAAAGAGCCGCAAATCGGATGGCTGCTGCTGGGGTCGCATCGCGCGGTATTCGGCTCAGACTTCATGGGCGGCGTGGTCCGCGAGATCCTGGACCGGGCGCGCGCGATGCCGGTTCATGTCGCCGTGGTCATCCGCGGCGGCGAGCGCCCGCTGGACCGCATCTTCGCCGTGATCGACAAGGGATCGCATGGCAAGGCGGCGCTGGACCTGGCGCTCCGAGTTGCGATTCGGAAAAAATCAAGTCTGCACGCGGTGCTGCTGCCGGCCAAAGACAACGCCGCCGATCCGGAACTGCTCGCGATGATTCGCGACGCGGGTCATACGCTGGGGCGCCGGTTGCATACCGATGTGCTCAGCGCGCCGAGCGCGGCGCAACTCGGCCGGCAAACCCCCGGCGGGCTGGTGGTGATCGCGACCAACCTCGCGGACAAAGTGGGACTCTCGCCGGAGAGCTTCGCCGACGGCCGGCGATGCGTCGTGGTGGTCCAGGGCTCCGATCAGGCGCTGGCAAAAGTCGCGGAGCGCGCAGCGGAACGCAACCGAATCGTGAAGCCGTAGGCAGGGCGCCAGCCCCTGCTACTTCTTGATTGCTTCCACGTCTATCGAAATTGCCACTTCGTCGCCGACCATCACGCCACCGGTTTCGAGCGTTTTATTGTAGGTGAGGCCGAAATCGCTGCGGTTGATCTTGGCCGTGGCTGAGGCGCCCGCGCGCGTGTTGCCCATCGGATCGTGAATCGGCGCGCCGCTGCTTTCGACCTCGAGGACGACCGGTTTGGTGACTCCATGCAAGGTCAGATCGCCGGTTACTTTCCATTTACCCGTGCCGGAGGCTTCAATCCTGGTCGATTTGAAGGTGATAGTCGGGTACTTTTCGAACGTCGAGAAAGTTTGAACTCTTCAAGTCAGCGTCGCGGCGCGGGACGCGGCTGTTCAGCGATGACGCGTCGATGGTTGCGTCGATTTTCGCGGTAGTCGGATCGGTGCCCTGGATGGTGATGGTCCCCGAGGTTTTCTCGAAATTTCCCTTGACGTTGGAGATCATCATATGACGCACCGTAAACTCGACGTTGGTGTGCATGGGATCGATCTGCCAGGTGTCGGCATGAGCGAGGACGGGTAGCGCGAGGCTGATTGCAAGCGCGATTGCTGATTTCGAAATCCAGGGTCTCATAGAGGCTCCTTCGATGGTTGAGCGGTTGTTGGGATCGATGCGCGCCGAAAAAGCATTCGGCCAAGATTGCCTCATCTCGATGCGTTTGGGTAGCCGGGAATCAAATTGCACCGGTGAGAGTATCTTTTCGACTGAGTCGCACGTCCTACCTATGAGAGGAGTCTGAAATGTTCGAAGAACCCGCTTCCGACCAAATGGCAAAGCAACTGCGCGAGGCCTGGTTCCGCTATCTCAATGCAATCGGACCGGTTCGTCCCGCGCTGTATCGCTATTGCCGGCGCATTACCCGCGACATTTGGGAGGCAGAGGACCTGTTGCAGGAAACGATGCTCAAGGGGTTTGGCTCGATCGGACGTGGAGATTTGTGCGGCGGCCCTGACGCGCCGGTAAGAGATTCGCGCGCATATCTTTTCCGAATAGCGACCAATCTCTGGATTGACCAGGTGCGGCGCAGTCAAATCAGGTGGGACGAAGACGCAGGAAAGCCTTCGACCCAGCCGGAACAGGCGGTATCGACCCGGGATGCGGTCTCGGTCCTGGTCGCACGCGTGGCACCGCAACAACGCGCCGCGGTGGTGCTCAAAGACGTGTTTAATTTTACCCTGGAGGAGATCGCAGAGATGCTGTCGACTACGGTCGGCGCAATCAAGTCAGCTTTGCATCGAGGGCGCGCAAACCTGGAGAAAACGAAAGGTATCGGGCGCTCCATGTCCCGAGGCCCATCGAAAGAGCTGATCGATCGCCTGGTCGAGGCGTTCAATTCGCGTGATGTAGACCGGGTGACGGCCCTATTGTTGGAGAACGTGACGCTCGAAGTGCCCGGAGTTGGCGGCGACCGCGGCAAAAATATGAGCTGGCTGCGCACATCCTCCGAGGAATCGACCGCAGAGGCCGTGATGTATGACGGCGAGTGGATCGTTGTGCAATGGGGCGGTCCACGGTCTGCCCGGATCCTGGTGACGGTTGAACGTTTTGAAGAAGAAGACGGGTGTGTCGGCCGAATATACGAATACTTCTACTGTCCTGAAACGCTTGCGGAGATCGCCAGCGAACTTGGATCTCGGGCACGGCCGCACGGGCATCACCAGCTTCCCGACGTTTTGTCGAGGATGATTTCGTCGGCCGCCCTTCCCTGGAACTCAACCTCGATCGGATAACCTCCTCCCGTCGCGGGCGTCTTTCGCCGGGCTATCCAGTCAATCGGCGGATTCAGATCTTCCTACGGACTTCAGGCGGGTTAGCAGGACGATGCCTGATAGGAGCGTGACCGCGCCGCATATTACTACCGTTCCTTCAGGGCCGAAGTGACTGCCCATGTAGCCTACTTCGAGTGCTCCTAGCGGAGTCATCCCGACTGCGGCGAGTTGATAGGTGCTCATCACGCGGCCGCGCAGGTCGTCGGAGACGAATAGCTGCACCAGCGTGTTGTTGCTCGCTCTGAAGTTGGTCAGGCCCGCGCCGATGACGAGCTGCGCGACCATCGAGAGAATCATCGAGCGCGACATCCCGAAGACTGCGATTCCGAGCGCGGAGACGAATAGCCCGAGGATCAGATTGTTTCTGATCCCCGTCGTCGTGGTGCGTCTGGCGAGAGTCGCGGCGCCGAGAACGGAGCCGAGTCCCTGGATTGCGACCAGAAATCCGTAAGTGCGCGCGTCACCGTGCAGCACGTTCTTCGCGAACAGCGGGACGAGCACCAGATATTGGTAGCCGAAGCCGTTGGTCACCGCCGCCAAAGCCATCTGATGGAAGATCGGCCGATTGGCCCATACGTAGGCAAGTCCTTCGCGCAGTTGATGGAACATGCGGGTGCCGATACCGGCGATCAAGCGGGCGGGGATGTCCATCTGAAAGAGGCTCCAGATGACGGCGAGAAAACTGAGGCCGTTCAGAAAGAAACAGGTCCCGATACCGAGCCATGCGATGAGCAAACCCGCGGCGGCCGGGCCGAGCATCCGCGCGCTGTTGAACATCATCGAGTTGAGCGCGATCGCATTGGCGAGATCTTCGTAACCAACCATCTCAACTACGAACGATTGGCGGCCGGGCATATCGAACGATCCGACGGTGCCGTTGAACGCGGCGAGCAGGATCACGTACTCGACGCGAACGGTGCCGGTCCAGGTCAGCGTCGCCAGGGTGAAGGCGCTCAGCATCAGCAGAATCTGGGTGGCGATTATCAGGCGGCGACGATCGAGTCGGTCGACCATGACGCCGGCGAACAAGCCGACCAGCAGGATGGGAGTGAATTGCGCGAACGAGACGACGCCGAGCATGAAAGAGGAATTCGTCAGCTTCAGCACCAGCCACGCCTGCGCGGCGGATTGCATCCAGGTGCCGGCGAGCGAGACGAGCTGGCCGAAGAAATATAGGCGATAGTTGCGATGACGCAGCGCGCGGAAGGCGCCGCGGCTCTCGCTTGGTGTGTCGTTGTCGTCCGACGGTTGGAGCTGGCCGGGCTCGCCAGTCTCCGCCCCGGGCGCAGAATCGAATTCAGACACGGCGGGCCGACTTGTTGTTGAAGGCCGCGATGCGATCGCGCATGTCGGGACCGACGCCCGCGTTTCGATAAACTTCGTACGAGAGGCCGGCGCCGAGCGGCAGGCCATCGGTCTCGATCAGGAGGCGCTTGTTGGCGCGATGGCTGAACCATGAGTTGGCGAGAATGGTCGCGGCGAGCTTGCGCAGTTCGGCGTCGAAGGAGTCATCAGGAACGCAGATATTCGCGAGGCCCATCGCGACGGCCTCGACGCCAGAGTAAGTGCGGCAGGTCAGCATCATCTCGCGCGCCTTCGAGACACCGACCCGCCTCGGCAGGCGCTGACTCATCCCCCAGATCGGAGTAAGCGCCCATCGCGCGTGAGTATCGGCGAATTTTGCGGACTCGGACGCGACAATCAGATCGCCGGCCAGCGCTAGCTCGAGCGCGCCCGTGTAGCAATGTCCGTGAACCGCGGAGACGACCGGTTGCGGCAGGTTCGCCAGGTGCTCGATAGTGTCGGACTGGAAGTTGGGCTTCGGCGGGCGCTCGCCCTTTGCGATGTCGGCGAGATCGTGGCCCGCGGAAAAACATTTGCCCGCGCCGCGGACGATGACCAGGCCTATACGATCGGTCTCGCTGGCAATCCGATCGACGTGGGCGCGGAGCTCGATGAACATCTCGACGTTCAGCGAATTCAGTTTCTCGGGGCGATTCAGGGTGAGAGTCGCGAGGCCGTCATGATCTTCGCGAAGCACTAATTCGGACATGATGGGTTTCCTCCGATCGAAGATCGCAGACTAACTACCATGGTCGAGGTTCGCAATTGCGATTGCGGCGTATTAAAGATTCGATGAGACGATATCCGGTGAGTGGCCAGGAGTAATCGATGAGTCGGATGAATGGCGCGGAGAGCCTGATTCGAGTTGCGCTCGCCGCGGGCGTCGATACTTGTTTCGCAAATCCGGGCACGACCGAGATGCCACTGGTCGCGGCGCTCGACTCGGTACCCGGGATGCGCGCGGTGCTCGGCTTGTTCGAGGGTGTGTGCACCGGCGCCGCGGATGGATACGCGAGGATGTCGCGCAAGCCCGCGATGACGCTGTTGCATCTTGGGCCGGGGCTCGCCAACGGGCTCGCGAATCTGCACAACGCGCGGCGTGCGCATACGCCGGTCGTGAACGTGATAGGAGATCACGCGACGTGGCATCGCGGGGCCGACGCGCCACTCACGAGCGACATCGTATCGCTCGCGTCGCCAATGTCCGGATGGGTGGGGACGAGCAAATCGGCGCATGCAGTCGGCGGTGATATGGCCGATGCGATTGCGGCGTCGATGGCTCCGCCCGGACAGGTCGCGACGTTGATCGTACCGTCGGACTGTCAGTGGGACGACGCAGAGACAGTAGCGACTCCTCGCGCAGTTGCGAAGTCGGCGAAGGTCGCAGACGGCACTATCGCGCGCATCGCAACGATTCTCAAAAGTGGCAAACCGGCGACGATCCTGCTGGGCGGACACGCGCTGTCGGAACAAGGACTCAAGACGGCGGCGAGAATCGCAGCAGGCTCGGGATGCTCGCTGATGGTCGAGACGTTTGCGGCGCGGATCGAGCGAGGCGCCGGAATTCCGTCGCCGGCTCGTCTCCCCTACTTTCCCGAGCAGGCAATCGAGGCACTGAAGGACACCGGGACTCTCGTTCTTGCCGCGGCGCTCGAGCCGGTCGCGTTTTTCGGCTACCCCCGGCTGCCAAGCAAACTCGCGCCTGAAGGATGCAACGTCGAGGTGCTTGCGACAGTTGCGGAAGACGTAGGCGGCGCGCTGGAGCATCTCGCGGATGCGATCGGCGCGCCGAAGACGGTTGCCTCAGCACCGAGCAAACCGCCGCCACGACCGGCGGGCAAGCTCGACCCGGTGAGCCTCGGCGCCGCGCTCGCCAACCTTCAGCCCGACGGTGCGATTATCGTCGATGAAAGCGCGACTTCTGGCGGCGCTTACTCCTCGATGGCTCCTGGAGCCGCCCGGCACACCTGCCTTGCGCTGACCGGCGGTGCGATTGGTCAAGGACTTCCCTGTGCGACCGGCGCAGCGATCGCATGTCCCGACCGGCGCGTGATATCGCTCCAGGCGGACGGCAGCGCGATGTACACGGTCCAGGCGCTGTGGACGCAGGCGCGCGAGCGGCTCAACGTCACGACGCTTTTGTGCTCGAACCATGCCTACCGGATTCTGCAGATCGAGTTGATGCGCGCGGGCACCACCGAACCGGGCCACAACGCGCGGACCCTGACCGACCTTGCTTCACCGGAGATCGGATGGGCCGAGATAGCTCGCGGGCTCGGAGTGCCGGGGGTGCGAGTCGAGACTGCGGATGATTTGATGAAGCATCTGGGAGATGCGCTCAAAGCCGAGGGGCCTCATCTGATTGAAGTAATGCTCTGAGTAACGAAACCAGCTATACGAGTGAGTAATCTCGTTTTAACGAATAAGTAATGCCTTCGGGAGGTTGATATGAGCGAAAATATAATCCGGGTCACTGAGCTTGGCTATATGGGTGTCGGAGTAAAAAACCTCGAGGAGTGGAAGAATTTCGCGACTAGTATAGTTGGGTTGGAGCTCGCGGATGAAGGCGAGCCGGATCGATGCTATTTGCGGATGGACTATCAGCATCATCGAATCGTCCTGCACGCCGATGGCAGCGATGATCTGTCATACCTGGGTTTTCGCGTAGCGGGCGCGGAGGAATTCGCGGCGATGCAGGGTCAGCTAGCCGCGTCGGGAATAAAATTTCGGGTTGGCTCACAGGAAGAGGCCGCCGAGCGCCGGGTGCTCGAAGTCCTCAAACTGAACGACCCTGACGGGAATCCGATCGAGATATTCCATGGGCCGCTGGTTGAATTCAGCAAACCGTTTCATCCCGGCCGCGCGATGCATGGACGCTTCAAGACTGGAACAGGTGGACTCGGCCATACCATCATACGCGAAAAAGACATTACCGCCGCGCAACGTTTCTATACTCAGTTGGGAATGCGTGGCGGAGTGGAATACAAGATTCCAATGGGGAAGCAATCTCTCGACTTGGTATTCATGCATTGCAATGATCGCGATCACACCGTGGCGTTTGGCGTCCCGGGATCGGACCGGAGAATCAATCATCTGATGATCGAAGTGGATAGTCTGGACGACGTTGGACTGACCTATGATTTGGTTCGCAAGAACAAGATCCCGGTCACAATCACACCGGGCAAACATTCAAACGACCATATGTACTCATTCTACTTTCGCAATCCCTCCGGATGGATGTTCGAGTATGGATGGGGCGCGCGGGCCGCTACCTATCAGTCGGAACACCATAACGGCGATATGTATGGGCATCAGTTCCAGGCCGACGCTTTCGATGTGAACACGGAAAAGCGATAAGTAATTGAATCTTGAATCGCAGAGAATCTTGAATCGCGAAGTCAGACCTAATAGGACCAGTGGTATATGAGCGATCTTGAAACCTTTCGTAAAGAAACGCGGGCATGGCTCGAGGCCAACTGCCCAGCCGAAATGCGCCGTCCGATGCAGAGTGAAGAAGAAACCTGCTGGGGCGGCCGGCATTGGAAATTCCAATCCGATGCGCAGCGACTTTGGCTCGAACGCATGGGAGAAAAGGGCTGGACGGTGCCCGAATGGCCGCGTGAGTATGGCGGCGGCGGACTCTCACGCGATCAGGCAAAAATCCTGGGCCAGGAGATGCGCGCGATCAATGCGCGCTCCCCGCTGAGCAGTTTCGGGATCTGGATGCTTGGCCCCGCGCTGCTCAAGTATGGATCGGAAGAACAGAAGCACGAGCATCTGCCGAAAATCGCGCGCGGCGAGATTCGATGGTGCCAGGGATATTCGGAACCGGGCTCGGGCTCCGACCTCGCGTCGCTGCAGACCCGCGCCGAGGACAAGGGCGATCAGTTCCTCGTAAACGGATCGAAGATTTGGACCTCGTACGCCGACCACGCCGACTGGATCTTCTGCCTGGTCCGCACCGACCCGAACGCGCCCAAACACGACGGAATCAGTTTTCTGCTGTTCGACATGGAGAGTCCCGGCGTCTCGACCAAGCCGATCACTCTCATCTCAGGCGCATCGCCATTTTGCCAGACTTTTTTCGACGACGTGCTGGTGCCGAAGGCGAACCTGGTCGGCAAACTGAACAAGGGATGGGATATCGCGAAGTATCTGCTCACACACGAGCGCGACATGATCGGCGGCATGGGCACCAGCGCCGCGGACAATCGCTCGCTCGGGCAGATTGCGAGCGAGACGATCGGAACTGAGAATGGAGTGCTCGCCGACACGATTTTGCGCGGCCAGATCGCGGCGTTGGAGATCGACGCGCTCGCGTTCCGGCTCACGATGGAACGCGTCGGCGACATGGCCAAGGTCGGGCAGGCGCATCCGGCGGTTTCCTCGCTGCTCAAATATTACGGCACCGAGCTTAACAAACGGCGGATGGAATTGGTCATGGCAGCAGGCGGTTCCGACGCGCTGGAATGGGAAGGAGAGCACTCGCGCGAAGGACGCACCGCGCGCGCATGGTTGCGCTCGAAAGCCAACTCGATCGAGGGCGGGACCAGCGAGGTTCAGTTGAACATCGTCGCCAAACGAATTCTGGGCTTGCCGGGCGCGTAAGTGGCACTAGTTCTCAACGACGAACAAATCATGCTGCGCGACAATGCGCGCGGCTTTTTGAGCAAGAACGCTCCAATCGCACATCTGCGCCAACTTCGCGACGGCCGCGACGCCGACGGCTTCTCGCGCGCACTCTGGAAAAACTTCGTCGATATGGGATGGGCGGGAATCCTGGTGCCGCAGGAATACGGCGGACTCGGACTCGGCCACGTCGAAGCCGGCGTGGTCATGGAGGAGCTCGGGCGCACGCTCACGCCATCGCCGTTTCTATCGACCGCGCTGATTGCGGCAAATGCTCTTGCACGCGCGGGAAACGAGAAGCAGAAGCGCGAATACCTGGCGAAAATTGTGGCGGGCGATTTGATCGGGACGCTTGCCGTCGATGAAAGCGCAAAGCATCGGCCCGAAAAAACGGCGATGACTGCGACGCGCTCCGGGAGCGGCTTTGCTCTGAATGGCACCAAGACTTTCGTGCTCGACGGTCACGTCGCGAATCTTTTTATCGTGGCTGCGCGAACTGCCGGCAACCCGGGCGAAACGAAGGGCCTGACCCTGTTTCTCGTGGATTCAAGCGCGAAAGGAATTCGCGCCGAACGCACTCCGATGGTCGATACTCATAACGCGGCGCGGGTGAAGTTCGAAAATGTGAACGTCGCGGCCGATCACGTGCTCGGCGAAGTCGACGCGGGTTGGAAATCGCTCGAGGGCACGCTCAACGTCGCGCGCGCAGCAGTCGCGGCAGAATTGATAGGTGCGGCCGAGGAGGCATTCGGCCGGACTGTGAGCTACTTGCGCGAGCGCAAGCAATTCGGCCGGCTGATCGGCGAGTTCCAGGCATTGCAGCATCGCGCCGCCAATCTCTATTGCGAGCTGGAAGTCAGCCGCTCCGCAGTGCTGAAGGCGCTGCAGATGCTGGACGAGTCGTTCGATTCGGCGAGAGCGATCGTCTCGGTGGCAAAGGCGAGAGCCGGGCAAAGCGCGACGCTCGCAGTCAATGAAGCGGTGCAGATGCACGGCGGAATCGGGATGACCGACGAGTTCGACATCGGCTTGTTCATGAAGCGAGTGCGGGTCGGGCAAGAGCTTTTCGGCGACGCGAATTTTCACGCCGATCGGCTGGCACGGCTGAACCGCTACTGACGGCTACGTCTCCCCCCTTCTGCCCTGCGTCGGCGCTTCTACTCTTTCGGAACCTTCATTTCACACCGGAATATTTCCAGGCGCCCTACCCTGAAACTTCAGGGCACGACAGTTGCTCCTCTTCTTCCTTCGAGGGCATAGCGCCTTAAGCAAAGGAATAGAGGATTCATATCGGGACGCTTCGAGACCGATATCGCTGTAGATGAGATCGATTTGCGCCTGGCCGCTGAGCGTGAGGTCGACGTTCTCCGTGCCGAACTGGCCGAGCAGGTCGCCGCACGGCATGAGGTGCAGGTCCGCCTCGAGCAAGAAATTGCGCAGCGCGATCGGATCATTGCCGAGGGTGAGCAAACCGCATCGATGTTGCGCGAGAGCGAGGCAGCGCTGCGCCAACTATTCGACCAAAACCTCGACTCGATGGTGATTCTCGACCTCGAAACCGGCAGATATATCGACATCAACGATGAGCACACCCGGAACAGCGGCTACAGCCGCGAAGATATGGTTGGTAAACGTTCACGCGACCACCAGTCATTCAAAAATCCTGAGGATAACGAGCGCCTGGTCGCGGAACTTAAACGAGTCGGCCTGGTCAGGAACATGGAGGCGATCTTCGTCCGCAAGGACGGGAGCAGCTACTGTTGCCTAATCTCCGCGATCAATCTGAGGCTGCGCGGACATCTGTGTTGCATCACGATCGCGCGTGATATCGGCGCGCTCAAGGATAGTCAGGTTCAACTAATCGCCGCCCGCGAGGCTGCGCTCGAAGCCTCGCAGGCCAAAGACCGCATAATAGCCGAGGGCGAGCTGACCGCGGCCAAGTTGCGCGAGAGCGAGACGGCGCTGCGCCAGCTATTCGATCAGAACCTGGATTCCATGATGATTCTGAATCTCGAAACCGGCAGGTATATCGATATCAACGATGAGTACAGCCTGAACAGCGGCTACAGTCGGGAAGAGGTCGTCGGCAAGCGCTCACGCGAACTCTCGTCATTCGAATACCCTGAGGAAAACCGTCGCCTGGTCGCCGAGCTCAAACGAGTTGGCCTGGTCAGGAACATGGAGGCGACCTTCCGCCGCAAGGACGGCAGCACTTACTCCGGCCTGATTTCCGCGATCAATCTACATTTCCGCGGACATCTATGCTGCATCACGATCACTCGCGATATCGGCGCGCTCAAGGAAACGCAGCGTCAGCTAATCGCCGCGCGCGAAGCGGCGCTCGAAGGATCGCGGGCCAAGTCTGACTTCCTCTCGAGCATGTCGCACGAGATTCGCACCCCGATGAACGCAGTGCTCGGGATGGCCGACATGCTCTGGGAAAGCGATCTGACCGACGAGCAACGCCGTTACCTCGATATCATGCGCAACAACGGCGAGACCCTGCTCAGTCTGATCAACGACATCCTGGATCTCGCAAAGGTCGAGAGCGGGCAGCTCAGCTTCGAGGAAGTTGACTTTGACATTCGGGAGCTGGTCGAGACGGCCGCGGAGACGATGGCGATGCGCGCGCATGAGAAGCATCTCGAACTCGCCGGGCATGTGGCGTCCGACGTGCCGCACAACCTGGTCGGCGATCCGCTGCGGCTGCGCCAGGTGCTTGTCAATTTGCTAAGCAACGCGGTCAAATTCACCGACCGCGGCGAGATCGTGCTCCGCGTCGAGAGGGCGCATCAAGATTCAGGCGCCGGCACCGCCAATATAAAATTTTCGGTGACCGACACGGGTATAGGAATCCCGCCCGACAAAACCGATTCGATCTTCGGCGCATTCACGCAGGCCGATTCCTCGACGACGCGAAAGTATGGCGGCACCGGACTAGGGCTCACGATCGTCCGCCGCCTGGTTGAGATGTACCACGGCCAGGTCACCGTCGAGAGCGAGGTCGGTAAGGGCAGCACCTTCAGCTTCAACGCCGAGTTCAAGACCCGCGCTGCCCCTGCGACGGCAGCACTTGCCGCGGCGGTCGTGGACCTGGCCGGCATGCGAATTCTGGTCGTCGACGACACCGCCGCCAACCGAATGATCCTGATCGAGGCGCTCACTTCCCAGGGCGTTGTGGTTACCTCTGCCGAGAGCGGCCAAGGTGCGCTGGACGAAATCGATCGGGCCGCGGCCGCCGGCGAGTCCTTTCAAGCGGTGCTGCTCGACTGCCGGATGCCTGCGATGGACGGAATCGAGGTGGCCGGTCAAATTCGTCATCGCGAGCTGACTCCGCGCGACCATCCGATCATAATGATGCTTACTTCTGACGATCTCGACGCAACCAAGGCGCGCGCTCGCGCGGTGGGCGTCGAGGTCTACATGATCAAGCCCATAAAGCGCGCCAATTTGTTCGAGGCGCTAAGCCGCGCACTTGGCGCCGCGGGGGCAACACCAACAGGTGCTTCACCCGCGGACCGGGCTGGCGCCGAGTCGACTGCCGGAAACAACGTCTTCGACGAAATGCGCCCACTGAAGATTCTGCTCGCCGACGATTCCCGCGACAACCGTTTGCTCGTGCAGGCCTACTTCAAGAAGACGCCATACGTTCTGGATGAGGTCGAAGACGGCGCCGCCGCAGTCGCGAAATTCAGAGACGGCGGCTACGACCTGATGCTGATGGACATCGAGATGCCGATCATGGACGGCTATTCGGCGACCCGTGCGATTCGCGCGATCGAAAAGGAAACCGGACGTCGCCGTATGCCAATCATCGCGCTGACCGCTTCGGTCCTGGAGGGCGCGCTGAAGAAGGCTCACGACGCTGGATGCGATGCGCACGTCGCCAAGCCGGTCAAGAAAGTCACCCTTCTGGCCGCGATTCAAAAAGCGGTGCGCGACGCCGTGATCGACTGCACCACGCCGGATTGATCAACAAAAATCTGATTTCGGCTACAATCTATGGCGCGTCGTCCCGCTCAAGTATCTGCTCTGCTCCATAATCTGGCGGCCCGACTACCGGTCCTACTGGGTAGGAACCTGGTCGGCATCTACCTGTACGGATCACTCACACAGAACGCGTTCGACACTGGGCGAAGTGACATTGACTGTATCGTTGTGACGAAGCGCGCGTTGCGCGACGCGCAGTTGAGGAAACTCCGCACGTGGCTGACCCTTAGCGCCAAATCGAGGCCATGGACAGCGCGCTTGCAGATGTCGTTTCTGATTCGCGACAAAGTCCTCACCAAAAATTCCAAGGCGTGCCTTTTCCAATTCGGGCGGTTAAAACGCAGCGTCTCGGACGCCAACCCGATCATATGGATTAACGTTCTGAAGAGCGGCGAAATCCTCTACGGTCCAGGGCCCGACTCATTCGTTCCGACGATAACGCCCGAGATTCTGTGCGCGGCATTGAAGCGTGAAGTTGGTTATATCCGCGAGGAAATCGAGAAGCCACGTAGCAAATGGAGAGACGTCGCCTTCTATCGCGCGTATGCGGTCCTGACCCTGTGCAGGATTCTCTATTCCTTCAGCAATGGAACCGTGGTCTCGAAGCCGCAGGCCGCAAAGTGGGCGATTCGACATCTGCCGCATGAGTGGCGCGAACTCATCCTTCAAGCGCTGGATAGCGACGCCGGCAAACGGCGCGCACCCATATCCGTCCGTCGCATCGCGCAGTTCGTCGATTTCACCGCCGCACAATTCAGTGCGAGGGTCGCGAAGTCGCGTAGGTGACCTTCGCGATCGAAATTGCGCAGTTGTCGCTGATTGTTGATTCTATCGTTCCTCAGGCGCTTCACAGCCTCAAGTAGTAGTGAATGTGCTCTCGCCCGACAACTGGTTCGAAACTCCCAGTGGCTCTATTAAGAGGTTCTCTTCTCGACTCTAGATCGCGAAGACTTTCCGTGTCGATCGCCAGGCTCCCGGCCCGAACTGGACCGTGCGAGCTCGTTGGCCAGCAACGTTAGTCATACCTCGGAGAGCTTTGCTACAATCGACTCAAAATCCGATTTCCAGGGAGGCAATGGTTTTATGGGTGACGCCAACGGCCTTCGCCATACAAAGATACCGCTCAATAACGGCTCCGATGAGATTCCGGCGCTCGGGTTTGGGACGCTGATTCCTGATCCGATCGCAACAAAAGAGGCCGTCAGGATCTCTCTGGAGGCGGGCTTTCGTCAATTCGATTGCGCCGAACGCTACCGAAATGAAGAACACGTGGGCGAAGCAATGCGAGCGGTGTTCAAGGAGGGCACGGTCAGGCGGAATGACGTTTTTATCGGTACGAAACTCTGGAACAACAATCATCGTCCCGAACGCGTTAAGCCCGCCTTCGAGGCAAGTCTGAAAAGACTGCAACTGGACTACGTCAATCTATACAGCATCCATACTCCGTTCGCTTTCAAACCCGGCGACGAGCAAGACCCGAGAGACAAGAACGGTAATGTTATTTATGACGATGCGGTGACTCTGACGAATACCTGGAAGGCTTTGGAGAACTTGGTGGACGAAGGTCGGTGCAAGGCGATCGGATTGTCGAACGTCAATTTAGGACAGCTGAAAGAGGTGTTCGATATCGCTCGCGTAAAGCCGGCAGCTGTTCAGGTTGAATCCCATCCATATCTCCCTGAATGGGAGCTACTCGACTATTGCAAGAGGAATGGCATCGTGATGCAGGCCTTCGCTGCTTTGGGTCATGGTATTGAACCCAAGTTGATCGACAATCCCGTGATCACCGTCATTGCGAAGCGCGTCAACAAAACCCCCGCTCAAGTCCTGCTGGCATGGGCGCTGCAGCGCGGCACGGCTCCTCTCACCACAGCTACAAGCAGCCGCTACATCGAGGAAAATTTTGATGTCTCGGCTCTTCCCGATGATGCGATCAAGGAAATTAGTGAAGGGATCAGTACACGAGTCAGGCTCAATCCGGTCGTGGACACGGGCATCCCGGGGTTCATTCCAAAGGGAAGATGAACGCTCAAGCCGGAATTTCCCGCTGAGCTGACAGGCATTGGCGCGCTCCTCCATTGGTTCACAACTGCGAACAGTGCACGATGTTGTGCGGCACCCTCTCTGTCCGGCTTGCCCCCGGCACTAACCGTCGAGTAACACGCGTCGCTAGGGGGCGCATATGCGGGATCAGGCTCTTGCTCCTGAACACATCCCCCCCTTTCGAGATGCTCCACATCGTCGATCTGCATCGCAACTAATCTGGGAGAAATCGTGGAGCGGGCGACCGGGGTCGAACCGGCAACGTCCAGCTTGGGAAGCTGGCATTCTACCACTGAATTACACCCGCTCTGGACCGGAGTTTAGAAGCCCACCTCAAGACTGTCAAATCAGTGCGAAAGTTCATAAGCTTGCCCGCACTCGTTCGCGATGACGCAAGCGCTGAAACTCTCGCGCGACTTCTACGCTCGGCCCGTGCTCGTCGTCGCGCGCGAGTGCATCGGCAAAGTCCTCGTCCATCGCACCGCCGACGGCGTGGCCGCCGGCCGTATCGTCGAGGCCGAAGCCTACCGCGGTCCGCGCGATCTTGCCGCTCACAGCGCGCGCGGCCTCACTAAGCGCACCGCCGCGATGTATGGTCCGCCCGGGCACGCGTACGTTTATCTACTGTACGGGATCAGCTGGGCGATGAATCTCGTCACCACTTCTGAGGGCGAGCCACATGCCGTGCTGATCCGAGCGATCGAACCGCTGCGGGGAATCGACTTGATGTCGCAACGGCGCCGCAGACCTGCCGGCTCTCGCGAACTGACTAATGGCCCCGGCAAACTTACCCAGGCACTGGCTATCACCGGGTCTGACTATGGAAGGGATCTATGCGATAGTCGGCTCTACCTCGAGACTAGCGCACTACCGCTCGGACGCATCGGCCGCTCGACGCGAATAAATGTCGATTACGCCGGTCACTGGGCATCGAAGCGATGGCGATTCTTCGAACGTGGCAATAGGTACATCTCCGTGGCGCCGCGCAACTAGCTATTTGGCGGGTTGTGATTCGGCGGCTGCGATCGCCACATTACGAGTATATTTTTAACCGCAGCGGCTTCCGGATATTGTTGTTTCAATTCCGCGATCCGTGACGCCGCAACCGTCGGCGACGCCACTACCACGGCAATATCCACGCGGTCCGCCTCATGCGAAGGAACCTGAACAACGTGCACAGAATCACGCTGCGACGCTCCAATATAATAGCTAACCAGGTAGTAAGCGTGACTGGCGCCGATGCGGCGCTCGGGACCGTCGTGAGCCAGCGCCAGTTCGCACGCACGACGCCATCGATCGTCGCCCGGCCTGAAGTCCGATGAGACTCGAAGTATAGAAAGAGTGACTATCGCAATTAACGCAAGTGCTCGAACGTTCTCGGAAGAAAACGATTGAATACCTATTGCAGTGAGTATAAAGACCGGGACGAAAGAGGAAATCAAATATCGCGTCACAAGCATCGGAGCAAACAGGTATGAACCCGCGAACAGCGCGATTGGGGGTAGCGTCATCCAGGCAAGGGTCAGGATGGCTTCATCGCGATTCGTTCGCCACATGCGTACGCCGCCCAGAATCGCGAACAACACGAACAATGGAAACGGCCAACTGCCGAGCCCGCTCTCGAACGTCGAGAGCGGTTCCCATCGGCCCGGAGGTGCGATCCAGTTGAAATCCCCGCGCTCGACGCCGACCGCTCCATTCTCGAAGCCCCGCGCAAACGGCAACAGCAACACACCCGCGACGAATATCGCCGCGACCAATCGCCATATCGTCCCGCGCCGTTCCTGCAGACCAATCCGCTGGTCGCGCACGAAAAGATAAATCAGCCAGAGAGTCTCCGACCCGAGCACCAGCAACGCGGTAAAGTTGGTGGCGACGGCGAGCGCGGTAAAGATCGAAACTCCCGCGTAGTTGGCGAGTCCGCCGAGTCGCCGCGCGCGAAGGATGAAGATGACTTGCGCCAGTATCCACGCTTGCGTCATCGAATACATTCGCGCCTGGCGCGCTATTTCGACCGCCGGAAGTCCGACTGCGAACAGCAGCGCCGATATCGCTGCGATAACGTAGATTCTGCCTTGCTGACGATCCTCGGCTTCGGTGGCCGACACCGCCGAGAGGATTTCCGCCGCCAGGATGAACACCAGCACGATCGAGAGTGCCCCGATCAGCGCCGACATCGATCTCATCGCGGCTTCGCTCTCACCGAAGAGCCGCATCCATCCGCGCAGTGCGAGTTCGTGAACCGCCAGTTTTCCCGAATCAATTTGATGCTGAATATGCAGCAGGTCACTGATGCTTGGTGCGGCGGCCGCATACCATGATAACGATTCGTCGATTGATAGCTCGCGCGAGCCGAGCCGAAAAAATCGCAGGAACGAACCAATTATGAGCGCGAAGCAAAATAATATCGTGGGCCAGCTCTGCCAGCCGCCAGGCGGGAAGTTGCGTCTCATTTTTCTGCGCGATTGATATTCAAAATTCGAGAAATTGCGTCGGACCCGTGTTTCGCGGTCTACTACCGCGATGCCGCCGCTCGCGCGAAGCCGTTCCCCGCTCGCAATCATAACCGACTTCGGCTATCGCGACCATTATGTAGGCGCGATGAAGGGCGTGATCGCGTCGATTGCCCCCGACACTCCGGTGATCGATATCACGCACGGTATCCCGGCCCAGTCGATCGTCGCCGGCGCGATCGTTCTGCGCGAGTGTTGGCGCTATTTCCCCCCGCGCACGACCTTCCTCGTCGTCGTCGATCCCGGAGTCGGCACCGCACGCGCCCCGATAGCCGTCGAGACTCGCGCCGGCGCCCGCCTGGTCGGACCCGACAACGGCGTTCTCTGGCTGGCCGCATCCGAGGCGGGTATTAAGCGAATCGTGAAACTGACTTCGACGCGCCATCGTCTAACCAACGTGAGTGCTACCTTCCATGGCCGCGACATCTTTGCGCCGGCCGCCGCGCATCTCGCGCGCGGCACGCCCATCGCATCGCTTGGCCCTTCGCTTCGATCGATTGAGCAGCTCGAGCTGCCGCAGCCCGTGCAGACGCCGCAGGAGCTTCGCGGCGAAGTAATTTATGTGGACGGCTTCGGCAACCTGGTAACCAACATTGATCGCGGCCGGGCCGATCAGCTTCATGCTTGCTTTCGTGACCAATCGCTTTCGGTTAGGATCAAGCGTGGCGCCGCGCCGATTCGCATCGTTGATACCTACGCCGCTGTGCCCAAAGGTGCTCCTCTCGCAACTTTCGGTAGCTTTGGCCTGCTCGAAATCGCGATCCGCGATGGAAACGCCGCGACGCACTTCAGCTCAGGACCCGGCTCATCGATATCGGTAGTCGGGCGAAGATGATGGATGAAATCGCCGCACACAAGGATGCTCCCACTGTTCTGACCGACATTCCGCGCTATGCTGTCCGGCCGGCGCAAGCCGATTTGGCGCGCGAGCGTCCTCGAATTCCTGCGCTCAACGTCGCCCTCTTCCTGTTCACCTTGCTGACGACCACCACCGCCGGCGCGTACATAAACAATGAGGAGGTGTCGATCCTCCACCCGATCCTCGCCCTTACTGCATTGCGCTCGGGACTTTCTTTCTCGCTTCCATTGATGGCGATTTTACTCGCGCATGAGATGGGCCATTACCTGACTGCGCGCTACCACGGCGTGCCGACGTCGCTACCCTACTTCATTCCCGCGCCACCATTCTTCATCACCGGAACGTTTGGAGCTTTCATTCGATTGAAGGCCATGCCGCGCACGCGCCGCGTGATGTTCGACATCGGCGCTGCCGGCCCGTGGGCCGGTGTGATCGTCGCCATTCCCGCACTGATCGTCGGACTTTGGCTCTCGAACGTCACCCCGCTCGATAAGACCGTCGGCGGCATCGAATTCGGCAGCTCGCTCCTCTTCCTCGCCCTTACACATCTGGTGCTCGGCGTGGATCCGTCGACCGTCAACGTGAATCTGCATCCGATTGCTTTCGCGGGATGGATTGGTCTGCTGGTCACATCGCTCAACCTTCTGCCGGTCGGCCAGCTCGACGGCGGACACGTGATTTACGCGCTGTTCCCGCGCCGTCATCGTGCGATCTCCACCCTGTTCGTCGTGTCCTGCGTGTTGATGGTAGTGGTACCGCTCGCGCTCGGCCGCGAGCTTTGGTGGGGATGGCTGCTGTGGGCGGTGCTGTCGATCGCGCTCGGATTGGGGCATCCATCCACCGTCGATCGCGACACCCCGCTAAACCCGCGCCGCGCCGTCGCAGCCTGGTTGACGGTGCTGCTGTTCGTCGTCACGTTTAGTCCCGTGCCGCTCGCAATCGTGCAGCCCGAACCGGCGATGCCACAGAGTCCTGCCGATCACACGCAGGAAATCATCCATCACGCGCCACACTATGACCGGATGTTTCGTCATCTACCCGGTGTTCGAATCTAGCCGGCGCGAATCAGGTGCGGGAGATAGCAATGAGCGCGCGAATCAATCGAGGCCCGGCATGAGCACCGGGCGTCCGAGCTGGCATCAATACTTCATGACCATCACGCGCGAAGTCGCGGAGCGCTCGACCTGCCTGCGCGCGAAAGTCGGCGCAGTGATTGTCCGCGATCGCAGCATCCTCGCGACCGGCTACAATGGTTCGCCGGCGGGATTGCCGCATTGCACCGAGGTCGGATGCCTCATCTACGAATCGCGCACACCCGACGGTGACGTCGAGCAAAACTGCTACCGCACCATCCACGCCGAGATAAACGCGATTTCGCAGGCCGCGCGCAACGGCGCGGCAATTCGCGACGCCGACATCTACGTCACTCACACCCCGTGCATCCACTGCCTCAAGGTGTTGATCAACACCGGCGTGCGCACCGTGTATTACGCCAAGGAGTACAAGCTGCACACGCTCGCCGAGATGCTCAAGCACGCGAGCATCAAGCTGGTGCCGGTGCCAACGGAAAATTCCACGGCGGGCGCGTCATGACAACCGCTTGTCTCCTGTGCGAGATGATCGATCGGATCAATGCGGGCACCTTCCGCGATTTCGTCGCTGAGCTTGATGCGAGCTACGTGATCCTGGGCGATCAGCAGTTCTATCGCGGCTACTGCGTGCTGATTTCAAAGGCTCACGTGACCGAACTCTACCTGATGCCCACACAAGCCGCTCGCACGCTGTTCGACGAGATGCGGCTATGTGCGGAAGCAATCGCCACGGTCGCGAAGCCGTGGAAAATGAATTACGAATGCCTCGGCAACTCGGTGCCGCATGTCCACTGGCATCTGCTGCCGCGCTTCGAGACTGAAAGTGACGAACTCCGGCGCGGGCCCATCTGGCTCCGTCCCGAAGCCGAACGAAAGGTACCGCTTGACGAAAATGACCGCCGCGCGCTTATCGGATCGATCCGCCACGAGCTTGCCCTCCGCTTCCCCGATGCGCGCATCCCGGTCTCCTAGAAAATCAGCATCGACGCCGAAGGTCGCGAGCATCGCGCTCGGCGCTGCGTCGCTCTTCGTTCTGCTCGCCGGATGCAAACCTCAGTCGCTGCCTGAATCGAACAGTCCCGCCGCACAGCTCTACGCCAGTCGATGCGGCAATTGCCACGTGCCCTACAATCCGCATGAGATGACTGCGTCAATGTGGGAAACGCAGGTCCCAATGATGGAAGTGAAGATTCAAAACGCCGGGATGCCCCCGCTGACTTCGGAAGAGCGCGACGCAATCCTCGACTACCTGAAGCGCAACGCCGGCACCGAGTAACTAGCAATTCTGTCTACGATTGTTCCCCTTCCCTCGAGGGAAGGGGTTAGGGGTTAGGTTTCTTCGCCTGAGTAAATGCTAAATCCAGCACCGAGTGATCGCATGCCCGACGAACTCCTGACCATCAAGCTCTACTACGACTACAAGAGCCCGTTCGCATATCTCGCGATGGCGCCCGCTTACGCGCTGATGGAATCGCATCGCGTCCGCCTGCATTACATCCCGCATGAATTGAACGTCCGCGGCGCATTTGGCGGAGAAGTCGACGAGCGCCCGGAGCGCGAATGGCGCAAAGTGCGCTACCTCTACCTCGACGCGCGCCGCTACGCCAACGCACGCGGGATGATCATCCGCGGTCCGCAAAAAATCTTTGACTCGAAACTATCTCTGATGACAGGTCTGTGGGCCGACCAGCACGGCCTCTTCCGCCCTTACTCCGACCGCGTGTTCGAGCGCTTCTTCAAACGCGAACTTGACATCGAGGATGGCGCTGCGCTCGCCGCGGTGATGAAGGAAGTCGGCCTCGACGCCGACGGGTTCGAACGCTTTGCGCATCACGACGGACCGCGCGAACTTCAGGACGCGTTCGCGACCGGCGATCGCGACGGAGTTTTCGGCGTGCCTACTTTTATCGTCGATGGCGAACCGTTCTGGGGCAACGACCGCGTCGAGTGGGTCGTCAAGAAGCTCGACGCGATGGGACTGAAGCGCTGAAGGAGTCCGACCATGAAGCCGATTCCAGTTGGAACAAAAGGCACCGAAACAAAGACCGTCGCGGCCGTCGATCTCGCAAGCCATCTCGACTCGACGCTGGCAGCCGTGCTCTCCACGCCAACGATGATCTCGATGATGGAACACGCGGCGATCGACGCAATCCGCACCTACCTCGATCCGGGCGAGAGTTCGGTCGGCATGTCGATCGAAGTGAATCACACCGCGGCCACGCCGCCGGGACATCGCGTGCGCGCTGAGGCAGAACTGACCAAAATCGAGGGACGCCGACTCGAGTTTTCAGTGCGCGCCTTCGATGAAGTCGAGCAGATCGGCTCTGGGACGCATCGCCGCGCCGTAATCGACTTCGCCAAATTCAACGATCGGATCAAAACCAAACAGAAGAGTTAGCGCGCGGTATTCGACTATGAGCACCGAGATGTTCGATCGCAAAGAAGTTTACGTGGGCCGCGACTTCGGCGGCATGACCTACGACATCACGCCCGATCTTGTCGCGACCTATATCGCCGGCACCGGCGACGACAATCCGTGGTATCGCGACAAGTCTCCGCTCGGAGGACCCGTCGCACCCGCGCTGATTCTTCACAGCGCGGTTTACCAGACGCTCGGTTGGTATCTGCCGAATATCTACGGCAACCTGCACGCGCGCCAGGAATGGGAACTGTTCGGGCCTGTGATGGTCGGGGAGCGAATCACGACCCGCTCCGTAATCGTCGACCGTTATCTCAAGCGCGATCGCGAGTACGTCGTGAACGAAGTCCTCGTCGGCAACGCGAGCGGCCAGATCGTTTCGCGCAGCCGGACCCATCAGAGTTTTCTTCTCCCCGATCAAACCAAACAGGGATTCGTCGTCGATCGCACCCGCGAGAAAGATTCCAAACGATCATTCAAAATCGGCGAACGCAGCGGCGAGCCGATCGATTCCCCGATGCGCACGATTACCGAAGACATGTGCATGGCGTTCTCCGGCCCCGCGCGCAACTATCACAACGACAAGCAAAAGGCCGTCGAGCTTGGGTTCCCCGAAATTGTCGTGCAGGGAATGATGTCAGTCTGCTTCATATCCGAAATGATGACGCGTCGCTTCGGCCTCGGCTTCCTCTACGGCGGCAAGATGGACCTGCGACTGGTCAACGTAGTTTGGGGCAACGATACCACCGGCCCCAAGGGCCTGATCGTCGAGCGTCGTCCCGAAGGCAAGCGCTCACGCGCCGAAGTCGAAGTCTGGTGCGACAAAGCCGACGCCACCAAGACCATAGTCGGCGCCGCGAGCGCGCTCGAATTGTAAGTGCCGAGCATAGTGGCGAATCGGATGCGCGTCATCGGCGCAATCGCTGTTTTCACTATGGTCGCGCTCGCGGCCTGCGCAAATCGATGCGACTACGCGCAAGTCAAATGCCAGTACGAATGCAAGCGCACCTACCAGGCGTGCGAACTACGCGGCAACGACGAGTGGTACTGCCACAACCAAATCGGTGAGTGCTGGTCGAATTGCGAAGCGACCCGCGCCGGCTGTCATTCGATCTTGTGAGTATCGGATCCGCTATGCGGCAGTGAGCGCCTCGATGTCGGCGACCATCTTCGGCGTCGCCGCAGTCATCACTTCGTAGCCGTCGTCTGTCACCAGCACGTCGTCCTCGATTCGAATTCCAATTCCGCGGAAACTCTCCGGCACATCTTCGTCGTCCGGATTGATGTAGAGCCCGGGCTCCACCGTCAGCACCATCCCCGGCTCCAGCACTCGCGACGCGCCATCTAGTCGGTATAACCCTACGTCATGCACGTCCATGCCGAGCCAGTGACTGGTGCGATGCATGTAGTAGCGCCGGTACGCGCCGGTCTCGATAATCTCGGCGGCCGAACCGTGCAAAATTCCGAGCTGGCGCATCCCATCGACCAGCACCCGCAACGCAGCTTCATGTGGATCGTCGAAGCGCGCGCCCGGCTTGATCACTTCGATCGCCTGCCGCTGCGCCTCGAGAACTACTTCGTAAAGGCTGCGTTGTAACGGCGTGAAGCGCGCACCGATCGGCGAGGTCCGCGTTATGTCGGCTGCGTAAAAGTCGTACTCCGCACCTGCGTCGATCAGCAGCAGCTCACCGTTCCGCATCTCGCGATCGTTGTTGATGTAATGGAGCGTCGCCGCGTTGAATCCCGACGCGATGATCGACGGATAGCTCGGCCCGGTCGCGCCGTTGGAGCGGAACGTGTAATCGACCTCCGCCTCGATCTGCCATTCCTTCATCCCGCCGCGCGCCTTCATCATCGCGCGCTTGTGCGCCTCCGCGGAGATCTCCATCGCCCGCCGCATCGATTCCAACTCGGCCGGTTCCTTCTTGAGGCGCAGCTCGTGGATGATATCGCGCGGATCGATTATCGAGGACGGTCCCATCCCGCTTCGCGGCCGCATGCTCTGCGCCCATCGCACCAGCTTCAGCACCCGCTCATCCATCTTCTCGTTGAGGCCGAGCGGGTAGTGGACGCGATCGCTCTTCTCCAGGTAGCGCGGCAGAATTTTCTCCAGCTCGTCGATCACGTACGCTTTGTCGGCGCCGTACTCGACGATCGCGCCTTCTATCCCGGCGCGCCTGCCCGTCCACGTCTCGCGTTCCTTGTCGCGCGGACGAACGAACATGACGAACTCGCCGTCGGGATGCCCCGGCGAAAGCAGCGCGACAGATTCCGGTTCTGCAAAACCGGTCAGGTAGTAGAAGTCGCTGTCCTGCCGGTAGATGAACTCGACGTCGCCGGAACGGATCGCCACCGGCGCGCTCGGCAAGATCGCGGTTGCACCCGGCGCGATCGCATCCATCAGCCGTTTGCGCCGCGCCGCGAAGCTCGTCCCGTTGTTGTTCGCACTCATCGAAGTAAGATTACGCCACGCCGCGACCGCTGGCGCCAGAGGGTTCTTGCGCGCTCAGGGCAGCCCGGCGCGCGGCACCTCGACCTGCGTGATCTCGATTCTGCCCGTCCGATTCGCAGCACATTTCTCAGGATCGGAGTTCGCTGCCGTCGCGACAAACAGCGTGCGCCCATCAGGACCGCCGAGCATGCACGCGAACGCGTCCGTCTCGACTTTGATTCGCTCCGTTACTGCACCGCCCTGCTTCACCCGAATCACTTCCGACGCGGTCGGACACGCAACCCAGATCGCATTTTCCGCATCCAGGCAAATTCCGTCGGGTAAGTTCTTGTCGAGCTCGGCCCACACGCGCCGATTATTCAGCGACCCGTCTGCAGCAATGTCGAAGGCAGTGAGCCGCCGCCCGAACGTCTCGCCGACGATCAGAGTTTTTCCATCCGGCGTGATGACCATGCCGTTGGGGAACATCATTTCTTCTGCGACGATTCGCGCGACGCCATCAGCCGCAACCATCACAATCGTCGTCCCGCGAGGCGTTTCGTTCGCATGCAGATCGAACCCAAAGTTGCCCACGTAGGCGCGGCCAGCCGCATCGACGACCATGTCATTGCAATGAAACGGCGCGAGCTTGCTCATATCGGCGACTGTCTTCAGCCCGTCGCGATCGAGCCGCATCAGTTTTCGATCCGTCATCGAGACGACAGCATCCGCCCATCGGGCAGCCATCCGAGTCCCGATGGCCACGCCGGCACTTCGCAAACGACCTCCGACTTGCCCGCCATATCGACCGCGAGCACCTGATGCGCATGCATGTCGGAAAAATAAAATTTCCCGCCATGCCATCGCGGGCCTTCCGGAAACGCGAGACCATCGAGCAAAACTTTCAGCCTGCGCATTTTGATCTCGTCCTCTAATCGAGTGCGCCCTTCGCCCGCATCGCATCGATTTCCGCCTTGCTGTAGCCGAGCTCCGCCAGCACTTCATTGGTATGCTGCCCGAGCGTCGGCGCCGCCGCCTTCACTTCGCACGGCGTCGCGCTCATCCGCCACGGTATTCCGCAATGCTGCCGCTTACCGACCTCAGGATGCTCGCGATACACGAAGTATCCGCGCTCAGTCAGCTGCGGATCCTCCGACAGGTACTTGCTGTCAGCGCATGCCGACGCTGCGACGCCCGCCTTCTGCAACTCCGCGACGACGTCCGCAACCCGCCGGCCCGAAGTCCATTCGGTGATGATCGCCTCGAGCGCGGCCTCGTTCTGCTTCCGTGCCGCGAGGGTCTTGAAGCGCGCATCGTTGGCCAGTTCCGGCTTGCCGATCGCGCGCGCGAGGCGTTCCCACTCCGCATCGTCCGCACACACGATCGACACCCACTGGTCGATCGTCACGTCCATCACCTTCTCCGGCAGATCGAGGCACTTGAAAATTCCATGCGGCGCCATCTGCGGATCGATATTTCCAACTCGCTCAGGTTCGCGCCCGTTCATCGTGTACTCGAGGATTCCCTCCGCCAGCAGGTCCATCGCGCATTCCCACTGACTCATGTCGATGTACTGTCCCTCGCCGGTTTTCGCGCGATGGAACAGCGCGCATATCAACGCGAACGCGCCGTGCACTCCCGCGTTGGGATCGGCGTAGCTGAACCCCGCATGCATCGGCGGGAAACCTTTGTACCCCGTCAACGCCGACAACCCCGACAGCGGAACCTGCGCCGGCCCGTACGCGACGTAGTCCTTGTATGGTCCAGTGTCGCCGTAGCCCGACAGCGAGATCATGATCACCTTCGGATTCGCTTTCTTCACCGCGTCGTATCCGAAGCCCATCTTCTCGATCACACCCGAAGCGAAGTTGTTGATCACGATGTCGCTCTGCTTGATCAACCGCCACGCCGCTTCACACGCCTCCGGATGCTTGAAATTCAGCGACAGCGACTTCTTGCCCTGGTTGTATTGGTTGAAGTAGCCCGACTTGTTGAGGCCGTCGAACACTCCGCCCGGCCACGGCGGCAGCATCCGCGTCACGCACGGCCGCGTCTTGGTCTCGATGCGAATCACTTCGGCGCCGAGATGAGCCAACTGGAGCGTGCAGTACGGGCCGGCCCACACCCACGTAAAATCGCAAACCCGTATTCCTGAAAGTGGCGGCGGCTTCGCCATCGCTAAATCACACCTTTGCGTTTGAGTTCGTCGAGTCGCGATTGGGCGAGCCCGAGCTGTTTGTCGTACACCTCGCCGTTATGCTGCCCGAGCGTCGGCGCCGGCCGCCGAATCTCCCACGGCGTCCGTTCGTACTTGAGCGGCGCGCCGGGATACTTATGCTTTCCCGCGACCGGCTGCGCGATCTCGACGAAAAATCCGCGCGCCTTCAGATGCTCCGAGTTGAGAAGATCGCCCATCGTCGAGACCGGCGCGAACGGAACCCGCTTCGCCTGCGCCTTGCGATACAAATCGAGCACCGTCTGCTGGCTGACCCATTCTTCAAGTAACACTTTAAGCGCGTCCCAGTTGAGCGCGCGCACCAATCGGTCCTTGAAAATTTCCTCGTCGGCCCATTCCGGGTTGCCCATGATGTCGACGAACGAGCGCCACTGATGCTCCTCGATACAGCAGAGGTAGATGTAACCGTCTTTGCACTGCATCGTCTCGACCGGTTGCAGCGGCTTCTGTCCGAGTCGCGTCGCGATCATTTTCATGTACGGCCAATACTCGAACGTCATCTCCAGCATCGAGGCGATCGACTCCTGTACCGAGACCTCGATATGCTGCCCCTCGCCGTCGCGCAGATGCGCGAATGCCGCCGCAATCGTCGCGGTCGCGCCATGCACTCCGCCCTGGTAGCCCGCCTGCTGCCCCGCCGTCTTCAGCGGCGGTAGCTCCGGATGCTCCGGCCCTCCGCCATTCAGCACGCACACTCCGCCCGCGCACCAGAGAGTCAGGTCCTCCGCACGATAGTTGCGATACGGACCGGTCATACCGAACGGCAAAATCGAAGTCATAATCAACTTCGGATTCACCCGATGCACTCGTTCGAAGCTGAGCCCGATCCGATCCATGTCCGGCGGCGTAACGTTGTGAATTAGAATGTCCGCATCACCGACTAGCTTCTCGAATATTTCAAAACCGTCGGGCTTCGTGATGTCGAGCGTGAGGCCGCGCTTGTTGGTGTTGAGATAAAGAAACAGCCCGCTGGTCTCAGGATTCGGCTTGTCGCCGGGAAACGGCCCGCGCGTCCGCGCGCGATCTCCCGCGCCCGGCCGCTCGATCTTGACGACGTCGGCGCCCATGTCCGCCAGCAGTTTGCTGCAATAAGGCGCCGAGACCATCTCGCCTACTTCTACGATCTTTAAGCTGGACAACGCTCCTGCCATCGACACTCCAATTCCTATTCCGGAAAAACCTGTCGGAACGGCTTCACCTCGACGCGCGCGAACACTCCACTAGTCGTATACGGATCGCTCTCCGCAAATGCTCTCGCTTCCGCCTCGCTCTCCATATCGACGATAATCAGACTGCCACTGCCATCGGTAAACGGCCCCGCGATCTTGACCTTGCCCGCATTCACGAGCGGCCGCAGATTCTCCAGATGTGCCGGCCGAATCCGCGGCCGGAGCGCCGCGCCGTCAGGTCCGTCGTGACCGATAATCACGAACAACATTACATAGTCCTCTTTTCTTTTAACACCGAAGAAGTCTTCCTACACCTGGTCCCGGTCCAACGACGAGCTCCACTTCCGCGACGCGCGCCCTTCCCATCCGCGCTTGTGATACGCATATCCCACGATCAGCGGCACCGCGATGGTCGCCTCGCAATACACCATCTGCTCGTACGTCGTATCGACCTTGCCCCAACTGCTCGCTTCCTTGAGCGTGCTGCCCGAGAGCGCGCCGTCGCGCACGTCGGCGACGGTAATCTGGATCGCGTATTTATGCATCGGCACGTCATGACCCAGCACCTCGGCCGAGACCACGATGTCCTGCGCGAAATTTTTCGGCACTCCGCCGCCGATCATGAAGAGCCCGGTGCTTTGATTTTTCACCTTGAGCCGGGTCAGCTCGTAAAAATCTTTTGCGCTATCAAGTGATACTTTAGGTTTTCCGTGGCGCGCCGCCTGATGCGCCACCAACCCGAATCCGGCCGAACAGTCGCTGAACGCCGGGCAGAAAATCGGCACCTCTTCGCGAAACGCCTCCAGCACGATACTCGCGGCCGTCTTCGCGCCAGTCTCGGAAAGATACTTGCCCATCTCGCCCACAAACTCGCGCGATGAATACGCCCGCGGCTCGAGCCGGTCGGCAATTTTCTGGATCGTCTCGTCGCAGACCCTGAGCTCGTCCTCGTCTATAAGCGTGTCGTAGATTCGATCGATATGCATCTCGCGCAGCTTGTCGTCGTCGAGTCCGTACTTGAAGCGATCCTCGGCCATCCAATGCCGATAGCCGAGCGCCTCGAAGAAATCCTGGTCGACGATATTCGCGCCGGTGCTCACGATCGCATCGACCATGTGATTGCGAATCATGTCGGTGAAGACCCGCTTCAATCCGGCACTGATCAGCGATCCCGCAAGACACAGGATCACGCCGCAATCGCGATCGCGCAGCATCCGATCGTAAATCTGCGCCGCGCGATGCAAGTCGCGCGCGCTGTATGCCATCTGTCCCATCGCCTCGACGATCGGCACCACGCTCTCACGCGTGATATCGACGTGTTCGATCGGATGCTTTAAAAATTCCGCCTTGCTACTCATCTCGAAGCCTCTTGTGCACTATTTGGCCGGCCCGATTCCGCCGAGCCCGGTGTAATATAACAGGAAATAAAAAATGCCGAGCGCGATCAACGCCGCGAATGCAATGCGATCCGATGCCGCCACCGGGTATTCGATAAACGTCGTAGGCTCCCGCGTGAATCCGAAGCCGCGCGCTTCCAGAGCCATCGCCATGTTGTTCGCCTTGCGCAGCGCTCCCATGAAAACCGGTATCACTACCGGCACGTAGCGCCGCACCCGCTCGATCGGACCGCCCGCGTCGAAGTCGTAACCGCGCAACCGCTGCGCATCGACTATAGTCACCGCCGAGTCGATAAACAGCGGCACCAATCGAAACGAGAGCGAGATCGCAAAGCTCACCCGGTACGGAACGTTCATCCGCTGCAGTCCATAAGTGAACTCTTCGATCTTGGTGGTCGACAAAAATAGCACCGACGCAGCCAGCAGCTCTGCCAGCTTGATCCCGCGTCCGACCCCGAAAGTGATCGAAAGCCAGGTGATTTTCAGCATCACCGGACGCCCACCCCATCGGAACGTGCTCGTGTACGGGCCGAGCGGCACGCGAATCGAATGCGGCGCGAGATGAAACAGCGTCATCGAAAACAGCGGCGTCCCAAGCTGATAGAAAACCATCCACATCAGCGTGGTCGTGAAAATCAGAATCACAAACAGCCAGCGGAGCCGATAAAAGTTCGGCCACGAATCGGTCAACTGCGCGACCCACAGCATCAGCACTCCAATCGGAAACAGCAGAGCGATCGGGTTGTCCACCCAGTACACCGACCAGAACATGATGAACAGTGCGAACACTTTGACCGTCGGATGCAGTCTATGAACAAAAGTCCCGCGATCGATGTACAGGTAGATCGGCATCTAGGCGCGTCCCTTCACCCACTCGACGAACTCCTCGGTCGTCAGCGCGAGCGTGCCGAAGCGCCGGCTAAGCTCGGTGATTTCCGGCGGCCGAAACGACGAACTCCTAAGCAACTCGTCATGCATGAAAAATTCGCGCACGCCGCCGTCGAAAATCTTGGCGCCCTTTCGCATCAGCACCACCCGGCGCGCATACTCCGCGACCAGCCACGGCGTATGCGTGATGATCACAATCGCGATTCCTGATCGGTTCAAGTCGCGCACCAGGGCCATCATGCGCAGTTGCTCGCGATGGTCGAGTCCCGTAGTCGGCTCGTCGAGGATCAGCATCCGCGGCCGCAGCACCAGCACACTTGCGACCGCGATTCGCTGGCGCTCGCCTTTGCTGAGCAGAAACGGATCGCTCTTCCGTTCATTCTGGAGGCCGACCGCGATCAGAACTTCTTCGCATCGTTTCTTGATCTCTTCATCGTCGAGCCCGAAATTGCGCGGACCGAACGCGACTTCCTCTTCAACCGTGGCGGCGAAAATCTGATGGTCCGGATTCTGAAACACGTACGCAACTTCGCGGGCCGTCTCCGCCGGACGCATACTGATGCGATCCTTGCCCGACAGCTTCACCCGCCCCGTCGCCGGATTGAGCAACCCCACGATCTGTTTGGCCAGTGTGGTTTTGCCCGAACCGTTCTGCCCGACGATCGCAAGAAAGTCCCCGGCCTCGACCCGAAGATCGATCGCATCGAGGACTCGCGGCCCCGCATAGCTGAAGCTCACATTTTCCACTTCGACCAGCGCCGCCCCAGTCTGCCGACTTTCAGCTGCTGCCGCATTCCCAGTGGCACGGGCGTCCCCGCCTGTGATTGCGAGATGAGGATATGCCTGAACGATCGCGTCATGCGCCTGCTCGACGCTTTCCGCCTCCGCCTCGATTCCGAGCAACTTGAGCGCGTGCCCAAGTCCGGGCGGACGCACTCCGCACTCCTCGAGTAGGCTGGTCCGCGCAAACACCGCGCGTGGCGAGTCGTCCGCGACAATCTCTCCTTCGCGCAGAACGATAATTCGATCGGCGCCACGCAGTTCCTCCGACTCGTGCTCAATTACAATAAGGCTCAAGCCCTGCTCGCGCAGCTTTCGAATCAACGCGAACACTTCCGCTCTGCCCTCCGGATCGAGATCGGTGGTCGGCTCGTCGAGCACGATCAGCCGCGGACGCAGCGCCAGCACCGACGCGATCGCCAGCCGCTGCTTCTCACCGCCCGACAGCGAAGTCGGATCGCGATGCTCAAATCCCTTCAGCCCGACCGCTTCCAGAGCGGGCGCGATTCGCCGGTTCATATCCGCGCGGTCCATCCCGACTTGCTCCATCGCAAACGCGACTTCATGCGCAACGTTGGTCGAGAACAATTGCGACTCGAAATCCTGGAAGACCATGCCCACCTTGGGGGCGACTTCGCATACGCGCAGACGCGCTAACTGCTCGCCTCCGATCAGGATCGCGCCGCTGAAATCGCCGTCCTCGAATTTCGGCACGATTCGATTGAGGCACTTCGCCAGCGTCGATTTGCCCGCGCCCGACGCGCCCATCACCCCGATCATTTCACCGGCCGATTGCGCGAAGCTGACCCGGCTGAGTGCGGGCTTCGCCGCGCCGTGATAGGTGAACGTCACCTCATCGACGCTCACCGCATCGGCTACCACAGCCGCAGCGGCCGCATTTTCGATTTGCGTATCGGTTTTCACATCATGAACAAACCCGCGAATGCCAGTAGGAGAAATGGCCCCACGATTATCGCAACCGGCTTGTCGTACGGCGCCACCATCATCCACGCGGGCAGAAACTTTGGCGCCCAGCTACCAGTCGAGAGCAGGTTTCCGAAAATCCAGGCGCCACCCTCGCCCGCGATCAGCATCGCAAATCCGGTCGCGCGAATTCCTACCGGTTTCAGCTTCACCTCCGGCATCACGTCGGTGTAAAGCATCCGCCCCTTCTGCACCCGCGGATAAACTGCGGCCAGGATGAACGGCGACAGCACCATCGCCGACGCCATGTTGTTGAAAATGATCACGTTGCCCAGCATCGCAAACGGCCGTATCACCAGCACGTTGTCCGCCCATCCCACCAGGTCCGCGCAGAGCACGCTCGCGGCCAGGCAAGCGATTACGTATTTGAGAATCCCCAGCGGCGAATGGTTGATCGGACTCTGCCCGCGCCCGATCAGCTCCCACACCTTGTACGGAATCCATCCGTAGGCAAGGTTGGCGAAAAATCCGAAGATGTCACCCGGCGACACGCCGCCGAAAAAATCTCCGATCATATTGCCGATCGCGGATCCCCACGCCGCCGCCGGACCGAACAGGAACGAGCACACTACTGGTATCGCGTTGGCAGGCCGCAGCTCGGTGACGCCGGGAATCAGCGGCACCACCTTGAATGGAACCAGCACCGCCGCATAAAGCGCCGCCGAGATCGCGCACAACACGACCATCCGCGTGTTGCGCCACATCAGCCGCAGCTCGCTCATCGCGCGATGCTCCCCGCGATACGAACGCGCCCCGCGGCTGTTATAATGACGCCGCGCGTATGCGGGATCATATGATAGACACTCACATTCATCTCGACGCTGACCAGTATCCCGACCCTTCGGCCTGTATCAAGCGCGCACTTTACGCGGGCGTGACTGCGATGGTCGTGCCCGGGACAGACCCCGCGTCGAATCGCAAAGTGATGGACCTCGCTCACACGCACGCGCGCGTCGTCTATCCAGCGCTCGGTCTCCATCCCGAGCGGCTCGAGCACACTGATCTCGACGCCGACGCGGTTGCCGAAATGATCGCGCGCGAGCGCAACTCGATCTGCGCAATCGGAGAAGTCGGCCTGCCCTGGTATGGAGATCGCGCGAGCGACGCCGCTGTCGATGCGCAAGCGAAAAAGCGCCTTGCACAATTCGCCCGACTCGCAACCCAACTTGGACTACCGATGATCCTCCACGCGCCCCATCGACGCGCCGCCGAAGCACTCGCGATAATTCGCGACGCGAAAGTTCGCAGCGCGGTTTTCCATTGGCACAAATCCGACGAGCAGACCACGCGCGCGATTATCGACGCCGGCTACTTCATCTCGCTGAGTCCGGAAGTCGCCTACCGGCAGCGCGATCAGGAACTCGCTCGAATGCTCCCCAGTAATCGGATGCTGGTGGAAACCGACGGCCCGTGGCCCTACGGCGGCCAGTTCGCCGGCCAGCTAACTGAGCCCGCCTTCATCAAGGAAACAGTCGCCGCGATCGCACATCTACGATGCGCCACGATCGAGGAAATCGCCGCCGCAACGACCGCCAACGCTCGCGCACTGTTCGGAGTAGTATAGAATTCTCGATTGTATGCCGATCTACGAATACCAATGCGCAAAGTGCCGCAAGCTGACCAGCGTGCTCACCACCCGCGTCAGCGAAAAAATTAACGCCGTTTGCTCGCACTGCGGCAGTAAGAAAATGCGCCGCCTGATGTCGCGATTCGCGATGCCTCGCAGTGACGAGTCGCGGATGGATTCGCTCTCCGATCCATCCAAACTCCGCGACCTCGACGAGAACGACCCGAGAAGTGTCGCCCGCGTTATGAAACGGATGGGCACCGAGATGGGCGACGAATTCAGCGGCCCCGAATTCGACCAAGCCGTCAACGAACTCGAAAGCACCGGCGACCTGACCAGCGACGATTCCAGCAGCGACGACGACTTCTGATCCCCACCGCGCGAAATCGCCGCGTCGTCATTCATTTTGCGTCAGTCCGCTTCGAGCATCACGATCGCCGCCGCTGCCATTCCATCGCCACGCCCGAGCGCCCCGATTCCCTCCGGACTCGACGCCTTCACATTGACCCGCGACTCCTCCGCGCCGAGCGCTCCCGCGAGCCGCGCGCGCATCGCATCGAGATACGGCTTGAGCTTCGGCGCCTGCGCAAAAATCGTCAGGTCGGCGTTGCCGAGCCGCCATTTTCCCGCCCGCGCGAGTTTCCACACTTCAGCAAGCAGCGCGATCGAGTCCGCGTCCTTGTACTTTGGATCGTTGTCCGGGAAATGCCGTCCGAGGTCGCCCGCTCCCAGAGCCCCCAGGATCGCATTGGCGAGCGCGTGCGCGACGACGTCCGCATCGGAATGCCCGCGCAGTCCTTTGTCGTGTTTGATCTCAACTCCGCCCAGCACGAGACGCCGCCCCGCTTCCAGCGGATGAAAATCGAATCCGTTGCCGACCCGAAAATTCATCGCGACTCCCTTAACCCCGCCGCATAAATTCCGCTGCGCCCGCCCGCGTTGACATCCGCGATTTCAACCGCCAAGCTTTTCTCAATTCGCCCCCGCGCAGGAGGTTCGCTCGCGATGCCCGCATTTGCCAAGAATCCGAAATTCATCATCGGCACGATCGTGGTGCTGTGGGTCGCATATGTCGTCTACGCGAACTTCCAGCCGCAGCCCGTGGATTTCTACCTTCTGCCGTTCGGCGTGATTATACAATTCAAGCTCACCACCGTAATCGTCGGCGCCGCGATCTTCGGCGTTCTCGCCACGCTCATAATTCAGTGGTTGTGGCGGCGTCCCTCGAACGTCATCTTCTTCGGCAACTGCCGCGATGTCGCCGGCGCCCGCGCCGAGCAGCAATACCGTCGCGTGAGGTGCCAGCCTTCAGTAGGCTCTCCGTCGACGGACCGATCAGCAACCCATCGGCGCGCGACAGCGAACTCAAAATCCCCGAGCCCTGATTCCCCGTCGGCGTCGCAACCAACTCGTCTCCCGTCGCGCTCGATTTTTACGCGCACGAACTCAGTCAGATCTTTCGCAGTTCTGATGTCGACGGCGCATCGCGCTTTCACTCGCGGCAGCCCGACTCGACGCCGCCCCGCCATCTTGAGGATCGCGGGCCGCGCGTACAGGTAGAAGCAAACCATCGTCGAAACCGGATTCCCCGGCAATCCGAATATCGGCCGATAGCCCACGGTTCCAAACTTGAGCGGACGCCCCGGCCTCTGCGCGACGCCATGGAACAGTTGACGCATCCCGAGTTCGTCCAGCGCCCCTTTGACGTGATCGAACTGCCCGACCGACACTCCGCCCGTCGATAGCACCACGTCGAATTGCATCGCCTCGGAAAGCCTCGCCGCAATCTCTTCCGGCGTGTCGCGCGCCACTTTCAGGATCGCCGGCTCGCCACCCGCCTCGCCAATCGCACCCGCGAGCGCGTATGCGCTCGAGTTGACGATTTGCGCTCCCGACGGAGCCTCGTCGACGTCGACCAGCTCGTCGCCGGTCGAGACGATCGCAACTCGAGGCCGCCGCACAACCTCGACCATCGCGCGATTCACCGCCGCGAGCATCCCAAGGTCCGCCGGCGCGAGCACCTTGCCCGCCGCGATCACGAGTTCTCCGGCGCGCAAGTCCTCGCCGCGCGGCCGGATGAAGCTGCGCTCCGGTGCCGGCGCCATAATCTCGACCACGTCGCCGCTGCCGCGAGTCCGCTCCACCTGGACGATCGCGTCGGCGCCCTCCGCAATCGGCGCGCCCGTCATCGTGCGAGTCGCCTGTCCCGCTTCGATTCGACGCGTCGGCATCTGCCCCGCGCCGACTGTCTCGACGACGGCGAGCCTCACCGGCTTTTCCTCCGACGCCGCCGCGACATCAGCCGCGCGCACCGCGTACCCGTCCATCGCGGAGTTGTCGAAGCCGGGGATATCGCGCGGCGAGCGAATGTCCTCGCCGAGCACGCGCCCCGATGCGTCCAGAATCGGCGCGCGCTCCACTCCGAGCGGCGCGACATTCTGAAGTACGATCTCGAGGGCCTGGTCTGCACTAATCATTTTGGAACTCGCGAGCCAAACAATACCCGCGTTCAAGCCGCGATTGAACTATCGCGAGCACGGAAGTGAGGAAGTGAGAAAGTGAAAAAGCCGAAAAGAATGTAGCTAGAAATTGACTCGACGATAGCCGCTGGCGCTGCTCGCGACCGGGACGCGCACGCTGTACGAGCGCTCATACGGAGGAACGACGTCGCGCAGCAGCGCCGGGTTGAGTTCATGCAGATGCTGCAGGGTGGTGCCGTGATCGAGCGCCACCCGGCTGAGCGGCGTGCCGCCTTGCACGCTCAACATCTCGTAGGGCGGCGGCTCGTCGAGCTTGATAGTCGTGATTCCGTAGGTGTCCGCGTGATGCGCTATATACGCGACCGCCATGAACCGCCCAAGCAATCCGCGCGTCCGCCGCGGCAGCCGGTTGCCGAACCGCTCCATGTTAGGTCCGCGCAGGGACCAGAAGCGGTCGATCGCCCGATCGCCGTTATTCCACGCGACCACGGTCATCGGCCAATCGTCGCCCGCCTCGTCATGCAGCGTCGCCAGGTACTCGGCAGCCGCCTTGGTGGACATCACGGGGTCGCGCCGCTCATCGACGTAGTTATCTATATGGAGGCCGAAGCGCCGCGCCGTATCGCTATTGAACTGCCACGGACCCTTGCCGCGCCGGGAAAACTCGCTTTCCGCAAAGGCCAGGTAAACCAGGTCGTCAGGCAGGCCGTAGCTCCTCAGCACTCGAACCATGTCGGCCATGTAGGGATGGCTCCGATCAAACGTATCCTGCAACTGGTCGGGCGAGTTGACGATATCGGACAGGTAATGGCGGACGTAACGGTTAAGAAGAATCGGGAACGGTGCGACCGGCTTGGGCTCCGGCAGCACGAATCTGACCGGCTGAGCGCCTTCTTCGGCCGGGGTCTCGAGCGCGAACCCGCTGCTCTGGCCGACGAGGCTGGGCGGCTGCGAGTCAGACAGGGTCGCGGGACCTTCCGACCCGTCATAATCGTCGGCAAAAGCGTAATTGGACGCGCCGCCGGCGACGAGCAGGCTCGTCATCAGCAACGTTAGTACAAGATAGATAGGCTTGGTCTTAGTCATTCTCCCCCGAGAAACTTCGCCAACCCTACCGACCAAGACGACCTGAATCAACCCATTGGGGGTGGATGAACCATTAAAAAGTCTAATCTATAAAAGCATTCTAGTTGATTTATGCCCTCAGATACTCGCAAATCTCGTCGCAGGTGTGCATTCCGTACCTTCAATTTAGCTGTTCCAGTTCTTTGTGTTACTTTGCCTAAGCCCGTCGTCGCCGGGTACGCTGGCCCCAGACAACGAGTTACTCAAATTGAATCTCTGGCGTGACATCATAGACAGCCTGACCGACGCGATCCTCGTGCTCTCGCCCGCGATGGAACCCCAGGTCGTCAATCCGGCCGCCGAGACGATGCTTGCCGTGTCGCCGGTGACCGCCCTGACCGTCGCTGATTTGATCCGGCAGAACGATTGGCTCGCCCGGATGGTCGCGACGTGCCTGCTCAGCGGTCAGGACTTGGGCCATCTCGAGACGGTACTGACGATCGGGCCTCGGGAGCTGTCAGTCCGGGCCGAAGTCTCGCCACTGCTCGGCGCCGAAGAACGTCCCGAAGATCTCCGGAAGAACATCCAGAAGACCGGGCGCAAAATCAGCCGAGTGGCGATCATTCCAGCGAGGTCCGTCGCCGTGAAGTCCGTCCAAGCGGCGTCGTCGTGTTGCTCCACGACCTGTCGCACGAAAAAGAGGCGGCCGAGGCGGCGTCGAGCGGAGACTTGAGTCTAAGGTTATCGCCGGCCGGCCTCGCTCATGAGGTCAAGAATCCGCTGACCGGCATCAAGGGCGCCGCCGAGCTGATGGCCGGGATGTATCCCGACGACGGCCGCGCTCAGCAATACTGCGACGTGATCCTGACCGGCGTCGAGCGGATAACCTCGCTGGTCGAGCAGGTGCTCGCAGTCAGCGCGCCGGCCCGGATGAGTCTTGCGCCGGTCAATATCCACCAGGTCCTGCACTCTACGATGCGGATGGCGGGGCTGTTCCCCAATCCTCCCGACGGACTGTCGATAATACAGGACTTCGACCCGAGCCTTCCCGATGTAGTCGGGGACACCGGCGCCTTGGAGCGCGCATTCTTGAATCTGATCAAGAACGCAGTCGAAGCGATCGGCGCGTCAGGCACAATCCGCCTGCACACCCGAATCGAAACCGAATTCCGGATGACCGCGCAAGGCCAGCGCCGCCAATTCCTGCGCGTCGAGATAAGCGACAGCGGCCCCGGCATCTCGGAGGAGCAACTCTCCCAACTGTTCACCCCCTTCTTCACCACCAAACCCGCCGGCACCGGCTTAGGCCTCGTCCTATGCCAACGAATAATAGCCCTCCACGGCGGCCGCCTCTGGGCCCAACGCGGCGGCGTCGACAAAGCCCGGGAAGGCACAACATCAAAAGAAGGCATGACCTTCAAAATAACCCTCCCAGTAGTAACCCCCGACTCCCGCCCCGGATAAATAGGAAAAGCTAGTCGCACGGGCGTCCCTGCCCGTGATGAAGGCGACTCCGTCGCCATCCACGATCACACCGCCATGCTCGCAATTAGGCGACGAGCCTCGCCAACGCGATCCTCCGCCCCTCTACCTTCTTGTGCGGTCGAAATATTCGACGGCATGCAATCGTCGGAAGGGCGAGGCGCCCGGAAGAAGGATCGCAATGGAACCGCGGGCAGTTCGCCGTTCCGAGACCTCCTCTCGGTCACCTGACGATAACGTGGAGTCGAAGGACTCGAAGTGAGTGCGATCCATTGCTTTACGATGCTGCCAAACTCCTTAGCGTTTCGTTTCTTCCGGCGAACCGAGGAACCCGGATTTTCTCACGGCCAACACCACTGAAGATGCACTCGCCAGCCGATCCGCAACGAAGAAGGAATCATTGGTCTTCCTACGGAAGGATTCCCAAAGTGAAGCTCGGCATTCTGCCCGAAAAACCCATCCTTGCGATTGACTCCAATCACCTCCCCCACGAAGAATTCCGGCAAAAGATTCCGAACACTCGGATCATCCCAATGCGTGAAGCCCGACGCGACACACACTTAAATTGAGGAGTCGATTCGTCCTGACCCCGAGCCCCATCGAACCAGACAGAAACTTCAGCTCTAAAGTCTTGCCTCCTCTCGATATTAAGGATATCTAGCAACATCCAGAAGTACCAACCCGGAAAAAATCCCCAGGAACGGTAGTAATCGCCTCAGCCACAACTTCGAGCACCAAAAAAAACCGGAAACATCTTTCTTGCCGACATTTGCTTCTACCCGCAATATCCCCGCTGGGCTACGAATTCGCGATTCCACAACTCGGCTGCAAAATTCACCCAAGAGTGGCACCTAAGGCCGGACACCGAACACTTCCGCTGAACTCACACCGAGTTCTGACTCGCACCGCTCCGCCCATTACTCCTACTGGCTTAGCTATTATTTTCACGTGTCCACTTCCCGTCAAAATAACGGCGAGGTCCTGCAACGCCTGACCTTCGGCAGATTGAACTCCACCCGCATTCTGCGTGCCCCCCAAACTTCTAACGGGCGCGCTTCGCGCCGCATCCTATTTTTTTCTCCCACCAACGGGAAGTGTGAAAAACGAAACCCACTATGGGTTTCGCATCCGGATCCGGTCCTTCCTCCTCCCCCGCGCTCAGCTTATGTACTTTCCTACTGTAGTGGTGTAAGATAATTCAGTGTTGAAGCAGCACCCACCTTTCTCAATTGAGTAACCCAGGCACAAAAACCCACGCTCGAAATTCCCATCTCCCCCGAAATAACCGCCGCGGCAAGAGCCGGCAAGGCAGCCGCTCACCGGATTCCCAAAAATAAACCCGCCCAAACACGAGGTATTTCCGGCACCCACTGCCCATTGGCGACAAGATCGCACATACTGTTACCATTAGTGCCCGTGAGCACTACATCAATGGGCGCAAGCGTATCGAGTCCTAATTTCGACGAGCCGGTCAAAGACCCGGGCACCGGCGCGGCGGTTCTAATCGCGGACGACGATCCCGCGATCCGCCTTGTTTTGAGGCATCGTCTCGAAGCCGACGGACTGCGCGTCGAAGAGGCAGCCGACAGCGCGGCGGCACTCGCGGCGCTGCACAGTAACCGCTTCGACGTCGCGCTCCTCGATATCATCATGCCCGGCGCGGGCGGCCTCGAGGTCCTGTCCGCCGCGCACGCCGAGGGCGTCCGCACCTTGATCATCGTGATCACCGCGGCGAGCACGATGAACAATGCGGTCGAGGCGATGAAGCGCGGCGCGCACGACTACCTGACCAAGCCGTTTGCAAATCTCGACCTGGTCGCAGCCGCGGTGCGCCGCGCGATCGAAATCGCAGCGCAGGCTGCCTCGCTCAATCGGCTCAAGGACGAGGTGAATCGCCAACTGGTCGGCGGCGAGATCATCGGGCGCAGCCCCGCGATGCAGGACGTGTACAAGTTGATCGGCCGGGTCGTTACCAACGACGCGACCGTGTTGCTGAGCGGTGAAAGCGGGACCGGAAAGGAACTGGTCGCACGTGCGATTCATTTCAAGTCCGCGCGATGGCGCTCGCCGTTCGTCGCCGTCAACTGCTCCGCGATTCCGCAGGGGCTGCTCGAAAGCGAGCTGTTCGGGCATGAGCGCGGATCGTTCACCGGCGCGACCGAGCGCCGCGCCGGCAAATTCGAGATGGCCGACGGCGGCACGATCTTCCTCGACGAGATCGGCGACCTGCCGGTCGAGTTGCAGCCCAAGCTGCTGCGCGTGTTGCAGGAGCGCGAGTTCAACCGGGTCGGCAGCGTCGAGACGCTGAAGCTGAAGGCGCGCGTGATCGCGGCGACCAACCAGAACCTCGAGACTCTGGTCGCGCAGCGCAAATTCCGTGAGGATCTGTACTTCCGACTCCGGGTGATTCCGATCGAGATGCCGGCGCTGCGCGAGCGCCGCGAAGATATCGCCGAGCTTGCAAATTATTTCGTGAGCAAGGCGGCCGACGAGATGGGCGCGCGCGCCAGTACGCTCAGCCCCGAGGCGCGCGCCAAGCTTGAGAACTCGAACTGGCCGGGCAACGTGCGCGAGCTGGAAAACGCGGTGATGCGCGCGGCGCTGCTCGCGCCGGGCACCACAATCCGCGCCGAAGATATCGAACTCACACGCCCGGGCGGAGTTGGCGCGGGCGCCGGTCTCCATCCCGACGGCACCCCGCTCGGCGAAATAATCTCGGGCCGCATCGCGGGATGGTTCGATTCGCCGGGCGGCGAAGAGCCGCGCGATTTGTACCATCGACTGGTTGCCGAGATCGAACGGCCGCTGGTCGAACTCGCGCTGAAACGGGCCGGCGGCAACCAGGTCCGCGCGGCGCGGATGCTCGGGCTCAATCGCAACACGCTGCGAAAGAAAATTACCGACCACAAGATCGTCCTGACCAAGTTCCCCGGCGCATGATCGGTAGCGACTGACCAGGAATCTCGCGCTCTCTCGCGATGAAGATACCTTCGCACTTTTACGCGATGGTCGACGTGGCCTTTGCGCACGAGCCGGTCGCGCTCGCCGCGACGATGCTCGACGCCGGTGCGCGGATCATGCAGCTGCGGTTGAAGGACGTGCCGGCGCGCGACTTCCTTGCGGCGGCGCGCGCGATCGCCGCGCTTTGCCGTGCCCATGATGCGATTCTGATCGTGAACGATCGGGTGGATATCGCGATGCTCGCCAATGCGCACGGGGTGCATCTCGGGCAGGACGATCTACCGCTCGCCGCCGCGCGGCGGATCGCCGGTGCGAGCGCGATCGTCGGAGTGTCGACGCATAGCGTCGAGCAGGCGCGCGCGGCCGAAGATGGTGGCGCGGACTATATCGGATTCGGCCCGATGTATCCGGGCGGCCTGAAGAACATCGTCGCAGGCCGGGGCCTCGAGAACCTTCGCGCGGTGCGTGCAGCGGTCAAGATTCCGATCGTCGCGATTGGCGGGATCACCGAAGCGACGGTTCCGGAAATTCTGGCGGCTGGCGCCGATGCTGCCGCGATCATCACCGACGTGCTCGCGGCGCGCGACGTCGGCGCAAAAGTGCGCTCGATCCTCGCCTTATAACTTGTCAGGGAAGGATCTCAAAGCGGCCGAGGCGGTGTGGCCGGTAGACTTCGAAGTCGTGCCGGTCGATGGTAAAGACGCGCCGCAGACGCTCGCGCTCGGCAACCCGCACGAGCGCGGCGTCGGCGAGGTCCATCGGCAGGTCGCGGTATTTCCACATCAACTCGCGCATCCGCGGACAATCGTCGTGCCCAAGCTCAACGAATCGCACAGCGCCGACGTTTATCATGCCCCACAACGCGCGCTGGGCATCGGCAGATGACCGCAGCTGATACATCGCTTCCGTAAAGGCAGGCCAGACTGTGCCCAGCGGGTCGCGAATGGTCGTCAGCGCGTCCCGGCAACTCTGGTGATGAGAGTCACCGCGATCGATTAGCGCGACGAGCGGTCCGGCGTCGACCAGTACGGTGGCCATTGCTCTTTTCCCGCAAGAGTTGGGCGAAGCGCTCGCCGGTCCGCTCGGAGAGTCGCATGCCGCCACTATCCCAGCATCCGAGCAGATGGGCCATCGCCTGGGCGGGCGGCACGGGCGCGCGCCGATTGCCTTGCTCGCGCAAACTCTCAAGCGCCTGGCGCACCACTTCGGACTTGGTGCGGCCGGTCTCTCGTGCGACCCGGTCGAGGAAGCTCGCGGTACTCGGATCGACTCTAACGTTCAGCGCGCTCATAATCGAAACTTGTATCACACCATGTAACACGTCGCCAGCCTAACGTGCATCAGCTTCTTCGTGCGGCCTTGCGGGGTGCGGGGGTTTGCCACGGCAGAGTCGCGGCCGCGTCGTGAGCTTGATTCAAGGTTGCGACGACTTGCTCGAACTCGCGCCGCGCGTTCTCTGTCGAAGGAATCTTGTCGATCGGGAACCCGACACGGTTTGCCCAACTCTGCCAGGTCTCGATCCGCTTAACGTGCGCGCCGCTATCAGTGTGGACGTCGTCGCCAAACGCGAGCATCCGAGCTTCGAGCAGGCGGGCATCGGTACCCAATTCTTTGGCGCTGCGCGAGGAGCGGATCTCGTCCATGCGGAGACTCTCGCGGCGGTCGAGCATTTTGAGCATCGACGTTGCGGTAGGCGGCAGGCTCGCGAGCTGCCACGGCTCGCGCGCGGACGCGATCGCATAGAGCGCCGGCCACAGACGCTGATGAACGTAGGTCATCTTGCCCGAGAGGAATCGGATGTAGATCACCTCGGGCAGGTCCATCAGGCGCATCCCGATCATGTAGATTTCATTGGCGAGCGGATGCGCCCACCAGGTTCCCTTGACCGGTCCGCCGGCCATCAGCGCGACCAGGCTCGGAAACGCGCGATCGGTCTCGAGCATGAGACCGAGCTCTCTGAGTGCCGATAGCGCGCCGTCGAAATCGGTCCGCGCGGCGCTCATCGTTTGTTGCTCCAGTTCGGATTACCCATAAACCAGTCTCATATATTATGCGCCGCGCACTCGCATCACTCGTTCGGTCGATTTGAATTATGCGTGATACTAATTCATACTTACGTACATGAAAAGTATGAAGGCTCGGGTAGCTGAGCGCGGCCAAGTGACCATCCCGAAGCGGCTCAGGGAAAGGCTGGGCGTGAAAGCCGGTACGATCCTGGAGTTCAGCGAAGAACACGGACGGCTGATCGCGGTCAAAAGCGGAAGTATCGATCCGGTCAGCGAGGTGTACGGGTGTCTCGGGAAAAGAATCAACACTGACGCCATCATGACGCAGCTTCGCGAGCGTCAGTGATCACGGCAATCGATACCAATGTGCTGCTGGACGTGTTCGGCGCCGACCCAAAGTTTGCGCCGGCATCCGCGGAGGCAATCCGAACCTGCCTGAGCGAAGGGGCATTGGTGGCTTCGGAAGTGGTATGGGCCGAGTCAGCAACCGTGTTCGGCGACGCAAGACGTTTTCGGGAGGCAATGGATCGCCTGACGGCCACGTTCTCCCCGATGACGGAAGAGGCTGCGATTAAGGCGGCGCAAGCTTGGCGGCGTTACCGGGCAGGCGGAGGCCGACGCGACCGGATCGCGGCCGATTTTCTGATCGGCGCACATGCTATGGTCGCCGCTGACCGTCTCCTAACCCGCGATCGCGGTTTTTACCGTCAATATTTTGCAGGGCTCCGGGTAGTCGATCCCACCTCAGGGCGTTAAGGCGCTTGCAGTAGCTTCCAATCGGGCAAATTGGTTTGCCGTGGAACCGACTTGGACGGCGCTGCGGTGGCGGGCGAACCGTTGGAGCCTTAAGCTGGTGGTGTCGGGATCGACATACGAATCGAGTCCGGATTTGATCCAGTCCCACGATGGCCTTTCGGCCTTCGACCACGTTCCGCTAGATCAATCACATTCATCGAAAAGGAAGGCTGCATGAGGCCTATATGTATCTTTCAGTTGGCGGAATCGTTTTAGTCGTGGTCGTCCTCTACTTGCTGGGCATCATCTGAGAAAGTGAGCATCCAACATGTCAGCTCGGATAGCGCCAGGCGGGCGGTTAGTTCGTGAGCTATATGACTTAGGCGGTAGCCGGGACTGGCTCTGCCGTCTGCCGCGATTGCTCTGATTCGAGTGAGCGACATGAGTAGGTGACCGCGGCGCCGGCGAGGCACATCAGGACGAAGACTTCGAAGGCGAGCGTGTAGCTGCCGCTCAGATCGTAAATCTCGCCCGCGCCGACCGGACCGACGAAGGCGCCGAGGGTGTTGAAGATGCCGGTGATTCCGCCGATCGAGCCGAAGCGCTTGAGTCCGAGCGACTCCGCCACCAGCATCGGAACCAGGACCAGCGGTGCGCCGAGCGTGAGTCCGAAGATCAGCACGAACGGGATCAGCACGGCAGTTCGCGCCGCGTCGAATATCAGGAGCATCCCGACGCATGCTGCGATGAAATTGACGGTCAGCGCGATTCGCGCGCTAACGCGATCGGCAAACAGGCCCATCGCAAGTTTGCCAAAACCGGCAAACACCAAAACCAGGCTCATCATGCCGGCGGCGAATGACGGGGTGTACCCGAGTTCGGTGAGATAGGTGATCAGATGCAAGCCCGCGCCGGCTGCGACTGCGGCGAAGAAGAACTGCGCCGCCGAAATCATCCAAAATGAACGCGTGCGCATCGCTTCGCTCATTTCAAAGCCGGGCAGTGCGTCGCTCGCCTGCGCCACGCTGACGCCCTCGGCCTGCGGCGGCCGGGTCCGCACCACGATGATTATCAACGGGATAACGATGACGAACATCGGGATTGCGAGCGTGACGTAGCCTGCACGCCATCCGCCGTGCGCGATCGCGACGTTGCCAACCATCGTCATAGCAGCGCCGCCGAGCGAAGTGCCCGCGAACGTGAGACCCATCGCGAGTCCGCGCCGCGCGCCGAACCAGTTCGCGATCACGAGCGAACAAGGGAGCAGCGTCGATGCACCGATGCCGACGCCGAGCATCACATAGGCGCCGAACAGCGGGCCGAATGAATCGACGCGGCTAGCAATCAGAAAAGCGGATCCGGTCATCACGGCGCCGGCGACCATCACGATGCGCGCCTCGACGCGATCGAGAAGCCATCCGACGAGCGGAGCGCTGAGGCCCGCGGAGAGCGGCAGCGCGGCGCCCTGCAAGGTCGAGAGCCGGGCGCGCTTCCATCCGAAATATTTCAGCAGATGCGGGAAAAACAGGCCGCCGGTGTTGTAGCCGGAGCCGAACACGAAGACCAGCACCACGAAGAGGCTGGCGACGATGATCCATCCCTGTCGTTCTCTAGCCGTCATCCGAAATACTCCCTTGGTGAAGACTTATAGCGACAAGGACGCGGGATCGTCGAGAGCGAAAGTACTACTCGAGAGCGCTGGTCGGGATGAAGCCTTCGAGTCCGCTCTTCATTTTGATTCTCATGTAGTTGAGCGCGACGCCTATGACATGCACGTTGTGGGTCTTGTGAACCTCGGCGAGTTTCTTGCCCCATCGGTTGGGCTTGTCGAGTACCGCCGCGTCGCGGGTGAGCACGAACACTTTGTCGGCCGGAGTGAAGAGCGAGACCGCTGACGGATCGAGATAGCCGGTCTCTCCGTCCTTGAGCCTCACCTGCAAGAAGTAGTGGGTCGAACCGGTCACGTTCACGAACTTATCTTTGACCACATGCTCGAGTTGTTTGGATTTTTTTGATGGTGCGGAATAGACCCACGAATCCTCTACCAACTTGAGCCGGCCCTCAGCCGGTTCGACTTCGGGTGCGCGACTAGCCCGCGCCATCCGATGATGTGTCGAGGGCTTCGATTTCGCCGCGGGCGCGGTAGGAGTTACGACGCCGGCAGGGGCCAGAGTGCTCTCGGAGGACGGCGACTTGGCTGCGGCAGGCGCGCCCTCGCCACCGGAGGGAACAATCGATGTTGCGGGAACGTCTTCCTCAGTGCCGGCGGCATACGTCGACGCTGAGATCGCCAGGGTTGCGATTGCCAGCAGGATCAATCCGGATGTTCTCGCACCGCTTAAGCCACTTCGAACCATACTGCTCCGCTCCTCTGCTTTCGCTTTCAACACGATCATTTTAACACGCTCCGCACACGGTGCATCTTTCGACGTCACAGGGCGGGCTCTGATGCTCGTGATGCGCCTTCTTGCGCTCCGCGAGCAGAAACCATTTGAAGATGTGGTGATCGATAAAGTCCCACGGCAACAGCTCGTCATCGGCGTAGTGCCGGGTGACGAAAAAGTCGGGATCGGGTAAATCGGAATTTCCGTCTTCGACTTCGCGATGAATCTTCACCAGCTCATGCCAGATGGGACCGGCGCCGTCGCATCCGGCGGCTTCGAGCCGTTCGAGGATAGCGCCGATACGACGATCGCCGCGGGAAACCATGGTCTGGAAATACGCCTCGCGCGGCGATTCGGCGTCGAGCTCGACCTGTCCCAGGCGCGTGAGCCGCGCGCGGAGGATCGCGACCTTGTGCTTGATCGATCGCGCGTCTTGCATCGGGTCCCACTGAAACGGAGTCCACGGCTTGGGCACGAAGGGATTCAGCGACACGGTCACACTGCCGATGCGAGTGCGGCGGGCGCGGGCGCGTTCGAGCACCTTGGCAACGAGATCCGCGATCGCGAGCACGTCTTCGTCGTGCTCCTCGGGCAGTCCGATCATGAAATAAAATTTGAGATTGCCGACGCCCTCGCCGAGCATCACCTCGGCGGCGTGCAATATCTCAGCCTCGGTAAGATTCTTGTTGATGACTTTGCGCATCCGCTCGCTGCCGGCTTCAGGAGCCACCGTCACACTCTGATTTCCGCCGCGAGCTAGCGCAGAAGCGAGCGCGGGAGATATGCAGTCGGCCTTCAACGACGATGGCGAAAGGCGTCCGCCGCGATCAACGACGGCCGAAGCGATCTCCGCGACTCCGGGCACGCTCGCCATCTCGGCGCCGACTAGGCCGATCACATTTCGCTCGGTGAGACCGCGCTCGGCCTCGCCGATGAGATTGTTCGGCGCGCGATAGCGAATCGGCCGATACATGAAGCCGGCAGCACAGAAGCGGCATCCCCACTGGCATCCGCGGCTGGCCTCGACCAGGAACATGTCGCCGAAAACCGACTCCTCGGTGAGTATCAGCGACGAAGTGGTGAAGCGGTTCAGATCGCGAATCAAGCGGCGATTCACCTGCTCGCGGCCGGGTCCAAGGTAGTTCACAGTCGCGAGGCGGCCGGCGTCGTCATAGACGGGCGCGTAAAATTCGGGAAGGTAGCTGCCCTCGACGGTTGCTAGTTCATGGAGTCGATTCGACGAGCCGCGGGTCTCGTTCCAGCGCGCGAGGAACTCGGGCACCATTTCCTCGCCCTCGCCAATGAGGAACAGATCGATAAAGTCGGCGATAGGCTCGGGATTCAGAAATACGGCGGAGCCGCCCGCGATGATCGTCGGAAAATTGCGGCCGGCGCGGTCGGCACGACGAGTCGGAATCCCCGCCATCTTGAGGACGCTGAGCACGTTCAGATAGTCAGTCTCGAAAGAAATAGAAAACGCGAGGATGTCGAAATCCGAAAGCGGACGACCGCGCTCGAACGAGACCAGGCGCTCGCCGGCGCGGAAATTCTCGCGCTCGTCAGCGTCAGGCAAAAATGCTCGATCAGCGGCAACACTCGGATCTGTTTCGAAGATATGAAAGATAGCCTGGAAGCCCAGGTTGGCCATCCCGAGCCGATAGTAATTCGGATAGATGACGCAGACGGAGATGTCGCCGCCGGGGCTGCGCTCGTAGAGAACTTTTTCGCGCGCGATGCGCTCGAGGGCGCGCTTACGCGGATACATTCGGCGACTCCAGCATGACCATACAGAGTATCGCCGCGCCGATAGCACGCTCAAGAGGAGTGCCGAAGCCGTTGGGACTCAGCGCTTCCACGCCATGTACGCGAAAAACTCTGGTGGTTCTCCCTTGAGAATGCCGGACGGCTCGACGGCAAGAATCGCGGCGCGCAGGTCGCGCTCGAACGCGTCAACGCGGTCGCCGAGCACGCGCCGGCTGCAGAAGGACATCGAGTAGAGATTTCCGATGATCGAGTCGATGGTCCATTCGACATCGAAGGATTCCACGTAGCTGGCGACATCTCTGAAACGTGAACGCGCCAGGTATGCCTCGTGACGTTCCTCGGGTGGCGGATCGGGATGATCCCAGGACAGCCGGCGGTCGGGCAAATAGCGCTTCAGCACCGTGTTGATCGCCGCGCGCCATCGCGTTGGAGGCGGAGGAGGAATCGGGGCGCCCTCGCCCACCACCGCGATGCCTCCGCCGTCCGTGACGAGATCGTAGAGTGCGTCGAGAGTGCGGGTGCGATCCATCCAATGAAACGAGTTGCCCATCGTGACGAGGCGGAACTGTCCCAGCGCGGGCGACAAATCTCTCGAGCCACCGAATCGCCACTCGATATTGCCGATGCCGCGTTCACGTGCGATGCGCTCGCCCTCGGCGCGCATAGCATCATCGGGATCCATCGCGAGGACTTCTTCGAAGAGATGCGCCAGCGCAATCGCGACGGGACCGGGGCCGCATCCCAGATCGAGCAGCCTGCCGGTGCCGTCAAGTCGAAAACGGTCGCGCAGAATCCTGACGAGCGAGGGCGGATACTTGGGGCGATACCGCGAGTAATACCAGGCGGTGCCTTCGTAAATGGTCAGATCGTACTTGCCGGTTTCACTCACGCTGGAGGACGGCTCAAATCCGCGATTCGGTCGGGGCGGGTGTAGATGTTGAAGCTTCCGTCGCGGAGGAAGCCGATCAACGTGGTTCCGATTTCATCTGCCAGGTCGACTGCGAGCGACGATGGCGCCGACACCGCCGCCAGGATCGGCACGCCGCCTGCCGCCGCCTTCTGCACGATTTCGAAGCTCAGCCGTCCGCTGACCATCATGATGTGGCGAGCTGAGCGGGAGCATCGCGTTGGTCAGCGCGTAGCCGACCAGCTTGTCGACCGCGTTGTGGCGGCCGACGTCCTCGCGGATGGCGCGCATCGTGCCGTCGAGATCGAAGATCGCGGCGCCGTGGAGTCCTCCGGTAGACGCAAACACGCGCTGGCCTTGGCGAAGCTGTGCGGCGAGCGCGAGCAGAGTTGCCGGCGTCACTCGCGCGGAGTCTGACGGGGGCATCACGCGGCGGCGAATCGAATCGATACTGGTCTTGCCGCATACGCCGCAGCTCGAGCTCATGACGAAGTTGCGCTTGAGCCGGGTGCGGAGGCCATCGGCCGGGACATTCAGAATGATGTCAATTGCGTTCGGTTCCGGAGCGCCCTTGCGCCCGCGCACGCGGCGAATCTCGCCAAGCTCGCTCGCGTCATTGATAAAGCCTTCGGCGAAGAGAAATCCGGCGGCGAGTTCTTCGTCGTTGCCCGGAGTGCGCATGGTAAGCGTGAAGCGACGTCCGCCGAGGCGAATTTCCAGCGGCTCTTCGACGGCGAGCTTTTCGATGCGCTCGCGATCGCGCCGTCGCGCCATTTGAGCGCGCCTCGCTTCCCGGATCTCGTCGTGCGCTTCGCCGCTCGCCGGATCGGAGTCCGCGCCGTAAGTTGGATCGCTTTTCATCCTTCGCCAACGTCTTCGGATTCGTCAGCGCGCACGCGCGGGAGCGCGAGAACCGCCTCGCGCACAAGGGGCTTGAGTTCGTCGCCACCGCGCGCGACGTAGCTGATGATCTCGTGGCGCATCCGCACTTCCCAGAAATTGCGCAGATGGTTCGCGATGCCGCCGACGGCTTCGTCGTGAGCCGGGTATCCGGCGAAGTATGCGCCGATATCGTTGGCCATCATGACGAGGTGGTCGAATGTCCGTGGTTTCGTGATCGTGACGGCCGCGACCGCCGGGCGCATGCGATTGCGCCGCGTACGGAGCGACCTGCACCGCAGTCACTTTGTATTCGGGGCAGTTGGTCGCCCAGTCCGAATGCTCGGACATCAGGTCATTGGTGCGCGACTCCGGATGATGAAACGTGGTGTAAACGACGCCGGGTTGCACGCGCTCCGTGACGAGCGCATGGAGACGCTGTTTCGCCGCGGCGGGCCCGCACTTGGAGCCAATCGCCGTCGCGAATGCCGCGCAGTTCGGCGTCATGCGGATGAATCTCGAGTCAGATCCTCCGCGTGCATCGCGCCATTCGGAGTGCGCCGCGTCTGAGTACCTACATTGTACTGACTGAGTATTCGGCCAGTAGTCAGAAGCAGTGGATATTCTGTATTAGTGCGCTCATCAGTGGGTATGTACTCGGTAATGGTGAATTTACCCTTGCCGCGCACGAACTCGCCGATATGCATGACCGGTGTTCCCTCCGGCGCGCGATCGTTGCACGGCCATTGCACTGAGCCCAATCGATCGATCTTGTCGTAGCTGACGCCGGAGAATGTCGGTGTCAGCCGCGCGATCTCGTCCATGATTTCCGACGGATGCGAATACTTCATCGGATAGCCGAGCGCTGCCGAGAGTTCACAAGTGATCTCCCAATCTTCTTTCCCCGCGAGCGGCGCGGTGACCTTGCGGACCATCGAGATTCGCCGCTCGCTGTTGGTGAAAGTGCCGTTCTTTTCCAGAAACGACGAGCCCGGCAAAAACACGTGCGCGTATTTCGCAGTCTCGTTCATGAACAAGATCCTGCACGATGACGCATTCCATCGCGCTAAGCGCGTTGGTGACGTGCTCTCCCCCGGGCTCGGATTGCGCAACGTCTTCGCCCTCGACGTAGAGGCCTTTGAAGGTGCCCTCGAGCGCCGCGTCGAACATGTTCGGGATGCGTAGGCCGGGTTCGGGATCGATCGCGCACGTCCCAGGCGTCGGCAAACGCTGCGCGAACCGACCGGATCGGAAATGTGGCGGTAGCCGCTCAGCTCATGCGGGAACGAACCCATGTCGCAGGAACCCTGCACGTTGTTCTGGCCGCGGAGCGGATTCACGCCGACGCCGAGCCGGCCGATATTTCCGGTCGCCATCGCGAGGTTCGCGATCCCTAGCACCATAGTGCTGCCCTGGCTATGCTCGGTGACACCGAGCCCATAGTAAATTGCGGCGTTCGGCGCGCTCGCGTACATCCGCGCGGCGGCGCGAATTTTGTCGGCGGGCACGCCAGTGATTTTCTCGGCTGCGTCGGGCGAGTTGCGCTCCTCGGAGACGAACTTTTTCCACGCATCGAACTCGTGCGGATCGCATCGCTCGGCGACGAACTCCTCGTCGGTCGAGACCCTCGACGACCACCACGTATGCGAGTGCATTGATCAGCGCAACATTGGTGCCGGGTTTGAGTTGCAGATGATACGACGCGGATACGTGCGGCAGTCGCACAATCTCGGTGACGCGCGGATCGGCGACGATCAACTTGGCGCGCTCGCGAAGCCGGCGCTTCATTTGCGCCGCGAATACCGGATGCCCTTCGGTGACGTTGGCGCCGATCACCAGGATGACGTCGGCATGCATCACCGATTCGAAGTCCTGGGTCGTCGCGGAAGTGCCAAACGCGGTCTTGAGGCCATAGCCGGTGGGCGAATGACAAACCCGCGCGCAGGTATCGACGTTGTTGTTGCCGAACGCTGCCCGCACCAGTTTCTGGACGAGAAACGTTTCCTCGTTGGTGCATCGCGAGGACGTGATCGCGCCCACTGCGCCGCGTCCGTGCTTTTCCTGGATGCGCTTGAACTCCGCGGCCGCGTATTCGATCGCCTCGTGCCATGACACTTCCCGCCACGGCTGATCGATCGACCTGCGAATCATCGGGCTGCGTGACGCGATCGGGATGAGTCGCATAACCCCATGCGAAACGGCCCTTGACGCATGAATGGCCGTGATTGGCCTGCCCGTTGGGATTCGGAACCATCCGCGAAACGAAGTCGCCCTTCATCTCGGCGCGGAACGAGCATCCGACCCCGCAATATCCGCAGGTGGTGACGACGCTGTGCTCGGCCTGGCCGAGTTCGATCACTGATTTTTCCATCAGCGTCGCGGTCGGACAGGCTTGCACGCACGCTCCGCAGGATACGCATTCCGACGCGGCGAACGAGCCGTTCTGTCCCGGTGAAATTACCGAGCCGAAGCCGCGCCCGTCGATCGTGAGAGCGTAGGTGCCCTGGATTTCCTCGCACGCGCGGACGCATCGCGAGCACACGATGCATTTCGACGGATCGAAAGTGAAATACGGATTCGATTCGATCCTTGCTCCGCGTGCAGATGATTCGCGCCAGGCCGGTAGCGCACTTCGCGCAGTCCGACCGCGCCCGCCATGTCCTGCAACTCGCAATTGCCGTTGGCGGAACAGGTCAGGCAGTCGAGCGGATGATCGGAAATGTAGAGCTCCATCACGCCGCGACGAAGCCGTGCGAGCGCGGGACTCTCGGTGCGGACTTTCATTCCCGCGCGCACGGGCGTGGTGCACGATGCCGGATATCCGCGCTGGCCTTCGACCTCGACCAGGCACAGCCGGCACGATCCGAACGGTTCGAGCGAATCCGTCGCGCAGAGTTTGGGGACGTGGATTCCGGCCTCGTCGGCGGCGCGAATCACTGAGGTGCCGTCGGGCACGGTGACCACACGCCCGTCGATCTCCAGCGAGACTGTGTTCGCGCCGGCGCGAAGCGGCGTCGCAAAATCGCTATCGGCTCGCGATCTCATTGGTGCCACCAGTTGCGGACTGCGAAACTGTCAGGTCTTGCGCGATGAAGTCAACGTCAGCCGGTTTGAGACCGAAATCTTCGGGAAAAAATTTGAGTGCGCTCAGAACCGGCAATGGGGTCAGGCCGCCGAGCAGGCAGAGCGAGCCGAACTTCAGCGTGTCGCAGAGATCGCGCAGGATTTCGAGGCTCTCGCGCACGCGGCGGCGGTTGATGATGTCCTCGATCACCTCGGCGCCGCGAATCGATCCGATTCGGCACGGCGTGCATTTTCCGCACGACTCGATCGCGCAGAACTCCATCGCGTAGCGCGCCATCCGCGCCATATCGACGCTGTCGTCAAAGACAACAATTCCGCCATGCCCAAGAATTCCGCCGCGCGCCGCCATCGATTCGTAGTCGAGCGTGGTGTCGAGCATCGAGGCCGGAAAGTACGCTCCGAGCGGTCCTCCGACCTGCACGGCGCGAACTGTTTTGCCGCTCGCAGTACCACCACCGTAGTCGTAAACAATCTCGCGGAGCGTCACGCCCATCGAGGTTTCGATAAGCCCTGGCCGCTTCGAGTTGCCGGCAAGTTGAATCGGAATCGTGCCGCGCGAATTGCCGGTGCCGAAGTCGCGATAGAAGTCGGCGCCACGCTCGAGAATAATCGGCACCGTCGCGAACGAGATCACGTTGTTGATGACGGTCGGTTTGCCGAACAGCCCTTCGAGCGCCGGAAGCGGCGGTTTGAAGCGAACCATCCCGCGCCGCCCCTCGATACTTTCGAGCATCGCGGTTTCCTCACCGCAAATATACGCGCCCGCGCCGAGCCGAATCTCCAGATCGTAGGCGTTTCCGGAGCCGAGCACATTCGTTCCGAGATAGCCTTTCGAATGCGCCGCCGAGATTGCTTCGGTTAGCGCGCGGTGCGCATGCGGATACTCAGATCGCAAATAAATGTAGCCGCGCGTCGCGCCGGCCGCGATCGCGGCGATCGTCATCCCTTCGATCAGCACGAAGGGATCGCCCTCCATGATCATTCGATCGGAGAACGTGCCGGAGTCGCCTTCGTCGGCGTTGCACACGACATACTTCGGCGTCGCCGGGGCGTCGGCCGCGGTCTTCCACTTGATGCCGACCGGGAAACCTGCGCCGCCCCGCCCGCGGAGGCCCGACGCGGTAACCTCGGCGATGACCTCTTCGGGACGCATCTCGAGCGCGCGCTTGAGTCCGCGATAGCCGCCATGCGCGACGAAGTCGTCGAGCGAGACCGGATCGGTCACTCCGACGCGCGCAAACGTGAGCCGGTTTTGCGATTTGAGCCATGGAATTTCGTCGACGCTTCCGAGCCGTAAACGATGCTCGCGGCCCGCTATAAAATCCGAATCGAATAGCGACGCCACGTCGGCCGCCGTTACCGGTCCATATGCGATTCGTTCCGCACTGGTCGCAACTTCGACCATCGGCTCGTGCGAGAACATCCCACGCGATCCGTTGCGCACTATCTTCACGTCGAGCTTGCGACGCGCGGCTTCGTCTCGGATAGAACTCGCGACGGAATCCGCGCCAAGCGAGACGGCGCTGGAATCGCGTGGAATGTAGACGCTGGTCGTCATTGCGATTCCCCGATGCGCTGCGGAAGTGCGGAAATGATTTCGTCGAAGCGCTTAGGCGTGACGCGGCCATGAATATCCGTGCCGACGACGATCGCGGGTGAGCACGCGCAATTGCCAAGACAGTAGACCGGCTCGAGTGTGTAGGCACCATCGACGCTGGTCTGCCCGAATTCGACTCCGAGACGCTTTTGAATGTGAGTGGCAAGCTCAACAGCGCCCATCGCCTGGCACGACTCGGCACGGCAGACGCGAATTATGTTTCTACCCGGGGGCGCGGTGCGAAAATCATGGTAAAAACTGATGACTCCGTGAACCTCGGCGCGCGAAAGGTTCAGCGCATTCGCGATCGCCGGCACCGCGTCCGCCGGCACATAGCCCAGGCGGTCTTGCACTGCGTGCAGAACCGGCATCAGTGCATCGGGCTTGTCGCCGACGCTCGCCATGATTTCGCCGATAGCGACCTCGATCGCAGCGCGATTGGACTCTGCGTGGCCGTTATCCGAATGCCTTGCGCTCATCGCTATTCCCTAAGCTCGCTATACCATGATTCTAACAGGGCAGGCATAAAGCCCAAGGGTGCTGCGAGGCTTGATTGTAGCAGTTGCATATTGCAACTTAGACATACCTTGGCGGCGCGAAAACTCGTCGATTGGGACCTATAGATGATTCGCAAATTCAAATTTGAAGATGAGATGCATGAGAGTTTGCAATGCGTTCCGATGGCGGTGCGGCGCAAGCTCGATCGGGTCGGGCTGAAGATTGGCCTTGAGCAATGGAAGGCGCTCGATCGCGGCGAGCGGCTCGCGATTTGTCATATCCCAGTCGACTCGGGCGAGGAATGCGATGCGCTCGCGTACTTCATCCGCGAAACGATGGTGCGCCGATTCGGCGTCGAGCCAAAGCAACTGTCCGACTCCGCACGCGCATCCGCGGAGCCGCCGACTGCGCCCCCTGTTCAACTCGTGGCGCATGCCCGAGGGTTGGGATTCGTTCTGAGCGACACGGCGTGGACGCGTCTCGACACCGACGAGCGATTCGCCCTCATGAAGATGGGCGACCTCGCCACGCCGAGCCACAACCTGGCCGCGGCACTCAAGGAATTTGGCGTGGCGGCCGTTTGACGAGGTTCGACGTTCAATCGCGGGCGAAGTGATCGAGGATCGCCCTACCGTTGCCTAGTTTGAATTGATGCTTCAGCGCGTTGGTCACGTATCGTTTCGCGCCGCGCACCGAATCCTCCAAACTTTTGCCGCGAGCTAGATACGCCGCGATCGCCGCCGAGAAGGCGCATCCAGTGCCATGCGCTCCGCCGCCGGAGATGCGCTTGCTTGCCAGTTCTATAAATCGGCGGCCGTCGTAAAAGAGGTCCGCCGATTTTGCGTCGTCGGCACGCGCGCCGCTCTTGCGATGCCCTCCCTTGATCACCACCGCCCTCGCGCCCGTCGCGAGGATTTGGCGCGCCGCCTCACGCATCGCGGCGCCGGTATCGATCCGAATCGACGTGATCGCCTCAGCCTCCCCAATGTTCGGCGTGACGATCAATGCCAGCGGAATCAGCAAATCGCGCATGGCGCGTTCGCCGGCCGCCTCGAGCAGGCGCGTGCCACTGCTCGATATGAAGACCGGATCGACAACCGGCGCAGGCATCGCGAGTTTCACGATCGCGCGCGCGACTGCTTTGACGATCGCCGCGTTGCCGAGCGCGCCGGTCTTAAGTGCCCGCGGGACGCATTCAGCCGCGAGCGATTCAATCTGCTCGGTGACTGACGCCGGCGCGACCGGCCATGTCCGCCTGACGCGAGAACTATTCTGCGCGATCACGTCGGTGATCACCGAATATCCATACACGCCAAGCGCTGCGAAGGTCTTCAGGTCCGCCTGGATACCGGCGCCGCCGCTCGGGTCGCTTCCGGCGATTGTCAGTGCAACAGGATGTTTCGAATTGGGAGAGGCCAAGAAGGGGCTCTCATGCGTTCCAATAATCTTATCGGACCGCGCCCGACAGTGATAGATGGACGCTCAGTTGATCGATCATCGAACCGCGCGGTACCTTGGCGCAACGGATGGAAATTTTCGGGCGAATAAAATGCCGGTAAGAGGCGAATCGGAATTTCTCAACCTGCCATTCCAGGAAAAGCTGGATTTCCTGTACGGCCTGCCCGCGCGCCAGAAACGCGATCTGATTCTTTCCGCACCCGAGGCCGAGCGCCTGGTTCAATCGTTCTCGCCCGAGACGCTTTTCTACACGCTGAAGGAAATCGGCAGCGCCGACGCCGGCGACCTGCTCAGCCTCGCGATGCCCGAGCAGGTGAAGTCGCTGTTCGATCTCGATTGCTGGAACCGCGACCGCCCCAACGTGCATCGAATGCGCGAGTGGATCGAGGCGATGGCCGACGGCGGACGGCGCAAGCTCGCCGACGCGCTGATGGGCCTCGACATGGAGATGATGTCGATCCTGCTGCGCGGGTACATCAAGGTGCATCGAATCGAAGATGCGGCGTCGTCGCCCGACGCGACCGCGAACCGCTTCGCACAGTACGACGAAAATTATCTGATCGAGTTCATCCGCCACGACGCCATCTCGCAGCACATTTCAGATTTTATCGAAGAGGCTTTCGAGCGCGACTACAACTACTTCGCCGGCCTGATGGAAGAAATTTACTGGGGTGTCGAAGCCGAGCTCGAAGAAGAGGCCTACCAGTTCCGGCGCGCGCGATTGAACGATCGCGGCTTTCCCGATTTCTTCGACGCGCAAAGCGTCTTCGCGTATTTGAATCCCGCGCAGTTTCTGAAAATTCGCGAAGGCTACGAGCGCCCGAGCCGCGCCGACCTGCCCGACGACACCGAGATGGTGCCGCCGGAGATGGCGCCTGCGATTGCCGACGGCGACATCTCGCTGTTCAACACCGCGCTCACCGCGGGCTTCGCATCGCAGGGTAAACGTCAACTTCGCAGCGAGATGGCGATGGTCTCCAACCAGGTGCTGGTTGCCCGCGCGATCGACTTCGGCGACCTGGAGGAGGTCCGCGTCGCAGTCGAGATGACGCACAATTACCTGAATCTCGCGCTCGAGCATCTGGCGGGCGGCGACTTGCAAGCTGCAATCGAGCATCTGCGCGACACTCATCTGAAGCTGCTCTTTCGCCTGGGTGTGAGCCTGACAATCGATCTGCGAACTTCCGCCGAGTCCACGATCCGCAAACTCGGCCTATCGATCGGCAAGGTGCGAGAGATTTCTTACCTCGATTCACCGTATCGCGAGGCCCTTGCGGGTTTCATGGCGCGTCAGCCGCGATTCTACAGCGCGCTCGACGGCAGCGGCGGCGTCGATATGCGCGATTTCCGCACGATGCGCGACTTGCATCTTAGCTACGCGATTCTCGATCAAGTGGATTCTGCCGCGGAGTTGTTCCGCGGGCTATTCAATATCGATATCGGATCGCCCAACTTCCGCGCCCAGGTTGCCGCGCGTGAGGTTCGGCTCAGCCAGATGCTCGGCACCGCGCTAGGGCGGCTCGGCCTCGATGGCCGGCTCTCGATCGAGCCGATCGAAGGCAGCCGGCTTACCGCGATGCGCGCGGCGATCATGACCGGCGAGCCGGGGCGGCTAAGCGACGAGTTCCGCGCCACGCTGCATCATGCCCTCGCCGAGCGGCTCGACGACGGCGCGCGCAAACGCACCGCTGACTTCCTGAATTCATGCGTGAACCTGCTCGAGGAAGAATTCGCCAACCTGGGTGGCGAGCTTCGGATCGATCCGCGTTTTATCGAAAGTGTGCTGGTCCGCGAGGGCTAAGGCTGATTCAGCGTGACGACGCGGTTTGCGCCGCCGCGATTCAGCGTCAGCGTGACCGCACCGCCGCTCTTGAGCACCGACGCGTTTCGGCTGAAATCGTCGAGCGCCGCAACTTTGGCGTCGTTCACCTTGATCACGATGTCGCCGCGCGCGACTCCCGCCTTCTGCGCCGCCGGCGAAACCTCCGATACCAGCACACCGCGATCGTCCGGCTCGTCGAAGTAGGTCGCCAGTTCCGGCGTCAATTGCTCGACGGTCAGGCCGAGCGCGCGCGCGGTGTCGGGAACTTTCCCGCCGCTGGCGCTGCTCGCGAGCGTCGATTCGAGCAGCTTCGAGTTCACGTAGATCGGCGCGTTCATGCCCATCGCAAGCGCGATCGCGTCGCTCGGACGGCTGTCGATCGCGTAGCGTCCCTTGTCCATATAAATCTTCGCGTAAAAAATCTCGTCGCGCATTTCCGCGATCACGATGCGATCGACGCCGTTGCCGGTCTCCGAGATTATCGACCGCATCAGGTCGTGCGTGAACGGACGCGGCGGCTTGATTCCCTGCAACGAGAGCATGATCGCCTGGGCCTCGCTCTCGCCAATCATGATCGGCAGTTCGCGCGACTCGGAATCGTCCCGCAAAAGCACGAAGTGAGCCCCGGTCTCCTGGTCATAACCGACCTTGGCGACCTGGACGCGGACCTCATCGCCGGAAATTCCCGAAGTTTGCGTTGAGGATGCCGTAGTGGAGCGGCCGCATGAGCATGCAGCCACGGTGGCTGCTAACAGCAGCAGGCACAGATGCCTTCCGCCCACAGCCTTCATAGTAAAACCTTACGCGCATGTCGCTGGTGACGCCAAGCCGCCTCGCAAGCGCATGCGGATTACCGGCCGCGGAAATCGCGCGCGACGATGTACAGCTCCGACGAACCGGGGCGGCTCGCCTTGGTCCGAGTGACTTCAACGGTTCGGAAGTGCCGCTTGAAATTGTCGACCACCGGCTTGAAGTCCGCACCCATGAACAGCTTCACGACCATCGCGCCCCTTGGGGCAAGGATCTCCATCGCGAACGCGAGCGCCGCGTCGATAAGCTCTCTCGATCGCGCTTCATCGCGGGTGGCGATACCGGTCAGCTTGGGCGCGAGGTCGCTGGTCACCAGGTCGGCAGGTCCGTCAAGTTCGTTCGCGACTCGCGCCATCACGGATGCATCGAGAATGTCGCCGACTATCGTGATCGCACCGGCCGGCGGATTTTTCACTTGCGCCAGGTCCACACCGACCACACGCCCACCCGGACCAATCGCCGGTGCCAGGATCGCGAGCCATCCACCGGGCGCGCATCCCAGATCGACAACCTTCGCCGTCTTCGTCACCAGACGATTGCGCGCAAGGATTTCCTCGATCTTGAATGCGGCGCGCGATGGCAACCCCATCGCACGCGCCTTGCGGTAAAATTTATCGTGCGGTTCGTAAGTCGGCACTGAAAATCACCTGATCGTCGCCGGTTCGCTTTTCCGCGCGCGTCGTAGCGGGTATCTTGGATGAACTTCCGCGCGGCATCTCGCAACTCGTGCATCAGATGGTATCCGTGAGACTCGACGATTTGAATCCCGAACAGCGCGCCGCGGTATTGGCGCCCGACGGCCCGATCCTGATCCTTGCCGGCGCGGGCTCGGGCAAGACCCGCGTTTTGACTTACCGCATCGCGCATCTGCTGGCCGAGCGGGTGGCATCGGCCGGCGAGATGCTGGCGGTCACGTTTACCAACAAAGCGGCGAACGAGATGCGCGAGCGGGTCACGTCGATCGTCGCGGACGGTTCGCGAATTCCGTGGGTCAGCACTTTTCACTCGGCATGCGCACGAATCCTGCGCCAGGAAGGGCACGCGCTCGGCTACGATCGCAATTTCACGATCCTCGACGAAGGGGATTCGATGACCACGATTCGCCGCGTGCTCGAGGATGCGGCGCTGGCAGACTCGCCGCCGCCCGAGCTGGTCCGCGCGCGAATCGAGCAGGCCAAGAACGAGGCGGTCTCGCCCGAGGCGATGCTCGCGAGCGCCGAGCCCGGGCGCGATGCCACCATCGCGCAGCTATACCGGCTCTACCAGGAGCGTCTGCTCGCGATGAATGCGATGGACTTCAGCGATCTACAGCTCCAGACCTACGTTCTCTTCGAGCGCTTTCCCGAGGTGCTCGCGCGATGGCAACCGCGCGCGAAGCATCTGCTGGTCGACGAGTTCCAGGACACCAACCGGGTTCAGTACCTGGTCGTGAAGGCGCTGGCAGAGCGCTCGGGAAACCTGTGCGTGGTCGGCGACGAAGATCAGTCGATCTATCGATGGCGCGGTGCCGACATCCGCAACATCCTTGATTTCGAGCGCGACTACCCCACCGCACAAACCTTCAAGCTCGAACAGAACTACCGCTCCACCAAAACTATCCTCGCGGCGGCCGGCGCGGTGATCCGCAACAACACCGAGCGGAAGATTAAGAACCTGTGGACCGAAAACGATTCCGGCGAGCCGGTCACCTACTTTACCGGCGTGACCGAGCGCGACGAGGCGGATTTTATCGCGCTCGAAATCGCACGGCTGACCGGCTCGGGCGGGATGAAGCCCGCCGACGTCGTGATCTTCTACCGGGTCAACGCCCAATCCCGCGTGATCGAAGAGGCGCTGGTGCGCCGCCGAATCCCCTACTACGTCGTCGGCGGCGTGCGCTTTTACGAGCAGCGCGACATCAAGGACTTGCTCGCCTACCTGCGCGTGATTGCCAATCCGGCCGACGCACTCAGCCTGGAACGGATGCTCGGCGTGCCACCGCGCGGGATAGGCGCGAAGTCCTTCGAGGCTATCACTGAAGTCGCGGCGCATGAGCAAATCTCGACGTTCGAGGCGATGGGCCGGCTCGAGACTTACTCCAAAGTTGCGCTTCGCATCGCCAAGCAGGCAGGGATGCTTTACGGATGGATGCGCGATCTGATGGTGCGCGCGCCCGACATGGGAGTGCGCGCAATCCTCGACGAAGTGGTCGCGCGCAGTGGATTCGAGCCGTATCTCGACACGCTGGCCGACGCGCCCGCGCGCAAGCAGAATCTGGCCGAGATGCTCGCGGCGGCAAATGCATTCGACGCCGAGCATTCCGGCGGCGGCTTGCTCGAGTTTCTGGAACGAGTCGCGCTGGTCAGTGATACCGAGCAAATCGATTCTAGCGGAGGACGCGCGGCGCTAATGACGCTGCATACGTCGAAAGGCCTCGAGTATCCGGTCGTGTTCATTGCGGGGATGGAGGAGGGCCTGTTTCCGCATAGCCGTTCCGCCGATATCGACGCGGAAGTCGAAGAGGAGCGCCGGCTCTGCTACGTCGGGATGACCCGCGCGCGCCAACTGCTGTATCTGACCAACACGCTCTCGCGCGAACTCTACGGAGTGCGCCAGGAATCGCGCCAGTCGCGATTTCTGCGCGAGGTCGATTCCGCGCTGATTCGACGTATCGCGCCCGAGCGCAATTCTCCGCCGGTGCGCCCGCTGTCGCGCGAGCCGTACGTCGATTTCACCGATAGCCAGTTGCCTGACGACGAACCCGCGAGCGGCGGCGACGGTTTAGGCATCGGCGCGCGAGTGATTCATCCTATTTTCGGCCGCGGCATCATCCGTAAGCGCGAAGGGCGCGGCGACGGCGCGAAGGCATGGGTTAATTTCGAGCGCGGCGGAATAAAACAGCTGGTGCTGAAGTTTGCGAATCTGCGGTTGCAGGAGCACTGAACGCGCCGGTATGATCCGGGGTCATGGGACGCCCACCGGTCGCGCCGAAGCGAATGGCTGTCCTTCGATCTCAACTCTAAATTTCGCTCCTGGAAGTTCATGAAGCGCTTCATCGACATCGCGATTCGAATTGTTCCCGTACTTCTGCTCGCGGCCCTGGTGGCGATTCCCGTGCATGCCGGGTGGACCGAGGACGAGTTCGAACATCGCCCGCTGTTTGCTTACCCGCTGCCGCGCGGCCAGGACGACATCATCGGCAACCTCCTCACCTACCAACTCCAGAAGGGCGACACCCTGCTCGATGTTGGGCGATGGTTCGGGGTGACGGCCAAGGAAATTTCCAACGCCAACGGTGGCATCGACTGGTGGTCTCCACCGGCTGGTAAGCAAATCGTTCTGCCTGACGAGCATATCCTGCCCGACACTCCGCACGTCGGAATCGTGCTGAACATCCCCGAAATGCGGCTGTACTATTATTTTCCGTCGCCGACCGGGCCGATTCATCGCAAGGGCAAGGAGGCGCCGGGCAAGGGCAAAGTCACTCCGGCCAAGTTTGTCACGGGCAAGTCCGTCACGGGAAAGAAGCATGCGACTGCCGCCGGTACGGTCGGACCGTCGGTGGTGTACACGTTTCCGGTCGGGCTCGGGCGCTTCGACTGGAAGACGCCGATTGGCGATTTCACCGTGCGCGGCAAAACCAAAAATCCAACCTGGGTAGTGCCGCAGGACATCTACGAAGAGCATCTCGAACGTGACGGAGAGGCCGAGCACGTAGTCTCCGGCGACGATCCTGACAATCCGCTCGGCCATTATCGAATCGAGCTGACGCTGCCGGAGTATGCTCTGCACGGGACCAACGTTCCGTGGGGCGTCGGGATGGAAGTCAGCCACGGATGCATCCGGCTATATCCCGAAGACATCGAGCGGCTTTTCAACAAGGTGAAGATCGGGACTCCAGGGATGTTCGTCTATCAGCCGGTCAAGTTCGGATGGCGCGGCGACGCGCTCTACGTCGAAGTCCACGAGGATCTTTACGGCCGCTACGCCGGACTGTGGGCCTACGCGCAGAAGGAAGCCGCGCGCCTCGGGATCGAAGACCAGGTCGATATGCAGAAACTCGAGAGAGCCGTCGAACAGAAGACCGGAGTTCCGACCTACGTGATGCCGGGACCGGCGCCGGGCAGCGCGGGCTAGCGCGCAGTCGGCGCGCTCAAGCCTTCGGGCGTGCGGCGCTTTTTCACCAGGTAAAAGTAGCGATGGCCGAGGCCGAATGGTCCCGGCGCTTTGAGCCGCCGCACGACTACCGAGCCTGCGATCGCTTCGCTCGCAATCGTGTATTCATCCACCTTCGGAGAAGTGATCATCGGGATTCCTGCTTCGAGCTTCATCGTCTCGACGCCGTGCTTCGGATACCGGTAAAGATCCTCGCCGTTGAGCGAGTAGCCCGCGTCGATCGCTGAGCGCGGAATCCCTTCGCGCTCGAGCGCGTTTCGCGCCGCGAGCACCACGCCGAGTCCGCGCTGATATGAATAGGTGCCACCGAGCGACATCAGGCCCATCGCGAAGATCATCGCGAACCCCGCGGACTTGACCAGCCGGGTCCGCGGCAGCGGCGCGAGTGCAAGCACGATCGCTCCAGCCGGCACCAGCACCAGGTAGTACCGATCGTTGAAGAACCAGAGCGGAAGCGTCGCAGCCCAATAGACCATCGCGCCGATCACGATCGCCGCCGCTGCGCGCCGCATCCGCATAAAAATATCCGCGAACGCGACTATCAGTCCGGCCGCACCCAGGCTCGCGAGCACGAGAAAGGCGTATTGCCAGTTGCTCTCCCAGAGAAAACGGTTCGACATGCCGCGAAGCAGCAGCGTGTTGTGGGATCCGCCGAAGCAACTGTACTCGGGCGTGACCGGCATCGAATGGTCCGTCCACATCAGCAGGAGTGCCGATCCGGTTATTGCGGCGCTCATCACCAAAACCATCCGCCCTCGTCGCGTCGCGAGCTGCAAGAGTGCGATCGGCGCGAGCACTGTCCCAAGGTAGAGCGCGGGACCCAGGATGCCCGCGCGAAGATAGACTGCAAGCGGCACCCGGAAAATATAAGCGAACTGATCTTCGTCCAGCTGCAAAGACCACGGTTTCGGCCTCAGCACCGTGAGCGAAATCCAGAAAAGCGCGCAAACCCCCAGCGCAACTGCAAACGGCGCCAGCATCGCGAGCAGCTGCGCGCGGCCGATCGTACGCTTTCCTCTAAGCACTCCATCGTGGAGAAGAATCGCGCCTACGCACCCAGCAATCGCCATCGCGCCGAACGGGCGAATCATGAAAGCAATCACCGCGAGCGCCGCCGCGAGCCAGAGCCACGGTCGCGAGCGCGCGGACCCGGCTTTGGCGAAAGCCAGGTAGGTCCCGACCAGCAATGTCAGGAAAGGAATCTCGGTCATGAATGAGAAACTGAGAAACGTGAAGCACGGATTGCAGACCAGCAGGCCGGTCGCCGCGAGCGCTTGCCATCGGCGCGCGCCGCACTTGAGCGCGAGCGCATGGAACATCACGCCGCACGCAATCGCGAGCGCAACCGTCGCGATCTCGAGCGATACCGCGTTCGCGCCGAATGCGCGTCCCCACGCGGCTCCGTAGATCACTTGAGCGATCGGCATCGCCTGCGTGTAGCCGGCAAACCTGATCTCGCCGGTACGAAGGTATCGCCGCACCGCCGATCCGTAGAGCCAGCTGTCGACGACCGCCGCGTCGGTCAACGGATACAGTATTGCCAGCGCGAACACGTACCATCCGGTGACCATCGCGGCCGCGGCCCATCCTGCGCGCCTCATCTCAAGCCCTCATCTCAAAGTCGCTGCCTTGCCCCGGTTTTGAGCTATCCCATATACTCCGAAATCAACTCGAAAAAATGGGACTGCGCTGATTTCAACCGAATCACACCCGATGCGACAAGTAGCATTTCATCGTCCATCGATTGGACCCGACGAAGAGCGCGAGGTGCTGGAGGCGCTGCGCTCGGGATGGATCACGACCGGGCCCAAAGCCAAAAGATTCGAGAAGGAATTCGCCGAATACGTCGGCGCCAAAAACGCGCTCGCGGTATCGCACTGCACCGGCGCGCTTCACCTGGCGCTGTGGGCGCTCGGCATCGGCCCCGGCGACGAAGTTATCACCACTCCCTTCACCTTCACCGCGACTGCGGAAATTCTCGGCTACCTCGGCGCGCGGCCGGTGTTCGTCGATGTGGATCCGGGCACCTTCAACATCAGCCCGGCCCGCATCGAAGAGGCGCTCGAGAACGGCGCGAACAAAAAAGTGCGCGCGCTTTTGCCGGTGCACTTTGCGGGTCACGCTTGCGATATGGATCGGATTCTCAAGATAGCGCGCGATTACAACCTGAAAGTCGTGGAAGACGCCGCGCACGCGGCCGGTTCCGCGCGCCACATGGATGGGCGTGGGATGGCCAAAGTCGGCACTATCGGCGACATCACCTGTTTCAGCTTTTACGCGACCAAGAATTTCACCACCGCCGAAGGCGGGATGATCACGACCGCCGATGACGCGCTGGCGGAAAAGATCTCCGTCGCAAGTCTGCACGGGATGAACAAGGACGCGTGGAAGCGCTACGACAGCAGCGGGTCGTGGTTTTACGAAATCCACGACATGGGCTTCAAGTACAACCTGTCCGACGTGCACGCCGCGATAGGACTCGCGCAGCTCAAGCGCGCCGACGATTTCATGCGCCGGCGCGCCGAGATCGCGCGCGCCTACAACGAAGCGTTTCGCGGCGACGAATGCCTGCAGGCGGCGTACTCCGAACCGGGCATCGAGCACGCGTGGCATCTCTACGTGCTGAGGCTCCGTCCCGAACTCCTGAAGGTTGGCCGCAACCAGTTCGTCGAAATATTGCGCGAACGCGGCGTCGGATGCTCCGTTCACTGCATCCCGCTCCACACGATGCACTATTATCAGCGCAACTATGGGTACCGCGCCGGCGATTTTCCGGTCGCGGAAGACATTTACAGCCGATGCCTGTCGCTGCCAATTTACGCCGCGATGACTGACGACGACGTCACCTACGTAATCGAAACCGTGCGTGCGATCGCGCGCGAGAACCGCCGCTGAGCGCGCGATGGCTCCAGGAGGAAGACTGTGCGTGCACTGGTAACCGGGGGCGCCGGATTTCTCGGCTCTCATCTATGCGAACGGCTGCTCCGCGACGGCGCCGAGGTCATCTGCCTCGACAACTTTTTCAGCGGCAAGCGCGCTAACATTGCGCATCTGGCCGGCCCATCGCAATTTCGAATTTATCCGTCACGATACCGTCGAGCCGATTCTGCTCGAGGTCGATCGCATCTTCCATCTCGCCTGTCCCGCGTCGCCGGTCCACTACCAGTACAATCCCGTCAAAACGATCAAGACCAGCGTGATGGGCACGATCAACATGCTCGGACTGGCCAAACGCGTGCACGCGCGGATTCTGCTCACCTCGACCAGCGAAGTGTACGGCGACCCGGAAGAGCATCCGCAAACCGAATCCTACTGGGGCAACGTCAATCCGATCGGCGTGCGATCCTGTTACGACGAGGGCAAGCGCGTCGCCGAATGCCTGATGATGGACTATCACCGCCAGAACAAGGTCGATACTCGAATCGTGCGCATCTTCAACACCTACGGCCCGCGGATGGCAATCAACGACGGGCGCGTGGTGTCGAACTTCTGCGTCGCGGCGCTGCGCGGCGAAGATCTCGAGATTTATGGCGACGGCAAGCAGACCCGGTCGTTCGCTTACGTCGACGACATCATCGACGCGATCGTGCGCATGATGAACCAGGACAATCACATCGGCCCGGTTAACATCGGCAATCCCGACGAATTCACAATTGTCGAACTCGCGCGGCTCGCGATCGAGCTTTCCGGCAGTGAATCGAGAGTAATCGTCAAACCGCCCCGCCCCGACGATCCGGTGCGCCGCAAGCCGAACATCGATCTCGCGCGGAAGTTGCTCGGCTGGGAGCCAAAGGTTCCGCTGCGCGCCGGGCTCGAGAAATCGATTCAACACTTTCGAGAAGTGCTCGGGTCTGGCAAGGCATAGCAAATCGCCGACTCGAGCAGCCCCGCTTTTTCTGTTGCGATAGGGAGCGACGGTGCGCAAAGATTAATTGATCAGTGGCACTCCTGACTCGGCGTCGTCTTGCGATGGATCCAATCAAGCGACTGGTGGTGGCATCTACGGTACTCGCATGCGCGACCGCGCTTGCGTCATGCGCCGCAACTCCGCCACCCAAGCCGCCTGAGCCCGCGCCCTTCGCATGGGTGGCGCCCTCGCCTCCACCGCCGCCTGACGAGTGGAATATCTTTCCCGATCCCACCACCGGCCAGGTCGATGTCTATCACGAGGGCGAGTACGTCGGTGCCGTCACCGGCAAAGAACCGGCCGACGAAGATCCGCCAGTTCCACATCCGGTCGCGCCCGCGAATTGATCGCGCGCACCGCGCTCACGCCTTCAGTAAATTGCGCGCGATTACTACCCGCTGAATCTGCGACGTGCCCTCGTAGATCTGGAGCAGCTTCGCATCGCGCATCAGCTTCTCGACCGGGTACTCCTTCATGTATCCGTAGCCGCCGAAAATCTGCACCGCGTCGGTAGTGATTCGCATCGTCGCGTCGGCGCTGAATGCCTTCGCGTAGCTGGAGATTGCGTTCGGACTCTCGCCGCGATCGACCAGCCACGCCGCCTTGTATGTCAGCAGGCGCATCGCCTCGATCTCGATCGCCATGTCCGCCATCATGAACTGAATTGCCTGGAAGTTTGCGATCGGCTGCCCGAACGCGCTCCGTTGCTTCGAGTATTTGAGGCATTCATCGAGCGCCCGCTGCGAGATTCCAATCGCGATCGCGCCAATCTCGGGCCGGCTGTGATCGAAAGTCTCCATCGCGTACTTGAATCCCTCGCCTTCGCGCCCGACCAGCGCGCTCGCGGGAATCCGCACGTCCTCGTAAAAAATCTCGCCCGTGTCCGCCGCGCGCTGCCCAAGCTTGCCATGCATCCGGTTGCGCGTGATCCCCGGCAGATTCGAGGGGAATACGAAACACGAGATGCCCTTATGCTTGAGGCGCTTGTCCGAAGTCGCGAACGTAACGTACCAGTCGGCGCGGGAGCCGTTGGAAATGAAATGCTTGTTGCCATTCAGGATGAACTCGTCGCCCTCGCGCCGATACGCGGTGCTCATCGCGGCGACGTCCGAGCCCGCGCCCGGCTCGGTTATCGCAAACGCGCAGAAGGTGAGCTTCTTCACGAGTTGTCCAAGGTAGGTTTTCTTTTGACTGTCGGTGCCGGCGATTAGGACCGGCAGCGTCGCGAGATCGTTGGCGCCCACAGCGTTCGAGATTCCCGCGCATCCGTAGTTCAGCTCCTCAACTATAAGGCTGGTGTCGAGCACTCCGAGTCCCGGCCCGCCGAGTTCCTTGGGCACGCCGAAATTCATCAGGCCCGCCGCGAATGCCTTCTCGCAAACGTCCTCGGGAAATATTTCCTTCTCGTCGTACTCACGCGCGCGCGGAATTATTTCTTGTGCGGTAAACTTCTTCGCGAGCGCCTTTAGTTCGAGCTGTTCGTCGGTTAATTCAAAGCCAAGCATCTTATTGTTCTCCCCGGTGGCTGCCGTGAATTGGTGTTAACCGACCGCGGGCCGGATGAAAAGAGCCGCGCCGCGCGTTTTCGATTCGCCTTGAAAAACCGCGCCGGTGCGAATACGACGGTAGATGAAATTCGATCATTCAAGGAGACCTGACAATGGCGAAGACTGTTATCGCGAAACTCAAGGTGAAGCCCGGCAGCGAAGCCGCGTTCGAAGAAGCCGCAAAAGCGATGATCGCAACCGTGCGAGCGTCGGAGCCGGGCACTCTGACCTATATCCTGCACAAGAATGAGAAGGACCCGACCGAATTCGTATATTACGAGGTCTACCAGGACCAGGCGGCGTTCGATTCGCACGGCAAGACCGATCACATGAAGGCATTCGGCGGAAAAATCGGCGGCCTGCTCGCGGGTCGCCCCGAGATCGCGATCCTGACCGAAGTAGCGCACAAATAGACTTAAAGTAATCGTTTAAGTTTGATGTCATCGAGTCCTGCGAGCTCAACCCTTGCTATTCTCGGCGGCGAACCGACGCGCACCCGCCCCTTCTCCAAGTGGCCGATCTTCGATCCGCGCGAGCGTGAGCAACTCGAAGACGTTCTCACTTCCGGGAGTTGGGGCGGCTTCCCGTCGCCCAATCGCAAGGCTGCCGAATTCTCCGCCGCATTCGCCGCCTATCACGGCGCGCGCTTCGCGATCCCGACCACCTCGGGCACCAGCGCGCTCGAAGTCGCGCTTAAAGCGCTTGGCGTCGGACCCGGCGACGAAGTGATCGTGCCGGCGATTACGTTCGCCGCAACTCCGTACGCAGCGATCGCATGCATGGCGCGACCCATCTTCGCCGACGTGAGCGCGGCAACCGCCTGCATCGATCCCGCGTCGGTACAGCGGCTCATCACTCGGCGCAGCAGGGCGATCATCCCGGTGCATTACGGAGCATCGCTCGCTGATCTCGACGCCCTGATGGAAATCTCGCGCGCGCATTCGATCCCGATCGTCGAGGATTGCGCGCACGTGCCCGGCGCCCAGTGGCGCGAGCGCGGAGTCGGAACTCACGGCGCGCTCGGATGCTTCAGCTTTCAGAGCAGCAAGCCGATGACTGCTGGCGAAGGGGGGATGATCCTCGTCAATGACTCCGAGCTCGAACAGCGTTGCCAGTCGCTCATCAACTGCGGCCGCCGCCGCCCGACTGACACGTTCGAAGGCCCGCTGATGGGCGCGAACTATCGGATGACGGAATGGCAATGCGCGATCGCGCTCGCACAATTGTCGCGTCTGCCGGAACAGATCGAGCACAAGAGCAAAAACGCAGCGCGCTTGCGCGAGCGGCTTGGCGCGATCAGGGGCGTCAGAACGATCGCCCGCGATCCCCGCGTCACCCGCGAGACAATCTACACGTTCGCTTTTCTGGTCGATGAAGGCGCACTTGGAGTGTCGCGCAATCGGTTTGTCCGCGCGATGCGCGCGGAGGGAATCCCGTGCGGCGTCGGCAATGAGCCCGTCTATCGGTCGCCGCTGTTCCCGCTTGAATCTGGCGAGTACCGCAAGGCGTGCGAACTTGCTGGTGCCAGCGGCAACCAGGCAACCAGCATTGATTGCCCAATCGCCGAACGGATCTTCGCGCATGAGATGGTCGCGATACCGCATGAATGCCTCCTGGGCGACGCGCGTGACATGGACGATATTGTCGCCGCAGCCGTCAAAGTGGCTTCCAGAGCCAGTGAGCTTAGTCGAGCTACACTCGAGCACACGGTCTAGGCATCATGCGAGAACTCCTCGCCGGTGCGGCACGAATAAAACTGGATCCGCCGCTCGGTCTCGCGATGGCGGGATACGGCAATCGAGTCGGTCGCGCAAACGGCGTGCATGACGATCTCGCGGCGCAAGCGTTGGTGCTGAGCGACGGCGTCACCAAGGTTGCGATCGCCGGCGTCGACGTTCTCGCGATCGGCCAGCGCATCGCCGATGACATCCGCGAGCGCGTCGCCGCAAAGTCGGACATCGCCGCCGATGCGATCATGGTCTGTGCAACGCACACCCATTCCGGACCCGCCTTCAACATCTTCGCGACTCCGCGCGCAGAGGCAAAACCAGGCGAAGGCCGCAGTCTCCAATGGGAACGCACGCTGCCCGCAAAGATCGCAAGCGCAATTATTCGCGCCAATGAGACACTCGAACCCGCATCGCTTAGCGATGCCAGCGCGCGATTCACGCTCGGAACCAATCGCCGCCTGATGCGTCCGAATGGGCAGATTCAACTCGCCGCAAATTACCAGGGGGTGGCCGACGGCGAAGCTGGAGTCCTCGCGGTGTCCAACCGCAGTTCAAAGCCCATCGCATTCCTCTTGAATTATCCATGCCACGGCGTCGTGCTCTGCGAAGATAACCTGCTTTACTCGCGCGATTGGCCAGGCTTTGCCATGGACGAGATCGAGCGCGCCGCGTCTTCCGATCGCGGCAACCCGGCAATCTCAATCTTTGCGCAAGGCGCTACCGGCAACATCGATCCGCGCAGCCGCGGCAGTTTCGACGTCGCCGAAGAGAACGGCCGCTTGATGGGTCGCGCTGCGTTCGAAGCGATCAGCCATGCGCCTGCGCTCTCAGATACTCGCATCTCGGTACGCAGAGTGCCGCTGAAGCTCGCGCTCAAGAGTCTCGACGGCTCACTGGCGAGCGCGCGCGATGGTGTCGCTCAGACTGAGACTTCGTTGAGCAGCCATCGCGGCGGTGACGGCTATCAGTTGAAGCGCCTGCGTGATCACCATGCACAATCGCTCTCCGCGCTCGCCGCTCTCGAGTTGCTCGAAGAGCAGAACCGCCGCGATCGGCGCGTCGACCTCGCGCGCCGCGAACTGTCAACCTCGATGACGATCGTCACCGTCGGCAAAATAGCGCTGGTCGGAATCCCCGGCGAGCTGTTTGTCGAACTCGGCCTGGCGCTCAAGTGCAATCCGCACTTCGCTCGCACCTTCGTGCTCGGCTACTGCAATGATCTGATCGGGTACATCCCGACTCGCGCGGCGTACGCAGAAGGTGGTTACGAAGTCGACACCGCCCGAATCGCCGCAGGGAGCGGCGAGAAAATTGTCGCGGTTGCGCTATCGACGCTTGAGGAAATGCACGGATAGCCGATGCGGCAGGTCGACCATCGTGAAGTGCTCGCGATGCGCTCGGCGGGCGCGCAAATCGTCGACGTGCTCCCGGCGCACGAATACAACCACACGCATATCAAAGACGCGGTTCATATCTCTCTGCCGCGAATTCTCAAAGACGCGCCAACTATGCTCGATCCTTCGCGCCGGGTCGTCGTCTATTGCCGCGACTCGCTCTGAGATTTGAGCGCGCGGGCTGCGGCGCAGCTCGAATTCCTTGGGTTTCCGGACGTGGCGCACTACTTTCGCGGCAAGGTGGATTGGATGGTCCGCGGACTACCGACTGAGCCCGCACCGCCGCTTTCAGAGCGGATGCGCGCGCTTCGGTACTTCGTCAATAATCTTGCGCCAGGAATCCGTTCGGCGTGGATTCGCGCCTCGAATCGAACCACCGTGCGCGAGGCAATGCGCGACGATATTGCCCGCCTCCGTCCCGACGACGCTCTTCCGGCCGCGTCTGCGGGCTCGCCAACTCCGCGATCGGTGGTGCTGAATTCTGACGGCGTCCTGCTCGGCGCGATCGATAATCCTGATGCCGCGCCGCGCGCGCACGAGTTCATGAACCCTGCGCCGCAGACCATTCGTCCCGATATGACGCCGCGGCTCGCGACAAAGCTGCTCGAATCGAATCCGTATCTGATTGTGACGACTGAGCACGGAAAATACCTGGGCCGCTACTCGCAGTCGCGCGGCTAGCGGTCGCAATTATCTTTCGATCACTCCATCGCCAGAAATATCCAGGTGAAAACCAGCATCGCGCGCGCATTCCTCGGGATGCGCCCGATAGTGTTCAATCTGCGGCGCGCCGGTCATCGCACTCATTACGGCTGAAATGTCGACTGACTCGAAGCCGAGGCGCGCAAAGTAATCGTGCGCGTCCCGGGTCAACAGGTACAGATGGCGCGCGCCGCGAGTATGCGCGGCTTTGCGCGCCGCTGAGACCAGAGCCGCACCGATTCCGCGCCCGCGCATCGACGCCTTCACGTACAGCGAACGTATCAGCGCTGCGTCAAGCTTCGCTTCGATTCCGACCACTCCAATCGCCTGATCGCCGTCGTACGCGAGAAGGTAGCACGCCGCCGGCCACTCGATTCCATCGGTCATCATTCCCGCTTCCACTATCATGCCGCGTACCTGCGCCAGATCGCGCGTCTGCTCGATAGTCAGTTCGCCTTGGCGATGCTTCCGGAGAGCCATTGTTTACGGGACGATTTGAATCGCTATTTTTTTGGCGGCGGGAACAGTTGCACACCAGCCTCGTCCACCACTGTGATTGCTTTGACCGGGCACGAACGTGCCGCCGACAAGATCGACGCGTCGGGCGCTCCGCTGATATCGATGACCTCCGACTTGCCGTCGGCGTCGAGCTGAAAGACGGTTGGCGCGGTTTCCACGCAGTCGCCGCTGCCGATGCATCTCACTTTGTTTACCGTTACGGAAAGCTTGGCCATCGAAACCTCCGGCGCGAAAACGCTTATCGCAGCAACAATAGAATCCGCCACCGACTGGTCGCAAGAGTTGGAATTGAATCGGCACGCGTCGCGGCTATACTCATCGCCGATGGCTCAAATCGCAGGGACCGGTATCGACGTTATCGAAGTCGATCGAATCGAGCGCGCGCTCACGCGCCCTTCGACCGGCGAGCGCTTTCGCGCCCGCGTTTTCACCGCCGGCGAGGTCCGCTACTGCGAGTCGCGCGGCCGCCCTCGCTACCAGAGCTATGCCGCGCGCTTCGCCGCCAAGGAAGCAACCATGAAGGCGCTCGGCACCGGATGGAATCGCAACGTCGGATGGAACGAGATCGAAGTCGTGCGCGAGCGCGGCAAGGCGCCGACTATCGCACTATCGGGGAAGGCGGCCGCATTCGCGCGCCGAAAGCAGATCACAGGATTTCACCTGAGCATCACGCACACCGCCAAAGAGGCTATCGCGCATGTCATCGCGGAGTCGTGAACGCGCGCGCTACTTGGCGACGTCGGGCTGTTTCGCCATGTAGAGCGGCGCAGGCTTGTTGAGCTGAGTGAAGCTGAACTCGCTGAGCGCGAACACCGCCTTACTCGCGCTGGAGGCCGCGTAAAACACGTTGCGCGGCCCCGCCGGCTCGCCCGGCAACGGCGCTTCAGTCTGCGCCACGCTCATCTTGGACGCCTTGATCGTGCCGAGATTCTTGCCGTCCTTTGCGACCAGGGTTATTTCGAGCGAAGGATTGTCGAGTCCGAACGGCTGAGCGCTAGGCATCGGATCGGCCACGATCGAACTGCCCTTCAGATTGCGCAACTGGCTGAGCAGCCGCTCGACCACCGGGATGTCGCCGTCGGAAGTCTTGCCCGCAACGATCACGCTCCACTTGCCACTTGCCGCGCGCCGCAGTGTGAACTCGCCATTGCTGTTCTTGATCTTGATGCTGTCCACCGCGGACGGATCGAAGCTGAAGACTGTGCGATCGCGATAATCGAGCCACGATTTATCAAGCGTGCTCATCACGTATTCCGGCACTGCATAAACGGGCGCGCGCTCGCCGCGGCGCACGAAGATTCCGCTCTTGCCCTGCTCGCTCTGCTTGAACCCAAACATCAATGATTGCTGTTCGCCGTTGTCGAGCATCACGGCCGCAGTAAGATGCGGTTTTTCAAGCCCGTACTGGGTGACGTTGGCGGGCGCGTCCGCGACGAAATCCGAGGCCCTGGCGTTGACCATCGTGCTGAGCGCCTGGCGCACCTGGATATCATCGGCTGGATACGCGGCCGGCTTGACCATTTTCCATTTGTCGCCGTCGCGATCGATTTCCACTGTCTGTCCGTTATCGCGGGTCACTATTAATTTCTTAACCTGGTCGACTTTGAACGACATCAGGTCGCGCACGCGCATCTCATTGACGGTCTTGTTCATCCCCGACGGAAAAACCGACGAGGTCAGCATCACGGCCGGGCTGTTGCTCAGCCGCACATAAGCGTTGAAGCCAATCGGCGTCGCCCTGCCGACGTCGATGCTCGGCCAGGTCTTTTTGTCGAAGGTCGCGATCGTGACGATGGTTTTCGGATGCTCGAGGTCGAATGCTTTCAGGTCGGCCGGCTTTTCCTCGACGGTTCGCTCGACCTTGCAGTCGGCAATCGCGCCCGCAAGATTGTTGGCCTCGCTTTGATCGGCATCGGCGCCAATTGGCTTCACGAGCCGCCATGGGCCACCCTTGTCGCGCTCGATTACGATGTCGCGATCGGGATATCGCAATTCGATCTTCGCGATATCGTCCTTCTTTACGTCGAGAAGCTTTCGGTTGGTCTCGGTCTCGGAATAATGGCCGACGATAAACGCGTAGCCGCCCACGATAGCGAACAGGACGAGCACGATGATGGTGTTGCGAAGACGCATCGGAATCGCGCGCCGTCAGTTGCGCCGTTCGTACCAGACGACGATTCCGGCGATCAGCAGCAGCTCCGGCAGCAGCAGCACGGCAAAAGCGAACACGATTGAGAACTGATCGGTGGTCAGGCGGAAGCGCGACGCGCGAATCGAACGAGGCCGAATCGAGATCGAGTTTTCCTCGCCGGTGAGCCAGTCAGCGCTGTTGATAAAAAAATCGCGGTTGAAGAGCGTGCCCGAGTACTGATTGTCCGCAAATTCCGTGCTGCCATATGCGACCATTCGCGCATCGCCCTTGCCAAACCCAAGCTTCGCGAGATCGCCGTCCACCGCCATCACCACCGTGATTGGGCCGCGGGTGTCCTTGTCCGTGAGTTGCGCCTTCTGCTCCTTGTAGAGCAGGTCGAGATTGACTTCCGCCCAGGAGGTATCGCTGGTCTTCGCAACCGGCGTCACCGTCAAGCCCGCCTTCAGGTTGGGTTCGGCGGTGAGCGATCGCGACATCGGAAACACGGTGCGCTGTTTGAAGTCCTTGGTGATCGGATGGTCCTCGTAAGTCTGTACCAGCGGATTCAGCCCCAGCGCTGGACCCTCGAACAGCCGCACCACCTGGTCCACGACGATATCGTTGCCGACCTTGACGCCCCAGTCGCCGGCCAGTTTTATCAGCGCCGTTTCGTCGATCGAATTGTCCGGCGTCTGCGGACGGAACATCGCGATCACCCGCCCACCGCGTTTCAGATACGCGTTGAGCTGATCGATCTCATGCCCGTCGAGCGCCTTGATCGGTCCCGCGATCACCACCAGGTTCACGTCGTCGGGGACCTTCGGCACCTGAGCGAGCAGCAGCTTGTGGATTTCGTAGCCCTCTCCTTCGAGGTCCTTCTTGATAAGGCCAAAGCCAATCGGGTTTTCGGTTTCGTCCGGATCCGCCTCGCCGTGACCGTCCAGGAAGTCGATCAACTTCTTGCTCTTCTTGGTCACCCGGATAATCGCGTTGGTCAGCCCTTCCTCGTTAAGCTCGGTGAGATTCGTCCCTTCGCCATTGTCGCCCCCGTATTGCAGATGCGTGGTGCCCATCACGGAGACTTTGTAGCGCTCGGCGAGTTCGGGATGTTTGTCCGGATCGACGATCTCATAAGTGACCTTGGGCGAGTAGTACGCGAAGGTATCGTAAAGCTCTTGCGCCGAGGGATTGGTCCCGCCCTGGAAGAAGCCGTAGATCTTGAGCGGCTGCTTGAGCCCCTTGACCACGTTCACCGACTGGCTCGACAGGCTGTAGACTTTCTCCGCCGTTAAATCCAGGCGGGCATGATGAATAGACGAGATGTAATTGATCGCGACCAGCAACCCGATATACGCAAGCGAGTAGATGACGGCGTTGGCGCCGTAGCGCGCCGAGCGTCCGGTCGATATCGACGCGAGCGCCGAGCGGCTCGAAGTGATCCAGAGCACGATCGCGAACAGGCCACCGACCAGGTTGACCCACACGAACAGGCGAAATCCGCTCGCGATAAAGTAGTCGACCGCGCCGAAGATAAGCAGGACCAGGCCGAGGATTCCGTAAAGCGCCGCCGATCGCCGCATCCGCCGCCCCTCTATCCTAACGCCAGCGCGCCGACTCGACCGATCGTTGGGTCAAGAACAGCGCCACGAAGATCAGGCTGAGAAAGTAAACGATGTCGCGAGTGTCGATAATCCCGGTCACCATCTGCGCGAAGTGATCGGGCAGCGAAAGATAATTCAGCAAGCCGAGGAATTGGCCCCCGCCCGCCTGCGCCGGCCATGAGATCACGAACAGGAAGAGCAGCGCTCCGAAGCAGCTTATCGCCGCGATGATCTGATTCTGAGTAAGCGAGCTGGTAAACAGTCCGATCGAAACGAACGAAATCGCGAGCAGCGCGAGTCCCAGGTATCCGGAGAACATCACGCCGATTTCGGGATTTCCGAACGCGATCAGGATCAGCGGGAACATGCCCGCCAGCCCAATCATGATCAGCATGAATGCGGCGGCGGCAATAAATTTGCCCGCGACGATCTCGCCGGTGCGAATCGGCGCCGTCAACAGCAGCTCGTAAGTGCCGGTGCGCTTCTCCTCGGCGAAACTTCGCATCGTGATCGCCGGCACCAGGATAACCAGCACGATCGCGAGATTGTGCAGCATCGGCTCGATCACGCGCTCATTGAGATTCAAACGCTGCAGCACTTCCGGATTCTGCATCGCAGAGTACGCGCTGAGCGTGACTTCGAAATAGCGCAGCAGCGCGAAAAAGAAGAATCCGCCCAGGAGCAGAAACACCGTCATCACGACGTACGCAACCGGCTGCAGGAAGTAGCCTGCGAGCTCCTTGCCTGCGATAGTCAGCGAATTTTTCATCGGTGCAGCTTCGGGCGCCTAGTTGCTGTGGCCCGCCCCAACCTCCTCCAGCTTTTCCTCCGCACTCGCGTCGTCATGGCGTTCCTTGGTGATCGCCGCGAGAAAGATATCTTCCAGCGAAGTCCCGCCCGGGAGCTGCTTCAAGTATTCCTCGAGCACCACGTGGCCGTCGGCGATTATGACGACCTTGTCGCAGATCTGGGAAACCTCGGGCAGGATGTGCGTCGAGAGCACCACCGTCCGATTCCCCGACAACTGATGAATCAGTCCGCGAATCTCATGGATCTGGCGCGGATCGAGACCGATGGTCGGCTCGTCGAGCACCAGCACCGGTGGATCGTGAATCAATGCCTGCGCGAGGCCGACGCGCTGCCGGTAGCCCTTGGACAACTGTCCGCAGATCCGATGCGACATGTCGGTCAGGCCGCAAACCTCCAGCACATGGTCGAGCGCCGACTGGATCTTCGCGCGCGGCACGTCGCGAAGTCTCGCGACGAACCGGAGATACGCTTCGACCCGCATATCGAGATAGAGCGGCGGGTTCTCGGGCAGGTATCCGATCTTGCGGCGCGCCTCGAGCGACTGCGAAAAGATATCGAGGCCGTCGATCAGCACGGTGCCCGCGGTCGCCGGCATGTAGCCGGTGATGATCCGCATCGTGGTGGTTTTTCCAGCGCCGTTGGGGCCCAGGAACCCCAGGATAGAACCGCTTTCGGCTTTGAACGATACGTCCCTGACCGCGACAAAATCGCCATAGGCTTTGGTTAGGTTTTTAACCTCGATCATTCAGTTGGCCCAGTCACGGCGCACCGAAGAAAGCCGCCGATTCAATCCCAATGACGAAAAGTCATTCCTGGTAATTCAAACAGTCTCGGAGCAACCGACTAATTAATCACAGCGACTCAAACTGTCAATACGACGATTCGAACTGGCGGATAGTCTCCGATTCACATTCGCGATGCTTTTGCATTGAGAACCGTATCGGCTAGTTTCGGTTTATGGCCCTTGGCTGAGTCGCATTCGCTCTGAGCAGGCCGGCGCAGAGGCTTGGCAAGGATGTTCTACGGTGCAGCCATAAGCTGAGATGACGAAAAAAGGAATCCGATCGTGACCCAAGACCATCGCTGGTCAGCACTCGACGAGCCGTGGCAGATGGCACTGACACTGGCGTGGGAGGCGTATGTCGGGGGTAACGTGGGCGTGGGCGCGGCGCTTACCGATCCTCCCGGGCGAGTTGTTGCTGTCGGAAGAAATCGCGTTTCGGACAAAGAAGCCCCGGCAGGAAGGCTTCGATCGACGTACATCGCCCACGCCGAGCTCGACGTTTTGGGACAATTGACGCCGGGCGATTACAGGGACCACACACTCTGGACGACGCTCGAACCCTGCCCACTCTGCACCATGGCCATCCTGACGAGCAACGTCGGAAGCGTCACGTTCGCAGCAAAAGATCGTCTCTGGGACGGGATATCTCGGCTAACTGAACTCAACGAATTCATCGCAAGCCGCTGGCCTGTTCGGCGTGGACCGCTCGGCGGCCCGGTTTCTGTATTTTCTGAATTGCTTCCCTTGCTTTGGTTTCTGGAGCACAAGCCTGATGGAACCGTCGTCGAGAAGTACGAAACGCAACACCCGCGACTTCTGGCGCTCGCCAGGAGTCTAAGCGGCGATGCCCGATTCGCCGACCTGAAGGCCCACCCTGCAAATGTGGCGCTGAATCAACTCTGGGCTGATCTTGCAGCGATCGAAGACGAGTAATCGTCAGACGCATTTGGCTATGCGCCAAAGAGATTCTTCTTCCTCGATGCTTTTGCTTTGAGAACCGTATCGGCTAGTTTCGGTTTATGGCCGGTGAACGCAGGCAACTGATTCTCGTCGATGGTTCCGGGTACGTCTTTCGCGCGTTTCACGCGTTGCCGCAGATGAACACTTCGCGGGGACTGCCGACCAACGCCACCTATGGATTCATCCGGATGCTACTGAAGCTGCTGAAGGACGCGCGGCCTACCCATATCGCGATTGTGTTCGACTCGCCGAAGAGAACTTTCCGCGACGACCTGTTCGAGGATTACAAAAAGAACCGCGTCGAGACGCCGAACGATCTGCTGACGCAAATTCCGTATATCCATCGCGCCGTCGAAGTGTTTCGTATCAAGAGCATCGTGCATGAGGGCGTCGAAGCCGACGACGTGATCGGCACGCTCGCGAGGCGCGCGGCGCAGGAGCACTTCACCGTTACGATTGTCACCTCGGACAAGGACTTCATGCAGCTCGTGGGTCCTCACGTGACGCTGTGGGAAACGATGAACGATCGGCGGACTGGAGTCCGCGAGGTCAGAGAGCGCTTCGGTGTCGAGCCGCCGGCGCTGGTCGATATTCAGGCGCTCACTGGCGATACGATCGACAACGTAAAAGGAGTCCCGGGAGTCGGCGAGAAAACGGCGTCTGCGTTGGTCCAGAAGTTCGGCAGCGTCAAGGGGATTTACGAAAACCTGGAGCGAATCGAGGAGACGGGAATTCGCGGCGCGAAAAGAGTTGCGGCGCTTCTGCAAGAGCATCGCGCGGGCGTGGACCTCGCGCGCAAACTGGTTCGCATCGATACCGACGTGGCGCTCAGCGTCGCACCCCACGAATTCGCATGGGTGGGCGTCGACGAGAAGGCCGCCGCGGAATTGCTACGCGAGCTGGAATTTCACTCGATCATCCGCGAAATCTCGCCTTCGCAGGTCGAGCTCCCGGGCCTCGAATCGGCCCGCGCGCCAGCCGCCGCGGTGGCGGGGGAAAGTCTGATCGACGCACTCAAGCAGCTTAAAGGAGCGCCGCGAATCGCACTCGATCTCAGCAAGACGGCCGACGGAGTCGAGCAGCTGCAATTGGCCGGTGCGGAAGAGTCATTCGTCGTCGATGCGGAAAGTATAGCGAGCACGAAGGCTTTGCTCGAATCGGCCGAGCCGCCCAAATCATGCCACGATTTGAAAACTCATCTTGGCGCGTTCACTCGGCATGGAATCACTCTCAGGGGCGTGGATTTCGACACGATGCTGGCCGGCTTCCTGGTCAACTCGGGACAGGACGAGCCGACTTTGATCGACTTGTACCACGAGTACCTGGCCCCGCTCGGCCGCGACGTTCCGCCCGGCTCGAACGCGCAATTGGTGACCCGCCTGCACGAGGCGTTGAGCGCGCGGCTTCAGGCCGACGGTCTTCGCCCGTTGTTCGATGACATCGAGATGCCGGTGGCGTCGATCTTGGCGGAGATGGAGGCCATCGGGATCAATATCGACGGCGAGGCGCTGAAGACCATCTCGAAGGAATTCGCCGAACAGATGAGCGGGCTCGAACGCGAATGCTACCAGCTCGCGGGCCGCGAATTCAATCTGAATTCGCCCAATCAACTGCGCGAGGTGCTGTTCAACGACCTCAAGCTTACGTCGAAGGGCCTCAAGAAAACCAAGAGCGGATTCTCGACCGATGCCGACACGCTCGAAAAGCTCGCAGCGGTGCATCCGCTGCCGCGCAAGCTTATCGAGTACCGCACGATTTCCAAGCTCAAGTCGACGTACGCCGACTCGTTGTCTGAGGTGATTCATTCGGGGACCGGCCGAATCCACACTACCTGGAACCAGGCCCAGGTTCCGACCGGGCGGGTCAGCTCCCACGATCCGAACCTGCAAAATATCCCGACCCGCAGCGAAGAGGGCCGCCGGATCCGGCGCGCGTTCATCCCCGCGGAGGGGAGCTTGTTCGTGTCGGCGGATTATTCGCAGATCGATCTTCGCGTGCTGGCTCACCTGTCGGGCGACCAGACGCTCGTCGATGCGTTCAACCGCGGCGAGGATATCCACGTCCGGACCGCGACCGAGGTGCTCGGGATCACGGCTGACAAAGTCGACGCGGCCGGGCGGCGGCTCGCCAAGGTGATCAACTTCGGAATCATCTACGGGATGGGGCCGCAGCGACTGGCCGGGGAGCTCGGGATTGCGCTGACGGAGGCGTCGGACTACATCAAGCGCTACTTCCAACGTCTGCCCGGAGTGCGGGCCTGGCTGGACGAGACGGTCCGCAACGCGCGCGAGACCGGTTACGTAACGACAATGTACGGGCGGCGCAGGTATCTGCCCGAACTTAACGCCCCACCCGGAGGAGCGCGGGCGCAGGCAGAGCGAATCGCCATCAACACCCCCATCCAGGGCACGGCGGCGGACCTGATAAAGCTCGCCATGATACGGCTTGACCGGGTGCTCCGCGGTCGAAAGCTCGAGGTGCGGATGATTTTGCAGGTACATGACGAACTTCTGCTGGAAGCGCGAAAAGACCAATGGAAAGAGGCCGGCGAATTTGCGAAACGCGAGATGGAGGGCGTCGCCGAGCTGAAGATTCCGCTCAAGGTGGAGCTGAAATCGGGGCCAAACTGGGCTGAGATGAGCCCCGCGGCATGAATATTTCGCTGAATTTAGTCGGCTCGAGTACCGTCTATTCAAGTTGAGAACGCCAGGCCGTCAGGACGGCGATGAAGCCGAACTAATCGAGCGGTCGCGCAAGGGCGATGCCGAGGCGTTCGGCGTTCTGGTCGAACGTTACCAGCGCCGGGTAATCGGAGTAGCACTTGCGGTCGTACACAACCAGGATGACGCCGTCGAGCTCGCACAAGAGACCTTCATTCGGGCGTACGAGAACCTCGGCAAGTTCGAATCGCGTTCCAGCTTTTCGACGTGGCTCTACCGAATCGCAGCAAACCTCGCGATCGATTTCTGGCGTCGCGAAGGCCGCCACGTGGTCTTGCACGGAGAAGATGCCGAGAGCGAAATCAGTAGATTGCCAACCACGCATGGAGACTCATTCAAGGAAGTCAGCCGCAGTCAACTCTCCGAGCGACTGAAGAAAGCGCTGGAGGAGTTGACGCCGGAACATCGCGCAGTGATACTTTTACGCGAAGTCGAAGGAATGTCTTACGACGAGATTAGTGAAGTTCTACAGTGTCCAAGAGGCACGGTAATGAGCAGGTTGCACTATGCTCGCACCCACCTGCGGACCATCTTGAAGGACCTGGCCGGGAGTTGATCGGGATATGGCTGAATGTAGTGAAATAGGCCTGATGCTCGGCGCGTTCGAGGACTCCGAACTCGAGCCGAACGAGATGCAGGAGGTCGCGTTCCATTTGGCGCGATGCGAGTCCTGCGCCGGCATCCTCTCCGACTACTCGACGGTCGGGCGAGAACTGAGATCGCTTGCCACGGTGCCCGCGGTGCCCGGCTTCGCGAATGCCGTACTCGCGCGTATCGATCGACTGCCGCAGCCATGGTTCAAGCGAATCGAGCGGTACTTCGGCCGCGGTACGGATTTCATCGGCTCAGGATTCGCGTGGGGCGGCGCGATCGCAGCAGTCGCCTTGCTGACCGCGATCATCCTCACTCCGTATGCAGAGCAGCTAGGTAATCGAGCCCCCGCAACCACTTTGGTCTCAACGCAGGTAGCAAGTGCGACACCGGACGAGCCTGCGATGGCCGACAGCGATTCGCACGCGGACATCTCGCGACTCGAGTCCGGCAATTCCGCGGTGGCAGTATGGAGTGAGCCGCGCAAGGACACGACGGTCATTTGGCTACCTGATCAGCCCTAGGTCGTCATGACGCTACGCCCCGGTAGTCTCACCTTCCTAATCATCGCGATCACCGCTCTTGGAACGCCGGGCTTGTCCTGCGCTCAGACGGCTCCGCGGCAGGTCACCGTTTATATCGACACCGTACTCGCCGCCGACACTCACGAGGGCGTGGACAAGCGGCTGGTTCCGATGATGCCGAAACTCAACGGGCTGTTCAGTTTCTCGACTTATAGCCTGGTCAACCATCAGGAAGGCGAGACCGAGTGCGGCAAGATGATCGCGTTCACGATTCCCGGCGGCAAGATTCTGCACGTTCAGCCGCGCGCCGTTGACGGCGACATGATCGCGATGGAGATCGTGCTGTTCGACGGAACCCGGCCGATGATGACCACCGACCTGAAGCTCAAGAATGGGGGAACGTTGATCGTCGGCGGCCCGCGCTACGAGCAGGGGATGATGTTCATGTCGATCGGCGCGAGCACCGGGCCGCATCAAGTGGGTCCTGCGGAATCCAACACCACTCCCGCCGAAGCTAACACCCGGTAGGCTTGATTGGCGTCAGAGATCGCGCTCTGGGGTGGTCCAAGGCACTCTGACTGCGTCACTTTCCTGCTTTTGATTTTCTCGTAAAACGAGCAATTTATACCACCTGTTGGGAGTGTCTCAGTTTCATCCCTGGAATCCGGTCGAGATGACAGACAGCTGGCATCAGCGATGAAGCTGATCCTCAGCCGCAAGGGATTCGACGCCACCCACGGCGGATGCCCGAGTCCGATTCTCGACGACAACTTGCTTTGCTCGCTTCCGATTCCGGACGATCGATCGCCGACTGCTTATCGGGATATTTCATTCAACGGGTCAGGCGTTGCGGCGATAGTGGAGAGCCTCACGCGCGGACGGATCGATGGCAGCGATGGCGCGCATCTCGATCCCGACTTGCGACGCGATGCGATTCGGCGGGCCAAGGATGGCTGCCGATCTTCGGCCAGGCGGGCGCCGCGCAGACGCATCTCGCACGGAATCGAGTGGGACCGGGCGACCTGTTTCTCTTCTTCGGATCGTTCCGCCGTGCGGAGAGAGACGGCGGAGCGCTTCGATTCGTTCGCGGAGCTCAGAACCTTCACGTGATTTTCGGATGGCTTCAGGTGGGAGAAGTGCGGGCAGTCGCCGATTCTCTCGCGAAAGAAATGCCATGGACCCGGCGGCATCCACATCTGAGCGCGCCCGAACGTTTCAAGAACAACACGCTCTATCTCGCTAGCGAACGGTTGTCCTCGTGTAAGCTCGATGCGTGCGGCGCCGGAATCTTCGAGCAGCTCCGGCCGGAGTTGACGCTCACCGCGACCGATCCGTACACCGGATGCTCGACGTGGAGGCTGCCACGATGGATTCATCCCGGCGCGCAGCCCGCTCTCTTACCACGCCAAACTATCTCGATGGACTGCCTGCGAGACATCGGTTCGGCTGAAATCGGCATATCCGGGTCAGGAATTCGTGCTCGACCTCGATGAGTATCCGGAGGCATACGATTGGCTGCTGGGAATTTTCGCGCGGTCGGAAGCTGCGTGCGATTGATTGCGGCGCGGCGGACAATTGCGCCGCAATGGTCCCCCACCTTAACCCTCCCCGACAAACGTGGGAGGGAATCAGGACCATACTGCAATTAGCGGGCGGAGGTGCAGACTGACCAGGCTGCGGTTGCCAGGGCGGGGACGCGGTCTTTCATGGTGATGAATAGGGGGTCGTCGGCTTGGCCTCTTACGAATCTTGAGTAGCTGCCTTCCATTATGATCGCCAGTTTGAACAGGGCGAATGCCTGGTAGAAGGGGAACTCGCGCATTACGTAGCCGGTCTGCTCTTCGTAGAGCGCGATCATTTCGCGGCGGGTCAGCCATCCTGGGTCGGCATTCATGCTGGAGATCACCGAGGCTTTGTCGGTGGGATCGGGCCAATACGTGAGCATCCAGCCGAAATCCGCGAGCGGGTCGCCGATGGTGGACATCTCCCAGTCGAGCACCGCGATTGCGCGCGCAGTCGCCGGGTCGAACATCAGGTTGTCGAGCTTGTAGTCTCCGTGGACGATGGTCGGCGGGGGCGATTCGGGGATATGCGCGCGCAGCCATTCCTTGACCTGGTCCATCACGGGCAGCGGGCGGGTATGCGGAATGGTGCGTTCGAGCTGATCGGACCATCGCTTGAGCTGGCGCTCGAGATAACCCTCGGAGCGGCCGAAACCTTCGAGTCCGGCGCCGCGCCAGTCTACTTTTTGTAGGGCCGCGAGCACCTCGACCATCTGCCGGCTTACGCTCCGGCGGAGTTCCGGCGTTTTCACGAAATTATTGCCGTCGGCGCGAACGACTTCTCCGCGCATGTACTCCATCAGGTAAAACGGCGCGCCAATGTAAGCCGGATCGTCGCACGACGCGTACACGCGCGGCACCGGCACGGGCGTGTCTTGCAAGGCTTTCAGGACTCGATACTCGCGCATCATGTCGTGCGCGGTCGGGAGCAGAGGTCCACGTGGCGGGCGACGAAGCGCCCATGAGTGGCCGTCGAAGTGAATCAGGTGAACCTCGTTGGAATGGCCGAACGAGATGTTTTCGGAGCGCAGGCCCGCGGTATCGCCGAGCTTGCGCTCGTCGAGAAAGCGCTTCAGGCCTGAAAGATCAACGGTAGCCGAGGGTCCGGTTTTTTCCTGCGTCGAGTCGCTCATCGAGGGTACTGTTAACTGTTTTCGCAAATGTGCGCTGTGGTCAAGAGAAGGGTGTGGGCGAAATCGGTTTCCGTATCGAAACCTAATCCGTTGCCATGGTCGAGTGGGTCGGAGATGCGTGGATGGTGTGGTGTCGTTTGCGTCGAGAGAGATCCGGAGTTCTTCGCTGCGCTCAGAATGACTCAAAGATAAACGACGGAGAGTGGAAATACAGGACGTCGCTTCGTCCTTCGAGAATACTCAGGGCAGGCTCCGGTCCCTCGACTTCGCTCGGGACGACAGAGGGAGAGCGGGTGAAGCAAATCGGGTAGTGTCTCGGTTTGCTGAGACACTACCCGCGAATTAGCGGAAGGGGTGGGCGCGGCTGAGGCGCCATGATTTCCAGCTCACGTAGAGTGGAGCGGCGAGCGCCATGGCAATGACTGCCAGCATCGCGAAGGCGAGGACTGCGACCGCCATGTTGAAGACGCCCGGCTCCGCCCTGAAGATCAAACGATCGCCGGTAACGGGGTTGACCGAGGCGTCGGCGATGTAACCGAGGACTTGATTGGACAACCATACTGCCGGCTCCCAGACGATCTTCTCGCCTGAACCGACAAGGTCCGAAGCGGAGTTGGTGATATCGCTCGCCGCTGCGTTGAGCTCTGCCGCGGTATCGTCACTGAATGAGATGGGCGCCGCCGATCGAAGATTCGGAGCGGTGGCCGGTTGGGTCGAAGTGACCGGCCTCAGCCCTGCGCCGTTGCCTGGACGGCCGCGCTGGATGACGAATGCGAGTGCTACCGCGAAGCAGAGCACCAGGAACGCGAAGGTCGAGAATTCGCGCGGTCCGCCGATACGGCGCAAGTTGGATCCGACTTGCCTGCCGGGCTGCTCGCGGCGTCTAGCTGGCATTTCGAGTATTGCCATCGTTTTCAAGCCTCCCTTGGAACGCACGCGCTTGCGGTAACTCTCCGGTTCCCATCCGGTGGCGACCTTTGATTTGATGCGTGCCGTCCGCTGCTTTCAGAGCCTACGGCTTGTAGCAAATTCAGTCAAGACGGCGTATCGAAGCGAATTTGCAGGCATTTCGGCGCACCGATTTCGTCTCAGTTGAGGCTCGGCGTCTTGCGACCGCGAAGTACGCACCTATACAAAGAAGTGCGATGGGAACTGCGACTAAACTGCACAGCGATGAGACGGCCGGCCCGATGGCCGCGATGATCCGGCTCGCGCGGCCGCATCAGTGGATCAAGAACACGCTGGTCGGGGCGGCGCTGATATTCAGCCGGCGGTTGTTCGATCCGCGCGATGTAGCCCTCACTGCGATTGCATTTGTGGCGTTCTGCGCGCTGGCGAGCGCGGGCTACGTGATGAATGACATCGTGGACCGGGAAGCCGATCGTCTCAATCCCGAGAAATGCGATCGTCCGTTGGCGCGCGGGGACCTGACGGTTGCGGCGGCGACCAGGATGGCGCTGGTGCTCGCGACGATCGCGATTGTTTTGAGCGTCGCGCTGGGATCGAGATTTGCGGGAATCGCCCTACTCTATGCGATCCTTCAGCTCGGCTACTCGTTCTGGGCGAAGCATCACGTGGTTATCGACGTGATCGCGGTTGCGATTGGCTTCGTGCTGCGGGCGTTTGCCGGGGGAGTCGCGATCCACGTCGAGGTGTCGCCCTGGCTGGTGTTCATCACGTTCGTGTTGGCGCTGTTCCTGGTGCTGGCGCGGCGGCGTCACGAGCTGATCGCGCTTGGGGACAGCGCGACAGCGCATCGCAGCGCGCTCTCGCAGTACAGTGTCAGGCTGGTCGATCAGATGATCTCGATCGTCGGCGGCGCGACCCTGGTGAGCTACATGATTTACACGGCGTCGGTCGAAGTCGAAACGAAGCTGGGGACGCCGTACCTTTACTTGACGGTGCCGTTCGTCGCGTTCGGAGTCCTCCGCTACCTATATCTGATCGACGAGCGCAATGAGGGCGGCGACCCGGCGCGGATGCTGCTGCAGGATCGGCCGCTGATGTTTGCGGTCGTGCTCTGGATTCTTACCGATATCGCGCTGCTGTACTTTTAGCTTTTGACGTTCAAAACCGCGCGGGCCGGCGCGACGGCTAATAGCGCGGCAGCACGCCGGTAGTCGATCCCGCAAGCCCGTTTTGGGTGAACGGATTGCGCCCGAACGGACTCTGCCCGACCGAGCCGAGGCCGCCGAGGGTAAGCTGAAACTGAAACTGGACTTCGTTCGGATTGTACGACTCGGTGATCCCGAAGTCCGCCGCCCAACAGTCGCATGGCGACTTGAGCCGTACCCCGTACTCGGCGTCGAGCAGCCTGCGCGCCGCAAAATCGTAGTCGGGCGCGAAGTACAGGCCCAAGCGATCGAATACGTCGGTGTAGGCGCGCGCGCTTATCGACTCCGCGCCGTTGCGATTGGTAGGCGTAAAGACCGTGTTGCGCCCATTCGTATAGTTGTAACCGATTTGGAAGAACGAGCCCTGCAGCGCCCTGCCCATATAGACTCTCGACGTGGCGTTGGACCATGGCGGTTGAATGTCCACCAAGGCGGTGGCGTAGGTAATCCCGGCATGGCTGCGCGGATTGTAGTCGAGCTGCGAACTGAAGGACGCAATCGTGGTTGGATAGACATTGAAGATGCCTTCGATGTCCGACACATGCGACCCGTCGAGCGCGACTTCGTGCGAGGTATCATAAGCCTGTTGAATGGTGACCTGCGCAAGCTCGCGGGAACGAACGTCGCCCCGGTCAATCGACGCACCCTGCGGCCGCCCCTCGTCCGCCGGCACCGGCTCTTCATGAAACGGACCCACGGTCGAGTCGTCGGACGACAATTCATTGGTGGTTTCGGTCGAGGTATCGGTGGGCTGCTCTGGCTGCGGCAAGTCGCTGAATTTGCCGTAGAGCCGGGTGGTGACTCCATAAGTGATAAGGCTGCGCGGATCGAGGCGGTCGAACTGATCGAACAGAGGACGATTGCCCTGGAATATGCGCGGTACATAGGCGTAGTTAACGAACGGCTCGATGGTGTTCTTGAGCTTGTCGATCGAGTGCCATCCGGTGTTGTAGACCCGATCCAGCAGGGTCGAGACGCCGGTCTTGAAGTATGGCACCGCGCTCTCGTGCATGCCCCCAGGGGTCAACTGCGATTCGAGCGTGAGACCATTGTTAAAATTAAGCCCCTCGGTCCCGACCGGAACGACGTTGACCTTTTGGCCGCCCGAGCTGTACACGGAGCCCTGCGAGCCGACGGTGGCGTAGCCGGTCAGATAGTCGCCGAAACGCCACGGCAAGGTGACCCGCGGGTCGACGTTAAATCGCCATCCCTGGTAACCCTTGTAGCGGTAGAAATCGACGGCCTGGGCGTCGTAATCGGCGAACATCAGGTTGTTGAACAATTCCTGGCGGCCAGTGAGAGTCAGATCGGGCAGGCGCTGCAGGGCAAACTGCTGGGGCTGAATGAGGTCCTGATTCCAGGTGCCTTGCAGGCGCACGAACGCGTTCTGGAATTCATCGAGCAGCCCGAAAGTGGAAATCGCGTTGCGCATCGAGCCGAAGCTGTTGCCGTAGCCGCGCGACAGCGTCCAGACGTCCATCTCGCGCAGATAGAGGCTGTCGCTGACCGAAATCGCGTTACCGTAAGCGATCAGGTTGTCGGTGATGTGCTCGCGGGTCATCGCGATCAGCCCGCCGCGATCTACCGGGATGTGCGGGTCGGCGATCTGCGGGTCCGCGATATCGGAGAGACGATTGTGCTCCGATCGGATGGATTCATCGTAAAACGCGCCGTTGCCCCACAGGTAGTCGTCCTCGCCATTGGTCAAACGATACTCGGCGAGTCCGCCGACTCGCTGCGAGGTCTCGACGTTGAGCGCGAAGGTCGCGTCGGAACTCTTGTTAATCGCGAGATAGTACGGCTGAAGCCACTGAACACCGCGCAATCCCGACTCACCCTGGCGGCCGGCCAGGAAGCCGCTATGGCGGGTCGAATCGGCGGGAAACTTCGCGAAGGGAAGCGGAATGATCGGTTGGCCGAGCACGTCGAACTTGGCATTGTGCGCAGTCCCGCTGGTGCCGACATTGACGTCCATCGTGTCGGCGCTGATCGACCAATCGGGCGCGCCCTTCTGACATGCGCAGGTGGTAAAGAAGCCGTCCTTGACCTGGTAGTTCTGGCCCTTGACCTTGATGATCCGCTTGCCTTCGAGATGGTAAGTATTTTTCTTGGCGAGAATCTTGGCGTTGTAGAGGTCGAACGTTTCATCGGTCAAGTTGAGGGTGGCGTCGGTGGCCCACATCTCGATTTCAGGATCGATCAAATGGACGTGGCCGAATGCGTGAGCCTCGCGGCGCGCGCGCATCACGTCGATCTCGTCGGCCTTGAGCACGCTGCCGCCCTGGGTCATGACGGCGTCGCCCTTTACGAAAAAGGTATCGGTTTTGGAGTCGTAAATCGTTTCCTTGCCGGTGACGTTGATCGGTTCATGGTGCTCCTCACGAACCGGGGCAGGGACTCCGGAGCCACGACGGGACTGCGGGGACTGCGAGGAACTCGAACTGGGGGAAGGCGGCGAAACTGTGTCGGCGAATGCGATTGCGGGCGCGAGCATCACTGCGCACAATCCCGCGATCGCAATTCTTTTAAGCGCCGGCTTCAGGAAACAACCCACTACGCCCCCCACGGGCCAGGAAGTACGCGTAAACTTCGCCGATAAGATACACCGAACCGGTAACAAGCGCCACGTCGTCGGACGCCATTTCCGACACGACTCGGTCCACAGCGCGAAGTGGATCGCGCTCGACGCGCGCCGGCACATGAGGCGCGAAATGATCCAGCAGCATCTCGGGCTCAAGCGGGCTCTTCGGTTTGGCGCGGGTCAGGGTGACGTCGTGGACTCGCGGCGCGAGCATCGCGGCCATCTTGGGCCAGTCCTTGGCGGATTGGCAGCCGAAGATCAGTCGAGGTTTCACGACGGGGCCGAGCTCGACCGTCATGGTCTCCAACAGCGCGGCGATGCTCATCTCATTGTGAGCGCAATCGAGGATGACCAGCGGGCGTTTCGAGACTATGTCGAAGCGGCCCGGCCAGTAGATGTCGCGCAGGCCGCGGCGGACCGCATCTTCCTCGATACGCCAGCCCTGGACGCGAAGGTCTTCGAGCGTTGCGACCGCGATTGCGCCATTCTCATGCTGAAAAGGACCGGCGAGTCCGATTTCGAGATCGCGCAGTTCGAGGCCAAGTCCGTGATAGTCGAATCGATGCGCCGGGGCGTGCGATCGGTAAGTGAAGTCGCGATCGATGAGTCGCACCGCGCTTTGCCGATTCGCCGCGATCGAGGTCAGCGCGAGGCGCGCGTCGGGCTCGCGCGCGCCGATTACGACCGGCACCTCGTTCTTGATTATTCCGCCCTTCTCGCCGGCAATCGCAGCGATCGTGTGGCCTAGATATTCCATGTGATCGAAACCGATCGGCGTTATCACACTCAGAATCGGGGTGATCACGTTGGTCGAATCAAGCCGCCCGCCGAGGCCGGTTTCGATTATGGCGATATCGACGCGCGCGTCGGCGAAGTACGCGAACATCATCGCGACGGTGAACTCAAAGAAGGTCGGCGCGAGTCCGGCGGAATCGAAAATCGCGCGCAGCCGCTCGATGTAGTCGAGCATCAGGGAGGCGGAAATTTCCGCGCCGTCGATTCGGGTGCGCTCGGCAAGGTTCACCAGGTGCGGCTTGGTGTAGAGGCCAGTGCGATAACCCGCAGCGCGGAGGCAACTGTCGAGCATCGCGGCAACACTGCCTTTGCCCTTGGTGCCCGCGATATGCACGGCGCGAATGACGATGATGCGGATTGCCGATCAGCGCGAGCGCGGCGTCCATGCGCTCGAGCTTGTAAATCTCGCCGCGCGATTCGAGCGAATAGAGCCAGTCGATAGTTTCGCTTAGCCGGTCCATGACTCAGGAGGCAGTTTAACGAGTGGGATGCGGATGCGGAAGATTCGTGGACCCGCCGACGCTTACTTCTTGTGCCGGCGCAGACCTGCGCCGCGGTTGGCGCGCGGTCGGGTCAGCATCGCGAGCAGACGCGCGAGCGTGAAGCGCATCTGATGGCGCGGGACGATCGCGTCGAGCATCCCGTGGGCGAGCAAAAATTCGGAGCGCTGGAAATCGTCTGGGAGCTGTTGATTGCTGGTCTGCTCGGTCACCCGGCGGCCGGCAAATCCGATCAGCGCGCCGGGCTCGGAAATATTCAGGTCGCCAAGCATCGCGAACGACGCCGCAACGCCGCCCGTGGTCGGATCGCAGAGCACGGAAATGTAGGGAAGGCGCGCGTCGCGAAGCCGTGCAATCGCCGCCGACACCTTCGCCATCTGCATCAGGGAGAGCGCTCCCTCCTGCATGCGCGCGCCGCCTGACGCGGCGAACACGATCACCGGCAGTTTGCGCTCGCAGGCGAGATCGAAGAGGCGCGCGAGTTTCTCGCCGACCACGACTCCCATGCTGCCGCCCATGAATTCGAAATCCATAACGCCCACGGCCACCGGGCGATTCTCAATCTTGCCGATGCCGACGACTACCGCGTCGTTGCGGCCGCTCTTCGCACGCGCCTGCTCCATCCGCGCCGGATATGGGCGCGAATCGACGAAGCCAAGCGGATCGCCGACGGCCATCCCGGCCATCAGTTCCCGCCAAGTGCCGCGATCGACGCTGATCGAGAGGCGTTGGGCGACGGTGAGGCGAAAGTGATGCCCGCACTTGGGGCAAACGTTCAGGTTACGTTCGACTTCCTTGCGAAACGCGATCTCCTTGCACGACGGACACTTCGACCAGATGTCGTCCGAAGGAGCCTGCGCGCTGCTTGCGAGTGGTTCGCGTTCAGCCATTTGTATTACCTGCCGATGCGGCGTTTTGAGAGCTACGCGCCGCCCGCATCGCATCTTTCATCGCGGCGACCAAGTCGCCGACGGCCGCGATGACGTCGCCGGACTTGATGTGCGCCTCCACCAGCAGAGAAATTGCGCTGCCCACCACGACCGCGTCCGCAATCGTTGCGACCTCGGCGGCTTGCGCCGGCGTCGAGATTCCGAATCCTACTCCGAGCGGCAAGTCGGTCACACTTCTGAGCTCGCGGATATGTTCGGCCAAGCCAGAGTCGAGATGCGTTCTCGCGCCGGTCACTCCGGTCACCGAGACATAGTAGAGAAAGCCGCTCGCGGAGTGTGCGATTTTGCGGCTCCGCTCAATCGGAGTCGTGGGTGCGAGGAGTTGAATGATGTCGAGACCGTTTGCGCGTGCGGGACCCTTCAGCTCGCCGGCTTCCTCCAGCGGCATGTCTATGACCAGCAGCGCGTCGATTCCCGCGCGCGCGGCGTCCGCGCACAGCCGCTCGCATCCGTAGTGAAAAATCGGGTTGTAGTAGCCGAACAGGATCAAAGGAATCTCGGTCTCTTTGCGGAGCTCGCTCACCATCGAGAGAATCGCGGCCAGCGACGCGCCCGCGCCGAGTCCGCGCGCAAGTGCGCGCTGGTTCGCCGGTCCATCGGCCATCGGATCGGAAAATGGCACGCCCATTTCGATCAAGTCTGCGCCGCGCCGTTCCAGCTCGAGTACCAGGCGTCGAGTCGTGTCGAGATCCGGATCGCCTGCGACGATAAACGGGACCAGCGCCGCCTCGCCGCGCGCGCGAAGTTCTTTAAATTTCCTTTTGATGCGTCCCTGTGATGCCATCGCGAACCTCAGAGCGTCACGCCGAACGCCTTGGCGACGGACTGCATGTCTTTGTCGCCGCGTCCGGACAGATTGACGATCATGATTTGCTCCTTGGGAAGTTGCGGCGCGAGCTTGATTGCGTGCGCAACCGCATGCGAACTCTCGAGCGCCGGAATTATTCCCTCGGTCTCGGAGAGCAGTTTCAACGCGTCGAGTGCTTCACTATCGGTGACCGAGGTGTATTCGGCGCGGCCGACGTCGTGCAGCCACGAATGCTCCGGGCCGACGCCGGGATAATCCAGTCCTGCCGCTATCGAATGCGTCTCGCGAATTTGCCCGAGCTCGTCCTGCAGCAGATAAGTTTTGTTGCCGTGCAGAACGCCGACGCTGCCCGCGGTGATCGTGGCCGCATGATGCGGTCCGCTGAGGCCGAGGCCGGCCGCCTCGACGCCAACCATCTTAACCCCCGTATCTTTGATGAACGGGTAGAAAAGTCCGATCGCGTTCGAGCCGCCGTTGACGCATGCGACCAGCACGTCAGGCAAACGTCCTTCGTGTTTGAGAATCTGTTTGCGTGCCTCGCGGCCGATCACGGCCTGGAGGTCGCGCACGATCATCGGGTACGGATGCGGCCCCGCGGTCGTGCCGATCAGGTAGTAGGTGTCGCGCACGGTCGCGATCCAATCGCGAAGTGCCTCATTCATAGCGTCTTTCAGGCTCTTGCTGCCCGACTCGACCGGCGTAACCTTCGCGCCTAGCAGCTTCATTCGAAAGACGTTCAGCGACTGACGCTCGACATCGACCGAGCCCATGAAAACTTCGCACTCGCGTCGAAAGAGCGCGGCCATGGTGGCAGTGGCGACGCCATGCTGGCCGGCGCCGGTCTCCGCCGTGATGCGCGACTTATTCATCCGGACCGCCAGCAGCGCCTGGCCGAGCGTGTTGTTCACCTTGTGTGCGCCGGTGTGGCAAAGGTCTTCGCGCTTCAGATAAATCTTCGCGCCGCCGAGCTGCGAAGTAAGATTCGCGGCGAGGTACAGCGGCGTCGGACGTCCCACGAACTCGCGCGAACGATTTTCGAGCTCCTCGCGAAACTTTGGGTCGCGGCGCGCCTCTTTGTACGCTCGCTCGAGCTCGAACAGCGCCGGCATCAGCGTTTCCGCAACATATTTTCCGCCGAACTGGCCGAAGTGGCCGCGGCTATCGGGTACGTTTTGCATTGGCGACAAAGCTCCTGACTTTAGCGTGATCCTTGATCCCCGGCGACGACTCGACTCCGCTGGCGCAATCGACGCCATATGGTAATAGAGCGGCGACCTCGCCGACATTATCGGGCGTGAGGCCGCCCGCGACGAAAAGGCGGCTCGTGTCGAGACTGCGCAACTGCGCGAGCGAGATGCGGCATCCGGTTCCGCCGTAAAGTTGCGAATCGAAGGAATCGACGAGGACAAAATCCGCGCCGCGCATCCCGACCCGGCCCGTCTCGCCAATCTTCAATCGGTAGGCCGCGATCACTGGCACCGGCCATCCGGTGAGCATCGAATCGTCCTCGTCGCCGGAGAATTGGATCAGGTCGAGGCTGAGCGCGCGGCGCCGCTCATCCACATATTCGCGCGCGGCGTTCACAAACACGCCGACGACCTTGACGCGCGCTCCGATTGCGTCGCGCACGACGCGGGCGCGGTCGATCGACAGATAGCGCGGACTTGGCTCGAAGAAGTTCAGGCCAATCAGGTCGGCGCCCGCGTCTATCGAGGCGCGCGCGTCATCGGCGCGAGTGACGCCGCATATTTTGACCATGACCGTCACTTTGATTTGCTCGACGCGCCACCCTCGAACGCGTTTATCAGTTCGCTGAGTCTTGCTCCTGGAGCCGCTGTGCGCAGCAGACTCTCGCCAATCAGAAATGCACCCGCGCCAGACGCATCGAGCCGGCGCATGTCGCCGGCGGAATCAATTCCGCTCTCGGTAACGATCAGCGCCTCACCTTTGTAGCCATCGAGAAGGCGCTCGGTCACCGCGATGTCGGTTTTGAAAGTATGCAAATCGCGATTGTTGATGCCGATAAGTCCGGTGGCGATTTTTTCGGCGATTTGAAATTCGCTTTCGTTATGCGATTCGACCAAGGTCGCCATCTTGAGTTCGCGCGCCAGCGCTGCCAGCGAGCGGAGCTGGCCTTCTTTCAGCATCGCAACGATCAGCAAAATACAGTCCGCACCCGCCGCACGCGCTTCATACACCTGGTACGGATCGAAAATGAAATCCTTGCGCAGAATCGGGAGATCGACGGCGGCGCGGACCGCGCGCAAATCGTCGAGTGAACCCTTGAAGTGTTTGTCGGTCAACACCGAAATCGCCGCGGCGCCCGCCTTTGAATATTCAGCGGCCACGGACGCGGGATCGAGCCCGTGGAAAATGTCGCCCTTGCTCGGCGACGCGCGTTTGATCTCAGCAATGATCGCGGGCCGGCGCGAGCGGATCGCCCCAATAAAATCCTTCGGCTTCGGCGCGCGGCCTGCCGCGGCGACGATCGCAATCGGCGAGATCGCTTCGCGCTGGGCCCGCAGTTCGACGCGCTTGGCGGCGTAGATATCGTCGAGAATCGAGTTCATTTCAGTCCATTGCTGGCGCGCCGTATTTTTTCGATTACTTCGAGTGCCCTGCGCGACGCGATTATCGCGCGAGCCGTATCGACGCCTTCTTTCAGCGAGTCCGCTTTGCCGCCGATGTAGATAGCGGCGCCGCCGTTGAGCGCGAGCACATCTTGCGCCGGCCCCATGCCGCCATCAAGCGCGCTCCGCAGCATCCGCACCGCGTCGTCGAGGTTGCTAATCATCAGCGCGCGTCGATCGCCGCGCTTCACTCCGAGACTCTCAGGCGTGACGTGGTACTCGCGCAATTCACCGTCGGCGCGAAGCTCCGCAACCATCGTGGGTCCGCTTATCGATATCTCGTCGATTCCGTCCGCGCCGCGCACGACCATCGCGCGTCGCGTGCCCAGCGCCTTGAGCGCACGCGCCATCGGCCTTATCAAATTGTCTTCGGCAACTCCGAGCAGATGATATCGAGGGCGGGCCGGGTTGCCGATTGGGCCCATCAGGTTGAAGATCGTGCGGATTTTGAGTTCACGCCGGAGCGGAGCGAGCCGTGCGAAGCCCGGATGATACGCGGGCGCGAAGACGAGACAGCATCCCGCGGCGTCGAGGCATCGCTCGAGTCCCTCGTAATCGCAATCGACTTTGACTCCGAGCGCTTCGAGCACGTCGGCAGTTCCGACTTTTCCGCTGATCGCGCGATTGCCGTGCTTGGCGACCGGCACACCGGCGGCAGCCGCGATCAGCGCCGCGCCAGTGGAAATGTTGAAAGTATCGGCACCGTCGCCGCCGGTTCCGCAGGTGTCGAGCACCTCGCGATCGCGCAAATTCAGCAGACGCGCGCGACTGAGCATTGCGCGCACGCCGCCCGCCAACTCTTCGGCCTCGGCAGTTTTGATCTTCAGCGCGACCAGGAACGCGCCGACGACTGAATCGGGCGCACCGTCCATCACTTCGCCGATCGCGGCTTCAGCCTCGGCGTCGGTGAGTGAGCGCCCGTCGAGGAGCGTTACCAGTGCGTCGTGAAGTGCATTCATTACGCGTTTCCGTTCCGATCGACTCGGTCGAGAAAGTTTTTCAGCAGATGCTTTCCTTCGCCGGTCAGGATCGATTCGGGATGAAACTGAACGCCTTCGACCGCGAGTTCCTTGTGTCGAAGGCCCATGATTTCGTTTTCGGCGGTGCGCGCGCTGACTTCGAGCGTCGGCGGTATCGACGCGGGATCGACAATCAGCGAATGATACCGCATCGCGTCGAAGGGACTCGGCAAGCTGGCAAAAATCGTCTTGCCATCGTGAATCACCGGCGAAGTCTTGCCATGCATCAGTCGCGTCGCGCGCACTACTTTTCCGCCGAACGCCTCACCGATGCACTGATGGCCCAAACATACGCCGAGAATCGGCACCTCGCCCGCCATCTCGCGCAGAATCTTGAGCGAGATTCCCGCTTCGGCGGGCGTGCAGGGTCCCGGCGAGATCACGATTGCGCGCGGCCGGAGAGTGCGCACGCCCGCGATATCGATCGCGTCGTTGCGCTTCACGGTGACGTCGGCGCCGAGTTCGCCCAAGTATTGCACGAGGTTGTAGGTAAACGAATCGTAGTTATCGATCATCAGCAACCGAACTGGTTTCTTTTGCATCGCGGTTTACCTTTTCGCCGCCGCTTCGAAATCGCGCGCGGCTTGGAGAGCGCGGACCATCGCGCGCGCTTTGTTAACAGACTCTTCGAATTCCGCGCCGGGATCGGAATCCGCGACGACTCCTCCGCCCGCCTGGATATAGACGCGGTTGTTCTTGATCAGCAGCGTGCGCAGCGCGATCGCAGTGTCGGTGTTGCCGGTGAAGCTGAAGTAACCGACCGCGCCGGCGTAGACGCCGCGCCGCACCGTCTCCAACTCGTCGATAATTTCCATCGCGCGAATTTTCGGCGCGCCCGAGACCGTACCCTGCGGAAAGGTCGCCGCGAATGCGTCAAACGCGTCGCAGTCCGGGCGCAGCACGCCGGTCACGTTCGACACGATATGCATTACGTGCGAATAGCGCTCGACGACCATCAGCTCGGTAACCTTCACCGATCCGATTTCGGAGACCCGGCCAACGTCGTTGCGGCCGAGATCGACAAGCATGACGTGCTCGGCGCGCTCCTTCGGATCGGCGAGCAGTTCCTGCTCAAGTTCGCGATCTTCGGCCTCGGTCACCCCGCGCCTTCGCGTTCCCGCGATCGGTCGAAGCGTAATCTCGCGCCCTTCGACCCGGACCATCACCTCAGGCGACGCTCCGACCAGCGTGTGATCGCCCAGGCGCAGGTAGAACATGTAGGGCGACGGGTTAATCGTGCGCAGGCTGCGATAAATGTTAAACGGATGCGCCGTGAGCGGCGCTTCGAAGCGCTGTGAAGGGACGACCTGGATGACGTCGCCAGCCGCGATATATTCCTTCGCCGCCGAAACCATCGCCATGTAACCTTCGCGGGTCTGATTCGAGGTGATCGTGGTGTCGTTGACCACCGCGTTAGTCCCGCCTTCCAGAAAAGGCGGCACCGCCGGGCGTTTCAGGCGCTCGATTATCTCGTCGATTTTCACTCGCGCACTTTGATACGCGGTGTGCACCGACGCGAATTCCTCGACCGGCACGTTGGCGATTATCTTGAGGGTTTGGCGCACGTTGTCGAAGCACAGCACCGTGTCCGTAAACATCAGATGGAAGTCGGGGGTGCCGAGATCGTCGTGCGCGGTTTCGGGAATCTTCTCGAAGCATCGCACGATATCGTAAGCGAGAAATCCAACCGCGCCGCCGAAGAATCGGGGCAGGTTCGGCAGCTCCGGGGTGCGAAATCGCTTGACCTCGGCGCGCAACTCATCGAACGAGTTGGCGACCGAGCGCACTTCAACGCCGCGGCCGGGCCGGATAATGTCCATCCGGTTTTTTCGTGCGCGCATCACGACCGACGGCTCCGATCCAAGAAACGTATAACGCCCCCACTTCTCGCCGCCGCGCACGCTCTCGAGCAGGAAGGAGTAGTCGTCGCGCGCGATCTTCAGAAAGGCGGAGACCGGAGTCTCGAGATCGGCGGCAACTTCCTCGAAGACCGGGATCAGGTTGAATCCCTGCGCCGCCAGTTGTTCGAATTCGCGTTCACTCGGTTGCAGCATGTCAGTCTCTCACTCCGAAGAAGTCGGTTTCTCTCTCGATACCCATCACTTCGACCAAGCCTGCTTCAATTCCCTCAAAAGAAAGAAAAGGGCCGCAGGTGTTGCCTGCGGCCCTTCAGAAATCGGTTTTGCGATGAATTTACAAAGCCGGCGCGCAGGCGGGTGCATCAAGGTGCCAACGCCACCATCCCGCGCAAACATTTCGGCTCTTCAATTCCATCGTTGAATTAATAATCCACACGTGACGACAGCTTGTCAATGCAGGCGCCGGGCCCTGCCTCAATGCGAGGTCGTATACGCCTGCCTGTATTGCTGGCGAAGTTTTTCCTGAGCAGCCGCTGCCTCTTGCGCAGAACCGTAGGGTCCCACGCGGACGCGATACCAGGTTTGCCCGCTGAGCGTCGTCGGCATTTCCTGCGCGTTGTAGCCGAGCTTCCCCAGCCGCGAGACCATCTCATCGGCGCCGCTCTTGTCCATCACGGCTTCGATTTGAATATTGAACGGATGGCGCATTGGCGCTGGCGCGGCAACGGCTGGACTCGTAGCCGGCGTGGAGTCGGCCTCTTCTTCCTCGGGCGCGGCGTCTGACGCCGATGGATTCGACGATGTCGCGGGCGCGGGAGGTTTAAGGCGCGCGACGGTGGCTGGCGCCGGGCGCAACGGCGGCGGCATCGCCGCGACGCGAGGTGGAGCGGTCGAGGACGCGCCCGCCGGTGGAGACATCTCGGCTATCGGGGCAGGCTTCGATTCGTCGGTCGGAGCACTCGGCAGAGGATACGTGGTCGAAGTTTGACTCACGTCGGGCTGGTTCTGGCGGGCCATCTGGTAACCGGCGACCAGGCCGAGCGCAAACACAGCGCCCGACAGGCCGATCAGAGCGACCAGGATTAGAAACGCGCCGCCGGTTCTGATTTCGAATCGCATCTGCCCGCCCTCACATCCGCTCTGGTGCGCTAACGCCCAGCAATTCCAGTCCGCCGCCGATCGCCGACTTCAGAATTTCCGCCATAAACATTCGGGCCACGCTCAATTCCCGATCCGGCCCGATTATACGGTTAGTTGGCTTGTTGTAGTAGCGATGGAACTCGCCGGCAAGCTCGAGCAGATAAAATGGTATCCGATGGGGTTCGAGCGCCTCCGCCGCCGCGGTCATCACCTGTGGAAGTCCGACCGCGCGCTTGGCGAGATCGAGTTCTTCGGCATCGAGCAGGTTGAGATCGATCTTTGAGGTATCTTCAGGCAAGCGAAGCCCTACTTTATCGCCCTCGCGAAAAATACTGGCCAGGCGCGCGTGCGCGTACTGGACGTAGAACACCGGATTTTCGGGCGCCTGCTTTTTGGCGAGCTCGAGATCGAAATCAAGCTGACTGTCCGACTTGCGGAACAGAAAAAAGAATCGCACCACATCGACGCCGACTTCGTCGATGAGCTCGTCGAGCGTCACGTAAGTCGCCTTGCGGGTGGACATCTTGACCTTCTCGCCGCCGCGCGTGAGCGTGACGAACTGATAGATGATCGCGCGAATCGGCGTAGTGTCGTAGCCGAGCGCTTTTACCGCGGCAACGACCTGCTGATGCTCTCCGATATGATCCGATCCAAATACGTCGACGATCAAGTCGAACCCGCGCTTGAGCTTCTCGATATGGTACGCGATGTCGGGCGTGCGATAGGTTGGCTGCCGATCGGGGCCGGAGCGCACCAGGACCGCGTCCTTCGGCAATCCTAGCGGCTCGCCGCGGAGCCACAGCGCGCCATCTTTTTCGACCACCAGATCACGCTTGCGAAGCTCGTCGAGGACCGCGTCGACCAGTCCCGCGTTCAGAAGATCCAGTTCGTTGGTGTAGACGTCGAAGCGGACTCGCAGGCGCTCGCACGTCTGCTTGATCTCGCCCATGATGGCTTCCACAGCGGCCGTGCGGAATATGTCGAGCTCAGTGACATTGACCAGCTTGTCGCCCCGCTCGACCTTCAACGCTCGTGCGATATCGCGAATATATTCGCCCTGGTAACCGTCGGGCGGAAACTCGATCTCGATCCCATGCTCATGCAGGTAGCGGACGCGGACCGACTCGCCGAGCAGTTTCATCTGACGCCCGCCGTCGTTGAAGTAGTACTCGCGAGTCACGTCGAATCCGGCCGCTTCGTACAATCGCGCGATCGCGTCACCGAGCACGGCGTTGCGGCCATGGCCGACGGTGACGGGACCGGTAGGATTCGCGGAAAGAAATTCGACCTGCACCTTGCGCCCAGCACCCGGCCTAATCTCCCACGCGGCGGGCTTCCAAAATGTCTTCCCCGCGTTTGCCGCGCGCCGCATTTCGGAATGCCAGTACTCGGGCGCCATCCTGAAATTGATAAATCCCGGCCCCGCGACTGTGACTTCGCTCACCTGGACCGGCAGCACGATCTGTTTTTGGATAATCTCCGCAATGGCGCGTGGCGATTTGCGCTCCGGCTTCGCGATCGCGAGCGCAACATTCGATGCCACGTCGCCATGCGCCGGGTCGCGCGGAGCTTCAACGCCTATCGATGGAGCCGTGGAAACAAGCTCGCCCGCAGCGCGAGCCCGCTCGATTGCAGCGCTAATAATTGAAACGATCAGATCTTTCATTTGTGATGCGGTGAATTGGCCCTGCAATGGTGTCAGATAGACGCCGCGATGTTAAGGCACGCGCCGCGGCTTGACCCTCCTCGCGTGGCGGTGCGAACCTCCGGGCTGGAGGCGCGATGCGATGGATTTGGGACTCGGCGGCAAGGTCGCGATTGTAACCGGCGGCAGCAAGGGAATCGGGCGCGCGACGGCGATCGCCTTCGTCGAAGAAGGCGCCTCGGTGATGCTGTGTGCGCGCGGAAAAGAGGCGCTCGATGAAACCGCCGCGCTCGCATCGACGCGCGGGAAATCGGGCGACCGCGTCGAAGCAGTGCAGGCCGACCTCGGCAAGCCAGATGATTTGAAGCGGGTGGTCAAGCGATGCGTCGAGGCATTCGGCAAAATCGACATCCTCGTCAACAACGCGGGCAGCGCCCGGCCCGGAGATTTTCAGAAACTTACCGACGACGAATGGCTCGCGGACTGGAATCTCAAATTTTTCGGCTACGTGCGGATGGCGCGCGAGGTGCTCGCGCAGATGCGGGTTCAGGGGCACGGCGTCATCGTGAATGTGATCGGCACCGGCGGACTGATCCCGACCGGCGGTTACATGATCGGTGGCTCCGCAAACGCCGCGCTCAACCATTTCACCAAGGCGCTGGCGAACGAGGGTTCGAAGCACGGCGTGCGCGTGGTCGGAGTAAATCCGGGCCCGATTCTTACCGAGCGGCTACTCTCGATGATGAAGCAGCGAGCGGCAGGCCGCGATCTCAGCGACGTGCTCAAGAGAAGCACCCCGCTCGGAACGTCCGGGCCGTCCCGAGGAGGTCGCCGACCTGGTGATGTTCCTGGCATCCGAGCGCGCATCGTTCATTCATGGCGCGAACATCACGATCGACGGCGGCGCCAACCCAGGTCTAATCGGCTAGGGAGCGGCCCCCCTACTCTTTTTTCTTGAGCTGCGCCGGACCGCTCGCGAGAGTTGGATAGCCCGAGCCCAACTGGATCAGCACTCCGTGCGCGGCGCGCGGCGAGATGAACGCCTCGTAGGACGTCGGCGACCACTCGGTCTCATCGACGATGCGCACGCCTTGCTCTTTCAGCTCGGCGGTTTTGCGCTTTGAGTCGGGCACGTTGAAGGTCAGGTGATGCATCCCCTCGCCGCGCTTTTCGAGAAACTTGTGCAGGAATGAATTTGCGCCGAGCGGCTCGAGCAGCTCGATCGTCAACCCGTTGAGGTCGAGTTCCGCGAGTTTGTATCCCGCCGCTTCGTTGGCGCCTTCGGTCATGAAGCTCGCGCCGAGGATGTCTTCGAAAAACTTGCGCGCCTCGGCGACGCTTTTTACCGCGATCCCGATATGGTCGAGTTTGCCGATTGGTCGATTGGCCATCGCTACTTGCTCCAAAGTTGTTTGACTTGGCTCTCGAATATGATCGAATAAGAGCGCGTATGCCAGCGAACGCATGGAAGCTGCCGCCGATCGTTAAAGTGTACGAGGCGCTCGGCGCGATTGGCGATGGCCGCGTCCGAATCGAGGACGGACGCCGCGCGTTCGTCACTTCGTCCGACGCCGCCAAAACCTACGAGGTGGAAACTTCCGACGACGGCCGCGAAATCGCGTCGAACGACAACGCGTCGTATTGGCAGGGCTACCTGGGCTATCCGGCGATCGCGGTGTTGCTCGCGCGCGGGTTTTATCGGCCGCCGGCCAACGTGACCGACGCGCTGGCGGGAGTCGCGTGGAAGGAACTCAATCGCAAGTTCAAAAACGATTACGCAAAGACAATCGCGGAAGTCGAGAAGCAACTCGAGCAGAGCGGGCACGATCCCGACGCGGTCCGGTCGGAGGCTGACGCCGTGCTCAGCTTCCTCGGCGCACTCGGACCGGTTCGCGGCAAGCGTACTCGCCCTCCGGCGGAGAAGCCGATCGCAAAATTACACTCGCGCTAGCGTAAAGACCGTGCCTTGCTAACTGCAGGTGCCGCTCACCGACACGGTGTAGTACTGCACGATAAGAAAATCGCGCATGTTCAGTTCAGTTGCGACTCCCGACACTTTCCCGGTGGCGCAATTGCCAAGCAGATTTGCCAATGCGGCTTGAGTGAGCCCGGACGGCGTAACCAGGTACACGTATCCGTAGTCGCTCGCGCTGCCGGATATCGACGCGCCTGCGCCGGTGCGATCGGAAATCGCGCTGGATCGGATGAACACGCATCCCGAAGTCGACACGCATATCGCCAGTAGCGACCCGAGCAGGATCGCATTGATTTGTTTCATCGTTTGACGAGCCTCCGGTTTCTGAGCCGCACGAATAGTATATCATTGCCAGCGATATGGCGGACTCGATAACTCCATTTTTTTCCATTTGGACCGAACCGCGCGCGACGATCCGGCGCATCGTGGATTCGGATCCAACCCGCAACGTGCTGGCGCTGGCGGCGATCGCTCCGGCGCTGAACTCCCTGGTTGGCCAATGGTCTAGCGCGATGAATGGAACCGCCAGCCAATCGGTGCTGTGGCCTCTGTTAGTTGCGGTCGGCGTCGCGTTTCAAGCGGGATTGGGAATTCTTGGCCTCTACATTTCCGGCGCCGTCATAAGATGGTCGGGCGGCCTGCTCGGCGGCACCGCGAGCAGCGTGGAGGTGCGCGCCGCTCTCGCATGGGCGCAAATACCTGCGATCGTTACGGAGATCGTTTTGCTGCTCGCACTATTTGCCGGAGTGCCGATGCCCAAGATGCCGCCCGGGCACTTTCCTCAAATCGATCCGGCGTTCTACAAGGTCATGCCGGTAGTGGCCGTGCTGGGAATCTGGGGCTTCATCGTCGACCTCAAATGCATCGGCGAGGTGCATCGATTTTCCGCGTGGCGTGCCTTCGGCGCGATCCTGATACCGGGGCTCGTCTTGATAGCCGTCGTTGGGCTCGGGGTATTCCTGTTCGCGTCGATCGCAGGCGGGAATCACTAATGCGACCCGGGCTGAATAGCTGGTCCAATAGCAAGTCGAATAGCTAGTTGACGTGCAGGCGCGCCGCAAGGCGCGAGAAGCGGCGCCGCTCATCCTGGTTGCGCACCGCCTGCTGCAGCGCACTCCGAGTCCCGACCAGCACGCAGACCCTCTCCGCGCGCGTGATCGCAGTGTAGAGCAGATTGCGCCGCAGCATCACGTAGTGACTCGAATGTATCGGCATCACGACCGCCGGGTACTGGCTGCCCTGGCTCTTGTGCACCGATATCGCGTAGGCGAGCGCCAGCTCGTCGAGTTCCGCAAGCTCGTATTCGGCGTGAGTTTCCTCGAATGCGACGTTGATCCGCGCCTTCGCGGTGTCGATCGCGAGTATCCGCCCGATCGATCCGTTGAAGACGCCCTTGTCGTAGTTGTTGCGCAGCTGAATGACCCGATCCCCCTCCCGAAATATCCGGTCGTTCGCGCGGATTTCGCGTCCAATTGGATTGAGCAGGTTTTGCAGCTCGCGATTGAGCGTGTGGGTGCCGAGCGGACCGCGATTCATTGGGGTCAGAACCTGGATCTCGCGCGGATCGCTGATTCCGAAACGGCCGACCAGGCGTTGTTGCACGAGCTGTTTGATGGTCGCGACCACGTCTTCCGCCGCGTTGCGCTCGAAGAAGAAAAAGTCGCCCTCAGGGTCGTTGGAAACCTGCGGAAACTCGCCGCGGTTCAGACGATGCGCGTTCGCGACGATTAGACTCTGGCGGGCCTGCCGATAGACCTCGCGCAGTTGCACAACCGGCACGAAGTCAGACGCGATCACGTCTTTGAGCACGCTGCCGGGACCGACCGACGGAAGTTGATCGCGATCGCCGACCAGGAGCAATGAGCAATTCGGCATCAGCGCGGAGAGCAAGCTCGAGGCGAGCTCGAGATCCATCATCGAGGCTTCGTCGATGATGAGATAATTGGTGCGCAGCGGAAATTCCTTGCCGCGGACGAAGCCGCCGCTCTCCGGCGCGTATTCGAGTAGCCGATGGATTGTCTTCGCGTCGCGGCCCGAGGCCTCCTGGAGCCGTCGCGCGGCTCGTCCGGTGGGAGCGGCTAGAGTCGGCTTCAGCCCGACTTCGCCGAGGGCCACCAGCAGCGAGCGCAGGAGCGTGGTCTTGCCGGTCCCGGGACCGCCGGTGATCACGGTGACGCGGCTCAAGAGCGCGCATCGAAGCGCACTCTTCTGCTCGGCTGACAGTTCGAGGTCCGAGGATTTTACCGCCGCCGCAACCGCTCGATCGACCAAATCCTTGTTCATCGCGCGGCCCGCATTGAGCTCCGCGATTCGGCGCGCGACGTTGACTTCGGCCGCATGAAGCCGCGTGAGATAAACGGCGGTGTGAGCACCGGACTCGTGGTCCTCGTGCCCCGCAGCATTTTCGACGATCACATCGCCACTCGCAGCGAGTTCGCTCACCGCATCGCGGGCGAGATCGGGTTCCATTTCCAGTGCGGTGCGGAACTGGCCCTCGAGGTACTCGAAGGGCGCGTAAACGTGACCTTCGTCGGCCATGCGCTCGAGCAGATACAGAACCGCGGCGCGGGCGCGCTGGATCGAGTTGCGCGCGATCCCGAGTTTTTCTGCGATCGAGTCGGCGGTGCGAAATCCGATACCGTGAATCGTCCGCGCGAGCACGTACGGATCCTGCTTGACGACTTCGAGCGCTTGCTTGCCGTAGAACTTGTGAATCCGGCGCGCATGCGAGCCGCCGAGTCCGTGCCCGCGCAAGAAGACAGTGACCTCGCGCAGACCCGACGAGTCGCGCCAGGTGGCCGCGATCAGCCGCGCGCGCACCGCGCCGATACCCGGGACCTCGCGCATCCGTTCGGGAGCATTGTCGAGCACCTCGCCTAGTTCATCGCCGAAGTGCTCCGCGATTCGACGCGCGAACGCGGGCCCGACGCCTTTTATCTCCGAGGCGAGATAGCGTTCGATCGCGACCGATCCCGCGGGTCGCAGGGTTTCGAAGTCGACGACATGAAACTGCTCGCCGAAGCGCGGATGCTTTTCGTACCCGCCTTCGGCCCTGATGGTCGAGCCAACTTCGAGCCCCGAGAGATTTCCGACCACCGTGACGCGGCGGAAATCCCCATGCTCGCCCGCGACGACGACGACCGCGACCGAGTAGCCGTTGTTGTCGTTTACGAACAGGACCTGGTCGAGGATGCCCTCAACGGTCTCCGTCGCGTGTTGAGTCTCAGCCACGCAATCAGGATTACCCGCGCCGCGCGTCGCGTCCAGTTGGCGATGCTCGAAACGTCAACAGAGCATCTGGGATTCAATTACCAGGAAGGAACTCCAGCGCGTCCGCCCACGTAGTCGGGGAGTTCAGAATTCCGAGATGAGCCGTGCCGAGGAACGGATCGAACTGCCCCTGTCCAACGAGGTCGATCGATGGAGCACCCTCCAGTAGTGCGCTATCCGAGAAGTCGTGAGGGTTGCCGTTGCGATCTTCGGGCGGAAGGGGTCCGAAGACGGGGCCATCAGCCGCCCCGCCGATATACACGAAGTCGCCGCTCTCGGGCGACGCCTGGAAGACATTTCGGATGACGAGATATTTTGTCGGACCCGGAGTCTCGCCGCTCGCGTTCAGCGTGGTGAGGAACTGCGTCGTCGCGGCGCCGTACTCGTCGCAAATCGCGCTATTGGGAGTAAAGCCACCATTGGCGGGCACCTGGAAATAGTTGCCGCTCGACGGCGAGCAGTCCACAATCCCGTGGTTGGGCCCGTCGATCGCGACCAGCGACCTGACCACGTGGTAGGCCTGGTCCTGAAGCATCCATTCGCGCGCGACCGTCACGCCGAGACTATGCGCGACGATATCGACGCGATGCGCTCCGGTATATGCGAGGACCGCGGCGACGAACGCACGCAGCATCGGCACAGCGGCTGCAGTGCTGTGCGCGATTCCCGAGCGCAAAGTCGGATCCGTCAGCAAGTCGCATTGATCGCCCTGATATCCAAGCGCCCAAAGCTCGCTCGGCTGATATCCGTTTTGCGCGAAAAACTGGGCGAAACTGTGAACGGCGCCGTAGGGATTGCATGCGGTCGGAAAAGGCGTGTCATTGTTTCCGTGTAGGAAGATGACCGGGACGCGATTGACCTTTCCTTGCGCGCCAAATCCGATCACCGGGACCCCGAGATAAAAGTTTTCGATCACCGGAAAGCCGGGCGGAAAAGTGGTGCCGACCTGCGGAGTCGGCGGAGTGTGTGGTTTCGCGGCGACGGGAATTGCCGAACATAGCAGGAGCAACATCGCTGTAACCACGCCGCCTAGTTGCTTCATTCCGAGCCTCCGCTTGTCCGCCTGATTCGATTCAACGCGGTAATTCGTTGGACTCCTCCCCATAGACCAAACGGCTTTTGCCTGCAAGGCGAGTTTCGAAAAGAGAAGATTTAGACCTTGATCGTTTCCCAATGCCCGGTGCGGAAGCGCCAGGTCTTCAGCGAGGAACGCACGATGTAGTCGGCGATCAGCGACCACCATATCCAAACGATACTGCCGCCGTAGTACGAAATCAGAATCGTGACCGCAAGCCGCATCCCGTAAAAACCGGCCAGCGATCCGTAGAGCGGAAACTGGGAATCGCCGGCGCCACGGAGCGCGCCGGTGATCGTCCAATCGATTGCCATCAGTGGCTGCGCGGCGGCGAGCGCGTACATGAACTGCACGGTGTACTCGATAACCTGTTTGTCGCTGATGAAGAGCGCCGCGATCTGGTGGGCGAAGGCGATAAACACCAGTCCCATCAAGGTCATCATGATCACCGCCATCCGCGTCGATTCCCATCCCGCCTTGCGCGAGAATTTCGGGTCGCCCGCGCCGAGGCCCTGGCCCACCAGCGTCGCCGACGCCGCGGAAAAGCCGAAGCCGGGCAGGAACGATAGCGCGAGAATTCGCACCCCGATGAAATATGCGGCGACCTCTTTTTCGCCGTAGCGTGCGACGAACGCGACGTACGCGACGAAGCCGAACTGAATTATCAACTGCTCGATCGCGGCGGGATTGCCGACGCTCAAGATTCGCCGGCCGAGTTCGAAGTCGGGCCACAGCCCCTTCCATCGAAAGTTCAGCACCATTCCGTCGATCGACAATGCGTAGAAGAAGAGTATCCCGCCGATCGATATCGCGAGCAGAGTCGCGACCGCGGAGCCGTCGACGCCGAGCGCGGGAAATCCAAACTTACCGAAGATCAAAACGTAGTTGAGAAAAATCGCGAGCACGTCGATGATGCCGCCGATCCAGAGCGGCGTGCGCGTGTCGCCGGCGCCGCGCAGCGCCGACGCGCACATCAGAAAGATTCCCTGGAACGGTTCGGAGAGCATCACGACTTGCAGATATCGCGCGCCCATGTCGGCCATTTCGCCTTTGACCTGGAAGAGTCCCATCAGCGGCCGCGCGAACACGATCACCGGGATCGCGATGATCGTCGAAACCAGCACTCCGAACACGACCGACTGCTTCAGCACCTCCTCGGCGCTGTCGCGATCGCTCCCGCCGATGTACCGCGCAACGAGCGCGACGGTGCCAGTGCCGACCGCCGCGATACCCGCGCGCACCGCGCCGAGAATCTGCGTCGCGAGCCCGACCGCGCCAACCGCTTCGGCGCCGAGCCGCCCGACCATCAGCATTGAGGCGAGACCCAGGATCGAGTCGAGGCCGAAGGAGAGAATCACCGGCCACGCGAGCGCCCACACCTCCGAGCGGATCCGCTCGATCGGCGGCAGGGTCATCGCGAGCCCGCCCTGAACCTCCGGAGGAGTTGCCTCGAGAAAATCTGACATGACTTTGAACAGTTACGTCAGCACCAGCCTTGCTAGTCAATGGAGTGTGGGCGCGTGCCGATCGTGCGCGGCTCGACCAGATCGTGTGCGAATGCGAAATCCGCTATATCTGTCGACGGCGGGTGGAGATGCTGGGGCCAAGTTCAGCGACCAACGAATCGACATTGCACGCAGAGCCGTCGCGGGCAGGACTATCGCGGCCGGTACAAATCTTTGCCGCGATCTTTGTGGCCGCGGCACTCGTGTACTCGCATCGAATTGGTACCGACCCGCTCGGCGCGAGCGAGGCGTTTAGCGCGTGGTCGGCGGCGAAGCCCGGAATCGCCGCAATCGCGCAAACGCCGGTACTGCACGAGCCCGGAAAATTTCTCTTCTACTACGGCGCGCTACACTACTACTCGCGGATTTTCGGCTTGAGCGAGCTCTCGTTACGCTCGATGTCGGTGATCTTTTCGCTGATGACGCTGGTGCTGGTGTTCGCGCTAGGTCGCGAAATGTTCGATGACAGCACGGCTCTTGCCGCGGTGGCGATATGGGCATTCAACCCGCTGGCAGTGGTATTTGCCCACACCGCGCGAATGTACCCGATGCTCATCGCGCTCGCGCTGGCGCATCTGCTCACCTTGCTCCAGGTGCGCTCGCGACCGAACGCCATACGGGGAATCGGATGCGGAATTCTCGGCGCAGCGATGCTCTATACTCACATGGCCGGGTTACTGATCCTCGGTGCGGAGGCCGCGATACTGATCCGCGATCTCGCACGCGGCAGACGCGATACCATAGCGTGGATGGCGATAATTCTCGCCGGCGTTTTGTTCGTCCCGTACCTGCCCTACGCGATTCGACAGAGCCAGCAGATGATTTACGGGCAGTGGTTGGACTACCTGGGTCCGCCTTACAACTATCCGCTCGCGGTTAAAGTGGCGGCCGCACTGGTCGCGGCTTCGATTGCCCTATGGCTGGTATTTGGCCGATCTCTGGAACGGAAAGGCGACGAACCAATTCGCCTGCTCGTGGTCTGGATCGCACTGCCCGCGTTGGTATTCACCCTCGGGTCGGTGCTCCTGCATCCGATGTTCAATCCGCGTTACCTGGCGCCGGGAATTGCTGCGTCGTCGGTGTTGATTACGGGAGCCATCGATGTGTGGAGCACCAAGTGGCGCAATCTGCTTGCCGCCGGCTTCGCGCTGGCATGTGTGATCGTGCTGCCGTTCGACCGGTTTCAGCCGCAGCCGTGGCGAGATTTGGCGCTCCAGGTAGCTGCGTCGGGTGCGTCGGATCCTGTTTTCTTTGAATCGGGGTTTGTGTCAAACGAAAGCACGAGGAATGTCCCAAATGGCGGCTTTCCGTTCGGCTACTACTCAGTACCATTCAATTACTACTTCAAAGGAACCAATCCGCGAATAGCTATTCCGGGATATGACCCCCATACAGCGCAACTGACTATTGCGGAAAAGGTATCGGCGGCTAGCGGCGGATGGCTGGTAAGTTGGAAGGATCGCGACGAGGTGCAGACGGAGTTACCCGACGCGAAGCGCTTCCGGATCGTCGAGACATATGAGCAGCCGCGTCTGGCCGTTTATCGAATAACGCCGGCGTCGTCTCCCAGATAACGGAGAAGCGTCTACGCCGTGGTCGATTCGGCAGCTACGACGCCGCCGTGAGCGGGCTCGCGCAGTTCGATTTTGCGGCAGCGCATGAACAGATCGCTGGCGCCGACGTAGGCGACTTCCTCGACGGCGAATCCGTGGCGCATCACGATTTGAGTCAACTGCTCACGCGTGTAGCGCGTTATGTGCTCGCCTTTGTGGTCGCCTGGCGTCAGAAATTCGTGCACTGGCTCAAGCGTCCGCCAAACGCGAGTGGCGTAGTCAGGGGTGGCAAGAATCAGCGTTCCATCGAGCTTCAGCACGCGGCGCATCTCCTCGAAGATTACCTCGTCATAGGGGATGTGCTCGATCACCTGCGACGAGATCACGCAATCGAAGCTCTGATCGAGAAACGGCAGCGCGAAGGCAGAACCGCGCACCAGCGGCGTCCCGTAGCGGCGTAGAAAGCGCAGCTTGCCGAAATTAGAGTCCATCCCGATTGCGTGGTTGAGACTCTGCACGATGAGGCCCGAACCGCAGCCCGCATCGAGGATAAGTCGAGCTCCGCGCGCCCACGTCACAGCGATGTGATGGCGGCGGCGATGCCAGTAGCGCTGAATCGGGATGATGCTGTAGAAGGCGCGCTCGTTGTAGTCTGCCGATTCAGACGAATTGCGCAACTTCCAAAGCTTGAGCGCCGAGTGCGCGATGTCGAGGCCGAAGCTGATTAGCTTCGCATGAGAACGCCCCGCGCCGCGCGGGAAGTACACGAAGGGCACCTCGACCACGCTGAACCCGCGCGCGTAGGCGCGAGCCAGGACCTCTTCCTGCACCTCAAAATTCTTCGAGTCGAGCTCAAGTCTCTCCAACGCTTCGCGGCGATAGAGGCGAAACCCGCTGGACATGTCAAGCACCGGTATTGAAAGCATCCGGCGCAACACCAGATTCAGAAACCAACTGGTCGAATTGCGAATGAACGATGAATACGCGACTCCGCCCCGGGTGTAGCGCGATGCCACCACGATGTCGCCGTGTTGGCGCGCCTGCCACATCTTGGCGATGAAATCGGGATCGTGCGAAAGATCGGCGTCCAGGGTCAAAAAATAGTCGCCGCGCGCTTCGGCAAACCCGGTTTCCAGCGCGCCCGCGTAGCCGCGACGGCGCTCGCCGACGACGCGCGCTCCCAGAGCCTCGGCCGTCTCGCGAGTGCCATCTGTGGAATTCCCATCCACGACGACGATCTCGTACGAGAGCTTCTCGCGTTCCAGCGAAGCTTTAATGCGCGGGAGCAGGATGAGCAGGTTGTCGCGCTCGTTAACGACGGGCAGGATTACGGAAATGTCCATTTAGATTGGCGCTTCGCGCAGTGGAGACATATCAGCAGCCGCACCTCACATCCACACGATCATGCCGCGGTCCTGGATCGATCGATGAAACCTCAAGCAGCTTGCGAGGTGGCCGGAATCGCCATCGAACCTGCGCCGACGCGGATCGGCAGAATCACCAGGCTGTAGCCGTAGAGCTGCAGCCAATTCTGAATTTCCACCGAGGTATGGTTGTGCAGGAAGCGGCCGATGAATCCTTCAATCTCGTCGGAAAAAATCAATTTGCCGGCAAAAAACACGACGTGCGGAAATTCGTGCGCGACCTCCAGGCACAGCCGGCGGAGCTCGACCACCACGTCCGGCGCGAGACCGGCGCGCAACTCCGAATGAAGGCCCAGGTCTTTGGCGAACTGGCAATACTCATTCAAATCCTCGCTCATCCGATTCTCGAGTTCGCGCACTTCTTCAGGCCCTTTGAGGAGCGCGGCGTCTACTTCACCGACGCCGATGAAAATTACATTTCGGAACTCACCCTTGAACAACTGGGTAACCGCAATCAGGGTCGCGAGGCCGAGACCGTTATAGCCACTGACTAATATCGCGGCGGTCGGTGCGTCAGGATCGCGCTCCGCGGGCTCGAGCTTTTTCACCGCGTACAGTTTCGGCAGGATATCGGCTTCGAGCTGCTCGATCGCCTTCGAGACTCGCTCATAATGACGCCGCACAACGAAGCAGAGCGAGATCAAGCCGCCCGTGATCACCACCGTTATCCATCCGCCGTCGTGGAACTTCAGCGTCAGCGTGATCATCAGAATCGTCGCGGTGAAAATAGTTCCGATACCGTTGATGCACAATTTGCGCAGCCATCGCTTTTCGTTCTTGCGTTCGATCCACCAATGGGTGGTCATCCCGAGCTGCGAAAGCGTGAAGGTCACGAACACGTTGATCGCATATAGGACGACCAGCAAGTCGACTTTGGCCTCGGTGCCGATCAGAATAGCGATTGCCGCGAGTCCAATCGTGATGACGCCGTCCTGCGTCACCAGCCGCGCGCTCAGATTTGCGAATCTTCGTGGCAGCCATCGGTCCGACGCCATCGTCGCGAGCACGCGCGGACCGTCGACAAATCCGGTTTGCGCGGCGACGAACAGCAGCGCGCCCTCGGTCAGCAGCGCAAAGAGGATTATTCCTGGCCCGACCGAAAGGCCAAAAAACTTCCAGTTGGTCGCGAGCCGCTCGAACATCACCGCGTTCAGCGTCTTGCCAGCCTCTGCTTCGACGTTCAGAAGCAGGTATCCGAGCAGGATTCCGCCGGCGATAAACGCGAGCGACAGCGCCATGTAGATCATCGTGCGCTTGCCGGTCTCGGCGCGCGGCTCACGCAGGATCGGCAGTCCGTTGCTGACCGCTTCGATACCGGTGTAGGTGCCGCCGCCAAGGCTGTAGGCGCGGAAGAAAATCACCGCGAGCGCCAGCATCCCGATGCTGCTCGAACTCGCGTGCACTTCTCTGACCGCGTCACCGACGATTGACGGCAACTCCGGCGCGCGGCTCAGGATCGCATAGCCGACCAGCCACACATGCATAACGATGAACGCGATAAAAATCGGCAGTAGCGATAGCACCGATTCCTTAACCCCGCGGAGGTTCATCAGGACCATCAGCACTACGACCAACAGGCACGCCCAGAACTTGAACGGATGCCACGCAAGCGGCAGAAAACTGAAAATCGCGTCGGCTCCGCTCGCGATCGAGATCGCAATCGTCAGCACGTAGTCCACGACCAGCGCCGATCCGGAAACCAGCCCGAAATATTTGCCGAGCAGCTTGGTCGCAACCAGGTAGCCGCCGCCGCCGGTCGGGAACAGATCGATCGTTTGCGAATATGACGCCGAGATCACGAAAACCGTCAGCGCCATGAGCATCGCGAGGAAAACCGCGAGATACTGATGATGCCCCAGCGCCAGGAACGCTTCCTCGGGTCCGTAGCACGACGAACTCAGCCCGTCCGAGCCGAGACCGACCCAGGCGAGAAAAGCGATCAGCGAGAGACTATGGAAAATTTCAGGATCGCGAACATCGCGCGGCGGCCCGATCAGCACATCGCTCAGCGTGCGTTTGCCCGATCTCTCCGCATTCGAGCCGGTGACCTTCGTACCTGGGGCCTTCGGGCCGGTGGTCGATGATACCATTTGATTGTGCGAGCGCTTCTCCTACTGCAAGTTGCAAATCTAAGTGAATCAAGGAGATTGCGCAAAGCAACGTCGGGTGGCAAGCGCATTCAGACTGAATAGAGTGCGCGTTCGAGGCCCAGCTGATAGCGCGCAGCGTCGATCAAGTTTTGCATCAGGGCGAGGACGGTCATCGGGCCGGTGCCGCCGGGGTTGAGCGTAATCCATCCGGCGACATCCTTCACCGCGTCGAAATCCACGTCGCCGATAAATTTGCCCGGGCCAACGCGCCGGACGCCAACGTCGATCACGCACGCGCCCGGCTTCACCATGTCGGCGGTGATTAAAAATGGGCGGCCGGTGTCGGCGCCGACGCATGGGATCAGAATGTCCGCCTCGCGGCAAATCGCGCCGAGGTCGCGAGTGTGCCGATGGCACCAGGTGACAGTCGCGTTGCGCAGCCGTCCGCCCAAAATAACCGCGGTCGGTTTGCCGGCGACGTCGCTGCGTCCGATCACCACCGCGCGCGCGCCTTCGACCGGCACTTTGTAATAGTCGAGAAGACTGAGAACCCCGCGCGGGGTGCATGGAATAAATCGTCCCCATCGGCCCCGGTAAAATCCGCCGACACTCGCCGACCCAACCGCGTCGAGGTCCTTGTCGTAACGGATCGCGTCGAAGAGCCGGAACTGATCGACCGACTCGGGCAGCGGCACCTGGATCAGGATCGCGTTGATTTGCGGATCGTCGTTCAGTTTCCCGATCACCCCGAGTAACGCGTCGATGCTCGCCTCGGCCGCCGTCATCCGGATTGTGCGGCTCTCGCATCCGAGTTCCGCCGCGGCGCGCTGCTTGTTCTTGACGTATTGCCGCGACGCAGGATCGTCGCCGACTATGATCGCGGCGAGCGACGGCGTGCATCCAACTTGCTCTTGAGCAGGTCGACGTTGGCACGCAACTCGGGCATCAGAAGCGCGCTCAGCGCCCGGCCATCCATAATGATCGCAGCCATCGGGGTATGCGTCGATTATTTAGCACCGCATCAGGCCGGGCAAGCCGCTGTGGACAGAATGCGCGATGCTGTTGGCAGATCACGCGAGCTTGTCTCGTTCGTGATAATCCGGTTTGTTAAGATCTCCGCGCTGATGAACGCGCCCAAGCGCACTGTCCTTTACGATCTTCACCAAAAACTCGGTGCCCGGATGACGGTTTTCGGTGGTTTCGAGATGCCCGTCAGCTACAGCGGGATTATCGAGGAGCATCTTGCGGTCCGCACGGCGGCTGGAATCTTCGATCTGAGCCATATGGGTGAATTTGAAATCCGTGGACCGCACGCGCTCGAGACCGTCGAGCGTGCGTTTACCAATTCTGCATCGCGGCTGAGCGACGGACAGGCCCAGTACACGATTATGTGCACGGAGGACGGCGGCACCATCGACGACCTGATCGTCTACCGGCTCGGCGCCGAGCGCTACATGCTCTGCGTGAACGCTTCAAACATCGCGGCGGATCGCGAATGGATTTTGGAACTCAACCGCGGCCGCGCCGAGTTTGAAGATCTCAGCGATACGATCGCATTGGTAGCGGTGCAGGGACCGTCCGCGGTCGCGATATTGGCAACGCTCGCGGATTTTCCGATCGCAAAGGTCGCGCGCTTCGGCGTGGCGAGTGGGAAAGTCGCGAACGTTACCTGTCTCGCGGCGCGAACCGGCTACACCGGAGAAGACGGATTTGAGCTGTTCGTGGAAAACAGCGGCGCGGCGAAATTGTTCGATGCGATTCTAGACACGGGTGCGGGCGCTGGAATCAAACCGGTCGGGCTGGGCGCGCGCGACACGCTCCGTCTCGAAGCGGGGCTGCCTCTCTACGGTCACGAACTCAATCGTAACTCGTCTCCGCTCGAAGCAGGACTCGTGCCGTTCGTGAAGCTTGGACGTCCGTTTATTGGCGAGCCGGCGCTTGCGGCTCAGCACAAGAGCGGGATTCCGAAACAATTGATCGGCCTTCGTACCGACGACGGCAAGATGATCGCGCGTGATGGATACAAAGTTTTTCGCGATGGTCTCGAATCCGGTGTGGTGACCAGCGGATCGTTCGCGCCGTCGATTCAGCGGCCGATCGCGATGGCTTACGTCAGTGCCGGCACGAACCCCGCGCCGGCATTGGGTGACACTCTCGAAATCGAGATTAGAAACCGCAAAATTCCCGCGACTGTCGTGCGCCGTCCCTTCTATCGCCGGGACGACTCGCACGCGGCAGCATCAACTGCGAGCTTGTGATTCAATGACTTGGATGAGGAGGCGGCGGGCGAAGGAAAAGCAAATCACATGAGATTCATGCCACATACCGAATCTGACGTCGCGGCGATGCTCGATACGATCGGCGCGAAACATCTCGACGATCTCATCGCGCATGTGCCGGCCAGTTTGCGCGCCACCGCGACGATCAATCTCGATCCCGGCCGCACCGAGGCCGACGTCGTCGCCGAAATTTCCGCGCTCGCGGCGCGCAACCCCGGCGCCTCGGGGTTCGCCAGCTTCCTCGGCGCCGGCTACTACCGTCATTACGTTCCCGCCGCGGTCCGCGCGGTGATTGCGCGTGCCGAGTTCGCGACCAGCTATACGCCGTACCAGGCCGAGGCCAGCCAAGGCACCACGCAGGCAATCTTCGAATTCCAGACGCTCATCACTCAGCTCACCGCGATGGAAGTCGCCAACGCCAGCATGTACGACGGCGCATCAGCCGCCGCCGAAGCGGTCCTTATGGCGCATCGCTTGATGCCGAAACGATCGGTCGTCGCCCTTTCTCGTGCGCTGTGGCCCGAATATCGCGAGACGATTCGCACCTACCTGAGCGCGCTCGCCGGACTCGAAATCGTCGAAGTCCCGTTTGACGAGGCGACCGGCGCGACCGACGCGGGTGCGCTCGGCCGAATCGCGAACGAACGCCTGCTGTGCACCGTGAGCGGATATCCCAATGCGTTCGGCATCATCGAGCCGCTCGGCGCGATCGCCGAGATGACGCATCGCGCGGGCGCACTCGCGATTTCCGCCACTGCGGAAGGCATCGCACTCGGTCTGCTCCGCGCGCCGGGCGATCTGAGCGTCGATATCGCGGTCGGCGAGGGCCAGAGTTTCGGCCTGCCGCTGCAATTCGGCGGCCCCGGCGTCGGTTTCATGGCCGCGCGGATGACCCATCTTCGCCAGATGCCGGGCCGGCTGGTCGGCCAGACTCGCGATCGCGACGGCCGCCGCGCCTTCTGCCTGACGCTCGCGACCCGCGAGCAGCACATCCGCCGCGAGCGCGCCACTTCCAATATCTGCACAAATCACTCTCTGTGCGCACTGGCCGCGACGGTCTATCTCTCCCTGATGGGCCGCGCTGGTCTGCGCGATCTGGCCGAGCAAAACGTCGAGCTAGCGCATCAAGCCGCCGATGTGCTCGAAGCGCGGGGAATCAAACGACGCTTTTCGGGACCATTCTTCAACGAGTTCGTTTTGCGAGTCCCCAACGCCTCGAAGGCTCTGGAAGCTGCCGAGCGCAAACAAATTCTCGCTGGGATTGAAGTCGGCAACCATTGGACCGAAATTCCCGATGGGCTCCTGGTATCGGTCACGGAAATGAACCGGAGCGACGAATTCGGCCGGCTCGCGGCGGCGATCGCGGAGGTACGGTGATGGCAAGCGCGGGCAGAATCGTCGTCGTCACGGAAGACGAGACTTCTTCGACGCCGATCAGGATTGAGCCGGTGGCGGGAGTGCCGCTCATATTCGAGCTTTCATCCGACGGGCGGCGCGGTGCCGACCCATCGCCGCGTGCCGACGGTGCGCGGCGCGGTGCCGAGATCCTGGGCCCGGAGCTCTGCCGTGAGAATCTGCGCGGATTTCCCGAACTCAGCGAGCCGCAGGTGCTGCGTCATTTCCTGCGCCTGTCGCAACTCAACTTTGCCCAGGCGCTCCAGTTCTATCCGCTCGGCTCGTGCACGATGAAGTACAACCCGGTCGTCAATGACGAGCTGGCGGCGCTACCCGGCCTGGCCGGACTTCATCCCGAGACGCCAGCGCATCTCGCGCAGGGTGCGCTCGAATTGATCGCGCGGATGGAAGCGGCGCTCGCGGAGATCACCGGCATGGATGCCGTCTCGATGCATCCCGCGGCGGGCGCGCAGGGCGAGCTGACCGGCCTGCTGATGGTCCGCGCCTATCATCGTAAGCGCGGCGAGACGCGGCGCAAAGTGATCATCCCGGACACGGCGCACGGCACCAATCCCGCAAGCTGCACCCTCGCCGGCTTCCAGGTCGTAGTCGCCAAATCGAACCGTCGCGGATATCTCGAAGCGGCGGAAGTTCGCCGGCTCGTGGATGACGACGTGGCCGCAATGATGGTCACGAATCCGAACACGCTTGGAATTTTCGAGCCGCAGATCCAGGAGATCGCCGCCGTTCTGCACGAGCGTGGCGCGCTGCTCTACCTCGACGGCGCGAACATGAATGCGCTGCTCGGAGTTGCGAAGCCGGGGCACATGGGTGCGGACATCGTGCAGCTCAATCTGCACAAGACTTTCTCGACACCGCACGGTGGCGGCGGTCCCGGCGCCGGTCCGGTCGCGGTCAAAAAACATCTCGAGCCATTTTTGCCGATGCCGCGCTTGAAGCACACCGTCGCCGGTTATGAATTCGACACCGACCGCCCCGACTCGATCGGGCGGCTGCGCTCGTTCCATGGTAACTTCGGAATGATCGTGCGCGCGTACGCGTACATCCTGGCGCTCGGCGGCGATGGTCTCGGGATGGCGAGCCGGCTCGCGATTCTCGGCGCGAACTACGTGCGCACCCGGCTGCAACCGCACTTTCCGAGCGCTAGCGGCGAGCCTTCGATGCATGAATGCGTGCTGTCGCATGACCTCGAGAAGCGCGCCGACGTCAGCACGCTCGAGATCGCGAAGCGCCTGCTCGATTTCGGAATCCATCCGCCGACGATCTATTTCCCGCTGGTGGTGCCCGGGGCACTCATGATCGAGCCGACCGAGACCGAGAGCAAGGAAATCCTCGACCGGTTCATCGACGTGATGGAGCGTATTTACGACGAGGCGCTGAACGATCCCGAGCGCGTGAAGAACGCGCCGCAGACGCTGGCCGTCTCCCGCGTGGACGAGGCGGAGGCCGCGCGGCGTCCGATACTCCGCTGGATGCAGCCGGCGTAGGCGCTGCTGCTATTTGCCGGCGAGCCCGGCCATCTTGAGTGCGCGCTGATAGTCCTCGGGCGTGTTCACGTTGAAGAAGCTGCTGAGCTCCGGGTCGAGGCGCCTGAGTTCCTGCTCGCCGACTCTTCGCGCATTGACTGCGCCGACATTGGCGGTTAGCCGCTTCTCACCGCTCGCCTCGAGAGCCTCGATCGCGTTGGCGCAACGTTTCCGATAGACGGCGTGCAGCGGCTGGAGCTTGCCGCCTACTTCCGGAATGACTGCGTCGAAGTCATCGAGCATTCCGACCAGGTCCGCTGCCACGTCGGAATTCAGCAGCGGCAGATCGCATGAACATGCGAAGGCGACGTCGTGATCGAGCGCATTCAGGCCGCGCCGCAGCGCGTCCAGCGGTCCCGCGAACGCGGCTTCGTCGTGGACGATCTTCAAGCCGGGAATTTCGACCTTAGGCTGCCCCGCCGATTCGGGCGCCGCGACGATCACGATTTCATCGAACCACCATTTGAGCTCGATGACTATCCGGGTGAGCAACGGGATGCCGCCGAAATCGAGCGCCGCCTTGGGCTGGCCCATCCGCGAGCTTTGCCCGCCGACCAGGACGATCGCGCCGGCTTGGTTTGCCAGAGACACGCGCCGAGTCTAGCAGAGCGCGCTGGAATTTATGCGGCGGCGTTAAGGCTTGCGATTGCGCGGTTTGCGCGCAGCTCGGTCCCTATAATCCGCAAAACCTCGGGATGGAAAATCAGCGCGAGATGTCCCACGTCGTGCAGCACGATGATCCGGCCGAACGCGTCGCGATGAAGCATCTCTTCGATCGGCGCAGGCACGATCGGATCGTCATCGCCGAAAATTCCAACCTCATTCGGACTTCGCTGGCCATACGAATACGGCGAGCCGAGCGTGATCAGGGAGCGCACCGCGCCAGTCGGCGCATCGGCCGCGTAACGGCGCGCAATCGTGCCGCCGAGACTGTGCCCGATAAGATGCACGCCGGTCGTGCCGCCTTTCTCCTCGACCAGGTGCCCAAGATCTGCGGCTGAATCGTCGATCGAGCGCCATCGCGGATATTCGAAATGAATGATGTTGTCGAATCCCGCCAGACGCAGATAAGCCGACAGCGCGAGCAGATTGGAGCGGCTGCCGCCGAATCCGTGCGCGAGGATTACCGGCTCGCTGCCGGGCGCGCAGTAGTACGGTTCTGTTTTTCTCAGCAGCCAATCGAGGGGATACGAACTATCAGGGCGCCAGCAGCGGCGATCTCGGTAACGATGGTTCTAGACTTCATGTTCCTGACTCCTGGTCCCTCTAACAAAAACGTAACCACGCCATATTCACCGGGCAAGCACTGCGGTGGCGGTTTGCCGAACGCACGATACGAGCGCACAATGCCCACGAAAACCACGAAAAACCGTCCCGTCAAATTCCACCCTGGTCAAGTTAACCGGCACCGGAATTTGACGCACCATATCGAGGTAACAGCCATGAGCGAAGCCAAGAGGGAATCCAAGGGCCTTTTGCGCGGATACTTCTTCGACAAATCAGTCCTGGTGACCGGCGCGTCGAGCGGAATCGGCCATGACGTCGCGCTGGCGTTCGGCCAGCAGGGTGCGCAAGTCGCGATACTTGCGCGACGCAAGTTGCATCTCGACGAACTCGCAAAAAAAATCGTCAAGGCTGGCGGCAAGGCTCTGGCTCTCGACTGCGACGTGACCGATCGGGCGCGCGTGTTCTCCGCCGTCGACCAGGTCAAGGAGTCGTTCGGCAAAGTCGATATCCTGATCAACTCGGCCGGATTGCTCATCTCGGACTCGGTCGAGCAGATGCGCCCCGAAGATCTGGAAAAAATGATGGCGGTGAATCTGTTCGGCGCGGTAAACGCGATGCAGGCCGTTCTGCCACTCATGCGCAAGGCCAAAAGCGGCAACATCGTGAATATCTCGTCGCTCGCGGGACGCCGCGGCATGACGCCGCTTGCCGGATACAGCGCGACCAAGTTCGCGCTGGTCGGACTGACCGAGGCGCTGCGCGTGGAACTCTTCAACACCGGAATCAAAGTGTCGCTGGTGATGCCCGGAGTTATCGACACGCCGATGGCGCACGGCGCACTCAAACACGATTCGCTCAAAGACCTGCCCGGCGCGACGTTCGCGATGCCGGCGCGCTGGGTGACGTGGGCAGTTCTCGCCGCAGCCGCGTTCAGCCTCACCGAAGTGGACGTGCCGCCTGGCGCCGCGGTCGTGGAGAAACTAGCGTCGCTGTTCCCTAGCGTTACTGACGCGTTCCTGAGCGTCGGCACCAGGCTCATGCAGAGTGCAGGCGCGATGATGGGCGGTGGAAGTAAGTCGGGAGGAAAGTCCAAGCCGCACTGATTCGCGCGGCTTCCACAACGATCCTGCCCGCTACGGCCGGCGGCGAGTGCGGAGCCCGGCGATCGAGATCAGCGCCATCAGTGCAGTGATGCCGAGCGCGAATTCCATGGCGGCGCGCGGACTTGCCACCACGATCGCATGGCCCATGATCCACGGTACGAAGATTCCGCCGAGTGCCCCGCCTGCGACCACGATTGACGTCATCCGTCCGACTTCCGAAGGAAAGCGCGCCGCGCCGACCGCAATCATGTTCGGGAATATCGGCCCGTAGCCGAATCCAATCAGAACGATCATGGGCGCGGCGAGACTACGCGTGGTCGGTACCGCGATCAAAACTACCAACGCCGCGGCGGAGACCGCGGATGCCAGCATCGTAAATTCTCGCGCGGCGATGTAGTGCGCAAGGCGTCCGCCAATCAGGCGTCCCAGAATCAAACCGGCCCAGTAGAGCGACACGCCCCACGACGCAAGCGATTCGTTGAGCGCACCTGCGGTGCGAAGATACAAAAACAGCCACGCTCCGATCCCGGTTTCGGCGCCGACATAGAGAAACAGCACCGCGCCCAAAACCCAGATGAGCGGGCGCGTCAGCATCGGGATGAATCCGTCGCCGCGCGCGGCAACCACGCGAGTCTCGATAGTTGGAGTGGTGCCGAGCAGGACAACGATCAACGCTGAAAATGCCGCACCGGCGCCGAACATGATCGAGTAGCGGATATGGTTCGAGAGCGCGAAGCCGGCGATGATCGGTCCGATCAAGGCTCCTACACCGAACATCACATGCAGATAATTCAGCGCTGCGGCGAGGCGGTCGCGATTCAGATCGACGACCATAGCGTTGCTGGCGACGTTGACGGCGCCGTAGCCAAGCCCGGCTACAAACGCCGCGCATAGCAGGCCCATAAGCGCGGACGCAAAGCTGAGACCGAACAGGCCGGCGCTCACCAGGAGCATCGACGCGCAGAGCGTGTTCTGCGCACTCCATCGATGGCTGGTTTCGCCAGCCGCGAGCAACGCGATCAGATAGCCGGCGGCGGTAGCACTGACGATCAAGCCTGCGCTGTCGATTGAAATATGTACGACGCGCGAAATCTCAGGAAGAAAAGGGCCAATCCAGCCTGCGTTGATTCCTTCGACAAAGATGCATGAGTAGGCGAGCCAGGTGAGCCGGCGCTCTTGCGATTGCTTCGAGGAGTGAAGGAGAGCCGACGCGGGAGACGTGACTTGTTTCAATTACCCTTGTGGCTTTCGCCCCCGTTTAAGCTTTTCGCCGCCGCAATATCGTACGCCAATATTCGCCGGGCATGCGATGCTCTTCAGCGGGCATACTCCACCGCGGTGGCAAGCCGTTGGGTGCCGCAACTGTTGCGCCGTCTCCTCAGGGCGTCTCTGACGGGAAGAGAATGCGATCGATCGCAAGGCGCTCCTGGCGCGATGGATCGTTCTCGACCCGGCTCTTACTGTCGAAGATCATAGTCGCGCGCTCCGTGGCGGAGTACGCAGGCCAGTGCGGTGCGTTGCCGGTGTTAGGATCGCCCGTTTGAGCGAACGCGATCCAGCGTCCGCTCATCTCGGCGGCCAGCTCGTGCACCTCGGGGCTATCGGGCGCGAGGCGGGGCGCAAGCGGCTCACCCGCGTGGTCGAATACGAAAGTGATCTCCAGCGCGTGCGGTGACTTCATTCGGCCGCCCGCGATCGGCGTCTCCCACTCGAACCGGTAGAGGTACCCTGGCGCACCGCCCTGCTCGCTCTTGCGCTGCGCGATCTTGCGCGAGAACGCACCGGTCGGATATTCGGCGCCGATCAGGAAGAACAGGTCGGATGGAGTCGCGCCGGGATTGGCGCCGCGGAACTCCTCGATCACGCGCGCGGAATTGTCGCGCAGCATGAACTTGACACGGCGCTGAAGACCCTCTTCGTCGAGCGCAAAGGCCTCGCGGTCGCCCGCCATGAACAGCGTTGGTTCGGTGCGATTGTAGCCGATCATCACCGGCACGTCGGCGCACAAAGGTGAGGCCTTGGGGTCGAACGGGTGCTGCTCGAGAGTTTGCTTGTCGACCACTGGAGCAAAGCCCTGCCGGAATCCCACCACGCGCCGTCCGAGTTTGCGCTCGACCGCGGCCTGTGCGGCGACGATGCGCTCGACCGCAACGGTCTGGATTTCGCCGACGCGTGCGCGATCGAGGCCCAACTCCGCCAGCAGCATATCGGCGACCTCGACCGCACCGGCAGGCTCGAGCATCCGGAATCCCGGACCGCTCTGGATCGCCGCGCGATGAAAGAGTCCCTTGGCCGAGGGCATCGCGAGCAGGGTCGAGACCTTCGCGCCGCCTCCCGATTCGCCAAAGGTCATAACGTTGCGCGGGTCGCCTCCGAATTGTGCGATATTGTCGCGGACCCATCGGAGCGCCGCGACCAGGTCGAGCATCCCGACGTTGACTGCCGATGTGAACTGCTCGCCGCCGACTCCGGCGATATAGGTATATCCAAGCGCGCCGAGCCGATGGTTGACGGTCACCACCACCACGTCACCGCGCTGCGCGAGGCGTTCGCCGCCGTACATCAGAGGTGAGCCTGAGCTCGCGGCAAAGCCGCCGCCGTGGCACCAGAACATCACGGGACGCTTGCCGCCGTCGCCGAGTCCTCGAGTCCAGACATTGAGTACCAGGCAGTCTTCGCTTTCCTCTATGCCGTCGGCGTCACCGTACGCGGCGAACCCGCTCCGCGGATCGACCAGACCACGCATCGAGGACGGATTTTGCGGCGCGCTCGGTCCGTAGTCGAAGGCATCGCGCACACCGGCCCATGGCTGCGGTGCGATCGGCGGCATGAAACGATTTTTGCCGGCGGTTGAAGCGCCGTAGGGAATTCCCCTGAAGATGCTGATACCGTCGGCGGTTATTCCGCGAACTTTACCACTCGTAGTTTCGACGACTGGTTCCAGCGTCCCCAAGCGCACAGAAGTTGACGCCATAAAGGTGAGCCTCCCGATATTTCGCTCAGCTACTCTTAGCCGAACCTCGGTCGCGGTGTCGAACAGTTATCGGTCGAACTTGTCGAGTAGTGAAATCCTACATAAAGTATGGCTTGGACAGCTCGTCGAATCTGCCGTACATCAGCCACACCTTCACGTTGAATGCATGCGGATGTTCGACCGGCTCACGGCCAACGGTCTTGAGTCCGAGTTGCTTGTAGAGTTCGTAGAGCGGCTCGACCGGATTGGTGATCAGCAACTGCGGGCGGCGAGAGAATACAAACAGTCGCGCGGTGTCCGACATCATCTTGACCAGCCCCTTGCCCTGGTAGTTCGGGTCGATCACCATCCCGCCGAACTCGAATACTTCAGACGCGAGCAGCCCCTTGAACAGTTGCGGAGGATACAGATGACCGAGCGTGAGCGGCGCTTCGGCAAGGCATCGCGCCCAGAACGCGCCGATCAGCGGAGGGCGTCGACGCTCGCTGCCCGGGCGCACCGAGTAAAGTCCGAAGTGAATCGCGAGCGGCCACAGGAGCACGTGCACGCGCTTTTCCTGGACGTTCAGATTGCTCCAGGTGCGCTTGTGCAGCGCGGCCAGTTCGCGCAGACCCTGTGGCGTTCCGATCGGACGAACTTCGAGCCGCCCTTCGAGATCCAGGTTCTTGGGCGGGCGCAGTGGCGGACCGCCGGGCTCGCGCGCAACTGACGGCGGCTTTTCTTCGGGAGGCTCGTCTGGATTAGGAGAGTCGGCGAGATTTTCAGGGGTGCCCGGTTCCGCGGTGCGGCGATGCGCTCGCGACGAGATCATCGCCTCGATCAGATCACCGTTCTTTTCCCCCGGCATTAGTGACCCCGCCGCGCCGTCGCATTTTCGAAGACGCCGATTTAAAACCCCGCCACAACCCGCCGCTCCCCGACGGCTGACCCCTCCGCATTACGACGCGCGTACACCCGCTAATAGCGGCAAGACGCCAACAACTGATGCTCTATCTTCGTACAGCATAGGCGACCGAATGTGAAGCGAAATCACGAACATCGCGCAAAATCGTGAATATTTTTCAGCGCCGAAATCGTGGCGGAGCATCGTCTCGACCCGAAATGAAAAAGGGCGCCCCTGAAGGACGCCCTTTCCGATCAATCAATCGAACAATTCTCGATCTTCGCGCGGCTAGCCGATCTTCGCGTAAACCGATTTTACCTGCGTGTACAGATCGATCGCGTAACGCCCGAGCTCGCGGCCAAAGCCCGACTGCTTGTAGCCACCGAACGGCGACATCGGATCGATCATGCCGTAAGTGTTGATCCAAACCGTGCCGGCCTTGAGCTTGCGCGCGATCGTATGCGCGCGGTTGATGTCCTTGGTCCATACCGCGGCCGCGAGCCCATAGCTGGTGTCGTTGCCCTGGATGACGACATCGTTCTCGTCCTTGAACGGGATCGCGGATGCGACGGGTCCGAAGATCTCCTCGCGCGCGATCTTCATCTGGTTGTTCACGCCGGTAAACACGGTCGGCTGGATGAAGTATCCAGATTCCTGCTTGCCAGGCTCGCCGCCAGTCTTGGCCTTCGCACCCTCTTCCTTGCCGGTCTTCAGATACCCCTTCACGCGATCATGCTGCTCCTTCGATACCAGCGGTCCCATCCGCGTGTTCGGGTCCAGTGGATTTCCAAGCGTCAACCCTTTTGCCATCGTCGACAGCGAATCGGTGAACTGATCGTACACGCTCTCCTGCACGAACACGCGCGAACCGGCGCAGCAGACCTGGCCCTGGTTCATGAAGATGCCCAGCGCCGAGCCGAACACGGCCGACGGCATGTCAGCGTCGGGGAAGATGATGTTTGGCGACTTGCCGCCGAGCTCGAGCGATACGCGCTTCAAGTTGCCGGTGGAGGCCTTCAGGATGAGCTTGCCGACTTCGGTTGAGCCGGTGAAGGCAACCTTGTCGATATCCGGATGCTCCGCGATCGAGCTGCCCGCGCCGGGTCCGAAGCCGGTGATGATCTGCACGACGCCCTCAGGCAGGCCGCTTTCGCAAATCAGCTCGCCCAGGCGAATCGCGGTCAACGGAGTCTGCTCGGCAGGCTTCAGGATGACGACGTTGCCGCATGCGAGCGCGGGCGCAATCTTCCACGATGCCATCAGCAGCGGAAAGTTCCACGGGATGATCTGCCCGCATACACCGACCGGCTCGCGCAGCGTGTAGTTGAACATCGAGGGGTCGGACGGATTGGTCTCGCCATAAATCTTGGTGGCGAAGCCGGCGTAGTAGCGGAAGGTCTCGGCGGCGCCCGGGATGTCGATATTCCTGGACTCGAACAGGGGCTTGCCGTTGTCGAGCGTCTCGAGCTCGGCAAGTTCATCGGCGTGCTGCTCGATAAGGTCCGCGATCTTGAGCAATACGCGAGTGCGGCCATGCGGGCTCATGTTCGCCCACTTGCCATCCTCGTATGCACGCCGTGCGTGCTTGACCGCCTCATCGACGTCGGCCTTGTCGCCCTCGGCAACGATTGCGAGGACCTGCTCGTTGGCCGGGTTAAGGGTCTCGAAAGTTTTGCCGGATTTCGACGGCACCCATTTGCCGTTGATGAGAAGTTTCTTGGGCGAGCTCTTGAGGAACTCAAGCGCTGCGCTCGACTTTGCGCCGCGAGTCGCGGATTCCAGTGACGGTGTTGCTGCTGCCATCTGTCTATTCTCCTGTCGGTGATGCGTCGCTGTGTGCGCGAGCCGGATGAATCTAAACTCTGCTTAACACTCGGACTCTAGTAAATCGAGACGTATTCGGCAAAGCGAAAAAGCGGCTGACGCGGCGTCGCCGAAGCTCCGGTCGCGCGCGTTTTGCCCCGTCTTTGCCCTCTTCATCCGCGCCGGATATTCTTGGTCGGTCGTATCAGTGCCAGTCAAGCAAACACCTCTCATCGCGCAGTACCTGAGCGTCAAGCAACGCGTTCCCGACGCGATCCTGTTTTTCCGCCTCGGCGACTTCTACGAGATGTTCTTCGAGGACGCCGAGGTCGGCGCGCGCGTGCTCGATATCCAGCTCACCTCACGCAACAAAGACGGCGTCCCGCTATGCGGCGTGCCCTACCACTCCGCCGAACCATACATCGCAAAGCTCCTGAAGGCCGGGCACAAGGTCGCCATCTGCGAGCAAGGCACACCCGACCTGAAGTCACCCAAGTTGATGCCGCGCCAGATCGTGCGCGTGATCACGCCCGGCACAGTCGGCGAGGAAATGGTCCTGACCGCCGCGGAGAAAAATTATCTTGTGACCATCGTCCACGCAGGCGAGGGATTCGCAATCGCCGCGCTCGACGTATCGACCGGCGAATTTCTCGCGACGCAGATTCGTGACGCTTCGACTCTGGTCGAGGAAGTCGCGCGAATCGCGCCGCGCGAAATCGTCATCGCGGGCAACGACAACGCGCTCGGCGCAATTCTCAAGGATCTGAATTGCCCGGTAACGACTGTCGATCAGGATTCGTTCACCGCCGAGCGCGCCGCTGCGGCAGTCTCGCATCGTTTCCCTGATGCCGCGCCGAGCTTGCATGAATCGATCGTCCGCGCGGCGGGGATCGCGCTCAACTACGTCGAAGGAACCTTCGGCAACGATTTGGCGCATCTCGAACCGCCGCGACTCTACCAGAGCGCCGAGTACATGGCAGTCGACGAGACCACGCGGCGTCATCTCGAGCTGATCGCCTCGACCGACGGCGCGCGCAAGGGCTCGTTGCTGTCGATCCTCGACGAGACCCTGACCGCCGTCGGCGCACGCACGCTATGCAACTGGATCATCTACCCGCTCCTCGCGCTCGACGCGATCCACGCCCGCCACGACGCGGTCGAAGAGCTGTTCGATGCGGACTTGGGCGGCGCAGTTGCCGACGCGCTGAAAAGAATCGGCGATCTCGAACGTCTGGCCGGTCGAATCGGCAGCATGCGCGCCTCACCGCGCGACTGTATCCGCCTGGGCCAGGCGCTCGATGGAGTCAATGCACTGAAAGCTGCTCTGAACGCCTTCAGAAGCCCACTCATCGCAGCACTCACCGCGCGCATTTCGCCCGAGCCTGCGCTTGCTGGTCAGATCGCGACGACGCTCAGCGAGGAGCCGCCGGTAAATCCTCGCGACGGCAATGTGATCCGCGCCGGACTCAGTGCCGAAGTCGACGAGCTTCGCGGCCTCGCTTCGGGAGCGCGCGGCGTAATTGCGAAACTCGAAGCGACCGAGCGCGCGCGCACCGCGATTCCTTCGCTCAAGGTCCGCTACAACAATATCTTCGGCTATTACATCGAGGTCACCAAGCCGAATCTCGCGAGCGTCCCCGCTGACTACGAGCGCAAGCAGACCCTGGTCAGTGCCGAGCGTTTCACGACTCCGGCGCTCAAGGAGCTGGAGCGCAAAATTCTGACCGCGGAATCGGCACTGAAGGAACTCGAACTCCAGTTGTTCTCGAAACTGCTCCGCGATTTGCAGTCGCACAGCGCCGCGATTCTGGAAACCGCGCGCGCGGTCGGCGAGTTCGACGCGATCATGTCGCTGGCCAAAGTCGCACGCCGGCGCGGATACGTGCGTCCCGCGATCGACACCGGTCTCAGGATTCGCGTGCGCGACGGACGCCATCCCGTGCTCGAAGCGGGGATGCGGTCGGGCGAGTTCGTGCCTAACGATCTCGATGCCGAGCCCGACACGCGCCAAATCCTGCTTATCACCGGACCCAACATGGCCGGCAAATCCACTTACCTGCGACAGGTCGCGTTGATCGCGATCATGGCGCAAATCGGCAGCTTCGTTCCGGCCAGCGAGGCGACCATTGGACTTATCGATCGTGTGCTCACTCGAATCGGCGCGCGCGACGAGCTGCGCCGCGGCGAGTCCACCTTCATGGTCGAGATGAGCGAGACGGCGCGCCTGCTCAAAGGCTTGTCGGAGCGGAGCCTGCTCCTGCTCGACGAGGTCGGCCGCGGCACCAGCACCTTTGACGGGCTCGCGATCGCGTGGGCGGTCGCCGAGTATCTGCACGATCAGACTCGCGCCAAGGTTCTGTTCGCGACTCATTTTCATGAACTGACGGACCTAGCGCGCGAGCGTCCGCGGGTGAAGAACCTGAGCATGGCGGTGCGTGAGTGGGGCTCCGAGGTAATCTTCCTGCGCCGGGTGATCGAGCAGCCGGCGTCGCGCAGTTACGGCATCGAAGTGGCACGACTCGCCGGCCTGCCCGAGACCATCATCGCGCGGGCGCGGGAAATTCTCGCCAACCTCGAGCAGGGAGAGCTCGATGAGGCCGGGATGCCGCGAATTGCGCGCGAGCGCCGCGCCGCGACTCCACGTCCTCAGATGAGCCTCTTCCGGCCCGCGGAGACGCGCGCCGTGGACGAGCTGCGCGCGCTCGACATCGAGCGAATGACCCCGATGGACGCGCTCAACGCCCTTGCCCGCCTGATCGCGCGGCTCAAGGACGAGAAATAGCGATTGTGGCGATCGCCCGAATCGGCGGCTATCCTGTGAACCTGGAATGCGGAGCAGGAGGTTTGCGGGATGCGGAGACTGACGGCGCTTGCGGTCGCGGCGATCGCTCAATGCGGAGCGATCTCGCCTGCCCTCGCGATGCTTTCCCCGCCCGTCCTGCGTTCCGCGCGAATAGAACGTCGTGGCCCCACTTTCGAGGTGCATTTCGGTTTCGACGGCGCGGTTCCCCGGCTCAATCTGAGCGCTCACGGCGATCAGCTCTGGATCGATCTCGCCCGTACGCACGTCGCGATTCCTCCGCGGCCGCTCTTCGGCTACGAGGTGATGCCCATATCGAGCGTTCGCGTAATCGGAGCTGGTCCCGACGCGGCCAGGTCGCGAATCGTAGTCGAAGTGGTCGGCAAAGCTGACTACGCAGCCGTGAGACTGCCGCACGAGATCGTGCTGCGAGTCGCGCCCGCGGGCGCCGATGCGAATATCGCCGCGCCAATCGTCGTGCACAACGATGCGCCAGGTCCAGTCCGGCGCACGCTCGCGAGGTCGGACGTACAACCAGCGCCGGATCATCTCGAGCCTGCGAGCGCTCGTCCGCTCCTGCCGCAGGCAAGCGTCGAACCCGTTATCAGCTCCACCGATAATCAACCGGGGCATCCGCTGGTGATGATCGATCCCGGTCATGGCGGTTACGATCCAGGAACTCAGTCTTCTTCGGGAGTGCTCGAGAAAGATCTGGCGCTGCAAATCGCAACGCGCCTTAAATCAGCGCTCGAGGCGCGCCAAATCCGCGCCGAGCTCACGCGCGGCAACGATACATTCGTAAGTCTGCCCGAGCGGACCCGGATTGCAAATCGCGCCGGCGCCGATCTGTTCGTTTCGATTCACCTGAATTCGAGCCCCGATACCGAAACCACTGGAATCGAAGTTTATTATCTGAACAACACCACCGATCGCGCGACGATTCGCCTCGCGCGAATGGAAAACGGCGGCGCCGATGGCTATGGCGGATCGAACGACTCCAACTTAAACTACATTCTGACCGACTTGCGCCAGAACTATAAGGCGATTGAAGCGGCTTCTCTGGCTCGGATGATCGACGCGCAGACGGTCGCCGATCTCGACGCCGGACTTGGGTTAAACGTGAACGCGCTCGGAGCCAAGGTGGGACCATTTTACGTGCTCGTCGGGGCGCATATGCCGGCGGTGCTGGTCGAGTGCGGCTTCCTGTCTAATCCCGACGAGGCGCGCCGAATGGAAGGCGCTGGATACCAGGATGTGCTCGCAGGCGCGATCGCCGGCGCGGTCGTCCACTATTTCAACGCCGACCTCGCGGTGGGAAATCTGTGAGCGTCGTAGCAGGCGCGAATCGCGCCGATCCTTCCGCGACTGCTCCCTCGGCGGTGCGCGGACACGACGCGCTGCTCGCGCAGTTCATGGCCAGCAAGAAGCCCGGCGTGGACGCGCGCGCCTACCTGGAGTCGGTTCGCGCGGAACTCGCAAAGCGTAATTTCGCGGGCGCGTCCGGAGGAGAGATCGTGGCCGCGATGACCGCGGCGATGGACGATCTTCTCCGCGCGCTGTTTCACTATGCGGATGCCGACCACGATCGGCGTTTTTCCAAGCTCAATCAGAAAATCACTGTCGTCGCGCGCGGCGGATACGGGCGCGGCGAACTGAACCCGCAATCCGACGTCGATCTGCTGTTCCTGCATGAATACAAACGCGGCCCATACGCAGAAATAGTCACCGAGATTATGTTGCATGCGCTCTGGGACGCGGGACTCACGGTCGGACACGGCGTTCGCACCGCCAAGGAATGTGTGCGGCTCGCAAACGAAGACCTGAAGGAGAAGACCGCTATTCTCGACGCGCGCTATCTGTGCGGCGACGAGAAACTATACGCGGAACTCGACAAGCTTCTGATCGCCCAGGTCCTCAACCGCAACCAGGATAGTTTCTTCAAGACCAAACTCGAGGAGAGCCGTAAACGCCACGCCCAGTATGGCGATTCGATCTATTTGCTCGAGCCGCAGATCAAGGAAGGCGAAGGCGGACTGCGCGATCTGCACACCGCGATGTGGCTCGCGAAAGTCAAGTATAAAGTTCATTCGCTCGAAGAACTGGTGCAGAAGGCGGTGATCACCGAGCTCGAGGCGGCCGAAGTGATCGAAGCGCGCGATTTTCTGTGGCGGGTGCGCAACTCACTGCACTTTCTGACCGGCCGCCACTTCGATCAGCTTACCTTCGAGATGCAGGAGCGAATCGAGCCGCTGCTCGGATTCCATCCCGGAGAGCATCCCGATGAAGGTCAGGCGGCAGGCTCCGCCCTGATGCGCTCGTACTATCAGCACGCTGCCACGATCCATCGCTTTGCCGAGGGCCTGATCGCACGCGTTACCGAGAGTAGTCCCGGCGGCAGATTTTTCCGCCGCAGTCCGACTCGCAAGATTCGGCCCGGCGTCGTCGTCCAGCAAAATCTCTTGAGCATCGCCGATCCCGATCTCTTCAAGGACGATCCCCTCAACATCATAACGATCTATGCGGATTGCCAGGCTCACGACGTCGGTCTATCGGGCAGCGCGTATCAAATGGTGCGCGATAACCTGGGGCTGATCGACGACAAGATGCGACGGGATCCGCGCGTCTCCGCGGCGCTGATGAAGATTCTTTCGGGGCGCCAGCGCGTCGCCGAGACGCTCGAGGCGATGCATCTGTCGGGGGTGCTTGGCGCGATCATCCCGGAGTTCGGCAATCTCTACGCGCGCGTTCTGCACGACCTCTATCATATATACACCGTCGATCGGCATTCCCTGGTCGCCGTGCGCGAGCTCGAACGACTACGCAGTGGTGAGTTCAAGGATCCTACTCCGCTGCTCACCGAGGTCGCGCGCGAACTCGATCGCCTGCCGCTCGTGTTTCTCGCCCTGCTCCTCCACGACATCGGCAAGGGTCACGGCCACGATCATCATGAGCGCGGAGCGAGCCTGACCACGGAAGTCTCGGCGCGGCTCGGCCTCGACAGCGAGGAAGTCGACCTCGTCGTATTCCTGGTGCGCAATCATCTGATGATGTCGCAGGTTGCGCAGAAGGGTGACCTCGACGATCGCACCACCGTCGCGGAATTTGCGCGCACGGTCGGTTCGATCGATCGGTTGAAAGCGCTGTACCTGCTCACTTACGCCGACATGCGCGCGGTTGCTCCGAAAGTCTACAACAACTGGCGCGACATGCTGCTGAGCGACTTGTACATGCGCGCGCTCAAGGTGCTGGAACAGGGCGATCGCGAGGCCGTCGATCCTGCGCGCCGGCTCGCGACGGTCAAGGACGGAGTTCGCGAAACCCTGCTCGCGGCGTCGGCGCCACATGCGGACGTCGCCGAATTTCTCGACGAGATGCCCGACCGCTATTTTTTCACGGTCCCGGAGGCCGACATCCCGCTACACTTCGACTTGATGCGGCAGTTGACCGACCATCCGCTGGTCTGTCGCATCAGGCATTTTCCGGAGCTTGAGTTCAGCGAGTTCATCGTCGTGACGCGCGACCGGCCGGGGCTGTTCTCGATGATCGCGGGCGCGCTCACCGCCAACAATCTGAACATCCTCTCGGCGCGAATCACTACGCGCACCAATGGAATCGCGATGGACGTGTTCCGGGTTTCACATCTTGCGGGTGCCGGCTCGATGGCGATGGAAGACTCGCGATGGCTGCGCGTCGAGCGCGATCTGGAACGCGTCATCGTTGGCGAGCAGGATATCGCGGCGCTGGTCGCGACCGCGCAGCAGGTGCAGAGCGCCGGGCGCAAGTTCGTCCGCCACGTGCCGACCGAAGTGACCGTGGACAATCGCACCTCCGAGCAGTTCACGGTGATCGACGTGTTCACCCAGGACCGCGTCGGACTTCTATTTGCGATCACGCATACTCTCTTCAAACTCGGCCTGCGGATTCATCTCGCACGCATCTCAACCAATGCCGATCAGGCGCTCGACGTTTTTTACGTTAGCGATCGCGCCGGTGGAAAAATCACCGACCTCGATCAGATGCGCGAGTTGCGCGCCGCGCTGCTGGAAAAAGCGGAACAGAATCCTGGCGCTGGGGCATCACCGTGAGCGCGCCCGATTGGGACTCGCTGATCGATCGGCATCTGAGCCGCCAATCGGTCGAACGCGGGCTCAGCCGCCATTCGATGGAAGCGTATGCGCACGACCTCGCGATTTTTCAATCGTGGTGCCGCGAGCGCAGTCTGGACCCTTCGGAACTCGACGCGAGCGCCCTGACCGCCTATCTCGAAGCGCTAGCGGATCGTGGATTGGCAGTTAGTTCGCAGCGCCGGCATCTCGCGAGTCTGCGCGGTCTCGCTCGCGAAATGGTCGACGAGAAGATAATCGAGCGCGATCCTGCGCCCGCCGTGAAGCTTCGGCCGCATCCGCGCAAACTGCCGCGCACCCTCTCGCGGATCGACGTTGAGAATCTCATCAACGCGATCAACGTCAAAGATCCTCGCGGTCTGCGCGACCGTGCGATGCTCGAACTGGCCTATGGTTGCGGGCTTCGCGTGTCGGAACTGGTCGGCCTGCAACTGCATCAGGTGAATCTCGACGCGGCGGTTGTGATCGTTCTCGGCAAGGGCGGCAAAGAACGAATGGTGCCGATGGGCGGCGCGTCGATTCGCACGCTGAAGGCGTGGCTCGAGCGACGCGACGAAATTTTAAATCCCGTCGGCGATAGTAAGCGCGCAAAGAAAAACATTCCGCGCCGAATTTCCGCCGTCTTCGTCACCCGCCTGGGGCGCGCGATGACCCGGCAGGGATTTTTCAAGGCGCTCAAGGGATGGGCGTCCGCCGATTCGCGCCTGTCGTGGATGAGTCCGCATACGCTGCGTCATTGCTTCGCGACCCATCTGCTCGAAGGCGGCGCCGATCTTCGTGCGGTGCAGGAGATGCTCGGTCATAGCGACATCTCCACGACGCAAATCTACACCCATCTGTCGAAGAGCCATCTGCGCAAGGTGCATCGCACCTTTCATCCGCGCGCTACGCGCGCGAGTGCGGGCGAAGGTACGGACTGACTTTGGACGATCTGAACGGAACCATCGCGACCATATGTATCGTCGCGCCGCCGATCATCTTCGCGATCATCGCGCACGAGGTCATGCATGGCGTGGTCGCGCTGCGGCTTGGCGATGATACAGCTCAGCGCGCCGGCCGACTCACCCTGAATCCGATTTCACACGTCGATCTCTTCGGCACTATCATTCTGCCGTTCGCGCTCTACCTATTTCATGCCCCCGTACTCGGCTACGCGAAACCGGTCCCGGTCAATTTCCGAGTGCTGCGCGGCGGACGCGCCGGGATGCTGAAGGTAGCCGCAGCCGGACCATTGACGAACTTCGTGCTGGCAATCGTGAGCGGACTTCTTCTGCGCGTGGCACCCTACTTTCTGCACGGCTCGCTCGCAGCGACCGTCGTCGTACCGATCGCGCGGATGCTGCAGGCGTCGGTGATTGTCAACGTCGAGCTCGGAGTCTTCAATCTGTTTCCGGTGCTGCCGCTGGACGGAGGGCGGGTGTTGTTCAGTATCCTGCCTATTGCGGCTGCACGCATCTATGCGCAGACCGAGCGCTATGGCTTTCTTATACTGTTGTTGCTGCTGTATACGCATTGGCTGGATGTCGCGATTTATCCGGTCATGAACATGGCCCTGGGCGCGATCTCCTGGATGGTGCAACTTTGAGCGACGAGTCCAACACACCGTCGAGATTGGGAACCGACGCGTCGGTCCGCTTCCGGCTGCCCATTTACGAAGGGCCGCTCGACTTGCTGCTGCATCTGCTCAAACGCGCCGAACTCGACGCGCACGACGTAACCGCAAGCGTCATCACCGAGCAGTACCTCGCGTGGCTCGAACTGCTCGATCAACTGAACCTCAACGTCGCGGGCGAGTACCTTGTGATGGCGGCGACGCTGCTGCTGATCAAGTCGTTCGCGATGCTGCCGCATCCGGAACTCGCCGACAACGAGGAAGCGGAAGAGCTGAAGCGCGATCTAGTCGAGCGGCTGCTCGAGTATCAGCGCTATCGGGAGGCGGCGGAGAAGCTGGCCTCGCGCGCGGTGCTCGGACGCGACGTGTTCACGACTCCCGGCGAGGCTGCGCCGGTGGACGAGAACGCAGTGCCGTTCACGGCGACGATTTTCGATTTGGTCGAGGCGATGGGGGCCGTGCTGAAGCGCATCGCGGACCAGACGCCGCGCGGAATCGTGCTGCGCGACATCCCGGTTGCTGAATGCATCCCGCGCATCATGAGTGCGCTCGAAGGTGCGGGGCGGATCCAGTTTGCGGCACTGTTTGAAGACGCGAGCGACAGGTCGATTGTGATCGCGACCTTCATGGCGCTGCTCGAGCTGATCCGGCGGCGCGATGTGCGCGCTTATCAGGAAGTGCGCTTCGGTCCGATTTACCTGGAGCGAGCGACGGGAGTCTGAATGGACGAAGCGCATCTGAAATCTATTCTCGAGAGCTTGCTGTTCGCGGCCGGCGAGCCGGTGTCACTCGCGCGGCTGGCGGCTGTCTTCGACGACATACCGCGCGCGACGGTGCAAAAAACGCTCGCCGCGATGACCGCGGAGTACGCTGCGGCAAACCGTGGTATTGCGATCGAAGAAGTCGGCGGCGGTTACCAGATGAGAACGCCGAAGGACCACGCGGCCTACGTGCGCAAGCTGCTCGCCACGCGGCCGCCGCGGCTCAGCCGGCCGCTGATGGAGACGGTTGCGATCATCGCCTATCGCCAGCCGATCACGCGCCCGGAGATCGAGCAGTTGCGCGGCGTCGATACCGGCGGTGTGCTCGAGACCTTGCTCGAACGCCGAATGATCAAAATCGCCGGGCGCAAGGAAGCGCCCGGACGCCCGATGGTCTACGCAACCACCGACGAATTCCTGGAAATCTTCGGGTTGAAAGATCTCGAGAGCCTTCCCGACCTTTCCGAGTTCCGCGAGATCGAGCGCTCCATCGAGCAGGCCAGCACCGGCCCGGTCGCGGGCGTCGAGACGCATCCGGAAGACGCGGCTCCAATCGATCCGGCTCTGGCCGACGAGGTCGGTGAAGAGCCGCCCGCCGCCGAACCGCGTCGCGATCCCTCGTCCTCCGACGACGACAAAACTTCAAGCTGATTTATCACCGCGTTCGGCAACAAGGAGAGACGATGTCGTATCGATTGCATATCTTTGTTTTCGGCGCGCTGATTTCGTTGGCGTCCGCGTATCCGTCGTTCGCGCAGAAGACTCCGCCGCTGGAACCGGCGCCGGAAAACGATCCGATCTACATGCGCGTGGTCGCATCGCCGTGGCCGTCCGAAGCGGCGGTCCTGGTCGGCAATGGACGCAAGCATTCCGCATACGAGCTTTACGTCACGAATTTCAGCAGCGCGCCGGTTAGAATCACGGAGCTCGATGTGCGAGGGGAAAAGGACGGCGAGCCTGTGATGACGCAGTCTGCCGCAGGCAAACAGTTGGCCGCGATGTTCATGCCGGCGGCCGGCGGCGACGGCACTAAACCCCACGATCCGGTTCTGCAGCCTGGACAGGCGGGCATCTTCTTTATCTTTGCCGACTTCGACCCGACGCGTGGGGATCCGGATACGTTCCAGACCGCGATTCGAATCGAGCAGCATGGCGAGCGCGCCGGTTCCGGAACAATTCAGGTTGCCGAGCTCGACATAGATCCACCCGAGCCGATCACGATTCAATCTCCTCTGCGCGGCAAGAACTGGTCGGCGGCCAATGGGCCGTCGAACACGTCGACGCATCGCCGCATGGTACTTCCCATCAACGGACAGCCTCACATCGGCCAGAGATATGCCATCGACTGGATCCAACTTGGCGACGACGGCCAATCGTTTGCTGGCGACAAGAGCAAGAACTCGAGCTATCACGCATGGGACCAGGAGATTCACGCGGTCGCGGACGGGAAGATCGTCGAAGTCAAGGACGGGATTCCTGAGAACGTCCCGAACTCGGGCAAAATCGCGGTGCAGGTTACGTCCGATACGCTCGCGGGCAATCACATCATCGAGGATTTGGGCGACGGACACTACGCCGCATATGCGCATCTGCGGCCGGGGACGCTGAAGGTGAAAGATGGAGACACGGTCCATGCCGGCGACGTAATCGCGCACCTCGGCAACACCGGCAATTCATCGGAGCCTCATCTGCATTTCCAGATCTGCGACGCGCAATCGTTCCCCGCGTCCGAAGGCCTCCCCTTCGCGATCGACAAGTTCACCCGCGAGGACTTCAAGCTCGACCACGCTCCGAAGGGCCACTCGACTTTGTCCATCAAATCATCGCATCCAGTAACGCGCGAAGAGCCGATGGAAGACGAGCTCGATTCGTTCTAGCGGAGATGGCTCCGGTTCAGTTTCCAATGGGCACGGACGGGCGCATCGTAGGGAGCGCCGGCGAGTTCGATGCGGACCGAGAGTTTCGGAAGTCGAAACTTACTCCGCGTTTGGCGCGACATGGCCTGGATCGTTCACCGCGCGCAGCTCGGGGAAAAGCCACCACCAGATCCCGACCACTGCCAAAGTCCCGATACCTCCGACAACAACCGACGGAACCGTCCCGAACCATTGCGCGGTAACACCGGACTCAAACCCACCAAGTTGATTCGAGGCGCCTATGAACAGCCGATCCACCGCGCTGACCCTACCGCGCATCGAATCGGGAGTCGCAAGCTGCAGCACCGTACCGCGAACATAGACGCTAACCATGTCGGCGCCGCCGAGCACGGTCAACATGGCAACCGAAAGCATGAAGTGCCGCGACAACCCGAACGCGATGGTTGCGAGCCCGAAGAGCGCAACGCATGCGAACATGGCGGCGCCGGAGTTCCGCCGCAGCGGAGCTCGGCCGAGCCTGATTCCGATCAGAGTCGCGCCGAGTGCCGGCGCACCAAGCAAGACCCCGAGCCCCGCGGGTCCGACGTGCAAAATGTCGCGAGCATAGACAGGCAGGAGCGCGGTCGCACCGCCTAGCAGTACGGCAAAAAGGTCAAGAGAAATTGAGCCAAGAATTAGGCGGTGCCGGCGCACATAGGAGACTCCCGCCGTGAGCGCCACGAGCCCCGTTCCTGCTGATCGTTCGAGACGTTCTCGATTGGGTGAGCGAATCAATGTCCAGCCGATCGCGCTGGCGAGAAATAGCGCCCCGCAGACGCTGTACGCGACGACCGGTCCCAGCAGGTAGAGCGCTCCGCCGACCGCGGGCCCTGCGACGATCGCAACCTGCCCGCTCGAGGAACTCCACGCGACGGCATCGGCGAATCTCTCCCGTGGCACCAGCCTCGGTAGTAGCGAGTCCGCAGCGGGAGCCGCGAAAGCGCGCGCGGTGGCGACCAACGCGAGCGTTGCATAGAAAGGCCAGATGGCGCTCGGACTCGTGATCGAGAACACCGCTAGCGTAGCTGCCGTCAGCGTTCTGACCAGTGCGCTGGCCGTCATGATCACGCCGCGATCAAATCGATCGGCGGCGGCTCCCGCGGGCAGTGTCATCGCCATCATTGGGATGAACTGCGCCAGGCTCAGGTATCCGAGCGAAAGAGGCGAGTGGGTTATCTTGTAGATCTGCCATCCGATCGCGGCCGATTGTGCGTTCATCGCGACGCTCGCGAGAAACGTCGCCGCAAGATAGACGCGAAACTCGCGAACCCCGAAGACGCTATCAGTTGAAACGAGATCGCTGTCGGACGGCGTTGCGGAGCTCATGCGCGCGCGATTTTAATCACAACGCAGGATCGTCCTCAGACCCCGGTATCCTCGAATACACCCGTGTCCGGTGTGTGATTCTCGAATCGCACGTAGTGATTGATGTACGTCAGCTTCGCCGTGTCGGTCGGACCGTTACGCTGCTTGGCAACAATAATTTCCGCGACCCCCGGCTCCTTGCTCTCCTTCCCCTTATACATTTCCTCGCGATAGATGAACGCGATCACGTCGGCGTCCTGCTCGATCGCCCCCGACTCGCGCAGATCCGCGAGCATCGGCCGCCGATTCTCGCGCGACTCCACCTGACGGTTCAGCTGCGAGAGCGCGATTACCGGCACCTTGAGCTCCTTTGCCAGCGCCTTGAGCGAGCGCGAGATTTCCGCGATTTCTTTTTCGCGCGATTCACCCGGCCGCGCCGACCTCATCAACTGCAGATAATCGACGACGATCAGTCCAAGATTGTTGCCGCGCTCCCGCTTCAGCCGCCGGCACTTCGCCTTCAGCGTGATCGCGGTCGTATCCGACGAATCGTCGATGAAGATATTCGACTCCGACAGCCGCGCCGCCGCCTGCGCCAGCTTCGGAAAATCGCGCTCGCCGAGAAATCCCTGCCGCGCCCGCGCGCTGTCCACCCGCGCCTCCGAGCACAGCATGCGCAGCACCAGTTGCTCCTTCGACATTTCGAGCGAGAAGAACGCGACCCCCACTGGCGGGTCGGCATCCATCGCCGCGTAAGCCGCGATATTCAGCGCGAGCGCCGATTTGCCCATGCTCGGACGCGCCGCGATGATGACCAGGTCCGACGGCTGGAATCCCGCCGTGATCCGATCGAGATCGACGAACCCGCTCGGCACGCCGGTGATCATTTCGCGGTTTTCGTAGAGCCGCTCGAGGATCTTCAGCGACTCGCGCGTCAATTCGGGCATCGTATGGAACGACGGCTTGATCCGCCGCTCCGAAATCTCGAAGATGCGATGCTCGGCTTCGTCGAGGAATCCATCGACGTCCGACGGCGCCTCGTAGGCGTTGCTCGCGATATCGGTTGCGATCGACGCGAGGCTCCGCAGCACCGCCTTCTCGCGCGTGATCCGCGCATAGTGCGCGACGTTGGCCGCGGTCGGCACTATCGACGCAAGCTCCGCGATATACGCCGGTCCCCCGACCGCTTCCAGAGCGCCCTTGGTGCGCAGCGCGTCCGTCAGCGTGATCGCGTCGACGGGCTGATTGTGGTCCGTCAGCGCGACCATCGCGCGAAAGATCTCGCGATGTGTCTCGCGGTAAAAATCGTCCGGAGTCAGGATTTCGAGCGCGTGGTTAATCGCGTCGTTGTCGAGCAGAATCGCGCCCAACACCGATTGTTCGGCCTCGAGATTCTGCGGGGGAACGCGCTTTAGAATATCGTCCGACGAAACCGCCACCTACCGCCTCCTCCAACAACCGCGCGCTCTGAATGTCAGGAGCGCAGATTATTTCCCATGCGATGTACGCATACAACAATTACTCCATCGTCAAGCCAACGGTTGTCCACGCTGTCCACAGATCGGTGGTCGATCGCGCACCGCGAAGACGTGAGAAGAACTAGTGGCACGGGCGGCCCTGCCCGTGAGAGACGGCGACTCCGTTGCCCTCCGCAAATGCGCAGGGCCCGTGCGCCCGCGCCGTGCTGAATGTAATCGCAGAGCTCGATGCGTGCGGCCTGCACGTCATCTGAAAAATTGTTCCCCTTGGGAAGCGGTCAGAGTTAGGTTTTCAAAATCAGCGCCGCCCCGCGCGCCTCTTTGCGAGTATCGGCCCCGTTGCGATCCCAAACAAAAACCCGCCCACGTGTGCCCACCACGCCACTCCGCCCATCGACGCGCCTTGATTTCCCGCCGCGAGTCCCGCGTAGAGCTGCACCGCAAACCACAGGAACAGAAAAATCACCGCCGGGATCTCGATGAACTGGATGAAAATAAAAATCGGCAGTATCGTCAGGATTCGCCCGCGTGGATAGAGGACGAAATAGGCGCCGAGCACGCCGGCGATCGCGCCGCTCGCGCCGATTACGGGAACGCGCGACTCGGGCGCGATCAGTATCGTCGCAAGCGCGGCGGCGATTCCCGACGCGAAATAAAATGCGACGTATCGCCGCGCGCCCATCCGATACTCGACCGCGGCGCCAAAAATAAACAGGTAGAGCATGTTGCCGGCGACGTGCAGCACGCTCCCGTGGATGAACATCGAGGTGAAGATGGTGATCGCCGGCCGTATCGACGTGGCGAATGCACTCTGATGCACGAAAGAGGCTTGCATGTAGCTTATCGCCGCCGGGACCATCGCGAATCTGCCGACGAAGCTTGCGACGCGCGGGCCCAGGGAAAGCTCGTAGATGAACACCGCGACGTTCGCGGCAATAAGAATCGCGTTGACCGGAGTCAGGCGGCGCGGCGCGGCGTTATCGCGAAGCGGGATCATCAGGTACCGGGGTGTGCGAGACTGTTGCCGGCGCGGCTATATTATCGGCGCGCAGCGGGGCTGTGCGAGACTGCGAGACAGTGAAACACTCGTCGCCTTGCGCGGCGAATCTTTCTTATGGTCGCGCTAGAGTCGGACTTGTATGCTTGAGCCTGACCGCGTTGTGTGCGACAAGGATCGGCGGATCATTTGTAGTCCATAGGCGGATGCGCGTGTGCGAAACGCGATCCGGGAACGCGACCCGCGCCGCTAAGCGGGCGCGAATCTCTTCATGGAGGTCTCAATTATGGAAGTCGTCTCGAGTGAAGTAACTGTTCCGACTGGCGCCGAGAAGATGCCGGCCCATCTCGCGCGCCCCGCGTCCGGCGGCCCTTATCCTGCGCTCGTCGTGGTGATGGAAGCATTCGGGCTCAACGATCAAATCAGGCGCATCACGAACCAGTTCGCATCCGAGGGGTTCGTCGCGATCGCGCCAAATCTCTATTTTCGCCAGCCCAATAACGTCGTCGGCTACAACGATTTGCCGGGCGCGTTCCGCCTGATGGGTACCGTCAACGGCGACGGACTGGTCGCCGACATGTCTGCCGCGATCGATCTATCTGAAAACGCTCAAGGAGGTTAAGCCGTCCTTCGGCACCGTCGGATTCTGCATGGGCGGGATGGTTGCGTTTCTGACCGCATGCCGCAATCCCGCTGTCAGAGCCACCGCGCCGTACTACGGCGGCGGGATGGTGAAGTCGCGTCATCCTGGAGTCAAGGCGCCAATCGAATACGTCGAAGGTCTGAAGGCGCCGGTGCTAGCATTTTTTGGCGGCAAGGACGCATTCATTCCGATCACTGAAGTCGATGAGTTTCGCGACGCGCTCAAGAAGGCGGGCAAGCCGGCCGAAGTGGTCTTCTATCCCGACGCCGACCACGGCTTCATGTGCGACGACCGCCCGTCGTTTCATCCGGTGCACTCCAAAGAAGCGTGGAGCAAGACCATCGCGTTCTTCAAACAGAATCTCGGTTGAAACGGAACGAGCGTATTTTGTTGAAATCACTTTTCCGGGCCGGCGTTTGCCGGCCCGTCTTTTTTCTCGCCCTCGCCGCGATCGTGACGGCGACCGCGTGCTACTCCTCCGACTACGGGCGCACGATGGCGGCGAACGTGGCGCTGCTCTCCGACTTGTCCGACAAACTCGCCGACTACTGCCGCACCGATTTCAAGCTTGACGATCGCCAACTCACGTCCGAGGAGATGGGCGAGTTTTACTACGCATTCAACAAGGCCAGCGCGTTCTCGTCCTCGACGCCGCGCGAGAATTCGCGCGCCTCGCATCGCGATTTTGTCGCGATGCTCAACGCTTACGAACGCTTCGCGCACGGCGCCGACGCATACCGCCTCGGCGGCAAGTCCGACCCCGCCGTGCTCGCGTCATTGCTCTCGCAGCACCAGCTGATCAAACACCTGGCAGGGAAAGTGACCGAAGATCTACGCGCCGAAGCGCATTGACGCGCGCGAAGCTCAACCCTTCCAGCGCGTGCCGTATTTATCCAGGTAGGCGACCTCGTTAACCGGCCGCCGCTTGATCGGTCCGAACTTCCCGCGTGGATATCCGATCGGCATCAGCGCATAGGTATGCACTTCCGGCGGCAGGCCCAGAATCTGTTTCACTTCATCTTCGTAGAACATGTGAATCGTGGTGAGCACCGTGCCAAGCCCGAAGCCGCGGCAGGCCAGGATGATATTCTGCACCGCCGGATAGATGCTCGAGCCACTGCTGCGCGGCATGTTCTTCAATCCGGCGAGAGCGTCGGGCGGAAACTGCGGCGGCGGACCGGCGGGCGGAGTCTGCTTCAGGCACGCGACGAGCAGCACCGGCGCTTCGGCCATGTGATCGATCAGGTATGTCGCCGACGCCATCAGCTTGCTGTAAGTCTCCTCGCTCATATGCGGCGGCTTGACGCGGCCCGCATACAGCGCCATCAGGATTCCGCCGCCCTTGCGATACACGTCGCCGATCTTCTTTCGCTGCGCCGCATCTTTCACGACGATGAATTCCCAACTCTGCTCGTTGCTTCCCGACGGCGCACGAATCGCCGCGTCGAGCACTTTGCCGATCACCTCGTCGGAAACCGGGTCCGGCTTGAACCGCCGGATCGCGCGCGCCGAGTACATCGCCTCGAAAAGTCCCATCTCAGCCATCGTCAAATCCTCAACTCAGAAGTCGTGCGAATCCTCACACTGGAGTGCGGCCGCTCGCGCTCTTGACAGGCGCCGGCCCCATCAGCGTCCGCATGACTTTCTTCGCCTCTTCCGGATCGCTGACCATCGGGCCGGGCTGATCGTGATGCTTCATCTCTTTGTCCGCGTCGTTGAACTTGCGCACCGTCGCGCAATATTCGAGCAGCAGGCCGTTGGGATCCCGGAAGTAAATCGAGCGGCACCATTCGTGATCGACGACCGGCGTCACGTCGACGCCGCGGCCAATCAGTTCGTCGCGCCGAGCTTCGAGCGCTTTCACATCGTCGCAATGGAATGCGAAATGATAAAACGCGCCCGGCAGCCCCTGCGCGCTGTTGATATCGGTCGCCCACTCGGTCGGAATCCCGGGCACCTTCTCCGGACACATGAACGCGACCATGCTCCCGTCGCCGGTATCCAAAAACACATGCTTGATCTTCCCGCCCTGCGCCGGCTCGAGAATATCGCACCACGCGACCGTCCAGCCCAGTTTGGTTGTATAGAATTCGATCGTGCGATCGATATCGAGAGTCGCAAGTCCCAGGTGGTGAACGCCTGTGCGCTGCATAACCTCGCCTCCTCCGGCCGTGCTTTGAACCGGCCGCTGAGCAACTACTAACACGGCTCAGATCAGAGTCAAAGACTCCAGAACGATCGTTCAAGACCGTCGTTCAGGCGGTGCGTCAGTCGATCCGAATCAGCTTGTGCTTGATCGCGTAGCGGACCATCGCGGCCGTCGAGCGCAAGTCGAGTTTCTGCTTGATGTTCTCGCGATGCGCCTGCGCGGTCTTCGTGCTGATACCGAGCCGCTGCGCGACGTTTTTGGTGGTGGCGCCCTCCCCTATCAGCTTCAGCACCTCGCGCTCGCGTCGTGTCAGGCGCGGCTGCATCGCGGCATCGCGGCGAGCAGGATTGCGAAGCTGGGCGAGCACGATCGGCGCGATCGAGGGGCTTAGATAGCGGCGGCCGGAATGAACCGCGCGCACGGCGCTGACCAGTTCGGCGGCCGCGTCGGTCTTGAGGACATAGCCGGCAGCGCCCGCCTCGGCCAGCGCTTCGAGCACATATTCCTCGTCATCATACTGACTCAGCACCAGCACTTTGCAGGCCGGCAGATCTTTGCCGATTCGATGCGCCGCGGCGAGTCCGCCGATTCCGGGCATCCCGACATCCATTACCACAACTTGAGGTTTCAGTTGCGCGGCAAGCGCGACGGCCTGCTCGCCATTCGAAGCTTCGCCGACGACGTCGCATTCGGGCTCGAGCACGATCTTGAGCGCGTCGCGCAGGATGCGATGGTCGTCGGCGAGCAGGACTCGGATACGAGAACTCTCGATCACATAGGCTCCGGAATCTCGGCAAGAACCGTAGTGCGCCCGGCTCGCGACTTTACGATGAGGCTGCCCCCCATTAGTTCAAGGCGCTCGCGGACGCCGGCGAGACCGCTACCGTGGCCGTTGCCCGAAGCATCGATACCGCGACCGTCGTCGCTGACGGTGATTCGCGCAGACGAACCGGTGCGCTCGACGATAACCTCGATCGATTTTGCGCGCGCGTGACGAACGACGTTGGAGAGGGCCTCGCGCACCATCTGGAAGCATAGTTGCTGCACAGGGCGTGATATTTCCAGGCCGGTGGCCGCGGTTGCGTGCACAAGTTTCGCGCTGATCCCGGCATTCGCAAAGCGCCGAAACTCGCGCTCGATTGCTTCGTCGAGGGTCGCACTTCCGAGCGTGGCCGGACGGAGTTCGCGAGTCTTGCGCCGCAGCTCGATCTCGATCTGTTTGAATATTGAGCGCGCTTCTTCGCGTCCGCCCTCCAGCGCGATTTTTGCGGCCGCGAGCAGCTGCGCCTGATCGTCGTGCAGGTCGCGGGCAATTCGCGCTCGTTCTTCGTCGATTCCAGCGAATATCCTGAGCGCGAGCTTCTGGACCAATCCACGCCGGTTCGCCGCATCCAGCTCCATCACAAAACCCGTCACCACTGGACCAAGCCGTGCGACGATCGCTTCTGCATTCGCGCGCGCCGCAGGACTCGCACCTTCGCGCGCTCCGAGTGCGATCGCTCCCGCATCGAAGGGGAAACATACAAATGCGGGACACTTGGCATCAGCCGCGACGGCGCGAGCGATCGGCAAGCGTCGACGGAAACTTTCTTCGAGCAAGAGTCGAGTTCGCTCAAGATCAGATGTCTTCAGAGCCGGCGATGCCGCCGCAACCTTGAGGCCGCCCGTTTCTGCAGTCGCGACGATCCAATTGTCGAAGCCCGAATGCGCCGCGACCAATTCGCCGAAGCGTGCGAAGCGATCATTCGGCGGCGCCTGGCGCAAACTTCCGACGGCGACGTCGATGGCGCACGCCGCATCGCGTTCGCGTGCGAGCTCTTTCTTTGCGGCGATTGCGCCGCGAATCAGGTCACGGCCGTAGGTTCGCCAGAATTCCATCGAGTCACGCGCGTCTGCGAGCGCGATCTCGGCGAAAACAGCGTTCGCCAGAAGTTCAAGCACTGCTTCAAGTTCTTCACGTCGCCGGGATTGGCCATCTTGCGCCGCGCCGATCAGTACGATTCGTATCGCGCCGGCTCCGCCGACAAATGCCGATGCGGCATGCTGAATGGATGCTTCCTGATTTCCGCCCGCGCGCACGATCGGATCAATCTCACGCGCGGACAGGGCGACTCTCTGGATCGAAGCGGCGATATCAATTGAAGACGATGATTGGCGACGAGGTTGCTTTGGACTGCTCGCCGCCAGGTCGCTCAGCCGATTGTCGAGCGCGGAGAGCGTCGCGACAATCACGTCGTGCCATCGCGAATCGTTCGCCGGCGCGAGCACCGTGCACTCTGCCGCTGCTGCGCCTCTCCACGCGATCGCACATCGGCCGGCAGGGAAAGCGCTCGCCCCCAAAGTAGCGATGGCCGCAATCCGATCGCGGAAAGACGTTTGCCGCGGTGTCGGTCGGATCGAGACGACCGCCATTCGATTGCGTTGTTTCAGAGCACTCGTCAACTCATTCCCCTTCTGATGCTTCTGTAATCCTGAAGCAGGAGTGACGAGAGCGCGAGTGATTGCGGGGGGCGTCTAGTTACGCAGAGAACAAATTGTTACGCGAAAAACTCTTTCTGTCAGGGATGCGTGGCATCTGATGGGCTTGTCAGGTCGTCACCGAGTTTCTTCATCTCGGCGCCAAACTCCGACCAGTCTCCCGCGCGAATGGCAGCGAGTGCGCGATTATAGTGTTGCGTCGCGCTCTGCATGTCGGCCTTCGGTGCGTTTTCTGCGGGCGGCTGCAAGCCCGGCTCCGTCGCGACTGCCTTGGCGATGGTCGGCGCGGGCGGCTGCTGATTCATGAACAACGCCGCCATCGTGAGGTCAAGCGTATCGCCCATAACGACTCGGTCGCTGTACGACGCGATCACCCGCTGCAACTCGGGCAACTGGCCGTTCTCCGCGCGAATAAACAACGGCTCGACGTATAAGAGCGAGTCCTGGATCGGGATAACGAGCAGGTTTCCGAGCAGGACTTTCGAACCCATCTGATTCCACAGCGAGAGCTGGCGGGAAATCTCCGGGTTCTGATTAATTCGCGCCTGGATCTGGTACGGACCGTAAAAGAGCCGATCTTTCGAGAACGAATATTCGAACAAATGGCCGTAGTCCGCGCCGTCGCATCGCGCCGCCATCCACGCGATCATGTTGTCGCGTCCGGACGGCACCATCGGGAGCATCAGCATGTACTCCGCTTGCTTCTCGCCGGGCAGGCGCATGATCACGTAGTAGGGCTGCATCGGGACCGTCTGCCCGGCATAGCTCTCACGCGGCGCGCCCCACAAATCTTCGCGGTTATAGAAAACCTGCGGGTCGATCATGTGATAGGTGCGGTAAGTATCGGCCTGGACCAGGAAAAAATCTTCGGGGTAGCGGATATGCGCGTGCAGATCGGGCGGCATCGCGGACATCGGCTTGAACATCGCGGGGAAGACGCGCTCCCAGGTCTGGACGATCGGATCCTCGGGGTCGGAGACATAGAAATCGGTATCGCCGGTGTACGAATCGACCACCACCTTGACTGAATTGCGGATGTAGTTGATCTGGTCGACGTTGCGCTGCGAGTACGGATACTGATCACTGACCGTGTAACAATCCAGGATCCAGACCATCCGGCCGTTGTGAATGACGGCGTAGGGATCGTGGTCGAGTTTCAGAAATGGCGCGATGTACGCGACTCGATCCGCGATATTGCGGCGCATCATGATCTTGCTGTTCTTTACGATATTCTCGGTGACCAGCAGATTGACGTCGCGGAAGTAGATGCTGAACAGCAGGCGGCGCCACAAACCACTGACCGGCACGCCGCCCGAGCCGGCGTAATACGAGAACACGTTGTCCGCGCCCTTGGGGTAGTCGAATTCCGGAGTCGCCGAATTGACGACCGCGTAGTTGTCGCGCGCCTCGCCAAAGTAGACCGCGGGTTGATCGATCTTGAGGCCGACGTTCGATACCGCGGGGATATCTTTCACATAGAAGACCGGCAGCCCTTCGGTGTCCTTCTTGTTCACCGGGCTCATCGCCAGGCCGGCGCCGTGGGTGAACTTGAGATGCTGATTCACCCACGTCTGCGCGGTATCGGGCAATTGGTCGAGATTCATCTCGCGCGGCGAGAGCATCACCTCGGTGTACTTGCCCTGGATCCAGTAACGATCGATATCGACGTCGCGGAAATCGTAGTAGGTGCGGATTTCCTGCAACTGGCGATAAGTATCGATCAGCGGGCGAGGATCCCAGAGGCGGATATTCTTGACCGTCGCCGAATCCTGATCGAGCGCCGCTTGGGTCAGAGTACCCTGCCCTGCGAATGGTTTCACATCGACGGTGTCGAGCTTGTATGCATGGCGGGTCATCGCGATATTTCGTTCGAGGTAGGGACGCTCGACGCGAAGCTCGTCGGGCTTCACCCACAGACGCTCGATCACCGGCTGGATAAGATTCATCACCAGCGCGGGTCCGAAGACCACGACAAATGCGGCGACTGGAATCCTGAGCCCGCCCTCACGCGCATTCACGATGCACATCGCGGCCGCCCCGATCGCCAGCACGACCAGCACCCATAGTCCGGGCTGCCACAAAATTCGATCGACGTAGCGCAGTCCGAACACGACCCCGTCGGTATGCGTCAGCAGGTCGAACCGTCCGAGCCAGTAGCTCATCGCGCGCTGGAGGAAGAACAGTCCGAGCAGAACCGACAGTTGCGCGGCGGCGCCGGCGGTCACGCGCGGAGGAGACTCCTTGAAGTCGAGCGCTCCGCGAGCCCAATAGACCGCGATCGCCATCGCCGCCGAGAGCACGACCAGCACCAGGAACAGATCGCGTATCTCCTGAAGCAGCGGCAGCGTGAAGATGTAGAAGCCGATGTCCTTGCCGAATGCCGGCTCGCGCAAGCCGAACGGCACGCCGTACATCGCCTTCAAGTAGGTGTCCCAACTAACGGCTTCGCCCTGGGCGACGAACAGCGCGAGCACGGCGGCGCCGCCCGCGACGATCACGCGCCATGGCACGCGCTCGCCAAGCGCGCGAATCAGCTCGGGCAGATTTATTTCGACCATCTCGTCGGGCCGCCGAACCACTCGCAGCCGCTCGCGATCGCGGCTGCTGCCAATCGCAATCAAGCCACTGACGAAGATTGCAGCGAACGCGACCAGCCATGCGATCAGGAAGATCGCGATCTCGGCGCCGACGGTGGTGTTGAAAACGCCTTTGTACCCGAGCGTGCCGTACCAGAGATAATCGACCAGCAGTTGATCGACCAGGCTCAAAGCCACCAGCGCGACGATGACGACTGCCGCCAGGCTTAAGACAATTGTTCGGGGGCGCATCAGTTTGGCTGGGCTATTCGCCATGCGCGATTTGGCTCACGTGTTCGCGCACGACATCAGGCGGGCAGAGCCAGATGAAAACCTTTAGGGCGATGTACCCGACGAGAATCCAGTCGAGTTCGCCGATGATTGGAATCATGTCGAGTTCCAGCGCCGGCGGCGTCAGCATGATCAGCAGGCCCATCACCGGCACCATCTTGGCCAGTCCGGACACTCGCGGGTCGGTGATCAGCCGATAAAACAATCGCACAAACTGCGGCAGGTAAATGACGAGCCGGCTCAGTTGAAGCGGGCCGAGGAGTTGCATGCGAAGCATTCGGAACATCGGTGGCACCCGGTAGCACCATACTCTAGCACAGTGCGGCAGCAAAAATGACAAGCGTGGGTCGAAGCGCCGGCGCGAGCAAAAGTTCGCGTTGCATTAGTTTTTGTTACAATTAACTTCGGTCAAGAAGGAGGACGCGGTGAAGAGGCATATGGCGCTGGGCGATTTCCTGGTCGCCTATCTGCGCAAGATCGGCGTGCAGCACGTTTTCGGCATCCCCGGCGACCTCGCGCTCAAGCTGTTCTTTGCGCTGGGGCGCCCGCATGGGCTGGAGATCATCACGCTTTCGCATGAGCCGGGAGTAGGCTTCGCGGCCGACGGATATGCGCGCGCGACTGGACGAATCGGGGTCGCATGCGTCACCTACGGCGCCGGCGGCCACAACATGGTCAATCCGGTCGCCGGATCTTTCTCCGAGCGCGTGCCGATCCTGATTTTCTCCGGCGGTCCCGGCGAGGAAGAACGCAAACTCGGGACCTTGATCCATCACCAGGCCCGTGAGATCGAATCGCAACATCGCATCTACAAGGAAGTCACTTGCGCGTCGGCGGTGCTGACCGAGCCGCGCACCGCCGCGATGGAATTGCATCGCGTGGTGCGCGCCATCTGGGCCGAGCAGCGGCCGGGCTACATCGAGATACATCGCGACATGGTCGATCGACAGATCGAAGTTCCCGATGAATTAATCGAATGGGATGGGCACCTGCACTTCGAGGAATCCAACTCCCGAAAGGTTGAAGAAGCAGCGCGCGAGACCGCGGCGATGTTCAACGAGAGCCGCAAGCCGGTGCTGATCGCGGGTATCGAGATCCATCGCTTCAAGGCGTCGAAGGAGCTGGTGGACCTCGCGGAGCACATGGGCGCGCCGGTGTTTACCACGGTGCTCGGCAAGGGCGCGTTCCCGATGGACCATCCGCTTTACATGGGCGTGCACGTCGGTCCGATCAGTCCGCCGTCGATCGTCGCGCGTATGGACGAAGCCGACTTCGTGCTCAACCTCGGATGCCTGAAGACTGACATGAACTTCGGCAACCGGCCTCCGCACGTGATTCAGGGCAGGACGGTGTGGTCGGTCGATCGCAAGGTCGAGGTCAAGTATCACACCTACACCGACGTCGGCGTGCGCGATTTCGTACGCGGATTGCTGCGTGAGAAACTCAAGCTTCATCACGAGAAGGTCCATTACGCCGACAATCTTCGCGAAGTAGCCGCGCGCAATGGCAAGCCGGTGAAGGTCAGCGAGATCCTGGCGGTGGTCAACGAGTTCCTTGCCGACAAGCGCGAATACCTGGTGGTGGCCGAGTCAGGCGACATGCTGTTCGGCGGTCTGGATATCCGAGTGCCGCACGACGGCGGATACCTGGCGCAGGGATTTTACGCTTCGATGGGATTTGCGGTGCCGGCCGCGCTCGGCGCGCAAATCGGGAGCGGGCTCCGACCGCTGGTGCTGTGCGGCGACGGCGGCTTTCAGATGACCGGGCCGGAAATTTCGCAAGCGCCGGCCAAGGGCGCGAATCCAATCGTGCTGGTGATCAACAACGGCGGATGGGGCATCTTCAGGCCCATCGCGGAGCGGCGCGAGTTGCTCGAGATACCGCCGTGGCCATATGCGCAACTCGCGCGCGATTGGGGCGGCGCAGGATTCGAAGCGACCACGGCTGCGGAGCTGAAAGACGCGCTGCAGGCCGCGCACGACAACCAGTCGTTCGCGATAATCGACGTGCGCGTCGAGCGTGACGATTTATCGCCGGTGACCGTGAAGTATATAAAGGCGGCGGCAAAACGCTCGCAGTCGCCGGCCGAGCGCGGCGCGCGCGGAAATTCGCGTATATGATGATTTCTGGACGACTGACTACTGATGGCTGACGACGACGCAATCGCAAAGTATCGCCTTGACTATAGTAACTTCAGGTGGGACGTGCCGGAGTTCTTCAACTTCGGCGCGACCATAGACAAGTTCGCGGAAGATCCTCGTCGCGTCGCGATTCTCTGGGAAGACTCGGAGGGCAGACGCGCGCGCTTAACATTCGCAGACATCGCGCAGCAGTCGTGCCGTATCGCAAACGTTCTGGCCGGTCTCGGAATCAAGCGCGGCGATCCGATACTGCTCGTGCTGCCGCGAATCACGCTTTGGCAAGCGGCTTATATCGGCGCGCTGCGCGTCGGCGCAATAGTAATCCCATGCACCTCGATGCTGCGGGAGAAGGACCTCGTCTATCGCGCGAACCATTCCGGCGCGCGCGCGATAATCTCCACCTTCGAGAACGCCACGATGGTCGCCGAGCTGCGCAAGCAGTGTCCCTCGATTGAGCATTACCTGATCACGGGCGCCGCTCGCACCGGATGGAAAAGTCTGCAGGAGTGGATGCGCGAGGCGACCCCAACTTTCAAGACCGCTAATACCAGGTCGTCCGAGCCGGCGATTTGTTACTACACTTCCGGTACCACCAAGGAGCCCAAGGCCGTCCTCCATAGTCATGGCTATAGCTACAGCCATCGATTTACCGGGCTCAACTGGCTCGACGTAAAGCCAGACGAAGTACATTGGACGACCTCCGACACCGGATGGGCGAAGGCCGCGTACGGAGTGATATTCGGGCCGTGGATGAATGGCGTGACGACGTTCATGTACAACGGGCGTTTCGATGCGCAAAAGGAACTGGAATTACTCAGTCGCTACGGAGTTGGCACCTTCTGCGCGCCGCCGACTGAGTATCGGATGCTGATCAAGGAAGATCTGGAGAAATACAAGTTCCCGAAACTGCGGCATTGCACTGGCGCGGGCGAGCCGCTCAATCCCGAAGTGATCGAAGTATGGCGCGAGCGGCTGGGGCATACGATCCACGACGGATATGGGCAGACCGAATCGATCATCCTGGCGGCCAATATACCGGGGATACCGGTCAAGCCCGGTTCGATGGGACTGCCGTTTCCCGGCCACGACGTTCGCGTAGTTGACAATACGATGAACGAAACGAAAGTCGATGAAATCGGGGAAGTCGCAGTGCGGGTTAAACCGGAACGACCGCCGTCGCTGTTCCTCGAGTATTGGAAAAATGCGGAAGAGACCGCGAGCGTCTTTCGCGGCGATTGGTACCTGACCGGCGACCAGGCCACGCGCGACGCCGACGGCTACCTATGGTTCGTCGGACGCGCCGACGACGTGATCATTTCGGGCGGTTACCGAATCGGCCCGTTCGAAGTCGAGAGTGCGTTGCTCGAGCATCCCGCGGTGATGGAATCGGCGGTGGTCGCGAGTCCCGACCCCGATCGCGGCTCAATCGTGAAAGCCTTCGTGAAGCTCAGGCCCGATGCGGAGCGCAGCTCGGCGCTGATCGTCGAGCTGCAGGAGCATTGCAAGCGAATCACGGCGCCGTACAAGTATCCGCGCGAGATCGAGTTCATCGACGAGTTGCCCAAGACAGTCAGCGGAAAAATCCGCCGCGTCGAACTACGCCGCCAGGAAGAATCGCGCAAAGGCAAGTGAGTCGTTTAGCGGGGCGAGGTTGGCGACGATGCCGGTGCGGACGGAGTCGGCGAGGTGGCCGCTTCTGCCGCCTGCAACGGGAGGGCGGTGCGGAATTGCGGTTGGAGCATCAGGGAGCCGATTGCGCGAGAGAGCGCTACCGACAGAGATTCGGCTGGAAGGGTCTCTAGCGGGAGGAAGACTTCGGCGCCGACTGGCGTTGGCGGTTCGGTTTCCATTCCGGTGATCTCGCCTGTGTACAGCTCGGCGCCTTCGCGATTCTTAAGTTTAATCTTGGCGCGCACCACGGACTTCATCGAGAAGTACTGGCCATGAACGGTCTGCTCGTCGCCGAATCGCTTATTCACTTCGAGCTGCTCGAGGTCGGAGGTGAGGATGAAATCCGAACCCTCAGGCGGTTTCCCGTCGTTCGGGTTTGAGTCGAGCGCGATCGGGGTCAGACCCGCGCCCACGAGGCCTTTGATCAGCGCGTCGGTGAACGCGTGCGCGGGATCGGAGACGCTCAGCAGTTTCTCGGCGGTGCCGTCGGGCTTGTAGATCTTTCCCACATCGACGTGGCCGGAGGCGAGCGAACTCGTGGCCGGCGCCACGGCAATCTTTACCGGACGAAAGACATTCTGCGAACCGGGCACGAAGCCCGGCAGATAATGCAAATCTATTTGCGTGTTCGGGCGGCATCCTGAAAGCACGAGCGCGAGTGCGGCAATCGTGACACCTGCGATACCGCGCTTAGAGTTCAGGACGCGATACGACGGGATGGCGGCCTCTCCAATAAAATAGGAAAACCACGATTACGAAGAGGAATCCTGCGGCGCCAATCCATCGCGACGCCTGATGCGCCACGGACGCGGCCCGGTACAACTCGTCGCCCACGAGATAGCCGACCGTCACCACCAGCGAGCACCAAACGATCGCGCCGAGCACGTTCCATCCGAGAAACTGAAAGAACGGCATCCCGCATGCGCCCGCCATCGGACCCGCCATAAATCTCGCGCCGGTGATGAAGCGCGCCATGAATACCGCCTTGCTGCCGTGAGTCTGAAAGAAGACTTGCAGGCGGTCGTAGCGCGTGCGCATAAACTCGAACCTGGAAGCCAGGCGAATCAGGAGCCGCTGGCCGCCGGTGCGCCCGATGATGTAGCCGCAGCAGTCGCCGGTGACTGCGCTCAGAATCACGACGACATAGACGAATCGCAAATCCAGGATGAAGCGGCCGGCAAGGAAGCCCGCGGCGAGCATCACCGTTTCCTCGGGCACGGGAATCCCGAGATTACCGATGAAGACGGAAATGAAGATCCCCAGATAGCCCCACGTCGCGAGCCACGCCGCGATTTTGGCGGGATCCGTCATCACGTGCATCGGAAACTCGTTTGTCGCGAAGTCGGCTCCACTGCCTCCCCTGCCCTCGGCGCTCGCTAGCTTGCTGATTGAGTCTGCCAGCGTAGAACGCTTTTGGCTAGTCAGGTGCTAAAATTGCGCGTTTCGGAGCGTCCACCGTGCGGGTGCACTCCGCTATGCAGCCGAATCGATCGAAAGCGTCGATTCGGCAGTCCGACGGCGCTCCGTTCGCACCAGCACGATCGCGGCGAGAGTCGTTAGTAACGTGATCGCGAACCCGTAGAGCGCGGGCGAGGCCCGGTATCTTAGAACCACTTCACTCTTGCCAGCCGTAACCGGCACCGCGATTAATCCATCGTCCGAAGAGAATGCGCGGCCGCCGCCGGACATGGTCTGCCACAAGGGATCGTAATTTTGATTGACGACCAGGACGGAGGCTGCCGGCGCGTCTACTTCGAAGCGCATTCCGTTTGGCGTCCACTTCTCGAGCCGCACCGTTCCGGGACCTTTGAGATATTGCTCACCCAGGTAGCCGGCATCGTTCCATCCTTTGGCCTCCGTCGGCCAGTCGGTGTACTGGTAGCAATTCACAACCCCTTGATGATCCCGAATTACACTGGATTCGGCGAGTGCGGGGTCGCGCCGATCCTGGACAAAATCAGTCCGCACTGGATTGTGAGGGACTTCCCACATCCACACGTAGTGCAAGTCAGGTTGACCGACGAGCATCAGATCGACGCCGCCAACGAGGATGAGAAAAGCGCAAACCGCGAGTGCGCCGGGCGATCCGCGACTGCACGCGTTGTCGATGCCCATCCCGGCCATCACTGCGACCATCAGCACGAATGGAATCAACAGGCGCGATGGCAAACGGGTCGAAGAAAAAAGCGGCATCCGGTGCAGCCATACGTACAGGGAGTTTGGACCGGTCCATCCTCGAGAAAGGTGGAAGAGGACGATCGCGGTGAGAATCCATGGCAGGGCCCTGCGCGGAGACATGAACCCGGCCAGCGCGATCACCGCGAATAAGCCGATGTATGCGCCTGATTCCCAGAAGCCCCACCCGTTCAAACTCGGTCGATCGTGATCCTGGTAGCGAGACAACAATGCACTATCCAGTGCATAGAAAGTGTTCGAGTACCCTACGTCGGTCGGGCGGGGATGCGACGCGATCACTTTCATCGCCGGCAAGCCCTTAACCGCGCCGAATCCAGCGGCAAAAACCACCGCGACAAATAGCGCGATCAACGGACGCGCACTCAGCTGCATCGCGGCTCGGCAAGCCAACACCAGCGCGAGGGTCAGTCCTTCGAACAGCGGTGGATATGGGCTGCCCTCGAAGAAGCTTACTGCTATGAGCGCTCCGCACAGCGCCGCGTATCGAAGCCGTCCTCGCTCCGAGGCGGTCCACCCGGTCGCAATTATCCAGGGCAGGTACACGAAAATCATGATGACTAGATGGCCTGCGGAAGCGCGCAGATAAAACCACGAGCTCGCGGCAAACGCAGTGCCGATGCAGATTGCCGCGATGCGTCTCATTCCGAGCACTCGGCCCAGCACATAACCGCCGGACCAGGCGATCGCCTGGTAAATGAATACTTCGAGATGCAGGCCAACCACCGGGCCGAAGATCATCGTGAGAACGAACCATGGGGTCAGAAAATGCGACTGGGGATCGCCGAGCAGCGGCATACCGCCGCATTCAAACGGATTCCAGAGCGGAATCTGATGGTATCGGCGGACCGCCCAATACGCGGCCCATTGAGAAGCAGAATTTAAATCCCAGTCGTCGAACGTACCCCCAGTCGTCAGATGGGCAATCAGCGGGAAACAGAAAATCAGTGCAAACGCAGTGCTCGCGACGGCAGTTATGATCGCCTCGCGCCGGGTGAAACGTCCGCGCTCGAGCAGGACCTCAGTCAAGTTTGCGAGGATCCGTTTCAGTTGGTTCACTCCGCCGACGCGCGCTGGCTGTCGTCAGGTTCAACAGGAATTTGAACGCGTGCGGCTTGCGGACGCTCCAACCACCACAAGAGGACGAACGCAATACATCCGGTCACGGTCAACAGGAGCGCGAGCATCATGTGTTCCGGTTCGTAAAAGATGGATAGCCGTTGATGACCCGCCGGAACCTCGACCGCCAGACGCCCGCGATCCGAAGTCACGGTGCCGTTTCCGGATTCCACTTGCCAATCGATATCGAAATTCTGGTTGATCACCAACGTGGTCGCGGCAGTCGCGGAAATATCGAAAGACAAGCGATTCGGTGACCACTTCTTTTGCGCGACGGTTCCGTCCGACATGTAATATTCGCCGAGATAGCCCTTCTGGTTGTAGCCGAGGATAAATTTGTTGGGCGGCACATTGTAGCCAAAGCCCTGGCAATTTACCGATCCCATATTCGCCTCGGCTATATAGGTCATAATGATCGGCGTTTCCACCCAGAATTGGCGAAACGATTCGGACCACGGCGGGCGCTCGAAGTCGTAGTGGAAGAGATAGCGGTAGTTCGGCGACCCGACTAACCAAGCATCGATGAGCCCGACGCTCAGGAGCACAGCCGCGACTCGCGGGCCCCATAAGGACCAATGTTCGCACATAAACTCGGCGCCAAGGGCAGCCAGTACGCTGACGCAGAAGACCAGCGGAATTCCCCAGCGGCCGCATATTCCGATGTTCGCGCCGAAGGGTAATTCACGAACGTAAGTAATCAGTGCATTCGGCCCGGTGTCGCCCCGAAAGAGCAGAAAAAAGACCACGACTCCGAAAACGAATGGCAACGCGCGCCGCGGTGCCCCGACGATTCCGGCCAGTGCAAACGCGACGAAGGGCGCCCCGAGATAGGCTCCATACTCGGTCATCCAGAACACGCTCGGACTCGGACGGTAAACGTCCTGATTTCTTGAAAAGAGCGAGATCATCGCGCCGGTCCAACTGATCCATGAGGCGCCAAATACCTTTGGATGAAGTCTCAGCGCCTCTGCGGCGGGGATGAATTTGAGTGCGCAGAGACAGAATGCGAACGCCCCGATTATCGCCGCCATGATCAGCGGGCGGATGCTCAGCATGGTTGTCGCAAGGGTCGTCGCGACTATCGCAATGAGAATTATCGTATAGAGAAACGTGTAGTTGCCTTCGGTCAGGGTCAGCGCGCAGAACAAGCCGCCGATCGCCGCCGGGAACGCGCGCCTCAGCCGGCACGCCGCCAGCAGCATCGCGATGATCCATGGGAAATACACTGCGGGAAGAAAGTTCAGATGTCCGACCGCGATATGAAGCGGCAGCCATGAACTCGAGGGAAACATACCAGCCAGTACCACGCATGCAATCGGTCGCAGCCCAAGCTCGCGCCCGAGCACGTAGCCACCGGCGAAACCAATAGCGATATGAAGATAGATCTCCAGGAAGATGCCGGCCAGCAATCCGCCAGCCAGGTAGATCAGCAAAAACGGAGTGACGATGCTCGACTCGGGATTGCCCAGCATCGCCACCCCGCCGCATTTGTAGGGATTCCAAAACGGCCACTGATGGAAGTGGGTCAGGGTGTAATACGGCACCCAGCGAAGTTGGTCGAACAAGTCAGAGTCGTTGTTGATCGGCAGTCTGGCCAGGTTGCTGAAGTGCGGCGCCTCGAACAGCCAATCATGGATGCCCGGCCCGAGGTATTTGATGTCGCACAGGATCGGGTAAAAGAACACCGCCGCAAAGGCCAGGGACCCGAGCACGACCCACGCGAATTCGCGCGCGTCGAGACGGAAGATGGATCCAGGTGTGTCGTCCGACGGGCCAGCAAAGAAGCGGCTCATGCTCAAGTCGGTTCGTATCACCGGTATGTTCGTGGCCTCAGGATGAAGGCGTCGGAGACGTGGCCGCGCCGCGTTTTATCGCCACTTGCGTTGCGACCCATTGGAAAAGCTGCGGCGCCGAGCTGTCCTGAGGCGCGGTGTCTCCAGGCTGGGTCTGGTAATTGGACAGAATCCAGTACTCGGACACGGTCGCCTCGTGATTCAGCACTACGTTCACGTCAGGGGGCAGCGTCGGATTCAATCCCACGTTGCCAAAATCGGTGGCGTTGAAGGCAAGGATGAGATCGCCGTCGCTGGTCGTCGAAACCGATTTGGCGGACAGCAATCCGCCGTTGCCGGTGTTGTGACTGGTCATGTCGATCGGCCACGGCGTCGCGACATTGTCGAGCAGCATGATTGCGCCTTGCGCGTCGACCGGCGCGCTGAAGGTCCACGTCGCCGTGCCGGGATCGTTGGCGGCGATTGCATGCCCATAGAGCGACTGCCGGGTCGTTATCGTAGAGTCGTCGCGAATCAACTGCCATCCGGCGGGTGCGGTGATCGCCGGTTTCGGACCGCCGTAACTAAGTACGTCGGCGATGGCGAACTGGCCGACTCGGCCCTTGGAACCCCAGTCGAGAGTGAGGCTCGTGGTCGCCTTCTTCATCGGCGCTTGCGCGGAGAATACTACATCGGAGCCGCCGACCGTATTTTCCGCGGTTTGAGATGGCCCGGAATTGCATCCGGCGAGAACAACGACCGCAACCGCAATCAACGCGTACCTGAACATTGGTCCTCCCCTACGTGACGGCTTCAAGGTTTCTTTGCGAACGGACGATCGCGCTCGGTGAGCGCGCCTTTCAATCCCTTCTCGCGGCTGGCCTTCATCCAGTTCTTTACGGTGTCGGTCTGATGCGCGATCACATCGATGTCGGCGGCGGATTGTTCCGCGGCGCGAATCCCGAGTATATCGAGATACCGGTTCACCGCGGCCTTGTGCAACATCAACAACTCCGCCGGAACCATCGCAACCCGGCGCGCATAGTTCATCGTTTCCTCTTCGAGTTTGTCCTTGGGAAAGACTCGATTCACCAGATGCCATTCGAGCGCTTCTTTCGCGGACATGTAATCGCCCGTGAAGAAGTACTCTTTGGTTTTGCGCGGGCCCATCAGCACCGGCCACATCGACATCGTCGGCAGGATTCCCAGAGAGCGTCCCGCCGGATGCCCGAACTGAGCGTCCTCGCTTGCGAACACGATATCGCAGTGGCCGACGAACTCGGTGCCGCCGGCGAGGCAGTAGCCGTGCACTTGCGCGATGGTGGGCTTGTTGATTGCCCACAGCCGCTGCCATCGCTCGATAGTCTTGTGCAGGCCGAGACGATCGTTGGTAACAGTGAACGTCGCGCCGGGGTGCTGCGTGCCCTGCAAATCGTAGCCGGCGGAAAACGCGCGGCCCGCGCCCCGGATGATCAGCACGCTCGCATCGGGGTTCGACTCGTACTCGTCCATCACGAGGTCGAGTTCCTTGAGCAGCTTTTGCGACAGTGCGTTGAGTTTCTCGGGCCGGTTCAGAGTCAGCCGGTAGATCTTGTCCTCGACCTTCTCGTAGATGACGGTCTCGTAGTTCGCCATCGTATCCTCCGGACTGTTAATTCGCTGCAGCCAGAAAATCTCCTGCGACGCGCGCGGTTTCGTCCGGCACTTCCCAGAAGAACATGTGGCCTGCCGCTTTCAAAGTGTGTTTCTTCGAGCCGGCGATCGCGCCGTGCAGGACTTCGGCGTTAGGAAACGGGACGATCGAATCGTCGTCGCCGTGAATGATCATCGTTGGCGATTTGATTTGCGGAAGACGCGCGAAGCTGTCGAAGCCTCCGATCGCCTGCCCCTGGCGCATGAAGGTGTGCATCGGCGTTATCGGATAGTTGCCCATCTCGGCGATTGCCTGGGTGAGAATCCCCTGCCCCGCTTGCGAATTCAGAAATGCCTTTCCGCACGCCACTGAAAATGCGCGGCGCGCCTGCTCGATCGGATCCATGCCCGGCGCGGGCATCAGGTTCGCGATAGCTTCAGGCGCGGCCGGAACAGAGTGACTCGATCCGCAGTTGGTGCATCCGAGCACCAGCCCGCGGGTCCGCTCGGGATATGCGAGCACGAACTCCTGCGCGATCATCCCACCCATCGAGATTCCGAAAATGTGCGCGCGCGGCGTCCTGGCGTGATCGAGCACCGCGGCTACATCCGCGGCCATCTGGCGGAGCGTGAACTCGGCGTCGGGCTTGTCGCTCTCGCCGGTGCCACGGTTATCGATCACAAAGATCTTGAACCGCGCTTCCATCAATTTCAAAAATGCCTCGCCCCATCCGCGTCCGGAGCCGCTGAATCCCATGATGAGTGCGACCGGCTCGCCGGCGCCGCGAATTTCGTAGCGAAGCTTGAGGCCGTCGCTGGTCTGCGCGAAGTCACGTACTGCCACGTCGAAGTCTCCTTAGTTAGACGAATAGATCGATGACGCGATGCGCGCGCCTGCTCCCCGCAATCGGCGCCCTCCCCCTGCGCTCGGCTAGCCCTTGGGCAATCCGAGCACCCGCTCGCCAATGATGTTGTGCTGGATCTGATTCGTACCCGCATAGATCGTCGGACCGCGCGCCGCGAGCATCCTGAACGACCACTTGCCCTTGTCGACCGCGAACGGCGCGCCGAATTCCATCTGGCTGTACGGCCCGAGCAGCTCCATCGCGTAGAGCGCGATCTTGAGCGCAAGCTCGGTGCTGCAAAGCTTCATCATCGAGCCTTCCGGCCCCGGCGGCAGTCCCTTCAATTGGCGGGTCAACTGCCGATAGCCGGTGTATCTGAGCGCCTGCGCGTCGGCGGCGAACTCCGCGACCTTCTGCCTGACGCTCGAATCGTCCCACGCGTTGCTGCCATTGCGCGGGATTCGCTTTGCGAGCTTCGCGAGTTCGTATACTTCGCCCATCGGGTCTGCGCCGCCGCCGCCACCGCGCTCGAACATCAGCGTGGTCATCGCAACCTGCCATCCGTTGTTGCGCTCGCCGACGACATTCTTTTTCGGCACTCGAACATCTTCGAAGAAAACTTCGTTGAAGCCCTTGCCGCCGGTCATCTGCACCAGCGGGCGCACGGTGACGCCGGGGCTGTGCATATCGATCAGCAGGTAGCTGATTCCCTTGTGCTTGGGCGCGTCGGGATCGGTGCGCACCAGGGCGAAAATCATGTCCGCATGCTGCGCCATCGAGGTCCAGACTTTCTGCCCGTTGACGACGAAGTCGTCGCCGTCGTCGACCGCGCGGGTGGACACCGAGGCGAGGTCTGAGCCCGAGCCCGGTTCCGAGTATCCCTGGCACCAGATCTCCTCGCCCTTAAGAATTTTCGGGATGTGATTCTTCTTTTGTTCCTCGGTCCCCCAGTGGATCAGGGTCGGGCCGAGCAGGCTGATGCCCATCCCGATGAAAGGTTCGCCGAGACCGAGCCTGTGAAGTTCCTCGCGATAGATCGTGCGCTGCATCACGGTCGCGCCGCGTCCGCCGTATTCCTTGGGCCAATTGGCGGCGACCCAGGCGCCTTCGTTGAGTTTCTTGTGCCAGCGGACTCGCGCCTCCCAGTCGCCCTCGCCTTCGTCGGCCATGAGATTGCTCGGCGGCGGCGCGAACTTCTTGTTCGCTTCGAGCCAGGATCGCAATTCGACGCGAAACGCCTCGTCCTCTGGGCTATAGTTGAAATCCATCTAGTTACTTTTGCCTCACCGCTGATTCCGTGATTCCGCGCGCTAGCTCTTGGGCAACCCGAGAACGCGCTCGCCTATAATATTATGCTGGATCTGGTTGCTGCCCGCAGCTATCGTGCCATCGCTTTCTGGACCGCCTCGTTCTACCAAAAACTCACAAAGCAGTGAAAGGTCTGGTGAAATTTGCCAAGTCCCAGCAAACCTTGAATTGCTCTGCCCAATCAGGGGTCGAGCAACGCGGCATCGAAGCCGGCACGGGCAAGTGCACGGCGGGCAGACGATTCGACCCTCGGACTGTCCACGTGCGCGGCGGCGGGCACCTCTGGCGCCGCGCGAAGGCAGCTCACGAGTGCTTCGGCCTCGGCGTCGGCTATCCGGTCGCACTCCGCGTACACACCGTCCGGCCCCTCTTCGACGCGATTGTGTATCGCCAGCACCGTCGTTAGCGCTCGCAGGACCGCGTTGCGTGGCGTGGGCACCAGCAGCGCCGCGATGGCACCGTGATCCAGTCGCAGCCGACTGGCGAGCGCGAGTGGTTCGCCGGTTCGACGCCGTTGTATCGCGGGGAGCAGAATCTTCTCCTCCATGCCGATGTGCTTCAGAAGTCCGCGGCGGAACTCGCTGTATGCCTCCATATCGGTATCGCCTGGATTGCGGGCGGCGCGAGCGAGCAATTGATCGAGGCGCGCATGATCGCGTTCGAGGAAGCTCCGGATTGTCTCTCGCTCGGTCATCAAAATTCCCCCGCGTCACTCAGGGGCTCGCGCGGAAGATCCTTATTGCGCGAATTCAGGAGCGAAGCATCTTCGGGCCGAAGAAGGCCAGCCAAACCGCCGAGCCCACAATCCACAAGGCGGCCGCCCATCCGAGGTGAACGAAATAGGTCTGACTGACATCGGCCGCGAGCCTCGCGCACAGCGCAATCACGAATGCAGCGCCCAGTATGATCACTGCGGTCGGACGACCAAGGGCGAGCTGCTCCATGTTCAAATGGCTCATCGCAACGTGGCTGGCTACTCCGAAAACCAGCAGGCTAAAGCCGCCGATGTAAACGATGTGCATGGCCGGCACGCGGTAGTCGGGCCAGACTGCCGAGGCGATCAATCCGACTGGCATGAGCCATACCGCGAGCCATACCAGCTTGCGATGCGCACCCGTCTTGCCTGGCAGGCGTAATGCGCCGCCGCCAAATCCGAGCCCGATCGCTACTACCATCGCGCGTAGAATCGGGCCGCTTCGTCCGAAGCCAAACTGCTCGAGCAGCAAGCTTAAGAAGATCGCCACTCCGGCGGCCGCGTATGCCAGAGCCTTCCAGGTTTCGCGCGGCGCTGAACCGAGGTCTGGCGGTGGAGGAGAGCCGCTCATGAGGGGCAGAACCAGACTGCCGATGCCGATTGCCATGCACAGAAATACGCCCTGCTCGACCAGCAGCACGCCGAGATAGCCGGTGGATGGAAGCACCACGTTCGCGTCGGCTGCGGCGATCAGGGCGGCACCCGCCATTCCCTGCAAGGCGGCGATAGGCAGGAGTACAAACGCGGCTGGCGGGCGGCGTCCAGCCTTGCCGGCCAGAAATCGGCGCAGCGCAAACTGGATGAGCAGCACGAACAGCGCTGCGTACGCGATTTCGGCCAAGATCCACGATTCGATGATCGCGGCACCGGCGGTGATAATCAGCGCTGCGGCAAACGCCGCCAGCTCGATTCGCCCGACTGGCGCGGATTGCGTTCGGCGCGGCAGCGCTGTGAGCAGGAAGCCGATCGCAAACGCCATCATGAATGCTTGCATCTGCACCAACCCGTGAAACCTGCACGAGTAGGTCGCTGTGGCTCCTGTTGCGTAAAGAAGCCAGTGGCCAACACCGATCCACCCGAGCGAGACACCCAGCGGGAAGAAGATTCGAAACGGTTCGATCCGCCATCTCGAGATGCCCGCGGTTAATGCGGGCGGCACACCTTCGGTGTCGGCCAGCAGTGGCGTCGCTAGCCCTTGGGCAAACCGAGTACGCGCTCGCCGATAATATTATGCTGTATCTGGTTGCTGCCCGCAGCAATCGTGCCGCCGCGCGCAGCGAGCATCCGGAACGACCACTTACCCTTGTCGATCGCGAATGGCGCCTGGTACTCCATTTGGCTGTACGGACCAAGGAGTTCCATCGCGTACAACTGGATGCGCATGTTCAGCTCGGTGCCGCAGAGCTTCATCATTGAGCCTTCCGGCCCCGGCGGCATCCCCTTGAGACGGCGCGTGAGTTGGCGATAGCCCGTGTAGCGCAGCGCCGTTGCCTCGCAGTAGAACTCCGCGATTTTCTGGCGCACGCTGGCATCATCCCAAGCCGTGGCGCCATTGCGCGGGAGCGATTTGGCGAGCTCCGTCAGCTCGCGGCATTGCGAGAGCCCGCCGCGATCTCCGCCGCCGCCCGATCGCTCGAACATCAGCGTGGTGATCGCGACCTGCCATCCCTGGTTCTTCTCGCCGACGAGATTTTTCTTCGGCACTCGAACGTCCTCGAAGAACACCTCGTTGAAACCCTTGCCGCCGGTTATCTGCACCAGCGGTCTCACGGTCACGCCGGGGCTGTGCATATCGACGAGGATGTAACTGATTCCCTTATGCTTGGGCGCTTCAGGGTCGGTGCGGACCAGCAAGAAGATCCAGTCGGCATGCTGCGCGATCGAGGTCCATACTTTCTGCCCATTGACGACGAAGTAGTCGCCGTCATCGACCGCGCGCGTCTGTAGCGACGCGAGATCGGAGCCCGAGCCGGGTTCGGAATATCCCTGGCACCAGACTTCTTCCGCCTTCATGATCGGCGGGATGAAGCGCTGCTTCTGTTCCTCGGTGCCCCAATGCAACAGCGTCGGCCCCAGGAGCGTGGTGCCCATCCCGATCATCGGCGCGTTAACGCCGGCGCGCGCGAGTTCCTCGTTGTAGACGATTGTCTGCAGGATGCTCGCGCCGCGTCCGCCGTACTGGGTCGGCCAGTTCGGCGCGAGCCATCGGCCCTCGGCCATCTTCTTCGCCCAGCGCCGTTGTTGGTCGAATGCGCCGCGGCCCTCGGCCATCCCGATGGTAGTCTCGCCCAAGTGCGGCGCGAATTGTTTGTTGGCGTCGAGCCAGGTGCGAAACTCGGCGCGGAAGGCTTCGTCTTCGGGATTGAAATTGAAATCCATCGGCAACTCCCTGGGACGGCTCGTCGTTCGTAAGCCTGCCCCGGCATCGAAAAGTTCGCGGCGTATCGCGCTTGAACTTAAAACAATCCGACCGCGCTGCGCAAAGGGGCGGGCGTTGCCGTTTGACAAGAGTTTGGCGATTGCGGAAAGTCGAAATCCAATCCGTGATACGACGATGAAGCTCGAACTCGATTTGCCCGAGGACGTTTTTGATGAGAAGTATCCCGAGACTGATTTCATGGCTCGGGTCCGCGAGCTCGCAATCCTGGAACTGGTGCGGGTGAAGAAGATTCATGAGCACGAAGCCAAGTCGATACTTGGACTCGAACGATGGCAACTGGTCGAAAAGATGAAGGCGGTGGGAATCGCGCCGACTGAAGAAGTGTTCGCCGATATACAGAACGAGCTTACGAAGGCGATCAACTCGAAACGGGCGCGCGCCGCCGACAAAGGGAAAGGCAAAGGAAAAAGATAATCCTATGCGGCTTCTGCACACGATGCTCCGGGTGAACAACCTCGACGAATCGCTCAAGTTCTACTGCGACCAGCTTGGTATGAAGCTCCTGCGCAAACACGACTTCCCGGGCGGCGAATTCACGCTCGCGTTTGTCGGCTATGGCGGCGAGGACGAAACCGCGGTGATCGAGCTGACCTGGAACTGGGGCACCTCGAAGTACGACCTCGGCAACGCCTATGGGCATGTCGCGCTCGGCGTCGACGACATCTACAAGACCTGCGCGGAGCTGAAACAAAAAGGGGTCAACGTCGTGCGCGAGCCGGGTCCGATGAAGCACGGCACCACGCCGATCGCCTTCATCGAGGATCCCAACGGTTACAAAATTGAACTGATTCAGCAGCGGCGCGTGGATGCCGTCTAACTGGCGCGCACGCGCAAAGAGGCCTGGTTGCGAATGAAAGCAGCGGTGTTCAAGAAACAAGATCAGATGGCGGTGATCGAGGTGCCCAATCCGAGCGCCGGCGACGGACAGGTCGTGCTCAAGGTCCACAACTGCGGAATCTGCGGCTCCGATCTGCACGCCGTGCAGTATGGACTCGGGATGGCGCCGGACACGGTGATGGGGCACGAGTTCTGCGGCGAGATTCATGAACTCGGCGCCGGCGTCGAAGATTATCGGGTCGGCGATCGCGTCACCTCGCTACCATACACGGCGTGCGGCATCTGCGATTCGTGCGCGAGCGACGACGAGATGCACTGTTCGCATATTCGCTCGCTGGGTCTTGGGCAGCTGCCAGGTGCCTATGCGGAGTACGTGGTCTGCGGCGCGCGAAGCTTGCTGAAGCTCCCGGACAGCGTCGGCTCGCGCGCGGGCGCGCTGGTCGAGCCGCTCTCGGTCGGCCTTCACGGGGTGAATCGCTCGCACCTGAAACCGGGCATGGGATGCGTCGTGATGGGCGCGGGACCAATCGGTCTGTCGACACTGATATGGGCCAAGGCAAAGGGCGCGGGAGCAGTTGTAGTATCTGAGCTCGCACCGGGTCGCACTGAGCTTGCGATGAGGCTCGGCGCGACCGCGGTCGCGAATCCGAGCAAGGAGGATCCCGCCGACAAGGTGCGATCGATAACCGGGCGCGCGCCGGAGATCGTCTTCGAATGCATCGGAGTCAAATCGACACTTAGCGCCGCAATCAACATGGTCGGCAGACGTGGGCGAGTCGTGGTGATCGGAGTGTGCATGGAGTCCGATAGCATCTACCCACTTAGCTGCGTGATGAAGGAAGTGAGCATCGATTTCGCGCTGGCCTACCGGCGCTCAGAGTTCCAGCAGACTATCGACGCGCTCGCATCAGGCGCGATCGATGCGACCCCGATGATTACCGACGTGATCGACGTTGGCCAGGTGCCCGCGATGTTCGACGCGCTCAAGCATCCGGGGACGCGGGCCAAGGTGATGGTCGAGTTTTCACATTAAGTTGGATGCGGACGCAAGCGACTGCCGACCGTGGCGACGAGAATCATTTGCTTGAGCAGAGAACGCTCGCAGCTCTCCGCCCAGGTTACTTACTGGTGACCTACTTGCCCTTGCCGCAGCAATCTTTATAGGCCTTACCTGAGCCGCACGCACACTTGTCGTTTGGATTTTGCATTTCCGTACCTCCTGGATCTCAAATCCGGATTCGGTTAGCAATGCGTCGAGCGAGTAGTGTCCTGATTCCGAACCAGACACTACTGTCGACAGCTCACGCTATCTAAAGGCCAAAGAACTCGTGAAGGCCCCGGGGTGGCGGAACGTCGTACTGCGGCCCCGCTCCATAATAATATGGCTGAGGCGCGTAGTAGTAGTCCGGATAGCCGCCTCCACCTCCCCAGTAGCCGCGACCGCCTCCCCAGTAGCCACCGCCTCCGTGGTAGTAGCCGCGACCGCCTCCCCAGTAGCCACCGCCTCCGTGGTAGTAGCCGCCACCACCGCGATGACCACCGCCGCGATGGTCGGCGTGCGCCGGTCCGGCCGCGAAGCTGCCAATCACGAGGGTAAATGCGATAGCGCCGGCGATCCGGGCTATCTTAGAGCACAATTCCTTTTTCGATACTTGCATAGTGACACTCCGTCGCGGGATCGACTCCCACTTCACCTTGCTGCGGTCTGTTTTGCAGCCGAAGCCTTTTCGCGAGTGCGGAACAGCGAGTCCGCGGTCTTCTTCTGCGCGTCCGACATTGTGTTGTAGAGAGCCTCGAAGGGCGGAACGAATTTCTTCATTCCATCTTCATGCGCCTGGATGACCGGCTCATATGATTTGAGCACGTCGACGGCGCTCATTGACCGCGCGTCTGCGGCCCGCTCTTTCTGAAGCTTCGCCATCGATTCCGCGTTATCGCGCATCACCTGGGCAAGGTTGTCCCATTGTGGTTTCTGAGCGGCGGTGATGTGGAGCTGTTTGTGCAGCTCCTTGATACGCACTTCGACGTCAGCGTTACTGGCAGATTTCGCTGCGGGCGCCGCCATCGCCTGCTGTGAGGACGGCTGCGCCGGGCTCTCGCTTGAGGCCGCAAACAAAGGGCTGGCGAGAGCGACTGCGCCGAGAAGAGTTACCGCCGCGCTAGCTGCGCGTGCGGCTGGGTGCTTGAAAAGGACCATGATGTACACTCCTTAGTCAGTTACGGTTGACCAACCGTTGATGTATCCGCGTTTAAACTTCGTCATCGCTTTGCTTTGATTATTCCCTTGCGCTTGCGGCGTTCACTTTCCTCGGTCCACTATTAGCTTCTCACCAACTTCGACAAACATTCCATCCCCGTTCGCTCTATGACGTGCTCCAAAGCACATGGATGCAACTACACGTAGATGCCGGTTAACTGGAAGGGCGGCTAGTAACCTCCGGAAACAATGAGAGCGGCAGCCCTCGATGCGATCCTGGTTCGCATCGCAGGCTGCCGCTCTCAGGCGAAAGACCTTACTAATAGTTGCTGGTTGTCCTGGTCGAAGAGTGCTCACTCGAGTCGCCACTGGGCGAGTCGCTGGTCGAGTTCGATGACGATGAGTGTTCGGTGGTTGTTGCCGGCGCGATCGGTGCGGGCGCCACGACTATTGCGGGAGGGGCGACTACTACCGGAGCCGGGTATACCGCGACGGCGGCCGGTGCCGGCGCCGAAGTTGTGGTCTCGCTGGTCCGGTCCGAGGTTGTGGTGTCAGTCTGGGCGAATCCGACCGCAACGCTTCCGAACAGCACTGCGACACCAAAGGACAATGCTGTAGCTTTCAATGAGTGTTTCACAATAGTACCTCCATACCTTCTTGACTCTAGAGTAAGAGCGAATTGCGCCAGCTAACAAGGACGTCGGCGGTGCCGATTACAGTTTGAGTGCTCCGGAGCACTCGGCGTACGCAATAGTGATGATCCGGATGCCTTACATACGACACGAGCCGGTAATAGTCCGAGCTTCAGGCCTGTATTCTCTTTGTGCTAAGAAGGCGCAAGGTGGTGATCTAATTTTCGCGATTGAATGGAGCGTGCAATGGACGTCGACGAGTTGTTCGCGGGAATTTGCGATCGGATTCCGGACGCGATGGCCAAGCACAAGGTCCCCGGCGTCGTGCTTGGAATCGTGTGCGAGGGGCGCGAGCTCATCAAGGGGTTCGGTGTCACCAGCATCCGCAATCCACTGCCGGTTGATGACGCGACACTCTTTCAAATTGGCTCGACGACGAAGACCTTCACCGCTACGGCCTTGATGCGCCTGGTCGAGGCCGAGCAGCTCGCGCTTGACCAACCTATTCGAAGCTACCTGCCGGACTTCACGATGCGCGATCGCGAGGTCACTACGTGCCTCACGCTGCGTCATGTGCTTACCCATGTAGGCGGCTGGGACGGCGACTACTTTCCTGACGCCGGCAACGGCGACGACGCGCTCGCGAACTACGTCAGGTTGCTGGCGGACCTGCCGCAACTCACGAAGCTCGGCACCATCCTCTCGTATAACAACTCCGCGTTCTCAATCGCGGGCCGGGTGATCGAGGTAGTGACGGGTAAGACCTATGAATCGGCGCTCAAGGAACTGGTGCTCGAGCCATTAGGACTGAGGCATTCATTTCTGTTCCCGACCGACGTGATGACCCATCGCTTCGCGGTCGGTCACACGACGGTCGCGGACCAGACGATCGTGCTTCGTCCGTGGCATTTGACGCGTGCGTGCGGACCGGCGGGCGGAATCGCGGCGTCGATGAACGATCAGCTCCGTTACGCGCGCTTCCATCTTGGCGACGGGACTGCGGAGGACGGCTCGCGAGTGCTCAGGCCGGAATCGATCGCGATGATGCAGACGCCGACTGATGTTCGGGTGCTCGACATCAGAATGGGGCTCGCGTGGAGGACTTACGATATCGGCGGACCCCGGCGCGTCTTTCACGGTGGCGGAACCTACGGACAAATCTCGGCCTTCACGATGACTCCGGCGCGCAAGTTCGCTCTCGCGCTCACCACCAATTCGACCAGCGGCGGACTCTTCACAACCGAAGTGACCAAGGGCCTGGTGGCGAAGTTCCTTGGCGCCGACGCACCCGAGCCAGTCGAGATTTCGATGAGTCCAACCCAGCTGGATGAGTACTCGGGGCGCTACTTGCAGGCCTCCGGAGATCTGGAGCTCAAGACGGACGCCGGCAAGCTTATTGTGCAAGTTCATCCTAAGGGCGGCTTTCCGACCAAAGAAACACCGCCAGGGCCACTGCCGACGCCATTTCGAATCGGGCTGGTTGGTAAGGATCGCGTCGCGATGGTCGAGCCGCCGATGAAGGATATCCAGGGCGAGTTCCTTAGAAATAGGGATGGCTCGATAGCGTGGCTGCGCTGGGGCCATCGAATCCACGCGCGCGCATAAGCAGCGCTCTCGAGCTCATCTCGTGACAGCTAGCGGCATCAGGAGTTCGATCCAGAACAGACCCATAAGATAGGCGACCCAGATGTCGCTCGCCCAGTGCGCGCCTAGCACTATCCTGGCGCATGCTCCTACAATCAAAGCGGCCGCACTGAGAATCGGAATCGCAATTGCCGTCGCGCTCCGCGATAGCCGGAACGCTAACAATCCCAGATATCCAAAGGTAGCCATGTAGATAAGTCCAAAGATGGAAGGGAACGCATAGCCCTTTGGCTTTCCGACAACTCCTATAAGCACCGGTGAAGGTCGCGGCTGGGCTACATGAGGACTTAGCCAGAATCCGAAAAGGAACAGACCGAAAAAGACCGGTATAGCTACCAACGCTGCGCGCCATCCACTTATAGCCCACGCAGCTACTATGGTCATCGCAAGTAGAACGACCCACCAAGGTTTATCCGCGCTAGCTGTTATCCACTCAGCTATGGAGATAGGCATCGGAACGAACGACTGTATCGCTCGCGCGATCGTCAGATCAGTGGGAAAGTAGGCTAGGTGCGACGCAGCGAATGCTAACAGCGTGATCGCTACAGCCATGGCAAGCAGCGATAGGATCCTGGTCATGCTGTTCGCCATAGGGGTGCAGATCCCGCTACGTCATCCTTGACAAAGAGATCAGAGGGCGAAGAGTTGCCTGATTGCGGCGAGCGACTCGGGCTCGGTTAGGGACGGGGCGTGGCCGACGCCGGGGACTTCGATGCTGGTTGCGCCGCGGAGCACCTGGCACATGCGAGTTGCGGTCGCGCGCGGAAGGATATCGCTCTCGGCGCCGCGGACGATAAGCGTCGGGCATTCGATCCGCGCATAGGGTACCCACAAGTCGAGTCGATTGGCCGCAGTCGCGCCGCGCAGGGGGCGGCGGACATTGGGATCGATCTTCCACTTCAGCCCGTCACCGTCGGGTTTAACCGACCATTTCACCTGTTCCGCGACGATATCGTGGGGGAGTTTCGCGATCGCCGGATAGTTGGCCTGGTAGTAGTTGACGACCTCGCTCATGTTGTTGAAGCGATCCGGCGCCGAGCCAAAGTAAGCGGCGATGCGCGCCGCGCCGGCCGGATCGATTTCGGGTCCTATATCGTTGAGCACCAGGCGCTCGACCCGCTCGGGCCATCCGCCGGCATACATGATGGAAATAATTCCGCCCATCGAGGTGCCGATGAGGCTGGTCCGTGTGACTCCGATCGAATCGAGCATCGCGGCCAGATCGGTTACATAATTTTGCGGCAGATAATCCGTGGGCGGACCCCACTGGCTATCGCCGCGGCCGCGCACGTCGATCGAGATGACGTGATAGCTGCCCTCGAGGTGGCGAGCGAGATCGTCGAAGTTGTGCGCGTTGCCGGAGAGACCGTGAATGCATACCACCCACGGGCGCGCATCGTTTCCGTAATCGATATAGTGAAGGCGAAGATCGCCCACGGTGACAAATTTGTCTGCTGCCATTATTTCCCCGGAGTTCTGTTTGCCTGCGGCGTCTGCGCAAGCTGCCATAATTTCTCGGGCACGATAATCAGCCGGCGACCGTCGCGGATGATAACGTGCTCGCGCTCGAAGTCGTTCAGTTGCTCGGTGGTGCGTTGACGCGAAGCGCCCACCAGCTCCGCGAGGTCCGCGTGAGTGAGCTTGATCGTCAGCAGCGTCCCGCGCGAATCGCGCACTCCGAATTTTTCCGCCAGTTCGAGCAACGCGCCGGCCAGCCGCTCCCGCAGTCCAAGCCCGACGAAGTTCGCGTAGCGCACCACCATCCCCCACCATCGACCAACAGTCGCGTCGAGGACGAGGCTCAGACGCTCGAGCGGAACACCGAGCACAGTATCCACAAAGAGGTCGGGTTTGACCACCGCGACGGTGCAGTCGCTATACGCCTCGCATCGAAACGGCCGCGTCGTCTGCGGTAGCAGCGACGACAAACCGAAGACCTCGCCGGGGCCGACGAAGCCGACCAGCACGCGTTGCTGGCGATTGACGTAGCAAAGCTTGGCGACCCCTGAGATGAGGATGTAAACCCGGCTCGAGGCCTCGCCTTCCATGAAAATGGCGTCGTCGCGCGGGACTCTCAGTGCCGTGGCGTTGGCTGCGAGGCGAGCGGCCTGATCGCCACGCATCCAGGAAAGAGTCCGCAGTCTGGTTAGTGATTTTGGGTCGATCGCTGGTTGCGCAGACATGTCGGGGTAGTTAGCACAGGCGTTCGCAGATGTCGCGGATGTGACCATCGGCGGGAATTTTTGTCGCTATGGACAGCTTTGGTCGCGACCGTGACAAACTTAAGCGTAGCTAATTGTTGACCTAACTGTCATATTACCTCAACTTCTTTACTGTAAATTTCCAAACCGAAAATTTTTAATCGTCAATCGAGGATCGAAGCGACCCAAGGGGAAACTATTATGGAAGCTAAAAAAATTGACGACGCCGCGGCCGGGAATCAAAACTCCGCCAATCACAACTCCGCCGCCGCTTCTTTTTCCGAAGAGACTCTGAAGCTTGCGCAGTGCCTGATGCCGGTGCCGCCGACCGCTAAAATAAGGCGACTGGTAGATACCGCGGCGGTCGAAGTCGAAAAGGAACTGAGCGAACTCGCGTGGAAGGCATACGACTCAATCGTCGGACTTGCCAATCGCACGACCAACCAGGTGTTCAGCAACCAGCGGGTCGGACAAGCGCTCGGCGGCTCGATCGATCTGATGCTGCGATGGCAGCGGTTCAACCACGCGGTGGCGGGGGCGTTGTTTTCGGCGCTGTGGCCGGCGGTGGGACTTCCGACCGGGTCGGAGGTGGCCGCGGTGCGCGCCGATATCCGCGGGCTTCGCGAGGAATTGCGCGCGGCGGTGGCCGAAGCCGAGACCAATGAAGATTACGCGCGCGAGCTTCACGAAGCGGTGCGTCACTCAATGGTCAACGGCCCTGATTCCGCTCACGAGCGCAAATCGAGTGCACGGCAGATCGCGGTATGGTCCGGATGGGCGGGCGGCGAGCACATGGAGATAAAAGATGTCGGCAATTAGCGAAGTAGCGTCATTCTGGATGGAAGGCGCGATGCGCACGATCGACGCGTTTCGCAACGGCTTCGGCATCTCGATGGACGATCCCGAGCCGGCGACTCCGTCGCGCGTCATCTACGAGTCGGGTTTGTGCCGGCTCCGCCATTACGAGGCGCGCGGCAGCGTGAAGCATCGCGTTCCGCTGCTGCTAATCTACTCGCTGATCAAACGGCCGTTCATCCTGGACCTGCGTCCCGGCCGGAGCGTGATCGAGCACCTGGTGAACCAGGGCTTCACGGTTTATCTGATTGACTGGATTCCGCCGTCAGCCGCCGACAAGGGGCGCGGCTTCGACGCGTACGTAAACGAGGACATCGCCAACGCGGTGCGCGCGATCCAGATTCATAGCGGGGTCGAGCAGATCTCGATTCTCGGCTACTGCTTCGGGGCGCTACTTGCGCTGATGTACACGGCGCTGCACGGCAATAACGTAAAGAATCTTGTCTCGCTGACAGTTCCGCTCGACACCAGCGCGCGCGATCTTCCGATCGAGCATCTGACCGCCGCGATGACCGCGCGCAGCGCCGAGATGATCGTCGAGATTTACGGCAATGCGCCGGCGTGGATGCTATACTCGTTCTTCAACACGCTCGCGCCGACTCATCATATGCTCGACAAGTTCGTGGGCGCGTATCGGAGTTCTGCGCGGCCGGGATTCCTCGAGACCTTCCGGCTGTTCGAGCAATGGCTGCATAGCGACGTGCCGATGGCGGGAAAGATTTTCATCGAGACGAGTGCGATGTGGCGCGACAATTCGTTTCTCAAAGGTGAAATGAAGGTGGGCAAGACGGTCGCGGATCTCAAGAAGATCGAGGCGCCGTTGCTCAACGTGATCGGCGACTTCGATGACATCGTGAATCCGCGCTCGAGTGAGCCGCTACCGGAACTGGTCTCGAGCGCCGACAAACGCAACCTCCACTATCCGACCGGGCACATGGGAGCGGCGGTAAGTTCGGACTCGCTGAAGCGGTTGTGGCCGCAAATTTCCAATTGGCTGGCGGAACGGGACAACTAAACACTAAACGGCTTGCGAACGTTCGAGAGCGTCACCAATGCGACAAAAGAAACCGACGAAAAGTGAATCGATGGGTAGTTTAGATAAACCAAACGGGGCGAAGACATCGCACCAAAAGTCCGCGGGAGAAAAAAAGATGGCAGAGAAAGAAAGCGTGTCGGGAGTGTTCGAAAACGTCGCCAACCTGGGCGCCAAGCTGATCAACGTCGAAGGCGCGAAGAAGTTCGCCGCGTGGTATATCGACACCACCGAGAAAGTCGCGAACCAGGCGATCGATTTCCAGGAGTCCGCGACGCAGTGGGCCAAGCAGACTCCGCTCGCGCCCATTTTCGCGGCGCAGTACGAGTACGGCAAGAAGATCGTCGAGCGTTCGGCCAACGCGGCGCGCTCGCTCTGGCGCCTCGAATAACTACGACCGAGTAAGAGTTCCTTCGATAAGAGATTGGAAGCGCGGCGCGAGAGCGCCGCGCTTTCGAGACTCGACCTGTGCTCGCCCGCCTATTTCGAAGGCGAGCGACTCGAAGCCGTCCCGCGCCCTGCCCGATCGCTAACAACTCGTTGACGGCCGCTAGACTTTCAAGCGGCGCGATGATTGATTGCGCTCAATCGCGAATCATGGTCATCGGGCGAACTTACTGAGCAGTTATGAATGGGGCGGCGATCAGCGCATCGGTTCTGCTGCTTGTGCTAGTGGCGATTGCGGCGTGGTACCGGTCGCGGATGGGGACCGGCTTTCAAGTCGCTTTCCTGATTCGTTTTCAGTTAATGCTGATCTTCTCACCGCTGCTGATCCTGGGGGCGAGTTTTGTCGTCGCGAACGTGTTCGGCAACTTGCTTATTGCCCTCTGGATCCACCAGGCCTTTTTCATTTCGTGGATCGGATTTTCGTCGGCGTGGCTGTGTTTGGCCATGATGATGACGGTGCTCGATCACACCGGGGACAGATTTGGAGTCGACTACAAGCCTCCTTTCGGTTTTTGGACGTGGTCGCCGCGTCTGTTCACGATACCGCCGCTAGTGCTGATGATCGCCGTGTTGTTGGATTCAACCTGGTCGATGGATGGGTCCAGCCGGGCGGCGATGGCTATAACCGCCGGGCGGGTGAGCCTGGGCTTGTTGTTGGGATTTCTGGCTGCTTTGGTAAGTGTAAAGTTCGTCGAACGCGTTTTCCGTTTTCTGGAACAGACCTCGGAAGGAGACGCGGAACGGATCGCGAAACAGAGTGACGAACCTGAGCATGGCGAATCGGCGGGAATCGAGGCTCATATCGAGCACGTCGCTACGGCGCCGAGACAGTTCATCTTTCCGGTTGAAGCCAAGACAACGCCACGCTCTGAAAAATCCGGCCGGATCGGGGATTGGCTCAAACGTCTCTCCTGGCTGTCTAAATGGTTGGGGCCCGGCTATTTCCGGCCAGATGGGCGAGTGTATTCAGAGCATCTGGTCGAGCTGGCGGCGGCGATTTCTGGACTCGTCGCATACGTCTTAATTTTTTTCTGGGGCTGGTCACGACTGCGGCATCATGCGGGCAGCACGGGGATTCCGGCGCTGGCATATCTGGAAGCGCTGTTTCTTTTTTCCGTGATGGGTCTGGCTGCGGCGGCCTTTTACCTCGATCGCTACCGGGTTCCGGTTCTTTTGACGGTGATGGTGTACTCGTTCCTGGGTTCGCAGTTCTTTGACACCGATCATTTTTGGCTCGCGACTCGAAGGGCGCAGACTTCTTACTACGCGCCAGACGCACTCGATTCTTTCCTCAAGGCTCAGTCAGGCAAGGATGCGAAAGATGTTTTGCACGCCAACGACGGGAAGCCGGTGCTGATCGTGGTGTGCGCGAGCGGCGGAGGGATTGAGGCGGCGGCGTGGACGGCGAAGGTGTTGACTGGATTGCAAACCGCGCTGGGGCAGAATTTCACGCGCTCGATCCGGCTTATCAGCTCGACTTCCGGCGGGAGCGTGGGTTCCTTGTTCTTCGTTCAGTCAATGTACCAGGCGAAGGACGCACCCGAGAACGCGCAGTTGCCAGCGATCCTGGCGGCCGCGGAAAGGCCGAGTCTCGACGCAATCGGATGGGGTCTCGCGGAAGTGGATTTCGCGCGGCTGATGCTTCCGTTGGTTCGCTCGATAGGGCTGCGGCTCAGTAGAGAAGCCAATGGCGATGAAGCACGCGAACTGGATCGGAGCTGGGCTTTGGAACAGGCCTGGAATTCGGCGCTGCCTGACCCGAACCATCGCGATCCGATCATCGTCAGTAACTTGTCGGATTGGAGCGAGCGCGTGAGTGACGGAACGCTGCCCGGCACGGTGTTCAACGCTACGTTGGTCGAGACTGGGAACCCGCTTCTACTGAGCACAATAAAAGTTCCGGAGCCTCACCCAAGTAATGTGGTGATCTTCGGACAATCGCCTGACAGCGGCGCCAACATGTCGACGGTTACTGCGGCAAGATTGTCGGCAACATTTCCTTATGTCAGTCCGGTCGCGCGCGGGCACTATCCAGGCGAAGGCGAAAGCGTTGAATCTCCGGTATGGGGACTTCACGTCGCCGACGGAGGCTACTACGACAACTACGGGACGACGGTGGCGGCCGAATGGATCAAGGACGCGGTTCAAAGGCATCGGCAGGAAATCGGCAAGGTCGTAATCATCTCGATTGACGCGTTTCCGGAAAAATTCGACGGCGATCCCGCGCCACCGAAGGACCCGAAAACGGGGAAGCGTCCCGATCGAGCGCCGCTGCTCAATCCAAACAGCGGATGGGGCAGTGAAATCCTGGGTCCGATCAAGACAGTTATCAACGCGCGCAGCGCTACCCAGCTCGGCCGCGACGCGATCGAGTTGGACTTGCTGAAGTTGCTGAATGAATCTTCGAAGGCGGCGGACAAAACTGCCGGCGCGGGATCAACGTCGGCGCCGGCCTCTGCAGATGCTAACTCGGCGGGATCGGATATCAATTGTGAGGACTCCGTCATCAGGGTTCCATTTGTCGCCGAGCATGACGGTCCGCTGTCATGGCAGCTTTCCCAGCCGCAGATTGCGCAGATCGATTGCGACTGGAAGTGTCCGGACATCCAAAAACGTGTCAGTGATTTGAGCCGATGTCTCGGGCTCACCGCTCCGCATGATGTGGCGCCCTGTCCCGAAACGGGAACTGTGCCGGTGTGCCCGAACTCCAATCCGGCGCATTGAAGCCAGGCGGCGAGACGTTTTTCATCCATCGTCTATGCTGATTGCGCATTGGTGCGGGGGCGCAGCGATGCGGCGAGATCTGCGGCGAAGCGGCGCGCGTCGTCGGGCGTCAGGGTTGATACGGTGACGCGAATTCCCGGTGGGCTTTTTATCCGATAGCACTCGCCGGCTCTTATCGCCCAGCCTTTTTCCGCCATCGCGTTGGTCACCCTCGCCTCTTCGGCGACCGGGATCCATACGTTGAGGCCGGAGCGTCCGTGCGCTTCTATTCCAAATTCCGCGAGCGCTTCCATAAGCGCGTGGCGGCGATGCGTGTAGGTGTCGGCGGCGGCCTTAAGTCGCGCGGCGGTTTTCGGATCCGCCCACACTCGCGCGACGAGGTCCTGCAGGATGTGGCTGACCCATCGCGGGCCGAGGCTCTGCCGGCCCTGCACGCGCGCGACGGTTAGCGCGTCGCCAGCCATCGCGCTGACTCGCAAATCGGGGCCGAGCGACTTCGACACCGATCTCACCGTGGCCCATCGCGCACGCCCGGCAGAGAGTGTGAAGGCGGGAGCGCCGGCGACAGGCCCGGCGTGATCGTCCTCGATCAGGACGCACTCGGGAAAGGCGGCGAGCACCTGTCGAAGTTCTCCGGCACGTTTTCGATCGAGCGCGGCGCCGGTGGGGTTTTGCGCGCGCGGCGTGACGATAAATGCTTTCGCGCCAAGCTTCAGCGCGCGATTCAAATCCGTGCGCAACGGGCCCGAGTCGTCGATCTCAACCGGCTCCGCAACCAGTCCCATCGCAGCTACCAGGTCGAGCACGCCGGTGTAGCTGGGGTCTTCCACCGCGACCCGATCGCCTGGGCGGAGCCATCCCTGCAGCACGCGCTCGACCGCGTCGAGTGCACCGCTCACGATCGCAATTGACGACGACTCGATTCCGTCGCGCTTGAACTGGCGCGCGGCCAGCTCGAGCAGCTCGGTGCGATTTTCCGCGTCGCCATACTGGCCGGGGTCTCCGCCGAGACGCGCGAGATAGGGCTTGAGCGGCGGGAGCATCGCGGGGTCCGGGCCGCCTTCGAAGAGGTTGCGCAGTCCGGGCGCTGGCGCAGGTGCCGAGCGGGTTAGAATCGGAGGACGACGATTGACGACGGTGCCGCGCCGTCCGGAGCCGTGCACGAGTCCGCGCACTCGGAGCGCGTTGTAGGCGGCGGCCACCGTGGTCGGGCTCACGTGAAGGCGCGTCGCGAGGGCGCGGACAGTGGGCAGGCGCTCGCCTGCGGCGAGCCGGCCGCTGCGGATGCCGTCTTCGATGCTGGCCGCGATCTGATTGCCTGATTCTCCGCGAATCTGATAATGTACCGATACGTTCATAGTTATGTAGTGTAACAAAGAGGCGGCGCAGATGAAAGAGGCGACGGAAGGTATGCTGGAAACGGGCGCGGCGGCGGCCGCGGGCACGGCAACTCGCAACGGGAATCGCGCGATCGCGCCGACTCCACGCACTCGCGTCAAGCGGCTCCCCAAGCGCGCTTCCTTCGATCGCGGCGTCATCTATGAGCTGCTCGACACTGCGCTCGTCTGCCACGTGGGTTTTGCGATCGAGGGACAGCCCTATGTGATTCCGACTCTGCAGGTTCGAATCGGCGACCGGCTCTATATTCACGGTTCGGCGGCGAGCCGGATGCTCGGCACCGCGGCGGATAAGACTCCGCTTGCGGTGACGGTGACGCACATTGACGGTTTGGTGATGGCGCGATCGGCGTTTCATCATTCGGTGAACTACCGGTCGGTGGTGATTCTCGGCACTGCAACGCTGGTCACTGATAACGCGGAAAAGCTTGCGGTGATGAAGGGGCTGATCGATCACGTCGCGCCGGGCCGCTGGGATCATATTCGCCATCCCAACGAGAAGGAGCTGGCCGCAACGTCGGTGCTGTCGATTCCAATTGAAGAAGCGTCGGCGAAACTTCGCAGCGGAGACCCGCTCGACGACGAGGCCGACTACGCGCTTCCAGTGTGGGCGGGGCAAATTCCACTCCACACGACTGCGCTCGCGCCGGTTGCGGATTCGCGGCTCGACGCGTCAACGTCGATTCCTCTTCACGTATCGGAGTATCGGCTGCCCGGCAGCCGCGGAGTGGGGACATGACAGCAGCGATGGTAGTTATGGACACGGGAAAATTTCTGATCAGCACGGATCGATCGAAGCTCGACCTTGACGCGATTCACCGATTTCTTACGCGCTCGTACTGGGCGGAAGGAATTCCGCGCGAAACGGTCGCGCGTTCGATCGAAAATTCGCTCTGCTTCGGAGTTTACAACGGCGGCGAGCAGGTCGGCTTCGCGCGCGTGGTTTCGGACTTCGCGACCTACGCATATCTCGCCGACGTGTTCGTCCTCGAGTCATATCGGGGGCGCGGCCTCGCCAAGGAACTGATCGCCACGATCATGGCGCATCCGGAGTTGCAGGGGCTCAGGCGCTGGAGTCTCGGTACTCGCGACGCGCATGGACTGTACGCGCAGTTTGGATGGACATCGGTCGAGAATCCGGCGCGGACGATGATGGAGATCGCGGATCCGGACGTTTACCTGCGCCCGGCCAAGGTTCGCACCGTGACTCGCAATCGATGAGTGCCGGATTGTTGAGCCCGGCGACCTTGAATGAGTTCCCGAGCCCGTCTATATAACAAGTGTTAGGGACCGCCGCCTCCGGCCGACGCCCGCATCGGCGCGGCCAGGAGTGAGTCATTCGGTTCCGGCACCTGGAGGTAGTCGATGGATTTCAAATTCAGCGCCGAGGACGAGGCTTTCCGCGAAGAGTTCCGCAGCTGGCTAAAGGCCAACCTGCCCACGGCGGGCAAGTCGGAAGACGGCGGAGACTTCATGCGCGAAAGCAGCTCCGACGACTGGAAGCGGCGCGTCGAGTGGCACAAGAAAATGCACGCGGGCGGATGGGTCGGGCTAAGCTGGCCGAAAGAATACGGCGGGCGCGGGGCGACGCTGACCCAGCAGATCATCTACAACGAGGAACTCTCCAAGGTTAACTCGCCGATGCTGGTCAACGGACTGGGCATCATGCTGGTCGGTCCGACGATCATTCATTGGGGGACCGAGGAGCAAAAGAAGCGCTACGTGCCGAAAATTTTGTCGGCGGACGAACTCTGGTGCCAAGGCTATTCCGAGCCGGGCGCGGGATCGGACGTGGCCGGCTTGCAGACCCGCGCTATCGAGGAAGGCGACTACTTTGTCGTCAACGGGCAGAAGGTCTGGACCTCGGATGCGCATCACGCGGACATGTGTATCCTGCTGGTGCGTACCGATCCGGAGGCACCCAAGCATAAGGGAATCAGTTACATCCTGGTCGATATGCACAGCCCCGGCGTGACGGTCCGGCCGCTGGTGCAGATCACCGGCGACAAGGGATTCAACGAGGTTTTCTTCGAAGACGTCAAGGTGCCGAAGAAAAATCTGATCGGCGAGAAGAACCAGGGATGGCAAGTCGCGATCACGACGCTGATGTTCGAACGATCGGGAATTGGCGGCGGGCGCGACATGATGGGCCAGGTCAAGGAACTGGTCGCGCTCGCGAAAAACATTCGCAGCAACGGGCACACCGCGTGGGAAGACACCAGCGTGCGGCAGAGACTCGGTGGATTCGCATGCGAGGCGGCCGCGCTCCGCTACACCGGTTTTCGACAACTGACGCGGCGGCTCAAAGGTCTGCCGCCGGGACCGGAGGGCTCGGTGCTGAAACTCTGCACCAGCGAACTCAACTTGCGGATGAACAAGTTCGCGATGGAGATGCTGGGGCCGTACAGCCAGATCGAGTTCAGGTCACCGCACGCGGTCGACAAGGGCAAGTGGTCGTATCGGATGCTCGCGTCGCGGGCGCTTACGATCGCCGGCGGAACCAGCGAAATCCAGCACAACATTATCGGCGAACGGGTACTCGGGTTGCCCAAGGGCTAGCCGCTTCGAATCATCGGTAATCGTACGGAGGGCGGCCCAGGTGGTCGCCCTTCTTTTTTTGGAGACGGAGAAACATATGGAAGGCAAGCTGGTTAGGCTGCGAGCGTACGAGAAATCGGATCTCGACTCGATAATGAAATGGATCAACGACGAGGAAGTCACCGATTTTCTTGCGGGTGGGATGCTGACCTATCCGGTGTCGTCGATCACGGAGGAAAAGTATATCGAGTCCACCGCTCAATCTTCCGACACCAACAAGAGCTTCGCGATCGAGACGCTGGCGGAACAGAAATATATCGGCGGGGTCGCGTTTCACGCGATCAACTGGCTGAATCGCAGCGCCGGTCTCGGCATCACGATCGGCGACAAATCTTACTGGGGCCGCGGTTACGGTACTGACGCGATGCGCGTCATGATGCGCCTCGGATTCGACAAGATGAATCTGCATCGGCTCTGGCTGCATGTGTACGAGTACAATCGGCGCGCGATCGCGTCTTACGAAAAATGCGGATTCAAGCGCGAGGGCGTACTCCGCAAGGAGCGCTTCTATCGCGGCAGTTACTACGACACCGTCGTGATGGGGATTTTGGAAGACGAGTTCCGCGCCCTGCCCTAGCGCGCCACTACTTTCCCGTTCCGGACAGGCCTACCGTGCGCGCCCCGCTCGATCCGTTGTTCATGACGGTGAAGGTGCCGGGACGATGACCCTTAGCGATCGGAGCGAAGATCAACTTATAGTTGCAGATTTTGCGTGGCGCGAGCGCTGCACCGCAGTTGCCGCCTGAAACCTGGAAGTCGCCGGTTATCCGCACGCCGACGAGCTCGATGCTGATGTGGCCGGTGTTGGTCGCGCTCACTTTTTTCGCCAGGCTTCGTTTGCCTACCTTCGCGGCGAAGCTCGCGGAACCCGGCTGAACCATCAGCGCCGCCGCCACGGTCGGAGTCGAAGTCGGGGTGATCGTCGGCGTTGCAGTCGATGTGGCAGTCGGAGTTTGAGTTGGCGTGGCGGTTACGGTTGCGGTCGGTGTTGCAGTTGCAGTCACAGTTGCCGTCGTCGTTGGGGTCGGAGTCGACGTCGCGGTCTGAGTTTGGGTCGCGGTGGCGCTCGCCGTCGGTGTCGAAGTTCGGGTCGATGTAGCGGTCACGCTCGCAGTTGGCGTGGCGGTCGCGGTTGAGGTCATCGTTGGCGTTGGAGTTGCGGAGCTGAGCGGGGTGCGAACCGTGGATGGCGTCGAGGTCGGAGTTAAAGTCGCGGTTGCGGTCGCAGTTGTCGTCGACGTGGCGGTGGCAGTCATCGCAGATGACGGCGTAACGGTCGGCGTCGCCGTTTGCGACGAGCCGGTCCCTTCGCCGGCAAGCTGGAAAATTCCACGACCGTGCGTGGCAGCGAAAATCACGCCGTTCAAATTTTGCTCAAGGTCGAAAATTGCGACCGCCGGAATCGTGCCGAGGTTGAATGGCGTCCAGTTCGCGCCTCCGTCGACGGTCCTGAAAATGCCGATGTCGGTCGCGGCCAGCACGGTCTCGGCGGTAGGATCGTTACGATCCACCAGCAGCCGCAGCACCGGGACGTCCGGCAACGCATTGGCAGGCGGCGGACTCAGCAGGTTCGGATTGCCATCGGCCTGAGTCCACGAACCGCCAAAGTCACTGGTCACGAAAACATGGCCGATGCCGGTCGCCGAGGTGAACCCGGAAAGACTCAAGTACGCGACCGTGGAGTCAAACGGGTCAACCGCAATTCCGGTTGCCTGGGTGTCGGCGGGAAACACGATCGGCGGCAATTGCGCGGTCTTGTCGATCCAGTGCGCGCCTTCGGGCTGGCTCACGCTTACCTGCTGATCCGCCTCGTCGGTCGTGAAAATTTTAAACGGCGTCGGGCGAAAGGTCGTATTCGTTTCCATCGAGAGCGCGTAAGCCTTGGTGCGATCGGAGGGCGCAATCTCGATGTCCTCGAGCGCGCATGCCCCGCCGACGCATCGGCCGGTGAGATCCTGGGTAGTTTGCGGAGTCCAGGTCGCCATCGCGTCGTTGGAAACGTAGATGGAATGCGCGCCGAACATCACGCGCTCCGCGATCGCAGGATCGCTTGCGATAGGCGGATAGTACGCCGCACCAGTGTCACCCACCGAGGCCATCGCAGTCCGCAGCGCCGCGCTTGACGAAGTAGAAATGAAGCTGACCCCCGCGTTGGTCGAGCGCCCGACCGACGGTCCGGACGAAGTGGTCGCAAAGGTGTGATACGCGAACTCGGGATTCACCTGGTCGAATAGCGCAAAGCCGCCTTCGGCTCCGTCGGCCTGGGTCCAACTCGACGCCGGCGGCTGAGTGCCGTCGAAGAGCGCGGTGCCGTTATCCTGGAAACCGGCGAGCGCAAGCGCGTTGTCGTTCGGATGCGGGCCGACCGATTGCGCTTGCATCGCATCGATGTTCGCGTTCAGCGCACTCCAGCTCTGGGAGCCGGCGTCAAAGCGGTAGAGGCCGCCGTCGTTGCCGAGGAAGAAGCTATGCGCGTGGGCGGGGTCGAACGCGATCGCGTGCTGGTCCGAATGAGTTCCGCCACTTGGCGCGAGCGTCGTCCAGGCGCCGCCTGCGTTTACCGATCGGTATATTCCGACTCCTCCGAACACAACGGTGTTGCCAGTCGCGTCGGCAGGATCGATCGCGAGCGCCTGGTCAAAGAAAGATTCCGAGAAATTAGCCGAGTTGATTCCGTCGATCGTCGCAGCGCCCACCGGCGCACTCGGCACCGACGCTGTTGTCCAGGTCACTCCATGATCGATGGACTTATAGAAGCCGGCGTATTCGACGCCATCGGCCGCCCCGATCATCGCGTATGCGACCCCGTTTGCCGCCACGACGCTCGCGCGGCCGACTCCGCCGCTCGAAGCCGGCAGACTTGCCTGCGCGAAAGAGAATCCCGAATTCGACGAGCGGAATACGCCCACCCCGAGGATCGTCACCAGCACATTCGTGGGCGACGCCGGATCGATCGCCACCGATTCGGCCGGGCACGGATCGTTGGTGAAGTAAGGACACGCGCCAAAGGTTCCCGATGGATACGAAATCCACGACACGCCGCCATCAGACGATCGCCAAAGACCGTTCTGGCTGAAATCGCCCTCGACCCACGACGCGTCGGCGCGATTCGCGCTCGAGCCGTAGGTAACCGCCGCGTAGATCGTGCGCGGTGTATGAGTCGTGTCGATCGCGAGCCCGGCGACCGATGCATGTGCAAACGTGGACGTTCCGAGTTGAGTCCAGGTCGCGCCGAGATCGCTCGAGACAAAGACGCCCTGTCCATAGTATGAGTCGCTCGAGCCGTTGCCTTCTCCACTCCCGACGTAAAGGGTTGGATTCGGGCTGGTGGTAGTATCGAGCGCCATCGAGCCGACCGACAGCGTCGATTCGGAATCGAATATCGGTACAAACGATGCGGTCGCGTTGGCGCGCATCCACACTCCCCCGCCCGCGCTCCCAACGAACATCCTCCCGCTTACCGTGGGATCGACAATGATCGCGGTGATCTTTCCGGTTGCGCCGGCAAGCGCGCTCCCGAGCGGTACGCCTGCGAATTGGGGAATCTCATTGAGCAGAGGCAGGGGACCGATCGCATTCCATTGGAGCGCGAGCGGTGCGTCCGCCCCGCTCTTCGCCACGCCTTGACCATAATCAACGCCTCGCTCCTGAAGGCGCATCTGCTCGATCGCTTCACGATACGCGCCCGGAGGAATTCCAAAGTTGAGCCCACGCTTGCTTAGCTGGAACGCCTCCCGCGCAACTCGATCCCGCCCGCTGAGCGCACCGGGGGCATTGCGATGCGCCGCCGCCGATCCCGGCGTTGCACGCTGGGGAGCCGAAAGCACAACGACCAGCCCCGCGCCGAACAGCATGACTGCCGCGACCGCAAGTAACCGCGCCGAAAATAACTTGAACAACCGGCGGAACCCCCTCCGCATCCAGTAGTCAGTTTACGCGGTGTATGTAATCGACCGAAATACATAATGACTATTTGGTTCCGTAGTCAATTGAGTATTGCATCTGTCTATTCGGACATCCGCTTGTCTATGCCGGGCGAAGCTTCGCCCTGCCGCTTCATGCGGCGGAGCGAGGCAGCGGGACAATTCTGAATGGCTGATGGCGGTCAGGCGGGAGCAATTCGAAAGCCAATTTTCGGGAAGTGATTAACGATCTTGCCCAGTTCCGGATCTTCGCGCTCGATCGCGATCTCATGAATCGTGCTGACCACCACTCTTCCGGTCACCGGGTCGAAGCCGTAGTCGTCCGGGGTGACGGATACCCTGGTACCCGCAGCGAGTCCGTTTGGATCGCCGCCGTCGATATTTTCAACGGTGGCGGGCGCACTGTCGCGGGCAATCTTGAGTGCTTCGTCAGGATCCATCGTGCTCATGTCGCCGACTCCCATCGCCTCGATTCTATCGAACCATCGCATCAGGTTCGCGAATCGCTTGGCGATTCCGAACGCGCTGGGCTCGGCGCGAAGGAACCAGACCGGATGAAAGCACGCGGCATCGGCGAGGCTGAACGAATCGCCAAGCAAGAACGTGCGGCCGGCGAGCTGACGATCGAGGATATCGAGAAACGCACGCAACTGGTTGCGCGAGTCGGGCGCAGTGCGCACGATTTCGCCGAAGTTCGCGCCTTGCATCATCTTGGAGCGATCCGCGATGAACTCCGGGGGCACCACCGCGGCGAGCTTCTCGAAAATTACCGGCGTGGTTGACCAGAAGAGGCGCCGGTCCGCCCACTGGTTCATCGTGTCAGCCGCGGCGGTTAAGCCGCTCGGATAGATCGTCGGCTCGGGACGGAGCTCGTCGATCTTCCTTATGATAATTCCGGTGTCGCTCCATACGTCGGCGCCGATCTGAAGCACCGGGATGCGCCGATACCCGCCGGTGAGCGGCACCAGCTTGGGTTTCGGCATGATCACCGGCTGCTCGACGGCGCGCCAGCTGATTTTTTTGTGCGCAAAGATCTTGCGGATTTTTTCAGAGAAAGGCGAGTTCACATATTGATGCAGAATTATCTCGGCCACGGTGTTCCTCCGGCGATGATGTACGCTGGTATCTTTTTAGCGCATCGCAAAAGAAGTGCGTAGCGTATTTCGGCAAATTCCTTTCCGCATCTGAAAACTGATATTTTCGCAGCCATGTACGGTCATCACGATTTCGATCTGTACGAGGCGATTTACACCACGCGCTCGATGCGCCGGCTGAAGCCAGATCCGGTGCCTCCTGACTTGATTGTCAAAGTGATCGAGGCGGCGACGATGGGTCCGAGCGGACACAATCGACAGCCGTGGTTCTTCATCGTCGTCACCGACCCGGAGACCAAGAAATTCGTCGCGGAGCGCTATCGCAAAGCCTGGGAAACCGTCTTTACGCCAACAGAACGCGAAGTCGTCGCCAACGATCCGGGCAGCCCGCGCGGACGAAACCTGCGCTCGGCCAAGTATCTCGCCGAGCATATCGCCGATGTTCCCGTGATGATCTTCGCGTGCGTGAAAAAATACACCGATCGCGCGCGCGCCGGTCAGCCGATGCTGGGTGCGATCTATCCGGCCGTCCAGAATTTGTGCCTGGCCGCGCGCGGCTACGGACTCGGCACTTCGATCACCGGTATGCATACGATGTTTGGCAGAGAAATCGACGCGATGCTCGGTGTTCCGCCCGAATACTCCAACGTCATTCTGATTCCGATTGGATATCCGAAGGGACGATGGGCCCGGCCCGATCGCAAACCCGCGCTTGCGGTTACGTTCTGGGAAAAATGGGGCATCCGGCGCGAGAATGTCGCCGGCTGAACCCTACGCCTCGATCACGGCGAGAACGAAATTGCGCTGAATCTGATCGCCCGGCTTGACCCGGAATTCCTTCATCCGGCCCGCCGCCGGCGACTTGATCGGTATCTCGACCTTCATCGATTCGACCACCATCACTTCGTCGCCGCGCGCAACTTGCGCTCCCACCTCGACTGAGAGTCGAAGCACTTTGCCCACCGCCGGGCTCCTTATATCCATTTCATCGCAATCCTTTTACTCGGCGTATCGGCTCCCGGCGTCTTAGCAGGCTTTGCCGCGCTCGCACCAGCACTCGAAAAGAATGGGTTGTGTTTTCGACGCCCTTGGTTGTAGAGAAATTAAGACAACGCGCGTTCACGCACAGGGAGACGGCATGAATAATTTTGTCGCGACTCGAACGCTCAGTGAATATCCGCGCGGCAGCCATCGATGGTCGCTGCTGATGCTGACGGTGCTCGCGTCGATTCTCGGCGCGTACGACTTCCAGCTCGCGCCGCTGCTGCCGATACTGCTTCCCTACCTGCACATGAGCCACGTCGCGTACGGAGCGTTCGTCACTTTCGCGGTACTGATTTCCGGAATCTCCGCGTTCTTCGGCGGTCCGCTGGCGGATCGCTACGGCCGGGTCCTCATCACCGACGTATGTCTCGGCCTCGTTACCGTCCTTCTGTTCCTGAACGTGTTCATCACCAACATCGTCTCCTTCGTAATTCTGCGCACCTTGATGGGTGTCGTCGCAGGGCTCACGGCGGGGGCACTGGCGGCGCTGATTCGTGACATGTCGCCGCGGCTCAGCCGTGCGCTGGCATTCGGACTGCTGACGATCGGTCCGGTCGGGGCGAACTTCCTTTCCAACTTCGTCGCCGGCAAGACGCTGCCGATTTATCACACCTGGCAATCGCAGATCTGGATCATGGGATTCTTCGCCGTCGCAATGTACATCCCGATCGTAATATGGCTGTGCGATCTCAGCCCCGAGCTGCGCATGCAGATCATGAAGACCGAAATCCAGGCGCTCGCCGCCGAAGGCCGCCTGCCCGCCGCCTCGGAACTTCCGTCCAGCACCGGCGACGCCTTCCGCCGCCTGCTCAGCCACATGGAAGTCTGGCTGCTGGTCATCGGGATCACCGCGAACCTGACGCTGTACTTCGCAATCCAGGGGTTCGGCCCGTTGATGTTTACCGAGGCGTTTCACTACTCGCCAGCCGAAGCGGCGAAGATGAACGAATACTTCTGGCTCGCGAACCTCGGCGCGCTGGTCCTGACCGGACTCGTCTCCGATCGCCTGCAGACTCGCAAACCGATCGCAATCTTCGGCGGCGCGCTGGCCTGCATCCTGATGGCCTGGTGGATTCCAACCTTTGGCCGCGAGTTGCCGCGCGCCACGATGACGATGGTCGCGTCGCTGATGGGATGCTTCCTCGCAATCGCCTACGTCCCGTGGGCAGCGCAATTCTCCGAAACCCTCGAGGACGTCTCGCCCGCTCTGCAAGCCACCGGATGGGCTTTCTTCGGGCTGGTCGCGCGCGGATGGGTCGCGATTTCGGCGCCGCTGTCGCTCTACGTCGCGGTCCACTACGGATGGGGCGAGTGGGTCAAAGTCGCGCTCGGCGGAATGGTAATCTACGTCGTGGCGATGGCGTTCTCGCGCGGCCACGCCGCAGTCGAGGAACACGCCGCGCGGCCCGCGACGATCGGCAAGGCCACCGCGAGCTGATCCTCTTACGGGCGCATCGTGCGCGTGCGAATCCCGAGTTGCGTCGGGACAATCTCGTACGCCTGATGCACCCAATCGACGAGGATCGGTCGCGTGTCGCGCGGATCGATTATCTCCTCGATTCCGAATGCCTCCGCGGTGCGCAGCGGGGAGCGCACTGCGTTGAACTTTTCCTCGAGCTCACGGCGCAACTTTTCCGGATCGCTCGACGCCGCCAGATCGCGCTTGTACGCCGCCTCGATTCCGCCTTCGATCGGCAACGATCCCCAATCCGCCGACGGCCACGCGTAGCGCAGATTGAGTCCGCTGGTGACTCCATGCCCCGCGCCCGCGACGCCAAATGCCTTCCGCACCATGATCGCGACCCACGGCGTCGTCGTCTGGAACACCGCATACAGCGCGCGCACGCCGCGGCGGATCGTTCCCGCGATCTCGGCTTCGCGCCCGATCAGGAATCCCGGCTGATCGACAAAGTTGACCACCGGCAGATGAAACGTGTCGCAGAGATCGACGAACTTCACCATCTTGTCCGAGGCCGGCCCGTCGAGCGATCCGCCGATCGAAAACGGATCGTTGGCCATCACGCCGACCGGGAAACCGTCGAGCCGCGCGAATCCGGTGACCAGCGACGGCCCGAAAAACGGCGTCATCTCGAACCACGAATCGCGATCCATCACCAGTTCCACGATTCGCCGCGCGTCGTAACCATGACGCCGGTTGCGCGGCACGATGCTGATCAACTCCTCTTCGCGCCGGGCCGGATCGTCGTCGGGCGTTGACTCGCGGCGGCGTCTGCCACACGCTTTGCGGCAGATATGAAAGGAAGCGCCGAATCTGCGCGAACGCATCGTCTTCGCTCTCGGCTTCATTGTCGATCGCGCCGCTCATATGCGCGTGAATATCCGCGCCGCCGAGTTCCTCCTTGTTGAGATCCTCGCCGACGCCCCATTTGACCACCGGCGGTCCCGCGACAAACATCTGGCTCGTCCCGCGGATCATCACCGAGAAATGCGACGCCGCCACTCGCGCCGCGCCGATACCCGCCACCGAGCCCATGCATCCCGCGACCACTGGCACTTCACCCATCAGCTTCACCAGCACGTCGAACGCGGGATTCGCCGGCACGTAAGTTCGATTCGTCGTTTCGAACGTCTTCACGCTGCCCCCGCCGCCGGTCCCGTCGACTAGCCTGATGATCGGCAGATGCAGCTCATGCGCGATCAGCTCGGCGTAGCCGCGCTTGTTGCCGATCGACGCGTCCGCCGCGCCGCCGCGCACCGTAAAGTCGTCGCCGCCGACCACTACGCGCCGCCCGTTGATTCGCCCCATCCCGCCGACGAAGTTCGCCGGCATCAACGAAACCAGCGTCTGGCCCTCGTATTTCGGTGCACCGGCGAGCGTGCCGTACTCATGAAACGATCCCGGGTCGAGCAGTTTCTCGATCCGTTCGCGCACCGTGAGCTTGCCGCCGTCATGCTGGCGCTTGATATTGTCCGCGCCGCCCATCCCTTTCGCGATCTCGATCCGGCGGCGAATTTCTTCGACTTCTTTCTCCCACGACATACGATTCTCCTCACAGACGCGATTTCTGATCCTATAAACCACGCCGATGCTTTCCACAAAAGCGAATTCACTTAATTGAAATGTGAAACCCGCGATGGGTTTCACGCTTCCTTCGGCAGGGGTGACCCCTGCACCCAATGTTCAGAGAAGATGCGGGACTTCGTCCCTGTTAGAACTGGTTGTGGAGGAGGTTGAGGGTCCGGCTCTCTACCTCGCCCGTTACTTTACGGGAGAGGCGGCCGGCCGCATCGCGGCCGGTAGGTGAGGGTTCTGCGATCCCATCACAACTCACTTGCTAACTTTTTGTGTCGCTCTCTTCTTGTGTCATTCTAGAGCGAAGCGAAGAATCCCGGATCTTCGAATTTGCGCAATTGACGTCAAATTCTGAAGACGCGATCAGAAATGGCGCTGCCTTGCTGAGTTATTTCGCAAATATGTTTCACGTGAAACATTGCTCAAATCGGTCAGTCCCTCCGGGAGAACGAAACACGAATGCCAAGTTAGTTCAGGAGAACGAATCACGAATAGTGGCTTGATGAGAGTAAGCCAACCTCTTTGCGTGAGCGGGAGAGAAAGGTGGCTGGTAGGTGAGGGTTCTGCACGGCATCACAAAAGCACGACGGAGATGCTGGCTCGGGCCACTAATGCCCACTTGCTACGTCGGACATGCTCCGAAGCTTTGCAGGATTGCCGTCAAATCGGCCTGGTTGGTCAGGCCGTCCAGGTTAACGTCGGCCCAGCTGGAAAGCCCGAGCGAGAGGTCCGCGAACATCGTCCATTGCCCGATATCCGCCAGGTTCACGACCCCATCGAGGTTGATGTCGGCGGGGCACGCAGGCTGCGACGCGAGGAGTGTCTTGAGCTGCACCGTTAACGCGTCGTAGTTCTTCTGCTGCTTCGAGTTGAGCTTTGCTCCGTTTGCCAGCAGGTCGGAATTTGCGATGTCGAGCTTCGGTACCGGAACATTTTCGTTGATCCTGTAAAACTCCGTGGAGGTCGTAGCCAGGCACGCGTCGGAGGTTGCGTCATAGGCTTGGTACTTATTGACCACCAGCTTGTATTGATCGTTGCGGATACCGTACGCCTGCAGCGGGTAGATGTCGGTTACAATTGGCTGCGAGTGGTTGGCCTGCCAGACCGCCACGTCACAGCACATCGTTAATCCATCGGACGGAATCCCCGCGGTGCTGGGGTCTGTGGCGCCGGCGCCCCACCATATTCCGTTGTTGTCCTCGCACACGCCTTTGGTGGGAGCGATCTGTGTGCAGGTGGTCGTATTGTATTGGCAGGGACCGTTGATTGAGCCACCGGCGTGCAGGTTAGTGCCGATCTCCGTGTAGTTCGTTTTGCGGATGCTCGCCTGTGCCGGGTTGAGAAGATACGGAAGCATCGACTGCGCGTCGACGGTCCGTGAAACGCTCGCGTGCACGTCGATGCCGGCCAGCTCGCCGAACAGTTGATAGAGGTCCACGATGTTGACCATCGCGTTCACCTTGCGGCCGGGCGCCTTGACTGCCGGACCCGCGACGATCCCCGGACACCATACGCCGGTCTGATAGACCGTAGATTTCGCGCGGAAGGGATCGAACGGCGGCTTCACTGCGGCCGGCGTACTTCCGTTGTCGGTAACAAAGATGACGTAAGTGCCGGTTTCTTTCGGGTGATAGATTAGATGGCCATTCGGGCCGAGGCTGGCTAGTCCGGTCGATACCAGAAGATGCTCGACGTTCATATCGAGCGCTTCTTCCATCTGGTTGGTCAGGACTCTTTGTTGAATCGAGTTGGTGCAGTCGAGATTGCTGGTGTCCGCTTCTGTTGAAGGCAGCAATTGACTCGGCGGTTGCATCACCGGGGTGTGTGCTGTCGCGAACGCAACGCTCGCCATCCACGGCTGGCCCTGCCGGCTGTCCGTTGATCCACGCGATCGCGGCGTCAACCGCTTCGGTACCTCGATAGGTCCGCGCTCGAATGTCAGTCGATGGCACCTGCTCGACCGATCCATCCTCGTTGTTGATCACCAGCGGCGAAACGTAATGCCCACTTAGCGTGGCAAAATTGATGTAGCCGGGGACCGGATTACTGCACGGCTGATTTGGATCGAAGATGCCACCACTGTCTCGACAGACGCGGCCGGGCGCCTCCGTCCCGGATTTAGTCATCACCTCGCAAGCGTTATCGGCAGCGTAGCAGGCGCCCGTATCCGCGCCGCCACCGGCGGCGTCCCGAACGAAGCCGCAAGACCAGGTGCCAGCCGGAGACACGCCGCCGGCAGTTTCATCGATCGACGAGGGATCGCCGGTGTCGTCCAGCCAGCCATCGTAGTGATCCCATCCTTGCGCCCGTACCATGCCGTAGCCGTAAGGGTTGTTGTTCTGGATCCCCATATGGAATTTGCCGAATAGCGCGCTCTTGTAACCGCGCTGCTTGAGCAGTTGGGGCACGGTTACTTCGTTCGGGTTGACCTGGAAGTTCGCGAGATCGTTGGTACCGATCGCGGTAAAGACGTGAGTGCGGAATGGGTAACGGCCGGTGAAAAGCGCGGCGCGCCCGTTCGAGCACGCCGGCATCGCCCAGAGATTGTTAAATGTGATCCCGGCCTGCGCGATGGTGGCGATATTCGGCATCGCCGCCGCGGTAGGGCCGCCGTACCCGAACAGTTGCCATTGGTCGATGCCGATATCGTCCATGACGATAAGCAGGATATTGGGCGGTTGTTTGCTGGCGGCGTGAGCTGGCTTGGTACCGATCCCAACCGCGACCATCGCAAGCATCGAAGCAAGCGCGAGCAGACCAGTCCGTTTTAGCGGCATTACCTAACCTCATCGGAATCGGACTCCGCACAATTGGCGGATCGATCTCGAAGCCGATCATTCCCACTGCGCAGCAGCCCTATCTAGAGAACAATTCGCCAGTGACTATTAGAGGCAACCGTAGACCGACCGATGCGACCTGTTCAGTCTCGCGAAGAACCGCGAGGAAGTGCGTCTCAGATGGGACTGTCGGACTTAAGAGCCTGTTCCGCGACTTGATCGACCTTCCGTTCTTTACCTGTTACGTTCAATAATTATCGCTCCCATATGACTGCTGCGCTCACAAACTCGAACACGAACACCGGTTCATCCAATCGACGCGCCGAGACGCCGAATCCGCGGCATGCGACGCTCTCCGGATGGGGCCGCTACCCACTTTCTGAAAGCGACATCTATCGGCCCGAGAAAATCGCCGAGCTCCAGGCGATCGTCGCCGCCGACACGACCTCGCTGATTGCGCGCGGCGCGGGCCGCGCATACGGCGACGCGGCCCTTAACGATCAGAATCGGGTCATCGATTTGACCCGGCTTAACCGGATGCTCTCCTTCGACCCGGAGTCATGCCTGCTCCGATGCGAGGCCGGCGTCACGATCGCCGAGATAATCGACGTGTTCATCCCGCGTGGCTATTTTCCGCCGGTCACACCGGGCACGCGCTTCGTCACGATGGGCGGATCGATCGCCGCCGACGTTCACGGCAAGAATCATCACCGCGACTCCTCGCTCGCAGCTCACGTGATCAGTTTCGACCTGATGCTCGCGTCGGGCGAAGTCCAGCGATGCTCTCGCGAGGAAAACTCGGCGCTGTTCTGGGCCACGGTCGGCGGGATGGGTTTAACTGGCGTCATCCTGGAACTTGAAGTGAGGCTGCGGCGCGTCGAAAGCGCATATCTCGATGGAGAATTGATTCGAGCGCACAATATCGACGCGGCGATCGAAGCCTTCGAGCGGATCGACTCGCAATATGGCTACTCGGTCGCATGGATCGATTGCGCGATCGGCAAGAGCGCGCTCGGCCGCTCGATTCTGAACGTCGGCAATTTCGCGACGCTCGACCAGCTTCCCAAAAAACTTGCCCAGGACCCGCTCAATACGGCGCCGCGGCCGAGCCCAATCCTGCCATTCGATCTTCCCGGATTCGTGCTGAATCCGCTCACCGTCAAGGCGTTCAACGCGGCCGTTTGGATGTTTCATCGCAATCGCGCGGCGCACGCGACTTTCGACTGGGACAGTTTCTTCTATCCGCTGGATTCGATTCGCAACTGGAATGGGATGTACGGCAAGCGCGGCTTCGTGCAGTACCAATGCGTGTGGCCGCCGGACGAGAGCCGCGCCGGGCTTATCGAAACGCTCGAAGCGATAAGCCGGAGCCGGCGCTCGTCGCTTATCGCGGTGCTGAAGAAATTCGGCGAGCAGGACGGCCTGCTCTCCTTCCCGATGCCCGGCTACACGCTCGCCCTCGACTTCCCGGTCACCGACGGATTGCTCGAGTTTCTCGATTCTCTCGATGCGATGGTTCTCAAGCGCGGCGGCCGGGTCTACCTCGCGAAGGACGCGCGCATGCGGCCCGAGACGTTCCGCGCGATGTATCCGAATCTCGGGATATGGCAGGCGGCGAAAACCATCGCCGACCGCAACGATCGATTCTCGTCGAGCCTCTCGCGCCGGCTCGGCATGTATCCAGCTTAGTCGAAAGGCTTCACACCGTACTGCGATGCAAAAAATCCTGATTCTCGGCGCCACCAGTCCTATCGCGCGAGGACTCGCGCTTAAATTTGCTTGCGACGGAGCCCGGCTGTACCTCGCGGCGCGCGACACGAATGAAGCCCGACGAGTTGCCGAAGACGTCGGCGTTCGCGGCGGTATCCCTGCACTGTCCGGGAACCTTCGATGCGTCGGGCTTCGCCTCGCACGACGAGTTTATCCGTCACGCCGCGACCGACCTCGGCGGACTCGACGGTGTCGTCGTTTGCTTCGGCACTCTCGGCGACGAGGATGCGGCCCAAGCCGATCCCGACGCAGCGCTCGCGACGTTGCATCAGAATTTCACCGGCGCGGTGTCGCTGATCACGCTCGCCGCCCGCCATCTCGAGCAACAACGTTCCGGGTTCATCATCGTGATCGGATCGGTCGCGGGCGAACGTGGCCGCGCGAAGAATTATGTGTACGGCTCTGCCAAAGGCGCGCTCGCGATCTTCGCGCAGGGACTCCGCGGACGCCTCGCCAAGAGCAACGTGCACGTGATGACCGTGAAGCTCGGCACCGTCGACACTCGCATGACCTGGGGACGCGACGGCGCGATGCTCACTATTCCGCCCGCCAGGGCCGCCGACCTAATCTATGCGGCGTATCGCAAGCGCGCCGAAGTCGTATATGTGCCGTGGTTCTGGCGCTACATCATGGGCGCGATTCGGCTGATCCCCGAGAGCCGCTTCAAGCGCGTCGGCTTCTGAACATTGCAATCTGGGGCGCGAGGCTGGAAAGATTCCCCCTGCGAGGTTGAAGATGAAAGTCAAGTTTGTAGCGGCCGCAATTGTAGCTCTGGCGAGTCTCGCCAGTGCGGGCTCTCCGAGCGCCGGCGTCAGTCCCGGAGATACGATCACGAAGGATCAGGCCGACAAAGTCGCGGACCTCGTGAGTCCGGGGAATCTCCTTCTCGTGAGGCAGGGGATGACGATGAAGATCGTGCCGAGCGAACGCCTCGAGTGGCCGCCTCCGTACAAGTCCGCGACCGAGAAGTATTCGCCGCAGGTGAGTCTCGCGCCCGATGGGTCGCTCAAGGGCTACTCGGCCGGGCTGCCGTTCCCGCTGGTCGACGCGAACGATCCGAACGCGGCGCTGAAAGTGATGTGGAATTTCAGCTACCGGCCGCTTTACACCGACGACGCGATTTCCAAGAACGTCGAGCTGGCAAGCTTCCGTCCGGGCTCGACGCCCGCCGATCCGGTCGAGCATTTCACCATCGGCAACGTGGGCTTCTACAACAACACCGGCCGCACCGAGGTCAATCCCATCCCGACCAATCCGGATGCGACCTCGGCGGGAATCCGCTATCGCTTCGGCGCGTACCCGTTTCTCGAACCTTCGGAGATGCGCGGCTTCGGCTTCATCCGCTATCGCAATCTGGATCCGAAGATCGAGGACAACAGCTGGATGTACAATCGGCGCTCGCGGCACGTGATGCGGGCATCGGCCACCGAACTTTCTGATGTCCTGGGACAGTACGATGCGGGCGCGGGCGCTTCAGGAGCGGGCGCCGCGACCTATGCGAGCAACCTGGATCCGGATTCGTTCTTCGGCTTCGCGGCCAAGATCGAGGATTTCAGTTACAAGTTTCTCGGTGAAAAGCCGATGCTCGCGGTTGTGAACGCCGCGAACTCTCCCGCGAAATTGTGCGACAGCGACGGCGGACGAACCATCTGCCCGGAGAACTGGGAGATGCGCCAGCTCTACGTGATCGAAGCCGATGCCAAGCGGACCTCGATGCTCGGTACCGAGGTTTCGATTCCGAAGCGAATCTTCTATATCGACTCGGAGGGATGGTTCATCACCGCGTCGGATCAATACGATCGCGACGGCAAACTGTGGAAGACGGTCGCGACCTTCAACGCGTACCGCGACCGGCCGATACCCAGCGCTCGGGTCGCCATCTGGCCGTTCAAGCGGATGTTCCAGACCGCGCTGGTCGATGAAGACGTCGTGACCGGCTTCTCAACCGTCGAGCTATCGCCGGGATTTGAGACAGAGGAGCACGAAAGCTGGTACATCAATATGGGAATCGCGACCGACAATTTTTTTAATCCCGTGACGATGTCCAACGCGGCGCACTAGCAGACGTATACGGAGTCATCATCATGTCCACCACTCACGAGCAGATCCAGAAACTGAAATTCACCGGCGCGGTCGATGCCGACGGACACATCCTCGAGGACGCCGGACTCTGGGATCGTTACATCGAACCAAAGTACAAAGATCGCGCCGTCAGGGTTCGTCTCGACAGCAAGGGCCTCGAATTTCTCGAGATCGCGGGGCAGCCGTCGAAAATTTTCCACAGCGGACGACTCGGCGGGCTCTCCGCGATGGGCGTCACGCGCGACGACAAATTCCAGAGTCGGCCGACTTACGGCGGCTCAGCGCCGTTCGGCGCGATGGACGCCAAGGAGCGCCTCGCGAGAATCGATGCCGAAGGACTCGCCGCCGCGTTCCTCTATCCCACCATGAGCCTGCTCTGGGAGACCGAGACCGAAGACGCCGAACTCGCGCAGGCTTACACCCGCGCCTACAATCGCTATATCGTGGACTTCTGCTCTGAGAGCCATGGCCGGCTGATTCCGATCGCGCATCTTTCGCTTGGCGATCCGAAAGCAGCCGCTGTCGAACTCGAGCGCGCCGTGAAACAGGGATGCAAAGGCGGATGGGTCGCGCAGTTCGTGATGACCCGCAAGCCGCATGCGCATCCCGATCATGACGTGCTGTTCGCCAAGGCCCAGGAGCTCGACGTGCCGATCGGAATTCATCCTTCGCTCGAACCGGTCTGGGCGATGCCCGGCCGCTACGACTACAACAAATATATGCGCGGGCAATTCTACTTCCTGAACGTGACCGCCGCCGACGCGATTCGGCACGCGTTCACCAGTTTTTTCCAGTACGGCACCTTCGACAAATTCCCGAAACTGCGCTTGGTGCTGCTCGAGGCGGGTGCAGGATGGATCGACTACTGGCTCGGCCGCCTCGACGCAGTCTACGCGACTGCGATGGGCCGCACGGTGCCGCTCAAGGAGAAGCCGAGTTTCTACTTCAATCGCAATTGCTGGATCTCTGCCGATCCCGACGAGCGCTCGCTGCCCGCGATGGTCGATCTGTGCGGCGCCGACAAATTTTTCTGGGCGTCAGACTTTCCGCATCCCGATCACGTCGGTAACTACATCGAGGAGGTCGAAGAACTCGCGCACAAGCTGAAACCCGACGCGCGCGCCAAAGTGATGGGCGAGAACGTGATGAAGGTGTACAACTGCTCGCTCCCGCGCTGATACAAATTTGAAACGATACATCGTGACCGGCACCCCCGGTTCCGGAAAAACTTCAATTATCCGATGCCTGGAAATCGCCGGTTACCACGTCGTGGAAGAAGCCGCGACTGACCTCATCGCTCTGCGCCAAGCGCAAGGCATCTCCGAACCACACACGCACCCCTCTTTCATCGATGACATCACCAACCTGCAAAAGCAGCGGCAGATGCAAGCATCCGACCTGGCTTCAACAATCCAATTTTTCGACCGCTCGCCTATATGCACCTATGCACTCAGCACCTGGCTCGGATATCCAATCTCGATAACTCTCTCCAACGAAATGGAACGCACAAAGGAAGAGCAAATTTATCAGCGGCAGGTGTTCTTCATCGAGAACCTTGGATTCTGCGAGCCCACCCAGGCAAGAAGAATCAGCTTCGAGGATTCGCTACGATTCGAAAAACTTCACGAAGAAACCTACCGCTCCTTCGGCTACGAAATCGTGAAAGTCGCGCCGCAAGAGTTATCCGACCGAGTGGAAAAAATTAAACGCTACGTCTCCGCCCTTACCTAGCTCCAAAACAAAAAGCCCGCGAGATGCGCTCGCGGGCTTTTTCGCACTTTTATTTTTCGCGATCTCTCTAGTTCACCGTCCACGTATCGCCACGAGTCAGCAGCGTCTTCAGATCGCCCTGCCCTTGCTTCGCTTTCGCGTCGATGAGCTGCTGGTTTACCGCGCCATCATAAGTAGGCCGCGAGACCGCGTAGAACACTCCGACCGGCGTCGGCAGCGGCGGCTCGAAGTTGCCGAGCATGAACGCGAGCGACAGATTCGTCTCGTCGTGTACGACCAGGTCCTTCTCGGTCACGCCCGCGCCAAGCTGCACCGCCTCGGGCCGCATCCCGTTCATCCGGATTCCCATGTCGCGATTCTTGCCGAACACGAGCGGCTTGCCGTGCTCGAGAACCAGCTGATGGTCCGCTTTGAGCTGCTTGTCGCTGACGTCGTTGAACGCGCCGTCGTTGAAGATGTTGCAGTTCTGCAGGATCTCCAGAAATGACGCCCCGCGATGCGCATGCGCTCGCTTGAGCATCTCGCCCAGGTGCTTCTGCTCGACGTCGATCGTGCGCGCAACGAAGGTGGCATGCGTGCCGAGCGCCACCGTGATCGGATTGAAAGGAAAATCCACCGACCCGGCGGGCGTGGACTTGGTCACCTTGCCGACTTCCGAGGTCGGCGAATACTGCCCCTTGGTAAGTCCGTAGATCTTGTTGTTGAAGAGCAGGATCTTCAAATCGACGTTGCGCCTGAGCACGTGGATCAAATGATTTCCGCCGATCGACAATCCGTCGCCGTCGCCGGTGACTACCCACACGTCGAGATCGGGCCGCGTGATCTTGAGCCCGGTCGCAAACGCCGGCGCGCGTCCGTGAATCGTATGGAAGCCGTAAGTATTCATGTAGTACGGAAACCGGCTCGAACATCCGATCCCCGAAATGAAAACAGTATTCTCGGGCGCGATCCCGAATTCGGGCATCGTTTTCTGCACCGCCGCCAGAATCGCGTAATCGCCGCATCCCGGGCACCAGCGAACTTCCTGGTCGGTGATGAAATCCTTGCGGGTCAGTGCGCTAGCCATTCGACGAGCCCTCCAGGGCGCGGTTGATACGATTTGCAATCTCGCTGACTTTGAACGGACGCCCCTGGATCTTGTTGAACCCGAAGGCGTCGATCAGGTAGTCGGCGCGGATCATCTTGAGAAGTTGTCCCATGTTCATTTCCGCAATCATGACCTGCTTGAAACGCTTGAGCGTCTCCTCGAGATCGGGCGGAAGCGGATTCAAATAGCGCAGATGCACATGCGAGACGCGTTTGCCCTTCTCGCGCACCTGCTTGACGCCTTCGCGGATCGGCCCGAACGTCGAGCCCCATCCAAGCACCACCAGGTCGCCGCTCTTGTCGCCGAAGACTTCGGTCGGCGCGATCTCGCGCGCGATTCCCGCGATCTTCCGCGCCCGCATCCGGACCATCAGCTCATTATTCGCGGGCGAGTAGCTGATATTGCCGGTCAGATGCTCTCCGGCAATTCCGCCGACCCGATGCTCGAGTCCCTTGGTCCCCGGAATCGCCCACGGCCGCGACAGCGTCTTCTCGTCGCGCGTGTACGGCATGAAGCCTTCCGGGTTGCTCGCAAACTCAACCTTGATCGGCGTGAGCTTGTCCGAGTCGGGCAGCAGCCACGGCTCCGCGCCGTTTGCGAGTTGCCCGTCGGTCAGCAGGATCACCGGGGTCATGTACTTGACCGCGATTCGCACCGCCTCGTACGCGCAGTCGAAACAGTCGGCCGGCGTCGACGCCGCGATAATCGGAATCGGCGACTCGCCATGCCGTCCGTACATCGATTGCAGCAGGTCGGCCTGCTCGGGCTTGGTCGGCATCCCGGTTGACGGTCCCGCGCGTTGAATATCGGTGATCACCAGCGGCAACTCGACCTTCACCGCGAGTCCGACCGCCTCGGCCTTGAGATTCATGCCGGGGCCGGAGGTCGTGGTGATCGCGATCGATCCGCCGAACGACGCGCCGATCGCCGCGCACACGCCCGCTATCTCGTCCTCGGCCTGAAACGTGTACACCGGATAATTCTTGAATCCCGCGAGTTCGTGCAGCACGTCGCTCGCCGGTGTGATCGGATATGAACCCAGGAACAGTGGACGTCCTGATTTGATCGCCGCCGCCACGAAACCCAGCGCGGTCGCCATGTTGCCGGTGATATTGCGATACAGACCCGCCTTGATTCGCGCCGCCGGCACTTCGTACGAGCTCGCGAACATCTCGGTCGTGTCGCCGTAATTGTAACCCGCCTTGAGCGTTCGAATATTCGCCTCGAGCATCTCGGGCGTCTTCTTGAATTTGCTCTCGAGGTACATGAGCGTGCTCTCGATCGGCCGCTGATAGAGCCAGGAGAGCAGCCCGAGCACGAACATGTTGCGGCATCGGAACGCCGCGCGATTGTTCAGCCCCAGGCCGTGAATCGCCGCCGACGTCAGCTTGGTCACGTCAACTTCGATCACCTGGAATTTGTCGAGCGAATGATCGGTGAGCGGATTGCTGGTGTAGCCGGCGCGTTTCAGATTGGAGTCTGTGAACGCTTCCCGATCCACGATTATAACGCCGTTGGGCGGAACGTCTTCGAGGTTTGCCTGCAGCGCCGCCGGATTCATCGCGACCAACACGTTGGGCTCGTCGCCGGCGGTGAAGATCTCGTTGCTGGAAAAGTTGAGCTGAAATCCGCTGACTCCGGCCAGCGTTCCCGCAGGGGCGCGGATTTCGGCGGGAAAATCGGGCAGGGTTGCGATATCGTTTCCGGCCAATGCCGATTCGGTCGTAAACTGCATACCCGTCAACTGCATCCCGTCGCCCGAATCGCCGGCAAAGCGGATTACGACCCGGTCTCTGCTCAGATGCGGCTTGGGCTTGGGCGCGGCTCCATTGCCGGCATTCCCGGCGGAACCATGCGATTCGGCAGCTTGTTCAGCCGCCTCAGGTGGTACAGCCATCTCAGTCCTTTCTCCTTACAGTAGAGGGCGATTTAGAAACTCGCTCCAGTCTCTCGAAGTTCGACAAATACTCCAACACGCGGATTTAAAGCATAGCTAATCCAACCAAGCCATTAAAGACCCGCCTTTTTCGGACGGAATCCTCATCGAATCCGAAACTCGGTGAATTCACCGTTGTAATCGAGCCACTCCTCGCGTACGTCGGTTACGTGCGCCGACGGCGGGCCGCGATGCGCCCACGCGGCGAGCTTCTTCAAGCTCTCGCGACGCCCTTCCGCGACTATTTCGACCTCGCCGCCCGCTAGGTTGCGCACCCATCCTGCTAATGTGAGGTCGTTCGCTTCGTCAAAAGCACTGAAGCGAAACCCGACCCCCTGCACGCGCCCACGGATGATCAGACGAACCCTGGCCCGGGCGGTTTCCATAATCTAATCGCCGCCCAAAATCGCGACGAGTCCCTTTTCGTCGAGCACCCGCACTCCAAGATCATTCGCCTTTTTCAACTTCGATCCGGCCTCCGCGCCCGCCACCACGAAGTCGGTCTTGCGGCTGACCGACGACGTGACTCGTCCGCCCGCCGCCATGATCTTGCGCTCGGCCTCCTCGCGCGTCATCGAATCGAGCGCGCCCGTCAGCACGAACGTCTTGTCGCGCAGCGCCCCTCGTCCCTGCACGGCGGCGACCGGCTCGACCTCGAGGATATTGATCAGCCGCTTGACCGCCTTCATATTTCGCGGCTCGTCGAAATACTCGCGGATACTATGCGCGACTTCAGCGCCAATATCCCGCACCCCGAGCAGGTCGTCCTCGCTTGCCTCCGCGAGCGCACTCATCGTGTGAAATTTCAGCGCCAGTTGCCGCGCCGTATGCTCCCCAACGTGGCGGATTCCGAGCCCGTTGATAAACCTGTCGAGCGACGTCTGGCGCGACTTCGCGATAGCCTCGACTACGTTGCGCGCACTCTTGTCCGCCATCCGATCCAGTTCCGCGAGCTGCTCGTGCTTAAGCTTGAATAAATCGTCGAGCTCCTTGACCAGACCGCTCTCGACTAAACTCCCGACCAGCTTGTCGCCGAGCCCTTCGATATCGAGGCAACCCTTCGACGCAAAATGGCGAATCGACTCTCGCATCCGCGCCGGGCAGTTCGCATTGACGCAGAAGTAACCGACCTCGCCCTCCTCGTGCACGATCGCCGCGCCGCATTCCGGACAATGCGCCGGCATCTCGAATTGTTTCGCCCGCGGACGCGCTTCCTTGGTCACCCGCACCACGTACGGAATCACGTCGCCCGCGCGTTCGATCAAAACCGTATCGCCCTGCCGAAAATCCTTGCGCTGGATTTCGTCGAGGTTGTGCAGCGACGCGTTCGAAATAGTCACCCCCGCAAGCTGCACGGGGCGGAGCTTCGCGACCGGCGTCAATGATCCGATCCGGCCGACCTGCACGTCGATTTTTTCGATCACCGTCTCCGCCTGCTGCGCTTTGAACTTGTACGCGATCGCCCATCGCGGTGAGCGCGAAACCTCGCCGAGCTGCTCCTGGAGCGCGTAAGAATTTACCTTGGCCACCACGCCGTCGGCTTCGTAGTCGAGGCTGTGGCGTTGCTCGGTGATCTCGTTCCAGTATTCCAGGATCGCTTCGACGCTCTTGCAGATTCCCGTGAGCGGATTCACCCGAAGTCCGAGCGCTTTGATACCCTGCAGGAAATCCCATTGCGACTTGAACGCGATACCTTCGATCGTGCCGGGCGAATAAAGAAAAACGTCCAGCGGACGCGACGCAGTAATTCGCGAATCGAGCTGCCGGAGCGATCCCGCCGCCGCGTTGCGCGGATTCGCGTACACCGGTTCGCCGGCTTCCTCGCGGCCTCGATTCAGTTTCTGGAAACCCGCGCGCGGCATGATCGCCTCGCCGCGCACTTCGAGCAGATGTGGAACCTTGCCATGCTCGGGCGCGCGCAAGCGCAGCGGCACACTCTTTATCGTGCGGACATTCTGGGTGACGTCCTCGCCGTTGATCCCGTCGCCGCGCGTCGAGCCGACCGTCAGCACTCCGTCTTCGTAAATCAGTTCGACTCCGAGACCGTCGAGCTTGACCTCCGCGACGTACTCGATATCGGCGTCGGATTTCAGCATCCGCTTGATGCGCTTGTCGAACTCGCGCATCTCCTCGGCGTCCATCGCGTTGCCGAGCGACATCATCGGCGTGCGATGCTTTACGACGCGGAATTTTTCGCTCGGCGTCGCACCGACCCGCTGCGTCGGCGAGTCAGGCGTGACCAATTCCGGATGCGCTTTCTCGAGCGCTTCAAGCTGCCGCAGCAGCTTGTCGTACTCAGCGTCAGAAATCTCCGGATCGTCGAGAACGTAGTACCGATAATTGTGCCGATCGATCTCGCCGCGCAGCTTGGAGGCTTCCGCGACAGACTTATGCAAATCCGCCCGAGGCACCAGCCGCTACCGGCGCGCGTAGCCCATCGCGTCCAGGAAATCGTCGAGGGTGGGAAAGCGCATGTACATGTTGTGCCGCTTCTGCTCGCCAATCGTGGTGCGCGATTCCGGCGAGTACGCATGCCCCGGGTACACCACCGTGGCGTCGTCGAGGTTCCGCAGCGTGTCGTTCAGGCTGTGATACATCGCTTCCGGATCCGACCCCGGCAAATCGACTCGCCCGCAAGAGTTCACGAACAACGTGTCCCCGGAAATCAGATTCCCTTCGGCGAGAAAGCATTGCGAGCCCGGCGTATGCCCCGGCGTGTGCAGAAACTTGATCTCGAGCTCTCCGACCTTGACCGTGTCGCCCGCCTCGACTTTGACCAGGTCGGAATCCGACAGCCCCGACACCTGCTTCACGCCTTCCGCCTCATGCTTGTTGACGTAGACCTTGGCCTTCACGCTTTCGAGCAGCTTGGCCGCGCCCTCGATATTCTGCCCCATCATCCGCCCGCCCAAATGATCTGGATGGTAATGCGTCAGCAGAATTTTTTCGATTTCGTAGCCTTCGTTTTCAGCGTATTTCCGAATCGCCTCAACGTCCCACGCCGGATCGACCACCGCAACCTTTCGCGTCACCGGATCCCCAATCAGGTAAACGTAGTTCGCCATCGGCCCAACCTGCGCCTGGCGCAAATAAATTTTCTCGGCTTCAGCCATCGCGATTTTTCCTCGCTATCCCTTGCTGCGCTGGTCGTATGAGATTGAGTAAGCGGCCGATCGAGCCGGCGGAATAGGATCGGCCGAGAGCTCGATTCCGTCGGTCAGATTAGTGGGATCGAACACCAACCGGCGCTCGTCGGCCGCGCTCGTCGCCGAGATGCTCGTCACCTCCAGCCGCCCCAGCTCGACGTTTGGCCGGTCCGCCGGCCACAACACGGTGACGTCATCCGTCGGATCGCTCTTCTCAGCCAGTTGCAAGCGGAGGCGGAACGCGACCGGTCCCTTTTTCAGGCGACCCTCAAGCTCCTCGCGGAGGAAGTTTGCGCTGCGGCGGCTCCCATCGTCAGGCGAGAGATAAGCCTCGTTCGCCTCGGGCGTCCAGCGATAGCGACCGAATCGGCTGGTACCATCCTGTGCGATGAACCGAAAAGCGTGCTCTGCAAAGTAGCTCGACTGGCCATAACTGGCCGGCACCGGCTTCTGCGTCAGGCGCTCAATGAATCCGCGCGCCGCAGGATGACTCGCAATAAACCGCGGGACCGCATCGGGATCAGGCTTGCCGGTAGCGGGAACCGGAAGCTGCGCCTGGAGGAACGCGAGAAACTCCTCGGGCGTCCGCGCCGGAAACCCTTCGATCGAGTTCGCAAGGATGTCCGCGTGCTTGCCGCCGGGTAACTGAAATTTCACCGCCATCGATCGCACACTTGGCAAGCCGTCGTGCACCTCCGGATCGCCGCTCGAATTGGCGAACCGGATGACGACTGGCACCGGCTGGCCCTGCAGATGCGCCGCGCGGCTCACACCGCGCGCCTCCGCCGTAGCGCGAAACGTGCCCGCACATACGATGCCCTTGGCGTGAACGGGACGGAACCCAGGATGCGCGCCGGCAAGCGTGCGCATCGCCTCGACGATTTGAGCAGCAACGGTAGATTCCGGCATTGTGAAAACTCCTTCCGGGTTGTCCGCGATCAGGATTTGCCGTCGCGAGTTTTGCGCTTCGATATCCGCGCCGCTTGCTCCTCTTCTTCGATCCGCAGCGCGCGATCCCACAGAAACTCCGGCTCTCCGAGCCGCTTCGCCACCCATCGCGACTGCACGAACAGATGGTCGCTAAGCCGATTGACGTAGATGATCAGTTGATCGCTGATGTCTTCCTCACGCTTCAGCCGCCAGCATACCCGCTCGGCGCGTCGGCACACCGTTCGCGCCTGATGCAAAAACGCATTGAGCACGCCGCCGCCCGGCAGCGTGAAGGATTTGAGCGGCTCGAGCTCCTTCTCCATCGTGTCCATCTCGGCTTCGAGCTTCTTCACTTCGCCGCCGCCCATCTTGTGCATCTGCGGATACGAAAAATCGATGGGCGTCGCGAGTTCGCTGCCAACATCGAACAGTTCATTCTGAATCCGACGCAAGCTCTCCGAATACGCGTCGAAGTCGTCGCCGAACCCAGCGCGATAATTCGGCAAGTAGGTGCGAACGATCCCAATGATCGCGTTCAGCTCGTCGATCGTCCCGTAGGCTTCCAGCCGCCCGCTCTCCTTGGGCACGCGCTTTCCGCCAACCAGCGCGGTCATGCCCTTGTCGCCGGTGCGGGTGTAAATCTTTGTCAGGCGAATCGCCATCAAACGCCCGCCTTCTTCCGTTGCGATTCGTAGCTCGCATCGCCGAGCTCAGTCGTCACCGGCAGGCCCGCATCTCTCCATCCGGCGACGACGACCTGTCGCGACGCGTCGCGCTGGCCGCCAAAGCCACCGACCACGTTCGTCAGATCGGTGTAGCCAGCCTCCTCGAGCATGTCGCACGCACGCTGCGAACGCCCGCCCGCCATGCATCCGACGACGAGTTTCTTGCCGCGCGGAATCACCTTCTCCGCGACTTCGACAAAATCGAGGTTCATCTGCATCTGCCCCGGCCCCTTCGCAACCATCACCGGAATATTAATCGCGCCCTCAGGATGCCCCGCCGCAAACTCACCCTCAGTCCGCACATCAAGGTAAAGCGCATCGGGATTTTTCTTGAGCGTCTCGTAAGCCTCAAGAGGATTTTTCTGTTGTATCGGCATCGCCTAATACCCTTCTCGATCAGTTATCTAAACTCTATCAGATTGAATTGCCTCTCCCTGACAGGGAGCTCCTATCCCAGTAGCACGGGCGTCCCTGCCCGTGATTGAGCTGAACAAATGCGAAACCTTCGAACGCTTCCCGCTTCCCACAATAACCCCGCGAAATGCCGCCACTGGCCGCTTCGCGTTTGTCCTGACCCCGGGTGCAGGGGTCACCCCTGCCGCCAGCCGCGCAGGCGTGACTAAAATTCTTACTCTCCTGACTTCCCGAAGCGTTCCTGATGCACTATTTCCCGCCGTGGCTTGATCGCCTTGGCTTGCGGCGGATTTTTCGGATCGGTGTATCCAAACGGCAGAATCGTGAAGATCGCCCATCCGGTCGGCACCGCGAGCATCGCGCCGATTTTCGCAGCGTCGAAGTTTCCCACCCAGCACGTGCCGAGACCGAGCGCCCATCCCGCATTCGCCATGTTCTGCACTGCCTGCGCGCAGTCCACGTCGGCCCATCGCGCATTTGCGACATCCTTCAACACCACGATCGCGGCCGGCGACTCTGCAACGAAACGCCCCGTCGAGCACAGCGCGCCGATTTCCTTCAGCGTCTCGCGAGTGCGCACCACGATGAACTGCCACGGCTGCAGGTTCCGCGCGCTCATCGCATGCCGCCCCGCGTCGACAATCTTCGCAAGCTTCTCCGGCTCGACCGCCTTATCGGAAAACGCCCGCTGAACCCGCCGCGTGAGAATCGCTTCCAGAGCATCCATGGCACGCGCCTCCATCGCAAAAGTTTACTGTGTCAAGCAACAACAAAAACTTGTAGTATCAACCCGCCGTTGAATCCAGTTAGAAGGTTAGAAGTTCGATTGGAAGCGGGGAGCGTCGGTATCAGTTCGTGGCGGTTTCAAGATGCACTAGACGGTTTGCGCGGGCCATTTCCGCGCTCCTGATTCTGACCCTCATCCCCGCAGTCGCTGTCGCCGCCGACTCCGGGTTCAACGTCTATTATTCCGGCGCCGAGGATCTCGTCCTCTCACGCCTGCTCCTCGATCCGACTACGCATCGCGTCACAAATCTGAACGACGCGACCACCGCCGTCTACCAGGACAATCTGCCGCCACCCGGTCCCGAGCTCGAAGCTCTGAAGGCGCGCGTCGCCTCAGGGATGGGCCTGTTGATCGTCACCGGGCAGCACACCTCGCCCGCCGCCCTCGATTCCATCACGAGTGGTGCGATCAAGCAGACCGGCGTTGTCGACGTGATAAGCGGCGCGACTCATGCGCGCGAGATGGAACGTCTCGCCGCGGTGCTCGAGTACACCGGGCCGCCGACAGATCCGATCGCGACCAACATGAGCTGGAAGTCCGCGGTCCGCGTGCACGAGCGCTCGATCCTCCAGACCACCAGCTTCGCAACTGTGATGGTCGCGACCAACCAGAGCGACCCGGTGCGCCCGCGCGATCCGATCCTCATTCGCGTCGAGTCAGGCAAGGGCACTATCGACGTGCTCAACGTATGGCTCCGCCAGGGCGATCAGCGCGAGCGCATCGCGAGCATTATCACGATGCTCAAGGGAATCGAGGGCGCCGAGAATTACGACTTCCAGCGTTGGCCATACTTCAACTGGCTGCTCTACGACTTGAGCCGCGCCGCCGCGAACCGGCCGGTCACCTCGTACGCCGACTGGATCGCGTCGCCGGTGCCCGACCGCACGCAGATCTTCATGCTCGCGGCGCTGTTCTGCTCGATGTTCGGGTTGTTCGTCGCCGCCTACGTCACGGTGCGCCGCTACAGCCTGCGCCATCCCGAGAAGCTCGAGCAATTCTATCTGCCGCGCGAAACGAAACCACGACCCGCGTCGCTGGGCGCGGCGGCTGCGGTGCCGGCGATAACGGGCGACGAATCGAAGAGGACGGCGCACGGCGATCCGCGATGGGAGATCGTGGGTTTCCATCGTCCGCTGAGCGGATTCTTCTACAACTACCTGCTCGCGCTGATGATCATGATCCCGTTCAACTTCATCGTGACGTTTTACATCGAGCGCACCTTCGTCAATCCATTCCTCGAGGCCCGCGGCGCGTGGGCGGCGGTCACCCAGTTCATGACCTTCTTCTTCATCCTGCTCGATCTCGGCACCAGCCAGGCGATGGTGAAATATTTCGCCGAGTACCGGGTCAAGGAACCCGGCCGCGCGATCAGCTACGCGCAATTTTTCATCTGGTTCCATGCGCTCGCCGGCATGTTCCAGATAATGGTGCTGGGACTCGCCGCCGCCATTATGCTGCCGCACACCGCGGTCGCCTTCCTGACCTGGTTCGTGGTCCTGCACACGCTCATCCAGTTCCCCGGCTTTATCGCGATTTTTTTCAACCTGTTCCGCGCGCTGCAGCGCTTCGATTACGCGCAGTTCCTGATCGTGCTGACCTACGTGATGACGCCGGCCGTCCAGATGGGATGCGCGATCTACATGCGCCACTGGGGCCTCTCGCATCCGATTTTTGGCGAGGGGATGGGCGTGGTGATCGGCTTTGCGCTCGGCGGCGTCGTCGCGAACCTGCTGATGGGCATCTTCTGCGCGATTTTCTACGACAAGATGGGCTTCAGACTCAGCACGATTTTCCTGGCCCACTTCGATCGCGACACGATCAACAAATCGATCGTCTACGGCGCCAAGCTGACCGGCGGTTCGGTCGCGGGAGCGCTTAGCTGGGGGTTGCTCCCGGTCATCATGGGCGCGCTGCTGCCGAACTTTCTCGAGCTCAACGAGATCTGGATCCTCACCTTCTCGCTGACCTTCGCGTACCTGGAAACCGGCGCGTACATCTTTACCACCCTGATGCCCTCGATATCCGAGAGCTACTCGCAGCAGATGATGAATCTCACCCGGCGCTACCTCGACCAGGGACTGCGCTGGGGAATTATCGTCACCTCGATGCTCGGTGGAGCGTTCCTCGCGTTCTCCGACGTATTCGTAAAGGGACTGCTGCCGCCGCAATTCGCGCGCGCGGCCGGCGTGATGATCCTGATGCATCTGTGGCGCGCCACAGACTTCACCACTCGACTCCCCGACCAGGTCTTCCAGGGCGTCGGACGCACCGGCACTTACACCTGGACTTCGCTCGTAGAGCACGGCAGCCGCATAGTCCTCGTCTGGTTTTTGATTCAATGGTACGGCTTCAACGGCGTCTTCTATGCCTTCATGATTTCGTCGCTGCTGCGCGCCGCGATCGCGTGGCCGCTGATGGGTTACCTGGTCGCGTGGCCGTCGCTCAGCGTTTATCAGACGCTCGTCAACCCCGCGCTCTCTGCGGTGGCGAATTATTTCGTCCTGCGCGGATTCGCCGCGATGATATTCCGCGGCCCGGGCCACGTCGGCAGCGCATTCGTCGTCGTACTGCTGAGCCTGTTCGGCTCGTTGCCGATCTACATGTTCTTCAGCGGCCTCTTCGGATGGGATCGCGCAAGCCTCGCCGAGTTCCGCGACGCCGCCGAGCTGGTGCCGGCCCCCTTCGGCGCCATAGCCCGAATGGCCCACAGCCTCGTGCAGTTCGGCTCAAAGCTAAGCCCTCTCCACGACCGCTTCCCCGGCAACCTCGTCGAAGAAGCCGCCGAAGACGCCGCCCAACTAACCGCCCTGAAAGCGGAGCTGCACTGATCTGTTTGCTCTCTTTTTTGTGTCATTCTCAGCGCAGCCTTTTTTGTGTCATTCCGAGCGAAGCCGAGGAACCCCGGATCTTTCTCGGCGCAAAACACTTCGACTCCACTGAGGGCACGCGGAGCTGAGCTACTCCGAATTCAATATGCCGTGCACAAGGTGAGCTCATAACTAGCGCCGACACGACACTGCTAATAGCCTCGCCCTGACAGGGAGAGGCCGACGCTCGTCTTCGAGCGGCGGGTGAGGGTCCGAATTCCAAATTCTCTCCGACGATGCTTTACGTTGTCTCGCAACCAAGAACGTCCGCAAGGCCGGTCGGCCCTTCAACCTCTTGTAGCGTTCGCGACGTATGCCTTCGCCTCTTGGATCTCCTCAAGAGTACCAGAGCCAACGAATGCCGCATTGACTGCATCGTCAACGCCGTCATCTTGACGGGCGGCTGCAGCTGAATACCACCTTAGCGCCTCATCACGATCGATCGGGACGCCCTTTCCACGAGAGTAGATGCGGCCGAGTTCGAGTTGCGCACGAAATTCGACTTTCGCTACGGCCTTATATAGGCGAATGGCTTCGACCAAGTCCTTAGGAATTCCCAGGCCCTCGGCATGCATCCGGGCTAGGTTTGCCACGGCACGCGAGGTGCCCGCTAGCGACAACAGCCGGAATGCCTCTTTGTAGTCAACGTCAACATCGACCCCATATAAGTAGCAGAGGCCAAGAACGCATTGATCGACGCGGCTGCCGGACTCAGCTCCTGCGCGTAACTCCCGAATATCCAACTTGACAGCGGTTTCGCACGGACATCGACCAAAGGCGTATCGACTACCACCTACCCCCGCTTATAAACCGAGAACTCCCGCTCCAATTTCGCGACGCGCTCCTGTACCGACGACAGCCTCTGCACGCCAAGGAAAAATTGCACCAGCTCCTCGTGACCGGCCTGACCGCCCGGACTCATCACCTCGACCAGCTCCTCGATCAGACTCGGGAACTTCTCACTCGGGATGTAATAGTTCGCCCATCCGAAGTTGCAGTGGCGATGCAAAATCTTCGCGATCGTCTTTTCTAAAAGCTCGCGCCGTCCGCCTGGATGCTCTTGTTCGTCGTTCACTCGATTACTCCCCGAGGGGTTTGCGATTCGCGCCTGTCGATTTCGATTTTCATTTTCAACGGGCCGTCAGGCCGTCAAGCACCCTTCTTTACCTGAACACCGGGGTTGACGTGCGCCGGCGGCGTGTCTTCAGCCCATAGAATCTTGTGATAGTCGAAGCGCATGTTCTCGATAATATTGAACTTGACGATTTCGAAATAGGGTGACAAGTCGAAATCGCGCGGCGTTATCAACGTCGGCGAAACCATCTTGAGCACCCCATATTGCAGGGCCCCGGTCTTCGCGTGGATCGGCCACAGCTTGCGGCGGGGCGGCTCGACCGTCTCGGGCGGCAACTGCTCGTAGTTCGGCACGATCGGAAAGCGCACCCGATGGAACGACGATGCGATCACACTCGAGCATATGACGCGGGTCGGCTCTCCGCTGCCGAACTGCAAGGCTTGTCGGCGAAAGCGCGCGGGCACCAGGCTGACCGGCAGAAAATAGCGCGCGAGATCGATCACGTTGCGCAAGTCGTAAGTATCGCCGACGCTGCGAATCGCCTCGTCCATCACTTCGGCCAGGTCCGCCGACGATAGGTTGAACGGGCGGCATACGCGGATATTGAAATCGCGATACTTGCTGAGCGGCGAGAGCACCACGCCCGCCTCGACGATCGCCTCGACGACCAGGAAGTTGGCTTCCTCACCGAACTGTGCGACCAGCGGCGCCTTGAGCTGCGGATTGCGCCGAATCGGCTCGTCGCCGACGTATATCGCCGAATGCGACCACGAACTCTGGGTCAGGTACTTGATACATTCGCTGATCCGCTCGTTTCCTTCTACCAGGATAACGTCGCCCTTGCGTATATGACGCTTCAGCGCCGCAATGTCGTTCGGGATATGCAGCGCATAACTTTTTATCGGCTTGGTGAGCAGACCGATGGCGTAGTCGCTCATCCGGTCCAACAGCCGCGAAAAGATGCCCGATTTACCCTTCCGAGCCATTTAAGCCTGGCGAATCCCCCAACGCCGCGAATTCCAGCCCTACTTATTGACTATAAGGAGCGCCGAAGGCTTGAGACAAGTCACCTCCGCCGCGCCCGTGGTCTTTCCTGATTCTGAGTGCACGGGCGTCCCTGCCCGTGATTGAACTGAACCAGCGCGAAATTCGGAAAGCTTTCCAGCGGCCGAGAGCAAAATGGCGTTCGCGCTCTGTGGGCTGCTTTGCGATTGAATGGACACTGGGTGCAGGGGTCACCCCTGCCGCCCCGCGCAGCGGTCTGAATCCTAACGGGGAGGATGATTGTGTTTAACGGCTTAACGGCCGCGGCGATCAGCGCCGTTGAAACGAGTAAGTCCTTGGCGCGTGCGTCTTAAGGTATTCGCGAAGCGAATCTATACCCCGGTCACGAACGGTCCGTTTCCAACCACTCGCGGTCTTCTCTTCGATCCACCATTGGCTGGCGCCAAGCCTGATATAGACGACGATGTTTGTTCCGACCTCGGCGCTGCCGCGACCGCCGAAATGGCTCAAGCGCAACCCGAACTCTTCAAAGAGGTCGTCGAAGTATCTCCAGTTCGCGCGAAATACGTGCGCTGGCGAGGGGTCAGGAACTTCCTTGGCCTTGATCGCGTAGCGCTCCATCAGGATCTTCTCCAAACGGTACGCAGTCGCTTTCTCTGCCGGCAGGGCTCCCTTATCGGAGCTGACCTTGCGCAGCAGCGCGATCTTTCGCAGCGCGTCCTCGACTGTCATCGAATCCCCCCGAACTTGAGCAAACAACCTATTTATATCATCGATTTCAGTCAAGAATCACGTCAAACATCTTAATAACAAATGTAAACAGAGGATTTTCGGTCAGCCTTCGAAAAGGTTCCGCAATTCGATCCTGTCCAGTATCGCGAAAACGTGATTATCAGGCGCCAAAAGCGCTTTCTCATTCCAGATTATTCCAGTGGCACAGGCGTCCCAGCCCGTGATTGTTGACCAGACCTCGCGCAAGATCTCGGACTCACGCCGATCAATCATCCTGACCTGCGCTCGCGATGCGAGCGCAGCGGAAGGACCTCGGACTTCACGCCGATTCCGTCATCCCGACCGAAGCTCGCAATGCGAGCGCAGTGGAGGGACCTCGGACAGCTTCGCGTACGCGAAGCCGGTTCCGGTTCCTAGTCGCCGCATCCAATCTTGTCGTCCTGAACGAAGTAAAATGCCCGGAGCCTGCCCTGAGTATTCCCGAAGGGCGAAGCGATGCTCTTGCGCCAACCGATCCGCGCGCGGTGAACCGCTTTGGCCGCGAGGCGACATTGGCGGACCCATCGGTTAAGGTTTTGAGTCTCTGAGTGTGAAACCACTACCCTGAAACTCGGGTTAGCGTACATTCAACTCAGAAACGCAGAGGGAACATGCAGATCACGCTTGGAACCAAAGAGCAAGAAATTATGAATTTCTTGCACGAGCGCATATTCGATCCGATACTTCAATCTCAATCGGCTTCCGAAAACCTGAAGCAAGGCGTCCGCCTCTCCAGTAACCTAACGGGCGAGGTAACTCACACCCACCCCTTCTAACAGGCGCCCTTCGGCTTCGCTCAGGGTAAACTCCGCGCCGCATTTTTCATTTAACACTGGGTGCAGGGGTCACCCCTGCCGAAGGAAGTGTGAAACCCAGCGCGGGTTTCACATTAAAATTAAGCTCCTCTCTTTCACCTCAGTGCCATTAGCAACGCGAATCTACCGGATCGCCACGAAAGTTCAGGGATGAACTGTTCAGCCTTACCCAAACCGAGACCCGGTGGCATTCTTCACGATGTGTGGCTTGATGCCACCAATCCGCGTCGTCAGACCTGTGATGTTGCCAAAGCGAATGCAGACTTTAAGAGAAACCCGAAGAGAACCACGCAGAGAACTAGGAAAGACTTCGGCTCGCGTACCGGCGCCGCAGCTACATCCGGCAACGAATTGTCCCCACGACGCTCATTCACGATTCCGGATGGAAAGCGCTGGCGCACAAGGGGTTGCAGATGCGCCAAGCGCCGATCGCGCCAAGATGGCAAGTAACGGCAAGGAGGCCGTTTCTGCCCCAAAACCTGGGATCCCTTTTTCTTCGTCCAAGTCGATCGGGCGTTCAGCTCGTCGTGTATTGGCCCACGATCGCGTAGAACGGCAGGATGATCGTCGCCTGGTCCGGGTCGTCGGTCTTGATCGTCAATTGACCGTGGAGCTGGCCGTCGGGAGTGCCGCGCCGGAGCATCACGGTCAGCTTGTATTCTTTGCCCGCTGCGACCGGCTCCGCCGATGCGACCACGGACGGAGTGCTGCTCTTCACGTCGAGCACTTTCACCGGATGAGCCCCCGCGTTGCTGAGCTTCACGAGGCGCACGATATCCTGACCGCGCGGAACGAGCCCGAACGAAACCTGCACCGGATCGACATTCAAGTCGCCGGTCACGGTGCCGAACACGTCGACATTCAGCGGCACCCGATTGGTCGTCACTTTGATCGTATCGTCGAACGCCCCGAGCGGCATCGTCTTCAGCAACGAGACTTTGAGCAGCGCACCCGGCTTTCCGTCGGTGCGCTTTTCCTGAACCACCTTGATCGAGGAGTTCGAGTTGCTGATCGGGCCGACCTGGAACGGTCCGTTGCCCATCAGATCGTTGATCACAATCTCCTTGGTGCCCTCGCTGCCCTTGCGCACGGTGCCGAACGAGACTTCGTTGGGCGACGCTTCGACCTGCTTCTTGATGACGCCCTGCATCGTCATCGTGACGTCGGCATTCTTGGGATCGTTGGTGAAGGCGGTGATCGTGCGGACCTGATGCCCCTTCTGAAAGCGGGTGTCGAAGGAGACCGTTATCTGGCTGTCGTCGCCGGGCGCAACATGCGACTTCGACGGGCTGCCGATCGTACAGCCGCACGAGGTTTTGACGCCGCGGATATCCAGGTAGCCCTGGCCGGCGTTCTTGATCGTGAAGACGTGATGGACCGTCGTGCCTTCGAGCGCGGTGCCGAAGTCGTAGAGCGGAACCGCGACGACTGCCTTGGGCGCGTGTCCCGCAGGGGCGGCGTCGCCGCCAGGAATCATCGGATTGATCCCATCTTCCGCGAACGTCGGCGCGGCGAGGGGCATCAGCGCAAACAGAGCAATCGCAAGCACAGCAAATATGAGTGCGGTAGTTAGTCGTCGCATTTGTCTAGATTGAGTACACCTTCAGGTTTCAGTTCGACGATGTTGGCGCGCGGCCACCTACACTATCAAGCATGGCGCGGAGCGTTGCGGTCAAGAGGCTTTGCTGATCGGCGATGCGGCCGCGGGATGGGCTTCTCTTTCCTTCGGCTCATAGCGGCGCAGGAAGTCGGTCGCGAACTCGCCGCGATTGAAATCGGGATCGTGCAGAATCTTCAGATGCAACGGGATGTTGGTCTTGATGCCGTCGATCACGTACTCGCGCAGCGCCGCCTTGGCGCGTGCGATCACCTCGGGCCGGGTCTCGGCGTGCACGATCAGTTTTGCGATCAGCGGATCGTACTGCACCGGCACGCGGTAGCCGTCGTAGAGCGCGGTCTCGACGCGAACCCCGAGTCCCCCGGGCGTATGATGATTGCTCACGACGCCGGGCGACGGAATGCCGCGCTCGGGATCCTCGGCGTAGATGCGGAATTCCATCGAGGCGCCCTTGAACGTCACCTGCCGCTGCTTCAGCGCGAGCGGCTCGCCCATCGCCATCGCGATACTTTCCTTCACCAGATCGACTCCGGTGACCATCTCGGTCACGCCGTGCTCGACCTGGATCCGGGTATTCATTTCGATGAAGTAAAACTCGCCGCCTGGCGCGAGCAGGAATTCGACCGTGCCGACGTTCGAGTAGCCGACCACGTTCGCGGCGCGAACCGCCGCCTTGCCCATCTTCTCGCGCAGCCGCGCGGTCAGAATCGGACACGGAGATTCCTCGATCACTTTCTGATGGCGGCGCTGAATCGAACAGTCGCGTTCGCCAAGATGAATCGCCTGGCGATGATTGTCGGCAAGAATCTGAAACTCCACGTGGCGCGCGCGCTCGAGATATTTTTCGAGATACATCTTGCGCGAGCTGAACGACGACTCGGATTCCCCCTGCGCCAGCGCGAACAAATGCGCCAACTCGTTCGCGTCGCGCACGATGCGCATACCTTTGCCGCCGCCACCGGCCGCCGCCTTGATCAAGACCGGGTAGCCCAATCGTTTCGCGTCAACCTGCGCCTCGCGAAGCTCCGTCACGCCAGTGCCCTCACTGCCGGGCAGCACGGGAACTCCGGCGCGCTTCATGATGCGGCGGGCGCGCGGCTTGTCGCCCATCAATCTTATGTGACGCGCGCGCGGACCGACGAAGCTCAGCCCCGAGCGCTGGCACGCTTCGGCGAAGTCACCGTTTTCCGAAAGGAAGCCGTAGCCGGGATGGACCGCGTCAGCGCCGAAGGTGGTCGCGGCGCTCAGAATCGCCGGGATGTTGAGATAGCTGTCTTCCGCGGCGGGCGGCCCGATACATACGGATTCATCCGCCATGCGGACGTGCAGGGCGTCTTTGTCGGCGGTCGAAAATACCGCGACTGTCGAGATTCCCAACTCGCGGCATGCACGGATAATGCGGATGGCGATTGTGCCGCGATTCGCTACCAGCAGTTTCTTGAACATCGACTTTCTCTACGCCACTTCGATTATCATCAGCGGCTGGCCGTATTCGATCGGGTTGCCGTTCTCGGCGAGGATTCGGATCACCCGTCCGGCCGCGGGCGACTCGATCTCATTCATCATCTTCATCGCTTCGATTATGCAAAGCGGCTGGCCCTTGCGAATCGAGCTTCCCTCTTCGACGAACGGAGCGGCGTCGGGCGATGCGGCCCGATAGAAAGTGCCGACCATCGGGCTTTCGATCAACTTCTGATTCGGCTCGAGATCGATCTTGCCGGCAGCCTTCGCTCCGTCCTCAGTGGTCGCCTCGACGTGCCGCGAGGCCATCTTGATCGAGGTGGCCACTCGCGCCGGCATGTGCTCGGCGGAGGAGGTCTCTTCAAACGACGCGCGCGCGCCGCCGCGCACCAGGCGCACCTTGCCCTTCTTGTCCTCGATCTCGAGTTCCACGAGCCCGTAGTCTCGCATGAGGACAAGCAGGGTTTTGATTTCGCGAACTTCCATCTGGTCTCCGTGCTTTCTGAGGATGCCGGATCGCCGGGTTGCCTGATCGCTGCTGGACATCGGTTAGTCGCTCCGTCGCCGCGAAGATTCGACGAGCGTGCGCGCCGCCCGGAGCGCAAGGCTGTAGCTCTCTGCGCCAAAGCCCATGATCCGGCCGTGCGCAACATCCGCGATTGTCGAATGATGACGAAATGCCTCACGCCGATACACGTTGGACAGATGGACCTCGATCACCGGGATATCGACCGCCAGGATCGCATCGCGAATCGCGACGCTGGTATGCGTGTAGGCGCCGGGATTCAACAGCAATACGTCGGTGTTGCCGCGCGCTTTCTGGATTCGATCTACGATAGCGCCCTCGCCGTTGGACTGGAACGTCTCGACTTTCATTTCCAGCTCGCGTCCCAAAGCTTTAAGTTCCTTGTCGATATCCTTGAGGCGGGTGCGGCCGTAAACTTCGGGCTCGCGCTCTCCGAGCAGATTGAGATTGGGTCCGTGAACCACGAGCACCGCGATCGGATTGCTCGCGCCTGTTTTTCGGGGCCGGCCAGCCGACTGCGGGTCAATCGCCCTCTTCACCATCCCCACACTGCTCCTATTGGTCATTGAACCGCACCGGTAATGCGACTGCAAGCGGGCAAGTACACGAGCGTCCACCGCTTAGTCATCGGCGGAATCGTCATCTTCGCGCGATTTAAGGACGTTCTGATAGACTTCGCGACGCCCACGGCCGGTCAATCTAGCCACGACTGCGCTCGCTTGCTTCAGACTGAGGCCCGCCTCGCGCAGGGCTTCAACCGCGATTCGGACTTCAACGGTGACTGGCGCGTCGTCGCTCGCGGTCGGAGTTGTGGCGGTCAGACCCTCGACGATAATCGTAATTTCGCCGAGCGCGGGCTTCGCGCCAAAGCGGCGTTCGAGATCGGAGAGCGTCCCGCGAACTGTCTCCTCGTAGGTCTTGGAAATTTCGCGGACCACCGCGGCCGACCTCGAATCGCCGAAGGCAGAGACCATTGCAGCGAGGGTATCGGCGAGGCGGCGCGGGGCCTCATAGAAGATCATCGTGCGCGCTTCGTCGCGAAGATCGTCCAAAGCGCGGCGCCTCGGCGCGTCGCGGGCCGGCAAAAATCCTTCGAAGGTGAATCGATTGGTGGGAAGGCCCGAGACCGAGAGCGCCGCGATCGCAGCCGATGCTCCCGGAATCGCGACAACGCGGATGCCGGCTTCCAGAGCGGCGCGCACGATGCGGAAGCCGGGGTCGGAAATCGCGGGAGTGCCCGCATCGGTGACCAGCGCGATCTTCCCGCCCGCGACCATGCGCTCGATCAGTTCAGGCACACGCCGTTCCTCGTTATGCTCAAAATAACTGATCGTCGGGGTGCGAATCTGATGGCTCGCGAGCATCTGACCGGTGCGCCGAGTGTCTTCGCATGCGATCAAATCGGCGTCGGTGAGAGTGCGAATCGCGCGGGCGGAAATGTCGTCGGGATTACCAATTGGAGTTGCGACTACATACAACACGCCGGGCTCGGTAGTTTGTGAATTTGAGTGCCGGGACATTAGAATAGCTAGTTGGAGCCGATAGTCACTATTGACGATGGAGCGAGACTGGTGGCCGAAGGCAAAGCGACTCTACTCATTTCATGCATCGATCGTCCGGGTATAATCGCCCGCGTCGCCGGCCATCTGTTTGACCTGGGCTGCAATATTATCACGTCCGACCAATACTCCGACGACGAAGACGGACATTTCTTCTGGCGAATTCATTTCGAGAGCCTGCGCCTGCCGATCGCCGAGTTCTCGAAGGAGCTCGACGCCTCGATACTTTCGCTGATGCCGTGGGAGCATTTGAGCTGGCATCTTTTTGACGTGGCCAAGCGGGATCGCGTGGTCGTGATGGCATCGCGGCTGCCTCATTGCATGATCGATCTGCTGAGCCGCCATCATGTTGGCGAACTCGACGGCGATATCGTGGGCGTCATCAGCAATCATCCGGACCTCGAATCGCTGGCGCGCCCATTCGAGGTGCCGTTCACCGTGATTCCGGTGTTGAAGGATCGGAAATCGGAAGCCGAGACTGCGCTCTTGAAGCGGCTACATGAACTCGATGCGGACACGATCGTGCTCGCGCGCTACATGCAGGTCTTGTCGGGGGAATTTCTGCGCGCGTGGACCAAGCCGATCGTGAACATTCATCACAGTTTTCTGCCGGCTTTCGCCGGTCAGCGGCCGCATAAGCAGGCGCACGATCGCGGCGTGAAGCTGATCGGGGCGACCGCACACTACGTGACCGAGGAACTCGACGCGGGACCGATAATCGCGCAAGCGACCGCACCGATGACGCATCGCGACACCGTCGCCGACCTCGCGCGCAAGGGCAAGGATCTCGAAGTGATGGTATTGGCAAAGGCAGTGCGCGCGCACCTCAAGAAGCAGGTGCTGCTCCATCACAACCGCACGATCGTGTTCGAATGAAGCTCGTTAACTGGTTAACTGGTTAACGACGCTCAGGCCGGGCCGGTGAAGAAGTTGAGCGAGCGGTTGGCGAACTCGATGATCGGCGACCAGTAGAGTCCGAACACGATCGTCGCGCAGGCGAGCACTCCCATCAAGCCGTAATTCCACGCCTCGAAGCGGACCGTGCCTTCGTCGCCACGCGGCTGCTCGAAGAACATCATTCGAATCGGTTTCAGATAGTAATACAGCGATACCACCGAATTGAGTATTCCGACAATAGCCAGTATGTAGAACTGGCCGCGGATCACCGCGGCAAACAGGTAAAACTTGCCAATGAATCCAATAGTCAGAGGAATACCAGTTAGCGAGAAGAGGAAGATAGTCAGTGCGACCGCGGGGACTATACCTCCGCGCCACGCAAGCCCGCGATAAGCGTCAATGTCCTCACGGCCCGTGGAGTTTGCCACGATCATGACGACCAGAAAAGCGCCCGCGTCCATTACATAGTACGCGAACAAGTAGAACAGCATCGCGCGGATGCCATCGTTAGACAGAACGACGAATCCCATTAGTGCGTATCCAGCCTGCGCGATACTGGAATAGGCCAGCAGCCGCTTCATATTGGTCTGTTGAAGGGCGGCCAGGTTTCCGAGCGTCATCGTGATGATGCAAACGAAGAGCAGCAACTGCGGCCAATCGACACCGACCAACGCAGTCCAACTCCCGCCCACGGCAAGATGCGAAATGGCCGGAAAGAAAAAGCGCGTCAGCAGCGCAAAGCCGGCGGCCTTGGAACCGATCGCGAGGAAGGTAGTGATCGGAATCGGGGCGCCGGTGTAAACGTCGGGCGCCCACATGTGGAACGGCACCGACGAAACTTTGTAACCCATACCGGTCAGGATCAGCACTAACGCGATGAACAACGTGAGCACCGGCAGATGGCCGGGCGTCGACAGCGCCTTATTGATCACGGTGAAATCGAGCGAGCCGGTGAGTCCGAATATCCAGCTCATGCCGTAGATCATGGTGCCCGATGCGACTCCGCCATAGATCAAGTACTTGAGCGCGGCTTCGAGCGAGCGCCGGTTGTGACGCAAAAATCCGGTCAGGATGTAGGAGGTCAGGCTGACGAACTCGAGCGCGAGATACGCCATCAGCAGATTCGCCGATTCCGCCATGAGAAACATCGCGAACGTGCTTGCGAGCAGAATCGCGTAGTACTCGCCCTGATCGCAGCTATGCACTTCCTCCGAGCCGATCGACATCCAGACTGCGATGACGGCTGCGAGCGCGATCAACGCGCGGAAATAAATCGCGAACGAATCGAACACCAACATCCGATGGAATAGCCAGGCGCCAGAAAGCACCGGCTCGAGGTTAATAGCCAGTAGCGATGCGGCCGCGGTAGCCAGTGCGAGGCCGCCGAGTCGGGCTTTGTCGCGAACGATCAGATCGATGATCACGATGGCCAAAATACCCGCCACCAGGATCAACTCCGGAATGAAGTGACTCAGACTCGCGAAATTTCCAAGGTCCATCTGATTTCGTCTCGAGCCGGCTCAGCGAATCATCGCGACCGCTGCGTTCGAACTCGACAGCACGACCTGATTGAGATGAACCAGCGAAGTGTTGAGCAGACTGAGAACCGCGTGCGGGTAGACTCCGAGTATCAGTACGATTACACCGAGCGGGACCAGCGTGAACGCCTCGCGGAAGCTGAGATCCGAAAAGCCATTGTATTTTTCGTTCAACGGGCCGAGGTAGATTCGTTGGAACGTCCAGAGCAGGTAGGCGGCGGTTAGAATCGCGGTCGCGGCGGCGAACACCGTCATCAGAGGATGCGTTTGCCACGCGCCGAGCAGCACCAGCACTTCGGATATGAACGCGGACATGCCGGGCAGGCCCATCCCGGCAAAGAAAGCGAACCCGGTAATCGCGGTATAGATCGGCATCTGCTGCGCGAGTCCGCCGAAGCCGTTGATCTCGCGATGATGCGCGCGATCGTAGATCACGCCGACCAGGATGAAGAGCATCGCCGTGATCGTGCCGTGGTTGAACATCTGGAGAACCGCGCCGTTGATCCCGGCCGCAGTGAACGACGCGAGCCCGAGCATCACGTAACCCATGTGGCTGATCGACGAGTATGCGATGAGCTTCTTATAGTCAGTCTGCGCCATCGCGCACATCGCGCCATATACTATGTTGATAGTCCCGATGACACCCAGAAATAGCCACGCGAGCTGGTAACTGGCTAATGGCAAAACGGAAAAATTGACGCGCAGAATACCGTAGGTGCCCATCTTGAGGAGCACACCGGCCAGGATCACTGAGATTGCGGTGGGTGCTTCGACGTGGGCGTCGGGCAACCAGGTATGAAACGGGAAAGCCGGAATCTTGATTGCGAAGCCGATGAACAAGGCGATCCAGACTATGCGCTGGAATCCAATCGAGTAATGGCTGGAGTTCGCGGCAAGCTCGGTCAAGTCAAAAGTCGGAGTCGCTCCATAGTAATACAACCCAAGCATCGCAAGCAGAATGAGTACCGAGCCGAGCAGCGTGTAGAGGAAGAACTTTATGGCTGCATACTCGCGGCGCGGGCCGCCCCAGATGCCGATGAGAAAGTACATCGGCAGCAGCATGACTTCCCAGAAAATATAGAAGAGAAAGAAATCGAGCGACACGAAGACGCCCATCATGCCGGTGTCGAGCATGAGGAGCATCGCGTAGTAACCTTTTTCCGCGCGGTTGATCCCGAAGCTCGCGAACACGGAAACGAACATGATGATCGCCGTCAGCAGCACCATCGAGATGCTGATACCGTCAACGCCCATGAAGTAGTTGATGTGGTACGTGGGCATCCAAGATGTTTTCTCGGCGAACTGAACGGCGCTGGTCGTGGTGTCGAAGTGCTCGTACAGGTAAAGCGCGATCGCGAGCTGCGGCACGGTGGCTGCGGCGGCAATCCACTTGAATGTGGCTTTGCTGGCGTCGGGCAGCGCCAGGATCAGCACCATCCCAACGATCGGAACGAAGGTTATCAGCGTAAGCAGGTGACTCATCTCAGTTTCGCTCTTCTCATTTGCGTCATGCTCTCGCGACCGCGCGCGCGAGCAATATCAGCATCACCGCGGCGAGCATTCCGTACAGGTACCCATTGATCGAACCAGTCTGAAGCCTGCGCAGCCTGCCGCCCACATCAAGCGTCAGATTGGAGGCGAAATTGACGAGTCCATCGACAATGTAATGATCGAACAGTCCCGATATCCATGCGAGAAAGATCGTGATCGTCGCGGCAAAGTTTACGACGCCGTCGATCACGTTGGAATCGAACCAGGCAAATGCGCGAGTAGCAAAGAGATACGGTTGTACGATCGCTACATCGTAGATTTCATCGACGTAGTACTTATTGAGTACCAAGTCGTATACTACTCCGCCGAACATCTGACTAATCTTTGCGGGATCGATCTTCTGCTGCCGGTACATGAGATCGGCGACCAGCCATCCGAGCACAACCATAGTGAATGTGATGAACCCGAATGCGGCCTCGGTCCCGTGGCTGTGGATTCCCGACTCGATCAATCGCCGCGTCACCTCAGAGCTGAAAACGGGATCGAGAAATTCCTCGAAGGGCTTGTAGGTCGCAATGAATTCCGGAATCTTCACGAGCCCGCCGACCACCGAAAGCGCGCCAAGCACGACCAGCACGTAGGCCATCGACGGTGGCGACTCGTGCAGATGATGCTCCTGCTCGTGAGTCCCGCGGAACTCGCCAAAGAACGTCATGTAGACCTGGCGGAACATGTAGAAGACCGTGATCCCTGCGCCAATCAGCAGCATCGCCCAAACCACGACGTGGCCGTGAGAAAAGGCTTGCCAGATAATTTCGTCCTTTGACATGAAGCCGGCGAATGGCGGCACGCCGGAGATTGCGAGAGTCGCGGCGAAGAACGTCAGAAAGGTGATCGGCATCTTGTGCCGGAGCGCGCCCATCTTGCGCATGTCCTGCTCTCCGCCCATCGCATGGATGACGGAACCGGCGCCGAGGAACAAGCATGCTTTGAAGAACGCATGAGTCATCAGATGAAAGACGCCAGCCGAGTACGCGCCGACTCCGAGCGCCGCGAACATGTAGCCGAGCTGGCTCACAGTCGAGTAGGCGAGGACCTTCTTGATGTCGTTTTGCGCGATGCCGATGGTCGCGGCGAAAAGCGCCGTCGATGCGCCGACCACCGCGATCACCGTCAACGTAAACGGCGACATCGAGAAAAGAAAGTTGAGTCGCGCGACCATGTAGATGCCCGCGGTGACCATCGTGGCGGCGTGAATCAGCGCGCTGACCGGAGTCGGACCCGCCATCGCATCCGGCAGCCACACGAACAGCGGAATCTGCGCGGACTTGCCGGTCGCTCCGATGAACATCAAAAGCGTCACGAAGCCGACCAGCTGATGCGCTGAGTGAAAGCCCGCGAAGTTGATCGGCATGCCTTGCAACATCGGCGCGTACCCTGCAATCTCGCGCGTGATGAGCGTGGGATGCCCGACAGATCCGAGCGCGGCGAACAGGCTGAAGAGCGCGATCACGAAGGCGAGGTCGCCGATCCGATTCACGATGAATGCCTTGTTGCCGGCGGTGGTGTTGGCGAGCACCTTGTACCAGAAGCCAATCAGCGCGAACGAGCACAGCCCGACACCTTCCCATCCCACGAACATCAGCCACAGGTTGTCGCCGAGAACGAGCACCAGCATCGCGAAGGTGAACAGGTTGAGCCATCCGAAGAAGCGCCAGTAGCCGTCGTCGTCGTGCATGTAGCCGGTCGAGTAGATGTGGATGAGTCCGCCGACGCCGGTGATTATCAGCGTCATCACCATCGAGAGCGGATCGAGCCAGAACGCGATGTCGAGATTCAGTCCGCCGACGTCGAACCATCGCCAGAGGTCGTCGAGCATGAAGCGGTTTTCGGGCGCCAACCCGAGCATCGCGCGGAAAGCGCCCAACGCGATCATGAAGGCGAAGATGACGACGCCGCATCCGACCAGGCTGATTGCTCGTTTGCCGAAGGTCTTCTGCAACCACGCGCCGGCAAGGAAATTGATCGCCGCGCCGACCAGTGGCAACAGCACGATCAACCTGATGAAGGTAACGTTTATCGGATGGTCCATCGCCTAGCGCCCAATCTTCCTTATCGACTGCGCGAATTCCCAATTCATGAAATCAGCCGCGCTGATATAAGCAGAAAACAGGGGTGCCCGAAAGGTAAACTGCATCGGCGCGCAGGGCTGCGCAAACGCGGAAAATACAGCGTGAAACGCGATGCGTCTATCCACTCAGAGTCTCGGTCGCGTCGACATCAATCGTTTTGAAATTCTGATAAATCGCCAGCACGACCGCGAGACCGATCACCGCTTCGGCGGCCGCCAGCATGATCACGAAAATTGCGAAGATTTGTCCGTCGTACTTTCCACCGCCATAGAACGCGAACGCGAGATAGTTGATGTTGGCGGAGTTGAGAATGAGTTCGACTCCCATCAGGATTCCGATCGCGTTGCGCCGGGTCAGAACCGTGAAGATACCGAGCGAGAAGATGACCAGACTCAGGACCAGGAAATGGTCAAGCGTGATTCCTCCGCCCATCCCCAGCTCCCCTACTCCTTCGCCTCGTGGCGCGAGATGACTATCGCGCCGATTAGCGCCGCGAGCAGAACCAGCGACGCGACTTCGAACGGCAACACATAATCGCCCAGGAATGCGTTACCGATTGCATAAGTGGTTGGCGCGATCGAGACAGCTGTCGCCTGATGCCATGGCGTGCGCATTACCGCATACATCATCAGGCTGGCGGCGATTCCAACTGTTACGATCGCGGAGCCGGTGCCAACCGCGCGATTGGATACCGTAACGTCGGCGATTCCGGCCGTCAGCATCACCGCGAATATAGTCAGTACCAGGATTCCACCGACATAGACTAGCAACTGCACCATAGCTACAAAGTCCGCGGCGAGTAGTATGTAGATACCTACTACACCCATGAACGCGCCGAGCAACGCGAACGTCGAGTAGACAATGTTGCGGGAGAACGCGACCATCACCGCGGAGCCTACGGTCAGCGCGGCGAGCGCATAGAAAATCGCCTGTGCAAGCATCGGATTCGACTCTCCCCGTTCGTCTTCGATCCGCTAGGCCGGTTCTTCCTCGGCCGGCTTTTCGCCGCCCGGCTGCGCCCATTGATCGAGGTAGGTCATGCCGCGATTCAGAATCGGCGCGATTCGCGGATCGGTTTCCGGCCCCTTTTTGGGCTTGTAGGCAATCACCGGATCCTTGACGAAGCGGCGGATCAGACTTTCCAGCGAATAGTCAGCGCCCTCGAACTCAGTCGTGTGATGAATCGAACCAGTAGGGCATGGCTCACTGCATAGTCCGCAGTACATGCATTTGGCTATATCGATATCAAACTGCGAGAGCAGCATCTGGCGCGTCTGAGGATCCTTGTCGACCACAATGACTATGCAGTCGATCGGACAGGCGCGCTCGCAGGCGAGGCATCCGGTGCAGATTTCGAGATCGACTTCCAATATTCCGCGATAGCGGAACGGCAGCGTGTCCTGCACCCGCACCGGCATCCGATCGGGATACTGCACCGTGTAGGGCTTGCGCATAAAATGCGACGCGGTCACGGCCATCCCTTCGAAAATCGTAAAGACCGTATCTTTAATATTTTGTGCGTATTCGGAAACTGCGCTCATCGGGCCTCTATATAGTCGGATTGAAGTAGACTTCCATCCGCGAACGCTTGAGATAGTAGATAACGCGCTGGATGAATACGACCGCGAGCGCGATTCCGGCCGCCAACATTATATAGCCCATCGCCGCGTTGCCGTCGGGCCAAATCGCGACCCAGACCGCGGTCCCGATCATGTTCACGAACGCGATCGGCACGAAGTATTTCCAGCACACAGTCATCAGTTGATCGATCCGCACGCGCGGCAGGGTCGCGCGAATCCACATCGAAACGAAAACCAGGAATAGTACTTTGACGTTGAACACGATTACTTCAAGAATGTTCATCGCGACCACGTTGTTGGTCACGTGCGGGAACTGCCATCCGCCGAGGAACAAGGTCGTTATGATCGCGCCGATGATGAACAGATTTCCCCACTCCGCCATGAAGAAGAACAAGTAGCGCATCCCGCTGTACTCAGTTGCGAAACCGGCCACCAGTTCGGATTCGGCTTCGGGCAAGTCAAACGGAGTGCGATTACCCTCGGCGAGCGCGGATATATAAAGGATATTCGCGGCGACGAACGTGAACGGATTAGCGAACAGGAACCAATGTTGCGGCGCCCATCCCTGGCCCTTGATGATCCCTTGCATCGAAAGTGTCCCGGTCATCATCACGACCGGGAAGATCGAAAGCCCCGCGGGAATTTCGTAACTGACTATTTGCGCCGCCGAACGGATTCCTCCGATCAACGACCACTTGTCATTCGATGCCCATCCCGCCATCAGCACGCCAACCACCGTGAGCGCCGTCACCGACGTCATGTAGAGGATGCCGACGTTCATGTCGGCGAGAATCAGCGACGACGAAAAAGGCATCACCGCCCACGGCAGAATGAATGCGAGGATCACCAGGTACGGCGCAAGCTTGAAGAGCGGTGCATCCGCCTCGTCAGGGATGATGTCTTCCTTGCAGACATTTTTCACACCGTCGGCCAACCACTGGAGAAATCCCTGGGGACCCACACGGTTGGGACCGACGCGCGACTGGATTCGAGCCCATACCCGGCGCTCAGCCCAGCTAACGATCCCGGCAAATGGAAACGCGACGCCGAGGAAGACTACAGCGCTCATCACGAAGATTACGATCGCGGCGACAATCGACGGCGACGCATTGCGCCCGAATGTGCCCGACGCGATCAGGTTGTGAATCAGGGTCTCCATCTAGCTCTAACGAACCTATCTCTGTTTAACGATCTATCTCCGGCGCGATCACGTCGAGGCTCGCGATCAGCGTGACCAGGTCCGCGATCATCAAACCTGCGCTCAGTTTCTGGATGATCCCCATCGCCGCGAACGAGCCGGTGCGCACATGAACCCGCCACGGATAGCCGGTCCCGTCGCTCACCAAGTACCAACCCATGTCGCCGCGCCCGCTCTCGAGTCGAATCTGGCATTCGCCCGCGGGAGGCTTGAAATTGCGCGCGACCTTCGCGAGCACTGGCCCCTGCGGAATTTGCGCGAGCGCCTGGCGGAGGATCTTTGACGACTGCGCCATCTCGCGAATCCGTATGACGTAGCGGTCCATCGAGTCGCCGAGCTTGCCCCAATGCCCGTCGCCAATCGGCACCTCGAACTCAAAATCCGGATAGGCGGAATAGGGAATGTCTTTGCGGATATCCCACTTGATTCCGCACGCGCGCAGATTGGGCCCGACCAGGTTGTAGTTTATCGCGTCGGCGGGCGTGATCACACCGACGTTCGCCAGCCGCTCGACGTAGATTTTATTCCACGAGATGAGCGCGTTGTATTCTTCGAGAATCGGATCGAAATGATCCAGGTATGCCAGCGCCTTCTCGCGCCATCCGGGCGGGAGATCCCATGCGACGCCGCCGATTCTCATATAGTTAAATGTCAGCCGCGCACCGCATAGCTCTTCGATCAGATCGTTGATCATCTCGCGCTCGCGGATCGCGTGGGTGAACGGCGTCACCGCGCCAATATCCATCGCCATCGCGCCGACCGACAGCAGATGCGACGCGATCCGATTGAACTCCGCGGCGATCACGCGGCAGTATTCGCCGCGCTTCGGCACTTCGATTCCCGCGATTTTCTCGCAGGCCATCCCCCAGCCCTGGTTGGTGAACATCGCGCACACGTAATCGACGCGATCGGTGTAGGGCATGAAGCCGTGATAGCCGACTTTCTCCGCAATCTTCTCGATCGACCGATGCAGGTAGCCGACGTCCGGGATCGCCTCGCGCATCACCTCGCCGTCGGCGCGCACCACGAAGCGCAACACCCCGTGCGTGGACGGATGCTGCGGGCCCATGTTGAGCGTCATCTCTTCGGTATGCAGCGTGCTCATTTCGCTTTCGTGTTGAGCCGGATTATCGGGCTCTCCCTGACTGTTGAGATTCCGTGATACTCGGCCGGCTCGACGAAATCCTTGCGCAGTGGATGACCGATCCAGTCTTCGGGCATCAGGATTCGGCGCATGTCGCTGTGCCCTTCGAAATTTACGCCGAGCAGGTCGAAAATTTCGCGCTCCATCCAGTTGGCCGACTTCCAGATGGTTTCCACGGTCGCAACAGCCGGATTCTCGCGCGGCAGTTTCACTTTCAACACCGCGGTGTGGCGATGCTTGTACGAAAACAAATGATAGACGACCTCGATCCGGTCTTTGTAATCCACCCCGCTCTGATTCGAAAGACAGTCCATCGCGAGCTCGGGATCCTCATTCATGAAGCGCGCGATCTCGACGATTGCGCCCGGATCAATCACCGCGAACGGGTCCGGTTTCTTGTCGACTGTCTCCAGAACGCGATCACCGAAGCGATTCTTGACCCGCTCGAGTATTTGGAGCGGTTCCATGCTTACGCGGCCGCGACCTTACCGTTGCCGTTGCTCGGCGCGCGCGAAAGCCAGCGCTCGGTCATGATTTTTTCCTGCAACTTCAAGAGGCCTTCGGTCAGCGCCTCGGGACGCGGCGGACAGCCGGGAACGTACACGTCGACCGGCAGAATCTTGTCCACGCCGTCGCACACCGAATAGGCGAGCTGGAAAAGGCCGCCGCAACTCGCGCAGGAACCCATAGAGATGACGTACTTGGGATCGGGCATCTGGTCGTAGAGCAGCCGGGTGCGAAGCGCCATTTTCAGGGTGAGAGTTCCCGCGACGATCATAAGATCGGATTGACGCGCCGACGCGCGCGGCGAGGCGCCAAAACGGTCGATATCGGCGCGCGGACCGCCGGTATGCATCAGCTCGATCGCGCAGCAGGCAAGGCCGAACAGCATGTACCAGATACTCGACTTGCGCATCCAGTTCAGCAGCTCGTCGGTCTTGGTAGTCAAAACATAATCGGGAAGTGTGTTGAGCAAGGGCATATAAGAACCTCAGTCTTCGACCGGTACTTTCTTGACCCATTCGAGGTCGTGCTTAACCCAAACATAAACCAGGCCTACGAACAGGATCAGCAGGAAAATTAAAATTTCGCTAAGCGCGTAAAGGCGGCGTCCCGAGCGGACCCAATCGAGGTAGACCGCCGCAATCGGATACACGAATGCAACTTCGACTTCGAAGACCACGAAGATAAGCGCGATCAGGTAGAAGCGGACGTTGAAGTTGATCCAGGCGCGGCCGGTCGGCGGTTCACCGCATTCGTAGGGAATCAGCTTGCGATCGTAGGGATTGCTCGGCGCGAGAAGCTTCTGCAGCCCGAACATCAGCGCCACGAAGCCGATTCCGATGATCGTCAGGGCGAGTGCGACGCCGAAATTGAAATACATGCTACTTTACCGAGTCCTCATTAATTGGACCGGGCGAAACTGTCAAGAAGGATCGCTTCACGTTCGATGTTTCTGGCTTAAGAATATCTTAATTCGAAAGCGCTACAAACTGGTCGCAGACGGGACCCCGGCGACCGCTATTTGTGCTGCTTTAACACCACCTTAAGGGCCGAGGCGTCGAGCCAGGCGCCGTCGCCCCTGGGGCACGCCATCATGGGCACTCCGAACTCGGTTTTGGCGACCAGGAACTCCTTGCAATGCGGACATGCGACATGGCTCAAGCGCTCTTTCATCTTCTCGAGCAGTTCCCCGTCGCGCTGGCGCGCCCACTGATCTTCGCGGGCTGCCTCGGCGTCGTGAATCTTGCTACCGAGCCGGTCTTTGTTGTCGCCTGCCATGGGCTTCTCCTGTCGGGGATCAGATCATTTCCTTGATCAACTTGCCGCTGCGCGCCTTCTCGACGGTGGCGTCGAATTTCGATCCGAGATCGACGCCCATCTCCTTGGCGCGCTTCTTCGCCCAGAGTCCGACGTTGCGCGAGTCGCGATAATAGGACTCGTCGCGCGGCTTGGACGGGTCGAAGCTCGCGAGCCGGGACGACTCGCTCTCGACCACCGCGAACGACGACATCACGCGCTTCAAGCGCGTCGACCCGCAATCCGGACACAGTGGACGCTCGCGCCGGCGTGGCGATCCCATCACCACGTGCGAACTCACCACCCGGCATCGCGCGCACTCGTACTCAAATATGGGCATCTGGATCGCAAGGATATCCCGCGCGCAGCACGCTCGCAATTCGGGGCCAAAGACGAGCGGGTCACGATGAAGTCTGGCTGGTGTCGTCGTGTTTGGGTGGCGAGACGGGCCGCCAGCTCTCGCGAACGTCGAGGACCGGGCCTGCGAGCGGATTGCCGATCATGAACAGCAGGCCGATTGCGCCGACCACAAGACCGCATCCGAGCCACCAGAGCGACCGGTACTCGACGCCGAGCGCGAGCATCGCGAGCGCCCAGAGCGGGATTATCAGAGATACGACGAAGCGCATCAGCGCGCTTATCGCATGCTCAGCCTGTTCCGCCGGGTCAGCCATCGATCTCTCTATTTAGCGGCTCCGGGCGAAATTTCAAATAGCGCCGGCGGCCCTCCGCCACCGATCAGATTAGATTGCGCGACGTGCTTTAGTCGTGCGCGATATTCCGGCGCCATCGCATTCAGGTCGCGCGGCGTCGCGAGCAGGTAGACGGGTTTTCCAGCGGGAGGATTCGCGCATCGGTGATCACTGAGATCAGGTACTGCCGCGCCGTAATAGTAGGACAGCTCGTAATTGATTCCAGACGCGATACACAACTGATCGCCTTTGACACGTTCCGCAACGACTGGAACGAAACTCTTCACACTGCGCATTTCGGCGAGACGGGGCCGCATCGTGATGGTCCAGAACAGACAGAGAACAAGCGCGCTGAGACCGAATGCAATGCCGCTTCCGAGCGCACTGCGTAACGGGCGCCGGACCAGGATCAATATTTCGATAGAGGCGGCGACTATCCAAACGGCGAACAATGCGGAGATGGGCGCCTCCGACCAAGCTACAGATTTGAAGATCGCGTAGTAGGCGGAGTCGCTCGACTGAAGTTTTACCTGCGGTGCATGGTCAGAAAAAAATGCGATGAAAAGAATCGCGAAGATTGGGCCGAATACAAATGCTGCGACGAGTATGTCGCGCAACTTCGCAGCGGCGGCGCGTACTCCGTTGAATGTGAATGCGGACGCGCACAGGATCGCGATTCCTGGCAGCGCGGGCAGGATATAGTCGTCGCGCTTGACGCTCGCGATCGAGAAAAAGATCAGCACCGCCAGTGGCATGCTCGCCTGATAGATCACCGCACGACGCTTTTCGTCGGCAAGCCCATTGGAGGCCAAAGCGAGCAGCGCAGGCGGCACCAGGAGCGTCATCGGAAACGCGCCGCCCAGCAGTCGCGCGGCGATAAAATAGAAAGGCCGATAACTCTCGCCGGTGCCGCCAAGCTGGTCGGGCATGAAGTGGCCGAGATTCTCGGCGAAGATGATCCGCAGGATCTTTTGCCCGCCGACGATCGACGCAGGCACGTACCAGACCGCGCCGAACACGACGACCGTTCCTAACACCTGCCACGGCCAGCGCTCGCGTATGAGCGGGAGCGGGCTTCGGCGCATGAAGATCAGATAGAGCAACGCGGACAGCGCGCACAGGATGATCGCGACCGGGCCCTTGGTCAGAACTCCGAGACCAAGGATCACGCCAACAAGGATCGTTCGGCGCGGTGAGCCGCGTGCGGGCTCGTCGAGCAGCGGAAAAATCAGCGAATAGGAGGCGAAGAGCAGAAGCGTCAGGAGCATGTCGGTCAGCGCCTCGGTCGCGCGCGACGCAAATCCGTAGGTGCCGAGGAGAAAGGCGAACGCGAGCCATCCTTCGAGCGCGCCGACGTTTGCGGCGGTCCACGCGAGTAAGCAAACCGCGAGCGCGGTGCCCGCGGCCAGGGAGACCGCTCGGGCGCGAACTTCGTCAACCGTGCCGCCGCTGAGTTTTGCGACCGTTGCGGAGAGCCAATAGAAAAGTGGCGGCTTGCGGTCGATATAGCCGTATGCATCGCGCGGGATCAGCCAGTGGCCGTCGCGCACGATGCTCTGAATCCATTGCGCGGATTGCGGTTCCGCGTCCTTTTGAAACGGTGCGCTGATTCCCTGGGCTAGAATAATTAGCGCGAACAATGCTGCGGCCACGAGTATTGCGGGTCGGATGCTCGCGGGACGCGTCGCGGCATGCGGCTCGTCGATAGTCACGGACGGCGCGCCGTCGCGATTGGCTTGAGCCATAGATGATGCAGTCCTCGAACCGCGTCGAAGCTCGCTACTTGCATCGAGGCGGCGTTGTGCGCATAGCCGATTCGGCCCCGCCGATCGACGAGTATTATGCCGGCCTCTGCGCCGGTTGCGTCGATCATCTCAGCGATCGCCTCTCGTGCGATTGCGTCGGGTGCGCCGTCGGCAAGCGCGATTACCGCCTCACGGCATAGCGCAGTCAGGATTATCGCCTCGCCCTGCCCGGTCGCCGATGCGCCTCCGAGTGCATGCGCGAACGTGCCGGCGCCGATAATCGCCGAATCGCCTACCCGCCCGAAGAGTTTGCCCGGCACGCCGCCGGTCGAAGTTGCGGCGGCGATCGCGGTGCGCGAATCAATCGCGACGGCGCCCACGGTGCCATGTCCAATCGCGGCGCGAGCGGCAGCCTCGGCGTCGGACACCGCGCGTTGCTGTCGTCGCGCGCGCCATCGCTCGCGCGCGCGCTCCGAAATCATTTCCTCGGGACGGACCAGACGGATACCTACCTTGCGCGCAAAACTTTCCGCCCCGGCACCCGCCATCATTATATGTGGCGAATGTTCCATGATGGCGCGCGCGAGCGCGACCGGATTGCGAACGCGGCTGACTGCCGCGACCGCGCCCGCCGTCACCGTATATTCGGTTTCATGATCCGCATGATTCGGATGGCGCAGGCGTTTCGGTCGTCGCTCATCTTGATTCGCGATCGCACTGGTTGCCGGCTCCGCCGCCATCACCGACGCGTCCATCTCGACGTGGCCCTCCGAGTTGAGCAGTGAACCGTAGCCGGCATTGAAGAGCGGATGATCTTCGAGCGCCGCCACCGTCGCCACGACCGCATCCAGAGCGGTGCCGCCGTGGCGCAGGATCTGCGCGCCGGCGCGCATCGCCGCGAGCATCGCGCGGCGGCGCTCGGCGCGCTCGGTAACGGGACCGGCTACTCCCGCTCCGCCATGAGCAACGAGCGCGGGGATGATTCGGCTGCGAGCCATTTCAATGGCCGGGGCGGGTGGCCCAGATGAACAGGCGCTTGAAGTCGAAGGTCATTGGGCCCGTCGTGCCGTACGCCGAATTGAGGCGCTCGGTCAGCCCAGCCAGAAATTCGTCGTGGCGATCATTCGGCAGCGCGTCAATGAACGGCCGAAGCCCGGTCGAGCGGTACCATTGAACGACGTCGGCCGGATGATCCATCGGATGATGAAACGTCAGGTAATAGCAGTCGATGCGGTGGTAGCCGAGCTCGGCGAGCATCGCGGCGTAAAATTCCGGCGGATCTTCGCGAAACGCGCGCTCGCGCCCGGAGAGCATCGCGCGCCACGGGTCTTCGCGGACGAGCTTTCCGAGTTCGACCTTGGCGGTCTCGGTTTCGTTGGCGGGCATCTGCACCACGATTCTTCCGCCCGGCTTGAGCGCGGCGAAACACGACACGAACAGCGCGCGCCGATCAGGAATCCACTGAAAGGTGGCGTTGGAAAATATCAGAGAGAAAACGCGCTCCGCGTGGAACTTCGGGACGTCGAGCAGCTCGAATGAGACCCGGCGCTGCAAGTCTTCCGATTCCTTATCGACCAGCTTGCGCGCCGCCTCGATCATCGCGGGCGACCCGTCGATTCCGAGCGCGGTACCGTCCGCGGAGCGCCGGGCGAGATCGAGCGTGTTCTCGCCGGAGCCACATCCGAGGTCAACTATCGTTTCATCGCCAGTAAGCTGAAGCCGCGACAGGATATGCTCAACGGGCTCGGCGCGGTAACGACGGAAACGGTTGTAGAGTTCGGGATCCCAATCGGCCATCTTGCGTCGCGCCTCTGTGGGGCAGCATAGGGAGCGTGGGAATCGGTCACAAGCGGAGTTGTGGGTGCGCCGGGTGTAGGAATGCCAGGCGCAAAGATTGGCGCGCACTTGCGGGGGGGCGTGCGATCAGACAAAAGCATAACCGATGAGCGCGAACGATCCTGCCGCAGGTGCCGGGGTGGCGAGCAAGCGCAGGCCGCGGCGTATCTTTGCGGTCGGCGCGTTGTTTCTTCTGGTCCCGGCGATGATCTGGGTTGTCGCCGCATACTTCGTCGCGCGTTCACTCAAGTACCCGGACTTTCTCTATCACGGCAACCGCCGGGACATTTTCGGCGCGCATGTTCCAGCGTTCAAACGCGGCTCGGTCACCGACATTGCCGCTGCGATCCACGTCGAGCCGGAGAGATTCGATGCCGGCACGGTCGAGGATGACGCGGGGCGTCATCGCCAGGTCAGCGTTGTCGGATGGTATTTTCCGGGCACGCGGCACGAGGTGGTGGTGATCGTGCCCGCGGACGGGGCCACCGAAGATGACCTGATCCCATACATAAAATTTCTTCATGACGCCGGGTATACGGTGGTCGCGAACTACAGTTCGAACAATCCAGAATTCGGAGTCAGCTGGGGGATGCTGAAACGCAAGTTCGCGCTTGCGACGGCGCGCGCGCTGAAGGAACTCGGCTTCGACAAAATAGCGGTGCTGGGAATTTCGGAGGGCGCCGCCGGAGCGATTATGGCCCAGGCCGAGCAGCCGGTCTTCACGGCGGTCGTCGCCGATAGCTCGTACGCGAATCTCGAGCAGTTGATCTTGCGCAGTCCCTCTATTTCGAGATTGAACCCCGCGTTCGCGAGCACCGTAATCTGGGAAGCGCAGTGGCTGTTCGGCCGGCCTTTGAGGAAAATCTCGCCGCTCGACGCGGCTTCGAATCTTGGCAACTGCCCGCTGCTGGTCATCCAGGATCGCGACGACAAGATAACACCGCTCGCCGATGGCAAGGCGATTCTTTACGCCGCGGGCATGAATTCGCAAATCTGGATCGTGCCGAGCGAAGGTCACGGCGACGCTATCTTCGAGGCGCCTGCGGATTATGCGGCGCGGGTGATCAAGTTCCTGGACGCGAGTTTTGGAATTGAAAGGGCGTCTGCTCCGCCGAGAAGGTAGAGTTTGCTCGAGAGCCGGATGCGCGCGCCCTCACCCGCGCGCGACCAGTGTGTCGCGCACGTCCTCTCCCGTTTTGCGGATGGCGACTCGAGTCGCCAGCCGCGGGAGAGGTGAATGCGTTACATTCTTGGCGTGCCCAGATCTACGAGCAGCGTGGATTTCAGGCGCTCGAACAACTCGTCGACGTCCCACGGGCCGTTGTTGTAGAGGATCTTGTCGGGCGCGATATGCCGGTAGCGCATGATCCGGTAGCCCGACGCACCGAAGCATTGGCCAGTCACCTTCTCGGCCGCGTCGCTGGCGAGGAACACCACGATCGGCGCGACGTTGGCCGGATCGCGCGGAGTACCCTCGACCTGGTCTGATTGCGGAATCCCAGTGGCGCCGGGCATCCTGCCCGCCGGAATCGTATCAGTCATTCGCGTTGACGCGCCCGGCATGATTGCGTTCACCGTGATTCCGTATTTTTGCAAAGAGTTCGCGCTCGAATAGGTGAGACCCAGGATTCCCGCCTTGGCCGCCGCGTAGTTGGGCTGGCCGGGACTGCCGAGCGCCGAGTTCGACGAGAAGTTTATGATGCGGCCGTACTTGCGCTCGCGCATGTGCGCGGACGCGGGACGCATCGTGCAGTAATGCCCTTTCAGGTGCACCCGGATCACGTCGTCCCATTCCTGCTCGGTCATGTTGAAGATCATGCGATCGCGCAGGATGCCGGCGACGTTGACCAGGATGTCGAGTTTGCCGAACTCCTTGATCGCCTGGTTGACGAGACCCTCTCCGCCTTCGACGGTTCCGATATCCATATGATTGGAGACCGCGTTTCCGCCCTTGGCTTTGATTTCTTTGGCGACGTCATCGGCGGGCGACTGTGTTTCTTTCTGGCCCGCGACCGTAACTCCGAGGTCGTTGATCACGACTGCGCATCCTTGTGCGGCGAATGCCCTCGCGATGCCGCGGCCGATACCGCGGCCGCCGCCGGTGATTGCGGCTACCTTACCGTCGAGCTTGCCCATCGCTTAAAATCTCCCTTGCGGCGAAATGCGGAAATCCAAACGCTGCGAATTGTTTCGGTTCCCGCTGCCTCGTGTTTTGCTTCCTATATAGATAGACCGCTTATAGCGCAAAACTCGGCGAACGGAACAGCCGCGCCGTGGTTTACGGACTGCTACCTGGGCAGCTTGTAAGGATCGGAAAAAACGAATTCCTCGATCACGCCGGCGGTGGTCAGCTTGCCGATTTTTCCATTCGGCTCGGTGAACCACAGCGTCCCGTCGGGACCGCCGGTGATAAATGTCGCCATCGTTTTATCCGAGGTGTGGAACTCCGTGAATTGTCCGGCCGGAGTGATCCTGTAGATCCGATGCGCGCTCACCATCGTGACCCAGAGGTTTTTATCCGAGCCGGTCGCGATCCCAAGCGGCACGCCGCTGGTCGGCATCGAGAATTCCGTTATCGCTCCGTCGGGAGTGATTCGCCCGATCTGGTCCACCTGCGGCTGAGTAAACCAGATATTGCCGTCCGCGCCGAGCGTCATCATCGCGGGATGGCTGTCGGGCGTGGGTATTTGAAATTCCTTCACCGAACCGGCGGGCGTTACGCGCGCGATCCGATTTACATGATCCTCGGCAAACCACAGGTTGCCATCGCTGCCAGTGACGATTTCAGCCGCGCCGGTGTTCTTGGGTAAAGTGATTTCGGTGAGCGTGCCTGTCGGGCGGAGCCGTCCGATGCGATCTCCCGAATGCTCTGTAAACCACAGGTTCCCGTCGGGCCCCGAAGTGATTCCGACCGGGCCGCTGTCCGAATGCGGCAGCTTTAGGTAGGCGATTTTTCCATCCGGAGCGACTCGTCCGATCCGGTTTCCGGGCGTATCGGTAAACCATACCGCGCCATCGGGACCCGCCGTGATTCGTTCGGCAAACCCGTCCGGATTGATCGGTATTCGCCTGGTCGCGCCGTAGGGAGTGATGCGGCCGATCGCGTCGCCCTGGTACTCCGTGAACCAGAGATTTCCGTCGAGTCCAGCCGTGATTGCGTACGGAGCGTGCGTGCTGATCGGCGCTCCAGTCGCGGTAGGCTGCGCGGCCGGAACCGCCGCGGCGACCGGCGCCGCACTGACCGGACGCACCGTGGGCTTTTGCGACCCGCACCCGGACGTCATCGCGATCGCGAGACCCGCGAGCGCGCATGCGACACCGCGCAGAACGCGCGAGCCTCGCGCTTGCATCGGCGAAATCGATCTCACTTTACGATTCTGGATCTCACTTTACGATTTGGATCTCATCTCACGATTTGATCGTGGCGCAGCTCCGCGACTTCCCCGGCGCTGAAACCGAACTCGCCCAGGATCTCGTCGGTGTGCTGGCCCAAGTCGGGAGCATGGCGCCACAGCTCGGGTTCCGTGCGCGAGAATCGCGCCGGCGATCGCACTGCTCGAACCCGGCCAGCCTTCGGATGTTCATATTCGAAGAACGTTTCGTTGGCGACGAACTGCGGATCGTTCCAAATAGTGTCGTAGTCGTTGACGGGGCCGCATGGAACGTCGGCAGCCTCGATCCGCTCGAGCCAGTAGGCCGACACCTCAGTCGGGAAGAGCGTGATGAGACTCTTGATCGATCGCTTCACTCGCTCCGGACGCGGCTCGTCGCCTTCGAACCATTCCGGATGGCCGACCGCCTTCAGAATCGCCGCCCAATGTTTGTCGGTCAGCGGCGCAATCGTGATGTATCCGTCGGCGGTCTGGAATGGCTCGAGGGTGTTCATCGAGGGCGGCACGCCACGCGTGTCGGGCAGATAGGTGTGGCGCGAAGCAGTGTCGGGCATCAGGTAGTATGCGACCGCGTCGATCATCGCGATCTTCAGATGCTGCCCCTTGCCGCTTCGAGTCGCCTCGTTGAGGGCGGCGAGGATCGAGATCGCCGCCGTCATCGCGGTGACTTTGTCGCCGAGAATATTTTTCACCGCGCGCGGGCGGCCTTGCGTCCGCTGCGAAGTCATCACGCCGGCCATCCCCTGGATAATCGGATCGTACGCGGGTTTATTTACCGACGGACCCGAAAAACCGTAGCCGGAGATCGAGCAATAGACGATCCTGGGATTGCGCGCGGCGACCGCCTCGTAGCCGACGCCAAGCCGATCGACCACGCCCGGCCGCACGTTTTGGACGACGATATCCGCGTGCGGCGCCATCTTGAGAAATACCTCGGCGCCGCCCGGGCGCTTGAGATCCAGCATCAACGCGCGCTTGTTGCGGTTCCAGTTGAGAATTCCGACCGGCACGCCGCCACGCACATGACCCGCAACTACGCGCGACACGTCGCCCTCCGGCGGTTCAATCTTGATTACGTCGGCGCCCAAATCGCCAAGCATCATGGTGCAGAACGGTCCGGACACCACCATGCTCAAATCGAGCACGCGGACTCCTTCGAGTGGTCCCATCTAAGCCTCCAGAAAAAACTGCCGCGCAGGCGCAGAGTCTTGCTTATAGTTCAAGCGGGCTGCCGCTCACAACTTGGCCGCGATGGACGCGGACCAGATAGAAATGATTGCGCGGCACCGGTTAGTTTGGTTTGAGGCGGGGATCGTTGTCCTCGACGCACACCGCGGCGCATCGAGGACAGGTCAGATCGAGATTTTCTCCCCGGTGAGAATCTTCGGCATGAGCGGCCTGCCCCGCCTCGTGAGCACGGTCCTTCGCGGTCTCACATCCCTGACTATGCGGCCATCTGCTTGCGATCGTCCATTCGCTGAGCGGCGCATCGCGATTTACACGCCCGGTGCCGGGTATGGTCGGCGGCATCATCAGAAACCAGGTGACCAGACCGAGAGCGGCGATGTGGCTGAGATTCATCGATCGGACCCTCCGCGCGCAATTAAATTGAAGCGTCGCGCTCAGCGCAATTGACTGACGCACGGCACTCGGATAAGTTTTCCGGTTTCCCCGAACTGTACCCCGATCGCGTAAGGGTCTCGTCCTATGCCGCAGATTCTCGTTCAAGATCTGGCCAAGACGTATCGCGTTTCCGAACGCGCGCCCGGCGCCTGGGGCAGTATCAAGGGCCTGTTCAAGCGCCGCTATCGCACGGTCGAGGCGCTCAAGGGGATCAGCTTCTCGCTCGAGCGCGGCGAGCTGCTCGGTTTCATCGGGCCGAACGGGGCGGGAAAATCCACCACCATCAAGATTCTCTCGGGCATCCTGGAACCACTGTCAGGCCGATGCGAAGTGGACGGGCTCACCCCGTGGCGCGATCGAATCCGGCACGTGGCGCGGATCGGCGTGGTCTTTGGCCAGCGCACGCAGCTCTGGTGGGATTTGCCGGTCGTCGATGGATTCGACCTCCTGCGCGACATCTACAGCGTCCCGGAAGCGCGATACCGGCGGACCAGGAACGAGATGGTTGACCTGATGCGCCTCGAGCGGCTGCTCGATCAGCCGGTCCGGCAACTCTCGCTCGGCCAGCGAATGCGATGCGAGATCGCGGCCGCGATGCTTCATTCTCCGTCGATTCTCTTTCTCGACGAACCGACCATCGGTCTCGACGCGCCGTCCAAGCTCGCGGTGCGCGAGTTCGTGAAGACGCTCAATCGCGAGCGCGGCGTCACGGTCATCCTGACTACACACGACATGCATGACATCGAGGCGCTCGCCGAGCGAGTCATCGTGATCGGCAACGGCGTTATCCTGGCCGACAAGGCATTCGAGTTGTTGCGCGCGGAGGTTCTCAGCGAGCGCCGGCTGTTTGTGGATTTCGTCGGCGAGGCACCCGCGCTCGAAATCCCCGGCGTGGTGATCCTGCGCGCCGATGCGAATTCCCTGGAACTGTCATTCGAGCCCGGCGCGGTGACGGTTCCCGAGCTGATCGAGAGAATCACAGCAGAGCACGAGCTGGTGGACATCAGAGTCGAGCAGCCGCGAATCGAGGAAGTGATCGCGCGTTTCTACAATCTCCACGGCGCGACCGAGGGATGACGATGGAGGAATCGTCGGTCATCTCTTGCCGTTTCGCGCCCTACCGGTTCGCAGTCATGCCGTATCTTTCGGTCTTCAGGATGCGGTTTCTGTTGATGCTGCAATATCGCACCGCCGCGATTGCCGGCTTCGCCACGCAATGCTGGTGGGGACTTATCAAGGTGATGGTCTTCGCGGCTTTCTTTCGCAGCACGCTTGCGCATCAGCCATTAAACTTCACGCAAGCGGTCACTTACGTCTGGCTGGGGCAGGCGTTCCTGGTTCTGCTGCCGTGGAATGCCGATCCGGAAGTAGCCGCGATGGTGCGCACCGGCGACGTTTCGTATGATCGGCTGCGCCCGCTCGACACCTATTTCTACTGGTACGTGCGCGCGATGGGCTGGATGCTCGCGAGAGCGGTCCCACGCGCCGCGCTGATGTTCGCGATGGCTGGGTTGATTCTTCCTCTGGTCGGGCTCGGCAGTTGGCGCTTGAGATTTCCGGCCGGCGCCGAAGCGGGACTGCTCTTCGCGCCGGCGATGCTCTCCGTGCTGTTGCTCTCGAGCGCGATGGTCATGCTGATCAATATCGCGCTGGTCGCGTCGATGAACGAGCGCGGAACGAATACTCTGATGGTGCCGCTGGTAAACATTCTCTCCGGCAGCATCGTGCCGTTGCTTTTTTTCCCCAATTGGATGCAGCGGCTGCTGTTCATCCAGCCGTTCGCAGGCCTGGTCGATATTCCGTATCGCATTTACTTCGGCAACTTGAGCGGCATCGGAGCGCTGGCGGGAATCATTCAGCAGCTCGCCTGGACCGCGATCCTTTTGCTGGTCGGAAAATACCTGATGGTACGCGTGATGAGTCGTTTGGAAGTACAGGGCGGTTAAGCGATGCATGGCGCGAGGCTTTACGTTCGATACTCTGCCGCGTCGATTCGAGCGCAGATGCAATATCCGGCATCATTCCTGATGCTGACGACGGGACAGTTCACAATCACCTTCGTCGAATTCATCGGCCTGTATGCTCTCTTCCGTCGCTTCGGGCAGATCGACGGATGGACGATTGGACAGGTCGCGGTTTTCTATGGCGTCGTGAGCATCAGCTTCGCGATCGCCGATTCGATCTCGCGCGGATTCGACGCCTTCGGGACCGACTTCGTCAAGAACGGCGCCTTCGATCGGATCCTGTTGCGTCCGCGCGCGGCGGCACTCCAGCTTCTTGGCCATGAGCTGCGCCTGACGCGTGGCGGCCGGCTCTTGCAGGGCCTGTTGGTGCTCGCGATCGCAACAAATCTGTCGGCAGTAGATTGGAATGCGTCTAAACTACTTCTGCTTCTCGCGGCGGTTGTGGGTGGCACCGCACTCTTTTTGGGCATCCTGCTATTGCAAGCGACGCTCGCATTCTGGACCATCGAGAGCCTTGAGATTGCCAACACGCTGACCTATGGCGGCGTCGAGGCTGCGCAATATCCGCTCGACATCTACTCGCGATACTTCCGCGATTTTTTGATCTACATCGTGCCGTTCGGATGCGTTTCGTATTTCCCAGTCGAGCGACTACTCGGACATCCCGATCGAATGGGCGCCCCGAACTGGATGCTGGACGTAAGCCCGATAGTCGGCTTCCTGTTCCTGGCGCTGTCGCTTGGCATCTGGCGATTCGGCGTCCGGCACTATACCTCTACCGGCAGTTAGATATGTTCGCTCACAGGTTCTGCGCGCTAAAGTAAAGTTCTCTCTCTTATGCCGAGGCACCGAAAAGTATCATCTTGTCGAAGAAACTTTCTGAAAAATCTTTCCGCGGCGGAGAATCCAGATGACGACACGCACTGATTTCAAATCCGGATATGCGCCTTCAGACGGTGCGAAGGTCTATTACGAAAGCGCGGGCACTGGCCCCGCGGTGGTTTTCATCCATGCGGGAGTTTCGGACTGCCGGATGTGGGATCCGCAGTTCGACTTTTTCGCGAACCGATTCCGCGTCATCCGCTACGATCTGCGCGGTTTCGGCAAATCCGAAATGCCCAACCTGCCCTACTCCCACCGCGCCGATCTCGCAAACACTCTTCAATTCCTGGGAATAGAGAACGCGGCTCTGATCGGATGCTCGATGGGCGGATCGACCGCAATCGACTTCGCGCTCGAAAATCCGGCGCGAGTTAGCGCACTGCTCTTGGTCGGCGCGGGCGTCGGTGGATGGAACGAATGGACCGACGAAGGAATCCGCCGCTTCACGGAGTTCATGCAACTGGTCAAAGACAACCAAATCGATCGCGCGTGCGAGATGGACGCCGCGCTATGGCTCGATGGACCCGGGCGCGATCCGTCGCGGATCGATCCCGCTTATCGGGCTCGCGCTTGGCAACTTCACAAAGAGAATTTCTCGATCACGCGATTCGCGCATCCTGAAACGGAGCTGAAGCCGCCCGCGATTGGCAGGCTGGGCGAGATCAAGTGCCCGACGCGCGTTCTCGTGGGCGACTACGATGTGCACGAGATAAGAACGATCGCCGCGCGACTCGCGAAGGAAATTCAGGGGGCGAGACTCGTGACTGTCGCGAATGCCGCGCATCTGCCGAACCTCGAGCATCCCGAGGAGTTCAACGCAATCGTGAGCGAATTCCTGACCCCGCTCATGTGATTGTGACTGGAGACGGGAACTAGCGCTCTTTCGGAGCGAGCCAATACTCCGAATATCGGCTACTCGGAGAGCCCGCGCGACTACGACACAGTTTCCAACACTGGCAGTTTCTTCCTTTTGCCGAACGGTACTTCGAAATGGAGCAACGCAAGCGAGATCGGCGTCACGATCGGAGCGTGTAGCCGGATTCATTGAAAGCTGCCGACATTCTCTACGGGTGCTTCATCAGCGCGGCGAGCCCGCTGCGCAGATCGCTCTTCGCCTGTCGCGATGTACCACAGTATTTTGGCCGGGCGAGTGCGCTTCGCTCATGACGAGCCCTGTGACCTACCACGGCGGTTCACCCGTTCATCTCGCGTGACGCCCATAGGGGCAAGTAGATCGCGAAATGTTTCCGGGCAATTGCATCAGCGCTCTTCCGCCTGAGTATCCAGGGCGGGTGGTGCCGTTCCAGCGAGCCGACCGTCTGGGGCTAAATGATCGCTACGAGCATTTACACGAGGCGAGCAAGCCGCACTGATCCCGGACCGCAATCGATTTGGCGCTGGAACCTCCGGGCCGGATCGTCGTCCTTGCGGGGCGTGAAATCCGGTGGCACAGTTGGCTTTCGACTTTCCGCGCGGAGAGGTGGCCGAGTGGTCGAAGGCACCAGATTGCTAATCTGGCGTACTGGGTAACCGGTACCGAGGGTTCGAATCCCTCCCTCTCCGCCAAGCAGTCTGTAGTGCTTCCCTACAATGTGGAGTGAGCGGAAAAATCTCCAACGTGACGCTTGCGCGCTCGATGCGTACCGGAGAGCGTGAGCCCGGCACTCTATTCCGCGAATTTCTCGGGTTTGTCTCCAGGCGCAGAAAAGCCGGTTCGCTTCACGGTTCAAGCAAAACCGCTCATCGATCGTCTTTCTGAGTCGGAGCAGGTCGCGGTTCTAGTCGACTCCGATCGCCTTCAACTGCGCCGGCCATTCAAGCGGCAGATCGATCCGGTTGAGCAGGTCTGGGTACTGGGGCATCTGTCTCGCGCACTTGTCCCATTACATGTCGGGCGCTAACGTCGGGCAACGCTATCGCAGCCGGAGAAACACACGCCGATGAGTCAATTCGACATAGTTTCCTCCACTCAGGAACCCGACCTGTCGACCGCGATGAAGGTCGTTTATCAGTGGAACTACGGTTCGGAGGTCGAAGAGCTGCGCCGCTTATACGTCAAGGCGCTGGAGGCGCAGTGGATCGCTGAACGCGACCTCGACTGGGAACGGCCGATCGATCACGTTGCCTTGGCTGCCACGCCACTCGGAATCGGCTTTCCCATCGAACAGACCTCGTACTGGCGCTCGCTCAGCGCGGACACAGTATGGGAGCTGAAGAAACGGATGGCGAGCTTTCGCCTGAGCAATTTTCTGCACGGCGAGCAAGGCGCATTGATGGTCGCCGCGCAACTGGTGAATGCGGTGCCCCACACCGACGCCAAGTTCTACGCGGCGACCCAGACCATGGATGAGGCGCGACACGTCGAGGTATTCGCCCGCTATATCCAGAAGCTCGACATGGTCCGGCCGATCGCGCCCAACCTCAAAGGTCTGCTCGACAGCACGCTGGAGACCGGCGACTGGGCCAAGAAGCTCGTCGGCATGCAGATCGTGGTCGAGGGGCTCGCGCTCTACAGCTTCCGTGAGATGCGCAATCTCACCGAGGAGCCATTGCTGAAGGAGATTCTCACCTACGTCGGGCGCGACGAGGCGCGTCATCATGCCTACGGGGTGCAGTACGTTGAACGTTGTGCGCCCTGCCTTTCCGCGGCCGAGCGTGAGGATCTCGAAGACTTCGCCTTCGCCGCCGCCATCGCAATTATCGGCGGCCGCAATCAAGCTGGATTCATGGCCTCGCTGATGCAAAGCTGGGCCGAGACCGGCATCGACACCGCCGAGTTGCTCGCCTGCGCGCAGCGCGAGCGCGACCAGTTGACCCGCGCGCCACGCACCGAGCGCAGGCGCGGACCGGTGTCAGGGTTCGTGCTTCCGACGCTCCGCCGCTGCGGATTGCTCAGCCAGCGTATCGCCGGTCGCTTTCACGAAGTACTGCAAGAAAATCTCGGTAGCCAGGTAGTGGGCAGCAGCGTCGAAGAGTTCATGCGATGGATTCCCGACCTGCCCGAAGACACTGCGGCCTGGGTATTGGGCGAACTCGAATAGCACGCTTGTGGTCGATTGACTCGATTGAGTTTCGAGTCGAATCGCAGAAAACACACGGATGTCGTCGGGGTCGCGAGATAAACATGACGGCGCCATCCATGCCACGGTGGGAATTCGTTCGAGATCACCCGCCATTGACCGCGTGCTTCCCTGTGCGAGCGCGTCTCCCCAAACCGGTTCCAGCCGTCGCGCCTGATGAAGCTCAGAGAATGCGTCCTGAATCGATCGCCGCGAACAGCGGGGGCGCCCACTAGAGTTCTCCAAAGCACTCAAACTGCAGTCAGCTGCGCGGGCATCGTTGCCGCGAAGGTGAATACAACCTTATTCTATAGGAAGCTGCTGCGTTTGATATTGCAGGCCTGTTCCATGCGTTCGCGTCCTGGGATGCCGCTTTCATGACATGATTGTTCATTGACCGCCGCCGCTTTTTTCAGAAATCTGTTTTGCGAGTTCCTACAAAAAAAGACCCTGCTTCGCCCCTGAATGGTGCGACGGTAGCGAATCGCGCCGAGGCGCGAAGCGGGGTACGCCGGGTCGGCCTGAAGATTCGGACTTCCGCGGTGCGCAAACCGCTGGTGCAGAATCTGATCGCCTACGCGATAGCAGCGGCAATTGTATGCTATGCGGCACGAGGCGTTTCATTGACGCAAGTGGTCGGCGCCACCAGCCACGCCACGCTCTGGATTTTTGTCACTGCCAGCCTGTGCGGCTTTCTGTTCTGGTTTATCGGCGAGACCGTCTTGTATTCTCGCCTGTTCACTTATTTTCATGGTCCGACTGGCGCGGTCGAGCTGCTTCCGACCATGGCCGCGGTCTACTTCCTTCAGATCGTGAATTCCTATGTCGCCAGCGGAGCGTTCGTTCTTTTTCTGCACGCACGCAAACGAGCGCCGTGGGTGATGGCCGGATGCACGTTGCTGTTCCAGGCGTATCTCGACGCTGTGCTGCTGGCCACGCTGACGCTCATCGCGATCGTTCTCGTGCCTAGGTCGCCGGTTCGGCTGGGGCTCAGCTACGCGGCAGGCGTACTGGGTGCAGGCTGCTTGATCGCGTCCTTTTTTCTCATCTGGGGAGAGCGGCTCTCGACCGGCAATTGGCTCCGCTGGATCTACGATCGACCCTCGATGGCGAGTTTCCGAATCGCGCGGCCTTCGCAATACATCAAGCTACTAGGCATCAGGTGTCTGATCGTTCTGGGCGCCGGCTTTGCGCTCTATGGGCAGTTCGTGAGCTTTCATATCGGCGTATCGCTGGCGCAGACGCTGGCATTGACGCCATTCATTGTTGCGATCGGCAATTCGGCACTCTCACCGGGCGGAATCGGAACGACTCAACTGGTTTTCACTTTGGCTTTTGCAAGATTCGCCTCCAAGGACGATCTGTTCGCATTGTCCCTGGCGGTAACCGTCTTTAATTTCATTGTCCGCATACCTATGGGACTAGTCATGGGAGCGCCGCTTGCGCAAGAAGCGGTCGGGGTCGAAAGCGAATTCGCAACTGGGTACAGGATTGGATAGCAGTCATGACTTTCACATATTGCCGAAATCGAAGTGTAGCGATGGTTCTAGGTCTCGTACTGTTGACTGTGGCTCAGGTATCACATGCCGCGGAAGATCAACGCGCCAAAGAGACAGTAGATCGCGTGGCAAGTTTATTCAGCAGCAAGTCCAGCATCGCTACCGTGAAGATGCAGATCTTCAACGAAGATGGACAACGCGATCTGTCGATGCAGATCTGGTCGCTTGGCGACAAGGTCCTTGTACGGATCACCAGTCCTCAAGATGAAGCCGGCACCGCCATTCTGAAGGAAGGCAGCGATATCAGGTACTACCTGCCCAAATCGAATCGAACGGTCAATATCCCCGCTTCGATGGCAATGACCTCGTGGATGGGGAGCGACTTTACCATCGATGATCTGGTGAAAGAACCTTTCCTCACGCGCGATTATACGATCAGCACCTCTTACGAAGGAAAGCGTGGCGAGGTTGCAGTGTATGAATATACTTTGACCCCGAAGCCCGACGCCGCAGTCGTGTGGGGAAAGATCGTGCTCCAGTTTCGGCAGGCTGATGGAGTTCCCACCTGGCAGGGTTACTACGGCGAGGATGGGAAGCTGGCTCGCGAGCTTACCTTTTCTGAATACAAGACCAAGAGCGGCAAGGTCATTCCGACCCACTTGGTCATGCAATCGGCAGAGAAGGCTGGTTCGCACACCTCTATCGACTACGAAGATATCGCTTTCGACGTACCGATCGGCGCAGACACATTTTCCCTTCCCAATATGAAACGATGAGCGGACGGCTTCTACAGCTCGCGTGGCGCAACCTCTGGCGTAATCGCCGGCGTACCTTCATTACGATGGCGGCCATCGCATTTGGCTATGCGATGCTGCTGTTTGTCGCGTGCCTTATGGCGGGTCTGCGCTGGCAGATGATCCAGAACGGCACCTGTCTTGTCATGTCTCAGATCCAAATACATGCTCCGGGCTACTACACTAATCGTTCGCTTCAGAAGACTTTGGGCGGCAGGAAGGGGACGGATGTCAGTGCGCTACTCGCCTCCATTTCTGCAGATCGCCGTGTTTCCGCCGTGGCCCCGCGGGTCTATGGATACGGCTTGCTAAGTGCGGCCCATCGCTCCGCTGGTGTGGAGCTCATGGGTGTCGTCCCTGAACAAGAACCTAAGATCACCACTCTTAACACCCAGATATCGAAGGGTAGTTACCTGCGCGCGCTGATGCCAAAGGGAGTGGTGATAGGAGACAAGCTCGCCAGCACGATTGGCATCGAGTTGGGTTCCGAAATCGTCTTGCTGACGCAAGCGGCTGATGGTTCGATGGGTAATGACGTTTACACCGTCGTGGGAATTCTTCACACCGGTCTTGATGCCGTAGATCGGGGGTTGGTTCTCATGCCGCTGTCTTCTCTCCAGGACCTTCTGCACCTTGCGCCTGGCAGGATCCATGAAATTGGTATCAAGCTCAATCACATAACCGCTGCTAGCGCCGTGGCTGCAGCACTTGAGGCCCGACTGCCTAAGACCCTCCCCGTGCGAGTGATGGCGTGGCCTGAGTTGGCGCCGGAACTAGCCAACTACGTTCAGTTCAATCACGGCGTCACGGTGGTTCTATTTTTTATTTTTTTCCTGGTCGCAGTCATCGGTGTCATGAATACGATGCTCATGGCGGTGTACGAGCGCACCCGCGAATTTGGCATGCTCATGGCCGTCGGTATGCGCCCCGCTCAGGTGATTCGCCTGATCTTGACCGAAGCCGCTGGCTTGGCGGTCGCAAGTCTGGTGTTGGGAGCGACGCTTGGAGTTCCGCTACTCTGGTATTTGCAGGTCCACGGTCTGGATTTGGGTGGGGCTACCGGCGAGGTCGTCTCCGTCGCAGGAGTAGTCGTGGGCCATCTATGGTACGGCCGGCAAGATTTCCCCGCCTACAGCCACGCAGCACTCGGGCTGGCCGCTACAGCTCTGGTGTCTGCGCTCTATCCCGCATGGCGGGCTGCTCAGCTCAGGCCAACGGAAGCGATGCGTAAGGTCTGACCATGACAAGTCTATTCCTTCTGATGAAGATTAGTTGGCGCAATCTCTGGCGCAATCCTCGAGGTACGCTGTTGACAGCCTTAGCTCTTGGCCTGGGGCTGGCGTTGCTGCTGATCTCTTTGGGCCTGCTCGATGGCGGCCACGAACAAACGATTGCGGACGGGGTGCGGTTTGGACCGGGCCATGTAGTCGTCCAGGCTAAGGGCTATCAAGATTCCAGCTCTGACGAGTTGCTGCTTCCGGCTCAAGTTGTGTCCAATGTCGAAGGGCTTCTGCAAACCGAAAACATCAAGCAGATCGTGCGAGGCGTTAGTCCGCGACTTCTGGCTACCGGTCTTCTAAGTACCTCGGCCAGTTCTGCCGGTGTCAGAATTGTTGGAGTGATACCTGAAAACGAACACGCGGTATCACTAATCCCACAACGAATGGTTGAAGGCACCTATCTTACTAGTAACGACAAGCTCTCAGGCGTCGTGATCGGCGACGAACTGGCACGCAAGCTCGATCTCAAGATAGGTTCCAAAGCGGTGCTCATGACTCAGGCACTGCGACCTCCGGGCGCAGAAGCTAAAAGCGGCTCTGCGGACGAGATGCAAAGCACTCTCTTGCGAGTGAGCGGTATCTTTCGTACGGGACTCCAGGCGATCGACGCCAATATGATTTGCCTGCCCTTGTCCTCGGCTCAGGGTCTGCTCGGGGTAACCGGCAACCAGGTGACTCAAGTAACAATCCTGCTTGTCCGGGAAGGTGACTCGCCGCTGGTAGCAGGAGCTTTGCGAAAGCAGTTGACGGGAGCGCCGGTTGAAGTCCTGACGTGGAGGGAATCGCTCCCGATGCTTGCTCAGATTCTGGGCCTGGACCACGCATTCAACTACATCATGAACGGCGTGATTTTGACGATGGTAGGGTTGGGAATACTCAACACGATTCTCATGCGAGTGCTCGAGCGCCGCTATGAATTTGGCGTCAGTAAGGCTCTCGGTCTTCAGCCTCGGCAGCTCGCGATAATGGTTGTCGGCGAGTCTCTAGCCCTCACCGCCATCAGCCTGGCCTTGGGACTGGTCTTGGGCTTGAGTGTTCAGCACTATTTTGCCACCGCCGGATTGGATCTACGCTGGATATTCAAGGCCGGTCTGCCACCTGCTCTTGTTTTCGATCCTATTCTCTACTCGCGGCTGAGCGTGGATCGAATTGTTTGGTCCGTCAGCATCGTATTCGCGATGGCGACAATCATTTCCTTTTATCCAGCGCTCAAGGCAGCGCGCACAGACCTGCCCGACGCTTTGAAGGTGCTTTAGAGAGAGGCTGCTATGAACGAGTGGGCGATTAAATTGAAAGACGTGCGAAAGACCTATCGCACGGGACCAATCGAGGTCCCTGCCTTGCGCGGCGTAACTCTGACTATCGGCGCCGGCGAATTCGCGGCTACCGCCGGTCCATCGGGTTCGGGTAAGACCACTCTTTTGAACATTGTAGGTGGACTCGACCGGGCAGACACCGGTGAGATTTGGGTGGCAGGACAGAACCTTCAGCTCTTATCGTCAGGCGAGCTGGCTCAATTGCGTTTACAGCGCATCGGCTTTGTGTTTCAAACCTACAACCTGTTGCCTGTGCTCACCGCTTTGGAGAACGCGGAGTTTACTTTGCTCCTCCAGGGTGTGCCCGCGCGCCAGCGTAGGGAAAAAGTGGAGAAACTGTTTTCAGAAATCGGGCTGGCCGGTCTTGAAGATCGCCGCCCCGCCGAGTTGTCCGGCGGTCAGCAGCAAAGAGTCGCAGTAGCTCGCGCGATGGTCACCGAGCCTGCGCTCATACTGGCGGATGAGCCCACGGCGAATCTGGACTCCGCCTCTGCGATTGCTCTCCTCGATGTGATGGAACAGCTCAATCGTTCGACGGGTACGACCTTCCTCTTTTCCACCCACGATCCGCAGGTCATGGAGCGCGCTCATCGCTTAATCCGCTTGCGCGACGGTCAGATAACGGGCGACGAGGCGCGTGCTAGCCCGGTGGCGGCCGTTGCCCGACTAGCTGGCTAAAGAGATTCCATTCCTGCTTCTGAGTAGTATTCATTAAGCAGGGACAAACGCTCGGGCTTCCGGCAAGATTCGCATCATCTTCCACAGACGGATTGACCATCGGTTCATCAGACCCAACTCTTCGCACAGGCCAAACAGCTTGGTTGAAGCTTCGTGCATGCGTTCGCGGTGGATCGGATTCTCGCGATATGCAGCATTCACAACTTCGCGCGGGATATTATATTCGCGCGCAATTTGCGGTGACGCCTCCATCATCATCTTGCCCATGACGCCCAGGATGATGGGAACGCAAAGTCCTAGCCGCCCCCGGCGCGACGGGCTCAGCTCCGGAACGAGCTTCCGTAAAGTGTGACGCGCGAAGCTCATATGGCGCGCCTCCTCAGTGACGTGGATCTGCATGATTCGCCGAATCAAAGGATGGGTATTCTGGCGGTTCTTGCGCAAAGTCTGGCGCTGCACGTAGTCGATCGGATCCTCGCCCGCCAGAACAAAGAAGAAGAACAGTTCCGGGAACTTGTGTGAGTACTTGACTACGAAGTTCGCGCATCTGCGTTCGATCCCACCTAGTCCGGGAATCTGGAAGCCAGTCCGGTTGATAAACTCCTGGAACATCAGCGAGTGTTGTGCCTCTTCTATCGTCTCGTGGTAGCAGTAGCGGAACTCCGGCGCTCCCGTCGGCAACGCGGCCGCAAATTCCAGCAGGCCGCGCTTGAGCACGTACTCGAAGATCACGCCAATCTTCATGAAGTTGGCCAACATCCGAAGACCGATCCGAGACCGAATTCCTGCCGGCTGTGAGAGATACCATTCGGTCGCGCCAAGCACGTCGTCCGGCTCGAGTTCCCATCGCGAGTCATCGTGATCGATGCGAAACTCAGGATTGTCCCAGTCAACGTCCGCGTAGGCATCGAAATGTTTCACCACCGATTGGTGGCTCAGCCTACGAATCAGATCGGAGTAGGCTTTCCCAACGTGCTCCTCTTCAGGAACAACAAACTCTTCAGACATCAAATTCTCCAGGATTTTTTCTCCGGGATTTTCTGTTTGGAGGGCGTAAGTTCATCTTCCGTTTGCCGCGCCCACCGCATCACGAAGTCGCATCCCCAGCGTCCGGTACAGTATCTGCAACTCTGAAATCGGGTGCCCAATTGGTATCCCCGGGAACATCATTTGTCGTTATTCGCGATCTTGGGTGCTAACTGCGCCCTTCCTTATTGACAGGCGCATCAATGCAAAGCAATTGGTCGCGGTTCTATGGGGAGATCGGAGCCGCGCCGCTAAGGGACGCGAAACTGAAAAAACCCTAGCGATAGGCGAGACTAAGCCAGTACGAAGCGGGATCTCAGCGAGCAAAAATATATTTTCGTTTCCCGGCGTCTGGCCGCCCGCCTGGTGCGGGAGTGAACGCGCGCGGTTGCGCCGGGAATGTGACCGCTAAGGCTTGGCGATCAGCGAACCTGACGCTGCGGCAGCGATTGGGGAGACCGGTTGCGCTACAGCGGTGTAGTGACGGACAAGCTCCGTCGTGACTTCGGGACCCCCAATATAGATCGGACCCTCCTGCCTCAGCAGCCGATAGGGCGCAGTCGACTCAAAGTAAAGCGTGTCCTTCGGAACTGCCGGCTTGATAATGTGCAGAATGAAGCGCGGCCAGTTCGGCATCATAGTCGCAACGTCCACCTGGGCGGTGACCTTGAACGCGGAGAAACTGCCGGCCGGCACCGTTACATTCTCAACGCCCCCGACGGCAACGTCCTGCCCGACATAGTTGTAAGGCGTGAGCTGCTGATTCAGCGTCCCCTGCGCACCCTCGCGCGGTGCGTTTGGCGCGTCCAGCACGCGCAGAAACGCCATCCACGGAACTGCATCGGGATAGAGGTAGCTCGGGAGATCGGGTGCTCCATTCAGCTTGGGCCTCGCATCGCTGCGCCAGAACCGGCTCTGCAGCGCGCGTCCGTTCTCGAACAGCGTCCATTGAAACATCGTGCAACCCGGCCGATGATTCGGGAGCAGCCAAAAGCCGACTTCATACTGACGGTCCGGCAGGGTGCTCACCTCGATATGGACCGTGTCGTCACCCGAGATCTCGTTCCACGACTTGACCTGCTTCAACTCCTGTCCGGTTGAGTTCACGCGCTGCCTGGTTTCGTCAACCTCGACACCTGATGGCGGCGTCATCAGTCCAGGCCCCGATTGCTCGCCGAACCTGGCGCGACCGACGAGGCCGCGCGCCATGAGCCACGAATCGATCGCGCCACCTGCACTCGACTCTGTGCTCGGCGCCGGAACCACGTCCGCGCGGCCCACGGCAACCCTTTGAGTCAAGCTCGCCGCGAACACTGACAGTGAAACAATGAGAATCCAGACTCGGAACGAAGTGCTTGTTCCAAAAATTTGTGGCTCCTAGACACAGAACGACGATGCGCGCCGGCGCACGGGTTCAAGCATACCGGACCCTGCTCAGCGCAGACGTTCCGGCACGCATACCGCGTGGAAACTGCAACTCTTCCCTCGGGCAGAGATTGTAGATGGAGGCAAACTCTCGGGAGGTCTACTGAGCGTATGCTCTTACGAGCCGCCAAAGCAAACCCTTCTGATTAGCCAACGAGAGCGCGATTAACGCTCAATCCCGAATAGCGGGCCATTGCCAACAGGATAGTGTCCAGTCGCGTCCTTTGGTGGCAAGAGCAGCAGCGTAGCCGGGAGAGGGGGTCAGGTTGTGCAGACACCAACGATGAGCTTCATCTGAATCTGGCTTGGTGCTCAAGAGCGCCGCAGGTTCTCCGGGAATCAGCGACACGTCGAACTGATCCAGGGGCATTGAGAGTCCTTCACCTCTCGCCTTGATATAGGCTTCCTTGCGGGTCCAACAGAGAAAGAATGCGTATTTCCGAACGGCGAGCGGAAGCGCCCGGAGCGCTACAATCTCGCTGTGCGAGAAAAATCGCTCGGCGATTTGCTCCGTCTCCGAATCGCAGCGGATGAGCTCGAGATCGACGCCGAGCTCACGTCCACGAGTAACCGCATAAAGGGCCGTCCCGTGAGAGTGGGAAAGATTGAAGCGGATCGCATCTGCGCCAGATTCCGAGGCCAGGGCGGGCTTCCCCTGGGTGCTATAACTGAAGGAGAGGCTCTCGGGCGATCTGTTTAAGTAGCGGCTGAGGAGCGCCCGGAGTACTCCCCGCGCTACGATAAAGCGTACGCGGTCGCGGCTGAAATAGAAGCGGTCGGCCCTCGATCGTTCGTCGTCGTCCAAGGTGTCTTTAAAGAGAGCGACCTGGGATGGGTTCTCATCCAAACTGGCTCGCCAAACATGCACCGCGCCGCCGCCTAGGCTCAGCCGTTCGGGCGCCGCGAACCAGTTAGAATCAAAAGCAACAACTGGTGACATTAGCGCTGTCTCTGCTCTTCACCGCAGTTCCTGCGAGAGAGCCCGAAGAAGTAACGGCTGAGTCGACTTCAGGAAGAAATGGTCGCCGGGAAACATCCGGATCGTGAAGGAAGCTGTGGTCTGATCGCGCCATGCTTCGAGATCGTCGTGATTGATTCTTTGGTCGCTCAGACCGCCAAAAGTGGAAATCGGGCAATTGAGCGGAGGGCCCGACAGGTATCGATAGCTTTCGAACAGTGCGAAGTCCGCGCGCAACGAAGGAAGCACGATATCCATAAGTTCCTTGTTACTCAGCAGCTCTGCCGGAATTCCGTTCAATCGACGCAATTCCGCCATAAATTCTTTTTCCGGCAAGTCATGGATCGGAGAATTTCGACGAGGAACCTGCGGAGCAGGTCCTGCTGAGACAAACAGGCGGACGGGACGCACTTGATGGTTTGCCCAGATCTGCCGCGCGAGTTCAAAGCTTACCAATGATCCAAGACTATGACCGAACAAGGCGAAGGGTTTGTCGAGCAGCGGAAGTAGCGCCTGGATCAACGCCTCAACCAGAAGCGAGAGTCGGCTGTACGGAGGTTCCATCAATCGAGTTCCGCGCCCGGGGAGCTGAACCGGACATACCTCGACATCGGAGGGGAGGCCGTTCGACCAGTCGCGAAACACCGATGCGGCTCCGCCGGCATACGGAAAACAGAACAGACGCAGGCGCGCCTGTGGGTTCGGCTTGCGACCCGCAATCCACGAATCTAATGAGGATAACGAGGTCAGGATTTCCTCTCCTTCGCTTTCAGATGATTCCCGTTCAAATGAACACCCGAAAGTTCAGAGACGCTTGCGGAATTGTTCATCTTATTCCGAAGACTGAGCGGTCTCATATCGGTCCATACTTCTTCAATGTAAGCGAGACACTCCGACTTGGATCCACTCTTAGGCGCGTCGTGCCAGCCAGCCGGATTCGGGCGGTCGGCAGCCCAGACGGAGTATTGCTCCTCGTCATTCACCACGACTCTATATTTTGTATCTTCTGTGTCGTTGGCGTTCATTGAGAGTCCTTTACCAATTCGTTCGGTAGCTCAATTCTTTCGGCTGGAAGATCGAGATTCCGCTGCGCCAGGTCGATGCATGCCGCGAGCTTCTCTGCCAGGGTCTCGACGTTCGGTTTATAAACCATGGTCGCGTGATTGCCAGGAACGAGTTGAACGTCCACCCCGCCATCGGCCCAATCACTCCATCCCAAAGTCGGATCAAGGCGATTTCCAGAAGGGTCCTCGCAGGCTTTGAACAAAGTCACTCGGCCAGGATAGCGATGCAATACGTAATTCCGACTAGCTCGAAAGTCTGATTTGCAGAGCTCGATCAAGCAATGCGCCTGAGAAGCTTCAATATCAGTCGGTATCAAGCCAGCTACCTTACCCTGCTCCAGGACTCGCGCCAGGAGTTCGTCGCGCGGAAGAAGCGCGAGCGACTGGCTGAGATCCGCTGAAAGACCGAAATAGCGGACGACATCGGCCATCAAAATTGCTTCGAAGTCTTCATCTGCAACATTCTCGGCGCTGGATGGAATGCGGGCATCGAGTAAAGCCAGCAGCGCCACTCTCTGGCCGCGCGCATTAAGCTGCTGAGCCATCTCGAAAGCTATCTCACCACCCATAGACCAGCCGCCGAGCAAATAGGGACCTTCAGACTGAACAGACTGGATAGCTTCAATGTAATAGGCGGCCATGTCCTCGATCCGGGTGTGTGGTTCCTGGCCGTGTTCCACTCCCCTGGCCTGCAGCCCGTAACAAGGCTGATCAGGACCTAGCTGTTGTGCCAGACTGACAAACGGGAACACGTGTCCTCCGGCGGGATGTATGAGGAAGAGCGGTCGCTTGTGGCCGCCCGGCTGAATAGGAACCAACGATGATGGCGTTTCCGACAAGGAGTTCTGGCGGACGATTTCTGCCAGACCCTCGACGGTTGCTCCTCGAAAAAGAGCAGCCAACGGAAGTCTCTTACCCAATCGCTTATCGATCAGGGCAAACAAGCGTACCGCCAACAGCGAGTGCCCTCCAAGATCGAAAAAGTTGTCGGTCACTCCGATCGGTCGAATGTTAAGAACTTCTTCCCAGAGACCGGCTAGTCGTCGCTCCAGCTCATCGCGCGGCGCCACAAATGTCTTTCCCATTTCAGGTCGCGTCTGGTTCGGCTTTGGCAGCGCAGCGCGGTCCACTTTTCCGTTCGGCATCGTGGGAATGGAATCGAGCAGCATGAAGACCGAGGGCACCATGTACTCGGGAACCTTGTCCTTCAGAAAACTGCGCAGGACACCAGCCGTAACCGCATGCTCGTGGTCGCCTACCACGTAGGCCACCAGGCGTTTTTCACCTCGGAGCTCCTGGTGAGTCGACACGACCGCTTGACGCACGGAAGGATGCTGCGCCAAGGCTGCCTCGATCTCTCCTAGCTCAATTCTGAATCCGCGGATCTTCACCTGATGGTCGGTACGCCCGATGTATTCGATATTTCCGTCGGGTAAGTGGCGCGCCAGGTCGCCGGTTTTGTACATTCGTGCGCCGGCTACGTTACTGAACGGATCCGGAATGAATTTGTCAGCGGTCAGATCCGGCCGGTTCAGATATCCTCGCGCGAGGCTCATCCCCCCGATATGAAGCTCACCCGGAACTCCAATCGGGACTGGATTACAATGCCTGTCCAGGATGTAGATCTTTCGATTAGCCAGCGGACGACCTATCGGTACTCGATGAAGCCGCGCACAATCGCCAACTGGCAGTGCTGTTTCATACGCAGTCGCTGTTATGGTCGCTTCAGTGGGTCCGTAGGCATTGATGAGACGAACTGAACTTAGCGGGGTTTGCTGCCAGAGACTGAGAGCTTCCGGCAACATGATGTCTCCGCCGACCAGGAAGAGCCGGTACTGCGCATTCGCAACCGGTTCCGGTTCCGCCGCCCACTCCTGCACAAGTTCCTGCCAGTACCCCGTGGGAAGGTCCACAACGGTCAATCCGCATTCGGCCGCTTTTTTATGAAATTCTGCCGGTCTCCACACTTCTCTTCCCACCACAACCAGCCGCGCTCCGACAATGAGAGTGGGGAGTATCTGTTCCAACGACAGATCGAAGCTCATCGACGCGAACTGCAGTACCCGATCGGTGGGCTCGAGTTCGTAGTACTTTACGGCATCACGGCAATGTTCCGCGATCGACCCATGCGAAACCAGAACTCCTTTCGGCTGACCGGTAGATCCCGAGGTATAGATTATGTAGGACAGGTTTTCAGGCTCGCTTGAGCCGATCGGATTGTCTGAACTTTCTCGGGCGATCGATTCCCCGTCTGAATCCAAACAGACTACCCGCGCGAGATGTTCCGGCAACCCTTGAACCAGGCGCTCTTGTGTCAGGAGCACCGAAGCCTTCGAGTCCTCCAGCATGAAGCCAATGCGTTGTTTCGGGTACGCGGGATCAAGCGGCAGATACACGCCTCCGGCCTTCAGGATAGCCAGCAGGCTGATCACCACTTCCAGCGAGCGCTCCAGGCAGACTCCAATCGGTACTTCGGGTCCTACACCTAGCTTGCGCAGGCTGTGAGCTAGTCGATTAGCTCGAACGTTTAACTCACGATAAGTTAGCTGCTGGTCTTCGCAAACGAGTGCGATCGCATCGGGTGTGCGCTCCACCTGGGCTTCGAAAAGCTGATGGATGCTTGGCGCTGGGATATAACTGTGAGCGACATCATTGTACCCCACCAAGACTTGTTGACGCTCGGAGTCGGTCAACAGCGATAATTCTGAAAGGTGCCGATCGGGATTCGTAACTATGGCCTCGAGCAAGGTTCGGAAGTTGGCCAACATGCGAGTTATCGTGCCGGCGTCAAACAGGTCAGTGTTGTATGCCGCGGTCCCCACCAGACCTTCCTCGGTATCGGCAACATGAAGCGTCAAATCGAAGTGAGTAGTTCCACCGTCCGTAATCACGGGATTCAAGGTCAGACCCGGCAATTCGACTGCGCGCATTGACGAATTCTGAAGAACGAACATCACCTGGAACAGCGGATTGCGGCTCAGATCGCGCTCGATGTGCAATTCTTCGACCAGCCTCTCAAACGGCAGATCCTGATGGACGTACGCGTCAACGCATACCTTGCGTACACGCCGCACGAGTTCTCGAAAGGTAGGATTGCCGGAAAGGTCGGTGCGCAACACGAGCGCGTTGACGAAAAATCCGATTAGTCCTTCGATCTCGAGTCGGTTACGGTTGGCGACCGGGGTGCCCACGATCAGATCGTCTTGCCTTGTGTAGCAGTGCAGCAGGACTTTGAATGCCGCCAACAGCGTCATGAATAGCGTGGCAGCTTCCTGTCGGCTGAGTGTGCTAAGTGCGCTCCCGACTGCTTTGGGCAACAGCAACGACTGATGTCCGCCGCGAAAGGTCTGCACCGCCGGCCGAGGATGATCCTCAGGCAGCTCCAGCAACGGCGGAGCGCCGTCGAGCTGCTGCTTCCAATAGTCTAGCTGCCTCTCAAGCACCGCGCCTTGTAACCACTTTCGTTGCCAGAACGCAAAGTCGGCGTATTGGATGGGCAGCTCTGGCAGCGGTGACGGGCCTTCAGAACAGTACGCCTGGTACAGTACCGCCATCTCGCGAATCAGTATTCCGGCCGACCAGCCGTCGGACACGATGTGATGCATCGTGAGAAGCCCGACCTGCTCGTCGTCGGCAAGCCGCAGCACTTTAGCCCGGATGAGCGGACCACGGGCCAGATCGAACGGGTGACGAGCCTCTTCAACAACCCGCCTTTGAACTTCGTTCTCTCGCTCAATCTCGGGCAGATCTCTCAGATCCGCGATCGGCAACTCAACATTAAGACTCGACGCGATTACCTGAGTCGGTTGTCCATCGACCATCAAAAATGTCGTTCGGAGAGCTTCGTGGCGTCTCACAATTTCGTTGAGGCTCCGCTCGAGCGCCGCAAGGTTGAGCGATCCTTTGAGGCGAACCGCTACCGGGAAGTTGTAAACCGAGTTTCCTGGATCAAGTTGATCGATGAACCACAGTCGCTGTTGCGCAAAGGAGAGCGGCAGGTCGCCATCTCGAGGAACAGGTTGTATAGGTGACAGTTGAAGACTATCGCCGTCCCGGCGCGACAGCTCCAGGCTTTCAGCAAGGCCGGCGACCGTAGGAGTTTCGAACAGGCGGCGCAACGGCAGCTCCACCTGAAGCGTTTCACGGATGCGAGACACAACCTGAGTGGCAAGCAGTGAGTGCCCTCCCAAATCGAAGAAATCATCGTAGATGCCCACGCGTTCGACACCCAGTACTTGTGCCCAGATATCCGCGAGTAACTCCTCTGTGGGAGTACGGGCGCCAACGAATGCCTTGTCCAAATCTGGCCGTGTCTCGCCGGGCGATGGCAGGGCGCGCCGATCGACCTTTCCATTTGACGTCAGAGGAAATTTATCGAGCAGCACGAAAACCGCAGGTACCATGTGCTCAGGCAGCTTGCTCTTCAAAAAAGTGCGCAGTTCGATGGCCGTCGGTGCGCATCGAGGCTGAGCGACCACGTACGAAATTAATCGTTTTTCTCCTGGCCCGGCTTCGTGAACTGCGACGATTGTCTGAGCTACCGACGGATGCTGCGCAAGTGCCGCTTCAATCTCGCCGAGTTCAATCCTGAAACCCCGGATTTTGACCTGGTAGTCTCCGCGGCCGAGATACTCGATATTTCCGTCCGGCTGATAGCGCGCAAGGTCGCCGGTCTTGTACAACCGCCTGCCCGGCTCGCTGCTGAACGGATCTGGAATAAATTTCTCGGCGGTTAATCGCGGCCGGTTCAGATAGCCGCGCGCCAAACTCACGCCGCCTATGTATAGCTCTCCGGCAACTCCGATCGGCACGGGGCGGAGCGCAGCGTCCAGAATATACATCCGGGCATTCGGTATGGGCCGTCCTATCGGAACCGCCGACTCACCGTTTGTTCCGTCGCATAGCCAATATGCCGAATCGATGATCGTCTCAGTCGGTCCGTAGACATTGTAGAGCTTGGCTCCGGAGCGCCGGCCAAATTCCGCGACTATATCCGGCGTCAGCGCTTCGCCGCCGCACATGACCGCGCGCAACGCGATGGCATCCTTGAAAGCGGGCTCCACTACCAAAAGGCGCAGAAACGACGGGACGCAATGAAGAATCGAAATGCCCTGGTCGCGGATCTTCTCCGCTATGTAGCGGCAATCGCGGTGCGCATTCGGCTCGGCAACTATCAGACGCGCGCCCGCCAGTAGGGTCGGAAAGATCTCGCGCCCCGCCGCATCGAATGTGATCGGCGTTTTCAGAAGAGTGCTGTCGTCCGGCGTGATCGCCAGAGTTTGCGATAGCCACTGGATCGTATTGCTCAGACCTCGATGCTCGACCATCACGCCCTTGGGCTGCCCGGTCGAGCCGGAAGTATAAATCACGTAAGCCAGGTTGCCGGCCCTTGCCAGGATCGGCGGATTCTCACAGCTCTCGCGGGCGATTGATTCCCGATCGGCGTCGAGACATATCAGGCGCAGTCCTTGCTCCGGCATGCGCTCGCTCAACGGCTCCATCGTGAGCATCACTCGCGCTCGAGCGTCTTCGAGCGTAAATGCCAGCCGTTCTTTTGGGTAGGCAGGATCTATCGGCAAGTAAGCTCCGCCCGCCTTGAGGATGCCGAGCAGCGCGACGATCATCTCGACACACCGCTCCATGCAAAGCGCCACTGGTACATCCGGCCCAACTCCCTGCGCGCGCAGGTAGTGCGCCACTTGATTTGCGCGCGCGTTGAGCTGCGCGTAGGTCAGATGATGATTCTCGAACGTGAGCGCAATCCCGTCTGGCGTACGTTCCACCTGCTCTTCGAACAAGCGATGAATGCACACGTCGTCCGGATACGCAGACGCGGTCTGGTTGAACTCCACCAACACCCGCTTTCGCTCGACGTTATCGAGAATTTCCGACTCGTTGCGCGCCGCCGATTCGTGCTCCGGGTCAGTGGCGGCAAGTACGTCCGCGAGGTCACTTAGCCGCACATCCGGTTGCGCGACCACATGGCCAAGAAGAGTTTCAAAGTATTTTCCAAACCGGATGATGGTAGAGTGATCGAACAGTTCGGCGTTGTATCTCATGGAAATCGAGAGCGACTGCGTCGATTCGACTACCAGCAATACCAGGTCCAGCGACGCGGACCGATGTTCCAGCGGAAATGACTCGAGTACCAGGCCACCGGAGTTCATGGTGGGACCTGCTTCACCATGTACGAATGTGGGCGCGCCCTGTTCCGCAAGCCCATGGGGCTTGTCCAGCACAAACATGACCTGGCAGATAGGTGGGCGGCTCAAGTCGCGGGCGGGCTTCAGTCGTTCGACCAGCAGTAGCGTAGGGAAATCCTGATGCTCGAGCGCGTCGAGCACCGTCTGGCGGACATGGCTTACGAACTCCTGGAAAGTCGGATTCCCGGAGAGATTCACCCGCAAGAAAACCGGATTGGTAAAGAGTCCGACGATCTCTTCGAACTCGGCGCGGCTCCGGCCCACAACCGGCGAGCCAACCACCAGGTCTGTCTGCTCCGACAAGTAATGAAGCATCGCCTGGAACGCCGCGAGCATGACTACATAGAGCGTCGCGCCCTGGGCCTTTGCCAGAGTCTTCAGGCGCCCGCTCAATTCGTCGTTCAGAACGAAATCATGTGATCCGCCGCGATGCGTCTGGATCGGTTGCCGCGGACGATCCGTCGGCAGATCCAACACGGGCAACTGGCCAGCTAGCTGTTTGCGCCAGTAAGCCCATAGGCGCTTGCCTTCAGCGCCCGCCAGCATTTCAGATTGCCATCGAACGTAGTCGCCGTATTGCACATCGATCGGTGGTAGCGTCGCTCGCATATCGGCCGCTTCCGCCGGGTACAGCGTGCCAAGCTCATTTAGAAGTATTGCGAGCGACCAGAAATCGATCACAATGTGATGCACCACCAAGAGCAGGTAGTGTTCGTGCCGAGACCGCTTGTAGACACTCACTCGAAGCAAGGGACCCTGCTCGAGATCGAAAGGACGATGCGCCTCGTCGGCCAATCGAGGCTCCATCTCGTCGCGCGACCACGCGGAAGCATCGAACTCCTCGAAGTGGACTTTCGCGCCGTGATGTATCCGCTGCGTTGGTTTCCCGGAACGCGCGGATAGGGTGGTTCTTAGGCAAGGGTGGCGATCGACCAGCGCCTGAAATGATCGACGCAGGGCTGGAACGTTCAGCTCGGAAGTGATTCGCGCGGCGAAGCTGACGTTGTAGACCATACTCTCCGGCGCCAACTGAGAGAGAAACCATATCCCTTGCTGGTTGTAGGACAGCGGATAGAACGACTCTTCCTCACTCCCTTTCTTCCGGAGGAGGTCAGCAAGAAGAGCGCGCTTTTCCGCCGATGAGAGATCGGCGAGCCGTTGAGATACACCAGCCACTAGGTAACCGCATCCTTGCTCAGCATATCGGTGAGCATCGAATTAACTTGCTCCTCCGAAAGCTCGTCGATTTTGGCCAACAAATCCTCGTCGACAGCACTGCCTTCGCGCGTGCGGGCCACCGGACCAATGGCTGACGGGTGGTCGGCCTCCGCGGTCAGCTGTTCAAAGAGCTGCGTCGCCGCTTGCGCAACGCTGAAGCCCTGAAGAAATTTCACCATCGGCACGTTGACGCCCAAATCCGCCGAGATGCGATTTTTCAGCTCGACCGCCATCAACGAATCCAGTCCCAGGTTGGTCAGGGGTTGCTGTATATCAACTTGCGAGGGCGACAGCCCAAGCACCCGAGCGACTTGTTCGCTTATGTAGGACAGCAGCAACTGAGCCCGCTCCGCCGGAGCCGCGTCGAGGATCGCGGCGCGTTTTTTTCCCGGAGGAGCTTTCTCCGACGGGCCAGCGGCATCTTCACTAGTAAGGTCAGCGAGCAGCACTGGCTCGGTACCGGCCGGATAGAACTCGTGGTACTGACGCCAGTTCACTGGAAGCGCGACGACCTGAGTCGCAGTTTCGCGCATCAGGCGGTCCATCACTTCAAGCGCTCGCATCGGAGGTATGCTCCTGATTCCCAGCAGCGCCAGGCGCCGGGTCAGGCTCCTGCCACCTTCAGTTTCCGCAAATCCCAGCTCGGCCCATGCTCCCCAGTTGATGCTTAAGCCTGGAAGGCCTTGGGCCCTTCGATGATGCGCGAGAGCGTCGAGAAAAGCGTTCGCGGCCGCATAATTGCCCTGACCGGGCTGTCCAATCAGCGAACCCGCGGAAGAGAAGACTACGAAAAAATCCAACGGAGCGTCTCGAAGCAGACGATGAAGGAGCCAGCCGCCAACCATCTTCGGGCGCAGAACCGTACGCATCGCGGCGGCATCGAGTTGTTGCAATAATCCGTCGTGCAGCACTCCCGCCGCATGAACGACGCCACGAATGGGCGGCCAACCCTCAGCGCGAAACTTCTCGACAAAAGCACTCATCTGGTTTTCGTCGGCAACATCTGCGGACACCAAATGTACGTCGGCGCCGGATTCTTCGAGTTCCCGAATGGCGGCAACTTGTCGAGCTAAGTGACTTCCCGTCTCGAGCGAGCTCCAACTCGAGCGTGGCGGAAGCGTTGTGCGTCCCAGCAGGATCAGGCGGCGAGCGCCTTGACCTACCATCCAGCGCGCCACCTTCAGGCCGAGGTCTCCAAGACCTCCGGTTATCAGGTAGCTGCCATCGGGGCGCCATCGCAACGGTGTTTCGGGTACGCTCGATTGACTGCTTCGAGCGAGTCGCGCAACCAGCCGCTGGCCGCTGCGGAATGCGAGCTGATTTTCACCGTCGGGAAGGGAGATTTCCTCCCACAACTGATGAGCTTCGCTGTTGCCGAGAGAGGTCTCGGGTTCCAGGTCTACCAGCCCTCCCCAAAATGCAGGATGCTCCTGAGCGATAACTCGACCCAATCCCCAGAGAGGTGCTTGAACCACGTCGACGGGTAGAGAATCGTCGCCAGCTGACTGAGTTCCGCGAGTGACCAACCATAGGCGAGGTGGCTGGGGCCATTGCACGCGCGCCATCTCCTGCATCAATTGTAAAACATTGATGCAGCCGACAGCCTGGGCCGCTTCCATAGAGGCTGCTATGGCATCTTCGGGAAGAGAGGCATGGAGACTCCACAGATGCACGACTCCACGGCATGCCGGTTGATCCGAATCCATCGCGCTCTCGAAAAGCCGTCTGATGTCTTCCGGATGGTCATGGCGAATACGAACGTGTCTGCTGTCGATGCGCTCGTATGCGTTGCCGCGCGAGACCAGGATGCCCCTTTCTCCTTGCGCCTCCAGGGTTTGCAGCAACGATTTTCCAACGCCGTTCCTATCGGCAAAGATCAGCCAGGTTCCTGGACTCGACGGCGACGAGGTATCCGCGGCTATCTCGCTCGCAACGCGATCTTTGCGCTGCCACTTGAGTTCATAGAGCCAGTCGTCGATATTCTCACTGAGACGGCCGGCATTGTCACCTAGCGATTCGAAGTGTACTCCCAGGATCTCGACAACTAGTTGCTGAGCTTCATCCAGGAGTCTCAGTTCTCCAACGATCCCGCGAGCGTCCTCGTCGAGAACACGCGCACGACACCACAGATGTGCCCCGGGGCGGCTATGGACTCGAATCTCACCGATGCGGGTTGGTATGTAGATGCCTTGTTTGCCGATTCTCTTTGCCTCTGTTGCTACGGCTGCGCCGAGAACCTGCAGGCATCCATCTAGAACCGCGGGATGAAGTTGATAGCTATCGAAGTCACCTTCTTGATCACTTGTAATGCGCAGCTCACCGAGGACGCTCTTATTGTCCACCCACAACTGAGTGACGCTCTGGAAAAAAGGTCCGTACTGGATCGCATTTTCGCCAAGCTGCCGATAGTAGTCGGGGCCCGAAATCTTCTCGGAGGATCGAAGCTGCACGTCTGCCAGCGACTCTTCTTCCACGACTGGTAGTAAGCCGGACACCTTTCGAGGTGAAACTTTCCCCGACGCATGCAGAGTCCATGACTTAGGTGGCTGCTCCGTTGCGGTGGAAGAACTGTAGATTTGAAATGACGCCGCTCCGTCCGCGCCGGGAGCAACGATTACCTGAAGCTTTGCGTGCGCGCTTTCCGGGATGAAGAGCGCCCGGTGAAATTCGACATCCGCCAGCGCGATCGATCGCGTCCCGACCGCCTCCTGCGCAGCGGCCGATGCTATCTCGACATAGACCGACGCCGGCAAGGCCGCGACTCCCTCGATTCGATGGTCATCCAGATAAGGCAGCGCCTCCTTATCCACCCTGATTTCCCAATAATCGGCTCCGCCCGACTCTGCCGATTTGAAATGGCGGCCGAGCAGAGAATGTCCCGTTCCCGAATGAGTTGGCGTAGGTTCCGAGCGATAGTTGCTGTCAGCTCCTGCTTCTAACCAGCAGCGCTGACGCTGCCACGGGTACGAGGACAGCCGGACATTCGAACCGTGCTCAGGGTAGATGCGGTTCCAGTCCATCGGATATCCCGAGCTATAGAGAGCACCTAGCGACCTCATCATCGCCGTGTGCTCGTTCTCCTCGCGCCGGATGGAAGGAAGCACCGCGCCTTCTATCTTCGCGTGATGAAGCCCTTGCTGAATTCCGCTGAGCAGGATTGGATGCGCGCTGATCTCTAAGAAGGTGTCGAAGCCATCTTCCAACAGCCGTTGAATCGATCCTGAAAAGAGCACCGGCTCTCTTAAATTGCGCGCCCAGTAGTGCGCATCGAATTCCGATCCGTCGGCGACGGAACTCAGCACTGTCGAGTAAATCGGCACCGTCGCCAGCTGAGGCCGCACCTCTTCGAGCGCCTCCAACAACTCGCCGCGGAGCGGATCCATCTGCGGACTATGCGACGCGAAATCCACCTTCACCATCCGGCAGAAGACGTCGCGCGCTTGAAGCTGTTCGAGTATTGTTGCCAGCGCCGCCGGATCGCCCGAGAGCACCGTCGATGTGGGGCTGGTACTGACCGCGATCGAGACGCGATCTTCGTAGCCCGCGATCGCGCGGCGCGCCTCTTCGATCGAAACCTCGATCGACGCCATCGCTCCTTTCCCGACGGTGCGCTTGACCAACTTGCTGCGCATGCAAATGATCAGCGCCGCATCGCTAAGACTGAGCGCGCCGCCAACGTACGCAGCCGCGACCTCACCCATGCTATGCCCCACGACCGCATCTGGTTCGATTCCCCATGAGCGCCATACGGCTGCGAGCGCGACCTGGATCGCGAATAGTGCCGGCTGGATCACGTCAACTTCGTTCAGCCGCGATTGCTCCGTATCGGTGCCGGCGAGCTCCGCGATCAACGACCAATCGGTATGCGGCCTGAGCGCCAGCTCGCATCGCTCGATCACCTCGCGAAAGACAGGTTCATCGTGCAGCAGCGTCCGGCCCATCCCGAACCATTGCGAGCCTTGTCCGGAAAAAACAAAAGCCACTTTTCCGCGGATGCCGAGAGCTTTGCGCCCGGACGAGAGACCGGCGCGAGTCTCTCCCTTCAGGAAAGCCTCCAGACCTTCGCTGAGTTGTTGCGACGAATCGCCGGTCACAGTCAAGCGATAGTCGTGATGGCTGCGGCGCGCGCTCGCGCCGTAACAAATGTCGTGCAGCGATGAGTCGGTGTTCGCCAAAAATTGCTGGGTGATTCGCGCGACGGCTTGAAGAGCCTCGGGACTGCGCGCCGAAAGCGGCAGAAGGTAGCACGACTTACTATGGGCAGCTACGCAACTCTTACTTCGCGACTCGGGCGCCTGCTGTAGGACCACGTGAGCGTTGGTGCCGCCAAAACCGAACGAACTGACTCCCGCCAAAGCTGGCCCGCCATCCATAGACCACGGACCGGGCTTGGTCTGCACGCGGATCGGGAGCTCGTCGAAAGGTATATGAGGATTGGGCTCCTGAAAGTGCAGGCTCGCCGGAATCTCCGAGTGCTTGAGCGCGAGCGCTACTTTTATCAGCCCGGCGACGCCGGCGGCCGCTTCGCAGTGCCCGATATTCGTTTTCACCGAGCCGATCGCGCAAAGCCGTCCGGGCTCACGACCGTCGGCCAGCACCCTGCCGAGTGCTCTTGCCTCGATTGGATCGCCGAGCAGAGTGCCGGTGCCGTGCGCCTCGACGTATTGAACGTCGCCGGGCGAAACGTCCGCTCTTCGATATGCTTCACGCAAGACCGCTTCCTGCGCGAGCGGATTTGGCGCCATCAGGCCGTTGCTGCGTCCGTCCTGGTTCACCGCGCTGCCCCGGATGACGGCGTAAATTGGATCGTGGTCCGCAAGCGCGCGGGACAGCGGCTTCAGCGCGACCAGGCCGGCGCCTTCGCTACGAACGTATCCGTTGGCGCCACTATCGAAGGTCTTGCAGCGCCCATCGGGCGCCATGACTCCGGCCTTGGTGAAATTCATCGTGATCGCCGGCGACAGGATCAGGTTCACGCCTCCAGCCAACGCGAGCGTCGATTCCCCGTTGCGCAGACTGGTGCAGGCCAGGTGGACTGCGACCAGCGACGACGAGCAGGCCGTGTCGATCGCGATACTCGGTCCGCGAAAATCCAGCAGGTACGAGATCCGGTTGGCCGCGATACTGAGCGCGTTGCCGGTTCCCGCGTACGCGTCGATCCGGCAGAAGTCGCCGAACTGAGTCCGGCCGTAATCGTTATTCGAGATTCCGACGAAGACGCCGACTTGTCCACCCGCGAGCTTCTCGGGCGCCTGCCCCGCATCTTCGAGCGCCTCCCAAGCTACTTCGAGCAGGAGGCGTTGCTGCGGATCCATCCGCGCCGCCTCGCGTGGCGAGATCCCGAAGAACTGGGGATCGAACTGATCGACCTGCTCGACGAAGCCGCCCCATCGCGTGTTTATCTTGCCGGGGCGTTTTGGATCCGGATCGTAAACCTCTTCGAGATCGTAGCGGTCGGCCGGGACTTCCGTGATTGCGTCCACACCGTCGCGGATTGAATTCCAGAATTCCTGCGGACCACTGCTGCCGGGAAAACGGCATCCGATTCCGATGATCGCGATTGGCTCGGATTCATTCTGATGTTGAGGGTCAGGTCCGGTACTTGAACCCGATTCATCCGCCGACCCGCTCAAATGCCGAGCGAGAGTTTCGATCGTGGGAAACTCGTAAGCCAGATCGGCGGGGACCTTTTGTCCCAGCCAGTCTCCGAGTTCTCCCGAGAGGCTGACCGCCTCCGTCGAACCCATCCCGTAGCTCGCGAATGGTTCCCGGACGTTTATCTCACGAGGATCGACTCCAAGCAGGTTCGAGAGCTTCTCGACCAGCCATCGTTCGATAACTTCTGCGCCGTAGGTGTCCAATTGACAACTCTCCCGTGCCACGGCTTCGCTAAATCGCGGCTGGCTTCGCTGAATCGCCACTCATGAGATGCTCAGCCTTGGCTGGAACCTCAATCCTCATCAGCGTTCCCTCCAGAAAACCGGCCTGGCATGCGCGGCGCTGTAGCTTGCCGCTGGAAGTCTTCGGAATGCTGCCCGCTCGCAGTAGCAGAACGGCGTGCACTCTCACGTCATGTTCTTCGGCAACCGCCCGCCGGATAGCACGAATCATAGCTTCGACATCGAGCGGCAGACGTCCGTTGGAATGCAGGTGGGTGGTTCCGTTCCCGTTTCCATTCCCGTTCCCATGGCCATTGCCATTGCCGTTGCCATTGCCAGGATGGCTATTCGACGCATAGCGGGGTTCCACTTCGGCGGCGACGATCAGGCGTTCTTCGTCCGCGACCTCAACCGAAAACGCTGCGCAACAAGCCGGCCGCACTGCCGGATGACTCTGCTGCACGGTCAGTTCAATTTCTTGCGGATAGAGATTGCGGCCGTCGATGATAATCAAATCCTTCAAGCGCCCGGTAACAAACAACTCTCCATCGCCGAGGAATCCCAAGTCGCCGGTGCGCAGAAACGGCCCTTCGTCGGTATCAGCAAGATAGGAACCGAAAGTGAGTTCCGATTCCTGAGGCAGATTCCAATAGCCCGGGGCTACGCTCGGAGCAGACACCCAGATTTCGCCGACCTCATCGGAGGCACACGCGGTCAACGACTCAGGATTGACGATAACGATTCTAGTGTCCTCGACCGCATGACCGCATCCCACAAGGGTGCGGACGTTAACCTGCGGGTCGGAGATCTGCGCAACGGTGTTGCGGTTGTGTTCGAGCGATGACACCTGCATCGTGCGCAGAATAGGAGCAGTTTTCACCTGTCCGCCCGAAACCAGCAGCGTGGCTTCGGCGAGTCCATAACATGGATAGAACGCGCTCTCCTGAAATCCACACGGCGTAAAGGCCGCTGCAAATCGTTTCAAAGTATCCGCACGGACTGGCTCGGCGCCATTATAGGCTAGAGTCCAATGACTTAGGTCGAGACCTTCGCGTTGCTCCGCAGTGATCTTGCGAGCGCACAATTCATAGGAGAAGTTGGGGCCGCCACTTATATTGGCTTTGTAGCGCGAAATAGCCTGAAGCCAGCGCACCGGACGCTGAAGAAAGGCCTGTGGAGGCATCAGAACGCATCCACGTCCTCCATACATAGGCTGGATGATTCCGTTGGTAAGTCCCATGTCATGGAAAACTGGCAGCCACATGACTGATACGGCATCGGATGCAATCTCGAACGCGCGGCTGATATGCGAGGAATTGGCGAGCAGGTTCGCGTGAGTGATCATCACGCCCCGGGGAATCGCAGTCGAGCCCGAAGTGTACTGGATCAATGCCAGCGTATTCGCGCCCACCTGATCGTCGTGCCACTCACTGGCCGCCGCACTGTCCACTACCTTGTCGGTAGCCAGCCAGCGAAGGTCTCTGAGACCCGGAGCCTGCTTGAACAGACACTCGACCTTGGCCAGAATCGCCGACGTGGTCAGCACCAGCGTCGGCTGAGCATCCTTTGCGACAGTGCGGAACCTTGGCAGAGTCCGCTGCGGCTGGGCCATATTCGGCGGCGGCAGAGGGACCGCAATGACTCCGCCGTATAAGCAGCCGAAGAAAGCGGAGATAAACTCGAGGCCGGCTGGATACAGTAATAGGGCCCGCTCACCGCTCGCCTTGTAGCTCTGGAGGAGCGCACCTATCGCTCGTGCCTGCGAGTCCAAAGCCTCGTACGTCAGATCCGCGCCTTCGGTTTCTCCATCGACCAGATAAGTGTAGACGCGGTGCTCTGGCTGCTCGAACGCCCGCCATCGAAGCAGTTCGACAAGGCTGGAAATATCTGAGCGAGTTCGATTCACCGTTGCTGACCCTTGTGTACTAGATAGACACCGCGCATATTCGTGCAATTACACGACCATGAGCTCGAGAGAACTGTCGCTATTACGATGATTCGGTTCCGCCCGCGACAGAATGAGGCGGATCTCATGAGAGCCTCTACGGCCTTCGTTTATAAGTGGTTTGGGTTGGTCGGCGGAAAGTGGTCGAAGGCGAGAGGAAGGCCCACAGTCAGACCGGATCAAAGTCGGACCCGATTCCATATGTCGGTCCAGACCATTTCAGTCTGGGCGCGGCCACTGGAGGGGTCAAGGCAAGCGCACGATCGGCACGAAATTTACGTTCCTTGGAGAACAAGATAAATTCCAGCCGGGTAACATTCTGATTTCTCGACGCAATCGCAAGGTGACCTTTGTCGGGATTGCTGTAATGTAGTACCGAGAACTCTCTTCACGAACCCACCGCGGCCGCGCGGAGCGAGGTCCGTATCAATATGACTATCGCCCTCAAAGCCGCGCGAATCTTTGACGGCAAATCGGATCGGATTGAAACAGGCGGTACCGTCCTGGTCGAAGGGGAATCGATCGCCGCTTGCGGACCGAACCTGCGAGTCCCGGCCGGCGCCGAACTGATCGATTTCGGCGACGCCACGCTATGCCCCGGTTTCATCGACGCGCACACTCATCTGACAGTTGGAGTGAAGTCCTATAACGAGTTCTTCATCGATCGCTTCCGGCATCACGTCGCAGAAAAAGCGTACGCAGCCGCGGTCTATGCCCGAGTCACTCTGGACGGCGGCTTCACGACGGTGCGCGATGTCGGATGTCTTTATCCAGCCAGCTTTATCGATGTGAGCCTGCGCAATGCGATCGCCAAGGGGCTACTCCTGGGGCCCCGGATGCTGGTGGCTATCAATCTGATCGGCGCGACCGGAGGGCATTCCGATCGCAATGCGGGGCTCCACTTCCACGCCACGGGCAGAGAGCCTGACTATACTGATGGCATCGCGGACAGCCCGGCCGACCTGCGCAAAGCGGTTCGCTTCAACGTGAAGTATGGCGCCGATTTCATTAAATTCTGCGCCTCGGGCGGCGTGATGTCACTGGCCGATGAGGTCGACACGCCGCAGCTCACGCTCGATGAGATGACCGCGGTGGTGGATGAGTCGCATCGATTACGCAAACGGGTCGCGGTCCATTGTCATGGCGATTCCGCGGCTCGCGACGCTATCAGAGCGGGCGTCGACTCTATCGAGCATGGAACTTTTCTGCGCGATGAAACTCTCGAAGCGATGAAAGCGAGCGGGGTTTACCTGGTGCCCACGCTGCTGGTTCAGCATCAACTCGGGCGAGGATTGGACAGGATGCCACCGGAGCTGGCCGTCAAGGCACGCGAGGTAGTCGAGGCGGCGCCTGCGATGGTCAGGCGCGCGCTCGCGATCGGAGTTAAGATCGCGCTTGGCACCGATTCCGGCGTTTGCCGCCATGGCATAAACGCCCGCGAGATGGGGCTCCTGGTGAATGCCGGAATGAGTCCGATCGCCGCACTCAAGAGCGCCACCTCGGTGAATGCGGAGCTGCTTGGTCTCGCAAGCAAAATCGGAACACTGGAAGCGGGCAAACGCGCCGATGTAATCGCGGTGCCGGGCAACCCCGCGGAAGATATCAGCGTCACCGAAAAGGTGATGTTTGTAATGAAGGACGGCAAAGTTTTCAGGCACGCCGATCGCTGAGGTAATCCCAAATGCGGGTTGATATAAGCGGGTGCCGGCTGTTCTTCAACGTCGAGGGGGCAAAGTTGCGGCCCGACGGACCGCGGATGCGCGAGGTGCCGACGCTTCTTTTATTGCACGGTGGCCCCGGCGCCGATCATTCGATCTTCAAACCCGCTTACTCGCAGCTCGCCGACCTCGTGCAAGTCGTTTATTTCGACCATCGCGGCGACGGCCGCAGCGACGGTCGCGACGACTCCGCGCGATGGAGACTTTCCCAGTGGGGCGATGACGTGAAGGCGCTTTGCGACGCGCTCGAGATAGAACGGCCAATGGTCATGGGCGTGTCGTTCGGCGGCTACGTTGCGATGTCCTATGCGCTGCGCCATCCGAGGCATCCCGCAAAGCTGATTCTTTGCAGCACAGCCGCATCGCCCAGCAAGAAACAGCTACAGGTCGAAGTGTTCGCAAGGCTCGGTGGAGCAGAGGCCGGTGCGGCAGCAAAAGCTTTCATCGAGGATCCCACCCCGCAGGCGACGCGCGAGTTCTGGCGCTTATGCGCCCCTCTTTATCGCCGCACTCCCCACGACCCGAATAGCGATGCTCGCACCATATGGAATCCGCGCTTGATGGCAGAGTTTCGGCGCGGCGAAAGAGAGACGATGAACTTCCTTTCCGACTTGCATCAGATCAAGTGTCCGACACTGGTGATGGTAGGGGAGGACGACCCGATGACGCCGGTGCCGTGCTCCGAGGAAATCGTAGCGGCGCTGCCATCGGACCTCGTCCGCTTCGAACGATTTGTCGGCGCCGGCCACGGTATCGTCGCCGATCAGCCTGCTCGATTTTTCGAGGTACTCCGCAAGTTCATAGCCACGTGAGCGCGATGCACAACGCTCAGAGTGCGCCGAGGATCCCGCCGGGAACTCCGTCCCAGGCGCGACGCTCCTCTTCAAACGGCGCGTCGGAGACGTTGCTGATTTCGCCGAATAGCATCGTTGCGCGGCGCGCCTCAGTATAACCGGGCCATGCGCCGAGGCTCGCGCAACCGGGATCGCCGTCGCGCGCAAAGGCAAGCCACGCGTCCTGCATCTCGCCGGCGAGCTTCTCAGCCGCCGGACCCTCGCCCGCAAAGCGGCGCATCCCCGCCAGATGATTGGTGCCAAAGACGAAGCCGAGCTCAAGCGCGTGGCACGACCCCAACGCCCCACGCATCGCAGGCGAGCGCCAGGTGAAAAGATAGTTGTAAACGCGGCGTTCGCTCCGTCCGTGGATTTCGGCCAGCCGCACGCCCGGCATGCGAAAGACGCGATCGGTCTCGATCGCCGAATAGAGCTCCGGAGGCGTAGTCGACGCGCCGGCAGATGCCCGCGCGCGCTCATAGGTTGTAATCACAGAACCCGCGAAGTCAGCAGTCAGCCGCTTGCTCATCCGCGCAACCAGGCCAGCCTTGTCAAGATTCTGAGCCGACGGATCCATTGCGGAGAACAATTTCCATTCCTCGAGATTTGAGCCAACCATCACCGCAACTCCGGCCGCCGAGCCCTGCGCCACCATCTCGATCAACTCGCGCGGTATAACAGTGCCGTCCACAACTGGCTGGTAGGCCATCCCCAGCTCGCGGTCGGGCGTCTTGCCGTCTGGCCCAAACACTCCGGTGAGCAACTGAGCAACCGGCAGCGCGCGTATCGCATCAGTGTCGTGCGCGGACACGCCCATCTTAGACAGCACTCTCTCGGCGGTCCGGTTCGCTCGCGCTATGGACGATATGGTGTCGCAAGATCCGCTCTGAGGGATCGCTTTGTGGAACAGGCCACGCGCCAACGGCGTTGCCAGCAGCGCTCCCGCACTCATTCCTCCCGCCGATTCACCGAAGATCGTAACGTTGCCCGGATCGCCGCCGAATTCAGAGATATTGTCGCGGACCCATTGCAGCGCTGCGATCTGATCGAGCAAGCCTTCGTTGCCGCTCGAGGGGATTCGTCCCTGGGTAACATCGTTCAGACGCAGAAAGCCCAGCGGTCCCAAGCGGTAATTGATCGTGACTATGATCACGTCGCCGCGCCGGGCGAGGACCGAGCCGTTATAGATTTCCTGTGAGCCGGCCCCGATCGTGAATCCACCGCCGTGAATCCAGACCATCACCGGGCGCTGTGCGCTATCGAGTCCCGGCGTCCACAAATTGAGATTAAGGCAGTCCTCCGACTGCGCTTGCTCGATTTTCATCGCGGCAAGCGCCTGGTTCGTGACCGGATTTTGAAACGCAACCGCGCCAAAACGCCGAGCATCGCGAACGCCCGTCCAAACCGCGGGTTTCTCTGGAGCAAGCCATCGGCGAGAGAGATGGGGAGCAGCCGCGAAAGGCACTCCTTTGAAGACGATCAACCCGTCTTGTTCCTCACCTTCGATTCTTCCGTAGCGGGTAGATGCAATCGCGTTCATCGGTTGTGTCCTCGGGCGTATCTTCTACTAGCCCTGAGGTACTGAAGGGTCTACTCGAAGGTCGTTCGTAACAGCTCGTACGCCACTCGCATCTTTCGCGATCGCGACAGCGCGCGATACGACGTTAGAATCGTGTACCACGCCCTCCAGCGTCACGACGCCGGCGGTTGTGGTGACGTGAATCTGGCCGGACCTCATTTCCTTGGCAGCGGCAAGATTTGTCTTCACCGCCGCGGTGATAGTTGTGTCATCGACGGCGGTAACCGTGCCGCGATAGGCGTTCTGCGCCGCGCCTTCCGTGTCTTCGCCCGCCTGATGCATCGAAGTGCTGGCGGGAACGCCAGAGTTGGCGCTCGTCTCCTGTCCTAGAGCCGGAATTGCCAGCGCAAATCCAAGAACCATCGCCGGTACCGTAGCGAGTATCTTATTCTTGCTACTCATAGTCTTAGTCTCCTCGTCAAGTGTTAGTGGGTTGAGTCCAAAGTGATTACGTCGCGCGGTCTTGCGTCAGATCACGCCGAGCAGCATGAGCACGATAACGACCAGAACAATTCCGCCCAGTGATAGATACATATCAAACTCCTCAGGCCTTGCTCGTATGTCTTATGGATGGTCTAGCTGAACGCGGTCAAAGGCGAGTGGAAGAACCGCCGTTGGGGCTGGATCACAGCAGGCTCGATACTTATGTCGATCCCGACTCCCTGAACCTTTACATAGCCGGTGCTGCAAAAGCCATCGAAAGCTCCTGGTGTTCGTTCTGCGGAGAACTCGCATTCGCTATTCGAGTGGAAACTGTTCTGCTTGGCTGCGACCTTAGTGATCGCCGAACCACAGTTAGGCTGGATCAAATTGGGACTACGATTCTTATTGTCGACCCAATTCTTCAACACTACACGCTGGGTGATGCGGAAAGCCGTCGCGATACGCTGTGTTCGGTTATCTGAATGACGAAGACAGACGACTAGAAGAAGTATATTTGCTGACTAGCTGGTATCGTTAGTGATCCGCAACAGCATACTAAGCCGCAGACCAAGGAGACAATTACTATGAAACTGAAATCAACCGTCACACTTCTCGCACTAATAAGTGCACTTAGTATTCCGCTGGCCGCCTCCGCCGCATCACGGAGCGCGATGACCCTGCTGAACGGAGCTAATCAGATGAACAATGAGCAACAGGACGCGGCGGCCATGCTCCGCAGCAAAGCAGGCGACAATCAGGCCATGATCTCGATGGCAGATACGATGACCGGCGATTCTAAGGCCAACCAGGAAGCAGTGAAGGCCCTCGCGGATTCGCGCAAGATCACGTTGAAGGCGTACAAGAAGGATACCGCCGCAAACGACGCGATGGCGAAGTTGAACGGGGCCAGATTCAATTCGGCGTTCTTTGCGAAGTCGGTACGTGATCAGAAAGGTGCGATCGAAGCATTCAAGACCGCCAGACGCAGTTTCAGTAATGATCGCGACATGCAGCTCTACATCGACCAGACATTGCCGATCCTGAAGGCCAATCTTGCAATGACCGAAAACCTCCAGCACCACTCAGCAATGGGCAGTTCCGAGAATCCGGCGAACAATCGCACCAGCATGAAGTAAATGACTTCAGAGATCGTACAGCTCGACCGTGAGGATCCACACAAACTGCGCGTCACGTGCGAGATCATCGACCTGTTGTACTTTTACAAGACTGGAGTGGGCCAGCCGCGGGACATCGTTACGAAGATGCGATTCGTCCTCGAGGCCTACTGCACGTTAACATATCCTGGTTTCTTCGGTTCGGATGACACCCTATCGAGCATTGTTGAAAAAATCCGTAGTACAGGCAAGTAGCACCCTGCTTGCGGGCTACTCGATGAGCTCAACGACATCCACGATTACTCGCGGGATTACTGCGGCGGCGATGATTCTGCCGGCGGCGCAGCGGAGGCGCTCGATGCCGGTGAGCTCACCGGCTTTGTTTGGCGCACCTTGAAGATCGTTGATGCGATATCCGACCAGCCGCGAGTCGAGCTGGCGGCAAGGACCAATATTCAGCACAAGTGCGATGGAGGAAAAGATGAATAAGAAGATAAGCAATACAGCGGCGTTGATAGGTCTAGCGTTCTTGCTGGGCTCCGCGGCCGTAGGATGCGAAAAGGAAACTACCACCACGGTTCCCGTCCAGGGCGCCCAGGGCCCGGCAGGTGATGCCGGAGCGCCGGGTGCTACTGGAGCGCAAGGAGCTGCGGCCGCGCCAGCCGCGCCTCAGACCTCCGAGAAGACTTCGACCATCACTTCCAGTGACAGAGATCGCGGCGGCATTACGAGCAGCTCCGACAAGACCACGACCACGAAATCCAGCAACTAGTCTCGTCGCAAATAAACAGATCGAGGGCGGCCCATAGCGGGCTGCCCTCGAGTCGTTTTCAGCGCACTCTCCGAAAGGAGACTCCGATGCTCACGGACTTGCACGAACTCAACGCAGCGAGGTCGCCGCTCCGATGGCGGCCGGGTTCATTTGTCGCAGACGCTCTCTGATTGGCAATTCTGGCAGTGCGCTGATCGAGCTTTTCAAATTCCCTGATAGCGTTTTCGAATTCCCCGTTCGGTGTCTAAATATCCCTGCTCCGTTGAATAGGAATTTCCGAAAAAGCTCAGAGGTACCCGAGCCTTCTAGAGATCCGGACCGATCGAGGCTGAAATCGGAAGAAATTCCCTGTATTTTCCCTGATGATCAGGGAATTTGACTCTGAGAGCAGTTCGCATCAGACTGCGCCATCCGCCAACGAGTCTTTATAGCTAAGCACCGTTCTGGATAAGCGCCAGACGTGCCCCACAACGGGCGCTTCGTCGCTTCAGGCGGAACCAGAGAAGCGGCGCGATGCCCGATTAAGGTCTCTTGGCGCGAGATTCTCTCTGCCGGCAACCTTTTCGGTTCCTCGGAGCATTGGGCCATCGGGGAGCAAATCGTTGGGTTTAACAAGTCCCGCGAGAGCTACCGACTCGTTTTTGTGCGGCATGATTGCGAGCAAACCGCGCGATGGGCCTGGCTATTGTATCTCTGACCCGCGTCGCAGACTCAAAGCCAAGTTCGTTCTCATGTCCGGTAATTCATTGGGCGGCATAGCAAACGAACGCATCGGTTTGCTCGACTGCAGGGTCACGCGCCGGATAGCACGCAAACTTGGCTTCCAGACTCCTGGTTGCAGAGCCCGTCGTTTCCTTGCCGCTGAACATCCCTGTGTAAGGAGGAGCATTGCGGTCGACACTGATGGGCGCACTGGGTTGGCCTGATTGCCCTGATTGCGCTGAGTTGTGCGAGAGTCCTAGTTGCCCTAGCAACTGCGACAATCCGTCGATTGATTGTGCCTGTGCCGAACCCGGCAATATCGAACCAAACAGGAATACAAGAGCCGTTGCACTGACAAATACTGCAGATCGAATACTTCTCATATGGCTCGAAACAGCGAACTCGCGTCGCTCAACCAAGAAAGACGAAATGCTTCCGCGCTGGTTACAAAAAGGATAGTGCTGGCTAAGATTTCTTCAACCTAAGCGAAGAAATCCGCGGAAAGAAAATCGGGCGTGGCGAATTTGCGGCGAATCTAGCCGAACTGGCAAAATCGTGCGCGATGACTCGACCTCCGTCGCGCTGAACCATTCGATCACTCTAGTCCGGCATCCCAGTTCGTCAAAATTCATGGAACCTTGCAGAAGTGTGTTCGATCTGGTTCGAATTTTTCTGAAACTATATAGCCAGGCCATTCGAGAGTATGTTCGGCCCATACAACAGGTGAATGGAGTCAGCCAATGAAGGCTATCGGGCAATCGAAATCGCAGCAGATACGCGCTCGCTTGAACCATCCGATCATCGATTCCGACGGACATACGTTCGAACTGGCGCCGCTGTTCATGGACTACCTTGGGGCGGTGGCTGGCACGAAGGTGGCTGCGCGGTTTCAGACCGCGTACTTCGACACTTTCGCCGACCCGCGATGGAGCAGCTTCAGCGTCGAGGAACGGCGCGAGCGGCGCAATCTTCGTCCGACCTGGTGGGCGATCCCTGCGCGCAACACGACCGATCTCGCGACCGCAATATTTCCGAAGCTGATGTTTGATCGACTGCCAGAAATGGGACTCGACTTCTCCGTGGTGTATCCCACGATGGGCTTGATCACGATTGAGCTGGCGGACGAAGAATTGCGCCGAGCATCGGCCCGCGCGCTCAATCAAATGAAGGCCGAGACCTTTCGCGGCCTGGGAGAGCGCCTCACGCCAGCCGCGCTCATCCCGATGCATACGCCGACCGAAGCGATCGCCGAGCTTGAATATGCCGTGCGCGAGCTCGGACTCAAATCGGTAATGATGGCGAGCTACGTGCGCCGGCCGATTCCATATGCCGCCAAGCGATGGCCCGAAGCAGCGCGCTTCACTTACTGGATGGACACCTTCGGCCTCGACAGCGAGTACGATTACGACCCGGTGTGGGCGAAGTGTGAGGAACTCGGAATCGCGCCGACGTTCCATTCGGTGGGATATGGATGGGGCAGCCGCACGTCGGTCTCCAACTACGTGCACAATCATCTCGGCAATTTCGCCGCGAGCGCCGAGTCGGTGTGCAGGTCGCTCTTCCTGGGCGGCGTCCCAAAGCGGTTTCCGCGCCTCCGCTTTGCTTTCCTGGAAGGCGGGATGAGCTGGGCGCGATCGCTCTACTCGGACCTGATCGGTCATTGGAAGAAACGCAATGGCGAGGCGATGCAGCACTACAATCCGGAGAACATCGACCGCACTGCGCTCATTGAGTATGCGCGGCGATACGGTGCTCAGATTCTCGGTGATCGCGTTAACGACTTGCTCGACACGTTTATGAATCGGATGGGCGCTGGGTACGACCCGAAGCTAATCGATGAATTCGCACCATCAGGGGTGACCTCGCCAGAAGATATCCGGGACGTTTTTACGACCAGCTTCTACTTTGGATGCGAGGGCGACGATCCGCTGAACGCACTCGCGTGGAAAGCGATGGGCACACCGTTCGATGCGAAACTGAAAGCGCTCTACGGATCAGACATCGGCCATTGGGACGTTCCCGATATGCGCGAATGTGCCGAGGAGGCGTACGAGCTGGTCGACGACGGATTAATCGACGCCGACCAGTTGCGAGAGTTCGTGTTCACCAACGCAGTGGATTTCTGGACCGCCACGAATCCGGATTTCTTCAAAGGCACCGCGGTGGAAGACGCCGCCAGGCAGTGCATAACGTCGTGACTGCCGGCCCAATCGGGGAACCGCGTGCGCCCGCGACCCAGGCCCGCAAGCTTGATAAAAAACGGGCCAGCGAGCGCGCCATCGCCAGCCCGTAGGCTGACCGCCCACAGAGCGGTAGCCAAGGTCTATTTCTTTCTACTGCATCAATGCAGTCCGGAAGGCGTCACTACTGCCGCATCAACATCGCTTTGTGGAACGGCTTCACCTTTTTTAAGTTTGGCCATCAAGCCATTGATCTGCTTGATTTGGCGGTCCAAATCAGCCTGCGCATGAGGGTCTTGTGAAGAGTGCTTGCGCATTGTCCGAAAGCGTTTCCTGGCGTCTGCCAGCGTCTTCATCGCCGAGTCCTTGTCTGCCATCTGGGTGCTTGCGGAGCCGCTCGCCGCTGCCTCTGGAGCGGGTTGCGCAAATGACACTCCGAACTGGATCGGACTGATCGTCCAAGCCATTACTATCAACGCTACAATCGCGGGCTTCCGCATGGTCTCCTCTCTTTGGGGGCAGATTTTGAGTTCGTCTGTTCCTGCCAAACGAACGTTACCAAGGCATTAACACATGATAGAGCGAGCATTAAATGCGCTGCTCACGCGAGTCGATTTACGTCGAGTATATGCTTCCGAATCCATGGGGGACGGCGGTGTTCGCGAACCACGCAAGATGCAGCCGGCGATACCTTTCGCGGCGGCGTCACCATTGCACCGGCCTCGACATGGATGCAGGCTGGACGTGGCTTTGCTGCCAGCGATATGGTGGCCGCCATAATAAAGGCAATTGGCCAATCTAAAGTGAAATGAGCTAAATTTTCCGCAAATGGTACGCCGACATCCGGGGGTCATACTTCTGAACATCGCAGTGTTGTTCAGCCTGTCCGTAGCGAGGACGGCACGTGCTGACAATTCACTTTCGGTCGTGGTGGTCGGTTCAAGTAACCCCGTTGTCGGTGCGACCGTAAACGTCTATGCGGGGGGTCCAGCAGCAGCGACCGCAATTGGATCTGGCAAAACCGACTCGTCTGGGAGTGCCTCACTCACAGTCGCGAATCCGGGCGGCAACGCTGTGCTTTATGCTGTCGCGACAGGCGGTGACGCCGGCCGAGGAAGCAACTCTTCGATTGCACTAATGAGCGTTTTCGGAACCGGGTCCAGTTACACTTCGCCGATCGTCATCGACGAGCTTACGACCATTGCATCCATATGGTCGATGAGGAATTTCCTTCATCCGGACGGCACCATTTTCGGCGCGTCGCCTGGTTTACAAAACGCCGCTTTGACCGTGAACAATTTGGCTGATCTTACAAGTGGCATACCTGCGCCTCTGATGTTCCAGAGTTTCAACTCCCCTGCGAAGGTGAATACTCTCGCGAACCTTCTGGCGGCGTGCGTGGGTTCGAACGGACCATCTTCGCCGACTTGCTCTGCGCTTTTCAGCGGAGCCAAGCTGCCCAATCAAGGCACTCCGGCAAATACCATTACAGCGGCCTTCAACATCGCGAACAATCCCACGCTCAACCTGGGTCCTTTATACTCGGTCGCGAGCCAGAGCAGCGCGTACGCTCCCGCTTGGCCGGTACCCATGCTGAACTGGCTCATTTCCGTCAACCTGGCGGTGACAGATGGTGGAGGTATCCCAGCCATAGATTCATCCGGTGATCTATGGGTCGAGGTTTTCGGCGGGATCGACGGGATTGAGAAGATAAGCCCAGCAGGGAATGTACTAGCCGGGCCTTTCTCGGGCGGCGGTTTCCAAGGCGGCCCAATGGCGATCGACGCAAATGGAAACATTCGGATCGCCAATACCTACCCCAATCCAAGTGTGAGCGAGTTCGACTCTAGCGGGCATCCTCTCTCGCCGGATGTTGGATATGCACTTCCTGGATATTATTTGGGAGGAATCGCGATCGACCAGACCGGCAATGTGTGGGTAACAAATGACGACACAAACCAGGCGCAAAATTCCGGAGGCTTATTCGAACTAAACTCACAGGGCACGCTGCTCTCGGGCAAATCGGGCTTCAGTGGTGGAGGACTGTTTCAACCGGGCGCGGTTGCGATCGGCCCGGCTGGCGACGTTTGGGTCACGAATCAGCAACCGGGAGGCCCAGGTCCATTGAAGGGAGGCAGTGTGAGCCACTTTGCTTCAACGGGGACATCGCTGTCTCCGAAGAAGGGCTATAAACGCGGGAATATTTCGTATCCCAGCGATATCGCTATCGACCATCTCGGAAATGTTTGGGTGGTGAACCGCGCAGATTTGATCGCCGGTAAGCGCGTCGAGAACGTAGCCGAACTCAACGCGCACGGTACGCCGATTTCTCCAAAAAGAGGTTATCGTGGCGGAGGGATCAACATTCCAACTAACATTGCGATAGACGGGGCCGGACTGATTTGGGTACTCGACCAAGGCGATACTCCAGCGCCTTGCGGACAGGAGGCAGGCTACGAGATAACCGTGCTGAATCAGAAGGGAGTTCCGATTTCACCAGGCTTCGGCTACCTGGTATTTTCTTGTGGATTTTTCGATGACTCGTATGTTGATGGTCTCAGAGGAATCGTAATCGACACTTCCGGGAATGTGTGGTTCAACAACGGTGGCTTCCCTGGGATTGGACTCCTGCTCGAACTGGTGGGTGCTGCCACTCCTGTTAAGACCCCGCTCACGGGGGTCCCTCAAAGGCCTTGAGCTCAACTCATCGTAGGTCGATCAGACTCCCTCTCCGCCAACGAGTCTCAGCTTTGAGAACCACCTACTTGGAGACGAGTTGTGTCCTAAGGACTTCGCTCACTAGAAACAGATCGGTAAGCAGCGCGCGGAGATGCATTGACGCGTTTAGATTGTCGACCAGTTGCGAGCTGATCGAAGGCTGCGCCATCACCAGGTCGATAGCTGCCAACGACTTTCGCGCGTCCCGATCGAGCACCGCAATGAACGCTTGATATTTTTCGGCCGGCTCAAGCCGCTGTGCTGCTACGGCCTTTGAGCACGCTTCGGCCATCCCCGCGATAGCTGTCGCGGCGCGCTCGAGAAATTCGCGAATCTGTGCGCCCGGTTTGCTCCCTTCGTCGCTCGAGCGCCCTTGCGCGGCGTAGGCCAGCATGAATTCGTAGCACTCTTCGACAGTGTTGCACCGCTCCCAGATTTCCGCCGCCATCTCTTAGTCCTCAGCCTTCGACCGGCCAAGCCTATGCGCCGCGTCCGCAGGGCTTACGACCCACCGCTCGTGATCGTGCTCCTCCAGGTAGAACTCACGGCTCATCCAGCCGAAGATCATCGCCTTGGTGATCGGCTGTTTCTCCGGGCGCAGCCCAAAGTAGATGTGCACCATGATCAATGCGATCAGTCCTACTCCGGCCAGCCCGTGCAGCACATAGATCATGCCCCAGGTCATGTCGGTGAATAGATACGGGTTGCGGGCAAAGAAGATCGTGCGGACACGAAACATCATGAACACGCCGGTCAGGATTGCGGACAGGCCAGCCACGATGATCGCGCCATGATAGAGCTTGTTCTCCAGCGGGTACTTGGCGAACTTCCGCGGCAACGGCGCTGGCCGTCCCATGGAGCGCAGAACTCTGTGGTAGGCATCGGTCATGTCGATCCTGTCGGGCCAGATCGACCAGAAGTCGAGCCAGAACGACGCGTGAAAGATGTGAAAGAGGATCGACACGGTCAGCACGGTGCCTGCGATCCAATGGTAGGTAACCCAGTCAAACTGAACACCAAGCTTGGGAAGGAAGACGGTAAATAGCAGCGTCAACATCGAAGCCGCCATAATCCAGTGAAACATGCGCGCCACCTGCGAATGCCTGGGCACGCGGGCTGGTATCTCTGCCAGGAGCGGCGCCGGAGTCGCGAACTGCCTGGGCTTGGCGAAGTAGCGCAGATAGGTGGCATGAACTATGAAAAATGCCAGCCCCGCAATCACCGCGACCCATATCAGGAACCACGCGATGTGAATGGGAACCTTCAGCCCCCACGGATCGATAGCCCACTCTAGGAAGCCCATGTCGCTTCCTCCACGCCGCCGATCGCGCGCTTTACCAGGTTTCTCATCAGCGGAATTTTGTAAGCATTGAACTGCAATGGGACCGCGCCTTGCACCGCGAGTTTCCCGGCCATCTCGCCGGTAGCAGCGTTCGGCGACATGCCCCGCACTGCGTTTTCGACGCTCTTCAACCGGATCGGACGAGCGGCGGCGCCGTTCACCGCGATGCGCATTTGCCGGATCCTGCCGCCGGATATCATCGTGGCCGATGCGACGTTCAATAGCGGAAAGTCCCACACGTTCCGGTCGCGCACCTTTTCAAAATAAAATTTCGCACCAGCCCACGTGGACGGAATTCGAATAGCTGTCAGCAGGTCCCCGGGCTCCAGGATGTGTAACCGCGTGATGTCGATGTCAGGACCGATGAAGTAGTCCTCGGCGTCAACGACGCGTTCACCTTTGTAAGTGCCTATGACGAATTTTGCGTCGAGAGCGATCAGAGCCGGCGCTGTGTCGGAAGGATTCACCGCAACGCATCGATCCGCGTGCAGAATCGCGTGCTCGCGATTTCGACCCTCCGGGGTGTCGGCATAGCAGATGTTTCCGCCGGCGCGGTAGCAGGGCCATCCCGCGCGGTAGTACCAGCATCGAGCATCTTGCGACACGTTGCCGCCGATCGTGCCCTGATTGCGGATTTGCGGCGACGCCACCAGCTCCGCGCTGTCCGCCAGCAGACTGTACTTCTCCCGGATGACGGGATGCTGCACAACTTCCGTCAGGGTAGTCATCGCGCCGATCTCGATCCCATCGCTGGTCGTGCGGATTCCTCTGAGTTCTTCGACTCCGCTCAGATCGATCACCGTCTTCGGTCTCTTGATGCGGTCCTTCAGCCAATCGAGGCTGTCGAGACCTCCAGCCAGCACCCAGGCGTCGCTTCCGTTCTGTTCGAGCAGCCTCTGTGCCTCTGCGATGGAGTTTGGCTGAAGCAGATCGAAGGCCGGCATGACATCTCGAATTACAGCCATAACTGTTTCCTCTAAATGTAAACCATCAACGGATGCTGCATCGGACGCCCGGCTTCGAGGGAAGTCAGGATGGTGTCGAGGTTGACCGGTGCGCGCCGGAAGATTTCGTCGCCGAGCGCATCCGACAGCGCGTTCAGGATCGAGGCGCATCCTCCGCCAACCGGCGGCTCGCCGATGCCACGCGCGCCGACGGGAGTTTCGGGATCTGGAATGTCGAGTGCAGCCCACTGCATGTTGACCGGCACATCGAGAATCGTGGGCGGCTTGTTCTGGTAAAAGCGCGTCGAAAGCATCGCGCCGTAGTGAGGGTCGTACACCCACTTCTGACCGATCGCATGGCCCATCCCGAGAACCGAGCGGCCCAGCACCTGGCCGCCCAGCGCGCGCGGATGAATCACCGAGCCAACGTCGGCGTAGGCGAGAAAATCCACGATGTCATATTTGCCGGTCTCGACGTTGACCTCGACTTCGGCAAAGCTCGCGACATACGAAAACGTCTGGCCATCGCGCGGATAGTTGTCCTTGGCGGCGGCAACCAGGCCCTGGCCCGCCACTGCCGCGACCGACGCCTTGGTCAATTTGTGCAGGTCAGGCGCAGCTTCGTGACCGTCGTAGATGCCGCCGAGTTGAATCGCGTGTTGAGCCGCCTGCGCCAGAGTCATGCCGCGGCCGTCGCCCTTGCGGTAGACGCGCTCGTCGGCGACCTCGTAGTCCTCGGGCCGGCCGCCTAGACTTTTCGCGCCGATCTCCTGCAGCTTCTTGCGGGCGTCCATCGCGGTTGCGTATGCCGCTCGAGTCATCGCGTGCGTTGTCTGGCTGCCACCCGAGACGCAGGTGAATGGAAGGTTGTTGGCAGTGTTGCCCCATACGACGTCGCACTTTTCCCACGGCACACCGAGAACTTCCGCACCGGCACGATGCACGTCGATCACCGATTCAGTTCCCAGGTTCCCGATTCCGGACTGGAAGGTGACGCGGCCGTCCGGCTTTATGACCAGCAGCCCATCGAAGCCGATCGTGCCGCCGACGAAGCAACTGAGCGAGACGCCAACACCCCGCACCTTCGAGCCGATCCGCTTCGGAGTGCGCGCCACCCTCTCCTGCCATTTGAACTGTTGCGCGCCGCGATCGAGCGCATCTTTTATAAATGCGCTCGTTGCGTGCAGCCGCTCTCCATTCACCGGTGCTCCAAACGGCGCCTTGCCTTCGGGACAGTTGATGCGCCGGATCGCGACCTGGTCCAAACCCAGCTTGCGCGCGGCTTTCGCGATGATCGGTTCGATAATCGTGATGCCCTGCAAGCCTCCCGGCGAACTTTGCGCGCTGCGCGGCGGAGTGTTCGTCAGGATCGTGGCGCCGCGCCATCGCATCGCTTGCGGCTGATACAGCAGCGAAACGATTCGGCCCGAAGTTGGGACATCGCCCTGCGCGTCGTAGGGGCCGTTGTTGGAAATAACGAACATGTCGAGCGCTACGATTCGTCCCTCTCGGGAGAACCCGGCTTTCATCCGGCCCATCAGGCTGGGCCGCGCGCGGCCGATGAAGGTTTCTTCCTCGCGGCTGATGCGCATCATCACCGGCGCGTTCGCTTTCTTCGAGAGCAGCGCAGGAATCACCAGCGACACTCCGGCCGTGACTTTGCTGCCGAAGCCGCCGCCGGTGTATTCGCTGATCAGCACGACTTTGCCGCGGTCCATATTCAGCCATCTCGCGATGGCGGGAACGGTTTGCGCGGTGCTCTGCGTGCCCGTGTAAACGTAGACCTTCCCGTTGCGCCAGTAGGCCATCGCGCTACGCGTCTCGAGCGTCTGGTGGCTGGTGTCCGGCGTGACGAAGGTTTCGTCAAGGACGAGCGCGGCGCTCTTGAAGCCCGCGTCGAGGTCGCCGTACGACCATTGGTCGGGTGTCTTGCCCATCGGCAGTTGACCGTCGCTGGCGTCCGCGAAATCCTCCTCCGTCCACTTTAGTTCGCCGATAGAGGGCGGCGGACTTGGCGGCGCTCCCGGCGCGGGAGCTGGAGGAACGACCCAGATGTTGCCGTTCACTCTAGGATTGGGACCGCCCGGCCGCAGCGTTTCGAGCGGATCGATGACGAATGGAAGCGGCTCGAGATCGACATGAATCTTCTCGATCGCATCGGCCGCGGTCAGCTCGTCAACCGCAGCGACGGCGAGGATCGGCTCGCCCTGGTACACCGGCTCCATCGTGAGTGCGCGTTCGCTTTTCGGGTTGGCTTTGATCACCGTGCCGTTATCGGTAACGCTGTCGGCTGGCGGTGGGAGATCATCCGCGGTGAGAATTGCTCTCACCCCGGGCATCGCAAGCGCCTCGCGCGCGTCGATGTGCCTCACCCGCGCATGCGGCATCGGGCTGAGCAGCAGTTTGCAGAACAGCATGCCGTCGGCATGATAGTCCTCGGCATACTTCGCCTGTCCGGTGACTTTCGCGTACAGGTCGGGAGTCTCGTAATCCTTTCCGATGAGCCTGCGCCCAACGCCGTACACGCGTTCAGGCGTCGGGGCGGGACTCGCGGCGTTTTTCTCAGACATGGCTGGTCTTCCTCATATTTTCTGCCCCGCGCATCAGCGCGGTGAGGATCTTGTCGTAGTCCTGGCATCGGCACAGGTTTCCCGAGACGCCGTTGGCCAGCTCCGCCCGAGTCGGGTTGGGATTCGATTTGAGAAATGCCACCGATGACATAATGAAGCCGGGCATGCAGAACGCGCACTGGAACCCTTGTTCGTCGACAACGCCCTGCTGGATCGGATGCAGTTTTCCGTCGGCGCCAGCCATTCCTTCGATCGTCAGAACCTTTCGGGTGCGCACTGTGTGCGTGAGTACCGAGCACGCATAGTGAGGCACGTCGTCAATCAGCACGGTGCACGAGCCGCATTCGGCCCGGTCGCAGCCCAATTTTGTGCCGGTGAGGCCAAGCTTGTGACGCAACGTCCAGGCGAGCGTCTCCTGCTTCATGACGTCGGCGCGCCGCAGCTGGCCATTGACGTTGATCGTGACAAGGCGCCCGCCTACGCCGCCGGATTGAGCCAGCAGCGTGGACGCGCGAAATAGATAGCCCGCCGAGGAGACGGCTGCGCCGCCGACGATCACTCCTTTGATGAAGTCGCGTCTTGAGATCGCGCCCGGCGTGCTAGCGATAATTTTTGGATCCGCAACGTCGCTCATCCGAGAAGTACCTCCTGCGGCACGGAGGAAGTGAAAAGCCCTATTTCATCCATATCCCATCTGGAAATTTGGATCGAATCGGTCGTGTCTCAGCACGACCTCACCGCTACAGGCGTGAAAAGTGGCCGCACAAAAGGTGCGCGCCTTCCCCTTTCACATTTCGATGTTTGATCGGCTCTCTTCCTACCGATGCGAGCGTGCGACCGCAGGTCTGTTTCCGCTGACGGCGTGCACGGGCACGCTTCTGACCGGGGTCTCCGCAGGCTCAGGACGATGGTCAGTCAAGTAGCGGATCGCCGTATAGAACACAGGGGTCAGGAACACTCCGAAGAACGTCACGCCGATCATGCCGAAGAACACAACTGTGCCGAGCGCCTGTCTCATCTCGGCGCCCGCGCCGGTGGCGATGATCAGCGGGATCACGCCGAAGATGAACGCGAAGCTCGTCATCAGGATCGGGCGCAGGCGCAGACGGGCGGCTTTGATGGCGGCGTCTGCCGCTGTCATCTCGCGATGGTGCTCCTGCTGTTGCTTGGCGAACTCGACGATCAGCACCGCGTTCTTCACACTCATCCCCGCCAGCACCACGAAACCGATCTGGGTGAAAATGTTGTTGTCCATATGCCGGGCCCAGACTGCGGTGATGCCGCACAGTAGGCACATCGGCACGATCAGGATGATCGCGGTCGAGAGTGCGAAGCTTTCGTACTCCGCCGAATGCGTCAGCCACACGAACAGGATGCAGAGCGGGAAGACAAGGAACGCCAGGCCGCTGGCCGCCTTCTCCTGGAAGGCCAAATTCGTCCACTCGTAGTTGTATTGCCGGGGAAGCTGCGCGTCGGCGACCTCCTCCATCGCGGCGATGGCCTGGCCGCTGCTGTAGCCCGGTGCGTTAGCGCCGATGATGTCGGCTGAACCGTATAGATCGTATCGCTGGATCCGGTCCGGGCCGACTATGTCCTTCAGCTCGGAGATCGCGCCCAACGGGACCATCTGGCCCGCGGCGTTGCGCGTCTTGAGCTGGGCCACCTGTGCGACGGTGGCGCGGAACGGCGCGTCGGCCTGCGCCATCACGTGCCACGTGCGACCGAGATAGTTGAAGTCGTTGATGTAGAACCCGCCGAGGTACACTTGCAGCGCCTGGAAAACGTCCGTGACCTGCACGTTCTGATCCTTGGCTTTGACGCGATCCACGTTGACGTAAATCTGCGGCACGCTGGCGCGGAAGGTGGAGAACAATTTGCTCAACTCGGGGCGACTGCGGGCGGCATCGATCAGGTGTTGAGTCGCCGCCTGGAGCTGCTGGGGCGTAGCGTTGCCCGAACGATCTTCAACCTGCATGGTGAAGCCGCCGGCATTTCCAATCCCAGTGACTGCCGGCGGCATCAGCACTACAGCCTGGCCACCTTCCACCTCGCTAAATTGTTGCCTGAGCCTCTTCGCGATGGCGTCCGCCGTCATATCGGTCTTGCCGGCGCGTTCGGCGAACGGCGTCAAATGAACGAACAAAAGGCCTGCTGCGGATGAGTTGGCGCCAGTCAGGATGGAGAAACCAGAAACCGCGAACGCGTCCCGAATCCCTTTGGTCTTGAACGCCAGGTTCGCCAGTTGCGTCATCACCGCGTCGGTCCGCTCGATCGACGATGCGTCGGGCATCTGAACGTTCCCGATGAGATATCCCTGGTCCTGGGTCGGAATAAATCCGGTCGGCACTATTCTGAACATGCCGTACGCCAGATAAACCAATCCCACGTAAACAATCAGCGTGATAATCCCGTAACGGACCACGTAATGCAGCGACTTGATGTACCACTGGTTGGTCAGCTCGAAGCCCTTGTTGAACAGCCGAAAAAACCAGCCGAGCGCGGAGTCGAGCGCCGTCGTCAGCCAGTCCTGTTTCGCGTCATGGGGCCTGAGCAGCAGCGCCGACAGAGCGGGACTGAGTGTCAGCGAGACGAAAGCCGAGAGCAAGGTCGAGAATGCGATCGTCAGCGCGAACTGCTGATAGAACCGGCCGGTGATACCTGGAATGAAGGCGACCGGAATGAATACGGCGGAGAGGCCGAACGCGATGGCGATGACGGCCGGCGTGACCTCGTCCATCGCCTTGAACGCCGCATCGCGCGGGCTTTCGCCCTCGTCGAGCCATCGCTGTACGTTCTCGACCACGACGATCGCGTCGTCTACTACGATTCCAATTGCGAGCACCAGTCCGAACAGCGTCAGCATGTTCAGCGAGAATCCAACCAGCCACATGGCCGCGAAGGTACCGACCAGCGACACCGGGATAGCCAGGATCGGCACCAGCGAAGCCCGCCAGCTCTGCAGAAACACCAGCACCACCAGCGCCACCAAGCTGATGGCTATAAGCAACGTATGGATCAGGTCCGTGATGCTTTCACGAACGAAGGGCGTAGTGTCGTGTGCGACGGCGTAATCCACGCCGGGAGGAAAGTGCTTCTTGAGCTCCTTCATCTTGGCGTAGATCACGTTGGCGGTGTCGATTGCGTTGGTGCCCGGTAGCTGGAAAACGGCCAGCGCGACGGATGGGTGCCCGTTGTAATCAACGGTGGTGCCGTAATCGGCGGCGCCCAGCTCGACGCGGCCTATTTCCTTCAATCGCGTGATGCGCCCGTCGGCGCCGACCTTGACGACAATGTCGCCGAACTCAGATGGATCGGTGAGCCGGCCCTGCGCATTCAATGTGTACTGAAAAGCGGAGCTCTCCTTGGGCAGCGGCGGCCCGCCGACAATTCCGGCCGCCACCTGGATATTCTGCTCTCGCACTGCGTTGACGACGTCGCCCGCGGTCATGTTTCGCGCCGCCATCTCGTCGGGATTGAGCCACAGCCGCATCGAATAGTCGCGCACGCCGAAGAGATTGATGTCGCCGACGCCGGGCAGCCGGGCGATCACATCCTTCACTTGCAGGGTCACGTAGTTGCTCAGGAACAGTGCGTCGTGCGACCCGTCCGGCGAGAAGAACGCGATCGCAAGGGTTATGTCCGGCGACGCCTTCTTGACGATGATCCCCTCCAGCTGCACCTCTGGCGGAAGCTGCGGCTGGGCGATCGCCACCCGGTTCTGCACTTGCACCTGCGCCACATCGAGGTTCGTGCCGACCTTGAAGGTCACCGTCAGGTTCAGGTTGCCGGTGTTGGTCGACTGGCTGGACATATAGAGCATGTTCTCCACGCCGTTGATCTGTTCTTCGATCGGCGTGGCGACAGTCCTCGCGACGGTTTCGGCATTGGCGCCCGGGTAGGTAGCGCTGACGGTGACGGTCGGCGGCGCAATCTGAGGGTATTGCGCGATCGGCAGCGTGAACATCGCGATCGAGCCGGCGATGATCGCGACGATCGATAGAACGATCGCGAACACCGGACGGTCGATAAAGAAATGTGCGATCTTCACTGGCGCGCCTTCGCGGAAGATTGGGAATCCGACCGATAAGCAGTCCGCATCTCGGACGGCGTCTGCGTACTCGGCGGCTCGGCCGCGATGCTCTCCAGTGCGTCCAGCGACTGGGTAGGAACCGGCACCTCGTGCGGAATGATCTTCGCACCGGATTGCGCGAACTGCATTCCGTTGACAATCACCCTCTCATCCGGCTTGAGGCCGTCAGTAACTGATCGCAGAGTGCCGAACAGCGCGCCCAACTTCACCGGCCGCTGCTGCACGACGTTGTTGCTTCCGACGATCAGAAGGTAGCGCTCGTCCTGGTCGGTGTTCACCGCCGCATCGGGAATCAGCAGCGCGTTGTAACGGCCGCTGGCCGGGATTCGCGTCAGGGCGAAGAGCCCCGGCGTCAGGATAGTCGTCGGGTTGCCGAACACACAGCGGATCTGCTGCGTTCCGGTATTCACGTCCACCTGGTTGTCGACGAAGTCGATCACACCCTGATGCGGAAAGTTCGTCTCGTTCTCCAGTTGCAGCGAGCACGCAACGTTTGCCCCCGCAACAGTGTCCTTCTTGTTCTTCAGCGCCAGCTCCTGGTAACGCAGCGCCGCGCTTTCGGGAACGTTGATGTAAGCGTAGAGCGGATCGATCGAGACGATCGTGGTCAGCGCCGTCGCCTGTCCGGAACCGCCGTTAACGAGGTTACCCACCGTCACATTCATTCGACTCACCCGGCCAGTGATCGGCGCCCTCACGTCGGTCCACTCCAGATTGAGGCGTGAGGTCTCGAGCGCTGCCTCGGCCGCCTTCAGCGACGCGTCCGCCTCCCCGTATGACGCTTTGGTATTGTCGTAATCCGCTCGCGCGATCACTTGAGCCTTAAGCAGCTCGCTGAAGCGCCCGAAGTCAGCCTTCGTTTTCTCCTCCATCGCTTTCGCCTGGGCGACCGCGGCTTTCTTGTTGTCGAGGTCGGCCTGGAACGGGCGCTGGTCGATCCTGAACAGCAGGTCGCCCGCGTGCACGATTGCGCCCTCCTGGAAAGGCGCCTCTTCGATAAGTCCGCTGACTCGTGCATCAACGGTCACGGTTTTAGGAGACGAGAGATATCCGCTGTATTGATCCCAACGGATCACATCGCGCTGAAGCGGTCGGCTGACTGTGACCGTCGCCGGTGGCGGCGCCTGTGGCGCAACCACTCGCTTGCAGCCCGCAACGAGTACCAATACCAATGCAACCAGCGCCATTGCCCATTGAGAACAGCGCAACTGAATGCGATTCATAAAACTACCTTCGATCGCTGATGCGCGTGAAGTTACGATCCTTGATGCCGACCGCCGCCGGCTGCCGCATGTGAGGGAGAATGTTTCCCGGCCTTCGCCGTTCCATTTGTCACTGCACAAGCGAAGAGCCGCGACCCTATCCATTCCAGGCAGGCGCTCCATTTCCGCCGGAACTCGGGATCAAGCGGGTCCATGCCGGTAACCAGCGAGGTGACTTGAGGCAGCGCCAGGGGAAACGCGCGCAACGCCGCGCTGACCAGCGGCAACATCTCTTCGTCAGCGTCGGGAGGTAAAACTCCGCTGGCCTTTGCTCGCCGCCAACGGGCAACCTCAGCCTGGAAGTGGGCTCGCCTCTCCTCTTCCGCAACCAGCTTGCGGTTATTTTTGTCGAGAGCCTCCCACTGCCACATCCGGAGCGCGTCGACATCTTCGCAACAGGCTGCGAACCCGCTGACCAGGCTGCTGGTGAGTTCCTGGTCCGGCGTCGATTCGATGATCGCCGTTTTGGCCGACAGCTTTTGCGCGAGCACGGCCCGATAAAGGCCCTCTTTGGAATCGAAGCAATAGAAGATCATCCGCTCGTTGACGCGCGCGCGCCGTGCGATCGCGTCAGTACGCGCGCCGGCAAATCCGTTCGCCGCGAACTCTTTTTGAGCCGCCGCCATGATCCGCTCCTGGGTGCGATTCAGATCGCGCTGCTGCTGTGCCATTGGTCGTTCTGTTCCTCTCTGATGTGGATGCTTAATTGTATTAAGCATACACTTAACGACGCAAGAGGCGTGCCCAAAACTCTTCTCTGCAAAGAGCTTGGGAATTTCGCGCTAGCGACGCCGATCGCGTCGCGAAAGGCGAAAGCGGTGGCGAAATGCGAGGGTTTGGGAAACTTTGCGGCCCCGCCAGGATGGCGGGGCCGCTGGCAGGAACTCAGTCTTAGTGGCCGGCCTGGACCATCTTCTCAGGCGTGAAGAAATTGCGGTCGACCGCGCCCATGTTGATGAAGACGCTGTCGTCATGATTTTGGTGTCCGGGCGAATAAATCACGGTAGAAAAACCGTCGGTCACGTCTTCGTCAACCATGGCGGTCTGGAACATCCGCTTAAAGGGCCAGATTGCGACCCTGGCATTCTCGACCGGGCGGTCGCGATACGCACTGAAGGTCACCAGCGTTTTCCAGAGCTGTCCGTTATTGTCGAATTGATCCGAGGCAGTGACGAACCAGCCTTCCGAATCGACGTAGAGAATGCGCTTGGGAGAAATCAGGCTGCCGCCGATTACGGAGCGGGGCTTGGCAGTCGCCTCAATCACGTAAAGGTGGCGCATCTCCCAATTCTCCGGGCATACCGAGCGGCCGCCGTCGCTGGTGCATGGCTCAGCGGGAGAATTCGCGGCGTCAACGGATGCAAGCATCGATCGCTCGCCTAGCAGCCGGTACGTGAAGTCCTGGATTCTCGCAGAGAAGCCGAACGCGGAATCGGGATCCCAGGTGGAGGCATAAGTGGTAACGCTCGCCGCAGCTCCGCCCATCGGGCCTGACGGGCCAGTCTTGGCCAATCCGAAACTATCGGCGAGTTGCGTCGCAGGCAGACGCCTCAACCTTCCCTGCCCGGGGCTGTATTCCCAGACCGCGTCTTCGAATCCTTTAATCGCGTAGCGCTGCCTGACTATTCCCGCGCCGCGCATCTCGGCAGGCTCGAGGATCGGATAAGCTCCGTCACGAGCGACAATGCCGGTCTTCAAGACGTCGGGATCCATCGGCATCGGAGCCACTTCGGTCCGTCCAACATACTTGTAAGCGCCGAGATGGCCGAAGGTGAAGTGCTCGATCTCGTTGGATGACCCCGCGCGATGACTTACAGCTTCGACATCGCGTTGATCCACGTCGTCGGTGTATTGCGGGCGGAACGCAAAGTTCCACATGATCTTGGTGGCAGCCTGTGGGTCATTGGCATCGACCAGCGGAAACGGAAGGCCGGCGACGTAATTCTTGAGGTTGCCGTCGGAGCTGAGCGAGACCTGCGGCGAATATTGTTCGGTGGCGGCTTTGTAAGGCGGCGGCCAGTCGAGGTGGCCGGTTGCAACAATCTTCATCACCATCCCTTGCTTGACCAGGATGAAGTTCCCCGGACTTACAAGTGACTCGACCTCTGCCGCGTTGTCGGAGGTGATAACGTCTCCGGGTTTCACCTGGGCCAACGCGGGAATGGATGTGGTGAAAAAGGCAATCGTCAGCGCGAACGCGGCGACGGTTGCAGTTCGATTGAGTTTCATAGGAACTCTCCTTGGACTCCACTGTTACTTTCCGGAAGTCTCCTCATCTCATGCAGTGTGATTAGCATTAGAAGTGCGCCGGCAGTCTGCCGGTAACGTTGACCGGAGAGCGCCGAATTGTTCGCGGCTTATCGCCGCCCGAGCGTCTGTTATAACGCCCGCGAACTAGCCAGCTCCTCAAGCCGCCCGGATCGATCTCCAACGACTCGCAGACCGACTGGAAAGAAAAAGGTCCGTGGCCCCGGTCGTCGAAAATCCACCGCTGAACTTCCCTGAATTCGCGCCGTCCGGTCGTATGACTGGCTTCGGAAGTGCGCTGAAAGCATCGCACTGCGTCGATAAGGACGGCGGCCATCAGGCGCATGACCGGCTCGAGTGACGGCGCGCGTCGCCGACCGGGGTAAAACTGTTCGGGCATAACCCCATCAGTTTCAAACGAAAGCTCATTGCTGGTCGTACCTGTCGAAACGATTCGCATATCTGGTTCGTTCATGGCTCACCTTTCACGCCTTGCCGGCGAAGTACGATGCCCACACGGCGGAACCCGTTTCCGCGGGAGGAGGGGGACAGAACACCGTGCTCCTACCGAGTGGGCAATTTTTTTTCGGCACAACTTCAGACGTAGCTATCTGCTCCTAGCGAACCCGCCCAAATGACCCACCGGGCGCACTCATGGGCGCGGGAATTGTTGGATTCACAAACGGTTGCGCGAACTGACTTTCAGGCCGCTCCATCCACGCACCGCCGGGATTCGACGGCGCGAAGCTCCCGGACATGGGCGCCGGCTCTGGATCCACCGGCTCCTCCTCGGGCTCCTCCGGCGCAGGAGCGAGATCAGGCTCGCCGGGTGAAGACTCACCGCCGTCCCAGGACTCGCTCACATCGGGATCCGCAAAAGGTGAATCAATTGAGATTTTCACGACCGAGGCGTCGTCGCTCGAAGCAAATGCCGGTTGAACGCCGGCAATCACCGAGGCTACGAGAAATGTTATCGCGACGTGCGATGCGTACCTGGCCAGGCTTCGCGAACCTGTAGATGTTGTTTTCATTTTGCTATCCACAACCAGTCTCGTGAACTTCGAAAAATCTCGCTCATCGCGTGGGCACGGAAACGTATTCCACGGAGATGTATTCAATGATTTGTGGCGGCGAATTGAGATTCTCACTGACCGTAAAGCGCCGTATCAGATGACCCGCGCAGTCGAAGACGTCGGCAAATCCCTGGCCCGGACCGGGCAGGTCGTCTAGCTTCGCCCCATTCCTGAGTCCATAGACCGCAAACCGCCCGCCGTTGATCTTTGTGAACCCGAGCGGCGAATACTGTGACAAGTCTTCTGATGAGTCCGCGGGACCATCAGAACCAGGCGAGGTGCTGGTGCCGCTCGCCACCGCGCAGGCGCCGCTCGTCAGGGCGTGGGGGCTACTCGTCACAGGAGCACTGACACGCGAGACGTGCGCACTGCCGGGGCCGAACGCGGAATCCTGATTTACGAGCGTCGTGCTGAGCGCCAATCCGGACGCCGCGGATGCGGCGACGATCAGTGAGGTCCCCGCAGCTATAATCAGAGTTTTCTTGAAAGCCTCCATGGGGTCTTCCTCTCGTCAGCGCTCCGGAAATCTTCACTATTGAAGGCGTGAAAAGTGCCGTCACAAATCGTGCGTCGTGGGATTCTTTGCGTTTTGCATCCTTATGTGGGTGCTTAATTGTGTTAAGCAGCCACTTAAATCATGCACGCAAGAGCCATGCCCGAACCCGTTCACGGCAAGCCTTGGAAATTTCTGCCGGCGCAACGTCCGCCGGGTCGCGAATGGCGAATTGCGAGAGGTCGCACCGTCTAGGCGCCGGGAGGAAACTAAGAGCAGGCCGCTGGCAGCTACTCCGCTACCAGCGGCCCGCTCGGCTATGTCTGCTGTTCCGACGATACAGTCCTGGACCACTGTCGGACCTGGCTTACGGCGCGCAGACCGGGGTGCTGCACGGGCCCCCTGTAGGCCCCAGCGGATTCAACGTATTCAATTGGCCGCCCGTGGCCGTTCCCTGCACGCGCGGGGTCACTGCCGGCACCAGCACCGCCCCGCTGGGCAGTACGGTGATTCCGTTCATTGTAATCGAACCGGGTACGTTCGTGGCGCCGACGCGGCCACCGATAGAGCCAGCCCTTACTGATCCCATCGAACCCATGCCGCCGACATGCGCACCACCGACTCCGCCCATCGCGCCCATCGCGCCGAACGCGAACGCCTGCTGCGCGGATAGTGCAATCGCACCCACCAGCAGGGCTGTGTTGAAGGTCTTGGTTATGAACATTCTCGCTCTCATTCTTCTACTTCGTCCTTTCCTTTTGCCAATTTAGCTTGGCAGCTTGTCTTCGAAACTCAGCTCGCAAGCATAGTTCGTTAGTGAGCTTGCTATAGTCGGTTAGTTAGCTTGCCTAAGTGCCACGTCATCGATCGGCCCGATGCTCCGTCTCTCGCAATTCGAAGTCGGTGGAGACGCTCAACTCGTGCCACTTTCTGTCGGCTTCGATCCGCGCAAGGTCGTTCTGTTCGGCTCGGTGAACAGCGTCGCTGCCCAGTAGTAGCCGCAGTGGCGGCTCATCAAGGTTCGCAATATGCATGATGACCGCGGCCGCTTTGGCGGGATCGCCCGGCTGGGCGCCGTTATACTTGCGTTGGAATCGAGCCGTCGCTCCAACGGTGGAATCGTATTCGGGCCGGCCGCCACGGATGGTCGTGGAAGATCCCGCGAAGTCGGTGCGGAAACCACCCGGCTCGACGATCGTCACCTTGATTCCAAGTGGCGCGAGCTCTTTGGCAAGCACCTCCGAGAATCCTTCGACACCCCATTTGGCCGCCGAATAGGCACCACGGCCGGGCGACCCGTGTCGTCCTCCGATCGACGACAACTGGATGATGTGACCCGACCCTTGCTCTCGCATGAGCGGGATCGCAGCCTTGGTGACATTGATGACGCCAAAAAGATTGGTGTCGATCTGCGCGTGGAAGTCGGCCAGGCTCGTATCCTCGATCGATCCGACGTCGCCATAGCCGGCGTTGTTGACCAGCACGTCCAGGCGCCCGAACCCGTCGACACTCGCCCAGATCGCATCTCTTGCGGCGCGCGGATCAGTCACATCCAGCGCGACGATGCGAACCTGGCCGTTGTAGCGTTGCACCAGGTCGGCGAGATGCATCGTATTGCGTGCCGTGGCAACCAGCCGTTGTCCTCCGGCGAGCACCGCTTCCGCGAGCGCGCGCCCGAGGCCGCGGGAACTGCCGGTGATCAACCATACCTTTGACATGCAAGCCTCACTCAATTACCCAGGTTGTGACTGCGTGGTGTTTGGTCTGGAAGACGCGGCCGTGATTGCTCTTTCTCAACCGCCGGCTCTGAGGGTGGCTTAACTAATCACTCCGTGCCCGTCCTGAAGGCGTGAAATTCGCGGCTATCGCTCGGCGACTATTTCTGACAGGAACCAGGTTCGGCGCTCGGTCTCGTCGATCCAGTTCTCGATCAGGCTCGCGGTAGCAACGTCGTCATGCTGCTCGCAGACTTTATGCGCGGAACGCAGCTCTCGCGTCAGTTGCTGGTTGTCGTCACGAAGCTCGATCAGCATGTCGTTGGGCGGAACGAATTCGGCGTTGTTGTCTTTCAAGCGTTGATGCTCCGCGATGTCTCTGATCGAATGGATCGTAGTCCCGCCGATCTTGCGCGCGCGCTCGGCGATAGCATCGGTCATGGCGAAGATCTGGGCAGACTGTTCGTCGAGCAGCAGATGGTAGTCGCGGAAATGCTTCCCGCTCATGTGCCAGTGGAAGTTCTTTGCCTTTACGTAGAGAGTGAACACGTCGGCCAGTAGTTTGCGGAGCTCACCCGAGACCTCCACCACTGCGTCTCCGCTGAGATCGGTCGGCGTTTCCCAAATGGTTTTCGTTCGCGCTGTGGAATGGCTCTTCATTGCCTGTTCTCCTTTCAAGTTACGTTCAAATCACCGAACCTTCAGTCAGCGCCGCGCAATACCATGCGGCTGGGGCTTGATTCCCTGGCCGTCCGCGACGTTCGCCGCTTTGTCACTTCGTCTGCGATGCGGCGGCCATACTCCGGATCGGCCTTGCGAAAGTGCTCGACTGAGCGTTCGATGATGTCGTCGCGGCTCACTTGCGAGAGGCTCGCGGCGAGGTTCGCGATCAACCTGCCCTTCTCCACATCGCTCATCAGGCGGTAGAGATCTCCGGCCTGAACGAAGTCGCTGTCATCGCGATGATTCACTGGCGCGTGATTTCCGCTCAGGCCTGCGACCTCAATCGGTGCCCATAGCGGCGCACCGGTTTGCTGCGGACCTCCGAAGCTGTTGGGCTCATAGTTCTTCGCGCGCCCGTGATTGCCATCGGAGCGCATCGCCCCGTCGCGGCAGTAGTTGCGAGCTTCAGCCGCATGCGGCTGATTGACCGGCAGCTGCATGTGATTTGCGCCTAGCCGGTAGCGATGCGTATCGCCGTAGGAGAACAGGCGGCCTTGCAACATCTTGTCGGGGGAGGGACCGATGCCCGGCACGAAATGAGCCGGATTGAAGGCCGCCTGTTCAACTTCGGCGAAATAATTTTCTGGATTGCGATTCAAAACGATTCTGCCGACCGTAGTCAGCGGGTACTCGCGATGCGACCAGACCTTGGTCACGTCAAACGGATTGAAGCGGTATTTCGTAGCCGCGGCCGCCGGCATGATCTGCATTTTGAGCGTCCACGACGGATACTGGGCGCAGCCGATCGCCCGCAGCAGATCGCGTTGATGATGGTCAGCGTCGTGGCCGGCTATGCGGGTCGCATCCTCGGCGATGAGACTCTTGATCCCCTGCTCGGTCTTGAAATGATACTTCACCCAGAACACTTCGCCGCGCGCATTGACCCACTGGAAAGTGTGCGATCCGAAGCCGTCCATGTTGCGAAAGCTCGCGGGTATGCCGCGATCGCCGAACAGAATCGTGAACTGATGCGTCGCTTCGGGACTGAGCGAGAAAAAGTCCCAGATGTTGTCGGGCTCCTGGATGTTGGTGAAAGGGTCGCGCTTTTGCGAGTGGATAAAATCAGGAAATTTCAGCGGATCGCGGATGAAGAATACCGGCGTATTGTTGCCGACCAGGTCGTAGTTGCCGTCCTCGGTGTAAAACTTGATCGCAAATCCCCGCGGGTCGCGCACCGTGTCGGCTGAGCCCTTTTCGCCGGCCACGGTCGAGAAGCGAACGAATACCTCAGTTCGCTTTCCGACCGGAGCTAGAAATCTGGCCTTGGTCCACCGCGTCACATTGGCCAATACCTCGAAGTAGCCGTAAGCACCCGAGCCCTTCGCATGCACGACGCGCTCGGGAATCCGCTCGCGATCGAAATGCGCGAGTTTCTCGATCAGATGATGGTCCTCGATTAGAACTGGTCCGGCCGGTCCCGCGGTGCGCGAGTTCTGATTGTCGGCGACCGGCGCTCCGTTATCGGTTGTCAGAACCTTCTTGGACTCCATCACTCTTCTCCGCCTCGGCTGGCGCGGTTGTTACCCGTTAAAAGTTACCAAACCCAAACTGGCCGAAGCGCTTCATCGACCTGCTGCTGAGCGACCTGCTGTCCAGCTTCCATGCGCGCAACGACTTGTTCGATCTCGTAGCTCTTCTGCGCAAAGGCGGGGTTGTTTTTATTTCCCTCGCGAGCTTCGCGCTGCGCGGCGTCTGCGGCCTGCTGCAGATCGGCGATAGTCTGGGTGTCGGGCTGGGCGGCTGGGTAGCTTCTTGAAACTCCGACCGAGCCGGCCAGAACCGGCGTTGACAAAGCCAACGTCATCATTCCGGCGGCGAATATTATTGAAAGATTCTTCATGATATGTAACCTCCTGCTCAATTGACCGGAGATGTGTGCCTGGTATTCCCGGTCTTTGGCCTCTTTCATCAAACAAGGCGTGAAAATTGATCGCACAACCCTGGTGCGTATCGGTCAGCCGTTCTCCTGGATTCGCCGAGTCAATCGAGCGTCCTGCCGCCAGTTGACCGGCTTCGCGGGCGGCGCCATGAACTCCGGTCCCACCGGATCCACGATTGCCGCTGCGGTGATGCGCACAATTTGCTCGCGATCTTCCGGGCTAAGATGCCATCCCGTCACCTCGTCGACCGGAGCGAGTTGGTCGGGGCGACGGGCGCCCCATAGCGCCGCGCTGACTCCGGGCCTATCCAGAACCCACCTGAGCGCGAGGTGGATGACAGTCTTGCCGAAGTTTTCGCGCGCGAATCGATCCAGGCGCTCGACCGCCTCTAGGTAGTGGCCATAGCGGGGCTGCTGGAATTTTGGGTCGGTACGGCGCAGATCGTCGCCCTCGAAAACAGTCTCGGCCTTCATCCGCCCGCTCAACAGGCCGCGGCAGATCGAGCCGTACACCAGGGTCGAAATGCCGTACTGGAAACAATGCGGCAGCACGTCGCTCTCGATGCCGCGCTCGAAGAGATTGTAGGGCGGTTGCGCAGTATGAATCGGCGCCACCTTGCTGAACTGAATCATTTGCTCGGGCGAAAAATTACTGACCCCGATCGCTCGAATCTTTCCCTGCTTGAAGAGCAGACCCATCGCCGCAGCCGTTTCTTCGATCGGCGTGGCGGGATCAGGCCAATGCACCTGGTAGATGTCGATCACGTCGGTCTTGAGTCTTCGCAGCGACGCCTCTACTTCCTTGAAGATCCGGCGGGGGCTGGCGTCGCGAATCGGCTGCGCTCCGCGCCAGTCCAGCCCGACCTTCGTCGCGAGGACCGTTTGATGCCGCAAGTTGCCTTCGGACAGCGCTTTGCCGACGATTTCTTCCGACCTGCCGAACCCGTATACCGGCGCGGTATCGATCAGATTGATGCCATGATCGAACGCCGATCGAATCGTGCGAATCGATTCCTGCTCATCCGTTCCGCCCCACATCCATCCGCCGATCGCCCAGGTTCCAAGACCGATCCGGGAAGCATCGATGCCCGTATTGCCAATTTTGCTGAACTCCATTTTCTCTCTCCTGTTATGACTTGCTAGGACTTCCTTGCACCGGCTGGACCGCTTCGCCCTCGTGCGCTGCCTCGCCGACGTTCACCGCGATCTGCTCGCCCGGCTTAAGGTCACCGCTGACTTCGACCGTGTAGCCGTCGTCGTGCCCAAGCGTCACCTCAACCAGTTTGAGATGGTTGTCACGCACCACGGGCAAATAGATTTTGTCGTTACGGAATACGAGCGCGTCGTCGGGCGCGGTGAAGTTCGCGGTCGTCACGTGTGCGGTCATCTTCATGTTCGCGTACATCCCGGGAAACAAAGTTCGATCCTGGTTCGGCAGATCGACCTCGACCTGCATGGTGCGCGTGGCTTGATCGAGCGCCTCGGGATGACGGGTGACGGTGCCCACGTATTTGCGGTTCGGATAGTCGATTACGGTTATCGTCGCGGGATCACCATCTTTGATAAGCGAGCCAAAGGTCTGCGGTACAAAAGCGTAGATTCTGAGCGGCGCCTGGCTTGCCAGCGAGACGATTGGCGAAGACGTGTTGTTAGTGGGTTGGAAAACCGCGTTCGGCGTCGCTGAGACGGGTGCGGTCGCCGCCGGAATCAAGGTGCCGGGATCGACGAAGCGCGCCGTCACGATGCCGTCAAAAGGTGCCCGCACTACCTCGTACTGCTGCATCGCTAGTTCTTGTTGGTAGGCCGCCCTGGCTTGGAGCATCGCGGAGTGAGTCTGGTCGGCGGTCTGTTGCGGAACGACCTGCTGGCGAACGAGTTCCTGGTTGCGTACGTCGGTGACGTTTTGAATCCAATAGAAGGAACGCGCATCCGCCACTTGTTTGTCCGTCTCCGGCGATTCGATGATTGCGATAACTTCACCCGCCGTGACGTGGTCGCCCTTGTCCACGTTGATGGTCTTCATGTAGCCGGGAACCTTCGCGTAGACCGGAGTTTCGATGTAGCCATGAATCGTGGCCGGAAGCTCGATCGTTCGCGAGGAGCCTTCCCAGATATCTGCGTCACCAGCACATGCGGTCCGCGCGCGACGGTCTCAGTAAGTTGCGTCGTCTGGCGTGCAAGGAGCTGCTGCCGCGCCAGCACGAACCCACCCGAGACGCTGAAAGCGACAAATACCGCCGCAAACAATCCGATCACGAGCAAACGGCCGGGCTTGCGCTGATTGCGATTCTCTTCTGCTGGCATAGCGTTGGTACTCATTGTCATGCTCCTGGCTCTGCGATCGCTTGTACGCGTTCGTCGCGCTGACGCTTGGTGATGAGCGTGCGGCTGAAGATTGAATAGACCGCTGGCACCACGAACAGCGTCATCAGGGTTGCCGCAAAAAGTCCGCCGATCACGGCTCGACCCAGCGGCGCGTTTTGCTCCGAGCCCTCACCGAGCGCGAGCGCCATCGGCAGCATTCCCAGGATCATTGCGAGCGCCGTCATGATGATCGGCCGGAAGCGGACGTGGCCTGCCTCGATCGCGGCCTCGACCGGCCCCATTCCTTCCTCGCGCATCTCGTTGGCGAAAGTGATGAGCAGGTTGCCATTGGCGACGCCCACGCCGACCGCCATGATCGCGCCCATCATCGACTCGACGTTGATCGTCGTGCCCGTCAGCACCAGCATCCAAAGCACGCCGGCCAGGGCGCCCGGAACCGCCATTATGATGATGAACGGCTCGAGCCAGGACTGAAAATTCGCGACCATCAGCAGATAGACGAGAACGATCGCGAGAATCAGCCCGAGGCCCATCGTCTTGAACGATTGGTTCATCGCCTGGCTCTGCCCGCGAATGACGACCTTGGTGCCGGCCGGTAGTTCGCCGAGACTGTCGATCGCCTTTTGCACCGCGCCGGTCGTACTGCCGAGGTCTCGTCCACTTACGCCGCAGTCCACGTCGATAACTCGCTGCACCGTGTAATGCGCGACCACCGCGGGGTCGTTGTTGTGACTGATAGAGGCAACGTTGCCGAGAAATTGCACCGCCTGCCCGCTGGTGCCATTGGTCAGCGGCGTATTGGCAATTTGATCGACCGACGCGGTCATCTGAATAGGCGCCTGGGTCACGACGTTGTAATTGACGCCGTTAACCGGATCGAGCCAGTAGTTCGGTGAGATGAGCGTGTTACCACTCAACGAAGAGAGCAGCCCTGACGCGACCTGCTGCTCGGTCACGCCCAGCTCGAGCGCTTTGGCCCGATCGACGTTGACCTTGAAGGACGGGTAGTCCAGCGGCTCCGCAATCCGCATATCGGCGACGCCCGGAATCAGCGCCATCTTCGCTGCGAGGCGCGTCGCGATCTGGTAGTCGGAGTGGAGATCATTGCCGTTGATCTGAGCGTCGATAGCCGCCGGAAGTCCGAAGTTCAACACCTGATTCACGATGTCTGCGGCCATGAAGTAGCCTTCGACATTCGGAAACTGCGTAGCCATCATTTGGCGGATGCGATCCTGGTAGATCGCGGTCGGATGATGCTTCGGTTTGAGCTGGATGAGGATTTCGCCGTCCTGGGGGCCGAGGTTGTCGGTCGGAAAAAACGCGATCGCATAAGGTTGCGGCAGATCGATGTCGTCGCTTATCTGCTGCAGCTCGTCAGCGGGAATTATCTGCCGAATCGCGCGTTCGATATCGTCAACAATCAAGGCGGTCCGTTCGATGCGTGTCCCGCTCGGCGCGCGCACGTGAAATTTCAGGAGTCCGGCGTCGACCGTCGGGAAGAAATCTTCGCCGGTTACGTACAGCAGCGGGAGCGTCCCCAGAATCATCAACCCGGCACATGTCAGTGACAGGCCGCGATGCGCGATGAAGCTGGTCACGCCCGACACGTAATGCTTGCGCAGCCGCTCGAAGCCGGCTTCGAACCCGCGCAGGAACCCGCTCCAGAATCCCGTGGTCGGGACCCCCTGGTGCTTCTCCGGCAGCAGGTAAGAGGCCATCGTCGGTACCAGCGTGCGCGACAGCAAGTACGAAGTCAGCATCGCGAAAACGACTGCAAGAGCGAGCGGAGTAAAAAGAAATCGGGCGACGCCGGTAAGCAGCACGACCGGAAAAAAGACGATGCAGATGGAAAGTGTGCCGATGAATGTCGGCGTCGCGATCTGATGCGCACCGTCGAGAATCGCGACCAGCAGCGGCTTGTCCATCGCGTGATTGCGATGAATGTTCTCGACCTCCACGGTCGCGTCGTCGACCAACATTCCGACCGCAAGCGCGATCCCGCCCAGCGTCATCGTGTTGATCGTCTGGCCCGCAAGGTGCAAGCACGCGATCGAAGTGAGGATCGAGAGCGGTATCGACGCGATCACGATCAGCATGCTGCTCGGCGAACCGATGAACACCAGCACCATCAACGCCACCAACGCCGCCGCGATCACCGCCTCGCGCACGACTTCCCACAGCGACGCACGAACGAAGGCGGACTGATCGAAGGTGAGCGCCACCTTGAGGCCCTTGGGCGCAACCGCAAGAATTTCAGGGATGCGATTCCGCACCGCATCGACTACTGACAGCGTTGACGCGGCCGCGTGCTTGATCACGAGCAGGAAAGTCGCAGGACGCCCGTCGATACGTACGACGTTGCTCTGCGGCTGATGCGTATCGCTGACCGGTGCGATATCGCCAAGAAAGATCGGAATGCCGTTGGTTACCCTTATCGGCAGCCGGTTGAACTCAGACACCTTGCTCGGATTCATGTTCAGGTCGACGTCGTACTCGTAGTTGCCCATGCGAGCGGTGCCCGAGGGGATGACGACGTTGGTCGTCGAGAGCGCATTGCCGATATCTACCGGCGACAGCCCGTTGGCATACATCTGTTTTGGATCGAGGTTGACGACGACCGCGCGCTGAACGCCGCCGATCGGAGCAGGCGACGAAAATCCAGGTATCGTGAAAAGTTGCAGCCGAATGAAATTCAGACCGTAGTCAAAGAGCTGCTGTTGCGAGAGCGTCTCGCTATAGATGTTGAGTTGTGCAACCGGAACGTTCGCCGCGTTGTAGGAAATGATATTCGGAGCCGTCGTGCCGGTCGGAGCCTGGCGCAGGATTGTCTCCGAGACCGAGTCGATTTGCGCGATCGCGGCGCCGATATCGGTGCCCGGCTGGAAATAAACCTTGAGTATGCCGATTCCGAGAATTGACTCAGATTCGATGTGCTCGATTCCGTCAACGGTGGTCGAATAGGCCCGCTCGCTGATGATCACGAGCCGGCGCTCCATGTCGACCGCGTTCAGCCCGGGATAGCTCCAAACCACCATCACCACCGGCAGATTGATCGCCGGGAAGATGTCCACGTTCATCATGGTGAACGACAAGACACCCATCACCAGCATCAGCATCGCCATGACCGCTACTGACAGCGGACGCCGCAGCGCGAGTCGAACGATCCACATCATGGCTGGTTTACCTCCCTGGAAGCGTCAATCGCTCATCGCGCGGCCGCAGCTTTCAGTCTTGAAGTCAGGCTGGCCGGCTCAGAATTCCCATGGACCCGCGCGAGGCGTTCCATTTCGCAGATCACGCTCGAGAAATCCTCGTCGCCATTGAGCGCAGTCCGCGCTGCATTAATCTGTAGCGCCGCCGCGGTTGTCGGCATCGGCGCACCCAGCTCACCTGCCTTCTCGAGAATCAATCTGAAGTCCTTGTTCATGAGGCGGAGCGGGAATTGAGGCGAATAGTCGTCGTGCCCGGCACGAATCAATTTGTTCTGATGTGCCGCGGACACCACCGCGGTCTTCGCGAGCACCTCCAAAAGAAGTTCGCGATCGAGGCCCGCCTTTTCTCCGAACGCCACCGCTTCCGCGATCGCCTGCATATTCACCCCGAGCAACGCGTTCACCACCAGCTTCATCGTGGTCCCGGAACCGCTCGGCCCGAGAAGGAAATACTGCTTCGCCACTGCCGAGAAGATTGGTTGGCATGCGTCGAATGTGCGCGCGTCGCCGCCGCCGAGAAGCGTCAAAGCGCCCTGCTCCGCCGCGGGCGTGCTGCCCGAAATGGCGACGTCCAGAACTTCGAGCCCGCGCTCTACTCCCATCCGATGGAGCACTCGCGATGTATCTGGCGAGACCGTACTCATCTCGATCACGACGCTGCCGTGGTTCGCGCAAGCGAGAACTCCTTCCTCGCCTTGATAGACACTCAGCACCGCTTCGTCAGTCGGCAGGCACGAGATGATCACTTCCGATTTTCGCGCGAGCTGGCGAAGGCTCGGCGCAACTATCGCTCCGAAGGAAGCGAGTTCTGCCGTCTTACGAATCGTGTGGTCGTATGCAAAAACCTGGAAGCCGCTATTCAGCAGTCGGCGCGCCATCAGCTGTCCCATGGCGCCAAGCCCGATGAATCCGATCGTGGAATGCTTGGTAATCATTGGTCCCTCCATTAACTCCGCAGCGAGATTGGCTAGAGAATTCTGAACTTGATCAGGATCGAAAAGAGCGCCACGGCGAGCACGACGAGCCCGATCAGCATCAGGGAGTCCGCGGCCGCGGTCTCAGTGTAGGATCCGTACGGAATCGCGCGGGCGCGAAAATTCTTCGTTTGGTGATTCGCTATCATTGTGAAGTACCGGTATCTGTCGAGTAATTTCGAGTCCATTTTCGTAAGCCTCCGATTCAAACTCTTCATCGCTTTCACTACAGAAGGCGTGAAAAATCGCGGCACAATCGGGCTGCGATGAGATTTCACGGCGGAAAGTTAAAAGTGAAAAGTGAAAAGTGAAAAGGCGGCAGCTCCCGCATTCGGAGTGGCGGGCATCGGCGGATTTACGATGGATTCGTGAAGCAGAAGGGAAGTGCGCGCGAGAGCGAGGCTGCTGCTGCGAGCTGTTGGGTCAACGGAATTGCGATGCGAGAAACCGGGTCCGACCCCTCGTCACTGGACCGGTCGGACGTGCTCAAGCTCTTCCGGAAACACCACGCAGTCGCCTCCGGTCTGCCACCTTACCTTCATTAAGGTGCGATCGATGTTGCGTATGACGCCAAGGATCGTCACCTCTTCGCTGGGCAGGTGAACTTCGCCGCTGCGTGGATCTCGCACCCATTTTACTAGAGTCGCCGTATCCATGAGCGTTAGGCGTGAAAAATGGCCGCACAGCGGGTGTGTGCTGATAATTGCTCAGGTGGTACGATCTTCTTGAAACGTGGTCCCCCTGGAATTTCTCTCGAATCCAAGCGGAACAAATCCCATGGCACGTGAGACATGGAGCGCCCGATCCGGATCGGCTGGCATCGTCGACTTGGGGCCGACCGCCGGTGCCGGGCAGAACGAAAAAGGGGTATTCCGCAAAGAGGGCGAGTACTGGACCGTCGGCTACGGCGGAAAAACCTTTCGCCTGAAAGACACCAAGGGACTCGGGTATCTCGCCCATCTCCTGCGTCATCCTTCGGTCGAATTCCACGTGCTCGATCTGGCCGGTGGAATCGCAAGTCAGCGCGAGGAAGACGAAACCATTGCGTCAGCGCATGGCTTGCCGCGCGGGGCTGAGGACCTCGAAAAAACGGGAATCCATATCGCGAGCCTCGGCGATGCGGGCGAAATGCTTGACGAGCAAGCCAAGTCGGCTTACCGACGCCGACTCTCCGAGCTGCAGGAAGAACTGGAAGAGAGTAAGGAACTCGGGAACGTCGAACGCGCGGAGCAAACGGAGCAGGAGATCGATGCGCTGACTTCGGAACTCTCGCGCGCAGTCGGACTCGGCGGACGCAATCGCCGCGCAGCGTCAGCTTCGGAACGGGCCCGACAGAGCATCACCAAGACGATCAAGGCGGTACTGGACAGAATCGCGCAGAGCGATGCGACCCTCGGAAGCATCCTGTCGCGATGCATCAAGACCGGCACCTTCTGCTCCTACCTGCCTGATCCCGACTTCCCCATTGCGTGGGAATTCGAGGCTATCGAACCAGCGGAACAGCCGACCTTCAGTGTCAGTAACGCTCCGGCGCCTGTCGAGTCCCATGGCGATGCTGCGCATTCCGCACCTGCAGTTCTGGGAGTTTCGCCATTCTCGCTCGCGGAGCGAACCGCTTTCGTGGGGCGGGAGAGCGAACGTGGCGTCATTCGCGCGGCAATCGATCGCGCGCTTGAGGGCCACGGCTCGCTGATCATGCTCGGCGGCGGACCCGGCGTGGGCAAGAGCCGCCTGGCGATGGAGATGGGGGAGTACGCGTCGCGAGTCGGCTTTCGATGCCTGGTCGGGCACTGCTACGAAAGAGACGAGCCTTTTCCATTTCTTCCTTTCGCGGAGATCCTTGAAAGCAGCCTCGCTCAGGCGGCAAGCCGCGATGAATTCCGCCGTCGGATGGGCGAAAATGCACCCGAACTGGCGCAGATCGCGCCAAGCCTTCGACGAGCTTTTCCGGATATTCCGCAACCATTGGAACTGCCACCGGCGCAGAGGCGCCGCTATCTTTTCCAGAGCGTTTCAGAGGCGCTTGGGCGCGCGTCTCGAACCCGTTCGCAGTTGCACATCCTGGAGGATCTCCATTGGGCCGACGAATCGACGCTGGGGCTTTTGATTCATCTGGCCAATCGCGTCGCCCAGCTTCCGGTTGTGATCATCGGCACCTATCGCGACGGATATTCGGAACATAATTCCGCCTTGGTCCGAACCCTTGAAGAGCTGATTCGGATGGGTACTCGTCCGCTGAAGCTGGGCGGTCTGTCCAGAGACGCCGTCGCGGAGATGTTGCACGGACTAAGCCGTGGGCGAGCTCCGGAAAATCTGGTGAGCCTCATCTTCGAGGAAAGCCAGGGATATCCGTTCTTCGTCGAAGAGGTCTACCGGCACCTGGTTGAAGAGGGGAAAGTCTTCGATGCGGCCGGGCAGTTCCGCACTGACATAAAGATCGACGATCTCGACGTTCCGGAAAACGTACGCTTGATCATCGGGCGCCGCCTCGAGCGGTTCGACGAGTCCGAAAAGCGGGTCCTGGCGGCGGCCGCGATGATCGGGCGCAGTTTCAGCTTTCGACTCCTGACTGCAGTCAGCCAAATCGACGTTGACGATCTTTTCACCGTCATCGAGAAGGCGCAGCAGATGGGAATAATCGTCGCCAGCTCGCAGGGACCCGAAACGCCGTTCACCTTCGCCCATGAACTCGTGCGGCAGACCCTGCTTGGCAGGATCTCGGCTCCGCGCCAACAACAATTGCACGCCGGGGTCGCCGACGCGATCGAGTTGGTCTATCCGCGTTTCGTCAACGAACGCGCCGGAGAGATCACTGACCATCTGCTAAAAGCGGGATCGTTCGCCGATGAACGCAGACTGGTCCGTTACCTGACGTTGGCGGGCAAGAACGCTCTTGAAGCTGCGGCATTTGAAGAATCGCGGCGCAGCTTTAAGTCTGCCCTGTCGTACCAAGGCACTCGTGACCCCAGGGAAAAGGCTGAGTTGCTGGTGAACCTCTCGGCGGCGGAGCTGAGTCTCGAGCGATGGGACGCGGTACTGGCCAATCTTCGCGAGGCGCTCGAAATTTACACTCATCTCGAAGACCGGGAGATGATCGGAAGGAGCTTCGTCCGGTTGACCAACGTCTTGATCTGGGTGGGTCGCTTCCGGGAAGCCGCCGAGACCGGTCGGCGCGGACTCGACTACCTTAAGGGTGAGGTGAGCGCTACCCGAGGACGCCTTCTTGCCGCCTTGGGCCAGGCGATCGCGGCCAACGGCGTCTGCGAGTCGGCCACCGATGCGCTGCAGGAAGCCTTAAACATCGCATCGCAGCTCTCCGATACGAAGCTTGAGGCCAGAGTGCTCGGCGCTCGGTCGATCGTAAATTTACATTTCTTCCGATTGCGAGAGGCTGCCGCGGATGGATTGCTCAGCGAGCAACTGGGTGGATCTGAATTGAATCCCTGGCAGCGCGCCCTGCAGCTACGGGTTCTGCATCAGACATTGGTAGCGCTCGGGCGGGTGGAAGAGGCGATCGAAATAGCAGACCAGCTGGAGCCTCTGGCGACCAGGATAGGGCAGGCTTACTCCATAGCGCTCTGCCTGAGCACCCGCACCTGGCTCGAATTCGGCAAAGAGCTTGACTTGGCCAAACTCGAAGCCGGTTTCCGTGAGGTTGCGAAATCCGACCAGAAAGTGCGGTTTCCGTTTTGGGAAGTCCTCTCCGAGGTACAACTGAGCGTGGTCGATCACATTCGCGGAGACTGGGCACGTGCTCTGTCGCATGTGCAGGCCTCATCCCGCCCCGACCCTGGGATGAGTTCAATCATCGGACTCGCCGAAGGCGCGCTCTTCAGGCAGATGGCTTACGCGGGCGAGCGCGCCGGTGCGTTGGCTATCTTTCGTGAAAAGCGCGCACTGCTCCCTGGTAGCGGCCATCAGAACCTTAGAGGTTCGTGGTGGATGCTCGCGCTGGTAGTTGAGGGCCTCGTGATGCTCGGCGAGCAATCGCAAGCGGCGGAGTTCTACCCACTGGTTCGAGAGTTGGTCGCAACCGGTGCGGTAGCGCTGTGGCCGATCTCACGTTTGACGCAAACGATCGCGGGTATCGCGGCGGCAGCCGCTCATGAGTGGAGCGCCGCTGAAGACCACTTCAAGATTGCGACGCAACAGGCTGAGTCATTTCCGCAGCGCCTCGAACTGGCGGAGATCAGACGCTTCCACGCGATGATGTTGATCGAGCGCGGCGCCCGAGGCGATCGCGAGAAAGCGCGAACGCTGCTCGTCGAATCGCTTGACACCTACACGCAGATTGGCATGCCCCGCCATATCAAGATCGTTCAGGCTCTGCTCAACCAGGCGAGTGTCCGAATCAGTTCGACCGGCTAGATCCGTCGAACCGTAGAACAGCATACTTTGCGATGAGTCGCGCTGGTCGCAGGAAGTAGTACAAAAAATATAACGCGGGGGGAAGTTGCAAGGCTTTGTAATCGGCCCAGGAAGGTGCGAAGTGGCCGAGCAGGTAGCGCATACGATGTGGCGCTGACTCGAAAAGCCGCAAGCAGAAAGGGATTAACTCGGACTCCGGAGTCCGAATAGGCGCGCCTGCCAGCACCCGGTTTCTCACCTGCCGAACAAGTTCATCTACCGCGGTATCGGCAGGCAGCGTCAACGGCAGCGCGACCCCGAATAGATCCTCCGACAGCTTCAACCCAAGCAAAAGCTCGCGCATCGTGCCGGCGCGAGTCGACGCGGCTATCACCTCGGGCCAACGCAAATTCGGAAAGGCGATCGCACATGATGCGACGTCGCAGATCCAGCCGAGGCGTTCGAAGGCATGCTTGGACCCGTGCGCGCACAGCAACAGCAGTAGATGTTCCGGACACAGGAGTGGGATCGTGCGGCCGCAGAACGCAGTCGACACGAGCGATCGCCACACTACTTCGTGATCGAAAGGACTCGCAAAATAGCTGGGCATGATCCGCCAATGCAGGTCCACGAAGTGGGAATCATCGACCAGCGAGATTTCCGCTTCTCTGCCGCGAAGAAAAGCAGAATCGCACGGCCAGTGCAGAGGGCTTGCGACCCGGTAGCCTCGGGCGGTCAAAACGTCGCGGACTCGCAAGACATCGCGCGGATGAACCAGCCAATCGAGATCTGCGGAAGAGCGCATCGACAGATCGCCATAAAGTTGCTGACTCAGCGCGGGACCTTTCAACGGAACGAAATCGATCTCGTGTTCCTTAAACGATTCGGCCAATCTGCAGAGCTCTGCACTGAGTGCCAGGTTCCACCGGGTATTCTGTTGGAACGCCAGGCGAAGATTTTCCGCGGCGTGCGGCGGTATCGGGACCGATCCAAGCGCCCGGTAAAGCATCGGCGTAACGGCATGGCCTGACGAAAGGCGCATCAATTCGGCCCAGTCGATCCCGCCCGGGTCCGGTGGCGGATCTTCAGGATGAAAAAACCGGCGCAATGCCGCGACCAGAAATTCGCACTCCCGGCTCACTGGAGGTTTTGGGCCGACCACCACATCGCGTAGCGTCCTCCTCGCGCGATCAACTCCTTGTGCGAACCCGATTCGAGCACGCGCCCCTCTTCCATCACGTGAATCTCGTCGGCAAGCATCGCGGTGGTGAACCGATGCGTAATCACCAGGGCGGTGCGTCCCACTGCAAGATCGCGAAAGCGCCGCAACCAGTCAGCCTCGGCCCACGGATCCATTGCGCTGGTCGGCTCGTCCAGAATCAGGATTGGAGCCTGCCGCACAAATGCCCGCGCAAGCGCCAGCCGCTGCCACTCGCCCACGCTCAACTCGACGCCCTTGTCGAACCAGTGACCGAGCAGGTTTTCATAGCCGGCGGGAAGGCGGCGGATGAAAGTCTCGGCGCCGGCAGCCTCCGCGGCGGCGCAAATCAGCCCGTCGTCTCCCATCTTGGAAAGATCGCCCAGGCCGATGTTCTCGCGGACCGAGGCGTTGTAGTGGACCGGCTGCTGGAACAACACGGTGACCTGCTGACGAAGCTCGTCGACTGCGAAGTTCCGCAAATCGGTCCCGTCGATTGTGATCGAGCCGGTCTCGGGATCGTAGAATCGGCACAGCAACTTGACCAGGGTACTCTTGCCCGCTCCGTTGGGACCAACGATCGCTACCACCTGGCCCTTGGGCACAAAGAGCTCAAAGTCGTTGAGCGCCAGACGTTGTCTGTCTGGGTAGCGAAAACAGATGTTTTGAAAACGAATACCCTCTTGTAGCTGGCGCGGAACCGGAACCGGCGAAACTGGTGAGATGACTCGCGGCACGAGCTCCAGGAATTCGAACAGGTTGCCGAGGAAGAGCGTGTTTTGATACAGCTCGCCGACGTTTTGCAAAAGCTCCCGCGCAAGACGCAAGCCTTGCTGAAACGCCTGATACAAAAGCGCCAGATCGCCGAGCGAGAGCTGGCCGCGCAGCGTCCTGAAAACCATCCAGACGCATGCTGCCGCGGTCACCGCCAGCGTGGACGCGCCCGCCAGCAGCTCCGCCAACCCCTGCGAGCGAGCCAGGTTGATGCGCTTCTCGCGCAGGAACTTACGCAGCTCGCGATACGCGCCCTCAAAGTAATCTCCCAGCGCAAAGAGGCGGACTTCGGAAGCGTGTTCTCCCGACGTGAGAATCCAATCGTAATACCAGATTCGGCGTACCACTGGGGTCGTCGTCATGCGAAGCTGGTGCTGCACGACGGCGTAGCGAAGCACCACGGCGAGCGCCGGGATCGTGCTCAACAACAGCGCCACCGGAAGCCAGATACCGAAACCCGCCAGCACCGCGAGCATCGCGGCAAGTGTGACGCCATTCTGGACCACGGTGCCAAGCTTTTCGACCAACACCATCGGCCGGCTGCCGGCTTCATCGCGCGCGCGATGGAGATGGTCGTAAAAATCGGGCGATTCGTAAAACGCCAGATCGGCGGCAATCGACTTGCGGTGAATGAGTCCCGAGATGTGGTCCTGCACCAGCTCGGCCTCGGCAGTGCGGGCCCAGTTGATCACGCCACCCAGCAACTCGGAGAGCAGCAGCACCATCGCCATCAAGAGCGCAGGCCAGAGCATCGGCCGCCAGTTGCCTCCGGAGCGGACCCCGGCGACAATTCCATTGACCAGGGGCCGGGTCAGATAAACCGTCGCGACCGGAAGAAATCCTTGAACGAGAAGCAGGGCGGTCCAGATGATGGTCCAGCCGGGCGCGGCTCGCCACACGAGGAGGATCGCGCGAGAGAGATCAGTCAGCAGAAGCGCCGCGCGACGAAAGCTGATGACAGCAGAGTATTCTGACAATCCGTTTATGCCGTGCGCTACTTGACATATTATACCGGCGCATAGTGGTCAATCTGGAAGCCTCTGAGATTCCACCAGCTGGATTTTCGGCGCCTCGGTCGCGATACGCCGATTGGACCAAATGGAATCCGTTGCCTTGCGCCCTCGCGGTGCAGGCTGCGCTCCTGTTTTACCGCCTCGATCTGCTCGAACCGTGGGGCGACGAATGGTTCACTCTCACGATAGTTCCACAGCCGTTGAACCAAATCCGCGCTGTCGTCGAACGAGTCGCCCATCCGCCGCTCTATTTCTTCCTGCTGCATTTCTGGATTCAACTTCCGTGGCCCGCAAGTCCGCTCACAAAGATGCGTGCGATGTCGGTCCTGTGGACCTTGCTAGCCACCGTAATTTTAGACCGGCTGTGGCTGATCGAATTGGAGCCGAGGGTGCGGCGAATGTTCCTTTCGCTATGGGTACTATCGCCTTGCCTGCTGCTCTACGCGCGGATGGCGAGGTCCTACAGCATGCAGTTGGCGCTGGCACTGCTCACGATCTACGCCGCGTCGAAATGGCTGGCTCGGCCGCAAAGTTTACGATGGCTGCTGGCGTATAGCTGCTCTTTGGTCGCGCTTCTATACACGCACTATTTGCCGGGCTTGGCGATTATGGCATCAGCATGGATGTTATTACTTGCAAAGCCGGAGTTGTCGCCGAAGATCCGCATGATGATCGCCGCTGCGCCGATTCTGGCGATCGCGCTCTTGTACCTATCGGGGCTAACGTTTCCCTTTCTGGCGCTTGGTGCGTGGAGAGCTTCCACCACGTATCGTGTAGGAAACCCGTTCGTCGATCAGCTCGTCCGGTTCGCCTATTGGTTCGTGTCGTTCTGCTTCGGCGAGACGATTTCCGCGCTCAGCATCGTACTTGGCGCATTACTGACGCCCGCGATTGCGTTCGCGTTGTATCGCGGTGTGCGGTCGCGACCGGAATGGATGAGCCTCCTTGCCGTGGCTTCCCTGGTCGGTTACATCGGAGTGAGTCGATGGACCGGGTTCCCGTTCACACCCGCCCGGGTTCTGTTCGCATTGCCTTTCTTTCTGATCCTGCTGGTGAAAGGAATTGATGCGGGCGCGCGCGGCTCCATCGTATTCGCGGGTCTTTTGGTCGTATACATTTCCGGCGACTATAGCTACTTCGCAAAGACCGGCTACTTGAACAAGGCGTATTGCGTGCCCTACCAAACGATGGCCGACGTTATCGTCCGCGACTCACCAGTCAGCGGCGCCGTGCTCCTTGTCGATGGATACAGCTCCGTCCCTGCCCCATTGCTGATTCGGTTGGGAAAAGGGATCAGAGTGATCTTCCTTGACGACGAACAATCGGCCGAGCCCGAAGTGGAGACGGTCCGGCATCAGACGGGCATCATATGGTTCTGGCGCCACACCAACGATACTTCGCCGGACAAATTTGTCAGCCGCCTGGAAACGGATTTGGCTCAGGGCAGGACTGTGAAGGAATACGACTATCTCCCCTACTCGATGCCCGAGCGTTGGATACTGCGCTTCCTGCGTGGTCCTGGACAGCCCAATTACTTTTACCAGCTATCAGAGCTGAAGCTGGACTAAACAGGATTGACCTTGTCCCTATCTGACCGCCCTCTTCTGAAGCACCTACTGCCCGTGAGCGCGTGCGCCACGGCCTTGCTCGCGCTGGGCCTGACGCCGTATGTTGTCACTTGGCTCTCAGGATACGGCTTTTTATGTCCTACCCAGGGCGACATGCCGTACTACCTGCAGTTAGCCGCGCAGCCTTACTACAATCACTCTCTCTACCTTAGCGATCCTATGATCCAGGGTGGCCCTACGTTCTATCCCTGGCTTCAATACATACCGCTGGTCTGCTTGACCCGATTGCTAGGCTTACCGATCTTTGCGATTCAGGTTCTGTGGACAATAGCGGCCGCGCTCGGAACGAGTCTTACACTCTACTTGTTGCTGTGGCTGGTCTGCCGAAACAGATGGCTTGCGGCAGCTATCACGATTTGCGCCTGGGCCGACATCGACTTGGGTATGAACAGGATCGCCCACCGGCCCTTGTTCATACACCAGATCTACCTGGTCGCTTCCGACTTGATCGCGCACCTGCGGGGGCATCGCCTGGTGGACAGGCCATGGTTTCCCTGGCAATGGCGACTTACCAATCCGGCGTTGGACTTCCCGTTCCTGTTTCTTCAGTTGATCGCGACTTCCATCGCTCGCGAGCATCCGAACCGGCGCAACCTCGTTCTTTCCGGCTTAGTCCTCGCGCTGACGTTCTATATCTATTTCTACCTGTGGACGATGATAGCCGTGGGGCTCGGCCTGGCGATCCTGGTCGATCGGCCCGGCCGCCGGACTTACGTCTGGACGTTGGCATTGGGATTCGCGCTCGGATGGCCGCAGATCGCTCATGATTACCTGGTCAGAAGTGCATCGTCGGCCGAGGGGCTGAGATATTTCGGGCTAACTACCGACCGCTTGACTACTCTGTCTAAATCTTCTCCATATTTTCATCCTTACCTGGTTATAGGTGAGCTGGTTATTCTCGGTGTCTGGATTACCCGTCGAAAGGTCCCCTCTCTCGTTCTGACGTGGTGCATTACTTGCGCCGGCGTGGGCCTCTCATTGGTTAACTTTGTGACAAGTGTCTATCTGCACAACTACCACTGGTCATGGCTGGTCGCTCCGCTCATACACATTCTGATGGTAGCTGTCGCGCTCGACCTGATTATGCTTTGGAAACCGAGGCTGCAGATACCTGTTTGGGTGGGCGCACTATTTGTCTGCGCATTTCTGGCCAGCGGAATCTATCTCACAGAATCCACCCTCACGGTCGTCGACTACGACGAGACCACATCACTTTACTCTGAATATGTTCGCCAAAGACTTTCGCCCGGAGTAACGCCTCTTAAGCCTGGCGCGGTGATTGCGGGCGAATGGAACGTCGTCGATCTCGCCGCGATCGCGGAGCGACAGAGGCCGCTGCGCGGGCGATTTCTGGATAACAACGTGCTCCTTGACGACAAGGAGCGGCGAGACCGGTTCGTCCTCGATCACTATCTATCTGGAATCGACACCCACGACGACTTCGCAGTTCGATTGAAGGAGTACTTCTTTATTCCCCACCCTCAACTGCCAGCCTATCTGCACACCTTCGACGAAGTATCTCGCGATCCGGACCGCTTCATCGATGATCTTAAGGTACGCTACCTCGTGCTCCCAGCAACTCAGCCTATCCCGAAGTCCCTGAGCCGCAGGTGGAATCTCATCCAGCCGGGTCCCTACTTCCGGATTTGGGAATGGACTGACAGCGCTCCGAAATAAATCTGTTCCCGGCCGATCGTGGAAATCAGTTGCTATATCGCTCGGACAGATTCGCCGCCCTGGTCAGCGCGGCGTTCCAATTCTCGAAGCGTTCCGGATATTGCGCGAGAAGCGCCTTTGCGATCTCATCGAGCGTAAGCTTCTGCAGCATGAGATCGAGCACCAGGCTGTCGATCCGCGAGTCTTCGTTGGGCTCCGGAACAAAGCTATGTGCGCGTTTGCGCAGGCGGCCGGGCGAAAGCATTGCGCCATCGAAGGTCGATTGCCGAAACCGGGCCTTCACTCGCTCGCAACTCGTCACCCGCGTTTCCCACGACCATTGGTAGTCCGACCGGACGAAGGCGGCGCGGAGCTGAACCTCGACCTGGTCGCCCGCCATCAGTTCGACGGCTTCAGGCCATGGAAAGAACGAGTTGCTTGTAAACGTGCCGCTCGCCGGAGGCGGGCGAATTGGAATACCCCATCCCCGGGGCGGTTTCGCAATCAAACCAGGTGCACAGACCGTGAGCCGTGGCGGCTCGATCGATCACCCACCGCATCTCGCCGTCAACGTTGATGCCCGCGAGGTTCTTGTAGTCCAGGGCCACCCATCGTTGCGGTGCCGCGATCAAGTCTTCCGCGCTAAGCCGAAATCCGAAATTGTTATTCACTGCTTTGAGACGCGCGCGGTCGAAATCGAATTGATACTCGTTGCCCCACGCACCGATGAACTTGTCGTAAAGCTCGCGGCAAGAGACAGGCGCGGCCCATATCGTGTCGCGTGCCGGGATGATCCAGCCGTCGGGCTTCAGAAATCTGTCGCGTGCGTCGAGAATCGAAACGATACTCTTGCCGAAAAGCGGACTGCCGCCGCGAATGTCCGCGACGATACCGTCGACCTTCTCTGGAAGATCGATATCGGTCGTCATCGCCTGAATGAATTCGATGCGGTCCGAAAACCCGTTGTCTGCCGCGATCTGCTCGGCGAGCTTGATCACGTCATCAGGTTCGACCGCGTAAACTTTGCGAGCGCCGGCACGACACGCAAGAAACGCCATGATTCCAGGTCCGGCGCCGATATCCAAAACGACCGCGCCTGGCCGGACGTTAGCCCTCAGCGCGCGGTCATAAGATGAGGTACGCCCTTTGTCGGCGACCATTTCGCCGTAGGCTACGAGATCATACATCCGGGCGCTTGAACCGGCTCAAGTATTGTCGGAAGTGTGGGTCCCGTCGCCAGTATCCTGCATAGTGTTTCTGTGCATCATTTTGGTGATGGACCCTAGATCGCCGTAGACTTGTACCTGCGGTTTGCCATACGGCTTCTTTCCTTCAGGGCTCACTGCTCGAGTCGTCCTTCTGATCTTCCAAAACCATTGTTGCTCCCTCCCGACTATTCAGTTTCGCGATGTTAGGTAACCATAATAAAGTTCGCCCCCAGCCCCTCTTTCATCATCTATCTCGGCGACCATTTCGCCGTAGTTTACGAGATCATACATCCTGATCGCTTTAGACCTTTTCAGGTGTTGTCCGAAGTATGCGTCCCGTCGCCAGTATCCTGCATAGTGTTTCTGTGCATCATTTTGGTGATGGACCCTGAGATCTCCATAGATTTGTAACTGCGGTTTGCTATACGGCTTCTTTTCTTTGGGTCCGACCGCCCCATCAACATCCTTCCGACTCTCCAAAACCATTCCTCAATCCCTCCTGACCATTCAATTTCATGACGTTAGAACACCATAACCAATGATTAAGAACAACCGGCCGCAGGTTCAGCCAGAACTCCCGCGCGTCGGTGGGCATCGTGCCTGGCACCTTCCGCGGATCCACGTACTTGAGAAGTTCTCCGGTCGGAACCAGCGGCGGCATCCCGGCGCGCCGAACGGCTTGAAATAGCGGAGATCTCAGCCAGCGGCGCCTTGTCCCTGCGAACCACTTCGTCCGGCAATATATTGCGCATCGCCCGCCTGAGCAAATACTTCCGCCGACACCATGGCAGAGCAGGCACCGAAAGCATATAGCGGAGCAGTCTCAGATCCACATACGGATGCCAAAACTCCACCGGCGCTTCCGTGAAACCGGGATCCATCGATTCGAACAACCTCGACCACGACGCGCTGGCGAATGACCCAAACCCAACGGGTCGGACCGGATGAAGCGAATTTGTGGGAGATTGCACCGTCTCCCATCGAGTGCGCGCGTGAATCCTCGATGCGAACTCATCGTCAAGCCAGGGTGGAAATCCCGGTTGAGGCACTTCACCGCCGTTGCGCGTGACGTAAGATGCAATCGCCGACGTGGGAAGAACCCGCCGATGTGCGATCGCATGCTGGAAAACATCTCGTATCAGTCTGCTCCAGAGGTGCTGTTGTGCCAGGTAACGGAGATACGGCTTCCATTCGTACATCAGCGCGTTGTCCGAGCCCTCTCCATAAAAGAACACGCGTCCATGTTCGGCCAGTCCGCGATATTCCTCGAGTTTGAACGCGCGCTTGACGGAATAGACTGCCGGTTCAGGAGTCCGAAAGGGACGGCTGTTCCACTCCCAATCTATTTGCTTGTCGTCGCACGATCGGTAGTGAATCGGAATACCGAGGTGCTGGGCGACCAACCCCGCATAGTAACGCTCCTCGTCAGGAATCAGATGATCGAAGACGTTGGTGAAGGCCTCCACCGCCGGTCGACGCTCCGAGAACTTGCACGCGGCCGCCGCGAGCGAGGTCGAGTCCAGTCCGCCCGACATGAACACACCAACCCACGGGGTGCGGGTTCGATCCCGGACTGCAAGCGTCAGTAATTCCGTGAAGCGATCCACGTAATCCGAGCTGCGCTTGTAGAACACCGGCTCATCGACCGGCATCGACCAGTAACTGCGCGCGACGCAATTGTCTTTTGAGATGGCGAGTGAATGAGCAGGCGCTAACCGCTGGATATCGGAAAAAATGGTCGTGGCTTTTTCCTGGTTCGTGCCGAAAAGCAAAAAATCGGCAACCGCCTGCTCGTTCAGCTTGCTGGAAACATCCGGATGCCGCCGTACGCAGTTCAGAGTATTGCTGAAGACGAACGTTTTACCGGATCGAAAATAGTAGAAAGGTCTGACCCCCAGGTGATCGCGAGCGCAAAACACCCGTCGAATATGTCCGTCCCAGATCGCGAAGGCGAAATCGCCGAGCAAATGCTCTACGCACTCCTCTTTTAAGGCGTGGTATGCGTGCAGGATGAGTTCCGCATCAGGCGCCGCGGACACTACCTCCTGACCCTTTGATTTTAGCTTTTCAACCAGGTTCTCGCGGTCATCGATGCGCGCGTCAGCCGTGATCCAGACTTGGCCGTCCAGACTGAACGGCTGATGCTCCCGCTCGGACTCCCAGGTGGTCCGCAGCATCGTATGACCGAAGCCGACATTCCCCTCGATCCACATGCTCTGCGCATCAGGACCCCGGAAGGCCTGATGATCGGTCATCTCCTTGAGCAATAGACGGTCGACCGGTGCGCCGTCCAAATTGACTATGCCGACGATTCCACTCATTGCGAATTACGCGACTCAGCGGAAAGAGCCCGCGAGGAACCCTTCACCTTTTCCGGTTTGTTGGCTGGCAGCGCCCCGCTTACGACCTGCTGATAGAAATTCTCCAATGCCACGACACTTCGCTTGTCCGAATAAAGTCCCTGCCAGCCGGCGACCAGACGTTGAACGACGCGCTCCCGCCATTCCCGATCGAGCCCAAGATTGACGGCGATCTCAACGTAGTCGGATTTGTCGCGCGCGATAGTCTCGGTCACTCCGAGCTGGGTCAGGATGGCATACGAGTGCCGGCCGCGCATGAACCTTCCCGGCAATGTCACCACGGGCAACTTGCATGCGATCGCCTCGAAGGTGGAATTGCAGCCGGACCATTCGATGTTATCCAGAAAAATGTCGCAGAGAGAATTGAGGTTCCAGTAAGTGATCTCGTCAACGGTTGGTACGAATACCACGCGGTCGGCAATCGGCACTCGGGCCGCGGAAAACGCTTTGTCGAGTCTTCGCTGGAAATCGTTTTTGAGCGCCTCGTTCCACGCAATGAAAACAAATTGCGCGTCCGGTACTCGCTTTGCGATCGCCGGGAACACGTCATCGTGTTGCGGCAGATACTTGATAGTCGACTGGCATGACAAGTAGGCGATAGCGTCGTCCCGAATCCCAAAATCCGCTCGCGTTTTGTAAAACAAAGCTCTGGGAATCACCGGCTTCCGGTAACAGATGCCGATACCGGGCAGAGAAACCAACTTTTCAGTATAGAAGCTCTGCGCGCCCTCAGGCTCCATCAGATCACTCGACAAAAAGTAGTCGATCGTAGGCAGTCCCGAGGTCATGGGATGGCCCCAGGTGGTGCATTGGATCGGAGCCAGGCGCAGCGCTCCCAGTTGGGTCATTCGCGGATCCATCCCGATGTCCAGGAAGACCAGGACATGTAACTGATCCGAGAGGATCGCGCGGCAGGTCTCTTCCAGATCGCCCGCCAGGTGTCGGAAGCGGAAACTTGCGCGCCGCGCATCCTCGGTCCGGCCGTCTGCCTCACTTCCGAGGTAATAGGAAAAAATCTGGAATCTGTCTCGACTGTGTTCCTCGAGCCATCCCAGGTGATCCTTGGCGACGCTATGATTGCGCAAATTGGCCGAGACGTAACCGATGCGCAGCTTGCCGTCATCCGGCGGCATTCGAAGCCGCTGCACCCAATCCGGATAGTTCGCCGCCATGATGCGATGCGCGACGTCGCCGTACATCGCCTGGAGTGTTCGGTCATCGTGCCCTTGGTACGCGAGTTGAAAATTAACGTGACGTTTGAGTCCCGCCAGGCAACTCTCCCTTTCCTCCGCAGTGTCGAGGCGCAGTCCATCCGCGATTTCGCGTAGACCTTCGGTGAACCGGCAGCGGTACCGCTCAACTTCATCCGAATCCGAGTACAACATCGGCAGGAGCAGTCCCTCCTGGAGCTTGAATAAGAAATCGGAAGGAAACTTCGCGCGCGCAGCCCGAACTATTTCAAGGGCGTCCGCGGTGCGATTGCTGTCTTCCAGGAGCCGGATGCATCGCCGATAAAGTTTCACCGGCGCCGCGCACTGCTTGATCCCCGTTCGAAGCGTGTCGATCGCGGCTTCGTACCCGCCAAGCGCCTCCTGACATCGCGCCGCCTCCATGTAGGCTTCCGGATCCCGATCGCGAACTCGCAACTCTGCGCAAGCCTTCTCCAACGCCGCCAGGTGCGCTTTGTGCTCTTCGACTTTGAACGATTCGCACTGTTGCCTGAAGATGTCTTTCACAGAATTCAATTGCAAAAAACTCTTCTCATGCAGTGCTGGAAATCTTTTCGTCGCTCGCGCGACCGCCATCGGCAAGGTCGGCGAGGATCCGGGCGCGAACTTCCGGAAGCAGCGCGAGGTCTCTTGGATACGAAATTCGTTTCACTGGCACTTGAGAGGCCAGCTGCCGCGATTTCGAAAATAGTTGCTGCAGACGTTCGCGGATCAGTCATCACGCTATTAAAAGTGTGGCGAATCAGTTCGACTAGCGCCTCGCGCTGAGAAAGCGTGGCGATCTGGATGCGCTGCTTGCGAAAGACCTCGCGCGGACCGCTGAGCACATAAACGGTGTGCAACGGCACCGGACTGGCCTGGTGGTGATGCTCTCCGAGCGGCAGTACCAGCTTCTCCGACCAATCGTTCATGCGCACGCCCTCGCCGCTCAGACCCAGGCAGCGGCGCGCCACCCACGGGAACACCTTGATTCGAGGTGGACCCGGCTGTGCCTCAAAACCGCCCGACGACTTTTGCGATACCAGCAGCAGATCGTCGGTGAGCAGCCGATGCCCATCGCTTAGAAATGTCGCCGCAAGCGAGGACTTCCCGAATCCACTCTCGCCAACGAATGCCAGCGCGTCCCCATCCAACACAACCGTGCTCGAATGAATCGGCTCAAAGCCCTGCTTCACCAGCGCAAACGACAGCGCGCGCCCCAAAAGGTAGACCTGCAACGATTCACGAGACTCCGCACCGAGCCACCCGAACCAGATCCGGCGTCCGTCGCCATCCACCACGAACTCACAAAGGCCATCCCAGCGCAGGTAGACCTGATCATTGTCGAGGATAGCGTACTCGTACTGACGGTACGCGGCGGACTTCAGGAGCGCATCGCGACTCTTCTCACGAAAGAAGCTATCCGATTCGCTGAGCAGGTCGACGTCCGGTTCCCCGATCGGGGAACCTTCCGCGAAGGAAAGCTCGACGTCGCTTCGCAGACGAATTCCGTAGATTTCATAGCGGTGCGTCATCAGGTGATCTCGACCAGCCCCTGCTCCGCCAGCTGTTCCACCAGGTCACGGATATCGGCCTCGAGTTGCGCCGCCTCGACATCGTATTCAGCCTGCAAAATGTCATGAATCTGCCCGAGAGTCATCGGCTCCTGGATCAGCTGCCAAACCCGCGCGCCCACCGGATCGAGGCCGTAGTAAACGCTGTTCTTGAGATTCAGAATGGCCGCCTCGCCCTCCAGATCGCACGAAACCTGATCTTTTGACGCGATAACACGTGACTCGATCCCAAGTTTTACGGCCACTGCGAGCTTCCTCTGTTAAGAGACTTAAATAACTCTACGTATGTTAACCGATGTTCCGTTCGAGTGTAAAGGCTTTACGGGTTCGCAGCCTTAAAGGTGCCTATTTTACGAAGATTACGTAGCGATCTTCAGCAGCCCTTCCTGGATTAGGCGCCGAACCAGGACGACCTTGGACTGCTCGGTGAGCATATCGGGCAGGTCATCGACCCGGAACCGCTCGTGTTTCGCAACGAATTCCAACGCTTCGGCTATACTTGGAGGACCGCTCACGACGCGCGTACCGAACTCGATACTCGCATTCGAATTCGTTCGGGTTACCCGGATGCTCCAGCCGAGGCGTCGGACCACCTCGGTGTGAGCCGCTATCGAACGTGCTCGCTCGATCGCGTTGAAATGAGGCTCCGGCGACGTCCGAAATTCGCGGCTGCGAGCGCCCGCGCATCGCGTCATCGCCTCCATCGCAACCTCGCGTCCCTGTACTGCCTTAAGAAGCGACGCGAACTCGCGCCCAATCTCGTCGGCTCGCGATTCGTCGCCCGGCGTAAACGACGGAACCGCATGGCGGAAAAGCTCGTTCCGCTCCGCGACGACGCGCAGACCCGCTTCCAGCAGATCGAGCCATCGAAGCGGGAAAATTCCGATCGTAAGATGCATCGACGGAACTTCGGTTCTCACCGCCTCATGGATGAATCCTCGCGGCAGATAAACAATTTGCCCCGGCTCCGTTGTTACTTCGAGGACCGGCGTGCCTAGCTCATGCTCCCCGCGTTTCACCACGGTTTCCTGCGGCTCCAGCGGCAACAGGTACTGCGGAGCGTAAACCCGCCATGACTTCCGACCCTCGAGTTGCAGGATGATCACGTCGTGCGAGTCGGCGTGCGCCGAAAATCCCTTCGCTTCCGACGGCGTGCAGTAAAGATTCACCGTGACCTTGTGCCCGATATCGAGCGCGACACCGCTCGCCAGCCGCGCCACCGGAGTGCTCCGCCGATGCAACTTGTGCACGCCGATACTCCAGCCCTTGGCGTAGGCCCGATAGATCGCCGACATGTCGGGGAGCCCGTCCGGCCCTCGCTCGACGGAGTACGACTCGACCCCGTAAGCATCGGACCGCACCATGTAGTCCTTCGAGCCTGACTCCTGCGCCGTCGTATGATCGAGGATCGCATCGAGGTCGTCGAACGTAGGCATGTCGCGGCACCAATCGGGCATCGGCCTCGCCACATAGAGCGGCCGCTTCTCCCAGTACTCGGACCAGAACGTCGCGAGAGAAACCGGATCGATTAGCTGCTGCAACATCAGATGTTAAAAATTGAGTTCAGATTGATCGCAGGCGCGAAGATCGTCACGCCGCAATGCAACGCCCTTCACTTCCCCGCCTTCACGTATGCCTCGAGCGGCGGCGTCTTGGCGACGTGTCTAAGATCGCGCGCGTTGGACAGTCCTTCGGAAAGCAAGTCCTCATCGCTGATCTCGACCCTGCCGTCCGCGCGCTTCGTGGATACTGACGCGGGCGGCAAAACCAGGTGCACCGAGTCCGCCGACGAAAGATGAACTTCGAGCGTCGTCTCAGCCGGTATGACGATTCCACACCGCCGCTCGAACACCTCTCTCGGATTCTTTTGCAGCTCGCGCGCAAAGTCCGGATTTCGCATCGCCTCGGTAAGCATCGCCACCACTCGCGAGCTCCGCATCGAGGCCGGAATCGACAGCACGCAAGCGAGCACGAGCTGCACTTCGAGTTTGGGCTGCTCGCCCATTAGTCCTTGCTCATCGACGAGATATCGCGAAAAATCGTGACCGAATTGGCCGGAGCATAACATGCGATTCCGCTCGCTGTACAGGCTCCTTTTGCGTGCGCGGGGCTGGCGACTGCCGAGGTTCGAATCGCGCCGAGAGCTTGCGGCGCAAACACCATTAGCAGCAGTTGCGGTGATGCCGCCCCGCCGTCCAGGTGGCCCACATATTGGGCAGGATAGGGAAAATAGATTTTCTCCGCGATGCTGCCATAGTTCGAAAGCACCGAGCGCAATCCCTGTGGCGTGCCGACGACGCCGATCGCTATAGCTCCATCATCCCACGGCCCCAGCCAGATTCCGGCGGTCGTGGCCGCAAACTTGGGCGCCGGGCCCAGCTCCTGTGCGAGCCGGTACCTGAGCGGGACAGTCCGCATGATCCACGATACAATCCGCTGGAACGAGGCTCTTCGGCGGATCGCGCTGATTGGCCAGTAGCCGTACACCTGGGATCGAGGTTCATCTCGCACCACTTCCGGCGGCAGCCCCATCGATGCGGCCTGCACCGGGCTGAGCTTGTCGAGCGGCTTCCCCGAAGCAAGGTAACTTTGCGCGGCCCCAAAGAGCATCCGGAAGCGGAGCAGGTTGTAGCGCGATTCCATCTCGTCCGCCCCCAGACTGCGATACGGAGCGAGACTTTCGCGGTCGATGCGGTAGAGAAAAACCCCGCCGACGTCGACTCGTTGCGCGCTTACCGTGGAGACCAGACGGCCATAGGCGGCATAGTCGCCCTCTTTGACGACGATCGCGCTGACATCGTGATCTGCAATGAACGCTTTGAACTGGTCCTCATAACCGGGGATATATGGTGCGTCCTTGTTCAGAGCGTCGACGATCGGCCACGCCTGGAACTCGTGCGGCACGATCCCGAGCAGCCCTTGCGGCATCCGGAAGTAGAACTTGCTGGACGACTGCCAGAGCATACAGTTGCCGCTCTCTCCGTAAGGCAGAATAAGCACGGTCTCGTCGCGCTTTAGATAGTTCGCGTAAATCCCGTCGCGAAAGAATTCCGGTAAATCCGCCTTGCCGATCCACCGGCTGAACGGGATCGCGGGCATCAGCGAAACAACTACCGCGCCGGCCAGCAGCCACCGGAGTGGACTCGGCTTGCCGGCCGGTTCTGCTTCTGCCAGCCACAACGCCACGATCAATCCTCCCACAAGGAACGCGTACATCATGAACCGGGCCGGCAACGCATTGTTCAGGATCGGTACCGGCACCGCCCAGATCCATAGCCACGGCGCGACCCCGAAACCGCTCACATGCAGAACCGGCCCGATCGAGGCGATACAGATCAGAGCAAGCATCGCGGTCAGGTAACGGGCTAGATCGCGTCGAGGCGATCGCCAGAGAAACAACGCACCGAGCACGGGCAGCAGGCCAAGGTAGCCGGCTGCCTCTTTGAGATCGTCGTTGCGAATCGTCACCGCGTTCAAGGAAGGGAGCCAGGCACCCATCGCACTGACCCCGGTGGGAAAGAAAAAATTCAGCAGATCGGTCGAGCAATGCGCCGGGTTGTAGATCGGAAGCCAGTCATATTGCCTGGCGAGGAACCTGACCAGGTATGGCGACAGAACCACGATCGCAACGCCGTAAGCGATCGTCAGCGAAACCGCCGCCCTCTTGAACTCGGCCATGTTGATCTCAGGAAAAAATCGCCGCGCCGCTACTATTGCCAGCGCGCCGAAGATTGTCGCCGTAGCAAAGATCTCCGGAGAAAGGAGGAACTGAAAAACCAGGCAAGCCGCGAACCACATTACAAAGGTGATGCGCCCCAGGCGCCCATGCCAATGCAGCAGCACGAGCCACGGCAGAATCGGAATGACGAACACCAGGACCAGGTCCAGATGCCCGGTGAGCTGCTCCTGCATATACGGAGAGAAGCCGAAGATGCCTCCGCCGATTAGCGCTGGCCAGAACGCGCCGGTGACATAGCGGTAAAGGACGAATGCGGTGAACGAAGCGAGGATTGGAGCGAGCAAGGTGAGGACGTTGTAAGACGCAACCACGCCCACTATACGGGTCAGCGGCCAGGCGGCGAGACTCGCACCGGGAATCGTGGTTGCCCATGCCAGATTAAAGCCGCTGGGAGCCCACACCACACTGGTTTCAAGCGGGACTAGGCGATGGCTGATGGCGTGCGGATACCAGGCCAGGCCCCACATGTAGATTTGTGGCTCCCCCGTATAACCGCCGAAGCATGAAGTTGCAAAGCCCCGCGCTATCAACGGGGTTCCGAAAATGCTCACCGAGAGCGCGGCGAAGATCGCAAGCGCGCCGAGAGTAGTCAGGAGTTTCCGCATCCTCTCCCGGCACGGGCGTCTCTAGTGACACGGGCGGGCATTTCCTCCGTGTAGATACCGGGTGCAGGGGTCACCCCTGCCGCCAGCCGCGCAGGCGTGACCAAGATTCCTATGCGAATCGCGCTCCCATCACTGCGCGAGGGGATCCCGCGCAGTCAACGGCACAAACTGATCGAGTTGAAAATCCCCAATCACCACGCTGCCGCCACTCTCCAGCCATGCGTGCGCTTCAAGCCGCCCACCCGCCGGCTTCATGACCCCGATCTTCAGCTCGGCCGGATAACCGTAACGCTTGAGCACGATGCCCGTCGCGAGCGCTCTTACCAGACAGTTGCCCGCCCCCGGCACGACCCGGCTGAGCGCCGCGACCGCCCACGCAATCCTGCGCGCCGTCGGTAGTGGCACAGGCGTTCCTGCCCGTGATGTGCGCCGCACCGGCCGGCTCATCGCGTCGGCAATCCGGTTCACACGCTCAAACGGCATCGTCCACATCGCGATGCGCATCGCAACGATCGGCGCGATCGTGTTCAGTACGAGCGTCCGATCCGATCGATTAAGAACTATGAACTTGCCAATCCGGCTCATCCCGTGACCTGGATAAGCCCACGTTCTTGAAGTGCGCCCAGCAACTCGATCAACTCCCCCGAGCATCGCTCCGTTTCAACGTCGTACTGCGCCAGGATCGCGTCGCGAATGTCAACCACTCGCCGCGGCTGCGCGATCAGGTTCCACACCGTCGCGCCGACCTGGTCAAGTCCGAAGTAGGTGCCAGTCTTCAATTCCAGGATCGCTGCTTCGCCGGCGAGATCGCAGGAAATCTGATCCTTCGATGCGACCACTACGGACTCTTGCGAAATTCGCCTTTTCACGTTTTCACGTCTTCACTTTTTCACGAACCGATGGGTCACTGCCGATCACTTGTGACTGTTTTTGAACAGTTGAACAGTGAAACAGTTAAACGGTGAAACATGCCATATCGCTATCATCATCGAAAAAGAGAGCCCGAACTCTACAGAACCGGCGCGCCACCGGCAAGGCCAACCGTCAGGCGCGATGCGCTAACATTCAGTCACGTATTCCGCCCTCCTGTTAGTTTCATTTATCTCTTGTCATGCCAAGGCGCGCGACCAATGTTCCATGTTTAGTCAGAAGTGCTCGATGTGGATGTTTATAACTAAGCTAGGAATATCTTTGTAAAGTAGAACTTGAAAAAGATTCTGCTTGACAGCAAAGCTTACTAAAGATAATCACTAGCGCTGCGTGCACCAATAGTTTTCGTCCGGGGGTCCAAAATGAAATCTACGTCGCCGAGGAGCGTTTGGCGCTCCTTAAGCTTCGTTTTAGTCGTCGTAGCGGCCGTTTCGGTTTTTGCGCCGTCTTATGCCCTTGCGCAAGCCGGACCGACTGGACCCACGGGTCCCACTGGACCCACAGGTCCGACTGGAGCCACGGGCCCGAGCGGGCCTCCGGGACCTACTGGACCGAAAGGCCAAACCGGACCTACCGGACCCACCGGACAGACCGGGAACGCGGGCCCGACAGGACCTGGAGGAGCAACCGGAGCGAGCGGGCCGACCGGACAGACCGGACCGGCAGGACCTACTGGACCCAAAGGACTGACCGGACCGACCGGACCGACCGGGCAGACCGGACCGCAAGGCAAAAAGCTCACCTTCCAGGGATCGTGGTCGAGCACTCACCTCGATTCAGGTGCGAATCCCGATTATGACTTCTTCGACGTCGTTGTGGCCGACAACGCCAGCGACGCCGCGACCAAGAACGGCTCCAGCTATGTCTGCACAGCCTTCCCTGTCTGTCCCGATACCGAAGATCCGACTATCAACACCGCCGGCGACTGGACCCTGATGGTGTCCGGTGGACCGGGCTTCGTCTTCAAGGGACCGTGGTCCGCGACCGCCTTCAACTTCAACGACGTGGTCAGCGAGAACGGCGATAGCTTTGTGTGCGTAAATCCCGCCGGCTGCACCGCTGCCGATGAGCCCAGCGTAGACCCGACCGATTGGAACGTGATGGCGATCCAGGGCGCAACCGGACCGACCGGACCGACCGGCGACACCGGAGCTGCCGGACCTACTGGCGACACCGGGCCAACCGGACCGACTGGAGCGACCGGAGTAACGGGAGCAACCGGACCTACTGGCGACACCGGACCTACCGGACCGACTGGCGCAACTGGCGCCACCGGTGCGACCGGAGCGACCGGACCGACCGGCAACACCGGACCTGCCGGACCTACTGGAGCGACCGGGCCAACCGGACCGACCGGCAACACCGGCCCTGCGGGACCGACTGGAGCGACCGGGCCAACTGGACCGACTGGTAACACCGGACCTGCCGGGCCGACCGGAGCGACCGGTCCTACTGGACCGACCGGCGCAACTGGACCTGCCGGACCTACCGGAGCGACTGGGCCAACCGGACCTACCGGAGCGACCGGAGCCAGCGGACCGACCGGACCGACCGGACCTACCGGTGCTACTGGCGCAACCGGCCCGTCTGGACCGACCGGGCCTACCGGACCGACTGGCGCGACTGGACCTGCTGGACCGACCGGGGCAACCGGCCCGAGCGGAACCGGAGTGAACTTCGTCCTGCTGAACAGCGGTGCCGCGAACGTCAGTACCGGTAGCTTCTTTAGCATTGGAGCAGCCGCTGGAGCCTCAGGGGAAGCGAACGTTGAGCAGGTCGTGGGCGTTGCCGCCACCTACACCACGATGAAGTGCTTCCTGGCGGCAAATGAAGGAGCGACAACCACCGCTACTCTAACGATGCGCATAAATGGAGCCACTCCGGGCACGACGCTGACCTGCGCTATCGGCGCTGGCACCAACACGTGTACCAACTCAGGGGGATCTCTGACCGTCGTTGCCGGCAACAGGATTGACGTCTTAGTCACAGTAGCTGGGGCGAACGGCGTGAATTTACCCATCAGCTGCGCGATCAGCCCGTAGAAGCGATGTAATCAATCGACCGGAGCGGCGGGCTCAACCCGCCGCTCCATGTCAGTCGGATTCAGGGAAGAGCAGGGAAGCGGAAGAGACCAGGAGTAATAAAAATGCAACATTCAACCAGTGCGAGGCGCGCGCTGACAGCCATCCTGGCCGGAACGGTCGTGCTGTTCTGTTCCGCCATCTCGTTCGCGGGCGTGCCGACCCTCGGATCCAATTGTGGTTCTGCCGGCGCGGCCGTCGCGGGTTCAGATTCGGCTGGCAAGATAACTCTGGGCATCGGCACCACCAACACCTGCACCCTCTCTTTTTCGGTGCCGTACCCCAACGCGCCCGCGTGCATGGCGACCAACGAAACCGGTGGAACCGCGGTTGGGATCAGTACTACGCCGGCGGGCGCCGTGCTGAGCGGGCCTTATCCTTTCGCCGCCGGCAACGTGATCAGTTACATCTGTCAGGACTACTGACATTAAGGATTCGATAAGTTTGGTTCGGGGGTCCACAATGAAATTCACGTCGCCACGGAGCTTTCTGCGCTCCTTAAGCTTCGTCCTGGCTGTTGTAGCGGCTGTGTCGGTACTGGCGCCGTCCTATGCGCTCGCGCAGGCTACCGGAGCCACTGGACCCACCGGCCCTACCGGTCCAACTGGACCCACCGGACCCCGCGGACCAACAGGTCCCACCGGAGCAACCGGACCGACTGGAGTAACCGGGCAGAAAGGACCCACTGGCCCGACCGGACCTACTGGAGCGACCGGGCCGACTGGACCGACCGGACTGCGGGGACCCTCGGGAGCGACCGGACCAACCGGTGCGACCGGACCGATCGGACTGGCCGGGCCGAAGGGACCGACCGGAGCGACTGGACCGAATGGACAAATTTTGAGCTTCCAGGGTTCGTGGATGAGCAGCCACGTCGACGGCGGCAGTCTCCCTCAGTACGATTTCTACGATGTAGTCGTAGCCGACAACAGCAGCGACGCTGCAACCAAAACCGGCTCCAGCTATGTCTGCGCGACCTTCGCCGGCTGTCCGACCAGCGAGGATCCGACCGTCGACCACACCGACTGGGTCCTGATCGTAACCAGTGGACCGGGCTTTACGGTCAAGGGTTCGTGGCTGTCGAGCGTCAATTACAACTTCAACGATGTAGTCCTGGCCGATTCCGCCAGCAACGCGGCCACGATTACCGACTCAAGCTATGTGTGCGTGCAACCAATCGGCGGCTGTCCGGCCGGCGACGATCCGACCCTTAACCCCACCGATTGGAACGTGATGGGGGCCGGTGGCCCCTCAGGACCCACTGGGGCAACCGGATCGACCGGACCTACCGGCGCGACTGGCGCGACTGGCGCAGCCGGGATGACGGGAGCGAACGGAGTGGCCGGAGCTACCGGCGTGGCGGGATCGGCCGGAGCAAACGGAGCAAACGGAGTGACCGGAGCAAACGGTACGGCAGGGGCAACCGGACCGACTGGGCCTACCGGACCGACCGGAGCAACCGGAGCCACCGGACCTGCGGGTCCGACCGGAGCGACTGGACCTACTGGCGCGACTGGTACTGCCGGCCCTGCCGGCCCGACCGGGGCGACTGGACCTACTGGAGTAACCGGACAGACTGGCGCAGCCGGACCTACCGGCGCGACCGGACCTACTGGAGCAACTGGACAGACTGGCGCAGTCGGACGGACTGGTGCAACCGGACCAACCGGAGCAACTGGTCAGAGCGGGGTCTCGCCGACCGGAGCAACTGGACCGACCGGAGCGACCGGACAAGCTGGCCCGACCGGACCGACCGGCCCAACCGGCGCAACCGGACCGGCCGGATCGGGCGGCGTGGACTTCATACTGTTTAACAGCGGTGGAGGCAACATCGGTGGCCCCAACTCATTCTTCAACATAGGCCATAGCGGCACCGAAGCGAACGTCGCGCAGGTTGTGCTCGACGCCGCCACCTACACCACGATGAGGTGCTTCGCTAACGCCACCCTCACCGGCAATACGCTCACGATGCGACAATAAATTTGACGCACTCCGACCCCGACGTTGGCCTGCGCGTTCGCCGCCAGCACAACCTGCACAAGCGCGTCTGGATCTTTGACCGTGGCCGTCGGCGACACCGTTGACGTCGAGGTAACCTTCGGAAATCCGGGTCAAGTCCATCAGCTGCCAGCTCTCGGCCGTAGGGCCGATTCACGATGCGAACTGTGAGCGCGCGCAATACGAACATCAGCAAGAAGATCAGCAAGGACATCGGGATGAGCGGCGGGCTATCCGCCCGCCGCTCCGTATCCACAAAGCGGGGGCTCTAGATTTATGCAACGACTTCAGGCAGGATCGAGGGTTGCCATCTTGGCGGCAATCCTGATGATTCTATCTTCAACCTTCGCCCTCGCCGGCACCCCAACCCTCGGCCCCGAATGCGGCTCCGGCGCAGTCATCACCGGCTCCGACGCCGGCGGTAAGGCAACTCTCGGCAAGGCGACCCAAAACACCTGCACCATCAATTTTTCGGTCCCGTTCACCAACGCTCCCGCCTGCATGACCACCAACGAGACCCAGGGCAGACCCGTCGGAGTCAGCACCACCCAGTCATCCGCAACCCTGAGCGGCCCCTACCCCTTCAGCCCCGGCGACACGATCTCGTACATCTGCGCAGGTTACTGATCTGCTAATGCCGCAGTTTCTTCCCACTCTCTCTTGGTAATTTTTGCTGATTCCCCTCCGCCGCAACCAAATCTTCCAGCTTGCGGCGGTGGTACAGGACCCGCTGAGCGTAGAGTTTTAGATGCTCACGCAGCGTTTCAAGAGACTTATGAGTCTTCTTCCTGATAATCTCGATATCAGGCTCGTCTTCGTCAAACAATTGCCTGTCCCTGAGGCCCTCAAAACCAGCAAGAATTGTTCCCTTCCCCTTGTCGCAGAGCGGTTTGCACAACTCAGTGCAGGTCGTGACGCGAGCGCACATCGCTTCGCGGAATTGCAATCGTAGGTCCAGATAGGCAGCGTTGAGGTCCGGGAGGTCAGTCTCGAATTTCATCGTTCTGGGAAAGAACTCGAGCCGCGCAGGCTCAACTGCGCGATCGCGATCGGCTGTTCGCGGCCTGGCTCGGCGCCGCCGCGGTAGTTATCAAGGCGCGCCTCGATGTGCTCGAGTTTGCGCAGCCGATGTTTCGTCCGCAGCCGGAGCTGGTGCGATGGCTTCCGCTCGCCGCCTGGCAGGACATCGCGATGCTCGCGCTGCTCAGCTGGACCTCGTGGATCGTAATCCCGATGCTGACCCGCGCGCGCGTTCGCCGCGCTGCGTATGTCGTCGCGTGGGCGGTCGCGCTGTTCGCGGCGGCCTATGCGGCGCTCAACGCGGAGCTGTACAGCTTCTTTCAGGGCTCGCTCACCTACCAGCTCCTCGTCCTGTCCAATCACCTCGACTATATCCGCGACAGCCTGGTCTACTTCGCGCAGACCGGAGAACACGTTCACGGGATTATGCTCGCGCCGATCGCGGCGCTTGCGATCGCGATCGCGATCTACTGGGCCGCGCCCGATTGGCTGCGGCGCGCGGCGCGCGGGTTCCATTCGCGGGCGGGACTCGTGTGCCTCGTGCTCTACCTGATGGCGGGTGTGGTCTGGGGCGCGGAGTCGCGCGCGTATCAGAGCGCGTTTCTAAATCCGGAGTGGGCGTTTGTGAAGTCGCTCTTCTATCACAACGAAGGAGCATTCCTGGCCGGAAACTTCCCGCGCGATTACCTGGACGACTTCATGCCGGCACCGGTGGCACGGGCGTCCATCCCCGTGATCGATCCGGCGGCACCCCGTCCGCGAAACGTAGTGATGCTGATCGGAGAATCGCTCGGGGCGCGCTACCTCGGACTCTACGGCGCGCCGTACGACAACACTCCCGAGATGCAGAAACTTGCGGAACACGGCGCGGTCTTCGAGAGAACCTACGTGTCGTGCCCGTACAGCGACAATGCGATGGCGGCGCTGTTCACCTCCGTCTACCCGGCTCACTACTGGCAGGCGGTGCTGACCCGCGCGCCGGAGCTCTCGATTCCCGGAATCGGCACGGTGCTGCAAAGCAAGGGTTACCGGGTGGCGATGATCCACTCGGGAAATCTCGCCTTCAAGGAGCAATACTACCTGCGCAGCCACGGCTTCCCCGAGGTCCACGACAAGAGCGACTTGCCGGGATTCGCGCCGGGGCACGCGCCGCTGATCTGGAAATACGATCTTATTTCGCGCGACTCGAAGCTGATGCCGGCCGCGATGACCTGGATCGGGACCGATCGCACCAAGCCGTTCTTCCTGGTGCTGTGGACCGACGACACCCATGCGCCGTACACGCCGCCGGCGCCGAAGTCATATGGGGTTAGCGACGAGGACCTCAACCGCTACATCGGCGCGGCGGCGGAAACCGACTCGATGGTCGGAGTGCTCGAGCGCGAACTCGCGCAGCGCGGGCTGCTCGACGACACCCTGGTGGTGGTCACCGGAGACCATGGCGAACAATTCGGGCAGCATGGGCATCCGGGGCATGGATTTTCTCTGTACGACGAAGAAGTCAGGGTGCCGCTCGTCATCGCGAATCCGCGGCTCTTCCCCAAGGGCGAAAAAATCGATCGGATCGCCCGGCAGATCGACATCGCACCAACGATCGTTGCGACGCTCGGCTTCGATGCGCCCGTAGAGTGGCAGGGGCAGAACCTATTCAGCGCGGGGCCCGAGCGGCGCGCGTATCTATTTGCCGACTATCACTTTGGAGTGGTCGAGGGTAATTACAAATACATTTACGATGCGAATTCCGCGCACTCGGAGATCTACGATCTGAGCCGCGATCCTCTCGAGCTGCACAATCTAAGTGGCGATCCCGAAGTGTCGAAGTCGGCGAAAGAGGCCTACATGAGGCTGGCGGCATGGTCTGCGTTCCAGAACAAATACCTGGACAAGTTCGACCTGCATCACCATTGAGGAGTTTGCAATGAGGCGAAGCGTAATCCTTGTCTGCGACATCATCGCAGCCGTCGTGGTGTTCGAGTGGACGCGGCTGGGCCCATGGAACCGGCTGCTGGGCTTCACCTATTACCACAGCCGTGGCGACGTCTGGCTGCCCACCCCGCCGGCCGCGGCCGACTATTTTCGCGCGATGGTATCGACCGGCACATTGTTCTTCGTGATTTTCTTTTTGTTCATCTCACTGGTTTTGTACGCCGTCGGATCGCGAGGCGAAATTGTCCACCGGGTTTTTTATGGTGACGCGCGAAAGCTATCGGTAAAGTATTTCGCCTTTTTGCTTATTTCGTTTCTCTCGCCACTTTTCTACAACCGCATGTGGCGATACCACCTCACGCGTTCCGGGCGCATCGAGGGCGGACTCGCGATAACGATCGCGGTGTTCATAGTGGTGCTGATAGTCGGCGAGTTGCTGGCACACCTCGCGCCCCGGCGGCAGCAGGTCTCCAGCCGCTAGTTCAAAAATCAGAAAACCCGTTCGGAACATTCGGGCTCATCGGCGCCTTTCGAGTTGGGCAGCCGCGGCACATCTTCGATCGAAATTAGAACCATCGGAATTCGAAGCTCGACGGCCCATAACATCCGAAAATGGGCAAAAGTCTACAACTCGGCGTATAAACACGTGAATATGGCCCAAAAAACGGTGTTGACACTAAAGTGCACCAAAGCTAGTCGTTGCTGAGTCACACACCAATAGTCTCGTCCGGGGGAGCCAGATCTCAATGGAATCTATTTTGCGCAGCAGCGTTACGCGGCTGGGTTTGTTTTTATTCGTAGCAGCAGCCGTTTCGTTCTCTGTGCCGTCCAACGCGCGTGCGCAAACTGAAAGCGTCATTTATGAGTGCGTAAATAATTCCAGCGGAACGGTGAAGATAGTTCCATCGCCGTCGCCTTATCCGTGCCACAACAACGAGACTCTCTATACTATCGAGGGAAATCCGGGACCGACTACTCCGATCGAAGGGGGCGGCGGCGCAACGGGAGCGACGGGACCCTCCGGACCCACGGGCGCGACCGGACCGACCGGGGCGACCGGCGTTATGGGCCTGCCGGGACCGACCGGCGCGACCGGGCCGTCAGGACCGAGTGGAGCAACTGGACCGACTGGACAATCTGGAGCGACCGGATCGACCGGTGCAACCGGAGCAACCGGACCGAGCGGGCAATCCGGCGCCACCGGAGAGACCGGAGCGACGGGTCCAGCCGGGGCGACGGGATCAACCGGACCCAGTGGTCCAGCCGGAGCGACGGGAGCGACGGGACCTGCCGGACCGACTGGCGCAACCGGACCTACCGGGCAATCTGGAGCAACCGGAGATACTGGAGCGACGGGAGCGACCGGGCCATCTGGGCCTTCGGGCGCGACGGGAACTGCCGGACCGACAGGGGCAACCGGGCCGACCGGACAGTCTGGAGCGACCGGGGCAACTGGACCGAGCGGGCAGTCTGGAGCGACGGGAGCGACGGGCCCAGCCGGACCGACTGGCGCAACTGGACCGACCGGGCAATCTGGAACAACTGGAGATACCGGATCGACCGGAGCTACTGGACCGGCCGGAGCGACGGGAGCAACTGGACCTAGCGGACCAACCGGAGCGACGGGAGCTTCTGGGCCGACCGGACCGGGCTTCGTCTTCAGGGGTTCGTGGAAGACGGCTCCATCGTACAACTTTAATGACGTGGTTGCGGCGGATGATACCAGCCAGGCCGCAACGGAAACTGGCGACAGCTATGTTTGCGTAGATCCGACCGGCTGCCCGGCGGGCGACGACCCAACCGTCGACACGACGAATTGGGAAACGATGGCCGAGGGTGGAGCGACCGGGCCTACCGGAGCGACTGGAGCAACTGGACCGACCGGCAACACAGGCGCTACTGGAGCAACCGGACCGACGGGCGAAACTGGCGCGACCGGTTCGACCGGAGCGACGGGCAACACCGGAGCGACCGGAGCGACTGGGCCGACCGGGCAGTCCGGAGCGACCGGCTCGACGGGCGCGACCGGCCCTGCCGGACCGACCGGAGCAACTGGACCTACCGGTAACACCGGAGCGACCGGAGCAACGGGGGCGACTGGACCGACCGGGCAATCTGGAGCAACAGGATCGACGGGAGCGACTGGGCCAGCCGGACCGACCGGGTCAACCGGACCCAGCGGGCCGACCGGAGCGACGGGAGCTTCTGGGCCGACCGGACCGGGCTTTGTCTTCAAGGGTTCGTGGAAGACTGCTCCTAGCTACAACTTCAACGATGTGGTCGCGGCCGATGATACCAGCCAGGCAGGGACGCAGACCGGCGACAGCTATGTTTGCGTAAATCCGACCGGCTGCGCGGCGGGCGACGACCCGACCGTCGACACGACCAATTGGGAAACGATGGCCGAGGGTGGAGCGACCGGGCCTACCGGAGCGACCGGAGCAACTGGAGCGACAGGACCTGCCGGACCGACAGGAGCAACTGGACCTACCGGCAATACTGGAGCCACCGGCGCAACTGGAGCGACGGGACCTGCCGGACCGACCGGAGCAACCGGACCTACCGGGCAATCTGGAGCCACGGGATCGACCGGAGCGACAGGGCCTGCGGGACCGACCGGAGCAACTGGACCGACCGGCAACACTGGCGCGACTGGAGCGAGCGGGCCGTCTGGACCTAGCGGGCCGACGGGAGCAACTGGACCTTCCGGAGCGACTGGCGCGACTGGACCGTCCGGACCTTCGGGAACCAACGGAACGAATGGGGTGAACTTCATACTGATATACAGCGGTGGAACGACCGCATCGAACGTCGGCAGCTGGATTGGAAATGCAAATACCCAAGGGCCGGGGGCGCCTAACGAAGCAAAGGTCGAGCAGATGGTGGCCGTCGGCGCTACCTACACCACGCTGAGGTGCTTCGACACCGTGAGTCAGACCGCTGGGGAGCTGACGCTGCGTAAGAATGGAGCCAACACGAGCGCGACGTGCACGTTCCCTGCCGGTGGCTCTACGGTCTGCACGCCTGCGGCCGGATCTGTCACGGTGGTCCCCGGCGATGTGCTGGACGTCGAAGTCACAACGAACTACGCAACAGGCGGCGGCGTTACGAGTTGCGGAGTGAACTAGGGTTAGGAGCGGCGGGCGGCTCCGCCCGCCGCTCCGTGTCCACCGACAAGGACTTAGGCATCAGCCAGGCGTAATCAGTAGTTTCGAGGAACGAGGGGTAGCAGGAGCAATAAACATGAGACGATATTCATCAGGTACGAGGGGTTCGCTGACCGCCATACTGGCCGGAACGGTCGTGCTGTTCTGGTCGGCCTTCGCTTTCGCAGGCGTTCCAACCCTCGGATCCGATTGTGGCACCGGCGCGTCGATCGCGGGCTCCGACTCCGCGGGCAAGGTGACGTTGGGCGCAGGTCCGAGCACCTGCACACTCACGTTTTCGGTGCCGTACACTAATGCGCCCGCATGTACGACAACCGACGAAACCAGCGGTCGGGGAGTCGGGCTCACTACCTCGTCTTCCGGGATCTTGCTAAACGGACCTTATCCCTTCAATGCCGGCGACGTGCTCGCTTACATTTGCGCGGAGTACTGATCCCATGGGCGTTTTCCCGCGAGGAGCATCAATTATGCGACATCGATCTTCGATGGCGACCGGCAAACTGACCCTGCTGATGATGACGGCGGCGGCCGTGCTGATGCTGTCCGCCACCTCATTTGCGGGCACGCCGACGCTGGGCGCCGGCTGCGGCAGCGGCGCGACCGTCGCTGGCTCTGACACCGGTGGAAAGGTGACGCTCGGCACCGGCAACACGTACTGCATACTGACGTTTTCGGGGACGTATACTAATGCGCCGGCGTGCGTGGCGACCAACGAAACCAACGGCGGAGCGCATGCGATCGCGGTGGGGGTGAAGACCTCGACGACGCAACTGATGATAGATGCGGCGGCGCCATGGGCAGATGGCGACACGATCGCGTACGTCTGCTCGACCTACTGACGCGCAGGACTACCGAGCCGATCGCCCTGATGCCTTCGGCGGCCGCCGGCGTAGGCGGCCGCAATCGCGAGCAGCAGAGCGATCAGCGTCCCGATCGAAAGCAACACCGCGAAATGCCTCACGCTGGTTTGTCGCAGCTCAACCGTGACGGCATGCTGGCCGGCGGGAACGGTGAATGAGATCAAACCGGACCGGGCCGCCGGCGTGACCTCAGTCTCGTGCCCATCTATCAGTACCGTCCAGCCGGGATAGTAGTTGGTTGAATCCGTGACAGTCGCAGGCGCGGACGCGGTAACCGAATACTCGTGGCGGGTCGAAGTCCGCGACACGGCGCGCGCCGATATCGACGGCGGCGGCGTCACCAATCCGTCGGCGGTATAGCCGATCAGCGTCCGCATCCATCGCGGCTGGTATTCGCCGCGGCTGGTGGTCTCGTAGCCGGTCTTCGCGATCAAGGTGGGCGAGAAGTATTCCTCGTCGAAAGTCTGGTAGCCCTTGGGCTGGGTGTGGTGCAGATTGGCCAGCACCAGAATCGCGATCAGCGCGATGGCCGGCTTGGTGCCGACACGCTCGAAGACATAAAGCGTCAGCAGTGGCATAAAGAGCGCCGGCACAAGAAGCGTACGCCATGGAAACTGCAGGTACTGCAGCGTGGTGACGTGTTGCCATATAAAGGAGGTCCAGTCGGTGGCGAGCAATGCGCCGGCAAGAGCGGCGCCGGCGAAAACGATCGCATCGAGGCGGCGGGTGCGGTTGAGCGCGCGGACTCCGATCAGGACTCCCGCAATCGCAAGCGCGATATGAGGCAGGCCGAGCGAGAACGAAATTCCGTCGTTAGGACCGGCCACCGAGTAGCCGAAGCCCCAGTGTCCCCAAAACAATTGCCACCACGAGATAATGTGAATGCGCCAATCGAAATAACCGCTGCGCAGGAGTTCGGTCTTTACGAAATCCTTTTCGAAGATGGCGGGGAGCCAGAAAAATGCGCTGAGGCCAACCCCGCCGGCGAGCGCTGCAAAACCGGACGCGGCGGTGCGAAAAGGGCTCCTCGAGATGGCGGCACGGACCACGACGATCGCCGCGAAAATCGGGAACATCAGCAGCGCAACCCCATTGTGCGCGAGCGGTACCAATGCGATCGCAGCCGCGCCGAGCACGACGCTCAGTATCGTCGGACGCTCCAACACCGCGATCAGTCCAAGCAACGCGAGTGGCGCGACGCAGAGCGCGCTCACTTCGGCCATCCGCACCGACACATACATATCGAGCGCCTGGTACGGCGCGAACAGCCATGCCGCCGCCGCGCCAATCGAGGCGACCTGCGAAAATGATAATTTTCTTCCGATCAGATAGACGGAGATCGCGCCGATCGCGAAGAGCATGATGAGGCCGAACTGGAGCGAATCCGCCAGCCCCATCCCACATTTGAAGAACGGCAATGCCGCCGCATAGACCATCGGCGGTGCGAACTCGAACATCGGCTGCCCGTGTCCGCTGCTGAAATCAGGGGCCCAGAGCGGCGGGAATTGATGGTCGGCGATTACGCGCGCGAACTCGGTCAGACGGGCGGGATAGGCCAGCGAGTCGTGACCATCGACGAGCACGCCCCGGAAAAGCGATCGCGTGAAGAGAAGGATCAGCAGTCCGAGCGCGATTGCCGTCTTCGCGCGGTCGGTGGAGAGCCGCTCGCCCAGCAGCGCGAGCTGCTCCCCGAGCCAGCCCTCTCCGCGCTCCCAGTACACGCCGAGCGCAGGCTGTCGCGCGACGAGAACGAACATCAGGATTCCGACGAGAAACAGAAATGGCTTCAGCGGACCCGGCTGGTAGCTGACCTCGACCTCATGATGGCCCGCGGTGAGCGGGATTGCGCCGAAGTCAGGAAGAACCCGGATGAGACGTTCGCGCTTACCGTCGACGGTTGCGACCAGGCTCGGGAAGTAAGTGATCTTGATGAAGGCGTAGCAGGGACGTTGAACGTCGACGCTCATGTGATAAGTCTCGTCGACTTTCGATTCCGAGAGGATTGTGCCGCGCGGCTTCATAAAATTGAGGTTCGGGTCGGGCAGCGCCTGCCATCGGCCGATAGCAGGGACGCCGGGGAAGGTTCCCGAATTGACCGCGATGACCTCGCCCGCACGAAGCATCCAGCTCGGCAGCCATCTGGAAATTGGCTCGTACCATAGCGAGGGAGGCGCTTCGTAACTGGCGCCGATATCGACCAGGCCGAAGTAACCTTCCGGCGAGACTTCGTAGACCGCGAAGCGGCCATGCACCGAGCGCTTGCGAAAATACGACGGCACTCTCTGCGTGGCTGGAGCGAGTACCGCGCGAATCGCAAAGAAATCCTCATTGGCGGGATTGTTCTCGTCGCGGAGCACCATGTAGTCCGAAGTCATCGAAATGGTGTGGTAGAGGTTGGTCGCTTCGTCGAGGCGGTAGCGGGTCAGAAAAGAGTAGACCCGCGCGTCGCCGATTTTGAAGCTTTCGCCCCAATCCAGCGCCTGTCCGGCTGAGACGCGGCCGGGACGTTGCGCGAGGATTGCCCGGATGTCCGCGATCGCCGCTTCCAGGTCGCCACGCTCGCGCTCGAACGCGGCGTTGGTTGCCTCGCCCGAGAGCTTGTTGATCTTGAGAAACTCGGCGCGGTCCATCGTGAGGAACAGAATTGCTGCGCCGAGCGCCGCGCCCGCCGCGAGCGTGACGAATCGCGGCGCGCGCATCGCCGCATCGAGCACTCGCTCGAGTCCCCACGCCGCCAGTATCATCGCGAACAGCTCGAAGGCGCCCTGTAGCCGATGCAGGTGGAACAGGCTCGGCACTCCGACCAGCACCAGCAGGTGCCCCCACGTCTCGCGTCCAAAGAACAGCGCGAGCCATACCGCGGTCAGCGCGAGCAAGCGTCTTGCGAGCACGTCCTTGAGATTAAACACCGCGACCAAAGTCCCGAGCGCCACCATCAGTGACAGCACCGGGAAGCGATCGAAATCGAGCAGGCGTCCGGAAAAAAGCTCGCCCAGAATTATTGGCGCGCCGTACGAATCGAACTTGTAGCCGGGATCCCACCTGCTGTGGTTGACTTCGCCGCCCGCGAGCACCATCGGCACCACGAACCACAGCAGCAGGAGCATCGCCATCCCCGCGATCGACGCCGCGCGCGCGATGCGTTGCGAGCGGCCCTCGCGCGGGCTTACCAGCGCCCAGACTGCCGTCGATACGAACGCGATGTAGCCGAAAAATATGTGCGAGAGTGCGGTTAGCGCCAGACCGAGCGCGGCGCTTGCCCGCCGCTTGCCGGAGTCGATCGCATAGGCGACCAGGCCGAGCGCCGGAATCATCACCTCGATCGCAAACAGTTCCGTGTAGAGGCCTGAGCCGCGCCACACATAGGAGCCGTAGCTAAGTCCGTAGCGTCCGAAGTCCCCGCCCTCGTTCGGCGCCAGGACCAGGATCGAGGCGAGGCCCGCGGCAAGTGGGTTGAGCCCTAAAAGGCGCGCGCCCAGATAAACGCTCAGGGGGAGTAACACCAACAACACGTAATAGAAGGCGGCGAAACTCGAGGCCGGCGCGGCGAACGGGCGCGAAACCGCGATCACTCCGCCGGCGACCAGGTGTGGCAGTGGCTGATAAATCCGCCATAGCGGAAACCCCAGTGACCACTGCGAGACCCACGGATCCATGAACGGCTCGCCATCCACAATGCTGTCGGCAAGCCGCTGCGAGGCACCGATGTGAAACGGCAGATCGTTTACCGGCACGCGCTCGATTCGCGTCTCGGGGAAAAGCATCACCGCGTTGAAAAGAAGCGCCAGCGCCAGCATCACCAGGCCGGCGATCTCGGGATACGGCCGGCGCGATGTCTCCATAGCCGCGAGCGCCGGTTCAGATGTGGGACTCGTCATGATTCGTGGAAGATTACTCTACCGAAAAATCAGATCAGATTCGCATAGGGGACTTGTCACTTTATCCAGATGCGCCAACGCCGGCCCCGCGATGGGGCCGGCGTTGCCGGTTAGGTTCGGTTGTGTTGCGCTGCTAGGGCAGATCTGCCGACGCAGGACCGTTGACCGGCAGCACACTGGCATTGCTGCCGGGGCCGACGGTCCAGGTCGGGTTCGGGCTGGCGCTGGGATCGAACAACTCCGAGTAGTCGCTCGGCGCAGCCGCATCGCATGCCGACGAATTGCTCGACCCGACTACGAACGAGGTCAAGTGTCCGTTGGCGCACTCGCCGCCCATGACGATGAAGTCGCCACTGTTGGAACCCACTCCGACGAAGCCCGCGCCCATACCGCCGCGGTTCTGGTTCATCGACGTAGTGGCGCTGATCGTGCCCTCCGTTCCGCTGCTCGGGTCAAAGATGTCGACCAGGGCAGTCGTGGTCTGCTTGAGGCTCGAGACTATCGTGCACGTGCAGCCAGCTGCATTCGTAGGGCTGCATGTCGCTCCGAACGTCCCGGCTTCGATATCGATGCCGCCGACTATCATTGCTTTGCCCGACAGTGGTCCCGAAGGCCAAAGGACCGTGCCATGACCGGCGCGCCTGAAGCGCATCGTATTGGCTGAGGCGGTTCCACCCGTCCCGGTGAACAAGCTCCCCGTCGGGTCGGCGTAGGTAAACGAGGTGGTGGGCGTAATGCCGGTTACGATGAAGCCGCCGTTGAATCCCGCCTTGCTTGCGCCGGCAATTGTAACGCCGCCGCCGACGACCAAGCCGACCGGATTCGCTGCGCTGGTAACTGTTACGGTGTTACCGCTCTCAGATAGAGACGTAATCGCACTTGGGGCGTCCGAAACCGTCGTCCAGGTGCCCGTGCCCGGATTGTACAGCTCTGCGGTGCTTTGCGTCGTCGCGACCACGTTGCCGGTCGGATTGCAAACGATCGACGCCCCATAGACGCCGCCGGTGGCCAGCACCTGTCCGGCCAGGGGACCGCTCACCGACGCGGGATCAAGCGCCGTCAACTGGAACAACTCACGATTAGCGGTCATGCTGCCGGTCGCCGTGAACATCTGCGTCGAGGGGTCGAAGATGAACGCCTGGGTTGAGGCCGCCGCCAGGAAGGTGAAGTTGTCACCGCCGGCAACCAGCACTTTGCCTCCGTCGTTGGGGATCAGCGCTGCCTCATGGTCTTCGAGACCGCACTCGACGGTGTTCGCCGCCGCGGTTCCAAATGCGGTTCCAGCCCCCAATCCGGACGTTGCGTCGGTGTAAGTAAACGTGTTGCCGCTGATGCCGGTCACAATGAAGGTCCCGTTGTATCCGGTCGGAGTTACCTGCGAAATTGTAACGTTGTCACCCATGATCAGGTTAGGCGTAGGCGACGAGGTAGTGATCGTTACAGTTGTGCTGCTTTCAGACGCAGCCGTAATCGGTGTGGTAACTCCTCCCGTGCAGATCGAAGGAATTGCGGTGGCGCATACCGTTCCCGCCGGGCATCCCGGAACCGAGTTGGTGGCGGCGAAGCTGTCGCCCGTCGGGTCATAGATCTCCGCCGAGTTGAGCGCGACCTGCCCCGGGGGCGACCCTGCCGGCGGATTGGTCGCGGTCGAGAGGAACGAGGAACCCGAAGCGCCACCCAGGATCAGTACCTTGCCGTCCAGTGAGGTCCCCGACCCGGTTATCAAGGTCGCGGTCGGGAAGTTGCGCGCAACGGTCATCAAGCCGCTGCTGCCCGTGCCGGCTATGGCAAACGTCTTGGTGGCCGGGTTGTACAACTCTGCTGTTTGCAGCGCGTCGCACTGGAAACCGGTAGTCGTGCCATAGGTCTGCGAGTAGCAGTGCGAACCGCCAATCACCAGTACCTTGCCGTTGGGCAGCACCACATCGACGGAGCTTTCGCGATCGTGATTGAGCTGTCCGGTGGTCTCGGTCATCAGATTGGTGGTGCCGTCGAAGAACTGCGCGCCATTAGTCGAATTGCCGAAGCTCGCCAGCGAGACCAATCCGCCGAGCAGATTGGCGGCGTCTCCGCCGGAGATCAGTACGTCACCCGCCTGCGGTCCCGGCGTGCCGGTCGAGGTTGGGGTTGGAGAAGTAGTCGAGGTTGAAGTCGAAGTCGCGGTCGCAGTGGCGGTGGCGGTCCGTGTCGCCGTCGCGGTGGCAGTGGCAGTCGCGGTCGCGGTGGCCGTAGTGGTTGCGGTGGCGGTGTTAGTAGCCGTCGCAGTCGGCGTCGCGCTGCCAGTCGAGGTCGCGGTCGCCGTATTAGTCGCAGTCGCGGTGGCCGTCGCGGTCCGTGTCGCGGTCGCGGTGTTAGTCGCGGTCGCGGTGTTAGTGGCCGTCGCGTCGGCGTCGCGCTGCCAGTCGAGGTCGAAGTCGCGGTCGCCGTATTGGTCGCAGTCGCGGTCGCGGTCCGCGTCGCGGTTGCAGTGTTGGTAGCCGTTGCAGTTGCGGTCGGGCTGCCACTCGAAGTCGAGGTCGAAGTCGCAGTCGCGGTGTTGGTGGCCGTCGCGGTCGCAGTATTGGTCGCCGTCGCAGTCTGCGTCGCGGTGGCGGTCGGCGTTGCGCTGCCGGTTGAGGTCGAGGTCGCGGTCGCCGTGTTGGTGGCGGTCGCGGTTGCAGTATTGGTCGCCGTCGCAGTCTGCGTCGCGGTGGCGGTCGGCGTTGCGCTGCCGGTTGAGGTCGAGGTCGCAGTCGCCGTGTTGGTCGCCGTTGCAGTTGCAGTATTGGTTGCAGTCGCGGTCTGCGTCGCGGTTCGAGTTGCAGTATTGGTTGCGGTCGCAGTCGACGTTGGAGTTGCAGTCGCCGTATTGGTTGCCGTGGCGGTGTTGGTCGCCGTGGCGGTGTTGGTCGCGGTGGCAGTTGCAGTCGAGGTCGCGGTCGAGGTTGCAGTCGGAGTCGCAGTCGGGGTCGGGCTGCTCTGAGTCACTCCGGTTCCGACCAGCATGATGAACTTTTTTTTCGGAGTCGCATCGGAGGTGATCACCAGGCCCTTCGCGTCTTTGACCTTGCCGGTGGTGGTCGGATCGAACCCGACGTGGATTGTGCACGCGTCGCCGGGCGTGAGGGTGCCGACGCAGTCGTTGATTCGACGAAGGGCGGCTTGGCAACCACGCTCGAGATCGTAATCGTCTTGCTGGTGGACTTATTGGTGACGTCGACATCCTGGGTTGGACTGTCGGTGCCGACGAAGACACTTCCGAACTGGAGCTTGTTGACGCCGCCGTAGCTGAGCTTGGCGCTGGCATCGAATAGCTCGGAAGCATCGCTGGATTGCGCCAGTGCCGGTCGCGCGAGCGCGGCGAGCACAAACATCATTGAGAAACTGATCGCGACGACTGATCGCGTGAACGACTTGCAACGCATCGAACTCCTCCTAAGCCACGAACATCAAACTCTGCCCTGCGCTTGCGATTCGTGCGTTGAATCGCGTCTGATCGCCCCACCCGTTCTCGATCTACTTAAAGTAGGATCGTCACCGCACGCCCCATCGCATCGCAAGGCCGGATTCAGAACGAGCGAAGTTAGTCTGTGAGGTGCAAGATTGTCAAACGAAGCTGCTCATTTATGACGACTAAAGAGTGCAATATCGGGCTTCTGGAGGCCTAAATCAGCCCCTTCGAAGTCAGGAGTTACCAAAATATGCGTCGAGAAAATGTTATTTCACAAAAACTGACGCTATTTTTCCAAATCGTGATGAACGTTTTTCATGCAATGCGATTAGAGTGGCGCTCCACAGTACGGCATGGATTGTGGTCCAGAGGTGCTCGACAACCGCGTGCGACTTGGACTCGGGCGCACAGCAGACGATGCGCAGAAGGGATATTTCGGTGTCACGCGGCACGAGTCCGCGGGCGTCGTGAGAAAGGAGGTTTGAAAGTCTCCGCTGAAGCCCGAGCCGATTTCAGGGCGGACGCATTTTTTGAAGCAGTCGGTTTGGGGAATCGATTCGACCGAGAATTTTGGGGATCAAGGTTTCTAACTCAGTAAATGTTTCGGGAGGATGTATGAAAAGGATACTGCTCAGTTTAATGTTAGTGGGAGGCCTCATGATGGCAGCCCCCAATGCGCACGCTGTGCTTGCGGCAAGCTGCGGTTTGCTGGCCGGGAATAGCTACGCGATAAGCCTCAACGGCGCGGAGTACCAGGATGGCACGGCTAATATACCGAATCCGACCCCGGTAGCAGGCACCGGTGTCATCCAGGTTTCGGGTGGCTGCGCTATCAGCGGCGAGTTGATCTACGACGACAACGACTCACTCACTGGACCGGCGAGCTGTTCGCCGGGCGGACATGGATTGTCGTGGGTTCCTCAAGGTGGGGCCACTACCACACAGCCGTTCGCTTTCCCGGAGACCGGATCGGTTCCGTGTTTCAATGGCACCACCGCCCAGTTGAGCGGCACCGTGGCCACCAATTCGGCGAACCAGGGGACGATGTCTATCACCGATTCCGTCAGCGGACTAACCTTCAACTTCTCGATAGTGCTCGGACCCAAGGCTGGTACGCCGTCTGCAACCACGAGCTTCGGCGGAAACCAGGTACCGGGAGACGTGGCAGAAACAAACGGGCCGCCACCGACTCCGGCGATTATCGAGATCATTGGCCAGAAGCAGGGAACCGCCTCAACCACGGGCATTCAGAACACCACCTACGGCGCATCTCCGTGGAAGGGTGAGAGCTTTGCGGCGGGAACCGGAATCAGCACTGCTGATTCGACCACCGGCCCGGGCAGCATGTCGGCAACCACCAATGCACTCCTCACCAATGCTGACACTACGGCGGCTGGAACCGCCACTTTCGACGCCAACAACGGTTGGCTGTGGGTGTTCTCGGCGGCTCTGCCGGGACTCAACTGCCATTTCGACCTTGGAAGGGACAACACCGGTTCGGGACCCTTCGCGGACGGAACGATCAACATATCGGCGGTTATTCACGAGCCGTTCACTGGTGCATGCGGGTATGCCAACGTCGCTGGAGCGTTCGCGGTTAGCGCGGCGATCTACGGCACAAGCAATACCAGCAATTTCAATATGTTTACGGGCACCAGCTCGGCGCTCACGACTCCGGGTTTGTACAGCGTACCGAATGGCGCAAGCTCTGGTCCGTCCAATCCGACGACGGCCGGCACAATTTCCGCTCCAGTGGGCGCTATACATGTAGCGGCAGCCGGCAACTTCCCGCTGACTTACACCAATACTTCACCCGAGGACTGCATAGTCGTAGCCCATCTGATCCCTGCTACCGGCAGCAACTTCGCTTCAGTTTGCGGTCTCGGCCAGGCGCCAGCCGCGACGAACGATCAGCCGCTACTGGAAGTGCCGGTATGGTGTCCGGCCGATGCGGATAGTTCACAGTGCACAGGCCTTCATACCCCAGCCACATGCTGCAGCGGGGCAGGCACTGGAAATTGCGGTGATACGTTCTGCACCGCCCCCGCGACCCCGTTCGCGTGCTGCACTGGGTTGACCACGGGAACCTGTCCGGGTAGCCCTCCGGCAGCGCTGGGCGGCTCCTGCACCACAGCACCTGGACAATTTACTTATCTCGACGCGTCCAACGCGGTTGGTACGGTTCCGGCCTACGATGTGAATCCTGGTTATCAGGACAGCCCTGCGGCTATGATCTATCTGACCTGCGGCGCAGCGCCCTCGAAGACCGGAAACAAGATCGCGATTACGCTCGCCGAACTGCCCCAAGCTCGGCACGATCGCGTTGCCTAAGAACATCCTCGTGGACACTCCGTAGTCTTCACGCGGTAACTCAGTAACCAGACGGCGGGCTCGCAAGAGCCCGCCGTTTGCAATTCCAGCGGCGCGCAGCCGAACAGTGGTTATGAAAAGCTACGTCCGGAAAGAGACGATACGGTTGTACGGCGGTCCGGTGCTCGCGGCGCTCTCGCTTGCCATGCTCGGGATGACGGGATGCGCGAATCTCCGGCAGCCGGCGCCGGAGGTTGTGCAGGCTACGGTGCTTCCGTCGGTGCTGGTGGTCACGATCTATCATCCCGATACGCGAGTCATGTACGTGTGGGGCGGAGATCCGCGTCCGACCGCGAAGCTGGCGATGACTTGCCTTCAGATCCAACTGAGCGCAGACCCGAGCGTCGCTCCCACCAGGCAGGTTTGCCCGGGTACCACGCCCGGCCCGGATTTCAGCAAGATGGCGAGCGAACTCCTTAAGGTGCCGGTTCCCAATGTTCCTGCCAACCCTCCCGGCAGTCCGGCCAGCGCTCCCGTTAAAAAATAGGTAGCGGGATCAGCGAACAGACTTCAGAGCGGCGATGGTGGAACCTTGAACCGCGCGAGGCTGCGATGCTCGCGGGAATCATCGTTGCGACGGTCGCGATCTACATGCCGAGCCTGCGCAACGGCTGGGTGTGGGACGATTGGATCGAATTTGTAGATAACCGGCTGATTCATAGTTGGTCGTTCGTCTGGAAGTCGTTCATCTACGATAGCTGGTGGTTCCAGAGTCCGCGGCATCTTCCGCAAAGCGCCTACTATCGGCCGCTCGAGAACGCATGGTTCGCGGCGAATGCGGCGATATTCGGGGCGCATCCCGCGGGATGGCATCTGGCGAAAATCGCATTGCACATAGTCGCGGTGGTTCTCAGCTTCCGGGTCGCGCAATTGCTCAGCGGCCGGGTCGCGGTAGGGTTGCTGAGCCGCGGCGATTTTTGCGGTCATGCCGGCCAACGTCGAAGCGGTGGTGTGGGCGAGTGCGATTCCAGAGCCTCTGTCGACAGTGTTCGAGTTGGGCGCGCTGCTCTTCCTGATCGGTCGAAAGCCCGGCTGGTCGCGGGGATTGTTCATCTCGGCAATCTTGTATGGGTTCGCGACATTGACCCATGAGAGCGCGATCCTGTTTCCGCTGATCGTCGCCGCATACGTATTTCTGTTCCAAGGCGGTAAAGAGACGACAGCGCGCATCGTCGCGGCGTTGCGCGTCTGTGCGCCGTTCGCGATCGTCACGATCGCTTACATGTGCGCGCGGCTGAATGCGCTCGGGCTCAAGACCCTGTTCGGCGTTCATTACAACATCACAGACATGATGATCCGTGCCGGCTATGTAGGCAGACCTCATCACAGTCTCGCTGAGATCCTGATGACTCTGCCAGCGGTGATGATCACTTATCTTGCCGTGCTGGCGCTTCCGGCGATGGCCGATGCGACTCATGCGATCGAGTGGATCACGCATCCGGAACCGCTCGTATTCATCTCCGCGGGCGGATTCGCGCTCCTTTCGGCTGCGGCGTTCGTGCTGGCGTGGCGCAGTTCCAATCGGCGCATCTATTTGTTTTGCGCGGCCTGGGGCATTTTCACGATGGCGCCTGCGCTCAATCTCAACGGTCTATGGTGGCCGGCCGAAGACCGCTTTCTCTACGCACCGTCATTCGGATGGAGTCTCGCGGTCGCGCTTGCCGTCGTAGAGATCGCCGCCAGCGGTGCGCGAGCACGCAAGTTCGTCGGCGCGGCGACGGCATTGCTGTTGGCGGCATACGCGCTATCGACAATTCAGACCGAGCACTATTGGCACGACGACGTAACGTTCTTCCATCGATGCGCGCAAATTGCGCCGCACGATCCTAACATTCACATCTGGCTGGCCGCCGCGATGAAGAAGGCGGGCGACCCCGACGGAGCTGTGCAAGAGCTCGAGCGTGGGGCGAGTCTGAATCCGGACAACGCACTTATCCACCTCAAGCTGGCGGAGCAGTGTGTGATGATGGGAAGAGACCTGGAGTCTCAGCGGGAGTTCAAGAAGTTCCATGAACTTTCCGCGGCAATGATCGAAGCGCGGCACGCCGCATCGAGTTCGAGCGCATCGCAACCCGCCGCTGCACCTTAAGCACGCGATTGATTAGCGGCTGCGCGCGAACTATGTTCATCGCAACTGAAACAATATGGGTGACGAAGCAGTGACGACATTGGAGACAGGCACCTCGCGAAGGTTGCTCGGGCTGGTGGCGATCGCGGCGCTGGCGTTCTGCGTCGGGCTCGCATCGGCGCAAGTCGCGGTGGCGCGGGCGCAGAGCGATGGCACCTCCGCAGATGCGTCCGCCGCGCCGTCGGCGGATCAACAGGATCAGAACGCGGCGACCGATCAGCAGGAGACTCAGACAGCACCCGACCCTGCCCAGGCGGAGCATGATGCCGCCGAGGCGGCAGACGAGGCGCTAGACAACGCGAACGAAGCCCGCGAGAATCTCGACGAGAACGCGACGCCGGAACAGATCACCGCGGCCGATCAGGCAGTCGCGCAGGCGCAAGCCGCCAAGGATGCCGCGGACGAGGCAGCGGACAAAGCAGAAGACGCCGCCAACGAGGACACGGACGCCGACCAGACCGCGGACCAGGCATCACAAGATCAGTGAGCTGATTTTTCTCCTTTCCACGATACGTCACATTTCACGTTCACGCGCGCGTCATCAGATTCGGCTACCGTTTTCACATTTTAGTTCCTCATCTCGCGGTAATCGCTCCGTTTCGGCAGAGGACGCATCCCCAGATCCGAAAATATCCTGGCAAGCATCGGGAAACGTAAACTTTTGACGCCTGTAGTTTCGGGCTGAAAAAACAGAAATCGTAGGCAACGTGTGGCTTTTATACGCATTGCTTCGAAAACCGCAGGCGTGAAACCGAGCGTCGAGGCGAGTTTCTGATCCGGTCAAACGTTACCATTAGTGGATTTGATCGGCGTATCACTGGATCATTGTCTCTCAATGAGCTATTTCTTCGCTTTATTAGGCTCTGAGTGGCGCAATTCGACTGTGGATGCGGTGGGTGCTGTAGATGCTAGCAATGCTCTAGAGTGCATAGGTCACTTAACGTGACCTGGATCGTCGAGGGGTCAGGATTTACCAAGGTCGTCGATTTTTGAAGATGGGAAGCGAAAATCTCAGCGAGACGAGGCAACATGCCGGGCGGCGTCGCGCAGTGCTGCATCTGTTGACCGGCAAAGTATTTGGCGGCGCGGAGGAGCATGCACTGTCAATCCTGACCGGGATGAGCGCGTACGGATTCGAGCCGTATCTGGCGGCGCCGAGCGAGCTTATCGAATCGATGGAGCCGGCGCTTACTGACGCTGGCGTCAAGTGCATGAGGCTGCAGTTTTCGTCGCGACTCGATGTGCTGTCGGGTGCGCGACTGCTGCGCTTCATCCGGCGCGAAAATATCGCGCTGGTGCATTGTCATCTGTTCACTGCGAGTTTGCACGGGGCTGGAGTCGCGCGGATGGCGGGCGTCGACGGGGTGATCGAGACCTGTCACGGTCCCGAGGTCTGGCGGATGGGGAAAGGACTGCGCGGCAGCTTCTGGGTGGATCGGCAGGTCGGACGGCTGGTGGATAAGTATGTCGCGGTGTCGCACGCGGCGGCGCGCCATCTGATCGAAACGAAGGGAGTGCCGAAGAGCAAAATCCGGGTCATCCACAACGGGCGCGATCTGGATCGTTTCGCTCCAGCGGACACGCAGCGGGGCATCGCGACTCGCGCGGCGCTCGAGCTGGACGATGAACCGACGATCCTGACGCTGGCGCGGCTGGAAGATCAGAAGGGTCATCGGCATCTGATCGATGCGCTCGCGATGCTGGCTGCGCGCCGGCCAAACCTGGTCACGCTGCTCGCGGGCTCGGGTCCGCTCGAGCATCTATTGCGCGCGCAGTGCGCGGCGCTGGGAATTGCCGATCGCGTACGCTTTCTCGGCTATCGGCGCGACGTGGCGGAGTTGCTCGAAGCGGCTGACCTGGTCGTGTTGCCATCGCTATACGAAGGTCTTCCGCTGGTCGCTATCGAGGCGCTGGCGGCGGGACGCGCGATGATCGCGACGGAAGTCGACGGCACACCCGAAGTTGTGATCCATGAAAAAACCGGGCTGCTGGTGCCGCCCGCGAATCCTGTGGCGCTGGCGGCGGCTATAGAGCGATTGCTCGACGATCCGGCGTTGGCGTCGCGGCTGGCATCGCAGGGACGCAAATTCGTGCAACAAAACTTCGCACTGCAACGACAAATCGAACAGACGGTGGCGCTCTACGCAGAGCTGACCGGTCTGGGGAGGAAAGGCGAAGCTGCCTAGGGGGCGCGCGTCGGGGGTCTGAATGCTCGCGGGGATTTTTTACATTGCAGCAGCACTGCTGCTGTACGCGTACGTGCTTTACCCGCTGGTGCTGATCGCACTGGCGGCGGGCATGGGCGACAGCGATAATCGCGCCAATTCATCGAGCGGCGGCGCAGATGTGCCGTCGTTGTCGGTGATCGTAGCGGCGTACAACGAAGAGAGCTGTATCGCGGAAAAGATCGAGAATTTCCTCGCATGCCGCTACGCGGGCATCGCGGAGATGATCGTGGTGTCGGACGGGTCGAGCGATCGGACCGCGGAAATCGCAAAATCGATGGAGAGTGAGCGGGTGCGCGTGATTGCGAATCGCTCGCGCGCGGGCAAGGGAGTCGCGGTGAATGCGGGCGCGGCGGCCTCACGCGGAGAAGTGCTGGTCTTCACCGATGCGAACACTTTGTTCGCGGCCGATGCGCTGGAAAACGTGGCGCGGCCGCTGCGCGACAAATCGATCGGATTGGTGACCGGAGTATCGCGCTACCTGGATGGGGCAATCGGGTCGGCATACCAGCGCTACGAGCAGATGCTGAAGGCGATGGAGTCGCGGCTGGGCGTGGTGGCAGGGGCTGACGGCGCACTGTACGCGATGCGAAAGAACCTGTTCAAGGAAATGGATCCAGCGCTGATCAATGATTTCATGCATCCAATTCTGGCGTCGCTGCAAAACACGAACTCAGTGATGTCGCGCGACGCGGTCTGCTTCGAAGAATTCACGGCGGCGAGCGAATTCGCGCGGCAGGTGCGGATGGTCTCGCAGGCGGCGGCGGTTTATTTCCGGTTTCTTCCGGAGCTCATCCGCAAGGGCCGCTGGCGCTCGATCCTGGTGCTGACCTCGCACAAGATGCTGCGCTGGCTGACGGCGCCGATTCTGGCGATCGCAATAGTGACGACGCTGGCGCTGGCGGATCGGGGCGGAATCTACCGAATCGCGCTCACCGGAGAGATTTTGTTCGCAATCGTCGCAGGCTTGGGGCTCTTCGCGCGGCGGCGCGGACTGGAAGGAAAATTGACCTTCGCGTACCAGTTCGTCGCGCTGAATTGCGCGCAGGCGGTCGGGCTGTGGCGATGTTTTTTCGGGGAAATTCCCGCGGTCTGGGAACCAAGAAATCTTTAGGAGGGTGGGGGGAACGGTTGAGCGTTGTAGTTTGCAGTGAAGATCGGCGCGCCGATTGGGACGAACTGATTGCGCAGTGCGCTGACGCAACCTCGGGCCATCTCTGGAATTGGCGCGAGGTGGTCGGCTCGGCGTATGGGTTCGATTCCTTCTACCTGCTCGCTCAGGACGGACGCGACCGTCCGATCGCCGCGGCGCCGTTTGTTTTCATGCGCAGCTTTCTTTACGGCAACGAACTCGCGTCGATGCCCTACATCGATTACGGCGGGGTCTGTCATGCTGACGGGCTTGATTCCGCGCAGCGCGAGGCGGCGAACGCCGAGCTGATCGCCTATGCGCGGACGCTCTCGGGAAAGCTCGGTGCGAAGCGGCTGCATATCCGCAGTTTGCGCAAACTTGAGCCGCCATTTGAAATCAGCACAGAGAAAGTGACGCAGCATCTGGCGCTCGCATCGACCGTCGAGGAGCAGATGCGTCGGCTGCCTTCGGAGCGGCGCAATCGGCTGAGGCGCATCGAAAAGCTGGGACTCAACGTTGACTTGAGTGACCCCGCCGATCCGGTCGCGCAGGCTCAACTGTGCGCGATCTATTCGGAGAATATGCGCGACCTCGGATCGCCGACGCATAGCAGGCGCTTCTTCGCCCAACTCGTGCACCATCTGCGCGATCGGCTTTCGCTGATTCGCGTGCGCAGCAAGGGGCGCGTCGTCGCGGCCGGCCTGGCAATGAATTTCCGCGGCTCGATGATGCTTCCGTGGACGGGCGCCACCGCGGAGTCGCGTCCGGTATACGGCACCAACGCTCTATACTGGGCCGGGATACAACTCGGCATCGAATCGGGATGCCACACTTTCGATTTCGGGCGATCGACGTTCGGCTCGGGCATCTTTGAATTCAAGCGCCAATGGGGCCCGACTCCGGTGCAGCCGTATTGGAGCACGCTGTATCTCTCGCCGCGGGCCGCGGCGCCGCGCGGGCGCAAGAGCCTGCAGGCGATCAGCCGTCTCTGGCGTTATCTGCCGCTCAGCGTCGCCAGCGCGGTGGGACCGGGGCTTAGACGGGGGATCTCAAATTGAGTTCAGTTGCGGCAACGCGATTTGGTATCGAGAAAGCTGCGGGCGAGCCCTCGCGCATCCGCCGCAATGCGTATCGCTTGATCGGCGAGATTCACATCCCAGGACGGATTCGGCTGGGCCACGTGTTCCGCGAGATCGACGCGCTGGGCCTGCCGGAAAGCGGCGTGCGGATGCTCGATGCGGGCACCGGGCGCGGCGATATCGCGCTGCACTGCGCCCGGCTCCATCCGGATTGGCAGGTTCATGGAATCGATCTGCTCGATGAGCGCGTGGAGCGCTGTCTCACGGCGGCGGGAAACTTGAAGCTGGGCAACGTTACGTTCAGCCGCGACAACCTGCTCAACCTGGCGGAGAAGTCGAAATACGATCTGATCACCAACACCGACGTGCTCGAACACATCGAGGACGATCGCGGTGCGATGGCGAATCTCGCGGGGGCGTTGGCGCCCGGCGGATATCTGCTGTTGACCTTTCCCTCGGTGCCGCAGCGCCGCCATCTGCGCATGGTCACATGGCGCGAGCGCCGGATCGGATTCAAGCCCGAGGACATCGGGCATGTGCGTCCGGGCTACTCGCCGGAGATGATTAACGGGTTGGCGCGCGAGGTCGGGCTCGAGCCGGTCAAGACGGTCTGGACGTACGGGCCGTTCGGCAATTTCGCGCACGACATTTTTTTCGTGCTCGGAGACAGCAAGCCGAATCCGATCGTATTCGCCGCCGCCCTGCCCTTTCTGCTCGCGCTGAGTTTTCTCGAGCTTCACACTCCGACCCGGCATGGTTCCGGGCTGCTCGCGATCGTGAGGAAGCCGGCAATCCGATGAAAGCAAATATTTTCGTGCTAATGGATGCGCTCGGCTGGGAATGGATCAAAGATCATCCGTTCCTGAAGGAGGTTGCGCCCTTCCGGCGTCCTCTCGATTCCGTACTTGGATTCAGCACCGCCGCGATTCCATCGATACTCACCGGGCGATTTCCGCAAGAGCACGGACGTCTCTCGTTGTTCCATCGCGCCAACGGACACTCGCCATTCTCGAAGCTGAGCCTCATCTGCGCGATGCCTGCGCGGATGGTCGAGAATCGTTACGCGCGCTTCGCGGTGAAAACGATCGCCCGGCGGATTAATCATCTGAGCGGATATTTCCAGCTTTACGGCGTGCCGCTGAGCTACCTGCCGAAGCTCGACGTGTGCGAGAAGCGCAACATCTATGCACCCGGCGGAATTCCCGGTTCCACGTCCATTTTCGACCTGCTCGAGCGCAGCGGCACCTCCTACAAGGCCTACTGCTATCACGACGGAACGGATCAGCAACTGCTGGCAACTATCGAAGCGGACTTACGCGCGGGAGAGGCGAAATTCTATTTTCTGTACCTGGCGGAGCTTGACCATTTTCTTCACCTGCACGCCGATGATCGCGCCGGCGTCGCTGAAGTACTGAACAAATATTCGGCCGCGCTCGCGCGCTTGCACCAGATCGCACTGAAGACTTATGGCGCCGCGGATATTCACGTGTTCGGCGATCACGGAATGGCGCCGACTGTGGCGACGTTAAATATCCAGGCCATGCTGGCGGCGCTTCCGATTAGCGCGCCCGCCGATTACATGTGCCTGCTGGATTCCACGATGGCGCGTTTTTGGTTCTTCTCCGACCGCGCCCGAACTCTGGTGACGGCAGCTCTGAAAGAGGTCGATGGTGGAAGATGGCTCGAATCCGCCGACCTCAAGGAGCTTCGCGCGTGGTTTCCAGATGGGAAGTACGGCGAACAGATTTTTCTGACTGAGCCCGGAACGGTAATCGCACCGAGTCACATGGGCGTGCAGGCTCCGGCCGGGATGCACGGTTTTCACCCAACGGCGCCGCATTCGCGGTCGGCATTCGTGTCGAGCGTCGATCACGGCGACAGCATCAATCAGATCACAGACATATTCGGCGTTATGAAGGCGCAAATATGAAGCGGGGGCGCGGCTATGATACACGCAGAAATTAGTCACGCGACATTGATTCACCTCACGTCGTTAGTGATGGCGATCGGCGCCGTATGCGAGGAAGGCTACGTGCGGCTGCGGAAAAACTTCAGCCACTGGCGCGTGCCGAGTGGCATCGTCGAGGATCTCGTCGATCATCGAAGCACGGTCAGCTTCCGGCGCGGCGCGATGGTATTTCTCGAAGGATCGCCGGGCGACTTATTCGGATGCGTGCTGGCCGGTTACGTGAAGGTGTATTGCAACGCGGCCAATGGCACTCGAGTGCTCGCGCGGCTGGCGGGTCCGGGTGACATAGTCGGTTACGCGGATTGCGAAGACGGCAGGGGGCGGCGGTCGAAGATATTTGAGACGCAGGCGCTGACTAAGTGCTCGATTGCGCTTTTCACCCGAGAGCGGGCGGTACGGCTCCTGCGCACGCTTGACCCCGATCAGGCTATAGAGCTCTACCAATCGTTAAACTCGTTCTGGTCGTTGACGCTCCATTGGTGGACGAGTTTTCTTGGCTTGTCGTTCCAACAGCGCCTGGAAGTCGTGCTAGGTGATCTAGGCCGACGGGTAGGTGTCCATGACAATCGTGGCACGGTCATAATTCCTGAGCTGTCACAAGCCGATTTGGCAGAGATGATCGCGAGCTCGCGACCGCTGGTCAGCCGGCTTTTGAATGAAATGGAGGGCCGTGGTCTGGTTCAGCGGCGCGGGAAACAGTATGTTCTATTGAACGGCTGGGACTCCAGGGAACATGGTTTCGCGCGGATGCAGAGTCCGCTAGGTGAGGAGCCGCGCTCGGCGGAGCCGGCTGGGCAGCAGCACTATGGCCGGCTTGCGGTCGTCGGCGAGCGGCCGGGGGATACGAGGGGAAGGACGACGCTAAGTGGTGTGGCGGGAAAGTAGTTTGATGAGAATTAGTGCGATCGAGTTCGCCGCCGATATTGCGAGCGGGGATGCGGCGTTGTTCGGAATAATTCTGCTCGCGGTCGCGATTTCAATGTCGACGGCTGCGTGCAGCCTGTTCAATTCCACTCCGGTGCGGCAGACAGTCGTGCCCCGCGCGACTGGAAAGAACGCCGATCCTTACATTATCGGCCGCGACGATGAGCTCGAGATCATCGTCTGGACCCAGCCGCAGCTCAGCGGCAAGGTTATCGTCGCGTCGGACGGAACTATCTCGATGCCGCTGATTGGGCGGGTCCCCGCCGCCGGTCTTACGCCGGACCTGCTCAAAGTGGACCTCGAGAAGCGCTACGCGCGCTACGTTCATGGGGCGAATGCTACGGTGCGAGTGAGCGATCCGGCAAGCCACGTGTTCTACGTGCTGGGCGAGGTGAACAAGCCGGGGGTGTACAAGCTGCATTCCGGCGAAGTACTTTCGCAGGCGCTGGCAGAGGCTGGTGGTTTGGGTCAATACGCGGATTCGGGGAAGATCCGGATTCTACGCCATAGAGAAACTGAGACCGTTGTTCTGACGGTCAACTACAACGTGGTAAGGTCCGGCGGCGATCAATCCGCGGACATACCAGTCGAGCCTGGAGACACGGTCTCTGTGCCATAGGTTAAGCAGGGTATGCGGCAAAGCATTCGACTTACTATCCCACGCATCGTTGCAGTCCTGGTCCTGGCTATGCCTGCCGTGGCACGCGCTGATGCAAGCCTGTTCCGCCTCTATCCCGAAGCGCAGCTGAGCGGATTTTATTCCGACAATATCCCGCTTAGAACGAACAACGGAGAGGGGGACTTCGCGGGACTACTGGTGGCCGGCTTTTACCTGGACTATACGTCGGCGGCCAGATACGCGTCGTTGCACTGGGACACCTATGCCCAGTTGTTCGCCCATCAGAGCAAATTCGATCGCGCCGGCGAAGGTCAATTTGTAAGAGGGACGGACTACGAGAATTTGTCGCCGACAACGAAGCTACGGTTCGATGATTTCTACTATCGCGACGCGCAGACCCCGGTTGTGATCACGACCAGCGACCAGGCTCCGCAACTCAACCCGATGCTGGCGATTGCGTTGCTTGCCGGCGATACCTCGTCAGCTAACCACTTCAGTGCGGATTTGTACCACGACTGGGGACGCAACTGGTACAGCGAGCTGAGCGTTCATCAGACTACTTACTGGTTCGACTCGCAGAACGGCAGGCAGACTAGCACCACTTATAGCCAACTGGTCAGCGCCTTCCTGGAATATCGGTTTAGCGAAAAATTTTCCGCCGGGCCGGGTTATCGCTTCTACGACTTCAGATTTACCGAACCCGGAGAACCTGGCGCAGAGGCGCATTGGCCGTTCCTGCGAATTCAATGGTTACCGACGAAACAGATTCTGTTTCAGGGTAACGTCGGCCCCGTCTATTCCTACACGTTTGGGACGGACCGCCAGACGGTGAATGTGGCCGGAATCGGGTTGTTAGAATATCGGTTTCATCGCGGCCGGTTCAGCGTCTATGGCGGCCAGGAACCTGAAGTGACTCCCGGACTCGGTGGTGCAGGCATCCTGAGACTTGTCACTGGCCATATTTCCTATGAAGTCACGCGTCGTATGACTGCTGGCTTCGGGGCCGCCTTCTACGACTCGAGTAGCAACAGGGTCGACGGTCAACTCATAACCTGGGGACCTTCATTGATCGATCGACTCAACAATTGGCTTACCGTTTCCACTCGTTTTGTGCAGGTTCGCCGCAACCTGAGCGGTCCTTCCCAGTTCCTGCCCGAAGATAACATGCAGGGAACGGAGGCAGTCGCCAATTACATTGTGGTGGGGATGAGTGTTTCGTTCGAAGCGTTCCGTTGGAGTTGGCAATGAGTAATCAGACCTTCATTAGCGTCGGGCCTTACTGGGACATCATCTACCGGCATCGGAGGGCCTTCTTTTCAACCCTCATAACGGGATTGGCGCTGACCGTTTTGGCGCTGTTTGTGATTCCCAAGCAATACACTTCATCGGCGCTGCTGGAAGTCTGGGACGCCGATGTTCAGCCCGCTTTGATTGGCGCGGAAACCGAAAAGAGCCCGCAGAATACTCACATTGAATCGAAGCTGGAGGCGCTCAGCCAACAGACCATCGCTCGCGCACGTCTTCAGGAATTGATCTCGAAGCACCGACTGTATCTTCGCGACGGCAAGCCTCAGCCCGGCGCGGCGGGAGAAATGGCCGGCGCGATATCGATTAGCATCCCCGAGTCAGTGTTGCAGTCAAAGGTGCCGAGTCGCTGGCAGAAATTGCTTCCTCCGGACGCGATCGAGATTTCGTTTCAATACGGCGATCCGGCCAAGGCGCAAGCGACGACGAACGATCTGGCGAATATTATGATCGAGGTGTATCGCCAGGAACTCGGTCAGCACAATGCGGAGACCGTCAATCTGATTTCGAGCCAACTGGACGAGACCCGGGCCAAGCTCGCCGAAAGCCAGCGCCAAATCAAAGTCCTGAAGGAGAAATATCGCGGGAGCTTGCCACAAGACCTCGATGACAACGTCAGGACCTTGCAGGCGCTTCAATTGCAGGTCGGACGATCCGCCCAGATCGCCAGCAAGGGCGAGGAAGCGGATGGAAGTTCGTCGACTCCGGCAAAAGCAAATACGCCCGACGCGGCGTTGGCGGCGTTGAAGACAAAGCTGGTTGCGCTTAACGCGCAGTATAGCGACGAGTATCCAGCGGTGATCGAGACCAAGTCGCAGATCGCCATCCTGGAGAAGGAAGTCGAGAACGAAGTCGCAAGCGAGGCCGCGAAATCCAGACCGAGCTCTGTCGCGCCTGCCCCCAACTCGGCCACCGGCTTGATCCAGCAGCAAATCGCCGACTATCAGCGCAAGATCGCCGAAACCCCGGCGCATGAGGAAGCTATCGCGGTCGTGAACCGCGACTTCGAAATCCTGTCGAACCGATATCACGAGCTCAGCAATCGTTTGTTTGAAGCTCGCGCCGACCAGGAAGTGTCTGAGCGCGGTCAGGGCGAGCGTTTGAAGGTGCTGCGGTCCGCGTCACATCCCACGAATCCATCTTATCCGGTTCCTCTTGTCGTGATTGGCGGTGGCATCGCAGCGACGCTGTTCATGGCGCTGGCAATCCCGTTCGGGCTGTTCTACACGGATACTTCATTCAAAGACTCCGATGACATCAAAGCCGAGTTTACCGATGTCAACGCGATTTCCATCTCGCGCGTGCCGGAGGTCGAACGCCGTTACCTGAACGGCGGGACGAAATCTGGGGAGGCTCCGCTCGCGCTGCCGGAAAATGGAGCCGCGGGCGACTCTCACTCAAACGGAGCCGAACGCTCCGCCAACGGCGCTCAAACCAACTCCGATGGCGTATCGGCTGACCAAAATGGCGCTAATGGAGATATGGGCCCTTACACGGGCCGCGAGGCAAGGTTTGCCCAGCGCTTTCCGGCGCCGCCCCTGGTGGCGGCTGGATCAGAGATCATCACCACCGCAGCTGACGAGTTCCAGCTGCTGGCCTTCAAGCTGAGAGGATGGGCGGCCCAGCACGAAAACGCGAAGGTATTCGTCGTTGCGAGCGCCGTCGGAGGCGAGGGAAAGAGTTTTATCGCGTTGAACCTGGCGGCCGCGCTGGCCGTATCAGGGAGCGGCGCTCTGTTGATCGACGCCGATATTCGCGCGCCCTTTCAGCATTATGCTTTTCCGGTGCCGAAAGTGGACGGGCTGCTCGGATATCTGCAGGGAACCACGGAATTCGCTGCCACCGTCCTGGCTACGCCCGTGCCTGGTCTCAGCCTGCTGCCCTCGGGAGGAACGAGCAACCGCGCGCCGGAATACCTCGCTTCCTCCAAAATGGACCAGTTGATGGATACCTTGAAGAACAGCGGTGCCTATCAGTACATCATAATCGATACGCCGCCTGCATTGCTGGTTCCGGATGCCCAGATTCTGTCCCGGGCGGGCGACGGCACAATTCTCGTAACCGCCGCCGACAGCACCTCACGCGCCGCGACCACCAAAACGTTTCTTATGTTCGATCCCGAGAGTTTGTTCGGCGTGGTGCTCAACCGGTTCAAGCCTTCCTATTCCACGGTGCGCAGCGAGCGCTATGGCCGCTACGGACGGTACGGCCGATATGGGCGCTACGGGAAATACTCGAAATACTCGAAGTACTCGAAGTACGCGAACAATGAATCGAGCGAATGACTGACGGCGCGTTCAGCTTAAGCCCGCCAGGATCGTTCGCCTTAAGCGTCGATTCAGCTTTTCAAGACGAGGTGCGCGGCGAACTGGAGCGCCTGCTCGCGCGCGTTCGCAACTGCGCCGCCGCTCCATGCGTCGCCGGCGTGCTCCTGACCGGGAGTTTCGCTCGCGGTGAGGGAACCGTAATTCCTCATCCTCAAACCAAAAGCCGATGGTTGAGCGACGTCGAGTGCCTGGTGGTGGTTCGCGGCGGCATCGTTTCGAACCGGGAACTTGATCGGTCGATGCGGCAAGTCGAGATGGACACCAACTCCGACGCTGTCAACGCCGCGCGTGGAATCAAGGTTGAATTGCGCGCCATTCTGAGCCAGGGGATGACTCGCCTGCGGCCCGGGATCTCTACCCGTGAGTTGTGCGAGCATGCAAAACTGCTTTGGGGTGATCCGGCCGAGATTCCTTTTCCGGGCATGTCGGCGAGCGGAGAAGCTATATCCAAATCTGACGCATTTCGCTTGCTGAACAATCGGATCATCGAACAAATTGCAGTACGCAGTGAGTATACGGACCGTGCCAACGATAGTACTACGACTGCATACTCACTGGCCAAATTCTGGATCGATCTGGGGACCTCACTGTCGGTTTTTCTGGGATGCTACCAGCCGGGATATCGAAGCAGGCAAAAGCCGGTCGAAGATGCGCTCTGCGCGCACCAGGATATTTTGGGAACCGAAATGAGCGGCCGGCTCCTCTCCCATTTCCGCAACGCGATGGCTCAAAAGCTCTGCCAAACTGGATTCCCGTCCGGAGATCTCGATCCCGAGTTCAACGAGGCGGTTGAGATTGCCCGCGCGATCTGGAACTGGGAAAGCGACCAGCTTCTGGGCACCAGCACGGCTGCGGGCGATTGGCGCGGGATCTTCGCACGGCTGAGCGGAATCGAGACCGCCGCACACCGTTTTCGTGACTGGGCGCGAGTATTGCGCAGGCCGTCCGGATTGCGTCAGCTGGGAGCGCGCGCGATGCTTGCCGCGGCGCGGGCCGGTTCGCTCGCCACGCTCATATACGGAACCGGATGCGTGATCGATTTCTTCTGGGAAGAGATCGGATCGGATAGAGGCCGGGGGAGCGAGATGATGGCCGAGCTTTGCCGGGCTCTCGGTGTTGAAGCGCAGGACCCATCGGAACGCAGGCGGCTGCTGACGCGCGCGACGCTCGGGGCCTGGGAGAATCATTTGAGGTTCGCCGCCGCATGAAGAGGACGGGCTTAGCGCGGTGATTCTTTATTTCCTATTTCTGTTCCTCGTTCCGTTCCAGGAGCATCCGATTCTGGGCGCGCCGCTCTTCGTGGTCGGACAATTTCCGTTCACGCCGATTAAATTGGTGGGAATTCCCCTGATCGTCGCCGTGCTGCTGCTTTCGCGGCCGCCTGACGCGGCGCCGCGTCCAGGCGTCGTGATTCTGTTGCTGTTTACCGCATTCGCGCTGTTTCAAGTGGTCGGGACGACCCTGTCTTCCTTAAACTTTCCGGCGACTGATGCATCGACCCTGTTTTCCTTTGCGATCCTGATGTTCGCGACGAATATCCTGATCACCACTAAACACAGATTGCAAATGACTATTCGCACGATTGTGCTGGTCGAAACTTACGCCAGCACCTGGCTGTACAAGCAGTATTACATTTATCACTGGCCGCGCCCGATTGGCCCGTCGAACGACCCCAACTATGAGGCACTCTCCCTGGTCATCGCGGTACCGCTCGCAATCTGGTTGGCGCGCCAGGAAGTTCGCCCTTTGTGGAAATGGATCGGCCGGGTTTGCAGCCCGATTCTTATTTTTGCAGTGTTCGTCTCGCAGTCGCGAGGGGCGTTGCTAGCGCTGGTTGTGATGACCGTGCTGGCGTGGATGAATTCCCGGCACAAATTCCGATTGGCGGTTGGATTCGCCGCCGCTGCAACCCTCTTGTTAGCGATTTCTCCTAACCAAATGATTCAGCGAATCCAGGATATTCAATTTCAGGGAACGGCGAAGTCTGGCGCTGGAGAGTCGACGCGAGTTCGCGTCGAGCTGGCGCGATCCGGAATCCACATGATGGAGTCGCATCCGGTTTTTGGTGTAGGGCTTGGGCAATTCAAGTCGTTTGAATTTCACTACAACTCCATACTGGAAGAGCTTGAGCCAGACCCTAAAGTCGCGCACAACACTTACGTGCAGCTCGGTGCGGAGGGAGGAATACCCACGCTGGCGCTATATCTGGCAATTCTGGCGGTGACCCTGGCGATCTGCAGGAGTGCGCAGAAGTCGCCGGGCGTGCCCGAGGATATCGCGGCGCTCGCATTGTCATTTCAGATCGGGCTGATTGGCATCATGGTGGCAGAGTTCTTTCTCACCGCCCAATACATCAAGGGAGTCTGGGTATTCATCTCTCTTGCGCCAAATTTGTATGCAATTTCCATGTACCTTGCTGCCAATACGAAGAGCACCGCACCGGCTTCCGCGGCAGCGAGGGCGCAACCCGCGATAATTGTGACGCCACGCCGGCTTGCGGGATGACAACCTCAGTTCGGCTCGAGATGGTCCGATGAAGTCACGGGGTCTCCTGAGTCGCGTCCTTTATCATTCGCCTTTCTTCGCGCTGGTTGCGGCGCGGTATCCGTATTTTTTCACGCCGGCGCAGCTCGCTTATTTGTGCGATTGTCTCGATCGGACCCTTGATCTTCCCGGGTGCATCGTAGAGGTCGGATGCGCCCGCGGATTCACGACGATCTTTCTCAATCGCCATCTACGGGCTCGGGGCATCCAGAAGCCATACTATGCCCTCGACACATTCGGCGGATTCACCGGCCGCGACGTCAGCCACGAGGTCGAAGCTCGCGGCAAGAGCCCACGCTTGGGCACCCACTTTACAGTCAACGATCAGCGGTGGTTCGACCGTTCCATGCAACTCGCCGGATGCAGCAATGTCCGTTCGATCAAATGCGATGCGGTCGAATTCGACTACTCTTCACTCGGCCCGATTGCATTAGCTTTGTGCGACGTGGATCTGTACCTGCCAAGCAAGTCGGCTTTGAAGGGAACCTATGACCACTTGCTGCCCGGTGGCATTATCGTCTGCGACGATTGCGTACCTTCTGGATGCTATGATGGAGCTCTGCTGGCGTATCAGGAGATGGTGGCTGAAAACGGCTGCGCGCAAAGTATCGTTCACGATAAGCTGGGAGTCATCGCGAAATCTCCGTCCTGAATCACGCCTGCGCACCGGATGAAGATCCTGCTCGTTTCAGAGATGATTCCGTGGCTGCCGAGTCATGACGGTTTCCGGCTGATACCCGCAAACCTCATTCGTAATCTCTCCGATCATGTCGAAATTCACCTGATCGCGGTGTCAGATCGCGGAGCAGGCGACGAGCGATCGGAGTGGCCGCGCGCGTATTGCCGATCGGTCTCGATTTTTCGTTCCGATCATGGAATTAGCGCCCGAATGCGCTCGATAAAGGGTGCGGTTGATCCTTCGCTGGCGCGGCTGGTCGCAGACACGGTGGCAAAAGTGCGCCCGGACGTCCTCCATCTCGAAGGCGGAGGATTAGCACCTCTGCTTCGCTCGGCGTCGCGCGGTTTGCCCGCGATTCTCTCCGTTCACGACTCGAAGGCGTTGCGCTACCTGGAATTCGCCGGCTTTGCCGCGGCGCCGCGAAAGCGGATTCGTCTGAAGCTTCTCTCAGTTCTCGCTCGTCGCCAGGAGCGCCGATGGTTTGGCTATGCGGACCGCGTCGTAGTCACCTCCCCATTCGACGCACAGGCGCTGTCGGCCGCGGTGAAAGCAGATCAAATCGCAGTGATACCCAACGGCGTCGACCTTGAGTATTTCGACTACCGGCCGGCACCGGAGGCTGGACGAATCGTTTTCACCGGCAATATGAGCTGGCCGCCCAATGAAGATGCGGCCGAACATTTTGTTCGGGACGTCATGCCGGCAATCCAGAACCGGATTCCCGGCGCGTCATTCTGGATCGTAGGCGCCGAGCCATCGGCACGAGTCCGAAGCCTCGCGACCATTCCAGGAATTCACGTCACTGGGACCGTCGCCGACATTCGGCCCTGGTTTTGGAGTGCGGCCGCCTATGTCAGTCCGCTGAGATTTGGACTCGGCGTAAAGAACAAAATTCTCGAGGCGATGGCTCTGGGAGCGCCCATCGTTGCAACGTCGCAGAGCCTTACCGGAACGCCATTGATTGACGGACGTCACGCGATGATTGCCGATGACGATACAAAATTCGCTGAGTCGGTTATCAGGCTTCTGGACGAGCCCGAGCTCGGGAACTCGCTGTCGCGCGAGGCGCGTCGCCTGGTCGAGGCGGAGTATTCCTGGCACTCGATCGCGTCGGCATTTGAAGAACTGTATGGCGAGATCTTGAAGCGACGCGATGCCGCATAGCGGGGGAGTCTATCCGGCCGGGCGACTGGCCTCGCCACCGTCAGCCGCAGGCGGCGGATGCTCACTGATGATCTGCGATGGTACCGAATCCCTCGCCAGAGCTTTCCCCCGTCGGCGCCGCGGCATCAAGCCGCGCTGGATTACTTTCAATGCCACGGCTCGTGGCAGCAGTGCGGCGAGCGGAAACCAGAGCGTGTGAAAAAGCCTGCTTCGAAGGTTGTATCCGGGATTTCGCCAGGTGGATCTGATTCCCATGCAGATCAGGCGCGTGGCGCGATCGTCGATTACTGGGTGATGGGTCGGGTCGACACGCAATGAGGCCAATCGGTACTTCAGATGCGCCGGCTCACGCGCGGCCCACTCGCGCGGGATTGTGAACCCTGCGCTCCCGGCGAACTCGGACAGCGCCCATTCGCGTTGCAGATCGATGACTATCTTGACGCGCAACTTTCGCGAATCCAGTCCCTCGCCCAGCATCCCATGATTGGACTCGTGAATCCGGTAACAACCGAGAGTTTTTCTGAGCGAAATTACATCGCCCAAAAACGGCGCAATGATTTCCAGCGAGGTGTCGGCCGCCTGATGCCACTGTGATTCGGGCAACGGCAGAAGGCGGTCGAGAACCGTTCGCGCGAACGCGTTCCCGCTGGTTGGAACTCCGATGTAGCCGCCCGCATCGAGGATCGACGCCCGCAGGTCCCCCTGGGCCATCTGCGCCGGCGAATATGGAACGATTCCTCCAAGCGCACCTCCATCCGCGTCGATATGGGCAAGAACGAATTGCGCCTTCGCCACGCCCGGACGCCACGCTCGCACGACCTCTTCGACCGCATTGGGCAGCAGCAAATCGTCCGCGTCGAGAAACATCACGATAGTTCCGTGACTTGCGAGAAATCCCGCGTTGAATGCGGATGCGTGGCCGCCGTTTGGCTTGAAGATCGCGCATACACGGCTGCCGTAACTTGAAACTACCTCGCGGGAATTGTCGGTCGAACCATCATCGACGACTACTACTTCGAGCGGCGCATAAGTCTGCGCGAGGGCGCTGTCCACCGCCGCACGCAGGAAGCGAGCATAGTTGAAATTGTCAATTATGACAGATACGAGCGGTCCGGAATCGCGCCGAATTTCCGAAGTCATTTATCGGGTCAACGTTGAGTCAGTTACCGCCTTCTTCTGAGTCTTCTGGCGCAGCGCGCCGGGCTTCCAAGATGAGAGATCTCTTCCCGTCAACCGTTCTAACTCTTTCGTCTCGGGAAGCATCATGTGCCGAATCTCGTCGGCGGAGGATTCGCTGAGCGGTTGATAGTCCTCCGCGAATAGCGGGCGCATCCGTTGTCCAACGCGCGACTCTTTAGTGCGACGTATCAGCGCCGATCCGCCGAGATGAGCGAGCCATTGAATTGAACCTATCGCAAGTCCGGAAATGGGGTTATCTCGCGCCCGGGACCATACCGACAATACCTTGACATCGTTTACCGGCGATTTTTCCAGACCCACTCTCGGGACTCCGACGAAGTCGCAGACCTTGTTCAGGTAGACTTGAGGATCGGACATCAACTCTTCGTAAAATAACACCAGCACGCGATCGCTGCCGAATGCGTCCTGCCACCTGCGCAGCTGGGTTGCGTAGCCGCAGAGATCCGATCCCCAATGCACCAGAGACAGCCAATATCTGTCGAAATCAACAGATCGTTGTAGCAGGCGCCCCCTGCACATAAACCGATACTGCGAATACAAGCGCGTCGCCGGATCGCGAAGGGTGCAAATTATCTTGCAGTTCGGAATGTCACGCTGAATCTTTTCTCGAGCTACGGCATTTGCAAAGTAAGACGGCGCAACCTCGCCGCAATGGAACTCTGGCGGGGCATCCTTGAAAAAATCAGCGTACCACTTCAGGCCGAGATGGTACCGCAACTCGAAAAATTGCGTCTCCTTCTCGGCGGGCAGGCATACGTGATCGCGCAGCGCCTCGTGCAGCCAGGTCGTTCCAGTGCGGGGCGGTCCGACGTGTATAAAGTCTGGAAGGCGTAGAGGCTTTCCGTTGCCAGCTTCGATATCCATAAGCGTTTGTGCAGTCCGTACCGTGTTATCCAGAGAGTGACCGAACCTCCCCACGACGGTCGTCAATTATCCGTCCGGCCGAGGACTTCCAGCTCGAAAGGTCTCTGCCAGTAATTCGTTCAAGCTCCTCGGTTTCAGGGAGCATCATAGCGCGGATCTCCTCAGCCGATTCCCGACTGAGGGGCGGGAAGTCCTCGACGAAGGGCCGCCGCATGATTTTCCATAGCGCAGTACGCTGGCCGAGTTTTATCAATGGACCCGCGCCATGGCGAGATACCCAATCGACAGCCTCGACGGTGCGACGGGCAATCGCGCTGGCGCGGGCGGCCGCGGGGGCCGAATATACCTTCGCAGCTCCGACTCTGGACTGATCCAGCGCAATGCGCCGCGCTCCGATAAAGTCGCAGACCCGGTCCAGATAGCCTTGCGGATCCGAACTCAGATCTTCGTAGAACAGCACCAGTACGCGCGGATTTTCCAAACGTCGCTTGCCAGCGCTTGAGGTGAGTGGCGTAGCTGCACAGATCCGCGCCGCAGTGGATCTGGAAGCGCCAATAGCCGTCGAAGTCATCGATTCACAGGGCGGCGCTCCGATCGAAGCAGCCTATAGAGGGAGTAGAGCCGGGCCGCCGGGTCGCGAAAAGTGACAATTATTTTGCAGTCAGGAATGTGGCATTTGATTCTTTCCCGCGCGATCGCATTGGAGAAATAGGTGGGACCCATCTCTCCCGCCGGGAACATCGGCCGGATAGTCGCCGAACAGATTGCAGTACCACTCGACTCCGCGGTCGTAGCGGGCATCGAAGAATCGGGTTTCCTTTTCACTCGGCAATCCGATGTGGCCCATCAATACCTCGTGCAACCAGGTCGTAGCCGTTCGAGGTGGGCCGACATGGATGAAACTGGGCAGTCGCGATCCTTTTCCGTTTCGCATTTCCCCTGAAGTCATAGTGTATGGCACATCAATCTATCTTGTAAACGTGAGCCTGAAATGGCGCGTAGGTATCTTTGAATCGAGAGCCGCCTTGGTCGGGACGCGATTGAACGATTCTCGCCGTCCACTGAGACCGTGTGAGCGGGCCGCCGCAATGTAAAACTAGCATCGACACTGTCACCGCTGTGATTGTACGAAATAAGGTAGCGGCTTCCGTCCTTGAGATCCTTCTCCTTGGTAATCACGGTACCGGTCGCCGAATTGGCGGAGAGCACGGGGCTGTCGGGCGCGAGCAGCATCGGCTCAAGCGCACTAATTCCCTCGGTCACGTTGACCAACTCATCGTAGCGTTGCTGGCGAAGGACCGGATCGCGTTTAGGGCCCCAGTCGAGTCCGCGCAGTCCGTATGACCAGTAAAAGACTCCGCGCGCGCCTTCGGTGATCGCCATCCAGCTCATGTCGTGGAGCTCTTGCTCGGTGGGAAAGTGCGACAGCGAATTCAGCCAGAAAAACTGGATCACCGTCCACACCGGCCGCGCGCCATGAACCGCGCCGACGACCTTTCGAGTCAGATCGCCGACATAGCTCTCGGGATAGCGGCTGCCGAGAACATAAGGATCGACTCCGAGTACGTCGACGGTGTCGCGCCAGAACTGGTATTCGTTTGGGATAATTTTCTACCGCAAAGGTGATGCTGCCGGGGTCGTATTTGTTTGATCAGGCCGTATTGATGGAACGTCCGCGGCTGCCGCTCGCTGGCGCACTCGTCGCAGGTGTAATAGCCGACGACGCGCGAATCGTCGGCCAGTCCTTTGGCGTACTGAGCGATCACATCGTCCGCGCTGACGCCCCCGCTTCGGCCCATCGCGGATATGCGCGCATCTCCGGAAAAAACGCGCTCACGGTCGCCAGGTAGAAGATGCCGAACGGCTCCATCGCCTCGGTGTAAGGATAGGATAACATCGGCGCGGCCGTTGGCGAGAAAATAATTAATCATCAGATTGATCGGCGCCTTGGATATCGCCGTCAATCGCGGAGTGATAGAAATCGGGTCTCAGCCCAAAGCCAGTCGTATCGTACAGTCCGATCACAAATCGCGGCCGGCCGCCCATGTGAATGATATTGTCCGAATCGATCCACGCCTTCATCGTGGCGCGGGTCGCGCTGCTGACCTTGACGATCGTGTAGGACGATGGCGTGAAGATTCGCTTGTCGCCGGCCCCTTCCAGAGATCCCTGCAGCCGATATCGTCCGGGCGGCAAGGCTGCCCATGTCGACGGTCGCGACGCGTCGAGCCATCGGCCGGCGGCGACAGCCGATTGGTCGTAAGCACTTTTCCGCCCGAATCCATCACTTCGAGCACGACGTGAAGCTGCGCGATGGTTGTATCGGCAGGCGGATTAACATCGATTGCGACTCGTGCCACCTGGCTCTGCGTCGCTGAACATCATTCCGCGATAATTCGGATACAGCAGATAGGTTTCCAGCGGCGCGGGAATCTCGCGGCCCAGAAAGAATTTTCTGAACCATGACGTTCCAGCGACCGGCCCTACAGTCTCCGCGCGGAAGGAACCGACGCTGCCGTCGGCGAACGACGGCGTGCGCTTTCACCGACGGTGGTCCAGTCGGTCGTGCCAGCAAGAACCGCCTTGGTCATCGCCCATTTCTTCGCGGAGGCTTCGAGCAGACGGATTCGGGTGCCGCCGCGCCGCTTTGGCCGGAGTGGTCGTCTGAGTTTTGATTTCAGCCGAGATCGTGTAGAGACCCGGTGGGCATTTGAACGCGTTCTCCGCAAAAGGGAACGGCGTGGCGCACGGCTGGTTCAGCTTCAGGCTGGCGATATCGCCACTGCCTTCGAGGTGAAGCAAGCAGGGTCGACACCGTCCAACCCTGAAGCCCGGCGCGCAAGTCGCCGTTGATCAGAAGATTCGGCCCCAAGGTGTACCCCGTTTCCGGCGCATCGAGGCCTCCCGTAGCGATGTCATCACCATATCCAGAGCCAGTTGGCGTGATCATCGAGAAGCCTGACGACAGATCAATGCAATAGCCACTCGACTAGTCAGTCTGTGCATAGCTTGACAGTGCCGAGGTAATACTTTCGAGATCCCATCGTTGATCAGGAAGTGGTAGTGGTTGCGATGAGGAAGAATCGCGCCTCGACCAGCGGCGAGCTGTTCCGAGAATGGACTAAAGCTATTGAGTTCCGGACTACCCATCCAGAGATGATACCCAAGCCCTTTAAGCGAATCGGTTATGGATTTCACTGATCCGTCGAATTTTTCAAGTCCGCACCCGACATGCATTTCGAAGAAGCAATCCGGCCGATAACGCGAGAGCGTATCGGCCGCTCCGCGCATAACTTTCGATTCGAATCCCTCGACGTCCACAAAGAGAACGTCGGGGGGCCCATATCGCCGCGTAAGCTCATCGACGCTGACACTGGGCACGGCGATTTTTCCCCAGGCGCCGCTGCCGTCGTCAACCTGTCCGTTCGCGCGGCAATTGAATTCAACTGGGTCCGAGGTATCGGACACGGCGGCGTTGATCACATCGAGGTTGCGCGCGTCGTTCAGTCGGCAATTTCGGATTGCGGCTTCATAGTTGTGCCGGCTCGCCTCGACCGCGACCACCTTTCCGGTCGCGCCGACAAATTTTGCTAGGATCATCGCGATGAGACATTGAAACGCGCCGCAATCGAACACGGTGGCGCCCGGACGTAGACGATGTTGCGCCAGGAACGACATCTCCGAGCGGAATTTCGGTCGAGTCGCGATCGTACCAGCTCTTTGCGGTCGGATCCGAGATCCACAAGTCGAACTGATGGCCCGCTCTCGACCGGCGCACCTGGTAAGGTCGAAAACGGCGAAGTGCCCAACGATAGCCCGCCACCCGGATTCGGTTCGCGACGGCCGGTGGAAGCAGCGATTTGGCTGCGCTCCTGATACTCATACCGGTTGAGCCACTGTCATATTCGCTGGAAGCTTTGCAAACATCGTGCGGCCATCGCAGCGACTGTCCTAAGAGATCGAGTCGATCAGTATCGGTTCTGATGACAAGGTCAGAGCTTGATCACGTATAGGACAGAAGCAAGACTGCCGTAGCGCTGACCTGACGCGCCAGGATCAGGCCGTTGTCCCCCTTGATACCCGCCGTCCGACGGCTGCCTTCTTGAGTATGGCAGTAACGCGCAAACGGTGGCGGGAGGCCACTCTGTAAAGATCTCGTACACGCCCGCGGATAAGATATACATAGAGGTAGCCGGTGATCTGCAGCAGCTCCATCTTGCGACGTGATAGATGGTCCAGCTCGACGGCATTACCAATCGTCTTGTTGTAGTCTTCCCAGTCGGTGGAGAGCTTCCTGTATCCGCCCTCTCCTTTGACCGCCATCTCCCAGATCTCTGTTCCAGGATACGGCACCATGATGCCGAAGGCGGCACTCTTCGCGTTGAGCTCCCCGGCAAACTTGATCGAATGCCACGCGGTCCTTACCGTCTCGCCGGGATGCCCGATTATGAAAAACGCCAGGAAGTTAAGTCCCGCTTGATGGAACGCGTCGGCTGCGGCTTTGATCTTTGCTTTAGTGACGCCTTTATTCATTGCGGCCATGATCTTGTCGTCGCCGCTCTCGACCCCCAGTCCCACCTCGACGCACCCGGCCTGCTTCATGAGTTTGACGAGTTCGAGGTTGATCGTGTTCGCGTGCACCATCGCAGACCATCGGAGTTTCAATCCGCGGGCAATCACCTCGTTGCAGATATCGGCGACGTGCTTCCGATTAACCGTGAAGGTCTCATCGTGGAAGGGAAACGTCTCGACGCCATACACCTCTGCATTGCGCTGAATCTCATCTGCGACATGTTTCCCAGTGCGAAGACGGACCGACTGTCCATATGGACGGCTGCAGAAGTTGCAGGAAAACGGACACCCGCGCGATGACATCACCGGGAGCAGTTTGGCGTATTTCCGAAATCCTTCCTGATCGTAGAGATGCCAGCCGGCGAAACCGAGTTCGTTCAGGGTCGGGGGAATTGATCCGCGCCCGGCCTCGACGATCTCGCCGTTCGGACGACGGTACCAGACTCCCGGAATGGTTGGCTGCCTTTCGCCGGCGAGAACGGCGGTGACCAGATCGGCGAACGCAACTTCCCCTTCACCGACTACCAGGTAGTCAAATCCGGGAAATTCCTCGATAGTTCGCTTTGGCAGAAAGGATGCGTGAAACCCACCGAGCACCATCACAGTATCGGGCAACTGTTCTCGAACCCTTTGCGCGATGCGATGCGATGTTCCCACCATATGCGTGAATGCGCTGAACCCAACGATCCTGGGCTTGGCCGCGACGATGCGCTGGACGGTCTGATCCACGCTAAGGCGCTCCAGCTTGCCGTCAATAAGCAGCGGCCGGATCCCTGAGTGCTGCTCGAGCCAGCCACCGACGTACGCGATGCCAATCGCGGGGAAGTTGGGTCGGTCATAGACTTCCTCGCGAATGACCGCTGCAGGCGGAAAAACCAACACGACTTCAAAGGTTTTTTCGGAATCTGGCAAACCTGACATCAGAATTACTCCCCTCGATTTCAGCCGGAAATCTGCACTTCCGACCCCCGCCTGAGTCCCCCCTCATAATGCCCAGATTCTGCCGCAACCGCAACCGAAACAGCGAAATTGACCGCGTAATTCCTGACGTCTACAGCACGTTTACTGCGCCTGCGCAGTAATCACTTCAACGATTTTTTCAACGCTCACCATACGTTCGGTCTGATCCGGTGAGAATTGGCGGCCGAACTCCTGTTCGAGACTGACCACTATGTTCACTTGGGCCAGCGAATCCCATTCCGGATGTAACTGCGGCGATGATTGCTCGGTAATCGATGCAAACGGCAGCGTCGTCATCTCGGCCACAATTCCGCGAACCCGGTCCAGCACCGAATCAGGCATGAGAAATCGCTCCTTCAGTCACGCATTCGATCCAGGTCGGCGATTCCATCTTCAGACTCAGATCGTATTCGTAGAGCAGGCCGGCGTTCTCCTCGCGAACGAGCCGGAAATGACGGTTGGGATAGAAGTCTCTGGCCGGAGCGTTGCGAGCGGTCGGTACGAACCAGCCTTGCAGCCGGCGCGCGCCGCGCTTGGCGCAATCCGCCGCTACGTGGGATAGAAAGGCGGTCTCGATCGTACGTCCCATCGCGCGACAACTCAGCATGAAACTGTCGATCTCACATGCCTGACCGGCTTGGGAACAGATCGCGATTCCGACCAATCCGTAGTCGCCCAGGCGATCAGACGCCGCTAGCGTGTATACCCTCCAGCCCTCGCGCGAGACCAACTCGGCGATCGTTTGTTCGCTGTATCGCTTGGTCGTGAGGTTGAACTGATTCGTCTTCTGAGTAAGTTGAGCGACCCGGCCCAAAGTCTCCGCACGCATCGTTCCAATAGTTACCCGGATGTTAAGAGACCGATAGTAGTCTTCCAAACTCAAAGCACTGGTCTTGAGTGCGATGCGCTGTTGCTCGGCCTGGTAGTGAGATGTGCGCACCTTGTCTTCCGCGGAAATCGCAAGCCGTTCAAATACCGGTGCCTCGCGCAAGGCGGTCGCGTAGCCCGCTGGGTCCGAGGGCAGATCGATTACGTACACTTCGGGCGCAAGCGCGCGGACCTCACCGCGTTCTTTGGGGTCGTCGTCCACAAACGCGAGTGCGGCGGAGTCGATGTTCAGTTCGACCGCAATCTCACGCAAATTTTGCGCCTTGTTGTTCCAATTGATCCGGGTCGCGGCAAAATGATGCGGCCGCAGGAGCATCGCCGGATGCCCGCTCAGCATCTCGAGCGCCTCCTGCGGGTTATTCTTGCTGCAGACCGCAAGAATTACCCCACGCTTATGCAAATCGAGCACGGTGCGCTGGAATTCCAGGAATGCATTGCCCGGATAGTCGTCGCCGAGTTTTATTCCGCTCGGCCCGTCTTCACCGATAATTCCGCCCCACACAGTGTTGTCGAGATCCAGGACCAGCGCCTTGCATATTCGCCCCGCGAGCGGCAGCAGAATACGCATGTACTCCGCGGCGAGAAACGGCAGCGCATCGGCGCGTAGCGGCAAATGGATGCTCAGCCATTTGGCTTCGTCGTACCATCGCAGACTCCCAAATCTGACCATCGCGGCATCGTAGTCGAATACATAGACGCCTGCGTTCTCGGAGCAAATTCGCACTATTTCGCGGTTGATCGTTCGCACCGCGTCCACCTGTCCGACATTCTTCTGGGAGTCAATCACTCCAGCGCTCGGAAATGGCGGCGCGGCGAAGGTATTCAGCACCACATGGGCCTGACTATGCGACCGGACTGCCTCGATAAACCCCTGCAGTTCGGAGCGCGTCCGGTCGATAAGACTATCGAAGTCGGAGGAGCCCATCTCGACAGAATTGCTCCACAGCTCCGGCAATACATCGCGCGTCTCGGTCGCGAGCCAGACGAGGTCGGGCTCGAAGCGATAAAGGGCGCCCGCCGGATCGCGCACCTCTTGCGCGTAAGTGTTGAAACCTCCAACCTGCACGACCAAGTCGAGGCCGTGAGAGACCGCTTCGGCGCGAACGAGCGGAACCAGCGGCTCGATCGTGTACGAGCGCAAGATTGCGACTCGCAAGCACGGAAGATCCAAGTCGGTTTTGATGCGTTCAAATTGCTTGAGGACGAACTGTGCGTTCGAAAGCGTTCTCGAGGAACGATAGAGATCGGACATCAGCCGATGAGCCACAGCATAATTGCGGGACTCGATCGCCTCGAGAATCCGCTCGCGATCGGTAGTGACGCTATTGCTCATTGGAAGTTGCTCAACAAGCCGTCACCGCACCTGGGAAAAACAACTCACAGTGAGCCTGTCGGGTAAGCGGTAAACTCAACCGGATCAGCCTTTGTCCCACTCGCCGTGTGCTTTTCCAACCACTCTCGCCGGCGATCCGACAACTACTACTCCGGCGGGAACGCTCCGAAATACCACAGAACCGGCGCCAACTATCGCGCCGGCGCCGATGCTGACCCCCGGCGCGATGATTGCGCCCGTACAGACATACGAGCGGGCCCCAAGAGTTACCGGCTTCAGCAAATCGCTTCTCACGTTGTGGCATTCGATGATTACACGCGGCGCAACGCAAACGCGATCTTCGAGCGTAATCATCTCGGGAAAAACCGGATCGATGAGGCAATCGCGGCCAATAAAATGTCCGCTGCCACGGAATTTCACCCCCATCAGACGATACGCGAGCAGCCGCATCCTGGCCGGCAACACGCTGACGAAATACGGGACCGTCATGAGAACCAGCCGATGCGCGAGCGAAGACTTCCGAACCGCGCTATATTCCTTCAATCCCATACCGGGCCGCCACGCATCGTCGCCGGAAGCTCTGCTGTTGGTTTGGTTCATCAAAAAGAACAACGCGCGTGGTCATCCTGCCAGAGTGATCGCGCGACTCTCAAGAGCCTTGCCTCCTACGCCCTTGCCGCCGAAGGAATCGCCGGTGTACGTTGCGCCTGATGAGCAGTCCATCGAATCTTGAAACTCCCGCAATCCGGCTTTATCTCGATCTCTTGAAACGCTCGTTGACTAATACGCTGTTCGAAACGGAACCCGACGCCGATCAGGACAACGAACTGCGCTTCGTGCACGGCTTCATCCATCACTACATCAACGGTTCCGCGGTTTCGATGCTGCCGCTGAAAAGATTCGACCATCTGCAATCCTGCGTCGAAGACGTTCTCGCACATCACATTGCCGGCGATCTCATCGAAGCGGGAGTTTGGCGCGGCGGCGCGACCATCTTCATGCGTGCGGCGCTCAAGGCTTACGGCGCAACCGACAGGACCGTATGGGTGGCCGATTCCTTCGAAGGGCTGCCGGAGCCCGATGCCGAAAAGTTTCCCCTCGAAGCGAAGGCGCATCAGGGGCCGGTTATGACCAAGACCTACAAGCATCTCGCGGCAAGTGTCGAGGAGGTTCAGCGAAACTTCCGCGCCTACGGGATGCTCGACGATCAGGTTCGGTTCCTCAAAGGTTGGTTCAAGGACACGCTTCCGAATGCCCCGATCGAAGCACTCTCGATCATGCGACTGGACGGCGACTTCTACGAATCGACCAGAGACGGACTGGTAAATCTCTATGACAAATTGTCGATCGGCGGATACGCGATCATCGACGACTACGGCGAGACTTCGTGGACCTATTGCCGGAAAGCAGTCGATGAATTTCGCCAGGAACGTGGGATCGAGGAGCCGCTGGTCCGAGTCGACTCGAAGTGCCATTTCTGGCGCAAACTGCGCCACGCACCGAAGCCGCTGCCTGCGTAGGGTTTCTTCCCAGAGATCTGCCGTCCCCAGCGTGGGATCGAAGCTCCCAATGAAGAAAGCTCTCCGCGAGAATCGCAACTCTGTACGACGCGGCGATTCACGTAGGCACACGTCGGGCATTGCGTGCGCAGTTTGACAACGAGGTCGTAACACAGGTAAATTCTGTCGAGCTTAGGCGAAGTAGATGTGTAATTGACGCTCTAAGGCTCAATTAGGATGCCGCTGCCCGATAGGATGCAGGCGGTGGGGGTGAGTTGAATCCGAAAAATACCAGGGAAGTGGCGGAGCGAATTGCCGATGCTATCTGCATTTTCTTCGGCTATTTGATCGCCACAGAGATCCCGTTCGCTCTGCGCCTGGACAGGATTCAGATAATCCCGCACGGCAGGGCTTCCGCCGCGCAATCTGAGTATTCTGCCCTTTTAATTCTAGCGATTTTGTCGTGGCTGACCCTGACTGCATACACAGAAACCTATCGGCCGCACCGCACAGAACGCCTGAATTTCCTGGTCCGTCGCCTGATACAGACGTTGCTGATCTGGTCTCTGGTGACGGTCGCGGCGATCTTTGCACTGAAATTTGAATATCTGAGCCGGCAATTTATCGCCTATTTCATGGGCGCGTCGATGGTTTTCATCTTCATCCGGCAACTAGGAACCACGCTTTTGCTGCGCAACTTGCGCCGCTCAGCGCATAAGTGGCGGACCGCGGTGGTGATTGGCGACGAGGCGACTTGCGAGCACTTCGCGGGACTTCTGACCGCCACCGATACTATGGGCTATGAGCGGGTAGTCGTTCAGCCGACCAAGCGGGTCCTCAATTCGAACGGCAATGGGGCGGAACCAGGATACGACTTCGATGCGGCTTCGCTCGCGGAATTTGATGACATCTACCTAATCGGTGCAAACGACGGGGCGGAGTCTCCGGCGGGCGCAGACGGTGTCCTCACCCTCCTCAAGCGGGGCAAATCCGTGCACATCATACCGAGCCTCCTGGATACCCGGCTGTTTCGCCAGTCGCTCGGCGACGTCGCCGGCATTCCGGTACTCTCGGTGAGCAAGGGTGAGCTGACACCCTCTCAAGCGGCTCTGAAGCGCACCGTCGATTTCATCCTGTCGACGCTACTGTTGATCGTTCTATCGCCGGTGATCGGTGTGATCGCGCTCGCAATCAAATTTACCTCGGCGGGACCCGCGCTGTTCCGTCAGAAGCGGCTGGGTCTCAAGGGGGAACCGTTTACTCTCTATAAGTTCCGCACCATGCATGCTAACGCCGAGCAGATCCTGAAGGACTCGCCGGCGCTTTATGACAAATACCTGAAAAACAACTTCAAGCTTCCCAAGGGCGAAGATCCGCGCCTCGCTCCGCTCGGGAGATTACTGCGTGCCACCAGCCTCGATGAGCTGCCGCAACTATTCAACGTGTTGATCGGTGAGATGAGCCTGGTCGGGCCGCGCCCGATCGTGCCCCATGAGGCGGTTCAATACGGCGATCTAGCGATGCTGTTCATGTCCGCCAAACCAGGGCTGACCGGCCATTGGCAGGTCAGCGGCCGCAGCGAGATCGTGGAGTACCAAAAGCGGGTCGAATTGGACCTCGAATACATCCGGGACCAATCGCTGGGCAAAGACATCGAGATATTGCTGCGGACTGTTCCGGCAGTGCTGCGGCGCAAGGGCGCCAACTAGGCGGACTGTCTTCGTCGCGGCGTCAACTCTTTTTCTCAGCTCATTGCTATGGTACGAGTTCTTTATACGGAGGATTAGAGCAATCGTGGTCAAACTATCACTCCGTCAATGCTGCCTGCTCGCGTGTTTTGCGATTGTTGCCGGATTCTTCTTCCCGGCGCCTTCTTCTCTGTCCGCCGCCCGTGCGCCAGGCCACCCGGTCGGCCTCAACGTCAGCCTGCGGGACACGGGCAAGACAGTCGCGCTCCCAGTCGGCGAGCAACTAGTGGTCACGCTTCCGATCACACGCAATTACGCGGACGATACCTGGTACGTGTCGAGCAATTCCGGCGGCGCGCTGAAACTGATAGCGGGGCCTGACGAGAAGCACGGGCGAAACTGGACACCTTGGAAGCCCAGCTCGCAGGTGTTCTACTTCCGACGTGAAGCCCCAGGGCGTGTAAATTTGGTGCTGGAAAGGAAGTACTGGTCGCGGCCGATGATCCTCGACGTAGTCGATCGGTAAGCACTCGATGGCGGCAGTTGCAGTTTGACCACTGGCCTCATCCTTGATCCTGCTTTGATCCTTGATACTGCTTGATGCGGCCCCTATAAGAGGGAGAGATACCGGACTGTGCTCTTCAATTCACTCGGGTTTCTGGTATTTTTACCCCTCGTCCTTTGTGTCTATTCGCTGCTGAACCATCGCTGGCAGAATTATTTTCTGCTGGCGGCAAGCCTGTTCTTCTACGCCTGCTGGGATTGGCGATTCGTATTCCTTCTTCTCTTAACCGTGGTGGTGGACTTTTACGTCGCGCGCTCGCTCGAATCGATGCAACAGCGCGGCGCAGCGCCCGCGCGGCGCAAGCTGGTGCTTGCCGTTAGCATGGCGACAAACCTCGTCGTGCTGGGATTTTTCAAGTACTACGACTTCTTTTCGACCAGCCTGCAGACCCTGTTGAGTAGCCTGGGGCTTGGCGTTGGCATTCACACCCTGAACATCATTCTGCCAGTGGGGATTTCCTTCTATACGTTTCAGTCGATGAGCTACACCATCGACGTGTATAGGGGCGAACTGCCTGCGACGAAAAGTTTTCTCGATTTCACATTGTTCGTTTGCTTCTTTCCCCATCTGGTAGCCGGACCGATAATGCGCGCGGTCGACATGCTGCCGCAGGTAATTCAGCCGCGAAAGGTCAGCCGTCAGCAAATCCATGACGGCCTTTATCTGATGCTTTGGGGCTACTGGAAGAAGGTTTTCGTTGCCGACAACATGGCCCCGGTGGTCAATCATATCTTCTCCCTTCCACGAGCAACCGGGTTCCAGACGCTTTTGGGTGTGTATGCGTTTGCGGTTCAAATCTACTGCGACTTTTCGGGATACACGGATATTGCGCGCGGGGTCGCCAAGCTGATGGGATTTGAGTTGATTCTCAACTTCAACCTTCCCTACTTCTCCAGGAGTCCACGAGAATTTTGGACCCGCTGGCATATCAGCCTGTCGAATTGGCTGCGCAACTATCTTTATATCCCACTGGGCGGCAACCGTAATGGCGTGTCCAAGACCCAGCGAAACCTGATGATCACGATGGTGCTGGGAGGGCTATGGCATGGCGCTGCGTGGAATTTTGTGTTCTGGGGTTTTTACCATGGGCTTCTATTGGTGATTCACAGGATGCTCGAGCCGCTACTGGCTTTTGTCAAAGCGGCCTCACGCGCTGGGAATTTTATTCTGATATCTCTCGAGATCTTTCTGATGTTTCAACTCACCTGTTACGGATGGTTGCTTTTCCGCGCCGAGTCGTTCGCTCAGATCCGGGATATGAGCGCGGCCCTGATGCATCCTATGGACAGTGTCGATCTGGCGTTGGCGTGGAAGGTGGCCTTCTTCCTCGTCCCTCTACTGGCTATCGAGTTTATCCAGTATATGTCCGGCAAGTGGAATCTCCTTGACTTTTCGTGGATGCCGATGGAGCTGAAGTCGGCCGCGTTGGCCGTCGTCGCATACTGTGTGCTGTTCCACGCGGCCCAGCCCCAGGCATTCATTTACTTCCAGTTTTGAGCTGACTAATCGTGTCCTCTGGATCGATGCACAAGACAATCTACATTCACCTCGCGTTGAGCGCGCTGGTAGCTCTCCTGGTGCTTGAGTTATGCACGCGCTTTGACGATCTCATGTCCTTCGGAGCACCCATCTGGCAGGCCTATAGCGCGAACAATCTGTTTGAGTATGACTCACTGGGTAAGCGCGGCAAGCCTTATTCCAGCTACAAGAAGTGGCGGCTCAACAGCCTTGGGTTTCGCGCTCCTGAGGTGCAGCAGAACCGCTTCCGCATCGTATGTCTCGGCGAGTCTGAGACGTTTGGTTTGTACGAGCAGCCCGGTAATGAATACCCAGCGCAGCTCGAGCGAGATCTGAACCACTGGGCGGCACGCCGGGTCTTCCAGGTGGTCAATGCCGCCATTCCCGGACAGACGCTCGTTTCCACCGCGCATCGGGTGCCAGAGATGGTGGCCAGGACGAAGCCGCAAATCGCTGTGATCTATCCGTCTCCCTCCTACTACATATGGCTACAAGGCCTGCGCTCCGGCGGGGAGCTTGGCGTTGTGCCAAGGAAGCAAAGGTTTCAATTGCGGCTTGCTGACAATCTCTGGAACCTCACTAAAGACGTGCTTGCGATGCTTCCACGGCGACTTCGAATTGCATCATATGAATTTCTGATCAAACGACAAGTGTCGGCGCTGGGTACCCCAGTTATGGAACAGGTGCCAGACCAGAACATCGAGCGGTACAAGCAGGATCTGTTGGCCCTGATCGATGCGTTGCGAGCAAGCGGCGTCGAGCCCGTATTAGTGACTCACGCTACTTATTTCGGCACCAATTGTAGGGCGCCGGATCGCCTGACCCTGGCGGAGTGGCGCAAGCTGTATCCGATGCTCAAGGAGAACGGATTCCTCGACATGGAAGAACGAATGAATGCAGCGATGCGCAGCCTTGCCGCCGCCGATCATGTCCTCTTAGTGGATATGGCAAGTGAGATGCCGCCTGGCCCAAAGTATTTTGCCGACATGGTCCATTTCACGGATGAAGGCGCGACGGTGATGGCTGCAAAGCTCGCTCAGGGTCTTGAACCTGCCATCGAGAGCCGCGGCTTCCAATTGACCGGTCCGAGCAGGATCGACGAGCCGGCAAAGTCCGGCGCCTAGCGGTCATTCAGGCTTTCGGGCGGAATGCTCTTTTGGCGCGGCTCAGGACTCGCCGAGTCAGCGTCCGCTCCCCTGAGGCGGGCCAGCATTGCGGTCCTGCGGTCCACATGTAGACCCATTCGGATTCGGAGCCCGGCGGGACTTCTTCGCATGCAGCCAGCGCCGGATTGGCGGCGATCGCGTCTGGCGACGCGAACAGAACCATATTCTGGCGATACCACCAGGCCAGACGCCTTTCGTCGCGAAGTTTCGGTCGGAACGGATCGAGCATCCTATGTCCGCACTCCTCGAAGGCTTTTCGCCAATAGGAAAGCGGCTGGCAATTGATGTGTCCTCCGCCCCCCTGACCCGGCGGCGCCGCCGAAAAGAGGACTTGCGGCGCCGCGGAAGCAAGCTGCCGTACCAAGTGCCGCGAATTGCGCGCGGGTAGATGTTCGGCGACCTCGAGGCAGATGGCTAAATCGAATCGACCCGGCGGAATCTCGAACTCGCCGCTCAATTCGGTGGGACGAAAGCAATCGGCCGGAAACAGCAGCGTCGATGGCTTGATATAGTCGCCATCCATTCCAACTATTTTCTCTATCCCCTGCGCTCTGAATTCGCTTAGCCATGCACCGCGGCCGCATCCGACGTCCAGGACACTCGACGGATGAGTCAACGCCACCAACATCGGCACCACGATCCGAGCGGAATCGAGCGCGCGATCGCCCTCGTACATGTCTTCTGCGTAATAGTTTGCCAAGTCCTTGCGCATCGCGTAGGTCCGAATTCTCTGTATCAGTTCTGTCGCAGAGCGAGCAACTCGATAGCTATTTTCCGGCAGCGCGAGCACCGCATCTGAACTCTGAACCACAGTTCCGACATCATCGTTGGCAAACAATGTCGCCCTCGGATACGATCGCGCGATATGAGTCTGTCATATCTGCGGCTTCCTGGCCCCTCGGTCATCGAGGCCATTCTTAAGCGGCGGCGCCTCAGAGCGGGATTGCGAGGAATCTATCGAAAATTCCGCGACTACACGATGGTTCACGAAGCCAAGTACGTCAATAACCTGGAACTCTGTTACGAGTTCAGAAAGATTTCCGGCTGCGTCGTGGAGTGCGGCGTCTGGCGTGGCGGCATGAGTGCTGGAATGGCCCAGGTGCTCGGTGCCGACCGGCAGTATTTTCTGTTCGACAGCTTTGAGGGATTGCCGCCCGCGCGCGAAGATCTGGACGGTGCTTCGGCGGTTGCCTGGCAGAGCGACCCCAAGGCGCCGTTTCACCACAACAATTGCACTGCCTCGGAAGCGGAAGCGGCGGCGGCGATGAAGCTTTCCGGCATGCCTTCATTCTCGCTCATCAAGGGTTGGTTCAATGAAACGCTCCCGCGTTTCGTTCTTCCATGTGACATAGCGGTGCTGCGACTCGATGGCGATTGGTACGATTCTACGCGCGTCTGCCTCGAGAATCTGTATCCGCACATCGCACCCGGCGGAATTGTAATTATCGACGACTACTACACTTGGGATGGATGCACGCGAGCGGTCAATGAATTCCTTGCCGGTGTCGCGCCGCCGAAGGCAGTTCCAAAGCTTCGCCAGTTTCGCGACAGCGTTGCATACTTCATCAAGGGATGAAGGTGTTCTTTCAAGTTCCAAGCCTGACCCTGAAATAAATGCGGGCAGCTAGCGGGATGGCGCCGAGAGGTAGGCGGCCACCTTCCTGGGCGAGATTGCCATCAGCGTCAGCCACACGGCGTTGGCTAGCCGGTTTCGCATCGAAAGATTTGGCTCACGCGCCAGCGCCTTGATTCCCTTGACCAGTAGTCCAAACCGGCTGTCGGCTGCGATCGGATGAGTGGCAGGGTCCAGGCGGAGTGAACTCATTTTCATTTTTGTCATTCGAAGCGTTGATCCGACGACTTGCGGGTCCAGGTCGATTCCTTTCCGTTTCGCAGTTTTGCACAGAGTTTCGGGTAAGTAGGAAGTCCCGGTCAGCCGGCGGTGGAGCCGGTCGAGATAGCGCCCGCCAAGATTAGACTCGTTCGCTTCATGCGTCCGGTACAGACCGAGCGATTTTGGAAGCGAGACAACATCGCCGAAGAATGGCGTCAAGGTAACTAGCGGTTTCTCCGCGACCGCAGTCCAGTCATGTTCGTCCAGCGGCATCAACCTCTCGAGCGCTGCGCGATTGAAAGCATTCGCACTGGAAGGAGCACTTGGATATCCCCCGCAACGCCGGATTAGGCTGCGTAGATCCCCATTTGGCAGAAAGCCTTCAAATTCGGGGACGCGCATCCCAAGCGGGACTCGATCCGCGTCGACTATCTCCAACTGAAACTGGACCTTTGCGATGCCGGGCCGCCACGCCTGCGCCACCTCAGCCACTGCGGAGGGAAGCAGCTCATCGTCCGCGTCCAGGAATATCACCAACTCGCCCCGGCTCGCGGCGAAGCCGGCGTTAAGCGCTGACCCATGCCCGCCATTGCGCTTGAATACGAATGAAATCTGGCCGCCATAAGACTCGATCACGTCGCGCGATTGATCAGTTGAGCCGTCGTCTACCGCAATCACTTCGACGTTTGGATATGTCTGTGCGAGCGCGCTATCGACCGCATTGCGCAGGAATCGTTCGTAGTTGTAGTTGATGACTACGATGCTGACCAGCGGCCGTACCGATTGCGCGGATGGCGCCGTACTCATCTCAGCCGTCTACTCCGTTTGCTTGCAACAGCAGGTAGCCAATGATCGGCAGCACAACCGAAATCGACAGGACACCAGCGGCCGCGGCACCGGTGGGCCCGTGCCATATCGTGAAGGGATAGATCACGATGGCAAGCACCACCGCGCGAGTGGCCGCCGCGATGACGTATAATTTCGGTTTTCCGAGCCCGCCGAGAAAGCTTCGGCCGACCACCAGGAAGCCCTGCAGGAGGCCGTAAATGCACAGGACCTTGAGCGGGTTGACCGCATGAACCCAAGCTGGTCCGAATATCCGGAGGACCGTCTTTGCGCCAAAAGCGAAAATAAACGCAACATACCCGAGGCCGACTGCGGCCACTAACGCCATCACCGACCACAACAGGCGTGCTCTCGCCCGGCGATCGTCGCGCAATCGCGCCACCATCGGAAACATCACCAAGGCAGTCGACATCGTGAATTCCGCGACCGGCATCTCGCCGGCGCGAAAGGCCATTTGGTAGTTGCCGAGCGCTCCGGGGCCGAGCAGATGGCCCACCGCCAGATTGTCGAGTTGCTTCGCGATGAATTCACACAGGGTGCCGACGCCAGACCATATTCCAAAGGTGAGCATGGTTCTCGCGCGGGCCATGCTAAATCCCAGCCGCGGCCAATGCGGAAACAGCCAATACGTCAAAATGTCTCGCACCGCCGCACCAACGAGTTGCGAGAACACCAGACCGCGCCAGTCGCGCCAGTACAGCACCGCTACAAGGCCGAATATCAAGCTCGCCCCAACCTCCGAAACGTTCAGGACGGTCACCAAGTGAAAATCGAGACGCCGATAGAGAGATACGAGGCGTGGACTCGGAATCGATTGCAAGATTGGAAGCGGAACGATCGCCCAGAAGACGGTGTAAGCGTCGCCCAAATGGAAAAAAGCGCCCAGCGGACGCGCGAACACAACCAATATCAATCCGATGATCAGACTGCGCACAAGATAGGTGGTGAATAGAGTGTCAAGATACGGATCGATTTGATCCTGCTGCTGGACAAGCGATTGCCCCATGCGGGGTTCTGTCGCCGCATTCAGCGCCGCGCAGATCAACATCGCACTGGCGGTCACGCCGAAGTCAAAGGGCTTTAGCAACCGCACGAAGACAACGTACCGCACAGCGATACCAAGTGAGGTCAGACCGCGCGCCGAGGCAGTCCAGGAAAGACCGGTGAAGAATTTCCTGAGTAGCGCTTCCCGGAGTTGCCTGGAGGTCTCCGCACTGCGGCTGGCGCCCGCGGCGTCCATCTCCGGCGCACATGCGTCTGGCGATGGCGCCGCCTCGTTTCCCCGTTTGCGGGTCATTGTGACAATTATCTCTCCGCTATCCTTATGGTTCTGCGGCCGCGAAGGAGAGGCGTCCCCTCGCTATCCCTGCACTTTCCGCCGCGCATGGCAAAACTACGATTTGCTACTATGCCACGTAGCTGACGTACGGGCATAGCTGTCGGGTGATCCATGCGGACAAGCCGCATCGCGACGATTCGGCGAACGATTCCGCTCTGCGCGCCTCAGCGTCGGCGCACACCTGTCCCAGCCTCAACGAGGCCCTACCTGTCCTGAAGTGCGACGAAGAGTCAGCCGCGCCATGGATGCGGGACATGGCTCCTCGAATTTCAGGGCAGGATGGCACCTTCTCGGATCGCCAATTCCATGTCGCATTGTCAATTTCATGTCGCATCCTGTTTCAACTTTCAAGCGGTGTCGGAGACAGTATGGACCTCTTAGCTTGTCCGTGAAGCGAGAGTGTGTCACTGGCGCGACGTGCGTGTGTTGTTACGCGATCGAGTGTTCCACCTTGAAGCATCAGTGAGTGTCGACAGATGACAGCCCTCCATCGGCAGAGAAGTTGCTCAGTGAGTGATTGCGAAATGCGCATCGACTCAACCAAGGGCAACTATCGTGTCGCATCGATATTGTACGTCATTAGGTACATGTTCTGTTCTGCTACTAACACTTTGCGCGCTGTCACTGGGATGTGTAGCTAGTGCCAATGCGCAGGCAGTAGTTGACGGGGGCTTGACCGCGCCGGAAGTGGGTTGGACGTTGAGTTCCAATCTGTTGGCGAACGGCGACTTCTCACAAGGAACTAGCGGCTGGATAATACCCAGTTCCTGCTTCGGCCTTGATTCGACCACGCTGGCTCCGAATGGAGCGGTCAGTCTCGAGCTTACTCCACCGTCAACCTGCGGCCCCTACCCGCCGGTGGCAAAGAATTCAGTTACGGTGGCGGGCGGACAGATCTATACGCTCAGCGGCCAGATCAAAACCGAAGGCCTGACCAACGGCAATGCGGGCGACGGCGCGGTTTTCGCGCTGATGCAGTCCGGGCGCACCCCGGCCGTAAACGGCACCACCGACTGGTCCACCATCACCATGCCGCATCTGGTCGTCCCCGCGGGCGAGACCTCATCGGTGCGCCTGTGGGCCTACGGCTATCCAATGAGCGGGAACGCATGGTTCGCAAATTTGTCGCTGCAGCAGGAGATACCGCCGGGACTGCGGATGTTTCTGCTCTACCCGAACTACCGCGGTCTGATGTTTTCAGATCAGAGCCAGGTCGCGAGCCTGGACCTGACCGTCACCCCGCCGGCGGGAACCTCGCTTGAGAGCCTTCGGGTTGAAATCGACGCGGTCGACGCCGGCGGCGATACCGTAGCCAGCCAGACCTTCACTCCCGCGTCGGCCGAGTTTACCGGCACCCTCGACATGGGAGCATTGCCGCCGGGGACCTATCAGCTGGCGGGGAAGCTCGAGGATGGCAGCGGCAATGTGCTCATCGCGCAGAGCCCCTACGCGATCGTCAAGCTCGACGCGGCGGCGCGCTCGGGCATGAAGGCGTGGATCGACCCGGCCAACATGGCCCATTTCATCGATGGCAATCCGCACTTCGTGCTCGGAATCTACGACACCACCAACTATTCGGACAGCGCCGCTTACTACCAGGCGGAGCTGGCCGCGATCGCCCAGGCGCCGATCAACATGATTATCAACTACTACATCACCAATGCGCCGACCCAGGCGATCACCGCCTACACCACGGCGATGCGCCCATTCGGGATGACCTTTCTCCCCGACGTGGGCAGCTACTATACCAACAACAAGAATTTTCCGACCGGAGTCGCCAAGGAGTTCGGCACCGATGATCAGGATCAGCTGATTACCGACTATGCCTCCACCTTGTCGTCCGACCCCGGAGTGGTGGGCTATTACGCTCAGGACGAGCCCGCGCTGGCGGTGCAGCCGGAAACCTTCCACCAATATTCTCTGATCAAGACCGCCGATCCCTCCGGCTTCAACCTGGCGGTGATCGACCATCCCAACGACCTCCCGTTCTGGAAGGACTCGGTGGATATCCTGGGCGTCGATCCGTATCCGATCTCGCGCCCCAGCGGAAACGATCTTGGCCTGGTTGCGGACTGGACTCGCGCGGCCTACCAGGCGGGTCACGGCGCGCGCCCGGTGTGGACCGTCATCCAGTTCTTCCAGATGTATTCGACCTCGCCATGGCCCACCCAGCAGCAACTGCACGACATGAGCTGGATTGCGATCGTCGAGGGTGCCACTGGCCTCTTCTACTGGTCCTATGGCGAGCGCGCGCTGCAGTGGGTGAAAGATCCGGTCGAGAAGGCAGCGCTGTACCAGGAGTTGATCAACGTAACCACCGAGATCAAATCGCTCGAGCCGGTGTTGGTGAGCCCCGACGCCACTGTGATCAGCGCGAACTCCGAAACCGGCACCGTGTTCACCAAGACCAAGGTCGGCGCCGACGGAACCCGCTATCTGTTCGCGTACAACCACAGCGCCTCTCCGGTCACCGCCCAGTTCACCCTCGCGCAGCCGGCGGCCAGCGTTATCGACTACGACACCGGTATCAGCAGTGCGACCGATACCAGCACGACTCTCTCCTCGACATTCCAGCCCTACCAGGCGCACATCCTGCTCATCAGCAGTTCCGCTCCGCCGCCGACGCCCACTCCGTCGCCCGTTCGGACGCCCCTGCCAACCTCAACCGCCACTGCGACTGCGACAGCCACTGCGACTCCAACAGCAACGGCGACTCCGACTTCGACCGCAACGGCGACGGCCTCTGCGACGCCCACTCTCGGCGTATTATCAGTCGCGCCCAGAAATTTGAAGTTCGGACTCCACAGCGTTGGGGGCACGAGTGCAGCCAAGACGTTGAAAGTGACCAACGACAGCGGGTCATCGGTGAATATTACTGGAAGGTCAGTTAGCGGTGACTTTGCACAGACCAATACCTGTGGGGCCAGCCTCGCGGCGCACAATACATGCGTCGTCAGCATCACGTTCAAGCCGGCTGCCAACGGCAAGCGCATCGGCGGCTTGACGCTCACGGACAACGCCAGCAACAGTCCGCAGATGGTTGTTTTGAGCGGGAGAGCAGATAGTCGGCGCTAGCTGCCCTCGATGATCAAGCGACCAGGGCGGATGTCGCGATGTTAGCCCGGTTTGCGAGAGATCTGCGAATCGGATACGCAGGGAAACCGGCCCCGGCGACGATTGCCAGGATCGGTATTGCAGGAACCCTAAGCCTGGCACCTCCCTCCGGTCCGGAAGCAGATACTAACAACATCAGTCCGACACCAAGAAGCCATACCAGTTGCCAATCTCTATGTCTTAGCGCCCAAGTCAGAGCCAATGCGCATCCTATCCAGATAAGAGCCAGCACAATTTCCTGGAGCAGGACTACCATGATCACCGGCGCCGAAGACTTCTCGAACCGACCCACTTTTTCCGAAACCGTAACGTCTTCACTGCCAGATGCATATGCTCCTGCCCCGGACAGCCATAACTTGATGTCGCCGAGGCCGGGCGCCCATGCCAGTAACACGAGGTCCCGGATAGTCATTCGAACAAAGGCGATCGGATGCTGCAGCAACACCGTCCTTGCGATGTTTTGCGCCCGCTCAAGCGCCTCTGGTGACTGCATCCGCACCGGCCCGCTGGAAAGCATCGAAGCCCTGGGCGGAAATGCGGCCTGAGCGCGAAGTTCCCGCCGTTCTTCCTCGATAGTTGTGTGGTTGACGAGCGCAAGAACGCCAGCAGCTCGGTAGTAAAGCAGGTCCTTGATGCTGATCGAGGAAAAGGTGCTAACGCCCGCCACTGCGCGATTCCGCGCCGTCCACCCGACCACTGTCACAATTGGAAGCACGAGGACGAGTGCGACTGACGCCAGCTTCGCAGAGAGCTTCGAGTTAGTCGCCAGTATCAGAGGAATCGGGACCAAGATTGCAATGATCATCGCAATCGGCTTGAGCAAAATCGCGTAGGCAAGCAAGAGCGAACTGGCACCAAGGAGCCAGAGGCGCCGCACGCGTTTTGGCTCCTCTTCGGCCGCGGTCGCAACTGCGATCACGGCGAATACGAGCGCAAACTGGAATAGTGCCTCGGACATTATCTGGCTGCTCCAGATGATCGAACTCACATCGAGGGCAGCTAGAAGCGCTGCGACTACTCCGGCACGCTTTCCCCATCTTTTCCCGGCAAACGATCCAACTGCCCAGCAGAGAAGAGCCGCTGCCAGCGCTTGAGTCAGAATTGCCGCTCGTATTGGTGGAAAGACTACGAGAAATCCTGGATACCCGGGGGTGCGCAAAAGCTCCGGCGCCGAGCACGAACCGTCAACTTCCCGGGCAAAGCCTCCGCATCGCTGAAGACCGTCAGCCAGCTCGATGTATCCTGCGGAATCCCATTGATTGATGCCTGCCCAGAGCGTTCCGGTACGAAGGACAGGCGCGGCTCGCAAAATGAAGGCGATACCGGCAATCAGGAGCAAAGACTTGTTATACTCAATTTTCCCGATTGAAGCGGCCATCGAAGAGCTATCATCTCGGATGGCTTCAGTAATTGTCAATGTTGTGGACGTTACACTCCATAATTTGTCGTTATCCTGCTTTTCGGATTCAGGAGCACTGTTGATCAGAAAACGCAACAATCGGAAATCTCGGTTTATTGGTGCCCTCGTCTTTGATCGACGCCTCCGAGCGCCTATCCTTGAGAACCGATGGAATCGCGAGCAGCAACAGCGGACCGGCCACGATCGATAACTCTCTCGGTGTTGGTTCCGGTCTATAACGAGCGCTATCTCGTCGCCGAATCGCTCGGCCGCCTTGAAACTCTGGCCGATGACGAGAACCTATCTGCGATCGAGATTATCGTCGTCGATGACGGGTCGACCGACGGGACGCACCGGGTGCTGGAAGAATTCGCTCGCTCTCGTGGAGTGCCGGTCGCGAAGCTCAGGTGGCGTTTCATCCGTCATCAGACTAACCGTGGCAAGGGAAACGCCGTTCAGACCGCACTGGCTGAGGCGACCGGGACTGCGTGCGTTGTCCACGACGCCGATCTGGAATACCTCCCATCTGACATCTCGCGGATGGTGAAGGTGTTTATCGAGCAGGATGCCGACGCGGTATTTGGCTCGCGCTTTGCCGGTAGCGAGGTGCGCCGCGTCCTGCTGCATCGCCATGAGCTTGCCAATAGGCTGCTCACCTTCCTGTGCGATATAGTTTCGAACCTGAATCTCACCGACGTGTGGACCTGCTACAAGCTGGTGCGGACTGCGCTTCTCAAGTCGATTCCACTTGCGAGCGCGGATTTCCGTATCGAACCGGAAATCGCCATCAAGCTGGCCAAGCGCGAGGCGCGGATCTTCGAGATACCGATTAGCTATTTCGGTCGCACCTATGCCGAGGGTAAGAAGATCACCTGGCGTGATGGAGTGCGTGCGCTTACGGCGATCGCGCGCTTTGGGCTGAGCGATGCTATCTACCGCGATGACGAATACGGCAGCCAAATTCTCGCGCGGCTGGCGCGCGCCCCACGCTTCAACAGGTGGATGGCCGACGCGATCCGCCCTTACCTTGGCGAGCGAGTGCTCGAGATCGGCAGCGGAGTTGGAAATCTGTCCCGCTCGCTACTGCCGCGCACCCACTACATAGCCAGCGACGTCAATCCGCTCTATCTGCAAACGCTCGCCAATCTCAGCAGCGATCGGCCGTACCTGAAGTCGTCGTACTGCGATGTCAGCGATATTAGATCATTTCCCGCAACCGATGGCGGCTACGACAGTGTCATTTGCCTCAACGTGCTCGAGCACGTCGCCGACGATCGCGGCTCGCTCGAAAACATCAAGACCGCGCTCGCCGACTCTGGACGCGCGATCATACTGGTGCCGCAGGGGGTGTGGAACTTCGGGACGCTCGATGAAATACTCGGCCATCAGCGGCGTTACACCTCCGAGACACTCACCAAACTCGCCGCGGACTGCGATATGGAGATTCGCGAGCTGCTCGAGTTCAACCGCATCGGCACTATCGCTTGGTACCTGAATGGGCGCATCCTGCGTCGGCGCAGCTTCGGACTCGCGCAGATCTGGCTGCTCAATCTGATCACTCCGCTGATGCGTGCGCTCGACAACGTCCTGCCGATTCCACCGCTGAGCCTCATCGCAGTCATGCAACGCCGCTCAGCCAATGCTGAATCGAACGGCCTGAGCGCTCAACCGAAGCAGGCACAGTCGGTTACAAGCGCGTAGAATTGTTCCGCAAGAGGCAAATTTCGGCTACCACGGTTCGGCCCCTATGGCCGAAGCGGAGAGCCCGGCTCAGTTGGATCTCTATCGCGACCGGATAACAGAGGGGCAAATGTCCAAAGCGGATTCGGTAACCTTTCCCATACAGGAATTTCTGAAACGGCTCGCGTTTAGATCGGGGGTCATCAAGACCCGTTATGATTTTCTCCTGGAGCCCAACGAGCTGCTAGAATTGATGCTGGCTTTAAGGCGCGGCGAGAACTTGGAGGGCGACGTCATCGAAGTTGGTGTGGCCCGCGGCAGAACTACCGTGTTTCTGAACCGATTCCTGGACTCCTTGAACAGCGTGAAGACCTACTACGTGGTCGATACTTTCAGCGGCTTCGTTCCCGAGGATGTAGCCCATGAACAGCTCAATCGCGGTAAGCAGGGTTACTCCTACGCTGGCTTTTCTTACAACTCGCCGCGAGTTTGGGAACGCAATATAGTTCAGGACAACGGGTTGAAACGCGTTAAGATAATTCCGCGCGACATCAAGCAGGTTCACTTCGAACCCAAGCAGATGTTCTCGACCGCCTTGCTGGACGTCGACCTTTACCTGCCTACCAAGGCTGGGCTGGAAATCATCTACCCGAGATTAGTTCCAGGTGGGACGATCATAGTCGATGATGCATGTGATGGCGGCGCTTATGAAGGTGCCTTCGCAGCATTCAAGGAGTTTGCAGAAATGCACCCGACGGAATGCCGCTTGTTGCCCCCTAAGTGCGGGATCGTCATCCGGAGCGGAAGCGCAAATGGAGCAAAGTAGTTAGCTATCGATGAATTGCGCCGCTTCCATAGCGATACTGACCTACAAGCGACACCATCACCTGGTACGCGCCCTCAAATCCGCGTGCGCCTACGCCGCGCGCGTCGCCGAAATAATAGTGGTAGACAACGCCGCCGAAGCGGAACTTGAGCTCTTGCTGAAGTCGGATTTTCCCGAGGTACGCTATATAGCTGCTCCATCGAATGGAGGATGCGAAGGACGCAACATCGCTCTTCGCGCTGCGGCGACGCCGATTGTGATTACGATCGATGACGACGTCGAGCTGCGTTCTCCTGGCTGTATCGACGAAGTCGAAGCCGCGTTTGCGCGAGATCCTCTGCTCGCGTGTCTTAACTTCACGGTTGCCGACGACGAGGGAAACGTCGAACGGGACTGGTGTCATCCGCGCCCGGTTTCGCACGCGGCGCGCGAGTTTGAGACCTACTTCATCATGGAAGGCGCGTCCGCGCTCGACCGCGCGAAGGTCTTGGAAGTGGGCGGCTATTCGGCGTCTTACTTTCTTGGACACGAGGGGGTCGATCTGGCTTTTCGGTTGATACGAAAGGGTTACCGGGTCGTACATACGCCACGAGTCTCGGTGACTCATTACACCGCTTCTGAAGAACGCCCCGGCTGGCGGCTATACTATTACTACACGCGCAACGGCCTGTGGAATTGCTACCGGTCATTCCCGCCAATGCTGGCGCTTGGCTACGCGATCGAGCACACCGCCAAAATGGCATTCATCAGCGTTCGCGCGGGACAGGGTTACGCATTCCTGCGCGGCTGCGTGGATGGGCTGCGCGGATTACCGTCACTCAAGCGCGAACGTCTCGACCCTCATTCGCTCGGGCGCGTACGTGCGATGAGAGCGCAGCAGGTTGCGTTCGTAGGCAGAATCGAGAGGCATCTTCGCGAAAGGATTTTGTAATCGCGCGCACGCAAACGTCTTATCTCATGCCAAGGAACGTGCCGCGAACGGCTACGGCCGGAGCGGGGTCGTCGCCCGCATCGGCCTCCTGTAGCTGGCCGCGTTGCACCAATGTTTGCCAGACCTTGGCCGGATCCGAGCTGAAGATGGTGTCCACTTCGGCCGGCGCCTTATACCAGGAACCGCCGGCTATCTCTGCTTGCAGCTGATCGGGCATCCACTGCGCGCGTCCGACGATCACTCGCACCCCGTTCACCTCGGGCGGAGCCTTTACATAGCTACTGATCAGCGCCGGATCGGTGACCAGGTAAACGTCCTCGAAGACGTGAATCGAGTCGGCGGGCGAGCGAGTCGCGCGCATCAGGATCGAGGGAGTGTTCACTTCGACCGGGCCGCCCAGGAACGCGCTGTCAGCCGGCTTGGCGAGAACCGGGGCGCCGGTGATCAAATCCTGCACGCGAACCCGGGTCGGCTTGTTGATGATCACGCCCATGAGCAAGCCGCCTTCGGTGACCGGCAGAATCAGGATGACGCTTTCTCCGAAAATCGGGTCCATCAAGTCGTGAGTCGCGACCAGAAAGTAGGGCTCGGCGGAGGCGGCGAGCACTCGCGCCGGTGCGATCGGAGTGGCGGCGAGGGCAATCAGCGTAGCGACGAGGGAGAACATCGCGATCGCGAAACGATGCGCGCGCGAATCTGGATGAGCGATTAAGTTGTGCTCAAAAGTGCGTTTTGCGCGCACGATTCGCTCGCGTCCGCTGCGCATGAAAAAGAGATTCCGTCTTGGTCTTGCCTGACCATTATTTCACACAAGGACCGTTGACGCACGGACGGCAGAATCCAGGTACGCTTCCGATGTAGACATAGCTGGCCAAGCTGCGAAGCCATAATTCAATCCAGCGATACGGCGGGCCAGCGATGCGGCGGGATTAGTTCACGCGGGCGATTGCGACTGAGCCGTGCAATCCGCGGGCAGCTTTTACTTTGTCGAGCAAATATTCCACCGCCCCCTGTAGTTCCTCCAGCGATACAGCGTCGCCGCTTGCGATGGCGTGGACCTTATCGCAGGCCTCCTCGACGGATTCGGGAATGGGCGGTTCAGCGATACGTCTGGCAATCATTTGGATATTCTCTCCTGACCTGTTCTGATCCGCTTGGGCCTCAAGGGTTGATTGTTGGACGAATCTTGCCGCGGAAATATTTACAAGCAATCTCCACGCCAACGTGAACGCGCCCACGAATCTGCACTGCTTGTTGGGAAAGCGAATGTAATCACGCTATGGATACGGCAGAATGCTGCCGCATTTTTGACAACATGCCGCTGAACTGGCGGCAGTGAATCCGGTATTTCTGTCGCAACGAGTCCTCCCGTGGCTATATATTTCACTGACTAAGTTTCGATCGCATCGAGACGGCCGAAAATGAAAAGACGCGACCTAATCAAACTCGCTCCCGAGCAACAGACGGAATTTCTCGCCGCGGCCAGGAAGGTTGCGCTGGCGACCGTCGATAAGGATGGATTTCCGCATCTCGTCGCGATGAACTTCGTCGCGCGAGACGGCGCGATCCTGATGACCTCGTACGGCAAGGCGCAGAAGGTGATCAATATTCGGCGCAATCCCAAAGTTGCCGTGATGGTGGAGGCGGGGCGCAGTTACTCCGACTTGCGCGGAGTGATGATCCGCGGCGAGTGCGAGATTATCGAAGACCTCGCGACGGTCGAGGCTACGATGCGTGCGATCGTGCAGAAGGATTCGGGCGGCGCAGAGATCGGACGCGGACCATTGCGGAGCGCGTCGAAGCGGGTCGTGCTCAAGGTGATCCCAAAAAAAATCGCGAGCTGGGATCACAGCAAATTAGGCGGTCACTACTGACGCGTCTTCAGTTCGCGAGGTTGTAGGCGCCGCCGCGTTCCAATGCTTTCTTGAAGGCGGGGCGCTCGTGCAGGCGCTTGGTCCATGCGTCGAGGTTCGGATACTGCGCGCGCTTGCCGAATGCGCCGGCTACTTCTCCGACGAAGCTCATCTGGATATCGGCGCCGGTGAGACCATCGCCCACCAGAAACTGGCGGCCCTTCAAACTGCTGTCGATGTACGCGAGGTGATTGGCTATCTCGCTCTCGACGCGCGGCTTCAGTGGCGCGGCCGCATCGCCGAGCCGAGCAGTGTACAGGTTGAGCATCAGCGGGAGCATCGCGGAGCCTTCCGCATAGTGCATCCATTGCACGTAATCATCATAAGCCGGACTGTCGGGCGCGGGCTGCAGACGGCCGCCGCCGTGGCGGCGTATCACGTAGTCGATTATCGCACCTGATTCGATGATGGTCCGATTGCCATCCGTGATGACCGGCGATTTGCCGAGCGGATGAACCTTCTTCAATTCCGGCGGCGCGAGCCGGGTTTGCGCATCGCGCTGGTACGGCTTGATCTCGTATGGCAGGCTCAGCTCTTCGAGCAGCCAGAGGATTCGTTGTGAGCGGGAATCGTTGAGGTGATGGACGACTAGCATGCGGCAATTCCTCCGTGCGGAGCATTATGTGCAGAATCGCGAGCGAACTCCACTGCGAAATCGAGACGAGGCTATCGCGGGGCGCATCCGCCGAGAAATAGAGTGGTGAGGATGTCCGCTGCGCGCTCGGGGGTGGTGTGCTCGCGGCTGTAGCGGGTGATTCCGCGCATCATGCCGAGCAGCGACTCGGCCGCGATTCGGGTGTCGATACCCGCGCGTATCGCGCCGTCCTTCACGCCCGCGTCGAGGACGCTGCTGATCAAGCTCGACAAGTCGTTGCGTTGCGCCCTGTACTGGCGCTCCTGCGAGCGCGGCAACGCTTTGGGATCGCGCAGCAACGCGAAGAACTGGCCCCGAGTCCAGAAGAAGCTCAGCGCATGATGCACGATCGCGGCGATTTGCGCGCGCATCGTGCTCGACCCGATCAGCGCCGCGCGAATCTCGCGTTGCAGTTCCGCGAACCCGTCGATCACGGCGGCCGCGTAGAGTTCCTCTTTCGATTTGAATTGACGATAGACGCTGCCCTTGCCGACCTTGGCGTGCGCGGCGACCTCGTCGATCAGGACCAGGTCGAATTCCTTTTCGGCAAAGAGTTCGGCGGCGCTTCGGAGAATTCTCTCGCGCAGAAACGGCGTCGAGGGCCTGCCGCGGCCGTCTTTGCGGCGAATCGTGGCGGAAGCCGATTGACGCCGTGCGCTCACGATCGGAAACCGGTGCAAATTGTGTTCGTATTCGTAGATGTCACCCGGGGACCCGATAGACACGCCGACAGACCAGTGCCTGTTTGAAATATGGACTGGCGGGTCCATAATTGCAAGAATAGGGTCGGGTCATTATTTGCTTGCTTAAGAAGCGTGCTACGGAGAACATGATGGATTCAAACGCGCCAACGACCGGAAAGCCGAACGCCGCGCGCTTTATGCAGGATACCGAGGTCAGCAGCTGGACCGACAAAGTCGGTCAACGATGGCGCACGTGGCTGGTCGTTCTGCTCGTCGCAGGAGTGGTTCTCTATTTCCTGATCGGCAGGAGCCGCGGCGCGGCGGACACTTCGGCACAGGCGTCCGCGATGGCTCATCCGACGGTTCCGGTCGCCGCGGCGCCCGCAAAGACCGGCGACCTGAACCAATATATTTCCGCGATCGGATCGGTGACGTCCTACAACACGGTGACCGTCAAGAGCCGAGTCGACGGCCAGCTCGACAAAGTAAATTTTACCGAAGGACAGTTAGTAAAGGCCGGAGATTTGTTGGCTGAGATCGATCCCCGTCCCTATCAAGTCGAGCTGGTACAGGCCGAGGGCACGCTGGCCAAAGATCAGGCGTCGCTCAACAACGCGCGGACCTTGCTTGCGCGCGACAAGGCTTTGTACGACCAGCAAATTATCGCGCGCCAGGATCTCGATAACCAGGAAGCGGCGGTAGGACAGTTTGCCGGCTCGATCGAGAGCGACAAGGGAGCGGTCGCGAACGCAAAGCTTCAACTGACTTACAGCAGAATCACTTCGCCGATCACCGGCCGGGTCGGGCTCAGGCTGGTGGACGTCGGCAATATCATCCATGCGACCGACGCGACGGGACTGGTGGTGATCACACAGCTGCAGCCGATCGCGGTTGACTTCAGCATCCCCGAGGACGCCCTGCCCAGCCTGCAAAAAGCGATGCAAGCCAACAGCGAGTTGCCGGTCGAGGCTTACGACCGTGACTTCAAGAAGAAACTCGCGACCGGAACGCTGCTCACGACCGACAACCAGATCGATCAGGCCACCGGCACGATCAAGCTCAAGGCTGCTTTTCCCAACACGGACAACGCGCTGTTCCCAAATCAGTTCGTCAACGCGAAGCTGCAGGTCGATACCATCCACGATACGATTCTCATCCCCGCGGCCGGGCTACAGCGCAGCCAGCAAGGTCAGTTTGTATATGTCGTCAAGCCGGACCACACCGTCGAGATGCGCATCGTGACCGTGGCCGCAACCCAGGGCGACGTGATCGCCATCGCGAAGGGTCTCAAGGCCGGCGAATTGGTCGTCACCGACGGAGTGGACAAGCTTCAGCAGGGGTCGCACGTGAATATGCAGATGGCGGCCGTGCCGCCGCCTGGAAACACTCCGTGAATCTTTCCCGTCCGTTCATACTGCGGCCGGTTGCAACTTCTCTGCTGATGGTCGGACTGATGCTGGCCGGGCTGGTTGCTTACGGACAACTTCCGGTGTCGGCGCTGCCGCAGGTGGACTATCCAACCATCCAGGTAATGACTTTTTACCCTGGCGGAAGTCCCGACGTGATGGCCTCTTCGGTGACGGCGCCGCTCGAGCGCCAATTCGGAGAAGTGCCCGGGCTCACCCAGATGACCTCGAACAGCTCGTTCGGCAGTTCGGTCATCACACTGCAATTCGACCTCAACTTGAACATCGATATTGCCGAGCAGGAGGTACAGGCGGCGATCAACGCGGCTGCGACTTACCTGCCGACGGATCTGCCGAACCCGCCCGTTTACAGCAAGACGAATCCGGCCGACGCGCCGATCCTCACACTGGCGCTGACGTTGAAGGAACTGCCACTGGACCAGGTCGAAGACCTGGCCGACACGCGGCTGGCCGAGAAGATCTCGCAACTGCCTGGCGTGGGCTTGGTGAGCATCGGCGGCGGCCAGAAACCGTCGGTCCGGATCCAGGCTAATCCTACCTCGCTCGCGTCGTATGGAATGACGCTCGAGGATCTGCGGACGGCAATTGCCGCCGCCAACGTCGACGAGGCCAAGGGCAACTTCGACGGCAAGCAACAGGCGTACACGATCGGCGCCAACGACCAGCTCCTGACGGCCAAGGACTACATGCCGCTGATCGTCGCATATCACAACGGTGCGCCGATTAAGCTTTCCGACGTCGCAACCGCGGTCGACGACGCCGAGAACGTCAAGGCGGCGGCGTGGATGAACTTGACGCCGGCCGTGATCGTCAACGTTCAGCGCCAGCCCGGCGCCAACATCATCGCCGTCGTGGACCGTATCAAGGCTCTGATGCCGCGCTTGCAGGCTTCGCTGCCCGCATCAGTGAAGGTGGCGATCCTTACCGATCGAACGACCACGATTCGCTCGTCGGTGCAGGACGTGCAGTTCGAGCTGATGCTTACGGTGGCGCTGGTCGTGATGGTCATCTTTCTGTTCCTGCGCAGTCTGTCGGCGACGATCATTCCCAGCATCGCGGTTCCGCTCTCGCTGATCGGAACATTCGGGGTGATGTATCTGCTCGGCTACAGTCTCGACAACCTGTCGCTGATGGCGCTTACGATTTCCACCGGCTTCGTGGTTGACGACGCGATCGTGATGATCGAAAACATCTCGCGCTTCATCGAGGAAGGCGACAAGCCGCTGGACGCCGCGCTCAAGGGGGCCGAGCAGATCGGTTTCACGATTCTATCGCTGACCGTGTCGCTGATCGCGGTGCTGATTCCGCTGCTGTTCATGGGCGACATCGTGGGCCGGTTATTCCGGGAATTCGCGGTCACGCTGGCGGTGACGATCCTGATGTCAGCGGTCGTGTCGCTGACGCTGACGCCGATGATGTGCGCGAAGCTGCTGAAGCATACGCCAGAGAATCAGCAGACCTGGTTCTATCGCAGGTCGGAAAAAGTATTCCAGGACACGATTGCGTTTTACGGCCGGACACTCGAATGGGTTCTGGAACACGAATTCGAAACGCTGATGGTCGCGATCGCCACGCTGGTCCTGACCATCGTGCTCTATATCGTGGTGCCTAAGGGCTTTTTTCCGGTGCAGGACACCGGCGTTATCCAGGGGGTTTCCGAAGCGCCGCAGAATGTGTCGTTCGCAGCGATGGTGCGCGGCCAGCAGGCCCTGGCGCATATCATTCTGCAGGACCCGGCGGTCGAGAGCCTGTCGTCGTTCGTCGGGATCGATGGCACCAACATCACGGTCAACAGCGGGCGAATACTGATCAATCTGAAACCGCTCGATCAGCGCAAGGTTGACATCACCACGGTTATCAACCGGCTGGCGCCGAAGTTGGCGACCGTCAACGGGATAACGCTGTACCTGCAGCCGGTGCAGGACCTTACGGTCGAAGACCGCGTGAGCCGCACTCAGTATCAGTACAGCCTGGAAGATCCAAGCGGCGATGAATTAAACGTATGGACCAAGAAACTGGTCGACAAGCTCAAGACGCTGCCCGCGCTGCGAAGCCTCGCGACCGACCAGCAGAACGCCGGCTGGGAAGAGCATATCGTCATCGATCGGCTGACCGCCTCGCGCCTGGGCATCACGCCGAATCTGATCGACCAGACCTTGTACGACGCCTTCGGTCAGCGGCAGGTGTCGACGATCTTCACGCAGCTGAACCAATATCACGTGGTACTCGAAGTGGCGCCTGAGTTTCAGCGAAATCCGCACGCGCTCGACGACATCTATATTCGCTCGAACACCGGCGGTGAGGTGCCGCTTAGCGCGTTCACCCGCTTCGAACCGGGTTCGGCCCCGCTTGCCGTCAACCATGAGGGCCAGTTTCCCGCGGTTACAATCTCGTTCGATCTCGCTCCGGGCTACGCGCTGGGCGATGCGGTGACCGCGATCGACCAGGCGCGCGCGGAAATCGGGATGCCGGACAGTATCTCGGCTTCGTTCCAGGGAACCGCGGCGGCGTTCCGCGCGTCGCTCAAGAACGAGCCGCTGCTGATCCTCGCGGCGCTGGTAACCGTGTATATCGTGCTCGGAGTTCTCTACGAGAGTTACATTCACCCGGTCACGATTCTCTCGACCCTGCCTTCCGCCGGCGTCGGCGCGATCCTGGCGCTGATGATCTGCGGCTCCGATCTGAACGTGATCGCGCTCATCGGTATCATCCTGCTGATCGGTATCGTGAAGAAGAACGCGATCATGATGATCGACTTCGCCCTTGAAGCTCAGCGTGAGGAGGGCAAGCCGCCGCACGAAGCGATCTTCCAGGCCTGCCTGCTGCGCTTCCGGCCAATCATGATGACCACGATGGCGGCGTTGCTGGGCGCATTGCCGCTCGCGCTGGGAACGGGAGTCGGCTCTGAGTTGCGCCGCCCGCTCGGAATCGCAATCGTCGGCGGCCTGCTGATAAGCCAGGTGCTCACGCTATACACCACGCCGGTGATTTTCCTGACCTTCGACCGGATGGCGGCGCGATTTGCCAAATGGCGCGCAAAGGACGTTGTTCCGGAGACCGCTCCGGCTCGTGCGTTATGAGTATCTCCGAAGTTTTCATAAGGAAGCCCGTCGCCACCACGCTGCTGACTATCGCGCTGGCACTGGCGGGCGCGATCGCGTTCCGGTTGCTCCCGGTTTCGCCGTTGCCGCAGGTCGAGTTTCCGACTATCCAGGTCCAGGCGTCGTTGCCCGGGGCGAGTCCGGAGACGATGGCCTCGTCGGTGGCGACTCCGCTCGAGCGCCAGTTCGGCCGTATCGCCGGTCTGACGGAACTGACTTCGACCAGCTACCTGGGCGCCACCTCGATCGTTTTGCAGTTCGATCTGGACCGCGATATCAACGCCGCCGCACGCGACGTTCAGGCCGCGATCAATGCCGCGGCGGGGCAACTGCCGAGCACCCTGCCGAGCAAGCCACTTTACCGAAAAGTCAATCCCGCCGATGCGCCGATCCTGATTCTCGCGCTCACCTCGGACACCATCCGCCCGGGACAGATGTACGACGCGGCGGATTCAATCCTCGAGCAGAAGCTCTCGCAAATAGACGGCGTCGGCCAGGTAACCGTGGGCGGGAGCGCGCTGCCCGGCGTCCGGGTCGAATTGAATCCAACCCAAATGAGCAACCTCGGCATCGGTCTCGACACGGTGCGAACTGCCCTGAACACGGCCAATGCGAACCGGCCCAAGGGCGAACTTGCCGACGACACTCAGACATGGGGGTTGAGCACGACCGATCAGCTGCTCAAGGCCGAGGACTACCAGCCCCTGATCGTTCGCTACAATCAAGGCGCCGCGGTTCGGCTTTCAGATATCGCCACGGTGCGAGACTCGGTCGAGAACGTTCGCGCGGCGGGGATGGTCGATGGCAAGGTCGCCGTTTTGATCATCGTTTTCCGCCAGCCGGGCGCAAACATCATAGACACGGTCGATCGGGTCAGCGCCGCGCTGCCGCAACTGCGCGCCTCGATCTCGCCCGCGATCAAACTCAGTGTGGTAATGGATCGCACCACGACCATCCGGGCCTCGGTGCACGACGTCGAGTTCACGATGTGCATCTCGATCGCACTGGTGATCATGGTGGTGTTCGTGTTCCTGCGTAACCTGCGTTCCACCTTGATTCCCGGAGTCGTGGTTCCGCTCTCTCTGATCGGAACCTTCGGCATCATGTACCTGCTCGGTTACAGCCTCGACAACCTGTCGCTGATGGCGCTGACGATTTGCACGGGCTTTGTGGTTGACGATGCCATCGTCGTCATCGAGAACATTTCGCGCTACCGGGAACAGGGGATGCCGCCGTTCGAAGCGGCGATCAAGGGCGCCGCCGGGATCGGCTTCACGGTCATATCGATCAGCATCTCGCTGGTGGCGGTCTTTATCCCGATTTTGCTGATGGGCGGAATCGTCGGGCGGCTGTTCCGCGAGTTCGCGGTAACCCTGTCGGCCGCAGTCCTCGTCTCGTTGGTCATTTCGCTTACTACGACGCCGATGATGAGCGCGCACCTGCTCAAGCCACACGACCAGGAGAACCAGGGCCGCTGGTACCTTAAGAGCGAGCGCTTTTTCAAGGGGATGCTTGACCGCTACGAAAGCAGCCTGTTGTGGGTTCTGGACCATCAGCCGCTTACTCTGATGGTATTTTTCGCGACGCTCGGGCTCAGCATTTTTCTGTTCGAGTTCGTGCCCAAGGGATTCTTTCCACAGCAGGACACCGGGCGCCTGATGGGCGCCGTGCAGGCCGACCAGGACACTTCGTTCCAGGCAATGAAGGATCGGCTTACACAGCTGGTCGCGGTCATCCACAAAGACCCGGCCGTGGACAACGTGATCGCATTCACCGGCGGCAATGGCGCGACCAATACCGCGAACATGTTCATCGGGCTGAAGCCGCTCGGCGAGCGAAAGATCAACGCCGATCTGGTTATCGGGCGGATCCGCAAAGAGGTCGCTCACGTTGCCGGCGTAAATCTCTATCTGCAAGCCACGCAGGATTTGCGCATAGGCGGCAGAAGCAGCAACGCGCAATACCAATTCACCCTGCAGTCCGACGACCTCAATGAACTCAACGGATGGGCGCCGAAGGTGCTCAAGAAATTGCGCACCCTCCACATGCTTACCGACGTGAGCAGCGATCAGCAGAACAGCGGACTTGAAGCCAACGTGGTCGTCGATCGCGCCACTGCCGCGCGGCTCGGACTCTCGCAACAGGCAATCGACGATACCCTCTACGACGCGTTTGGACAGCGGCAAGTGTCGACGATGTACACGCCGCTGAACCAGTACCATGTGGTGATGGAAGTCTCGCCCGATTTCTGGCAGAACCCAGACTCGCTCGAGCATATCCGGGTGCTCTCCACCAACGGCCAGCTGGTGAAGCTCAGCACGTTCACGCACTTTGGGAACGATACGACCGCGCTCGCGGTCAATCACCAGGGGCAATTTCCGTCGGTGACGATCTCATTCAACCTCGCGCCGGGCGAGGCTCTGGGCGACGCGGTCAACGCGATTGCGCAGGCTGAGCAACAGATCCACATGCCTGCCGACATCCGTGGGACATTCCAGGGAACCGCGCAGGCGTTCCAGGACTCGCTCAAGAACGAAGGGTTCCTAATCGCGTTCGCACTTTTCGCCGTTTACATCGTGCTCGGCATTCTCTATGAAAGTTACATCCATCCGATCACGATTCTCTCGACACTGCCCTCGGCCGGGGTCGGTGCGATCCTCGCGCTCTTACTGTTCCACATCGAGCTGAGCGTGATCGCGCTGATCGGAATCATCCTGCTGATAGGCATCGTGAAGAAAAACGCGATCATGATGATCGACTTTGCGCTCGAGGCTCAACGCGGCGAGGGCAAGTCGCCGCACGACGCCATCTATTCAGCGTGCGTGCTGCGTTTCCGACCGATCATGATGACGACGATGGCAGCGATGTTGGGCGGATTGCCGCTAGCGCTGGGAAACGGCACGGGCTCCGAGATGCGCCGCCCGCTTGGAATCGCGATCGTGGGCGGACTGCTGGTGAGCCAAGTGCTGACGCTGTATACGACGCCGGTGATCTACTTGTACATGGACCGGCTGAGCGCGGGATGGTCGAAATTGTGGCGTCGCGCGCTTGGCCGATCGACGCCTGCGCGGGCTGACTCGCGCGCGTGATCGGCGATCAGTAATTGGCAGGTACGTGCATCGCTTCCTGGATTTCATACCAGGAGACTGGCTGATCGGTTTCGAGGTCTTTGATTGCCCGGTCAGCCTTCTTTTCCTGCACTGAGAAATTCTGCGCAATAACCGGGTCTCGCGTCCAATCCCACCAGCCGCGGTTGTCACGCCACTTAGCTTGCTCAAGTTTCTGTATTAACTCGGCGCGTTGCGTTTCGGAGAGAGATTTCGGCGGGACAAACAGCGCGGCGCGCACATCCGCTTGAGGGACACGGACACCGTGTTCGAGGTCGCTAATGACATCTTCGACATGGTCCGCTCGCAGCATGAAGTCTCCGGCCGCGACCGGTCCGACGCTCAAATCGGATGCATTGCAGAGATCGAGTGCTTTCGCCGCGCGCAATTGTTGAATCAGCTCAGTACTATCCGGCATCGGCGCGTAAGATTCAGTCGGCGCACACGCCGACGGTATAGGGACAAGAAGAAGCGTGCTCGAGATTATAATCACGCGCCAGTAACTATTCAGTTTTTCAAGCATGACGTGCACCGCGGCGAGACTTAGCCTCTGAGGATGGATCCGTGACGGACCCGATAGCTCTAAGAATAATCGGCGAGGATCGATGTTACAAGAAACATTCGGGCGGGCGAGCGCCGACGCTGCTGCGGAGTGATCAGGCGGTGCATGCGCTTGCGCATGCACCGCCGTCTTGAGGGTTAGTACCTGAACTCCAGGTGCAGGAAGAATGCGTGCGTATCGCGCGGTACGGCAAAATCGGTGACCGTATGCTTCGGTCCCATTCCGACATGCGCGAACTGGTCGTGGTAGTACATGATCGCCTGTGAGTCGGCAGCCACGCGCAGATACTTGTTGATAAGCCACTGCACGCCCAGGTCATAGCGTTGGAAGTCGAGCGGGTTCTCCTCCTGGCGCGTGTTGGGCAAGAACTGCTGGAACAGGCCGAAGAACGTGAACGGCGTGTGCGGGATATCTAGGTGACCGAGTACGTCCCAGCCCATCTGCACGGACTGAGTATTCTGGATGTTCTTGACCATCTTATCCCAAGCCGCGAACCCGGTCGGAGTGGTAGGCGTCATGAAGTCGTCAAGAGGTCCGCTACCCGAGAACAGGTTGCCACTGGTGAACGCATTGTGGCCGTAATCCCACTCGCCGATAATGCCCCAGGTCTCGGCAGTATAGTGCAGCAGCGCCGCGGCTCGCGCGAGATGCGCGCACGAGGTGTTCTTGAAATTCAGGTCCGGCGTGCACTTGTTGGAGTAGCCGTAATCATAGAAGCCGGTGAGGCCAAGGCCATCGTACCGCGAATGGGCGCCAAGCGGATTGACCGTGACCCGACCCATCACCTGCTTGTAGGCACTCTGCTCTTGAGCGTGGAAGCTCGCGTCGTTATAGACGCCGAAGTCGTAGTCGGCGTACTGGGTCTCATGATATTTGATCGGACCCTTCATCGAGACGCCGACCTGCGATGAGCTGAGGCTCAAATAGTTCCACGGCGTCAATGCGGTGTACCGGAAGCCCCACAGATTCTCTTCCCAATCGACGAGCGGATTCTGCTGCTGGCCGAAAGTGAATTTGTCGTCGCTGAGAGCGGGGATCTTCAACACCTTTTTGAAGAAGGTATTGTAGTCGAGATAGGCGTACTTCAAGCGAAAGCCCAGGTCGCCGTCGAGCGAGCTGGCAAAACCGCTGGTCTTTCCTACGGCGTCAGGGCTCGCGGTTCCGACTTGCGCGTATATGTTGGGCGTCACGCGCATCGAAACGTCATCAACCGGCGTGAATTTGAAATCCAGGTAGGTGCGTGTGATATTGAACGCGTTGAAGCTGTTGTTGCCGGGACCGGGCCAGTTCTGCTGAGTCAGGAACTGCGGGCCAAATCCGGTGTGCGAGAAGTACCCATAATCCGCGTAGACCAGCGCGCCGATCGAGATCTTCTTGAACCAGCGGTCGCCGAACTCCTGGACGAAGGGCTGCATCTGTGAAACCTGCTTCGCCATCTCGGCGTTCCACTGCTGCTGCTGCGCCGCCCGGCTGGCGAAGTCTGCCTGCATCGCAGCGCGATCGGCGTCGAGTTGCTGCTGGGTTCGGATTTCGACTTTGCGCTCGATCTCCTCGGTAGATCCGGCGGGTACGTATTCGCCGAGCTTTATGCACCTTTTGCACGGTTTGTAGAACACCTGTCCGGTGCTCTGATCGGCATATAGGGTGACCGATCTGACCTCGGCGGCGTTCGCGTTGATGGGTGTGATTGCGATGCTGCTGAGCATCAGGATGGTGCCTAGCACCGACAGCGCAATCATTCCTGTCCGTCGTCTCATCATTTCCCTCCCTGGATCCTCCCCGGAATCCATTGTTCCCCGACCGCTGCTCGCGACGCGGTCCGGCCCACGTACAAAAAAGCCAGTCCGTATTCTGCGGCTGCGGCAAACTAACCAGCGAGCGTTACGACATGATGAGTCGATTGTTACGAACGCGCGAATTCGGAGCCGGAATGTGGAAGAAATTCAAATTTGAGATCGGGAGCATTGAGGGTTCGGTAGCGAGCCGCACCTTTCCCGGATATTGCTATCATACTTGTCATATCGCTCGTAACATGGCATTCAATTGCGGTCATGAGAAACACAAATCTCGCACAGTTCCGTGTCCTCATCGTGACTCTCGTCTGGTCGGCGCTGATGCTCGCCACGACGACGCCTTGCCACGCGCAGAGCGTCTCGGAGTTTGGGTGCGCGATCGAGAACTACTTCATAAACTGGTTTCCGCGCGTCACTCAAATCCAGAGCGAGCAGCCGCACTGGGTAACTCCGTTAGTGACGGTGACGCCGCGGCTCGAGGAGGAGGTTCGCTACGACCAGTTCTTCCAGTCGTCGCGCAACGGGCTTGCGATCGACAACTTCGGCGGCGGCAAGGGAATCGAGCTCATCCCGTTTCAAAGTACGGAGGTCATAGTAGGGGTTCCGGCGTTTCTGAAGCGCAACATGCCGCGCAATACCGACGGCTTCGCCGACTGGCCGTTCCTGGTGAAGGTGCGGCTGCTCTCATCCAACGAGGAGCACGGCAACTACATCGTCACCGCATTCATGGGATTCACGCGTGCCGACCGGCTCGAACGTCAACGGCAACGGACACGCGCTCTTCACCCCGACGCTCGCGGCCGGCAAGGGGTTCGGCAACTTCGATGTACAGTCGACGGTCGGCGTCGCGTTCCCGAGCGGCGGTCTCGATCGACTGGGGATGCCGCTGGCGTGGAATACCGCCTTCCAGTATCGCATCTGCAAATATTTCTGGCCGGAGTTTGAAACCAACTACACCTGGCAGTCGTACGGCGCCGACACCGGTCACAACATGCTCTTTCTCACGCCCGGGATCCTGATCGGGCGGATTCCGATTCATGACCGGGTTGGCCTGACCTTCGGCGTCGGCGAACAGGTCGCGGTCACAAATCACCGCAACTACAATCACAACCTGATTCTGACTGCGCGAATACCGTTCTGATCGTACGGCTTGCGGTGATCGATCGGCGGCGACAGAGTCGCCTCCGTCGCTGGCTATCTATAGATCATTTTCACCGGAATCTGCTTCCAGCCGGAGCCGTCGTAGTGGAACTTGCATTCGTCGAAGGACGGCGCTTTGAACGTCGGCACCACGTTGTTGGAGAATCCGTAACCTTCGAGCGGATAGCCGACAAAGTTCGAATCGAATTTGCCGTTTTTGTTCTCATCGTGAAAGATCGTGACGGCGTAGGCGCCAGCCGGAAAAGATCCGCCGAAGACGCACTCGCCGCTGGCGTTCTTAATCGGAGCCCAAATGTGCTTCAGAATATGAGAGTCGTCGCGCGGAAATCCCGCAGGCCCCTGCCACAGCGAGCATCCGAGCTGCCCTTTGTCGTTTCGAAAGCCGCTGACTTCGACCTTGATGCCCGCTGCCTTCGTCGTGTCATCGGCTCTGGAAGCGGCCGGCAGCGCGATCATTAACATTGCCAATGCTATCAACTGGATTCTTATTCTCATCAAGTTTGTCCCGCAGATTTCTCCCGACAAACGAAGAGGGTCCAGAGGGACCCTCTTGCGCGTTCACGACGCACGATCCACTAAGCGCCGCGTTCAGTTGTACTGGTTGATTACCGTGACACCGACGTTCTGGTAGGTGTTCATTTCGTCGAAAATTTTGTTGATTCCGTCGAGTCCGCAGGTGCCCGTGATCATCGCCTTGGGCGAAACTTTCTTCGCCTCGACCAATTGCAGCATCGCGGGATAGTGCGACGCCTGCATCCCGAGCGATCCGATCACTTGAAGCTCCATCGTGACGATCCGATCGATCGGCACCGGGATCTCGCCCTTCTCGGCTGAAGTCGTGAGTCCGATCTGCAGATGCCGTCCCTGCTTGCGCAGACTCATAATCGAATTGCGGCAGGTGGTCGCGACGCCAAGCGCATCGACCGAAACGTGTGCGCCACTGCCGCCGGTAAGCTCCAATATCGTGGCAATCGGATCGGCCTTCTTCGCGTTGATAACATGACTCGCGCCCATACCCTTGGCGAGTTCGAGTTTCGCGGAGTCGAGGTCAACGCCGATCACGTTGGCTCCCATGGCGGCTGCGATGTTGATCGCCGACAGACCGATCCCGCCGCATCCGTGCACCACGACCCATTCACCCGGCTTCACTTGCGCGCGATCGACGATACCGTGAAACAACGTCATGAACCGGCATCCCATCGAGGCCGCCTCGACGAATCCGATACTCGCGGGTAGCGTGACCAGGTTCATGTCGGCAAAAGGCACCGCGACCAGGTGGCCGAATCCGCCGTGATACGAGAAGCCGGGCAGCAGCGGCGTCAGGCACACGTTTGATTGTCCGTTGCGGCAGTACTCGCAGGTGCCGTCGCCCTGGCTGAACGGGACGACCACGCGATCTCCCTTCTTGAAATTGCGGATGTCCTTGCCGACTTCTTCGACGACGCCGCAAAACTCGTGACCGAGGATCGCGCCCGGCTGCGCGGAGAGACCCATCCACGTCCAGTCGCCCGACCAGGCGTGCCAGTCGGAACGGCAGATGCCGTTGGCCTCGACGCGGACGATCGCAGAGTTGGGGGCGCACTCGGGATCGGGCACGGTCTTGACGACCAGTGGTTTTTTTGTGGATTCAAATACTGCTGCTTTCATTGCGCGGCCTCCTCAAGGTTCAATCATTCCGTAGCGCCTTTTCCTCATAGCGCTTTTTCAAACAGATCGGCAAATCAGAACCTATCCGATCAATCTGGCGACAGTCTTCTCGAACTCAGCGGGACTGCTCGCATCGATATCGACCGGATGCAAATCGACTCCTGCCTCTTCCTGCAACTTCAGCCGCTCGACCGCGCCCTCGATTCCGCCAATATAACCCAACTCGCCCAGCATCTTGGACGATAGCGCCGCAACACCCGCCTTGGAGCCGCCGGCGTCCCACGCTTGCTTGATTTTCTGCACATCGTCGCCAAAGCCGAAGCGCGTCAACTGCTCCGAATAGAAGGTGCCCATGCGCGCGGCGTAAAATGCGACGTTGGCGGCATGGCCCGCCGTCGCGCGATCGACGTTGGCAGTCACAGTTACATGGCCAGGCGACTTGACCGCGACCGCGCGCGGCTCGCGGCCCGCATCTTTTACGATCGCGCGGAAGTCGGCGATCGCCTTCTTGAGCGAGTTCACCGGGATCATCACCGGCAGCCATCCGTCGGCCTTGCGCGCGGTAAACTCGACGCTCTTCTTGTTGAGCGAGGCGATCCAAATCGGGATGTGTTTGCGCGGCGTCTCGAAGCGCATCGTGAATCCGCGCTGCAGCTTGAACAGCTTGCCCTCATAGTTGAGCGGCGTGCCGGCCATGATCATGTTGATTATCTCCACGTACTCCTTCATTCGGGTCAGTGGCGGATTGAACGGGATACCGTGGAAATGCTCGATCACCTGCGGCCCGCTGGTGCCGAGCCCGATGATCATGCGGCCGTTGCTGAACTCGTCGAGCGTGCCGAAATGCTGCGCCAGCGCAGCGGGCGTGCGCGAGTAAATATTGACGATCGAGGTGGCGAGCTGAGTCTTGCGGGTATGCTCGGCGAGCAACGTCAGCAGCGTGAAGGCGTCGCGGCCCCATGCCTCGGCGACCCAGATCGAGTGGATTCCCGCCTCGTCGGCAATCTTTGCGCGTTCGATCGCCGCCTTGAAATCGAGTTTGCCTTGCCAGTTAACTCCAATCGATAAATTGCGCGCCATTTTATTTCCTCCGAATTACGTTGCTTACGCGAGGTCGCGAATTCGTTCGTACCATCGGCCGACGTTGGCGAAGTCTTTGACAATCGAAAAGTTGGGCGGATTGAGTGAGAGAAAATACAGCGGATGGAAAAGCGACGCGTCCGCCATCGTGAAGCTCGCGCCCAGGAAAAAATCCTTGCCCTTAAGCTGCTCGTCGATCATGCGCAGATAACCACGCACCTGTTCACGCGCAGCCGCCGCATGCTCGCGCATCCTGGCGGTCGTCATGCCGATAAGCTTTTCGCGATTCGCTCTCAGCTTCGGGTCGCCCACCGCGTCGAGCAAATCAGGAATCGTCAGCGACAACATCGGCATAAAGAAAATGTTGTCGGCCCAGTTGTCGATCATCTCGATGAGTCCGCGCGCGTCGTCGGGAATCACGCGCCGCTCGGGCGCCTTGCGATCGAGCCACCTGATAATGTCGGCGGAGTTGTAGACCACGTCGCCGTCCCACTCCAGCACCGGCACGCGGGTCCACGCTCCCTTGGTCACATCGAGCAGGTTGGTCTTGTCTTCATAGTGGCAGTCGATCGGATTCCACTTGAGATGTTTGTAGGTGAGCACTCGCCGCACCTTCTCGGAAAACGGCGAAATTGGATATTGATAGAGATTGATTTCAGCCATTTGGTTTTCTCGTGCTCTCGCGCTCAACCTAGCCGAGACGGCGGCTTTTCTACAAACCGTTCGTTCAGGGCTGAGAGGCCGCGCATTCGATTTCGCGGGGATCGGTAGTAGAATACCCGCCGGAGAGAAGCGGGATATGAACCAGAAATTTCGGGCATCGATGCTCATGATTGCGTTGCTGATCTTCGGGCTGGCTACCGCCGGGTTCGTAAAACCCGCGCTCGCCCACGACGACATGGAAGGGATGGATATGGGTTCGGGCGGCAGCGGTGGCGGCGGCAGCGATACCGGTGCGATGGGCCAGATGGGATCGCATATGAAGATGGGCGATCACATGACGATGACCGAGACGCGCGCCGCGGTGCCCGCGGATACTCAGCGCGGCGAAGAGATCATCAAGACGATGCGCGAGAAGCTCTCCAAGTACGAAGACTCCAATGTCGCGATCGCGGACGGCTACGTGCCGTACATGGAATCGGTGCCACAGGACGTTTACCACTTCGCGAATCGATCGGCGACGGCCGCTGAGTACATGGGCGATTTCGATCTGGCACGACCAGGCTCGCTGCTCTACGAAAAAAAGACTTTCGGCGGATACAAACTGGTCGGCGCGATGTACGACGCTCCTCCCAACGCCACCCCTGAGCAGCTCGACAAGCTGATCCCGCTCAGCCTCTCGCACTGGCATGCGCATACGAATATCTGTCTGCCGCGCGGAGTAACTGAAGACGACGTGATGAACGGCCGAATCGGCAACAACATGCGTCCTGATATTTCTTCCTCGGGTGAGAGAGAATTTGGCACAAGTCGTAGCGGAGGCGCGGCGGCACGCATGCGTCTCGGATATCTGGCTGATCCGCGCTTCGGCTTCACCGGAACGATTTCAAACCAGGCGGATTGCGAGGCGGCGGGCGGGAACTTTCACAAGCAGATCTTCGGCTGGATGATCCACGTCTATCCGTTCGCGAGCGAGGACTTGAAAGTCGCGTTCAGCACCGAAGCGCCTTAGCGGCGCGATCAATTCTGCGCCGGTGAGGTGATCCGGTAAGCGCATCGCCGTGCGCCGGCGAGTATGTGATCGGTGCGCTCGACCTGCGCTTTGTCGCCAAGCACCGCGCGGAAAAGCGACAGCTCTTCGCGGCACAAGCCCTGGCAGGTCGCGGCCGCCGCGCAGATCGGACAATGATTTTCGACCAGCAGCATCGAGCCGTCCGGCATGCGGGTGCATTCGGCCATGTAGCCTTGCTCGCGGCGAATTTCAGCGAGTGCCTGCGCGCGTTTCGCAATCGAACTTCCAGCCGGCCGCAGCCGCGCCCGATATTCGTCCTTCTGCCGGCGCGTCCGCTCCGCGAGCAACTTGTCCATCCCGGCTTCGCCGAACGCGGCACGCACCGCGGCTATCATCTCGACTGTCAGATCGCCGTGCGTATCGGGAAAGCGCCCCGCCGCGGCTTTGGTCAATCTCCAGACTCGAGCCGGGCGCCCGACTTTGCGGCGCTCGTCGCTGAAATCGACCAGGCCGGCGCCTTTCAGTCTATAAAGATGCTGTCGCACCGCCATCGGGGTGACGCTCAGCCTGCGCGCGATTTGCGCGGCAGGCAGCGGCCCGCGAGTTTTGAGCTGATAGAGTACCCCTTCCTCCGCCCGTGAATCCTGCTTCATCATCACGAGCGTAACGAACCCTGAACATTAGTCAAGTGGGAGCTTGACTTAGTATGTAAAGCGAGTACTTTACCAATTGTCGGACCACGGAGGACATCATGATGTCAGAATTGGATTCCGCCACAGAGACTCAGTCCCGTTTTGTCCGCGCCGGATCGCTCGCTCAACTCCCCGAAGGAAAGAGCATGACGGTCACTCTCGAAGGCCACGTGATCGCTCTCTTCCACACTCCGGAGGGAATCTTCGCGGTGGACAATCGATGTCCTCACATGGGCTTTCCGCTTGATCGCGGCACCGTGAAAGATTGCATCCTGACCTGCCACTGGCATCACGCGCGCTTCGACCTGCACAGCGGCGGCGCATTCGATCCGTGGGCAGACGACGTGCGGGCGTTCCCGGTGAAGATCGAAGGTGGCAACATCTGGATCGATCTTGCGGCGCACGGCGATCTGCGCCGCCATCGAATCGAACGGCTGCGCGACGGCATCGAACGCAACCTCCCGCTCGTGATCGGCAAGTCAGTGATCGCTCTTCTGGACGACGGCGGCGACGCGCGTGAGTCGTTTCGAATCGGACTCGAATTCGGCACCCGCTATCGGCGTGACGGTTGGGGCGTCGGTCTCACAATTCTCACCTGCATGATGAATATCCTCGGAAGCTTGAGTCCCGATGATCGTGCGCGGGCGATGTTCCACGGGCTGAGCGCGGTTGCCAACGACTCCGACGGCCATCCGCCGCGCTTCGCGATGCGTCCACTGCCGGGCGGCGGCGCGAGCGTCGCGGAAATCAAGCGATGGTTGCGCAGGTTCGTCGAGGTTCGCGACACCGAGGGCGCCGAGCGATGCATCGTCTCCGCGGTGCGCACCGGTGCGGCATCGAGCGAAGTTGCGGACATGATGTTTGCGGCAGCGACCGACCATCGCTATCTCGACGGCGGCCACACGCTCGACTTCACCAACAAAGCGTTCGAAGCGCTCGATCGCGCGGGATGGGAGCTCGCGGAACCGGTCCTCGCAAGCCTCGCGCGCGGCTACGCGACTGGCGATCGCATGGAAGAAGCCAACTCATGGCGCAATCCGATCGATCTGGTTGCGATCCTCGAGCCCGCCTTCGAAAGGATTCCAGCCGCTCTTGAAGCGGGTCACCGCGCGAAGCTTGCATGGTCCGATCGCGAGGTACTGGTTCAAACGATTCTCGGCGATGATCCGAACGCGATCATTGATGCGATGCTTACCGCTCTCCGCGAAGGCTCTCCGCCATCGGAGCTCGCGGGCGCGGTTGCGTATGCGGCGGCGCTCCGACTCGCGCGCTTTCCAATCAGCAACGAGTTTGGCGATTGGGATACGGCCCATCACAGCTTCACGTTTGCCAACGCCGTCCATCAGGCGGTGCGCCGGGTCGCGTCGGTGGAACTGATCCGAGGAGTCTTCGACGCCGCGATGACGGTCTATCTCGATCGATTTCTCAACGTGCCCGCCACGAAACTTCCCGAGCCGAACGGTGCGGGCAGGACTGCCGTACAACAACTGGCCCGGTTGCCGGACTTGCTCGACCGCCAGCAGCAGGTGAACGAGGCGGGCGCGCTGGTCGCGGACTATCTTGGCGGGGGCAACGATCCGAACGCGCTGCTCGCCACGCTCGGCAACACTTTGCTGCGCGAGGATCGCGACTTCCATACCATCCAGGATATCGAAGCCGCGTTCCGGCAGTACTCGATTCTCAAGGGAACCGACGCGGGGCGCCACGTGCTGATCGCGACCACTCGTTACCTTGCCGCGCACGCTCCGACGGTGCGCGCACAAGCGCAGACATATCAGATTGCGCTCCGGCTGAATCGTGGCGAGCATGTTTTTGACGAACAGTGATGCCCAAATCCTCGAGGTGCGGAAATGAAGCCGGCAGATTACTCAGCGCTCGATGAAGCGCTAGAAATTATGGCGCCGATGGGACCCGAGCTGAGCAACGGCTTCTCTAATCACGCTCCGATGGCAATCGAAGCTATGTGCGCGATGGGACGACGGGACGCCGTGATGCCGTGGTTCGAGCGCTACCGCCGCGGGCTCGTGCCGCGGCCCGCCCGAGTGGCACGCCTCACCGAGGACAATTGGCGCGAAGCCCTCGGCAACGTCCGCCGCGCAGAGGATTGGTTCGAGTTCTTTCGCAACGAGCTCGAAGACCGCCCATGGCATGAAGTCCTCGACAATTGGGCCGCACGGCTCGCGCCGGGAATCATGTCGGCCGCGACGCACGGCGTGATTCGCAGCGGGCATGCGACTCGTGCGATGGTGATCGAAGATACTCCCGCGCGTCGTCGCGAACTTGCCGACGGACTCGCGTATTGGGCTGCGGATTATCTTCCGCTTCCCGCCGACCGTCATGCGCCAGCTCGCGCGATGCCCTCGCAAGCAATCGCGCGGGTGCGGATGATTCCGCCCGAAACTCGCGGCGGCAACTTCGGCGCGTTTACCGACGCTCTCGCACAACTCGATGCCTTCGAGCCGTTCAAGCAGACGCTGGACGCGGTCGATACTTCCGGCGACGCGTCGGCATTCGTTTCCGATCTGACGGCCACTTTCGCGCGCGTCTTCTTCGCCAACGCTCGCAACGTCTATACGACGATCGCTTTCGTTCATGCTGTGACGGGACCGTCCTCGATTCGCCCGATGCTCCCCTACCTAAGGAAAGAGACCGCGCACGCTGCGCTCGCGTACGCATGGCAAGCCGCCGCCGCGATGTACGCGACCTTTGGCACCAGCGCGGATCTGTCGCGCCTGGCGGAGGCAAAAGTTAGCGATGCCGACGAACTCATGGAGCGTGCGATCGCTTGCGGCGACGAGCACGCGATTAAGTTCACCGAGGTTTGTATCCGCGAGTATGCGCTGAATCCGGATCCGACGTTTTTCTCGGCCGCAGAGCATGCCATCGACATGCTGAGGCGTGGCGGAGGCTGACGTTTACTTGGTGCCCGAGTACACGGCGAACATCAGGTTCTTGTACGCGCAGACGATTTCGCGGAAGCCCGCCGCGGCGAGCCACTCGAGCTGATCTTCGAGCGTCGCCGCACGATCGAACTTCATCCGCTCGATCGCAGACGCAAGATCGCGCTCGCTCACGCCCAATTCACGCACCCGCGTCAGCCATCGCTCGTGATTGAACCGATCGAGTTCCGCAGTCGCGCCGCGAAACTGCTCCGCGTTGACGAACACGCCACCGTCTTTCAGCGCGCCATGAATTTGACCGAACAGGTCCCGCTTTTGGTCGTCGCTCAAGTGATGAATCGACAACGCCGACACGACCGCGTCATACTTGTTGTTGATTCGGGCCGTGCCGTAGTCGCTGACCTCAAACTGAAACCGCTCACCGCCGAGCTCGAAGCGCTCGCGCGCCCGATCGAGCATCTCGTTCGATATATCGACCATCGTGATGCGCGCCCGCGGAAAGCTGTAAGCGACAAACGCCGCGAGCAGGCCGGTGCCCGCGCCGAGATCGAGAACTTCTATCTCGCTGTCGCGCGGAAACCGGAGCAGATCGATCGCCGCGCGGTAAAAATCGTCGAACCCGGGCACCAGGCGGCGTCGCGTGCGGTCGTAATCCTCCGCCGCCAAATCGAACGCGCGCTGTACCGTATTTCCCATCCGAAGATTGTGCTGATGCGCGCATCGTGAATCAACCTTTTTCACGCGCGGCGAGAGCGTTTTGCGATGCAATTAACGATCGGTAACGTTGTAAACTCAAGCTTCGTCTAGTAAATAGAAACTCGAACAGAATCGTAATTCCCGGTCAGGATTTCGCGACGCCAAGCGAAGCCAATCGAGGTTCAAAAGCGATGCAAAAGCCAATTATCTCCGCCGACTCTCATATCACCGAACCGCCCGGCACCTACGTGGACCGGATCGACGCCAAGTACAAAGACACTGCGCCGCACATGATTCACGACGAGAAGCTCGGCGATGTTTTTCTGGTTAAGGATTTCCCGCGCCCGATTAACGTCGCGTTGGCGGCCGCGGCCGGCAAGGACGCCAGCGAGCTCAGGACTATCGGTGCAAAGTTCGACGACATGCATCGCGGCGGATGGGATCCGAACGCGCGCATGGCGGACCAGGATCGCGACGGCGTCGCCGCCGAGATCATCTACCCAACGGTCGGGATGATCCTCTGCAACCATCGTGACTTCGATTACAAGAAGGCCTGTTTCGACGCCTACAACCTGTGGATTGGCGAGTACTGCGCCGCGCATCCCGAACGACTTATCGGCTGCGGACAGACGGCGATGCGCTCGGTCGAAGAAGGTATCGAGGATTTGCGCAAGATGAAGGCGCTCGGGCTGAAGGGCGTCATGATGCCGGGAAATCCGAAGCTCGAGGACTACGACAACACTATCTACGATCCTTTTTACGAGGCGGCGGTAGATTTGGAAATGCCGCTCAGCTTTCACATCCTGACCAGCAGCACCGATAACTTTCAGACTCGCGGCCCCAAGCTGAACAGCTTTCTGTCGATCATCCGCGGATGCCAGGACATCATCGGCACCTTCGTGCTCGGCGGAGTTTTCGAGCGGCATCCCAAGCTGAAACTGGTATGCGTCGAAGCCGACGCCGGCTGGGTACCGCACTATATGTACCGGATGGATCATGCTTACGATCGGCATCGGTACTGGCTAACGGCTGGTACGCTTTCAAAGATGCCAAGTGAGTATTTCCGCGAGAACGTATACACTACCTTCCAGGACGACTACGTAGCATTCAAGGTTAAAGATCTTTGCAATATCCATCGCTTGATGTGGGCGAACGACTTTCCGCATAGCGACTCGACCTGGCCGTGGTCGCAGGAAATTCTGAGCAAGCAGACCGCGGGGATGACGCAAGACGAGAAGAATTTCGTCCTGCACGACAACGTCGCGGAGCTCTATCATCTGAGCATCTAGCACTTTGTTCCCGGCGCCGGCGCAGTTACACTTGGCTTAGTGTTTCGCGCCGGCGCTTTTTTTATTCCATCAAGCGAGGGAAAGCATGAAAGCCAACGCGCCCAAGTGGATCGTCGCCCTACTCTGGATAATTGCGGCGATGGATATCGTCAACGGCATCGAGATGTTTTTCTTTCCATCCGCGTGGTTCTTCCGGCTGGTCCCGGGAGTCACCGAGACCGGACCGTTCAACGAGCACCTGGTCATGGATGGCGGCACATTTTTTCTGGCGGTCGGAGTCGGATTGGTGATAGCCGCGTTGAATCCGCGTGGGAACGCGATCGCAGTCGTGGTCGCCGCCGTCGCGGGCGTCATGCATTCGATCCTTCACTTGTACTCACACGCCGTCGGCATACTATCGCCGAAGCATATGGTGACCGAGATACTTGGTATCTACATTCCGGCGCTGGTTCTAATTGCTATTGCCATCAATCTCTATAGTCAGCCGTACCAGGCGCGCGCGATTCCGGCGCGAGCCGCGTAATTGGAGAAGTTGAACAATGCGTATCGAAGGACTCGAAGAGAAGCAATTCAGTTGGATTCTGAAGCCGATGACCTGGATGATGAAGCGACGAGTCGGCAAAGTGCTGAATCCGTACAAAGCGTGGGCCTATCGTCCGGGGATTACGTTCGCGATGTCGATCTTCATGCAGTCAGTCGAAGGCTCCAAGGTAACTAGCCCTACGTTGAAACGGCTGGTCTGTTTGCGCGCTGCGCAAATGGTCGGCTGCGTCTTCTGAATAGATATCAATGCTGCCGGAGGCAGCGCTTTGAAAATAAGCGACGATAAGCTGGCCGCAATCGCGGACTACGAAGAGAATCCGCTGTTCACGCCGGCCGAACGCGCCGCGCTCCGCTATACCGAGGAGATGACGCTCAGTTCGGTCGACGTGCCCGACCAGGTATTCGAAGAATTGCGGCGCCACTTCAACACCGAGGAAATCGTCGATCTCACCGCGACTATTGCGCTCGAGAATATGCGCGCGCGATTCAATCGAGCGTTGCAGGTCGAAAGCGATGAGATATGCCGCCTGCCCGCGCATCATCCGGCGCTCGCCGCGACGCCTCGGAACTGAACGCCGCGGCGCTGCGGTCGCGATTGCGCGCGCGACTCCCCGCTACTGACCAGAGATGCACTTTCGGTCCAGAGTCGTGATTTTATCGAGAGTCGCGATTTTATCGAGTCGCGTGGGCCTGATAATATCCTCACCGTCGATTTGCCGACAGAGGCGGCCATGCGGCTATGCCATTGATTCTGCCGTGACTTGATCCTGATACCGTAACCTTGGCCTTGGCGGCCCGTTTTCGAGATCGCGGAGTTGAAAGAAATTTTTACGTTGAAGGAATTGTGCGTATCGACGCGCGCGATAGCGATCGCCTCGACGCTCGTGCTGGTTGCGCTCGGCGGATGCTCGCACGGTCCCGCTGACTCCTTCAGCGAGCGCGAGGCTGTGCCGGTGCTGGCGGCGAAGGTCGTGCAAAAAACGGTGGCCGACACGATTCATGCGATCGGCCGAGTCGAGGCGTTCTCGACCGTCGACGTCAAGGCGCAGATCAGCGGCCAGGTAATGCAGGTGAACTTCCGGCAGGGACAGGATGTCAAGCAAGGCGACTTGCTCTTCACGATCGATCCGCGTCCGTTCGAAGCGGCGCTGCGCCAGGCGCAAGCGAACCTCGCCAAGGATCGAGCGCAAGCCCGTCAGGCCGCCGTCGATGAACGCCGCCAAGCGTCCCTGCTCAAGCAGAACGTGGGCTCGCGGCAGCAATACGATCAAGCCCAGGCAAGCGCCGCATCGCTCGCAGCCACCGTGCAGGCCGACGAGGCTGCCGTGCAGACGGCAAGGCTGAACCTCGAGTACACCGAGATTCGCGCGCCGCTCGACGGACGCACTGGAGATCTGCTGGTCCACGCCGGCAACCTCGTCAAGCCCGATGCGGACACGGCGATGGTCGTGATCAACCAGGTGCATCCGGTCTACGTTGACTTCGCAGTCCCCGAGCACAAGCTGCCGGAGGTTCGCGCCTACATGGCGAAGCACAAGCTCGGTGTCGAAGTTTCGCTGCCCGAGCAACAGGGTCCCACGGAGACCGGCGAGCTGAGCTTCGTGGATAACAGCGTCGATGCGAAGACCGGAACGATCAATCTGAAGGGGCTCTTCGCCAATGCGGACGCGCGGCTGTGGCCGGGCGAGTTCGTAAACACGACGCTCATCTTGAACCAGCGCAACGACGCGATCCTGGTGCCGTCCGAGGCGATTCAGAGCGGTGCGGAAGGCTCGCACGTTTTCGTCGTGCAGCCGGGAATGAAAGCCGAGATGCGCGAAGTCGTAGTCGGCGAATCGCTCGACAACATGACCGTCGTCACCCGCGGACTCAAAGCCGGCGAGACGGTTGTGACCGACGGACAGCTGCGGCTGATTCCCGGCGCGAAAGTGACTATCAAGAGCGGGCTCGCCGCGAACGGCGGAGTGGCGTCATGAATATCGCGCAACCATTCATTCGCCGCCCGGTTATGACGACGCTGAGTTCGCTCGCGATCGTCTTGTTCGGACTGATGGCGTATCGATTTCTGCCGGTGAACGATCTGCCTAACGTCGATTTTCCGACGATCGTTGTCAGCGCAAGCCTGCCCGGCGCGAGTCCGGAAACAATGGCCTCGTCGGTCGCAACGCCGCTCGAAAAACAATTCTCGACGATAGCCGGGCTCGACTCGATGACCTCGAGCAATATCCAGGGCTCGACCAACATAACTTTGCAGTTCGATCTTACGCGCAATATCGACGCCGGCGCGCAGGACGTGCAGGCCGCAATCGCCGAGACGCAGGCGCAACTGCCGCAAGGGATGCCGAGTCCGCCGTCGTATCGCAAAGTGAATCCCGCCGACCAGCCGATTCTTTACTTGGGCCTCAGCTCGAAGACGATGCCGATCTCGCAGGTCGACGAGTACGCCGAGACCTACCTCGCCGAGCGCATCTCGATGATCAGCGGCGTCGCGCAGGTCCAGGTTTACGGCTCGCAGAAATACGCAGTGCGCATTCAGCTCGATCCCAAGGCGCTCGCAACTCGCGGCATCGGCATCAACGAAGTCTCGCAGGCAATCCAGGACGCCAATGTCGATATGCCGACCGGCACGCTCTATGGGGCACATCAGGCGTTCACCGTCCAGGCGCACGGGCAGTTGACGAACGCGGCGGCGTACCGCCCGCTGATCGTCGCTTATCAAAACGGATCGCCGGTCCGCATCGAGGACATCGGCCGCGTGCTCGACAGCGTGCAGAACGACAAGACCGCCGGATGGTCGAACGGCGAGCGCTCGGTGGTGCTCGCGATTCAGCGTCAGCCCGGAACCAATACGGTCCAGGTGGTCGACAACGTGCTGCGGCTGCTTCCCGCTTTCAGAGCGGAAGTGCCGGTCGCGCTACATATCAACACGCTCGGCGATCACGCGGAGACGATCCGCGCGTCGGTCAACGACGTGCAGTTCACACTGCTGCTCACGATCTTCCTGGTCGTGATGGTGATCTTCGTATTCCTGCGCAACCTGTCGGCGACGATCATTCCGAGCCTCGCACTGCCGATGTCGATCGTCGGGACCTTCGCCGTGATGTGGGCGCTCGACTACTCGCTGGACAATCTCTCCCTGATGGCGATTACGCTCGCAGTCGGATTCGTGGTCGACGACGCGATCGTCATGCTCGAGAACATCGTGCGCCACATGGAGATGGGCAAGGACGTGCTGACCGCGTCGCTCGACGGCGCGTCTGAAATCGGCTTCACGATTCTCTCCATGACCTTCTCGCTCGCCGCGGTTTTCATCCCGGTTTTGTTCATGGGCGGAATTCTCGGACGGCTGCTGCATGAGTTCGCGGTAACAATCGGCGCCGCGATCCTGGTCTCGGGCTTCGTCTCGTTGACGCTGACTCCGATGCTATGCTCGCGCTTTCTCCGTCCGCCCAAGAGCGAGCGCCACGGCCGTCTCTACGCCGTTACCGAGCGCTACTTCGACCGAGCGCTCGACGCTTACCAGAAGAGCCTGATGTGGGTGATGCGGCATCGGCTCGGCACCATGTACTTCTCGGGCGTGTTGCTGGTCGCGACGATGTACATGTTCTACGCGATTCCCAAGGGCTTCCTGCCTTCAGAGGACGCCGACCAGTTGATCATCTTCACGCTCGCCGCGCAGGGAATTTCCTACGACTCGATGGTCGAGCATCAGCTCGCCGCCGCGAGCCTGATCAAGGATGACCCGAGCATCCGCAGCTACTTCATCAGCGTCGGATCCGGCGGTCCGGGCGGCGCCACCAACTCGGGCATCATATTCCTGCATCTGGCGCCAAGATCGGAGCGCAAGCTCAGCGTCGATCAGTTGATCACGAAGTGGCGTCCGATCTTGAACAGCGTGCCGGGCTTGCGTGTCTTTCTGCAGAATCCGCCACCGATCCGAATCGGCGCGCAATTCACGCGCAGCATGTATCAGATGACTCTGCAGAGCCCCAATACCGCGACGCTCTACAAGTACGCGCCGATGCTCGAATCGAAATTGCGCATGCTGCCGGATCTGCGCGGTGTCAACAGCGACCTGCAAGTCGAAAATCCGCAGGTCACGGTCGATATCGATCGCGACAAGGCGCACTCGCTCGGCATCTCGGCGCAGGCCATCGAGGATGCGCTTTACGACGCCTACGGTTCGCGCCAGATCTCGACCATCTACGCGCCCAACGACGAGTTCTGGGTGATCATGGAGGTCCTGCCGCAGTATCAGGCGGAGCCATCTACGCTCTCGCTCCTCTACGTGCGCTCATCGGGCGGGGATCTCGTTCCGCTCGACACCGTGGTCAAGTTCACCCGCTCGCTGGGGCCGTTGCAGATCAATCACTCCGGGCAGCTTCCGTCGGCGACCATTTCGTTCGACGTTGCGCCGGGTGTTTCGCTTGGCAAGGCGCTCGCGGAAGTCAAAAAACTCTCCGCCGCGACCCTGCCCGATTCCATCACCACCGGCTTCCAGGGCACCGCGGAGGCGTTCGAATCTTCACTCGGCGGGCTCGGAATGCTGCTGGTGATGACCATCCTGGTCATCTATCTGGTCCTCGGCGTGCTCTATGAGAGCTTCGTCCATCCGATCACGATTCTGTCGGGACTTCCGTCGGCGGGATTCGGCGCGTTGCTCACGTTGTGGGTCTTTGGGATGGAACTCGATCTGTTCGCCTTCGTCGGCGTGATCATGCTGGTCGGCCTGGTCAAGAAAAACGCCATCATGATGATCGACTTCGCACTCGATGCGCAGCGCACTGAGGGCAAGTCGCCAAGCGAGGCGATCTTCGAAGGATGTATCGTCCGGTTCCGGCCGATCATGATGACCACGATGGCGGCGCTGATGGGCACTCTGCCAATCGCGATCGGCCTCGGCGCCGGCGCAGAGGCTCGCCGCCCGCTCGGAGTGGCGGTCGTCGGCGGACTGTTCTTCTCGCAGTTCCTGACCCTCTACATCACGCCCGTCTTCTACACGTACATGGAAGCATTCCTCGAGCGCTTCAACGCCTGGCGCGAAGGCCGCGAGCTGGTACCCGCAACCGAACCCGTATCCAAGCGCGTCGCATCGGCTCCCACAACCGCCGAGCCCGCAAAGGGCCGCCTCGCATCGTAGGTTCGCACCGGGAACCCCAATCGATGTCCAAGCTTGGAACCAAGCTCATCGAAGCGGCCAAGGAAGCTCGAGCTATCGCGCGCGGTGAAATCACCAGTGGCTTCGTTGTGCACTTGACCTCGTTCAAGGGCAACGACGAAGTGGTGCTTCTGCTGGCTGATCAATCGACGATCGGCTGGCTAGTCGCCCGCCTTGCCGAGTTCGCAGCCGCTCGCGCTGAGTCGAGGAATTTGGCGTTCGTTATTGGCGATGGAAACCCTGTCGAATCAGATGGAAAGTGCGTCATCACTGTAGAGCTAATGCGTCGAGCGAACGGAGGTAACTGGGTTCAGGAGTCGTTGAATACCTTTCGTTGGAGCCTGTCCCCGAGCTTGGCAAATCGCTACCGCAAGCGTCTTTTGCCGATGCTGAAAAGCCAGTCTTCTTGCCATCAGTATCTAGAATTCGGTACCGCCCCAGAACCCGTTGTGATGGTTTCTCTAGGCGAGTATGAGACCGATGCTTTTCGTCGCCACAAGGCTAACAGGTTGCGGCGCGGCGCTAGCTGAGAGGACACCTTCCACCATGAACATGAACTCCTTCGAGGGCAAGCGGATTCTTGCTCTCATTCGCGATGGTGACTACGCGCATGCCGGCGAGGAGGAAGCGATCGAGCGCAGCTTTCGCGGGATTCCAAAAAGCGCGCGGAGCTGGATCCTCGACGTTGGATGCGGTCGCGGCGGGAGCGCTGAGTATGTGCGCCGCCACGGATGGGGCAATCTGGTCGGAATCGATCGCGACGCCGATTCGATCGAGTACGCAAAGGCAAACTATCCTGCAATCGAGTTTCACACTTGCGACGTGCTCGACGTCCCCGCGAACGTTAAGCGGGAGTTCGACGTCATCTACATGCTGAACGCGTTCTACGCGTTCGCCGAACAGCGCGACGCACTCGAGGCGCTGAGAACAGTCGCCAAGCCGGGCGCGCGTCTCGTCATCTTCGACTATGCAGTCGGTGGCCAGCCCGACCTCTCCGTTCAGGGGCAGGTTTTCATTCCGCATCCAATTCGAATGTCCGAGATTGCCGTGATGCTGCGCGAATCAGGATGGAAGCCAGGCGTGGTCGAGGATCTGAGCGCCGACTACACGCGCTGGTACACGACCTTCGTCGAACGGATTGAGCGCAAGCGCGATGAGATAGAAAAGATTGGCGGCGCCGAGTGGTACAGCTTCGTGCTCTCGATGTACTCGGGCCTTCGCGACGTGATTGCGAGCGGGACGCTCGGTAGCGCACTCGTTCATGCAATCGCGGACTAGCTAGCTGAGCCGGTAAAAGCGCAGCGCGTTCTGATTCAGGATGTTGTCGCGCGCGCCCTCGGGCAACGCCCCCAGCGCCCGAGTCACTTCGCTAACGACTCCCGGATAGGTGCAGTCGAAGTGAGGATAGTCCGATCCCCACAACACGTTGCGCTCGACTCCGAGATCGATCATCGCCTTCAACGTGCTCTCGTCGGGGTCCATCGAGATGTAGCATCGCTCGGCGAAGTACTCACTCGGCTTGCGCTTCAACCATGGCACATAGGTACCCATCTTTTCGTAATGGCTATCCATCCGATCGAGCCAGTAACCGAGCCATCCGATTCCCGACTCCAGAAAACCGACCGTCAGTTTTGGAAATCGCGCGAGCACTCCGCCGCAGACGATATCCATACAGGCCGCTTGCTGCTCGAACGGATGACAGACCATGTGGAAGAAGAACGGATCGCGGTAACGATCGCCACCCATCGTGGGCATCTTCGTTCCGAAGCTGCCGTGCACCGCGACCGGAATGTCCAGCTCCTCGGCCTCACGCCAGAACGGATCGTATGCCGCGTCGTTGAGACGCCGTCCGTTAAACGGATTGGGCCTGACGAACACCGCCTTGAAGCCAAGCTCCCGCACCACGCGCCGCATCTCGCGGATCGCCTCATCCACATTTTGAATCGGCATCGGCGCGACACCGAACAGGCGTTTCGGAGAAGCCTTGCAGAAGTCGGAGAGCCAGTTGTTGTAGGCGCGACATGCCGCCGCCGCGAGTTGCGGATCGGTCAGGTCGCCGTAGAGCAGCCACAACGACGGGTACAGAACCGCAACGTCGATGCCCTCTTCATCCATCACCTTGATTCGCGCGTGCGGATCGTAACCGCCCGGCAGGATGTCATCCCACGTGATCTTGCGCGCGCGTTCGAGGTTTGAAAGCCCCCCCGGCATCATCGACGCCGCCACCGGAAGCGACGGACGGCTGCGATTCTCGCCGTTGATCCACAGCTCATCGGCACCATCGCGATTGCGCCGAATCTGGATCATCTGCTCGCGAAATTTCGGCTCGGCGTAATTTTCCCAGAGCGCGCGCGGCTCGACGACATGTCCGTCAGCGTCGATTATCCGGGTCATGAGCAATCCTCCTTGAAGGAGATTACTCAGATCAACGACGCGGCACGTGCCGCTGTCAAGCAGATCATGGAGAGTTCGAGCCGAATAGGTTGCCGAGCGCGCGGAACGGCCACGTGAGCGCATCGCCGATCGCACTCATGACTCCGCCGGAATTGCCGGCGTTTGCGCTGGCGGCCGGCGACGGAGCGCTGGCGGGATCGCGCGCTTCGTCCGAGATCGAGGCGTACGGCGCAATCGTCTGGCTCGTCTCCTCGGTAGTGCACCCCGCGCCGAGCGCGATCGCGCACACGACTATCGCAGCCGGCAGAATCAGTTTGCGGCTCTGTGACAATGCCGGCAGATGAGCGAACCAGATCCGGGATCTAGAGAAGATTATCTACAGGAGCCACGCTCGCGGTGACTTGCGAGCCGATCGTCTGATAGCCGGCGTAGGCCACTACCGCGATCGCTCCCAGGATCAGCGCGTACTCGGTCAGCGTCTGTCCGCGATTAGACTCGTGGATTCTAATATAGAGGCGCCGCAAGAAATCCATCCGGCACACCCTCCCCGTAAATGTATGATTGCAACCCGCCAGAATCATGACGCTTCGGCGCACTAAATGCCAACCCTGGAATGGTTTTTTTCTGCGCCAGTATTGCAGAATTATGATCACAAATTGTAGGCGAAAGTTGCTGGTGCCAGCTCAGATCTGCAAGCGTTCCGACCGCGCGGATGCTATCGTGCGGATGCTCCGTGGAGGGCCAGCATGGACGGCGAGCGTCGATTCAATTTCCGATTAGCGGCATTCGCGTTGGCGACCTTGACGGTCGGACTGTCTGCTTCGCAAGCACCGGTAGACGCCGACGAGGTGGTCGGATTGGTGAGTGAGACAACCGGGGTCGCGCGCATTCAGCGCGCCGGCTCTACGCTCGCCGTGAACCGCGGAACCGCGGTGATGGTTCACGACAAGGTGACCACCGAACCCGACTCGACCGTGATATTGAAATTTCCCGACGGCAGTTCGCTCTCTCTGGCGGCGGCCTCCAGCGTCGCGATCGATGAAGCCGAGCTCGTCGACGGAAACCCGGTGCCGAGCCGAGTGACTCTGCTCAGTGGCAACATCCACGCAAGCGTTCCCGACAAGACAACCGGAGCATCGCGCAAGATGGAAGTGGATACGCCTAACGCCAAGGCAAGCTCGGCGCACTGATCCCGTCAGCGCGCGCGTAGTTGATCGCCGGGTATCCAGGTCGAGTGAAACCCGGTCGGCACGCGCTGTGGAATCTGCACCCGCGCCAATGGACCCGCCGCGAAGTTCTTCGCGTCGAGGACGATCACTTCGCCGGCATCGTGCGCGTTCAAGTCCGCGACGAACGTTACCACGTAGCCGTCGTCTTCATCCCTTGCCCCGACCCGAGGCGCAAACGGCGCTTCGTTCGAAGTGCGTCCGGGACCGAAGAGGTATTTCTCCGAGGTTCCGCGCTCCGTGTCGTACTTTACGAGTCCTTCGTAGTGCGGCACGCATGAGTTGTACGCGTAGCGCGACTTGCGGCCCATCTTATGACGGTTGATCGTCGGCCACTCGGTTTTCGCATCGTCGAGTTGCTCTTCCTTGACCGCGCCGGTGACGAGGTTGAAGCGCCATCGGCATAGCTGCGCCTCGAGACGAAGAAACGCGCGCATCCTGGCGAGCTCGCCCTCGCCTTTCTTCGCGCCCGGCTCCGCCTGAATAACCCGGCACGCGTTCATCACGAACTCGTCGCCATCCTCCCACGCATTGACCACGTGGTAGATGTAACAGGGCGACGCCTCGAACCATTTCACGTCGGCGTTGGTTCCGTAGCGCGGCAGGATCCCGAACCGGCTCGGCATCTCGGGATAGTAAGTGACCTTGTGCACCTTTCGTTCGAGCAATTGCGGATCCCAGAACAGCGGCAAGTCCATCAGCAGCGAGTAGCGCTCGGTGAACGCCATGTCATGCGGCAGCCGCGAGCCGGGAAGTTCGATCGGTTCGTGATGAATCAGTTCGCCTCGCGCCGACACTACGTTGTAGGTCATGAACGGCCGCTTGGTCGCATAGTCGAAGAACAATAGCTCTTCGGTAATCGGGTCGACCTTCGCATGCGCGGAAACTGCGCGCTCGAGCTTGCCGCCAAAGCGCTCGACGCCAACTGTCTCGAGCGTACGGGGATCGACTTTGTATGGCAGCCCGCATTGGTACCACAGCGCAAGCGCGTAGCCGTTATGAAATACCAGGTCGGTGTTGGCGGAATCCTTGAGCCATCCGTCGGAGCCGGCGCCGTGCGGGACCGCGGGGTCGGGACGATCCATCAGGCCGGGCCATATCGAGCGCTTACTTTCATTCTCGGCTGAGAATCCGTCGGTGCGAATCCATCGATTGCGGTAGGTCGCTTTGCCGTCGTGAAACTCGATCGCATGGACCATGCCGTCGCCGTCGAACCAGTGATAGCGGCCGCGGGGCTGAAAGATCGGATTGGGCCCGTTGCGCAGATAGGCGCCGTCGAGGTCGCGCGGAATCTCGCCGATCACATTCAGATCGTCGGCGGTGATCTCAGTTGAGATCGGCGCGTAGATTCCCTTGAGGAACGGATTCTCGCCGGGATCGATCTGAATTGGGATTTCGCGCTCGATTTTCACCATGATTCGCTCCGCCTTGGGCGAGTTCTGTGACCAAGCTATCACGCGCGCGGTCAGCGCAACAAAGGCCGGCGCAATTGTGGCTCGATTTATATCGTCACGACTTTGGGTTTTATCCTGAAGTCGCGATACTAAGAGCGGCGCGAGCCAGGATGCGCGTCGAGTCCAGGATCGGCAGCGGAGAGTCGGCCGGGTTGATGAGCAACGGAATCTCGGTGCAGGCCAACGCGACCGCGTCGCAGCCGTTGTCCTCAAGCTCACCGATTACCTTTTGAAAGTACGCGCGAGACTCCGGGAGGAAACGCGCGTACACCAACTCATCGTAAATGATCCGATTGATACGAGTGCGTTGTTCTATGTTCGGAATCCGGTAGTCGATACCCACCGGCGCCAGCTTGGACGGATACACATCACCCTCCATCAGGAAGCGCGTTCCGAGAATGGCGAGCCGCTTGACGCCGCGCCGCCGAGCATCGTCAGCGACCTCTTCGGCTATGTGGATCCACGGCGCGGGTGAACGCTCCCGGACCAGATCGAGCCCCTGGTGAACCGTGTTGTCCGGACAAATCAGCAATTGCGCTCCGGACCTGACCAGCCGCGCCGCCGACTCGAGCATCATCTCGCCGACCGCGTCCCAGCGGTCATCGTCGATGAAACGCTGATAGCTGCTTAGCGAGAACCCGTGCAGGGTGATCTCCGGATGGTCATGCGGCCCGAGAATTGCTGCGCCTTCGAGACAAATCGTGCGGTAGCAAAGCGCGGCGCCTTCGGCGCTGACTGCGACGATGCCGATGTGCTTCATTGTTCGCTCCGCGTCGGGAGAGTGGTCATTGCACGTCTGCATGTTATTCGCACATGCTGTTGAATCCGTTTGGAGGAACGCATCGCATGGACGTCAGCAAGATTCCGCCCGGCCGCAATCCGCCTGAGGAGATCAACGTGCTGGTCGAGATTCCGCAAGGTGGAGTTCCGGTCAAGTACGAACTCGACAAAGCGTCGGGCGCGCTTTTCGTCAATCGCTTTCTGCATACCGCGATGTACTATCCGGCCAACTACGGATTCATCCCCAACACGCTCTCCGAAGACGGCGACCCGTGCGACGTAATGGCGCTGTCGCAGGTGCCGGTCGCGCCCGGAGCGGTGATCCGATGCCGTCCGGTCGGCGCTCTGCTGATGGAAGACGAGAACGGCATCGACGAAAAGATTCTCGCCGTCCCCGTCGATGAGCTAAACCCATACTTCGACGGAATCGCCAACTACACCGACCTGCCGCCGATCATGCTCGACCAGATCGATCACTTCTTTCGCCACTACAAGGATCTCGAGAAAGGCAAATGGGTGAAAGTCGGCGGATGGGTTGATCGCGAGGCCGCCGAAAAACTGATCGTCGCCGCGATCGATCGCCTGCACAAAACCTGAACCGACCATTGGCCGCAAAATTCAGGGATGAATTGTTCCGCCTGCCCGCGCCGCGACCAGCCAGCTAATTTTACTGGCTCTGGCCCTCGCCTGCCGCGTGAGCGAGCGGCACCAGTTGCGCGATGTCGCACTGGATGAGCGCCTGGATCTTGTTGTCGATCTGGTAGAAGCGGGTTACTTTGACTTGCGGGATGACGGCGCGGAACTTGGGAACGAAATCGCGCTGCACGTCGAGGCGGGCCTGCGCGATCGACATCACTTCGTCGAGTTTTTTGCCGGCATCGGCGTCAGTGAGGCTATCGTACTTGGCCGCGTAGGCTTTGAGTTCCTTGACGTGGCGATCTTCGATTTTGTCCATTTTGGCTTCGTAGGCGTCATAAACCGGCCAGAACTTCGTCGATTCGTCGGCGGTCAGATTCATGTTGGAGCCGACCGTGGCTTTGCGCTCCGCGCGGGCGGCGGCCATATCGAGCTGCTTTTGCGAAGGCGCCGGAATCTGTGCCAGGGCGGGCGCGCCGAGGCCGAGTAGGCACGATACGAGTGACGCTGCGGTGAAAATCGCGAGACGATTGGTGAAAGTCATGTACGGTTCCCCTCCGGTTTCGCGTAAGCGAATCCGGCAGGATGCTGCTCGATTGGAGGGTGATAGTCAAGGAGCGCGGCGACGGCAATCACAGCAGAGGTTGCACGAGTCGGGCGGCGGTCTCGTGGATTCGTTCGAGTAGGCCACGGCGGTTCCAATCGTCTAGTTCGATTTGCTTTGAGCTCTCGAGGTCGTTTCGGAACATCAGGTTCATATCCTCGCCGAAGGAATGGCTCAGGATGATCGCGTTGATTTCGTTATCGCGCGCGATACTCCACCAATCGAGATTCGAAGTGCCGACCGTTGACCATACGCCGTCGACGGTGGTGGTCTTGGCATGGAGCATCTCGCCTTGCCACTCGTAGATTTTCACCCCGGCCTCGAGCAAGTCGCTGTAATGAGAGTGCTGCGCCGCGACTAGCATCGGTTCGTCGCTTTGACTCGGCAGCAGCAGGCGGACGTCGACGCCGCGCCGCGCGGCATGCTCGAGCGCATGCAAGACCTGGCGGTCGGGCGCGAAGTAAGCATCGGTGACATAGACGTTGGTCTCGGAGCTGACGACCGCAGAGATCCAAGTCACATAGATCAAGCTGAACTGTTCCGGCACGCTGTAGATCACCTTCACGATCTCATGGCCCTTGGGTTCGAGCGCTGGAAAATAATTGCGCGGACTCAGCGGCGGACCCTTTTGATACTTCCATTCGGCGATGAAAGGTTTTTGGAACTCCGCCACCGCCGGACCTTCGACCTCGATGTCGGTGTCGCGCCAATATTCCGTCGGACCTTTATTCTCGCTGCTGCTGCTGAGTCCGCTTCCGTAGACCTCGTCTATGTTGATGCCGCCGGTAAACGCGACGCGGCCATCAATGACCAGCTCTTTACGATGGTTGCGATGGGCGAAGGTCCAAGGAAACTTCGCGGCGAACGGGTTCACCGGCCTGTATTCGAGCACTGCGACGCCGCTATCCCGCATTCGATCGAAAAAACTTTTCGACGTGCCGAGTGAACCGAGGCTGTCGTACTCGAGATTCACCTGGACTCCGTGACGCTGCCGCTCGATCAGCGCGTCCGCAAACATCTGACCCACGGGGCCGTCGGTAAAGGTGAAGGTTTGCATATTGATGCTGTCGGTGGCGCCGCGAATCGCCGCCAGCATCGCTCGATAAGTCGCGGCGCCGTTTTCCAGCAGCGTGACTTTGTTGCCGACCACGAAGGGCACATCGCTCATCGCCTGCTCGAAGGCGAGATGGCGATCGAGAATGTCGCTCGGAGTCCGCTGATGCTCCTTCAGACGGGCGACGACTCGCTCCTCCTGTTCATCGGTCAATTCACCATCAGGCCCGACAATGTCCGGGGGGTAGGCATGGAATTCCTTCTCATGCAGGAGCGCGTGCATGTCCGGGATAGTGCCGCATCCGCTCGACGCGGAGAGTAAAACGAGGAGCAGGAGGATTGCGCGCGCGATGGTCATCGGGCCTGGGATTCGGCGGTGATAGCGAGAGCGATTCTCACCATCATCACTATAACAGGGTCAGCCAGCCTGACACCCGGAGGGCACCGGCGCACGAAACCTCTGATCAAATAGCCCCGCTTGTTTCGTGAATGTAAGGTATCGAAAAAGATCTCAAGCGATCATAGTCGCGCCGGGAGGAGGTCGCGGGCGTCGAGATAGGATGCGAGCGCAGTGGCGTTGGCATCGGGATCTACCAGGCCGATATAGCCGTCGGGGCGGATCAAGTAGACCGCGTTGCGAGTGAGGCCGGCGCGGGTCATCTCGGAACGCCAGGGGAAGACGTGGATCGGCAATTTTCGCGCGTCGCAGGCGGCGCGGACCTCGGGTGCGGCGTCGCCGTAGACGTGTACCTGCCAGTCGAGCGAGCTCAGCGGCGCGAAGTTGCCGGCGCTCGTGTCGAGCATCACCCAAGGCAGGCGGTCGCCGCCGTGAACGGTGCCGGCGCGGCCTTCGCTCAAGCTGCTTCCACGGTAGTTCACCGAGGTCTGTGAGATCGTGCGAAACATCAGGCGGCGCATCGTGGTGAACTTCAACAAGGGCGGGAGCAGGAGCGGAATGAGACGCATACGGACTAGCTTTGCGATCGCAGTGGGACTGGTCGCGCCGGTGAAAAGGCGATCGGTAGTCGCGACCAGGCGGCGGGCGAACGCGATTCGTTCGGGCTCGTAGCTCGCGAGGATCGACGCGCTCGCGCGGCCGTGCAAAACCGCGGCGAGCTTCCAGGCAAGATTGATGGCGTCGCCGATGCCGGTGTTCATCCCTTGTCCGCCGACTGGGCTGTGGATGTGCGCGGCGTCGCCGACTAAGAACGCGCGGCCGATTCGGAACTGATTGGCGACTCGATGGTGCACGCGATAGGTCGAGAACCAGTTCACGCGCGCGACGTTGATTTGCATCCAGGCGATCGCGCGCTGGCTTACATCGTTCCACGAGAGGTCGGCACTCTGGCGTTCGGCATCCTCGCGCACTGTGCCGACGAAGCGCGCGTGCCCGTCGCGTTTCAGCGGGAACAGAGCGAGGAAATCGGTCGGATCGAATCCGACGTGAATCTCGCCGTTCATGGTGGGGCCGCTGCCTTCGATGTCGGCGACGTAGAAGAGATGATGATAGGCGCCGCCTGGGAAGCCGATCTTGAGCGACTCACGCACGATCGAATGCGCGCCGTCGCATCCCGCAACGTAGGCAGCCGCGCACGTCTCAGTTGATCCGTCGGAGCGCTTCAAATGCAGGAGAATGTCATCCGACGATTCCTGGAAGTCGAGAAGCTCGGTCTGGCGCTCGACCTCGACGCCGGTCGCGGTTAGGCGATCGATAAGCAGGCGCTCGTGCTCGTCCTGTGGAAAGATCAGCGCGTAGGGAAACGGGCTCAAGTCAGTACCGAAAGCGCCAAAGGCTCCGTGCGCTTTCTTCTGGCCGGACACCCAGAGATTTACCGCTTCGACTTTTCGCCCGTTGTCGACAACTGCGTCGGCGAGGCCGGTCTGGAGATATAGCTCGAGGGTGCGCGCCTGCACCGCGAGCGCGCGCGACGTCGTGCCCGGCTCGGCGGTTTTGTCGACGATCCGCACCCGGACGCCCATCCGCACAAGCCATAGGGCAAGCACCAGGCCGGTCGGTCCCGCGCCGACGATTAGTACGTCAGTACCGCGATTCGACGATGTACTCATTGTCTAAAACAGTTTTCGAATCCGCGACCGATGCTGAAATAGACTAAAGCTACATAAGGTAAAACTACGCATCACCCGAAACTACACATCATTGTGAGTTAGTATATCAAAAGGCGCCGATGGCGAAGGTTTCGCTGTCCTGAATGTGTTGCAATTTGCCGAGCATATGTGCGAATTTGCAGGTTCAAACTGGGTAGGCAACTTGGGGTTCTTTCCCGGCGCAGAGTAAACGGTCGGAAAGCCTCAGCAGAACCGGAGGACTTATGAATTCAAGAATACGTGGAATGGTAATCACACTAGCGTTGGCGGTGGCTCTGGCGGCGGTTGCGCCGTCGGCACGCGCCCAGAATGGAGCGCCTGCGCCTGCGCCGGCAGCGAGCGCCGGCGGCGCTGCGGTTCGCGCCGGATACCTTACCTGTCACGTTTCGGCCGGATGGGGTTTCATTTTCGGATCGTCACGCAAGCTGAATTGCGCATACGCTCTGCAGCCGGGTTACACTGAGTATTACACGGGGTCGATCACCAAGTTCGGCGCCGACATTGGCTATCTGTCGTCGGGCGTAATCCTGTGGGCGGTGCTCGCTCCGACCACGAACCTCGGCCAGGGTGCTCTTTCGGGCCACTACGGCGGGGCAACCGCAAGCGCCGCAGTGGGAGTTGGCGCTGGTGCGAACGTTCTGGTTGGTGGATTCAACAGTTCGATCGCGCTGCAGCCGGTTTCGATCGAAGGGCAGAACGGACTGAACGTAGCGGCAGGCGTTGCCGAGATGACTTTGAAATTCAACTCGAACAAGCCGGCCAAGAGCAGCTAGGAGCAAACACTAGGGTTCCCCTTCGGGAACCGACTTATCCTGTGTGTAGTCAGACGGGAGCGGCATGACAGCCGCTCCCGTTTCTTTTTGTGCGAGCGGCGCCGCCGGGGTCAGTCGGCCGCGACCGGGGAGAGTTCTTCGAGCCGCATGCCGCGCGTCTCCGGCGCGTATCGCCAGACCAGCAGCGCGCCGAGGACCGGACCTATCGATACAACGGCAACTGCGTTGCCGAGACCGCCGAGCGACTTCGACATCGCACCGATGATGAATGGCGTCAGCAGCGAGGCAATCTGCCCGAACAGCTGCACGGTCAGGCTGTATGAAGTTGCGCGGATTTCGGTCGGGAACAGCTCGGCGGAATAGGTCGCAGTCGCGCTTCGCGCGGCCTGAAACGCCGAGACTGTTACCACCATCGCGGCCAGCATCGCGCCATGACTCGAGCTCTGGAACAGAACAAGGATCGCGACCGCGCCGACGACATAGCAAAGTGCGGTCGTCAGTTTTCGTCCGACCCGATCGAGCATCCATCCTGCAAAAACAATTCCGAAACTTCCGAGCACGTAGGCGAGCACGACCGCATGACCGATTTGCGCCGAGGTCCAATGATGGTCGCGCTTGGCGTAGAGGCTGAAAAAGGTCACCGCCGGCGAACCGACCAGTCCCACGCAATTCCATAGCAGCGCCACCAGCAGCAGCCGTCCGCGATATGGGCCGCGAAACGGCTCGAAGGCGTTGCGCAAGGCCGCGACCGCGCCCATAGTGCTCTCGCGCCCGCTCGTACCCAGGCGCCGGAACGCTTCGAACCGCAGTGTCTCGCGAATACCGCGGCGCAAGAAGGCGACCAGTAGCAGGGGCAGAATCCCGATGAAGTACATCCCGCGCCAGCCGAATCGCGAATCCGCGACGTATCCGTAAAGAAATCCTCCGGCGACCACGCCAAGCAGACCGACCGCATGCAGCATCGCGACGCCGCGTCCGCGTGAATTGTCGGGGAACTCTTCGCTGATCATGATTATCGCGACCGCAAATTCCGCCGACAGGAAAATCTGCGCGCAGCTTTGAAAAATAGTGAAGCTCCAGAGGCCGCGGGAGAGCGCGGTGAATAATGTGAACAGCGTGTAGAAAAGAACCGTCGCGGAAATCACCGGCTTGCGTCCGACTCGATCGGAAAGCATCACGACAAAAAACGCGAGCATCCCGCCAAAGCGCACCACCGAGGCCATCAGGCCAACGGAGCGATCGTCAAGATGGAAGCTGCGCGCGATGTCGGGGGTGCAGAGATGGAAGATCGTGACGTCGTAACCCTCGAAGACCGTCGCCGACATCAGCAGCGCGAAGAGCACCCACAGGTATCGCCCGTCGCGGACCATTGCGAGTGGCGATGCGGCGCTGCCGATATTCGCGGCTATAGCAGAGGCGCCTTCTGGTTCGGTTGGCGTTGGCATCCGCGGTGCTCCCCGTGATATCGGCGCGATCTTCAATTGCCGGGGGCGAGACTCGAACCCGCACGGAACTTTCGCTCCAGAGGATTTTAAGTCGTTTAATTATAACGAAAAACTTTCTTTTGTTTATTGATTTTATTTCAAACAGATGTAAGAAAGTTTCAGTGTAAGTATTGAAGAAATCTGAACAATATCAGGCATCTTCAGCTCTGGCGTTCTAAAGGGCCAGGCACTCCACCGCACTTCGGCGTGAACTGACGCGCCGCTCGCAGAGTTCGAGAAGGTGGCTGGGCGGCGCTATCCCGTATTCCGCATCGTCCCGCAATGACGCCGGCAACCGCGGTTAAAGTGTCGTCTATCGCATCACCGTTCGACGATCCTGGATCGTGTTGAGGTACGCGATTATTTTGCCGATCACTTCGCCGATCCCGTACTCTCCCCGTTCACCCTGACCTAGCTCGTAAAGCTTCTCTCCCCAAACCGGCATCTCGTGACTCCCATGCGCCCGCGCCGTATCGCGACCGTCGATCAGCTCGGCGATTCGATGCGCCGGCAGCGGCATCCCGTATTTGTCGCCGAGCTTGCGCAGATTTGCCGGCGGCGTGGCCAGGCTCTTCGCCACCGGACCGTCGCCGAGAGCGTCCGTGCCATGGCATGACGCGCAATAGCGGACGAAATAGCGATGCCCGTCGGCCACATCATCGCCGGCGGACAGCGCAGGCTGCGCGACGCTCAGCGCGGCGCCCAGAGCAAAGATCAATCCGAACACTTTCAGTTTCATGGCTTCACCATGGCTTTGAAATTCTCAATGCGCAACCGGCGTTGCGCTCGCGGTCGGTGTAGTTATCGCAGTCGGCGACGGTTGCATCGCCGCAGCTGCCACTTCAGGATCCGGGATGTATTCGGGCGGATACGCAAGCCGCCGCCAGCTCATCAACAGAAGCGTCAGCGCTCGCGATTGCTCCGGCTCGAAGTTGTAATCGGGCATCTGCGTGGAGGGCGAAACCGCACTCGCCTTCGTCAGATGCTGCACGTTCCAGTTGAACATCGTGTGCCCGCCGCTCACGTGCGCGAAATTCAGCAGTTCGGGATTCCGGTCGCCTTCGTAAGTCAGCTCGGGTCCGGTAGCGCCGCCGCGCCCTTCGACCACATGGCATAGCAGACACTTTTTCTTCTTGAACAACACCTTGGCGAGATTGATCTCGTCCATCCCCGGTGTGGCCGCATCATGGCGATGACAAAAATTGCATCGCATCTGGATCATCTCGCCCATCGTGAGCCCGTTTCGTCTTGCCAGCGCGCGCGAGAGCATCGGATCGTCCCATCCCTGCCCACCTTGATGAGCGCCCCCGACTGTCGTCGCCGCTCCGTCGCCGCCGTGACACGGCGTGCATCCGAACTTCGCGAACTCATGCTTCGCGATCCAGTCGTTCATCGGATGTGGCTTCAGCGGCTCGACGATCGTGGCGGGAAGCACCGAAGACCATTCGTAGCCGAGATGGCACGTGATGCACCGATCGGTCACCCCAATTTTAGGAATCCAGATTTGCTGAATCCCCGGCCGGAAGTCTCGCGCCGCCTCGCCCTTGCCGTAGTGCCCGAGCAGTTGCGGAAACTTCTGCTGATAGATTCCGAATTCGGTGCTGTACTCGAGCCAGAAGCAGACCGCGACCAGCGCCAGGAACAGGATGGACATCGCGACCATCCAGCCGAAGTCCTTCGCTTCGAACGAGTCGCTATTCTCCGCCATTTCAGTAAAGCCGCGGAGTCTCGGGGCGCGGCTGGCCGGGCCAATAGATCCTCCAATAGGGACCGCGCAAGTAAACGCCAAGTATGATCAGCATGATGATCGCGAGCGTCGCGACGGCGAAGGTTGCGTTCTGCCGCTTGCGCTCGGGCGCGAGCCATCGCCCTTCGGCCCTCGGCGGCGAGCGATCGAGCCACGGCCACAGCGTCAGCACGCCGAGCAGGAATCCGGGCAGCAGTATTCCGCCCAGCAACGCGCCGCTGATCGTATAGCCGCCGAAGCGAACCGTGGTTGAAGCGACCAGCTCCTGTAGCCAGACGAAATACCACGGCGCCTTCGCCGGATTCGGAGTGACGGAAGGATTGGCGAGACCCTCGAGCGGCGCGTTGAAGAGGATCGCGGCCAGCAGCGTGATGTTGAACACGACCAGGAATACCAGCACGATTCGCCGCAACATGTTCGGCGACGAGAAAACCTGGTCGGACTCTTCGAGTCCGGTCGAGCTCATCACCTGTACCGAGGTGCCCGGCGTAATTCCAAACAGTGAGTAACTCTTGGTCTTCGGAGTCGCCTTCGGGATCATTACCCGGTCATTGCGGACCCGCTCGATCGCTGCAAGGCCGCCGTCCTTGCGTACGCGCCACATATGATAGGCGAACAGCACCCACACGAAGACCGGCAGGAAAAAAACGTGCAGCACGTAAAATCGCAGCAAGGTCTGCTGTCCGATTTCATGGCCGCCAAGCAGAATGAACTGAATCGTCGGTCCCACGACCGGCGCCTGCTTCGCGATGCTGGTGCCGACCGTGATTGCCCAGAACGCGAGCTGATCCCACGGCAGCAGATAGCCGGTGAACGACAGGAACAACGTCGCGAGAAAGAGCACGACTCCGACGACCCAGTTGATCGCGCGAGTGCCGCGGTAAGCGCCGGTGAAGAACACTCGCGCCATGTGGATATAGACGACCGCGACCATACCCTCCGCGGCCCATCGATGCTGGTTTCTGAGCAGGCGGCCGAAGCTGACGGCGTATTGCAGGTCCTTGATGCTCCCGTACGCACGCTCGGTCGACGGCACGTAGAAGAACATCAGCATCACGCCCGTGACGGTCAGGATGAGCAGCAGCGATGCCGACGCGGTGCCGAGCCAGAACGAGTAGTTCCAATCCATGCTCGCGCGCGCGACTTTGGCCGGGAACCAGTGGAGCCAGAAGTTCTTGACGATAGCTTCGGACGATTCGCGCTCGCTCTCAGGCGACCATGCCCACGAAGTTTTGCGCCACAGCGCTTTGATCTTGTCGCCCACCGCTCAAGCCTTGCCTTTTGCGCCGACAATCAGACGGAAGTCGCGCGCGACGTCCTTTGCGCTATCGACTTCGAGGAAGCCGTCGGGCGAAACTGACGTGGCAAACCAATCGAGCGGACTGGGCGCAGGTCCCGAGATAACGGTGCCGTCGGGACTAAAGCGGCTGCCGTGGCATGGGCAGTCGAACTCGGTGTCGCGCCACTGCACGTTGCATCCGAGATGCGTGCAGATGGCGGAGATCACGTGGAACGCGTCCTTCTGACGAATCACGAACAGGCGATGCGCCTGGTCGAGCGTGTAGCCGTCGGGATAGTCGTCGGGGCGCTTGAGCTTGAAGCGGCTCGGCGGTTCGTAGAGCACGTTCGGGAAGAATGCCCTGCCTGCTGCGCCGATCTGTGCGACGAAGGCGGCCAACACGGAGCCCTTGCCGATGAAGCGCAGAATCTTTCGCCGATCGCCGTCCATCAGCCCGCAGTCTCTTCGAACTGAAAACGCTCCATCGTGATTGCCGAGGTCGGGCACCGCGTCGCACACAGGCCGCATCGGATGCACTTGGCCTCGTCGTAAAGAAAGGCGCTGCGGGTCTGCGCTTCCGCCATCACGCCGGCCACCCGCTCCTGATCGGCGATTTCTTCCGCGAGCGTGAAGTGCAGGCAATGCTCCGGACAAATGTCGACGCATCGATTGCACAGGATGCATTTCGCGCCGTCGTAGATCGGATGGATATGGCAGTAGAGGCATCGCTCGGCCTGCTCGCGCGCGTCGCCCGGCGTAAACGTGGACTCGACTTCCGTGATACCGGTGCGACGCGAGAGCGGAACCAGCGGAATCTCGCGATGCTTCAGCTCGTAGTTATCGACCATCCGGTAGGTATCGGTCGGCAGCTCCTCGATCGTGACAAGCATCCGCGGCTGGCCAAGCGGCTTCCCGCGCAGGTACGCATCGATCCCGCGCGCGGCAACCTTGCCATGCTGCGCGCAAGTGATCAGCAGCGACGGCGGAAAGGCCGCATCGCCACCTGCGAATACACCCGCGATGCCGGTCTCGAGCGTGACCGGATCGATCTTGAGCGTTCCCGCCGGCGTGATTGTGACCCCATCTTCAGGCGTGACGAATGACAGGTCCGGCGCCTGCCCGATCGCGAGTATGACCGCGTCGGCGTCAACGATACGTTTATCGTTCTCGTCGAATTGCGGCCGGAAGCGGCCGGCGTCGTCGAATACCTTGACGCACTTCACCAGTTCGATTCCGGCGGCATGGCCGTCGCGGACAACGATTCGCTTCGGTCCCCAGCCCGGGAGAAAAGTGACGCCTTCGTCGCGGGCGATATCGAGTTCCTCGCGCCCCTGCGCCGATTTCATCGCCGGCATTTCGGCCCCCGACTCGAGACTCGCGACCGTAACCTCCAGCGCACCGCGCCGCGCCGCCTCGCGCGCCACGTCCAGCGCCACGCGCATCGTGCCGGCCGCGACAGTTTGCTCTTCCTCCTGGGACATCACGAGGCCGGGCAGGAGCGCGCGAACCGCGGTCCGAGCCGCATCGATCGCGACCAGGCCGCCGCCTATTACGACCACCTTGCCGCCCAGCGCAACGCGATAGCCGCGATTTATGTTGAGCAGATAGTCGATCGCCTTGATCACGCCGTCGGCATCGGTGCCTTCGATCGGAACTGCGCGGCCGCGCGACGCGCCAACGGCCAGGAAAATTGCTTCGTAACCCTGCTGCTTCAGCTCCCGAACTCCAAAGCCGGGTTTAAGCGGTGCCGAGTAGCGAAACTCGACGCCGAGCGCTTCGATCTCGCGGACCTGGCAGTCGATCACCTCGCGCGGCAAGCGGTAGGCCGGAATTCCGTATCGAAGCATCCCGCCCGCGTGCTCCATCGCTTCGAACACCGTCACGCTGTAGCCCATCAGCGCCAGATCGTTTGCGCACGCGAGCCCGGCCGGCCCTGCGCCGACGACCGCGACCTTGCGCTTCGACCCACCGACGTGAGGCTGCGCGCCGGGTATGTCGATATGACCGGGAGTAACGCTGCCGCCGCCCGTCGGACCCGCGATCATCTCGCGCACTCCCTTGGAGGAGAGCGCCTCGGGGCCGAATTGCTCGGTGAGAAAACGCTTGAGTGCGCGAATCGTCACAGGCGCGTCGATTTTGCCACGGCGGCATGCGTCTTCGCATGGAGCGCCGCAAGCGCGTCCGCATATCGAGGCGATCGGATTGGGTGAGCGCGCGACGCGGTATGCCTCCGCGAGGCGTCCTTCCGCGATCAGCTGAACGTAGCGGCCCGCATCCGTCTTGACCGGACATGCATCGAGGCACGGCACATTTTTGCGGAACCACCACAAGTCGCGCGGCGTCGCGTCGATCGAATTTCCATCGCTCATCGCGCTACTTCTTGCAGAAGGTCCTGATGTACGCGACGAGGTCGTGCATCTCGCCATCCTCGAAGCCTGAGCTCCACGCCTGCATGTCTTTACTGAGACCGGCGGCCGCGCCGCCGTTCTTGATCACATTGAACATCGTATCGTCGGAAATCTTGCCCATCGCGGCACAGTCAGTGAAATTGCGCGGGCTGGTGGACAGTGTGGCCGCGGCGGGACCATCGCCCTTGCCGCCGGGGCCGTGACATTTCACGCAAAATGTATCGTAGTTGGTCTTGGCGGTGGCCATGTCGCCGGCGCGCGCGGGCACAAACGCCAGTGCGATGATTGTGCACGCAGCAAGGATTGAGATGATTCGATTCACGTCGTCCTCCGTCTCATTGTTGCGCAACTCAAGCCGATTCAACGAGCCTTGAGGTATTCGAGTATCGCCTTGGCGTCTTCCGGCGGAAAATTTCCGAGCGTACGCATATGCATCATGATCTGGTCCCACTCGTAGGGCGCCTTCTCGGAGCCCGGGCGCGCGTTGTGACAGGTGTTGCAGTAGACCGGCCACAGTTTAGCACCCTCCCGGAAGAGTCGCTTGTGCTCAGCCGGAGACATATCTTCTTGCGCCTGGGCCCGGACGGAAGTCCGTGCCGTCCCGATCAGGAGCATTGCAAATGCAATTGCCACGAATATTTTCTTCATCATCGTGACTCCGCTCAGAACCCAACCGTGATCTGGCTCAGGAACGCGTGATCGTTCGGGATTGAGCGCGCCGATGTCTCGACGCCCTTGGAGTTAACGAACAGCCCTCCGTCGCGCGGCAGTTCGATATCGAATTCGTTTTGCCAGACGATCGACGGTGCGATCCAATAGTCCAGACCCAACGCCACTTCGCGAGCATGCGGCGCGTACGTCGCAGGCGACCCGTTGATGCCGAAATCGGGGACCAATCCCACCTGCGTGCCGCCCAGCCCGACGCCGGTCGCGCCCTGGATGTCGGCGATCGAAACGCCGCGCTGGTTTACGCCCGAATAACGCACCAGCGGCTCGAATCGACGGAGGTAATTGTCGATCACCTCGGGAACGCCGGGGACTTTAACCCCGCTCAGGAAGTAGCCGGCCTGCAGGTACCATCCCTGTCGATTGTCGGACGCCTGCCCCATCGGCATCTGGCGATACGATGACAGCCACTCGCCCCGGGTCTGCAGGTTGCCGACGAAGTAATTGAAATCCACGCCCCACGAGTTGAACCAATCTCCGTTGTTCCACTTGCCGTTGTAGGTGGAGGCGCCGAGCTCGAGCCTGCCCCACTTCGTATCCACCGGCAGGGGGTAGATTCGAAAGCGCCCGCCGATGGACTTGCCGTTGGTCTGGCTGAAGGCGACTGCGGTCGGACTCGACATCGCCGCGCCGAGGACGTTCGAGCTGAAATTCGGTCCGTTGCCACCCCAGACCGTCCAATCGAAATCCTGTCCGAGCGCGCCAAATTGCATTCCGCCGCGAAGCTGGATTCCAAGCTCGCCCGGTGGAACCACGGGCTCGACTCCGAACGGCAGTGGCGCAGTGACGAACCGGTTTACCCACATCGGACTCTGCGCTTCATACCAATCGCCGAACGGTTGATCGAAAAGCCCGGCGACGACCGTCATGTACTTGTTTAGAAAAATCTGAAAATCCGCAGTGGACAGATCGGTTCCTGTCCCGGTCGCTCCAAACCCCGCGCTGAATACGCCCTGAAAGAGTATCCAGTCCGTCGGGCGATACAGGATCATCGGTTCCCAATCGAAGAAGAACGAGTTCTGCGACGCGTGATGCAGGCCGTCGAGCGCTCCGCTCTGCTGGTCGTAGATGAATTGGCCGCCGGCCGCCCCGGTCACCGTGAACGAATGCGATCCGAGGTATTGCTCGACCGCAGTGCCAAACTGCGACGACGCGATCGGCGCTTCGACCTTCGTCTGCAAGGTCTTCACCTGGGCGTTGGTCTGCTGAAGCTCGAGCGTGGTCTCCTTCAGCTTCTGATCGGTGCTCTGCAGTTGGCGCGTGGTGGTCTCGACGCTTGAATCTTTCGTCTCGAGCTGCTGAACCTTGACCTCGAGTGAGCGAATAACTTCGCGGTCGCGCTTGCGCTCCTCTCGCATCTGACGCATCTCGGCTCTGATTTCCTTGAGCGCGGCGGCGGCGGTAGCGTCACTGTCTGCCGCGCGTGCCGGCCCCGCCATTGATAACGCCGCGACTGCGATTGCGAACAGAAATGTCGAGAAAATTCGTCCGGCTCGCATAGTCTCCCCCGATCTGCGCCGACTCACTCGGCGCTTCCGTCTGAGAGCAACAGTTGTGCCCCAGATACCCATATTTGCGTTCACCTAGCGCCGAGACGCGTCGCAGCTACGTCTACATGATCACCCGCCGCTGAGTCCCCGAGCATTGGACCGAGCTCGTCCGCAAACTTTCTCGCAAAACAATCAGACTTTCGAAAGAATCGACCTAATCGGCCGTCTCATGATCGAACATAAATGTCCCCTGAAGCACCAAACTAGGGTGCGGACTCCTCTTAAGGATCGGGATCGCCGTCATTCGACCCTTGGCTATGACGCCTGTCGCCAACGGTGGCAGCGCCTGTATCCGAACGATACAAGATTCGGGTTGGCGCCCGAATTTCGTCGGATAGCCGACACTCAATTGCCGCAATCATTCGGCACGAACAATGAAAAGGAATGCTGGAGTTGGCTATCAGCGATCCGGGATTAGGAGAGGAAAATGCAATTTCAGATCAATTCATCTGAATCGGCGATGACTGAAGCGGTCGAGACGCAAATCCTCGCGCACGTCAAAGCGCTCGAAGACTACGTTCCCCCGACGTTCGAGTCACCACTATCTTTCCGCCTGACGGCTATGGCGTGCTGGAAACTCGTGACGGGCGGGAAATCTATTTTCGTAGCGACCCTGCCGAGGCTCGCGCCGGAGCTTGAACCGTCGCAACGGTGAGTCTATGAAAGCGAATATGAGCGCTGCCAAGAAGCCGTCCGCAAAGCGAGCCAAGAAGCTCAACGACACCCGCAAGATACGAAACCTAACCGAAGAGCTGAGCCGCGAAGAATACCTGCTCGGGATGCCGCTGCTGGACGCGGCGGTCGCCGGGGTGATTCTCGGCTTCAAGCCGTCGGATCGCGAGATGCGCACGCAGGCGCAGCGATGCTGGGAACTTCTGAAGCCGCGACTCAATCAGCATCTGCTCAGCGAAGATGAAACCCTGCTGCCATGGGCTGAAGGTGAAGGCGGCATCTCTGCCGGGGTCATGGATCGAATCAAAAAGAACCACCGCGAGATCCGCGCTCTGATCGGCAGGCTAATCGGAGTGTCATTCGAAGAGGATCCAGACAAGGTCGTCTCGGTGGCCGGCAAAGCGCTGTGCGCACTTGCGATCAAGCTCGATGACCTCATCGACAGTGAAGAGATGCGACTGCTGCCAACGCTCAGAAGGATGCTGTTCGCCCAGCTCAGCGATTAGACGGTCACATAGTGGGAAGGCCGCAAGATGAGTGAGTATCAAGGATATCTAATCGAGAAAGATCCTGAGACTGGACGGTGGCATATTCCCTGGAAGGGGAAGAAACAGGCTGTCGAGTTTGACAAGGAGTCGCAGGCCGAAGAGTGGATCGACGAGCAATTTCCGTCGCATCGATTCTAAGACCGTTACTCTACAGACCGTCCTTTTTCGATCTTCGCGTAGAGCTTCTTGCGGGAGATTCGAAGCATAGCAGCTAGAGCGATGCTAATCGTCGATGGCTGTCAATCTGCGGCATTCACGGAATGAACCTCGCTCCGTCAGAATACAGTGCCGGGGGCGGGACTCGAACCCGCACAGAGCTTTCGCTCCAGAGGATTTTAAGTCGTCTAGGTTTGACTATAACTACTTGAAAACATTGGTTTTCTTCCTTCGCTCATGTGAGACTGTGTAACTTTATGTGTAAGTTTTCAAGAATATCCGACTGGTTTTAAAGGCCTGTCGGGCCGATTTGCGGGCTCCTGGGAGCGGGGTGGCCATCCATGTCAGTGGCCCCCTCGGCATGGCCGCAGGCGGTCGCTTTGACGTACGTAAATTCCTTTCCAATGCTGTTCATGCCGCGGACAGTGGGAAGTCAGCCTGCGAGTTTTGCTGCACACGGGGCACGGTAAAGGCTTAAGTTTCAGCAAATCGCGAAAGGCCTGCGAGGCTTCGGATCACTCGGCGACGGGGGCGCGAAGTTTGATCGAACTGAGCCGCGAATGAGCTTCGTCTATAGCCTGTTTGCGTAGACCAAAATACAACGCGATCGCCCGATCCGCCTCGAACAGGCGATAGGACGAGATATCGTCGGGGTCATTGCGCTGCTGGCTCGCGAGCATCCGCATGTCCTGATGCGTGAACACCAACTCGAGGTCGAATTTCGCCGCGAGCCGTGCGACGGCTCGGCCGCCCAGCCATCCCGGAATGTAGGCCTGCTGGTATCGCGCCCACAGCCAGGTATGGTCGCGATCGATCGGCGTTGCGCTGGCGATGAACTGCACCCCTCTTGCGACCGCAATCGTCGCGAGGGTGGGTAGTCGAATGGCGTAAGTGAAGTTGTAATTGGGACGCATCCAGCCTGATCGTTCGTGATGCAGCGACACTTTCATTCGAATGACATCGCCGTCGAGCCGCGCCTCCTGCGCCTCGACCCGAGTGCCCGCGCCAGGAATCGTAGCTCGATGAACGAAGGGCACGTGATGGATGTCACCGAGGTTCTCCATCACGAGCAGATATGAAACAGGATAATCGCGCTGCACGAAGCTGGTTCGCGAACCGGGTTCCGGCGCTTCGGGAAACCACGGGATTTCCGTGGCGGGGTCGGAATCACCGTACCAATACCAGACGAGGCCGTGCGCCTCGCGGACCTGTCGCGTCGGTAAATCGAAGCCGCGCGGCACCGGCTGCCCCTCGCCATTGGCGGGAATCAGCACGCATCGGCCGGCGGAATCGAACCGCAGTCCGTGAAATGGACACACAAGGCAGTCGTCGCGGACCCATCCCAGGCTGAGTTGCGCGGCGCGATGAGGGCAGCGGTCGGTCATGCACACGGCGGCGCCGCCGTTGTCGCGCCACAACACCAGCCGCTCGCCCAGGCGCGTGATGCCGACCGGCTTGCGCGGTTTCAATTTCGAGCTGTCGAAGATCGGGTACCACTGATTCGGAATAAAATCGTCGAGAGCCATGGCTCCTCCTTTGAGATCGGATTGCGGCCTCAGGCTACGCGGTGACGATCCATTTCCGGGCCTCTGATATCTGGGCGGTAGTGAAGACTCGCAGTTCTCCGGGCATCAGAAAGCGAAAAGCGCCGACCAGATGCCTGATCCAGGCGACGTCGGTCACGACGGCCGCCCGTTCCCAACGGGAAAGATGCTCAATTCCGAGTTTGAAATCTTCCCATTCGGCGCCGAAATCGATTCCGGTGAATTGGGAACCCAGATCGTAGTAAAGCCGCAGCTTGGCATTTCGCTTCAGCGCCTTGTCTATTGCCGGTATCACCACCTCCAGGTAGTCCTTTCTCGTCACTTCGCCCTTGGCCAGAATTCCCACTACGTTGTCGGGAAAGCCTTCGATAATCTCGATCATAGTCCGGCACCTCCGGTGATAGTTGAGATTGGTTGGGCCCGGGGGAACAATCCGCGCATGGCGATCGCAGTGCCGCGGCGAATTTCGTTGCGCACCATCTCGGCGCTGATCGCGTCGTTCATCAAGTAAGCGGTCATCCAGGTGAAGCAGACGCCGTAAAGGACGGTCGCCGCGGGCATGGGTTCTAGGTCGGATCCGAGAATCCCGTCTGTCCGGTATCGTTCAAGCAGCGCGGCGAGCTGCGTCACCAGTTGCGTGTCGCCGTCGAACAGGCGCCGCCCGACTGTGGTCGGCTCGGCGATCGCAGCGCCGAAAAGTTCACGCCACAGCCGTCGGTCGTCACGCGTGAAGTCCTCGAGAAAAATTTCTGTGAACGCGCACGCGGCCGCCACCGGGTCGCGCGGCGGGTCGTCAAGGATCTTTCGCCCTCGCGCAAGCAGCGATTCCGTTTCACGCCTGACGATTGCCAGTAGCAGCGCCGATTTCGACGGGAAATAGTTGTAGATTGTTCCAACTGCGAGGCCTGCGCGGGCCGCTACATCTTCCATTGCGACTTCGGCGTAGCCCTTCCTGGCGAACAATTTCTCGGCCGCCTTAACGATACGACGCTCGCGCTCCAGTTTCTGCCGGTCGCGAAGTCCGACTGGCCGTATGTCCAAAGATGAATCCATTCATCATTCATAAGGCCGATCAACGCTGTTGTCAAGGAAACCTGAATGGATTCATCTTTGGACGAGAAGATGCACGAGCGTAGGGTCAAATTCGATAGCTGATCGACGATCCCATGTTAGCTCTAGATGCGCACAAATGGCACCAGCATCGCGGTCTTTGCGTGCATAGGCGTCTTAACAATTTCGCGCGTGACATGAGGTGGGAGAAGTGACCTCACAAACGTGTCGGTCCTACAGGTCTGGCGCTTGAGGGCACGAGGGGTTTATCTTCAGTTGTCGCCCGAAAACCTGACCAAACTTCCTAACACTCTGAATTTACGTTCAAGCAGATGATCGATGGCGCGGTGTCGAAGGGGGTTCAGCGCAAAGACATTGGCCCAAAAACTGGTCGCACGAAAGAGATGCTTCACACCGCATGGAATGCCCCCTGGATTCGCTGTGTTGCCGCGACTCAATTCCAACAACGCGGCGGAGTTTTGGCAGTGAGGAGAAATCAAAAATGATGAAGCTCGAAAGAATTTTGGTGCCGATCGATTTTTCCGAACCCTCTCTGAAAGCGCTCGACGAGGCCGTCGAATTCAGTCGGCCATACGGTGCTGAACTCATATTGATGTCTGCCGTCGAACGCAGCTACTACGAGTCGCCAATATTGGTCCCCGATTCCGGAGCGCTTCTCGAACAACAGGCGCGCGCAGCTGAAGAGAAGCTCGAGGAAATCTGCAGAGGCATGGGCAAGCGCGGCGTCAACTGCCGCACGCTCGTAGAGTTCGGTGTCCCATACCAGGCGATCGTTGACGCGGCAAAAAAGGTCAACGCAAGTTTGATCGTCATGTCGACGCACGGGCGGACGGGATTGGCGCATGTTCTCATTGGCAGCGTCGCCGAAAGAGTCGTGCAGCACGCCGGTTGTCCCGTTTTGTTGCTTCGCGGCCTGCCATCGTAAAATCGGCGAGTTGCAGGGATGGCTCAGCGTTCCTGGAACTGCGCAATTCATTCTGAACGGCACTCCACGGAGGTGGCATTTGGACCTCTCAAATTGCAACTACGGCTCAACAAACGATTTCCTCAAAGCTGAAGCGATACCGGACTCGGGTTCCATCGAAGGCGTGGTCCTCAACAAAGCCCAATAAATTCATCTGTGAGTGAAAGAACCTGGGCTTCCGGCCGACAGGAAATCACGGTCAAGTAAAGCGGTTGGTTATCAAAAGAACAGATGATGCCAATCGCCGGCTCAGCCAAATCCTAAATCTGCTAAAGTAGCTGCGAACGGCGGTTTAGTATGAGCACCGAGAATTTCCGGTTCAGGTTAATCCACGCCGGGCAGGTACGCTGACACACGATTCGGATTCCAGGTCGGACGGTCGGAGTTCGACGATGTCATTTGAAATCTGCGAGTGAAGTTTTTGCAACCGGCAATCGCACAGGTGCCGAATGGCTAACGCAGAAGATGCGGTTGCAAAAGTAAGTCGCATGACAGGCAAACCGGTCGCGGACGCTGAGCTGGAAAGACTTCAGCGCAAATCGTTCAGCTACTTTCTGCATGAGACGAATCCGGACAACGGGCTGGTGATCGATAAGACCGCGCCGGAATGGCCTGCGAGTATAGCAGCTACCGGCTTCGCGTTGGCGGCTTACCCGGTGGCCGTCGAGCGCGGATTTATGTCGCGTGCCGCTGCGGTAGAACGAACGCTAACGACGCTGCGTTTCTTCTGGAACAGCCCACAAGGCCCCGAGCCCGAGGCGACCGGGTACCAGGGACTGTACTATCACTTTCTCGACATGCGAACCGGCCGGCGCGCCTGGCAATGTGAACTATCAACAGTAGATAGCGCTTTTTTGCTCGCGGGTGCTTTGACCGCGGGAGTTTACTTCGACGCGGATACCGCCGACGAGCATGAAATCCGCACCTTCGCTGACCGGCTCTATCGACGCGCGGATTGGCAATGGGCGCAAAACGGTGGCGCAACGCTTACCCACGGCTGGAAGCCCGAGAGCGGGTTCCTCAAGTACCGTTGGGAAGGTTACGACGAAGCGATGCTGCTGTACGTCCTGGGGATGGGCTCGCCTACTCGTCCGCTGCCCGAGAGCTCCTACACGGGGTGGATTTCGACTTATCGGTGGGAACACCGTTACGGATATGAATACCTTTACGCCGGGCCGTTGTTCACACATCAGCTCTCGCATATCTGGATTGACTTTCGCGGCATTCAGGATGCGTTCATGCGCGTCAAGGGCATCGACTATTTCGAGAACAGCCGTCGAGCGACCTATGTCCAACAACAGTACGCTATAGACAATCCGCTCAAGTTCGCCGGCTATGGCCGCCATTGCTGGGGAATCACCGCGAGCGACGGCCCTGGCGCCGAGACAATCAAGGTGGGCGGCATCGAGCGCCAATTCTTCGATTACCTGGGACGGGGCGTCCCGTATGGCCCCGACGACGGCAGCATCGCGCCGTGGGCGGCAGTGACATCGCTGCCGTTCGCGCCGGAGATCGTGCTGCCTACGATCGACTACTTCATTAATCAGGTTAAATTAACCGCGCACAACCCTTTCGGATTCAAAGCGACTTTCAACCCGACCTATCCGGTAGAATCGAGCACTTCCTGTGGATGGGTATCACCATGGCATTACGGAATTAATCAAGGTCCGATCATCTTAATGATCGAAAACTATCGTACCGGCTTGTCGTGGCGGTTGATGCGACACTGCCCTTACATCGAAAGCGGCTTGCATCGCGCGGGGTTTCGCGGGGGGTGGCTGTGAAAAGGCGATGAAGAAAGCGGCACTGCACTTCTGCGTGCGCGAAACCGGGTTCGTTCGGATTGCATACCGGCGAAGGACTTAATCACGAAGCCGGCTAGCTCAAAGATTCTGACGATCAACGGCGGCTCGTCGAGCATTAAATTCGCGTTGTTTGAAGCTGGCGAGCCGCTACGCCGTTCGTTGGACGGAAGTACCGACCGGATCGGCCTGCCCGACGCCAGGTTCGCAATCAAAGGCTCGGAGAAATTTTCGCGAGCGTTGGCTGTGCCGAACCACACGGTCGCTGTGAAGGTCTTGATGGATTGGCTGGAGCAACGCATGGATCGCGACGCTTTGACAGCGGTCGGGCATCGCGTGGTGCATGGCGGGCCGAAGTATAGCAGCGCGCAGCGAATCACCCCGGCAATGATCGAGGAGTTGCACCGGCTGAGCGCATTCGATCCCGAGCATATGCCCGAGGAGATTCTGTTGACCGGTGCGTTTCATCACCGGTTTCCGGATGTGCCGCAAGTCGCGTGTTTCGACACAGCTTTTCACCAAGACCTGCCGCGAGTCGCCCGGTTGTTGCCCATCCCTCGTCGCTACGAGGCGCAAGGTGTGCGGCGGTACGGATTCCACGGGTTGTCGTATGCGTTTTTAGTGGGAGAACTCGCCCGCGTGGCGGGAATGGAAGCGGCACAAGGCCGGGTCATCCTCGCGCATCTCGGCAACGGCGCGAGCCTGGCGGCGGTGCGTCACGGCAAATCGATTGACACGAGCATGAGCTTCACTCCGACGGCCGGAGTGCCGATGAGCACCCGCTCGGGCGATCTCGATCCCGGACTGGTTTGGTATCTGACGCGCTCGGAAAAAATGAGCGCGAAGGAATTCAACGAGATGGTCAATTTCCAGTCGGGGCTGCTCGGGATGTCCGAGACCAGTTCCGACATGCACGACCTGCTCGAACTTGAAGCGCATGACGTGCGGGCGGCCGAAGCGGTCGCGGTGTTTTGTTACCAGGTCAAGAAGTGGATCGGCGCATTCGCGGCGTCGCTGGGCGGACTGGACACGCTGGTGTTCGCCGGCGGCATCGGCGAAAACGCCCCCGTGGTCCGGTCCCGCATTTGCGACGGCCTGGGATTCCTCGGCATTGAACTCGAAGAGAAGCGAAACGCGGCGAATGAAGGCGTGATTTCCGCGGCGGCCGGCCGGGTCACGGTCCGCGTCATTCGTACGGATGAAGACCTCATGATCGCCAGGACGGTTTGCAGCGTTCTTGGCCTTGGCTGAAAAAGGAGAATCGAACCATGAACGCAGAGACTCTCTCCGCGGAACTGCTTCACAAGATGGACGCCTACTGGCGCGCCGCCAATTACATCTCGGTCGGCCAGATTTATCTCTACAACAATCCCCTGCTAAACGAGCCGCTCAAATTGTCGGACGTGAAACCGCTGGTAGTCGGACACTGGGGCACGACGCCGGGCCAGAACTTCATCTATGTGCATTTGAACCGGGTCATCAAGGAATACGACCTGGATATGTTCTACATTGCCGGTCCCGGTCATGGCGGTCCGGCGCTGGTGGGCAACACTTATCTCGAAGGCACCTATAGTGAGATTTATCCGAACATCAGCCAGGACGAAGCGGGACTGAAGAAGTTGTTCAAGCAATTTTCATTTCCCGGGGGGATATCCAGCCACGTTGCACCGACGACGCCGGGCTCGATCCACGAAGGTGGCGAGCTGGGCTACTCGTTAAGCCACGCCTTCGGAGCCGCGTTCGACAATCCCGATCTTATCGTGTCCTGCGTCATCGGCGACGGTGAGGCGGAAACCGGGCCGCTCGCGACCGCATGGCAGTCCAACAAGCTGCTGAATCCAATTTCCGACGGAGCCGTGCTACCGATCCTGCACCTCAATGGCTACAAGATAAGCAACCCGACCTTGCTGGCTCGCATTGAGCATGACGAACTGGAGCAATTCCTGCGAGGCTGCGGATGGACACCTTACTTTGTCGAAGGTGACGAGCCGGAAAAGATGCATCAACTCATGGCGGGTACTTTGGAAAAGGTCATCGAGGACATCCGACAAATCCAAAGCAATGCACGGAAGAATAACGACACCACTCGGCCACGCTGGCCAATGATCGTACTGAGATCACCCAAGGGTTGGACGGGACCGAAAGTCGTTGACGGCTTGCAAATCGAGGGCACCTTCCGATCGCACCAAGTGCCGCTTCTCGTTGATCCCGAACATCCCGACCACGTCAAGCTGCTTGAAAGCTGGATGAAGAGCTACAAGGCCGAGGAGTTGTTCGATGAGCACGGCCGTCTCATGCCGGAATTGGCCGAGCTGGCGCCCAAGGGTGAACGGCGGATGGGCGCCAACCCGCATAGCAACGGCGGAATTCTGCTGCGCGACCTGCGGATGCCAGACTTCCGCGAGCACGCTGTAGAGGTCCCATCACCCGGCGCCGTCGAGGCCCAGGATACTCTCGTGCTGGGCAAGTTCCTGCGTGATGTGGCCAAACTGAATCAGGAGCAGCGTAACTTTCGCGTCTTCGGCCCCGATGAGACGCTCTCGAATCTTCTGGGCGCGGTTTTTGAAGTCACTAACCGTCAGTGGGACGCGCGCGAGGCCAAGAATGATGAATTCCTCGCGCCCGCCGGACGGGTGCTGGACTCGATGCTCAGCGAGCACCAGTGCCAAGGTTGGCTCGAGGGTTATCTGCTCACCGGCCGGCACGGGCTGTTCAACAGCTATGAGGCATTCATTCGCATCGTCGACTCGATGTTCAGCCAGCATGCCAAGTGGCTGAAGGTGACGCTGGAACTACCCTGGCGCCGGAAGATCGCGTCGCTGAACTATCTGCTCGCCTCCCACGTCTGGCAGCAGGATCACAACGGCTTCACGCACCAGGACCCTGGCTTCCTCGACCACGTTATCAACAAGAAGGCTGGTATCGTGCGCGTGTACCTGCCGCCCGACGCCAACTGTCTGCTATCGGTTTTTGATCACTGTCTGCGCAGCAGGCACTACGTCAACGTCGTGGTAGCAGGCAAACACGCACTGCCCCAATGGCTCACCATGGAAGAGGCGGTGGTGCATTGCACGGAAGGAATTGGAATCTGGCAATGGGCCAGCAACGATCAGGGCGCCGAGCCCGACGTGGTAATGGCCTGTTGCGGAGACACGCCCACGCTGGAGATCCTCGCTGCCGTTTCCATTCTTCGCAACTTTTTGCCCGATTTGAAAATCCGGGTGATCAATGTCGTCGATCTCATGAAGCTCCAGTCTGCCAGTGAGCATCCGCACGGGCTAAGTGAGACGGATTACGATTCGCTCTTCACCAGGAACAAGCAAATTATATTTGGCTTCCATGGATACCCAACGCTAGTCCACCGCCTGACCTACCGCCGTACCAACCAAAACCTGCACGTTCGCGGCTACAAGGAAGAGGGGACTATCACGACGGCCTTCGACATGAGGGTGCAGAACGATCTGGATCGATTTCACCTGGTGCAAAACGTCGTGGATCGTCTGCCGCATTTAGGTGCCAAGGGCGCGTATCTGAAGCAGATGGTTCAGGACAAGCTCATCGAGCACAAGCAGTACATCGATAGACACGGCCAGGACTTGCCGGAAATCCGCAACTGGGAATGGAAGGCGTCGGGCAGTAACGGCGCCAAGGTCGCCGCGGGTGTACCGCGGCGAGCAGGCGACGACTCATGAGTAAGACAAAGCACAGTCACCACGGTAACGAAGGTTCAGACGGCGACGGTGTCAACCATGGCTTCCATCGTCCTTACTGGAAGCATGCACATCATGACTGGCGCTTGTGGGTCGCCGTGACTTTGATGCTTGCAGCCTTGGCTACTTATGTGATGACCGATGATCTGGCGTGGCGCCCTCGCAGCCAGACGCAGCAGCCGCTTTCAGGCGCTGGCGCAAAATAGCAGGGCTCGCGAGCTTTCGGGCAGGAGTTGAAAATGGCTGTCGAGCGAGATTGCGGAGAAGTAGCGAAGACCTTCGATCCAAAAGACTCCGGGCAAAACGGAGGCAAGACAGGTGCTGAACAATCCAATGGATTGAAGTCCAGGGTAGGCGAGATTCGCAAGCGCGCCTACGAAATATTCGAGGCGCGCCAGGGCGGACCCGGAAATGAGATCAGCGACTGGCAAAAGGCTGAGGCTTCAGTTTCCGCAGATGCGACCAAGGTCGATGCCTCCCAGGCCGATGCTCCCAAGACAAATGGGGCCAAGCCCGATGAACCAAAGGGTGTGCAAACGCCCAATGATACCGGAACGATCCAGGAGGCGCTGACCAAGTTCCATTCGAGCGTCGAGCATGGACTGACTCAGGAAGAAGCGGCGACCCGGCTCAAGAAGGACGGCCCTAATGCCATCGAAGAAAAGCACATCAGCCCACTCAAGCGATTCCTGACGTTTCTGTGGGGGCCTATCCCATGGATGATCGAAATCGCTGCGGTGCTCTCCGCGGTCGTTCGACATTGGGAAGACTTCGTCATCATCTTTTTCATGCTGGCGCTCAATGCCGTTGTCGGTTTCTGGGAGGAATTCAAAGCGGATAACGAAATCGAGGCGCTGAAGAAGCATCTCGCGCTGCATTCGCGAGTGTTGCGCGACTGCAAATGGAGTGACGTTGAGGCAAAGACCCTGGTGAGCGGAGATATTGTCATGGTCAAGCTCGGCAATGTAATCCCCGCCGACTTGAAGCTGGTCGATGGCGACTACCTCAGCATCGATCAGTCGGCGCTGACGGGCGAATCGCTGCCGGTCGACAAGAAGAAAAATGACGTAGCGTATTCGGGATCGATCGTGCGCATGGGCCAGATGAATGGGTTAGTCACCGCGACCGGAATGAACACACTCTTCGGCCGCACCGCACGACTGGTCGAGACTGTACAGACGGTCTCTCACTTTCAGAAAGCGGTGATCAAGATCGGCAATTTCCTCATTCTGATCACGCTCGGCCTGGTCGCATTGATCCTGACGGTCGCGCTATATCGCGGCGACCCTTTGGTTGAGACTCTTCTGTTTGCACTGATTCTCACGGTAGCTGCGATCCCGGTCGCGTTGCCCGCCGTACTGTCCGTCACGATGGCCGTCGGCGCATCTGTGCTCGCCAGAATGAAAGCTATCGTATCCCGCCTCGTCGCGATCGAAGAGATGGCGGGCATGGACATTCTGTGCGCGGACAAAACTGGCACGCTCACCAAGAACGAGCTCAAGTTAGGCAGTCCCGTGATTTTCAAGGCGGGCAACGCGCAGGATTTGATCCTTGGCGCTGCGCTGGCGTCGCGAACGGAGGGAGGCGATAGCATTGACGAGGCCGTCATCCAAGGTCTCGGCGACAACTCCGTGTTAAAGACTTACCAAATCACTCACTTCACACCCTTCGACCCGGTCAGCAAGCGAACCGAGGCCGAGGTCAAACACGATAACGTCACCTTCAAAGTTTCGAAGGGAGCGCCGCAGGTAATCCTCGACCTTGTGCATCCCGACGCGGACGCGCGCAAAAAAGCTCAAGACCAGGTTAACGATCTGGCGAGCAAAGGCTATCGCACACTAGGCGTCGCGCGTACCGATGCGCAGGGAAAGTGGGAATTCCTTGGCCTGCTGTCGCTGTCGGATCCTCCGCGTGACGATTCGGCCTCGACCATCATGACCGCGCGAAAAATGGGACTGCAGGTTCGCATGGTAACCGGCGACAACCTTGCAATCGCCCGCGAGGTATCGCTCGAACTCAAGCTCGGACCAAACATCGCGGTTGCCGGCGATCTCTTTCCTGACGGTAAGGCTGACGACAGTGACAAGATAGATGTGGCCGACGGCTACGCGCAGGTTTTCCCCGAGCACAAGTTCAAGATCGTCAAGGCGCTGCAGGCTGGTGGGCATATTGTTGGCATGACCGGCGACGGCGTCAACGACGCCCCCGCGCTCAAGCAGGCAGATTGCGGGATCGCGGTAAGCGGCGCGACGGACGCGGCTCGTGCGGCTTCGGACCTGGTGCTCACCGCGACAGGTCTCTCCGTGATCACCGCTGCGATCGCGGAAGCGCGCAAGATATTCGAGCGCATGAACAGTTACGCAATCTACAGGATTTCCGAAACGATCCGCGTACTGCTCTTCATGACCCTCGCGATCGTGGTGTTTAACTTCTACCCGGTAACCGCAGTCATGATCGTGCTCATCGCGGTGCTCAATGACTTCCCGATCATGATGATCGCCTACGACAACACCATTGCAGCTCCACGCCCGGTCCGCTGGGACATGGAACGCGTGCTGACCGTGAGCTCGGTTCTCGGCGTGATGGGCGTAATCTCAGCTTTCGGCCTTTTCTGGATCGCAGAGAAGTATTTTCATCTACCGCGGCCCGTTGTTCAGAGCCTGATGTTCCTCAAGCTCCTGGTCGCCGGGCACCTCACGATCTACATCACGCGAAGCGTTGGAACGTTCTGGCAGCGCCCGTGGCCCAATTGGCGCCTGGTCGTTGCCACCGAAACAACCCAGGTCATCGGAACCCTCGCCGCGGTCTATGGATGGGGCATGACGCCGCTGGGATGGAAGTACGCGCTGTTACTGTGGGGCTATGCGCTCGTGTGGTTTTTCATCAACGACATGGTGAAGGTTGAGGTTTACCGCCTGATGCATCTTGGGACTGCGAACCATCAGCGCCATTTGGCAAGAATCAATGCCAGCCTTCATCCGGCTCCAGTCATCAAGGCAGCGAACCAATCTTGAATCCTGCTTCACCGAGCGAGTGCAAACCCGCGACCGCGCCACCTGCCGCAGCCGGTGCATCTGACAAGTCCGACGGCACGGCCAACGATGACTCGCTGGGCGGCCTTACGAGCGAAGAGGCCGCTACCCGGCTCAAGAAGTTCGGCCCCAATGCGATGCCCGACGCGACGGTGCACCCGTTGCGTTCAGCCTTGAGCAAATTCTGGACCCCGGTTCCGTGGATGCTCGAGGCGGCGATCGTGCTGGAGGTGGTACTCGGCAAGTACATCGAGGCGGCGGTCATCGCGGCCCTGCTGGTGTTCAACGCGGCGCTCGGGTTTTTTCAGGAGTCGCGCGCACAGGCGACTCTCGCCGCGCTGAAGTCGCGGCTGGCCCTGAACGCGTCAGTCAAGCGCGACGGTGTATGGAAGACTGTGCCGGCGGTCGGCTTGGTGCCGGGCGATGTTGTGAAGCTGTCGCTGGGTGCCGTGGTGGCGGCCGATGTACACATTGTCGAGGGCTCAGTCCTTCTCGATCAGTCCATGCTTACCGGCGAATCCATACCCATCGAAGGTGGCAGCGGCGTGCAGACGTATGCCGGCGCGCTGGTGCGGCGGGGAGAGGCGGTCGCAGAGGTCACAGCGACTGGCACGCGCACCAAATTCGGACGCACCGCGGAGTTGGTCCGCACGGCGCATGTCACAAGTTCGGAGCAGAAGGCGGTGCTCCGCGTCGTGCGCAATCTGGCGATCTTCAACAGCGTCATCATTGTCATGCTGGTGGCCTATGCCTATCGGCTCGCGATGCCGCTGGCTGAAATCATACCGCTGGTGCTGACCGCCATCCTCGCATCTATCCCGGTGGCCCTGCCAGCAACCTTTACCGTTGCGGCGGCCTTGGGCGCACGCGCACTGGCACGCCTGGGCGTGCTTCCGACGCGCCTCTCGGCAGTGGACGAAGCGGCAAGCATCGACGTCTTGTGCGCCGATAAGACCGGCACGCTAACCCTCAACGCATTGACTGTGACCGCAGTCCATCCCGCGCCGAACTTCGACGAGGCCGGCTTGCTGGGACTAGCGGCGGTCGCGAGTGCGGACGGCGGGCAGGATCCTGTCGATGCTGCCATTCGCTCCGCAGCCTCGAGCAAGGGCGCCAAGCTGCCGAAGCTGATTAAGTTCATCCCCTTCGATCCCGCAAAGAAGACATCCGAGGCGACTGCCACGGATCCAAACGGCGCCGGCACCATGCGAGTTGTAAAGGGTGCCTATGCCGCAGTGATCCGTATCGCGTCACCAGTGCTGGAGTTGTCCGCGGCGGCTACCGATCTGGAGGCGAAGGGCTTTCGGCTGCTCGCGGTCGCGACTGGTACCGCCGCGGCGATGCGCCTGGCGGGGCTGATCGCGCTTAGCGATCCGCCGCGAGCAGATTCGTCGGCGTTGATCGCGGAGATGCACACTCTGGGCGTGCGCACTGTGATGGTGACTGGCGACGCGCCCGCGACGGCTGCAATCGTGGCTCGCGCGGTTGGCCTCGATGGAGCAGTGAGTCCGCCGGGGCCGATCAGCGACTCTGTGAAGCCCGAGCAATTCGCGGTCTTTGCCGGCGTCCTTCCGGAGGACAAATACAAACTCGTGAAGGCGTTCCAGAAGGGCGGCCACAGTGTTGCGATGTGCGGCGACGGCGCCAACGACGCGCCTGCATTGCGTCAGGCGCAAATGGGAATCGCGGTGTCGACCGCGACCGACGTTGCCAAGTCGGCCGCCGGCATTGTACTGACCAAGCCGGGACTCGGCGGCATCGTGGCCTCGGTTAAAGAAGGCCGCATAACCTTTCAGCGCATTCTGACCTATACGCTTAGCTCGGTTACCAAAAAGATTGTACAGGTGCTTTTCCTGGTGGTTGGTCTGATCATTACCGGACACGCAGTCCTTACTCCCATGCTGATGGTCCTCATCATGCTCACCGGCGACTTCCTGGGCATGTCGTTGACGACCGACAACGTGATTCCCTCGCCGCTGCCAAATTCCTGGCGAATCGGCAATTTGACGATGGTCGGGATCTTTATGGGAGTCTGCGAGTTAGCATTTTGCACGGCAGTTTTTGCTATCGGCAAATTCCGGCTGGGGCTTGAAATCGAGGCGCTGCAAACTCTGGCCTTTCTCGCCGTTGTGTTCGGCAATGAAGCATCGCTCTACGCCATCCGCGCACGCCAACGCCTGTGGTCCACGCCCAGCCGCTGGCTCGTTCTGTCGTCCGTAGCGGATGTCTTGATCGCCTCGACGTTGGCTATCTGCGGAATCGTAATGACGGCTCTGCCGGTCATTCTCGTGGGCGGCATACTGGGCGCGGCAGTAGTCTTCGCATTCGTCGCGGATGTCGCGAAGTTCCCTGTATTGAGCCGTCTCAAGATAGCTTAGAGGAGTGACTAAGCATCGGCAGTACCTGGGAGTGCGTGCGTCGGTAGCCAAGTCATCGGAGAACCAGCGACAATGAACTACCGCAAGAGATTCGTCGTCGAGCCCGGCGCAAAGGTCCGAGGTGGACATTGCGCAAATTCGTCACAAGTATCACGTGGCGGCGGTGCGGCAGGCGCAGCGAGGCGGATAAGCCGCCGAAGGTGTCACACAAGAAGTAAGTATGCCTCTACTCCAATGTTCTCCAACATCACGTCGGCTAGCCATCGTGAACCAGCAAGGAGGTCTTGCATGATCAAGACAGAGATTATCTCCCCCAACGCGCTGAAGATCGTGGTGCCGGATAAATTGAAGGCGGACGATTTCCGCCAAATTGCGCCGCAAATCGATCCTCTCATCAGTCAGCATGGCAAAATCAGATTGCTGATCGATGCTTCCGGTTTCAACGGGTGGGAGAATATCGCGGCTTTCGAAAAGCATGCCGGCTTCGTGAAAAACCACCAACAGAAGATAGAGCGCATCGCGGTCATTGCCGCTCATGAGTGGCAGCATTGGCTGATTGGCGCAATCCGGATCTTCGTCCATCCGGAGGTAAGAGCCTACGATCAGAGCCACGCAAGCGAGGCGCTGCGCTGGATCGTCGGATAAGCACGAGACGTCTGAAGACGGGTGGAACGACAGTGGTTTCCGCCAGCGGAGGTGGACTATTGGGGAGCTTCGTCGCAAATAACACAGCGCGGCGGCGCGGCTATTAGCCGCCGAAGATGTCGCGCAAGAGGTAAGACGCCTCAACTTATCGAGTTGGTGAACGTGACATACGGAAAACTTCGGCAGAGCGAGCGGTGGCCCGGCTCTTCGGCGGCATCCGGCCCGTTCACCCGTGCTGGCGCGGTGCGCGACGCGCTGGCTGGCATCACTCTCGCTGCGATGAATGTGCCGCAGGCGCTCGGCTACGCGCGAATCGCTGGCATGCCGGTCGTCAGCGGGCTCTACACTCTACTGCTACTGCTGGTAGCCTTCGCAGCGCTCGGCTCTTCGCGTTACTTGGTGGTGGCGACGGATTCAGCCACGGCCGCCATCCTCGCGGGCAGACTGTCACAGCTCGCGCCTATCGCCAGCGCTCATTATGTAGCGCTGGCTGGGTTGGTAGCACTGTTGACGGCCGGATGCTTGCTGCTGGCGCGGTTGTTCAAACTCGGCTTCCTGGCTGATTTCCTTTCGCAGACGCTGCTGGTGGGCTTTCCTACCGGTGTCGGCTTCCAAGTCGGCATTGCGATGCTTGGCGAGATGCTGGGCCTGCAGCATTCTGTTGAGAAGTGACGTATTCTGCGGGTCGTTACAGCGGAACGCGTGCTGACCGTCGATCAGACCCGAGCGTTTTACGATCGCATGGGGGCGTGGCAGGACTGGCAGCGGTTTTACGAAGATCCTCCGCTCCAGAGGCTGCTTCAGGCGGCTAAGTTTCAGGCCGCTCACTCCACCATAGAGTTTGGATGCGGTACCGTTCGATTCGCGCTACAGATATTGTCCGAAATCACGCCGGCGAATTGCCGCTACCTAGGAGTCGATCTCAGCTCGACGATGGCAGCACTCGCCCCGAGCGCGCCTTTGCAGCTATTTCGACCGAGCCGAAGTGCGCCTGTCCGATGGAAAGGTAACTGTCGGCGAGCCGGATGGTCGCTTCGATCGTTACGTTTCGAATTACATGCTTGATCTACTCAGCCGCGAATCTACCGGGCAACTGCTGTCCGAAGCGCATCACCTTCTCAAACCCGGCGGATTGCTATGCCTGGTCAGTCTCACCTAAGGGAGTTCAGCGTTTCAGAAGGCGGTCTCCGGCGTTTGAAGCCGCATTCACGCCGCCCGGCCGGCGCTGGTTGGCGGATGCCGACCGGTAGAATTGCTGGATTTCGTCTCGTCACCGGACTGGCGAGTCGAGTTCCGCGACGTAGTTTCCTCCTTCGGCCTGAGTTCCGAGGTGCTGGTGGCTGCGCGCGTCTAATCGCGACTCAACCGCTGCTGATCGTCGATGGCAGTTCAGCCGGGTAAAGCTAGCCACGCCAAAATAGTGGTGCCGGGGGCGGGACTCGAACCCGCACGGAGTCTTCACTCCAGAGGATTTTAAGTCCTCTGCGTCTGCCATTTCGCCACCCCGGCTCGAACGCTCGCTAGATCTTTAAATCACAAAGGCGCCAGCGCGCGAAGATGGCTCACATCGGAGGACCGGCGATGGGTTTGCCGATTTCTCATTCTGTCCCGGCGTCGGCGGTTATATGATTGCCTTGCTTCATCGGAATACCGGAGGCGAATCTTTTTGCTGCGAAGACGATTACTCCTGGTGCTCCTCACGACGCTGGTCGCGGGCTGCTCGGTATATCGCGATTACGAAGCCTCGAAACCCGAAGCCATTCGACAAACGGAGGCGAAGCTCTCCGACGCGGGCTTTCACACGGTTCGGATAGATACCTCCGAACAAGTCGGGCTCGCCGCAAATCTGCCGCCGTATGAACTTCGCACCTATGCGGCGAGCTCCGGGGCCGTCTTTTGGTACTATGATCCGAAAGTCTGCACATGCGTTTACGAAGGGCATCAAGGCGACTTCGACCGCTACCAGATGGCGCTCCGGCAGGAGAGCGACACGACCGAGTACGCGGCCGAATCGGAGCAGGAAGAAGTCGCATCATTGAACGCCTTGAACGGAGGGTTCTTTCCTCCGCCAATCTTAATCGGCGGATTTGTCGGCGGACATTTTGTCGGTGGCGGCCATGGTAATGGACATGGCTTTGGCCATGGGCACGGTCACCGCTAGTGGCCGGCGATTGTGCTGATTGAAACCTACGAGCACTTCGCCACGTCTATAGTCGCGGGGCTGGCGGAGATACACTAATTTTGCGTCATTATCCTTGAATATGAGCTGACGTCGGTGCGAAACATGAAATATCCAGGGGCAAAAGATCTCGCCAAAGACGTCGATCGCCGCGTTGCGAGCCGGTTCCGAGTCGCCGCGATTGCGACCGCGGTTGCAATTTCGGGATGCGCCGTCGCACCGGCGCCGATCGCGCATACGCCTAACGTGGTCGCGACTCCGCAACAAGGCCAACTGGCCGTCAGTGTCGCCGCCGCGCCTACCGTCGGCGAGGTCACTCCGGTCTATGTATCGGTCGCCAACGGCTCCGATGCGCCACGTTCGGTCGTGCCAAGCCAGGTGTTTGCACTCAACGACGCCGGGGAGCGGGTCGCACCTCTTCCACCGGGTGAAGCGGCCCGCCAGGCCGGCAGCGCCAACGAGCTGCGCGGAGCGATACAAAGTGCCGCGGTGAGCGGGGTCGGAGGCGCCGCAGTGGGCGCGGCCGCGGGGGCCGTCGCAGGAGCTGCGGGCAGAGCAGGCAATTGGGGCTTCGGATCTCCGGGCGCCGGGGCCTTGGTCGGTACCGCATTCGGAGGTGGATGGGGCATTTTCAGCGGCGCCGAAAAAGGCCAATCGAAAGCCGACCAGCAGGCCAATCAGCAGCTTGAGTCGCTCGCGCTCAAGCCTGAAGAAGTCCGGAAGAACTTTACCGTGAGCGGTTACGTATTCTTCCCCAAGGGGCAGTATAACCAGGTCGAGATGCTGCTGGTCGATCGCGAGACCGGCGACACCGAGATCGTCCGCGAGCCGTGGCGTTGAGAGAAGTCGCGAGCTTGGCTAAAGCAGCGACGAGATAATAACGATCGCGCCCTGCCCCTTGCCCTTCTCGGCTGGATCGCAAATCACCGCCTTGCTGCCGATGAACTTCATATCGGTCGGATCCATGAGGCCCGCGGCGAACGGACGGGCGATTCCTTTTTCGACCCGATAAACCGTGCCGTCGCGTTCGTTGTTATTCTCGGAAGCGAATTTGCCGGTGTCCGCGATCATCAACTCGTCACCATATGAGCCGAAGCTCGTCGGCGACCACCCGAACCCCGAGGGCCGGATAAATCCGACCAGGTAAACGTCGTCCTTCATCTTGCCGTCGGCGCCAACCATGCTGATGCGGCCTACCTTCGACGCTCCGCCCATTTTCGCGCGCATCCCGACCAGCATCAGGTTTGCCGCCTTCGAATCGGAAGCGGGGGCAAATTTTATCGTGGTCAGCTCGAACGGGACCGGTTTGTTGTAGGTGCCAAATGCGCTCGCTTTGCCCGACGAATCGATCGAGTAGATTGTCGCGTTGGCGCTGGTCGCCGCGTAGAGCTTGCCTGCGAAGGGAGTCCCGGCAGGACCGAATTCCAGATCGCGGCACCCGGTCGCGTCGGCGTCGGGCAGTTTTGCAAAGGTGCTGACAGCGCCCGACTTGTCGATTCGTTCGACCTCGCATGGCGCCTTGATATCTCCTGCCGCGGCGAGCACGAAGACATTGTCGGCGTAGGATCCGAATCCCGCCGGAGCAATCGCGACTCCCGCGGGATTTTTGATCTTCGCCTTGCCCGCCAGTTCCGTCACCTTGCCACCGAAGGTGACCGAGTAGACGCCGCCGGCCTGGTCCGACACCAGAATCGCGCCATGGTTATCCTGCAGGAAGTAAGGCGCGACGAGACCGGGCGCCTTGAGCGCTTTGATCTCGAATGGGACTTCCACGTCGAGACCCGCACCTGCCGCCCGCGCGATCGAGTTGGTCATGCTCGGGAGCGCCGCAACAATCAGGGCCGCGAGACTGAACGCGGCGGCGAGAACTGAAAAATTACTTTTTCTTTTCGAGAAGTTCATCAAGTGCCTCGTTGACTAAGTATTTTTCGTTGGGATCCCGATCGTCGAGTTCGGACTTGCGCCGTGAAACCCATTCCGCGAGTCCGATCGTCGCGGCTTCCGCGGGATTCGAAACCCCCATCGCTTGCGCGACTCGCATGAGCTGTTCGAAGAGTTCTTCGGGGAGATCGATCTCAATATGCTTACTCATACGCTTGCTCAGTTCGGTTTTCCGGCGAATGTTCGCCCTTCCATATAGTCTTAGCCCGATGCGCCCGTCAAAATGAATTCTGACGTGTCATCGCCAACCAAATACACCGGCACAATTGTCGAATATCTCGATCAGGGGCGGCTGAAAGCGGCGCTGGTCACGCGCGAGCAGGAACATCATCTCGCGGTGATGGATTCCACCGGGCACGAGCGGATGGTTCCGCGCGATCTGGTCCTTATGCGACATCCGGATCGACACGCCGATCGCGAGACCGTGGCGGCGGCGCTGGCGGAGTTGGATCGCGAACGCACCGCGCTCAGCGCGGAACTGGATCTCGAACTGCTATGGGAGGTTGCCCAGGAGCAGAACCGCAGCTTCTCCGCCGCCGAGCTGGCCGAGCTGTTTTTCGGCCGGCGCTCCAATGCCGCCGCGTCGGTGATGCTCGAAGCGCTGCTCGGCGATCGGATTTACTTTGTCCGCCGGCACATGGATTTCGTCGCGCGCACGCCCGAACAGGTCGAGCGGCTCCGGATGCAGAACGATCGGATTCGTGCGCGGAGCGACGACTATCGAAAGATCCAGAAGCAGATGCGCGATGTCGTCAACGGGGCCGACGCTCCTTCGGCCGACGACGCCGCTGCGCTCGTCGATCAGCTATCGAGCTATCTGAAAAATCCGTTCACGCGGAGCCGCGAGCTAACGCAGATGCTCACGCAGGCGGCGCCCGAAGTCGATCCACCTGAAGCCGCGTACGAAATTCTGGAGCGGCTGGGAGCGCGTCCGCGGGTGCCGCGTTTCGCTTTTATCGCGGGCCTGAAAGACGAATTCAGCGAAGCGGTGATGCGCGAAGCTCTAATGAACGACACGGCCGATGCGACGCCGGGTCCGCACGCGCTCAGCGACGGCGGTTTTGCGATTACGATCGACGACGACGACACGCTCGAGGTGGACGACGCACTCAGTTGCGAGGCTCTCTCTGACGGCGGAACGCGCGTGCGAGTACATATAGCGCTGGTCGCCGATTTCGTCAAAAAGGGCGGCGCGATGGACCTCGAGGCGGCCGCGCGCGCGACCACGGTCTATCTGCCGGAAGCCACCATCAGGATGCTCCCCGACCCGATTTCATGTGGCGCCGCGAGTCTCGTCGCGGGTGCGGAGCGGCCGGTGCTGACCACCGACGTGAGATTGTCCGCCGACGGCGAGCTGATCGAGGCGACGATCTATCCATCGCGAATTCCGATCATGCAGCGGCTCGACTACGAGCAGGTAGATCGGATGCTCGACTCGGGAGCTTCCATCGACGAGGCCGCCGCGACCGTCGCAAGATTGGATTCAGCGGCGCGGATGCTCCGCGAACGGAGACGAACCGCGGGCGCAGTGCTGATCCAGCGTCGCGAAGCGAAAGTCCGCGTGCACGATGATGATATCGAAGTTACGGTGCTCGACAATTCGTCGCCCGGGCGGACCCTGGTCGCGGAATTCATGGTGCTCAGCAACTTCGTCGCGGCTCGGTACGCGGCGACCAACCGAATTCCGATTATCTATCGCGTTCAGCCGCAGGTCGCCGGAGATTTTGCGTCTCAGCGCCCGCGACTCTCTCTATATCCCGAGTATCACGCGGGAATCGGCGTGGATTTCTACGCACAGCTCAGCTCGCCGATCCGCCGCTACGCCGATCTGGTTCTGCAGCGCCAATTGCTCGGCGCGCTTTCCGACCACGCGGCGCCGGTCTACAGCGTCGATGAGCTTCTCGAAGTTCTGGCCGGAGCCGAGAACGCGGAGGCCTCGGGCCGCGAGCTCGAGCGGCGCGCCAAGCGCTACTGGATTCTCCGCTACCTCGAGCGGCACGCGATGGACAGTCCGATCCTTGCTTACGCCGTGCGCGACGGGCAAAGCGCGGAACTGGCGGACTTCGCGGTGCGCGGTACGTTGCATGGCGCGCCCAATCTCCCGACCCAGATGCCGATCATGGTGCAGGTGAGTCGCGTGGATCCGTTGCGCGGATGGCTTGGGTTCGATTTTGTTCGCGTGGCCGACGAACCTTCCGCCGGGACGATCAGAAGTGTCTGAGTTGCGCAGCCGTCGATGGTCTAGACGTTCGTTTGCGGTTAGACGGTTGGGCGATTGTGCAGATCTATGAATCTCGTTCTCGTTGACAGCGACAAGACTTGAGCGCGATGGACCTCGGGGCTGCTCACATGGGTTGGTCGGATATTCGCGGTGTGAGCTGCGGCCGCGCGGGCGCGTGCACCGAGTGTCGATTGGATCGCCAGCGACAAGCCCACAATGAGTCCTGCAATGATAGTCAAGCGCATCGAGGTTTTCCTTTTGCTTTCAATAGAGTACCGGCGCGTTTCATCGCTTCAGTGTTATTGAGGCGTGAGAAAAGGCCGCACAAAGAGCGACCGGAGTCCGAGACAGCGCCACGCCGGGCGCCCTTTCGGGCGCCCCTCGAGCGTGACTCCCCTCTTTCCCCCAACCCCGCAGGCGGCCAGGCCGTCTGAACCGACCTTGATGGTTGTCTCTTTAGCACCCCACCCCGAGTTACATCGGTTTGAATGTCTCTGTTCTTGTTCCGCGGTGCGCCGCCGTCGGCTACAGCGGTTTGAACGTGTCCTGCTCCAGACGCCAGCGATCGATTGATTCAATGTTGAAACGCCAGTCACTGCCGACTTTGAAGGCCGGGAGCCGTCCGCGCTTGAGCTGCCTGTAGATGGTGCTTGGATGAACCTTGAGGTAGTCGGAAAGTTCCTTGACCGTCAAAACGTGGCTGCTGTCGTTTGTAAGCATCGCTTGAGTCCCCTTTGTGGTTCCGATTCTCTTTGCCGATTGTCTCGCAGATTTTCCTGCTGATTCTCTTGCATCGCCCGACCCTTGGTCCCGTGACGGTCGCAGCGACTATTGAGAGCCCTTAACGCAAGCTGCGTGCCGAAGCGTCACGGGCGAAAATATCACGCAATTAAAGCGGCTTGCGGGCGCGATTGACCGCCGCTAGCGATAGGATTTTGGCGGATTAGACCGAAAATTGGCGTCGCAAGTCTAAGCGACAGCGACGCTAAACAGGCGCGTCGTCGCGCACGCACTCTCAATCTGAGACTCGGCGAACCCCTTGATGCTCTGAATTGACTGCCAGTTCACCCGCGGTTCAGGCTTTGCCGGATGGCCTGCTATTGTTGGCCAATCCAACCCTCGGCAATCTATACTTGGCCAATCAGCTCGCGGCCGGTTTCGCGCACCTGATCGACGATTGCCGCTTCGTCGACGCCGCGATTCAGCAGGATCAGTCGGCTCACGCCCAAATCAGCGAATTGCTTCGCCGTCGAACGATCGATCTTGACCCGCGGTGTCACGCTGATTTCGAGGTCTTCAAATTTCCGCCCCGCGCTCTTGCATGCAGCCCGCAATCCCTCGATGCACTTCGCAGTCGCGTTCAGGTCGAGCGCAAACCCGTACCATCCTTTGGCCAGCCGCGCGGCCCGGCTGAACGCCTCGGCCGAGTGGCCGCCGAAGACAATTTCGGGATGCGGCTGCTGAATCGGCCGGGGCATCGCATTGACGCCCTTGAACTTGACCCATTTGCCGGCGAACTCAGGTTTGGGCATCGACCACAAAGCGATCATCGCCGCCAGGTATTCTTCGGCCCGCGCGCCCTTGTGATCGAACGGGGCTCCGATCGCGTCGAACTCGGGCTTCAGATATCCGACGCCGATTCCGAAAATCAGCCGGCCATTCGAGAGGACGTCGGTCGAGGCCAGTTCCTTTGCGAGCACGACCGGATTTCGCTGCGGCAGTATGATGATGCCGGTGCCGAGGCGAATCTTGGCGGTATGCGCAGCGACGAATGCCAGCGACACATTCGGATCGATCATGGGGTAGTCGGCCGCCACCGGCGAAGGCGGCGCTTGCGGGTCGGGCAGTATCACGTGCTCGCCGGTCCACAGGCTTTCGAAGCCGGCGTCTTCCGCGGCCTTGGCGACTGCGGCGGCGCATTTGGGAAACGCGCAGGGTCCGTTGTTGATTCCGAATAATCCGAATTTCATGAGCGACTCATTACCACGAAGCCGCGCGCCCCGGCCAGTTCATGCTTGTGCGCTATTTTGATTTTGTTTCGGCACGATCAATTGACCAGACGCGCCGCGCTTCATCATAATCCGAATCGCAGGGCGCAGGTGCCCGCGGCGGCGGAAGAGGTAGCGGCGGCGCGATGAGATGTCCACAGTGCGGAAACGACACCGAGCAGGGCGCCGCATTTTGTTCGCGATGCGGCACGCGGATGTTTGCGCCGAAGCCGGCCGCGGTGCGCGAGTATGCGCTCGCAATATTCCGTCCGTCGCTCTGGTACTACGCCAACGGCTTGGTCGTCGCCGGAGTGCTGATCGCATTCGGCGCACGCTTGCTCTACGGCAAGTTCCAACAGGTACAGGTACCCGTCCAGGCAGGCTTCGCCATAGTCGGCGTCGGCGTGTTGATCATCATCGTCACCATGATCCGCGCGCGAACCGTCAACTGGAGCCTTACCTCCGATCGCTTGATCGAAAAGCGCGGACTGCTTGCGTCGCGGCGGCGCGAAATGGAGCTGGCGGATATTCGTTCGGTCGAGGTATCGAAGCGAGTCTTTCAGCGAATGATCGGGCTCGGCGACGTGACGATCGCATCGGCCGCGAGCGCCGACTATGCGATCCGTCTGAACGACATCTTCGATCCCGACCATGCGGCCGAGACGATTCGCAAGGCGCGGCTCAAGAGGCTCGCGTGATGAGCAAGCGGCCCGACCTGCGCTACGAACGACGGCTCTGGAAAACGGGCATCGAGGCCGTCGCCGGCGTGGACGAGGCCGGGGTCGGTCCGATGGCGGGTCCGGTGGTCGCGGCGGCGGTAATCTTTTCGCCCGAGACTTTTATCAAGGGCGTGCACGATTCCAAGCAGCTCACTCCCGAGCAGCGCGAGGAATTATTCATCCCGATTCGCGAACGCGCGATCGCTGTCGGCATCGGCATGGCAAGCGTGCTCGAAATCGATCGCCTCAACATCTATTGGGCCACGATGCAGGCGAGCAAGCGCGCGCTCGAAGCGCTCGCGCTCGCGCCGCGCCACGTGCTGGTGGACGGGCGGTTGATACCGGGGCTCGAGCTGCCGCAAACGCGAATCGTCGGCGGCGATCGCAAGAGCTTCTGCATCGCGGCCGCGTCGATCATCGCAAAGGTGACGCGCGATCGCATGATGGTTGCGTACGACGCTGAGTACCCCGGCTACGGCTTCGCGCAACACAAGGGCTATTGCACCAACGATCACATGGCGCTGCTGCGCGAGCTCGGTCCCTCGCCGATACATCGCCGATCGTTCTGGCCGGTCGCCGCCTCCGCCCAGCGCCTGCTCTTCTAGCACCCGCGTCGTTCCCGCGTTTACCTGCAATAGCCTTCGGGTTACAGTTTGATCAGGCGCATCGCACCAGCCACTACCGGTCGGCATGCGCAGGTATATTCCCGATGGCGCTGGAACGCGACAAACACACAGCTCAGCACGCGCTGCTGACTCTTCACGAGAGCCAGCTACTCGACCTTTATCGGCGGATGACCCTTATCCGGCGCTTCGAGGAAAAGACCGCGGAGATGTACAGCCGCGGTAAAATCACCGGCTTCTGTCATCTCTATGCCGGCGAAGAGGCGGTCGCAGTCGGCGCGATTACCGCGCTCACCGACAAGGACTACGTCGTCTCGACTTATCGCGAGCACGGACATTGTCTCGCCAAGGGTGCCGAGCCGCGAGTCGTGATGGCGGAGCTGTTCGGCAAGTCGACTGGTATCTCGCACGGGCACGGCGGCTCGATGCACCTTTTCGATCAGGATCTGCGCTTCATGGGCGGCTATGCGATCGTCGGCGGTGGATTGCCGATCGCATGCGGACTCGCGCTGTCGGTTCAATACAACGAAGGGCCCGAGGTGGTCTGCTGCTTTTTCGGCGACGGCGCGCTGCCGCAGGGCGCATTTCACGAGACGCTCAACATGGCGTCGCTGTGGAAGCTGCCGCTGGTTTTCATCTGCGAAAATAATTTCTACGGGATGGGCACGCTGGTCCAGAACGCGATCAGCCAGGAAGAGCTCTACCGCTTCGCCGAGCCGTACAAACTGCCGGGAGTGCGCGTGGACGGGATGGACGTGCTCGAGGTCTATCAAGCGACGATGGAAGCGGTGGCGCGTGCTCGCGAGGGCGACGGCCCGTCGCTAATCGAAGCAGTCACTTACAGATTTCGCGGGCATTCGATGTCCGATCCGGCTGAGTACCGCTCCAAACGCGAGGAGCGAATCTGGCAGGAGCGCGACCCGATAAAGAATTTGCACCGCCGCCTGCTGCATGAACATCGCGCCACGGAGGAGAAGCTCGCAGAGGTCGAGGCGCAAGTCGCCGCGACGATTGACGACGCGGTCAAGTTCGCCGATGAAAGCCCGGAGCCGTCACTCGATACGCTCGGCAAGGGCGTCTACGCCTCGGAGAAGTGAGCGGGGCGAAATCTCCAATGGCGCAAATCTCTTATCGCGAAGCATTGAACCAGGCGCTGCGTGAGGAACTCGATCGCGACGAGCGGGTCTTCATCATGGGCGAGGAGGTCGGCTACTTCGGCGGCGCATTCAAGGTGACCGACGGTCTGCTCGCGGTGTACGGGGAGAAGCGTGTGCGCGATACTCCTATTTCGGAACTGACTATTGTCGGCGCGGGCATCGGCGCCGCGATGGGCGGGCTGAAACCAGTAGTCGAGTTGATGACCATAAACTTCGCTCTGCTGGCGATGGATCAAATAGTCAATAGTGCGGCCAAGATACACTATATGTTCGGCGGAAAGGCCAATGTGCCTATAGTCATTCGCGCGCCGCAAGGCGGAGGCCATCAGCTCGGCGCGCAGCACAGCCAGAGCCTCGAAGCTTACTTTCTCCATGCCCCCGGCTTGCGGGTGGTAATCCCGGCCACGCCCGCGGACGCCAAGGGACTGCTCAAGACCGCGATTCGCCAGGTCGATCCGGTGATATTTCTCGAACACGAGTCGCTATACGGCGTAAAGGGCGAAGTGCCCGACGATCAAGACTTCATGGTGCCATTTGGCAAGGCGAGTGTAATACGCGAAGGAAAGGATGTGACGATTGTCACATACTCAAAGTGCGTATACGACGCGATCGCAGCCGCTGAGGGACTGGAGAACTCGGGTATAGACGCCGAGGTAATCGATCTGCGTACCTTGAATCCGCTGGACATCGCGACGGTGATCGCGTCGGTGAAGAAGACCGGGCGCGCGATAGTCGCCTACGAAGGATGGCGCACCGGCGGCGCAGGCGCGGAAATCGCCGCGCAAATTCACGAAGCGGCCTTCGACTCACTCGATGCGCCGGTCGCTCGGGTCGCGGCGCTCGACACTCCGATGCCGTACAACAAGCATCTGGAACATGCGTCGCTGCCGAGCGCGGGCGACATTATCAAGGCGGCGGAGCAGTTGATGTAGTCAAATGAGCAACGAAATCACGATGCCCAAGCTTTCCGACACCATGGAGGAAGGCAAGATCCTCCGCTGGCTCAAGCATCCGGGCGACAAAATCGCGCCGGGCGATGCTATTGCCGAGGTCGAGACCGACAAGGCGGACATGGTGCTGGAGGCATTCGAAGCGGGCGTCCTCGCCGAAATTAAATTGAACGAAGGTGAGAGTGCTCCGGTCGGAGCGGTGATCGCGATGATGAAATCAGGAGACTCAAAAGACGCCAAGTCCGATCCGAAGGCCCGTCCGAAAGAGGCAATAGAAAATCCAGCCGCTTCAGAGGACTTTTCGGAAACGCAGAAACCGATCGAAATAAAGCCGAAAGCATCCGACAGGAAAGAAACTTCCGCAGCGCCTGCGGCGAAACCTTCTGAGCCGCGAAAAAAGCCGATCGCACCTGCCGCGGTCGTTGCCGATGGCTCTGCAAGCGACTACCAGGTCCATCCGGCGATGTCCGCACATCAGTCGGCGGCTCCCACCGCGATCGCCGCGCCGCCGCCGCGAGTCGAGGCGCCTGCGCCCTCGCCTTCCGACGACGACGCCGACGGGCACAAGCTGCGCGCATCTCCACTCGCCCGACGCGCGGCGGAAGAGGCTGGTGTGGATCTCGCGCAAGTGCGCGGCTCGGGGCCTGAAGGGCGCGTGACCAAGCGCGACATCGACAACTTTCTGCGCGAGCAGCAGCTCTTCAAATTCCGCCGCCTGGTCTCGCCGCGCGAAGGCGCGCCCGGCTCACGCGAAGAGCTGTCGAGCATGCGCAAAACGATCGCGAAGCGGATGGCGTTGTCGAAGCGCGAGATTCCGCATTTTTACGTTACCGTCGAAGTCGATATGGAAGACGTCGTTCGCCTGAAGGCTTCGCTCGAAGCGACCGAAGTGTTCGAGGAGACCGTCACCTACAACGACATTATCGTGAAGGCATGCGCGCTCGCGCTCGGGCGCTATCCGCGGATGAATGCGAGCTACGTCGACGAGGGAATCGTCATCCATCCGAATATTAATATCGGCGTGGCGGTCGCAGTCGAGGACGGATTGATCCTGCCGGTGATTCATGGATGCGAGCGCCTGTCCCTACTCGAGATCTCGCGCCAGGCGCATCAACTGGTCGCGAAGGCGAGTCGTGGCGGTTTCACTTCAGACGAATTATCGGGCGCAACGTTTTCGATTTCCAACATGGGGATGCTCGGTATTGAACATTTCGCCGCCGTAATCGTTCCGCCCCAGGCCGCGATACTGGCGGTGAGCGCGATCAAGGATCGTCCGGTCGTGCGCGCAGGCCAGCTCGCAGTCGGCAAGACGATGATGATGACGGTCTCGTGCGATCATCGAATAGTCGACGGCGTGGTGGCGGGCCGATTCCTGCAGGAGCTGAAACGCTTCCTGGAAAACCCCCCGAGCCTCCTCCTGTGAGAGAAAGGACTTCATCTTGGCTAAGCCACGTTACGATCTGGTTGTGATTGGTTCCGGCCCGGGCGGATATGTTGCCGCGATTCGCGCTGCTCAGCTCAAGATGAGCGTCGCGGTTGTCGAACGCGATCGGCCGGGCGGCGTTTGCCTTAACTGGGGATGTATCCCGTCGAAGGCGCTGCTCAACTCGGCGAGCGCGATGGACACGATTCGCGGCGCGTCGAAGGAGCATGGAATCGAAGTCGGCGAGATACGCTTCGACTTCAAGAAAGTGATCGCGCGCTCACGCGCCGCTGCCGACAAGCTCGCCAAGGGCGTGCGTTTTCTGCTCAAAAAAAACAAGGTAGATTTTTTCGAGGCCGACGCGAGTGTCGCCGGACCGCATTCGATTGCACTCAAACAAGCACCCGACAAGCCCGCACCTGAAGTTGCGGCGCTCGAGAGCGAGCGAATTCTCATTGCGGCGGGCTCAGGCGAACGTCTGTTCCCCGGAATGACCGTCGGCGATGGCGTGATCACGAGCAAGGAGGCGCTGCTGCTCGACACGATGCCGGCGAGCGTCGCTGTGATCGGCGCGGGCGCAATCGGACTCGAGTTCGGCTACTTCTACAGCGCGTTCGGCGCCAAGGTGACGATCGTCGAATTGGAAAAGCAGATGCTCCCCGGCATCGACGCCGAAATCGCCGAGGAACTCCGCCGCGCGTTCGTCAAGCGCGGTGTGACCGTGATGCTTGGGCATGGTTACAAGTCGATGGCGCGCAACGGCGATCTGTGGAAGGTCGTTGTCAGCGCCGATGGCGCCGACAAATCCGTCGAGGCCGAGACGGTGCTGGTCGCAGTCGGGCGCGCCCCGCTCAGTCAGAATATCGGACTCGAGAAGCTCGGGGTCGAACTCGAACGCGGCGGCTTTATCAAGATAAACGATTCGTTCCAGACCACCGTCCCGAGCATCTACTCGATCGGCGACGTCGTGCGGCCGCCGCTGCTCGCTCATAAGGCCAGCGCAGAGGGAATCGCAGCAGTCGAAATCATGGCAGGCGTTCGCGAGCCGGGATTCGATCTACTCAATATTCCCGGATGCATCTACTGCGAGCCGGAGGTCGCGACCGTGGGTCTCAGCGAGGCGGACGCGAAAGCGCGCGGCATCGAGGTCAAGGTCGGCAAGTTCCCGTTTCGCGCTCTCGGCAGAGCGGTCGCGATCGGCGAGCCCGAGGGTTTCGTGAAAATTGTCGCGACCAAGCAGTACGGTGAAGTGATTGGATGCCAGATTATCGGCCACGACGCGACTGATATAATTTCAGAAGTAGTGCTGGGCAAGACGCTCGAGACCACGACTGCCGAAATCGGCAAGACCGCGCATCCGCATCCCACGATGTCCGAGGCGATTATGCAAGCAGCGCTGGCGGCCGACGGCGAAGCGATCGACATTTGACGATGGAGCCCCGCGCAACACTGGCCGTGGCAGATTTGGGCGTGGTCGACTATTCGGCGGCGCTCGAACTGCAGGCCGCGATGGTAGCGGCGCGGCTCGAGGGCAGAATCGGCGACACGCTGCTGCTGATGGAGCATCCGCACGTGATCACGCTCGGGCGCGGCGCCGACGAGCGCTTCATTGTCGAAAATCCAGGTGACGTGCCGACCTATCGCGTATCACGCGGCGGACAGGTGACTTATCATGGACCGGGTCAGTCGATCGGCTATCCGATTATCAAGCTCGAAGGCAAAGCCCGCGACGTGACCCGATACTTGAGAAACCTCGAACAGGCGATGATCGACGCGCTCCGCGAATTCGGCCTCGACGCCGATCGTCGCGCCGGACTGACTGGAATCTGGATCGGCGCGCGCAAGATAGCCTCGATCGGAGTCGGTATCCGGCGCTGGGTCACCTATCATGGCTTCGCGCTCAACGTATCCACTGATCTGAGCTTCTTCGATTCGATCGTCCCGTGCGGAATCGAGGGATGCCGCATGACTTCGATCGATGAGAGCATCGGAGTCGGGCGAGTTTCCGTGCGCGAGTTCAGCTCGTCGATGCGCACTCACTTTGCCAACGTCTTCGGCTATGACACCTTCGTCGCATCGAGCGACGTCGCAAATCTGGGCGCTAGTGATGGCTGAGCGGAAACATCCGGATTGGATCAAGGTGCGAGCGCCGGTCTCGCCTGAGTACTTTCGCACCAAGGCGATTCTTGGCGAGCTGAAGCTGCACTCGGTCTGCCAGGAGGCGTGCTGCCCGAATATCGGCGAATGCTTTTCGCATCGCACCGCGACCTTCATGTTGATGGGCGACGTATGCACGCGTAATTGCCCGTACTGCGCAGTCGCGCACGGCAGAGTTCGTCCTCTCGACGCCGACGAGCCCCGTAGAATCGCGCAGGCGGTGGCGCGACTCGGCTTGCAGCACGTGGTGGTTACCTCAGTCGATCGCGACGATCTGCGCGACGGCGGCGCGGCGCATTTCGCGGCCACTGCGCACGCGATCAAGGCGAATCCCGAGCCGGCGCGGGTCGAAGTGTTGGTACCGGATTTCCAGGGATCGTTCGAGAGCGTTGAGACGGTGGTGCGATCGCCGGTCGATATTTACAACCACAATATCGAGACTGTGCCGAGTCTATATAGAAACGTGCGTCCCGGTGGAAACTACGATCGATCGCTCGCGGTGATTCGTCATGCGAGGGACGCCGCGCGCGAAGTCGGCAAGCACATGTTCACCAAGGCCGGGGTGATGCTTGGGCTCGGCGAGACGAACGACCAATTGCTCGCCGTGATCCGCGACTTGCGCGGGGTCGGATGCGATATCCTGACGATGGGGCAGTATCTGCGGCCGTCGAAGGAGCATATACCGGTCGCGAGATATGTGCCGCCGGACGAATTCGCGGAACTCAAGAATGCAGCGCTCGCGATGGGTTTTCATCACGTCGAATCCGGCCCGCTGGTGCGCAGCTCATACCACGCCTGGGAACACGTCAACTGACGCCAAAATGAAGCGCGCCGCGGAGTCAGCTCCGCGGCGCGCTAGTCTTCAGATCTTCAGATTAGTCAGCTTACCAATTTTCCTCGTGGAGCTGCTTTACCTCATGCACGCGCGTCTGCAGGTACGCGTCCTGGACCGCGCCGTAGAGATCGATCGCGTAACGATCAGCCTCTTCGAACTGGTTCAGATGAAGCGAACGATAGTTTACCGCCTCGACTACGCGCCGTCCGCTCGCCACTGAAATCGCGACCCACCATGGAACGAAATAGCTGATCGGATCCATCGCACCGTCGGCAACCAGGCCCACGGTATCGCCGATCGTCGAAGGTCCGAAGAACGGGAGCATCACGTATGGACCGGTCGGAATGTCGTAGTAGCGAATCGTCAGGCCGAAATCGTTGTCATGTTCCTTGAGCCCAAACCATTTGTCGGCGGGATCGAACAAGCCGACAATACCGACCGTGGTGTTAATTCCAAAGCGGGCGACTTCGGTCCCGGCCTCCGCGAGCTTCAGCTGAAACAGATTATTGGCGAAGCGCGGTATGACCCGAGTGTTGTTCAGGAAGTTGCCTACGCTCACGCGCGCCGGCTCCGGCAGAACCGTCGCGTATCCGCTTGCTACCGGGCGCAGCACCCAATCGTCGAGCTTCAGGTTGAAGGTGAACATCGCCTCGTTGAAGCCGGACAGCGGGTCCGCGTAGCCAGCCTGTTGATTGTTGTCACCCGGCTGCGGATTTGTCGCAGCCGCCGATTGCGCGGCTGGATTTTGCGAGAGCGGGGCCGCGTCCTGGCACAGCGCCGGGGTTGTGTAGGCAAGGGCCGCGACCATCGATGCGGCCAGCATCAGGCGCAGTCCGCCTGTCTTTTCGGCTGGTTTCGGACAAGATCTCATATGCGCGTCTCCATCAGGATTGCGATAATTCTGGCGCCTCTTTCCCACAATTACAGGTTATCTGCGTATAGATGGCGAATCCATACCCGTTAGTGATTCGCGAGCGAAGCCGCAAGGGCAGCCTGCTTGCTCTTCAGATCGCTTATCAGCGTGTCATAGCCCTTATTGTTCATGACCCGATTAAACTGGTTGCGGTAGTTTGCGATGATGCTAATTGCGTCCACGGTAACGTCGTAGATCTTCCACGCGCCGTCTTTTTGCAAAAGGCGATAGTTCACATGAATCGGGTCTTTGCCCTGCTGCACGATATCGGTATTTATCTGGGCTTCCTGGGGACTCTCCGCGGTTGCTTTCAAAAAGGTGACCTGCTGTCCCTTGTAGTCGTTGATCTTGCTCAGGTACGAATCCTCGATAAACGAAATAAAGACGTTGGTGAACTCCTGCTGCTGGTCCGGAGTGATTTGCTTCCAATGGTAGCCGAGCGCCGATTTCGCCATCTCGGTGAAATCAAAGGTGGAAGACACGATCTGACGGAGCTTGTCCTGGCGCTGGGCCAGAGGAGCGCTCTTGTCGCTTAGGACGCTCAGCGCCTGATTCACGGTTTGCTGCACGACCGCCATCGGCGTGGTCGTATCCTGAGCGCGGGCGATACCTACGACGCTCGATTGAAAAAGGAACACGGCGATCGCCGTCGTTATCGTGAGCAATCGGGGCAAGGTGAAGCGTCGGAGCGATGAAGTTGTCATAGTCGTCATAATATCACTTCTTGATATTGTCTCCCGGTTTCCCTGCTTCCGGCTTTGAGTCCTTACATGGACAGGGGTTTGTGGTCGCGGATTTCGAACTCTTTTCGGAATCTCCATTGCCATTTCCATTGCTGCTTCCAGAGCCGTTGATTAGCTGTCCGATTGCGTCCTCGAGCACGAATGCCGACTGCGTCTGCCGGATCGTACTGCCGTCTCTGAGGATCCGGTCGCTCGGCCCGAGCTGGATCGAAACGTACTTGTCGCCAATTATCCCACTGGTTTTGATTGCCGCAATCGCATCCGCATCGATCTGAACGCCCTCGTTCAGGCGCAACGCAATTCGCGCCCGCTCATTGTTCAGCATGATACCGGCGACCTTGCCGATTTGCACACCTGCGAGTTGGACCTGGTCGCCAGTCTTCAATCCTGAAATGTTATCGAAACTCGCGTAGAGCGTGTAGCCCGGCGTTGGCAGAATCGAGATTTTGCCGAGTGATATCGACAGAATCGCGAGCGCGACGATCCCCAGAAGCGCAAAAATCCCGACGATGAACTGCGTGGTTCGACTTGCGTACATAGTCTGCTTGTTTCAGCCCGCCAGGGCCGTTTCATTCTCCTCGCCGGATGCTTTCCCGGCCAGAAACCGCTTAAAGACCTCGTCGTTCGCCGCCGTCACCTCTGCAACGGTGCCGTTCAGATGGGTCTTGCCATTGTGAAGAAAGGCGATCCGATCGGAAACCTCGAAGACCGCCGGCACGTCATGACTGACCATCACCGCGGTCAAGTCGAAGTTCTTCTGAGTTCGCCGGATAAGCTCATGGATCGCGCCGGTCCGCGACGGATCGAGGCCGGTGGTCGGCTCGTCGAGCATCAGGATTTTCGGCCGATGCACCAAGGCTCGCGCGAGCGCTGCGCGTTTCTGCATCCCGCCGCTCATCTGCGACGGAAATTTTTGCTCCATACCTTCGAGCCCGACCGCCTTCAAGGTTTCATGCACGCGATCGGCGATCTCGCTCCGGCTCAATTTGGATTTCTCGACCAGCGGGAACGCGACGTTGTCGAATATCGGCATCGAATCGAACAACGCACCCGCCTGAAAGAGCATCCCGAATTTTTCCCGGATCGCGTCGATTCCGCGCGCGCCAAGTTTGGTCACTTCAATGCGATCGATCATGATCGTGCCCGAGTCGGGTCTCAGCAACAGGTTCAGATGCTTCAACAAGACCGTCTTGCCCGAGCCGCTCGGCCCCACGATCGTCGTGATCTGACCGGCCGGGAAATCGAGGGTAACCCCGTCGAGCACCTGTTGATGGCCGAAGCGGCGGCGAAGATCGCGCACTTCGATCGCATTGCCGTTCTTGGCGCCGTTTCCAGCCGTGGCAGTGTTTGCAGCTTCGCTCATGACTCCAGCTCGCGAAAATTCGTCACAAAAGTATAGACGTAAGGAAGTAATCCCATGCAAGAATCAGCACGCTCGAAAGCACCACCGCCTCGGTGGTGGCGCGGCTAACCCCGGTCGCCATCCGTTCTGCGTGGTATCCCTTGTAGCAACAGACCCACATTACAACCACGCCGAAGACCAGCGCCTTGTAGAGACCGGTCATGATGTCGTGGCCGCTCATGTTCGCCGCGATGCCATTGAAGTACGCCCCCGATGGCGCTCCCATCAGGCCGACCCCGACCGCATAGCCGCCCCAGATTCCGATCACGTCGAAGATGGCGGTCAAGAGCGGAAAACTTATGATGCCCGCCAGCATGCGCGGCGAGATCAAGTATTGAACCGGGTTGATCGCCATCACGGTCAGCGCATCGATTTGCTCGGTCGATTGCATCGAGCCGAGCTCCGCCGCCATCGCGGAGCCGGCGCGCGCCGCGATCATGAGCGCGGCGAGCACGGGACCAAGCTCACGCACCAGGACCAGGGCGACCACGGTGCCGAGCGCTCCGTCAGAGCCAAAGCGCCGGAGCGTGTTGTAGCCCTGTAAGCCCAGCACCATTCCAGTGAAAGCGCCGATCAGGATGATCAGGAACAGCGAATCGGCGCCGATGATCCTGATTTGACGGATCCACAAGCGCGGCTTGAACGGCGGGACAAATGTATAAAAGACCGCGCCGAGCAGAAAAATTACAAAATTGCCGAGCTGGACAACGCCGTCCAGGACCCGAGCCCCAAGCTGCTCAATCATTTCCACGATCGACATCGGTCTGGTTTTTTAATGATGAGCAATCCCGAGCCGGGCCAGCTGATTGTGAGTATGCGTGTGCGATCCTGCACGCTCGAATTCGGCGAGATCCGCGACGACGTCAAGGTCAAGCGCCGGTCGTGCAAGTCGCAGCACTGTAGCGGGAACATCGGTCGTTCGGCAATCGTCCAGATGCCGCACCAGGCTCATCCGTCCGAACCGCGTCGCGACCGCGTCGGCCGGCGCCCGGCAGATCACGTTGGTGCCGGAGAAATCGCGCGACGGGACCAGCACCACGCCGCGGTCGGACCTGGACGGCATCGCGGCGAACACGGCGTCGATATCCTCTGCGGTAATGAGCGGGATGTCGGATAGCACGGTGCAAACGATGGAGGCGCCCTGGTCGATCAGCGCGGAGGTCGCAAGCGCGACGGCGGCGTTGAGCCCGCGCGGAAATTCCTCGTCGATGGTCAGCGCTTGCGCCGAGCGCGCCAGCTCGAGCAGCGCCGCATCGGAGGTCACCACGGCAACGTGATCGGCGGCGCGGGCGGATGACGATGCGGCCAGTACGTCACGGAACATTGCCTCGGCTAGCGCACGACGCTCAGTCGGCGCAAATGCGCCCGCGAGCCTCGTCTTGGCAAATTCGAGCTGCTTGGCAGCGATAAGGATGACCCGCACGGCGTATGTTTATAACCTATCGCGCCCGCTTCTATCCAACGACGGAAGCCTGCATTGATCTTGCCTGCTTCGTCCTTCATTGGTACATGCCACAGGCCACGCGACCGGCGCAAAACCATGGAGTCAGGTGCAGACTTGACAGTGTTTCCGTGTACGTCTCAACATAAAAGCTGGAGCCGTTATCGCTAGCGTCGTTTGTGCTCGTCGCCGGCCGCTATTGAGCGAAGACCCGATTTCCCGGAGGGGACTATACCTGATGAACAAGAAGCCCTATTTCGAGAGCCGGAAAACAAGTGTGTGGTCGTGGGCCGGAGCCCTGCTTGCGGCCGGCGCGATAAGCCTGATCGTTGCCGGATGCCATCGCAAGACCGCCGATGACTATCTGGCCGAAGGCGACGCCGACATGCAGGCGACGAAACTCCCCGACGCGGAGAAAGCGTACCAGGAGGCGGTCAAGCTGGCGCCGACCGATCCGCGAACACATATCGCGTTAGGCAACCTTTACGTTTTTGAACATAAGCCCGCCGACGCGCAGATCGAGTTCATGACCGTGCTCGAGTCCGATCCGAAAAACGCCGCGACTCACGTGGCGCTCGGCAACCTGTACGGCGATCAGAACCAGCTCGGGCTGGCGGAAAATCAATTCCGCGCGGCGGTCGCGCTGGAACCCGATCGTCCGAACTACCATCTCGATCTCGGCGAAGCGCTGCGCAAAGAGGGCAAGACGTTGCCCGCGGAAGATCAAATCCGCACCGCAATCGGACTCAATCCAAAAGACGCGCAGGCGCATCTGGCGCTGGCAAATCTGCTCGCGAGCGCTCCAGGCCGCTCGGCTGAGGCCAACGCCGAGTTCGACCAGGTGCGAGCGCTCGACGCGAAGCTGGCACCCGCGCCAGTTAGTACCGCTTCGGCAGCGCCGGAGGCAGGCGCCACTGCCGCGACGGCGCCGGCTGGTCCGCCTCAAGTCAAGCCGCTCAACAAGCTCTTCGTGCTGACAAAGAATTCTCCGGTCTACCAGAATCCCGACGAGACCAGTTCCACGATCGGAGAAGTGCGCCGCAAGAAATATGTTCACGTGACCGGAATCGCAGGCAACTTTCTGCAAATCAAACTGAAAAACGGCACCATCGGTTTCATACCGGTGGCCGCAGCGGAGTAGCGCTCGCGGACTGGTCCTGAATTTTAATTTTCGAGGTGGACAGCGATGGCGAATGAAGACGTCGTCAGCCGTGAAGTGACCTATCCTGGCCGCGCGTGCGCCATGAAAGCATTTGTGGTCGAGCCCGCCAAAACGACGGCGCGCGTCCGGCGGTAATCGTGGTCCAGGAATGGTGGGGACTGAATGAACATATCCGCGACGTCGCGCGGCGCCTGGCGCGCGAAGGATATTTTACGATCGCGCCGGACCTGTACTCGCGCCAGGGGCACAAGGTTGCGACCGAGCCGAACCTCGCTGCGCAGCTCATGGGCGGGCTCAAGAAGGAAAACGGTATCGCGGATCTGCAGACCACGATCGAATGGCTGCGCGCACAGAAACAAGCCCAATCGGCGCGAATCGGCATCACCGGATTCTGCATGGGCGGCAGCTACGCGACGCTGCTGCCGTGCGAGAGCCGCGAAATTTCTGCGGCAGCGCCGTTTTACGGCGAAATTCCTTCCGATGACAAACTTCAGAATCTCGGCTGCCCGATCTTTTATGCCTACGGAGAGAACGACGGCTGGATTCAGCGGATAGACGTCGATCGATTGGCGGGCGCGCTGAAGGAGTTCGACAAGCGCGGCGAGGTCAAAGTCTACAAGGGATGCTCGCATGGATTCTTCAACGACACTCGCCCTGACGTCTATCGTGCCGCCGAGGCAAAGGATGCGTGGGCGCACACGCTCAAGCTGTTCGCCGAAAATTTGAAGGCGTAATCCGCTGCACACCTTGCTGGCGCGCTAACTTCTTTGTGTCATTCTGAGCGCAGCGAAGAAACCCGAATCTTTCTCGGCGCAGAACACTTCGACTCACTGAGGGCATGCGAAGCCGAGTTGCTCCGAATTCAATCGATTCCCAGCAGCGCCGGATCGAGGTCCGGAGCGCTCAGATAGACGAGTCGCCCCTCGTCGGACGGGCGCTCCCGGAGCCATCGTGCGACGATGCTCATAGCCTCCAGCTCTCCGCGCTCGACGGGCTTCAGGTTGAATCGCTCGTAGTTGTTCGCGACGAACGCCGCGACTTCTTGCGCCGCGCCCGCGCCGTCCAACTTCCGCGTCATCGCGAGTCGCCCAGCCAGCACCACGTGCGCCGCGCGATCGCCATTCTCACCGGTGACTATCGCCAGGTTGTTTTCCGTGACCACCTGGCTAAGACGAGTCGCGCGATGAGCGAGCGTGGTCAGCGCTTCGAGATCGCGGCGGAACCGCCCCGCCTCCTCGAAGCGCATCGCGGCGGCCGCATGGTCGCGTGCTCTCGCCATCTCGCCGAGGAGCGGGCCAGCGCGCCCGCGCAGAAATCCGACCGCGCGCCGTACTCTCTCGCCATACGCGTCGACGCCGATGCTCACATTGCACGGCGCCGTGCAGTGACCCATCTGCCCATAGATGCACGGTGAAAAGTCTTCATGCGGTTTGAGCCTTCCCGAGCAAGTACGAAGCCCGAGGATTCGCGACAGCGCGCGAACAGAGTGATCGAGGCTCCGCCGTCCGATGAACGGCCCAAGATGCATCACGCCGCGCCGCGTGGTCATCTTGGTCGAGGTCGTCACGCGCGGAAACTCGTCCATCATGTCGAGCTTGATAAAATACGCCGGCGCCGCCGACTTGAGCTGCCGGTTGAACGGCGGCTTGAGCTCGCGGATGAGCCGCGCTTCGTCGAGCGCCGCCTCGAGCGCCGAGCGCGTCGTCCGCGTCTCGATCTTGTACACGTGCGAGATTAGGTCGGCCGTCTTGGCGCTCACCGACGCTGAGAAGTACGACCCCACCCGCTCCCTGAGCCGTCGCGCCTTCCCGATATAGAGTAGGTCGCCGCGCTCATTGCGCATCAGGTACACGCCGGGCGCGAGCGGAAGTGCCACCACCTCCTCTGGCGTGACGTGACGCTCGATTCGCCGGCCCGCGATTCCGCGATGATGGTCGTCGAGCAGCCGATCGAGCCGCGTGATTCCCATCTTCTCCGCGATGTCGATAAAAATCGAAAGTATCTCCGCCGCCATCCGCGCGTCGCCGAGTCCGCGATGCCGCCCGTCGAGCGACAGCCCGAAGTGACCCGCGAGCAAGTCGAGGCGCCGGCGCTTGAGGGACGGCATGTAGCGCCGCGACATCCGGAGCGTGCACAGAACCGGATTGGCGAGGCCGATTCCGAAGATGCGCCGGAATTCGAAGTTGAGAAAGCCGAAGTCGAACGCTGCGTTGTGCGCGACCATCACGCGGTCGCCCATGAAGTCGCGAAACGCGGGCAACACCTCTTCAATAGGTGGCGCCTCGCGAACCATCTCGGTGGTGATCGACGTGAGCCCCGTGATAAATCGCGGCACCACTCCGCCCTGCGGACGCACTAGGGTCTGGAATGATTCGGTCAGCCTCCGTCCGACCATCCGGTATGCGCCGATCTCGATAATGTTGCCGGGACCAGCGCGTCCGCCGGTGGTTTCCAGGTCAACGACGGTGAACTCTGCCTCGCTCAGCGGGACGCGCAGCCGATCGCTCTGCCGCAGCCGCCACTGTGCGTTCTCGGAATCGAAAGCGAAATTAGGATCGCCGGCCAGGATTTGCGCAACGATCCGCGCGCCCAACTCGGGATCCGAGCCCGCGCCGCTAAAGAGAAGATCGACCAATTCTCCGGCGTCGGCGCCCGCCGGCCGCGAGCACAGAAACTGGTAGAGCTTCTGCTTCGTCGAAACCCCAAAATCGCGATGATTCCCGCCCGGAACTATCCCTTCTTCCACCGCCAACTCCCCTTCGTCCTTTGTTCGCTTTAGCAGGGACTGCGCGTCTCGGCAATGTCTTTCGGCAACGTCCGCCGCATCGCGAATCGTGTATAAGTGACGATTCGATGCGTACCGATAGCGACGAACTCGCCCGTTACGTCACGGCGGAACTTCGCCGTCTTGCCGATCCCGCGAAAGCGCCGGCGATGGCGGCCTACATGAAAACCGCGCAAGCGTTCTACGGCGTGCAGACTCCAGCTCGCGCCATCATCATGCGCGAGACTCGCGATCGATTCGTGCCGAACGCCGATAAATCGTACCAACGCAATGTACTCGCACTATGGAAGCTGCCCCATCGCGAGGAGCAATACTGCGCGATCGCGTATGCGCGGCAGCATCCGCGATTTACCACGCCGGCCGCACTCCCGCTCTACGAGCGCATGATCCGCGAAGGAGCGTGGTGGGACTTTGTCGATGAGATCGCGATTAACCTGGTCGGCGCCGTGTTCGGAAATTTCCGCGCGAAGACCCGCCCCATCATCCAGCGATGGATCGACGACCCCGATATGTGGATTCGGCGCACCGCCCTGCTCTCACATATGAAGCACAAAGATCAGACCGACGCGGCACTGTTATTCGATCACTGCCTCCGGCGCGCGGGTGAGAGCGAGTTTTTCATTCGCAAAGCGATTGGATGGGCGCTTCGCGAATACAGCAAGACCGACCCGCGCGCGGTTCGCGCGTTCCTCAAGAAGAACCGCAAACGGTTGTCGCGCCTCAGCTTCGACGAAGGCTCGAAGCATCTCGCACGCGCGAAGTGATCTCACTCAAACGAAAATGTGCGTCAGGCAACCGCCTTGATGATCTTTCTATACTCGTCCTCGCTGAATGCGCGATGCGTCTCGGTGCGCACGTTGCCCTGCGCGCCAACCGTCAGCGCAAGCTGGGCCATCACGTCGTCGTTGGGCGCCTCGACGATAAACATCGAATCGTACTGACCCATCAGCGAGTAGAAATCCTTCACCTTGGCGCCGTGCTGATGAAAGGTCTTCTTCGCCGCGTCAACCCGGTCGGGCGACCCGCGCAAATGATCGAGTCCCTGGTGAGTTAGATGAAAAAAGACAACGTATGTAGGCATCGCAAAATCACCTCCGCGCTATTTCTGCAAATATTCCAAACCACGAAGTTCCCGGCAAACCGTTTCCCGCGATTGTTCCCCTTCCAGGGAAGAGGCATCCTGCCGATCGACCATGCCACGGTCTGATTCCTAGTTGCCCTTGAGGCGCGGATCGTCCTTCGCAATACACGCTGAATGCCACGCATTATCGAAATTGTCGTTGTCAGCCATCTCCTGCTCTAAGGCCTTTTGGTTGTGCGAAATGTTAGCTCGCTGTTGGTCGGTCATGCTGTCGTACTGTCTAAGCTTGGCGGAGGATTGGTCTCGATACACGGTCTGGGCGGATTGGCAGGCTTCCGTTGAATCAAAAGAACGCCAAACGATCCATTCACTAAGCGGCGCATCGTCTTTCTTGTTCGGCGGGATCATCAGGTACCAGACCACAAGCGCGAGCGCGGCTGCGTGGCGGGATCTCATGTCGCCCTTGTAGCGCGAGCTTCGGGAAAGCGAAAGGCGTGGACATTTCGAGAGTCCACAATGCTCGGGCGTATGGTGCCTATCGGCCAGTCGCGGTACAATTGTGGATCTGAGAAGGAAGGTATTTGCCAATGGAACGCGTTGAATTGACCCGCGAGTGCGAAGGCGTGCAAGTCCCCGCCGGCAACACGATTAAACTCGAAAAAGGCATCGAAGCCTTTATCACTCAATCGCTCGGCGGAACTTTCACCGTCCAGGTGCCCGCATACGGCGGCCTGTTCCGAATCGCCGGCAAAGATGCTGACGCGCTCGGCAAGACACCGGCCGAAGCGGGCGGCGTCACGAGCGCGGGCGGCGATCTCGAAGCGATGGTCTGGGAGCAGCTCAAGACCTGCTTCGACCCGGAAATCCCAGTGAACATCGTGGACTTGGGGCTCGTGTACGGGATGGAAGTAAAGGACGCCGACGACGGCACCAAGAAAGTCGAAATCAAGATGACGCTGACCGCGCAAGGCTGCGGCATGGGCGCATCGATCGCGATGGACGCCCGTCACAAGATCATGGGCCTCCCCGGCGTGTCGGAAGCCGACGTCGATCTGGTCTGGGATCCACCATGGACCCCGCAAATGATCTCGCCCGAAGGCCGCGAGCGCCTCGGGATTGACTGAGCCCGCCTACTGCTTGTCGAAGACCAGCGCGGTCTTCGCGGTTTTGCCGTCTGGGTCTTTTCCCTTGGCCATGATCTTCAGGACCTTCCCATCCTTGGAGACCACGAGCCACGCCGTACGAACCACCGTTCCGCCCTTCTTGAGAGTCGCTTCCGTCTTGTTCGCGCTGATGCGCTTAAGTGCGATGGTATCGGCGCCGCCTGGCACTCCTGTGCCGGTAGTCGGACTATCCTTGTCGTCGTAGTTCGCCGTGTAGCTCCATGAAGTGCTGGTCCCATCCGCGCCAGTCGCCTGCGAGGTGGACTTAATACCATCGCCCGCAACTTCCATCGTAAGCGTAAGACTCTTCGGCACGGGCCTCGGACTGTCCTTCGACTTTTCGGCGTTCATGTTCCACGTGCCGATTATCGGATTGGTCTGGGCAAGCACGACTCCCTGCACCAGCACGGCCATCGCCACGACACTGACAAATCCTAAAACCCGCTTCATCGGAACTCTCCTCCTGAGTTTTCTCCAACTGAAATTTGACACTTCCCCAAGCCGCAAACGAAAAAGAACATAATTAAGTTCCGCGATCGCGGCAAGCGCGCCGACGCCTCTCGGAGTGATGCGTTGACATGCACCGATGGGTCCGATAATTTGACTCGTTCGGGCACATCATGTTTGCAATCGTAAGGACAGGCGGAAAACAGTACCGCGTCGGCGTCGGCGACCAGATTACGGTCGAGCGGCTGGTCGGCGAGGTTGGCGCGGCGATATCGCTCGACGAGGTGTTGGCCGTCGGCGGCGAAGCGCCCCAGGTCGGCACTCCGGTAATCGCGGGCGCATCGGTAACGGCGAAAATTCTCCAGCAGCCGCGCGGCACGAAAGTGATCGTGTTCAAGAAGAAGCGGCGCAAGAACTACCGCCGCAAACGCGGGCATCGGCAGGAACTTACAGTGCTGAAGATCGAGGAAATCTCCGCCGGCGCATAGCCCGGCGTTCATTTTAGGGAGACTCTCCGTGGCGCATAAGAAAGGACAAGGTTCGACGCGCAACGGCCGCGACAGTCCGGGCCAGCGCCGCGGAATCAAGATTTACGCGGGCCAGACCGTCAAGGCCGGCAACATCATTATCCGCCAGCTCGGCACCCGGGTTCATCCGGGGCGCAACGTCGGGCTCGGGCGCGACTACACGATTTACGCGCTCATCGACGGTGTGGTTAAGTACGAACCGAAAGGCGAGAAGCGGCAGGTCAGTGTCGAGCCGCTTCCCGCAACCAGCGACACCGCAGGGGCGTCCGCATAGGGACCATCATCCCGCAAGATCGAATTGAAGCCCTGCGGTACGCCGTGGGGCTTTTTATTTTTGCCGAACCTGCTCAGGAGGAAATGCGATGCGACTAGGCTTAATCACCGGTTATTCGGACGCGCGGATGGGCTTGCCGATGGACACGATTCTCGAAGCCGAAAAAGCCGGCTTCGACTCGGTCTGGACCGCCGAGGCTTACGGCTCCGACGCGATCACACCGCTCGCGTGGATCGGCGCGCTTACCAAAAAGATTCGCCTCGGCACCGGTATCATGCAGATGCCCGCGCGCACCCCGGCAGCCACTGCGATGACCGCGATGACGCTCGACGCGCTTTCCGGCGGACGCTTCATCCTCGGGATCGGACCGTCGGGGCCGCAGGTCGTAGAAGGATGGCACGGCGTGTCGTACGGCAAACCGCTCCAGCGCACTCGCGAATATATTGAAATCGTGCGAACGATCCTTGCGCGCGAAGTTCCGCTCGAGCATCACGGCAAGGAATTCGACATCCCGTACACCGGGCCGGGCGCCTCGGGCCTGGGCAAGCCGCTCAAGAGCATCCTGCACGGGCGCAAGGACATGCCGATCTACACCGCATCGATCAGTCCCAAGGGAATCGCGTTGGCGGCGGAAATCGCCGACGGCGTGATCCCAGTTTGGATGAATCCCGACCGGTGGGACATCTACGACGCGCCGGTTAAAGAAGGCTTCGCGAAAAGCGGCGGCCGCAAGAACATGGAGAATTTCGAAGTCGCGCCGTTCGTCACCTGCGTGATGGGCCCGGACCTCGAGAAATGCCGGATGCCGGTGAAGGGAATGATGGCGCTTTATATCGGCGGGATGGGCGCGCGCAACAAAAATTTCTACAACGACTACGCCAAGCGTCTCGGCTACGAAAAAGAAGCGGTCCAGATCCAGGACCTGTTTCTTGCCGGCAAAAGGGCCGAGGCGATGGCGCTGGTGCCGGACAAGCTGGTCGACGAAGTCGCGCTGGTCGGGAACCGCGAGCGCATCGCGGATCGTCTGAAGGCGTGGAAAGACTCGCCGGTCAAAACGATGTTGATCGGCACCGGCGACGTCAACACAGTCCGCGCCCTGGCGGAGATTTGTCTGTAGGCGTCTGCTGGCACTGACGCGCCGGCATCGCGGTTGGCTTCGCAGGTTGACGCCTGTCGCGCGACAGGCGATGATTGTGCTGAATGGGTTAATCCGTTCGATTCGGCACAGAGGGTTGAGGCGGCTGTACGAGAGCGGAGACGGTCGGGATCTGCCGGCGGCCCAGGTGGAGAAAATCTCGGACATTTTGCTGGCGATCGACGAAGCGGCGCACGCGAAAGAAGTCGGATTGTTCCCAGGCTGGCGGCTGCATCCGTTGAAAGGGAACCTGAAGGGTTTTTGGAGCGTCACTGTGAGCGGAAACTGGCGAGTAATCTTCCGGTTTGAGGAGGGTGACGCCTTCGACCTTGATTTTGTTGACTATCATTGAAGGAGTCATTGGAAATTATGGCGATGAAGAGTCCACCGCACGTCGGCGGTTTAATCCGACGTCAGGTGATCGATCCTCTCGGATTGTCAGTAACCGAAGCCGCGAAGGTCCTCGGGGTCGGGCGGCAGGCGCTTTCGAGCCTGCTGAACGGGAAGACGGCTCTTACCACCAAGATGGGCTTGCGGGTCGAGAAAGCGTTTGGGCCGAAGATGGAGCACTTGATGCGAATGCAGCTTGCTTTCGATTTGGCTCAGGCACGTAAAGGGGAGCGCGGAGTGCGCGTAGAGCGCTACGTTGCGAAAAGAGACGCGAATCATCCGGGACGGCGCCGCAAAAAAGGTGCGCGGCGAATGGAGAGGCCGACCCGGAGTGACCGGGCGGCGCGACGGCTGATACTATGACGGTTGCGCCGCCATGCGATTTATTGATGAAGCCAGGGTGTTTGTGCACGCCGGAAAGGGCGGCGACGGTGCGATTGCGTTTCTGCGCGAAAAATTTAGGCCCTTCGGCGGGCCTGCCGGCGGCAACGGCGGGCGCGGCGGCAGCGTTGTCTTCCAGGTAGACGAAGGGCTTTCGACGCTGCTCGATTTCAAGTACCAGCCGCGGTTAATCGCGAAGGACGGCGAGTCGGGTCGCGGCAAGGAACAGTACGGACACGGCGCCGACGACATCTTGGTGCGGGTGCCTCCCGGCACGATCGTCTTCGATGAGGAAACCGGCGACACGCTGGCCGACCTCGTGATGCCGGGCGACAAAGCGATCATCGCGCAGGGTGGCGAGGGCGGCCGCGGCAACATGCATTTCGCCTCGTCGACGCGGCGCTCACCGAAAATTGCGACGCCGGGCACAGCCGGCGAACAGCGATGGATCCGGATGGAACTCCGGCTGGTCGCTGAGGCCGGCCTCGTGGGACTTCCGAACGCGGGCAAATCGACGCTGCTCACCGCGCTCAGCGCGGCGCGGCCGAAGATTGCGTCGTACCCGTTCACGACGCTCGCGCCGAATATCGGCCGGGTGTCGATCTCCGACGCTGAAAGCTTCACCCTCGCCGATATTCCGGGGCTGATCGAAGGGGCGCATCGCGGGCTCGGACTCGGGATCCGTTTTCTGCGTCATCTCGCGCGCACGCGGCTTATCGTTTACGTGCTCGACGTGGCCGAGAATCCCGACGCGGCGTTCGACACGGTGCGCGGTGAAATCGCGGCGTTCGATCCGGCGCTCGCGGATCGGCCGGCGCTGATTGCGCTCAACAAGATCGATCTCGTGAGCTCTGACGAGGCGGACAAAACTGCGCGCAAACTCCGCAAACGTACCCGGCTCGAAGTGTTCCCGATTTCCGCCGACCGCGCAGAAGGTCTGGCGCCGCTGGTCGACGCGATCGCGCGGACGCTGCATCAGATGGATCAACCGGCGGCATGTCCCAGCTGAACTACAAGGAATCGACGGTGGCTCGCGCGCGGCGGGTCGTGATCAAGGTCGGCAGCGCGGTGCTTTCCGAGGCCGCGGGACTGCGCTTCGACGTGATCGAGCGCCTGGCAAACCAGGTCGAAGCCGCAGTGAGCGCCGGCATGGAAATCGTGATCGTCACCTCGGGTGCGGTCGCGGCCGGGCGCGCGCGGATGGCGAAACTCCATGGCGCGACGATCGCGGCGCGGCAGGCCGCGGCGGCGACCGGGCAAATCGAGCTGATGTCGGCGTGGGCGCGCGCATTCGGCGCGCACGATCGCGCGGTTGCACAGATTTTGCTCACCCATCAAGACTTAGCGGAACGGCGCCGGCGCGCGAACGCAACCTCGACTATCTCGGAGCTGCTCGGCGCGGGCGTGATCCCGATCGTCAATGAGAACGACACGGTTGCGGTTGAGGAAATCCGGCTCGGCGACAACGACGTGCTGTCGTCGCTGGTCGCGAGCCTGGTGCAGGCGCAGCTACTGATCCTGCTGAGCGACGTGGCCGGCGTTCTGACCGGCGACCCGCGCGAGCGCTCGGATGCGAGGCTGATTGCGGTGATTACCGATCCGGAAGCGGAGATGCGCGGCCTCGTTGCCGAGAGCGCGGGACCGCTCGGGGTCGGCGGGATGGCGACCAAGCTGAAGGCGGCGCGGCAGGCGGCGCGCGCGGGAATCGCGGTGATAATCTCGGATGGGCGCGAAGACGATGTTATCGCGATCGCGCTCGATCCGGCGCGCGAGACCGGCACGTTGATCGTGCCGGCGGGCGTGCGGCTGAAGAGCCGAAAGCATTGGATAGCGTTCGCGCTGCGCCCGGCGGGTTCGCTAGGCGTCGATCGCGGCGCGACGGAAGCGCTCTGCAATAAGGGCCGTTCGCTGCTACCCTCGGGCGTCCGCGAGGTGCGCGGTGATTTCGGCGGCGGCGACTGCGTGAGCCTGCTCGATCCCGACGGCGTCGAGTTCGGCCGCGGACTGGTAAACTATCCTGCGGCGGACGTGCTGAAGGTGGCGGGCCGGCGCTCGACGGAGATTCCGAACCTGCTCGGCTACAAGGTCGCCGACGAGATTATCCATCGCGACAACTTCGTGCTGATGAAGGAACTCGGCTGAAGGAAGCAGATGACGCTCGAATCGGAAGTAATTGGCGCACTGACTCGCGCACGCGCGGCAGCGCCGCGGATGGCGCTGGCGACGACCGTCGAGAAAAACTCGGCGCTAAAAAAACTCGCGGATGCGATTCGCGCGTCCGCGGCCGACGTGATCGCCGCAAATCAAAAAGATCTGAAGCGCGCCGCCGAGGACGGACGCACCGGCGCATTCGTCGAGCGCCTGACGCTCAGTCCCGCGCGGATCGAGGCGATGGCGCACAGCGTCGAGGAAGTCGCAGCGCTGCCCGACCCGGTTGGAGGCGTGATCGAGCGATCGACGCGTCCCAATGGTCTCGAAATCTCCAAGGTGCGGGTGCCGCTCGGCGTGATCGCGATGATCTACGAATCGCGTCCGAACGTCACCATCGACGCAGGCGCGCTCTGCTTCAAGGCAGGTAACACGGCCGTGTTGCGCGGCGGCAAGGAAGCTCTCGAGACCAACGCTTATCTCGCGAATTTGATTGGCGCGGCGCTGAAGGAAAGCGGCCTCAATCCCGACGCAGTGACGTTCATTCGCAATGTGGATCGCGAAGTAATCCAGATAATGAAGCGCCAAGGCGAATTGATCGACTTGATAATTCCGCGCGGCGGCCAGGCGTTGAAGGACGCGCTGAAGGGCTCGTCGGTCCCGATCCTGCCGCATTTCGACGGACTCTGTCACACCTACGTCGATCGCGCGGCGGATCTGAAGATGGCGCTGGAAATTTGCGTTAATGCGAAATGTTCGCGGCCGTCGGTCTGCAATTCGATGGAAAACTTGGCTGTGCATCGCGAGGTCGCGGAGAAGTTCCTGCCCGAGCTTGGCAAGCGGATGAAAGCGGCAGGCGTCGAGCTGCGCGGCGACGATCGCACGCGGAAAATCATTCCCGACGCACGCCCCGCGACCGACGAGGATTGGGACACCGAGTACCTGGACATGATTCTCGCTGTGAAGGTTGTCGATTCGCTCGACGACGCGATCGCGTTTATCGAGCGCCACAGCTCGCATCTTGCCGACGCGATCGTCACCAGTGATCCGGAAGCTGCGCACCGCTTTGAACGCGAGGTCGATTCGGCTACCGTTTATGTGAACGCATCGACGCGGTTCACCGACGGCTTTGAGTTCGGCTTCGGCGCCGAAACCGGAATCTCCACCAACCGCCTGCATGCGCGAGGCCCGATGGGGTTGAACGAGTTGACTACCTACAAGTACGTCATTTCCGGGAACGGACAGATCCGCGCCTGACAGGCGCGCGGGCACAAGTTAAAAGTTAAAAAGTCAAATCGTATGCGGGTAGGATTGTTCGGCGGCAGTTTCAATCCGATCCACTTCGGTCATCTTCGCGCGGCCGAGGAAGATCGAGAGGCGCTCGGCCTCGACCTCGTTTATTTCATTCCGGCCGCATCGCCGCCGCACAAAGCAGCCGGCGATCTCGCCCCGGCGGAGCATCGGCTCGCGATGGTGCGTCTGGCGACCAAGGGCAACCGCCACTTCATGGCGTCAGACGTCGAGATTCGGCGCTCGGGAAGCTCGTACACTATCGAGACGATTCGATACTTCCTGGCGACGCTGCGGCAACCCGCGTCGCTGTACCTGTTGATGGGTGCGGATCAGTTTGCGGAGCTCGCCACTTGGAAAGATCCCGAAGAGCTGGTGCGCCTCGCGAATATCGCGGTTCACACACGATTCATACAGGGAGAATCGGGGCACCCGCGAATTTCGGTTGCCGCGCTGAAACGGTTTGGCTACACTCGGGAAGACGATCATTACGTGCATGCGAGCGGAACCACGCTTTCATTTGTCGAAACTACTTTCTTTCCAATCTCGGCCACTGAAATACGCGGCAAGCTGCAGCGGAACGAATCGATCAGGTATCTCATGCCGGCCGACGTGTTCGATTACGTTCAGCGTCACTCTCTCTATTGAGGATCACTCTGCTTAGGCTTCTCTCCCTCACCGGATCGAATCGCAACCCCGCGGCAACTGCCGCGCAATTCTCTTCGCCCATAGGTACGGCTTATTGAAAGCACTCGCGAAGGCATACGCCGCAGTCGAAGCGGCACTCGAAAAAAAAGCTTACGACCTGGTGGTGCTCGAGGCCGAGCATCTTAAACCCGTCGCCGACTACTTCCTGGTGGCGACCGGGCGATCCAACGTGCAGGTGCAGGCGATCGCGCGCGGGATCGAGGAGCGGATGGGCAAGGCCGGGCAGCGGCCGCTCTCAGTCGAGGGGCTTCATCACGCGCATTGGGTCGTGCTCGACTACGATGACGTCGTGGTGCATCTTTTCTACGAGCCGGCACGTGAGTTCTATCGGCTCGAGCGGAATTGGATCGACGCGCGTGAAGTGAAATTGCCGGAGCCGTTTCGCTCGCAGGCAGAGGGATTGAGAATCCGCGCGCTCGGCTAGACGCTGCGGACGGCGTGAGCGATTGCGACCAGGATCACCGCCCCAACCGTAGCAACCACCAAGGCGCCAAGGGCGCCGTTGGGACTGTGAATAGCAAGCTTCTCGAAGACCCATCTGCCGATGACGCCGCCGATCAGGCCGAGCACAAGATCGGCAATCAGCCCAAAGCCACGACCGCGCACCACCTTGCCGGCGAGCCACCCGGCCAGAATTCCGATTACGATCGCGCCTAGCATCGGTGGTTCCCCCTGATTCGGCGGCTCGCGGCTACTTCTTTTGTTCCATCGGGACGCCGCAGCATTTCAACTGACCGGTTCCGGCCTTGGTGACGATGACCTGTGAGGCGCAATTTCCGCAGATATAAACTTTGCCGAGCTGGTTAGCCATTCTTAAATCCTGTCCTCTGTGTGCATTCTTGCACGAAAGCGTTTGCGAACGATCACGCGCCTCTGAATAGTGGTTTGCGCTTTTCCAGGAAAGCGCGCACGCCTTCGGCGCGGTCGGAAGTCGTTTGTAGCAGGGCGTATAGATCCTCCTCAAGTCTGATGCCCTGCTCCAACGTCATGTCGAAACCCTTCAGCACCGCGTCCTTGACCAGGCGGGTGGCAATTGGCGCGCGGCTCAAGATCGCCTCGGCGACGCGTCCACCCACTTGAGCCAGCTCGCCTCGACCTTTCGCGAGGTAGGTAACTAGACCGATGCGCATGGCCTCGTCGGCTCCCAGAGCCACTCCCGTGAGCATCATTCGCAGCGCATTGCCGGCGCCGGCAAGCCGCGGCAAGCGCTGAGTAGCGCCGAAATGCGGCATCGCGCCGCGCTTCAAATGAGTGATCGCGAATCGGGCGCTTGAGATTGCGACGCGAATATCGGCCGCCAGGGCGAGTTCCAGGCCTTCGTCGAACGCGTCGCCGTTGATGATTGCGACGGTGGGCTTGGAAAGCACGGCGAGCGACTCGACCAAGCGCGCATCCACGCCCGCGTCGAAGCCGACGCAAAAGGCGGCGCCGGCGCCGGTGATCGCGAGCACTCGCGCTTCGGGGTCGTCTTCGACTTGCTCGATCAGCTCGAGCATCCGCACTGCCATCGCGGGCGTCAGCTGCGCGCGCGCGCCCGCATGGCGAAGCGTCGCGGTGACGCACCGGCTTGCGAAGACGACTTCAACCGCGCCGCCCGAGGCGGTGGAGCGAGTGCGGCGACCCGAATCTTTTTTCGCGCGGCGGGGCGTCAGATGCCTCCGGCCGGTGCGCGCAGATCCTTGCGCAGGATCTTGCCGAGCGGATTTTTAGGCAGCGCGTCGATGAATTCGATGCTCTCGGGGCGCTTGAAGCTGGCAAGGCGAGATCGACAGAATTCCGCGAGCTCGGGCTGGCTTAGCTTCTGCCCCTTGCGCGCGACGACGAACGCCTTAACGGTCTGCCCCCACTCGATCGAAGGCACGCCGATAACGGCGCATTCGTCGACCGCTGGATGACTCATCAGGACGGTCTCGATTTCCGCGGGCGCGATATTCTCACCGCCGCGGATGATCATGTCGTCCTTGCGTCCGGCGAAAAACACGTAGCCGTCGTCGTCAAGCCATCCGAGGTCGCCGGTCGCGCGCCATCCGTCGGGCAATCGCGCGTCGTCCTCGCGGCCTGCGTATCCCTTCATGATGCGCGGGGTGCGGATTATTATTTCGCCGACCTGCCCGTGGGGGAGAAACTTTCCATCTTCGTCCCGCACCTGGATCTCGACGTCGGGCAGGGGCTTGCCGATCGAATTGAGACGCTTCAGCTTGAGTTCGATTTCCTTGGCCGTGCCTTCAAGGCGATGGTCATCGGGGCCGAGCACGGTCAGCGAGGACGTGGTTTCGGTCTGCCCGTACGCGTTCACGAAGCCGACCTTTTTCGGGAAGACTTCGATCGCGCGGCGAATCACCTGCACCGGCATCGCGGCGCCGCCGTAGGCAAGATTCGTAAGACTCGCGAAGTCGGTCTTCGCAAACGATGGCTCGTCGATAATCTGCTTCATCATGGTGGGCACCACGAAAGCATGGGTGACGCGTTCGCGCTGGACGAGCTCGAGCCACGCCTTCGCGTCGAACTGCGGCATCACGATAACTTTGCGCCCCGTCCAGATGTTGGTCATGTACGCGGTGGTGCCGGCGATGTGGTAAAAAGGCACGCACACCAGCGCAACGCCGCGATCGGTGCCGTCGGCCATCTCGACGTTGGCGGTCACGTAGGCCGCGAAATCGCGAAAGCGCAGCATCACGCCCTTGGGCAGCGAGGTGGTGCCGCTGGTGTACATCAGGATCGAAATATCTTCGTCTTCGACTTCGGCCTCGGAATCGTCGGGCTCGGCCTTCGCGACGAGATCCGCGAGCCGCACCATCCCTTTCGCGCCGTTGCCCAGCGCGACGATCTTGTCGAGCTTGAGCCGCGGCTGAATCCTGGCGATCAGATCGAGATAGCGATCGCCGACAATCAGAACCTTCGCGTCGGCGGTGTTGATCATGTACTCGAGCTCGTTATCTTTCGCGCGATAGTTGAGCGGCAGGAAAGTCAGGCCAGCCTTGGCGGCGCCGTAGTAGCACTCGATGTAAAGATCGGAATTGGTGTCGAGCACCGCGATGACATCGCGCGGCTTGAGACCGAACTGTTTGAAGACGGTGCTCAGGCGCGCGACTCGATCGTTCAGCTCAGCATAAGTGAGCCGCGCCGCGCCGAAGACCAGGATCTCCTGCTCGGGCACGATCGACGCAGGGATCGTTACGAAGTTAACCGTGTTCACTTAGGCGAGATTCCTCCCGGACGCCGGCATTTTCCGAGGCCTGGCCCGGCGGCGATTGTCGCGCGAATTTATGTTCTCAAATCGTTTCGCGAGGCGCTGTTCGAGTTCGAGTCCCTCCCGCAGAGGCAGATCGAGCCCTTCCCACACCGCCAGCTTGAGCATCGCGGCCTGCTCACGGGCGACTCCGCCAAGCTCGCGTGCAATGGTGAGAGCGCGTGCATCCAACTCTGCCAAGGGAACCACTTCGGCGACCAAACCTACAAGTAACGCGTCTTGGGCGTCAATCCAACGGCCGGTGAGACAGAGATCTAGCGCGCGCCCGAGGCCGAGACGACGCGCGGCGGTCTGAGTGCCGGCGACTCCGGGAATCATCCCGGCGCCGGTTTCGGGCAAGGAAATTCGAGTGTCGTCAGCGGCTATCGCAACGTCGCACAGCAGCGCCATCTCGAGTCCTCCGCCGACTGTGTAGCCGTGGATTGCGGCGACGGTCGGTATCGGCAGCGCTCGCATCATGCCCCAAACGTCGCGGCGAAAGCGCACCCATCGCGCAACGATCGGCGACGGCGCCATCCCGAATTCCGCGAGATCGCCGCCGGTCGAGAACGCTTTGCCGGCGCCGCGCAGTACCATCGCGCGGACCGTGGAGTCCTCGTGAACCGCGGCGAGGATTTGAAACAGCTCGTCGCGCATCGCCATGTTGTAGGCGTTGAACTGATCGGGGCGATTGAGCGTGACCCACGCTACCGCGCCGCGCTTGGCGTACAGCACCGCACTGGAACCGTTTGAAGACATCAGCCCGAATGCAAGTCTGCGCTGTCGCTGCTCGCGATAGCGGGACGGCCGCGCTCATAAACAACGCGCCCGCCGACGATAGTTATATCGACCGCGAGGTTCATCAGGTCGGCGGGCGGGAGCGAAAACGGGTCGCGCGGGAGAACGATCAGGTCGGCGACGCGGCCGGGTTCGATCGAGCCGGCGGCGACTTGCCCGAGATGCGCGGCGTCAGTCGTGAAGAGCGCGAACGCATCGGTGATCGAAAGCGCCTCGGCGGGCGCAAGCTCGAGGCCCTCGAGCGTGGTGCGTGATACCGCGGACGCAATCGCGGCAAGCGGCCTGGCAGGCGTAACCGGCGCGTCGGTAGCCCCCGCAAGATGCACTCCCGCGGCTTTGAGGCTTCGCGCGCGGTAGAGATGTGCGATCAGGCCGCCCTCTTCGGCGTACTTCGCGCCGCGAAAATGAATGAAGCCGGGATTGGTGACGACCCAGGAATTCATCGCGGCGAGCCGGTCGATATAGTTGGGCGGGATCAGTCCGCCATGCTCGATGCGAAACCGCGGAATCTCGTTTCGGCCGGCGTATCCTGCCTTTGCGGTTTCAATAGCGGCCAGCGCTTCTTCCAGTTCCTCGACCTCGGTCACATGAAATGCGCAATCGAGTCCGCGCGCCAGCGCGATTCCAACAGGACGCGAAAGGCCGGCGCGATCGTACTGATAGCCGGGCATGAACTTGACTCCGGCGAGCCTGATTCCCGCGGCGCCCGCGATCTGTTCGCATCGCTCGGCGGTTTCGAGATGCTGCCCGCCGATCATCACGCCAACGTGCTGGCAAATTGCGCCCGACTGCGAAAGCTTCGCGAACAGTTCGACCTCGAAGAGACCGTTGCGAGTGGTCGCGTCGGTGAAGTTCGTCACGCCGGCCGCGGCCAATTCCCGGCTCATGATTCGCGCGCGCGATTCGGACTCCGCCGCGGTCACGGGCGGAAGATGCTGCGAGAGCCAGGTTTCCATGCCGACAACCAGGCCGGTCAACTTTCCGGCCGCGTCGCGAACCATGTTGGCACCGACGGGCTGCATGAAATCAGGAGCCTCGAGACCGAGCAGCGCGATCGCGCGCGAGTTGAGCCACGTCGCGTGTAGCGTCTGATGTTTGAGTCGCAGCGGATTCTTCGGCACCGAATGATCGAGCTCGGCGCGCGTCAGCCCGCGCTTGTCGAGCATCAGCGCCTCATCGCATCCGAACGCGCGCAGCCAGTTTCCCGGCGGAGTCTTGCCGGCGGCGATTCGCAAATCGGCAAGCACGTCGCCAACCGCGCGGCATCGCTGCACAGAAATTCCCGTCGCGGCCGCAGCCGCTTCCAGAAAATGCAGATGCGAATCGATGAAGCCCGGCGCAACGGCGCGGCCCCCGAGTTTCAGCAGATGAGTTTGCGGTCCGACCAGCGGTTTTATTTCCGCGAATCTGCCCTGCGCGATGATTTGTCCGGCCGCGATTGCAATCGAGTCGACCCCCGGATGCCCGAGGACAAGACCTTCGTGCACAACCAGGTCGGCTTTCCCGGGGGCGGCGTCCACGTCGAATCGTTCACCTTCACCGCCTGCGCCGATGCGCGGCAGCGTTTCGATTTCCTAGTCGGAAGACGGAAGCGGCTTCGCTTCCTTGATTTTCATTTCGTTATCGCAACACTGCAGACCGCCGGGGCCGGCCTTGTTGCAGAGCACTTCGGTGCCGCATTTTTCGCACATGTAACGCTTGCCGAGTACGTTTGCCATCTGGTCCGCTCCTGAAATCAGGCGATAAGCGCCTTTTGAGTAACTTAAAGTATCACTTCAATCTTGGCTGAACGGCAAATCGGTCACGATCGCGCTGCCGTCCGCATCGACTTTCAATTCGGTTCCCGGCCGCCAGGCGCTGTGATGCAAAATTGCGAGTCCGATCGCACCCAATCGCGGCGAGCGAGTCGCGCTGCTCACCCGCCCGACTTCCTTGCCTTCGAGACTCAAGCCCGCGCCAAGCCTCCGCGATTCTTTAAACTTGAGTCCGAACATCCGTTTTTTCAAGCCGCCGCGCGCAGTCGCCCGCTCGATAGTTTCCTGCCCGAGGTAGCATCCCTTGTTCAGCGAGATCGCGCGATCGAGCCGCGCCTCGAGCGCGATCGTTTTGTCGAAGGTGTCGACGCCGACGCGCGCGACTCCATTCTCGATTCGTATCGCTTCGAGCACTGCGGAATCGATTCTGCGCGAATTCGGTATCGAGGTCAGAAGTTTGCCGACAATCGTGTCTACCTGCGCGCGCGGGGCAATAATCGATGCTGCAGGCGCGCCGAAGCGCGGCAGGTTCGCGACTCGAAGATCGCCGGTGAGCACCGCGCGCCACGCGGCAAGCGAACCCGCATCGTCGCCACCCACGATGCGCGCCGCGTCATGCGCCTTTGGACCTTCGACATCGATAACCGACAAGTCCGGGCCGTCTTCGAATTCGACATCATCGGCAACCAGCAGGCGCTCGAGATGCGCCCGCGCGCGCGCCCACGCGTCGGCGTCGATATCCAGAATGAGCGCGTCGTCGGTTACCCAGACGAACAAGTCGGCGATCACGTGCGCGTGCTCGGTCAGAAACAGCGCCGGCAGGACCGAACCGGGCTTGGCGCCCTTGATATCCGCACTGGACGTGCCGTGAAAGAACGACACGCGATCGTCGCCGACCACGCGCACCACCGTTCGGCCGTCGAGTATGCGAACGCCCACCGCCTTGATGACCGCATCGTAATCAGCGTCGAAGGCGGCCGCAGCGGAGCCGCGCTCGGGTGTCATTTCAAGATGGCCCATATCAGGATCACGATACTAGAAAGTGGCTGTCTTGCGTACCGCAATGCGCTCATATTCTCGGTTTCATTTACGTCGTACAATTTGAATATAATCATGCGTTCCCGAAGGAGCCAAAAATATGGGCGCATTCATCCTCGGTCTGATTGTCGGCGTCGGCGGCGCGCTGGCGCTCTTCATCTACGATGAGGGTGATTTGTTTTTGAAGCTCTCCCGTCAAATTAAGCAAACGGCGGAACGCTACAAGCAAACGCCGTAGGAGGGGCAGACTTAAGCCGCGTGATCAGAGGGATCGCGCATCCAGGGCGCGGTAGTACGCACCGCCGCCGCTTCTTTGCTTCCGCAGCCGGGGCGCTGTTGGCATTTGTGCTCACCCTGGGAGCTGCGCCGCGTTGTTACGCAGACGATGCGAGCACGCAGGCCCTGCAGTTGAGCGATCACGCATTCGCGATGCTCAACGCGATAAACGCTTCCGCCGCCGCCGGCAAGCCTGGACCGATACTCGAACCCGCGGCAAGCCTGGCCGGCGACGCGCAGACGCTTTCGACCGCGCTCGGCGCGCACGACAACGCGGCGGCGAGCAGCGCGATGGCCGCGGTGCTTGGCGACCGCGACCGAATCGAAGCGGCTGCGAAGGTTGCGGGCGGAGGCTATCCGGAAGAGTGGACCAGCATAAGAGAAAAAATCGCGGCGCTCGAAAAGGCGGTGCCCGCTGCCAAAGGCTCGACTGCATCCGCGATGCACGCTCTGATACCGGCCGTCTCGGTCGCTCCGCCGGCGGGTGAGAAATTGCCTGCCGCGCCAACCGTCTCGATCGGGTCGCGGGTCTTCAAGGGCGATGCGGTTCGGGTCAGGGGATATTTGGAAGGCACCGATTTGAAGTCGGCCGGGATTTTCGATGCCGACCAGAAGAGCAAGGACATCGAGGTCGCATCGACGCCCGGCGAGCAGCGAATCAATTTCGACTTCACGATCCAGCAGCCGTCGCAGACGCAATCGATTCGCGTCGCTGACGCGTACGGACGCGAAGCAAGCGCGATGATCGCGCCAGACCCTGCGGGCGTCGGCGCCATGAAGGGCGACGAGGAATTGATCGAGGTCGAGCCGAGTGCCGGGTCTTCATCAGGCATGGCTAGTGCCGAGCCTGACGATCGGCTCGCGTCAGCAGGTCCCGCGGGGGGCAACAATACCGCGGAGATTCCGCGCAGCACCGATGCGCTCTCGCCGTCCCGTCGTCATATTGACGAAAGCCGCAATCTCGAGCCGTTAACGAACGTGCAGATCAACGTGCTCGACGCCGAAGAACTCATGTCGGCTCCCGGGATGGTACAGGTAGTCGGGCAAATCGCCGGACCGGGCGTGCTCCGCGCGGGCGTGTACGTCAACGGCAAGCTCGCCAAACCGATTCCTGTCAGCGCCGGCGGCTACAGCTCCTTCGACGTGACGTTTCCGATGCCGCCTGGCAGCGACGCGCGAATTCGCGCCTACGGCAACGGCAACTCTTTCGTGGAAGCGTCGATCGATACCGTCAGCGGAGGCGCCGGGATAACGGAGTACCGCAATCCTCCGATGTACACTTATCCGGGGTCGCCATATTACGCGCCAAATCCGTACGCCTACGCCAATCCCTATGCACCCGGCTACAATCCTTACGCGCCAAATCCTTATGGATACGCGCCCGGCTACGGACCGCCACCCTACGGCACGCCTTACTACGGCACCCCGCCACCCACCGCGAACAAGCCGTGGTACAGCAAGCTGTTCCATTGACGCGCATGCCACCTGAACTTGCCGCGCCGGGCGGGCTTGCGTAGAATTTCCTTTCTCACTTAAACCTTCGCATCGCATCGAGAGTGTTCACCTAATGCTGATTCAAGCGACGCAACTGCGCCCGGGTATGATCGTTGAATACAACAACGACCTCTACCGCATCATGACCATCACCCACATCACGCCCGGCAACTGGCGCGGGATGGTGCAGACCAAGCTGCGCAACATCAAAACCGGCTCGCAGACCGAGAACCGCTTTCGCTCGGAAGATCGAGTCGAGCGCGTGATTCTGAATCAGCACACGATGCAGTTCCTTTACCAGGACGGCGACGATTTCCATTTCATGAACACCGAGAACTACGAGCAGATCACGATTCCGAAGGAACTGATCGAAGACGTGGTCGGATTCCTGACTCCGAACCTGGAAGTCGAAGTCGAGTTTTACGAGACCACGCCGCTCAACGTAACACTGCCCAAGACCGTCGCGCTCAAGGTGATGCAGACCGATCCGGGAATGAAAACTGCCGCGGTCAACAACACGCTCAAGCCCGCGACCCTCGAGACCGGGATGATCATCAACGTGCCGCACTTCGTAGCCGAGGGCGACACGATTACGATCAATACCGAAACGCACGAGTACCTCTCACGCTCGAAGTAACTCGGGCGATTAGCCGCGCGAGATCGCGGAATGAGCAAACCGTTTGATTCGCGCGCCACACGTAAAACGATCGCGAACTTCTCAAGCGCTGCGACGCAAGCCGGCGCGCGATCGCGCCGACGCTCGCGAACGAATCGAGCCCCATCCGATTCGACTCGGACCGAATCTCTACATCGCACATACTCAGCCCGGTTTTGAGGCGGTCGCCTCCGACGAGATTGCGACCCGCATCGCCGGCGCTCGCGAGATAACCCGGCGCAGCGTGCCCGATCGCGCCGGCATGACGATCTTCTTCGCACCCGCCGCGCAGAAGCTCGGCGCGCTTCGCACCGTCGAAGATCTGTTCGGATTGGCCGGTTATCGCCCCGGCCTTGCGCCGGAAATGCAGACGCTGGAGAAAGTCCGCGCTGCGGCGCGTGAGGCTCCGCTCGTCGAGCCTGCGCTACAGTCCCGGGTCAAAATTTCACCGGGCGCGCGCGCAGGCAGACGGCTCAAGTTCCGGGTGATCGCAAGGATGGCCGGGGAGCACGAGTTTCGCCGAGTCGATTTTCAGCATGCGGTGGAACGCGGAATCGTGGAACGGACCGATCACACCTGGCGCCTGGAAGAAGAAGACGCCGAGGTCGAGTTGTGGGCCACCATGATCGACTCGGAGTTCTTTCTGACCGTGCGACTCAGCGACGACCGGATGCGGCATCGCGAATATAAGGCCGCGCATCGGCCGGCTTCGCTCCGCGCGTCAAGTGCGGCGGCGATGGCGTGGCTGTCCGAGCCGCGCGACGACGATGTGGTGCTCGATCCTTTTTGCGGAGCGGGAACGATTCTGATCGAGCGCGCGCATCTGGGTAAGTACGCGATGCTCCTGGGCAGCGATCGTGACCAGGGCGCGCTCGCGGCCGCGCGAATCAACGTAGGCGCTCGCTACAAGCCGATACAGCTTGAACCTTGGGACGCGGCTGCGCTCCCGGTCGCCGACGCGAGCGTCAGCAAAATAGTCACCAACCTGCCGTGGGGAATCCGCTACGGTTCGCACGGCGAGAATCGAAAACTCTATCCCCAATGGTTCCGCGAGTTCGCGCGCGTGCTCAAAAACGGCGGCACGACGGTGATCCTCACCGCGGAATGGCGGCTGATGCGCGATCTCGAGCGCAGCCATAAGATTGCGCCGGGCAAGATCATCCGCGTGTCGATCCTCGGCACGCCCGCTTCCGTGTATGTAATCAAAAAGTCGTAGCGACTCTTACACCGCGGTAAAGCCGGCGCGGCTGATGAGCACACGGTGGGCGCCGAGCCGCAAACTCATCGCCTCGACCAGCTCGCGCTCGGCACCGGGTTGGAACCATCGTTCGTAGCCATGCCTCGCGTACAGCTCGCGCATCCCGAGCGCGCAGATCGCGCACCCCCTGCGCCGTCGCCGTCGAAGTAGGTGTCAACTATCACGCGATCGGCTGAGTCGGCTGCGAGCTCGGCGAATCGCTCGGGATTGTTGGGCATCATCGGCGCGATTGCGAGTTGCACGAAAATGCCGCGCGCGCGGAACATCCGCGCCGTGCGGAGCCGCCGCTCGATCGACGGCGAAGTCGGCGTGATCGCGCGGCGCACGCAGTCGTCGTCGGTCTCGAGCGTGATCGAGACGATCGCGCGGTCACCGAGCGCGCGAATTATTTCGACATCGCGCTCGACAAGCGGGCTTCGGGTCTGGATCAGGAGCCGGCGGATCGGATGGCGCACGAATGCCTCGAGCGCGGCGCACGTCAGTCCGAGCCGCCGCTCGATTCCCTGGTACGGATCGGTCGCGCTGGACATGAAGATCGTCGTTTCGCCGAGTCGGTGCTTTTCTTCGAGCGCGACCAGTTCATGTTCGAGACGCTCGGCGAGATTTGACTTGGCGATCACCCAACTTCCCCAGTCTCCCGATTCGGTCCGCGCGACGGGCAGCGTGCGGACGTAGCAGTACGGGCATCCGCCGGCGTCGCCGAAAGCGCATCCGACGTAGGGGTTGAGTGAGAACGCGAAGCCCTTAAGGAAACCGCCGGTCGGCGTGAGCGCGCGCGTGGCCGGCTTCAGCCTATAGCGTTTGGTCGACAACTACTTCGCGGCGGGCGAGAAGAAAGCCAGCACCGCGGTCGAGATTTGACGCTGCTCACTGCCGTCGATAGGCACCACCCAGGCCATCGGGGGCGGCGCGGTTCCGATCGCCTGGTCGGGAGAGCCCAGCAATCGCACCCCGGCATAAATGAACGACGACGAATCGGGAGACCAGATTGTGTGGGAGACCGCGAGCTGATCGAAGAAACGATACGCGGTCGATTCCTCAGTCGTGGTGAGAAAATTCCCGAGCTCTTTTCCCTTGCCGCTCTGAACGTCGACCACCGCCCACGTGTAATACGGCTTTTCTTCGGGCACCTGGATATAGGCGAGGTGGCGCGAGTCGGGCGCGAAGAAAAATGCGGCGACCTCGTTCTTGGTCAGCCACTTCGAATTCGCGTTCGCGATATCGACCAGTTTGATCCCGTGATAGACCGGATTTTGCGGCGTCAGCGCGGTCGAGTATGCCAGATGCGCCGAGTCGGGCGCCCAAATGAAGCTGTTCTCTCCAACTGGCAGGCTCACGATCGAGCGCGGATTTTTCGCGTCCGCGTCGGCAACCACAATGTTAGATTCGGCGTGGTAATTTGCGATGTAGGCGAGATGCTTTCCGTCTGGCGACCAGCATGGAGTCTTGAACGGCGTGCGCCCGCTCGAGAGCACTTTCTCGACGTTCTGGCTGGTCGGCGTCAGGCTCATCAGCGAAACCTGCTCGGTGCGATCGGAATTCAGTGCCAGCGTATGCACCGCCAGCTCGCCCGCATTCGCGCCCCAATCGAAATAGAGCGGCATCCCGGTGGTGACGATTCTGACCGGCGACGATTCCTTGATCTCCGCGAGCATCAGGCTCAGTCCGCGCGGCTCGTCGATGAGGAACGACAGATGCTGCCCGTCGGAGAGCCAGCTCATGTAAATGATACGCTCGGTGCGGCTTTCGAAGATCTCAGTCGGCTGCTGGCGCGCCAGATCGTAAACCCAGAGCGCGAACGAGTTGTCGGAATCCTTGCGCCCCTCGGACCAGTACGCGAGGCGTTTGCCGTCGGGCGAGAAGGTCGGGAATCCATACTGAGTGCCGCTGCCGGGGCGATCTTCGGAGCCGTCGTCGGCGACTCGAACGATTAGATCGTCGCGCCCGTCGTCGCGCCGCACGCGGGTCGCCGGAGCCCTGCAGGTGACACATTTGGGCTCCGCACATTTCGCGTCGCAGTAGTAGATATTGCCGTCCGTGCCGACGAACGTGATCGCGCCGCCCGGGACAGGAGCACCGTGTGCAATCGTCGCGACCAACAGCAGCAGGCATCCGGCCGCAGCCGAGATTCGGAGCCAGGCGCGAATAGACAAGACACGTATGGAAAAAATCGCTGATATCGTCATCGAACTTTAGAATCGAGCTTTAGAATTGCGCCTGCACGGGGGGCAAGGCAAGAACAGTTCGGTCGAAGCAAGAACGATCTCTGCCGTGTGTTGACTTGACCCTCCGATCAGGCAAAGTTGGACGGATGCGGCGAGCTGCAATAATTTTAAGCGCTGCGCTTTTGCTTGGCCTCCCCTCCATTACGAACGCGCAGTACAACGACAGCGATCGGCAGAATCCCAAGGAATATCACGACGAGGATTCGCAGCCTCTCGCGATAGTCAGCTACCTGTTTTACCCGATTGGGTACGCGTTCGAATGGCTGGTGGGACGTCCGCTCCACTACGTCGCCACCGAAAGTCCGGTGGCGCCTATATTCCGACCGGTCGGCGGCAATGACGAATCTCCTCCGCCGCCGGTTCCGGTGATCCCCGATAACTCGCTCAATTCCGCCGCAGCGGAAGCGCCGCCGCCTCAGGATTGGACGCCCACGCATCAGCACACGACTCCGCCGGCTGCAGGGGGCGTCGCGCAGCCCGCGTCACCGTCGCAATCGTCGGGGATGCCGCCCACGAGTGTTCAGCCGACGATGCACTGAGACTGCGCGTTTCACGCGAAATGTAACCGTCTGGGCGATCCACCAGAACATCGCGGCGCTATGTTGCCCTTGTAATGTTGCGTATCTTTAGGCAATAGAATTTTTGCTAATCGGCTACGTCCAATCTGATAGGGTGAGCTAATGTGTCCTCATCCACTTGTGGGAGGTCCTGACACCTGAAATGGCTGTTGCAGCGAAAGAAAAAGCTCCGACCGATCCGGCCGAACTGAAGAAGTGGCGTGAGGACGAGCAAGCCAAGGAACGCGCGAAACGCGACAAGGAAAAGACCGAACTCGGCACGCTGTGGAGCCGTCGCGATTTCCTGGGCGTGCTCGGATGGAGCGGCTTCGGCGCATTCTCGCTGATCGGATTGCTCGCGGCCGTGCGGTCCGCATTTCCGCGCGTGCTGTTTCTGCCCCCGTCGAAGTTCAAGGCCGGCTTGCCTGACGATTACGTAGTCGGCGAAGTCAGCGAGAAGTACAAGCAGGATTTCCGCACCTGGATTATCCGCACCAAGGCCGGCTTCTACGCGATCTTCGCCAAGTGCACTCACCTCGGATGCACTCCGCGATGGCTCAAGACCGAACAGAAGTTCAAGTGCCCGTGCCACGGCTCCGGCTACTACATCAGCGGGCTGAACTTCGAGGGCCCCGCGCCGCGCCCGATGGATCGATTTAAGATCTACGTCGGCGACGACGGCCAGCTCGTGGTCGATAAAGCGGTCATCTACACGATGGAACCAGGAGTCGATCCCAACGAGCAGCATCCAGAGAGCATCCTGAAAATCGTCTGAGGGACTACGCGAGCGCGAGACGCTCGAGCTGATCTTTGGGCGCTTCCATCTCGAGTAGGGCGGCGCGGAGTTTTTCGGCCGCTCGTTTTTCTTCCGTGGTACCAGCTAAGTTCGCTTCTTCGGCGGGATCGTCGCGCACGCGATACAGATTGTTGCCGCTGAACTTGCCCATCGCCCAGTACGGAAGCAAATCGCCAGCTCTGAACGGCTGGCGGATTACCGGAATCCGCGAGCCCGGCATCCGGTCGAGCACCGCGCGCTCATCGGGCGGTGGTAGCAGGAGCTCGGGACGCTGCGGGATCGGCATCGTGGACCATCGATTCGACCACAGACTTAAGGGGGCGTTGTCGCCCGCCGGAGCGCGCGCGTACTTCATTTCTGCGTCGATTAGGTGCACCTCGCGGCCCCATATTCCGGCGATCGCCCAGTCGCGAATCGAGTTCGCCTCGCGAGTCATCAGCGGGAGCATCGAGCGCCCGTGCGTGCGATGCGCCAGCTCCACGCCGAAGATGTCGGCGAGCGTTGCGCAGATATCCACGTTGGTCGTGAGCGCGTCGACGCTGCCCGCGCCGATTCCCGGCGATGCGATCAGCAACGGCGTATGCCCGAGCGGCTCGTAGATAGGCACCGCGGGCTTGCCCCAGATATCTTTTTCGCCGAGGTAATGACCGTGATCGGTGCATACGATCACGGCGGTATCGTCATAAAATCCGCCTCGCTCGATTGCCGCCAGCAGCTTGCCGAGCCACATGTCGATCATCGTGAGCTTCGCTCCGTACGACGCGCGAATCTGCGTCGCATCTCTTTTCGTGATCACGCCGCGTTCAATCGCGCCGCGTAAATACGGCGGCCAGATCAGATGCGCGCCTTGCCACGACGAATCGTACATCGAAGCGTACGGCTCCGGCGTGTCGAACGGCTCATGCGGATCGAATTCGTCGATGAACAGCATGAACCGATCGTGGCTGCGCGCCGAGCGCTCGAGCCATTCGGTCGCGGCAACCATCGTGCGCGGCCCCGGAAAATCCGCCTCGTCGCGAAAATAGCCGCGCGAATTGTCATACGGAGTCTGACCGCGCCCGAAAGACGGCGCTCCAATCCAGCTTGGGTCCGGACGCGTCTGCCAGGGGTCGCTCTCGTGCCCGCGCTGGTAGTCCCAGGCGGTGAAGTCGGTGTGATAGTTCTCGCCGCCGACTTCAAACAAATGCGGATGGTCCGAGACGAGCTTGGTGACGACGCCGGCCGCGCGAAGGTACGCGGTCAGCGGCCGTTCCCAGATCTCGATCGAGCCCCACGGCTTCCACAGGAAATCGATCGCACCGCATAGGATGTCGTGACGGGCTGGGATGCATGGCAGCGAACCGGCGTAATGACGATCGAAGCGAACGGCCCGGCGCGCGAACGCGTCAAGGTTGGGTGTTGAGAACTCGCGCCCGCCGTATGCACCGAGCATGTGGCGATTGAGGCTGTCGAGCAGGATTACGATGGCGTTTTGCGGCCGCAGCGCAGTGGCGTGATTCGGGGTCATCGTCTCTGAATCCCTGACTCAGACTCAGTTTATATGCGAATTGGCAATTTGATAGTGTGCTTGACGCCGCAATGGATTCAACGCCGTGTAGTCAGGCAGGGGGACTATGCTCGAAGAGCACAAATTCTTTACCGGGATGTTCGCATTCGGAGGTCGCGGGCTGGAAGAGCCGGTCAGCTTGGAGCCCAAGGCGGTCTATACAGTGCCACCGAACAAACGCGCGCAATTCATCTACGGACGGATCGGCAACCCGACGACCGAGTTTCTCTATGTGGCGCTCCAGCGCGACGGCAAATCGGTTCGTTTGTTCCCGTGCGGTCCGAAGAGCGGGATTACCGTACCGCTCGCGATCATCGATGACTGCCTGCCCGGCAGCATGGTCGAACTGAAGATCGCGGCGCCCGAGGGGCTCGCGGCGAAGGTGATGATAGACGTCGGCTTCGTGGAGTTCGAATGAAGAACAAGCGCAATCTGGTCGTGATTGGCAACGGCATGGCGGGAGCGCGGACCGTGGAAGAGATTCTCGCCCGCGGCGGCGCCGAGATGTTCAACATCGCGATGTTCGGGGGCGAGCCGTTCGGAAACTACAACCGGATCATGTTGTCCGGGGTGCTTGACGGGTCTCACAAGGCGGCCGAAATCGTTCTCAATCCGCTCGCATGGTATGAGCAGAACCATATCCGACTGCATGCGGGTGTTCGCGCCGCGCGGATCTTGCGCTTCGCCCGCCGCGTGCTCGGAGCCGACGGATCCGAAGAGTCATATGACAAGCTTATCATCGCGACCGGCAGCCGCTCCTTCATTCCGCCGATTCCCGGGTTGACGCAAAGCGACGGCGGCATGAAACCGGGCGTCTTCGGGTTTCGCTCGCTTGAAGATTGCCGACGGATGGCAGACTATGCGCACGGCAAAAAGCGCGCGGCGGTAATCGGCGGCGGTCTGCTCGGGCTTGAATGCGCGCACGGGCTGCAAAGCCTCGGCCTCGAAGTCCACGTCATGCATCGCTCGACCCACTTGATGAATCAACAGCTCGACCCTGCGGCCGGCGCGATCCTGCGGTCGCTGGTCGAAGAAAAGGGCATCCGCGTGCATCTGGGGGCGGACACGGCCGCGGTCCTCGGGGACGAGCGCGTCAGCGGACTCGAATTCAAGAACGGCGAGACGCAAGAGTGCGAGCTGGTGGTCTTCGCCACCGGAATTCGGCCCAATGCCGAAATCGGGACCCAATGCGGCCTCACTGTCCAGCTTGCGATCGTGGTCAACAACCAGATGCGCAGCGATGACGATCCGCACATCTACGCGGTCGGCGAGTGCGTGCAGCATCGCGGGCAGACCTACGGCCTGGTGGCGCCGATATGGGAACAGGCCAAGGTGCTCGCCGATCATATAACCGGAACCAATTCCAACGCGTCGTATTTCGGCTCCAAGATCGCGACCCGGCTCAAGGTCGCGGGCGTCGAGTTGGCCTCGATGGGACTGACGGAGCCCGTCGAGGCGCGCGACGAGGTAGTGCAGTTTGCCGAACCGAAGCATGGGACCTACAAGAAGCTGATCATCCGCGACGGTCGCCTGATAGGCGGTATATTGCTCGGCGACAGTGGCAAGGCTGCCTACCTGCTGCATGCATTCGAGAGCGACGCGCAGCTGCCCGATGAACGAATCCATTTGCTGTTCGATATTGGCGCCGCGCCCAAACGAGTGACGCTCGATCAGATCCCGCTTGATGCGCAGATCTGCAATTGCGAGAAGATCAACAAGGGCGCGATCGTCGAATGCGTGAAGAGCGGTCTGCGCACGGTGGAAGAGGTAAAAGCGGCGACGCGCGCCGGTCTTGCATGCGGGTCGTGCGCGGCGATGGTCGGCGAGATCGTCGAGTGGGCGTGCGGCGGTCAAAATTCCGCGCCCGCTCAGGAAGAAGCGGAATTGCCGGGTTCGGATGGAGAGCATGAGCTACAGGACAAGTACGGCACGAGCTTCCAGGCACTCGCGTTCTACAACCATCGCGTGCTGGACCACCTGAATTCCGCGATGCAGGAATTCATCGTTCAGCAGGAAATGATGTTCGTCGGAACTGCGGACAGGAACGGGAACGCGGACGCCTCGTTCCGGGCGGGGCACGCGAACTTTGTTAAAGTGCTCGACCAACGAACCATCGCCTACCCGGAGTTTCGCGGCAACGGGGTGATGTCGAGCATGGGAAACATTTCGGAAAATCCGCACGTCGGGCTGATGTTCATCGATTTCGGGAAGGACCGGATCGGTCTGCACGTGAACGGAAGCGCACGCATCGTCGAGCACGACGAGTTCGTGCGATTGCTGGAGGCTCGTTCGGCCGCGAACGTTGTGCTCGGGGACTCGATGCTTACTGACCTGATCGCCAAGGATGCCGGCAACCTCGAGCGCTGGGTGATCGTTTCAGTCGACGAGGCATTCATGCACTGTTCCAAGCATATCCCGCTGATGAAGAAGGCCGACCTTGAAGTGAGTTGGGGAACCGACGACGTGAAGGCCAAAGGCGGAGATTACTTCGGCGCTGACCGAGTCGGGAAGTGAGGCATCAGAAGTTGCGCCGATAGGTCACGTAGTTCGCGCAGACTTTGGCGCCCAGCTTTTCCGCCGTGCGCCGCGACGGCCAGTTGTCGTCGAGGACCAGCGTGTAGCTCAGGTACTTCGAACCGCTTTTGATCAAGTGCAAGTACGAATACGCCGCCATCGCGAGGTTCACGCCGCGGTGGCGGGCTGACTCGAGCACGCCGATGCCGAGGAAGTTCAACTTCTCGTGATCGCCGAGCTTGCGTCCCACTTTCACAATCGCAGCGTCCGGATTCGCCGGCGTAACCATCAGCGCGCCAACTGGTTGGCCGTCGCGATAGGCGAGCACCGAGGTCTCGAGCGCGCCTGACATCGCGAAGAAATCGAACAAGTACGCCAACTCGGCGGTCGTGAACGGTGTCGTGCCCCAATGGCGTGCGAACGCCTGGTTCCAGGTAGTTTCGAAATCGCGGAGCCGCGAACCGGCTGGCAGGTCTTTCATCGCAACGATTTCAAACCCCGCGGCGCGGCATCCTTCGAGTGCGCTTTCATAGCGCGCGACCAGTTCGGGCGTGACCTTAATCTTGTAGTCGACCCATCCCTGCTCGGTTTCGAAGCCGGCATCTTTGAGTAGCGCGTGATAGTAACCGGGATTCTGCCGCGCGATGTCGGGGGGCAGGGATTCGTAGTCGTCGATCACGAACGGGAATTCGAGCAGTCCGAATCCGGCGCGAGCCGCGATTGCGCCCTGCCCTTTAAGCCACTCCGACGCTTCGTCGATCATCGCTCTAACACTCGCGCTCGTGCCCGGCATCGCCTCGAACATCACGATATGTCCGAGCGCTTCATTCCAATGAAGCTGGTAACGGCGATCTATTACCGCGACCGCGCGCGCCGCTATCCGGCCGTCTACGCGCGCCACGAACGGGCGAATGATACGGCCCTCTGCAAACGGCCCTTCACCCATCAGGAGCGGCAGTTGCACCGCAACCATCGCGGGCCATCGCGCGCTGCGGTACTCATAAACCCGATCCTGAAATAAAATGAACTCGGTCAGCGCTTCTTCGCCTGACGGACTCTCGATGTTGAATGCCAAGTGTGGATTCTCCAGCCGAAAATTAATCGTCGCGAGGGAGTTTCGCGCGGCTCGCCTTGTTTCAGATCTCGGCGTGCGCTAACCCGTATGCAAGGGCGAGCGTAGCGCCGCGCGTGTCAGAGGGTCAAACATTTGCACAATCGCCACGCGCTTCGAGCAATCGCCAACCGCCGGCCAAGGAGCGAATTGTATGGTTGAGAAAACGATCGAGCTTACCGGTATCTCGGCCAACTCCGTCGAAGATGCGGTGCAGTTAGCGGTCTCCCGAGCCGGCGTAACGATCAAGGGCATCCACACGGCGCACGTCGAGGATATCGCGGCGACGGTGGAGGCCAACAAAGTAGTGCGCTGGAAGGTCAGAATTAAGGCGACCTTCCAGGTCAAGGACGAGCTTCACGAGTGAACGAGATCCGCGCGCTACTCGCGCGGCACGCAATCAAGGCGGCGGAGCGCAAGGACTTAAACGTCATGCGAAACCGCCACCGAAGAGCAGTAGATGGCTACCAAAATAGTTGAGGTTCACCCGGGTATCTACGAAATCTTTCTGCCGCTGCCGATGCGGCCGACAATCATCAATGTGTACCTGGTCGATTGTCATGGCGCGTGGACGCTTATCGATACCGGGATGCATACGGACGACAGCATCGCGGCGCTGGAAGCGGCGTTTGCGGAAGTCGGAATCAAGGTCGAGGATCTGGACGCACTGATCGCGACTCATCACCATATCGATCACTTCGGCGCGTCGGGCGAGATTCGCCGGCGCAGTCATGCGGTAACGCACATCCATCGCCTTGAGGCAGAACGCGCGGGAAGGATGATCGAGTTCGGGAAAATGAGTCCCAACGATCGGCCTGAATCGCGAGCTTTCTTCGCGCGCCACGGATTTCCGATCGAACAGTTCTCGCCGGCCGGGATGCGTCCGGCGTGGATGGGAACCTCGATGTACGGACCGGTGACCAAGCCCGACAAGTTCATCGACGACCACGACGTGGTCAAAGTCGGGGACCGCGAATTCGAAGTCATCTGGACGCCGGGCCATTCGCCGGGACACAACGTGATTTACCTGCGTAAGGAAAAAGTGATGATCGTCGGCGATCACTTGCTGCCCAAAATTACCCCGCACGTCGGCATCTACCCGGACAATGTGGGCGGCAATCCGCTCGGCGACTTTATAAATTCACAGCTCAAGGTGCAGAAGTTCGACGTTGAGCTGGTCCTCCCCGCGCACGGCGGCATCTACCACGACCATCGTCATCGCGCGAATCAACTTATCGAGCATCACCGCTATCGCGAAGCCGAGATGCTCGATCTGACGCGCAAAGCCCCGCAGACGGCATATGAAGTGGCGAGCCAGGTCTTCGGCGGGGAAGAAAGACCCATATTCCACGTGATGGCTGCGACCTTTGAAACCCTCGCGCACCTGGAACTGGCCTGTTTCGAGGGCCGGGCGCGCAAGTCCGAACGGGGCGAACGGACGGTGTTCCAAGCATTATGAGCACGTTACAGGGGTTTGCTAATTCTTCCATTCGGTGTATTTTGACGCTGCTCATAAAGTGAGCGGCGTTAAACTTGTTAGCTGTGCGGAGGGGTCGCTAGATTGAAGGAGGATGCCATGAAAGGGAAGATTGGTTTAGTGCTGGCCTCGGGGCTGGCATTATTGGTCGCCGGATGCGCTAGCCAGGGAGGCGGCACATCATCTTCGTCGGCACCAGGTGGGGCGGCTGCCGCAGCGCAGAGTGCCAGCGCGCCGGCTGCTACCAGAAATTTCAACCTGGCCGTCAAGTGCCCGGGCGTCCATTGGGAAAAGTCCCACGGCTGGTCGGATGCGCAAATCATGCAGCAGGAATCGCTTGACGAGGGCGACATTCCCGCTTGTGAACAATGGGTAGCAGCTCAACCCAAGGGCTACGTGCCTCCTCCGCCCGGAGGAGCAACGGCATCGGCCGCGGCACCTGCCCCGGCGGGTGGCGCTCCAGCACCGACGAAGCAGTAATATCCTCGCTTGAGAGGGGCACCCAGCGTAAATCACGCGGGTCAAACCCGGCCTCAGGAGAGCAAAAACTAAGGCGGCGTGGCATCTTCGATCAGATGCCGCGCCGCCTTTCTATTATGCGGAAGTTTCGCTGGGCGCGATTGGCGCCAGTTTCCAGTTCGTGTTAGCGAGCGCGCACGGCGCGCTTTGCATCGCGACGGGCCGGAGCGCTGATTCGTCCGCTGCGCACCACTGGCGAGCGGCGCGCCAAACGACGAGTGGACACGCCCGCAAGCTGCTGACTGCGCCAGTCACGCAAACCACTGCGCAGGAATTGCGGCTCGATCCCGAGCGTCTCGCAAACCGTCTCGAACGAGAACGGTCCTTCTCCACCCTCGCCGCACAGCCAATGTTCAGCCTCGCTGAATAAGCGCTTGCGAGGACCGCCCTTGGCGTCGGCGTTGTTCTGAAAGCATCTGAGGGCGTCTTCAAGGATCGCCATCATCAGCTTCTTCACAGGCCGGATCGAACTATCATCGCGGCGGCTGTCGTAGAACTGCTCGGGCGTAAGCACGTCCGGCACAAAGAGGTTACCGATTGCGGTGTTTTCCCATTCCATCGTTCTTTGCCTTCTCACCCGCCCGCCCCCCGCGCTCAAGCGCCCGGCGATCGGCATCGGGATTCTAATTAAACGGTCTTCTTTCACCACTACTTACGCAATGATCATGCCGATTTGATGAGCAGGTGCCGCGATCATAATTTACGCAGCAAGACAAGGGGCGGAGGATGCAAATTAGGCGTTTTAGTTGTTGGAGAATTCAAAAAATATCATACTTTTCGCAAAACTGTTCCGCATTTTGCGAAATATTGCGCTGTGCGCGATTGTTGACTCATTTGCGACATGCGTTACGCTTTGGCCACAAATGAGCGCCAAGCGTCGGTATTTTGCCGCCCGCACAGAACTGACTCTGCCGCGCTACTTTTGTGCGAATTTAGAAACAAGCTGACAGATCGGATCAGTCGCGGCTACTGAACGCTGTCGGGACCGCCACTGGTCCCGGCTGGGCCGCGCTTTCGCTCCTCGAGTTTGAAGGTCAGCACATCGAGCAGGCAATCCACCCGATCTGCCATCGCTTCGAGCATCGTCTGCTTCTCGAGCGGCGTAACGTCGAGATGGAAGCACAGGAAGTTGATCAATTCAGCACCGCGAAGGCCGCGCTGCTCAACGATCGTGCGCCACGCCTCTTGTGCAGGCTGACCCAGGTAGCGGAGGAGCATTTCGCGCAGTGCGTCCATGGTCTCGGCGTCGCAATCAAGCGCGCCACGGCGCACGGGGCACCAATTCACCTCGGCCTGTCGATACGGACGATCGCGAATCTCGCGAATGATTCGAAACTCTGCGACGCCCTCGAGCACCAGGTTGTAGCGGCCGTCAGGAAGTTTGACCAGGCCGCCTATTCGCCCAGCGCATCCGACTTCGAAGATGTCCGGAAAGTTGTCCTTGTCCTGCTCAAATTCGGCCTTGAGCAGCATCATGCCGATCATACCGTGAGTGTCGGAGACGTCCGCGATCATCTCGCGATAGCGCGGTTCGAAAATGTGCAGCGGCACGCTCAACCCGGGGAACAGCACAAGGTTCGGCAGCGGGAAGATCGGAATGATAGTGGGTACGTCAGCCACGTTGGGAATTTCGCGTCTCAAGTCAGGTTAAGGCCGTTACGAGTGAGGGTCAAGGAAGCGGTCGAGCGATGCGGACGGATGGTGGACATAGCACTGCGCCGCGGTTTTGCTATGTTTCGAGTTATCGATGGAAAGCAGACTGTTCATCGCCGGACGCTATATCGATGCCGCCAAATCCTCGCGCTTCGCCGACGTCGAGCCTGCGACTGAGCGCGAACTCGCGCAAGTCGCGAGCGCCAGCGCCGACGACGTCAATCGCGCGGTCGTTGCGGCGCGCGAGGCTGCCGATCACGGCCCCTGGCCACGCATGAGCGCCGATACTCGCGCGGGAATCATTGGCAAGTTCGCCGACGGGATCGAAAAGCGCGCGCGGGAACTGGGCACGCTCGAGGCGCGCGACGTCGGCAAGCCGGTCTCCGAGTGCGTCAATCACGACGTGTCGCGCGCGGCGCGCAATCTGCGCTTCTTTGCCGCCGCGGCGCAGACCTGGACTCATGAGGCGGCGCAAAGCGACGCGAAATTTCTCGGCCGCGATTTGAAGCTGGTGAACTTCACCGAGCGTCCTCCGGTCGGCGTCGGCGCGATCATCATTCCGTGGAACTCGCCGCTGATGCTCGCGACGTGGAACCTGGGCCCCTGTCTGGCCGCGGGAAATAGCTGCGTGCTGAAGCCGTCGGAGCTGGCGCCGCTCACTTCGATTGCGCTCGGTGAGATCGCGAACGAAGCGGGACTGCCGCGCGGAGTGTTGAGCATCGTGCCGGGGCTCGGCGACGCAGGCGCTGCGCTGGTGTCGCATCCAGGCGTCGACGCGGTCGCGTTCACCGGCGGCGTCGAGACGGGGCGACTGCGTGATGGCAAGCGCGGCGACGACGCTCAAGCGCGTGATGCTCGAACTCGGCGGCAAGTCGCCCAACATAGTATTCGCCGACGCGAATCTGAAACGCACTGCCGCCGGAGTGGCGCGATCGATCTATCGCAGCCAGGGACAATCATGCGTAGCGGGCGCGCGATTGCTGGTCGAGAGCAGCGTCGCCGCGGAATTCATCGAATTGCTGATCGCCGAAATACCAAAACTGAAAATAGGCGACCCGCTGAAAGACGACACCGAGTACGGCCCGCTCATCTCGGGGGCGCATCGTGAGCGCGTGCATGCGCTGGTCGCCGACGCGATCGCCAACGGCGCGAGCGTGCTGGCGGGCGGCAAGATTCCCGCCGAGCCCGCGACCGGTTTCTACTATATGCCCACGATTCTCGACGGCGTCGACGCGAAGTCGCGCGCCGCGTCCGAGGAAATATTCGGGCCGGTGCTGACTGTGGAGAGATTCGACGACGAAGAGCAGGCAATCGCGAGTGCGAACGCATCGCGCTACGGCCTCGCGGCTTACGTATGGACCTCGAAATCGATCGCGCGCTCAGAGTCGCAAACTCACTCAAGACCGGGATGGTGTGGGTCAACAGTTTCTTCTTGCGCGATCTGCGGACTCCGTTCGGCGGCGCGAGGATGAGCGGACTCGGCCGGCAAGGCGGCCGCTTCAGCATGGAGTTCTGGACCGAGCCGAAACTTGTTTGTATCGCTTACGGTGAGGAGGAGCACGATGGGTAGGGTGGTCGCCGCGGTGTTCACGACGCACGTGCCGAGGTTGATGATCCTCGATCAGAGCGCGCGGGTCAGGTACATGGGCCGCAATGTGACGACCTTCTACGACGCGATGCCGCGGCTTGAGCGCGAGCGGTTGCACACGCTCGACTTCGACACCTTCCTGCTCTTCGACACTCACTGGTTCTCGACCCTCGAATACGTGCTCAACGCGCACGAGCAGCTGCGCGGCGTGTACACCTCGGAAGAATTGCCGGCAGATGCTCCACGATCTCGAGTACGACTACCAGGGCGACGCCGAACTCGCGCGCGCGGTCGAGTTAGAGGCTCGCGAACGGGGCATTCGGGCAATCGCGTCGGCGCATCGGAACCTGCCGATACATTATCCGACGCTTAACGTGATGCACTATTTCAATCCCGATGCGCGCCGACGAGTGCTATCGGCAAGCGTTTGTCAGACCGCGTCAGTGAGGAACGACCTCGCTTATGGCGCGGCGATTGGCCAGGCAATTTGGAAATCCAATCGGCGCGTGGTGATCGTCGCGTCGGGCGGAATGTCGCACAAGTTCTGGGACTACGATCGAATTTTAGATCGCGCGTCGGCGTCGCCCGAGGACATCGCGTCGACCGCCAATCGCCTTTACGACGAGCGGATCATGGAATGGTTCAAGCAGGGGCGTCACGATGCGGTGCTCGCCGCCGCCGACGATTTCCGCGCGCATTGCTCGCCGGAGGGCCGCTTCTCGCACTACATAATGATGGCGGGCGCGATGGGCGGCGACTCGTGGAACTGGCGCGGCGAGCAATTTGGAAAATACGAGGCAGCGATCGGAACCGGCCAGGCAATCTTCTTCTTCCAACCATCAAGCGGCGGCGCCGCCCGCGCGGCTGCCTGAGTCAGTTCCTGGAGGTGCGCATTGAAACTTGCACGCGGAATATTGGCGATGCTGGTGACGCCGTTTCATGATGATTATCGGCTGAATGAGGCGGCGCTCCGGAAAGAGGTGCAGTGGGCGATCGCAAGCGGCGCGCAGGGCGTGGTTGCGGCGCCGAGTATCGGCGAGTTCCTCCATATGAACGAAGCGGAACGTGCGAGAGTCTTCGAGATCGTCGTTGAAGAAGCGCGCAAGCATCCGAATGTCTCGACAGTCGCGATGACCTCGGGCGCGACGACGCTCGAAACGCTCCACTACGCGAAGATCGCCGCGCGACTCGGATACGACGCGCAGCAGGTGATCCCGCCCTACTACTGGCGATGCGGCGAGGCCGAAGTCGAGCGTCATTACAGGATGATCGCCGAGGCTGGCGATTTGCCGGTCGTCATCTACCACAATCCCGCGCTCAGCAAGTTCAACATCTCGCCGAAGTTTCGCGGGGAGACTCGCGACGATCGAGGGCGTCGTGGCATTCAAGGAAGTGCTGACCGATTTGCAGCATCTCGAGGCGCTCTACGACGAAGTGGACGGCCGCGCCGATATTTACAATACGTTTCGCGCGATGCTGGCCGGGTTGATGCTCGGAGCGGCCGGGCGGCTTCATCAACATTTTCGCGGTGCCGGCGTCGGTCGCATTGATGAAGGCCTTCAAGGCCGGCGATTACAAACGCGCAGAGGAAATTCAGCGTCGTCTCAACCGATGCTTCCCGCGCGGTGGCGAGGAAACTCTGGGCCATCTCGGAACGACCAAAGTAACCGCCTCGGTAGCGACCGGAATCGAGATGGGTCCGGCGCGGCCGCCGTACATGGCGCCCGCGGACGCCGCGGAGCGAATCCGGAAACGCTTGCCGCTGCTCAACGAGGTCATCTGATATGGGCGCGCGATCGGGCAACAACTATCTGACCTCGCTGAAAAAGCTTGGCGCTGAAATCTGGATTGGCGGCGCACGAGCCGGTGATGTGACCGCGCATCCGGCGTTCGCAAACTGCGCGCGTTCAGTCGCCTCGCTCTACGACATGCAGATGGAGCATCCCGAGACGATGACCTTCCGCACCGACGATGGCGGACGCGCCGGGATGTCGTTCATGATTCCGAAAAGCGTCGAGGACGTTCGCAAGCGAACCCGCATGATGAAGTCATGGGCGGACTTCGGATGCGGGATGCTCGGGCGCACACCCGATTATCTGAACGTGAGTATCGCGGCGATGGCAGCGGCGCGCGAATTCTTTGCAGCCAGCGACAAACGCCACGGCGACAATATCTGGAACTATTATCTCGAGGCGCGCCATCACGACTGGTGCGCGACGCATACGCTGGTAAATCCGCGGGCGAGCCGCGCACAAGGATGGTCAGGACACACCGACGCCGAGTTGGCTCTGAGACTGGTCGAGAAGACCAAGGACGGCATCATCGTGAACGGATGCCGGATGCTGGCGACGTTGGCGCCACTCTCGGAAGAATTGCTGGTCTTTCCTTCGACAGTGCTTAAGGCCGAACCGGCTGCCGAGCCGTTCGCGCTCTCGTTCGCAATCCAGTGCAACACGAAGGGTCTCAAGTTCCTGTGCCGCGACACATATGACCTCGGACGCTCGCGCTTCGACCATCCGCTCGCGTCGCGCTTCGACGAAATGGACGCGGTGGTCGTGTTCGACAATGTGCTGGTTCCGTGGGAGCGGGTGTTCCTGTGCGGCGATGTTGCGCGATGCAACGCGCTGTATGGAGAGACCGGCGCAGTCGTCCACATGATGCATCAGGTGGCGGTGAAGAACGTTGCGAAGAGCGAGTTCCTGCTCGGACTGGCCGCGCGGATCGCGGAGGCGAGCGACGCGATGGTGTTGCCGCATGTACGCGAGCGGCTTGCGGAGATGATCACGACCACCGAAACGATGCGGTCCTGTCTGCGCGCCGCGGAGGCTGACTCAAGTGCGGACAAGTGGGGAGTGTTCGCGCCGGCGCGCGCGCCGCTCGACGCGGCGCGCAACCTCTTTCCGCGCCTGTATCCGCGGATGGTGGATATAATCCAGCTCAACAGCTCGAGCTCGCTGATGGCGACGCCGGCGGAGAGCGATTTCGCCAATCCTGCCGAGCTGCCCGATATCGAGCGTTACTTCGCGGCAGCGGACTCACCGGCGCGCGAGCGCGTCGCGCTTTACCGGCTGGCGTGGGAAGTCGCATGCAGCTCCTTCGGCGGTCGCCAGGTCTTGTACGAGCGGTTTTTCTTTGGCGATCCGGTCCGGATGGCCAGCGCGCTGGTAGATAACACGGATCTGAAGCCGCTTGTCGAGAAGGTTAGGGCGTTTCTGAAGCGCCCCGACTGAAGCCTTGCCATTTGACATTTCGAGATACCATTTGTTCGAACCAAATGGCAGAGTATAGTGGTTTCGATGACGGCAAAATTGAGAGTCGATAAAGCCGGTCGAGTTGTTCTTCCCAAACCGGTGCGGGAAAAATTGCGGCTTGCCCCAGGTGACGAGTTGGAACTCAAGACGACCGACGACCAGATTACGCTGCGTCCGTTGCGCGGCACCGCACAGCTCCGGAAAAAGTGCGGCGTGTGGGTGTTCCATTCCGGCGAGCCACTATCCGCCTCGGCAGTCGAGGAGACAATCGAGCAGATTCGGCGTGAGCGCGATGAGCGGAACACTGGACGGAGGCATTGAGAGCCTTCTTCGATACCTCGGTTCTGATCCCCGTCTTTATCGAGGAGCATGAACATCACGAGCGAAGTCTGCGCGCTTTTGTCGATGCTGATAAAAAGCGGGACTGCTGTGCCGCTCACAGCATGGCCGAAGTCTACTCCACGATGACCCGGTTGCCAGGACGACATCGCTTAAGCGGCGAGCAGGTGTTCCTCTTTCTTGAGAACATTCGGGAGCGTCTTACGCTCATCACCCTCACCGGCGACGAGTACCACGGGGCGATCAAGGAGGCAGCTGAGGTTGGTATCGTGGGCGGCACGATCTATGACGCCTTGATTGCACGTTGTGCGCTGAAGGCGAAGGCCGAGGCTATCTACACTTGGAATACGAGACACTTCGAGCAGTTCGGAGCGGAGGTTGTGAGGCGGCTCCGAGCACTTTGATCGACCCAGGGCGGTGGCGGTGCTTGACGCGTACCGCTATGGTCAGACCTATCCATGGCGAGGCTTCGAAAGGCGGCGCGGATTTGGGGCAATCCCAAGGCGCGCGAAATCGGCGAGCGAGTTCTGATCAAGTCGGACGCGCGCCTTTTCACGATCGACCCATTGGCCATTTTCGGACGCCGGGCGCCGCTGGAAATCGAGATCGGCGCGGGCAAGGGCGAGTTTATTATCGAGCGCGCGGCGGAGTTTCCGGAGCGCGACTTCATGGCCGTCGAGCTTTCGGGAACGATCACGCATGTGCTGGCGGTCCGATGCGGCCGCGCGGGATTGAAGAACCTCCGGGTCGCGCGGATGGACGCGCGGACGCTCGTCAACCTGATGCTGCCCGACGCGAGCGTGAGCGCATTCCACATCTATTTTCCGGACCCATGGCCGAAGGAGCGTCACGTGAAGCATCGGCTGTTCACACCGACGCTGAGCGCGGGCCTGTTTCGCACCACCCTGCCGGGCGCGACCGCCTACGTCGCGACCGACGTGCGCAACTACGCCGGTGAGATCTTCCCCATGATGGAGGCGGCGGGCTTTATCCGAGCGGTCGAAGCCGCACCTGGAGCGGAGTTGACCGGCTTCGCACGCAAGTACGTAGCGCAGGGAAAGCCGGTCTTTTCGGGCTCATTTCGAAGGCCTCGCGCGGCCACGAGCTCCTGATTTCTGCTATGTCAATCTCGACGCCGTAAAAACTCGGCCCGGGGGCTGGATTGCAATGACGGACAGCGTTGTTTAACCTTTTGCGCATTCGATGAAACGCTTCCTGCTGATACTGGTGGCTTCGGCTCTGCTGCCGGCGACCGCGTGTAGCTTACGCCAGAAACCCACCGGCGAAGACTACTATGCGCAGGGCCAGCTTGACTTCGCCCAAAAGGAATACAAGGCCTCGATCGAAAACTATCAGCTTCTGATCGACCAGTTCCCGTTCAGTCCGTATGCCGAAGACGCCGAGATGAAAATCGGGCTGGCCTACTATCAATCGAAAGACTATGCCGAGGCGATCGGAGCGCTCGACGACTTTCAGCGGATGCATCCGACCAGCCCGAACCTGGAACTCGTCACCTACTACATCGGGATGAGCTACTACGATCAGATGGGGCGCGAGGACCAGGATCAGAGCAAGACGCAGCAGGCGCTGAAGCGGTTCCAGGAACTCGAGCAACGCTTCCCCGAGGGCGGCTTCGCCGAACTGGCGCATGAAAAAGTGGTGGTATGCCGCGAGATGCTGGCGCGGAACGAGATGGTGGTCGGCGACTACTACTACAAGCGCGCGAACTTCCGCGCGGCCGAGTCACGATTCGCCGAGCTGATGCAGAAATATCCGGATACACCGGTCGCGCCTGACGCGCTGTTCGAGCTCGGCATCTCGCTCGAAAAAGAAGGCAAGAAGTATTCGGCGGCACAGGCGTTCACCGCCGTAGAGAAACACTTTCCCGACAGCAATTATGCCAAGCGGGCCGCAGCCGAGCTCAGGAAGCTGCACGAGCCAATCGATACCGAAGAGGATCCGCTGCCGCTGGTGCTTGCCGAAACCGGTTACGGCGGAGATGCCGAGGACGCCAATGCCGACAAGATAGTCGTGCGCCAGCGCGGGGACACGACGCGCGGCGCGCCGACGGCGTCGGCCTACGGACCGGACGGATTACCTCTGTTCAACAGTCCCGCGCCGTCAACCGCGGGCGCATCGGCACTCGCGTCGAGGACGCCTGACATGATGCATGTCCCCGATGCGGCGCCGCCACCCGCGGGCGCATCGGCGCCGGCGCCTAAGGCGCCAGACATGATGCATGCCCCCGATGCGGCGCCGGCGGCAGCCTCCGCGCCGAGCGGCAGTATCGTGGGCGCGGCGGCGGCGCAGGCGCGCGCGATGACCGGTCCCGCGGATTCGGTGCCCAGCGCGGCGCAGGTGAAGCAGATTGTCAGCCCGGATTCGACGCCGCCTGAGCAGCCTTTGCATCCGATGACTACCGCAGATTCAGCTGCGCCGCCGCTTTCGCTAAGAGAGCCGCCGACAACCGGACCCGCCACGTTGAAGACGATCAGGTTGTCGTCGAACGATCCGCCGCTGTCGGTCATCCTCGAACTAAGCGGACCAGTGCACTTCGACAAGAACCTGGAATCGAATCCCGAGGGCGCGATCGCAACCGTGGTGCTGAAGGATGTCACTCCCGATTCCGGGCTGCAGACTCACCTGGTGTTCGACAAGTCTATCTTCAAGGACTGCAGTATCTCGAGCAGCTCTTCCGGAACGACGGTGACGCTGAACACGCAGCCAGTGGCGCACTTCGCGGTGGTCCCGCTCGACGGGCCGCCGCGCCTGTTGATGACCTTCACTCCGCAGGCCGCGGGTCAGAAGACCAGCGCCGCAAGATAAAATCAGGCCGGTACTCGATCGAATCAGGAAAAGACTTCGTCAAACCTGATGCCGAGGAATTTCAGAACGACCTCGGCGTAGACCTTCAGCCCCCAATTGAAGCCGTCGATCGGCAGGCGCTCGTCGTTGCCGTGATAGAGCGAGCCGAACGGCATGTGCGGCTCGAGTCTGACCGGTGAGAATCCGTAACAGGCCGCGCCGAGCTTCGAGTAAAATTTGTTGTCGGTCGCGCCGGGAATCATCCAGGGGATCGCGAGTGAGCCCGGGTCGGCCGCCTCGATGGTGCTCTTTATCAATTCGAACAACGGAGTGTCGGCGCTGGTTTCGGCCGGCGGCGCGGATTTGATCAGCTCGAAGGTCGGTTCCGGCCCGACGATTTGGCGCAGCTCGGCCATGAAGCTTTCGGGATCTTCGCCGGGCAGCGTGCGTCCGTCGAGCACGATCGTCGCCTCGCCGGGGATCACGTTGTCCTTGTAGCCGGCGCGCAGAATCGTCGGCGAGACCGTGTTGGCGAGCATCGGCTGAAACAACGGCCCCGGAGAATCCACCGACACTCCCAGCTCCTCGAGCGTCTTGCGCATAAACGGCGAAACGTTCTTGCGCATCGGCGTCTTCACGATCCTGGTGATCAGTTCGGAGATTCGCGAGATAGCGGTGTCGCTGCGCGGCATCGATCCATGCCCCGGCATCGCAGTCACCTTCATCTTGACCGTGACGAAGCCCTTCTCCGCAATCTGGATCGGATAGTAGCGGCGATTTCCCAGGTGGATCGTGAAGCCGCCCACCTCGTTGAGCACGTAGGCCGCGCGGACCAGCTCGGGATGGCGCTCGACGAGGAATTTTGCGCCATAGTCGGAGCCGGCCTCCTCGTCAGCGACCGCGGCCATGATGACGTTGCGATCAGGCTTCACGCTCGCGCGCTTCATCGCGGTCATCAGCACGAGATCCATCACGCATTTCGATTTCATGTCGATGGAGCCGCGCCCCCAGACGCATCCGTCGGCGATTTCGCCGCTGAACGGCTCCCGCGTCCATCCCGAGCGCTCGACGGGCACGACATCGGTATGCGAGGAGAGCAGCAACGCGCCCTTGGATGAATCGGTACCGGGATATCGGGCGACCAGATTGCCCCGGGTCGGCGCGCCCTCGCGGATCACGGACTCTACACCGTGGGCGCCGAGCACGTCGGCTAAATAGTCGGCGGCGACTCGTTCATTGCCGGGCGGATTGGTGGTGTCGAGGCGGATGAGCGCGCGCAAAGAGTCGAGCGCCTGATTCTGAAACGTCTGCCACGAGGTCGTCATCGGGTCCTCATTAATGATGCTCCCTTGTCATATAAAAGCTACAATCAGTTACGACACAAGTATAGACGTTTCGACGCCGATTATTGCGACAAGTAGCGCACAAAGAAAGCCTTTCGGAGCGGCGCAATCGTGGGCGATAGCGTCCGGTTGCCGCCGGATATACGCTCGGGCGAAAGTCGATGGGGATGAAAATCATATGTATCGAGCGGGTAATCGTCGCGGTTCGGGCGCTTGACGAGTCGCGCGAGAGCTGGCGGCAGGCTGGATTCGGTATCGCGCCGGCTACCTTCGAGGATCGCGGGATGCGCCTTGCGAGGATGGCCGCGGGGGCGGTGGAAATCGATCTTTGTGAAGTCGACGCTCACGGTGAAGCTGGGTGGTTGGCGGCGCCGATACGCGAAGCCGTCGAGAACGGCGGCGGAATCGTCGGATGGGTCTGGGGCGTGAAGGGCACGCAGGCTCCGAATCCCGCACCATCGTCCAACGAATCAATCGTGCTGCCGAGTTTGGTGGAGCCGACGACAGGCGTGGAGATGCTTTCGTCGGAGCTACCCGGGGTTGTTACCGCGGCAGCGAAAACGAACCTCGATATTGAGTCGCGGCGGCTGAAGCTTCGCGACTTGTGCGGGCCCAACTCCAACTCGGTCGACTATCTCGAGCATATCGTCGTGATGACACCGGCTCTGGATGACGCAATCGCAGCGAACGAAGCGGTCGGCGTAGCGTGCAAAAGAGTCCGTGAAGTTGGGAACGGAGCGCGGCAGGCGTTCTTCAAGCTCGAGCAGACGGTGGTCGAAGTGGTCGGTCCCGCGCGCGGAAAGCCCGGGTGCTGGGGACTCGCGCTGATGTGCACAGATATCGCGCATGCGGTCGCGACCGTGCGCGCCGGTGGGCTCCAGGCGACCGAGCCGAAGCTCGCGATCCAGGGCGGACAGATCGCGCGAGTCGTCGAGCCGCTCGATGGGGTCGCGATCGCGTTCATGCAAGCAGGCCCGCGCCGCGACGACTAGGTTATCGCAGTCGGTGGAAGACGGCAGGTCGGCAAACTATGCTTTACGGTCAGGAGAGCAATCGATGAGCATCAAACATCTGGCGGCCTCGGCTTCCGGCGATGAAATCTGCGCGGCGCTTAATGAGGACGGAGCCTGCGTGGTCGATCACGTTGTGGCGCCGGAGATCATGGACGAGGTCGCGGCGGAACTGCGTCCGTTCACCGAGGCTACCGCGTTCGGCCCCGATGATTTCAGCGGGCGGCGCACCAAGCGCACCGGCGGTCTAATCGCGCGGTCGAAGACATGCCGGGACCTCGTGATGCATCCGACGGTGCTCGGCGGAGTCGGCAAGCTGCTCGGTCACGCCACCAGCTTTCAGTTGCATCTGACGCAAATCATTTCGATCGGCGCGGGAGAGCCGGCGCAAACGATTCATCGCGATCAGTGGGCGTTTGATTTCTTCTCTTTTCCCCGCGGCTACGAGGTTCAGTGCAATACGATCTGGGCGATGACCGACTTCACGGCGGAGAACGGCGCGACGCGCGTCATTCCGGGAAGCAATCGATACGACGACAAGCTGCGCTTTACCGAGAGCGATACCGAGCCGGCCGAGATGGCAAAGGGGTCGGTGCTATTCTATACGGGCAGCATCTACCACGGCGGCGGCGCCAACCGCTCGAATGGTACTCGCAGCGGAATTAACATTACCTACAACGTTTCGTGGTTGCGCCAGGAAGAAAACCAATACCTATCGTGCCCGCCGGAAATTGCGCGGACGCTGCCGGTCGAGTTGCTCCGTCTGATGGGGTACAGGCTCGGCGCGTATGCCCTTGGCTACGTGGACGATCTGCGCGATCCGATCGAAGTAGTTCGTCCCGATTTGGCCCGAAATGGTTTCAGCCCCGTGCTGGATACGGAAAAATCTGCGCCGCCCTCGAATACTCAGTCGGTCAGATCGAACGGACAAAACTGATTAGTCAGTCGGGGTCCAGGACTCGTTGCCTTGCGATCCGGCCATTTTGTCCCGATCGGTTCCGATAAGTCCGAGATGGGTGCTTCCGAATGAAGTTGGATACTTGAGCCCATAGCCGAGAAAGCGATCCAGGCCAATGTGGGCGGTCCATATACAAAGGAACGGGAGTATCCCGGCTCTGTAGATGGCGATCGCGACCGTCGCCAGACCGAGCGGCAACAAGTAACTATGGACGATGTTGTAAGAGAGGCTCCCGGCTTTCGTGTTGAGAAGGTAGGGAAGCATCGCAAGATCGGGGACCAGGAGCAGCCCGATAAACATCCACCAGCTCGACCCTGTGTGCCAATAGAAAAGCGCGCTGAGTACCAGGACGGCCAGTCCTTCGGCTTTGAGCCAAGTGCGAACGGCGCCAGTGACGGCGCCGTCCGATAGTGCTTTAGCAGTCATTTCGACGAGCCCCTCCTTACCGTCGCAAAATCTCCTGGCTCGTCGCTGAGGCTCAAGGCCGTAGCTTCGATTAGACTCGCGAGACTATTGCGGGTCGGCGAGCTTTAGCAGTTGCTTGCCGAAGTTTGCGCCGGTGAACAGGCGGATGATCGTTTTCGGCGCGTTCTCGAGGCCATGCTGCAGGTCGACCTGATTTTTGAGTTTTCCTTCCGCATACCATTTCTGCAGGTCGGCAATCGCCTCGGAGTAGCGCTGGAGGAAATGAAAGACGAGGAATCCTTCCATCCGCGCGTGATGCAGGATCAGGTTGAAGTAATTCTTCGGACCGGTCGGCTGTTTGCTGCCCATGTCGTTGTATTGCGAGATCGCGCCGCACACAACGATTCGAGCACGGTCGGCGATCCGCGCGAGTGCATCATCGAGGATCTCGCCGCCGACGTTGTCGAAGTAGACGTCGATCCCCTTGGGGCAGTGGCGCGACAGCGCCGCGCCGACTTTCTCGTTCTTGTAATCGATCGCGGCGTCGAATTCGGCCACCTTCGTGAGCCATTCGCACTTCTCGCGTCCGCCCGCGATTCCGACCACGTTGCATCCTTTGATCTTTGCGATCATGCCGGAAACTGAGCCGGTGGCGCCGGCCGCACCGGAGACCACGAATGTCTCGCCCGCTTTCGCCTGCCCGACCGCAAGCGTGCCGAAGTATGCGGTCAATCCGGTCGTTCCGAACAGTGAAAGCGCCAGGACTGGATCGGTGCCTGCGGGCAGCTTTTGCAATCCCATCAGGCCCTCACCGCCGTTGACCGTGTAGTCCTCCCATCCGAAGAGTCCCTGCACGAGATCGCCCTTGGCGAAGCCGGGCCGCTTTGATTCCACGACTTGTCCGATGGTGCCGGCCTTCATCACCTCGCCAATTGGGATCGCCTTCATGTAAGTATCCATCGACATCCACCCGCGCTGGGTCGGGTCGAACGAGAAGGCGAGATTGCGCACCAGGACCTGTCCATCCTTGAGCGGCGCGACTGGCGCTTCATTCCATCGGAAATCGCTTTCCTTGATCATGCCGCTCGGGCGCGCCGCGAGCAGCCATTGCCGATTTTTCAGTTCTGCCATCGAGATATCTCCGGAACCGAACTTGCCTACCTGGAACTGGACTTAGCGGATAAGCAAAAAAGTCGCAAACCTCTTTCCCGGAATCAAGGGCGACACAAATCGAAGAAGGTCTATAATGTACGCGAGGCGCGGCGAAAGTGAGCGTCAATATTCGAGCGGGAAAAAGAGAAGACGCGAGCTTTCTGGCGCGGGTGATGATGCTCTCGTCGCGGGGCCATCTGCAGCGCGGGGTCTGGGATCTGATTGCCGGAGGTTCGGAGCAATACTGCCAGGACTATCTGCGGCGGCTCGCGCTAACGGAGCCGGTGTCGCTGTGTCACTATTCGAGTTTCATCGTCGCGGAGCACGATCGCATTCCGGCGGCGGCGCTGTGCGGATTCGATCCGACCGCGGGTGGATGGCAACTGCTGGCGGAGGCGATGAAGAACGTCCAGCGAGCTATGGGCTGGAGTCAAACGCACGAAAAGGCGTCGGCCGAGCGATCGGCGCCGGTCTGGACCTGCACGTTCGACACGCTCGACGGCGCGTGGGTGATCGAGTCGGTCGCGACGATGCCCGAGTTCCGCAGGCGCGGCCTGGCCGATTCGTTGATGGCTGAGATACTCGAAGCCGGCCGGGCAGGCGGGCATCGGCTCGCCCAGCTCACGATTCTCATCGGCAATGTTGCGGCGCAGCGCGCTTACGAGAAGGCCGGGTTCAGAGTGCTGGACGAAAAGCGGCATCGCGACTTCGAGGCCGCGCTCGGCGCGCCGGGCTTCATGCGGATGGTCCGCGATTACTAGTCGGCACTATACTCAGTAGGGTGATTGGCATAGCTACTGAGTAATCGCCGGGGACAAGGAGAAGCATCCATGTCAATGATGGGACGGTTCGTGCAGGTCACGCCGGAGCGGCTTGCTCAAATCATCGACGATCCTTCGCAGGTAACTGCGCTGCTCGAAGGCGATGAGAGTTCCGGCGCCCCCGGCGGATTCCCGTCGGGGCCGATCGGAGACATGACGCAGTTGCTGGCTCGCGCTCCGAAGCTTCTCGAGGCTTCCATGAAGACGATGGATCCGGCGATGAGAGAAATGATCAAGCAGCGGCTTGCCGCCGCGGGAATCAACACCGACGCGATGGCGAGCGGCAAAGACGCCGACGCACTCGTGAAATTGATGACCGAACGCAGCCAGGCGCTCGCCGCGAAGCTCGGCACGCGAACGCCGGGTAAAACGCCTGCCCCTTTCGGCAAATCGAGCCCGGGCGCCAAGATCTCAATCGATAAAGCGTGGCACGGAGTCCACTACCTGCTATGCGGTCAGGTCGAGCCCGGCGCCACCATTCCGAGTCAGGCCGTGATGGGCGGGACCGAGATCGGCGAAGATCTCGGCTACGGCCCGGCACGATACTTCGTGGCCGACAAGGTGCGCGAGATCGCCGAGGAACTGAGCCGCCCCGATCTCGAAGCGGAAATGATCGCGCGCTACGATCCCCACGAGATGGTCCGCCTGGGAATCTATCCCGACGGTTGGAAGCCTGGTGATAGGGGTTGGCTGATGGAAGCGTTTCACTGCCTGCGGCAATTCTATCTCGACGCAAGCGCAGCAAACCTGGCCGTCATCGCGACGCTGGATTGAACGCTAGAAATTGCGCTGGCCGAAGAAGACGGCGTTGATGCCGCGTTTGGTCGCAGCGATCGCTTCCGGCGATTTCGCCGCCATCGATTTAGCCAGTTCCCGCGCGGCCGGCATCAACTCGGCGGGCTTCACGACTCGATTCAGCAGGCCCATCGCGAGCAGCTCCTCAGCCTTGTAGTGGCTGCATCCGAGGATAGCTTCCTTGGCGCGCCATGGACCGAGCCTCGCGGCGAGCACGTTGGCCGGCGCGCCGCGAAACGGCACCTCGAGATCGACTTCCGGCACCCAGAACTCAGCGCCCTCGACCGCGATTGCAAAATCGAGCGCGAGTGCGAATGACCATCCGCCGCCGACTGCGGCGCCGTTGATCGCGCCGATCGTTACCTGGTCGAGATGCGCCAGCACGTCGAATGCGCGTCCGATCAGCCGGGGCAATCTTTTTGCGAAGTCGCTCGCGCGTCGGCGCTGCTCGCCAGGATCGGTCGGGGAGCCGGCGTCATCCCTGAATAGGGCTGTGTCGGCGCCGGCGCAAAATGCGGCGCCCTGCCCGGTCACGATCAAGACGCGGCAGTCGCGATCATCTCGGACTTCCTGAAGATGGCGCTCGAATTCGAGGATCACTTCCTGGTTCAAACAGTTGCGGCGCTCGGGGCGGCTGAAGGTCAGCGTGGTGATCGGACCTTCTTTCTCGACGAGGAAGTTTGATGGCATCAGGTCTACTGTTTACTGGTTGAATCGGCGGAAAACCAGCAATTCGTAAAATCTGTTGAGGCGTTACGGAGTGCAGCGGCCCGTGCGGATTGCGATTTCGCGCAGCTTGGCGACGCGCAACTTGATTGCGCGGCTGCGGCGCAGCCGTTCCAGGGTCATCGGCAATCTATATGTCCAGTTCGAATCGTCGACCGTGCCTGGGCGGTTGATTTGATCGGTCCATCCGTACAAATCCTGAATCGGAATGATCAGCAGGCGCGACGGAGCCGCGTAGAGCGCCGCGAGGATCGCGTCGCGCGCTGAGTCGTCGAGCATCGCCCGCGGATTCAGCCGCATTTCAATTCCGAGCGCGCGCACCAGCTTTTCGCGATCGGCAATGGACTGCTCGCTCCACCACGTCGTGAGAGATTCCGTATCGTGGGTGCCAGTGGTCGCAAGCGACAATTCAGGATAGGTCGCGGGGCTCAGAAACGTTTCGTCGGGTTCGCCCCAATTGCGCTCCCATTGCATCACCTTGTATCCCGGCACACCGAGATGCGTAAGCGATGCGCGCACCCATGGCGGCACGGTGCCGAGGTCCTCCGCGATGATCTCAGCGGTGCCGGCTTCGTTCTTGATAGCGCGGACGATCTCCTCGCCCTGGATTCGCTGCTGGTCTTCGTTCTCGGGGGTGAAGACTCCGGCTTCATCGGAATCGGCGCCAAAGTTGAAAGTTCGATAAAGCCCGACCACGTGATCGATGCGGATCAAATCGTAGCGCGAACTGGCGAGACGAACGCGCGCACGCAGGAATGTGAAGCCGTTGACGCGCATCCGCTCCCAGTGCGGCAGCGGCAGACCCCATCGCTGACCGGTGAGATTGAAACCGTCGGGGGGCGCGCCGACCGAGCGCACGAGATCGAAGTCATTTTGATTGGCCCATACTTCGGCGCTCTCGCGGCACGGCGAGAACGCAAGGTCGCCGCCAATTCGCACTCCGCGCGCGGCCGCGTACGCGCGCATCGATGACCACTGACGATGCGCGACGAATTGCCAGTAGCGGTACATCTCGATCGAGTCGGCCAATTCGCGCCACGCCGCCGCGAGCGCTTTGGGATCGCGGCGGACTAGCTCGGCGGGCCACGACTCCCAGCTCGACCATTCGAAATGTTCTTTCAACGCACGGAACAACGCGTAGTCGTCGAGCCAGTAGGCATTGGCCGTCGCGAAGGCCCCACGCTGCGCGGCCTCGTCGCGTCCGTCACGCGCGCCAGTCGCGCGATATGCGCGCTCGAGCAGAGCCAGCTTTTCGCGCCGCACCGTCAACCGAGGAACGACGCTTGCCTTTCCGACCGCCGTGCGTGCGCGGGCGAGCACGACGCGCCCTACTCCGGGAAGGTCGCGGATCGAGATGTACATTGGATCGATCGCATTCACGCTTAGCGCACTGTAGGGGCTCTGTTCGTCGGGGCCGGTCTCGTCGAGCGGCAGGAGCTGGATCACCGAGCAGCCCATCTCGATCGCGAAATCGATCGTCGGCGCGAGATCGAGAATCTCGCCGCGTCCGAGACTGTCGCGGGTGCGAAGTGAGAAGAGCGGCACAAGAACGCCCGCCGATCGGGTGACCATCACGTGGACTGCATCTTGCTTGAGTTCTCAGGGATTCCGGCAATCGCGATTGTTCAGATCACGTAGCCGCCGTTGGGGCTGATTACCTGGCCGACCATGAATTTCGAATCCTCGCAGGCGAGGAACAGCGCGGCGGCGGCGATGTCACTTGGCTCTCCGAAGCGGCCAATCGGCGTGATCGCTTCTATCTGCTGGCGCATCTCGCCTTCGATGAACGAGGTCATCGGCGTGTCGATGAAGCCGGGCGCGATGCAATTGACGAGGATTCCCATCGCCACCACTTCGCGCGCGACTGACTTCGTAAACGAGATGATCCCGCCCTTCGCCGCGCAGTAGTCCGACGCGAACGCGAGCCCGGTCGTGCCTGCGATCGAACCGAGGTTAATGATGCGGCCTGACAGTTTCGGGATCATCACCTTGAGCGCCTCGCGGGTGCAGAAGAACGTCGAGTCGAGATGCGTCGCGAGCATCTTGTGCCAATCCTCGTCGGTCTTTTCGTGAGTGGGGATGACCTCGCTCGACTCGCGAATCCGTCCAACGCCCGCATTGTTAATGAGTATGTCGATAGTGCCAAACGCCGCGATGAAGTCGGTGAACATTTTCTTGACGGCCGCGCTGCTCGAGACGTCGGCGACGAAAGGCCGCGCCTTGCCGCCGGCGCGCTCGATCTCCGTCGCGACGTTTTGCGCGGATTCGGGCTTGATGTCGTTGACGCCGACCTTTGCACCCTCGCGCGCGAAGGTCAGTCCCATCTCGCGGCCTAGACCTGATCCTCCGCCGGTGATCAGCACGACTTTGTCTTTCAGCTTCATCGCGACCCTCTCTCCACTTCATGTTCCCCTTCCCTCAAGGGAAGGGTTTGGCTATTTCTTGCCTTCCTTGAGTTGGCGTTTCCAATCGAGCCGGCGCGCTTCGGCGCCAGCAGCCTCGGCTTCCTGAATCATGCCCTTCTTCTGGTAGAACATGCTGAGGTTGGTAAACGCCAAAATGTCTTCGGGCGCCTGCTCGATAAACTTTTTCGTCAGCTCGATAGCCGAATCGAGATCGCCCTTGGCCTGATAGCACATGGTCATCCCATGGAGGGCGTCGACAAACTTGGGATCGATCTCGAGCGCCTGCTTGTATAGCGCGATCGCTTCGTCGAATTTATCGTCGGCGTACGCGTCGATCGCTTCGTCGTAAAGCTCTTCCTTGTCGGCCATCGTGAAACCTCCGCTGATGCAGGAGGGACGCACGGATACCGCGCGCCGCCACCCTCTTATATACTAGCTAGTGTCTTATGGAGAATTCACCCGCACTCACTGAAGCCGAAGTCTACGAAGTGCTGCGCGAGTGCTACGACCCCGAAATACCGGTAAACCTCGTCGACCTTGGATTGATTTACGGCGTTGAGATCGAGAACCGCGTAGTCAACGTCACGATGACGCTGACGGCGCCCGGCTGCCAGATGGGCATGATGATCACGCAGGAGATCCAGGACAAGCTGCTCGGGATTCCCGGATGCGACGACGCCCTGGTGGAGATTGTGTGGGATCCGCCGTGGACGCCGCACATGATGACCGAGGCAGCGAAAAAGCAACTAAAGATCGACGACTGACGACTAGTGTTCGGGAACGATTCGCAGATCAGCACTAACCGGTATTTCAAACAGATCGCCGCGTAAGAGGCGCGTTGAGAAGAACAAAACCTCGACGTTTTCGACTTCACCCGATTCAGGATTGAGCCGCACCACGACTTCGTCGGGCAGTTCTTCTGACTTTTGCGCCGGATACGGATCGCGTTTGTTGATGTACAAAATGTCGGCATCGCGGTCATATTTGAAACTTAACTTTGCTTCCATTCGACATCTCCTGCCGCGATACTGCGCGCGATGTACGGACACGCGAACTTCTTCAAGTTGCCGCTCCCCTTCAGTCAGGATCGATCAGCACCCCCGGATTCAGAATCGAGCGCGGATCGAGAGCCTTTTTTGCGGCCTTGAGCGCGAGTGCGAAGCCGTCGGGACGCTGGCGATCGTACCACGGCCGATGATAGCGGCCGACGGCGTGATGATGCGTGATCGTGCCGCCCAACTTGATCAGCTTGTCCGATACCGCGGATTTGATTTCATTCCACTGCTCGATTTCGGAGCCGCGTCTTCCCGGCGCAAGCACCGTGTAGTACGGCGCGGGACCGTCGGGGTAGACGTGCGTGAATCGGCACGTCACCGAACCCTTGCCGCACACGCGCGCGATCGCGTCGCGCGCGCATTCCATCATCTGACGATGAAAGTCCGGAAACCGCTCCCACGTGATCGAAGTCTCGAAAGTATCGCTGACCATTCCGAGCGCGGCGACGGTATCCATCAGGTACGGCGCGTTCAGGAACGCGTTGCGCCATGCTCCCGCCGAGCCTTCGTGAGTTGCGTCGGCGTCGGTGCGAGTCTTTGCCGCGTCGGCGGGAACTTTGCCGCCGTGATCGGCGCAGCACTCGAGCGCGCGCTTCATCCATGGTTCCAGTGGATGATCTGCGGACTCGAACGCGAGCACCAGCACGGCTTCCTCGCCATTGCCGGCGCCGGAGTTGAACGCCTCGCCTTCATCCAGGACGCGGCAATTCGCGGGATAGATTCCGGCCTGTGAGATCTGGCGAACTGCTTCGGCCGCTTTGAAGATGTCGGGAAACGGTACCGACGCGCCGGCGCGAAAGGTGGGCCGATCCTGCAGGCGCATCCACGCTTCAGTAATAACGCCGAGGATTCCTTCCGAGCCGATGAACATCCGATCGGGACTCGGGCCCGCGCCGGAACCGGGTAATCGGCGCGACTCGACGATTCCAGTTGGAGTGACGACGCGAAGCGACTCGACGAAATCGTCGATGTGCGTATAGAGCGTCGCGAAGTGACCGCCCGAGCGAGTCGCGATCCATCCGCCGAGCGTCGAGAACTCGAACGACTGCGGGAAATGCCGAATCGTCAGTCCGTGCGACTTGAGCTGCGCGTCGAGCGCGGGGCCGTAAACTCCCGCCTGGATTCGCGCGGCGCGCGAGACATTGTCGACTTCGAGGACTTTGTCCAGATGCATCAGATCGATCGAGACCGCGCCGCGATAGCGATCGTCGTTGGGCGGCTCAACTCCACCGACGACGCTCGATCCGCCGCCGTAAGGAACCGCCGCCAGCCGCGCACCGTCGCACCATTCGAGCAGCCGGAGCAGATCGTGCTCATCGCGCGGATACGCAACCAGGTCGATTGGATTTGGGTAGTCGCGCCGGAACGCGCGCCGGATATCGCCGGAACTCTTGCCGTAGGTGTGCCCCGCGCGCTCGTGGATGCTGGTCGAGCAAAGCGCTTCGAGTGCGGGCGGTGGCTTGATACGCGGCGCGCGGAGATTTAGTTCGCTCTCTTTTGGTGGCGGTATGAGTTCGAGCGGGCCAAGGCCGAATCGCTTGGCCATCCGCTCGGCCATATGCTTTTGCTGCTCGAGATTCGGCCCCTGATCTTCGTAACCCCATCCCCAAAACTTTCGCTTGCGATTCTCCGCCATAGAAATGTTCCTCGCATTTGCCGACTGCGCGATTTTGCGCTTGACGCAGCTTAGAGGGCAAACGCGAATTGAAGCTTGCGCAGATCCGGGTGAGGTCGTATCAATCAAGTCATGAGCGACAAAGAAATATCGGCACAAATCTCAGCGGCAGACCCGCATCCGCGGAAGAAACTCGAACTGCTCAACACCTGGATGTCATACGCGGACACCGGAAGCGGCGACCCGGTAGTCTTTCTGCATGGCAATCCGACCTCGTCGTATCTCTGGCGCAATATCATTCCGCACGTCGCGCCGCTCGCGCGATGCATCGCGCCGGACCTGATCGGGATGGGCGCGTCAGGGAAGTCGGCGACGGGGACGTATCGCTTCGTCGATCACGCGCGGCATCTCGACGCGTTCTTCGAGGGCCTGAATCTCAAGAGCAAGGTCACTCTGGTCGTGCATGATTGGGGCTCGGCGCTCGGCTTTTATTGGGCATCGCGGCATCGCGAGGTCGTGAAGGGAATCGCGTACATGGAGGCGATCGTGCGGCCGCTGAAATGGTCGGAATGGCCGGCGGCCGCGACCGATGTTTTCAAAGCGATGCGCAGTCCGGCCGGCGACGACATGATCCTGAACCAAAACCTCTTCGTGGAGGTGATTTTGCCCCGCAGTGTCATTCGGAAACTGAGCGACGCCGAAATGAAAGAGTATCGCAAACCGTATGTGCAGGCCGGCGAGTCACGCCGTCCGATGCTCACCTGGCCGCGCGAGATTCCGATCGACGGCGAGCCCAAGGACGTAACCGAGATCGCGAAGGGCTACTCGGAGTGGCTAGCGAAGAGTCCGATGCCGAAGCTGTTCATCAACGCCGAGCCCGGCGTTATCTTGACGGGTCCGCAGCGCGAGTTCTGCCGCACGTTTCCGAATCAGCACGAGGTGACCGTCAAGGGCATGCACTTCATCCAGGAAGATTCGCCGCACGAGATCGGCGCAGCGATCGCCGACTGGTATCGCTCGATCTGAAGCTGATCAGCCAGGACATGTTCGCCGTTCTCGATACGATCGGCGATCACTCGAAGCGCCAGCGCTTCGACAGCGGCGACCGCGCGAGCACGCGTCTTGCCGTACGCCATCACTCCGGGCAGATCGGTTACGTCGGCAATCCAGCGGCCGTCTACCTCGCGTTCGATTTCTAGCGTGAGCTTCATGCGTCAACTCAGCCCTGCCGGCGGTTGCGGAGCGCTGGGCGCGATGGCTTCGGCATGTGGATGTACAGCTTGTCGGCGGCCGGACGTCCGTCGGTGTGCATCGAGGGCGGGCGCATCGCGTACTTCACTTCTTTGGAATGCTCCGCGAACTGACGCTCGGGGTTGTACACGCTGTTGAACTTCCAGAGCATCTTGATGAAGTTCGTCTGCCCCTTGAGCGCGAGCCGGCCGGCAATCGACGCGACCGATTTCAGCGCGGCAAAGCCAAGATGCTTGCGATTGAGCACGTCCTGCGTCTTCACCAGCTCCTGGTAGAACTGGAGCAGCGGCAGCTTGGTCGGCAACACCGCGTGCTGGATGTCGAACAGGCGATAGTCGAGGGTCGTGAGCTTGCGCGATTCGGTGAACCACAACTCAGTGCCGGGATACGGTGTCGCGACCGTCAGGTGCACGATTTCCGGGATGCTCATCGCCCATTCGCGGATGACCTGGAAGCGGCGCTCATCCCATGACGGGTCCGCGATCAGGTTGATCGCGACGGTCAGCCCGATCTCGCGCGCGACTTCGAGCGCCTTGAAGTTGACGCCCATCGAGGAGCGCTTGCGATGCAGCTTCAGGCCTTCCTCGTCGATCGCCTCGAGACCGAGGAACATGTATTCCATGCCGAGCGAGCGCCAGTACTTGAAGACTTCCGGGTTGCGGCATAGAACGTCGGCGCGGGTCTCGAGGTAATACTGTTTTTTGATTTTGCGCTTTTCGATTTCGTGGCCGATCGCGAAGCCATGCTCGGGATGGATGAACGCTACGTCGTCGACGATGAAGACGTTGGGCTCCTTGATCGAGAGCATATCTTCGGCGGCGGCTTCCGGAGTGGATTTGCGGTAGCTGCGGCCGTAGAAGGTCCAAGCGCTGCAGAAGGAGCAATCCCACGGACATCCGCGGGTGAACTCGATCGACGCACACGGATCGAGCACGCCGATGAAGTACTTGTTGCGCTGCCGTCCGAGATCGCGCGCCGGGAAAAACTGGTCGAGGTCGTCGAGCATCACCGGCGTCGGTCCGGTGCCTCGCGTGGTCACGACGCCGGGGACTTTGCCGATTGCGCCGCCGTCGCCAATCGCGTCGAGCAGCATCGGGGTCGCGGTCTCGCCCTCGCCACGAATGATCGCGTCGATGTTTCCTCGCGCATGCTCCAGGATCTCGTCCGCAACGAACGAACCGCTATGGCCGCCGGTGAATACGAAGCAGTCCTTGAGAAGGCGCTTCACGTCGACGGCGAGGTCGATCACTTCGGGAACATTGGCGAGATAGTTGAGCGAGAAGCCGACCGCATTCGGACGAAAACTCTCAAGTTCCGCGTACAGGTCGCGGTGCTTGAAGATCTGCAGGTCGAGTATCCTGACGTCGTGGCCGGCAGCGCGCACCGCGGCGGCGACCCGTTCCATCCCGAGCGGTTCCAGGCGCAGGTAGATCTCGCTGTACATGAGCGGACTCGGGTGCACGAATAGGACCCGCATATAAGTACCTCTGGCGGAGCGCATCTACGCTTTGCGTCAGCTCCGCGATTCGCTAGTCGTCGATCCCTAGTCGCGATTTTATCGCGATTTTACCCGCCTGACCAATCGGCCAGTCCGGGTCCGGGGCCATCCTAGTACACTGGCGAAGGTTAATGAAATAGCCGTGCGAGCCTCTGATAAGTTAGCTGTGCTAATATTTCGGGCGTGGAAGTCATGGTGCCGCCTGAGGTTCCAAAAAAGAGAAGGTTTGTATTCGTGACGGTCGTGTTCGCGGCGGTGCTGATCGATGCGATTCTGCTGGCCCATGTCCACGCGCAATATGTTCATGACCACGGCTACGACGTTCGTCCGCGGCATCGCGCGGTCGCCAAGCCTGCACCTCCTTGACAGATCGTTCGATCGAATCAGAACATCAATTGACCTGTAGCGGCCGCTCAGGCGAAAAAATCGACTAACCGATTTGGAGAAGTGATGCATTATTCGAAACTCGGCAAAACCGGAATGACCGTCTCGCGCATCTGTCTCGGGTGCATGAGCTACGGGGACAAGAAATGGCGCGATTGGGTGCTCACGATGGATGAGGCGCGCGAGCATTTCGCGACCGCGCTCGAATCGGGAATCAACTTCTTCGACACCGCGAACGTGTACTCGGTCGGGGTGAGCGAGGAGGTCACCGGGCGATGGCTCGGCGAGATGGCGAAGCGCGACGAGTTCGTGGTCGCGACCAAAGTGTACGGGCCGATGGCGTCGGGGCAGAATCGCGGCGGGCTTAGCCGCAAGAGCATTCTAGAAGCGTGCGAAGCGTCGCTGCGAAGGCTCAAGATGGATTTCATCGACCTGTATCAAATCCATCGATGGGACTACACGACGCCGATCGAGGAGACACTCGAAGCACTCGACTCGCTGGTGCGCGCGGGCAAGGTGCGTTACCTCGGCGCGAGCTCGATGGCGGCGTGGCAGTTCGCCAAGGCGCTCAGCATCCAGAAGGAAAACGGATGGCATCGGTTTGTCTCGATGCAAAACCACTACAACCTGGTGTATCGCGAAGAAGAGCGCGAGATGAATCCGCTTTGCATCGACAACGGAGTCGGACTGATTCCATGGAGTCCGCTGGCGCGCGGATTCCTTGCGGGCAATCGCGACAAGGGCGGTAGCGGCCCGACCGCGCGCGCGAAGACCGACGACTTTGCCAAGAACATGTACTTCCGCGAGTACGACTTCGAAGTGCTGAGCGTGGTCGAGCAGATCGCGAAGGAACGCAGCGTGACGCCGTCGCAAGTCGCATGCGCATGGATCCTGCAAGCTCCGGGGGTCAGCGCGCCGATCATCGGCGCCACGAAGATTGGCCATCTCAAGGAAGCGATCGCGGCAGTCGACCTGAAGCTGACCGCTGACGAAGTCGCGGCGCTCGAGAAGCCGTATCGGCCACATCCGATTCTTGGGCACGAACAGCCGCGGCCGTCGCGGATGGTGGCTGCTCGCTAGGAGTCTGCACGTGGAAATCAACGGAATGGCGCATGTGATGCTGACGGTGAGCAATTTCGAGGCGTGTCTTCCATTCTACGAAAAGCTGCTCGTGTACCTAGGCCTGAAGCCGGTGATTCGGAACGAGGACACGTTCTACTGCGTCGGCGGAAGGACCGCGGTGGGCATCGTGAGATGCGACGAAGCGCATCGCGCGGAGACGTTCGAGCAACGCCGCGTCGGTCTGCATCACCTGTGTCTGCGTGCGCGCGAACGCGGCGATATCGATGAGATCTACGACTTTCTGAAAATGATCGGCGCGAAGATCGTGCATCCGCCGGAGGACGGGTCGTGGGCGCCGGGATACTACTCGGTGCTATTCGAGGATCCGGACGGCATCCGCATCGAGGTCAATCACGTGCCGGGAAAAGGACTGTTGGCGTAAGCTACGCGGCACGCGCGAGTTTTGCGCGCAGGCGCGTTGCGAGATCAGGGGCCGAGGTCTCGTGCTTGAAATAGACGAAGATTTCGCCGGCGCCTTCGGCGAGGCGATCGAGATTCTTCACCCATTGGTCGAGGCCCGCATCGTCGTAGGATTCCTTGCGCAATCGAATGTAGATGTAAGGGGCGGTTCGCTCGAGGGGTGAGGCGAGCTTCTCCGTCTCGGCGATACATAGCGCGGCGCCGTTGTCGGCAAGCGCGGTCATCACGGAGGCATCGAACCAACTATTATTTCGGAACTCGAATGCGGCGCGGAGGCGGCCTTTCAGGATCGCGAGAAAATCGCGCAGCAACGGGAGATCGAGTTTGAAGTCGGGCGGGAGCTGGAATAGCGCGGGGGCAAGCCGCTCGCCCATCACGGCGGCGCGCTCGACGAATGTGTCGGTGGTTTCTTTCGCGTCGCGGAGGCGCGCGAAGTGCGTGATTCGCTGCGGAGCTTTCAGCGCGAAGCGAAAAGCCGGCGGGGTGCGCGCGGCCCATCCTTCGAGCATCGCAGACTTCGGCATCGCGCGGAACGTGTAGTTGATTTCGACGGTCGGCATCCGCTCGGCGTAGTACTCGAGCATTTTGGCGCCCGGGAGTTTCTCCGGATAAAAGCCGCCGAGCCATTCCTTGTACGAAAAGCCGGAGGTGCCGATCAGAATCTTGGCTTTTGCCATCGGACGATCGACGCGGGTTCTTACCCGCCGCTTTGCTCGACCAATTTGCGTAGCCGCTCAGCGCCCTCTCTCGCGACCTGCTCTTGCTCGGGGTTGCTCCCAGAGCCATCGAGATCGAGCAGGTCGTAGTATAGCCTGCCCTTCAGCTTCGCGACTTCATTGACGAACGTGGTGCCGTAGTCGCGCTCGGGGTCACCCATCGCAAACGCTTGGCGGGTGATCGTCCAGCTTTCCGGACGGAGCGCGCGCGCTTTCTTGAAGTATGGGACCGCATCGGGCGCGTGCCCGGTCTCGCAAAGATATTCGGCGAGCCTGAAATACGCGGCCGCCTGAGCGTGCTCGCGAGTCGGCAGTTTTAGTTTGCGCTGGACTTCGTCCGCGTTCATCACAAAGCGGCTCTTCGCGCCGTTCTTTGCCCAGTCGCGAAGCGCATCGAGGTAGCGCGCTGAATCGATGCCGGTGATCGCGCGAAACGTGTCGAGCGCGTAGGCAACTTCATTTGGCCGCACGATCATTCCCGACTCGTCGATCCACACTGCGGTCGGTACATTCACCATGTTGTAGAGTTCGGCGACGACGTGCTTCGCGTCGATCAGCGAAGGATGCACAGCTTTGCCGGCCTTGATGAACGGGCCGGCGGCCACTGCGCCGCCGGTGTCAAAGGCAATCGTGATGATCGCGAAATTTAGGTCCTTAAGTTCCTCGTACAGCGCCTGCCACCCGGGCAGGTCCAGGGAGCATCCTCACCACGAGGCCCACGCGAGCAGGAAAACTTTCTTGCCGCGATAATCGGAGAGGCGATGCATCTTGCCGTCGAGATCGGGCAGTTCGAAATCCGGGGCTTTGAGAGACTTGAGCGCGTTGCCGCGCTCCGCTGCCTCGGCGCCGAAATACCAGACGCGATGCGTCGAATCGCCTGCCCACGGCTTGTTCATCAGATCGGCGAGTGCGGTGAAGTTGAGATAAGTCGCGCCGCGCAAGCTTCGAGGTGAATTTGGCGCCGGCTCCGGGCGGAATCGGCACGCACAAATCGCCGCGGCAAATTCCTTCGCGGCTTGAGCTCCCATCCCGCAGCCCGCTTGAGCTCAATCGTTTCGAGCCACAGCGCATCGGGCTCCGCGATTGCGCGTTCGAATTTCAGCGGACGCTCTTCGTGGATGATTGTTGCCGCGGCCGGTTTTGTTGCATTTGCCATCCTTGTCTCTCACTTCGTTCCGAAAAGTTTGCGCATCTTATAATTCTGCGGCTTTGAGGACCGCTTGCAAATTTACGCCCTCGCGGCGTCGGAAGCCGACCGCGACGCTCAAGCGCTCGAGATGCTGATCTATTATCTTGCCGCCAAGCCGGACCCGATGCTCGGCGAAGAACTTCTTTACTTCGTCCTCGCGATCGAGCAGCGCGACGACCGCCTCGCACATCCGCGGCAGCGCGTTGTCGGGATACTTCAGGATCATGTCGGGCCAATGCGCGCGCATATAGTCCCAGGCTTCGTATCGGAAGGTATTGTTGAGCAGCAGCGAATGCATCAGGTACGGCGCATTCTGGGTGCGAACCTCTCCGTCGAGGGTCATCGCCATGGTTTTTTTGAGCAGAGCTGGATCTCGAAAACCGGCGAGCGCAAACAGGTAGCGCTGCTCTTCCTGCGGGGTGCGTGGCGACTTGAATTTGCGTTTGAATTCGTCATAGCGCGTGGCGTCTCCGCAATGGGCGAGGATATTCACCAGCGGAGGAACGAGATCGCGATCGGCTGACTCGGGATTGTCTTCGAAGCGGGCATAAAGATCGCGCGCGCGCTTCTGCACTTCAGGATCCTCGCCGATCGTGCCGAGTGCGCCGATCAACGTCCCGCGCAGTTGGCGCGCGAGCTCGCTCTCGCCGACTCTTGGCTCCCAGCCGAGCCGTGCCGCGGCGGGACCGACAATCTTGCGCAGCGCTGACGCAAGCGCCGGACGGTCGGCATCCGATGCGACCATGTCTAGATAGGCGAACGCGCCGATCAACGCGCGCCATACGTTGATATCGGTCTCGCCCGTAAAAAGGCGCGCCATCCTCAGGAACTCGCTGAGCGGGCCGAGTCCGGCGACGGTCGCCGCCCAGGTATCGCTAACGAGGCCGAAGCGCTCGATCGGCGCGAGCGCGCCCAAATTTTTCGTGATCGACTCGAGCAGTTGCGGCGCGTAGTGCACGCGATAGAAGCCATGTCCGCCCTCGTTGAGCAGCGCCCATTCGAGTTTGCCGTCCAGGTCGAGAGTCTGTTCGCGACCGGTGAGCAGCATCTTGTGGGTCGAGACGCCGCGATCGGTCTTCGTACGAACCATCACGGGCACATGCCACAACTGGTCGTTGTCTTCGGACAGATAAAAGAAGCGGCGCTGCGAGAGCCGGAGTCCGCGGCCGTCAGCGGTCGGCGCCGCGTCGACGATTGGAAAGCCGGGTTGAAAGATCCACGAGTCCATCATTTTGCGCACCGGCTCGCGGGACGCCGCTTCGAGCGCATCCCACAGGTCGCCGGTCTCGGTGTTGTTGAACTGATGCTTCTTCAAGTAGAGGCGTATTCCATCGCGAAAGACCTCGGCGCCGAGAAACTGCTCGAGCATCCGCAACACGGCAGCGCCCTTCTCGTAGGTCAGGATGTCGAACATCGCGCGGCAGTCTTCGGGACTCAGCACGGTGAATTCAATCGGCCGGGTGCTACGCAACCCGTCGATAGACATCGCGGCCGCGCGCGAGACGCTGAAACTTTCCCATCGCTTCCACTCAGGCTTCCACGCGTTGACCGCGAGCATCTCCATGAAAGTGGCGAACGCCTCGTTGAGCCAGATCCCGTTCCACCATCGCATCGTGACGAGATCGCCAAACCACATGTGCGCGTTTTCGTGGGAGACGACGTCGGCGACGCGCTCGAGCTCGGCGCGCGAGGCGGTTTTTTCGTCGGCGAGCAGCGCGGTCTCGCGGAACGTGATCGCGCCGAGGTTCTCCATCGCGCCCGACGCGAAGTCGGGAATCGCAATCAGATCGAGCTTGTCGCCCGGATACTTGAGTCCGTAGTAGTCGGCGAAGTACTTGAGTGAGAATGCTCCGATGCGCTGCGCCCAGCTGGTCAGCGACTCCTTGCCCGGCACGTGAACGATTCGAAGCGGCGTGCCCGCATCGACCGGAGCAGTCGCCTCGAACTCGCCGATGATGAACGCGACCAGGTAGGTGGACATCGGGATCGTCTCCTTGAAGACGACCTCTTTCTTGCCACCCGACAATTTCCGTTCGCTCTCCTGGCCGCCGTTGGAAATCGCCGCGAGCGGTTCGTCGACGATCAGGATCACCTCGTAGCTGGCCTTGAGCTCGGGCTCGTCCCAGCACGGAAACGCGCGCCGCGCGTCGGTGGATTCGAACTGCGTTGTCGCGACGGTGTGAACTCGGCCCGCGGCGTCCTGATACTGGCTGCGGTAAAAGCCGTGCAGCTTGTCGTTGAGAATTCCGCGAAATGCAATCGTTAGCGTCCAATCGCCGGGCGCGAGTTTTTCCGGGAAGCGGAGATGCGCGCGCTCCTTTGCGGGTTCGAGCTCGGCCTTCGCCGCGAGAGATTTTCCGGTGCGCTCCGCGGACGCACGGTCGATCTCAAGCTCGAGCGCATTGAGCACTACGTCATCGGTCGTCTCGTTGACGGTGACCGCGATCGTCACCTCGCCGGCAAAGGTGAACGCCTTGAGATCGGGCGTGAGGCGAATTTCGTAGCGCTTGGGAGTGACGTTTTTCGGCAGCCGATAGTCCTGGATTGAATCTGCGAGCGGCGCTCTGTCCTGATCGCGCATCGGGATGTTACTTCCTTCTATGTAGTCGAGTCTTGAATTTCGCGGCGCTCGCGCGCGCCCCATCGGCACTCAGCCTAGTTCAAACCGCGTCGATGCGCGAGCAATTTATTCGCCGGGGAGCCGCAGCGGACGCTCCAGCCATGCCACGTCCCAGTAGCGGTCGAACTTGCGGCCGCATTCGCTGAACACGCCGACCTCGGTGAACCCGAACCGTCGATGGAGCTTGACCGACGCGTCGTTGGGCAACGTGATTCCGGCCAGCAGACGATTGATGTCCTCGTTCCTGAGTGCGTCGAATAACACGCGGTACATCGCCGCGCCGATCCCTCGCCCGGTCGCGTCGGGCGCGCAATAGATCGTCGTCTCCACGCTGGTGTCGTAGGCGGCGCGGTCGCGAAACGATCCGGTCCCCGCCCAACCCATAACGGTCCCCCCGATTTCCGCAACGAACAGGCGATGCCGCGCGCCGCCGGCATGCCCTTCGAACCATCGCAAGCGCTCCTCGACGGTCACCGGCTTCAGGTCGAAAGTGATCGGCGTGTTGATAACGTAGTGATTGTAAATTTCCGTGAGCCGCGGCAGGTCCGCGCGCACCGCCGGCCGAACGTTTACGTCGTTCATGATTGCTCGCATCCTCCCCTGGAAGTCTGAATATGAAACAACGTCACTAGCAGAATTGTTTCAAGCGGCGAGATCGCTCTTGCCGAGATCGGCGAACGTTGTCAGTTCGATCCGGTTGCGATCGATCGCCTCGCGCACCCGCGGACTGGTAAGAATCTCCACTTCGAGCTGCGCTTCGGCTCCAGGAGGGACCCCGCCGATGTCGGACGCCGGATGAAAATACAACTCGGTGGTGCCGTCGCGAAGCCGATCGATCACGCCCACGATATAATCTTCTCCAAGATGCCCGCTCTGATGAAGTCCGAACAGCGCGTCGGTCGAGCGGAGCCCGCGCTCGGCCATCATCCGGCGCGTCCGCCGCGACAGGGTGCGGAAAATAGCCGACTCGACCAGCTTGCGGGTGGGGTGATCGCGCCGGAGCCGGAGCGTGGTCATGACGCGCTCGCGCGGCAGACGAATGCATGGAACTTTGTATTCGACCGCAAGGTCGATCAGAATGTCGGCGAACAATGGATGCACGTGAAAATTAAGATGGCCGTCGATATGGTTGAGATAGCCGATCAGCTCCAGATGCCGTTCGACCTGCGCGCGGAGTTCGTCCGTCATTTTCGCGCGCATCGATCGATCGAAGAAATAACGCATCCCCGCCAGGACCGGATTCTCGATGAACTGTCCCGACGCTGTGACCGCACCGTGAAGCTGCGCCGCGTCGAGCACGCTTCGCCCCTTGCAGACCACCGCATGCAGTCCGACGTCGAGCGCGGGATTCTGCGCCGCCAGTTCAGCTGCCGGTTTGGCCGACTGCTCGGCGACCATCAGGCTCGCGCCGCCCAATATTCCGTCGCGATGCGCGCGGATGATGCCGGCGTTGACCTCGGGCGACAAGCCGAAGTCGTCGGCGCTGACGATCAATCGCTTCAACCGAACTACTCCGCTATGCCAGCGGTTGGCGCGCGGAACGGCTTTGACCTGCTGAAGAGCACGGTAGCAATTTTGCTAGCATAAGCGGGTTCGCTCAAGCGCTCGAAGGAAATAACTCCGCGATGAGACCACGCGATTGATTCTTGTCTTTTACGCATTCGCACGTGAAGTCGGCAGCTTCAAACGCCGCGCTATCAATCCAACGCCGCTGGCTCATGAAGGCCTGCGCGGCTTTCATGCGATGGTCGGCGGCAAAACATTCTCGGTCATCGGACATGGAATCGGGACTCGTCGAGCGGCGGAGACCGCGCGGCGCGCGTTCGATTTGATGCCCGGCGCGGAATTGGTGATCGGTACCGGCGTCGCGGGCGCGCTGTCGAGTGAGCTCAAGCCGGGCGATCTGATTCTTGCGGACCAGAATCTTCGCGAGCCGCGCTGAAGATGAAGCCGCTGAGCAGGTAGCCGAGATTGACGGCGCGCAACTCGATGCGATTGGCCGATCGCTGTCCGCGGCCGGGAGTCAAATACTCGACCGGCGCGATCCTGACCACCGATCGCGTGCTTACGGTTGCCGAAAAGCACAGCGCGAAGGAGGAGACTGGCGCGATCGCGGTGGACATGGAATCCGCCGCGATCGCTCTGGAAGCGGCCGCGCGCGGACTTCCCTTCGTCGTGCTGAGAGCGGTGCTCGACGAAGTCGATGACGAAGTTGCCGGCGCCGACGCGATGGCCGACGAGAATGGGCAACGTCAAACCGCTCGCCGCGACGGCATACCTGATGCGCAATCCCGGGAGCGTGCTGAGACTTCCGCGGATGATTCGCAATCTCTCTTTGGCGGCCACCGCGATCGCCGACGCGCTCGAGGCGATCGCCTACGAAGGAAAAATTCCGGTCAGGAATTCCGTGGCGGCGAAAAAGCTCCGGCGCTGAAACCTCCGTCGATCGGCACCGCCACTCCGGTGATAAATCCAGCCTCGTCTGACGCGAGGAATGCCGCCAGCGCCGCGACCTCTTCGGGTTTGCCGTTGCGTCCGAGCGGATGCATGTTGCCGGTACGCTCCCAGACCATCGACGATGCGCCGGCCGGCACGGTGTTGCAGTTCTCGGCGATCGGCGTCTCGATAACGCCCGGGCATATCGAGACGCATCGAATCTTGCTGCGCGCGAAGTCGAGCGCGATTCCTTTCGACATGATCACGACGCCGCCTTTCGCGGCCTGGTAGGCGCCGAGATTCGGCACGCCTTCGATTCCGGCCCCGCTGGCGGTGTTGATAATCACGCCGCCGCCCTGCTTTTCCATTTGCGGGATCGCGTACTTGCAGCCGAGAAATACGCCCTTCAGGCACACGTCGACGACCCAGTCCCATTCCTCTTCGCTGGTGTTGACGACATTTTTAGGAACGAAAACGCCGGCGTTGTTGAACAGGATATCGAGCCGTCCGAAGGCGCGGACGGTTTCATTGACCATGCGCTCGACCTGCGCGGCGACGCGCACGTCGACTGCGATCGATTTTGCGATCCCGCCGGCCTTCTCAATTTCAGCGGCGCTGTTGCTGGCCGATTCCGCGCGCACGTCAGCGACCATCACCTTCGCGCCTTCTTGCGCAAAGCGAATCGCGCTCGCGCGCCCGATTCCCGAGCCAGCGCCGGTTATCAATGCGACTTTATCTTTGAGCAACATCGTAATGCTCCTTTTCGATCTTGTCGAAGACCGATGACCGACTATCGGCGGAAATGCGCTGGGCTGTCCAGACCGGCAGATCGCGTTCGTACGGGAAGTCGGCGAGATGGCGCTCGATCGCTGCCTCGTCACCATAACAATCGCGCCGGGTCAGAATATGAATCGCGAACGCAGCGAAAGGCAGGTAGATGAACACGCTCGCCCATCCGATATTCGACGCGCCGATTCGGAACAACATCGTGATTCCGAAAATTACGATGCCCGAATAGAGCGCCGGCCCGAGCAACGCGCGCGAAGGCATCGCAGGAATCGAGCCGGCGGGTTTGCCCGCGCCGCGATTTAGAGCCGCGTCGAGCAACTGGAAAATCGCGATCGAGATCGCCGCGACGAAGAACCATCCCAGGTAGTTGCTGATCGGCACTCCGAAATGCGGCCCGGGCGGGTCGTACCAGAAAATCTTGCCGAGGAACCACCGGTCGCCGAGCACACTCAAGGGATCGACGACCATGTCGATCATGACCATGAACAACGCGGCCATCAGCCATACTCGCGGGGCGCGACGAAGTTTCCAGGTATCGAGGATTCGCAAATCGGCGCCGCGGCGGTAGAGCGGCGAACTCAACAGCATCGCGACCGTGTAGCTGGCGAAGCCGAGAAATGTGAAGGAGAGCGAATCCATGAACGGGACGCCGAACACCCAGATCTCACGGCCGCGAGTCGCCTCGACATAATGATAAAGCCCGAATGGGAATCCGTTGTGGACCGACGACCATTCGCAAGCGAGCGACACGACGTAGGTCAGCAGCGTAAAAAGAATCGTCGTGCGAAATCCGAAATTGACGATCGCAATAAACAGGAAGCTCGCCAGAAAAATAAACACATACGGGCGCAGTGCGATCGTGGAGAGGAGCAGATGCATCGCGGATGCCTGCCTACGCGGCGCTCTTCGCGGCGCCGTGCGATCGGAAGAACTCGATCGCGGCGGTCAGCGCCGAGTCGATCGGACCCGGCGAATAGCCGAGCTCGGCGCGCGCCTTCGACGAGTCGAAGAACATCCGCTTTCGCGACATCCGCACTTCGGTCAGGCTGGCGCGCGGGGCTCGACGCGTGACGGTGCGCGCAAGCGCTTCGGCGCCGAGTGCGAATCCGAACGCTACGGCATAGGGAATCCTCATTTTCGGACCGGGCAGTCCCGAAATCGCGGCGAGCCGCTCCAGGAATTCCTTGAGAGTCAGGTTCTCTCCGCCAAGAATATATTTCTCGCCGACTCGGCCGCGCTCCGCCGCCAGCAGATGGCCGCGCGCAACGTCTTCGACATCGACGATATTAAGCCCCGTCTCGACATAAGCGGGCATCCGCCGATTAAGAAAATCCACGATTATTCTTCCCGTCGGCGTCGGCTTAAAGTCGAGCGCGCCGATCGGCGTAGAGGGATTCACGATTACCACCGGCGCACCCGCGCGCGCGGCTTCGAGCGCCGCCTGCTCCGCCATGTATTTCGAGCGCTTGTAATGGCCCGTCATCGCGGCGAGCGACGAGGGGGTGTCTTCGCGCCCAACTCCATCGTGCGGAATCCCAAGCGCTCCCACGGTGCTGGTATGAACGATACGCGACACCCCCGCGGCAACTGCGGCGCGGATGACATACCGGGTGCCCTCGAGGTTGGTCGCGTACATCGGCGCGGGATCGGTGAGCCACAGCCGGTAGTCGGCGGCGACGTGATAAACCTGGTCGCATCCGGCGACCGCGCGCTCGACCGATTGGAAGTGCCGGAGATCGCCGCGCATGATCTCGACGGAGAGGCCGGCGAGCGCGCTCAAATCCGCGCTCTCGCGGACCAGGACGCGGACCCGATCGCCGCGCGCAAGGAGAGCGCGCACCACGTGGCATCCGACGAATCCGTTTCCGCCCGTGACCAGAGCCAACTTGGTCGCCATCAGATTAGATTTGCGCGCCGGCGCGCGCGATGACCGCTGCGGCGGCGGCCCGGCCGGAAATTACGGCGCTCTCGATAGTCGCCGGGAGGCCGGTCTGTATCCAGTCGCCGGCAAGGAAAAAATTCGGAATTGGAGTCTTCGCGGCCGGCCGCAATTCGTGCGAGCGCAAATCCGGCGCCATGGTCGCGTTTTTCTCTTTGAGTACGATCGACTTGACGACCTTCGCATCGCGCGACTCCGGGATCATCGCATGCAGATCGTTCAGCACGATCTCCAGGAGCTCATCGCTGCCGCGCTCGACCAGGCTTCGCGCCCCGCTGATCACGAAACTCATGTAGCCCGGATGCGTCTCGCCGCGCTGGGTGAAAATCCGCCGCTTGTTGAATAGCCACTGAGTAGTCGTGCCGATAAAGCCGACGAACGGACGATTAGTCACTTCGCGATCGAGCCAGATATGCACGCAGATGATCGGCGAGCTGGTAAGACCTGTCAGCCGCGCGAAGAAAGGATCGGCGATCGCATTTTCAGGAATGAAGCGGAGCAACTGCGGCGCCGGAACCGCGGAGATAAAATTTGCGGCTTCGATCCTGCGCCCGTCGCGCAAGCGGACGCTCGCAACGACTCCGCCCGGCCCAAGCTCGAGCATCTCGACTATCGAGTGCGACTCAACCGCGCCGCCCGCGCGCTCGACAAGCCGCTTCGAGCCGGTGCAGTACAGCTCGGTAAGCCCGACCCGCGAATAGACGAATGCCGAATCGCGCCGGCGTGAGAAAAACGCGCGCTTCAAAACTTCGGCCAGCAACTCGGCTGACGACGAACCCGGCTCGTCGTTCAAAGTCGCGATCGACATCGGATACCAGAAACATTGCCGCGCCCATTGCGATTGCCCGAGACGATCCATGAGCTGGGTCACGGTCAGGCGGCGCAGTTCGCCATCGCCGAGCCGGCGCATCGCAAGCATTCGGAGTCCCCCGCGCATCACGCCGATTCGATCCGCGATGCTCAGATGCCGGTAGCCGAGCAACGCGCCGGTCATGTGCAGCGGACCAGGAAGCCGCACGGTTTTGAGCAGCGCGCTTCGTCCCGGTCCGGCGAGCATTTCGATTTCCAGGTTCTCGTGAAATACAAGTTCATCGCTCGCGCCGATTCGATCGAGGAAGTCGAGCGTCTGGGCGTAGCATCCCATCAGCACATGTTGTCCGTTGTCGACGAAGTCGCCGGTGTCGAGATCGGCAAACGAGTACGCGCGACCGCCGAGTGCGGGTTTGCCCTCGAGCACCGTGACCCGGAATCCTTTTTCCGCCAGCGCGACGGCCGCGCTGAGTCCAGCAAAGCCCGCGCCGATCACAACCGCGTGGCTGGACGGCGCCGCATGACTAGCAACCGCCATTTCGATCAACCGCGCAGCGCGCCGAATCGTCCCGTCGCCCAGGCGCGTCCGACCAGGTAGAGCTTGTGCGGAGCGGAGAGCCGGTGACGCCGGTCGAGCACCCGATAGTTTGACTTGATAATCCGTTCAAGCAACGCGGCGTAAATAAGGCGCATCGCCTCGGCCGTCAGCAGCGTCGATCGATCTTCCGCAGCGAGCGCCGATTTGAGCGGCCGCGTACAGTTCCCGCGCGCGTTTCGCTTCGAAGTCCATCAGCGCGACGAAGTTTGCCGAGTACACGCCGCCCAGGATTTCATCTTCGCTGACGTTGAATCGCGCGAGGTCTTCCAGCGGAAGATAAATCCGCCCGCGCTCCGCATCCTCGCGCACATCGCGCAGAATATTGGTCAACTGAAGCGCGAGCCCAAGGTTCTCCGCGTACAGCTTGGCCGACGGATTGCGGTAGCCGAATATCTCGATGCAGATGAGGCCCAGCGCCGACGCGACGCGATAGCAGTACGGCCTCAGCTCTGCGAAAGTTTGATAGCGCTTGCGTCGAGAGATCCATCTCGACGCCCGCGATAATTTCCTCGAAGAGCTCGCGCGGAATGTTGAATCGCCGCACGCTATCGGCGAGCGCGCGGGACAGCGCTCGCGTCGGCACGCCCGCATACACGCGGTGAAGTTCCTCGCGCCACCGCTTGAGCAGGCGCGCCGGCTCGCCAATCGATTCGTCGTCGGCGATATCATCTATGAATCGGCAGAACGCATACACCGCGTAGAGCGCGCGGCGGCGGTCGGGCGGCAGCAGAACGAACGCATAGTAAAAGCTCGACCTCGATCGTCGCGTGATTTGCGCGCAGCGTTCGTAATCCGCGTCGAGCGAGGCGTCGTTGCGAAGAGCGCTCGCCTCGTTAGCAATCACGTTGCTATCAGGCTTCAAGGCGTCCACGAAGTGCGTTCCATCCGAGTTTCAGGTAGTCCACCTTGCCGAGCTTCGGCCGCCTCCAGAATACATCGTATTGAATCCGATCGATCGCACGCAGTATCGCGAGTCCGCCGCCGGCGAACATCAGGAGGTCGCGGCTGAGGCGCTTGTCGACCCGCCGGTAGAGTTCGCCGCCTTCAATCAGCATCGTGCGCGCGACTCCGACTTCGTGCCCCATCAATTCCAGGAACCCGCGCGATGACGTGTGCGCCGCGAGATCGGCAGCCGTGACTCCGAAGCGTTCCATGTCGCGGCGCGGCAGATAGATTCGTCCCTTGTCAAGATCGACCGCGACATCCTGCCAGAAATTCGCGAGCTGCAGGCCGCTGCAAATCAGATCCGACAGATGCTGCCGCTCAGCATCGCGATAACCGAAAAGATAGAGCACCAACCGACCGACCGGGTTCGCCGAATGGCGCGAGTAGCCGAGCAGGTCGTCGAGCGTTTCGAAACCCTTGAAATCGACGTCGGAGCGAAACGCCGTGAGCAGATCCTTGAACGGCTCGCGGGGAATGTCGAATCGACGGACGGTGTCTGCGAGCGCGATGAACACCGGATGACGCGGCTTACCTGCGTACGCGCCTTCGAGTTCGCGCTCCCAATTGATCCAGCATCGCGAGGTCGTGATGCTCATCGGCAAAGTCGTCGGCCATTCGAGCGTACGCATATATCGCGTACATGTGCGGGCGCATCTCGCGCCGCATCAGCCACGACGCGATCGTGAAATTTTCATAGTGCGATTTCGCAAGCCGCGCGCAGAATTCGTATGACGCAGCGAGGTCGTAGCTCCCCGCGGGCGGCGCCGCCGTGGGCACCGTGTTCACCGCGTAGCCGGTCGCATCGTTTCGCAGATGAGCGCGCGCACTCTGCATCGGATCAGGCCGCCGCCGGTCTTGCGCCGACCAGTTCGCGCGCGGCCGCGCGTGCCCACCCATCGGTCTCGAGCAAATCTTCGATCGTTCGGGCCGGTGAATTCGAATGTCGGCGCATGACGGCTTCGATATGCCGGGGAATATCGACGAAGGGCACCCGTCCGGCCAGGAAGCTTGCCACCAGTTCCTCGTTGGCGGCGTTGAGGCACGCGGGCATCGTGTTACCCGCCGCGAGCGCCTCGTATGCCAGCCGGAGACACGGAAACCGCGAAAGATCCGGCTCTTCGAATGTGAGGCGTGAATTTTCCGCCAGCGAGAGCGGCTTCAGATGAGTCATCGGCAGCCGTTCCGGATACGCGAGCGCGTACGCAACCGGAATCGCCATGTCGGGAATCGCCATCTCGGCAATCACGGAGCCGTCGATCATCTCGACCATCGAGTGAATCACGCTCTGCGGATGAATCACCACCGAAACTTCCGCCGCCGTCAGATCGAACAGCCATCTCGCCTCGATCACTTCCAGTCCCTTGTTCATCAGGGTCGCCGAATCGATCGTGATCTTGCTGCCCATCTTCCAGGTCGGATGTTTCAGCGCCTGCTCGATTGTAATCGACGCGAAGCGTTCGGCGGGAAGTTCGCGAAATGGTCCACCCGACGCGGTCAGAATGATCCGCTTCAGCGATTCGCGTCCGCGCCCTTCGAGGCATTGAAAAATCGCGTTGTGCTCGCTGTCCACCGGCAGCAGGCGCACCTGATTCGAGCGCACTGCCGCCGTGATCAACTCGCCCGCGATCACCAGCACTTCCTTGTTGGCGAACGCGATGTCCTTGCCCGCGTTGATCGCGGCGAAGGTCGGACGCAGGCCCATCGCGCCCACCAGCGCCGACATCACCAGCCGCGCCTCAGGATGCGTCGCGACCGCCACCGCGCCTTCGAGACCGTGCACTATCGTCACCCGCTCAGTGCGCAGCCGCGTCGCGAGTTCGCGCGCAAGCTCCGGCGTCGCGACCGAAACCAATTCGGGATGAAAGCCCTTCACCTGTTCGACGAGCAGATCGAGATTGCTGCCTGCCGCGATCGCTACTACTCGGAAGCGATCGCTGAAACGCCCCACCACGTCGAGCGTGGTGACGCCGACCGATCCGGTCGAGCCGAGAATCGAAATCGCTTTCATCGCATCGTGCTCATACGGACCCGTTCTCCATCACGCGCCGGCGGAAACGTCCCAGCGCCATCAACGGAAAATAGTGGGGATACAAATGGTAACGAAGATAAAAGTGATTCGGAAAGCCGTTGCCGGTCGATTCGGTCTCGTCCCAAGCGCCTTCATCGTTCTGCCGCTCTGAGAGCCACTGTGCGCCACGCGTCGCGTGATCGCTCAAGCCCGCTTCGCCCGCGAGCAATCCGATCAACGCCCACGCGGTTTGCGAGGCGGTGCTGGTTCCGCGCCCGTGCCACGCAGGATCGCGGTCCGAGAGCGGACTCTCGCCCCATCCGCCGTCGGGATTCTGCTTCGACTTGAGCCATTGCACTGAGCGCTTGATCCACGGCTCGTTGATATCGACGCCGATCGCGCGCAGGCCGGAGAGCGCCGAGAAAGTGCCGTAGATGTAATTGATTCCCCAGCGTCCCCACCATCCGCCTTGAGCCGCCTGATTTTTCTTCAGCCACTCGATCGCACGTCGCGCGACCGGATGATCGGCGCGGTAACCGACCGACGCCATCATCTCGAGCACGCGTCCGGTCAAGTCGGGGCACGACGGATCCGTAACCGCTTCCACGTCTGCGAGCGGCACGTGATTGAGCCAGGTAGCATTGTTGTCGGCGTCGAACGCCGCGAAGCCGCCGTCTTTCGATTGCATCCCCATTACCCAATTTGCGCCGGCCCGAATCGAGCGTTCCTTGAGCGCCGGATCGCCGCCGCTCGAATCGGCAAGCACCGACAAAATGACCGCCGAATCATCAACGTCGGGATACCAGTCATTGTAAAACTCGAACGCCCATCCGCCCGGTTCGAGATCCGGGCGCTTGATCGACCAATCCCCTTTTTTGAATATCTGGTGATCGAAAAACCACTGCGCAGTCTGCTTCAACGCCGGATGATCGCCCGGCAGATCGGAATCGAGCAGCGCCTTTCCGGCCAGAGCGGTGTCCCAGTTCACCGAGACGCACGGCATGTACATCGCGTAATCGGAAAAATTCCAGATCAGTTCCCGCGACGCCTCGATCGCCTTTTTCAGCACGGGATGGTCGTTGCGATACCCGTTGGCTTTCAGAGCCATCGCGCTCAGCAAGTAGCACGGCTCGATTCCGCCCCACGATCCGTTGGCTTCCTGATGCTCGAGGATCCAGTTTTCGACATAGCTTAGGCCGCGCGCGCGCAGAGACTTGAGCCGATGCCGATCGTAAAATCTTAGCCCTGTGTCGGCGACGTTGAACGCGTTGCGCAGCGAAAAAAACTTGGCGCCTTTCGGCTGCTTGAATTTTGTGAAATGCGGCGGCTCGATAAAGAGTTCCAGGACGCCGCGCTGATAGTCGATTTTTTTCTCCGGCCGCGCAGCCTGCAACAGCATCAGCGCCATCATCGTTCCGCGCGCCCACGAACCCAGCTCGTAAATGTTGAATGGAAACCAATTTGGGAACAGCGAGACTTCAACCGGCACCGCGGCGGTCGCGTCCCACGTAATCTGACCCATAGCAGCCAGGTAAAAACGTGCGAGCGTCCCGCAATTTACGATTCCGCCCTTGGAGAGAATCCACCGCCGCGCGGCTGCCATCGGCTCGTCGCCGGCCCGCATTCCGGTAAGCTTGAGCGCGAAGTAACTCTCGATCGAACTCGAAAGATAACCCTCGCCGCCGCGATAAAGCGGCCAGCTTCCGTCCGAGCTTTGGGCGTCGAGCAGATGCTTCTTCAGGCGCGCTTCGAGTTCGAGATCGACCGTGTCCATGAAGTGATTGAAGATGATGAACTCCGCGTTCATCTCCGCGTTCGCCTCGAGCGGCGCGTGCCAGTAGCCTTCGGGCTTTTGCAGTGCGATCAGCGCGCGCTGGGCGCGATCGATCGTGTAATCGATCTTGCCTGCGAACTCATCGCGCGGCGAAATCGCGATCGCCGAATTGCCGATTTCAATCGCCTGGGTCATATCTCACCTGATCTCTACTTTCGGCTACGCGCCGTGTGCGAAATAATCGCGGCCGTTTTATGGAATCACCGCACATTTGAGCGCCGCGCCGCGCTCGAGCATCGAAAATACTTCCGCCAGATCGCCAAGCCGCCTCCGCGCGTTGACGATCGCGCCGGCATTCAGCCCGCGCCCCGCCAGCAACTCGTAGGCGCGGCGCACGTCGCGGGGGCGGAAATGAAACGGCGCAATCAAAGTTAAATTGTCGTAATGCATCCGGCGCGTATCGACACGAAGCTCTGTGCCGGCCGGACATCCACCGAAAAACACCACCCGTCCACCGCGTCGCACCCGCGCGAGCGCATCCTGCCAACCCTCGACCTGCCCCGTGCATTCGATCACGAGGTCGGGTCCGAAGCCGCTGTTGACTCTTGCGATCTCATCAGCCGCGTCGACGCCGCGCGCATCGACCACCGAGTCGGCGCCCAGCTCCGAGGCCCACTTGAGACGCTCCGCGCCGCGCCCGACGACGACCACCTCGCGCACGCCCGACGCTTTTAGCACCAGCATGTGCAGCAGGCCGAACGCGCCGGCGCCGATAATCACCACGGTTTCGGATTTTTCCGGCCGCGCCATTTCGTTCGCGTGAACCACGCATGCGAGCGGTTCGAGCAGCGCCGCTTCCTCGAACGGCAGATTTGCGGGCTTGATAAAAGTGTTTCGCGCGACCACGTGCTGCGGCAGAAGGAGCAGGTCCGCGTACGCACCGAGCACCATCCGCCCGACCGCATCGGCGCAGAGATTTTCCTGTCCGTGCTGGCAATAGAAACAAATCCCGCATGGCGCGGTCGGCGCCGCCATGATCTCGTCGCCGACCTTGAATGCGCTCACGCCCGCGCCACGCTCTTCCACCACGCCCGAGAACTCGTGCCCGAACGGAGTCGGCATCTTCCACAGCGGATGCCCGCGCCGGAAAGTTTTGAGATCTGTGCCGCAGCTCAATGCGCACCGAACCCTGATCAGCAGTTCACCCGGCCCCGGATCAGGCGGGGTAAAGTCGCGCAACTCGAGTCGGCCTGGCTCGACTAGCACCGCCTGGCGCGATTGCGTCTGCGATATGTTCAGCGTTCGTTCCGCAGCGCTCACAGTTTGCGCTCCACTACAAATGTCGCGAGCTCGCGCAGCGCAATCGCGCGCTCGTCGAAGCTCGCGAGTGCGCAATGAGCCCGGCTTTCGAGCTCGCGCGCCAAGTCGAGCGAGCGCTCGACTCCCAAAATTGCGGGATAGGTTGCCTTCCCACGCTCGCTGTCTTTCTGCGTCCGCTTGCCCATCTGCTCGGAGTTGCCCTGGACGTCCAGCAGGTCATCGACAACCTGAAACGCGAGACCGAGCGCACGCGCGTACGCGTCGAGCGACTCGATTTGCGCCGGGGTCGCGCCACCCATCCGCGCGCCGCCGCGTACCGACGCCAAAAATAGCGCGCCGGTCTTTCTGCCGTGCAGTTCCTCGAGCTCCTCGAGCGTTTTCGTCTTGCCCTCGCCGAGCAGATCGATCACCTGCCCGCCGACCATGCCCTCCGATCCCGCGGCACTCGCAAGTTCCGCAATCGTCTCGAGGACAATCGGCGCCGCCACGCCCGCCGCGGTTGCGCGCGCAAGTACCTTGAACGCGTCGGTCAGCAGCGCATCGCCCGCCAGCGTCGCGATCGCCTCGCCATAGACTTTGTGATTGGTCGGCCGCCCGCGGCGAAAGTCGTCATCGTCCATGCACGGCAGATCGTCGTGAATCAGCGAGTAGGTGTGAATCATCTCCACCGCGCACGCCAGATCGATCGCCGCCACGATCTTCCCGCCGACCGCCTCGCACGACGCGAGCGCGAGCACCGGCCGCAGCCGCTTGCCGCCCGCGAGCAGACTGTAGCGCATCGCCTCCATCAGGCGCGCCGAGGCGCCCGCGGGAGTGTCCACGCATTTCGCAAGCGCCAACTCAACCAACTGGGCGCGTTCTTTTAGATAGTGGTTGAGAACGAACACTCTTCTTTTTTCTTTTCTCTCCCGATGGGGATAAATTTCCCCGGCGGAGTCCGGAACAGGCGCAGGCGTTGAAATCGCCCGGTTAGGATACGTAGTGACGGACCATCCGCCACGAGTCTTTCAGATTCTTGCCGAAATCGAGCGCGACCGTGCCTTCAAAGCCCGAGTGCAGCTTGCAATCGCGGCAGCGAAAATCCTGCTTGGTCCGGTAGTACTCCCAATCGGTCGCCTCGTGCATTTCCGAAAGGGTCTTGTAGTGACCGTTGGTTATCAAATAGCACGGCCCCTTCCATCCCTGCGGATTGCGCGTCACCGTGGTCCACGGGCTGCACTGCAGATCGCGCTTGCCAACCAGGTAATCAAGATAAATAGGCGTGTTGATTATCTTGTAGTCGTCGGACATGTCGCGAACTTTCACGAACTTCGCCGGCATCTCTTCTTTCTTCAGGTACTCCTCGTCGTTGTTAAGCACCTGGTAATGATATCCGGGGCTGAGCAGCATCCCATCAACACCGAGACTCGTCAGGTACTTGACCATCGACTCCAGTTCCTCGCTGGTGGTCTCGCGGAAGACGGTCGTATTCGTCTGAACGCGATAGCCCTTCTCCTTCAGCATCTTGATCATCTTTACGACGATATCGAAATGCCCATGCCGGTCGACGACGCGATCGTTGGTCTCGCGCATCCCGTCCAGATGCAGGTTGAAGCTCAAGTACGGACTTGGGCCTACTTGCTTGACGAAGCGCTCGAGCAAAATCGCATTGGTGCAGATCATGACGTGACGCTTTTGGTCCTCGATCAGGCCCATGGTCAGCGCCGCGATATGCTTGTACATCAGCGGCTCGCCGCCGCAGATTGAAACGATCGGAGCGCCCGCTTCCTCGGCCGAATGCAACGCCTCATCGAGCGGCATCATGTCGCGAATCGTTTCCTTGTACTCGACTATTCGCCCGCATCCGATACACGCGAGATTGCACGCATGCAGCGGCTCGAGCATCAACACCAACGGAAAATATTTTTCCCCCGCACGCTTCTTCGCGCGCATGTACTTGCCGAGATCGATCATCTGTCTTAGAGGAATGCGCATGATGGGCCGTTCTCCCTGGTAACTGGAAATATGTCCGGCGGCTTAGGCGCCGCCGGGTGATGAAGATGATGGCGACGACTTTGACGCATCGCCGAACAGCCATTCCCCGACCATCGCGATGGCCCCTTCCGGGTCGACCGCCTGCGCGCCGAGGAACAAATACTCGATCAGCAAACCGTTGAGCGCCGAGAGCAGGAAACCGGCTGCCACCTCGGGCGCCGAACGCCGCGGGCAGATTCCTTTCTTTTGCGCGCTCGCGATCAACTCGATCAGCATCGTCCGATAGCCGGTGTAGAGCTTGAGCACCTGGTCGTTGAGGCTCTCGGATAGCTGCTGATCGTGGAGCATCTGCGCCAGGAAAAAGCGCACCGAGCTCGCATTGTCGCGTACGAAAAGCAGGTAGAACTCGACCAGCTTCTGTATCTGGGCGCGCTCGTCCATCGCCGCCGCTTCTTCGGCAAAGTCGATAACGTACGGCTCGAGCAGCCGGTTCAGGACCGCGACGAACAGCTCTTCCTTGGTCTTGAAATGCCAGAAAATCAGCGCCTTGCTGACCCGCGCCTCGCGCGCGACCTCCGACATCGACGTCTCATGAAAGCCACGACTCGCGAACAGGTTCATCGCGGCCTTCAGGATTTCGTCACGTGAATCCTGCGACTGCGTTCGTGGTTCGTTAGAGCTAGCGCCTACTTTGACCTGCGATGCGCCCATAATACCTATCTGAAACCCTTATCTTCCCCGTTTTCCGCATGGCGCCGGGCGGCCCGTCCTTAGCCAAATTCGGCCTACGACGCGCCGTTTCCAGCCGCAGCCGACTCCAACCGCCGATACCGCTAACCATTCGGTCAATCGAAGATTTATCGTCACACTGCCGAAATGTCAAGAGCATACAGTCCGAGCGGTCAGTCGGTCAGGAAGGTTGTCGATGATGTTTCACGTGCGAAACTCGTTCGCTAACTAGCTGATTTGATGGGTTAAATTTATTTCAAGTCCGTCGTGGACGGCCGACCGTCGGGCAGCGTCGATAAGCTCAAGCGCCGTCCGCGCCTCGGCCAGGTTGCGCCGCGCCGTCGGCGATTCGGTTCCTTCGGTAACTGCCTGTTCAAACTCCGCCGCTACCGCGCCGAACCACGCCGAATGGTAGGAGTCGTCGGCAACGTCGGCGACGGACAGATTCTCGGCCGCATCAGTGCGGTCGGTCAGAGTCACGCGATCGCCTTCGATCTCTATACATGCGCGCTCGCCGTAAATTACCGCTGAAGTTCGCCGAATCGGCGCCCGCCACGATAGATGCGCCCGCGCGATGCATCCCGAAGAAAACGCGACGCGAAGGTCGGCCAGGTTTTCCGCATCGCCACCGGCGGGCAATTCAAGATGCGCCGAGATAGCGGTCGGCACGTCGCCGGCCAACAGCCATTGCATCAGGTAGAAGACGTGCCATCCGTGATCGATCAAAATTCCGCCGCCGGACTTCGCCGAGGCTCGCCACTTCCCGCCGCTACCGCCCGCACCCGCAGGCTCGGTACGGAGTCGATCGATCGAGATGAATCGAATGTCGCCAAGCCGCCCCGCTTCGATAGCTCTGCGCGCGACCGCATACGCCGGCGCATACTTCCAATTATGCACGCACATCAGCACCCGCCCCTGATTCGCCGCAAGCGCCGCGAGTTCATCAAACTCGCCGAGCTCGAGACATAGCGGCTTCTCGACGATCACATGCGCGCGAGCATTCAGCGCCGCGCGAACCGACTCAGCATGAAACCCAGGCGGACTGGCAATATCCACAAAGTCAGGCGACTCCCCGTCAAGCATCAACTCCAGGTCATCATAAACACGAACACTCTTAATCAGCCTAATAGCCTCATGCCGCCGCTCGGAGATTGGATCGTGAACAACTGTAAGCGAGATATTCTCCCGCGACCACCAGCCAGGAAGATGCGCCCGAGCAGCAACCTCCCCAAACCCAGAAATCGCCCCCCGCAATTTCGCGCTAGTCACCACCGCGCCGATCAGTTTCAGCTAAAGCGACGATACGAGCAACCGCCGCATCCGGACTCTTCAGTGGCACAGGCGTCTCCGCCCTGATTGATGCGAAAAAACTAATGGCACGGGCGTCCCTGCCCGTGAGATTGATTGCGCGAGCTTCCTGCTCGCGCCACCAACCCTCACTCCTCCTCAGATGCCCAAACCCATCGGTACCTACCTACTCAAATCTCATCACGCAAAATTCGCGTCCCGACCACCAATGCAGTCGCGCCCGCGGTGGACATAAGTACCGCGCCGACGAAGTTATGCGCACGCACGCCCAAGATCTCGAAAATTATTCCGCCGACCACGCCGCCCACCAGCCCGAGCATGATGTCGCAGAACATCCCGTAACCGACGCCGTTGATTATTTTCCCGGCGAGCCATCCGGAGACCAGCCCGACGATTATCCATTCAAACATGATTCGCGATCCTCCCGGTTGATACCCGCGCCACCCCAAAAGTGGCGACAGCTTTCATCAAGCGTTAGAGCAAGAGCGCTGCCATCGGAAATCGCGATAGTTTCTGGGGGAATCGTGCGCAGTCGCGGGCAGTAACGATGCCGCATTCGAACTGCACGCCAGATTGTGACTGCGGCAGTATTTTAAATGTAAAGCGACGCCATCTTCTTGAGCGTGCCTTCCGAGGACTCGAAGGTGAGATCGCCAAGGCCGGCGACGAAGCTATGCGCGCCGGCGGCGGCGAACTCCTTCAACCCGTCCTGCACTTTGGCCCGATCGCCGGGGATGCCGCCCATTATCGTGATGTCGAGCTTTGAGAAATCGCGTCCGACGGCGGCGCACTCGCGCTTGAGTTCATCGACTCGTTCCTTGAACGCGGGAGCATTCAAGCGAATTGGACACCATCCGTCGGCCCATTTCGCAACGCGTTTCAGCGCGTTCTTGTCGAGGCTGCCGATCAACACCGGCGGCCCGGACTTCTGCACCGGCTTGGGAAAGGAACGAATCGACGGGAACTTGACGTAACGGCCGTCGACTTCGGACTGGTCTTCGGTCCAGAGCTTGCGCATCGCCGCGACCATCTCCGCCGTTTGCGTCCATCGGCGCGGGAAATCGACGTGGAACAATTCGCTCTCCTCCCGCAGCCACCCGGCGCCAATCCCGAACAGGACGCGGCCGCCCGAGTATGCATCCAAAGTTGCGATTTGCTTGGCGAGCGCGATCGGCTCGTGCTCTGGGACCAAACAGATTCCGGTCGCGAGTTTCAGATTCTTCGTTACCGAGGCTGCCATGCTGAGCGCCACGATTTGATCGCCCATCTGATGATACACCGGCGGAATCGGGCCGCCGCCGGGAAACTGAGTTTTGGGATTGGAGGGCACCGCAGGATGCTCCGGAACCCAGATCGATTCAAAGCCGAGCGATTCGGCAACTCGCGCGAACTCCGCGGGATGCGCATTCTTGCCGGTAAAGGGAGTGAGTAGACCGATTTTCATTGGATACCTCCGCGAAGGTAACGGCTCATTTCCAGGAGAAAAACTCTTGCGCGAATACGAACTTGCCGACGCCGGCAGCCTTGCCCGCCTGTCTGTCGACTTCCTGATCGCCGACCATCGTCGATGAAGTCAGATCGACGCCGTATAACTCGGCAAGCTCGGTGATCATGCCGCCCTTGGGCTTGCGGCATTCGCATTTGTCGTCGTCGACGTGCGGACAGACCAGCCACCCGGTGAGGATGTCGCCGAGCTGGCGGTCGAGTTCCACGAGCGCGGCTTCGACGGCTTCCCGCTTGAACCATCCGCGCGCGATTCCGGACTGGTTGGTGACGACGAACATCAGATGGTCGTGCATCGGGCGGAGTTTCTCCGCCACGTTCGGCAGCAACTGGACGATCACGTTGCCCTTTGCATCGAGTGGCAGCGAGCGCGTCTCATTCAGCTTGACCAGCGTGCCGCCGAGATCGAAAAACAGCGCCGCGTTTCCATTCGGATTGGACATCGAAAAAAACTTATCTTACGCGTGGCGCCAGTCAACGTGGTCGCGGACGTGCGCAAACACCTCGTCGAGGATTGCGATGCCGGCTTCCGCCTGCGCCTCCGTGATCACCAGCGCGGGATTGATTCGAATCTTGGGGAAGTAGCCCATGATGACCAGTCCGCGCTTCAGGCATTCGGCAAAAATCAGCTCGGTGACTTTTTTGCCGAGCTGTTCTTTGCTCTTGAGATCGCGGACCAGCTCGACGCCGATCAGCAGACCCTTGCCACGAACGTCGCCGATGAATTCGTATTTTTCCTTGAGTTGCACGAGCCGCGAGAGCATCTGCGCGCCGACTCTGCGCGAATTCTCGACCAGGTGCTGTTTTTGAATCGCGCGGATCGTTTCCGCGACCGCAACCGCGGCAAGCGGGTTCCCGCCGTAACTCGATGACGACGCGCTCGGTTTCGAAAACGGCTCGGCCTTGCCGAGTTCGTCGCCGAGCAACACGCCTGAGACAGGGAAGCCGCTGCCCATGCCCTTGCCGACGGTCACGATGTCGGGCTTTACGCCGCTGTGATCGACTCCCCACCACTTTCCGGTCCGTCCGAAGCCGGTGATCATCTCGTCGGCGATCAGCAGCGCGCCGAAATCCTTGGCCACGGATTTTACCGCGGGCATCCAGTCGTCGGGCGGTATCACGTTGCCGGCGGTCCCCTGCATCGGCTCCGCCACGATTGCCGCGAGCGCGCCGCCGCTGCTCATCTTGATCTGTTGGCGCGCGAAATCGACGCAGTAGAGGCCGCAGTCGGGATACTTCAACTGGAAGGGACACCGGTAGCAGTCCGCATACGGCATCGTGTACTGCCCGCCCTGCAATGGTCCGTAGCCTTGCTTGGATTCATCGCCGATAAGGCCGATCACGCCGCCGGTCTTGCCATGGAATCCACCCCAGAAACTCGCGACTTCGTGTTTTTTGGTCGCCGAGCGCGCTAGCCGTATTGCTGCTTCGACTGCTTCGGCGCCGCCGCTGTACAGATGCGCACGATTGAGGCCGGCGGGTGCGACTTCGCTCAGAAGCTTGAATGCCGCGGCCCGCTCCTTCGTTGCAAACGTGCCGACCATCAGCCGCGACGCCTGATGCGCCAGCGCCTCTGCGAGCGCAGGATGCCCATGGCCCAGGCTCGCCACCGCTACCCCGGCGAAGAAATCGACGTAGGTGTTGCCGTCGGCGTCGGTGAGCGTAGCGCCTTCACCATGATCGAAGGCGACACCGGCGAGCAGCGAAATCCGCTGGCGGCCGGGCGCGATATAGCGCTGTTCGGTGTCGAAAATTTCTTTCGACTTGGGACCAGGGATGGCAGTTTTGATTGCCGGCAGTTTACCGTCGATGTTTGAGCTGGCGATTTGCTTTAGTTCCTTATTTTAATTTCTGGCCCGTCACTGGGCGACTCAGCAGACCTATCGCGCGCCGCGCGATCGCGCGAGCGGCAAGCGCCCGGACCCGGCTGTAACTCGGCCAGTCGTTAAAGTCGATAATCGCAAATCGATCGCCACTCAAGACCGCGTCTCCGCCCCATACCTCAAGACCGAGCGCTGCGGCGGCGGTCGAGGCGGCCTCCGACAGCGCGCGGACGCTCGCTTCGGGGACTTCCTCTTCGGGATGTGCGCTGAAATATGCGTTCCCGCTCACGCCATAAAATTTTACGACGCGGCCGGCGACTTCCTGCTGCAGGTAGGCGAAACGAATCCGCCGCCGTGCGAAATCAGCGAGTATCGATTCGATCTCGGCGCGCTCGGACGCGCGCTGCACGTCTTTGGGGCCAAGCGCGTGGAGATCGCCACGCTTTACGAACACGCCCGCCGACAGGTCGAGGCCGGCGAGTTTGCGCGCGTCCAATGGCTCGTCGGTCGCGACCAGCGCACCCACCGGCGTCGGTACGCCGGCGCGTTCGAGGCCGGGCGCGAGCAGGTCGCGATAGCAGTTGCGAATCGAGAGCGCGGAATTGACCGCAATCGCGCCCGCCTGCTCAGCCTCGGCAAGACGCTTGAGAGCTCGACCACCCTGGCACATCGGCAGAACTATGTCGGCACGCGCGGGCGCGCCGTTGCCAAAGCTGGCCGCGTCGATAGCCGCAGTCTCGACCCCTTCGCGCTTCAATTCCGTCAGGGTCGCGTCCATGATGGCCGCGTCGAGCTCGACCTTGCCGGGAGAAAATTCGGGTTCGCGGTAGATTCCCAAAGCGCGATAATTCATTGGGTGCTCCGTAGCGCACGCCGGGCGGCATCGAGATCCGGCTCTTCGTCAACGTCAATCGCACCATCGATCTCGATTGCGCCGAGATGGAATTGCCGTTCGATCAGCATCGCAAGAAACCGGCGGAGCGCGTCGAGCCCGGCGCCTCGAGCTTCGCCGGCGAAGTCGAAAATCCGGGTCGACAAAAAATAAAGTCCCGCCGTTACCGTTTGAGTCTGAACGCCGCCCAGCCGCACGATCAACCCATCTACTGTTACATCGGCGAAAAGCGCCCGGTTATCGCCGCGCCATCGCGTAACGGCCAACACACCATCGAGATTTTTGTCGTTGGATAGCTCAATTTTTCGGCGCGCGTCATTAACAAATCTCGCCAATTCTGTCTGCGGAATTACAGCGTCCACCGTCGCCGCGAGGAACCATCCCGGTTCCAGCAGCTCGCCGAGCGCGAGCATCGTCTCCATCGAATTGGCTGTGTTACGAACGACCAGTTTGACGTCGGGTGGGGTCGGGAGCCTCATTTCATCGGCGATACGCGCGGTTTCGGAGTTGATCACCGCGACGACAGATGATGCGCCCGCCGCGATCAGCGCGCGTGCCTGCCGCACCAGCATCGTCTCGCCGCCAAGCTCGACGAGCGGTTTTGGCAAGTCGGCACGCGTCGATTTGCGCAGCCGCTCACCGCGGCCCGCCGCGATGATTGCTCCTTGCAATTTCGTCACCATTGGATCCGCCCGACTTCATCGATCGAGCCGATCGTAATGTCCGCAAGAGCGTCCGCACCCTCGGGAGGGGTGCGATTCAAATCCGTGCGCAGCCAAACAGTTCTGAGGCCGAGTTTCTTCGCGGGTGCGCAATCTTTGCTCAGCGAGTCGCCGATTATGGCAGTTCTCTCGGCAGTCGTTTGGCCTGCGGCTCGCATTTTCTTCAACGCGAATTCGAAAATTCCGGGTTCGGGTTTAAAAATTCCTAGCCGCGACGAATCCGCGATCGCGTCGAAGAATCGATCGAGGCGCGCGTCGGCGAGAATCCGATCGAGATTCCCATAAAAATTCGACACCACGCCCATCCGGTAACGGCCTCGGAGCGCGGCGAGGACGTCGCGGCTGTGCTCCAATCCGGCCAACGTCTCACGCACGAATGAACTCGTTACCGCCTCGACTACTCGATGACGCCCCTTTGCGCCGCCTTCGTCCAGTAACGCCCGGATTTTCGGCGGCCCGCTTTGCCGAAGATATTCAAACTGATGGCCAACGAGGAATCGCACCAGGTCGATCAAGCCGAAGCGAGTGACGATCCGCGTGGCCCCATAGCCAATCCTGGTCGCATGGTCGAAGGCCGGGTCGAGTTCCGCGCGGCTGATCTCGACTCCTGCGGCGCGATAATCCGCGAGGAACCGGTCGAGCCAATGCGCGGGCCCGTCGAGCGTGCCGCCGAAATCGAACAGGATTGCCTCTATGTTTGCCACGAACGCTCCAGCTTAACAGTCGTGATACCCAGCCTCTAGCATGCGGTTTGAAAACCCGATGAAAGGGTCACATCGCAAGCCGCGTACCATCGATGATCCCGCGATCTGGAGCCGATTTCGTCCATCAATGCTTCGCTCGCTCCGGACTCGCTTTCGCAACAGGCACCTGGCGCCCCGCAGACCAGCTTGAGGGCGCAAAAAATGCTGTCCGTTGCTATTCCGAGTGTAGACCTACGTCGATTTGACGGTGTTCTCCAAGTAACGCGCTGACCATCAAGAGTTCGTCGGTATAGTTCTCGGCTGGTGCGGGTTGGCGGAGGGTGTGGACTGCTGAAATTTGGCCCTCGTCAAACAAGGTTCCTGAAGGCTATAATTTAGGAGATGAAAGCCCGGCGGAACCAACAATCAAACTCATAATTCGGGCCCGGAGCTAGTAGCCGGGCTACTTCCGCTGCGGTTACCCCTGTGTTACGTTGACCGCGACCTGTACGCGGCTGAACGAAAACGGTTTTACTAGAACGTTGTTAATAGAAACTGCACTAATCGCCGCGCCTAACCGCGCGGACAATGCGATTTTCGGGCGCCCGCTCCTGGAGCGGCTGATGATTAATTGCGAGCGCGTCGGCGTGAAGCGGTTCGTGATCGCGGCGCCATCGGCACAGCATCAGGAACTCGGACACGCGATGGGCCGGTTCAAAAATCTTGACACGGTCTCAATCGTCGAGTCGTTCGGCGAGGTCTTGGACGCCAGTAGCGCGAATGGGGCGGCAATCGACCCGTCGGCGCCTTGCGTCACATTTTCAGGAAACCTGGTTTTCGCGAAATCGCATCTGACGCGGATTTTCGCTTTGCACGCGGCGAGTCCTGAAAGGGTGCATCGCGCGGAAAGCACCGACCGCGATCACGGCGGAGAGATCGCAACCGGACCGATCGGTCAGATTCTCGAACGCGCCGGAATCGCGACTATGCTCACGCCGGCCGCGTCCCGCCTGTTGCCATTCGCACTGAACGGACGGCCTGAGGATCGTGAGGAGGCGGAGCTGCGGCTGGCGCAAGCCGTCCGCGAGGAATCCGCACACAAGGACGCGCCGATGGCGCGCTGGGTCGATCGGCGTGTCTCGTGGCGAATCAGCTACTGGCTCGCGACGCACACCTCGATCACGCCCAACATGGTCACGGTCGCAAACACCACGTTCGGACTCGGATGCGCATTCATGTTCGCGGTGCCGAATTACTGGGCGCGGCTGTTCGCGGCGATATTCTTTCTCATTTCCGTAACGATTGACGGTGTGGACGGCGAGCTCGCACGCCTCAAGATGCAGGAGAGCGATTTCGGCGGCTCGCTGGATGTCATCACTGACAACGTCGTTCATGTCGGAATCTTCATCGGCCTGCTCGCGGGATGCTATCGCGCGAGCCAAAGCGCTGCGTACCTGTACCTGATTCCGATTCTGCTGATTGGATTCGCGATGTGCGCCTATGCGACCTGGCGCGCCTTCAAGTTCAAGGGCGAGCAGGCCGCGGCGTGGCTGGACAAGGTCGATCGATGGAGCGGGCGCGACTTCGCGTACCTGCTGGTGCTGTTGGCTGCAATCAATCGGCTGGAGTGGTTCGCGTGGGGCACCGCGTTTGGCACCTATGTCTTCGCAGTCGCGCTCATCTGGATCACCGGCCATTCACGATCTCCGTTGTCTGCTGAGAGCCCGTAGCTGAGCGTCGCTGCGGGCGGAGGAAGTATGAAAGGTAAGAAGCCGAAACTCCTGTTGGTGCAACCTACGACCGTCCATCTGGACGGCACTCCGCACAAAACCCGCTGGCGGCTGATTATGGGGCTGATGATTCCCCTGATGGCGGGACTGACTCCGGACGATTTCGACGTGACGCTGTGCGACGAGCGACTCGAGGAAATCGATTTCGACGGCGGCTGGGACCTGGTCGGGATGACCACCACGATCGGCGCGTCGCTGCGCGCTTATCAGCTAGGCGACGAATTTCGCCGGCGCGGAATCCCGGTAGTGTTCGGCGGATTTCATGCAACTCTGCAGACCGAAGAAGCGCTCCATCATTGCGACGCGGTCGTGCAGGGAGAGGCTGACCTGGTCTGGCCCGAGCTGCTGCAGGACTGGCAGGACGGCAAGCTCAAGCAAGTCTACAAAGCCGACAAGATGCACGATCTGAAAAATCTCCCACGCCCGCGCCATGAGCTGCTCAAGCTCAACCGCTACCTGTTCAAAGCGGTGCCGGTGCAGGCGAGCCGGGGATGCCCATATCGATGCTCGTTCTGCGAAATTCCGGTCTTCTATGAAGGCGCGTACCGGACCCGGCCTATCGAGGACATCGTCGAAGAGATCAAGCAGGTGGTGAAAATCACCGGCTTCAGGCGCTTCCAGTTTATCGACGATCAGATCACCGGCAAGCATAAGTTCGCGCGTGAGCTATTCAAGGCGCTCGAGCCCTTGAACATCCGGTTCTCATGCCTGTGGACGATCAACTCGAACCATGACGACGACTTGCTCGAGCTGGCGGCCAAGGCGGGAATCTTCCACGTCAATATCGGGGTCGAATCGATCAGCCAGGAAAGCCTGCTCTCGATGAACAAGATCCAGAATCACGCGGGGCAGTATAAGAAGCTGCTGAAGAAGCTCGAGAAATACGGCATCTACTATTCGCTCAATTTCCTGTTCGGGCTGGAAGAAGATCATCCCGGCATCTTCGACGACACGCTCAAGTTCCTGCATGAGGTCAAGGCGCCCGAGGCGTTCTTCAACACGGTGACGCCGCGCCGCGGCACGCCGATGCGCACGCAGCTCGAGAACGAGGGCCGCGTGATCATCCCCGACGCCGACCTCTACACCAACAACTTCCGCTGCATGTTCGTGCCCAAGAACATGTCGCCGCAGGAAGTCGAAGAAGGCGTGTGGCGATGCACGAAGGAATTCTACTCGCTGAAGTCGATGTTCCGCCGGCTGCTGATGCCGCCCGGGAAGTTCACCTGGCAGGGCCTGACTGAGAACATGCTCTTCTACTGGGGCGCGAAGCGGCAGATCGATCCGGTCGATTACTATTAGGCCGTCCGGTCTTTGATCCTAAAGACTTCCGCCATCCTCGTGCTTGGCCGCGCTGCTTGAAGTCGGCGGCGATGCGCTCATCCGAATCGGGCTGCGCGGAACGGGCTACTCGATCGTAGCCGGCGCGCTGACGCTGTTCGCATACGGCGTAGTGGTGAATCTGAGCGGTGTGGATTTCAACCGCCTGATGGGAATCTACATCGCGGTCTTCTTCGTAGTGTCGCAGGCGATCTCGTTTATTCTCTTCAAGCAGATTCCCGACGACAGAATCCTGCTCGGCGGCGGATTTATCGTCGCCGGCGGCCTCCTGATCCTGCTGATGACCTGATCCGCTTGCCCGCTCAGGATTTGAATTCGGCCTTCAGCCGATCCGCGACGAACATCTTCAGCAGCGATTGATAGGGCACGTCGCGCTTGTTTGCCAGGAGCTTCAAGCGATCCAGCATTGGCTTCGGCAGACGGATCGAGATGGTCTGGGACGAGGGCTTCAGGTTGGGCAGTCGCGCGCCTGGCCTCGCGCCAGTCAATGTAATCCGTCGAGTCGTGAGACGCCCAAAACTTGCGCTCGGCATCTTCGCTCCTGAATTTCGGGTAGTGGGTCAGTTTGCCGATTTACGCGGTTAACCAACGCGTTTTCAAAGAAAGTCGAAAACCATATGCATGCGCTTTCGATCTACTTCATGCACTATAGTTTCGTGCGTATCCATCAGACGCTCCGATGCTCGCCCGCGATGGAAGCTGGCGTCACTGACCGGCTCTGGTCGCTTGTAGATATGGTCGGAATCGTGGACGAATGGGAAACGAGCCAGAAGGCAGAGCAGCAGAGTGCATAAATGAACCAGAACGGCCTTCCGATGTTAGTTCTTGTTGTCGGCTTCGGTCTCTGGTGGGTACTAGCGCCCCGAAGCGTGATCCGTTTCTACTGTTGGTTCTATCCAAGTCCCAAAAATGCTTTTGCACGAGCAACGCCGCTTAGGATTAGGCTGGCGGGACTGACGTGGTTAATTTTGCTCGCTTGGGTTCTTATCTCGGTAGCACTTCACCCGCGGACTTCAAACTGACCCACTTCCGAATTTCGGCAGCGGTTTCTTCATGATGGTCGCATTTAGTATAGCGCGGATGATTCAGGGCTGCAGGACGGTATTGTCTATCAGCCGCGTCTTGCCGACGCGCGCGGCGATCGCAATCAGGATCGGCCGGTCCAGCGACGGGTCCGGCGCGAGGGTTTCGGCGTCGACCGCCTCGACGTATTCAACCGCCACATTTTTCATCCGCTTGAGCACGCGCGTCGCCGCGAACACGATCTCCTCGGTGCAACACGCGCCGGTGCGATGCTTTTCGCGGGCCGCGCGGAGCGCGAGGCTCAGCGCAAGCGCATCTTCGCGCTCGGCGGGCGAGAGGTATGCGTTGCGCGAACTCATCGCGAGGCCGTCCTTCTCGCGCACGATGGGCACCGGGACAATTTCGACATCGAAGTTCAAATCGCGCACCATCCGCTGAATCGAGCGCAACTGCTGGAAGTCTTTTTCGCCGAAAACTGCGAAATGCGGCTTCACGATGTTGAACAGTTTCGCGACCACCGTGGTAACGCCGCGAAAATGGCCCGGGCGATTGCTCCCGCAGAGGCCGCGCGTGACCTCGGTCACTTCGACCCAGCTCTGCGAGTCCAGCGAGTACATCGTCGAAGGCTCCGGCGCGAATACGATGTCCACCGGCACGGTTTGCAACATCGCGCAGTCACGCTCGAAGTCGCGCGGATAGCGTGCGAAATCCTCGCCCGGCCCGAATTGGGTTGGATTGACGAAGATCGACGCGACCAGAATTGAGGACCTTCGGCGCCCTTCGCGCATCAGGGTCAGATGCCCATCATGCAGATAGCCCATCGTCGGCACTAGCGCGATTCGCTCGCCCCTCTTGCGAGCAGTCTCGGCGCACCGGGTCATCTCGTCGGGCGAAGTAACAATCTCCATCGCTAACTCCTCCGATTCTCGCTGTAGCAATGCTCGCGGCGCGGGGAACGCGCGCTCCTTCACTTCGCGCACGTAGGCTGTGGCAGCGGCCGTGGCGTCGTTCCACAGATGCGCGAACGGCTTGGCGAAGCGCGGCGCACACCCTTCGACAAGGCCGAGCATGTCATGCATCACCAGCACCTGGCCGTCGCAATGCGGCCCGGCGCCGATGCCGATAGTCGGGACCGCGACGCGCGCGCTGATCTCGCGGGCCAGTGACGGTGGCACGCCTTCCACGACGATCGCGAACGCGCCGGCCGCTTCCAGCGCGGCCGCGTCGTCGAGCAGCCGCTGGCGGCATCCTGGTTTGCGGCCCTGCACGCGATATCCACCCATGCGATGAATCGACTGCGGGGTAAGGCCGATATGGCCCATCACCGGTATATCAACCGAGGTGATTCGCCGGATCGTCTCGGCAACTGCGATGCCGCCTTCGAGCTTCACCGCCTCTGCGCCGCCCTCCTTGACCAGTCTGCCCGCGTTGCGAAGCGCTTCCTCGGAACTGATTTGATAGGAGAGGAACGGCATGTCGGCGATGACCAGCGCGCGCCGCCGGCCGCGGGCGACTGCGCGGGTGTGATAGATGACTTCGTCGATCGTGACGGCAAGGGTGCTGTCCTCGCCGCGCACCGCCATCGCGAGGCTGTCGCCCACCAGGAGCGCATCGACGCCGCAGTTGTCGAAGATTCTCGCAAATGGAAAGTCGTACGCCGTCAGCATCGTGATCGGCTGGCCGGCAGCCTTCATCCGCGCGAAATCCGGAACCCGGACTTTGTCCTGCGAGGTATTTGTTTTCAAACGATTCAGCCGCTCCCAAAAAAAATCGGGACTGCGCGCGTCGGCAACCCCGTATGAGAGCGCACTCGCTCGAGCGAGCGCTCAGAATCACTCGGAGTCCCGGTCACCAACATCGGATCCAGGCGCGAGCAGAACGTTATGTCTTTTGCCTCCACTCCGGAGGCGCTCACATCACCCAAGTCTCGCCGGAAGAAAGTCTTCTCGACGGACGAACTCAACTATATAGAGAAAGTCGGCGCCCCCGTAAAGCTAAATTTTTCGGTCGGCGGCTTCAGTCGTATCGGGCGGAGCGGGACTTCGAGCAGCCAGATCACCGGCGAATGCCTTAGTCGACTATGAGGCGCGTACGCGGCGAGAGTTCGCAAAGCGTTCAGCCGAAACGACCGACAGTCACGCGGAAGAGGCGGACGAATTACTCAATTGGTGGCTTGGGTCAGGTTGGGCGGGCCGGGAGGGATCGAAATCACGATCTGCAGGCGCTTCCCGTCGCGCACCACGCTCAGATAGATCATCTCGCCCGGCTGGAGATTGCGGGTGCGATCCTGGAAGTCGAGAAAGTTTCTCACCCGGGTGCCGTCCACGCCGATAATCAGATCGTAGCTCTGGCCGATAGCGCTGTAGTCGAGTGCGGGGATGAGCAGAATCGCGGGCGGGAAAAACATCGCCCCGGCAATCGCAACACCGGTAATCATGTCATGCTTGCCGCTGCTGTATGCGTGCAAGCCCACATCGGCGGCAGGGCTGCCCTTCTTGATCGCGACGATCAACAAGCCGTCGGCTTCCTCGCCGGAGCTTAGCGTGCGATGGTCCTCGCGCAGTTCCAGGCCGATCGGAGTGGAAAGATCGCCACCGCTATCGTAGTCGCGAAGGCTCTGAAGCTGCTCGGGCGGCATCCCGCTTTGCTCCTGCTCGTAGGTTGTGATCTCGTTGGGTTCGCCGGAGGACTGCGACTCAGCGGAGGTAATGGCGGGCGGATCTACAGGGATCGAACCTGAGACAGGCGGAATCTCGGCCAAACCAGGCACGTCGTGCGCGTCTTGAGACGTTGGCACGAGGTTGGATGCGCCGGTGTTCGAGAGCCGATCGTCATTCGCGGGCGTCGTCGCGCCCTTACTCGGAAGTGGATTCGGTTCCGCAACTATCGGGGCGTCGGCAGACGCGACTCGCGCGTTCGCGCTATTGGAGGCTGCGGGCGTGGGCTTCGCGGCCGGGGAACTGACCGGCGGCGCGGGCGTTGAGGCGAGTGACGCGGCCTTCCATGCCGCCGACGCTGCGGGCTCGTCGACCGGCTGCGCAAATGCGCGCGCACTCATGATGAGCGCGGTCGCGGCGATTGCCGCGGCAGTCAAGCAGCTGCGCCGCCTCCTGCTATTTAACGCTCCATCGCTTTTCATGCTCCACCACGCGGCTCTCTCGCTCGAGCTTTCGCAGATGCGAGCGGACCGAATTTGCAGCGGCAGGATGCAGATACTCGGGAACGTCGAGATAGATCTTCTTCACAATCGCCATGGCGTCGAGCGGGCCGTCCGCGAGTGCGGTCAGGATCTGCCGCTCGCGGAGTTCGCGATGCTCGATATATTCGCGAATCTTCTGCTTGGGATTGCGGATGACCGGTCCGTGCGCCGGATAAATCGTTTCGAGATCGAGTTCGAGCAAGCGCCTGAGCGAATCCATGTACTGCCCCAGGTCGCCGGTGTCATCGGGGATCACCGTGGTCCCCGCGCCCAGCACCACGTCACCAGTAAATAGCGCGCGTTCCTCTTCGAGCACATAGCACAAATGATCCGGCGCGTGCCCTGGCGTGAACACCGCGCGCAAGGTGGCGCCTTCGGTCTCGATAACCGCATCGTGGCCGATAGCGGAAATTGCGCCGGCGGAAGCATCGTGGCCTTCCCACGGCATCTTGGACACTGGCATCTCGCCAAACCGCTCGATGACCTGGCGCACGCCGCCAAGATGATCAATGTGAGCGTGGGTGAGAACAATCTGCTCGAGTTCGTCGCAGTCTGAGAGTTCCTTTAGTGCCGTCTCGAGCAGGTCCGCGTAGATGGCGACGCCCTGCCCCGTATCGAGCAGAAGAGGTCGCTTCGAAGTCCCGACGATATATGTGTTGGTGCCCGGCCCGGTGAAAGGACTCGGATTCTGACCAAGCACGGTGGCGACGCGCGGCGAGACCCGCGAGTAGTCCGGCATCTTGAGTCCGATCATCGAATCGGTGACGACTCGGCCGCGCTCAGCCATTTACAGTCTCCCCAAATACCTTCAGCGCCGGTTGCGCTCGAAAATCAACCGGAGTCCCTTCAGAGTCAGGAACTCGTCCACTTCTTCTATGGTCTCGCTCTCGGGCGCGATCAACTCGGCCAGGCCCCCGGTCGCAATCACGCGGGTCTTCTCACCGCGCTCCTTAAGGATGCGAGTAACGAGTCCGTCGACAAGCGCGGTGTAGCCGAAAATGAGTCCCGACTGAATCGAACCGACCGTGGTGCGGCCAACCGCTTCGCGGGGGCGGACCAGCTCGACGCGGTAGAGCTTGGCGGCGTGCTCGATCAACGCGTTCATCGAGACACCCAGGCCCGGCGCGATTGCGCCGCCCGCGTACTCACCTTTGCCGGTCACGTAGTCGAACGTGGTCGCGGTGCCGAAATCAACGACGATGCATGCGCCCGCGAATCGCTCGTAAGCAGCGACTGCGTTGACGATCCGATCGGCGCCGACTTCCTTGGGATTCTCGTAGAGGATCGGCATCCCGGTTTTAATTCCCGGACCGACCATGAGCGGGGCGCAGTGGAAGTAGCGCTCTGCGAGTTGTTCCATCACCTGGTTGAGGGGCGGTACCACGCAGGCAATCACGACACCGTCAGGCCGAAAGCCGGTTTCCAGACCTGCGGCCGCGAGCAGCGTGTTGAGCAGCGCGCCATGCTCGTCGGTGGTGCGATCGACCACGGTCGAGATGCGCCAATTGTTGCGCAGGCCCTCGCCCTCGTAAATTCCGATCACGGTATGGCTGTTGCCAACGTCAACCGTTATGAGCATGGCACGAATCTCCGCCCGACCGCCGCGTTCGGCGAAGTCATGATCGGGCCAAGATAATAGCGCGAGATCTCAGTGGAACCGAAACGCGCCGCCAGCCATCGGACTGCCCGCCGGCCGGGCCATCGTCATCATCCTCGGCGGGGTCATCCAGGGACCGCCGGGATAGAGCGACGGACGCCCCGGAGGAGTAAGCGGGTTGCTCATCGCCATGGGAGGAAACGGAGATCCCGAGGCAGTTCCATAACTGGGGGCTCTTGCCACCACGGTGCCGTATTGTGTGGTCGCGTACGGGAATCCGTAAGGCGACTGGGTCGCATAGTCGTCCGCAGAGCCCCAATCGTCGGAGTTGGCAGGCGCCGCGCTGGCCGTGTCGTCGTCGAAGGTCTGCGGCGATGCGGGCGGAGGTCCGCCGACGGCGATCGGTTGATCGGCATCGTCACCGTCTGCGTCAGAAGGATTACTGGCGGTGTCGCATGGCACTGCCGTGCCGTCTTTGATGCATGCCGTTTGCGGAATCTCGAGGACTTCTCCACTGGGGTCCGATCCACTCGTGTCCGCGGAAGAATCGGGATCGACGCGCACCCAGGCGGCGGCATCTGACTCGTCGGCATCCTGGGCGAACGCGGCGCGTGAGCCAGCGAGAGCTATCAGTGCAAAGAGGGCGAACAATCCGACCGCAGTGGATTTGAGGCGATGCGGCAAAGCGCGGCTCTGACTCCGCATAGACCAAACCGAAGTGGCGCCTGAACAACTCATAATGAAGACGCTATCACCGCGAAGGCAGAGTGAGAAGGCAAAATCTTTGCTCGCGAAAACAGTTTGCACGCTCGCAGCGAGCGGCTAAGATCGCGCCCTATGCCGGAAACAAAAGTTGCATTGGTAACCGGCGCGGGCCGCGGCATCGGCCGTGACATCGCGCTTCGAATGGCAAAGGAAGGATACGCGGTCGGTCTGATCGCGCGGACCAAGTCCCAACTCGAGGAAACCGCCGAGCTGATTCGCGCCCAGGGCGGCAAGGCGGTGGTCACTCCGACCGACGTATCGCGGCGCGAGCAAGTAGTCGCGGCGGTCGATACGGTCGAGCGCGAGCTTGGGCCGATCTCGGTGCTGATCAACAATGCGGGCGCTTACCTGCGCAAACGCTTCATCGAGATCAGCGAAGAGGACTTCGATTTCCAGCTCAAGGTCAACGCATACGGACCCTTTTTTTGCACTCAGGCCGTGGTCGGCAAGATGGCGGAGCGCAAGGCAGGCACGGTGATTTTCGTGCTCGGCTCGGAGTCGCGCAGCGGGCCCGCGCAATATTCCGCGTACAACGCGTCGAAGCTGGCGCAACGCGCGATCGCGGAGTCGGTCGCCTACGAGTTCATGCATCTCGGAGTGCATGCGGCGGCACTCGACGTTGACGGCGCGGTCGACAGTGCGCGAGTGCGGGAGTCGATGCCCGACGTGGACCCATTGCACTTCGTTCCGCCCGCGGCAATCTGCGACGAGATTGTGCATCTGATCAATCAGTCGAAGAGCGCGTGGACGTTCCAGGTCGATATGCGATCGTACGTGCAATGGCGCCCGCGGATCGCGCCCAAGAAAAAGTAGTCACAAGCAGGGTCGGCCTGCCGGGGTGATTGCCCGGCGGATCGAAGCTTCGGGAGCGTGGTCGTCAAATGCGATCCCGTTCGCGCGATCCTCGACGCCTAGAGTCTTCCATAGTGCGTTGAGATCGGGCTCGACGGGCGTGGCCTTCGTCCGCGCGTAGAGTTCCGTCATCACTGGCGCGGCGACGGCGTCGTCGGCGGCTTTGAGAGCGCGCGTGAGCGGCCACTCGACTTCGATATTTCCGCCCGCGGCGAGAATCCCGCGAAGCGCATCCGCGAGTCCGTGCCGATTGCCGGTGCGGCGTCGAATCTCCACGTCTGCGAGGAGACAGAACATCGCGCCGCCCCAATAGGTGCGGCCCCAGGTCGGAGTGTTATCGAGTCCCGCGTCGCCCTTCGCGGGCATGCCCTTGGGCAGACCCGTGACCAGGTCCTGCCAGACTTGCGGCACCGGATAGTTTCCGATCTCGGCACGCGCGATTGGCTCCACATAGGTCGCAATCCCTTCTTCGATCCAATGATGATCGCGGGTGACAGACGGGAACGCGAGATGAACCATCTCGTGAGTCATGACCCAATCGCCATCGAGGTCGCTCTTACGCGTGTCGACGCCGAGAATGATCCGCGAATGCGCTCCACCGAATCCCCAGGTGGTACCCGAGAGCACGCCACGGCGGTCCGGCGCGGCAAAAATGGCGATTCGATAGCGGCGGACCGGGAAGCGGCCGTAGTAGGCTGAAACCGCACAAGCGGAGCGCTTAATCCATGCGAGGATCGCGTCGCGCGGGAGCTTGTAGTCCGCGGGCGCGAAAAGGACATCTATTTCGGCGCCCGCTACTTCGAGCTTCGCGGTCTCCGGCGAGTGTTCCGCGGCAAAGGCGCGCAATGGGAGAAACTCGGCCGCGCGCATCGCCGCTATTGCGGCAATGACGACGATAACGATTGCGATTCTTGGCACGCGTATCATCAGCATTAGCGACTCAGCCTCTACTCATGCGCATGCGGGTGTGGTCTTGCCAAGAGCGAAAATATATTGTGGCGGCCTGAGCTTGCGCGGCGTGTGATTGCGGCGCGCACGAGGTTCAAGGGTCGGGGTGTGGCGCAGCCTGGTAGCGCACACGCTTGGGGTGCGTGTGGTCGCCGGTTCAAATCCGGCCACCCCGACCAAATTAAGTCGTCTTCGGGGGTCAAGCTTTCGCTAGTCGAGGCAAGGGAATTCCACGACGTACACTTCGACGTTGTCCACGCCGGAAATCGTCACTTCCTTGTCGCGGTGCGGTAAGGCTCACTTGGGGAGAACGGATGGAAAGACTCAATTCCCCGGATACCTTCAGGGTTGAGGGGAAATCGGACAGGAGTGCGATGCATATCGCGCTTCTGGCCCTCGCGCTCACAGTTCTGGTCAGGACCGCGTGGATGTCTGATGATGCCGAGATCACACTCCGATGCGTAATGAACTTTCTGCACGGCTACGGACCGACCTTCAATGCCGACGAAAGGGTCCAGCCTTTTACGCATCCGCTGTGGTTCATGCTCATCACTGCGGCCACTCCGATCTTCAGAAATATCTTTGCCGCCACCTTTACGGTCTCGATTCTCCTGTCTTTAGGCACTTGGTGGCTTCTTCTCTCGCGGATAGCGACTAACTTCTGGTCCGGGATGCTCGCCGGCGTCGCTCTTCTGCTGTCCAAGGCATACGTCGATTTTTCTACCTCCGGTCTGGAAGGACCTCTATCTCACTTTGTTCTCGTTTGTGGTTTGCTACTTGGATTCAAGTATCTAGAGACCCGCCGCAGACATCTGGCCACACTTAGTCTGACTGTATTGAGTTCGATCTATCTATGCAGGCCCGACTTGCTACTCATGGTTGCTCCATTTTGCCTGCTGATACTTCTAAACTCGTATCAGGATTTTCGGACTGCAGCGCGAATGGTAGCCATTGCGACCATGCCCATATGGCTTTGGACGATCTTCAGCGTTATCTACTATGGAGCACCTTTTCCCAACACCGCATACGCAAAGCTGGGAACCGGCATTCCGTCAGGAGAATTGGTGCAGCAGGGGTTGATTTATTTGTTCGACTCACTTTCGAGAGATCCGCTGACCCTGACCCTTACTGCAATCGGTATACTGCTTTCGTTTCGCCAGGGTATAGAACAGAAAGCAATCGCCGTAGGAATAATCCTTTTCCTCGTCTACGTAGTCAGCATAGGCGGCGACTTCATGAGTGGCCGGTTCCTCACGGTTCCGCTTTTGGCGGCCGCTGTGATCCTCGCCCGTACCGAGCTAGCTGGCCTTGCTATCGCGACTATCGCAATCGTAGTAGCCGCTCTTGGAACAGTTACTTTGAACGCCACTATACTAAGCGGACCAGCCTATTCCGCGAATTCAATTCCGCCGAATGGAATCACTGACGAGCGGGGCTTCATGTTCCCAGGTCGCGGCCTTCTGAATGCAAAACGCAATAGTCCGGATAGTGTGAATCAGACCGACTGGAGCCCTCGCCCGAAGTCAGTATCTATCCAGTTACAGTGTGGTTGGTTAGGATCCGCCAGTTTCGGGAACCCGCCGGAAGTTCACTACATCGATCCTTGTGCTCTGACGGATCCTCTACTGGCAAGGTTGCCGGCGAAGTACGACCCTAACTGGAGGATCGGACATTTCGAGCGGCAGATACCAGCCGGATACGAAGAAAGCATTCAGCAGGATAGAAACCTGCTGCACGATCCTCTTACAAAGCAGTACTGGGAAGTCATTCGAAAGGCCACTCGAGGACCGATTTTCAGCATCGAGAGATTCAAGGCAATAGCGCGTCTAAACCTGGGTCTCGTCACGAAGCCCGATACCGATTTGTACCGCACAGGTGACGCGGTCCATCGATAGACACCTGCATGCCCCCAGTTTGGAACAGTCGACAGGACGCGGCTATTGAAGAGCGGCCTCAGAATGGCGAAGCTGGCTTGATTCCGCGCAAGGAGTTGACAGATGGATTTTGGGACGCTGATATTCACCAAGCCGGAGCACGCGATAAGCGACGTCAGGTACGCAGAGGAGCGCGGCTTCAGTCATGCATGGATCCCCGACTCGCACATGATTTGGGGCGATACCTACGCGTGCATGGCGCTCGCGGCGGTGAATACAAAAAAGATCAAACTCGGAACCGGAGTTGCGATCGCGTCGAATCGGATTGCGCCGGTCACGGTGCATTCGATCGCTACGATCAACCAGCTGGCACCGGGTCGCGTGATATTGGGCTTCGGCACTGGTCATACCGGCCGGCGCGTGATGGGGCTGCCGCCGGTCAAGCAGGCGGAATTCCGCGAACAGGTGCGTGTGATTCACGACCTGCTCCAGAGTGGAGAGGCGACCTACAACACGGAGGGACTCAGCCGAAAAATTAAATACCTTCACCGCGATCGGCGCTTTATCAATCTCGACGATCGGATTCCATTTTACGTCGCCGCCAACGGGCCCAAGACGCTCGCGCTGGCGGGAGAGTTCGGCGATGGAGTCATTACGACGGGTATCACCGACGCGGACCGGGTTGCCGCGGTGCGAAAAAATCTCGCCGCCGGCGCGACGAAAGCGGGACGCAGTGCCGACAAGATGCCGATCGTCTCGTTGACGCATGTCTGCGTGCTGCGGCCCGGGGAACAACTCGATTCACCGCGGGTGAAGCAGATGACCGGGCATTGGGTGATGGCGAGTTTTCATGCGATCGCCGCAGGATACGCGGGCTCGGGTTATCTGCCGGAGGACGTTCAGCCGGTATACCGTGCGTACGAAAAATATGTTGCCGCGATGAAGACCCCGGCCGCGGAGCGTTACCTTGAGTTGCACCTCGGGCATTGCACTTACGTGGCGCCCGACGAGCGGCCGTTCGTCACACCGGCGACGATTTCAGCGACGACGATGATTGGGCCGCGCGAGGAAATCGTCGAGCGGCTCAGAGCGCTCGAGCGCGCGGGATTGTCGCAAGTGTTCATCAATCCACCGATGGACGGATTCAACGATTGTATTGACGAGATTTCGCGCGACGTAATCGAACGGATGTGAGCGTGCGTGGCCCTCAAGCGGTCGGGGCGACTTCGACCAATGCAATCTTTTCCGCGGCCAGCGCGGGAACGTAGTAGGCCTCGGGCGAGCCCCACACGGTCGCAGGACGCGGCCGCGCACCGACCGCGATCGGATTCAGGAACACTTCGGAAATATTGGCGTTGATGCGCAAGCAGTTGGGCGCGAGCGGCTCCGATAGTTCTCCATTTCGAATCAGGTACGAATCGCCGCTGACAGTGCAGGTGAAGTCTCCGGCGCGCTGTCCGTTGATCGGATAGGTGTACCAGACGCGGCCGACGTAGATTCCGTCGCCCACGGTTCGGATCAGCTCGCGGTCAGCGAGACCGGCGCGGGTGCGCATCACGACGTTGGTCCCGGCAGCGCCCGGGCTCGCGTCAAAGCGCCGCGCACCGCTCTCACCAAGCCGGTAGCCGCTGCGCGGTGGAAAATCGAGTTGGGCGGGGGCGCGGGGCCCGAGTTTTTCCGCACGATGCTCATCGGTGAGGAGGCGATTGGTATCGTAAAAGTCCGAGAGCAGACCAACCAACTGGCCGTTGCGAATCATTTCGACGCGGCCCGCGGGAATTCCTTCGCAAGTGATTCGACGACGCATCGCACCAGCGCGATACACGGGATCGTCAGCGAGACTGAGCCGCGCATCCATCACGCGCTCACCGAATTTCGCGTGATAGGCGGAACTCGCAGCGTGAAACGATCCAGTGGTCAGCGAGCCCATCACCATGTAGTTCAAGATTTCTGCTACTGGCTGCGGACCGAGAACGACGCGAAATGTTCCCGACGCGAGCCGGGCGCCGTGGGCGAGCGCGAGCGCGCGCATCACCGCGTCGCGGCCCAGCGCGGTCGCCGCAGCGCGCATCGCCGCAGCAGAACCGCCGAGGGTGTTGGCGGTGCCCTTGGCGTCGAGCGATTCGACTATCGCCGTGACGGAAGAGTTGAAGTGCGCGCTTTCGTCGGTGCGAATTTCGGCGAAGTTCGAATTGATCACCGCGATTCGATCGCGAATCACGGATACGTCACCGCCAATGATCAGGCCCGGGCGCTCGACGGGCGATCCGCCGGATTGCTTTGGCGCATGCTTCGCGAAACTTTCGAGCGCTCCGCCCAGCACGTCCCAGGCGGCGGAGGCGATCGCGCTATCGGCCACTGTCGCGAGGTCGCTCTTTTCGAGCGGAGCCCCGACGAGTCTCTGCGGCTCGGCCGGGAAACCGTGAAAATGCGGATCGACAACGGCTGCGCTACGCGCGCGGCGAAGAGCGTCACGCACGGAGTCACGGCTTAAGTCGGCGGCCTCAAACGCGGAGCCGATTTCATGCGGATCGCGGCGCATCGCGATGCGGAGCTGGAAACCGTCGGCGTGGAGCGATTTGAACTCTTCGAGTCCGCGGCTCGGAATATCGGAGGTATAGTTGAGCCGCGCGATGCGCGATTCGGACGACGCGGCGTAAATCTCGAAGCTCGCGAGATCGGGTTCGCGCGCGAGAATCGCGGCGGCCTCGCGCGTGAAAATTTTGAGTTCCGCAGCCTTGAGCATCAGCCGCCACCGAGTCGGGCGCGTGATCGCAGGGTCGGACCGCCGTTGGACATCCGCTTGACCTGCATCGGCTGCCCCTTGCCGCAGTTGGGGATCGCGACGAGCCGCAAGTCGTTGCCGACCGCGTCGACATTCATGAAGAAGCTTTTCGAATCGGCGATGAGGCTGCCGGAACGGAACATTCGGCCGACCTTTCCGTGATCGATCTCGTAAACGCGACGCGCCGAGATTCGAAAATTCTCGCGCGATTCGGCAATCGACGGGATCTGATGGCCGCAGACGTAGTAGCCGTGCTCGACGTCGGCGATGATTTTCTCCGGCGGCGTCTCACCGGGCATGAAGAACGTGTTCGACATCCTGATCAACGGCAGGTGCCATCCTTCGCTCGCACGCGCGGATCCGTTGGGCGGTGCGCCGAGCAACGCTGCGGTCGCCCGTGAATTGAGAAAGCCGCTGAACACGCCGCGATCGATATGCGTCACGCGCTGTCCGCGGGTTCCTTCGTGGTCGTAAAGATAGTGTCCATAGCCGTCGAGACTCGGATCAGAGCAAGCGGAGAGGATCGGCGACCCGACCATCTTCCCGAGCTGATTGTCCACCAGCGAGCGCAGGAACCAACTGCGTCCTGCGTAGGCCGCCTCCATCTTGAGTGCGCGATCTGCTTCGCACGGATGGCCGATTACCTCGTGCGCGACCAGCGCGTTGAAATGCGGATCGGTCACGACCACGACTTCGCCGTCGGGAGGCTTCAGCACCGGCGCCGCGGCAAGCTCGCGCGCTTCGTTAGCGAGATTCACACAAAATCTGCCGAGGTCAGGATTTGGCATCAGCTCGCCTCGCCATCCGTCGCTGAGGCACTCGAGACCGCGCTGTTGGCCAATCGTATCGTAGCTCTCCTGATGACCGTCACCGCTCTGCGCGACGACGTAACAGTCGCCCTGCGAGAACGCGTACGCTTGCGAGACTACGGTTCCCTCGCTGTCGATGAAAATTTCGCGGCGCAGTTCGGTCATCGCGGCGACGACCTGGTAGGCGATCGAGTCGCCAAGGCCGGCGACCTCCCGCGACGCGTCCAGCGAAATTTTCTTGAGTTCGTCGGTTGAGAGCGAGCGTGGATCGCGCTCGAAGATCGCCTCGACGTCGTCATGCACTGGATTGCGCTTGGGAATCGGCGGAACGATCAGGCCGCCAGCGGAATTTCCGAGGCGTTTGATGAGATCGGCTTTTTCGCGCGCGCTGAAGCGAGCGCGGTGATAAGCGTCGGTCAGCCCGCGCTTGAGTTCGGCGACCATCTTCCCCGGCCGGCCGGCGAGCACGCCAATCTCGGCGCCAGTTTGACCGTGGCCAATCGGGCCGGCGCGATCGGCCACCTGGACCGAAACCGCGTAGGACGCACTCTCGCTCTCAGAGCCGTCGCGAGGCTCTCCGCCGACGGCGGCAGCGGCGCGGTTGAAAACCACTTCGGCGCGCAGGTCCGCATAGATCACTCCGCGATTTGCACGAGCGAAGCGCGCGAGGATGCCCTCGCCTTCGCGACGCAGATACTCGATTGCTTCGAACAAGTCGCCGCGCGCCATCAGAGACTGTTTGTATCGGGCGGCCGGTTCATGTGCGCGAGACTTCCGGTGGTTCAGTACAGGACCGACGGCAGGTATGCTCCCGCCGGCTCGTTGTAGAGACCGATCGTCATCAGGGTCATCTGATGCACCAGGCGCAGTCCGTTTTGGAGACACCAGCGAAACAGCTCACCGTTGCGCGTCGGCAGCAGAAAACCGCCGCCACCAATCTCCGGAGCAGCGGAGATAAGCGCTTTGAGGTCCTGATTGGTTTCGCCCACAGCGTGCGCAAAGAAGGCCACGTCGGTCGAATAGCCGGTGATCCTTCCCAGATGCTCGACGACTCTGGCCGTGCCTTGATTGATAGCGTCGCGAAGCTCGCCGCCGCGGTCATGACCATGCACGCGGCGACAGAGTTGATTGCAGGCATCGAGGTCCCGCTCTGCGGCCGACCGCACTTCGTACCCGGGCAATTTCAACTTGGGTGGCGGCCCGAACATCTTGGATAGCGTTTCGCGGGTGTCGAAACCGAGTTTCGTGTACAGGCAGAGCGAGCGATTGTGGTAGGCCGCCTGAACCAGTCGAATCCCGGCGAAGCCGCGTTGTGCCGATCGCTCCATCACGCCGAGCATCAGCTGCCGCCCGACGGTCTGATTCTGCACCGCCGGATCGACCGAGATCGGACCAACTCCGGATATCGGGTTTCGCTCATCGAGAAAGTTGCTACCGACGACTGTGCCGTTCATCTCCGCTACCAGGGAATAGAAGCCCGGGTTGGATAGCATCATCGTGACCACGGCGGTCGCAATCTCGACCGACGGAAAGTCCCAAGGGAAGTTATGCTGACTGGAAACCGACTTGAAGGCCTCGAAGTCGATCAGCCCGCACGCTGCTGCATCTTCTCGTGTACCTGGTCGCAGTTTTGGGTTCATTTCGATTCAGATGACTCCCTCGCGCTTCAGATCGTCGAGCTGGCCGGCGCCGAGGCCGAGCAGCTCGCCGTAAACGTCGGCGTTATGCTGGCCGAGCAGAGGCGCCGAGGTTACCTCGACGGGCGAGTCCTCGAGGCGCACCGGACATCCGGGCATCGTGAAGTCGCCGCGCACCGGATGCTTGATCGTGACGATCATGCCGCGCTGCTTCATATGCGGATCGTTCAACAGCTCGACGCTGTCGAGCACGGCGCCGCAAGGGACTCCAGCTTCGCCTAGGATGCGCATCACTTCGAACTTGGTGTGGCGGCCGGTCCATTCGTTGATGATCGCGGTCAGCGTGTCGACGTTCTGTGCGCGGCTTCGGCCCGCGTGGAAACGTTCGTCGCTCGCGAGTTCCGGCCGGCCCATCACGTTGCACAGGCTCTGGAACATGTCGGGCGAGGTGCAAAGGATGTAGCAGTAATCGTTGTCGCCGCCGGGCGCGCATTTGTAGATGTCGCCCGGACCACCGCCACCGACGCGATTGCCGGTGCGCGGGCGTGGGCTTCTTAGTGACGTAGGTTCCCATCATGGGAACGCGCACGAAATTCAGCACCGCTTCCTGCATCGCGACTTCGACCTTCTGCCCCTTGCCGGTGCGCTCTCGCTGGATGTATGCGGCGAGCACGCCGACCGCCGCATGCATCCCGGTGCCGGTGTCGCCGATGGTCGGGCCGGGCTTGAGCGGCGGCGAGCCGGGAAATCCCGTCAGCGCCATCGCGCCGCCGCTTGCTTGAGCGATCATGTCGAAGCTCTTGTACTTGCTATACGGGCCGTGAGTGCCGAAGCCCTTGATGGTCAGATAGATCAGCCGCGGATTTATTTCGCGCAGCTTGTCGTAGCCGAGGCCGAGGCTCTCGAGCGTGCCGAGCGAAAAGTTTTCGCTGAGTATGTCGACCTGCTTCACGAGATCGAGGAACATCGCGCGGCCCTTGTCGCTCTTGAGGTTCAGCGTGATGCCGCGTTTGTTCGCATTGAGCAGGATGAAGTAGTAGGAATCGACGCCCTGCTTTTCGGTCAATAGCCAGCGCCCCTGCTCGCCCATCTTTGGCGATTCGACCTTGATTACGTCGGCGCCGAGCCACGCGAGCATCTCGGTGCACGAGGTGCCGGCTTCGAACTGAGTCATGTCGAGGACTTTCACACCGGCCAGCGCTTTTTCCATTGCCGCCCTCCGCAAATTGCGCGCGCTAAAATATGAGCATGGTGACTGTCTGAACGCGCGCTTCGATCTTATGTAGCGCTCGCGACAGCGCGGGAGCAAGGATGGGGAAAGATGGGGTTAAGTCTTTCGCCGCGGTCTGGTACAAATCACATTGTGACCGATACTCCCGTATCCAAGATTGCGCGAATCCGCGAGGAACTGAACCGCATGTTCCTCGAGCGCGCCGATTTGATCGATGGCGCGATCGTCGCGATGCTGTCGGCGAATCACGTGCTCATAATCGGGCCGCCGGGAACGGCAAAGTCGATGCTCGCTGATGAGCTATGCGGCCGGATCGAAGGCGCCAACTATTTTCAGTGGCTGTTGACGAAGTTCAGCACGCCGGAGGAAATTTTCGGCGCGGTAAGTTTGAAGGGCCTCGAAGAAGACGACTATCGGCGCGTCACCGCACACAAGCTGCCGGAGGCGCATATCGCGTTTCTGGACGAAATCTTCAAGGCCAATTCATCGATCCTCAACGCGCTGCTGACGATAATCAACGAGCGCGTTTTTCATAACGGACGCGCACGCGTCGCGGTGCCGCTCATCACGATGTTCGGCGCGTCGAACGAACTGCCCGACGAGGACGAGCTGACCGCGCTCTACGACCGCTTCATGCTGCGCTTCATGGCGGATTACATCACCGAGGAACACGGCTTTATCCGAATGATGGCGGGCGGAGCGGAGCGGGCCCGGACGACGCTTACATTTGCGGAGCTGGAGGAACTGCGCGCGGTGACGGCGGCGGTGAAAGTTCCCGGGCCGATCCTGGAGTCGATCGCGCAGATAAGACGCGAACTCGCGCGCGAACAAATTATCGTTTCGGATCGGCGATGGAAAAATTCGCTCGGCGTGCTGCGCGCGCATGCGATCCTCGCGGGGCGGAGCGCGGTCACCGAAGACGACCTGATGTTTCTCGCGCACGTGCTCTGGAAGGATCCCGAAGAAAGGCCGAAAGTGAATGAGGCAATCCGCCGAATCGTGCGCGGATACGAAGACAAGCTGCAGGAGCTGGTGTTCGAGAGCCGCGAGCTGCGCGAATATGCCGAAGGCTCGTGGGAGAGCGCGGAGCTGCGCCGGCGCGCATTGACCGAAGCCAACGCCAAGCTCGCCAACCTGGTAACGCGCTTCGACAGCCTGATGAAAGAAGCGTCCGACAGCGGACGCACGATTGCGAATGCGGATCGGATGCGAATTGAAGTGAAGGATATACAGCAGGCGCTGTTTCGCAGAAGCGTCGGCGACTGAAAAAATGCCGGCCGAAGAATCCACGCCCGCAATTGTGCTCCGCGCACGCGACTACGCCGAGTCGGATCGAATCGTCACGCTGCTGACGCGCAACGCCGGCAAAGTGAGCGGAATCGCGAAGGGCGCGAAAGCGTCCCGGCATCGCTTCGAGCGCAAACTCGAACCGTTTTCGCACGTGGTGCTCCATTTTCGCAGACGCCCGCATGGACAACTGGTATTCATCACGCGCGCCGAGGCGGCCGATCTCGCGCAACACGTCCTCGACGACGACCTCGCCAAAATTGCGCTCGGCAGCTACATGCTCGAACTCACCGACGCGCTGACCACCGAGGAGAGCGAAGCGGCGGAGGCATATCGGGTGCTGTCGGAGGGCCTCGGCACGCTCGCGAGCGGAACCGCGGACTCGGCGCTCCGCCAGGCGTTCGAGATGCGTCTGCTCGGATGGGCGGGATTCGGACTCGAGTTCGGGCGATGCCGATTATGCGCGACGATCAGTTCCAACGATACCGCGCCGGTCTATTTCGTGATCTCGCGCGGCGGCGTGGTGTGCGCGCGATGCCGGCCGGCGGTCGCGGAAGGCGCAATCAAGCTGGCGGCGCGCAGCGCGGCGATCCTCGCGCGCTTGAGCGCTCTCCCTATGAACGATTCGCCCGGCTCGGAATCCGCGGGCCCGGACGGAGCACTCGCACTCGCGCGGTTTATCGGATCGATTGTCGATCGGAGACTTCGAAGCGCGGAATTTCTCGATTCGATATTGCCCGGCGCGGGCAAGGCGTCGATCTAGCCGCCCGATTCGTCGGCGGGCGCCTCATCGTAGTCAACTTGAGGCTCGCGGTAGCTGCCGCTTACGTGCTCGATCACAACGATTCCGCAGTTCGGTGGAACGTGGGCGTTCTCCCATTTTCCGGTGACGTGCGCCCACACCGAGCGCATCACGCCGCCGTGACTGACTATTACAATTTCTTTGTCGGAATGTTTTTTCGCGACTCGATCAAGCACCGGCGCCACGCGCCTTAGCACGTCCTCATGGCTTTCGCCCCCCGGTGGACGCCATGTCCATGAGCGCTTCGGGTCGAAAGTAGGATCGCTCGCGACCGACTCGTAGGGCTGGCCCGCGAGGTCGCCAAGACTCATCTCTCGAAACTCGGCTTCGTATTCGATCGGGATACCGAGTTCTTCTGCGATGATGCGGCCGGTCTCGCGCGCGCGTGCGAAGGTACTCGCGATTACCAGCGTCGGCTTGAATTTGAGCTTGATCTTGATCGCTGCCTCGCGCGCCTGCCGCCGCCCCAAGTCGGTTATCTTTGCCTCGCCGGAAGTGGTGAAGCGGCGAATCGCGTTGCCTTCGCTCTCGCCGTGCCGAACCATTATCAACTTACCCATATGATCGAAATTCTCTCTCAGAAGTAAATTTCGCGCCACCGCGAGTCTTGGCGAGCGATCACGTTTTGGGCTTGTCTTCCGCGGCGGCGACGGTTTTCGCAAAAGCGCGGAACGGCTCGAACAGATCGATCGGCATCGGGAAAACGGTGGTGGAATTGTTCTCGGTCGCGATCTCCTTGAGCGTCTGCAGATAGCGGAGCTGCAGCGTGATCGGGCTCTTGCTCATGATTTCGGCGGCGTCGGCGAGCCGCTGCGAGGCCTGGAACTCACCCTCCGCCGCGATCACTTTGGCGCGCCGCTCGCGCTCGGCCTCGGCCTGCGCGGCGATCGCGCGCTGCATGTCCTGCGGCAGATCGATATTTTTGAGCTCGACCAGCGTGACCTTGACGCCCCACGGCTCGGTTTGCGCATCGACGACTTCCTGGATGCGCGCGTTGAGCTTGTCGCGCTGGCTCAGCAGCTCGTCGAGCTCCGTCTGCCCGCCAACCGAGCGCAGCGTGGTTTGCGCGAGTTGCATCGTGGCAAAGAGATAATTCGCGACCTCCGTGACCGCGCGCGACGGATCGACGACGCGGAAATAGAGCACCGCGCTGACCTTCACCGTCACATTGTCCTTGGTGATCACGTCTTGCGGGGGAATGTCGAGCGTGACGGTGCGCAAATCGATCCGCACCATGCGCTCGAGCAGGGGAATCACGAAAATCACGCCCGGCCCGCGATACGGCGTCAGCCGCCCAAGCCGGAAGACCACGCCGCGTTCATATTCGTTGAGGACTTTGAGGCCGCTCAGAATGAAAATTACGGCAATAAAAACGACTGCGCCGACTCCGCTCGCCATCGCGAATTCTCCTTTGTGCCCAACGCGCGAGTTTTTTAGCGCATCGTGGGCTCGCGGTCGCTCAAGGTTACGTTACATCTACGCTATCTTCTGGACCTGAATTTCCAGGCCGTTAACAGCCTTGACCCGAGCGCGAGCGCCCGCGCCGAGTGCGTCGGAACTGCTCGCACGCCAAATCTCGCCGTGAACGAAAACTTTGCCGGGCGCGCCGGGAGCGATCGCCTCGCGCACTTCGCCAACTTCGCCGACCAGGCCCTCAGCGCCGGTCGTCGATCGATGACGACGCTCACGCGCGACGATGAATCCGATCCCGAGAATGATCACCGTCAACGCGGCCGCGGCGCCGTAGACAATATTGCGATTTACGGCCAGGTCGGTCTTCGAGGTGTCGATCAAAAATAGCGAACCGATCACGAACGCAGAAACGCCACCCAGGCCGAGGATTCCGTAGCTGGTGACGAAGGCCTCGGAGATCAGCAGTCCGACGCCAAGGAAGATCAGCAGCAGCCCGGTGAGATTAACCGGCAGCACCTGAAAGGACACCAGAGCCAGCAGCAGGCAGATCGCGCCAGCGACGCCCGGAAAGATAACCCCCGGATGCGCGAACTCGAAGTAGAGTCCGATCAAGCCCGCCATCAGGAGCAGGTAGACGATGTTAGGATCGGCCAGCGTGTTGAGGAGTTGCTGGCCTGGAGTCATTCGCGCGCGGCGCACGACTGCGTCGGCAAGCGCGAGCGTCACCGTTGTGCCACCGACCTGCGCTTTGCGGCCCTGAGGCCTGGGTCAGCAGATTGCGCAAGTCCGGCGCAACGATGTCGACGACATTTTTCGCCAGCGCCTCACGCTCGCCGATCGCGACGCTGTGGCGGACGGCCTGCTCGATCCAATCCTCGTTGCGCCCGCGCTGCTGCGCGATCGTACGCGCGAAGGTCGCGGTGAAATTTTCGATTTTCTGCCCCATCGGACCCTTGATATCCTCGCCGCCCTCCTCGACCGGATGCGCGGCGCCGATAGTGGTTCCAGGAGCCATCGCGGCGACATTGGCGGCCTCGGTGATAAAGGTCCCGGCACTCGCGGCGCTCGCACCCGACGGCGCGACGTACACGATAACCGGGACCGGCGCGGCGAGGAGATCCTTGACGATCTTTTCCGCGGAGCTGAGCAGTCCGCCCGGCGTGTCGAGCTCGATCACCAGCGCGCTCGCGCCTTCAGCTTTTGCCGACGCAAGAGAATCTTCGATGTACGACGCGACCGCTGGATTGATTGAGCCGTCGATAGTGATCAACTGAACCCATGGCGGTGCCGACGCCAGTTTCGCGGCAGCATCGGCGGAATATGATCGCGCGGATACGACGAGCGCGAACGCGCCTGCGACTCCCGCGAGGGCGAGCCATTTGGCCCGTGCGCTCACGACGGAGAACCGCCGCGGCGCGGAATCGGCATCTCGAGAAATCGCATCACTTCTTGAATATCTGCCCAAACCAGGCGCTTGTCGCCGGGATTGCGGAGCAGATACGCGGGGTGAAAAGTCGGCATAAATCGAATCCCGCGGAAATCCTGCCACTGACCGCGCATCTTGCTGATCGGCGTTTTCACCTTCAGGACCGCCTGCACCGCAAACGTGCCGAGACCGACGATCGCGCGCGGCCGTACGATTTCAATCTGGCGAAAAAGAAACGGTTCACAAGACGCGACTTCATCGGGCTCGGGATTTCGATTCTCGGGCGGCCGGCATTTGATCACGTTGCAGATATAAACGTCGCTGCGCCGGATTCCCATGCCGCGCTCGATTATATCGGTCAGCAACTGGCCGGCGCGGCCGACAAACGGCTCGCCGCGCGCGTCTTCGTCGGCGCCGGGCGCCTCGCCCACGAACATCAACTGCGCGTTGGGATCGCCGACGCCGAAAACCAGGTTGGTTCGCCGCGGCGCGAGCTTGCATCGAGTGCATTCACCGATAAACTCGCGCAGATTTTCCAGTGTGGAAGTAGCTTCGAGGCCGGGATACTTCGAAAACAGTTCGACCGATTTCGGCACGCCTGCATTCTTGACGGCCGCAGAAGCGGATGCGGCAGTACGTACGGCTTGTGCGGATGAAGCGGCGGCGGGCAGACCTTCCATCCCTTCTTCGCGCAATTGCTCGACGTAATCGCGCAAGGTAGCGATCAAGGTCTGTCGATCCGGGGGCGACGATGGAGCGTTCATAAGGTCGCGATGCACACTATGCAGGCGACGTTATAACGCCGGATCACCTCCTTCAAGCAGGCGTATTTTCTTCGGTCACAGCCCCAGCATCTTTCTCAACTTAACGGCGCTGAAGCCAAGCATCGTTTCGTTGCCGACGCGGATTACGGGAACGGCGCGGAATCCCATGGCCACCAGTTCATCGCGAGCGGACGGATCGCTCGCGAGGCTCTTTTCGACGAAGCTCACGTTGTGCGCGGTGAGAAAATCCTTCGCCTGATGACACGCGCTGCATCCCGTGTTCGTGTAAATGATCACTTCCATCGTGAGTCTCCTTCGAATTGACGCATTGCGAGCACGCGCATCCGCCGCAATCCTCGATCATTTTACCGAGCGTGCGGCGGAGCCTCTGCAGGCGGCGAATCTCGTCGTTCATTCCGGCCAGCTTCGCTTGCGCCTTGAGCGTCACCGCTCCGCATTCCGTCGTTGACTTCACCCCGAGTGAGAGCAGCTCCTTGATTTCGCGGAGCGTGAAGCCAAGCGCCTTCGCATCCGCGATGAAACGTAGGCGCTCCAGCACGTCGACAGTGTAGATGCGGTACCCGGAAAAGTTTCGCCGCGGCCGTGCGATAAGTCCGTGCCGCTCGTAAAAGCGGATCGCATCGACGCTCACCTTAGCCGCGTTCGCAACCAGACCGATCCTCATCTCTGCCTCACGATAGACCCTTGACCACGGTCCAGAGTCAAGCAGGGTTGGCTACCTGACGCTGCGCAGCCGAACTGATTTCGTGGACGACTTCGCCTTGGCGCCGCGCGGTGCGAGGGACTGCCGGAGCGCGACGATTCGATCGAGGATCACGTCGGCGACCGCGTCCTTGGACATCTGCGGATGACGGCGCGCATCGCCGTCGGCGCCAATGAGCGTCACGATGTTCGTATCGACGGCGAACCCCGCGCCGGGTTCCGTGACGTCGTTGGCGACGATCAGATCGAGGCCTTTGCGCTTCAACTTGCCACGCGCGTTCGCTTCGAGCTGGTCGGTCTCGGCCGCGAACCCAATCATCAGGCGCGAGCCCTTTTTCGCCGCAAGGCGCGGCATCTCGTCAGCAATCGGCTCCATCGCGAGTTGAAGTCCTCGCGCGTCTTTTTTTATTTTGCCTCGTGCCGGATTTGCCGGACGGAAGTCGGCAACCGCCGCGGCCATCACAAGCGTCGTGCACCACGGAAAATTTGACGAGGTCGCATCGAGCATCTCAGACGCGCTCACAGTGTCGATCCTGTCGATCCCGTGAGGCGTCGCGAGCGATGCTGGACCGGCGACCAGCTTCACACTGGCGCCGCGACGCCACGCCGCACGCGCAATTGCGAACCCCATCTTTCCCGACGATCGGTTCGAGACGAACCGCACCGGATCGATCGGCTCCTGGGTAGGACCTGCGGTAACTAGAATATTTTCGGAAGCGAGGTCCTGCGCGGCGAGCATTCGTTCGATCTCTGCGAGGATGATCGCGGGATCGGGCAGGCGCCCCATCCCCTCGTAACCGCACGCGAGCGCGCCCTCGGCGGGATCGATAATCGTCACACCACGCGAGCGCAGTCTCGCCAGATTCTCGGTGACCGTCGGATGCTCGTACATGTGCACATTCATCGCCGGTGCAAACGCGACTTTCGCGCGCGTCGCCAGCAGCACGGTGGTCAAGATGTCGTCAGCGATACCGACGCTCGCTTTCGCGATCACGTCGGCGGTGGCCGGAGCAATCACGATCGCGTCGGCGCTGTCGGCGAGTCGGATATGTCCAATCTCGGATTCCTGGGTGAGCGAGAAAGTGTCGGTCGCGACCGGATTCGAGCTGAGCGTCTGCAGCGTGAGCGGCGAGATAAACTCGGTCGCGTTGCGCGTCATCATCACCTTGACGATGGCGCCGCTGGTGACGAGCAGGCGGACCAACTCGGCGGCTTTGTACGCCGCGATTCCGCCGCTCACGCCGAGCACAATCGTTTTGCCGGTCAATACACTCATCGCGGAACAATTCTACGCGGTTCAACGCACGCATTGAACCAAGGGGTTTGCAGGCTAGTCGTAGTACTCGAGGCCGAGATGGGTGATCAGATCCTCGCCGCGCATCCAGCGCAGTGTGTTCTTGAGCTTCATGAGCTGGATGAAAATGTCGTGCTCCGGATAAACCTTCGCCGCATGCATCGGCGCTTTGAAGTAGAACGACAGCCATTCCTGGATTCCGCGCATTCCCGCGCGATGCGCCAAATCAAGAAACAGCACCAGGTCGAGCACCAGGGGTGCTGCCAGGATCGAGTCGCGGCAGAGGAAGTTTATTTTGATCTGCATCGGATAGCCGAGCCATCCGAAGATATCGATATTGTCCCAACCCTCCTTCGAGTCGCCGCGCGGTGGGTAGTAGTCGATACGCACCTTATGAAAGAGATCGCCGTAAAGCTGCGGATACATTTCCGGCTGAAGAATTTGATCGAGTACCGAGAGCTTGGTCTCTTCTTTGGATCTGAACGAGCCCGGATCGTCGAGCACTTCGCCGTCGCGATTGCCCAGGATGTTAGTCGAGAACCATCCCGACATTCCGAGCATCCGCGCTTTCAGTCCTGGCGCGATCATCGTTTTCATGAACGTCTGCCCGGTCTTGAAGTCCTTGCCGCAGATGGGGATATGAACTTCGCGGGCCAGCTCGAGCAGCGCCGGCGTGTCGGTGGTGAGATTCGGCGCTCCGTTCGCGTATGGGATTCCGCTTTTCAGCGCGGCGTATGCATAAATCTGGCTGGGCGCGATCTCGGGATCGTTGTTCGCGAGCCCGGCCTCGAACTTCCTGAGACTCTCATGAACCTCCGACGGGCGATGGAACACCTCGGTCGATCCGCACCAGATCATCACCGTCCGCGCGACTCCGGTGCGACTCTGGAAATTCCGGATGTCCTCCATCAGCATCTGCGCCTTGTCCATCTTGGTGCGCGCTTCCTTCACGTTGGGGCCGTGAATCCGCCGCACGTACTCATTGTCGAACACGGCTTCCATCGGCTGGAGTTTTTCCAGAGGCTCGCGCACCCGCTCCAGGAGCGCAGGATCGAGCACCGCGGCCTTGCGCGCGGCTTGATACGCATTGTCTTCGAAGATATCCCAGCCGCCGAATTCGAGGTCGGACAGACTAGCGAGCGGAACGAAGTCCTTGATCAGCGGCGCGCGCCCGTCGGTCCGTTTACCAAGACGCACGGTGGCAAGCTGGGTCAACGACCCGATTGGAACGCCGAGCCCGCGCTTCACCGCCTCGACACCGGCCATGAAGGTGGTGCTGACGGCGCCGATTCCCGGCAGCAAAACGCCGAGCTTGCCCTCCGCCGGCGCTATTCGGACGGGATCCTTTATTGCCAAACTGAAGCTCCTGTTGGCGACGCCGTCGTCATCATTTTCGAAATCGCGACGGATAATCAGCGCCGAAGGTTTGTTCGGGATGGAGCACTTTCGCGCGTGCGATCAGGACCTCTTCGGTCTCGGGTATATTCGGATCGGGGATGCAACAATCGACGGGACAGACCGCGGCGCACTGCTCCTGATCGAAGAAGCCCACGCATTCGGTGCACTTGTCGGGGGCTATATAGTAGATGTCCTGCTTGATCGCCGGCGTAGTCGCGCCGTTCAGCTCCCACGGCGCCCCGCCTTCGTAGATCGCGGTGTTCGGGCATTCGGGCTCGCAGGCGCCGCAATTGATGCATTCCTCTGTAATCAACGTGGACATTTTCTTGAGCTCCGGAACAGGTCTGTCTTGACGGATCGGTAGCCGATCAAACGGCAACAATATCGGCGCGCATCAAGCCGGGCAAGCATGTCGACCGATCATTCTGCAATGCCGGCCACCACGCGGCGCGCGAGTTCCACGAACGCCTCGCTCACCGGATGCGTCGGCTGCGCGATTGTGATCGGCATCCCACCGTCGCCCGCTTTGCGCACCTCGGGATAGATCGGGATTCTCGCGAGCAGATGCGTTCCTTCGTCTTCAGCCATCCGCTCGCCGCCGCCGTAGCCGAATATTTCGTCGCGCTCGCCGCAATCGGGACAGACGAAATAGCTCATGTTCTCGACCACGCCGAGAATCGGGCAGTGCACCTGGCGGAACATCTTGATTGCGCGGGTTGCATCGAGCAGCGCGACGTCCTGAGGAGTGGTCACGATCACCGCACCGTCGAGCGATACCTGCTGCGCAAGCGTGAGCTGCGCGTCTCCGGTGCCGGGCGGCAAATCGACAACCAGGAAATCCTGCGAGCCCCACAGCGTGTCCTTGAGAAATTGCCGCACCGCACCCATCACCATCGGTCCTCGCCAAATGACCGGCGCTTTCTCGCCAAGAAAAAATCCAATCGAGATCAGCTTCACGCCATATTTTTCGATCGGATAAAAATTCTGCCCGCCCGCCGACTTCGGCCGCTCGTCGCCGACGTTGAACATCATCGGAATCGACGGTCCATAGATGTCCGCATCGAGCAGCCCGACGCTGAGCCCCAGCCGCGCAAGCGCCACCGCGAGATTCGCCGCGACGGTGGATTTGCCGACCCCGCCCTTCCCGCTCGCGACTGCGATAATGTGCTTGGTTCCCTCGAGCCGGACCCGCCCGGTTTTCTCACCAAGCTCGGCTTCAATCCGATGCACCCGCAGCTCAACCTTCGGCACGCCGAGCTCATGAGTAAGCGCATGATGAATTTTCGTGGCGAGGTCGCGAATCACATCTTCGCGCTGAGTCACCTGGCGCAAACGTGATCGCGTAACCACCGTCGGGTTTCGCAGCCGCATCCTCGACGATTCCAAGCGTGACAATATCCGAGGCGAAACCGGGATACTTGACGTGCCCCAATGCCTCAATAATCGCCTCGTTTGTTACCTGCTGCGCCACTAATGCGATTATCGCAGATGCATTAGCAATTCGATAGCAAGTCGGTTGCGTTCTGATCCGCAATTCCTCGGTTATTCCGCCATCCGCTTACTGTTTGACGGTAAGCGCGTCGCGGTTTATACTCCTTCCGTGATCAAGAGCTTTCGCGACGCCCGCGCCAAAGCTCTTTTCCAACAGCAGAATGTACCGGCATTCCGGCATATCGAGCGGGCGGCGCGGCGGAAACTGGAAGCGTTGGACGCGGCGCGGCAACTGGGCGATCTCGCGGCAGCACGAGGCAACCATCTGGAAGCCTTCAAAGGCAACCGTTTGGGGCAACACAGCATTCGAATCAACGACCAGTATCGAATTTGCTTCGTATGGCAAAAGGGAGACGCGTCGGAGGTAGAGATAGTCGATTATCATCGGTGAGACGACCGTAGGAGAAGGACTCATGACGACACCAAAGAAACTATCCCCGATTTTACCGGGTGAGATCTTGTACGAGGACTACCTGGTGCCAGCCGGCATCAGCGTGAACCGGCTCGCGATGGACATCCACGTGCCGATCTCACGCGTCTATGAGATCGTCAAGGGCGAGCGTGCGATCACTGCTGACACGGCGCTCCGACTCGCGCGCTACCTCGGCACGACTGCTGAGTTCTGGATGAATTTGCAGGCGAAGTATGAACTTCGCAAAGCGACGGATGAGCGCGCCGCAAAAATAGCAGCCGAGGTACGTCCGCTCGCCGCATCCGCGCGCTGACTCGCGACGAGTTTTCGATTGTCTGCGCCAGCCTGCCTAATGCACCAGCGGCGCGAGCCTCGACGCGATCACATCGATAGCTTCGCGTGCAATTTCGCGGACCACCTCGCCGGCGGGCGCGATCTCTTTCACCAGGCTCACCGATTGACCAGCGTAAAACGCAAGCCCGCCGATATCTCCCTCGACCGATTCAGTCGGCGCCGCGACTGAGTAATTTACTATCGGCAGCTCGAGGTCGGCGCGCTTGATGCGCCCGGTCGTCTCGCCCTCATGCGGCCGATGCCCTGACTCTGGACGGCCTGCTCGCTCCCAGGCATCGACCAGCGGCGTGCGAATCACGCGATGTGCCGCGTCGGGCCATCCAATGTCGTAGAGCTTGGTATGCAGAGTGTCGCTCGCGTGCGCAGACAATAGAGCCTGCTTGTACGCGCGATGCGCGCCGGATTCATGCGTCGCCAGAAAGCGCGTGCCGAAAACGGCGCCGTCGGCGCCCAGCGCGATCGCCGCCGCCAGTCCGCGCCCATCGCTGATACCACCCGCCGCCAGCATCGGCAGATCGCCAATGGCGTCGCGCACTTCCGGAACCAGCGCGAACGTGGTTACGACGCCACGCACATGGCCGCCGGCCTCGAACCCCTGCGCGATTATCGCGTCGGCGCCGGCGCGTTTCGCCGCGAGCGCTTCGTCAGCCGATCCGCATTGCCAGATGACCTTCAACCCGAGCTGTTTGCAGGCGGGAATGTGCTCGGCAGGATCGCCCCAGAAAAGCGTCACCGCCGATATCGGCTGATTCGCGAGCGCCTCGATGGTACCCGGGCGAAGAAACGGGATCAGAAGATTCACGACGATTGGCTTGCTCGTAATCTTCCTCGCCGCGCCAATCTGTTCGTGGATTCCATTCGCCGAGAATCCGGCCAGCGCGATCGTGCCGAGCCCGCCTGCCTCCGAGACGGCGCCGGCAAGTTCCGCGAGCGCGACGCCGCCCATCCCGGCGCACACGATTGGATACTCGATTCCAAACAGCTCTGAGAAGCGTGTCTTTAGCATCGCACTATCCCGCGACTGTCAGGGCTTGGTCGCCTTGATCGAAAAAATCGTCGGAATCGGATCGCCCTCGATATGCCACTGGCCGTCACTACCCCTCTTCATGAACGGGAAATGCGGATAGATGCATTCGGCGAACTCATGCAGGTACTCGATTCGTAATCCGGTCGCCGCGAGCGCGCTGACCACGTCACCTGTCCGATACATCCATTCGTGAGTCCCGGAGACCGTTTTGCTCGGGTCGGAATAATCGGGGCCGGGCGGATATTCGCGCATCGCGGCGTGAAAGTACGAAATCTCGAACTCGAGTTTGGTCGTGCCCGGGCGATTGTTCGCCATCTGCGTCAGCGGATGAAATTCCGCGATATAGAAGAAGCCGCCCGGCTTCACGAAATTCGCCGCGATCTCCGCCCATCGCTTGATATCCGGAAGCCAGCACAATGCCCCGTACGACGTGAACACGATGTCGAATTGCTCGTGCAGCGCGCTCGGGGCGTCGAAAATGTTGGACTGGATAAATCTCGCGGGAATTTTGAGCTCGGCGCTGATCGACCGCGCGAGCGCGATCGCCTGATCGGAAAAATCAATCCCGGTGACGCTCGCACCGAGCCGCGCCCATGACATCGTGTCGAGTCCAAAATGGCATTGCATATGAAGCATCGATTTGCCGCGGACCTCGCCAACCTCGCGCAGTTCGATCGGCTTCAGCACGTTCTCGCCGGCTTTGAACTCCGCGAGACGATACTCACGCGAGGCCTCGTGAATCCGCGCCATCATGTTCCACGCGTCGAGATTTGGCTTCAGCCGTTCGTCCATCGTCGTGAATTTATGGGCGCTCTTTATGCGTTACGGCCGCTCCTGCGCGTAGTCCCACGAGATCGTCCGCGCCGGCTTGAAGCTCACCAGCACCACCTTGTTTCCGCTGAGCGACTTGGCGTACGCCTTGCCGAGTTTCTTGCCCAGGTACGCCACTGCCATCCGCTGGGTGCGCTTGTCGTCGATCTTTTCCTCGAACGTCGCGCGGCCTTTCAGCACCACGGTCTTGTACGGCGCCTTCTTGGTATCGATCACCAGCGTGAGCCGCGGATCGCGCACCAGGCACTTGTATTTGAACGCCTCGGCGCCGGTGTGAAATCGGATCGTCCCATTGTCGTATTCAAACCAGGTCGGCACCGCATGCGGCGAACCGTCCGGCGCAGTCACGGCGACCACCGCGACGATCGGCTTCTTGAGCATTTTCTCGATGTCTTTTTTCTTCATCGGCATGGGGCGATGTCTCCAGGCAAGGCGCGATCCAGAACTAGTGAAAAAAAGTTACTTTCCCGCGAAGTTGGGTTTGCTCTTTTCGCGAAACGCGCGCATCCCTTCGCGCACATCCGCCGACGGATTGGTGATCATCACATTGAGCGCGGCGTCTTCGAGCGCATTCTCGAGCGTCATCTCGCGCTGCTTGTACATCATGCGCTTGGCGAGCCTTATCGCCAGCGGCGGCCCGTCGGCGAGTCGGCGCGCAAATTCGTGCACCCGCGCCTCGAGCTCGGCGTGCGGCACCACTTCCGTCACCAGTCCCAGTTCGAGCGCGGTCTTCGCATCGTAGACTTCCGATAGCAGCGTCATCTTGAGCGCGCGATCAAGACCCATGAATCGCGGAAACAGGTACGCGCCGCCCTCATCGCACAGCAGCGCAAACTTGAGCGCGGTATCTCCGAGCCGCGCCTGGTCCGACGCGATTCTGAAATCGCACGAGAGCGCCAGCGTAAGCCCGCCCGCGACCGCCGCGCCGTTGATCGCCGCGATCACCGGTTTGTCGAATCGATGCAGCGAGAGCACCAGTTGATGGAACCCCTCACGCATTTCGAGCATGTGTCCCATCGGATGCCCATGGAAGCGCGAGCGGCTCTCCGGCGCCCCGCTGATATCGCCGCCGGCGCAAAACGCGCGCCCGCTGCCGGTGATTATCAGCACGCGCACGTCGTCATCCTGCCGAGCAAGATCGATCGCCGCGCACATCTCCTTGACCATCGTCTCGTTGTACCCATTCATCCGCTCAGCGCGGTTGATGGTAATTTTCGCGATCTTGTCGCGCGAGCCATAAATGATCGTCTTGAAGTCCATAGCTCTGCTCCTATCTTGTCTGAATATCCTGACCTCTCCTTGTCCGAGGAGAGGTCGCGTGAGCGAGGAACGAAGCGAACGCGGGAGAGGTTCAACGCCGGACCGCGCGAAACTTCCGGCGTTTCACCGAACGCGAAAATCCTGCTACCTGCCTTTGAAAGTCGGCGGACGCTTCTCCAAAAATGCCTTCACCGCCTCGCGATGGTCCTCGGTGCGGCCCGTCATCGTTTGCCCCCACGCCTCGCGGTCGAGCAGCTCGTTGAACTCATGCGTCAACGCGGCATTGAGGTTCGCCTTCATGTAGGTGTACGCAATCGTCGGTCCGTTCGCGATTCGAGACGCGAGCGCATGCACCTCGTCGCGGAACGACGCCGCCGGCACGACCCGGTTGGCTAGTCCGATCCTGAGCGCCTCTTCGGCCGGGATCACGTCGGCCAGAAAGTACAGTTCGCGCGCCTTCGCCGATCCAACCAACTGCGTGAGCGACCAGGTACCGCCGTAATCGCCCGAGAAGCCGACCTTCGCGAACGCGGTGCCAAATCGCGCCGCGTCCGACGCGATCCTGAGATCGCACGCCATCGCGAGGCTGAGTCCCGCGCCCGCCGCCGGCCCGTTGACCGCCGCGATCGTCACCTTCGACATCTGATGCAGCAGCGCCGACGCCTCTTCACCGCGGCGAAGTCCCGCAACTCGATCCTCGATCGTCGTCGCCGTTCCCTCGCTGGCGCCGGCGCCCTCGTTGCGATCGCGCATCCCGCCGATATCTCCGCCCGAGCAGAATCCGCGCCCGGCTCCAGTCAGTACCACGGCGCCGATTTCGGAATTGGTCGCCGCGCGAGCCAGGTTATCGACCAGCCCACCCATCATTTCGGCGCTCATGGCGTTGAGTTTGTCGGGCCGGTTCAGCGTGAGATACAGCACGCGGTCCTTTATTTCGGTGAGCAGGTCTCCCATATTTTTGCCTCCAGAATTCGGTTCGTCTTCAGGTACTACTTCAGGTAACCGATTCTGTCGAGGCTAACCTGTTAAGCGCGTCGGCTACCGATTGAGTGCCGTCGAGATCATGACCCAGTGCGGCCGCCGAGTTGAACATCGAGACCATCAGCGCGAGTCCCGGCAGCGCGAGCCTGGCGTCGCGCGCAGCCTCCGTCACCAGGCGCAGATCCTTGCGAATCAGCTTGACGAAAAACCCGGGCCGATTGTCGCCCGCGACTATTTTCGGACCGAGATTCGCAAGCTGCCACGAGGCCGCCGCGCCCGCTCCCAGAGCCTCCACGACCCGCGCCGGATCGAGACCGCCGGCCTGCGCGAGCTTGATAGCCTCGGCCGCCGCTTCGAGCGTCAGCGCAACCGCGATCTGATTGGCGAGCTTGGTCATCTGCCCCGCGCCCGACTGACCCATATGGGTCGTGCGACGCCCAAGATGCTCGAACAGCGGCCGCGCGCGCTCAAATGCCTTCGCGTCACCGCCGACCATTATCGTGAGCGTGCCCTCGCGAGCGCCGACGTCGCCGCCCGAGACCGGCGCATCCAGGTAGTCGACGCCGCGAAGCCGCAGACGCGCCGCGATCGCGCGCTCAGCCGCCGGCGAAACCGTGCTCATATCGACGACCAGCTGACCGCGCTTCAGCGCGGACTCGATCTTCGCGATCGTCGCCTCCACGTCAGGCGTGTCGGGCACCATGACAAAAACAAGTTCGGCCCCCGCAACGCATGCGGCAGCGTCCGCCGCGACGATCGCTCCGTCAGCGGCAAGAGCGCGCGCCTTCTCCGCCGAGCGATTGAAGACGCGCACGCGATGCCCCGCGCCGAGTAACCGTCGCGCCATCGGCGCGCCCATGATTCCGGTTCCAATCCACGCGATTTCCATGCGAACTTCTCCAGCGGAATTAGCCTCTCCCTGACTGTTAAAAGGTTAAAAAGGGAGATGCCGAAGATCGTCTTCGAGCGGCGGGTGAGGGTCCGGACGCAAAAATTTTGGATAGCTTAGGTCCGCTAACAGTCACTCGCTAGTGAGTACACCCGACCGGCCGGCAAGTTCCAAATCGGCCCGGCGTCAGCCGAGTCCTCTCAACGGATCCCGCCGCCAATTCCGCCCAGTCCGCCGCCCATTCCGCCCATTCCACCGATCCCGCCAACGTGGACGCCGCCCGGAGGCAGTCCGCCGGAACCGGGGCTCAAGCCGCCGCCAGGCATCACGTGTATCGTGCTATCCGGCGGATAAGGTGCCGGAGATTCATCGGCGGCAAGTTGCTGGCAAGCAGCCTGGCTCCCGGTGTTGCAGCTCTCTTGAAGCGCAACCCTTTGATCATGCGCAGCGCAACCGCTGGTGAGCAGTAGCCCCAATGCAAGTGCAAAGGTCGTCAGTTTGAACATAGGTTTTCCCATAGTCCTTTACTTACTATCGTAGCTTGGAAACTCTACCCTGAAACTGAGCTCCGGCCGGGTAGTCTCTTTGGCCCAAGATTAGCGCGCCGTCCGAATACTGTCACCAGTGAAAAATGATACTTGTTACGAAACGAAATGAGGACTAAAGCTCGCTCCCAAACCATCGCCGAAAGCGAGCTATCATAAAGGCACAATCATGACCCTCGATCGCGCCAGCAAAGTAATCGAAGCAGGCATCGAGCGCGGGCTGCATATCGGCGCGCAGCTCTATGTCTCGCATGATGGCAATTGCGTCGGCGATCTCGCATTCGGCCTCGCGCGCGAGGGCGTTGCGATGACTCCCGACACGATCATGCTGTGGATGTCATCGACCAAGCCGATCACCGCGATCGCAATCGGGCAGATCTGGGAGCGCGGGAAAATTGCGCTCGACGACCCCGTGGCGAAATACATTCCGGAATTCGGCGCAAAGGGAAAAGAAGCAATCACGATTCGCCACGTCCTGACTCATACCGGCGGCTTCCGCGCTGCGGTCGGTCCGTGGACCAATGATCCGTGGGACCAGATCATCGCGCAGATTTGCGCCGCCGAGATCGAAGCGGGATGGATCGTCGGCCAAACCTCCGGCTACCACATCGCGTCAGGATGGTACGTGCTGGGCGAGATAGTCCGCCGCGTATGCGCAGACGGCCGCCCCTATAGCGAGTACGTCCGCGAGCAAATCTGCGAGCCGCTTGGGATGCGCGATACGTGGATCGGGATGCCCGCGGCGCGATGGCGCGCGTATGGCGATCGAATCGCGCCGATGCATTTCGGCGCTACCTTCAAGCGCCCCCAACCGCATAACTACCCACCGTGGTCCAACACCGCAGAAGCAGTTGCGATCGAGCGGCCGGGCGGCAACGGCCGCGGCCCGATTCACGACCTGGGACGATTTTACGAAGCGATGCTCGCGGGAGGCGAAGGTGTCGTCACGCCGCAAACTATCGAAGCGATCGCCTCGCGGCACACCATCGGCCTTCTCGACAAGACTTTCCAGTTCCAGCTCGATCGTGGACTCGGCGTCGTGCTCGATTCGAAACAGTACGGCCCGCTTTCCGGATGGTACGGCACGCGATGCTCTCCGCGCACGTGGGGGCACGCCGGCTACAACTGCTCGGTGGGATTCCTCGATCCGGAAAATCGTATCGTCGTCGCACTGGTGTTCAACGGGATGCCCGAAGCCGAGCCCGCCTTGCACGTGGAGCGCGCTGGCGCGACTGTCGACGCGGTCTACGAGGAACTTGGAATTGGCTAACGCTGGCCGGTCCATTCGGGACGCGCGACCTGACGCCATCGCGCCCGAATCGCTTGATACTCCGCTACCGGCAGCGGTCCCGCATTCGCGTATCCGATATTCTGCGCGATACGCTCGACTCGGGTCGTGCCGACGATCGCAGTGCTGACGCCGGCGGTGCCGAGCGTGAATCGAAGCGCGGTCGCGACCGCCGCCTCAACGTCTCCCTTGAGAAAGTCGTAGTCGAGCTCACGAAGCCGATCCCAATATGGCTGCGAGTACCAATCGGCGGGCGGCTTGGTGCCGCTGCGCCATGCGGCATTGGCAATCGGACGCTTGACGATCACGCCAATCCCGCGCGCCGATGCTTTCGGCGTCACGCGATCGACGGCCTCCTGATCCGCGATACTGAGCGAAATCTGCAGCGTGTCGAAAATCCCCATCTCGACTGCGTACAGCGCGTCGTCGGAGTCGCCGCTGTATCCGATGTACCTGGTTTTGCCGGCGTCGCGCGCGCGAGCGAGCACGTCGATCACGCGGTCATCGCGGAGAGTCTCGGCTGAGCAACTATGAAATTGCATCACGTCGACATAGTCGGTCTTGAGATTTTTGAGACTGCGGTCGATGCTCGCGGAGAGCATCGCGGGCTCCCAATCCGCCTGCGCATAGCCCGAAGCGCGGTCCGACCCGGACTTGAGCGGCGCATGCCCGCATTTGGTCATCAGGATCACGTCGGCGCGCCGGCGCGCGAGAGCCTTTCCGAGTAGCTGCTCTCCGTTGGCGTAGCATTCGGCGGTGTCGACGACGTTGATGCCCGAGTCGAGCGCGGTGCCGACGATCTTGTCGACGGTCTTCTGCGCGACTTCCTGGTAGCCGATTTCCGAACCGCCCAGTCCGAGCGCGCTGACCCGAATTCCGGTCTTGCCGAGGGTGCGATATTCGATTGCCATGACGAGTTGGCAGATTATTGGGAAGTGTGAAGCGAAGCAAAAGCAAAGGTCGGGTGTTGATTCGTGTGCTTGCCGACACTTGCCATCCGGATCAGGCTCGATCAACTTTTGCGCACTGCGGCAGGTGGCGGGAGCGATATCGGGACGATCCATTTCACCTTGCCAAAATGACGTGTCGCGACCTGGCTCGGTTGGATTGGGCGGTTGGATGTTTCATTCAGATGCACGGATACAGTTTGCCGCGGATTTATGTTCTCCGTAAGGATGAACTGTTCAGCCTTGACGCAGGGGCCAGCCCCTGCACCTGAGTGAGGAGCCGGCTCCGTTGTCGCCGGGAGGCGAGATCGTACGCGAAACACTTTTCACTTGTCGCGTGCGGGTGAGGAGGCGATGCTGCTGCGAGCGCCGGCTGCTTCCGCAGATGGAACCCTGGTAGGGGGGCTTTCGGTTATAGATCGGGGAGGAATACTCGATATGCGCACAATCGTTCCGGTGGCGATCTTCGCGGCAATCGCGGCGCTGGCGGCGCCGGCCTTCGCCGATTCAATCCATCTCAAGATTGATCCATCCGCGAGCAAGGTGACGACCGACGTTGCGGAGCCGGACCGCGCCAAGGGCAACGCTACCGGCAAGTTCGAAATCAAGTCGGGCGAGGTTTCCGGCGATACGGCGAATCCCGCGGCCGGGACCGTCAGTATCGTGCTGGACGCACAAAGCTATGACAGCGGGAATCCGTTTCGCGATGACGCCGTGTTCGGGCTCCTCGATGCGCGTACCTATCCCACGATCACGTTCCAGAGCACCGCTCTTCAGAATGTCGCGACCAGCTCGGCGAATGCGGGTACGGCGACCGTGGTCGGCAATTTGACCATCCATAACACCACGCGACCGGTCAGCGTGCCGATCAAGATGGCACTCGACTCGGCGCAGCATCTGACGGTCGACGGCGCAGTGACCTTCAACTACGCCGACTACGGGGTGAAGGTGCCGAGCCTGCTCGGGATGACAGCCGCCAATGAAGTCACGGTGACGCTTCATATCGTGGCGGTGCCCAAGCAGTAAGGGCGAAAGAGAGAACAACTTGATTTAATGTGAAACCCACCTGGGTTTCACGGCTTCCTTGGGCAGGGGCCAGCCCCTGCACCTGAGTGAGGATAAAAGATGCGGCGCGGAGCGCCTGTTCGAACTGGTTTATGGGAGAAGGTGATGCTGTTCTGGTGATCGCCGATGTATCGGCGCGGTGTTGCTCGATGGGATGGAGACTCAGGGCGAACGCAACTGTCGCGCGGCGAATCCAGATCTGGCTGCGGCATTCTGACTTGAACTTGATGTAGTGAAACCTGCCGGTGCGCCCCGGGGGCGATTGCTAACTGCCAGTTGAAGCGGTTCAACTCGATTCTGCTTGACATGCTTTGACACGCGTGAGACCGTCACGCTTGTCGTTGATTTGCGGGGGAGCGTTTCGACCTTCCGATTCTGCCTGAATCACGCACCATCTGTGGGTTTGCGAGAGCCTTGCGACCGGCGCGCTGGGCTCCACAGTGAACGCCGCGGGGGATTGGCGTGAAGCATAAGAGCGTTACGGCAGCCGTGGTGCTGCTGGCGGTGACCATTGCGCTTTCGGTGTGGGGCGATTCTACCCAGCTTAGTATCTCGGGCGGCTCGGATACGGTGACCGGCAACTCGCCGAGCACGCTTAATTTTCCGATCGCGCGTGGTGGCGATCTCAGCTACGACGCGTTTCTTCAGTACCAGACTATGGACGGGACCGCGATCGCGGGGACTGACTACACGGCGGCGAGCGGGTCGGTTGTGATTCCAGCCGGCCAAACCAGCGGGACGATTCCGGTGACGGTCGCCGGCAGCAACAGCAATCCGCCTGACAAAATGTTTCAGATGCTGTTGCTCGGCGGTGGCGGTGCGGGAATGGGCTTCACGCCCAGCTTCGCCACCCAGCAGACCTTCGGCACGGGCAGCCAGCCGAGCTCGGTGACGGTGGCCGATGTCAATGGCGACGGCAAGCCCGACCTGATCGTGGCAAATCTCAACAGCAATACGGTCTCGGTGCTGCTCAACACCACCGCGCCGGGCGCAGCCACGCCCAGCTTCGCCACCGAGCAGACCTTCACTGTGGGCAGCCTTCCGCGATCGGTGACGGTGGCCGACCTCAACGGCGACGGGCTGCCCGACCTGATCGTGGCGAATCAAGGTGACAACACGGTATCGGTGCTGCTGAACAGCACCACCCCAGGCGCCACCACGCCCAGCTTCGCGACCCAGCAGACCTTCGCCGTGGGCAGCGGCCCGTACTCGGTGACGACGGCCGACCTCAACGGCGACGGCTTGGCCGACGTGATTGTGGCGAATGAGGCCAGCAACACGGTTTCGGTGCTGCTCAACAAGACCGCGCCGGGCGCCAGCACGGCCAGCTTCGCCAGTCAGCAGACCTTTGCTACGGGCAGCAAGCCGTTCTCAGTGACGGCGGCGGATGTCAACGGCGACGGCAAGCCCGACCTGATCGCTACTAGTGCCAACGGCGTCTCGGTGCTGCTCAACACGACCGCCCCGGGCGCGACCACGCCCAGCTTCGCCACCCAGCAGACCTTTGCAGCGAGCACCTCCCCGTTCTCGGTGACGGTAGCCGACATCAACGGCGACGGCTTGCCCGACCTGATTGTCGCGAACTTGAACGGCAACACGGTCTCGGTGCTGCTCAACACCACCACCCCCGGCGCCACCACGCCCAGCTTCGCCACCCATCAGGACTTCGCTGCGGGCAATCACCTGTACTCGGTGACGGCAGCCGACGTCAACGGCGACGGCAAGCCCGACCTGATCGTCGCGAATGAGTTAGACAGAACGGTCTCGGTGCTGCTCAACACCACCGCCCCGGGCGCCACCACCCCTAGCTTCGTCACCCAGCAGACCTTTGCTACGGGCAACGGCCCGAGCTCGGTGACAGCGGCCGACATCAACGGCGACGGTAGGCCCGACCTGATCGTGGCGAATGGCGGCGAATTCACGGTCTCGGTGTTGCTCAACACCACTCCGGCGCCGACGACGGCGTTTGACGGCAACAGCTTCACCACCCATCAGGACTTTGGCACCGGCAACGCCCCGAGTTCTGTGACGACAGCCGACATTAACGGGGACGGGTTGCCCGACCTGATCGTGGCGAATGACGGTAGCGCCAGCAAGGTCTCGGTGTTGCTGAACACCACCGCTCCGGGCTCGACCACGCCCAGCTTCGCCGCCCAGCAGACGTTTGGCATCGGAGGCTTTCCAACATCGGTGACGGCGGCGGACGTGAACGGCGACGGCAAACCTGACCTGATCGTCGCGAATTCCAACGGTAACTCAGTCTCGGTGCTGCTCAACACCACCAGCCCAGGAGCGACGACGGCCAGCTTCGCAAGTGGCCCTAATGGCGCTCTGTTTGTTTTCGCCGCGGGAAGCTTTCCGACCTCGGTGACGGCGGCCGACATCAACGGCGACGGGAAGCCCGATCTGATTGTCGCTAATTTCGGCGGCAACACCGTCTCCGTGCTGCTCAACACCACCGCGCCGGGGGCGACCACTCCAACCTTCGCTATCCAGCAGACCTTCGCCGTCGGCAGCGAACCGTCCTCGGTGACGGCGGCCGACATCAACGGCGACGGCTTGCCCGACCTGATCGTGACGAATTCGAGCGACAACACCGTCTCGGTGCTGCTCAACACGACCGCCCCGGGCGCCACCACCCCGAGCTTTGCCACCCAGCAGACCTTTGCCACTGGCATCCTCCCGGAAGGGGTGACGACGGCCGACATCAACGGCGACGGCAGGCCCGACCTGATCGTCGCGAACGCGGGCCTCAACCTCCACGGCAACACGGTCTCGGTGCTGCTCAACACGACGACTCCGGGCGCCACCACCCCCAGTTTCGCCACCCAGCAGACGTTTGTCACGGGAAGCGGCCCGTTCTCTGTGATAACGAGCGACGTGAACGGCGACGGCAAACCCGACCTGATCGTGGCGGATCTCTCCAGCTCCCTGGTCTCGGTGCTGCTCAACACCACCGCCCCGGGCGCGACCACGCCCAGCTTCGCCACCCAGCAGACCTTTGCCACGGGCATCGAACCGCAATCGGTTAAGGCAGTAGACGTCAACGGCGACGGCCAGCCCGACCTGATCTTGTCGAATGGTGCCGGCAACACGGTCTCGGTGTTGTTAAATAGTCTGTATGCTGCCGCCGCTTCCGGCAGTCCGGCGACTGGGACGATCCATTACGCCGTACCGACGCCGACGCCAACCGCTACGGCCACGGCTACTGCGACCGCGACTGCAACTGAGACGGCTACTGCGACGAGCGACAGCTACGGCAACATCAACGGCGACTGCGACGCCGACGGCGACGCCGACGACTTCGATTGCGGTGCCGACAGCGCTCTCATTCTTCAGCGTGCCGGTTAACGACACCGTCACCGACGACCTGATTGTCAAAAACACCGGCACGCAGCGACTGTTCATCGGGAGCGTAACTTCATCGAACCCGGCTGAATTCGCGCCGGGCGGCACGACCTGCCCGGCGGGCGGCCTGGGCCCCGACTCCGACTGCGCGATTGCGATCAGTTTCACGCCGAGCGCGCTCGGCGCGCGCAGCGCGACGCTTTCGATCAACGACAATACGACGAGCAGCCCAAAGCACGTGGCGCTGAGCGGCGCCGGCACCGCTGATACGACGGTCACGCCAACGAGTTTCGCATTCGGCAAGGTGAAGATTGGCGCCAAGGCGGCCAAGGCGATCGCGGTGCACAATTTCCAGACCAACCCGGTTACGCTGACGCTGCCGCCGGGATTCAGCGGCGCGAATGCGGGCGACTTCAGCCAGACGGGCGGCACGTGCACATCGACGCTGGCGACGAAGACGAGTTGCACACTGATCGTTACTTATGCGCCGACCCAGCTGGGGACGGAAGCGGCGACGATGACGGTTGCCGACAGTCCGGATGCGCTCGGGCCGTACACGGTTTCGTTCACCAGCGGGCCGACGATACCGGCGACGGTCCTGCCGACCACGCTTGCGTTTGGCACGTTGACGGCCAGGACATCGCCGAAGACCAAGGACATCACGGTTACTAATCTGTCGGCATTTTCGCTATCGGTGAGCGAGAGCAGTGTCAGCGGATCGAGTGCGGGCGACTTTGCGGTGACCGGCGGAACTTGCGGCGGCACGGTGTCGGCTCACTCGGCATGCGCGATCGCGATTAAATTCACGCCGACGGCGGAGCCATTGGCGGAGAGTGCGAGTATCGCGGTGACGATCGGGAGCGATCCGACGAGTCCACATAATATTGCGCTGACGGGGACTGGGCCGTGAGGAAAAAGTTGCTCGAGTCTCGGCAAACCTAACCCTAACCCCTTCCCCTGGTGGAAGGGGAACAATCGAGTTTGTGTTTTGCTCGGTGTTTAAGGTGGGCGCGCCCTCACTCTTGTGACGACATGTGAATGTCGTCGCAAACTCTCTCCTGAAGGAAGCTTTGCATAACCTTGGGCGGTGCGCGGAACCTGGAATTTGGACCCTCACCCGACGCGCGCGGTGCGCGCGTCGGCTTCTCCCGAAGGGAACGGTGATTGCATAACTGGACATTGATTCGGAGCAACTCAGCTCCGCACGCCCTCAGCGGAGTCGAAGTGTTTTGCGCCGAGAAAGATTCGGGGTTCCTCGGCTTCGCTCGGAATGACACGAAAAGGATGGCACAAAAAATAAGGAGCATCGCTTCGCGGAGGTCCTTCGACTTTGCTCAGGACGACGGAGGAGGAGCGGAGGCTATCGCGGAGCGGATGCGCGGGGTTTTGGCGTGGGGGATTTGGTTTTGTGGGGGTGGCCGTAGCGGAGGGTTGCGGCGTTGCGTTCGAAGGCTTCGGCGATCGCGTTCGAGACCAGGCGGATTCTTGCGGCGCGGCGCAAGTCCTGATGCATGACCATCCAGACGGGGCGCATCGTCGGCCGTTCATCGGGCCACACGCGCTCCAGTTCCGGACGATTGTCGGCGAGGCAACAGGGCAGGACGCTGATTCCGATTCCGTCTGCGACTGCTTTCATCTGCGCAAAAGTGCTCGTGGTATGCATCGCGAGTCGCGCGCCCTCGAGCGACTCGCCGAGAAACGGCGCGCCGATCGCGGGCGGCGCGCCCAGGTAGTCGATTAGCGAATGACCGCTTAGGCCCATCCCGCGTTTCGGAGCGCCGCGGGCTGCGAGGTAGCGATGCGAGGCGTAGGCCGTGACGCCGAACTCGCCTAGCTTGCGGCCGATCAGGTTTGAGTCTATGGGCCGCGGAATACGCACTGCGATATCGGCCTGACGTCGCGCGATGTCCAGAGTGCGAAGGCCGACCAGCAAGTCCACCTGGAGTTGCGGATGTTTCTCGAGCAGCGTGGCGAGTGCGGGCAGAATGATCTGGTCCGCAAACATCTCGAGCGTCGCCAATCTCACCAATCCGGCGGACTGCGCGTCGTGGCCGGTCACGAGCCGCTCGACGGCCATCGCCGCGGTTTCCATTCCTTCCGCATCGTTCAGGATCGCCCGGCCGGCGGCAGTGATCGCGAAGCCTTCGGGGGTGCGATTGAAGAGTTTTGCGCCGAGGCGCCGCTCGAACGCGACGAGGCGTCGCCCGACGGTGGCATGATCGACCCGCAAGGCGCGCGCCGCGCCTGAGAGTGTTTGTTCGCGGGCGATAGCAAGGAAGAAGCGGATGTCATCCCACTGGTCCATCTAATAACGTCTCTCGCTCGCCCCTCGCTCAAACTCGCCACGTACCCTGCCCCACGTTCTTCGGTGAAATTTTGCACGGCAGATGTGCACAGATACCTAATTTTCATACATGCAACCTGAGCGCAAGGATTGCTGCATCACGTTTTTCAGAACGTCCTAGCGAGGCATCATTCATGACCGAGCAAGACAAAGGCGGGTGGCTAATCGTGGCTGTGCTGTTCGCAACCTTGTTTTTGATTTGGGGACCGATCAACGCGAGCGGTGTGTTCTTTATTCCGGTGAGCAAGCACTTCGGATGGAGCCGCGGGTTCCTTTCGACCCTGACCGCGGTTGCTCCGCTGGCGGCGGGATTCAGCAGTCCGGCGGCGGGATGGCTGATGGATAGGATCGGCCCGCGCCGGGTGATGATCGCAGGGGCGGCATTGGTCGCGCTCAGCTACCTGGCGCTCAGCCGGGCGAATTCGGCGGCCGAATTTCTGTTAATCTTTGTTTTTCTCGGGGTAGGGATCACAGCCTCGACGATAATCCCCACCGCGCTGGTAATAACCAGCTGGTTTCGCGAGCGGCGCGGACTCGCGCTTGGGATTGCGCATACGGGAATTCCGCTCGGCGGCACCGGGGTTACGATCCTTGCGAACTACGTGGTGCTGCACTACGGATTTCGCGCCGGCTACGCGGTGATGGCGATGCCGATACTGCTGATTGTGGTTCCGCTGCTGGCGGTGTTCATCAGAATGCGGCCAGCCGCGGACGGAGAGGCCGCAAAGGCTCGTCCATCTGGAAATATTGCGATGCCGGGGCTCGAGGTGCGCGAGGCGTTTCGCTCGCGATCGTTCTGGATGTTCGCGATCGCCGAGGTTCTGTTCGCCACTGGCGCGGTGGGAATCCGGATCCATCTGGTTCCGTTTCTCACCGACGTCGGATATGCGCCTACGCTGGCCGCGGAAATCTTCGGCGCGATGTTCATCTTCAGCGCGATCGGAAGTTTCGCGGTTGGAACATTTGCAGATCGACTTGGCGGACGGGTGATGCTGGCGGTGGTGTTCCTGTCGAGCGCGGCGGGAATCGGAGCGCTGCTCGGCGCGGCGCATCTGGCGGCGGTCGCGGTCTTTATCGTGGTGTTCGGTATGGTGAGGGAAACGCCGGGGGTGCTGCTGCCGCTTGCGATTGGCGAGTCGCTGGGAATCAGGCGGCTCGGCGCGCTGCTGGGAATCCAGGCGCTGTTTACCACTTTCGGCTTCGCAGCGGGGCCGGTGATAGCGGGGCGAACCTTCGATGTGACCGGCAGCTATTCGGGCGCGTTGATGTTGTTCACCGCGATGGGCTTGGTCGCGGCCGTTGCGATGCGCGCAACCCTGCCGCTCACCGAAGAGTGCGAGCGCATCGGGGTTGAGCGGTCTGCGGCCGCATAGCGAGTGCGAGAAGCGAGCAGCGAGGTGATCGCATGGGACGGGTGCTGAATGGCAGCGCCCTCACCGAGGTGCGACATGCGTCGCGCGTGACCTCTCCCGGTTTGCGGATGGTGACTTGAGTCGCCATCAGCGGGAGAGGCACGGGGAGGGGAGGTTATTTCAGAAGGCGGGGGCGGCGGCGGTCAGGCGGCGGCGGTGGGTCAGGTGTTTGGTGCGGGGGGTTATCTTGAGGCGCAGGTGCGGGGTGCGATGCGCCTCGACGTTGCGCTGGGTCTGATGCTTCCAGGTGAGCATCCGGCGGCGAAGCACAAGCGAATTGATCCCCAGCGCCTCGCAAACGGTGTCGAAACTGAATGCGTGGCGGCTGATTGCCGCCGCCATGATCCATCGCTCGGCGTCGATAAATAGCATCCGTTTGCGAGTATTTCGGGACAAAACGCCCTGCTGATAGACGTTGATCGCGTCGGCAAGCAGGGCGAGCATCAGGCGCTGCTCGCCGGTCAGGCGATGGCCGCCGGAAACGTCATAGTACTGCGACGGAAGGATTTGGTTCAGGCCAATGAAACGCTCGACGGCGAGATCGGAACTCAACTGGAAGCCTTCGGACATTTTGCAACGCCTCACGGACTCCCGTCGGGCGCGACGGGATCGACTTTCAACCTTTCAACGGCATTCGTAATTGCTAACCGTCGGAGGGGGCGTTTTGTTCCCGAGGGGGTGATTTTTTTGTTCTTGCTCCGTACGGCACCCTAACCCCTTCCCCTGTGGGAAGGGGGACAATCGTACGATCACGTAACCCCTTCCCATGTGGGAAACGCACCCGGCGCATGGGGAACAAAATTAAATTTAGTCTGGGGCGTTCGGAGGGGGGCGCGCGTCGTCAAGTTGAGAGTTGGTGGACTAGTTCGATTAGGGCGGGGTCGAGGGTGCGGCGCTGGTCGCCTAGGTCGGCCAGGGGGGTGCGGATGATTGCGCCGTGCTCTTCGCCGATTAGGGCGGGGGGTGCGCCGGCGAGGATTGCGGCGATCGCGCCTGCGCCGAGGCGGCTAGCCAGGAGGCGGTCGCGGGCGGTGGGTGCTCCGCCGCGCTGAACATGTCCGAGCACCACGACGCGCGGCTGCACGCCGAGTCGTGCGGTAAGCGCGGCGGCCACAGGGAGGACGCCGCCGGTGCCGGGACCCTCAGAGACCACGATTATCGACGAGCGCTTGCCGCGACGATGACTTTCCTCGACTCGGTTGCAGATGTCGTCGAGGCTCAGCGGGATTTCCGGGACCACGACTGCCTCTGCGCCACCGCCGAGCGCGACCGCGATCGCGATGAAGCCACTGTCACGGCCCATCACCTCGACGCAGAAGACGCGCTCATAGGCAAAAGCGGTGTCGCGAATCCGGTCGATCGCATCGAGGGCGGTGTTCACGGCGGTATCGAAGCCGATTGAATATTCGGTGCCGGGAATGTCGTTGTCGATCGACGCAGGTATAACGAAGACCGGCGTTCCCGTCTCGTCGCCAAAAACTTTTGCCCCGCGCATCGAGCCCTCGCCACCGACCACGATGAGCGCCTCGATCCGGTGCCGTTTCAAATTGCGCGCGGCGAGGCCGCGGGCGGCTGGCGTGCGGAACTCGGGCGAGCGCGAAGTCTCGAGGAAAGTGCCGCCGCGCTGGATGATGTTGGCGACGGAGCGGCCGCTCAGCGGCTCGGCGAGATCGCGGATGAGGCCCTCGTAGCCGCGCCGGAAGCCGACCACCTCGATTCGGGCGTTAGCCGCAGTGCGGACCACGGCGCGGATGGCGGCGTTCATGCCGGGCGCGTCGCCGCCGGCGGTCAGGATGCCGATCCGGCGAGCTGGGGCGCCGGTGGAGTTGGAGGATTCAGCCGTGCCGTCCATGTGAGCTGGAGTGGGCTCGATCTCGATCGCACTCCATCATTCGAATCTAACGAGCCGACGGGTCGGACGCGAACTAACTTAGGGCATCAGGGAGGCTTGCAGGCGTACGAGTGCGGCTTTGGCTTGATCGGAAGCGTTGGAGACGGTGGGGCTGTTGCTCTCGGCGGCTATTCGGTAGTGCTTGATTGCGGCGGGTTTGTTGCCTAGCGCCTCGTAGGTGCGGGCGACGTTGACTTCGGCCTGGTCGTCGTGCGGGCAGGCGCTCAGGGCGTCGTTGTAATAGAGGAGCGCCTTGTGGAAGTCGCCCGAGGAGAATCGCTCACCGCCGCGCTCGGAGGCGGTCTGCGCGACTCCTCGATCGCATCCGCCCCGCGACTGTGAAGCGACGCCGGGAGTATATGACTGAGTGCTCTTGAGGGCGTCGATCTCCTGTTGTTGCTGTTCGATCTGCTCCTGCTGCTGCTTGACCATCGTCTCGGTCGCGGCGATTTGGTCGGAGGTGCCGCATCCATAGCCGCCAACTGTGAGGAGGCCAAGCGTAAGCGCGAGTAAGATTCGATTGTTCGGGTTCATACTATGTTCATCATGCTGTTGACGGGGTGCTGTATTGTCGCCATCAATACTGGCGAATCGCGATGCGGTCAATGCTGTCATGCGCGGCGTCTATTATCGAGCGGACAGGGAGGGAGAATGGGCGATGATTCGAAATACAAGAGTTCTTATGCGGAGCCTGATGCTTATCGCGCTGATCGGGTTGCCGATAGTGGCGGCTCGCGCGGTGATAGCGGCAGTCAGTGCGCCAACCATGAGCGCCGGTGACGCGTTGAAGCTGCTGCTGGAAGGCAATCAGCGTTTCGTCGAAGGGCGCCTCGAGCATCCCAATCAGACAGTGGCGCATCGCTTCGCCGTGGCCCACGGACAGCATCCGTTTGCCGCGGTGCTGGCATGCTCGGATTCGCGGACGCCGCCGGAAATCCTGTTCGATCGCGGACTCGGCGACCTGTTCGTGGTGCGGGTGGCGGGCAACGTCGCCGACCAGGTCGTAATCGAAAGCCTCGACTACTCGGTCAAGCATCTGGGCGTGCGGGTCGTGATGATCCTCGGGCACAACAAATGCGGCGCGGTAACCGCGGCGGTCGCGGGGCATGAAGAGGAAGGCGACGTGGGTCCGATGCTGAAAGAGCTGCGGCCGGCGGTGGAAGCGACGAAGGGGATGGCGGGCGACCCGGTGGAGAATGCGGTGCGCGAGAACGTGAAGCTGGTGATGAAGAATCTCGCCACATCGCCGGAGCTGACGGCGATGGTGCAGTCGGGCGAGCTGAAGATAATCGGCGGCATCTACGATCTCTACACCGGCAAGATCGAGATGCTGAAGGATTAAGCGAGACTTCGGTTTTTCAACATCACGCCTAGCGGGGCGGGGTTACGATCACTCCCGCGAAGGCGGTCGCCTGATGGCCTTCGCCGGTGGTCGCGGTCAGGGTGACTACGTAGCTGCCGGGGTTGGTGTAGGTGTGGAACAGCGCGGTGGGCGGCAGGTTGGAGACTTGTCCGTCGCCGAAATTCCAGATGAACGATTGGAACTGCGCGCCCTCAGGATCGCTGCTCGAGGCCAGGAAGCCGACGATCAGAGGCGCGGGACCGTAGCCGGGCAGCGTCTGGAGCTGGAGGTGCGGAATCGTCGGCATCGTCATCGGGGAATAGGTTGCAGTTGGGACTCCGTTGTTATTTTGTGCGCGGACGAATGTGGGCATCGATGCGAGAAGGATGATTGCGGCGGCGGGGATCGAATACTTCAAGATCATCGGAACGCTAGTTACCACGCTTTGTGTTGGTGAACCAATTCTATGCTCGCGGATATGGGTCCATTAAGATGAATGGTTATGGCACACCAACAAGCGGCTACCGTATCAACGGAGCCGACCCATCGTTACGTTGAGGCCTCGGGACTCAAACTTCACTACCTGGATTGGGGCGGAGACGCGGGCAAGCGCACTTTCGTGTTGCTGCACGGCGGTGCTGCGCATGCGCATTGGTGGGACGCTGTCGCGCCGCTGCTGACGCCGTACGGGCGCGTGCTCGCGCTCGACTTTCGCGGTCATGGCCGGAGCCAGTGGGCGCGGCCGCCGATCTACGGGCCGCCGGCATACGTCGAAGACGTGCGCGCGCTTATCGAGAGCCTCGGCACGCGAGTCGTGTTGGTGGGACATTCGATGGGCGGTGCGGTCGCACAGTGGGTCGCGGTGACGCATCCGGAGCTGCTCGCGGCGCTGATCATTGTGGATGCGCCGCACGGACCGCCGCCGCTGTTTCGCCGGCTGATGTGGCGATGGCGCCGCAAATCGCAAGGCGGCAAGCGTCCCGAGCTGCGCTCCCCCGCCGACATCATCAGGAGGTTCCGCCTGCAGCCGCCGGAGACGAACCTGACGCGGGTCGAGCTCGAGCGGCTCGCGATGCTTGGCGCGGAGCAATTGCCGACTGGCGCGTGGGCGTTCCGCTTCGATCCTGAAACGCGCGCGTGGCGAAAGCATGGCGCGAAAATGACACGGCCGAAGCTTAAGAACATCAAGATGCCGACGCTGCTGCTGCGCGGCGAAAAGAGCGGGCTAGTCAGCGCGCCGCATGTGCAACGGATGCATCGGAAGATTCGCGGATCGGTGCTGAAGGAAATTCCGCGCGCGTATCATCACGTGCCGCTGGACAATCCGGGCGACACTGCGGCGGCGATTATCGAGTTCGTGGAGAAGCAATAGCTGGCGCGCTAGCGGTCACGCGCGGAGCAGGAAGTCACTCAGGTCAAGCGCGTAGACACCGTCGCTGAGGGTCATCGATTTCGGCGAGCGCTTGAGCATCAGGCGCGAGATGTCCTGATCTTTCGGGAGCAGGTACACGATGTCTCCGGCGCCCATCGAGAAGACGCGCACCCGTTCTTCGCCGCGGCGCTCCTGGCCCGCGACTTCATAAGAGCTCACGTGGAAGACGAAGCCGCGCGCGCGGATAATCGCCCCATCGGTTTCCTCGACGGTGCCTACGAAGATCCGGGTATTGTCGTCCTTGAACAGTCTGCGATCGATCAAGACGATACGGTCGCCTTCCCCAATTGCCGCCATCGTGGATTCCTCCTCTGGTCTCAGCGCCAGATCCTACTTGATCTCCAGCGCAGACACGATGCGTGCGCGGGCTTCATTTGAGGTCGGCGAGGAACTCCAAAATTGCTCGATTGGTTTCTTCAGGCGCTTCATTCTGGGTCCAATGTCCGCAATCGATTCGCTTGACGGTGACTTTGGGCACGTAGTTCGCGATGGTGTCGGCCATCTCGGGACGCAGCACCGGGTCTTTCTCGGCGAGAATCATCAGGGCCGGAGTCATGACCTTGCGGCCGGCGTGATCGGCGGTGATTTCCCAGTTGTGATCGAAGTTGCGGTAGTACTCGAGGGCGGGAGTGATTCCGCCGGGGCCGCGAAATCCGTCGGCAAAGACTTTCAAGTCGGCGTCGGTGAAGACGTCCTTGCGCGACGAATTGTTGATGAAGGCGTTGCGGATGAAGCCGTCGATGTCGGGCTCGATCATCGCTTCGGCGTCGCCGCGCTTTTGGAAAAATCGGATGTAGTCGAAGCGCTTGTCGGTCATCAGCTCGAGTGGACGCTTGGGAAGACGCGGCATGAACGACACGTTGAGCGCGATCAATCGCGAAAGAGCCGCGGGATATTCGAGCGCGAAGCTCCATAGGATGATCGCGCCCCAATCATGCCCGGCGACAACGGCCTGCTCGCATCCGTAGGCGCGAATCAGACCCATCACGTCGGCGCATAGGGTCTTGATGTCGTAGGGACCCTTGCGCTCGGTCAAATTGTAGCCGCGCAAGTCGGGCGCGACGACTTTGAAGCGGGCGCCGAGCGGCGCCATCTGATGACGCCATGAATAGTGGTTCTCGGGAAATCCGTGCAGGAGCAGAACGAGAGGCCCCTCGCCCTGCGTGATGCAATGAAAGCGAATCCCGTTGGCGCTTACGTACTCATGCTTCCAGGTCTCGGCGACGTTCGGCATCGGGAAAAATCAAAACCTCCATAGATGCGGAAGTCGCTATGTAAGCGCCGCGGCGCGAATCGATCAAGCGCCCGGCTGTTTCGGCCCAGTCTGCGCTGTCCAGCCGCGCACGACGTCGCTCAACTCGCGCGCATGAATTATGTTGAGTCCGAAGCGAATCGGCAGCGAGCGGGGCAGCATCTCGACCGCCTCGCGTCCGCCGGGGCGCATCGCGATCCGGTCAAATAGGCGCGAAGAGACGGTCCTGCGCTGACCGCGGAGATGATTGTCGCTGTAAATCTTTACGATCATCTCGGAGCCGAGCCGCACCGCGTCGGACAGGTTCATCGAGTCGGCCGCGAACTGATCGAGACCCTGCTTGAGCGGGAACTGATCCGGATTCCACACCGCCACGGACCCGGCGCGCATCAGAGTCTCGATGCTCGGGGTGGTGAACGAGTAACCCCATCCGGCCAGCTTGGTGCTTGCAGTCGCGAGTTCCGAGGGATCGAGATTGCCCGCCTGCGCGCGCGCCTGCAGCGCCGCCTCGGTCCACACGCGGCGCACCCCGAATTCGGTCTTGGCCAGGTCGGCGAGGATCATGTCGTCGGTCCACAGCACGTGACCGGGCATCGAGGCAATCGCGATGCTCTCGGCGCCGTTACGGCCGAAGAAGGCGATCAGCCGTTTGCGCCGATCATGATCGATCGAGGCGAGCACCGAGCCGTCGCGCACGCGGCATACTGACTGCAATTCGTCAGCGAGACTCTTCAACTGAACGTCCACCCGTTTGCCGTCGCCGGCGTTTCCGAGCGCTGCGGAGAATCCCGGCGGCAGCCGGAGCAGCGTGTCGTCAAACGCCAGGCGCCGCAGTTCGGCAAGCGTGGACTGCGAAATGACGAACTGGCGCGGCCAGGTCGGCAACAAGTTGAGGCGTCCGAGCATGCACAGGGTCGCGATCGCGGTGAGGTCGAGCACGATCGCATTGGCACGCTCGAAGGCTCCCAGAGCGGCCTCGAGTTCCTCGGTCGTGCCGGTGCAGCATTTGATCGGCGCATCGGGGCTTTGGGCGAGGATAAAGAGGGTCTGCAAGTCGTTCAGGTTGATGCGCTCCGCGACCGCATGGATCGGCACCGGCTTGCTCGCGTAGATCCGTTCGGCGTGCTTCAGGAACGTCCTCGCGCTTGCCGCTGCCGTTGCCGTTTCCATTTCCACTGGTCGCTTCGAACATCTGCTCGAAGCTGTCGTTCATTTCATTCCACGGAATCGTTTCGGAACTCACCGGGCACATCTCGATTTCGGTTTCGCCGGGAAATCGCGCGTGAAATTTGCCCAGACAGTCGATGTAGCGCCACGCGTACTTGCTGGTGATCTGCTTCACGGTGGCGTATCTGCGGCTGAAGCGCCCCTCGGGCAACTGAAACCTGTCGCCGACCTTCTTGCCCTTGAGTGCTTTGATCATGGGGTGTTGCGGGCCGTACTCGTCACGAGCTTCGTCGGCGTCGTTTCCCTCTTCGAGAACGATCCATCGTTCGGCGGTCGAATTGTCCTCGACGAAACTGAGCGCAGCGCCGGGCCCTGCGGTTTCGAAGTCCGGCACGTGCGGCATCGGGCCAATCGGTCCGAGTGCGGCCAGGTAGGCGCGATGCGAATCGACGCTGGCATTCTGCCGGCGCAGGAGATCGTAGGCGTAGACGAGCGCCTCATTGGCGCGGCCACCGTCGCGCATGAACTGCACGGCAGCGCGGCCGAGTGCGGGCGGAATGTCGCGCGACGACGGCATCGCATTGGGATCGGCAACGACCAGATCCACCTTGCCGAGCCGCGCGGCAATGATCGAGCGGCGGAGTTTGAGCACGCGGTCATCAGGATGTTCTTGCAGAATTTTACCGATTGCCGCGAGCGCGGCCTCGGGGTCGTTGCGCTCGAGCTTGTCGAGTTGGCTCTTGGCGTCGCCCGTGCCGGCGCCCTGCTCAGGATGAAGTTGGCGCGCGATGTCGACGACTATATCTTCGCGGCCGAGACGGCTTGCGCAATCGAGCAGGCGGCGGGTATCGGTTCCAGTGGTGCCAATCGGCGCCAGCACCTGCCATAGCGCAAGCGCGTCGCGATAGCGGCCGAGATCGTGGAGGAGTGCGGCGAGCTTGCGGCGATGGTCGGCGCCGGTGTCTGGCGTGAGCATCGACAGAGCCTCATCGGCGAACTTCGAGGCCTGATCGAACTTGCCCTGGGTCAGACGAAGATTTGCACGCAGGGTCAGCATGGTGACCGCGGGCAAGCGCGGGTCGTCGATCGATGTGAGCAGCACGTCGGCCTCATGGTAGCGCTCGAGTGCGGCCAGCGCTTCGGCGGTGACGGCAACCGCGAACGGAAAATCGCCGGCGGGAATGGATTCGGGGCGCGCAATCGAGTGAATGAGAAGCTCGGTCGCCTCCTGCAAGTCGCCGGGATCGTCGCGCTCGCGCAGGGTGACCGCGAGATGATAGTCGGCGTCGTCGCGCCCGCCGACCGACGCCGCGCGGCGCAGCATCTCGATCGCCTCGTTCAGGCCGCCGCGCGAGCGCAGCACGATTCCATACTCGCACAGGCCGTTAGCGTCCTCGCGCTCGAGCCCATGCGCCTGTTCGATATCCTTGCCGGCGCCGTCGGTGTCGCGCAGCGCAATGCGCGCCTGGGCGCGGCCGATCAGCGCCTGCACTTCGCTCGAGGCCAGCCCTTCGCTTTGCGCAAAGGTGAGCGCCTGGGTGAAGCAGGTCTCGCTTTCGCGCACACGGCCGTTGTCGGTTTGCGCGGGCGCCTCGGTCGCGCCGGGGCCTGCCGCTTCGAGCTCGCCGAGCAGGATAGCCTGCCCGAGCACGAGCCACGGGATCGAACTGTTGGGCAACGCGGCGCTCGCCAGACGCGCATAGTGCTCGGCACGATCGTAGTGGGTGTCGAGCAACGCGCGCCGGGCCATGACGACCGCGACTTCGGGATCGGTAGAGAGTTCAGGCGCGACGTTTTCTTCGAGCGACCCGGCGTCGAGCGATCGGGGTGCGTTGTTCAGCCACAACGCGACCGCGCGGGCGCTATTCGGAAACTGCATGCGGAGGCGGTCAGCCAGTGCGAAGGCGCGATCGCGCTCGCCAAGGAGTTCGTGCGCAAGCGCCTCATTGGTGCAGGCGTTTTCCTCGCCCGGCTGGAGCGATTTGGCCGCGATGAAGAGCATCGCAGCCTTGCGCGCCTCGCCTTCCTTCAGCCACGCGACGCCGAGATACGACAGCACTCGAAACTTGTCGGGGTTCGAAAGTTGTGACCACCTCTGCTCGCGAATCCTGAGCAGCCCGAGACGACCGAGCTGATACTGGCGGTTTTCCAGAAAAGCCGCGGCGGTGGAGATCTCCTCTCCCAGGGTATCTGAAGGTCCCCCCGCCGCGGGCTCGCATCGCGCCTCAAGATGAACCACCGCGTCGGCGCGGGTCAGGGCCTGGCGCTTCGCGGCGGTTCCGAAATCAGTAAGGATCTGAGGATACTCGTCCAGCAGCTCTTCTATATCTTCCCAGGTCAGAACTTCGATCGCCGAGATTCCACCACTGCGGTTGGCGCGGTTGAGATCGAATAGCGAGCGCTGCAAGCCGTTGGGCTTGGCGGCCGTCGTCGCGATCACGAAGCGTCCGATAGGCAGCTTCAGGCTCGCGGCGTGGTCAACAGCAGCCTTGATCTCGGCTACGGTGAGTTCGCTACGTGACTCGCGCAGCTCGCACTTGACCGCGGCGAGTCGCGGGCGTCCGCTGATCTCGATCAGGTTGATGCCCTTCGCGGCGAGTTCCGGATCGCGGAAACGCTCGAGCGAGGGCAATTGCCAATGCCGCCGCAGCAGCTTCAGACAGAGTCTTTGGAACTCGTCGGAGCTCCGCGGGAGAGGATATTCCGGGGCGAATGTAGCCATAGTGTAGAGTTTGATAACATAGTGGCGGGTCTCAAGGAAGGCCCCAAACGGACCCATCACTTTCGGCGTTCGAAGAGCGCTGATAAGATGACTTTTCCACGTTTTTCGCCATGCTTAGTCTCGACAATCTCTCCAAGTCTTACGGGGATCGCAAGATTCTGGACGGCGTCAGCTGGTCGATGGCCGACGACGCGCGGGTCGGGCTGGTCGGACTGAACGGCGCTGGCAAATCGACGCTGCTCAAGATGGTGGCGGAAGTGCTCCCGCTCGACTCGGGCCGAATCACGCGTCCGCAGCGGAGCCGGGTCGGATACCTGGCGCAAGATGCGCCCGAGATGGGTGGGCGCTCGGTGCTGCGCGAGACGCTGGCGGCGCTCGAGCGGATGCAAGCGCTCGACGTGCGGCGCAAGGAAGTAGAGGAGATACTCGCGCACGAACATTCGGGACCGACGCACGACGCGGCACTCGAAGAACTCGGCGAGGTGCTGACCGAACTGGAGCATCATGATTTCTACAGCGCCGAGAGCCGCGCCACGTCTGTGCTGTTCGGGCTCGGGTTCACCGAGGCGGACCTGATGCGCGACGTCGCGGAATTCTCGGGCGGAATCCGGATGCGAATCGCGCTGGCGAAGCTGCTGCTCGACGCGCCGGAGTTCATGATGCTCGACGAGCCGACCAATCATCTGGATATCGAAGCGCGCAACTGGCTCGAGGATTTCCTGTGCGCGTACCAGGGCGGGATCGTGCTGGTCTCGCACGATCGCTACTTCCTCGATCGCGTGACCACGCGCACGGTCGAGGTCTCGCGCGGACGGCTGACCGAATATGTCGGCGGATACTCGCGCTACCTGGTCGCACGCGAGGAACGCTATGCGCTCGAGATGGCGGCGTACGAGCGGCAGCGCCTCGAGATCGAACACATCGAGAGTTTCATCAGCCGCTTCCGCTACCAAGCGAGCAAGGCGCGGTTGGTGCAGAGCCGCATCAAGCAACTGGAAAAGGTGGAACGGCTCGAGCCGCCGGAGGGCTCGCAGAAGCCGCCGGCGATTTCGTTTCCGCGCTGCGAGCGCAGCACGCGGCGGGTTTTCGAGCTCAAGGGCGCGGTCAAGAAGTATGGCTCGCTCACGGTTTACGACGGCGTCGATCTGACGATTGAGCGCGGCGCGCGAATCGCGTTGGTCGGTCCAAACGGATCGGGAAAATCCACCATGATGAAGCTGCTTGCGGGGGTCGAACCGATGACGGGCGGCGAGCGAATCGTCGGGGCGAGCGTGCAAGCGGGATACTTTGCGCAGAATCTCGCCGAGTCGCTCAACTATGAAACGACCGTGCTCGACGAACTGAGCGCGAGCACCGCGGGCCGCACGATGGGCGAGATTCGCGCGCTGCTGGGCGCGATGCTGTTTTCCGGCGACAACGTCTACAAACGCGTCAGCGTGCTCTCGGGCGGGGAGCGCGCGCGCCTGGCGCTGGCCAAAGTGCTCGCGCGGCCGAGCAACTGCCTGCTGCTCGACGAGCCGACCAACAACCTCGACATCGTGGCGAAGGACACTCTGCTCGACGCGTTGCGGCGTTTCCCGGGCACCGTGATCATCGTGAGTCACGATCGTTTCATTTTGAATGAACTGGTGAACGAGGTGCTCGAAGTCGGCCAGGGGCACGCGATTCGGTACCTCGGCAACTACGACGATTACCTCGCGAAGAAGGCTGCGATGGAAGCCGATGATGTGGCTGCGTCGAAGCCGGCGACCTCGCCGCATACGCACGAACTGCGCGGCACCAACGGGCAGGTGACGCATCCGAAGAATGCGGACCGGGCGAAAAGCGGGAAATCCAGGCACGTCGAGCCGTCGAACGACGATCGCGACGCAATCCGCAAGCGGGAACGAGCGTTGCGCGTCAGCGGAGTCAGATCGAAAAGCAGATCGAGGAGAAGGAAACCGAACGCGCCGCGCTCTCGACCGAGATGAACGACCCCAACTTCTATCTCGCGCGGAAAGATGCCGACGACTTGATTGCGCGCTACGAACTGCTCGGCCGCGAGATCGAAACGCTCTACGCCGACCTGGTCAAATTCGACACGCCCGCGGCGGCCTCGAACAACTAGCGCTTCTCACTCCATGCCGCGGAAGAATTCGCGGACGTCGTCCGCGAGCAGTAGCGGCTCCTCCATCGCGGCGAAATGGCCGCCCTTGGGCATCACGGTCCAGCGCTTGATGTTGTACGCGCGCTCGGCCCAGTGGCGCGGCGGTCGCACCAGCTCGGCGGGGAACAGCGCGACTGCGGTGGGCGCTTCGATTCGAGTTCCCGGCTTTAGCCGCCATGGATGATGCCGCGCTTCGTAGTAGAGGCGCGTCGAAGAATTGATCGTCTGCGTCACCCAGTAGATCGTCACGTTGGTCAGCAACCGATCTTTGCTGAAGCGCGTCTCAACGTCGCCGTGACAGTCGCTCCAGGAGCGGAACTTCTCGACGATCCACGCGGCGAGTCCGGCCGGCGAATCGTTCAGGCCGTAGGCGAGCGTCTGCGGCTTGGTCCCCTGAATCCACTGGTAGCCGGTCTCGGCGGTGCGGAACTTTTCCAGGTCGCCGAGAAAGACCTTCTCTTCGGGCGTTAGCTCGGGTGCGCTGCGGCCTTCGGCCGGGCCGATCGCGATCATGTTGACATGAATGCCGTGAACGCTCGCGGCGTGAGTCTCACCGATTCGCGAGGTGATCGCGGCGCCCCAATCTCCGCCCTGCACCGCGTAGCGCGAGTAGCCGAGCGTCTCGGTCATCAGCTTGTGAAAGATCTCGGCCATCGCCTGGATATTCATCGCTCGTGCGCGCGGATGATCCGAAAAGCCGTAGCCGGGCAGCGACGGAGCGATCACCGTGAATGCATCCTTCGCGTCACCGCCGTGCGCGGCGGGATCGGTGAGCATCGGGATGATGTCCATGAACTCGTAGATCGAGCCGGGCCAGCCGTGGAGCAGGAGCAGCGGCTTGGGCGCGGGACCGTTGCCTTTTTCGTGGATGAAATGGATTCCGATTCCATCGACAGTCGTTTTGAAATGCGCGAAGCGATTGATCTGGCGTTCATTCGCGCGCCAGTCGTAGCTGGTGCGCCAGTACTCGACCAGTTCCTTCAAATAAGCGAGATTCGTCCCATACTCCCATCCAGTATCCGGAACTTCGTCGGGAAATCGCGTGCGCGCGAGCCGCTCCTTCAAGTCGGCAAGGACCTGCTCTGACACCTCGACTTTGAACGGTTCGATATGAGCCATGACGCCCGCTCCTGGAGCAGTCTTTAATCTTTGGCAGTCTTTATCTCAGAGCAGGCCAGCGCCGGTGCCGGCGCGAGTGCTGCCGTCGCGCTTAAATGCCTCGATCACGTGACGCGCGATTTGCGTCATGTGGACTTCGTCGGCGCCGTCGACCAGGCGCGCCGAACGCGCGTGACGAAGCATCGATTCGAGCGGCGTGTCGGTCGAGTAGCCGAGTGCGCCATGCACCTGGATTGCACGGTCGGTGATCTTCCAGAGCATGTTGGCGACGTGATGCTTCGCCATCGAGACTTCCTGTTTGAATGGGAGCTTGTTCTCGATCAGATACGCGGCATGCAGGACCATCAGCTTCGCCGTGTACAGCTCCATCGCGGACTCGCTCATCATGAACTGGATCGCCTGCTTGTCGACCAGGAAACCACCTTGCACGCGGCGCTCCATCGCACGCTTGACAAGCATCTCGAGCGCGACCTCCGCACTTCCAATCCATCGCATGCAATGCGCGAGGCGCGCGGGACCGAGCCGCACCTGACCGAGGGTATGCCCCTGGCCGCGCGGGCCAAGCATCGCGTCGGCGGGCACGACGCAATTCTCGAACATGATCTCGCAGTGATTTCCCTTGCCGGCCATGGTGTCGATATCGCGGACGATTCGAAATCCCGGATTGGGCAGATCGACGATGAAGGCGGAGTTGCGCGCCTGCGGAGGATCGGCGTCGGGATCGGTCTTGGCGATGACGATCGCGAACTTGGCGCCGTGCGCGCCCGAGATGAACCACTTGTGCCCGTTGATTACCCAGTTGTCGCCCTGCTTGACCGCCGAGGTTTTGATCTGAGTTGGGTCGGAACCCGCGGCCTCCGGCTCGGTCATCGCGAAGCACGATCTGATCTTGCCGTCGCATAGCGGGCGCAGATACTTTTCTTTCTGCGCGGGGGTCGCGAAGTGCAGCATCGTGTGCATGTTGCCCTCGTCGGGCGCCTGCACGTTCAGGATGAATGACGCGAGCCGGGTGCGGCCGCATTCCGCGGAGATCACGGCGATCGCCATCGCATCGAGTCCGAGTCCACCGAACTCCTTTGGCATATGCGGCAGCCAGAGTCCGCGTTGCTTAGCCTTGCGCCGCAGCTCGATGATTCCCTCGCGCCAGTTACCGGTCTTCGCCATCTCGGCTTCGGCCGGTTCGATTTCCTCTTTGATGAAGGCGCGGACCTTGTCGCGGATTTCATGCACATGCGCGGGCATCGTAAAGTCGATTGCCATCTGAGTTACCTCGGAGCTTAAAGTCGGTTTCTTGATTAAGCCCAAGTGCTACAGGGAAAGGGCTTTGGGCGTCAACCACGAATCGGCGCAAGCGATCGATCAGAAATGATCAAAGATCCGATGCAGCTCTGCGCGCAGGACCGCACTACTTCTTCGCGAGCGCTTCTTTGGCGAGTTCGCTTGCGGCTTTACCGTCCAGGCTCGGGCCGAACTTGTCGCGCAGCGCCTTCATGATGGGGCCCATCTGGGATGCGCCCGCGGCGATTGCGGTCTGGATTTCGGCGCGGACGTCGTCGGGAGAGGTGGTCGCGGGCAGATATGACTCGAGGATTTTGGCCTCGGTCTCGTTTTGGTCGATCAGATCCTGGCGAGCTGCTTTGCGCGCGAATTCGAGCGTCTCTTCGCGCTTGGCGCGTTCGCGTTTGATGATCTGCAGGATCTCGGCGTCATTGGGATCGCGGCGGACGTCTTTCTCGAGGCGCGACATTTCGGAAAGCACGCCGCGCAGCGTCATGGTGCGGAGTTTGTCGCCGCTTTTCATCGCGGCCTTCAAGTCATCTTGAATCCTGGTCTTCACAAAACTCGATGGTGCTCGATGCCGGCTAGCGAGACGACGCAGCCGGTGCGGGCTTTGCGACCGGCAGGATACCCTCTTCGGTGCTGGTTGAGAGCGGTTGACCGCCGCCGGTTGTCGTTGCCGGAGTGGCGCTGGCCTGCGCTGTGGAAGCCAGGCCGAGCGATCCCGCCTTGGCGAGACAATCCTTGGACACGGAGTCGTAATAGGCCCATCCGAACGGTCCCCACCAGAAAGTGTCGGCTGCGCCGGACCATCGCCCGGTCATGCAGTCGCTGTAGGTCTTCTGCTGATCGACCGTCATGATTGGCATCTGCTCCGAGCAACCAGCGACGGTCAACGCCAGCAGCGCTGTGAATACAATTCGACGCACCAAAGTTCCCCCCGAGGCCGCGACCACTCCCGTCATTCGTTTAAGTACATCTTCGCGGTCACTACTTCTTGGCGGCGGCCGCCGGCGTACCGCTATCGACATCTTCCCACTTGGGAGGTTCGATTTCGGTCCACTTGCTACCGTCGAGGCGGTAGCTGAAGACCAGCACCTTCTGCTTGCCCGTAGGCTTGCCCTTGCCTTCGCCGGTCTTGGAGGGCGTGTACTCGGCGGCCTGCAGCTTCGCGAGCACGGTCCACTTACCCGCCTTCATGGTGGGCATGTACATGAACTTGGCGTGTTCGAGATCGACGTACGGCTTGCCCGACGACTTCTTTTCGCTTTCGTCGTTCAAGTAGTTGTCGGACTCGCTGGCGATGGTGTCGGAGAGTTGCTGACGCTGCGCCGAGCCAATCGGATTCTCTTTGGCGGGACCCGATGCGCTCGGACCGGCGGGACCGCTGTTGGTATAAAGATCCTTCTTGACTTCGATCGCGCGCGCCGCAATTGGCGCGAGCAGCACCCCCGCGATCAGACTCGTCACGATCAAGCCTGCCACCACCAGAGTACCACCTGGTTTCGCAACCATACGGCACACCTCCTCTTTGCGATTGGCGTTATATCACCTCCGCGAGGGATTTTCACGATAGGGGCAACCGCCTGTCAGCGCGACGCACTGGCCTCGGTCAGGGAGAAGCGAATCGGGACCAGCACCCAGCTTTCGACCGGGGCATTGTCGCGCCGGGCCGGTACGAAGCGCCATCGGCGGCGCACGGTCTCGAGCGCACTGTCGTCGAGCGCGTCGAAGCCGGAGGACTCGGCAATCTCGGCGCGCTCGACGCTGCCGTCGGCGCCGACGAGCACGCGGATCGTCACAGTGCCTTGCTGGTCGCGGCGGCGCGCGGTCGAGGGATATACAGGCGGAGGATTGTTGCCGTAATCAGCGTGCGCGAGCGAGCTGCCGTTGCCCTCGCCGCCGGCGTCGGAGAGCCCTTGACCGCCTCCAGAGCCATCGCCAGCGTTTGCGGACGATTCGGTGTTGGAAGAACGCGAACCGGATTCGAGGCCCCGAGGATCCGCGCCCGGCGCTGATTTCGGAGCGGCGGCCGGCGCAAGGCTCGCGAGTTTCGCATCCGGACGTTTCGCTTCATGCTCATGATCGCTGCGGCTGGCGGCGACCGAACGACGAACCGGTCTGTGCGAGTGTGGACGTTCGGGGATCAACAACGGACCCGGCTCCGAGCGAATCGGAATAGCCGGAATCGCGCCGCCTCCAGCCGAGGTCGAGCGGCCGATCGAACCGTCGCCCACTTCGACCAGGTAGGCGAGGACGAAACCGCTGTGGGGTTTGGCAAGTGCGGGCGCGAAGTAGATGAGCGCGGCGAATGCGGCGGCATGGGCGGCGATCGAGACGGCGAACGAGGTGGCGTGCGAGCCGGCGCGCGTCGATCCAGATCGCGCGTCATTCGTCAGCTGAGATTTGTCTTGCCCGTCTTCCAACTTTCCACCGTCGCCGGGCCGAGACTTCGCGGATTGAAAAGGCCAGGAGCGACGGGGCGCCGCCGCGCTGATATGCGGCGACTGAATCGGAAAACGTCGTGCGACTCCTGGAGCCTCCCTCTCCCGCGAAGGTAATTGCGGCTCCGTTCGATTCGCGAGGTAGCCTGGCTGGGCGAGATTGTGATCTCGCCTTACAGTTGCGGGGCAGCGCCGGTCTCGCACCGGCTTTCCCTGCGCGAATCTGAGAGCACACTACGCGCCTCGCGGGCCAAGTCAACCGGTTGGGACGTTGCGCAGGCTGTGCGGCTTCGGGATTCGGACCGCTGCGCGCGGGGCGGCAGGGGTGACCCCTGCACCCAGTATCCATTCAAGCGCAAAGCAGCCCACAGAGCGCGAACGCCATTTTGCTCTCGGTCTGGTGCGCGGTTGAGCGGCGAGTCGGGAGTTTATTAGGATTCGCGGGATGAAACGGGCGAAGAAGAAATTTGCAAAGCTGAACCATCTATTGATCAATGTGCGCGACGCGGCGAAATCTCGCGACTGGTACGTGAAGAATCTCGGATTGAAGATCGAGTTCCAGGTGCCGGCGCAGGGATTTGTCGCGCTCGAAGATGATTGGGGGATGGCGCTGTTAATTGGCGAAGGGAAGCCCTTGAGGGGGGCGGCATCAGGATTCGTCATTCACTTTGAAGTGGAGGATGTGGATGTGCGTTATCGAGCGATGAAGGCGAAGGGGGTGAAGTTCGTGCATCCGCCGAAGCAGACGGTGTGGGGGTATGGGCCGGAGTTGAGGGATCCGGATGGGTATGTGATTCGGTTGTTTGATCATCGCAGCGTTTCGAAGTGAAAGTCGTTCGGAAAATCTTCTTGATTTTTCTGCTGCTCGAGTCGCTTGGGCTGCCGACATTTTTTTTGGCAGTCAGGCATTATCAGTTGGAAAGCGAGACTGAGGAGCAGCTGGTCTCGATGTGGCCGCGGTCTGATGTGCCACTCGAGGATCGGCGCGCGGTGGTGAACATGATGGTCAGCTACGGGGAGCTAGCGGCGGCGAACATGCTCGCATACACACTGCTCGCGTGGAGCGCCGTGTTCATCTACTGGCGATTTTTCAGACGTGCGGCGCTCGGCTCGGACGGCGTCCGGTCGGGATGACCGCGGGAGAAACGAAGTAATCGCCAATGGCATGGGAAGCAGTTGCCGGTCTCGAACAACGATATGGCGGCCGCCTCGGCGTCGCGGTTCTCGACACCGCGAGCACCCGGATGATCGCACATCGCGGCGACGAACGCTTTGCCCTGTGCAGTACGTTTAAGGTTCTTGCGGCCGCCTTCGTCCTGGCGCGGGTTGACGTTAGCGAAGAAAGCCTGAGTCGCCGGATCGTCTATGCGAGAGATTACCTGGTTCCCAATTCGCCGATCACCGAGAAGTACGCCGGCGACGGCGGCCTGACCGTCGGCGAAATCTGCGCGGCGGCTATGACGCTCAGCGATAATACAGCGGGGAACCTGTTACTCGACAGCTTTGGCGGGCCGCGGTCCCTGACGGCCTACGTGCGCTCGCTCGGCGACAGGATCACGCGACTCGACCGCCGAGAGACGGCGCTGAACGAGGCCAAGCCCGGCGATCCGCGCGACACGACCACACCGGTGGCGATGGCCAAAATTTTACGCGAAATCGTTCTCGGGAGCGCGCTATCCACCTCGTCACGCGAGCAACTAATCGCGTGGCTGGTCGCCAATCAGACCGGAGACAAGCGGCTGCGCGCCGGCGTGCCGAAAGGCTGGCGGGTCGGGGACAAGACCGGCTCGGGCGCGAACAACGCGACCAACGACGTCGCAGTCATCTGGAGGCCCCGCGCGCCGATCATCGTGGCGGCCTATTATGCCGAGGCTCGCGCATCGGATGACGAGCGAAATGCAGTTCTCTCAGAGGTCGGTCGTCTCGCGGCGGCATCGTGAGGCTTCGAGCGAGATCGGATAAGAGGACACGACGATCGATGACGACAGAGAAGAACAAGGGTCGAGGGTGTGTGGTTGTCTTCAGACGACTGGGATGGTTGGTGCTGGTTGGTTGTATCCTCGCGGGATGCCGAGGACTTTCCGCCGCGGATTCGGGCGACGATACAGAAAAATGGCAAGGTACCTGGAAACTGATTGGCTCCTCTTATGACGGCGGTCCGCAAATGGCGGATATGGAGTGGATCGTTGATGGCGATCACTACAACATGCGGATGAATGGGCACACCGGCGAAGATCCATACATGATCAAGCTCGATGCGAGCCGGAAGCGGATCGACGTTTTTCATCATGAGACGCCGCCGGGGACTTATGGGGGCAAGGTAAAGGGGATTTACGAGATTGGCGGTGGCTCGCTGACTGTGTGCTACGACCTTACCGGCGAGCGATATCCGGAATCGTTTGATGCGAAGCGGGGGTCGCGGCAGGTGGTGTATCGGTTTCGGCGGGAGTGAGCGGACGCAGCGAGTCGGATGCGGTACCGGCGGCGCTGGCGCGAAGCTGTTTTCGAGGGGTGGTGGCGCGAGCACGGAGGCGCGCGCATCAATCACGGGCAGGGACGCCCGTGCCACTAGTTTTTTTCGGCGAGTGAGGGTTTGCGTCTCGGTTGTAAAATCGGACATGGTAAGTCAATTGCCGATGGGTGAAAGCTCATCTGGCTTTGAAGAAATCGTCTAAGTAGGCCTAATCTGGGCGGTCTCGAGATTCGGTCTTCCTCACTTTGACAATCAAACTTCGAGGAGAACTACGCGAACTTGCTCATTGCCGATGCGGGTTTGGATCAGAATGCAGGCGCCGATCGTGACGATGGCGCTGCTCTCGCAGCTGGTGAGCACCCGCGTCTATGAGGAGGTGGGCTTGCCGGCGCAGGCGGCGAGCGTGGCGCGGCGCAATCCGGCGCGAGCTCGCTTCTGGCAGGATTCCTGCGCGGAGCTGATCGAGTTCCTCGATCAGATCGGCGCGGTCAACTGGCGCGTCGCGCCAGTCTGGCGCGCCTTGGGGATGCTGGAGAGCGCATAGGCCGGCGCTTCGCGCCGGCTGCGTGTCGGGTAGGTGTAGCACCAGAAGCTGTGCTCCACCCTGATTGTGGCTTGAACCGCAGAAGTCCCACCTACCGACCGCTGCGCGATCGGCTTCCTCTCCGTAGAAGCACCCTCGTCCGCGCCGCAGACGCGGCCTCTTCCGCAACCAAGCGGGAGGGATAACGAGTGGCGCGGAACGCGACATCCTAACTTGGGCAAGGTAATTCTGGCGTTTGACAGTTTTTCTCGATCGCGCTATGAGGTTTAGTTCAGAATATGAAGCCTCATTCATTTTGCGTCTTTGAGGTTCGATGAGCGTTCAGGAACGGCATCGGCGGGAGCGGCGGGCGCGAGGCGAGGCGATACTTTCGTCGGCGTTTAAAGTTTTCGCCAAGCATGGGCTCGAGGGCACAACTATCGAAATGGTTGCGCGCGAGGCTGAGATCGCGGTCGGAACGATCTATCTTTACTTTGCATCGCGCGACGACCTTTATTTGAGCCTTGCCGCGGAGCGCGCTGAGCAGTTGCGCGCGCGCTATCTTGAGATCTTTGCGCGCGAGCTTGACCCGCTGGGCGAGCTCAAGACGATCGCGTCCGCTTACCTGGATTATCTGCGCGAGTCGCGCGAGCTGTTTTTGTCGCAGCATTCGGTCTATTACGCGAAGCTTCACAAGCGGCTCAAGCGAAAGTCGGAATTGCGCCATTTTCAGCAGCGTGATGGACTTGAGCCATGAGATCTTCGGGCTCTGGGAGGGCACGATTCGGCGCGCGTTCGTGGCCGGCGTGATCGCGAACTCGATGGGACCGAAAAAGACCGCGGCGGTGATCTGGGCGAGTATCAACGGCGCGTTCATGCTGATGGGCGACGACAATTTTTTCCGCGACGTCACCGGCCTCAACCCGGAGCATTTTCTTGACGAGGCGCTGGAGTCGCATCTGGCGGAATCGCAGTTGACGAGTGCTCGCGGGTTTGCCGCTTCGCGAAACAAAAGAAATCAGTTAGCGCGGTGCGCATTTCGCGCGCGCGGGATAGCAAAAATACCAACTCGGAAGAGGTTGCGCTCCCTGCCCCCGCGTAATCGCGACGGTGCCGCGACGCAAAAAGGAGAACGCTCTATGAAATTTACCTGGTTCCATCTGATGCCGTACCGGTTCCTGCCGGAAGACTTCAAGGAAAAGTATCGCAGCGTGTGGGTCGATATTCCGCGCGACTTGTACGATCCGAAAGTCGGGCATCGGCTCTACAACGACTACCTCGATCAACTCGAGTACGCCGACGCGATGGGCTTCGACGGGCTCGGCGTCAACGAGCATCATCAGAACGCGTACGGGCTGATGCCGTCGCCGAATATCATGGCGGCGGCGCTGACCCGGCGCACGCGCAACGCGAACCTGGTGGTGCTGGGCAACTCGATCGCGCTTTACAATCCGCCGATTCGGGTCGCGGAGGAATTCGCGATGCTCGACGTGATCTCGGGCGGGCGGCTGATCGCGGGATTCCCGGTCGGCACCTCGATGGACACCAACTTCTGCTACGGCGAAGTTCCGGCGACGATCCGCGAGAAGTATTACGAGGCGCACGATCTGATCCTGAAGGCGTGGAAGGCCAAGGACGTGTTCTCGTTCAACGGCAAGTACACCAAGCTGCGCTACGTGAACCTGTGGCCGAAGCCGCTCCAGCAGCCGCATCCGCCGATCTGGATTCCGGGCGGCGGGTCGGTGGAGACCTACGATTTCTGCGCGGACAACAATTACCAATACAGCTTCCTATCCTACTTCGGGTATATCGCGGGCAAGAAAGTTGCCGACGGCTACTGGGAAGTGATGGCGAAGAAGGGCAAGGAGCTGAATCCGTACAGCCTCGGCTTCGCGCAGGTGGTCGCGGTGGCGGAGACCGACGAGCAGGCGGAGAAGGATTTCGCGCCGCACATGGATTACTTCTACAACCGGTGCCTGCACGTTTATAACGGCTTCGCCGACGCGCCGGGGTATCGCACGGTCAAGACGATCAAGGCGGGCGTGCTCGGACAGGTTGGCGATCAGGCGGCGCTGCGGCGCGAGGGCCTTAAGTGGAAGGACTTCCTCGAGCAGGGTTACGTGATCGCGGGCTCGCCGAAGACGGTGCGCGAGCGTTTGCGTGAGGCGATGACCTCGCTCAACTGCGGGCATCTGATGATCCTGCAGCAGATCGGCTCGATGCCGCCGGAGCTGGTGCGCAAGAGCACCAATCTGTTCGCGACCGAAGTGATGCCGCACATGCGCGACTTGTGGAGCAACTTCGAAGATCGATGGTCGCCGAAGCGCGATCTTCCGCAGGCGGATTTCGCGGTTCCGAATCCGGTCCATTTTGAGAAACGCGAAGTCAACGGCAAAGTCCGGACGGGCGCCGGCGCGGAGGCTCGCAGCGCAAAATGAATACGACGCAAAGAGTCGCCAACGGAAAATTCTCGATCGAGATGCAGACTTACGGGAGCGGCGAGCCGCTGCTGTTCCTGCACGGCGCGGGCGGATTGATGCCGGTCGAGCCGTTCCTCGAAGATCTCGGTCGCGACTTCAAAGTCTACGCGCCGCAGTTTCCCGGCTACGGCGATTCGACCGGCAACGAGCATATAGATGATATCGCCGACGCGGTGCTCTTCTATCACGAGCTGATGGACGAGCTGGGAATTCCGACCGCGAATATCGTGGGACATTCGATGGGCGGGATGCTGGCGGCGGAAGTCGCGGCATTCGACATTCATCGCGCGAAGAAGCTGGTGCTGATCGCGCCGGCCGGTTTCTGGATCGACGAGATCCCGATTCCCGATCTGTTCGCGGCGCAACTGACCGAGATCGCGCCGCTGCTGTTCCACGATCCGAATTCGCCGGCGGCGCAGATGATGACCGCGATTCCCACCGATTTCAAAGCGCTCGAGACGATGTACGTCGAGCGGGTGAAGCGGCTTGCGACGGCGAGCAAGTTCCTGTGGCCGATACCGGATCGCGGTTTGAAGAAACGCGCCTACCGGATTCATGCGCCGACGCTCCTATTGTGGGGCGACGACGACAAGCTGATCCCGCCGGCCTATGCGAAGGAGTTCCTGAGCCGAATCAAGGACAGCAAGCTCGAGCTGATCAAGAATGCCGGGCACATGGTGATGTACGAGCAGCAGGAAGCGCTGGTCGATGCGATACGAAAATTTTTGAAAAGTTGATCGCCGGATTCAAGAGATCGACGGCCGGCCGGAGCGGAGACGCTTCGGCCGTTTTCGTTGGGACGATCGTAACTCTTGCGGGAGCCTTGATCTGCGATTAGGTTGCCCTGCATGGACCAATCGGCAGAATCTCGGCGTTGCGTCGCGCGGCCTGTTTCTCACGATCATAACTGCGCTGTTCGTCTTGCTTGCTATTTCGGATTTCACCAAGGGGCTGCAGTACGCAAATGATCCCGCGGTAGGCGGACTGGTAATCCTCGGACACAAGTTTCAGGGAGTCGGAATAAATCTCGTGCTCGGTCCGATTTTCGGGATCGTGCTGCTGATTTATGCGTTCGGAATATGGCGGCTTAGGGCGTGGGTGCTGCCGCTTGCGATCGTGTATGCGTTTTACGTGCCGGCGAACATGGTGCTGTTCTGGTCGCTACATCAACTGAAGCCGCCGACGGTGGGGTTCATAGTTGTGTACCTGATCCTTTCACTGGGCGGTTCGGTGGGCACTGCGATCTATCTCGCTTATCATCGCGAACGGCTCCGCTGACGACTTAAGTTCTTAGCCATTAACAAATTTGCGGTTGACGCGAACTCGCGAGGGTTTTAAATTGCAACCATTATGAAAATATATGGTTTCGCTCTCGCCCCTAATCCTCGGCGGCTCAGAATTTTCGTGGCGGAAAAAGGACTGAAGATCCCCTCTGAGGAAGTCAACATTCTGGAAGGCAAGAATCGCACGCCGGAAATGCTCGCGAAGAATCCTGCCGGCGGTCTGCCATTCATGGAACTCGACGACGGCAGCCATCTGGCCGAGTCGGTCGCTATCTGCCGCTACCTGGAGGGGTTGCATCCGGAGCCCAACTTGATGGGCAAGGACAATCGCGAGCAGGCGGAAATCGAGATGTGGAATCGGCGCATCGAGCTGGGCTTGTTCGGCGCGGTCGGGCGAGCGTTCCAGCATACCAACGAATTGTTCAAAGGGCGGCTCAAGCAGATGCCCGAGTACGGCGCGACGCAGCGCGAGGTCGCGGAGCAGCAGTTCAAGTGGCTCGACGAGCAGATCGGCAACAAGCCGTTTATCGCGGGCAATCGTTTCACGATCGCGGATATCACAGCCGAGGTGGCGGTCGATTTCGGCGAATTCGCGGGGGTGAAATACGATCCGGCGCTGAAGAATCTCGCGCGATGGCATAAGTCGGTGTCGAGCCGGCCGAGCGCGAAGGCATAGCGGCTGGATTCCATCGGCGCAGGTTTGATCGTTTGACTATTGCGGCTGGTCAGTTTTAAATTGCAACCACTATGAAAATTTACGAGTTTACTCAGGCTCCGAATCCACGCCGCGTGCGCGTCTTCCTCGCGGAAAAAGGCATCAACAACGTTCCTTTCGAGCAGGTCAACATCGCGACCGCGGATAACCGCAAGCCCGAGTTCCTGAAAATTAATCCAATGGGCGGGTTGCCGGTGCTCGAGCTCGACGACGGCACTCATATTGCGGAGTCGGTTGCGATTTGCCGGTACTTCGAGGAGTCCAAGCCGGAGCCGCGCTTGATGGGCGTCGACGCGAAGGACAAGGCGGTCGTCGAGATGTGGAACCGGCGGATGGAGCTGGAGCTATTGTCGATGACGGCGGGCGCGTTCCGCAACACCAGCGATTTCTTCAAGGGGCGCATCCCGCAGGTTCCGGAGTATGGCGAGATCTGCAAGGGGGCGGCAATCAAGCGGCTCGAATGGCTGGACACGGTGCTGGCCGATCGCGAGTTTATCGCGGGGCCGCGCTACACGATTGCGGATATCACGGCGCTGATCGGAGTCGACTTCGGCAGGACCACCGGGATCAGGATCCAGGAGAATCAGAAGAACCTCGCGCGATGGCACAAGGCGGTATCGAGCCGTCCGAGTGCGAAGGCGTAAGCTAACCCTCGGCCCCTTCCCTTGAGGAAGGGGGGAGAACAAGTTTTTTGGCACTGGTTCGATTTGAGCCAGTGCCAATTTTTTTAGCGCGAAGAGTTAACGGCGAACGCTGTAGGCGGCGAGAGCGGAGGATAGATCGGCGTGTAGATTCTGTAGAGCATCAGGTAAACGATCACGCCGGTTACTGAGACGTACATCCATAGCGGCCAGGTCCATCGCGCGATGCGGCGATGGCGATGGAATTTGCCGCGCAGCGCGAACCACATCGTAATGAGGGCGAGCGGCACGATGATGCCGGCCAGGATCACGTGCGGGATCAGGATCGCAAAGTATAGCGCGCGGACCCATCCGTGGCCGGAGAAGCGAACGTTGCCGACTTCGTAGTGATAGAGCAGGTACGAGCTGAGGAAGACCGTCGAGACGGCAAAGGTGCTGATCATGCAGGCGCGATGCGCGCGCACCCATCTTAACTTTATGAAAATGAATCCGCAGAGCAGCAGCAGCGTGGCGCATCCGTTGAGGATCGCGTTGAGCGGCGCCAGCGAGTGATAAGAATCCAACTACTACTGCGTGGGCGCCGGCGAGGTTATGTCCGGATTCGCGGGAGCTGACACCTTGATCTTGTGATCGAACCGGGTCCACAGGCGCGTGGTCAGATCAGGCAGAAGCATGAAGCACAGAAACGTCACCAGGATGATCGGGATGATCGCGATGATCGCGAGCGCTCTGCGCTCGATCGCCAGGTGCATGAAGTACATCGCGACCAGCACCGCCTTCGCGAACGCGAGCGCGACCAGCAGGCCGACCTTGGCCACCTGGGGCAAGCCGATCGCATAGACGAACAGCTCGACCCCGGTGAGTATGGAGAGGTAGACGAAGATTGCGATGTAGTTCGGCTCGGCGTGATCAACCGCATGTCCTGGAACCGCTGCTTGCGTCGTCATTGATTGAATTCCGTCCCCGTCGTAAATGGCCGCGCGGCCGTTGTTCAGCCTTTTGGTGAAATCTCTAAATCAAATAAATGAACGTGAAGATCAGGATCCAGACCAGGTCGACGAAGTGCCAGTAGAGGCCCGCGACCTCGACCAGGTTCGCTTTCGCCTGCGGCAGCTTGCCCATCATTCCGCGAATCAGAAGCACGCTGTTATAAACCACGCCGCCGGTAACGTGCATGCCGTGGAATCCGGTCAGAATGAAGAACGTCGCGTCGAAGAGATCGCGCTTGACCGACATCCCTCGCTCGCCGATCAGATGATGCCATTCGAACGCCTGCATCCCGAGGAAGAGGAGTCCGCCCAGCACCGTCAGCGCCATGAAGTTGCGAAACTTCGACTGGTTGCCGTGCTGGATGCCGCTCAACGCCTCGACCATCGTGAGACTCGAGCAAATCAAGATGAAGGTCATCACGGCGGTGGTGGTGATACCGAGATAGTCGGCGGGCGACGGCCAGTTCGGATTGCCGATGCGCAGCGCGCCGTAGGCGGCGATGCCGGCGCCGAAGGTCATCGCGTCGCCGGCCAGGAAGGTCCACATCCCGAGCTTGCCGAGATTTCCGGGCGTGACGGACGGTTCCAGTTGGTCGGCCTGCACCGCGCCGTGTGGTTGAGTCTCTGCTGCAGCAGCCTCGCTCATCGTTACCATCCTCTCCCGGTCAATTGGCTATAGTCAGTATGCATTCGAAGTGAGTAGTCTCCAATACTATCGCTTTACGATCGTCGGTGGATTTGAATCGTCACCTTTGCGGATCGAGCGACGATAGACGAACCACGTGATTCCTCCAATCGCCGCGAACGAAACGTACGGTGATGCCAGCATGAATAGCACGCTGGCCTTGTACGCGTTGAACGCGTGATCGCCCGACGACAGTCCGCAAGTCGCGCACGCGTTTGCGATTCGCGGAGACGCCGCGAAAAGCGCACTTACTATCGCCATCACCGCAGCATTGAGCTTTCCACTTTTAATCATCGCGTTCCTCTCACCCGCCAAACTACATTAGATATACCAGTCCAAACAGGACCGGCCAGACTGCGCAGACGAAAAACCAGTATACCGCGCAGAGCTCGATTCCACTCGAGTTGCGGGCATTGTAACGCCCGCGCATCGCGGCCACGACGACGATCGAGAGCCAGATGACGCCGGCGGTGACGTGAGCGGCGTGGCATCCGATCAGAATATAAAAAAAGCTGCCGTACGAGCCGCTCGACAATTTGAGTCCGTGCGCGACCAGCCGCACCCATTCACTGCCCTGCACCGCGAGGAACGTCACCCCCAGCGCGAGCGTCGCGAGCAAGTAACGTCTGAGCAGGCGTTGGCGGCTATGATGCACCGCGCGAAGGGCCATCGAGATCGTGACCGCGCTCGCGAGCAGCACGAAAGTGTTTACCCAGGTGACCGCGATCGGCAGGCGCGGCAGACCGGGCGGCGGCCAGAACGCCGCCTGCATGCGGAAAACCAGAAACGATCCGATGAGCCCGCTGAAGAGCATCATCTCGGTCCCGATAACCATCAGGACCGCGAGCATCGCGCTGCTGATGAACAGGCGCTCGCGCTGGTCGCCGTCGGACGTTCGAGTCGGACCCGCCTCCACGACGCCGTATCGGCGCCACGAACGGCCGGACTTTCGCTGTCGAACTCGATGCTGTCACGTTTCGCGTCATCTGGATGCTTCTCGTCAATGCTTCACGACAATCGTCACGACCGACACAACTACCAGCAGGACCATGATGCCGATCAGAATTTTAAGAGTGCGCCAGATTTCAACTTTCCGCTCTTCGCGGCTTACTAATGTCGGCATCGTCTTACTCACACTCGATCTAAAACCAATACCAGTAGCACGATTGGCAAATAGACAAGCGACGCGAGCAACAGTCTGCGCGCCGCGGTGAGATTCTCGGGCGCACGAACCATCGCAAATCCAAACACAAGCATCGCGGCGCCGAGTGCCGTGGCAAGTATCATGTAAACGGCGCCGGTGAATCCGAGCAGTGTTGGAACAATTCCGATCGCGATTAGCCCGAGGCATCCGGCGATCACCACCGGATTCGACGGATTTCCGCCGCGCGCGGTGTCCTTCGGGAGCAGCCAGATTCCCGCGCGGGCGTAGTCGCTGCGGTACAGGCGCGCGACCGCCATAGTGTGCGGCAACTGCCAGAGGAACATGATCGCAAACAGGATCATCGGTTCGAGCGCGAGGCTGCCACGCGCCGCGGCCCATCCCGCAACTGGAGGCAGCGCGCCGGGAATCGCGCCGACGAGGTTGCACATCCAGGTGTAGCGCTTCATCGGCGTGTACGCGCCAAGATAAATGACGGTGACCGACGCGATCACCGCGGTGCAGAGCAGGTTCGTCGTGACTGACAAGTAGATGAAGCCTGCGACAGTCGCACTCGCGCCGAATGCCAGCGCTTCCGCCGGCCGCATCCGCATGTCGGGGAGCGGACGATGCTGGGTGCGCTTCATCATCGCGTCGGTGTCGCGCTCGACGTATTGATTGAGTGCGAGCGTTCCGCCGGCCGCGAGCGCGGTGCCGACGATCAGATTCAGCGCGAGGGTCACGTCAAATCCCGCACGCCCGCCGAGATAGAAGCCTGCGAGCGTCGTGACCAGAACCATCAGGACCACGCGCGCCTTGGTCAGCTCGAAATAGTCGCTCACCCGGCCGTGCGGGATAGTCAGCGCGGATTCAGCGGCCGCAACCTTAGTATTCATGCGGTCACCTGATGTTCCATGGCGCGGCGCGCGTGCGCACGCGACTCGATCGCATCAGCGCGATGCGGAACTCCGAGAATGCGATATGCGCGAAGCGTAAGCGTGAGGCTGGTCGCGAGCACTGCCGCACCGATCGCGACGTGGCTGGTCGTGATGAGCACGTTGCGCCCGCTCCAAATGGTCATCGCGCCAAGACAAATCTGCCCGACCAGCAGGATGAACAATCCGAGCGCCGGCCGGCGAAGCGCGACGACCTCGCGATGCGTTCTGAGGACGCGCGCGACGGTCCACAGAACCATCGCGGTGACGACGATCGCGCCGCACCGATGCGCAAAGTTGATCGCGATGAACTGGTTGAAGAACGGCGGGACGATTTGGCCAAACGAAAGTGGAAAGTCGGGAATCACAAGGCCCGCACTCATGTGCCGCATCACGGCGCCGATCAGAATCTGTGTATAAATAACGACCGTCGTCGCTGCGGCCAGAGTAGGCAGTGCGATTCGCGCCGGCGCCTCATCGAGGTGCGGAGTCGTTTCCCATCGAGGATTCGTAAAAATAGCGATCGAAACCATCAGGCAGAACAGCGCCTGCGCGGTTGCGGCGTGCGCGACCGCGATCGCGAGCGGCAACTCGAGCAACACCGTGATTCCGCCGAGGATCGCCTGCACGATGATCAGTCCAAAACTGATGAATACGAGTTGACGGACCCATCGTCGCGGCTCCGCGCGCCACGCCCACGCCATCAGCATCAGCGTGAGAATCACCACGGTGCCGGCGGCGAGGCGATGACCGAACTCGAAGCGGATACCCCCTTCCCACGCCGGGATTAGCTTGCCGAACGCGAGCGGCCAGTCCGGCACCGCGAGCGCGGAGCCGGTCGAGGTGACGAGACCGCCGACGAAAATCAGACCAAAGGTGGCGCACGCGGTCAGCACCGCAAAACGATGCAGCGCGCGCCCATTCTCACGATCGACTGGAAACTGATTCATTCGAGCTTGGTGCGAATACCTAATCCGCCGCGGCGGTCGAGTGCTCGATCAACTGCGACTGCGGCAGGAAATCCTCCGCGACCTCGGGCGAGCTGTACTCGTACGGTCCACGGTAAACGACCGGCACTGTGCCCGGCCAGTTGCCATGCGGCGGAGGTGACGGCGTCGTCCACTCCAGTGTATTTGCGTTCCACGGATTCTCGGGTGCCTTCGCGCCCTTGAAGTAGCTCCAGATGATGTTGGCCAGAAACAGGAACTGCGCGGAGCCGAGCACGAACGCGCTGATCGAAATAAATTCGTTGATTCCGATGATCGGCTTCAAAAAATCGTATTGCTGGGGATTGTAAATGCGGCGCATGTGACCCGCCATCCCCAGGATGTGCATCGGGAAGAAGGTGCAATTGAACGCGACGAAGGTAATCCAGAAATGGACCTTAGCAAGCGTCTCGCTCATCATGCGCCCGAACATCTTTGGATACCAATAGGTAATGCCGGCGAAGATTCCGAACAGGCTACCGCCGAATAGTACGTAGTGGATATGCGCGACGATGAAGTAAGTATCGTGGATATACATATCCACCGGCGTGGACGCCATCCAGATTCCCGACAGGCCGCCGATTACGAACATCGAGACGAACGCCAGCGCGTTCATCATCGCGGCCGTGTAATGGATGTTCCCTTTGTAGAGCGTGCCGAGCCAGTTGAAGGTCTTAATCGCCGACGGCACTCCGATCACCATCGTCGTGATCATGAAGCTGCTGCCGAGCGCGGGATCCATCCCGGACTGGAACATGTGATGACCCCAGACGATCCACGAAAGGAACGCGATCGCGATCATCGCGTAGGCCATCGCGCGATAACCGAAGATCGGCTTGCGCGAGAATGTCGAGATCACGTCCGACGCAATTCCCATCCCGGGCAGGATCATGATGTACACTTCCGGGTGGCCGAAGAACCAGAACAAATGCTGCCAGAGAAGCGGCTCGCCGCCGCCTGAGGGCAGAAAGAAATGCGTGCCGCCCATCCGATCGAACAGCAACAACGCCAGCGCCGTGGTCAGCACCGGCAGCGCCAGCAGAAGCAGGATCGCGGTGATGAACAGCGACCAGATCACCAGCGGCATGCGGAAGAAGTACATCCCCTTGGTGCGCATGTTGATGATGGTCGTGATGTAGTTGATCGAGCCCATCAACGACGACGCGCCGAGCACGATCAGACTGATGCACCACAAATCCTGGCCCCAATCGACGCCGGTGTAGAGAGGCACCGCGCTCAGCGGCGCATACGAGGTCCATCCCGCCGCAGCCGGACCGGCGGGCACGAAGAACGACGAGAGGATCAGCACGCCGGCGACCGCGCCGACCCAGAACGACAGCATGTTGAGCTTCGGAAAGGCCATGTCGCGCGCGCCGATCATCAACGGGATCAGGAAGTTGCCGAAGCATCCGACCAGGATCGGCATCACCACGAAGAAGATCATGATCGTGGCGTGCATCGTGAGCATGGAATTGTAGATGTTGGGGGTGATGGCGCTGTCGCTTTGCAGAAATGAAGGGAAGTAGGCGAGGAACTTCCACTGTTCGTCGGGGAAGGCGAGGTCGAGCCGCATCAGCATCGCCATCAGTCCGCCGATCGACATCATGAACAGCGCCATGAACAGGAACTGGCGCCCGATCATCTTGTGATCGGTGGAAAAGATGTAGGTTCGGATGAAGCCGAGCTCATGATGCTCCGCGTGCGCGCCGTGACCCGCAACCGCTGCCGTACTGCTCATCTTGGAATATCTCCTACGCGCGCCGTGCCGGTTCGTTAGATTCCGGCCCCACTACTTGTTCTCTGCGTATTTGTCTTTGAGCCACTTGTCGAAATCCGCCTGCGACTCAACGGTCAAGGTGCCCTTCATGCCCGAATGCCCGAAGCCGCAGAGCTCCGCGCAGGGAATTTCGTATTGCCCGGTTTCGGTCGCCTCGAACCAGACGTGGATCAGGCGGCCCGGAACCGCGTCCTGCTTAAGCCGCATGTTGGGGACGAAGAAACTATGGATGACATCCTTTGAGGTCAGATCGATTCGCGCCACTTGATTGACCGGGACATGCATTTCGTTTTCAACGGTGATCGCGTCCTTGCCAAACTTACCGTCCGGGCCTGCGTATGTGATCTCCCAATTGAACTGCTTGGCATTGACCTTATAGAAGACCTGCCCCGGCGGCCCGTGCTCCTTGATGTCGGCCCAGGTCGAGCGGCTCATGAACGCGAGGATCACCAGGATGACCGCGGTCGCCGTCGTCCATACGATCTCAAGCCGCGTGTTGCCCTCGATATATTCAGCCTTGCGCCCGGGCCGGGTGCGATAGCGGATCATGAAGATCACCATCGCGACCATCACGGCGATCCAGACGGCCATGACGATCCAGAAGATCAGCTCGAAGAGCCAATCGATCTGCGGACCGAAGGTCGATATGTCGTGCGGAAAATACAGATGCTCGAGCATTAAATCGTGACCTCGTCACCTCGAAAGTCGCAAGCGCAAGTACCGGAGACGCGTTCGCCGCGCCGACTTAACAGGCCCACAGCGCGCCTCAACGCCTCCCGATCAACAGATTTGGCGTGATTATGCGCATCGGCCCGTCGATTAGTGAAATGAAAAATCTTAGTCCACCGCCACAACCCCAGCTTAATTTCACCGCCGTCATGACGCTCACATTTCGCCAATAATTTCAAGCGTTTCGCACCGTCTCCGCGCAGATCTTTCCATCCGCATCCGTTTCGAGATTGGCGGCGACAACGGTTTGGGCTAGAAGGGCTAGAGATGCGAGAACATGCAGGAGTGGGAGGTCTATTCCGGCTATGCCTGATCGCGCGGCGACATTAGCGCAATCCTTTGAAGCCCAGGCGCGGAAATACGGCTCGCGCGTCTTCTTGAAGGACAAACGCGACCGCAAGTGGACCGACCACTCGTGGACCGAGATCGCCGACACCGCGGGGAAACTCCGCGCCGGACTCGCGAACCTGGGCGTCAAGCACGGCGATCGAGTCGCGATTCTCTCCGACAACTGCCCCGAATGGATCGTCGTCGATCAAGCCGTGCTCGGACTCGGCGCCGTCGTGGTGCCGCTCTACACGACCAGCGGACTCGAAGAGACCGCGCACGTGATCAACGACTCGGGCGCGAAGATCGTCGCGGCGAACGGGCCCGAGATGATCGACAAGATCGCCGGCCTCAAGAGCTCGATGCCCGAGGTGACCGACATCCTCGCGATGCATGGCGGCGCCGAAACCGCGCCTGCGGCGAACGGCTCGGCCGCGGTACGGACGATTGCGTCGGTGATGGGCGACGCGCCGGCTGCGATCGCGGAGGGCAGACGCGACGACCTGGCGACCATTATCTACACCTCGGGCACCACCGGCACGTCGAAGGGCGTGATGCTTTCCCACGGCAACATCCTTTCCAACGGCGACGACGCGCTGACCGTGCTGGGTCTGGGTGAGACCGACATGACGCTCTCGCATCTGCCGATCGCGCATTCGTTCGAACGCACCGCCGGCTACTACACGGTCGCGATGGCCGGCGGAACGATCGCGTTTGCGGAGAGCCTGGGGCAGATCGCATCGAACCTTACTGAAGTCGAGCCGACCGTGGTGCTCACCGTGCCGCGTCTGCTTGAAGTGATCCATGGCCGCGTGATGCGCACGGTCGAGACCTCGCCGCCGATGCGCCAGCGGCTGTTCAAGCTCGCGCTCTCGACCGGCGAGGAGGCAGCGCACTATCGGCATCGCGGGCAACCGGTCCCCGCTCATCTCGCGCTCGGGATGGCGTTATTTCGGCGCCTCGTGTTCGCGCGAATCCGCGCAATTTTCGGGACCAAAATGCGCTATCTGATCTCAGGCGGCGCGCCACTGCCGAGCGAGATCAACCGGTTCCTCGCGGCGGCCGAAGTCCCAATCGTCGAAGGTTACGGGCTGACCGAGGCGGCGCCGGTCGTCGCATGCAATCTGCACAACGGCAAAACCAGAATCGGCAGCGTCGGCCGCCCGCTCCCGCATATCGAGGTCGAAACTGCGCCCGACGGCGAGTTGCTGCTGCGCGGTCCAAACGTGATGAAGGGTTATTACAAGCTCGAGGCGGAGACGAAGGAGGCGATCGACGAAAACGGATGGCTGCACACCGGCGACATCGCGAAGATCGACGCCGAGGGCTATATCTCGATCACCGACCGCAAGAAGGAGATCATCGTGCTATCGGGCGGCAAAAACATCTCGCCCGCATACGTCGAGAGCAAGCTCACCGCCGACAAGTTCATCAGCCAGGCCTGCGTCATCGGCGATCGCAAAAAGCATCTCGCGGCGCTGGTGGTGCCAGACTACGAAAACCTGGTGGATTTTCTAAGCGAGAATAAACTCGATCCGAAAAATTCCACCGAGCTCGGCAAATCACAAGCGCTGAGAAAGCTGGTCCAGGAGCGAATCCGCGAGATCAACAAGCAACTCTCGGACGTGGAGGCGATCGCGGCTTTCACGATCGTGCCGCAACCCTTCACCCAGGAGAACGGCGAGCTGACGCCATCACTAAAGGTGCGTCGCAAGATAGTGCAGTCGCACTTCAAGGATCAGATCGATTTGATGTTCGGCGATTAATAGCGTGCGCTGCCGCCGAGCCGGCCGTCACCACATCACCGCCTCCGCCGCCGTCTAATTCCGCCAAGGTTTGGGGCGACAGTGTCAACTGGCCTGCGGCTAGGTTCTCGCGGAGGTGGCCGAGCGACGACGTGCCAGGAATCAATAGAATGTTGGACGACCGATGTAGCAGCCACGCCAGCGCGACCTGTATCGGCGTGGCCCCGAGTCGGCCCGCGACCGACGCCAGCGTTGACGACTGCAGCGGCGAGAATCCACCGAGCGGGAAGAACGGCACGTACGCGATGCCCTGCCGGGCCAAGTCGTCGATCAGGGCGTCGTCGTGGCGGTGGACCAGGTTATAGTTGTTCTGCACGCACACGATGTCGGTGATCGCATTCGCCTCGGCCACTTGAGACGCAGTGACGTTGCTCAGGCCGATGTGGCGGATAAGGCCCTTGCGCCGCAGCTCGGCCAGAACCGTCACCTGCTCGGCGATCGACCCCTCCGCGGGAGCGTGGACCAACCCCATCACGCGGTAATTGACGATGTCGAGCGCGTCGATGCCCAAGTTGCGGAGGTTGTCGTGAACGCCGGCGGTCAGTTCCTGGGGCGAGATAGCCGGCTGCCACGACTGGTCGGGCGGGCGGCGAGCCCCGAGCTTGGTGACGATCATCAGTCCAGCCGGGTACGGGTGCAGCGCCTGCCGAATAATCTGGTTGGTGATGTGCGGGCCGTAGTAGTCGCTGGTGTCGATATGGTTCACGCCGGCCGCGACGGCCTCGCGGAGGACAGCGATCGCACCGTCGGGGTCTTTGGGCGGGCCCCACACGCCCGGCCCGGCCAGCTGCATCGCGCCGTAGCCAATCCGTTGGACCGTCAGTGACGTGCCGGGGAACGTGAACCGGCCGCCGAGCGTCGCTTCACTCATGGTATTGCTCCTTTCCAGTGCTGATATGAGCAAGAGTACGCGAAGGATGAGATCGATTCAGATCCATTCGATGTACGACGACTGAATGCGCGGGAGTCGAGCCGGTTACTTCGTCCCGTTTTCGGCTGCCAGCACTGCGTGAATCGTGATGAGCTTCTTCACCATGTAGGCGCGCTTGCCTTTGGGCGTGACGACTTCGATATCGTCCTGCTCCGCTTTGCCGATTAGCGCGCGCCCGAGCGGTGACGACAACGAGATCCGATTCTGTGCGCCGTCCACTTCTTCCGGCACCACTATCTCGAAGTCGGCGACGCCGCCCTCGTCAAGATCCTCGAGCTTCACGCGGCTGCCGAGCCCAACGGTATCGCGCGGAATCGTTTCGAGGTCGATCATCGTCAGCTCCGCGATTCGCGCCTCGAGATTATTCACCCGCGCGCGCAGGAATTCCTGGCGCTGCTTCGCCATCGCCCATTCCGCATTCTCCGACAGGTCGCCGTGAGCGCGCGCGCGCTCGAGCTCCTTGGGCAGGTCCACGGTCAGTTCGCGCTTGAGCGTCTCGAGGTCTTTTCTAAGGCGTTTGATTACGGGTAGTTCAGCCATCTCTATACGGTCTTCCTGAATTCAACTCTGACTTTAAGTCTATACCATCCGACACCCCGGTGAGCGGGCATCTCTTTTACCGCGCTAGTCCGCGACGATCGAAGTCAGGCTCCGATTCACCCCGGGCACGCTCTGAATTTTCTGCACCACCAGCTCGCCGAGCGAGGTCACGTCGTGCGCCTCGGCGATCGCGATAATATCGTGCGGGCCCGTGACCGCATGCGCGACCGAAACACCGCCCACGGCGCGAATCTTGGCCGCGACATCGCGCGCTTTTCCCGGCGACGTGTCGATCAAAATGAATGCCTTCACCGACATAATGTTTTCCTCCCGGCGCGCGTCGCGCCATCAGGTTCCCCGCCGCCGTCGCGGGCATTCAATGAGCCGGCGGAATCAACGTGCCCTTCTCATCGTATTCATAAAAACCGCGTCCCGACTTGCGCCCGAGATAGCCGGCGTCGACGTACTTCTTGAGCAGCGGGCACGGCCGATACTTGTCGTCGCCGAGCACCCGATGCATCACCTCCATGATCGCGAGGCAGGTGTCGAGCCCGATAAGATCGGCCAGCTCGAGCGGCCCCATCGGCTGATTGGTGCCGAGCTTCATCGCAGTGTCGATATCGGTCACCCCGCCGACGCCCTCATACATGGTGTAAATCGCTTCGTTGATCATCGGCAGCAGGACGCGATTGACGATGAAGCCGGGAAAATCCTGCGCCGTCATCGTGGTCTTGCCGAGCTGCTCGGCGAGCGCGCGGGTCTGCTGAAAGGTCGCCTCTGAAGTCGCCAGCCCGCGAATGATCTCGACCAGCTTCATCGCCGGAACCGGATTCATGAAATGCATTCCGATCACGCGATCGGCGCGCGCGGTCTTCGCGCCCATCTTGGTGATCGAAATCGACGACGTGTTGGAGGCAAAGATGGTCTCCGGCGGACAGACCTTGTCGAGCTTCTGCAGGAGCGCGATCTTCGCGTCTTCGTTTTCGATCACCGCCTCGATAACGAAATCGACCTTGGCGAGATCCTCGAGGTTGGTGGTCGTCTCGACCCGGCGCATCACGCGATCGCGTTCTTCAGGCTTGAAGCGGCCGCGCTCGATCATCCGGTTGAAGTTGCGCGCAATCGAATCGACTCCGCGCTTGCACAGCTCCGGCGTCACGTCATGCATCATGACCGCGATTTCCGCCTGAGCCGCGACCTGCGCAATCCCCGCGCCCATCTGCCCCGCCCCAATCACGCCGATCTGCCGTAAACTCATTGCTTTCTCCCAGAAAACACCTTTGACCCGATCTACAGGTATGGAATGTAATTTTTCAGCGAGCTCAACAGCGCCGCGACGTCGGCCTCGTCGCCAAGATCGCGGCATAAAATTTCGTAGTAGCCTTTGATCCGGCCGCGCTCCTGGTTTTCGGCTGGCTCCGCGAGCAGAGCCTGGAAGTCCTTGAGCAGAGCCTGCGCTTCGAGCTTCTTCTTGACCGGGATCGCTTCGTCATCGACCGCGATCAGCAAGCGGATGTGATCGATCATCCGGTTCATCACGGCAAAATCGCTGCGATCTTTTTCCATCGTCGATTTCCCGCGAGTCAATGATGCTCCGGAGGCTCTTCGCCGCCGACCCAGGTTCCCGCGCCGCCGCCGGTGCGCATCTGCGTGCGCACCCGCTTTACATCTTCAGGCGACTGCCGGCCCGGCATTCCGAGATTTCGCATCAGGACATTGGTGAGGTTCGAGGTCAGCCGGTCCCGAATCGTCGGCTCGGCGCCAACCTGCGCGTCGAGCACCACATCCACCTGCTCGCGCTTCAGCCCCTCTTCGATAAAGATATCGACCAGGCCCGCGAGGCCCACGTCGCCGCCGGCCCGGTCCACAATCGCGACGACCTTCGCGCACGGCACACAGACCCGGCGAAGGAACCCGGCGCGCTCATGGCAATAGGTACAGCGCATCAGGCGTAACTCAATGTACCTCTCCGGCTATTGGAGTCGCTTGACCCCATAAAAGCACTTGAAGCGGCCGTGCGCACGATCAAATCGGCGGGCCCGCTTCAGCCTCGAAGTTACTACCGGCTGTCCGCGCGAGCAAGTAGAGGAGAATGGGCGCACGGCCCGCACATGGCGGGCCGGCCGAGGCGGCGATCGTCCTACTGATGGCTGGCGAGGAAGGTCAGCATCTGCTCGGTCCAGGTGAGCGGCCATTCGATGTGATTCAGTGAGCCGACCGTAATGCCAGGCAGGCTCGTGCTGGTGCCGTCCGGATCGGTGCCGCACAGCGGATCACAAAAGCCGACCTGCTGCTTGAGCGAGTCGATTATCACGTCCTCGTCAGGGTTGGCGCCGAGCGTCGCCACTTGGCTGATGATCATCTCGCTGTTGGGGCACAGGCCCGCGATGTCGCAGGAATTGTGCACTTGGTAGCTTTGGATCTTTGGATTCGGAACCTGGATCTCTGCGTTGCTAGCGGGATGATCCTCGACTGGAGTCTGCGGGCATGGATCGTTGAAGGCCTTGAACGGATCGGGCGCCGAATACACCGCGATCGCATTCACGTTGGGGCGGTTGAGCGCATAGATATACGACATCGCGGATCCGTTGGACCATCCGGAGACGAACGTCTTGTCCCTGAGCACGGTTCCGTTGGCCTGCACCACGTTGATGAAATGATCGATGGTCGCGGCGTCTACATTTTCAGGAAAACTCTGGTTACCGATGTTCCTGTTGCCCGGAGTGAACTGTCGGTACCAGTTGTCCCATCCGGGGCCCTGATTGTCGGGGGCGGGATAGAAATGCGTCGTCTCGCGACCCTCAGGAGTCAGCACCACAAAGCCCTTGGTGCCGGGGCTAAGGCTGAAGTTGTTCTGGAACGACAGGATGTTGGTCGAGGTTATCGAGTCGGCGGTCACCAGCGAAGGATGCAACCATACGAGCAGCGGCAGCGGATTCGATTCCGAGGCGCCCAGCGGTTCGTACAGGCACGCATAGCGTGGAGTGCCGTCGGAATCATTCCAGGGACCTAACAGCGTCCCTCCTGCACAGATCGGAACCGGGTTGCTGATCAACGTCTGCGGAGGATTGCCAAACGGGCTGCATGCCGTGGCCGCGGCGGCGGAACCTGGGCCGGCTGCAAGCGTCGCGATCGCAAGCAAAACGAATAGAAAACTGGCTTTCATTCGTACGTCCTCCTCGTACCAGTAGGGCCCCCATTGGCGCGGATTTCATATGCACGCAATTTCGGGGCCTTGCCGATCTTCTCGCTCGTCCGTGGATTATGTTTAAAATTCAGCATGAATTTGCTGGTCGGAGTGCTCCGAAGCACAAGGCGGGTGTCAACTATGAGGAAGGTTTTACACGTTTGACATTCTTAGAGGCGGCGAATAACATCATATTGAGAATGATTCTCAAAATTATGACGTGTTAGCTCCTGCTTGACGATTAACATCCCGAATCCTACCAACCGACCACCACCCAATGACTCATACCGCCGTCGCATATTTCTTCTTCTCACTCGGCATCCTGTTCCGCGAAGGGATGGAAGCGATGCTGGTGATCGTCGCGCTGGCGGCGGGCACCCGCGGGATTGGACGAATCGGCCGCTCGCGAGATATCTACGCGGGCGCCATCGCCGCGATCGTCGCAAGCATCGCGCTCGCGTGGGCGGTCAATCATCTGATCAGCGACGACATGAGCGATACGCTCGAAGGCTGCTTTCAAGTCTTCGCCGCCGCAACGCTCTTCTACGTCAGCTCTTGGCTTACTTCCAAGGGACAGGCCGACCGCTGGATGAAGTTTATCAGCCACAAGCTCGAAAGCGCCGAGCAGAGCACGCTTCCGGGTATCGCGCTGGGGCTCACCGCGTTTCTCGCCGTGATGCGCGAGGGTGCCGAAACGATCGTCTTCTTCCAGGCGCTCACCAACGGCGCGACCGAAACTGTCGAGCGCCATGCAGTCGCAGCCGGCATCGTCGTCGCGGCGTTCGCGCTCGCGATCGCGTTCGTCGTTCTCAAACGCGCCGCGGATCGGATCCCGATGGGGATTTTCTTCCACGCGACGTCCGCCCTGCTCTACGCGCTGGCGGTCGTCTTTATCGGCCAGGGTGTCGCGAGCCTGCAGGAAGCGTCGATCGTACCGGCCACCTTCGTCGACTTTGTTCCGACCATCCCGATGCTCGGTCTGTTCCCGACGGTTCAGTCTCTAGGCGCGCAAGCGATGCTCCTGATACTCGCGGCTGCGGCAGTCTTCGTTCCCCGCCGCTCCGCCGCACGACAGGTCCGTATCACGGAACCTGCCGCAGTCCGCACCCGCAGCAGCCAGTCTTAAGCACAGTCGCCAGTACCGCGTAGCGCGTGTCAGATTGATCGGTTCGCGATCAGTTGGCGGGAGCAGGCCGCTCCGGTGCGGGCCCGGGTCGGGTAGTGTTGTGCTCGGGCGTCTCGACGATAGAGCCTGAGCCGCCTGATAATACCGTCTCCACATCGGAACTCAGTTTTTCCGAGATGACCAGTGCGCGGAAACCCATCCGGGTGCATTGATCGACCATCGGATCGCGCGCGACCGGACTGTGCCGCACGTGTTTCAGCACCGCGCGCAAATCCTGCGTGCGATCGAGCACGCCCGCCAGCCGCGCCTACGACGATCACCGCCGAGCCGCCTTCCGCCGCCAGATCGAGCGCCAGCGACTCGTCGTGTTCAGCGGCGGCAAGCGCATGAAGCGCGGTTTTGATCGAGTTGCACGCCGCCTCTGAATTTTCTTCGGATTGCGATGACTGCGATGGCGTATCGGCGGCCAGGATCGCATCGGGGACCGCCAGCATCGCGAGCAGAAAAACGAAGATCGACATGCTACCGCGCGCACTGCGATCCGAAAAACAACGAGCCGGCGACGCGGCCGGATACCGAAGCTTTCACATCGGCAAGCGCGCGCAACTCGATCAGGCGGCGTCGTTCTCCGAGCTCGAGTAGCCGATCGAGTTCAGGAACGCCTCCTTCTGTCCGGACGGCATGATGTAAATTCCGTCCCATCCGCAAACCTCTTCGCAGAGCAGGCATCCGACGCAGGTCTTCTCGTTGACCTGCACTTTGCCGAGATACACGGCCGTGTTTTCCGGCGACGGCGAGATGCAATCGAACGGGCAAACGTCCACGCACACGCCGCATCCGTTGCAGTTGTCGGGATGCACCACCGCGACCGGACGCTCGGCGCGCTTTAGCACGTGAGTGATGTCGCCGAGATTGTTCATGATTGCGTCGTCGGGGCAGATAACCCCGCACGCGCCGCAATCGATGCACATCGCGGCTTCGATGTAATAAACCTTTTTCGACAGCCCGGAGATTGCGCCGGTCGGACAGCGCTTTTCACACGCGCTGCATCCGGTGCAGTTCTCGGCGATGATCGTAAATGCCATCCTGCTCCCTACTTCCTCATCTCGTCGATAATTCGTTCGCGATGCCCATGCTCGATCAGCTGATCGTTGCGCCGCGCCTGCTTCAACGCGATGTAGGTGAAGAACATCACCAGGAACATCATCGCGATGATCGGGATATTGTCCGGCACGGTGAGGATATCGAGAAACTGTTGAAGTCCGGTGATATGTTCCATTAAAAAACCTTCTGCGCCCGCTCTACTACGCAATTATATCCGTCCCGCATCGATGTACCAACGCCATTAGCCGGTGTCAACTTGCCCCGCCCGCCGGATGCACGAAACTAATCGCAAAGGCACTTTGACGCTTGCGGGTCGACGCCTTCGGCGTGCAAAGTGTCTGCATGGGCAATCACGTCGACGCATCCCCTTACGCCGCCGGTGCGCCGCGCGGCATCTTCAGTCTCGTATGGGGCGCGACGGCCACCCTGCTCTCCGCAATTTGGACCGCGATCTGCGCGATCGGCGCCGCGATCGGCGCCACGCTCGGCAAGCATCACGCGGTCACATTGATCACTCGCGCATGGGGCCGCGGAATAGTCAGGCTGTGTGGAATCCACGTCGAGATCGAAGGGCTCGAGAATCTCGCGGGGCTCAAGTCGTTCGTGCTGGTCGCCAATCATCAGAGCTTCTTCGATATCTTCGCAACCGCCGGCTACATCCCCGGCGAGCCGCGTTTCGTCGCCAAGAAACAGCTGCTGAAAATCCCGGTCGTCGGCTATGCGATGCATCGCGGCGGTCACGTGATCATCGATCGCGAAGCAGGCGGCCAGGCGATCCGCAAAGCAATCCAGATCATCAAGAGCGGCTTCGACATGTGCGTTTTCGCCGAAGGTCATCGCTTCAACGACAATCGCGTGCATGAGTTCAACGACGGCGCCGCATGGCTCGCGATCATGTGCAAGCTTCCCGCGGTGCCGATGTCGATTAGCGGATCGGGCAGGTTTTTTCCGCGCGGCGCAAAAGTCGTGGTCCCGGGCGGCACGATGCGCATGCGGATTGGCAAACCGATCTCAACCGAGGGGATGCGCAGTGCCGACCGAACCGAACTGACGCGGCGCCTCGAGGAGGACGTCCGCGCCAGCTTCACGACCGAAGTCTAGGTGCTGTTCGCTACAGGATATCGCCGACTACGTGGAAGGGGTACATAACGACCGAGCCCACTCCATCCAGCACCGAGCCGACCGTGCTGCCCGTGTCATTTGTTACCTGGTTGGCACTTTCGTCGACATGCTCTGCGCAGCCGGGGATCACGAAAAGCGCGCCGGTAAGCAGAAAAATTGGGACGATTCGTTTTATCTTCGACATAGAAAACCTCTTCTCAGACCGTAGATCCGAGTCTCGCACAGTAATGACGCAAGAGGTATGCCGAGCGTCGCTCGTAGTGCTTTAAGGGACTTTATAGTCAGGCGTTAGCGTGATTTGCGTGATGTGGGTAACCGCGAAATCGCTTACGTCTTGTCCTTACATCTTGCGATCGAAGATGAAGAGCGGGACCTGGTTCGCGAGTTTGGGATCTATCGCGAGAATTCGGCGCCCCGATTCGATCCGAATCGCGTCCACGCTCAAACCCGCAATTCGAAAATTCGCGACGACTTGATCGAGGTCCTCCGCCTCAAGCCACAGCCCGACCATACCCTCGCCCGGCGCCGCGATCGCAGCCGCCGCCGCGTCGCCCGAGGCAAGCCGGATTTCGGCGCCACCGACTTTCACGCTCGCCGATTTTCCGTCTGCCGATTTCGTAACGTGGAAGCCGAAATTGTTTTCGTAAATAGAAGCCGCATCCGCGAGATCGGAAGTCGCAACTTCGATCGAATCAAGCCGTTTCAGCATGGTCGTACTCTAACCTGCGATATGAGATTGATCCACGTGAAAGAGTGAAAAATAAAAAACGGGACCGGATCGCTCCGGTCCCGTGACTCGCTCTCGACTTGCTGTCGCTACGGCTTTGAACTCAGGTCCGGCTTCCCGGTTGCGAGATCGACCGGAAAGGAAAGGTGCTCTTCCACGATCGTCCACTTGCCTTTGATCTTCTTGTAGCCGTCGCTCACTCGAAAAGTCAGATCGATCGGCTTGCCATTCTTGTCGGTGCCGCTGAAATGCTGGACGTTGTGCCCGAAGCCGAGCTTGCCGTCGGCGGTGACGCTCAGGTCTGACATTTCTGCGTGCAGCGGTCCCTGGAACAATCCGATGAAGGCTTCGTTGTCCGCGCGCCAGGCCTTGATGCCGACGTATTGCCGCGGCGGAATCGCATCGAAGACGAAGAGAGTCTCGTCCTGCAGGTACGGGGCGAGCGCCTTGTCCAGGTCCTTCGCGCCGAAATCTTTGATCATCTCGGCTTCCATCGCCCGGATTTCAGCTTCGTCGCTTTCCTTCGCGATCGAGTTCGACTGCCGCACGACAACCAACAGCGCAATCGCGCCGGTTAGCGCGCCCAACATCACCACTCTCTTCATCCAGGCTCCTCCATTCACGTGATGAACCGCGATCTCTTCGCTAGCCCTTCGGCTTCATCGTGAAATTCGTCGTCGCCGTCGCGCCGTCCTTCACGCTTGCCTTCTGATCCTGGGTGCCGAGCTTTTCCTGCCACACCTGGACGGTGTAGTCGCCTGGCGGCACGTTCGCGATCGAGTAGTTGCCCTTGTCGTCCGTCACTGCGAAGTACGGCGTGTCGGTCGCGACCCACCATCCATGCATCCATCCGTGCGCATCGCAGGTGACCCTGATCACTTCCGGCTTCTCGACCTTCTGCTGAATCTGCTTCTTGAACTTGGGCTGCGCCATGTTGAAGGAAGGATTCTTTTCCGAGTAGGTATGGATGTTATGCAGGATGCCGTCGGAGTTGATGATATCCACGGTGCTGCCGGCCGGGAACGCGAGCACATGCGGCACGTAGTCGCATCCTTTTTGATCGAACTTCACTTCGCCCGGCTTCAAATCGCCTTTGGCGCCCTGGACGATCACAACCGCGTTCGCGATTCCGCCGCCGCTGTCCACCAGCAAGTCTTCCTCGACGTGCGGATGCAGCGCGCAGACTTCCTTGTCCTTCGTCACTTCGACTTTTTTCGGCGTCGGCGGCGTGCCGTCATACTTGACGGTCCCGCTTACCGTGCCACCCGCCGCGATGGCCGGATTGGCGCCAATACTCACACTGAGCGCAACGCTCGCACATGCTGCGAGTACAACCGCATAAGTTTTCATATTCTTCGAATCACCTCGGTAGTTAGTTCGGTTAAAGATCATGCTCAATTGAACAATCACTCACTCTAGCGAAATATCCATTCCGTACTCAATCAAAGAGCTCACTCGGTAGTGAGTCAGCTACTTTCCTTTCAAACGCTTCGCAATGAGCGCTCCGCCGGGCTGTTCTGTTACTTCAAATCCGTCGCTCATCTTCTTTTTCAAGAGTTCAACCAGATCCGCCTTCGACAATTTTGGCATCGGGTTGTGGTCAGGCGCGTCGGCGATTAGAAGCCCGTCAGGAATCTTCATGCGGGGGCAGAAGCCTTTGATGCTTTTCGATCCATCCCTGCTTTCGTAGTCGCTCTTGACGTACGGGCGCGCTCCGTCGAACGGGGAAAATGGCGTCTCCAGATATTTCCGCTCTTCACCATGGAGCTCCCGAACGCTGCCGTCTTCTTCGACCAATACGTACGGATAGGGCTTTAGAGAAGCCGCCGCCCGTTCCGCGACCGCGAACATCGGGGTTTTCGCCATTGTCCGATACCTGATCGATTACTAATTTGCCGTCCTACTTATTACTCACTTTCTCCGGAACTGTGGCCACCTGCGCCGGCAACGTCTGTCCCGGATGAGTCCCGAACCAGAAAATATAGTCGCGCAGCGCGCGGATCTGATCGTCCTGCTTGCCGCCCAGAATATCGTCGGGACCGCCCGGGTAAAACGACGGCATCTTGGTCCCCGGCTGGAGCGACGGCGGATTTGCGATCCACTTCAATATCCATTCCGGGTTCAGCCGCTGATGCGCCAGCGCAAGATCCGGCGCCCATCCGGACTCCGGCCCCTCGGGCTTCTTGTCGCCCTGCTGATGACAACTGAAGCAGTTGAAGTAATCCTTCGTCATCAGCTTCGCTCCGGCTTGCAGCTCGGCCGGCGGAATCAGGTTCGTGTTGATGAACATATACGGCACGTTCACGTCGGAGAGCGCCGTGAAGTAGTTCACGATGGTATCGTCTTCGGCGTTGGTGAAGTGGAAGGTCGGCATCCTTATCTTAAGCCACGGACGAATCGGCGTCGGCCCTTGCAGGAACGTGAATAGCCACTCGGGCTGAACCTTGAAACCTTCGCCGTTGAGTATCGGCGGCGCGAAGTTTATTTGGTCTTCGGGGTAGAAGCGCCGGATATAGCCACCGCGATTCTCGACGATATGGCATCCCACGCAGTTGTAGTAATTGACCATCCGCCGGCCCGCGACGATCTGCGTCTGATGCTCCGAGCCGGGCATCCGGTAACGCTCCAGCACCGAGCCCTGGGTCAGACTCGCGAGGAACCCGACTATGTTATTGATGTCGGCGTCGTCGAAGTCGAAATTCGGCATCAACTGCTCGACGTCCTTGGTCGCGTAGATGCGCGGGGTCTGGAGCTTGTGGAACGTCCATTGATCCCACGTCTCGGGAATGTTGGTCTGGTTGCCGAAAAATAATTCGTCGAGATGCTTCGACCCAAAGGTCGTCAACTCGACGCCAATTCGCGACTCCTTGTCCATCCCCTCGATCTCATGACATCCGAAGCATCCGTACTTGCGCACCAGCGCCTCGCCCTTCTTGATATTCTCGGGATCCTTCAGCGCGGTTTCGACGCCGGCGTCTTCCTTCTTATCGCCATGAGTCATCAGGAACGCGGTCAGCGCTTCGGCTTCATGATCGGACAGGCGCAGCGAAGGCATCGCGGTGTGCGGCGAGAAATCGCGCGGATTCTTGAGCCAGGTATATACCCACGACGCCGAAGTCTTCTCCGCGATCTTGCTCAGGTTGGGCGCGAAGTCCTTGGTCGTGCGCGCCTCGGCCGGCTTGAAGTTTGCCGCGTCGCCGACCGGCGCGCCGTACTGGTCCGGCTCGACTGCATGACAGCCCTTGCATCCCACCGACTCGAACAGCCCCTTGCCTTCCTCGACGAAGGCGGGATTTTTGATGTCAGCCTCGAGCGTCGGCAATTCCGGATGCGCCGTCGTCCAGTCTTTCGAATTCTTGCTCGAGCTATCCAGGATAAACGCCGCAAGCTGGGTCGCTTCATCGTGATTGAACATGAAGTTCGGCATCCGCGTATGCGGCCGGAACGTGTGCGGATCGGTGATCCATCTAACCGTCCACGACGGATCGAGCTTGGCCGACGCCAGCTTCAGGTACGGCCCGATCTTCGGCATGTCTTCGTAGCCTTCGACCAGGTGGCATCCCGTGCATCCCATCTGCTCGAACATGCGCTCGCCTTCGACCCAGTTCGCCGCGATAGGCTTGCCATCCGCGCCGACCAGTGACGCAACGTCGATATGGCACTTGATGCATCGCGACTGCATCTTGTCGCCCTTGAGCATCGGGAAATCCCAATCCGGATCGTTGCCATGCGCAAGCCGCGCCGAGCTGACCGCGGCGCCCTGGCCGTCGTGACACGGCGTGCATCCGAGTTTTTCCGGCGGATGTTTCAAGATGACTTGATCGAAGTTCGGATGGGTGCGAAATGGCTCGGGCGCATTCTCGAAGCCCTTCTTGTCGATGCCCATGTGGCAGCTTTGGCATCGATCGACGCGCGCGACTGCCTGGTCGAATGCGTTGCGATCGAAATCGTCGATCGCGGTCTGCTGAATCTTTGGAATTTTCGGATAGCGGAACAGAACCGTGTTGCGCAGCTTGACCGGAATCATCCAGGAGTCAGCTTTGTCGACGAAGTCGTCATGCTTAGCGTCGAGTTTCTTCTTCTGCTCGGTCAGAGTCTCGACTCTCGAGGTCAGCGCCTCGATCTGATCCTTGACCGCCTGCAGATTGGCCTTGGCCTTATCGGAGACGATATTCTCCTGCGCCAGTTCCGCGTTAAGCTGGTCGATCTCGTTCTTGTACGGTGTCGGGTCTTCCTTTTCCTGAACCGCGTGGTTGTAGTCGTACCATCGTTCGGTCAGGAACGACTTGGTGAAGCGGACCAGCTGGTCCTTGTCGTCGGCGGCGACCTTGAGAGCGGGCAATTGCGCGCGCAGCTCGTCGAGCTTGGCCCCTGTCGCGCCGGAATCGAGTTCCTTTTGCGCCTGCGCCAGATCCTTCGAGACTTTCTGATATTCCGGATCGGCGTTGAGCCGCTTCTGCTCGTCGGCCGCGTCCTGCATGTACTTGTCGTACGCCAGCCGATCCCACTTGACCTGGTATTCCTTCCACGGCCGGCGCGAGATGTTGTCGTCCCAGATCGACCAGACCGCGCTCACCAGCAGCACCGCCACCAGCAGCACGAACAGCGCGCTGTATGATTTCCCTTCCTCGGTAGGATCCAGCCCCGGTCTGCCAGCCATCTGCTCTACCTAACCTCAACTCCGCGCGTCATGTGCGGGATCCCCAGTAACCCTCGATGATATAGCCGGCCAGAAAAACCAGGATGCCAATCCCGGTGAACTTGTACTCGTTGCCCATCCCGTGCGGCTGCGTAACTCCGATGTAGAGCGCGAAGCCAACGTCGGCGAGTCCGAGCGCCTGCAATACTTTGGCGAGGATGAACACCAGCTCGCGGCCACGTCAGATGTTAATCCACGGCGTAACCAGTATGTACTTGATATTGAGGGCGTGACGCAGCGCCATCTTGATGAACACGCCGGCCATCGCGAGCAACAGGAAGCCGGTGATTCCAAATCGCACCGGACCCCACTTCTGCAGAATTTCGGGACCGCCGCCGGGGAACGCCGACCACGGATCGTGCGCGGGCCGCGATCGTATCCAGAAATATAGCGCCGCATAGCCGACCACGAAGTAGCCGACTATCAGCGTCAATCCGAAAATCGCCGACGCCAGGTAATCGCGGAAGCCGAACATGTACGGCAGATCGACGTTAGTCAGCGCCTCGACCAGATGCGGATCCCAGACCTGCCCCGGCCAGAACCAGTTCCATCCCGGTCCGCGGAAAAACGTGCCGATGATAATGAACGAGACCCACAAAATGTGGAACCCGATAAAGAACGCCAAAATCTCGAACGAGCGCTCGCGCAAAGTGTAGTAGCCGTTGCCCTTAGGATTGATGTCGAGATACGGAATCAGCATCAGCCCGACGATGATCAAAGTCGGCAGCACCACGCCCGCGTACCACGGGTCGAAGAACACCAGCATTTCCTGCAAGCCCAGGAAGTACCACGGCGCCTTCGACGGATTCGGCGTGCGGGTCGGATTCGACGGCTGCTCGAGCGGCGCGTTCAGCAGCAGCGACCATACCGTCAGCACGATGATCACCAGCAGCGTCATCAGAAATTCGTTGCGGACCAGGAACGGCCAGGTGTGCAGCTTCTCCTCGATACCGGAGCCGGCCTTCTTGATCGGAACTTCGATTTGCTTCGAGCCACCGCCTGACGCCGGCGTCCGCGACGCGGCGCCGCCCGCGCCCGCCGCACGCATCACGATATTGCTCCCGTTACCTTGCTCGCTTGCCATGGTTAATCTCTTGCGTTCGGCAGCAAAGATCTTTTTTCAATATTCCTTTAGCCCGCGCGCTTCTCGCCGTCCTCGTCGTCATGCCACGGCTCAGGCGCTGAAAGTACGTACATCAGGTAGAGCAACAGCACCATCCCGATCGGCACCGACAGCACGCGCACGATTCCCTGGTGCAAAAGCCATGAAAACACATCACCCATCTAAGCCCAATCTCTTTTGTGTCATTCCTATTTTGTGTCATCCCGAGCGCAGCCGAGGGACCCCGGATCTTTCTCGCCGCAAAACACTTCAACTTCGCTTGGGGCCTGCGGAGCCGCACCGCTCGAAATCAATATCCAGTTACGCACAGCTCTCCCTAAAGCGGCCCCGACATTCCGTCGCGCCGAATTCTCCAAAAGTGCACCGCCATGAAGATAGTCGCGAGCAGCGGAAAGAAGATGCAGTGCAAAATGTAAAATCGCAGTAGCGTATGCGGTCCAATTTCCGCGCCGCCAAATAAAAACGCGCGCGCGTCGTAAACCGGATTCACTCCGAGCACTTCATGGAACGGCCCGCCATGCCCGAGCAGCGGAATAGCGCGCGCCATGTTCGAGCCGACCGTAACCGCCCAAATTGAAAGTTGATCCCACGGCAATAAATATCCGGTGAACGACAGCAGCAGCGTCAGCACCAGCAGGATCACGCCCACTACCCAGTTGAATTCGCGCGGCGGTTTGTACGATCCGGTCATGAACACGCGGAACATATGCAGCCAGACCGCGATCACCATTCCGTGCGCGGCCCATCGATGCATATTGCGCATCAGCATCCCGAACGGCATGTCGAATTCGAGATACTTCATGTCGGCGTACGCGTATTCCGCCGTCGGCCGATAGTAGAACATCAGGTACACGCCGGTGATCACGGTCACCAGAAAAAGCAGGAACGTGATTCCGCCCATGCACCAGGTGAAGCGAAGGCGCACCGTATGCTTCTGCACTTTTGACGGATGCAGATGCAGCCACACGTTGCCGGATACCATCAGGATCCGGTTGCGCGGAGTGTCTTCGTAACCGTGCCTGAAAATCGATTGCCAGGCTTGCGAATCGGTTATCTGGCGTTTGGTTTCGTCCCAATCAAACTTAGCCATCCGCTAGCGAGCTCCATGAAGACGCTCCACGAACGAGCGACCTCTCCAATCTCACTGATTACTCTAAACAATTCCAAATTGTACAGCGTCGACCCGCGCCCGCCGGTTCAAAATCCGGCGTAAGGCTACCTAATTTTGCCCCCGCTCTGCAACAAAGAAGGCTCATTGATGCGCGATTTCCAATTTGCGTCTGTGGATTCCCGCAGCCGCATAAAATAAACGCCCCGCCCGGCCACGATGGCCGGACAGGGCGCTCTTAAACTGCACCGCAAGATCGATCATGAAGATCGATCATGCGGTGAAATCCGATCCCGTCCTATCGCGCCCTAAGGCCCGGTCCCCGTCAGCGCGACATTATGCGGACTGGTCGGATCGCTCCCGATACTCACCGGGATACTCGCACTCTCCGCCGTTGCGTGGAGCGAGGGCGTGAACGTAATCAAGATCGTGCAAATCGAGTTGGGCGACACCGTGCCACCGCAAGTTCCGCCCGCCACCACCGCGAAGTCGCCCGCGTTCGCGCCGGTGACGCTCCCCTCGCTCACCGACAGCGAAAATGCCGACAGGTTGGTGACCGTGATGGGCTTGGTCTTCGGCGATGTCCTGGCCGTCAGGATGCCGAATGCCAGTGTGACCGGCTTGACCGTCGCCGGGATGTTCTCAGCGCTGGTGAATGAAACCGTGTACGGCCCGAGCGTATCGGGGCTGTCGATAACCTTCATCGTCGCCGATTCGGTGCCCAGCGCAGTCGGTGCGTAGGTGACAATCAATGTGCATGACAGTTTGGCCCCCAGCGTCGATGCCGGCGTCAGCGCCAGGCAAGTGCCGCCCGTCACGCTGAAATCGCTGGCGTTGGTCCCGCTGAAGCCCGGCGGCAAGGTCAGCGTAACCGGGTTGGTCTGATTGTTGTGCACCGTGATCGTCGTGGTCCGCTTCGAGCCAATCTTCGTGCTGAGGAATTGGAAGCTCGCCGGCAAGACCGTCATGTCAACCGTGCCGGTGCCGCTGAGCGCGACATGCTGCGGGCTGCTCGATGCGTTGTCGTTGACCGACAGCGTCGCGCCATGCAACCCGACCAACGTCGGCGTAAACGCGATCGCGATCGCGCAGGTGCCCAGATGCGCCAATCCGCCGCCCGGGCAACTGTTTGCCGTGACCGCATATTCAGGATCGCTCGAGCTCACGTTGCCGACGAACAGTAAGTGCGTACCGGTGTTCTCGACCTTGATGTTCTTGGTGACCGTGTCGCCAACCGGAACGTTGCCGAAAGCGAGCGAAGCCGTCACCGTTAGCGTGGTCGTCGGCGTCGGCGTTGCCGTCGGCGTGGCGGTGGCAGTCGCGCTTGCAGTTGCTGTCGCCGTGGCCGTGGCGGTAGCGGTATTCGTCCCTGATGCCGTTGGCGTCGCCGTATGGGTCGCAGTCGCCGTGGCGGTTGCGGTGGATGTGGCAGTAGGCGTGGGTGATGATGTCACGCCGACTGCTGGCTTGTCGTACTCGAGCACCCGGTTGTTGGTCGCGTCGGCGACGTATACGTTGCCGCTGGCGTCCACCCCAATCCCTTCGGGGGTGCACAGGTCGCTGGCGGTGGGATTGCCTGAGATGCTGTCGGAATTACAGGCGCGCGACGTGAAATCGCCGCCCTGCCCGAACACCAGATCGGCGGTGGTGTCGCCCGCGGACCCAGGCGTCCCCGGGTTGCCGCCGCCGGCCGCCAGTGGAGATTCGTATTTGAGCACCCGATTGTTGTTGAAGTCGCCGACGTAGAGGTTGTTGCTGCCGTCCAGCGCGACACCCGCAGGCAAACAGAGGCTGTCCGCAGTCACTTCGGGGGAGTCGCAGTTAGCTGGAAGTGAAAGCGCCGCCCTGTCCGAACACCAAATCGGCGGTCGTGTCGCCGCTCCCGGCGGTCGCGGTTACGGTCAGCGGAGCGTTGTATTCGAGCACGCGGTTGTTCGATTGGTCGGCGACGTAGAGGTTGCTGTTGGCGTCCAGCGCCACACCCACCGGGAAACAGAGGCTGTTCGCAGTCACTCCGCCGTGGTCGCAGTCGCTGCTAGCGAAATTGCCGCCCTGCCCGAACACGTGATCGGCGGTCGTGTCGCCCGCGGAACCAGGCGTCCCGGGGGTGCCGGGGCCGGGCGCCAGCGGATTGTTGTATTCGAGTACGCGGTTGTTATTTTGGTCGGCAACATACAGGTTGCGGCCGGCGTCCGTCGCGACCCCAAACGGGACGCACAGGTCGTCGGCGGTGGAATTGCCGAAGGTATCGGAATTGCACTCGTTGGAAGTGAAATCGCCGCGCTGACCGAAGACCCGATTGGCCGGATGCCCTACGCACGGGAATGTGCCTCCGCACCCGGCGAATGGGGTGTTATATTCGAGCACTCGAGCGTTACCTGTGTCGGCGACATAGAGGTTGCCGCCGGCGTCTACCGCAACCCCATTGGAGGTGCACAGGCTGCTCGAGCTAATTCCGCCGTTGTCGCAGGCGCTTGAGAGAAAGTCGGGCTGGCCTATCACCAGATCGGCCGGACCGCCGTTCACGAATGTGGTTACATCCTTGTAACCCAGCACGCGGCTGTTCGACTCGTCAGACACGTAGAGCCGGTTCGGCGTCACGCTCGTGTCAATCGCTACGGACTCGGGAGCGGAAAAGCCCTTGGCATCGATCAAGTTCTCGGCATTGTGCAAAAAGTCGAGCTGCCCCAGCACAATATCGGCAGTAGTGGTAACCGGAGTGTTGTATTCGAGCACGCGATTGTTGCTCTGGTCGGCGATATAGAGGTTTCCACTCGCGTCCACCGCAACCCCCAACGGTAAGAAGAGGCTGTCCGCGCTCACCCCGCCGTTGTTGGATGCGCTCGATGTGAAACTGCCGCCCTGCCCGAACACCACATCGGCGGTGGTGTCGCCGGCGGAACCGGGCGTGCCTGGGGTGCCGCCTCCCGCTGCCAGCGGATTGGCGTATTTCAGCACGCGGTGGTTGGTTCCGTCGGCCACGTAGAGGTTGCCGCCAGAGTCCAGCGCAACCCCAAAGGGAAAGCCCATGCTGTCCGCACTCAGTCCGCCGTTGTTGAAATTGTTGGAAGTAAAGCTGCCGCCCTGCCCGAATACCCGATCGGCGATGGTGTCGCCGCTCCCCGCAGTCGCGGTTTCGGTCAGCGGAGTGTTGTATTCGAGCACGCGATTGTTGTCGAAGTCGGCGATATAAACGTTGCCACTGGCATCCACCGCAGCCCCCTCGGGGAAGCACAGGCTGCTCGCACTCAACCCGCAATCCTGGGATGTGAAGCTGCCGCCTTGCCCGAACACGTGATCAGCGGTGGTGTCGCCCGCGGAACCAGGCGTCCCGGGAGTGCCCGGCCCAGGTGCCAGCGGATTGTCGTATTCAACTACACGGTTGTTGCCTTGGTCGGCGACATAGAGGTTGCCGCTCGCGTCGGTCGTAACTCCGTGCAGGGAGCACAAGTCGTCGGCGGTGGGATTGGCGTTGGTGTCGGAATCGCATCCGGCCGATGTGAAATCGCCGCCCTGCCCGAAGACCCGATTGGCCGCACCCCCAACGCACGGGAATGTGCCTCCGCATCCGGCGAACGGAGTGTTGTATTCGAGCACCCGGTCATTGCCCTGGTCGCCGATGTAGAGGTTGCCGCTTGGGTCCACGGCCACGCCAGCGGGTTCGCACAGGCTGCTCGCGCTGGTTTCGCCGTTGTCGCAGATGCCTGAGATAAAGTCGGGCTGACCTATCACCAGGTCCGCCGCCTTGCCGTTCACGAATGCGGTTACACTCTTGTAGCCCAGCACGCGGCTGTTATTGAAGTCGGCGACGTAGAGCCGGTTTGGGGTCACGCTCGTGTCGATCGCCACCGCGCCAGGAGCGGAAAGTCCCTTGGCGTCGATCAAGTTCGGGGCATTGTGCAAAAAGTCGAACTGCCCCAGTACGCGATCCGCAATCGTATCGCCCTGCATCGCGACCGAAGGGATCGCCAAAGCGGCGGCAGCGATCACCAAGCTCGGCGCTACGAATTTCCAAAACCCGGATTTGAACACCTCGATTCCCCTCCCCAATTCGCGCCGCCTCTCTGTGAATCCGACGAGGTTGCGGTTGCTGTGAAAACACGACTAGGCCGGACTAGTCGTACAGTGTCGAAGCGTCAACAAGTACTTATTTACTTACCGCAAGTCAATATTTCCGTCTGAAAAGGGGAAAACTTAACTTAAAGTAGTACAACCTTTCCCAAAAACATCTTGAGACGATGCGCGCGCAATCGAGAACGACGAGACTCGTCACAGGCGCCTTTTTCGCGGTTGGCACCTGCTTTGCTCCTCTTTACTTGTGGACGGTGGTTCCGTCCTTGAATGCTGTGAAAATGGAGAAAATCGTGTGAAACGTGGAACTATTTTTACGATGATCTCAGCCGCCGTCCTGATAGCTGGAACGATCACCCCTGCTTTCGCTCAGTATTATCCTCCCGGTTATGCCCATGGCGATCGCGACTGGAACAACGCCGATGCGAGCGGGGCAGCCCGGCGATGGGAAGGGTTCCTCGATTCGGAATCGAACCGGGATTTTGCCCGCATTTTCCGAGGAAATCCCAATATCATTCGCGATCCGAACTACATGGAACAGTGGTCCGGAGCTCGCGACCTGCTCCGCAACGACCCCGAGGTTCGCGATTACGTGCATCAGACCGTCCACGACTATTCGGATCTGCGACCCAATGAGAAGTGGCTTCTCCTGCTCGAGGAAAATCCTGACTTCGCGGAGCGTTACCATCAGAACCCGAGCATCATAAACGACTCGAACCTGGCTGGTAGCGAACCCGAAATCGGCGAATTTCTGCGAACCAATCCGGAGGTCCGACCCTATCTGGATAGCTACGCCCGACGCGATCGTTACTAGTTCGCGCGTCTCGAGCGCGGAGCGCAAAAGGAGGCCGGCTGCGATGCCGGTCCTCTCAAAAAATTTACCAAAACACTACGACGATTGAGGTTTGCCACCCCGGCGCGGACTTCGACTGAAGAACGAAACCACCAGCCCCCACATCACCATCACCAGAGCGATTCCGATCACGCCGAGTCCCACTCCGGCCAGGATTCCCGTGGCGCACAGGATCGCGCCGATCACGAACAGCGGAATAGCAAACGCGATCGGATTGAACGGATCGTTCCGCGCCGCCCGCTCGACCATCGCTGCCGCCTGCTCGGCCGTGCCCGCATCCTCGTTGCTTTCCTTGAGCAGGCTCACCGCATAGTCGGTGAGCTCCTGGCGATTGGGCATCGCGCGCAAACGGTCGGCCAGCTCCTTGGCGAGCTGCTCGACGCGTTCGTCGTTGGCCTGCGATTCGCTATCTGGTTTGTTCGATTCAGCCACGGCCTTAGCTTGTCTCAAGACGAGATCGGGATGTCAACGCGACCTCCCGCTGGCGGATGAAGCTGCGCAGTGGCGACGCCTAGCGGCGGCGGTTGGCAAGTTTTGCAGGGGGAACAGGCCAGAGTGCGAAATCCGCAGGGCTAAGGGTTATAGTCTTCGAACTCCCAATGTCCAAGTCGTCCGAGTTTTTCAGCGATCTCGGGCCATGTATCGCCCTCGCATTTGGCCGCAAAGTCTTCGAGAAATCGCTTAATCCTTCGGAAATCGTACTTCAACACGATCAGGAAATGCCTTCCTATGAGAATACCACTTCCCCGTTGCGCTAAGTCTTCCAACCAGGCCGCTGTGCACACGGTAAGATCGAATAAGTCCTCGCCGGCCTGTCCTTCGGCGCCGAAGTGGGCTGTGACACCAATTCCGAAGCACTCAGAAATACTTGGAACAAAAGACTCTAAATCGGGAACTAAGGTACTATCTAGTTTCCTGAGGACAGCTTTCACCGGAATTCGTCCGTTAAATTTCACGGGAGGAAAATAGACATCGAGATGACCATTATTACTGTACCTTCCGTTTGGTCTCGGTCCGCTCTCAAAGTTAGCTTGATATCTGCTACTACCTGCCTTCCACGTGGGCAAGCGGAACTGACGATTCGGCAAGCCTGTAAGGGGATCTTTATCATGACCAAGTAGCACATATCCCGTCTGCGAAACGCTAAATCCTGGCGTTTGCTTCTTGCTGGGGCGGGGATACTTCTGACCAGTTTACCAAGCGTGCATCGCTTTCCCTAGTTTTTTAGGCCTTTGATCAGCCGCTAGAACGCGATCGCGAATCGAGCACAAGGAATGTTGTGTAGTTCTGCGTAAAGGTCGAGGAGGCGATCAACCAGAAACTCAAGCGATATATCCTCCTCGCGGCGCGGAACATCGTACCCCTCGGACCACGTTTCTGTGTACAGCGAGAGCCCTCTGAAGTCCATCAGTCGCGCGGACTTAAGGAAGGTTTCAACCCTCTTAAGCCTTTCTCGTATCACGCGCTCCATATCTAATGGCATTACGTTAAGTGGTCCGAGGAGCTCGTCTGAGGTGTTAGAAAGCGGCGATTCAGTCAGTAGAAATGCGACGCTCTCACTTGAGAGGCCACCATCGGAACGTTTTAGGATTGCAAACACGTCTCTCTGAACGATATTAAAAGCCAATTGGACATGAATGCGCGCACGAAGCGCGGCCGCCGCAAGGCTGAAGGCCAGATTTTCCTGTTCAGGTGTCGATAACACTGCTCGAAAATAGAACTCACCGAACAAATAGTCACTCATGGTTGTCCTTTACAAGGAGGGTTGGGATCGTAGCCTTCCTTTAAGGGCGAGACCGACTCCGGTATCATAGGCATCCCGTTCGGGAAGAATCCTAAGGTGTGCTCGTGGGGGCCGTTGATACCGTGACCCGGTTCGAAATCCTGTCGACAGAACGGATGACCATTTTCGTCATAGAACGTCCGCGACTTGAGAAAATCAAAAGGGTCTGTTTGTTCATATATCGAGTGGGGCCGAGCAGTCAAAGGTGCTCGGCTTGGTCCCTTGACCACTGTGGTCTCAACTGGTGGACCTCCCTTGTAGGGCAGCGTATAGTCGAGTCCTGAATCGGGAGGGATTTCATCGGCATCATCCTCCTCGTCTACCTCGGTCTGTACACGAACAAACGATCTGTCGACTCCCTCATCGTCCTTGCCCTCGCCGGTATTCGGCGGGTGCCGTTCCTGTCGCGGTATCGTTGGCTGCCCACTGCCGCTGAATATGCCGAATGGGTCGAGAAAATATTGAATCGAAAAGCTTCCTCCCGCTGCCGCCCCGATTAGAACGACCGTGAGATCGACGATACACTCGGGACAGTTGCCCGTCGGATCGCTTCCATTTATAGGGTCATTACCAGCATAGTTGAAAAGGTTGGCGTCACCGCCGGCAAACCCAGCTGGATCCTCGGACAGGAACCGCTGCAGGGTCGGGCTGTAATACCGGGCCATCGTGTGATATAGGCCCGACGAATCCTTCTCCATGCCCGCATAGAGAAACGGGAACGAGCTCGCCTGTCCCGTCTGCGTGGTATTCCCGTAGGGATCGTATGTGTATTGTGTCGACATTGCGCCCGTCGAATCGACCAACGCAAGTGTTGATCCGAGCCCGGATGTCAACGCGACCTCTCCAGTTACAAGTTACAGGCTTACTCGCCGCAGCCTGAGCGCGTTGGCGATTACGGACACGGAGCTCAGACTCATCGCGGCGCTTGCGATTACCGGACTCAGCAGCAGGCCGAATGCCGGATAGAGAACGCCGGCGGCGACGGGTATGCCAACCACGTTGTAGAAGAACGCAAAGAAAAGATTCTGCCGGATGTTACTCATCGTCGCCCGGCTCAAGTGCCGCGCCTTCGCGATACCGCGCAAGTCGCCCTTGACCAGCGTGATTCCCGCGCTCTCCATCGCCACGTCGGTGCCGGTGCCCATCGCGATACCAACCTGCGCCTGTGCCAGCGCGGGTGCGTCGTTGATACCGTCGCCGGCCATCGCGACGATTCGCCCCTGCGACTGCAATCGCTTCACCACCGAGGCTTTCTGATCGGGCATCACCTCTGCCTCGACCTGGTCGATGCCGAGTTTTTTCGCGACCGCCGCCGCGGTGATTCGATTGTCGCCAGTCAAGACGACGATCCTGACGCCGTCATCCCGGAGCATCTTGATTGCTTCCGCGGTCGACGCCTTGATTGGATCGGCAACGCCAATCAGCCCCGCTGGGCGTCCGTCGATCGCGACGAACATCACGGTGTGGCCATCTTTTCGCTGCGTGTCCGCATCGGTGGAGACTGCGTCGAACCCAACGCCGAGCTCGCGCATCATGTGCTGATTTCCCAGCGCAACGGCGCGCCCCTCGATGCGCCCGCTGACACCCTGGCCGGTCACCGACTTGAAATCCTCGGCCGGCGCGAGCTGAAGCCCGCGCGCCTCCGCGCCCGCGACGATCGCCGCCGCCAGAGGATGCTCACTGCCGCGCTCGAGGCTTGCGGCCAGCCGCAAAACGTCGGCCTCGGTGAAACCGGCGAGCGGGGTCACTGACACCAGGCGCGGTTTTCCTTCGGTCAGAGTTCCGGTCTTATCGACGACGAGCGTGTTCACCTTCTCGAGAATCTCGAGCGCTTCGGCGTTCTTGATCAGCACGCCCGCGGTCGCGCCGCGTCCGGTGCCGACCATGATCGACATCGGAGTTGCAAGCCCGAGCGCGCATGGACACGCGATAATCAGAACCGCGACCGCGTTCACGATCGCGTAGGCCATCCGCGGCTGCGGGCCGACGATCGACCACACGATGAAGGTAATCGCAGCAGCCACTATGACTGCCGGCACAAAGTACGATGCGACCACGTCGGCAAGGCGCTGAATCGGAGCGCGGCTGCGTTGCGCCTCACTCACCATGCGCACGATCTGCGCGAGGATCGTCTCGCTCCCGACCCGCTCGGCACGCATGATGAACCCGCCAGTCCCGTTGATAGTCGCGCCAATCACACGGTCGCTCGCTTTTTTCTCGACTGGAATCGGCTCTCCGGTAACCATCGATTCGTCAACCGAGCTGGTCCCTTCAACTACGACCCCGTCGACAGGAACTTTCTCGCCCGGCCGCACGCGCAACCGATCGTTCGGGACGACGCGATCGAGTGCGACATCCTCCTCTCGCCCGTCGAGCCTGATCACGCGCGCGGTCTTCGGCGCCAATCCGAGCAGCGCCCTGATCGCACTGCCCGTATTGCTGCGCGCGCGCAACTCCAAGACCTGGCCGAGCAGCACCAGCGCGGTGATCGCGGACGCAGCCTCGAAGTAGACCGGCACGACACCATCGGCGCCGCGGAACGAATCGGGAAATAAATTCGGGAAGACGGCCGCGAAGAGGCTGTATCCGTACGCGACCCCAACGCCCATCGCGATCAAGGTGAACATGTTGAGGCTGCGATTGATGATCGAATTCCAGCCGCGGACGAACAGCGGCGATCCCGCCCACATCACCGCCGGAGTCGCGAGCCCGAGCTCGATCCACGTTCGCGCCGACGCGGGCATCACGCGCTGAATCGAAAATCCCGGGATCATGTCCGACATTTCGATCAATACCAGCGGCACCGCGAGCGCCATTGCGATCCAGAAGCGCCGCGTCATATCGGCGAGTTCCGGAGACGGCTCGTCGCCGGCGCTCACTACGCGCGGCTCGAGTGTCATTCCGCAGATCGGACAGTTGCCCGGCTCGGAGCGGACGATCTGCGGATGCATCGGGCAGACGTATTCGGTTTTCGAAACCGTCTGGATCGGCGCGACAGGTTCGAGCGCCATCCCGCACTTCGGACACGACCCAGAACCGTACTGCCGAACCTCGGGATGCATGGGGCAGGTGTATAAAGAAGCGCTCGTCGTAACCTTCGCGGGAGCGCTGGTCTTCGCTGGCGCCGCGCGATTCAGGTAGGTGTCAGGATCGTTCTTGAATTTCTCGAGACAGCGGACGCCGCAGAAATGGTAGGTCGTGCCCTTGTATTCAAACGATCCGGCGCTCTTCGCAGGATCGACTTGCATCCCGCAAACTGGATCGACAACTTTGCCACTCATTGGACGATCATTTTATCAGCAGCTGGCGTGCGGAGTCTCATCGGAAACGCGCGCGGTCGCGCGCTCCGGCAGCGAGCTTTCGTGGTGCGAGGTGCGGGCGTCGATGCGCTCGTTAAGCGCGGGTCACGCGTTCTTGCGCGCGATGATCACGGTATGCACCGACATGGGACTGATCTTCTCGTTGCGTTCGAGCGTGATCGGATGTCCCGTCAGCACATCCTTCTTGCGCAACTTCGTGGTCCATCCCAGGTGTAGCGTGATCGGATTGACGATCGAGTTGAGCGCCGCGACGATTGGCTTGCTGCTCTGAAAATGCGTCGTGATCGCGATCCTGCCGCCCGGCTTACAGACCCGGATCATCTCCGACATCATCCGGTTCGGATCGGGGACCACCGTCAGAACGTGGAAGCTGGTGACGTAGTCGAAGCTGTTGTCGGGAAAATCGAGGTTGAGCGCGTCTCCGATCTTGAGCTCGATATGACCCCAGTTGTTCTCGGTGACTCGCTTGGTGGCGCGCTTGAGCATGTCGGCCGATGGATCGATCGCGACGACATGTGCGTAAGGAGGATAGCCGCCGAGCGCGATTCCAGTCCCGACTCCGACCTCGAGCACGCGATTACCCGGTCTGAGATTCAGACCTTCGATAACCTCATGCTCGCGATCGACAAAAACCCGCCCGAAGAAAAAATCGTAGAAACGAGCCAGGTCTGAATAGACGCGGCTCTGATGCGGTTCGGCCATTGCTAGTTTTCCTTATGATGCACTTGTTGAGGTGGCGCAGGAAATTATGGCAAGGCGTTGTTGAAAGGCAAAGACGAGCTGCGAAGTTCGCCTTCACCGCAGCCGCACTCAAACTCAATCGCAACTGGTCTGCAGAACGATACCTACGCCGCCGCGTTGATACCTCGCAACTGACGTTTGACTGAAGTTATATCTCGTTTCCGAAATCGCCACTGACGGCCCTTTTTAAAAGCCGGAATAATATTTCGGCGCGCAAATTCGTTGACGGTGTCGGGACTGAGGTCGAGTAAAAATGCGACCTCGCGGGAATTCAGTAGAATATCGTCTTTATCGGCCATGTCAGTCCAACAAGACGCCTTCCTTTTGGGGATTTTGTCAGGACGCGATTTTTTAGTATGCGCGTAACGGTGATGTCAAGATAAGAGCCGCCGCCAACTAAAATTTGTTAAAGAATTGGTTCTCTCGGCGCTGACCACTTAACCCCGGCCTGAGTTCGCGCTGATAGCAAACCTCCAACTGTACCACTATGACGTTCTTTAAAGTCTTTAAACAGTTAAATAGTTAAACACTAATCGCGTTGAGTTTCCGAATCGATATCCGGTAATCGTACCAAGCTCTGGTTACCACAATACAGGAAAACAGGCCGGTCAGCACTCCGACGCATAGAGTGACGGCGAAGCCCTTCACCGGGCCGGTTCCGAACTGGAACAGAATCAGGCCCGCGACGAAGGTCGAGATATTCGAATCGCGAATCGCCGACCATGCGCGATCGTAGCCGAGCTTGACTGCCTCGCGCGGAGATTTTCCGGCGCGCAGCTCCTCGCGCATTCGTTCGTTGACCAGCACGTTCGCATCGACGGACATTCCCAGCGTCAGCACGATCCCCGCGATCCCGGGCAGCGTCAGCGTAGCCTGCAGCGCTGCCATCACGCAGATGAGCAGCAGGATGTTCAGCGAGAGGCCGAAGTCGGCCAGCAGTCCGGCGCCGCTATAGTAGATGGCCATGAAGATCAGCACCGCGCCCGCGCCAATCACGAAGGACATTTCGCCCTGGCGAATCGAATCGCGGCCGAGCGACGGTCCGACGGTGCGCTCCTCTTCGATCGTCACCGGCGCCGGCAATGCGCCCGAGCGCAGCACGATTGCGAGGTCGTGCGCTTCTTCCATCGAGAAGCGTCCGGTGATCTGCACGTGCCCGCCGGGAATTCGCTCTTTAATGACCGGCGCGGAATAGACCGTGTTGTCGAGCACGATCGCGAGCCGCCGGCCGACGTTCTCCAACGTCATCGCGTCGAAGATCCCGGCGCCGCGGGCGTCGAGTTCCACCGACACGTAAGGACCTTCGAGCCGTCCGCCGGGACGCACGCGCGCGTCGGTCACGGTGTCGCCGGTCATCAGCACCGGCGACTCTACGAGGTAAGGCTCCTTGCCGCCGCGCTCCGCCGTGCCGTACAACACTTCATCGCCCGGCGGCGCACCGTCTTTGATCGCATCCTGAACGGGATGCGAATCATCGACCAGCTTGAATTCGAGCACCGCGGTCTTGCCGATCAGCTCCTTGGCGCGCTCGGGATCCTGGATTCCCGGCAACTGTACCAGGATTTCGTTGTCGCCCTCTTTCGCGACCGTCGTTTCGCGCACGCCCAGTTGATCGATTCGATTGCGAATCGTTTCCAGCGCCTGGTCCATCGCGAAGGTCCGGATCTGCTGCAGCTCCTGCGGCTTATATGCCAGCGAATATGCGGCCCCGGCGGCGCTCGAATCCTCGCCGCTCGACACGGTCAGATCCGGAAACGATTTCTGCGCGAGATCGAGAAATGCGGACCGATCGGATGCCGACTTCAGCTTGACGATCAAATTCCCCGACTTGTCGACAGACACGTCGTCGAAATCGATCTTGTTGGACTTGAGTTCATGCTTTAAGTCATCGGCGCGCCGGCGCAGTTGCGTCTTCACCGCCTCGTCGAGCTCGACGGCCATCAGCAGATGCGTTCCGCCCTGCAGGTCGAGGCCGAGCTGAATTTTGGTCGCGCCGAATCCGGCCTTGAACCAGTCGGGCAAATCGACATTGAGGCTCGGCAGCAGGATTAGAATCGCCGCCAGCACGATTCCGCCGGCCAGGTATATTCGCGTGAGCCCGCTTCCGTTGGTGAAGTGCATGTAGAGAAAGGAGACGATTAGCACCAACAGGATAAGGATCGGACCGAAACTTTGAGTCTGATTTTCCACTATTGATAGTTCCTACTTGTCGTCTTTCTTCGACGAGGCCGTCTTTCCGTAGCTCGATATCGACGCGATTTGCGGCCGCTCGACCCGCAGCCGCACGTTGGGCGCGACCTCCATCGTGATCACCTTGTCACCAACGTCGGTTATTCGCCCGATTATGCCGCCGGTCGTCACAACCTCGTCGTTGCGCTTCAATGCGCCCAGCATCTTGGCCGTCTCCTGCGCCTTCCGGTTCTGCGGGCGGAAGACCAGGAAGTACATGACCCCGACCACCAGCGCCATGATCGGCCCCGGCCCGGTCATCAACTGCTCGACGAAGCTCGGCCCTCCGCCGGCCGGCGCGGCCGCCGCCGCCTGCGCCCACGCGGTTCCTTCAAAAAGCATCAGTAATTATTCCTCGATAGCATCGGTCTTCGATTCGTCGGCGGGTGAGTCGTTCCACCCGGCGGACACTTCGGATGCGTACGCTTTGAAATTTCGCGATTCGATCGCAGCTTGCGCACCGCGCATCAGGTTCGCGTAGAAGTGCAGATTATGCTCCGTCAGCGCGCGCGCCGCGAGTATCTCGCCGGATAAATATAGATGACGCAGGTACGCGCGTGAATGGCTCCGGCACGGGCGGCATCGGCAGTTCGGGTCGAGCGGCGCGGAGTCGCGCGCATGCACCGCATTTTTGATCGAGATTCGCCCCTCGCTCGTAAACGCGCATCCGTTGCGCGCGTTGCGGGTCGGCAGCACGCAATCGAACATATCGAAGCCCATCGCGATTGCAGCCAGCAGGTCCGACGGCGTGCCGACGCCCATCAGGTAGCGCGGTTTGTCGCGCGGGAGCATCGAGGCGGACAGCGCCGCCATCTCGAGCATCGCAGCCTTCGGCTCGCCGACCGAAAGACCGCCGGCCGCGTAACCGTCGAATGGAATCGAGGTTATCTGCGCCGCGCTCAGGCGGCGCAAATCCGCGAACACACTCCCCTGCACGATTCCAAAAATCGCCTGCGTCGAGCTCTTGCGCGCCGCGATACTACGCTCGGCCCATCGCGTTGTAAGTTCGAGCGATTTCTGCGCCTGCCGATGCTCCGCCGGATACGGCGTGCATTCGTCGAGCGCCATCATGATATCGGCGCCGAGCTGTTCCTGAATTTCGACCGCGCTCTCGGGCGTCAGCATCAGCGGCGCGCCGTCGAGATGCGACTGGAAACGGATTCCTTTTTCGTCGATCGAATTGATCTTCGCGAGGCTCATCGCCTGAAAGCCGCCCGAGTCGGTCAGCACCGCGCCGCCGAATCCCATGAAGCGCGCCACGCCGCCCATCTCGCGCACCAGCTCCGCGCCGGGCCGAAGCGCCAGATGGTACGCGTTGGCGAGCACCAGCCGATATCCCATCGACCACAACTCATCGGGCGCCATCGCCTTCACCGCGGCGCGGGTTCCGACCGGCATGAAGGCCGGGGTCGCGATCTCGCCATGCCCCGTCAGCAGGCGTCCGGTGCGCGCGCCGCCGTCGCTCGCGGTGACGGTGAATTCGATTGGCGTATTCATCGCGAGATCACACAATCAGCATCGCGTCGCCGTAGCTGAGGAAGCGGTAGCGATGGCGAATCGCGTCGCGATACGCCGCGAGCAGTTGCTCGCGCCCCGCAAACGCCATCGCGAGCGCCAGCACGGTGGTTCGCGGCATGTGAAAATTCGTGAGCATCGCGTCTGCCAGCTTGAAGCGAAATCCCGGATGAATAAAGAGCCCAGTAAAGCCCTCCGCGTCGCCGGTTATCGCATACGACTCGAGCGCGCGCGTAGAACTGGTGCCCACCGTGATTACCCGGCCGCCAATTCGCCGCGTATGCTCGATCGCTTCGCGCGTCGATTCCGGAATCGTGTACCATTCGGATTCCATCGAATGGCTCTCGACCTCGACCGCGCGCACCGGCGCGAACGTCCCCGGGCCAATATGCAACGTCACGGTCGCGGTGCGGACTCCCGCGTTGGCCATCTCTTTGAAAACGTCATCGGTAAAATGAAGCCCCGCGGTGGGCGCCGCGATCGCACCAGGCTGCGACGCATAGACCGTCTGGTAGTCGTCGATATCGGCCGGCGCGACGCTGCGATGTATATAATGAGGCAGCGCCAGCGTGCCGTCGCGTTCGAGGATTTGCTCGATCGAGGTGTCGTCATCGCTCACGACGATCGGCCGGCCCGGGCGCGCGTATCCCACGACTCGCAGCGCATGCCCATCGCTTAAGACGAGGCGCGAATTCTCCTTCAGCACGCGATGCGTCCGCACGAGTGCCACCCACGCGCCGGCGGGAACTTCGATGCGCCCGAGGTGCCCTTCGACAGGCCCGTCGGCTGGCCGCACCAGCAGCAACTCGACGCGCCCGCCCGACTCCTTCTGCGCGAACAGCCGCGCGGGCAGCACGCGAGTATCGTTGATCACGACCAGGTCGCCCGCTCGCAGATGCCGCACGAGCTTGTAAAATCGCGAGTGATCGATCGTTTTGGCTTTGCGATCCAGCACCAGCAAGCGAGCTTCATCGCGCCGCGCAATCGGCTCCTGCGCGATCAGCTCTTCAGGCAGTTCGTAGTCGAGTTCAGAAAGTCGCATCTAGGCGCGCGCCTTATGAGAAGCTCGGCGGCCTCAACTTCGATCGGTGACATCGGTCCAGGCAACGCGCACTTTTGCCGCGGCGGTTAGAGAATCGCGCACCTCGGCCTCGCCGATCGGCGCGTAACCCGCTGCGCGAAGGATCTCGGCTGCCGATTCAGCTTCGAGCGCGCGCTTCCCGAGCAGAAAAGGGCCGGGTGCGTAGCAACTCAAAATCAGCCGCCCGCCGTGCTTGAGGTAGAGACGAGCGAGACGCGCGACCAGCGCCGATCGCTTCTCCATCGGAACCGAGTCTGCCAGCGCGGTGACATAGTCGAAACGGATCGGCGGCTCGAACTCCATCACGTTCCCGGTCCAGATTCGGGCTGCCCAATGCGGGAGCCGTATACGCGCCCGCTCCGCAATCCGCCCCGAGAGGTCGAGCCCATATGGTTCGACACGATGGCCCTTCTCCGCGAGCCACGCGGTCAAAGTTTCCATCAGGAAGCCATTCGCGCAGCCGATGTCGAGCCAGGTGCCGGAGCGATCGAAAGCGCTGGCGATCACGCGCCGCTTGGCTTCCCACCTCGCCATGTCTCCGGACGATCCCGAGCCGCCGAAGACGTCGCCGCGCTCATCCGCCGAGACGTAGGAGTCTTCGAGCAATGCCCGAACGCGCTCGTAATATTCGTCAGACTGAGGGGTCATCTATCATAACAGTAGCAGCACGGGCGCAACTGCGGCGACATCGGAGCCGCTCCGGGTAGTGGGTGCAAGGGTCACCCCTGCTCACCCCTGCTAGAATGGGTAATTGATGCCCGAGAAGACTGCGGCGCCCTGCCCGCCCCATCCGATATCCACGAAGCCGACCACGAACGGTTCCGCGATTCCGCGAAATCCGATCCCGCCCACCGGATGCAGATCGGAGAACGGGTTGTAGCCCATTTCGTGCGCGACGCGCCCAGCTTCCGCAAAAGGGGCGAGCTCGAGGATTCCGTGGGTGCCGAAGATTTTCTTCTCCCAGACCCGGGTGCGCATCTCAACGTTCATGACGAACAGATTGTTGTCGATGTACCGGCCGGCACCGTAACCGCGCAGCGTTTCCTGATCGGTCAGCAAGCTCTCGTCGCCGCCCAACCGGGCCTGCGCCCAGAATGGCATCTCGTTCCCGGCCGGTTCGTACTCATTGAAAATATGGCCGGCAAAGGTGATCCGCTTGTCGACCGTGTAGAACTCGCGAAACTCGCCGCCGAAGCGAGTGTACGACGAGGTACTGCCGAAAGCGCGATCCGCAATACCGAAGTAGAGCCGCGCGAGCTGCCCCGACCGCGGGATGTCCACCGAGTCGCGCGAGTCGTATTGGATCATCGCCTGCGAAACAACTTCGCTGCCCCCGTTGATTCCCTTCTGATGCGGGAACAGCTTGTGAATGTCCGGCACCGACGTGAACCCGCCTTCCTGGATGCGCACATAGCGGGGACGTTCCATCAGCGAAGCCTGGATCTTATCGCTGATGTTCCAGCCGAAAATCGCTTCACCGTAAACCTGCTGGGTCGTGTAGTTGGTCTGATTGCCCTGGTGAGAATTGTTGCCCACGCCGTAGAAGCGCTCGGTCGGGTCACGCTCGAAATAGAAGCGGCCCTCGAACGACCACCAATGCTTGTGCTCGCGGCCGGTCTGGTAATCGAGATCCACCTTGCGCGCGATAGTCTCCTGCCCGCCCGCGACCGTGTACCACTGCGTGTCCGCAGACGGATAAGCCAGGTAGCGAAAATTCCCGCCCGGTCCAAGGGTGCTGTTGGAGTTGATATCGGGCGCCAGGATGCTGGTGATCTCGTCGTGGCTGTCGGTGAACAACCAGACCGGCAGCACCCCATAAGTGACGCCGCCGTTCGGATCGGTCGCCACTTCCGGGACCGGGATGAACGGCCACGTGTTCGGATTCAGCGCGTCGAACCCGTCAAACGCATGCGACCACGTGCTCGGCTCAATCAGGCTGAACCCGCGCTGTGCGGTCCCGGACTGTGCCGTCCCGGATGGCGCGGTCGAGGACTGCGCAATACCGGTCGGTGCAGTCTCGGCCTGTGCAGTCGCTGCGAAAACCACGAACGCGGTGACTAGTATGATTGATGCGAGAGTGCGCCGCATTCTTTATCCTGGATATTTCCTTCCCGCTGTCTGAGTTCAGCTTCCCGCCACCCGTCTACCCCCATCACCCATCCACCCGGAGCGCGTCGAGCCGATCTGGAACGAAGACGGATAAAAATTGACAGGCTTGCCCCGCGGGATCAACCCTTGAGTTCGTTTTTGAATTGCTGTCGATGCCTGGCGAGGCACGACGCTTTTGCGCGTCGCTCGCACGCGCGCTTTTCGGCGACGCGGTAAATGTGCAAGGATTCGGAGCAAGCGGAAAATTTCCACAATAAGGAGCTTGAGTAATGGCGAAAGCTGATGGCGGCGAATTAATCGCGCGCGTGATGCGCGAGAACCGCGTTAAATATTGTTTCGCGATCAACGGCGGGCATCTGTTTCCCATCCTCGGCCAACTGCGCAACCACGACATCAAGCTCATCCATATGCGCCACGAGCAGGCCACCGCCTACGCCGCCGATGCCTATGCGCGCAGCTCGGGCGAAGTCGGCGTATGCATGGTGACTGCGGGATGCGGCCTGACCAACGCCGTGACCGGACTATGCGTCGCCGGACTCACCAGCAGCGCCGTGGTCTGCATCTCCGGACAGCATCCCAACACCGAAGATCATCTCGGCTCCTTCCAGGAGGCCTACGGTTCCGAGGTTGTTGCGAGCTTTTCGAAATTCACGAAAAGGGTGACCGATTGGTCCTCGATCCAGTTCGATCTCCGCTCCGCGTTTCGCGAGGCGATTTCGCCGCCGCAGGGCGTCGCGCTGTTCGAGATTCCGCAAAACATTCTCTATCACCACGACGAAGACGCTCGTCAGCGCAAGGGCGCGCGCGAATTCACCGTCGACGACGTCCGCTCGGCCGGAGATCCCGCCAAGATCGATCGGGCGCTCGAAATGCTGGTCGCTGCCGAGCGTCCGCTGATTGCCGGCGGTGACGGACTCTTCTGGTCGCAGGCCGGCGCCGAGCTGCGCGAATTCGTCGATCTCACCAACATCCCGGTCTACGCACGCCGCGCTGGCCAGGGCGCGGTCTCGGAGGAACATCCGCTCGCGATTCGCGGCGCCTTCAAGAAGCCCTTCACCGGGGAAGCCGACGTCGTCCTCGCAATCGGCTTCCGGTTCTGGAGCGGCGAGCATTTCGGGCAACCGCCGACCTGGACCGACAAGGCCAAGTACATCCAGGTCGATCCGACCGCGACGCGAATCGGATGGCAGGTCAACGCCGATCTGCCGATGGTCGGCGATCCGAAAATCGTTCTCCGTCAGATGATCACCCGGATCAAGGAACTCAAGCTCGACTTCTCGAAAAACAAAACTTCGCCATGGGTGAAGCAGGTCTGGGAGACGCGCCAGCGCTTCGACAATCAGATCAAGGAACAGAACGCCAAGGTCGCAAAAAATGCGCCGATTCATCCCGCTCGCCTGTGCGAGGATCTGATCAAAGTGCTCGACAAGAACGCGACCACCATCATCGACAGCTTCACTCTCTCCGGATGGATGAGCCGCGCGTTCACCTGCCGCTTCATGGGCCAGGTCGTTGACGCGGGCCCGCTCGCGCCGGTCGGTCATGGAGTCGGGATGGGCATCGGCGCGCAGCTCGCGCGTCCCGGGCAGCAGGTCGTCGTGATCAGCGGCGACGGCGGCCTCGGAATCGGCGGCTGGGATATGGAAACCGCCGCGCGCTACAAGCTGCCCGTGATCACGTTGCTCTGGAACAACAGCTCATGGGGTCCGAATTTCGATCAGATGCCCGGACTCAAGGGCCGCACCGATCCATTCAACATGCTGCCCAACATTCGCTACGACAAAATCTTCGCCGAGATGGGATGTCATGGGGAGCACGTCGAGACCGCCGAGCAAATCATTCCAGCGCTCGAGCGCGCCTTCAAATCCGGCAAGCCCGCGATGATCAACGTGATCGGCGACGTCAGCGTCGGCAACGCCACGCTAGGTGGCAACCTCCTCGGCTCAACAGGCTCAAACTAGCAAACTAACGAGGGCATTCAACGAATGAGTAGCGAGGCGGGATGCGCACGACGCGCATCCCGCTTTCATTTCACTCTTATATTTGTGTCATCCCGAGCGAAGCCGAGGGACCCCGGATCTTTCTCGACGCAAAACAGTTCGGCTTCACTTAGGGCACGCGCAGCCGAGGTTTGAATTTGTTCAATTGGTTCCCCTTCCCTCGAGGGAACGGGTTAGGGGTTAGGTTGAAAGCGCGAATCGCAACATTGATCGTCTTCACGATCTTTTTCGCCGCGTGTAAGGCCGCACCCACCTGCCCGCCCGGAACAAAGCCGATGGGCGAGCCGCCGCCCAATGGCTCTGAGACCTGGTGCGCGAAGACCGTCGATGGCAATGAAGTCAAGGAAGGACCATTCGTACTCTATCGCGACGATGGCTCCAAGATGGTCCAGGGCGAATATCACGACGGCAAACAAAGCGGCGAATGGACGCTGTGGTACGACAACGGACAGAAGCAGTCGATCGATCACTACAAAGACGGCATCCAGGACGGCGAGCATATCGGCTGGTACACCAACGGCAAAATCGCGGCGACGGGAATCTACAAGGCCGGCAAGCGTCAGGGCGTGTGGAAGCGATGGGATCCCAACGGCTTCAGGAACTGGGAGGAAACCTACAAGGACGACAAGAAGATCTCGTGATGCCTGACGCCATACGAATCATCGATGCGGACCTGTCGCGCGTCGATCATCAACAGGCGATAGTCGCGATGCTCGACGCGTACATGCGCGATCCGATGGAAGGCGGCGTCCCGATGCCCGAGTCTGCCAAGCGCGAACTGATCCCCGGCCTCCGCGCGCATCCCGCATGCTACGTCTTTGTCGCTTATAGCGGCGATGCGCCCGTAGGCTTCTCGATCTGCTTCCTCGGCTTCTCGACCTTCAACGCGCGCCCGCTCATCAACATCCACGACATCTTCGTGGACGCGTCCGTGCGCGGAAAAGGAATCGGCCGGATGCTCCTGGATCGAATCGAAGCCAAAGCCCGCGAGCTCGATTGCTGCCGCCTCACCCTCGAAGTCCGCGAGGACAACATCGTCGCCCGCGGCCTCTACCGCAAAGTCGGCTTCGACCTGGTCAAGGTAGGCCCGAAAAACATCCCAATGGAATTCTGGCGCAAACCCCTCTAAGCAGGCGCGTTTGCGGAACGAAAGTCTTCGGAGCGCACTTTTCTTTCAGCCGGCCGAGAGCAAAATGGCCTTCGCGCTCTGTGGGCTGCTTGCGATTGAATGGACACTGGGTGCAGGGGTCACCCCTGCCGCCCCGCGCGCAGCGGTCCGAATCCGATCTCCTGCTAATCCGCAAGCCCGTTCTCGCGGATTTGATCGAGTTCCTTCTCATCCAGGCATCCGGCTTTGTACAAGTTGAGGAACTCGTGCGAGACGCTCTGACCGAACATCGCCATGTCATCGGTGTTGACGGTCACTCGCACTCCCGCATCAAAGAGCTTTCGAATTGGATGTGAGGCAAGCGTCTCGACTCTGCCGAGCATAAGGTTGGACGTCGGACAGATGTTGAGCCGGATCCGATTCTCGGCGAGAAAGCGCATCACCGCCGGCGACTCCGAGGCCGCAATACCATGCTGCACCTCGTCGAGCTCGAGTTCCTCCACCGCGCGCCATACCGAATCCGCGTCACCCCACTCTCCCACGTGCGCCTTGAGGCGGAGCCCATATGACTTCGCAAGCTGATAGAGCGGCTTGAAGTTCTCGATCGGCTGCGCGAATTCATCGCCAGAGAGATCCACAGTCCGGTAGAAGCGAAGCTCGAGGAACGGCTCCATCCAGCGGCGAATATCCTCGATACGGCAATGACGCGACATCCCGAGTTGCGGAATCCATTCGACGTCGGGAGCGCCACGTTCGCGTGCCCGCTTGTGGATGTTGGTGACATTCTCCGCGGAACCATCAAGCGTAATCGCCCATACGTCGTCGCCGATTTCGTAACGCACCAGCCCGTCTCGAACCGCGCGAACAAACGCCGCCTCGAACAACTGAGGTCTGAGCTTCGGATCGACATTTCCGACATTCTCGCTAGCCCATTCGTGCATCTCGGCCATCGAGGTAAGCTTGTGCTCCAACGGGGTAATCCTCCTACCGAGGATCGCCGCGACCGAAGCGGGATCGGCGCCGGCCCAGCCATGATTGTGCAGATCAGCCTTCGGACACTTGCGGATCGCCTCCAGATCTTCGGCTCTCAGAGCCAGCTGAAACGCTTCGCTCATGACACTACCTCGGCTCCCGCTTCCTTTCCCAACTCTATCGGCGCATGACTATGCCACATTTTGCCTTTCGTCGCGCTACCGAATCACGACGCCAGGCGGCCTGTACGCTCACTTGAAAACACGTTCACTTAAAGAGGTTCCCATGATAACCACTATTCACTTTCAGTTGTGTCACTATAACTGTTCGTCGTCACCTCACTGATAGAGTTTTCCGATGGCATCTAAGAGTGACGTCGCTAGACAACCGGTTACGCGCTCTCTATCCGAAATGGGGCGCCTCGAATCAGTGCCGCGCGTCGAGTCCGTCGCGAGCGATGTCTTCCGCGCCGCCGAACGCTCGATGCGCCGGCTGGTTCAAGCTGCGTCTATCATTGCGGCCCTACAACTATTCACCTCGATACCGGCCTTCGGATTCCCTTTCGATCCCTCTCTCGATCCCGATCCCCCATTCGTGATCTGCCACAACCAGCCGTACGCGCTATGCGCCGAGGCTAGCTGCTTCGTCTATAACGGTGTGGCCTATTGCAAATGTAATAGCTTGAAAGATGACAGCATCAGCCTGCAACTCAGCTACTCGACGCTGGCCGGCGAGCGAAATGTCTGTGATGTGATCCGGCAGGGCATTCCCAATGGCTACAAGGTAAGCACCTTCAGCTTTCCTAACGATGTAAGAAAAGGCGGCCCAGCGGCTGTCTATACCTGCCCCGGATCGGGCGACGCAGGAAATGGGGTCAGCGCGCCGGTTGCCTATGGACAATGCGACGGTGGCATTTGCTTCAAGAGCACTAAGGGCCAGACGTTCCCGGGTTTCGGCCAGCTCAACGCCGATGAAATAATTTGCTCATGCCCCATCTCGACTGACGCGACTCCGGGCAGTTCGGACAGCCTCGGCTATCAGATTTTTGGCCCCTACCATCCGAACGCAACCATAGGTAGCCGATGCGACGCGAGCGCGTGCTCCGCATGTAGCGTCCCCAACCCCACCGCCAACGGAACTATCCTCGTCGTCGGCGCTCCAACCGGGAGCCCAAGCTTTCTTACCCTGAGACTTGACGGACCCCCAGTCCCGGACATGAACCAGTGTCTATGCACCTGCACCGAGGCGAACAGCAGCACCACCTGCACAGTTGGATCAGACACAACCCCTTAGCAAATCCTTTGAATTAGTTCCTCACGCGCCGGGAGCGATTCCCTCAAGAAGGATTAGAGGTTAGGTTCCCTCTCCTTGTCCAATAAATCTTTGCAAAACTGGCCGCAGCTTCTTCCCCTCTCCCTGACAGGAGACCTTTGCATAACCGGTCGTAGTCGCCGCGTCCAATTTTGTCATTCTGAGCGCAACGAAGAATCCCGGATCTTTCTCGGCGTGAAACTCCTCGACTTCGCTTGGGGCGCGCGTAGCCGAGCTGCTCCGAATCCAATCTGCAGTTACGCAAAGCTCTCCCGACAGGAGACCTTTGCACGACTAGACCACGCTCCATCCCCTCTCCCGATGGGAGAGGATTGAAGGTGAGGGACCTTATTCAGCGCGCGTTTTTTGAGCGCGATTCAAAGATTCTGCTCTGCTCCGAAGCCTCGCTGAGGCTATGCAAAGCTCTCTTGTCCAAGGAGAGAGTTAGGGAGAGGTCTCACGCTCAAACAAGCAGGCCGCTGACAGACTTTCAACCATACGCTCTGTGTAATCGACAGAACTTGATAGCCTTACACCAGCACTTTAGAATCCGCGCTGCTGGAAGTCTCAAGCTAGTCGATGACCGAACGATCGCCTTCCGCATCCGCGCGCGCTCACGCCTTCGACCGGGTGGGAGCACTCAAATCGCTCGGGCTCAGCCTGACGATCAACGCGCTCTGCCCCTTTCTGCTCTATCGCGTTTTGGAGTCGCATTTCCCGGCAAACAGCGTGATGCCGCTGCTTTATGCGACCATCTTTCCGGTCGTGGGACTGATCCTCAGTCTGATTCGCAAGCGCACGGTAGACGCAATCGCGATCATTGTGATGCTGGGGCTCGCAATCCACATCGTCGTCACCCTGCTTGCGCCCACCGTCCGCATCGCGCTCGTTGTCCGCTCGCTCGACGGGGCGCTCATCGGGCTCGCGCTCTGCATCTCCGCGATGATTGGCCGACCGATCATTCTCTACGTCGCGAAGCAGATCGTGGCCGGCGGCAGTTCTGAACAGGCGGCGTCACTCAATAGGGTGATAGAGAACGACGGGGCGCGTGCGTTCTTCACGATCACGATGGTATGGGGCATCTGCCTGATCGCTATGAGCGGATTGCACGTCGTGCTGGCTCTCAAACTGCCGCCCGCGGAGTTCTTGCTCGCTTCGCCGGTCGTTGGCGTCGTGACCATAGTGGCGCTTCTTGCCTGGACCGGGCGGTACCTGGCGGCGCGCATGCGCACACTGTTGGCGCGCAGCCGATAGTGGACACGGCAACATTAGTCACACGAGCCTTCTCGTACACGAGCTTGGCGCCTCGACGCACAGCTAGCCCGGCGATACAGTTGGGCCACGATCCAGCTTGACCAGTTAACGAGTTAACCAGTTAACCAGTTAAAAGAAGTTTCGACGGCTCCTTCCAGAGGCCAAGGAGCCACTCAAGGAGACTACCTATGATCGTGCGCCGTGCAGAATGCTCATGCGGCCAGCTCTCGGCGGTATGCACGGGCGAGCCGGTGATGGTCTCGGTATGCCATTGCCTGGCCTGCAAACGCAGCACCGGCAGCGCCTTTGGCTACGGCGCCCATTTCCTGGACGCGCAGGTCAGTGTCGCCGGCCGCGCCACCGAATTCGTCCGCATCGGCGACGACGGCGGCCGCATCACGCGCAGCTTTTGCCCGAACTGCGGAACGACCGTCTTTAGTCGCAACAGCGGCATCTCCGGCATAGTCTCGGTCGCGGTCGGCAGCTTTGCGGACCCGGCGTTCCCGTCACCGACTGTGTCGGTCTATCACGAGAGCCGCGGATGCCGATGGCTCGAAATCCGCACCGACCCACTCCAAAAACGCGGCTAAGGCAAAGCGCAAATGCGCCCACGTCTTTGTGTCGCGCAATCAAATCACCTGCGCGGTGGGCGGCAGGGGTGACCCCTGCACCCAGTGAAGCTGAACGAAAATCTGCGCAGCGCATATTTTCGAAGGGTTAATCTTTCATGCGGCCGAGAGCAAAAGACCGTCCTCGGGATTTTGCGATTGAGTGGACACTGGGTGCAGGGGTCACCCCTGCCGCCCCGCGCGCAGCGGTCCGAATCTTGATCGGGGTGATCCTGGTGGCACCGGCGTCACTGCGCCTGATTGATCCCGTACCTCGCCCACTGCCTCACGAAGCGCCCGGATATAGTCGGCCGTCGCGCGCCGGCTGATACTCGCGTACGGAACCATATTGTCGAAACCGTGAAACGCGCCGGCATAGACGTGCAGCTCGGTGCGGACCCGCGAATGCATCAGCCGCGTCGCATAGGTGATGCCGTCGTCGCGCAGCAGATCGAGCCCGCCCACCATCAGGTACGACGGCGGCAAACCCGCCAGATCCTCGGCCAGGATCGGCGCCGCGTATGGTGACGTGTTCGCCTCCGCATCGGGGCCCAGGTAATCGCTTCGATAGAACAGCGCCATGGCGCGATCGAGCACCATGCCTCCGGCCGCGATCACATGGCTCGACGGTGACTGCATTCGACTGTCGAGACCGGGATAGATAAGTAGCTGCAACGCGAGTGCCGGCCCTTGGCGGTCTCGCGCCATCAGCGCAACCGCCGCGCCAAGATTGCCGCCGGCGCTGGCGCCCGCGACCGCAATCCGCGCCGGATCGACCTGCCATGCCGGCGCGTTCGCGGCCGTCCATTCCAACGCCCGGTAGCAATCGTTCACGCCCGCGGGAAAGGGATTCTCCGGCGCCAGCCGGTAGCCAACTGAAACCACCGCGACCCCCGCCTCATCCGCGATCCGATCGCATCGGCGATCATCCTCGTCGATACTGCCGCCCGACCATCCGCCGCCATGAATCCACAGCACGCAGCCGCGCGATTTGCCGCCGCGCGCACCGCGGTAAAGACGTACCGGAATCTCTCCCGAGGCGTCGCCGTTTGGAATCATGAAATCCTCGCGGGCTATCCCATCGCGCGGCGGCACCTTCGTCATCAACGCAGCCTGGAGTTTCCGCGCCTCGCGAGCATCATGCGGCCATTCCTGGAACATCTTGATAAACGCCGGGTAGACCGCGCGAAGTTCAGGATCCATCTCCGCCAAATACTCGTCGAGCGTCATAGGCTCGACGGTCGATTCAGCCGGCGGCAAATCGCGGTCCGTCATAGTCTGGTGTCCTTGTCCTTTCCGACCTTTGCAGAGGTTCGCGTGAAAAGTGAAATTCTCCGTCGTCCCAAGCGAAGCCGAGTTGGCGAATCTAGAAGGATTAATCTTTCCGGCGACCGAGAGCAAAATGGCGTTCGCGCTCTGTGGGCTGCTTTGCGATTGAATGGACGCTGGGTGCAGGGGTTACCCCTGCCGCCCCGCGCGCAGCGGTCCGAATTCCCATTAGCCGGCCTACTTCGCAGGATCGCCACGACAGTTCAGGGCTGAACTGTTCAGCCTTACGCGATTCGTACGCGCAGGCTCATAATGACGCGGAAACGAGGCCTTCGCGCCTCCAGAGATGAATCGACAGATGTTTTCCAGAATCCTTTCCGAAATTCCGCGCTTTGCCGCACGCCGCGTCGATGCGGTCTTCAGCGCCGCGCTCGCACTCTGGATTTTCCTGGCAAGCAACGGCAAGGCGCAGAATTCGACCAAAAATCTACAAATTTCTTCCGACGGCCTCGGCCAGCGGCTTCAGCGACTTCATCAAGGCCGCGAATCGCGACGGCTTCAGCTGCTGCGGTCCGTCGGAGAGCGCGTGTTCGGGTTTCGGATGCACCTCGATCAGCAATCCGTCTGCGCCCGCCGCGATCGCTGCCAGGGCCATCGGCGCCACCAGCGAGTACATTCCGGTGCCATGGCTCGGATCGACCAGCACCGGCAGATGCGTCCATTCCTTGAGCAGCGGCACCGCGTTCAAATCGAGCGTGTTGCGCGTCGCCGTCTCGAAAGTGCGAATCCCGCGCTCGCATAGCACCACGTTGGGATTCCCTTCCGACAAAATATATTCCGCCGCCATCATGAACTCTTCGAGCTTGGTCGACATCCCGCGCTTGAGCAGCACCGGCTTCTTGATTCTTCCGAGCCGCCGCAGCAGCGAGAAATTCTGCGCATTGCGCGCGCCGACCTGCAGCATGTCCGAATGCTCGATCACGAGATCGATATCGTGCGGATCCATTATCTCGGTGACCACCGGCAAGCCGACCCGGCGCCCGGCGTGTTCGAGCATCTTCAACCCTTCGCCTTCCAACCCCTGGAACGCGTACGGCGAGGTGCGCGGCTTGAACGCTCCGCCGCGCAACATGTGAGCGCCCGCCTCTTTGACCGCGTCAGCCGCGGCCTCGACTTGCTCTTCGCTCTCGACCGCGCACGGTCCCGCCGCGACCACAATTCGCTTGCCGCCGATCTCGACGTTGCCGACTTTGATTCGCGATCCTTCCGGGCGCACCTCGCGCGACGCGAGCTTGAACGATCGCACCACCGGCATCACCCGCTCGACGCCCGCGACCGACTCCAGATGCGTCAGCTGATGCTTTTCGCCACGCTCGTCGCCGACGCAGGCGACCACCGTGCGCTCGACTCCGCGGATTATGTGCGCGTTGTAGTCTAGATCCTCGACCATCTTGACGACGGTCTGAATCTCGGCCTCGCTGGCATGCGCTTTCATTACGACGATCAAGTTCCGCGAACCTCCTGCAACAACGATGGAACCAACGCTCGAAGTCTAGTAAATCTGACTCTACAGGATGTCATCCTCGACCGGAACTGGAGCCCAATTTGCCCGCCAAACCGCATCGTCCGCTGCACATCATTCATACTTCCGATGTCCATCTCGAAACCGACACCTTCGGTTCCGGCGAGCGCGGCGTGCAGTTGCGCGACAAGGTCCGCAATTCGTTCGGCCGCGTGATCGATATCGCCAATGATCGCGAGGCCGACATGCTCCTGATCGTCGGCGACCTGTTCGATTCCGCACGCGTCACCGAAGAAGGCCTGGCCTTCGCATTCGGCACTATCGCGCGCGCCCGGATGCCAGTGGTGATGATCCCGGCAATCACGACGCGCACGACGAGCGATCGATCTACGCGGGACTCGCTCCGGGCGCGCTTCCGGAAAATCTGCATCTGATCCTCGAGCCCGACGGAAGGACGATCCATTTTCCCGATCTCGCGACCCGGGTATGGGGCCGCGCGATCGTCGAGCATACTCCGGACTATAGGCCGCTCGGCGGCGTTCCCGAGCCCGACGACGGCCTTTGGAACATCGCGCTCGCACACGGATTCTTCATGGAAGAAGGCGAGATGGAACGCTCGTCGCCGATTACGCCGGCCGAGATCGAGCGCTCCCGCTACGACTATATCGCGCTTGGCCACGTGCATGTTTTCAGCGACGTGTCGCAAGGCTCGACCCGCGCCTTTTACTGCGGCACTCCGGCGCCGCTCTATTCGAGCGAGAATTCGGGATGGGTCCTGTCGGTGAACTTCGTGCCCGGCGAGCCCGTTAAGATCGAGCGCTTGATGGTCGGATAGAAGTCAGCGGCCCGACGCGGCCTCGTCGGTGCGCCGGAGCTCAGGATAGATCGACGCCAGACGCCGCCACATCCGCTCGAGCCCGTAGCTGTCGAATGGCTCCACGATACACTCGAGCGCGCCCTCATTGAGGAATATTCGCTGATTGTCCGGCTGCTGCGATGCGCCGACGACCACCACCGACGTCGCGGGCGACTCCTTGCGAATCGCCCTGAACAACGTCAACGCGTTAACACTGTTGCTGCCGCGCAGACCGACGTCGAGTGTAACGATGTGGGGCCGAGTGGTGCGGAACAGATCCATGGTCTGACCGACGGTCTCGGTCTCGGCCACGATTTGGCATCCTCCGCACTCGAGATGATTGCGAATGATGTCCCGCGTGATCATCGAGCTATCTGCAATCAGCACCCGCACTGCCATTGTCGGCTCCTCCCGGACGCACGCGTCCCGATCGCGACTCTCGATTTGTTCATCGCGGCAACCCAGTTGAAGAAGTAGCAAGGGCGGGGCCAAGAAGTGTGAGCATCGGACGCAACGGTCAATTCTCGTCAGTCCAATCCGATTGTTTGGTGCTTTCTGCGGATCCGGGTCGCAACCATTTGTTCCCGAGTCTGGCATCTTCGGGCGAGCACCGAGGCTCATCCCCGGCTGGGTCTCGCACGACGTTTTGCTGTGGATAACTACCATCACAGCGAATTCTGGCCGAATTTGCTTAATAATCTGGCGCCGATAGGAGCGCTTAAAGCCGCGCCTTCAATAGCGCTCAGATCTCTTCGACAGTGTCACAGGCATGGCGATCGTAGATTGGGCCGGCGCGGCAGCATGCAATCAGAGACTGTTGATAACCGATCAGCTTGGCTTTTTGACCACTCTTAAGCGGTCGCGATGCGGCATCTTGCAGTTCCCGTCATCGTTGCAGGCAAGCGATTTGTAGCATTGCAGTGACATGCATCAAGGCTCGTCGCAAGCATTCAAGACACACTTTGTAGTGCCAATTCTGGTCTGACGAAGGTCGTAAATCGGAGCGGCCGAGACGCAAAAAAGCGGCGGAGTCGTGATGACTCCGCCGCCGATTGTAACTGTCAGTCACAGGTGGATGACCACCTGTTGCGCCGAGCGGTGGCTACATCATGCCGCCCGGAGGCATTCCGCCCGGCATTCCGCCGCCGCCAGCGCCGCCCTTGTCGTCGGGCTTCTCGGCCACCATGCATTCGGTGGTCAGCAGCAGGCTCGCGACTGACGCCGCGTTCTGCAGAGCGCTGCGAACGACCTTGGTCGGGTCGATGATTCCGGCCTTCATCAGATCCTCGAACTCTTCGGAAGCCGCGTTGAATCCGAACGGCCCCTTGTTGTTCTTGATCTTGTCGACCACCACCGAGCCTTCCCATCCGGCATTCGACGCGATCCACCAGGCCGGACCCTCGATCGCCTTCTTGATGATCCCGATACCGATCTTCTCGGCCTCGCTGGCGCGCAGGTTGTCCAGCACGCCCGAGGCGCGAATCAGCGCGACGCCGCCGCCGGGAACCACGCCCTCTTCGACTGCGGCGCGGGTGGCGTGAAGCGCATCCTCGACGCGCGCCTTCTTTTCCTTCATCTCGACTTCGGTAGCCGCGCCCACGCGGATAACCGCAACGCCGCCGACCAGCTTGGCGAGCCGCTCCTGGAGCTTCTCGCGGTCGTAGTCGGAAGTGGTCTCTTCGATCTGGGCGCGAATCTGCTTGATTCGTCCTTCGATGTCCGACTTCTTGCCGGCGCCGTCGATAATCGTGCAGTTGTCCTTGTCCACGACGATCCGCTTGGCGCGGCCGAGGTCGGTCAGCGTGATGTTCTCGAGCTTCAGTCCGAGTTCCTCGGAGATCGCGCGCCCGCCGGACAGCGTGGCGATATCTTCGAGCATCGCCTTGCGCCGATCGCCAAAGCCCGGCGCCTTGACCGCTACGCACGCGAGCGTGCCGCGAATCTTGTTCACGACCAGCGTCGCCAGCGCCTCTCCTTCGATATCCTCGGCGATAATCAGGAACGGCTTACCGCTCTTGGCGATCGTCTCGAGGATTGGAAGCAGATCCTTCATCGAGGAAATTTTCTTTTCGTGGATCAAAATGAACGCGTCGTCGAGCTTCGCTTCCATCCGCTCCGGATCGGTCACGAAATACGGCGACAGGTAGCCGCGGTCGAACTGCATGCCCTCGACCACTTCGAGCTGGGTCTCCAGCCCGCGGGCCTCTTCAACCGTGATCACGCCCTCTTTGCCGACCTTCTCCATCGCCTCGGCGATGATGTCGCCGATGGTGGAGTCGTTGTTGGCCGAGATGGTTCCGACCTGCGCAATTTCCTTGCGATCCTTGGTCGGCTTGGACAGGTTCTTGAGCTCGCCGGTAATCGCCTCGACTGCGCGGTTGATTCCGCGCTTGAGCGACATCGGATCGTGCCCCGCGGCGACCATCTTGATCCCCTCGGTGAAGATCTGGCGGGCCAGCACAGTGGCCGTGGTGGTGCCGTCGCCGGCGACGTCGGAGGTCTTGGAAGCGACTTCCTTGACCATCTGCGCGCCCATGTTCTCGAACTTGTCTTCGAGTTCGATTTCCTTGGCCACGGTAACGCCGTCCTTGGTCACCGTCGGAGCGCCGAAGCTCTTCTCCAACACGACGTTACGGCCCTTGGGGCCGAGCGTCACGGTAACGGCGTCGGCGAGTACGTTGACCCCCTTGAGGATCTTCTCGCGCGACTCTTGTCCGAAACGAACTATCTTTGCAGGCATGGTTCTTTTGCCTCTCCTAAATTCAGGTTTTCGATGGTTTCAATAATGAGGGAATTTGCTCGGGACCAGGCCCGTCGCTTACTCGAGGATTCCCAGGATGTCGTCCTCGCGCATGATCACGTGCTCTTCGCCGTCGAGCTTGATCTCGCTGCCCGAGTATTTGCCGAACAGGATCTTATCGCCGGCCTTCACCTCGATCGGGATAAGCTTGCCGTCTTCGCTGTACTTGCCTTTGCCGACGGCGACAACCTTGCCTTCCTGCGGCTTTTCCTTCGCGGTGTCGGGGATGATAATTCCACCCTTGGTCCGCTCTTCTTCCTTGATACGCTTGATCAGAATTCGATCGCCCAGCGGTCTAAATCCTTTCATTGGGGATCCGTAGCCTCCTCGCTTGCGTGATTGTGGTGGCCGGACGATTCCAGCCATTGGGAAAGTAGTAACTATCCGGTTTTTGTCAATTGGCACTCAGCACTATCGAGTGCCAATGGCATTTTAGCTGTATCGAGGGGAAATGCAACCCCTGTGGATAAGTCGGGATTGCCGCCGCTTCAAGGTCCCTGTCGGCGGAGGTCTCCACAGTCTGGGAAACAACGATTTAAGCGATCGCCTTTACCCTGTGAAGCTCTTCCCGCAACACGGATCGCACTTCTTTGCCAACTTCCTGAGCGAGGCTCGGACGCTGCATGTGCTCTCGAAGCGCGTCGTTGATCAGGGTCTGATAGTTACCGCGGTGCGCCTTACGGACCAGTTCGCGAAAGTGATCCACGATGTCGCTGTCCAGGCGGATGGTGATCCGAACCTTTTCACGCGGCAAAGGAACCACGGCTCCTCGCCTGCCTTTGCTGAGATCGTATTCCCGCTTCATATTCGCTTGTCCTCGTATTGAGCCCGCTCGCGCGGAGTCGCATTGCGCGCCGAGATAATGCGAATGGTGCTCCCGCGTACCGCGTACGAAACCGCCAGAATACGTCCTTGAGCGTCCATGCCGAAGGTCAAATACCGCTCTTCCGCAGGGTGCACGTCGGGCAGAGTAATCGCGCGGTCATCGTCGAAAACCACAACGGCGTCGAGGAACTCAACCCGGTGCTTGCGAAGATTCTGTTGGGCCTTTTTCGGATCCCATTCGTATTCCACCCGTCGCCCCTAATTTCTCGTGTACAGTGTACACGAAGGCGCCCGCCTCCGCGAGGCGGTGCGAAACAACGGGGATTCACATTAGATTAGGTTTCGCTCCTGACGCGGTCACCGATCGACGATGTATCCTCGGAACATCGCCTGGGCGTTCATTGCGGGACGGTATTCCGAAATCGAGCGCGAGCCGCGGTGGTCATCGTTCCAGACCGCGTGTGGCGTGCCCGGCGGGATAACCATCACGCTCCCCCGCTCCAGGACGTACTCCTTTCCCGCAACTCGGCATCGCACCGCACCCTCGACGACTTCCAGCCGCTCCTCCTGATGCGTGTGAATGTGATCCCGGGGCGCAGCCGAGACGTCGCGCGCGATATATTCGCATCGGAAGAGTTCGCCGGCGGTCTCTTCCGCTGACTTGAGGACGATAACTCGATCTTGTGTTGCGGCATGATCCGAAGCCTGAGTCGCCGAAACCTGAGTCGCCATGATCTTTCTCCTTCCGTGTAAGGAGAAATCTAACATTTCGTCGCTGTTGATCCGCGCGCGATTGCTGACAGCGCTGTGTCAGGACAGTCGGATGGAGCGCGCGCGAGTCTCAAGTTCCTGACAGCGTCCCTTCAGGAGCCTTGCGCGGGCGTTGTCACGGGTCAGGACTTGCTGAGCAGATGGCGGAACAAGTCCTCCGCCGACTTGCCGGCCTCCTGCGCGAACGGCTCGCTCAGGAACTCCACGTCGCTCATGCGGTCGACGCGGAAGAAGCGGAAATCATCGCGCAGTTCGCACCACGATGCGGCGGTCCAAAACGGAGGATAGAACCAAAGGCTCAAAGGACGTATCTTGCGGCGCGTCTCGGCGCCCTTCTCGTCGCAGTAGCGGAAACGGACTTTCTGGCAGCCGCGAATCGAGGCGCGCAATCGTCCGAGATCGAACGAGACCGGCACCCGCCGCACGTCCTTTGGCGCCCACAGCGATCGATCGTCCAACATCCGCTGCAGATGCGCCGGCAGCACGTTCTCGATCTTCGACAACGCCAGGTCGGCTGCGCGGCCCAACTCGGCGTCGCTCCAGTTCTGCACCATGCGAGCGCCGAAGACGAGCGCCTCGAGCTCGTTCTCGCTGAACATCAGCGGCGGCAGATCGTATCCCTTGCGCAGCGAGTAGCCGATTCCGGTGGCGCCCTCGATCGGGACCTTGCTCGCGATCAGGTCGCTGATGTCGCGGTAGATAGTGCGCTCGCTGACGTTGAACTGTTCGGCGAGCGAGCTGGCGGTGACCACCCGGCGTCTGCGCAGCCGCTGGATGATTTCGAACAGGCGATCGGCGCGGCGCATGATAGTTGAGCTTCTCTCACTGTCGCAGTCGGGCGGCAACACCCCGGACTCTGTCGGACAAGGAGAGGGCATTGCAAGGAAACGATTTTGAGGACTGTTAGAGATTCGAGATTCCGAACCTAAATGGAATCGACCGGATGGCCCACTTGCTCGGAGATCGCCTCCGCGAGGCGCGCGAAAAGCCCGTGCCCATCCTTGTCATCGAGCCACACAGCTTTGCCGGCGTCCCAATTGTAGTGGTATGCGTGCGAGCCCGCGGCGAGCCACATCTGCTTCATCTGCGCTTGCCGGCTCAAGATAAACTTCGCGCCGCCGGCGAACTCAAGCGTCACGACGCCGTCGGCGGTGGTGAAGTCCACTTCGTCGGGATCGAAGTCTTCGAGCCACTTCGCGACTTTGTTGAGGCACGCGTCGGAGCGCTCGCGAAATTCGTTGTCGTCCATGCGCAGATTGTATCAACCGCCAACGCGATACGGTACGCGCAGATCTGCAGTCCGCACAGATCAGCGCTCCACGTTTCTCAAACGCGACCGGTTCCCCTTCCCACATGGGAAGGGGTTAGGGGTTAGGTTTGCCTGCTCATGCACAAAGCCTCTTTGATGTATGCGATCACCGCTTCGCTGTCGTGCATCGCTTCGTTGGAAATCCTGAGAACCCGGACTCCCCGCATGGAAATAGCTTTGTCGCGCGATTCATCATCTCTCCATTGCTCAACATGCGGACTGCCATCGAGCTCGACTGCTAGTTTGGCAGCGTCGCAGTAGAAATCGACGATGAATCCTTCAATCACTTGTTGACGACGAAAGTGAAAACCGTCCAGCGCATTTCGTCGGAGAGCTTTCCAGAGAATCCGCTCGGCTGTAGTCATTTCACGACGCAATCGTTTCGCGAGTGCGAGCTTGTCCGGCTGGACGTTTTGACTGCGTATGATTTTTCCGTCGGGGTTAATGGGCATCCTGCTTGGGCTGGCTAACCTAACCCCTAACCCCTTCCCATGTGGGAAGGGGAACCGGTCAAAGATCCAATCAAGTTCCCCGTGTGAAGTTCCCCTTCAGCGCTGCGGGCCTTTTTTGCGCATCTCTTCGTCACGATAGCGGCGATAGAGCAGGGTCCATTCGTTGGAGCCTTCCGTGATGCCGCGTTTGATCGAATTGATCTTGCGCCGCACGATCGCGTCGATCGCGTCGCCCTCTTCGTTGAACTGCGCGACGATCTCGCGCGCCTGCCGCAGCGCGAGCGGAAAGTTGGCGATCTCGGCCAGGCCCTCTTCGCGCAGCTTGTTCAATGACTCGCGCGCGAGAAAGAGCACTCGTCCTTCGCTGAGCTTCATAGGGTGAAGTCTTTCTTCTCGGCCAGGCGCTGACGGATAAGCCCGCGCAGCCGGGTAACATCAAGGCGCGGGTCGCGGCGTGCCTCCGCCTCAGCCATCTTGTCGGCTTCGTCGTCGATCTGCGCCTCGGTCTCGAAATTCGCCGACATCAATTCCACCACGCAGGCAACGAGATCCTTCACGTCGCCCTTGGGCTTGATCGCGCCGCGATCGATGAGCCCCTGCACGAGATGAGTCGCGAGCGCGTCGATCTGTGCTTCCCGCATCGCCATAGATTCAAGCTTGACCGGATCGCGTGCGTCTTGTCAAAAAGCAAAGGGCGCGTCAGTGGGGCTTTTTGGCGTTCTCTTTGTCCTGCTCTTCCTTGTAGACCTCGTCCATCTTGGGTTCGAGCGTCTCGTAGAATTCCTTGATATGCCCGACGTTGGCGCCGAGGTCGCCGGGGAAGTAGCGCAGCATCGAGGTCGAATCCGGCCGCGCCATGCCCGAGCGCGAGCATACGTCGATTTCTCCGGACGGCTCGATCGACACCCTCACGTCGTCTTCCCACTTGAAAATTCGCGACGTGTAGATGCAATCGATCGTGTAGCTGCCCGGATCTTTCTTGACGATTTTCCATCCGCCGAGCGAGCCCAGGGTCTGCTCGGACAGATCGAAAAGTTTCTGGCGCGAGATCCCGGGAAAGCTGCGCCGAATCAGCTCGGGGTAGATGTCCTCGAGGGGAGCGGGCGTGCCGATCGGTGGGAGCCGGCGGGTGCTATCCTGTTCTTCAGCCGCTGCTCTTCTGGCGGGATGCTTTTTTGCCGCAGGAGTTGGCGATGCCGCCGGCTGAGCCTTCGCACTCTCACCCATGTCGCAGGTCACCGAGCCCGACCCCGTCGTGCTGGCCGCCGCGGAGTTCATCGTGACGAATCGGGCCACGCGATTCGCGATGCCGGGCTTCTCGAAGATCGTCTCGTTGTTCATGATCATCGCGACTCCAGCCGCGGCGACCGCGATACCGACGAAGAAAATCGCAAGGCGGACGAACAGCGAGATCACCCGGCGCAGAATCGGCACAAAGATCAACGCGGCGAGAACAACGAACGCGACGATGAGTGCGGGCAGCATGGCCATGTTGGGAAACCCCGACACGAATGCCTATCTGTTTGCATGGCGCGGGTGCAAGATGCCCGTCGCCGGCCGCAATGTGAATTCCTGACACGAAACCGGCGCGATCCATGGATGGACCGCGCCGGAAAATCGTCATTGGCAGTTCTTAGATCGAGGGCTCAGGCCGGAGCGGCGGCGAATCCTTCGCCGTCGTCGCCGCGCAAAATCGCGTCGAAGCGTTTGCCGAGATAGATGCGGCGCGCTTCGTCATCGGTGATAGCGGCGCGGCGCACGTCGCGCCGGCGTATCGGCCATATTCCACCGACCATCGGATGCCGCCCCTGGCGGTAGCTGAAGAAATAGTAGGTGAACTGGCGCAGCACGCCCTTGCGCGACTCGGCGTCGAGTCCGCGCCCGCCGGCTACGGTGAACATGGTGTGCAGAAACCGCGGGATCGAGTAGAAGCCCTTGTACGCGTCGCGATAAGCGCCGAGCCAGCTTTCCTTGTCGAGCTTGTCGTGTTTGAGCGTCACGTGCTGCGAGTCGAGCTGGTTGAAATCCCAATCGATGATCGCGCCTTCCTTGGTGAAGCGCGCCTGATCCTCGGTGCCTGGCAGCGGAGTCATGATGAAGAATGACACGATGTCGAAGCCGATCTTTTTCAGCGTCGCCGCGGCAACTCGTCCGCAATCCGGACCGTCGAACGGGAAGCCGAGCATGTATCCCGCATGCACCGATACGCCGACCTTGTGCCAGTTCTCGACCACGCGCCGGTACTTGTCGATCACATGAGCGCGCGCCGCTTCGAGCTTCCACTTATGCTGCCGGTCGTCGGTGTTCTGGTACTTGGTCGCAAAGTTGAGGTTGTCGGGATTGAGCGACTCGATTCCGACGAACGCCTGGTAGCATCCCGCCGCTGCGGCCAGCTCCGTGAAGCGCTTGCTGCGGCGATGCTTCGCGGTCTCGGTCTCGCCCTCGGCGATATTCGCGTAGCACGAAGCGTCAACGTCCACCTGCATCATGAACGAGAGCTTCGGATACTCCTTCTTGACGTCGACCAGGCCGGTCAGAATTTCTTCCCATCGTGGCGAGCGGAAGAAGTCGTCGTCGACAAGGAACAGCGACTCGATACCGTGATTGCGGCACGCGTCGCGCACCCAGCTGACGACCGCGTCCGGCTCGCGCGAGCGCATCGTGCGGCCCATCACGTTCTTCACGCTGCAGTACGAGCAGGTGAAGGGGCATCCGCGCGAAGTGTCGAGCGTGGTCATCGTATCGTTGAAAAATCGGGTCAGGTAGCGGTCGTCGAGCACCGGCAGCAGCGACTCGGTGATTAGCGGAACGATGATGTCTTCCTGGCCGGTCTTGGCGCGAATTCCTTGCGTAACCGAATAGCTCTTGCGCAGCTCGCCGCGCAGGAAATCCTCGACGATATCGCCCCAGATGTTCTCCGCCTCGCCGACGACCGTCGTGATGCCGCATTCGTTCAGGAACTTGACCGAGTCGGGAAAGCCGCTGACATGGAATCCGCCCATCATGGTGGGCAAGCCCTCGGCGACGAACTGGAGTGCGAGGTCCCGTCCCCGCGGATACTGATTCGATTGCACGCCGGCGAGCCCGATCAGCAGCTCGACACCGTCTTCGCGCGCCTTTTCCTTTATCGCCTTGATCGTCTCGGGGCTGACAATGCCGTCGCAGATTTCGTCCCAGATGACTGTCTCGAGGCGGACGTTTCGTTCAATTGCATAGCGCTTGTTGAACGCCTCGTTGAGCGCGGTCAGAACTGTCAACGTATTGTTTGGCTGCACGCCGTAGCGGAAATACTGGACGTAACCGTCCTCGTCATAGCGTGAGGGCTTGATAAAATAGATGCGGACGGTGCGGCACGGCTCCGGCTTCAGCGCCTGGTCGGCCACGACCCCCTCGCGAGCAGTCAGTTGGAGTGCCGAGGCCGGGCGGTCGCCGCCGTAGCGATTTGTCCCCAGCAGCCAGTAGAGGATACCTGCTGCGAAGACGAGAAATGCGACAAGAAATGCAAGCAATAGCATCAGTAATTCCTCTTCTTAACCATCATAACGAATTAGGGGGCGGCTACGGAATCTAACCGCTCGGTCAGACTAAACAAGTCTCGACGGGCAAAGTCAACAGGTTCAGTCAACCACGTTAATAGTCGCAGCGTCGAGAGATTAGCTGGCCAAATCCTAGGTTTCCGGTCCCTAACGATACATTTCGACCAGATTTATCAGGCCAAGGTCGCGGTACCGCTCGACCAGGTAACCCTTGACCTCCTGCACGCTGGCCATTTGGAGGGTCTCACGGGCGATCAGCCGTGCGGTCTGATAGTCGACCTCGCGGATGACTTTCCGGACCACGGGGATGAACAGGGGGCTCAAGCTTAGTTCGTCGAGGCCCATCCCGACCAGCAGCAATGTCGCGAGCGGATCGCTCGCCATCTCGCCGCAGATGCATACTTCCTTGTCGGCCGCGCGCGCGACGTTGACGACCTCTGCTATCGCCGAGATGACCGCCGGATGGAGCGCCTCGTACAGATGCGCGACCTTGGGGTTGTTACGATCAGCCGCCAGCAGGTACTGGATCAAATCGTTGGTGCCGACCGAGAAGAAATCGACCTCGCGCGCGAGCCGCGGCGCGAGCCACACGGCCGACGGCACCTCGACCATTATTCCCACTTCGATATTGGGATTGTGCTCGAGGCCTTCCTTGAACAATTCCGCCTGCGACTCGGCGAGCAACTCCTTGGCGCGGCGCAATTCCTCGAGGCTGGAGATCATGGGGAACATGATCCGAACGTTGTGCCGCGCGGCGGCGCGCAAGATCGCGCGAAGCTGAACCTTGAACAACCCCGACATCTCGAGCGAGATCCGTATCGAGCGCCAGCCCAGGAACGGATTCTCCTCGCGCGGCACCCGCATGTACGGTGGATACTTGTCGGCGCCGATATCGAGCGTGCGAATCGTGACCGGCCGTTTTCCGAGCGTCTCGAGCATCTGAGTATAAAGCGCCAACTGCTGATTCTCGTCGGGAAAGTCTTCGTACGTGAGAAACGAAAATTCCGAGCGCAGCAGCCCGATTCCTTCCGCGCCGTAGCGCAGCGCCAGATGGATATCGGGCAGCAGCGCGATATTCGCGAGCATCATGACGCGATGCCCGTCGCGGGTGGCGGTGGGCGCGACGCCCTCTTCCATCAGCTCTTTCTTGAACGCCTCGTAACGTTTCGAGAGACTCACGTAGTCACGCTCGATCTCGCTGCCGGGGTTGACGTAAACGACGCCGGAGTTGCCGTCGAGCACGAGCTGGTCGCCTTCGACGACCGATTCCATCAGATGCTCGACGCCGACGACGGTCGGAATTTCAAATGCGCGCGCCAGGATCGCCGCGTGCGAAGTCACCCCGCCCGATTGCAGGGCGATGCCCGCGAGCTTCTCGTGCGAGACCAGCGTCAACTGCGAGAGCGTGAGCTCTTCGGCGACGATAATCGTGGGCTTGCTGAAAGCGCCCTTCTTGTCCTCCTGCCGAAGGTGACGCAGCACGCGATGGCCCACGTCGCGAAAGTCGGTCGCCCGCTCGCGCAGGTAATTTGTTTCCGCCGCCGCCAGCATCGAGGCGCTCATCTCCTCGATCACCCGAAACAGCGCGCTCTCGGCGGTGTAGCCGTCGCGGATCACCTCGCGGACACGGTCGACGAATTCCTCGTCTTCGAGGATCATGCGATGGCCGTCGAAGATCTGGAGGTCCGACTCGGGCATCAGCGGTTCCATCCTGGTCCGCAGCGTCGCAAGCTCGGTGAGCGAGCGGGCGAGCGCGTCCTCGAAGCGCTTGCCCTCGGCTTTTGGATCGCGGGACTTCTGATGGCGGTTGATGCTGCTCAGAAAAGTTCCGACCACGTGGGCGAGGCCCTGCGCGAATCCGGGCGAAGCGGAAAGTCCGGCCAGCCGCGGGCGGCGGATTTTCATCGCCGGTGCGTGACGGGTCTTGCCGCCGACCTTTTCGTAGTCCTTTAGCTGGCGGTTGGCCTCGATCATTCGCCGGCGGTATTCGAGCCGCTCCTTTTCCTTGGTGGCCAGCGACTCGCGTAATCGAAAGTGGGAAAGAATCTGCGCGACCTGGTTGGCGGCGGTGTTGAGCAGGCGAATCTCGCTCTTGTTGAATTTGCGCCGCTCCAGGGTTTGCGTGACCAGCACTCCGAGCGGCTTCTTGTGCCCGTCGAGAACCGGCACGCCGAGAAAAGTGTGATAACGCTCCTCACCGGTCTCGGGAAAATATTTGTAGCGCGGATGGCTGATCGCGTCGGCAACATAAACCGGCTCGTCCTTCTCGATCACGAGCCCGACCAGCCCCTCGTTGACGCGCATCGAGACCTTACCGACCGATTCGCGATCGAGGCCGATCGTCGCGCGCAGCACTGCCCGCTCGCGCTGCGGATCGAAGAGATACAGCGAGCAGACCTCAGCCTCCATGCCGCCGGCGATCGCCGAGACGACCTGGTCGAGAGTGTCGCGCAAGTCGTCGGAATGCTCTCCGCCAATGGCGGAAAGATGTTCGATCAGCGCGAGGCGATCCTTATTGGCACTCATTTCGAAGGTCTCAGCGAAGGCGCAAAAATTTTATCCCAGCCATCGCGTCGCGAACAATGGCGCGGCGCAATTCGGTAGCGGGTCAGTTTGAAGGACGCTCGGATCGACGACTATCGTAAATCAGCAAAAAGCGGGTGGAGATGCAGCATGAACGAAATGACGTTCCGTGCACCACGCGACGACGACTGGGCGGCTATTCTGAACCTCGCGGAACTGTCGCTTGGTGAATTGCCGAATGCGCCCAGTCAAATTGAGTGGCTGAACAATCGGAGATCGTTCTCGCCGTCAGATGGAATCCAACGACATTTTGTGGCCACCTCCGGCGAGCGCATCGTCGGGTACGCTTGCGTTGAGCACCCCATCAAAGTCGCTGACGGCGAGTACAGACTGTGGGTGGTCATGGAACCGTCCGCACGCACGACGCTCGGGACCAAGCTGCTCGCAAGACTTCGGGATTGCCTGCTCAGCGTCGGAGCGCATCGCGCGAAGATGGTGGAGTACGAAGCCGACGTCCGCTTCATTTCCTACCTGGAAGAGATGGGATTCGTAAGGCTGAACACGCTCAATTTGGATGACGGAATTCGCGCCGTCGAATTAGGCATGGACGCCCCATTCCAATCGTTGGCTAAGCCGGCCTGATCTTCCAAAAACAAATGGCGCAAAGCGGACTCTATTCCGCGTCGGAATCGCGATCCGGATCTTCGAAGCCCGGCGGAAGCACGGCCTGCGGCGCCTTCGAACTTCGCTCGCGGAGCCGCTCGACCAAGCCCGGAATCATAGCCGTGAGGCCGGTCGGAAGCGCTTTGATCGCAGCGTCGTCGAACTTCAAATTGTTAACTGGTCGATTCCGAAGGCTCGAATGGCACGAGCGAGCCTTTTAGCAGGCCGCGGCCGGCGCGGCATCGCTTGGATCGGATCGCGTCGATTAGCGCCCGCTCGTCGTTGATCGGCGCGTCGAGCAGGGTCGTTACGCATCCTACCGAGCCCGCCGAATGAGAGTCTGAGCCTGCCACTTCGGCCAGGCCGAGCTCGCGCGCGACCTTGAGCGCGAACACGTTCTCGTCCTCGCCGCAGGCGCCGTTGAGAACTTCGATCGCGTCGACCATCTCGAAAATTTTGAGCTTGGCGGCGCGATCGGGATAGGTTGGATCGATTGGCTCGGAGTCGGGATTGATAAACGAGAACCGCGGATCGAGTTTGTAGCGGAACGGATGATTCGCGATCAGGATTCCGCCCTCCAGGTCCACGACTCGCCGCAGCTCGGGGAGCTTGTAGATTCCGCCGACGTAACGCTCGAGCCCGAACGCGCCGATATGGCCCATGTCGGTGGTGACTTCCATGCCGCGCAGGAAGATCACGCCCGAGCTGTCGGACAGCTCCGCCATCTCGCGGAGGTCCCACATGTTGTCATGCTCGGTGATACAAACCGCGCCGATCCCAATCGCCGATGCGCGCGCGACCAGGTCCTTCAGCGCGAGGTTCGAGTCCGAACTGCCGCGGTTGGTATGGAGATGAAGGTCGACGCTGAAGTAGGGCCCCGCTGATGGGTGCCCGCTTCGTGAATCCGTCATACGCGATCGCCGCGCTACTTGGGCGGCTCCTTCGCGAGCGTGATTTTCTTCATGTGATCGCCCTTCTGAATCTGATCGACCACGTCCATGCCCTTAATCACGCCGCCAAAGATCGTGTATTGGGCGTCGAGTGAGGGCTGCGGCGCAAGGCAAATGTAGAATTGGCTGCCGCTCGAGTCGCGCTGCGGGTTGACCTGGTCGCTGGTGCGCGCGGTGGCCAGAGTGCCGCGCAGATGATGCTCGTTCTTGTCGATTTCCCCGGGGACCGTGTAACCGGGACCGCCCGTCCCGGTCCCGTCGGGATCGCCGCCTTGCACGACGAAGTCAGGAACCACGCGATGCCAGGTAAGGCCGTTGTAGAAGCCCTTGTTTACGAGCGTCTCGAAGTTGGCAACGGTCTTGGGCGCGACCTTGTCGTAAAGCTCGACTACGATGGTGCCGCGTTCGGTTTCGATGATTGCGTAATGGCCGGTGTTTCTCACGGGTAGTCCATCCGTTGCGCCCTTGCAGGCCGAGGCGAGCGCGATCACTGCCACGAACACTGCGAGGCACGGTAGTTTGAGATAGTTGCGTTTCATTCCTCACTCACATTCGCAGGAGCAAGCAAAAGTCCATGCGGGAAGTTTAAGTCAGAGTCCTTCATGGAAGTATCGGAGGCGTGCGCGATCCGCAAGCGCCGGAATACGTCGAAGATCGCGTTGCCATCCTTTGACAAAACTTAGCGGACAAACTTAGCGATAATTGCGGCCACTTTGGCGGGTTCTTCGAGCGGCATCATGTGCGCGCCGTTATCAACAAGATGGATCTTCGCCCGGGGAATTCCTTTCCTGAATTCGTCGGCATAGACCGCCGGCAACAGCTTGTCGTCCTTGCCCCATACGATCAGCGTCGGCGCGGCGATTCGATGCAACCGTTTGCGCAGTCCCTTGTCCGGAATCGGCCACATGAACTTGCCGGTGCATCCGAGCGCCCATGTGATTCGGATGAACCCTTCCTGGTCTTCGGGGTTCAAGGTGATCCTTTTCAGCGCTGGATGATGCTGATCCTTGAACAGGAGCGCGGGCAAATCCAACTGCGGAGTGACGATGTAGTTGCGAATCGGCGAATCGTCGCGCCAGAGCCCGAGCGGACTTATCAGCGCGAGCTTGCCGACCCGAGTCGGATCGGTCGCCGCGACTTCAGCCGCGATCATCCCGCCAAACGAATGACCCACCACCGCAGGCGACTTCAGCCCGAGCTTGTCGAACAAGTCGTAGTAGTAGAGAACCAAATCCCAGATGTCGTCGAGCGCCTTGTACGCGTCCTCGTCACCCGAAGTGATCCCCGGATGCTCCGGCGCATACACCGCGAAGCTCTTGCCGAGTTCGTCGAGCAGTTCGTTCTCGATTGGGCCGTAACCGCCGTGCAGATAGACGAGTGGCTCGCCGCTGCCGACGATCTTGACCTTGGGATGAACCTTGTCGCCCCATACGCTGACAGTCTTTTCTTTTGCAGCCGCCATATCAGGCAAGTCCTTGTCGAAGTTCCGATTGCGGGAAGCGGCTCATCGCGCCGCCGCGTGCATTCCGTTCGAGGTCATCTGCTTGCGCGGACCGCGCAACGTCTCCGGCCACCACTTGTTTTCCCAATCACCGTCCCAAACGCCTTTGAAGTGCGGCATCACCTCGCTGCAGAAGAGGTCAATGTTCTTGATCGTGAGATCGTGCGGCATCGAGCCGATATGCAGCAGCACCATCAGGTTGCCGACGCGAAGTTTCTTGACTGCCTCCATCAACTGTTGGCGCACAGTCGCCGGCGATCCCGCGATCACGAACTGGTTGTCGACGAAGTCTTTGTACTTCCAGTTCGGAATCTGGTTCATCATGTCGAACAACTGCGGGTTCAGCTTGGTGACGCTGTTGACCAGGCTCTTGTAGTCCTGGTTGCCGGCGACCGGGAAATACTCGGGCGCGATGTGCAGGCATTTGTCGTAAAAATATCGGATGTGGGGGTAGTAATCCTTCTCCGCTTGCGCGTCGGTCTCGGAAACGGCGACCAGCTGCAGGAATCCGGCGCGGTACGGATTCGGATCATGATTGCCCTTCGCAACGAAATCCCAGAACCCGTCCATCACGCGCTTGCCGAAATTATTTCCCCAATAAGAAAGGAAGCAGTAGCAGTGATTGTGCTTGGCGGAGAAATCCCAGGTGCTCAGGCTGCCGCTGCCCGGAATCCAAACCGGCGGATGCGGCTGCTGAATCGGGCGCGGCCACAAGTTCACCATCGGGAGTTTGAAGTACTTGCCGTTCCACGCGAAGATCTCGCGCGAGGTCCACGCCTTGAGAATGAGATCGTGCGCCTCGTAGTAACGCTCGCGCTGCTCGATCGGAGAGATTCCGTAGCAGAGGTTCACGTCCTGCGAAGTGCCAAGCGGCATCCCGGCGACCAGGCGGCCGCCGCTGATGCAATCGATCATGCCGTATTCTTCGGCGACGCGAATCGGCGGATTCGAGGTCGGCAACGTCGAGCCCATCTGCACGACTGCGACGTCAGTGCCGTTGGTGGCGCGGGCGAGAATCGAGCCCATCAAGTCGGGATTGGGCATGAAGCCGTAGGCGTTCTGATGATGCTCGTTGACGCAGATGCCATCGATTCCCTTGTCGGCGGCATGAATCAGCTCGTCGAGCGTCCAGTTGTAGTATTGGCCGACCTTCTTCGAATCGGCGAGCTGATAGTACGGCGGATCGACCCAGACCGAGTGATAGTTCTGCTCGAAGTCCGCGGGCAGATCGCGATACGGCATCAGATGGAACATTGAGATCTTCATCGTTGGCCTCCGGACACGCGTCGGCAGTTGTTTTTCCAATACCATGGTCAAAGAAAATCCCCAACGCCCGGCACGGGATGGACAAGCACGCCGCCGCCAGAAGAGAATTCGCGGTGATGGCGAAGTGGAGCATGGCGAGATCGTTCGCGCGATGGCGCGATCTGAAACTGATCGCGAGCTGCGCCGCGATACTACTTTGCGCGAGCGCGGCGCGGGCTGACTTAAGTCAAAGATCGTTCGTGGGGAACTTTCTTGGCAACGACGCAATCCCTGAAAATTATTTCTCCATTTCGGGCAGCGTCGATCGGGCTCAGAATGGCGAGTCGCTCTATATCGAAAAAACTCTCTCGTCCGATTCCAGCCTGTCACTGTTCGCTGGTTATCAGCGACTCGAAGAGGAGGGAGAGACGGCCACCGGATGGAGCAACCTGAGTCTCGCGTATAAGCATCTGCTGATATCGCTACCGCGCCACGAGTTCGTACTCTCTATAAGTCCCGAGGCCGAGTTGCCGGTGGGCAGCCGCAGCGTCGGCTCGGAATCTCACGCACGCGCCGGCTTCGACGTGCTGTTCGCGAAGGGATTCGGCGACTTGGTGGATTCTGTCGCAATCCTCCGGCCCGCCGCAGTCGAGGGCGATTTATCGTGGGAAGGAAAGGTGACGGGCGCGCGCGACGACCTGGTATCGGCCAACGGCGAGATTGAGTATTCGATTGGCTATCTAGATGAGAACGTCGGGCGCTCTTCGTTCTCGCATGCGCTGCGCAATCTCACCCCGCACCTGGATTTCGATTACGCACAGTACATGAGCGCGCATCGCAACTCGACGGCGCCCGATTTCGAACTGACGCCTGCGATGGCGTGGCTCAATTCGACGATCGAGATAAACCTCGGCGTGCAGGTCGCGCTCAATCGTGCGTCCTCGGGTAGCGGCGCGGTCGCATTTGTCTGGCTGGTAGGAGTTTCCTTCGATCAGATCGTGCCGGCGCTCGGCTGGAAACCGTTTCGCTGATGGAAGAAAAGGCATACGAGTAAGGCTGAATCCGGGGAGAGAGATTATGGAATCGTGGTTCAACAAGGCAAGATTCGGGATGTTCATCCATTGGGGGCATTGCAGCCAGCGCGGGCTCGAGCTGTCGTGGCCGCTGGTCGGAGGGGTCGGCGCGCTGCCAAACTCGCAGAGTGTCTCGGTGGAGGAATATCACTCGACTGCAAAGACCTTTAATCCGGAAAAGTGGGATGCTCGCTCGCTCGCGCGGATGGCGAAGCGGGCTGGGATGCAATATGCAGTTCTGACTAGTAAGCATCACGACGGTTTCTCGATGTTCCACACGAAGCATTCTGACTATTCGATTGAGTATTCGCCTTTCAAGCGCGATATAGTCCGCGAATACACAGATGCGTTTCGCGCCGAGGGATTAAAGGTCGGCCTCTATTACTCACTTATCGATTGGCATCATCCTGACTATCCAGCGTTTCAGGAATCGGACAAGCCGTACAAGTGGGGTAACTGGCGCCGCTCGACGCCGGAGAATTGGGATCGGTTTATCAAGTTCATGTTCGCGCAGATGCGCGAGCTGCTGACCAACTACGGCAAAGATCGATCTGCTCTGGTTCGACGGCGGCTGGGAGCGCACGCCCGAGGAATGGAAATCGCGCGAGTTCGTCGAGATGATTCATTCGCTACAGCCCGAAGTGGTGATCAATGATCGCATCCCCGGTTACGGCGACTATCAAACGCCCGAGCAGGCGGTGCCGCCGCAACCTCCGAGCGGGCCGTGGGAGACATGCCTCACGATCAACAATAGCTGGGGCTACAATCCGTCGGACAAGAATCTGAAATCGACGCGGTCGCTGATTCATACGCTGTGCGAGGTCGCCGGCAAGGGCGGCAACCTGCTGCTCAACGTGAGTCCGATGGGCGACGGCGCGTTACCGCCGGAGCACGTCGAGCGGCTCGAGCAGATCGGCGACTGGTTCGCGCGCAACGGCGAAGCAATCGTCGGTACCGAGCCGGGACTCGAGCCGTGGCAGTTCTATGGACCGTCGACGCGCCGCGGAAATCGCGTCTATCTGCATCTGGTGATGAAGCCCTACGAATCGATCTCGGTGCGTGGGGTGAAAGTGCGGCGGGTCGGCGAGGTGCGTCCGCTCTCGAGCGCGATGCCACTCAAAGTACGGCGCCGAATCGCTGCGGCCGACACGTTGTTCAATCGGGATCCGATTGGCGAGCTGGTGATAGAGACGCCGGACAGCGCCCTCGATTCGATCGCGACGATCATCGCGGTGGATTTCAGGGAGTAACGCGCCGCAATCAAGTTTCCCACTCGGCGAGCAGGCTGAGCGGTCCGCGAAACGAGGTGTTCGGGAGAAATCGCAGCGTCTGACCCACCACCAGACGCATGCTCGGATACCGGGCGCTAATTTCCTCGAGCACGATGCGCGCTTCGAGACGGGCGAGCGGCGCACCGAGACAGAAATGCGCACCGTGTCCGAATGCCAGATGCTCGCCCGCGTTAGCGCGATGGATATCGAAGCGTTCCGGATCTTCGAAGATTGCGGGATCGCGATTCGCCGATCCGATCAGCAATAGCAGATTCGAATTGGCGGGAATCGCGACGCCTCCGATCTCGACCGGCTGGGTCGTCTTGCGACGCCATGCGATCACCGAAGAATCGTAGCGCAGAACTTCTTCGACAGCGTTTGGAATCAGTTGCGGACCGGAGCAGATCTCATTCCACGCGATGCGATCGGTGAGCATCCGGCGGAAAGCATTTCCGAGCAGACTGGTCGTAGTCTCGTGACCGGCGAGCAGCAGGCCGAAAATGACGGTGGTAACTTCGTGACGAGTGAGCGCGGGCAAGTCGCCGTCGCGGGCGAGCAGCAGGTCGCTGGTGAAGTCGTCGCGCGGCTCGACACTGCGCGCATCGACCATCGCTTGCGCGTAATTCCAGAAAGTCGCCATCCCGCGCGCGAGATCGATCTGCTGTTCGGTGCTCGGATGCCCGAACATAAAGAGGAGACGGCTTTCCGCGCCGGCCTTGACGCGAGGAACGTCATCGTCGGGAACGCCGAGCACTCGGAAGATAACCAGCGCGGGCAGTTCCCAGGCGAGATCGCCAATCAAATCCGCGCGGCCGCTCGTGAAGCGCTCGCGGGTGAATCGAGCCGTGAGGTCGCGAACGAAGGATTCCATCACCGCAACCCGGCGCGGCGTAAAGGCGACATTCGCCAGGCGGCGGACGCGGGTGTGCGCGGGAGGATCGGCGTTGGTGAGGACCGGGTCGGCGTTGAAACGCCCTTGCGCCAGAATGGTTTGCGCTTGCGGGCAGACCGGCTTGATCGGCGAAAGCGCATTCGCCGCCGAGAAGAGTCGCGGAGTCTGAAACACGCGCCTCACGTCGGCGTAGCGGGTGACGATCCAATAGTCGAGCTTGGGACTGAAAAAGACCGGAGCCGCCGGACGAGCCTCGGCGAAGAGGAGATACGGATCGGCGAGATAAGGATCGCGAAACGGATCGAATCGCGATGCGAGTTCGTCGGCGTCGTTCGTATGCATCGTGGACTCCGCTCAGTCGAAAAAAAGACTAAATCATGGGGCGGCGGTGAAGCTCCAGCTATACGGTTTGCCGTTGACGGTCATCGCGACGCGATAGCTCTCTCCGATGGCGAGCGGGTTTCGCACGATCATCACCACCTCGCCGAAAGAGTCGAGGGCCTGGCGACCCTTCGCTTGGGTGACGCTGTCGGGATTGGTGTAGCCGTCGCTGTCGTAAGCGCAGGTCTCGATCCTGGCGCCGGCCGCGTCGCCAGTAGTCTGAGTGAGCGATGCGCCGGTAACTTTTGCGGGCACGTGCATCCCAAGCTGCAAGGTGATCGCAAGTGCGAGCGTCGAGTAGCCGTTGCATGCCGATAGTGGATCGGGCCATTCACCTTTAAACTCGCGCGGCTTGATCGTCACCCCGTCGGGCGGAACCTCGATCGGCTCGGCGAATTGGCGGCCACCGTAAGGCCCGAGCGTCAAATCGCTGACGACATTGAGCGCCGCGACGCATACGGTTCCCGCGCAATACTCGGCGAAGCCTACTTGTCGAAGTTCAGGATTCACGATCGGCGCGCGATGGAACGGCCCTGAAATCCACCACTCGATCGCCTTTGCCATGCGCTCAGCCTCGCTGCGGTTGATTCGCGATTGATACATCACGTCGCTCGCGCGCCCGGCCTTGAGGCCTTCAGGCGAATAGCCGGGCTTCGACTCGTCCTCGGTGTGGAGCAGGACTCCGATATTCACGCCTTTGCTGAGCATCGGTTGATAGTTCGTCACTAGATACTTTGCGTGGGCAAGATCGCCGCGGCTCAGAATCGGATCTTCCGCGACCGGCGGCACATTTAGGCGCGCTCGGTATGCGTTTAGAACTGTCAACCAATTCATGCTGGTGCTCGAGGTGCCGGCACTTTCTTCAGGCGTCGGCGCCGACGGTGGAATCGTATCGTCGCGATCGATTGACGCGATGGACGGCCCTCGCGCTTCCGGGATCGCGCGATGCGAAGGTCTCGCGATTCGCGGCGCACGCGGTGACGCAGCGATCGCCGGCTTGATCTCGGCTACGGAGACAGGCGCGGCGATTGGCAACGGCGTCGCGGAGACGGGAAACTTCGCGATCGCGGCAAAGGTCGAGGCGGTCGCCGCTGCGGTGAAGTTCCACGCATAGGTTTGGTCGTTCGCGATGATCGAGACCGTGTAACGAGAGCCGGGCTTAAGCGGCGCGCGCGGAACGATCACCACCGCGCCACTGTTGCGAAGATTCCAGCGACCGTATTCCTGGCCGGCAGGATTTTCATTCAGGTAGCTCTTCGCGTCGAAAGCGCAATGCTCGACCGGCTTGCCATTCTCCATCAACGAGTGCGCGGAAAACCCGGTCTCCACCCGCCGGCCAAGCTGCACAGTGATCGGAAGTCCCGCCGGCCGCTCGTAGCCGGGGCAGCTTGCGAGCGGATCGGGCGAATCGAGACTGATCCAATCGAGCGCCATGCTCGCGCCGTCGGGCGGAAATTCAACGGCGCGCGCGTACGGCTTCACTTCCTCGGCGGGCGGCGGCAATAGAATCGCGGCCACCCAGCATCCGTTGCTCATCGCTTCGCCGAAGCCGGCCTCGCTCAGAAAAGGATTGAGCATCGCGAGGCGATGCAGCGGCGCCGAAATCCAATGATCGATCTGCGATGCTGCGTCGTACGGAGTGCATCCCCACGCCAGCTGAACGTTTTGCGCCGCCGTCGCGCCGGTCGCAGTGTAACCGCTCTTGCCGGCATCCTCCTCGTACGCCGCGCTGGACAACGGCTTCGCGCCGCGGATCTCATCGGCGAAATTGGCCAGCAGATAGTGCGCGTGCGCGACTACGCTCGCACTCAGCTCAGGATTGTCGTGAATCTCGGCGACCCCCACGCCTGCGCGGTAGAAGTTGATTCGATCGAGCCATGCCGTCGGCGACGTCGGCGGAGAGGCGGATACATTCAGCGTCGGAGCGGAGCTGCCGGCTAAATGAATTGCCGCGGACACATTGGTCGCGCCTGCAATTGACGCAGGCCGAGTCGGGGCGTTCGCCAATGCGGGCTTCGGCACATCGACACGCTTCGCAGCAGTACGCGGCTGCGTCAATGCAGCAATCTCGGTGAGCGTCGCGAGGGAAAACAGATTCAATTTCGCAAAATGATCTACCAAACCGATCACGAAGATTGCCGCGATGACGGCGAGCGCGCGCAGGAGGTGGCGCTCGTGCCGGCGTCTCAGCGCGTCGGGATCGATAAATCGATACGGCACCCCGCCGCCGAAACGGAGATTGTCGCCGTGCTTGAGCGGTTGCGTCCGGCGAATCCGTCGGCCGTTGAGAAACGTTCCACCCACGGATTTGAGATCGGACACGTAATAGCGCCCGCGGGCGTATCGAATGACCGCATGGCGATCCGCGACGCTCGGGTCGGCGACCTGCAAACCCAATCCGCCGGTCTTGCCGACTGTCGCATCGTCGCGACCGAGGAGGAGCAGCCGAGTGCCTACTGCCTCGCGATCCACGGCCAGCAGACGTGCAGGCTGCGGTCTCTTCAACACCAGAGGCTACTCACTTGCAGATCGCTCATAATTCCAGCGCTCGACAAAATTCATCCGCCGCTCTTCAGAACACGAAGGCATTACCTTTCGAGGCAGGCGGCGACGACACAGTATTGTCTGAAGGGGTAGTCGCTGAGGGAGTAGTCGCTGACGGTGTTTCGGTGCAGTACGGGGCGAGGCCGGTTGCGCCGCTCGCCGCGCGCTCGGCCAGCATCTTTTGGAGATCGCTTTGGCAGTTATTTTGTCCGATTTGATAGTAGCGATATCGGTAGGCTTTGAGCGGAGGAACCGGTGGCTCGACCAGGATTGGCCCGCCCATCTTCGATGCTTCCTCGGGCGTGTAGCCCATCTCGGTCGGGGTCGGAGGCTCAGGGGGTTTTTTGGATTGCCAGATCGGCAGGCCCGGAACGCCCACCGATTGCAGGTTGCCGTGCGGATCCTCAGTCCACTCGAAACAACCGAGAAGTGCGCAACAGCAGACCGCCACCACCACCAGCAGCCAGCGTCTCACTACAATCGTCTCCCCGCCTTCACTCATCGCGAGAGAAATAGAACTCCCGCTAACGATCAGTTAGCGAGAGGAACTAAATCATGGACGGATAGAAAAAGTCCAGTCGTACCGCTTTCCGTTGGCGGTCATCGAAACGGCGTACCTGGCGCCCTGGTCGAGTGGCTTGCGCGGAACCACGACGACGGTGGCGTTGCTTCTCAAAACATTGCGTCCCAGTTGTTGTGAGTAAGCGTCGGGATTCGAGTAGCTAATCGAATCGAAACCGCATGCGTCGAGTGCGGTGCGGCTGCCGTCTGCATTTTCACGACTGACTGAGTATTCGCCAATATGAGTATCCATGTCCGAACCGAGCTGAAGTGTAATAGCCAGTCCGCTAGGCGGTTCGTAGCCGGGGCAGCTGGTGAGAGGATCGGGCCATTCGTTGGCGAACGATCTCATCGCGATCGTCGCGCCGTCGGGCGGAAACTCGATCGGCGCGAGCGCAACATCGGAAGGAATTCTCCGCCGCGAGCCATTCAACAAGTTGAGACCCGCGGCGCAGGCTCCCGATTCGCAGAACATCCCGAAGCCGGCGCTTGCGAGCCGGGGATTGAGCAACGGCATGCGATGGAACGGTAACGACATCCATCCGTCGATCGACCATTCGGGCGATCCCGGCGCGCGCTCCGCAGTCCATTCGTCAGGATCGGTCGCGCCGGCGCCGCCGGAGTCTTCCGAGCCGCGCGCCATGTACCATACATCCATGACGCTGCCCCTGGCAGCTTTAAATCCCTCCGGCGTGAACCCGGGACTCGCGCGATCTTCAGTGTGCATCTCAGCGCCGAGACCGTCATGCTCGATCTTGTTGCGGTCATTCTTGACCAGATAAGTCGCGTGCGCGAGATCACCCTTGCTGAGCTCCGGGTCCTCGACTAGCGGCTGCAACTTGGCCATCGCTCGGTAGTAATTCACTCGCCGGAGCCAGCCGGGTTGGTCAGGCGGGGGAATCTCGGCCGGCGCCGGTGTTGAGTCTCCCTTCGCGACCAGATTGGTAGATTTCGATTCGGCCGGGTTGGCGGACGGCTGCTTGGAATTGGCCACCGATGGCGCCGAACTCGGTTGACGGGTAGAAATCCACGCGACGATTGCCGACGACGCGGGGCCAATCTCATTTCGATATCGAATTGCGGCGAATCCCAGGACGAACATCGCAGCCAGGAATATCAGCGTGCGCGTAAATCGTCCGGAGGACCGAGCCGGACTCAACACAGATGTGGCAGAATCAGTACCGGCGACGAAAGCATAGCGGGCAGAGCCGAATTTGATCTCGTCGCCGCGTTTGAGCGCGATCGGAGATCGCACTCGTGCACCGTTGACGAACGTTCCGTTAGTTGATCCTAGATCGGCCAGTTCGAATTTTTCACGTTTGTGCGTAATGGTTGCGTGACGGCGCGAAACGGTAGTGTCTTTGACGACGACATCGTTCGAGGGATGGCTGCCTATAGTAATGGTCGACTTATCGAGTTGGTATTCGCGCTGATCGGAACTGCCTATCGAAATGAGACGAGCTTTTGCAGTTGCAGAATCGCTTGAGTTGTCGCGTGTTGCATTCTGCTCGGACGCCATCGGCTCAGCCCAGATTCCAGAAGCGGCCGACGTTTTGCGACGCCCGCTCTATCATCGGCATCGCACGATCGCCGTCCTGGTCGATGTGAATCGGCTCGTCGGCGTCCCGTCCGAATTCATCGATCACAGCGCGCCCTGACTCCGCGATCGCTTCGAGGTCGTACCCGCCTTCGAGCGCGGCAACCATTTTTCCGTTGCAGCATTCAGCCGCAAGCCGTTTCACCCGCCGAGCCATCGCTGCAAAACCAGCCTCGGTCACGCGCATCTGCGCGAGCGGATCGCGAAAGTGGCAATCAAAACCGGCTGAAACGAGGATGAATTCGGGGTTGAAGTGCCGTCCGATTGGCATGATCAGCCGGTCGAAAACGCGGAGATATTCGCTGTCGCCGAACTCCGCGGGCATCGGCGCGTTGATCGTGAATCCGGTTCCCGCGCCGTATCCGATCTCGTGTAGCGAACCGGTGCCGGGGTAGTGCGGAAACTGATGGATTGAGGTGTAGAGCACTTCAGGCGATTCGTAGAACATTTCCTGCGAGCCGTTACCATGATGCACGTCCCAATCGACGATCATCACCCGCTTCAGGCCGCGCACTTTGACCAGCCACTCGGCCGCGATTGCCAGGTTGTTGAAAAAACAAAAACCCATCGCGCGATTTGCCAGGGCATGATGCCCGGGCGGACGGACGATCGCGAACGCATTGTCGGCGTCACCATCCATGACCGCCTCGACGGCGGTGAGCACGCCACCTGACGCAAGCAGCGCAGTTTGATACGAGTCGCGCGAAGAGTGGGTGTCGAGATCGAAGTCGAAGCGATCCAGGGACGCGGTGCGCTCGACCTCCGCGATATACTCGGGGCGATGGCACAGTGCGATTTCGTTGGCGGTCGCCTCGCGCGGGGTGAGGAATTTGAGATCGGGGCGGCTGAGCGACTCCGCCATCTCGATCATCGCCTCGATTCGCTGGGGTCGCTCGGGATGCGCGCGGCCGGCAAAGTGTTTCAGGTAGCGGCGGTCGCTGACCAGCGCGGTCTTAAGCATCGTTGACACTCCGGACCCTTATGATGATTAACTGACATGGAGAAGGCGCGGGGAATTTTCGGTCACCTCGAGAAGTCACCACAATTGAGTGACGAGCGGATGAGTGGCGAATGGACCCGGCGATCATCGAAGCTTGAATCCATTTGAAATAATACTGATTCTCGCGGTCGCGCTGATTGTAATCGGACCGGAACGCCTGCCCGAAGTTATGCGCGCCACGGGGAAAGTGTTGCGAGAGTTGCGCCTGGCCAGTAACACAGTTCTCCACGAGCTTACCGAAGTGCTCGACGAGCCGCCCCCAAAAGTAGCACCGCCTCCCACACCGACGACAGAAAAGTCCGGGCCGTCCACCGGGTCGCCCGACAAACCATAGCCGGCCATTCCAAAATATTCCGCATCGTGACTAGCGAGGATATCACACCGCCAGCGCCCATCGAGGAGACGCCGGAGCAGGCGCGGATGTCGCTGATGGAGCATCTGCAGGAACTGCGGAAGCGGCTGATTCGCGCATTCATCGCCATCGGGATCGGCTTCGCTATCGCATATGCGTTCGCGGATCCTCTGTTCCAGGCGCTGACCTGGCCGATTCGGGATGTCTCCGGTGGCAAGGTGATGCTGATCGGCACTGGAGTGGCCGAAGCGTTCTACACCAAGATCAAGGTGGCGCTGATCGCAGGGTTATTTCTCGCGAGTCCGGCGGTCTTTTACGAAATCTGGAAATTCGTCGCGCCCGGACTATACGAGAAAGAGCGCCGGATGGCGAAGCCATTCGTATTTTTCGCGACGGTCTTTTTCGCACTCGGCGGATATTTCTGTTGGGCGGTGGTCTTCAAGATCGGCTACGCATTTTTTCTGAATCAATACGCGAGCATCGGCGTCACCCCACGATTCGAATCAGCGAATACCTGACGTTCTCGTCCAAGCTGCTGCTCGCTTTCGCGACTCACATTCGAGATGCCGATTTTCGCATTCTTTTTCACCAAGCTCGGGATGATCGACTATAAGATGATGATCAGCTACGTGCGCTATGCGATCCTCGCGATCTTCATGGTCTCCGCCGCTCTGACCCCGCCTGACATGATTTCGCAGTTCCTGCTCGCGATTCCGCTGCTGCTGCTCTATGCGCTGAGCGTCGGCGTCGCGTGGACGTTCCGGTTGAAGCCGGAGAACGAGCTGGTGCCCGCCGTTTCCAAACCGTCCGGGACGCCTTGACGATGAAAGGGAGCTAAGAGTATGGCGATAATCCTGAACTCTCCAGCCGCCACCGGCGCTCCCGGAATCGATCCGCGATGGACCCGTAGCGCCAAGGACGCGATTTGCACCGCCTACTCGTCGGTCAGCCGCATATGGTTCACCGTTTCCGCGGGCGTGCTGAACGAGATCTATTTCCCCACCATCGATCAACCTCAAGTGCGCGATATGCAGTTCCTGATAACCGACGGCGAGACTTTCTTTCACGAGGAGCGGCGCCATCTCGATTCGACCACCGAGTACCTGGACAAACATGGTCTGGGCGTGCGAATCGTCGGCAATTCGCCGGACGGCCGCTATCGACTGATCAAGGAGATCGTCACCGATCCGCATCAGCCGACCCTGCTGATCAATACCCGCCTCGAAGGCGACGCCGAGTTGCTCAAGAAGCTGCATCTGTACGTCTTGCTGGCGCCGCATCTGAACGTCGGCGGATGGGGCAACGACGGCAACGTGACGCAAATAGTCGGGCATGAGTTTCTGACCGCGCACAAAGATGGCGTCTGGCTGGCGCTCGGATGCACCACCAAGTTTCTGAGGACTTCATGCGGATACGTCGGGAGCACCGACGGATGGCAGGACATCAGCGCCAACCTGAAGATGGACTATGAGTTCAGAGCCGCGACCAACGGGAATATCGCGCTGACCGGCGAGATCGATCTGCGCAAGGGATACGCGTTCACGGTCGGAGTTGCCTTCGGCCGCGAACTGAACCGCGCCGTGACGACTCTGTTTCAATCCATGGCCAATTCCTTCGTCGAACATCGCACCCGCTTCACGGAACAGTGGGAGCGAGCCTGCCACCATTTCCATCCGCTCGAGAAATGGTCCTCAGACGGCGGCGCCCTCTACGGCCGCAGCTGCGAACTCCTGCTCGCGCATGAAGACAAAACTTATCCCGGAGCGATCATCGCCTCGCTCAGCATCCCCTGGGGCGAGGCCAAGGGCGACGAAGATCTCGGGGGCTACCACCTGGTGTGGACCCGCGACATGGTCAACAGCGTGACCGGGCTGGCCGCATCGGGCGACTTGAGCACCGCGCTCCGCGCCTTGATCTACCTGGTCTGCGCGCAGCGGGCGGACGGAGGGTTCCCGCAGAACTTCTGGATCGACGGGCAGCCGTACTGGAATGGAATTCAGCTCGACGAAGTTTCATTTCCAATCACGCTTGCGTGGCGGCTGCACAAGGAAGACGCGCTCAAAGGTTTCGATCCGTATCCGATGGTGCGGCTGGCGGCGCGCTTCCTGATCGAAAACGGTCCCGCGACGCCGCAAGAGCGATGGGAAGAAAATGCCGGCTATTCGCCGTCGACGCTCGCCGCGAATATCTCGGGATTGATTTGCGCCGCGTGCTTCGCGCGCAATCGCGGCGACCTGGCAACCGCGCAATTTCTCGAGGAGTACGCCGATTTTCTCGAAGCGCATATCGAAGCCTGGACGGTTACAACCCAAGGCTTCCTGGTCCCCGGAATCAAGCGGCACTACGTGCGAATAAATCCAACCGACATGAGCAATTCCGATCCTCAGGACAGCCTCGATGGCAAAGTCGTGAACATTCGCAATCGTCCGCCCGGAGCCTCATACGAATTTCCGGTCGCGGAAATTGTGGACGGTGGATTTCTTGAACTGGTGCGCTACGGAATTCGCAAAGCGGGCGCTCCGTTGATGGAAGACTCGTTGCGAGTGATCGATGCCGTTCTCAAAACCGACTTTCCCGCAGGTCCTTGTTGGAGACGCTATACGCACGACGGCTACGGGCAGCGCGACGACGGCGGTCCGTTCATCGGATGGGGCCGCGGACGTCCGTGGCCCTTGCTGACCGGAGAGCGTGGACACTACGAACTCGCGGCGGGGCGCGATCCGCGTCGCTACCTGGCCGCGATGGAGCGGTTTGCGAACTCAACCCAGTTGCTGCCCGAGCAGATCTGGGATCAACCGGACATCCCGCGTGCGCTGCTGAAGTACGGATATCAGACCGGAAGCGCGACGCCGCTGATGTGGGCACACGCCGAATATATCAAGCTGTTGCGTTCGACCTCGGAAGGCCGCGTGTTCGACATGATCGAAGAAGTCAGCGACCGCTACATGAAGCCGGGCCGAAAGCCGAGCCGCCTCCGGGTATGGAAGTCCAACCGCCACGTGAGCTCAGTGTTTGCGGGCGAGCGATTGCGCATCCAGGCGAGCCAGCAGTTTACGTTGCACTGGTCGAAGGACGAATGGCAGCACGTAAATGATACCGCGTCGAACTCGACGCCGATCGGGTTCGACTACGTGGATATCGATACCGCAGCGTCCGATCGCGCACCGATTCGATTTACCTTCTACTGGCGCGAGACCGCGAATTGGGAAGGCCGAGACTACCCGGTGCAGATCGTGCGGTGAGTGAGGAAGCGTTGTCGAATTAATCAATAGGATCGAAGAAAGTTCGCGACGGCACACTGAGAGCATAAACGATCGTTTAGCATTCGTAACCCAACAATTTTCGCTGCCGTACTTATCTAAGGAGGTTTCAACTATGAAACTCGGGAGAATTACGGCAACAGCTCTTTTTGCTTTCACGATGGCGATGCCAGGCATTACCGGAGCAGACGTCGGAAATGTAAAGCCGCAGACTCCGCCACCGGCGATTCAGCAGACGGCGTTCGCGCCTCAGTCGCTGACGACCCTCGCGTGGTACCGTCGACCCTGGGCCTGCGGCAATCCGCACTTCCGGCATCATCACTGGTGGCTCTGCCACTAACGCGATTGCGACGCGGCCGGTATCGCTCGGCTCGATTGAGCGCCGTTAGAAAACAGCAGGCGTCGAGGCTTGCTCTTTCAACGGCGCGTTAACCGAGCCGGCGGATCGAGAACTGCGTGGTCAATGAATCGAGCAGCCGCTCGACTTCTTCGCGCGAATCCGCGGAAAAGTAAATGCGCAGATGATGTTGATGCGGGTCTTCGGTCCTTAGCGTCGCGATATTGTCGTAAGACTCGACGATCGATTTGAACAGCACGATCTGTTCGGGCGCGATCGCGATCAGCATCGAGTCTATCTTCGGTGGTTCGGCCGAATTCACCGCAACCTCATTGTCGGGCTTTCATGGTTTACTGGATCGCCCGCGACACCTACATTCTAGCCGATGAGCCTGCCGCGGGTCTTGTTCGTAACCGGCAAGGGCGGCACCGGCAAGAGCACGGTAGCGGCATCGATTGCGCTGGCATGCTCGCGCCGGCGGCCAACGATTCTTGCCGATCTCGATCACCGGCTCTCGGCCGCCACCCTGCTTGGCGTGACGCCGGCCGACGGAACGTTCGCGAAGGTCACCAATTCGCTTGAGGTCGTCGCGCTTGGCGCTCGCGCGGAGCTCGACGCATTCATCGGACGAATCGTTCCGATCCGCGCCATCTCGCGCCGGATGCTGCGCAGCCGCACCTTCGGCTACGTGACTGCCGCGCTGCCGGGCCTGGAGGCCTTCCTGCTGCTCGAGCGTCTCCGAATTATGGCGGGCGATGCGGCGCTCAATGATCGCTACCTGGTGATCGATGCTCCCGCTTCGGGCAGCGCCGTTGAATTACTCTCAGTCGCTGTGGGCGTGAAGAATATCTCACCGGCCGGAACGCTCAACCGGCTGGCCGACTCGGTCGCCGCGTTTCTCGCCGATCCAACACGATTCGGAGCGATCATCACAGTCACTCCCGAGGAACTTGCGCTACGCGAGGCGCTGGAAACCGAGGCCTCGATGCGCGAGCGGCTTTCCATTGTGACGATCGCCGCGATCGTGAATCGGGTTCCCGATTTGCTATTCGATACCGCCGAGCTTGCCGCGTTGAGTCCGTTACGCAGCCATGCGCGGTTGGCAATAAGGCGAACCGCGGCGCAAGAAGCTGCATCGGATGGCGTGCGCCGACTCCAGAAGGCGGGGATCGCAACCGTCAATTTGCCAATGATGTTCACGCCGGCGATGGGTCTCGAGGAAGTCGAGCAGCTCGGCCAAATCCTGACGGCGGAGTTGCTCGAGCGATGACGTCGAAGACGCACCGGCCCGGATCTATCGATCTGAAGGCGCTGCGGCTGCTCGTTTGCGTGGGCCCCGGCGGCGTCGGCAAGACAACTATGAGCGCCGCATTTGCGGTGCAGGCGGCCTCGCTCGGACGCGCGGTGGACGTGATGACCGTGGATCCTGCGCCTCGCTTGCTCGACGCGCTTGGCCTCGGCGCGGACTGTGCGGAGCCGGTCGAGGTGAGCTTGGAAGGTCTCCACTCACGCCGAATCAAATCGCGGCGTGCGCGTTTGCGCGCGCTTCGACTCGACCCGAAAGGGACCTTCGACTCGATCATAAGACGCTACGCACCGTCCGACGCGGCTCGCGACGCAATTCTTGAAAACCGAATTTACCGAAATCTCTCCAATGCGTTGGCGGGCGTCGGCGATTACATGGCGATGGAAAAGTTGCTCGAGCTCGCGTCCAATCCGGGCACCGACATGGTTGTGCTCGACACTCCGCCCGCGGCCGAGGCGATCGATTTTCTGGACGCGCCAAGGCGCCTGCTCGAACTCCTGAACTCGCGCGCGATAAGTCTGCTCGGTGCGCCCGGCGGAATTTTCCGGAGCCGATTGCGGGTGGTCGATATCGCGGCGCGCGCCGTGCTCTCGGCGTTCGATCGCGTTACCGGTCTGAATCTGCTGCGCGATGTTCAGGCATTCGTCGGAAGCTTCGACGGCATGTACGAGGGCTTCGCCGCGCGAGCGGCCGCGGCGCAGGAGAAACTTCGCGCGCTGGACTCGGCAATTGCGATCGTGACGACTGCGGAAGCCAGCCGGATCGCACAAGCGCGCGAATTTATCGAGGCGCTGGAGCGCGCGGATCTGCGCGTCGCCGCGGTGATCGTGAATCGCGCGATGGAAGAGATGCCGGATGGCGCGGAGGTATCGCAGGCAAAGATTCCCGCCGCGCTCAAGAAAAAACTGAAGCGAAATCTCGCCGACTTTTGCGCTCTGAAGACTCGCGAGGAAAGTTCGCTGCACGCGCTTCGGGAGTCGCTGCCCAAGGGAGCGATCCTGATGGTCGCCCCAGACTTTGGCCGCGAGCCGCTCTCGATAGCCGACCTGGCCGAGGTCGGGCGCAGCTTACGGCCGCGATGACCCGCCCGATTTTTTCGCGCGCCGGACGTTCGGCTTCGACGCGACCGGATCGAGCAGGCGGTCGAGCTTGATGCTAAGGTTCAGTAGTTGCGAGCTCAGATGATCGAGGCGCGCCTTCAAGTCGCGAACGTCGCGCTTGGACGGTATATTGACGAAGTCCAGCACTTGCTCGACGTTGCGATCGAACGACTGCTTGTTGGACATGAAACGCTCGCCGGCGCGGCCGAAGCTCGAGCGCATCTTGTCGTTGGAGAGTAGCTCGTTGAAGAAGCTTGCGATGCCCTCTTCACTCATCTGCCGCAGCTTACTCATCAGGTTGTCGTCGTCGCGGCGCGCCATCGCTTTCAACTATATATAGGGTTCCGAGCCACGCAAACCGATGAGCACTATCGCAAGCCTGCTTAGCCTCGCGTCCGGTTTTGCCCTGATGGGATACCGCATGACGCCCGCGAACTTGATCGCGACTTCGGTGGTGATCGATCTGGCGCTCGCGCCGCTCACTGCGATCATCGCCTCGCGCCGCGGGCGCTCCGCCACGCGATGGTTGATCGGCGGCCTCGCACTGGGCGCGTGGGCGCTGGCCGCGGTGATGATCCTGCCGGCGAGCGACCCTGCTCCGCCGAGTCCACCGGCGCCGATCCCGCCTACTTCTGATGCTGCTTGATCCACGCCAGGGTCGGCGCGAAAACCTGGCTTTCCGATTTGGTTCCGGCCAACACATCGAGATGGCCCCATCCGTCGAACTTTGCAAATGACGGATCCGGCGCGCCGGTCGCTTTTGCCGACGCTTCGACCATTCCGGGCCATTGCGCGCCGAAGTTTGTGCTTGCAAATGCGATCACCGGAATCTTCGACGCATGGAGCGGAGCAAGCAGCTCCGGCGTAAACGGATTTTCGCCGTCCTGGACGGCCGGCCAATATCGATCGTAGGCGATCAGCAGTTTCGCCAACACCACCGGATCGGAAAAACCGCCCTGCGGATTTGCGAGCCCGCCCTTGCCGCCGAAAAATCCGCCCGCGTCATAGACCACGTGCTCGAGGTTCTCGCGTGCGGTCTTGTACTTGTGAATCGGCGCGGGCTGATCCGGATTGTCGATCACCATCTGCATCAACTTGTAGCGTTTGTCGTAGGTCAGGTGCTCGCCGCCGATATCGTCAGCGTAGTGGCCGGCGGGCACCGGACGCATCGGATGGTTCGGGATGAATCCGTCGAGCGCGATGATTCCAGCGACGCGCTCCGGATGCCGCGCCGCGTACAGATACGAAAATTCGACCCCGCGGCTGAAGCCCGCGACGAAGAGTTTGTCTTGTCCGGTTTTTTCGCTGACGAATTTCGCCGCTGCGTCGATGTCCGATTCAAAGAGTTCGTTGGTCCATCCCGCCAGTTCAGCGAGATCGTTCTGGGCAGTGGTGGGCCGAATGAAATGGGTGCGATAGTCCATCGCCCATACGTCAACGCCGTGCTCGGCGAGATAAACCTGGAATGAGTATTTAGGGTCCTCGAGCGCCACCTCGCCGTTCATGTTGGTGCCAGGAAGATAGAGCACGACCGCACCTTGATGTGGGGGCGGATTCAGTCCTTTGGCGACGCGATGCAGCGCGACCTTGTCCCACGGCGACTTTCCGACGACCGCGCTGAACGTATACTCGTAAATTCCCGGCGCGCCTTTAAGCTCGTGGGCGGTGCCGGTCGGCTGGAATTCCTCCGCGTGCGCGGCTCGAGCCGGCAGCCAGAGAATTGCGATCAACATCCACAGATGGAGCGTGACAATAGATCGGAAGATGCGGCGTGGCTGGCTGGGTTGTCGGATGTTCATGGGAGTAGATTTCTCCACGATCGATTCTTCCCGCACAAGAGACGCGATCGTCGCCGGTTAATCTTTAGCGGTTGATCTTGCGCTGTCCGCCATGCGAAACAGAATCGATAGGTCTTTCATTCAATCGACATCGGAAACAATTCCTGGGAGCAATTTCAATGAGCAAGAAAGTTCAGTTCGCGCTGTTCTCTCCACAAGCCGGACAGTCGTGGCATCAGCTCGAGGAGCGGACGCATCGATGCGAGAAACTCGGCTACCATTCCATCTGGCTTGTCGATCATATGTGGACCGGCCAGATGCCCGATCTCGATCATCATGAGTGCCTGACGCTGATGGCAGGTCTGGCGGCGAAGACCGAGAAAATCCGCATCGGCACGCTCGTCATATGCAACTCGTATCGCAATCCGGCGTTGCTCGCGAAGACGCTGCTGACAATCGATCACATCAGCAACGGCCGGCTCGAAGTCGGTTACGGCGCTGGATGGATGGCGCCGGAGTATAAGGCTTACGGCTACGAGTTTCCCTCGATGGGAACGCGGTTAAAGATGTTCGAGGAAGGGTTGCACATCATCAAGCTGATGTTCACCGAGAAGCGCGCGACTTTTAAGGGGCGGCACTATTCGGTCGAAGAAGCGATTTGCAATCCGAAGGGAGTGCAGCAGCCGCATCCGCCGATCACGATTGGCGGCAGTGGAGAAAAGGTCATGCTGAAACTGGTCGCGAGATTTGCGGACCGGTGGAACTGTCCGGCCGGCTACGAGAGCTTCGAGCACAAGTTCAACGTTTTGAAGAAGCACTGCAAAGATCTCGGCCGTGACGTGAATACGATCGACGTGTCGGAACAGTTGCTCGTCTGCATCGGCAAAACCGACGAGGAAGTCGAGCAGAAGTGGAAGACGGCTCAGATGCTCAAGCCGTTCGTGACCACCGGGATCAAAGGCACGCCCAAGCAGCTGGTCGAGGAGCTAAGGAAACGGGTCGCGATGGGGATTACGACTTTCACCATTTTCTTCAGCGACTTCGCGCCGCCGCCGACGCTCGAGTTGTTCGCGAAAGAGGTGATGCCGGCATTTGCGTAAAATACTCCGACTGGGCGCATCGTCGACGCGGGTGATTTGCGCGGCGGCGGGCGCGATTGTTCTGGCCGTGCTCGCCGCGGGATGCACCAGTGCGCAGCCGTCGTACTACTCGACGCAGCTCGACACGACCGGCGGCCTTGGACCGGGCGATCCGGTGACGCATGCGTCATCGACGATCGGGCGGGTGACCGGGGTGTCGCCCATCGGCGATGGCGATTCGGAGGTCTCGCTCGAAATCGAGGGATCGCACGCGGACGAGATTCACAACGATTCGATAATGGTGCTGAACAATCTCGGCACAACGCCGTCGCTCGACGTGATGAACGTTGACGCGATGAGCCGCAGCGCGCCGTCCGGCACCCGGCTTGACGGCGCGTCGAGCATGAACGAGACGCAACTACTGATGACGGCGCGCGGCCCAGGAAGCTTTGCGCAGGCACTGGGAAATGCGACCAGCACGAGCAGCACGCCACCGTCGCCCGAAGCCGCGCAGATGACGAATCTTCTCGCCCAAATTTCGCGACAGACGATTGCCAATGCCGTGGCAGTCGCGCCGCCGACGCAAGAGCAAATTGAAGAAGAGAAGCGCGAAGCGGCGAGCGTCGAGCGGCAACTCATGCGCAATGGCAAAAGCGAGCAGGCCGAACGCCTGCGCACGCAGATGGGTGGCCTGATGACCGGAGTAACCGCGCCGGTCAATCCGAATACGCTGCCACCGACTTCGCCAAATCCTTGATCTGAGGGCTATTTCGGTCCGTGCCGACCCCAACATCGAGTCGCGATGCTAGGCAATCGTATGCTATGTATAGCCATGTTCAAGTTCCATGGCTTGTGTGTTGATTTGAGTTAGCGTAGATTCTCTCAAGCTAAGTAACCCAGCTAATGGTCGCTATAGCTTTTTGTGGAGAAATCTGTACTTACTGTAAGTGGCTCGAATGCTACAAAAAGTTAAAGCGATGGGGACGCCTCCGAGGGGTCCGCTTGGCGAAGAACTAGAGCGAGGACGCTAACATGAGCATCGTCATAGTACAGACGCCTGGAACTCCCGGTGGGCCGTGCCGCGGGTCCTGTGACCACCCCAAGTGCCATTCGCTGCGCGCGATCGCCGACGAACGATGCCATCATTGCGGCGGCCGCCTTGGATTCGGCACGAGGATTACCGGAGACCCGGCGATGCATCTGCGTTGCGCGCAGACCATCGCCGCGCGAGCCGGGGCACCTGCCGCGACTCATCCGATAAACGAGCCGAGTGCGGGTGACAATCACTCCACGGGACATCACGGCGACAAGCAGTAGCGTCGAGCATTTTCCGTTTCGGTTTCCTGCCAGACGCGTCACTTCGGCGCGTGCCTGACTCCCGCTTGACACCTTAGTCACCGGCGCGGTACCGCTCGTTCGTCACGGTGCTGAGGGAGATTCAAGCTGTGGACGGTGAAACACTGGCGCGCGTGCGCACGCTGCGCGACCGCCTCGATCATCCAGTGATCGACGCAGACGGTCACTTGGTCGAACCGGCTCCGCTCTTCAACGAATATCTTCGCAAAGTCGGCGGACGCGACATGCTCGAGCGCTACAACCGCGAGCTGCGCGAAAATCCGACCGGCTCGCGCGGAAATCGCGACGCGGGCGATATGCGCGGTGCGTGGTGGGGCGTGGTCAACGATGCGTACGATCTCGCGACGGTGATGGCGCCGCGGCTGCTCTACAGCCGGATGAACGAGCTCGGCGTTGATTTTTCGATTCTGTATCCGACCCTCGGACTCGCGCTGCCGACGATCCAGGATGCGGACGTACGGCGCGCGGCGTGCCGGGCGCTGAACACGATGAACGCCGAGATCTGCGGGCAGTTTCGCGACCGGATGGCTCCGGCGGCTGCGATCCCGATGCACACGCCGGACGAAGCGATCGCGGAACTCGAGCATGCAGCGCAACTCGGCTTGCGGGTTGCGATGATTCCGCCGGGAGTGGCGCGGCCAATCCCGGCGCTCGAACGCGAGCATGCGAGCGCGTTTCCGTATGCGGCGTACTTCGACAACTACGGCCTCGACAGCTTTTTCGATTACGATCCGTTGTGGCGCAAATTCATCGAGCTCAAAATCGCCGTCACCTCGCACGGCGGCGTGGGTCTGCGTTATCTCCCGCTCGGGCGGCGCTCGCCGGCAAACTACATGTTTAACCATATCGGCGGGCACGCCTATCAGCAGGGCGAGCTGTGCCGCTCGCTCGTGATGGGCGGGGTGCCCGCGCGATTCCCCGAGCTCGGGTTCGGCTTTCCTGGAATGTGGCGCCGGATGGGCGTGCGATTTGCTCCATTCGCTGGAAGAGCATTGGGAAAAGCGCAATCTTGCCGGCCTCGCGAATTACGATCCGTCGCGGCTCGATCGTCCGCGGCTGCATCAACTGCTCACCGAGTACGGCGGCGCTCAGTTCGTCGCGAAGGATTCGGCGCGCGCCGAACGAGCTTACGATGAAGGTGTCGGACGCCACGATCGGGCCGCGGATCGCGACGAGTGGGCGCAGGCCGGCGTGCGCGAGGAGCACGACTTCGTGCGCATTTTCAGCAACTTCTACTTCGGCTGCGAAGCCGACGACTTGAGCGTCCATCGCGCGCTCGACGCTCGCGGCAACCCGATGCGCGCACGCCTGCAGCCGATTTTTTCCTCCGACATCGGCCATTGGGACGTGCCTGATATCTCCGCCGTCCTGCTCGAGAGCCATCGCCTTGTCGACAAAGGCATCTTGACCGACACCGACTACCGCGACTTCGTATTCACCTACCCCGCGCGGCTCCATCTGAAGGCGAATCCGGAATTCTTCGCGGGCACCGCGATCGCGGACTCGATCGTTGGACTGGATACATAGGTGCTGTCGATCGAGCAGAAGCGCGACTGGGACGAAAAAGGATTCTTCATCATCCGTGGCTTCGCACCGAGAGCTGTATGCCGCGCTATGCACGATCGCGTCGTCGAGATGTGCCGTCTGAATGCGGCCGGTGAGATTGTCCCCAACGTTCTGGTGTTGCCGGAGAAGAAGCCCAACACGCTAGCGAAGAATCCCGAGGACAACATCGGCAAAGTTTTCCGGCTCCATCGCGACCCGCTGTTCAAGAAGCACGTCGAGGATCCGGCGGTGATCGAGATTGTAAGCGACCTGATCGGCCCGCAACTCGATTGTTTCCTGAGTCAGTTCATCTTCAAAAACCACGGCGCGATGGGCCAGCCGTGGCATCAGGATTCCTACTACTTTGCTTTCGATACCCGGCCGCAAGTCGGCATCTGGCTCGCAATCACCGAGGCGACGCTGGACAACGGATGCCTTCACGTGATGCCGGGTTCGCATCGCGAGCCGGTGCACCAGCACGTGCCCGACCGGCGTCCGGACGCGCAGTACGGCTACACAGAGATCGTCGACTACGACATGTCGAAGTCGGTGCCGGTGCTGATGCAGCCGGGAGACCTGCTCGTGTTTCACAGCCACCTGATGCATCGCTCGACCGACAACGAGTCGAGTGGCATTCGCGCCGCGATGGTCTGGCACTACACCAAGTCCGGGACGATCGATCGGACGTTAGAGAAGTTCGGCCGCCAGAACCCGGTGCACGACTTCATGAAAATTGACCGTACAGCCTAGACCACGGCTCTTGGAGATCTGGATAGTCGCTAGGTGCGCGCGGCTTTAACCTCGAAGCGCACGCCCTCGCGGTGCTGGAGGAAACTGACGATCTCGAAGAGATTGTCGGCGCGTGGGTTGCCCGTCGGTCCCAGCATTCTCATCAGGCTTTTGGAAGATATGCATGTGCCTTTGGCGAGGTCGCCGAAGCCCAGGGTCGCGTTGATGTAATCGCGCAGGATGGTCTTGCCCGTGGCTACATCGCCGGCGAGCATCGCTTCGACTCCTTCACGGAGAAGTGCTCTTCGGAATTTCGGATCGCGTTCGACGCGCGCGCGAATGGTTTCCTTGAAATCGCGAGTGAGCGGCATGGCTTAAATCTCCTACTTCCTTCGTTTGTAATCTTGCCAATTGGCAAACGCGGCGCTGATGTCACGCTGCTGGCGCTTCTTCGTGCCGCCGCCCAACAGAATGACCAGCCTTTCGCCATCCTTGCCAAAATAGATCCGGTATCCGGGACCGTAGTCGAGCTTGTATTCGAGAACTCCGGAACCAACGCTCTCGACGTTCGAGAAATTCCCAAGCGAGATCCTGGTAGCGGCCGTCGCAACCTTCGCGGCTGCCTCGGCCATTCAGGCTGTCGAACCATGCCGCATACGGGCTGCGGCCCGTCGGGTCGAGATATTCTCGAACGTCGATCATTCGTTATGGTAACATATTAGTTACCATTGTCAAGGAGCGAATCGGCGGTGCGCCTAAAAGCTTCAACTGAGCGAGGCGATCAATTTCTCGAGGGCGGGAGGCAGGTCGGCGAGGGTGGGGATTCGGTGGTGATGGTCGACGCGGCGGCCTACGGCGATGAAATGGGTGCCGGCGCTTTCTGCGGCCAGGCGATCGATTTTGCTGTCGCCGACGTAGACTGCGCGCGATGCGTCGACGTTCGCGCGTTGCAGGCATAGTTGGAGGATGTCCGGGGCGGGTTTGGGACGTACTTTGTCGAGTGCGCTTGCGACTGCATCGAAAACTCCGGACAGACCAAGATGCTCGATTAGCGCAGGCACGGTGGCGGATCGATTTGTCGCCAGCGCGAGTTTGTAGCGCCGCTTGAAGTCGAGCATGAACGGGCGCAATTCGAAGGGTGGCCGCAGCATCCTGAAAAACGGAGTTTGATCCATACCGCGGGTGAGATCCTGCATCTTGCGGAGCATCGCCGCATCGCCACGGGCGCGCGCCGCGAAAACTTCGCTCGCGGCGTAAGAGATCGCCGAAATCTCCTCGTTGCGATCGAGCGGCGCCAAGCCCAGTTGCGCAAAGATCCAGTTGTAGTAGGCGACGTTCGATTCATCGGAATCGAACAGCACGCCATCCGCGTCGAACATGACGAGTTCAATCATTTTGAAGGTAATATTGTGCGCGACCTGCGCGACGCGCGCCAGACGACGGGCGAATCGATGCGAATTAGTCAGCGCGAGGCACGGGTGCGATCATTGCGCTCGGACCGCCGCGCGTGCGGGCGCCTCGGGGGGCGCGGAATTGCGATCATCTCGCGCGCCACGACTCGCGCGCCGCAATGCGAGCAGACCATATCCATCGAGGTTTTCGCTCCGCAAGTGCGATGAATCAAGGTCATCGGAGGGCCCGATTCGTCGCTGAGCCAGGTGTCGCCCCAGCGCATCATTGCAATCAGTACGGGGTAGAGCTCGAACCCTTTTTTGGTCAGCCGGTACTCGATGCGCGCGTTGTCGCCGTCGCTGCGCACTCGATCCATGATTCCATCGCGTACCAGGTCGCGCAGACGCGAGCTAAGTATGTTGCGTGCGATTCCGGTACCCTGCTGAAATTCGTCGAAGCGATGGCGTCCGAGAAACGCTTCGCGCAGCAGCAGCATCGTCCATCGCTCGCCGACTACTGACAGCGTGCGCGCGACCGAGCAGTTCATCGATTTGACCGAATCCCATCGCATCGGCGTCTGGCATCCCCCGAGCCTGAAATTTCACACCTCGCCCGGCATTTCCCCAAAGGCCGGACGCGGCTAGACGCTTTTATAGTTGCACTTTGAAACTTGGTTTTCCAGCCGCCCCGATACGAACATATGCGAACAGATGCGATACGGCGGATTGATCTTCCGTTTCAGGATTTAGCTGGAGCGTTCGCGCACGACAGGGCGCCGAACGAGCATCACGAACGCAAGCAAATTCAGGCGGGGGCGCGGCGCGGGCGGAATGGGATGGAGTGCCAGGAACAGATCGCGACGATAGGTTTCGACCTGTCGCCTGATTCGGTCGAAGCTCTGCGACATCTCCGCACGGACGGCGACAATATCCGGTTCCACATTCACCCAGTTTAGAATTTTATCGAAAAGAGGCTACTCAGGCTAATTATTTTGCTTTCAAGCTAATTCGTTTTGCCTTCTCTAAAGAACAGTAATCTCATCTACACGCGTGTGCCGGCGTATCGCGACACACGGTAAAGCTTCCTGAAGACTTGAAGTTGCAAAATGCAACCGACGGTGGGAGTATCCGCGAGGACGTCAACACCCGTCGCGGGAGGTCGTGCGATGGCGCGACGTGAGAGGTCGAGCATATGAAGGCAATCGTATTTGAAAAAATTGGCGGACCCGAGGTGATGAAAATCGCGGAGGTTCCGAAGCCCGAAGTGAAACCAGGCATGGTGCTGATCAAGGTCCGCGCGGCCGGAATCAACTTTGCCGATACACTGTTCCGGCAGGGGCAGTATGTGATGCGTCCGAAGTTTCCCGACACGCCCGGGCTTGAAGGCGCAGGCGAGATCGAAGCGGTTGGGGCGGGCGTGACGAATCTACGGCCGGGCCAGCGGGTGGCGGCGATGGGCAGCAAGATGTACGCGGAGTACGCGCTCGCGCCGGCGGCGCAGGCGATTCCGATCCCTGAGTCGCTGAACTTCGAGCAGGGCGCTGCATTCCCCGTCCAGGTGCTGACCGCATGGCACATGCTGCACACCTCGCACAAAACGGAACCCGGCCAGACCGTGTTGGTGCATTCCGCGGCAGGCGGAGTCGGCCTGGTGGCGGTTCAGATCGCAAAAGCGGCAGGTGCCCGCGTGATCGGCACCGTCTCGAACGACAACAAGCTTGGACTGGTCAAAGAGTACGGCGCTGACGACGTGATCAACTACGCAACGCATGATTTTGCGGCAGAAGCGAATCGTCTGACCAGCGGACGCGGAGTCGATCTGATCCTGGACGCGGTCGGCGCGACCACGATGGAAAAAGGACTGAGCTGTCTCGCTCCGTTCGGCCACTTGATCCTATACGGACGCTCGGGCGGTGCACCGGAACCGCTGAACCTGTTCCGGCTGTTCGAAAAATCGCTCAAGGTAAGCGGCTTCGTGCTCTATACCGTGGCAGCGGTGCCCGACGCGATGCGCCGTGGAATCGAGGAATCGCTCCGTCTGATCGCGGAGAAGAAGTTAAGAATCGTGGTGGGCAAGGCGTTCCCGCTCGCGCAGGCCACCGAGGCTCATCGGTTGATGGAATCGCGACAATCGACCGGCAAGCTGGTGCTGGTTCCGTAAACGATCGCGCAGCGGCGCTGGAATCACTGCTCTCGATTCGCCGATCCGCGTTTCTGACTCCGCAAATCCAGGCGAGTAGCAATTTGCAAGTTCGTAGCAATTTGCAACTGATTTTTTTCGGCCGCGTTCACTCGAGAATGCATTTCGCTTTGAGCATCAATTCGTAAGCTTCAGCACGCTTTTTAGCACGATCATCGTCGTCATGGCGGTTGTTTGAGTGCTGATTGACGGCGCCGCGATCCGCTTCCTGCGAATTGTCTTCGCATCGCGCGCGACTATTTGACAACGATCTCCCGAGATAATTTCGTCACGCGATGATGGCATCCGAGTTGCTTCGTCTTTCGCATTTTTCCGAAAGGAGGAGTTCATGGAACCTCTCAGCAAGCATGTTCGGAGCGCGCGTGAGTGGCGAGCGACCAGCCGGATGGCATTCGCTGCGCTGGCGGCATTGACGTTCGTCGCGATCGCCGCAGTGGCTCGCGCCGCGGTCACGCCGGGCGATGTGATCACACCGGCGAACGCATCGAAGGTAAAGGATCTCGTTTCGCCGGGCGTCTACTACAAAGTTTCGAACGGGATGTCGATGAAGATCATCCCGAGCGGACAGATCGACTGGCCTCCACCCTACAAAGAAGCGACCGAGAAGTACTCCGCGCAGGTGCGCCTCACTCACGACAACCGCAGCCTGGTCGGTTACGTAGCCGGGCAACCGTTCCCGCTCATCGACACCAACGATCCGCAGATAGCCACGAAGATCATGTGGAACAATGTCTTCCGCCCCATCACGACCGACGACTACGATCTTCGTTTTTACGATTGCGACAGTGTGTACGGCGGACAGAACAAGCCCAACGATGTGATCCAGTATTATCAGATCGGGCACTACGCCGGTTATGACCTGGTCGGACGGGTCGAAGTTGAACCGATGCCGGTTGATCCCGACTTCAAGAAGACCAACCGCCTGTGGGTGTTTGGCCTCTATCCGGTCCTATCGCCGCAGGCCGAACGCGGCAACGGACTGATTCGCTTTCGCTATGAGCAGCCCGATCGCGGCGACGACGACTGGAGCTGGAACGCGGGCGCGCGCAGGATTCGTCGCCTCAACGAGGCACTGGAGAGCACGGCGACCAGCGCGCAAACCTGGAACCCGGATCATTACTCCGGCTTCAACGCCAAGACCGAGGAATACAATTACAAGTTTCTCGGCGAGCGCGAGATGCTCGCAGTCACACACGCGGAGCATTCGCCCGAGTTGAGATGCGCAACCGATGGCGGCGCCAGCGCATGCCCCGAGGCGTGGGAGATGCGCCATATGTACATCGTCGAGGCCACTCCGCGCCGCGAGCTCATCTCGCAAGCGCTGCAGGGCAAGACGCTGGTCTACATGGACTCCGAGATGTGGTTCGAGCCGTATATCGATGAGTACGATCAAAAGGGCCAGCTCTGGCTGAATCACATTTGGTGGACTGCTTATCGCGATCGCCCAGTGCCTGACGCGCGCGTCGCGATTTATCCGTTCAAGCGCGAGTTCGAAGTCGGGGCGGTTTCGACTGACGTGCAGAGTGGTTTCGCCACGATGTGCTACCTGCCCGGCCTGCAGACCCCTGAGCGCGAGTGCTGGTACATCAACATGGGCGCGGTGGACAAGAGCTTCTTCACGACCGACGCGATGGTCAAGGCGGCACCGTAGGGTGCGCTCGAAACTAACCTGGCTGGTTAACGGGAGGGGCCTCGTGCCCGTCCCGAAAGGATTTCGGTGATGATTTCACGCCGACGCCGATATGCAATTGCACTAACGATCGCAATTCTCCTGACGGCCTCCCACGCCAGCGCAGTTACGCTGACACTGGGCGGGCCGGCTCCCGACAGCGCGTCATCTGGCACTGACCTCACCTCGACGATCTGGGCCAGCGGATTCGGCGGAACGCTGGTGAAGATTGCCACGGTCGGCGGGCTTGCGCCCGGGGACGGAACGTTCACTGATATGGGCGTTCCCTCAATCTCGCCCGAGGGCATCGTGATCTTCGGCGCGGAAGTGACCGACCAGGGCGGTATCGCACGATGGGAAATCTTTCGCGGCGATCCGAACGCACGAGTCAGCCAGCGGGTAGTGCCTGCAATCGAGAACGCTGCTTCGCCTGGATGCGTGCCTAATTTGAAGCTCGATCCTTATCCCGTAGCAGGATCGAACGGAACAATCGCGTTCATCGCGCCGGAGGCTGCGGGCTCCGATGCGTTGTTCCGTTATGCGAACGGAAAACTTACGTGCGCCACTCGGATTGGCGATCGAACCGCGCAGGGGCACCAACTCAAGTTGATGCATTTCGGAAGCGCGACGATGGCGGCGTCGGGCGAAGTCGCATTCATTGGACGCATCTATGACCGTCAGAGTGGTGGCGCTCAGCGCAGCTCGCATCTGGCGATGATGCTCGCACCCGCGCATGGACCGATTCGCGAGGTCGCCGTGGCAGGCTCGCGCGGACCCGGCGCCTCGCGCTATCTGGACAACTTCGGTTTGCCTGCAGTCGTCTCGACTCAGCGCGGCCCGATCGTTGCCTTTACCGCCACGAATTCTCGTCGACCGAGCGCGCGCGGTTATGGGCTGTACGTCTTTCGCGGCGGCAAGACAGTCGAGATGCTTGCGAGCGGCGATCGCTCTCCGGTTGGCCGCATATCGTTTCTATCCGACGGCAGGCCAGCCCTGTCCGGCAATGGCGTTCTCGCGGTGCGTGGCGCGTCCGCCGACCGCCGTGCGATCTTCTCGATTCACGACGGACACCCGGTCGTAGTCGCCGCTCCGGGACATGCAACCGAAGTCGGCTCTCGGATAGTCACCTTCGGCGATCCTGTGGTCAGCTCCTCCGGACGCATCATGGTTGGCATCATCGATGACGACGACCGCAATCTCCTCTACGCGCTCACGCCGGGAAACGTGATGCGGATTTCAACCGCACCGGAACCCGAAGGCGAGCTGGTCTGCGGTCTCGGTCCGCAAATCTTCGCGGGCACCCTCGTCATCAACGAAGCCGGAGCGTTCGCTTTTATCGGTGGAAGGTAGCGAAGTCGCAAGACTAAAATTGGGACTGAAATAACGGCGGAGAATCTAGCAGGTCCGCCACAGCGCCGGCGCATCTGCGGGCGCAGGAGTATCGGGCATGGCAGATTCGAATCGTCGTCCGGTGTGCGTGGTCGTTGGTGTTGGCCCCGGCCTGGGGGCGGCATTGGCGCGAAGGTTTGCCAAAACCTACGCGGTCGCGCTGGTCGCGCGAGGCGCGGATAAGTTGGCCTCGTTCGCAAAGGAAATAGAAGCGGGCGGCGGTAAAGCGCTCGCAGTCGCGGCGGACATGGCCAAACCTGACGACATCGGCGCTGCGTTCGAGAAGATTCGGCGCGAACTCGGCGACGTTGATGCGCTCCTATACAACGCCGCGATGCGCCCGTTCGGCAAGCTGATGGACACCAAGCCGAGCACCTTCGAGAACACCTGGCGGGTAAGCACGTTTGGCGCGTTTCTCGCCGCGCAGGCGGTAGTGCCGTCGATGCTGAAACGCGGCAGCGGCGTGATCATCTTCACCGGAGCGACCGCCGGTGTGAAACCATTCGCCACCTCGGCGGCGTTCGGACCGGCGAAATTCGCGTTGCGCGGGTTGGCACAGGTGATGGGACGCGATTTGCAGCCGCAGGGGATTCACGTCGCGTACGTCAACGTCGACGGCGCGATCGACATGCCAGCCATCCGCGAACGGTTCCCGCAGCTCGGCGAGGACAACATGCTGAAGCCGTCTGCGATCGCGGAGACGTATTGGCATCTCGCTCACCAGGATCGCAGCGCGTGGAGCCACGACGTCGACGTTCGTCCCTTTACGGAGAAGTGGTAGAGGTGTTCACGGTTTCGACTTCGCGAGTCCGTCGACAGGATCGTTTGCGAGCTCGGTTTTGTCGGTTCCGTTGACGCCGAATTGTTTGATGACGTTTGCGAGTTGGGCGGGCGAGCGGACTGGGGTGGCGCAGGCTGTTCCTGCGCATACGAATGCTCGTGGCGCACTCTCCCCGGCGCTTGCTGCCGCCATCGCGTTCGCTGCCGCGGGCAACTCTGGCGCGCCGCTGCCCGTGAATTGAATCGTCATTACGATTTTGCCCGGCCGATAACTCGCTAGCCCCGTCCTCCACAAGGCAGCCGCACGCGGATCAGTTTGCGGATCCAACTATCGCGATCACCGCAGGCCCTTGTTTTCGATACTCGAGCGCGAGACCGAGCGTAGCGACCGCGCTCGTCATCATGGATTTCGCCAACGACGGCGCCTCCGCGAGGAGGTCGTTCGACGCTTTCGTGTAGCTGTCCTCGCCCGTCAACGATCCGAGCTTGTCCATCGCGATCGCCATCGTCGCTTGCACCGACGGCATCGGCATGTCGAGGAACGCCTGAGCATTTGCCTCGGACTCGGCAATCACGGTCCCCTTGTCGGCGTTGCTAACACTCACAAGCAGACTCGAGCCGGGCGGGTGGAAGTTCTTTTGAATGATCGCGGCAAGCGCGCGCGCCTCGTTCAAATACTTTGCGTCGGCGGAGAATTGGTACGCGTCGATGAGCGCGTCGAGCAGATAAACCTGGTCTGCAACGAGCCCGGCGACTTGCGCACGCCCGTCGGACCACACATGGTAGACGCTTCCATCGGGCGCACGCAGATGGGCGAGAATGAAGTCCAGGTCATCCAGCGCGATGCGTTTCAGGCTTTGATCGCCGAGCGCCGCTGACGCGGTCAGGTACGCATCCGCCATCAGTGCGTTCCGATCCGTCATCACAGCATGATCCACCTGCGGCGTCTTGCGATGCTGCCGCGCGACCATCATCGTCGCGCTGGCCTTCGCTACGGTGTCGCGCGCCCGCTCGGTAGAAATCTTGAGCGCCGACGCTATCTGCTTCGCCGTCATCGCGCGTCTCAACACGATTCGCCCGTCGGGTGCGAGCGCGGGAGAATCCTCCATCCCAAAATAAAGTTCCGCGACCCGGGCCTGATCGGCCGGCAGCGTGCGCCTGACCTCCTCGATGGTCCAGGTGTAATAACTGCCGTCGTCGCCTTTGAAGGAATCCGCGTCCTGATGGGAGTAGAACGTGTGCGTTTTCGGATCGAGCAACTCACGATTCACGTATCCGGCGATCGCTCTCGCATCTTGCGCGAACTCCTGGTCGCCGCTCACCTCGTACGCCTCGCAGTACGCTCGCAAGCCCATCGCATTGTCGTAGCCGAGCTTCTCGAAATGCGGCACGCGCCACTCAGGATCGGTCGAGTAGCGGTGAAAGCCGCCTCCCAGTTGATCGAACACTCCACCGGCCGCAATTTTCCTGAGCGTGTCGAGCGCCATCGCCGTGTATTCCGGATGCCCGTAGAATCCATGCGCGAGCGCCAGCTCGAGGGCCGTAAAATCGTAGAATCGCGGCCCCGGTCCGGTCGCGAAACCGCCCGACGCGCGATCGTAAGAAGCGGCAAGACCGGCAATCGTTTGCGCGCGGATCGCGTCGAGGCCGCCGGGCGCCGGCTGGTCGGCTTTGTTGGCGGATTTGAGCTTTGCAGCGGTCGCGTCCGCGTCGTGCTCAATCGCCGGGCGGCTGGTCGCATACACGTGCGCAATCCGAGCGAGCAGGGGCGCCATCGAAGAAGTCTCCCCACCGCTCCCGTTCGGCCCGGTGCCGGGCTGCGGCGGCAGATATCCAGCGGCGAAAAACAGCGCGCCATCTGCGGTCGTGAAACAGGTGAGCGGCCACCCGCCGGCGCCGGTCAGATGCGCGGCGGCGTTCTGGTAGTAGCCGTCGATATCGGGACGTTCATCGGTATCGACCTTCACTGGCACGAAATTTCGATTGAGCTCGGCCACGACCTCCGGGTCGGCATACGTCGTCTGGTCCATCACGTGACACCAGTGACACCACACGGCGCCAATATCTATAAGGATCGGACGATTGAGCGTACGCGCGAGTGCAAACGTCTCTGGGCCCCAGCGCTGCCATCGGATGGCGCTCGAAGCGGCCTCGCGAAGGTAGAGACTCGCCGACGACTTGAGCGCATGCGCGGGCAAAGCGTCCGCCGACTGGTCCGAGGCGGGCGCCGGTGAGGGTGCGCCAGGCGCCGGCCGGCCTACGATGCAGACGATCGCAATTGAAGCAAGAATCGTTTTCGTTGACTTCCACCAGCCGCCGCGAGAAATTGGAACTCGACGTTGTGGAGCGCCGGGTAAATCATCGAGAGTAGCCGAAATCAATTTTTGCGTTGGATTCAAGTATGGCTGCCACATCAAACAACCCGGACCATCGCCGCTCGGTTCCGTCATGAGTGGAAGATCCGCAACTCGATCTCGCCGCCGCCCTCCGAAATTGCAAAACCGTCCTGCGAAAGTCATCAGGATGCCGACTCCAAGAGTGGTACGGCGTCGCCGGGCGATCAAGGCTGGACTCGGATTGCTGGTGCTCTCGTTGATCGGCGCGATAATCGCGCGGCTTTACTTGATGCGAACCGCGCCGCCCTCGCCGGAAAAAGTGTCCGGGCAGACCGAGCAGGAAACCGAAATCATCGGGCTCGAGAATCAGGAACGAAGCCGGGCCGGGCTTAAGCCGCTCAAGTTTTCGCCCCGGCTCGCCGTGATTGCGCGCGGCCACAGCTACGATATGGCGATGCGCCACTACTTGGCGCACAGCAGCCCCGAAGGCGTCGCGCCCGCCGATCGTATCGGTGGGGTCGGTATCGACTACCAGGTCGTGGGCGAAAATATCTACATGGACTACTACACCGACCCGCGCGAGATGCCGCAGCGTGCGATGGATGGATGGCGCAAGAGCCCGGCACATCACGCCAACATCGTGTCCGCGCAGTTTACCGAAACCGGCGTCGGAATCGCGCGTTCCGCCGACGGCAACACCTACGTCACGCAGGATTTCGTCCGCTAGCAGGACGCGCAAAGATGGATTTCTCCGAACTCGCCGCGCTCGCGGGAGGTCACGCGGAAGCGCGCGCGATTCAGACTGCGCTCAAGCTTGGAATTTTCGATACCCTCGAGCGCGCCACACTCGACGCCGAGGCTCTTTCCAAAGCAACCGGGACCAATCGCCGCGCCGTGGCGATCCTCGCTGACGCGATGGTGTCGCTGGGTCTGCTCGAGAAACGCGCGAGCCGGTACGATCTGACCGCCGTATCGCGGAACTTCATGCTCAAGTCGTCCGCCGAATACCTGGGCGGATTGATCCTTTTCGACGAAGCGATCTTCGAAAACTGGGTCCATCTGGATCAAACGATTCGGACCGGCGCTCCGGCGCGCAGGCCCGACATGTTTCAGAACCGCGCCGAGGAGACCGAGCGCTTCATCCGCGCCATGGACAGCCTGACTCGCGCACGCGGTGATCCGCGCTACGTTGCGGAGCGGCTCGATCTCAGCCGCGTCTCGAAGGTCGCCGACGTTGGCGGCGGTCCCGGAACCTATTGCGCCGCGATGCTCCAGCGATGGCCCCATCTGCACGCTGCAATCTACGATCTACCTGCTACACTGGAAGTCGCCCGCCGCATCCTCGCCGAACGCGAGCCGCGAGTCTCGTCGCGAATCGACCTGGTGCGCGTCGATTACCTGTACGACGAGATTCCAGGACCATGCGGAGCGCTCTTCATGTCGAATATACTTCACAACGAAGATGAGACGACCAACGCCGAACTGTTGCGCAAATGTTTTCGTGCACTCGAATCCGGCGGCTTGATAGTCATCAAGGACCACATCATGAATGCCGATCTGACTGCGCCGCGTGCGGGAGCGATTTTCGCTCTCTACCTGCTGCTGACGACGCGCGGCCGCGACTATTCGTTCGACGAAGTCTCGCAGTGGCTGGGCGATGCCGGTTTTATCGATATCCGGCTCGAAGCGCTGCCCAGTCCGCCGTTCACTTCGTCGATGGTGCTCGCGCGAAAGCCGTGAACGCGTGAAATATAGTTTCGGATTCAAAGCCCTGCTGGCGGCGATATTGTCCGCGCTTGCGATCGAGTGCTCGGGATGCGCGGCGGGCGCGGTCAGCATGGTGAGCACCGTGGCCCCAATGGTTGCCGCCGGCAGCGCGCAGGTCATCGGCTCTCAAGTCGCGATGAGAGAGGGTGGCGGAACCGGAATCCCAAAAGAGGACGAGGCCGATCGGTGCGATCAACTTTTGCGCGTTCCACCTGGCACCGAAGAAGTGCGCAAAACCAAGGACGGGGTGATCGAATCGCGCCAGTGGAAGGTCACTGAGAATGGCGGCAATCCGGTTTGGATGCTGGTCGCGGAGAAAAGCGCACCGGAGGACTCGTGGAAGCCGAAGCCCGAGATTGCGCGGCTCAATTTCAATCCGCCTCTTTACCAGATGCTGGAGCCCGACAAACCGCAGTTCCTGGCTTACGCTCCGGCGGACGTCGTCAACCCAACTGACAGCGAGCAGTTTGACTCGATGACCGCGGCATTCGGCGCCGGGGTCGGCACGTTCGAGTGGCGGGGGCGAACATATAGTTACGTGACCGTGAAAGAACTGCCGTGCTTCAAGCCGGACCACAAAAGTGAAAAGTGAAAATGGTCTCGCTCCACGGCCGGCGTTCGATTCGATCGCTTGAGATTGTCATCACGCTGGCAATTATTTTTTCGCTGGCGCTAATTGGCTTGAGGTCGTACGCTCAGACCATGACCGCGAACCATCTGCATCCTGATCTCGATCCCGCGTCGTGGCCGGACACCGCTCTGACAATTTCCAACCTGGGCCATGCCGCTTTGCTGATGAATTATTTCGGGACCCGCGTCATCACCGACCCGAGCCTTTTTTCCCGCGTGGGCCTGTCGATTGATTCTATAGTGACGATTGGGCCGAAACGATTCATCGATCCGCCGCTCGCTCCAGCCGAGTTGCAGCAGCTCGATTTGATTCTGATCACCCACGCGCACATGGATCATCTCGACATCCCCTCGCTAAAGTCATTGCCAAAGACGGCGGTGGTCGTCGCGTGTGAGAACTGCTCGAAGATCATCGCGCCGCTGGGTTTCAAGGATGTCCGCGAACTCAAGTGGGGCGAGGCCACGACTGTGAAGGGACTCACGATTCGTGCGATGGGCGCGCGTCATTGGGGACGCCGATGGCCTCCGTTCGGCGGAGATTACGGCTTCAACAGCTACGTGCTCGAAAAAAACGGCCACCGGATGCTGCTCGCGTGCGACAGCGCCGAGACCGATCTGTTCGCGGCCGTTGCGAGCAATCCTCCCGAGGTCGCGGCGTTCTCAATCGGCGCGTACGACCCGTGGATCTACAATCACGCGAATCCGGAACAAGTCTGGGCGATGTTTAAGCAGACCGGCGCTCGCTACCTGCTCCCGATTCACTGGGGCACGTTCAAACTGTCGAAGGAACCGATGGAAGAACCGTTGCAAAGGCTGATAGCCGCGGCCGGCGATCAGCAGGACCGGATCGTGCTGCGCAAAATCGGCGGAACATGGACGCTGCCCGAATCTGGGGCAGCATCCGAGCAGGCAGAGGCGCCGCGCGCGTCCAGCGCCGCGAGTCGTTAGCCAAACTGATGGCTGCAGTCGCGCCGTTGATGGCGTATCGGGTGAAGCCCCCTCTCAAGTGGGCTGGCGGAAAACGGTGGCTCGTCCCTTATCTCGAAGATCTCCACCAGCCTTACCGGTCTCAGCGTTTCGTAGAGCCGCTCTGCGGAGGGCTCGCGATTGCGCTGGGACTGACTCCCGAACGCACCGTCATAAACGACATCAATCCGCATGCCATAAGCTTTTACCGTTGGTTGAAGAAAGGCTTACGCATCAAGCTCAAGATGCGGAATGACCCGACCTACTTCTATTCGCGAAGGGCCAGGTTCAATCAGCTCATCCGCAAGGGCGAAGCCGAGAGCAAGGAAGCCGCAAGCATTTTCTATTATCTGAATCGCACTTGTTACAACGGCTTGTGCCGGTTCAATAGCAAGGGTGTCTTCAACGTGCCCTTCGGACGACATACGAACATCAATTACAAGACTGACTTCGCCGAGTATGTATCAACCTTTGCCGCGTGGGAGTTTATTTGCGGAGACTTTGAGAGAGTCGACCTGAAGCCCGATGATTTTATATACGCAGATCCACCGTACGACGTGGAGTTTACGCAGTATTCGAAGGAAAACTTCGATTGGCGGGACCAGGTTAGACTGGCGAATTGGCTGGCACGTCACACGGGCCCAGTAGTGTTGTCGAATCAGGCTACTAAGCGAATACGGCGGCTATACGCCGAACTCGGATTCAAGCTGATCGTCCTAAGTGCTCCTCGTTTTATCAGTTGCAGGGGAGATCGCTCTCGAGCGGAGGAAGTCCTGGCTATCAGGAATCTCCGCATGTCCGAGGCAATGGAAGCCTTGGTCCAGCGATCTGCGGCGGCGGATTAAATCCGACGATTTTCCGATGAGGTACCGGTGCTTGACAAGATGATCTAAGATGCTACCATTGTCGTATCATCCTACAGGAGATCGTCGATGTCTGATTTTACCGTACAAATTGAAGGCCCGGGCCTAACTCTGAAACGTGAGGTTGAGGAGGCGGTGGTTCTACGCGTTCTCGGAGTCCTACTTGGCTCAAAGGCACCGTCTATGTTCACACAAGCTTCGGGTTTGCCGTCATCGGTTGCTCCACCTGTCGTGGTAGCGAATTTGGGCGAATCACCTCGCGAGTATCTGGACCGCTCGGGCGCAAAGTCAAACCCGGAGAAGATTACCGCACTGGGTCTCTACCTTCGCGCCCAGGGAAGCGAGTCGTTCACCGCCCGAAGCCTTAGAGACCTCTTCGTCGCGGCTGGCGAAGCCACTCCACAGAATTTACCGCGAGACATCAAACGTACGGTCCGAGCTGGATTTCTATCCGCACGCCCCGATCAGCCAGATAACTATTATGTTACGAATCGAGGGGAGACGTCGGCAGAAAGTGGATTCGCGGAGCGGCCGTCAGTAACTCGGCGATCAAGTCGCTCGAAGGGAACAAACGGCCCGAATGCAGAAGAGGGCTTACCATCGACCCAGCGCGTTACCAAAAACGGTGGGGGGGCTCGATCGGTACTGGACGAACTGCTTGTCGAACGTTTCTTCAAGGAACCTCGAACCTACCACGATATTGTTCATACCGCGTCCGAAAAAGGTCACCGACTGGTTCGCACGGATCTCACGCAACCTCTGTTGAATTTGGTTCAAGCACGACCGCCTAGGCTCAAGCGCCAGAAGGTCAAAATCGCTGGGACTCCACGACCCGTCTGGGCGTATACGGAGCCTCAACGCGGAGACGCGGCATGAGGTTGCGCCTCATAGTTCGGGAAATATGGGAACCGAGGGTATCTTTGCGACCGGCGCGCGGTCAGACACGCTTGCGCTTCTTGGAGAGATAATCGACCAGCATGTATTCGCCGAGATGATCCGGGCGCGTGAACAGCGCACGGCCGCGATTGATCTGCGTCATCTTGTCGACGAAAGCGCGTAGACTCGGCGAATCGTCGAGCATGAAGGTGTTGATCGTGATGTCCTTGCGCGTGATCCGCTCGACTTCCTTCAAAGTCTCCTGCGCCGCGCGCATGCTGATTCCGCCGAGCGACAGCGGCCATTCGCAGTAGAGCCGCTTGTTCAGAAAGTAGGCGGTCGGCTGTCCGTCCGTGATCACGATGATGTGCTGATTGCGCGACGGATGCCGCGCCAGCAAATCGGATGCGAGCCGCAGGCCATCTTGCAGGTTGGTGAACGGATCGCCCATGTTCCACGACGCTTCGGGCAGATCTTTGAGCTTCAGTTCCACCGCACGGGTATAGAAGCCGACGATCGAGAAATAGTCGCGCGGGAATTTCGATCGAATCAGCGTCTCCATCGCCATAGCGACTTTCTTGGCCGCCGCGAACCGCCCTTCCCAGCTCATTGACCACGACATGTCGAGACAGAGCACCGTGGACGAGGAACTCGCGTAATCGTTTTCGTAAATCTCGAAGTCTTCCGGACGCAGCTCGAGTGGCACCCCCGGCTTGCGCGCCAACGCATGCTTCAGGGTCGCGACCAGGTTCAGATTCAACGGATCGCCGAATGCGTATGGCTTGGTCTGCTCGGGGCGCATCTCGGTGATTCCGCGATGGTCGGTTGCATGCCCGCCTGCGCGATCTTTGAGCAGGTTCTGGTAGATGTCGCGCAGCGCGAGCTGGCCTATTCGCCGCACACCCTTGGGCGAGAGCTGGAAATGGTCGCCCTTGGGCACCATGTATCCGGACTGCGTCAGCAGGACCATGACCTGCTTAAGATTCTGGAAATCCTTGCTCGCCTGCTGGCCGAGAATCTGCTGCAGGTCTTCCATCGAGATAGTTTCGAAATTGCCCGACATCAGATCCTGTTCGAGCTGGCGCATCCGTTCCATCTCGCGCATCAGCTCGAGCGCCTCGTCGTAGCTGAGGCTCTTGGGACCGTGGAACATGTGCTGATTGCGATCGCGGAAATTCTCGAGGTCGCGGATATTCTCGTATTCCTCGAGCAGCGCGTCGAAGTCCGCTTTCGCATCCGCGTCCTCGAACTCGTAACCCTCGAGCTTGCGCATCGCCTCTGAGAGCCGTCGCGGCATCCGCGACAATTCGCGCTGCTTTTCCTCGGCGCCGGGCTTTTCGCCCTTGAGCGACTCGAGCTTCGCGCGCTCGCGATTCAAAATATCTTCGAGCTTCTGCTCCATCTCGGACAGAGCGTTCTTGAGATTGAAATCGCGATAGCGCTGGCGCATCTCCTGGCGCAGCTGCTCGATAAACTCCTCCAGCCCCATCACCTTCACGCCGTCGAAGTCCATCCCCTGGCGCATCATCCAGTCCATCGCCTGGCGAACGTCGTCCGTATACGAGAGGTACTCGGCCAGCTTCTCGAACACCTTGTCGGCGTTGAGCTTGAGCTGCTGGGTGCCGTCCCACTGGGTGTAGCGGGTGGTGACCATGCCGAGTCCTCTGCGCATCATGCGTGATAGGCGAAGCGGCCGCCCTGGCGATCCTTGTTGAGCTTCTGATGCAGATGGAGTCCCTCAAAGATGAACTCGCTCGCCGCCGCCATCAGGCCCGGCGTTTCGAACGGCCCGAGCATCGAGATCACCTCGCGCAGCCCGATCACTTCGCGCAACGGCTCCATGTATTCCGATGACGGCGCGCTGTCCGAAACCTCGACGCCCCAGCCTCCTTCGAAGTAGCTCGCGACTTTTTTCAGATCGTCGAGTTTCAGGTAGCGGTCGAATACTTTGAGCACCGCGCGGTTGATCAGCCGTTCGATCAGATCGTCTTCCTTCTTGTCCTCGCCTACGTACTCGAGCTCTATTTTGCCGGCGGTCGACGCATACAGCGAATGCAGATCAGAGATGCGCGGGACGATCTCGTTCTCGCCATTTCGCACTGCGCGCTTTTCGGCATTCGAAATCGCGGACTCGTAGTTGTTAATCGTCACCCGGACCGAAACGCCCGACGATTGGTTGATCTCGTTCGACGCGCGCGCCTCGAACGTGATCTGCGCCAGGATGTCCTTCATGAACTGCGGAATCCGCACATCGACGCCGGACCTCGGCGGATGCATCGCTTCCTGCTCCATGATCGCAACTTCGTGCTCGAGCGTCTTCGGATAATGAGTGCGAATCTGGATGTCGAAGCGATCTTTCAGCGGAGTGATGATCCGTCCTCGCGACGTGTAATCCTCTGGATTCGCGCTCGCGACGAACACCACGTCGACCGCAAGCCGAATCTTGTAGCCCTTGATCTGAACGTCCTTCTCTTCCATCAGGTTGAACAGTCCCACCTGAACTTTCTCGGTCAGGTCGGGCAACTCGTTGATGGCGAAAATTCCGCGATTGGTGCGCGGGATGAGTCCGTAGTGGATCGTTTCTTCGTCGGCGAGGTAGCGCCCCTCGGCGACTTTGATCGGATCGATCTCGCCAATCAGGTCCGCCACCGATACATCGGGGGTCGCGAGCTTTTCCGCGTAGCGGCTATCGCGATGGACCCACGCGATCTCGGTCGCGTCACCCTTCTCCGCTATGAGCTTCACGCATCGACGGCATATCGGCGCGAACGGATCGTCGTTGATCTCGCAGCCCGCGATCGTCGGCGCGTATTCGTCGAGCAAACCGGTCAGCGCGCGGATGATCCGCGACTTCGCCTGCCCGCGCTCGCCGAGGAAAATCATATGATGTCCCGCGAGCACGCCGTTTTCGATCTCGGGAATTACGGTTTCTTCGTAGCCGACGATACCCGGCAGTATTTGCTCGCCCGAGCGCAAGCGCGCGAGCAGATTGTTGCGCATCTCCATCCGCACCGGCAGGACCTGGTAGTTCGCGCTCTTGAGTTCGCCAAGGGTCCGGATGTTCTGTGATTTTTCATTCATTGGGAATCCCGCGGAATATTTCTGCTTCTAGAATAAATCAGCGCCGGCAGTTTTGAAAAGCGGTCGCAGCTGCTTGAAACTGTCTTCCAGACTCTGCGACAGCACGCGCGTCGAGGCAAGCACCGAGATGAAATTTCCGTCGCCGTCCCATCGCGGCACGATGTGCCAATGCATGTGATCGGCAAATCCTGCGCCCGCCGCGCGGCCGAGGTTCGTGCCGATATTGAATCCGTCCGGCTTCAGCTCCGGACGCATCAGCTTGACCGACGCCGCGATCAAAGTGTCGATCACGGACCGTTCGTTCGCGCTCAGCAACTCCGGCGACGCCAGATGGCGACGCGGCGCGATCATGATGTGTCCATTGATGTACGGGTAACGGTTGAGCATCACCGCCGCTTGGCGATTTTCGAACAGCACCAGCCGCTCTACGCGCTCGGATTCATTGAGCCTGCCGAAACAGAAGATGCAGACCTTGGGCCCGGCAATCGCGCGCTGCAAATATGCGTAGCGCCACGGCGCCCATAGCCGAGCCTCCTCCGGCCTTGCCGCGGACTCGCGCAGCTTATCGCCCCGCTTCCTCGGCGCCATTAACTTCGATTCGGAGTTCCTTGCCGGCGCGAAAAAACGGGATCTGCTTGGCGTCAACCTTGACCAACTGCCCGGTTTTGGGATTGCGGCCTTGCCGCGCGCGACGCTGCTTCACCGCGAAACTGCCGAAGCCGCGAATCTCGATCCGCTCGCCGCGCATCAGCGAATTAGCCATCGCGTCGAACATCGCATTGACGATGGTCTCGCTCTCACGATGCGTGAATGTGCTCCGCCGCGCCAGCAGTTCTTCGATGATTTCGCGCTTGGTCACCGATCTCTCCGCCGTCCGCGCTTGAGCATTGATCGAAGCGGGTCCGCCCGCCTAGCTGTTTTTGCCGCCGCGCACCGCGCGCCGCTCGCCGTCGTCGCGATCGAGCTTGAGCTCTTCCTTCAGGATATCTTCCATCGAGAATCGCGCCGCCTCGTGCTCGCGCTTCAGGTAGGCCTGCATTTCCTCGCGCTCTTCGTGCTGCTTGACCGCCTTGATCGACAGCCCGATCCGCCGCTCCTTGGGATCGACCTGCACCACCAGGGCGTCCAGCTCGTCATCAACCTTGTACAGCGACGACGGCTTGTCGACTCGCTCGTTGCTCAGTTGCGAGATGTGGATCAACCCCTCGATACCTTCTTCGATCTCAACGAACACGCCGAAGTCCGCTACCGAGCTGACCTTGCCGTGAACTCTGGTGTTCAGCGGATAGCGCTCCGCGACCGTATTCCACGGGTCGGTCGTGAGTTGCTTCACCCCGAGGCTGACCCGCTCGTTCTCGACGTCGATGCCGAGTACTGTCGCCTCGAGCTCGTCGCCTTTCTTGACCATTTCCGACGGATGCCTGATCTTCTTGGTCCACGACAGATCCGAAATGTGCACCAAGCCGTCGATCCCCGGCTCGATCTCGACGAATACGCCGAAGTCGGTGATCGATTTGACTTTGCCCTTCACCTGGCTGCCGATCGGATGCTTCAGCCCGAGTTCCTCCCATGGGTTCGCTTCGGTCTGCTTCAGCCCGAGTGAAATTCTGCGGTTCGCCTCATCGACGCCGAGCACCTGCACTTCCACGAAGTCGTTGGCGTTGACCACTTTCGACGGATGAACCGCGCGCTTGCTCCAGCTCATCTCGGAAACGTGGATCAGTCCCTCGACGCCTTTTTCGATTTCCACGAAGGCGCCGTAATCGGTGACACTGACGACCTTGCCCTTGATTCGCGTTCCCGGCGGATAAGCTTCCGCCACCTTGGTCCACGGGTCCGGCATGATCTGCTTCATTCCGAGCGACACGCGTTCGCGCTCGGGATCGTACTTCAACACCACGACTTTGACTTTTTCGCCGACCTTCAGCACTTCCGAGGGATGCTGCAAGCGTCCCCACGCCATGTCCGTGATATGCAGCAGGCCGTCGATTCCGCCCAGATCGATGAACGCGCCGTAGTCGGTAATATTCTTGACCGTGCCTTCGAGGATCACGCCCTCTTCGAGCACCTTGAGCGTCTGTTCTTTCAACGATGCGCGCTCGCGCTCGAGCACGCTGCGCCGCGAGACCACCACGTTGCCGCGCGCGCGGTTGAATTTCAGAATCTGAAATCGCCCGCGCTGCCCCACATATCGATCGAGATTGCGCGCCGGACGAATATCTACATGCGACCCCGGCAGGAACGCCGGAACCCCGATGTCGACTTTGAGTCCGCCTTTGACTTTGCCGAGCACAACGCCTTCGACCGGCGTCTCAGCCTGGAACGCTTTGTCGAGTTCGCGCCAGACTTTGAATTTCTCGGCCTTCGCGTGCGAGAGCATCACCGTACCGTTTTCGGTCTCGGTGCCTTCAAAGTACACGTCAACCTCTTCGCCTTCCTTGACCGTGGGATGGCCCTCGTGGTCAAGAAATTCTTCGAGGGGAACCTGCCCTTCGCACTTGTAGTTGATATCGATGATGACGCTGTCGCGCGTGATCAGAAGAACTCTTCCGACCAGCACATCGCCAGGCCGGGGAGCCTTCAGGCTCTCTTCCATCAGCGACTCAAAATCATTTTCTCCTCCGCTCATCTGTTCAGGCAACGCTTTCTCCATTTAATGGGACCTTCGGGACTTCGATGCTGCTGCAATCCTTACAACCGGACTAGGCTCGTTTCAAGTCCTTGCCGGCGTTGATTCGAGCGTTAATCTTCGCTTTCATCGCCGCGAGCACCGCTTTGATTGAAAGTTTGGTTGAATCGATCGCGATCGCGTCGTCGGCACGTTTAAGTGGCGCGAGCTCGCGGCCGCTGTCGCGGCGGTCGCGCTCGATCAACTGATCGAGCACTTCCCGCTCCGTAATCGACGCACCTTTTTTCTTGAGCTCCTCGTAACGGCGCGCCGCGCGAACTTTTACGTCGGCCTCGAGAAAAAATTTGAACTCGGCATCGGGAAATATCGCGGTGCCGATATCGCGTCCTTCCATCACCACGCCACCGCCCGCGCCGGCCGCGCGCTGCAACTCGCGCATCCGCTCGCGCACCGTGCGTAGCGCCGAGAAGCGCGAGGCCAAGTCGCCGATTTCGGGCTCGACGATCGTCGCGCTGATATCGCGGCCGTTCAAATAGATCTTCTCGCCGTCAAATTTAATCTTGATCGCCGCGAGCACCGGCTCGAGCCGCTTCTCCACATTCGCATCGTCGGGACTGACACCCGCTTCTCGCGCCGCAACCGCAACCGCGCGATACATCGCACCTGTGTTCAGGTAGGAGTACCCAAGCGCCCGCGCGAGCTCGCGCGCGGCGACCGACTTTCCCGCACCGACCGGCCCGTCAATCGCGATTATTGGCCGCGCGCGTTTCATCTGATTCGCCCGCGCATGCTCTTTCCGCGCTCGAAAATTTTCTCGACTCCCGCGATATCGCCGCTTCCAGAATGCGCTGAAACTCCGCGAACGTCGCCCCGTAGAGTTTCAGCGCCGCCGCGATCGCTTCGCGATTGGTCATAAAGATGTCGCGCCACATCTCCCACGACGACGATGCCAGCCGGGTCGTGTCGCGCAGTCCACTCGCGCCGTATTCCGCGGCGAGCTTGTCTCCGACCTTCTCGCCGTCGAGCGCCGCGCCAAGCACGCTCGATACTATCTGCGGCAGATGACTCGCGCGCGCGAGTAACTCATCGTGCGTCGCAGGATCCATCATCTCGACGCACGCGCCAGTCTCGCTCCAGAGCTGTTCGATCCTGTTGATCGCGTCAGGCGTGCTCTTCGCCGAGGGCGTGAGTATCACCCGCCGGTCGCGAAACAGCGCCGGGTCAGCAGCGCCCGCGCCGACGGTTTCCTTTCCGGCCACCGGATGAGCCGCAACCAGCGATCGCTTGCCCGTGATCAACGGCTCCAGCTCGCGGACCACATATCCCTTTACGCTTCCGACGTCGGTCACCACCGCATCAGGCGCCGCATGCTCGATCATTTTCTGAAGCGTCGCGCGCATCGTCAGGATAGGCACCGCAAGAACAATCAGGTCCGCGCCTCGCGCGGCTTCGACCGGATCGCGCGTCGCGACGTCAAGCATCCCGCGTGCGACCGCCACGTCGAGGTTAGCCTGGGTGCGTCCGAGCCCGACGACTCTGCCAACCACACCCGCACGCCGGGCAATCAGCGCAAGCGAGCCTCCGATAAGGCCCACCCCGCAAACGGTCATTTGTTTAAAGAGTTGCATCTACCCGCGAATCACCTCGCCCAGCGCCGCGACGAGCCGTCGATTCTCCTCCGGCAGTCCCACGCTGATTCGCACGTGATGCGGATACCCATAACCATTCATCGCGCGCACGATCACGCCCTTTCGCAGCAGCTGGTCGTAAACCGCGCGCCCTTCGCCCACATCGACCAGGAAAAAATTTGCGTGACTCGGCACGAACGCCAGTTTCAGGCGCGCGAACTCACGCTCGAGATAGTCCATCCCCTCCGCATTGACCTGCAGCGTGCGCGCGATATGCGCCTTGTCGTCCATCCCTGCAATCGCAGCGACCTGCGCGAGCGAGGTCACGTTGAACGGCTGCCGCACGTTGTGGAGCATCTGGATTATGTCCGGCCGCGCGACCGCGTAACCGACCCGCATTCCCGCAAGGCCGAAGATTTTCGAAAACGTCCGAAGCGTGATTATCAGCCGCCGATCGTCGTGGTCGTCGAGCGAGTCGGGATATTCCGGATCCCGCACGAACTCGAAGTAGGCCTCATCGGCGACGATCACTACATGCTCAGGCACCCGCGCGAGGAATCGCTTCCATTCAGAACGCCGGTAAATCGTACCGGTCGGATTATTCGGATTGCCGAGGAATACGAGCCGTGTGTTCGCATCGATCAGCGCCGCAATCGCGTCGAGATCGTGCGCATAACCGTCGAGAGTTTTGGCGACTCGATGCTCCCCGCCGGCCGCCGCCGTCGCCAGCGGATAAATCGCGAACGAATGCTCCGCGTAGACCGCATTCAGCCCGGGACGGAGAAACAGGAAGGTGAGCAGGTTGAGCACTTCTACCGATCCCGACGCCGCGAACACCCGCTCCGGTCCGACCTTGTGGAAGTCAGCGATTTTTTTTCGCAGCTCGTAGCTCGCGCCGTCCGGATAGCGGTTCAGCTCCGGCAGCGCCGCCTTGATCGCCTCGATCGCGCGCGGCGAGGGCCCGAGTGGATTCTCGTTCGAGGCGAGCTTCACCGGCTCGACGATTCCGAGTTCGCGTTGCAACTCCTCGATTGGCTTGCCCGGCTCGTACGGAGCAAGCGCCGCAACCGACGGGAGTACGAGATCTTGTGCTTTGATCAAGAGAAGTGAAATGACCTGTCAGGCAGCGGGCGACCTACCTTCAGGATACGATCCTAAGACCTTCAAGAATAGGGCCTTGCCTTCGAGCGCTTTGAGCGCCTTCGCCAGTTTCGGGTCCTCGCGATGCCCCATCAAGTCCACGAAGAACAAATATTCCCACGGCCGCGAGCGCAGCGGGCGCGATTCGATCTTCGAAATGTTGATCGCATTGCGCGCAAACAAGCTGAGCGCCTGGTTAAGCGCGCCGACTCTGTCCGCCACCGCGAACAGCGCAGTCGTCTTGTCCCGTCCTGAGCGCTCGACCGGCCGCGTGGCCATCACTAGAAACCGGGTCGTGTTGGTCGCGAGATCCTGCACGTTGGCCGCAATCGTCTTGAGTCCGTACGCATTGCCCGCCGCCGCAGACGCTATCGCCGCGAGCGACGGATCGTCGTGCGCGAGCTGCGCCGCCAAAGCGTTCGACGCGACCGCTTCGGTCTCGCAATGCGGAAAATTCGCGGTCAAGTACCCGCGGCATTGCGCGAGCGATTGTTGATGCGACACGATTTTCTTCACCAGCGCCGGGTCGCCGTCGCGGGAAAGAATCGAATGACGCACCGGCGCCAGGATCTCGCCGATTATCACCAGCTTCGTGTCGATCAGCAGATCGAGCGTCAGCCCGACCGATCCTTCGGTGGAATTTTCGACCGGCACCACGCCGAAGTCGGCGCGTCCGTTTTCAATTTCATTGAAGACCGCGGCGAACGACGGCTGCGGCGCGAAGTCGACGCTCGATCCGAACCGCATCTTCGCCGCCTCGTGCGAATAAGTATGCTCGGGGCCAAGGAACGCGACCCGAGGCTCATGCTCGAGCGCGCGGCACGCCGAAATTATTTCGATATAGATTCGCTTGACCTGGTCGTCGGTAAGCGGCCCCTGGTTCTCCGCGATCATCTTCTCGATAATCGCGCGCTCGCGCACCGGCTGATAAACCTCACCGCCGTTACTATGCTTCAAGCGTCCGATCTCGGTCGCAATGCTGGCGCGCATCGATACCAGGCGCAGAATTTTGAGATTTATCTCATCCATCCGCGCGCGCAACGTCTCAATCGACGGCGGCTCTGGCACCGCAGCAGACTTCTTGGCAACTCGTGATGACATCGAACAAGAATGGCTAACCGATCGAACGCCCCTTTTCAACGCACCCGATTGTACTCGTTCCCGCGCGTCCGCGATCACCGAGGAAAGGAGTCAGGGGTTAGGTTGCCACGGATCGTACGTGCCAAAGCTCCAGATGTGGCCCTCCAAATCACGGCAGGTATAGCCTCTGCCGCCATAGTCCTCGTCCTGGACATCTCTTAGCATCACGGCGCCATGGGCTTTGGCCCGCGCGTAGTGTGCGTCGCAGTCGGGAACAATCACATAAGCACTCTGCGTCTCTGCCCCTCCGATTTCATCCGGATGCTTCATCAAACGGCCGAAGTCGCCGCCCCCGACCGACGACAACATGATCATCCCATTGTCGAACGTAAGCTGCGCGTGAACGATCTTGCCCTCCTCACCTGGCACGACGAGATGCTTCTCGAAGCCGAATGCTTTACACAGCCATTCGATCGCTGCCGGTGCGTTTCGATACCGCATTCCCGGAATGATTCGCGCGCGCTTGCTCTGCGGGTCCATGTGCACGACCTCCTGTAGAGATTAACCTCTAATTAGAGAAACCGTCGCGCCGCGAAAAGGTCACGGTCACGCAGATCTTTGTGTCCCCTGAGCGCAGGATCGCTAGCCAGTCGGCTCGTCGCCTTCGGCTTTGAGGCGCGTGATAAACGCCGAGCCCATCGCGGCAAACTTACGCTCTCGCGCGCGGCGCAACTCGACCGGGTTCAGCTTCACCAATGACTCCAGATGCCGCGCCAGTGCTGCGCCGAGCAGATGCGCTGCTTCCGCCGGCGCCGTATGCGCTCCGCCAGTCGGTTCGGGCACGATTTCGTCGATTAGTCCGAGTTCCAGCAAATCGGGCGCCGAGAGCTTCATCGCAGTGGCCGCCGCTGCAACGTTTTCCTCGCCGCCCGCGCGCCACAAAATCGCCGCGCATCCTTCCGGCGTGATTACCGAGTAACACGCGTTCTCCTGCATCAGCACCACGTTCGCAACTCCGAGCGCGATCGCTCCTCCCGAACCGCCCTCGCCGATCGCGCACGCGACGATCGGCACCGTGAGACGCGCCATCAGTTCCAAGTTGCGCGCGATCGCCTCGATTTGCCCGCGCTCCTCCGCGCCGACTCCCGACTCCGCTCCCTGCGTGTCTATAAAGGTGACGATCGGCAGCGCGAACCGTTCCGCCAGTTCATAGACGCGCGCCGCCTTCCGGTAGCCCTCGGGATGCGGCTTGCCGAAATTGCGTTTGATCCGTTCCGTCGTCGAGCGCCCGCGCTGATGACCAACCACCGCGACCGCGCGCCGTCCGAAATAGGCGAGTCCCGCCACGATCGCGCCGTCGTCCGCAAAGCGCCGATCGCCGTGCACCTCGAAGAAGTCGCGCATCAGCAAATCGATGTAATCGAGCGTCTGCGGCCGGTTCGGATGCCGTGCCAGGCGCACCCGCTCAATCGCGCTCAGCGACTCGGGATGCGCCGCGCCTTGCGCTGCGCTATCTTTTGAGCGGCTCCTTGCGCCCCGCCCTCTATGTCCGTTCGAATTAGCTTTCATTGACGCTTCCGCTCATGCACCACCCGCGAAAAATTTCTCGAACAATGCAAGAGCATCCTGAGCGGCGCGCTCGGGGTCAAGCCAGACTATCTCCGGCTCGCGCCGAAACCAGGTCAGTTGCCGCTTGGCAAGGCGACGCGAGTCGCGCTTCGCAACTGAGATCGCATCGGCGAGCGTCATCTCGCCTCGCAAATACGCGGCGATCTGCTTGTACCCAATCGTGCTGAGCGGCGGTTTCTCAGGCGAATATCCGGCGCTCATCAGCGCGCGAACTTCCTCTGCGAACCCGGCCGCGATCATCGCGTCGAAGCGCCCGTCGATCGTCGCGTAGAGTTTCTTCCGATCGATCGCGATTCCCACCGTCAACGCGTCGTATCCGCCCTGATCGGTAAATCGATGCCGCCCCTGATGCACCGAGATCGGCTCGCCGGTCAGCTCGAAGACCTCCAGCGCGCGAATGATTCGGTACCGATCGTTGACGCCAATTCGGTTCGATCCCTCAGGATCCACTTCGCGCAGGCGCTCGTGCAGATATTCGACGCCCCACTCGTCCGCAAGCGCCGCCAATCGCCTTCGAACTTCGATTGACCCGCGCGGCCCCTGAAAGATCCCGCCGCGAAGCACGCGCAGGTAAAGCCCGCTCCCGCCGACCACCATCGGGATTCGCCCGCGCGCGACTACACTCGAGATCGCGTCGCGCGCCAACTTCACGAACTCAGCCACGTCGAGCGGATCATCGGGATCGCGCACATCTATAAGATGATGCGGCGCGCGGCGTCGATCCTCGATCGAGGGTTTCGCCGTACCGATATCCATCCCGCGATAGAACTGCCGCGAATCGGCATTCACGATCTCAATCGCGCCCGCAAATCCATCCGCGATTTCCATCGCGAGCTGCGACTTGCCCGTACCGGTCGGTCCAACTATGAAGCCGATCCGAATTCTCTGCGCCGGCTCAGTCCCCTGCGGCGGACTCCCGGTGGCCTGCTCTGCGTCGACCATCTTCATCTGAAAATTTATCGGCGGAACATGCGTTCGATCTGCCCGCGTCCGAAGTGAATATGTACCGGACGGCCGTGCGGGCAATTGGTCTTGAATTCAGTCCGATCCAAATCCGCGAGCAGCGAATGGATTTCCGCCATCTCGAGCACGCGCCCCACACGAACTGAGCCGTGACAGGCGAGTTGCTTCAGCCAGTTCTCGAACGCCGATTCGCCGCCGCCGCGAAAGCCCGCGTCGCCCATGCTGTCGATCATTTCCGCGAGCAGCTTGGCTCCGCCTTCGGGTCCGAACACGGCGGGCGCGCCCTTCAGCAGGATCGTCATCGGGCCGAACGGCTCAACGTCGAATCCCATCGCGCGAAGCTCGCCGATCGCGGCCTGCACTTGCGATGCACGCGCGGGATTCAGCTCGACCGACACCGGCGTCAGCATCGCTTGCGTGCGGATTCCGCCCTCGCGCAGCTCCGCGCGCAGCTTCTCGAAGGTGACGCGTTCGTGCGCCGCATGTTGATCGATCAGTAGCAGCCCGTCTTCGGCCTCGAGCGCGATATAGCCAGCAAAAATTTGCCCGATAACTCTAAGCTGCGAGTACATCGGGATCGGCTGAGCGGGATGCGTCGTCGCGCTGCGCGCGTCGCGATCGTAGGCAAGGCTGAGCGGCCGCTGAAACGCCGCCGGGTTGGTTGCATCGGGAACCAGTCTGAGCGGTGAGTCGGATCGGGTTGAACTCTGGGCCGGCGGCTGCTCGCGCGTTTCAGACATCGTGATCAGGCCCATCGCGGTGTCGTCGCCACTCGGCTCCGGAACTCTGTCTCGTACTCCGGGTTTCTCGACCAGCGAGATTACGGGCGCGCTATAAGTCTGGTCGGCGAGACGTTCGCGAATCGCGTGGTGTACGACTTCGAAAATGGCGCCTCCGTTGCGAAATCGGACTTCGGTCTTCATCGGATGCACGTTGACGTCAACGTCCTCGTGCCGCATATCGACGAACAAGACCGCCGCCGGATGACGCCCGCGCGGAATCAACGTCTGGTAGGCCTGTTCGATTGCGCGTATCAGCATCCGGTCACGCACCGAGCGGCCGTTGACGAAGGTGAAAAGCATCCGGCCGGTCGCGAACGACTCCTGGCTGGTGGCGACCAGTCCTCGTGCGCGAATTCCTGGACGGTCCAGATCGAACGGGAGCATCTTTGCCGCAAGCTTCGGCCCGAATAGCTGGCGCACGCGCTCGAGCGCCGAGGTCGCCCGCGGCAGCTCGAACATCGTGCGGCCGTCGGCAACAAGCGTGAAAGCTATATGATGATTGGCGAGCGCGACGCGCTGAAACGCCTCGCCGATCGCGCCCTGCTCGGTCGCGAGCGTTTTGAGGAACTTGAGTCGCGCCGGCGTATTGAAAAAAAGCTTGCGCACTTCGATTCGCGTTCCGGCCGCGATCGCGCACGCGCGAGAATCCTCTATGTTGCCGCCCTCGGCCGCGATCTCGATTCCGTCTGAGTCGATCGCGCGCCGGGTAAGCATCCGCAGATGCGACACGCTGGCGATCGAGGCGAGCGCCTCGCCGCGAAACCCGAGCGTCCGAATGGCGCCCAAGTCCGCAGCACTGCGAATCTTCGAGGTCGCATGCCGGCGCATCGAGAGGATCGCATCCTCGCGCGTCATCCCGCATCCGTCGTCGGCAACCACGATCAGCGCCGAACCGCCGCCGAGTATCTCGACGCTTATCGCGCGTGCGCCCGCGTCAAGGGAGTTTTCTATTAGCTCCTTGACCGCCGATGCGGGCCGCTCGACAACTTCACCCGCCGCGATCTGGCTCGCGACCTGCTCGGGGAGGATATGAACTATGTGCTCGGGCATCGGGAACTTAATTGTAGTGAAACCAGCCGTGGGTTTCACACTTCCTTGGGCAGGGGCCAGCCCCTGCCCCTAAGCGAGGAATGAAGATGCGGCGCGGAGCGCCTGTTCGCACTTACTTCAGCGCGGAAAACGAGGTCGGCATCAGGATGCTGTTGGTGATCGAAGTGAGGATCGGGCCGTCGGCCTCGCTCCTGGCGCGCGCCTCGATCCATTCGGGATCGGCAGCGAAAGCGGCAAACTTCTTGTCACGATCGGCTAACGACTCCCATTGCAGCATGTAAACCAGGTCGGAACTCGACTCACCGATCGCGACCGTCCAGAATCCGACCTGCTTGATTCCGTGCTTTTCGAACAACCGGCAGGTGACGGTGTCGAAGCGTTTGAGGATCGCGGGCAAGCGTCCCGGGACACAGTGATATACGCGCAGCTCATAAACCATCTCGTCTACTCCTCAAGATAGCGATCGATGAAGGACCAACTTGATTGTAGTGAAACCCGCCGTGGGTTTCATCTTTGACGTTTGATCGCGGACGGATCGGCGCAGGGTTGCTCCGCGCGCCTAGACATCTGAGGTTTTGGACCGGATACTCTAGCCGGTCGCGATCGGGGGGCTTTTGCGGCGGTTGAAGATTGGGGCGGGGTTTGAAAAGCTCCGCGCGGCAAACTCGCGGGGGTGTTCAATCGATGAGAAAAATTAGTGCGATGCTGCTGCTCGGCGCGACGATAGTTGCGGTTGGAGCCGCGCGCGCCGGGGCGGCGCAAGTCAAGATTGGGGTCGGGGTGATTGGACCGATCTCGCCGCAGACCGAGGCTGATATCGACAGTATCGTCGGCACCCTGCCCAACGTGAAGGTAGTGCCTATACAGCCGCCCGGCGATATCGACGCATGCGTCAAACGATTCGTCGCCGGCGAGCCCGACGACCGCGTCGACGCGGTGATGACCGTCGGCTTGCCGCCCGACTCGTTTCAGACTCAGCGCGACGCCAACGAAGCTCGCTTCACGGGCGCATATGAAATCTGGACGCTCAACCTGTCGACGCTGGCCGAGGATCGGCATCGATTCACCTTCACTGACAGCGAGCCGGTGATCGGCGGCGCGGCCGCAATCCTCGCGATGCCGGCGCAGTTGTTCGCCGAGCGCGCCACCGGGAAACAACTTATTTCGAGCAATCAATGGCAGGCGTTCGAGGCGGTGCAGACGCGCGTCGAGGCAAAGCTGGTCGCGGCGACCAAGCTCTACCTGGCGACCGCGTCGATTCGCGACACCGCGCCGTTGAACCCGCTCGACACCGCGAAAAACCTGCTTGATCGCGGTGACGGCGAGGCTGCGATGATGGTTTTCAAATCTGCCGGACTCAACAATCCTGAAGTTCAGCAGATGATCGCGGCCGCCCAGGGTCAGCTACGCCGCGGTGCTGCCGAGGCGCTGCTCGGACGGACGCTCGGCGCGATGGCCGGGGGGAACGCGACTGAGGCGCGCACCATTCTGGCCGAATATGAGAAAGCGCCCGCCGCGGAGAGCACTCGCGCCGATTCGATTCGCCGGGTGCTGGCCAACGCGCCCGAACGCCGCGCCGATTCAGCCTACGACGGTGTAATCAAAAGCGATGTGCCAGGTCTCAACCACAGCGCATTCGTCGCGATGATCAAGCAGATGTTCGGCGAGCAGACCGGCTCGGTGCCGGGCGAGGTGATCGTGACCGCTAAGGACATCACCGTCGAAGACAAGAGTGCGGTCGCGGGCCTGAAGGAGTCGCTCGACAGCTACGCCGATGCGATCGGCCGCGCGTCGTGGCTGATGAGTCTCAAGTGCGGATGCGACGCGGGCGCTGTACTGACCTCGGAAGCGGGCGGTGCGGCGCTGCTCAAGGCCAAGTACGCGCCTTCGTTCAAGCGTCCGCACGTCGGCCTGCCGTGACCATCTTTGACGGGAATCGGGGCACTGGCGTCATGGCCTAATCTGAAATTGCGCGAGCCGGGGATAGTATCTCGGACCACTCGCTCAAAAGCCTCAGACTAGTCCGAGCGGCAAATGCAGCCCAGGGAAACATGAAGACAGGGAAGAAACCGCCGGCCACAACGCCCTCACCCTGGCCTCCGAGCGCAATTTCTATCTGGAAATAGCAAAGCACCGCGGCAATGCCCCACAGTCCTCCGACAGCTATGATGCATATGTAAATCCCTAGCGTGGCTGCGAGATTGGCGCACACGCTGCGCTCAACACTCACTGCGAGCGGTTATCGTCGTAGCTTCAAGCAATTCTTCGATCGACCATAGCCCATTGCCGGCCTCTTCCACAGCGGCGGTGGGCGGGCTAATCTGACTGGCTAATCCTGTACGAAATCGCAAATTAATCGCGAGAATTAATCAGAAGACCAATGAGACATTGCGCATACTGCAAGAAGCACCCGTCAGTCGGCAACAACGTCAGCCACGCCAACAACAAGACCAAGCGGCGATGGAACCCCAACCTGCAGGAAGTCCGCGCCGAGATTGACGGAAACGTGCGCAGAATTCTCGTCTGCACGCGATGTATCCGCAGCGGCAAGGTCAAGAAAAGCGCCTGACGCCTGTCGCCTCTCCCAACCCTGCACTCTTCATAACAACGCGGCGAGCTTCTCCGGCGGACGCGCAATGATCGCGCGCTTGCCGCGAATCACGATCGGGCGCTGCATAAGCTCCGGATGCTCGAGCAGGAGCGCGACCACCGCCTTCTTCTGCACATAGTCATCGGTATTCAAACCCAACTCCTTGAAGCGTTTGTCCTTGCGGACCAGGTCGGCCGGCGGAACGTCGAGCATGTCGATGATCTTCTCCAGCGTGTCGCGGCTCGGATGGTTCTTCAGATATTCGACGATGTCGAACTCGACATCTCGCGCGCGGAGCATCTCGAGCGCGCCTTTTGAGTTTCCTCAGCCGGGGTTGTGATAGAGGGTAATCCGTTCCATGGTTGCCTCGCTGCGCAATCTTTCAATCAGCATAGGCTTCATCGCGAGGCTGCATCAAATGCGGTTTCAACGCATGCGCGGCCCTTTGATGAATGGGCGCGGTGCGGATAGAATCACCGCGCGACAATTGTGCGAAGGAGTGGGTCGTGAGCAACAAGTCGAATTTCCGCGGTAACGGCACGCTTCGTTTTGCGGCCATCGCTCTCTCGATCGCGTTCGCGGCCGCGACTATGGGACGCAGCGCCGGTGCGGCAAACGTAAGCGGAACCATGTCGTATCCAAACGGCAGCCCCGCTCAAAAGCGCCAGTTGCATTACGAGGATCGCACCACCGGCGACATCTATGTTGCGCCGACTGAGCCCGACGGTTCATTCAGCGTTGACCTGCCGCCCGGGCTCTACGATCTGCGCGCGGAACGCGGCTTGATTTTGCGTTACAAGATTAACGTGGGCAACGAAGACTTGAACGTCGGCCATGTCGTCGAGCCTGCGCCGCTCGACGTACTGCGCCCATTCCAGCGTGAAGGGGTAGCCGATACGATCGTCGAAAACCCCGCGCCCGCGACCACGAATCTGAGCGGCAGGGCTGTTGAAGCGATGCGCGTGGGGCATGAGGCTATCGCGCCGCTGGGCGCGCCAGGCACGCCGGTGCCGCAATCCACGCCGCTGGCTGAAATCCCCTACGAGGATCCGGCGCCGTCGGCGACGATGATGAAGTAAGCCTGGAATTCGCCTGCCGATTGCGGCGGGCGAATTGTCTCAGCTCGCGGTGCGCTCGACAAATTCGAGCCGATTGCCCCAAGGATCGCGGACGAAGAATCGCTCCTGTCCCGGAAATCGATTGCCCGCGATTATCTCGACGCCGGCCGTCTTCAGCCGCGCGCGCATCGCCTCGAGACTCGCAACCCGAAATGCCGGATGCCTGCGCGATGCTTTGTTTACGGACGACGCGTCCTTCTCGGTGGTGAGATGAAGCTGTTGCAAGCCGCATTGATACCATGCGCCCGCACGCCCGCTGTCGGTGTTAGCCGGACGCTCGAGCGGTTCAAGTCCTAAAAGCTGCTCATAGAATGCGCGAGCTTTGACGAGCGAATCGTCGCCCTCGTCGATTAGCAGGTTCACGTGATCCAGTCCGACAATCAGGCTCATCAGCAATCCTCTTTCGCGCTGGGTTCGTCGACTCGATCTTTTGCGAGCGACTGCCGCGAGTCAATTGGCTAAGTAGGTGGACGAGTTCTCAGCGAATCGCCTCAAATAGTCCGCACCAAAAAAATGCCCCGCGAGCGGTAAGAACTCGCGGGGCACTGTTGCAAAATGCAATCGGGGACTTCAGTAAGCCTCACTTGCTCGAAGTTCCTGGCTTCTGATTGTTCCCGCCGCCATCGAACTCTCCGGTCGCCGCCAATCCTCCGACTACTCCGCCAGCGACGATTCCGAGCCCAATCGCGGTGCCGAGGACAGGGCCAAGAAGCTCGCCATCGACCAAAAACGCGCCGCATGCGACGGTCGTGTGATGGCCGGCGTGTACGTCTTCTGAGCCGGCGGCGGGATTCAGCGGGTTAATGACGTTCACGGTGCCGTCCTGCACATCGACGTCCGTGAACTGACGGCAGTCCTTGTATTTTTCCTTGGTCTTGTCGTTCTGTGGAAAGCTCGACTGCTCTCCATAGAAGGTTGTGAACTCAGTCCCGCGCACCGCTCCGATCGCGTTGGGAGTATGCACTTCGAATGTCGTGGTGCTGCCGCGCATCGCGCCGACGATCAGCGAATGGAGCCTGCCGCCAAGCAAGCCGACCTTGCTCGGCGCTCCAACTCCGTTGACCAGCACGCTTTCATCGATCGTGAGAGTCGCACTTTCACCAAGCTGGAGAGAGCTGTTGTCGACCAGCCCGACGGTCAGCGACGCGCCCGGCTGAGTGACAAGTTTGTCATGCAGGAGAACCGGTATATTGGGGGTGACCACGATATTTTGAGCGCCGCGCTGAATATTCGCTACGCCCTGAATTTGGGTGATCGTACCGACGGCGTTCTGCGCTCGGGCCGTCGAAACTGTCGCGAGCATCGCCAGTGCGAGCATCGCGATCATAATTGCAGTCCTGGGATATCTCATATCGCTTGCCTTCGAATGTACTCGCGCACCTCTTTGGAATGCCTGCTACTGACCGTGATCGCCCGCAGTCTGACAGACTGCCACGCTTGTGGAAAACCGAACATTACGGCTCTGCTAAAGCCATAGGGCACGATGTAGAGGTGCAATATGGTGCGAAACCGACAAATTATCAAGCGAAAAACTTTTACTGCTCAAAAACAAATCCCGCGGCGCCTGATGGCGCCGCGAGATCGCTACAGTCGAATTCAGACTTAATCGCGCGTCAGGCCATCGATTATCTGTGCGAAGTGACAGGACCCTGGTTCTCGTTGCTTCCTGAGCACCAGTCCCACGTTTCGGTCGCGCACAGGATGCCTGTGGTCAGGCCGCCGATGACGAGGACTCCGAGTCCGATGTATTCCACATCGTGATCAACCAGCGCTCCGGCTCCGCAACACGCGACCGTCTTGTGGCCGCCGGCGTTTACATTTTCGGAGGCGCCGCCCGTGTGTGGGCAAATGGTCACGTCCACCTTTCCGTCCTGGACGTCCACGTCCGTGAACTGGCGGCAATCGGCGAATCCGCTGCGCGAGTCTTCACTGTAGGCCGTGGTCCATTCGGTTCCGGCCACGACCGCCGATGCGTTGGGCGTATCAACTTCGAAGGCGGGCGAATTCTGGCGCATCGCACCAACAATCGTCGAGTGGACACTTCCACCAAGCAGTCCAACTTTGCTGGGCGCGCCAACTCCGTTGACGGCGATGCCCTCGTCCATCGAGAGCGTAGAAGAGGGTCCCACTTGCAGCGAGCTGCCATCGACCAGCCCGATGGTTGCGGATCCTCCTGGCCCAGTGGCAATTTTGTCGTGCAGTTCGACCGGCATATTCACCGCAGCGGGGAGGTTCGATGCGCCACGCTCGATGTTCGCAACTCCCTGAACTTGCGTGATCGCGCCGACTGTGCTTTGCGCGTTGGCGGCCGGAACCGACATCATGATGATTGTCAGAATCGTCAGAAAAGCTGACGAGACTAACTTTGAGTGAATTAAGCGACTCTGAATATGCATGGGTTTCCTCCCCGATCCACGTTCTCAGCTGCGAACCATACTGTGCTTTCGCGCATCAAGGCTCTTGTCGAATGAGCATAGCAACGGTCGCGACTAGCGCCAAGCGAAGTGAACTTCTAACAAATATGGTATATGAAGGTCAACTCTACGACGCGTCGATACCAATTAACAAACATAAGCGAATCCCGCTTCTTTTTCCCAATCGCAAAAGCCTGAGGTCCACGATTCCGTCTAAAACTGACCGCACGACCTCCAAATGTCTCCAATCGGATGTGAACATCCGATCCATCGCAGTATGACAGCGATGCGGCCCTTTGCCCAGATAATGTTCTGGCACGAACAAAAAATAAATCAAAGTAAAGATCTGAGAGAACATAGCGTGGCGACGAATCGTCGACGGCATGACGATCGCGCCGCGTTCGCAACGCTCCGCTCTCCGTACGAGAGAAGGGGAAAGTGGGCCGACGCGCAATACTTGCCGGCGCACTTTCCCCTTTCTCGCGCTAGCAGACGCTACTCCTTGCAGAAAGCCTTGATAGCATTTTGCAGCTGCTTCGTAGTAGCGAACCCGAGGTCATCGACTGCCTGCTCAAACCCGCCATGCGTCGTGGCCAGGAAGGAAACGCACTTGCCGTGACAATTCGGGTTCCCGGGGATTGCTTTCGGTGCACCGAAACAGACGCCAGTGCCGAGCGAGATGTCTTCACACGTATTCGCCGCCACAGTTTGGTTCGCGATGAAATTCCCGGAAAGGTCCGTTTGGGTGAAGCTGTCGAAGTTGGTCTGAAAAAACAGCGAGACCCCGTCGCTCTCCACTCCGGTGCAAAAGCTGGGGCCGCCGGGCACCACGATCGTCGTTGCGGGGATCAGCGCACCGGTCGCGGGATTGTATTGGTTGTACGTGCAACTCGCGTCGCCGCTGTTAATCAGGAAGTTGCCATTCGCCAGAACGGTGAAACCATCAGAATCTATTGCGGCCGGCGCGCTAATGGAGATCGGCCCGCTGATAACTGCTCCCGTAACTGCATCGAGCACGAATACTTCCGGCGCATCGAGCGGATAGCCCGTTAGGACGTATAGCTGGCCTTTGAAGACGGCGATGTCCTGAATGCCGTCGGTCGGCCGTGGGTTGGGTAGCGTCCCGATGTCCGCACCGCCAGCCCCGCCGTTAAACGGCGCGATTCGAATGAAATCCGTCGGCCCGAAGCCAAGGGCGCCACTTAGCTCTGTGTAGTAAACCAAATTGCCGAGGACCAATACACCGCGGCCGTTGTTGAGGTTGTTGGGGATGGAAGCTCCAGTTGGAAGAAAGGAGCCCACCGTGGCCCCGCCGTTAAAGTCGAAAGTCGTAATCGCTGAGCTCCCGAACGTTAGCGAAGCATTATTGCACGTGATTGTTTGCGCTTGGCTTGTGGTGACCCCGAGTGCGATGACCAGTATCAAGGTCAACACAAGCCAACCGCCCTTTCCTAATTTTTGCGACATGTTTCTTCTCCTCAGTTTCTACATATGTTTCTAACGCCGACTCAAATTCACAATCCGGCCAATGCCGATCCAAGGATGGGTTCCAATGGAACAGGGATAATCACCATTCCTCCTCTGGTGACAGATGCCAGCCCCCCCGAGCGGCCAAGAAGTGTCTTATCGTTCTCTGAGCAAAGAACATTACGAGCGGTCCACGTCTTAAGTCAAAACCATCTTGGTTAACTCTTCGAGTTATTTTGTTATAAGGACGTGTGCAGATTGACCGACGATGGAGATTGAAGCTTCGCATAATCAGCAAATCGTGCTGGCCTCCCGGCTGCCAAAGTCGAAATTCGACTCGTCGTGAATGCAGAAAATTGACCGCCTAGGCTGGGCGGAGGGATTTTCGTTCACTTCATTTGGCGCGAAGATAGGAGTCCGGGCCACCAAGGCCGGCTTTGTGCAGTCGCTCGCGCATTTGTTGCCCCCCGGCTGGCAATCGAGCGATGAATCGACGGTTGAGCGGCTCTATTCGTTCGTGATTGGCGGGCAGGATCCCCGCCGAAACGTGCGCCTGCTCAACCTCGTTTACGGCGATGCGGGCCGGCTGGCGCGCGACCGGGAGCTCGAACCCATCCTGCACGCCTTCGACGCCGATGTGCGCTTGAGCGTTGGAATATTGGCCCGTCGACGAGTCTTCGTGCATGCCGGCGTAGTAGGATGGAAGGGGCGCGCGATCGTAATTGCGGGCCGGACAATGACCGGCAAGACATCTCTGGTTGCCGCACTTCTGCGGCTGGGCGCGGAATATTATTCCGATGAATACGCGGTGCTCGATCTGAAGGGCCGCGTTCATTCTTTTGCCAAGCCGCTTTCAATTCGGCAGCCAGGAGTACCGAGGGCCGCTCGCTTGCCCGCCGAAGCGTTCGGCGCTCGCACTGGGATCAAGGCGCTGCCGATCGCGATCGTCCTCGACACTTATTTCCGCGAAGGCTCGCGATGGCGGCCTAAACCGGTATCGCGCAGCGTGGGGGTACTGTCGCTCTTGGGGAATACTATAACGGCGCGATTGCAACCGGCGCGGAACATGCCTGTTCTCCGCGATGCAGTCCGCGATGCGATAATTCTGAAAGGGGTGCGCGGCGAGGCGGAAACGACCGCACGCGAGCTTCTGGCCCTGATGGATGCGGACACAAACGAGAGTTAAATCGCCACATAAGACTTTCGTTTCTGTTCAGAAATAGCTCGAAAGGACTCCTGAGAGTGGACATACTGGGCGACGCGAGGTACATTGTCGCCGTACGCTAGGCCTAGGTGGTTCAAGGCACTCAAGGGAGGAGGATGGCTGTGTCAAAAAATAACCTGTTCGATGATGCGCGCCCCGTAGCACGAACTGAGGAGATGCTCGTCGAGGAACTCGACGGCGATCTGATAATTTACGACACCGAGCGCAACAAAGCGCACGCTCTGAATCCTCTTGCAGCGCGCATCTGGAAGCACTGCGACGGGGAACACACGGTGAGCGACCTTGCCGGTCTTTTCGCGGCGGAAACTCCCGATGATGCGGTGGTGAACTGCCTGTTTCAGCTCGAACGCCTGCATTTGCTGAACGCCGGCTCGTTGGGCACCGGGGACGGTATGGCGCTGTCGCGGAGGCAATTGCTGAGAAAAGTAGCGATCGGCGCTGCCGCCGCTGCGGTTATGGTGCCTATGGTCACCTCGATACTCGCACCCAGTGCGATGGCGACCGCGTCATGCCAAGGGTTGAATGCAACCTGCACCAGCGGGAAACCTTGTTGTTCGCCTCTGGTGTGTTCAGCAACAACCGGCAAGTGCGTCGAGCCTGCTACTTGATTAGTTCCCGCGGCTTAGCAAAGAACAGGGGCAGCCACCGATGGCTGTCTCTGTCCGCGCGATGGCGCTGAGAAGCGCTCGCCCAGGACTCACCGACTGCAACTTGCCTCGATGGTCGGGGAAACTGGGTTTTCCCTTCCTATCCAGCTACGCTTTAGTTCGATGCAAGCTGACCTTCGACCCGAAGCAGAGCTACTGATCCAGATTTGCGCTTCTATTTGTGCCTCCCAGATTAATCCGAGAACCGATGAGTTGCTCTCTGGACAGCTCGACTGGTCCTACATTGAAAGAACAAGCGCTCAGAACGGCATCATCCCGACAGTCAGCAGATGGATCCGTCTTGCTTCGCCAAAACAGGTTCCGCCCGAGATCAAACGCAAAATCACTCTGGCCGCTGAGGCGAATGCACTTCAGAACGCGCATCTGTCAGGCGAGCTGGTGAGGATCGTTGATTCATTTTCCAAAAGCGGCATCGATGCCATCGCCGTCAAGGGTCCGGTCCTGGCCGCACTTGCCTATGATGATGTCTCGATCCGGACATTCATGGATCTCGATCTGCTGGTGCATAGCTCGGATTTGACTCGTGCGGCGCGAATCCTGATATCCGACGGGTACGCGGCTACCACCACTGACAACCGGCCTGCAGATCCGGAGACCTTCAGCGCGTTCCCGACCAGCTTCGAGGCGAGGCGCGGTGCTGTCTTTGTCGATGTCCATTGGCAAGTCGGCCCTACTCGCATCGGCTTCTTTCCCGAAGAAGATTCGTTGTGGACGCGATCGGTTTGGATCGACTTTCAGGGAACTCGGGTCCGATCGTTTTCGCCGGCCGACCAGGTGATCTATCTATGCGCCCATGCCACCAAGCATGGGTGGACCATGCTCAAGATGGTGTGCGATGTGGCCGGACTTATTAAACGCAGTGACGACATGGATTGGAACTGGATCGCCACCGAAGCGAAGCGGCTGCATGGGCTACGGATGATGCTGCTCGGGGTGTACCTGGCGCGCCGGCTTATGCGAATAGAGCTTCCAGAGCCAATCATGCGTCTGGCCGACGCTGACGCGGAAGTGGAATCGCTCGCGATGCAAATTATCCGCGATATGTTCATCGATCCGGATCAGAAGCCTGAACCCGCCAACCCGGAAGTCATTGCGCTTCGCACCATGGAGCGGAAAAGAGATCGGCTGCGTTACTGGTTCTACCGATCAATCACGCCAACGATGGGCGATTGGATTTTTCTCCCGTTGCCGAGACGGCTCTACCCCGCCTATTTCATTGTCCGCCCGCTTCGATTCGCTCTTATGCCGGTGCGCAAACTACTAGCCGCTCGCGCCGGAACAAAAGCATAGTTGGCGCTCGATTCCTCAATGCCGAATCAGAACTACCGGCTCTTTCGCGCACTAGTGTGAAGCCAGTCCCGGACAGCGCGGCTGTTTCCAGTTACTTACCGAGTGCGGATCAAGCAGTCGGCTCGATGACGAAGGCGCAATCTTTTTTTCAGATCCACCGATGGCCGTTGCTCTGCTGCCTGCTGGCTGGATTGGCATTGTCGTTCACGCCGATTGTGATGGCACGGCTCGCGACCGGGATGTGGATGCTCCCTCAACTGGAAATTGAATATTATCTTCAGATCGCGGGGCAGGCGTACTACAATCACCTGTCATACATCAGCGATCCGTCAGTGTCGGACGGCATCACTTTCTACACCTGGCTTCCATTTGTTCCACCCGTTTGCATCGCCCGCGCGTTGGGTCTCAGCCTCTTTTCGGTCGGGCCGATCTGGATGCTGCTAGGTTGCATTGGCACCAGCGCGGGCCTTTATTTCGTCTTGTGGAGATTTCTGGGCCAGCCATGGATGGCGGCCGGACTCTCGATATTCTGCCTTTCGAGTTTGTGCTTCGGCGCTTCCAGTTCGCCGAGCTATCAGCTGAGCGCTATTGTAAGAGGGCTGCTGCTCCATTCTCGTGGGAATCTCGATCTGTCGCCATTTCCAATCTGGGAGTGGCGGCGCGTAGTTAGTCCTGCCTTCGATCTGCCGTTTCTCTTCCTTCAAATCCTGGCCGTCTCGATCGCACGCGAACGGCAACAGGGCGTCAGTGTTTGGTTCTCCGGCCTGGCATTCGGTCTCTTGTTCTACATTTACTTTTATCTCTGGACGCTTGCGGCCGCAGCCTTGTGCATCGCGATGCTGTTGGATTCTACTCGTCGAAAAATATACGGGCAGACCCTGCTGATCGGCTTTGCAATCGGATTGCCAGAACTGGTGCGCCTTTTTCGATTAAAGGCGATGGCCTCCAGCGAGGCACTGATGCGGTTCGGGCTCGTCTCGGCGGCCGCACCCGGTCATCTGTCAGGTCTCCCCTGGTTCTCTTTCATCGCAATCGCTGTGGTGGGCGTTTGGATCTCTACCAAAAAGAGACTCGAATTGACCTATCTGTGGAGCTTGTTCGCAGCCGCGATTCTACTCGGCTGCAGCCCCGCATTTACGGGCGTCTTTCTCCACGCGTATCACTGGACCTGGCTCCGGTTGCCGCTTCGAATGATCCTCGCGCTGATCGTGATCGCTACGATTGCGAAGGAGCGAATTCGATGGCTCCCGGCGTTCAACTGGGCGATTCCAACATTGCTGGCAATTTATTTCATCGGCGGATTGTACATGGCAGCTCTTCTGGTAACGCCGGGCGCTGGGACCCGGCAGCTCGAAAATTACACAAAATACAGGTTGCAGCGGCTGGTTCCGGGCGTGAGCCCGCTCGATTCCAATTCGGTGATCGCTGGCGACGATCGGTTCACCGAGTTGGCCGCGATCGGCGAAAATCAGCGTGCACTGAGTGGAGTCTTTCTGAATGCCAGTATGGCCGTCGATAACAACACGTGGCGATCGAGGTTCGCTCTCAATGCTTTTTTGAATGGGACGACCGACCGTTTGGAGTTCCAACGAAGGGCGACTCTCGAGTTGGAGAATGGTCTGTACAGTGCTGCGAAGATTACGCCGGAATTACTGGCGCCCTTCATGCGCAGCTACGATGAAATAGTACGCGACCCGGACCGGTTCATAAGCGCCTTTGCGGTGCGCTACGTGGCGCTACCTGCCGATCGTTCTCCGCCCGACTATCTACGGAACAGTTGGACACTCCTGCAACCGGGACCCTTTTGGCAACTCTGGCAGAGAAAGAGCGTTGCATCGGCTTCGACATCGCACATCAAGGCTGTAGTTTTCGGGGGCGATCACCGGGGATACTGAGGACAAATTGGCTACTTATGCGTAGTTTGTTACGACTCTAAATCATTCTTATAAGGTAAATCTTAATTAAAAGAGGTTATAGAATTGTATTCGATTGTCCGTTATGCTACGTTAAGCACAGTCAGCCGTATGCACGCACTGACGCGAAATGCCAACCATACTCTATACTCACGGATTGCCCCTGACATTGCTTGCCATGATCACCGCGATGATGGTCGCGGCTGCGCTCATCCCGGGCCTGAACCGGCTGGCTTTCCGGTTTGAGATCGTCGCGAAGCCGTCGGCGGACCGGCCTCATGCGAAGCCGACTCCGCTGCTCGGTGGCGTCGCGATCATGGCCGGATTCGCGCTGGCGCTTTGGCTGTTCGGCAGGTCGCTCCCGGTGCCGCGCCGCGAGATGGTGTGGGTGCTGACCTTCGCGGCCGCGGTGTTGGCGGTCGGACTCGTCGACGACATTGTCGAACTACGACCTCGGGTCAAGTTTGGATGGCAGGCGGTGATCATCGCCCTGTTCGCCACATGGGGTCCGCAGCTTGATCTGCTGCCCTATCACTGGGCGAAGCTCGCGCTCACGATTTTCTGGCTGCTCACGACGACCAACGCATTCAACCTGATCGACGGCCTCGATGGTCTTGCGGCTGGGGTTGGGATCGTGTCCGCGCTGACCGTCGCGGCGGTCGCCGGTTTGCACGGCCACCAGTTCACGATGATCGCGGCGGTGTCGTTGGCCGGTGCGCTCGGCGGATTTCTTTTGTTCAACCTTCCGCCCGCTTCGACCTTCATGGGAGATGAAGGCGCGCTTTCGGTCGGCTTGATTTTGGGAATCCTGTCGATTCAGGCGAGCCACGCGGGAGAGGGCTCGTGGCCGGCGCGATTCGCGGTGCCGATCCTGATAGTGATGGTACCGATCCTCGATATTGTAACCGTCACGGTGACGCGGCTTGCGACCGGCAACCCGATTTCACGTCGCGGCCTGGATCATTCGCATCACAGGTTGTTTCGGCTGGGACTCACCGGCGCGCGCGCGACTGCAAGCCTGGTCGCGCTGCAAGGAATCGCGGCCGGATTCGCGGTTTTCATCACGCTGATACCCGGCTACGAAGTGGTTCTGATGCTCCCCTACATCGCAATCGTTTTCGCGCTGGTCGCGTTGTTCCTGATGGATCGTTCCTTCGACACCGAATCTCCCGGACTGACGCGCGACCTTCCGGTTTTTGCGCGGTTCCTTCTTTCCGCCGGCTACAAGCGCAGGATCGTCGAGGTGATGCTCGACCTGATGCTGGCGTGCGCCGCTTTTTTCGGCGCGATGTTGATTCGGTTCGAGTTCGAGACGCCGCCGCACGTCGTCGCCGCGATGCTGACGACAATTCCGGCGGTGATGCTAGCGACCTGCATCGCATTTATCATGAGCGGAGTTTACAAAGGAATCTGGCGCTACAGCGGCGTGGACGAAGCGGTTCGATTCGCCGTCTCCGCAGCGATCGCCGGATTGATGGCTTACGCGCTGTCGTCGTTGACCGATTTTGCGATTCCGCGCGCCGCATGCCTGGTCTTCGTGATCCTGCTGTTCAACCTGTTGCTCGCGACGCGCTGGTCGTTCCACGTGTTCAATCGCATCGTGCAGATGCTGGCAACGTCGGGACGTCGCGTTGTGATCGTAGGCGCGGACGCGCGCGGGCAAGCTGCGGTGATGCATCTGTTCAGCGCGCGCAATTTCGATTGCGGCAACTTCGGCTCGGGCCTGATCGGCGTGATCGACGACGACGTTTTCAAGCGCGGGAAGCTGTTCCACGGCTATCCGGTGCTCGGCTCGATTTCCGAACTCGGAGAAATATTCGCACGCGCCGCCTTCGACGAGATTTTAATCGCGCAGGACGATCTCGGCGGCGCGCAGCTCGACTTGCTGAAGTCGTTTGCAACCGCGCGTGGATTGAAGCTGCGCCGGTTCTCACTCGACGTGACAGACCTCGGCCCGCCGCGCAGCGCCTCCCGGGCGCCGGCAGTCGCATTCGGCACCGCAGCACTCGCGCGCAAAGTCCCGACCGCACTCGCTTCCTGAGTGCCAAATCACGGCGTGGGCAGTCCTTCCCGCAGCTCCGCTCCGCGAGAGCCCTCAGAGCTGGCTCGTTTTTGAAGGCGTAGCAGATCAGGTGAATCGAGAAGAGCGGCGGGCAGGCAAGTCTACTGCTTGGTCAGAAAGAGGCAGAGCGAGTCGCCGGGCAGATCGTTTGGCAGGATCAGAGACAAGGCTTTGTCAGCAAGGCGCGCGAACCATCGCGAGCCGTCGCTGCCATATTCGGGATAGGTGAGGATGCGGTCGATTGCGAAGTTGTACACGGGAAGAATTTGGCGCTTCACACTGTCGAGAATGAGCGGGTGGATGTGTTCGGGCTCGGCATTGTGCTCAAACCAGGTCAGTTTTCCGGACAGCAGGAAGCGCAGCCGCACCCGGATCGAATAGATGTTGGGCGTCGTGACGATCAGCCGGCCACCGGCTTCGAGATGCTGAGCCGCGAAGGCGAAGATCGCTTCGGGATTCGCCATGTGCTCGAAGACTTCGAGCGCAGTGATCAGATCGAAAGTGCCGAGCTCTACTCGCTCACCTTGAGTGACATCACCTTGAATGAAGGTGGCGACGTCTGCGGCGCCGAAGTAGTCGCTGCGGCGATCGATCCCGGTAAGGCGCTTGAAGCCGGCGCGATGAAGGCGCGCGAGCCACGCACCTGTGCCGCAGCCCAGGTCGAGCAAACGCGAGTCGTTCGATATTCGCGGCAGCGCTTGCACGCGCGGCAGGAGCCACGCGTGGAGACCGGTCGCGGTGAATTCCTGGAGAGTCATCGGGATTTTAAAAGCGCTCCGTTCAGGTCCGTCTCAGGCGGTCAGAGTTCGACGCGATGCCAACTCCGGAGCGAAATCCGCGCCGCTCATCGTGGTCTCATACAGATCGCGAGTCCGCTGGACCATCGCATCGATCGTAAATTCACTTTGCACGCGGCGGCGTGCTGCTTCGCCGTAGCTGGTTCGGAGTTCAACGTTGCCAAGAAGGCGATTGATGCCGCCGGCAAGGGCGTCGGCGTTGGCCGGCTCAACTGTGATCCCGGTGACGCCATCGAGCGAGGCAAACGGAACACCCGAATTGAGATTTGTGTTGACGACCGCTTTGCCGCACGCCATCGCCTCGAGCTGAACGATCCCGAAGGCTTCGCTTCGCGCTATGGAAGGAAGCACGAATAGATCCGCTGCGTGATAATACGGCACGATTTCGCGCGGCTGCATCTCGCCGAGAAATTCGACGCGGCTCGCGACGCCGAGCTCGCGCGCCAGGCGCCCGAGCGGGTTGCGTAGCGGGCCGTCGCCGACCAGCATCAAGGTTGCGTCAATCCGCGTCATCGCGCGGATCAAATACTCGAAGCCCTTGTAGTAGACGAGCCGCCCGACGGCCAGCAGCAGCGGCGTTGAGCGGCCGCGCCGAATCTTCTCGACGCTTGCGGCGGACGGATCGAGAAATTCCTCGACTCCGATTCCGTACGGGATGACGACGGTGCGGTTTTTCAGACGGGAAAGATCCGGCGAGCTTTCGACGTAGTTGGGCGAGGTCGCGATGAGCGCGTCGCAGTTGGCGAGAAATCGGCGTTGGATCGGCTCGAACATCTTCGCCAAGCGGCGCTGGCGGACAACATCGCTATGCCAAGTGGCGATCAGAGGTCCGCGGTAGCCGCTCGCGAGGATAGCCAGCATGCCTGCCGGATTGGGCAGATGGAGATGAACGAGGTCGGCGCGGGCGCGTCGAATCTTCAGTGGCATCGTGAGGCAGATCGGGGCGCCTGCAATCTGGAACTGGGCACCGAGCCGATGAATCGCGACGCCGTCCACGATCGAGTCCTCATCGCGGCGCCGATCGCCGGCGACTATCACATGCACGTCGTGCGATTCCTTGAGTCCTTTGCACAGAGCCTGCAAATGAGTCTCTATACCGCCGACATGAGGCGGATAGTATTTGCCGACCTGCAGTACTTTGAGGCGATTAGCCATTTGATTCAAACAACAATACTATGATCGTGCGCTGATGACTCTTCGGTCATTAGCCACTTATCTTTCACGAAGCCATCTTGGCCATTACCGCCTGGCAGGCCGCTTCGCATTCGGCGCGGTTTGCCAATATCCAGTTGCGGACGAGTTCAACACCGCGACGCCATGGCACTCGAGGCTCCCAGTCGAAGTCGTTTCTCGCCCGTCTGATATCGCTGACATAGATTCGTTGATCGCCAAGTCGCCACGCGCCGTGGCGGTACGGCGGTTTTTTTCCGCTGAGCGTGCCCATATGGTCGATTAATTCCAGCAGTGAAACCGCGTTGGCGGGGCCGCCGCCGATATTGTAAACGCGCCCGCGGGCTGCATCGATATTGTTGGCCGCCGCGTCATAAGCGCCGAGAAGGTCATCGACGAATAGTACGTCACGTACCTGTTTGCCATCGCCGTAGATAGTCAGTGGCCGCCCCAGTTCCGCGGCGATCAAGAACCACGCGATCCATCCCTGATCTTCCATCCCAAACTGACGGGTGCCATAGATGCACGACTGTCTGAACACGACAGTATTCAGTCCGAATATACGATGATAGTCGCGGACATATTGATCGGCGGACCCCTTGGAACATCCGTACGGGGAATGAAAGTCGAGGCCGATTTCCTCGCTCACACCATTGGGCAAATGCGAATATTCGTAGCGCGCGGGAGCCTCGGCGATTTGCAGATGCGTCAGATCGCCATAAACCTTGTTGGTCGAGGAGTAGATGAGCGTCGAGGTGATTTTGTTTTTGCGCATCGCCTCCAGAACGTTAAGGGTGCCAAGCGCGTTCATCTCGAAATCCGAGCGAGGATCGGCGACGGACGTGGTAACCGCGACCTGCCCGGCCAGATGGAGCACAAGTGAGGCATCGCGACAGTCGCGAAATGCCGCCTCGACCGCCTTGCCGTCGCGCAGATCGATTTGCTGGAACTTGACCGCACCCTGGCGCTGGAGCCAATTCAAATTGGCCTGGGTTCCCGGCCTCGACAGGTTATCGAACACGATGACTTGGTCGCCGCGGGCGAGGTAACGACTCGCCGCGTTGACACCGATGAATCCCGCGCCGCCGGTAATCAGTACTTTCATAGCAAGCTGCCCTGCACCCACCTTTCGCTAAAGTTTTTATTTCTCAGGACTGTAATGACATCATGATTTCGCGATAAGTGTCCGCGGTTCGCATCGCGTTCACTGTCCAACTATCGAAAGATTCTCATCGCCGGCCGCGCGCCAAAATGGTGCATCCGGTCAGCGTCGGTAAGTCCCCATCGGGGCGCTATATTGATCTAGCGATCGGGCGGTAGCTTGCTCTGCGTTCTCAGTTCTGAACGTCACCGCCGAAGCCAACAATTCAGTCGCGGCCGACAACACTTCCTCGACCGTGATGGAGGTTATGCACTTTTTGGCGTACGCCGTGCACACTGAGAGCCCGCATCCGAAGCACTCGGTCTGATGGTAAATTACCTTGTTTCGATTACCCCATGGAAACCAGACCCCGGGCTTGGCACGCGCGCAGAAGACTGCGACGCAGGGTACTCCGACCGCGGCCGCAAGATGCATCGGACCGCTGTCATGTCCAAGGAACAGGGTCGCGCTGCTCATAACGGCAGCGCTTTCGCGGGGTGTCAGGGCTCCGCAAAGGTTCAACCTTGGCCCGGGCCATTGCCGGCACAGTTCGTCGCTGCGATCGAACTCGTCCGTGGCTCCAATCAGGAGCAGGCCGTAATCGGGCCATCTCGAGCCCAAGTGACCGATCAGACGCAGCCAGTTATCCCTGCCCCACTCTTGAACTTCAGACTTGCCTCCGACGGCGCATACTATGAAGTGCGGCGGTGCCGGCCACGCTGCGAGAATTTGGCGGGCACGTTCGTGTTCATTCCAGGTGAGCCGAAGATCCCAGCTAGCGGGCTCATTCAAGCGGGCATCGCCAAGGGAGGTCAGGCATCGGGCAAGACGCTCGGCCTCGGTCTCGTAGCGGCGTTTGTCGGACAGCCAGAGATTCTGGCGCTGATCCCGGCGGTAGGTTACACCGATCAATTGCTTGATTCCGCAGGCCTTGAAAAAAAGCACGTCGCGCCAGGTCCTCAGTCGGTTTCTAAGACCCGGTAGGTAAATCAATGCCCGCGGACGGAGTTGCATTATCTGCCGCCTAAGCGCCAGGACTTCTTTAATGCCGAGCGAACCTACGGGGTACTCCAGGTAACCGCGTATGAGTCCCGAGCCGTCGAGTACGGTCCCAAGTGGGGGAGCTTTGCGACTTACAGGAAAATTGGTGCATACCCATAGGTCCGCCCGCGGAAAGGCGCGTGCCACAAGGTGGAAGCAAGGTAAGGCGACAACTGTGTCACCCAAGCTTCCGAGACGAAAAATCAAAATGTTTTCCGAGCCCATGCCAGGTGGTTGGCCGCTTGACTGACCGGCCTGCCACAACGATCAGTCATCGCGGTGAGCATAGAAATCGTGGGCAATCACGGCTTCAAGACGATCGAACGCGTCGCGATGATCGTATCGCTGACGGACCATCCGGAGCGCTTCCGCAGACCGGCGTTCAGCCTCGGCAGGATTGTCGAGTATATCCTCGATGCACTTCGCGAGCCGGTTCGCATCGCCAACCGGATATGACCAGCCGGTGCGGCCGTTTATGACAGTCTCTTTCAAACCGCCGACTGCGGAGGCGACCACCGGGACTCCGCACGCCATCGCCTCGATCGGCGAGAACCCGAGGCCTTCTTCGCGGCTGGCCTGAACGCAGATGTCGCTTGCCTGATAGTCCAGCGGAAGTTCGCGATGAGGATGCACGGCGTCGGTCGCGAGCAAGCGATGTGCGACTCCGACTCGCTCGGCCTCGGCGCTAAATGCGACATAGCCTCCGCTACGATGCAGCAGCCATAGGTCTCGTCCTCGCTCGAGCAGAATTTTGAGTGCCGCGAGCATCGTATCGCTGTCTTTTTCGGGGGCGATCCGGCTGCTGAAAAAGATGAGCTGGCCGGACTCGGGAAGACCGCGCTCTTTTTTGAGCATGCTCTGGGGACGCGTGCGCGGCTTAAAGAGCGAAAGATCCACGCCGTAGATCGGAACGAGATCTACGGAAGCTTTGGTGCCGTGAGCGCGGACGGTGTCACCAAGATGATCGCTCGGGACCAGATAGCGGCGCGCCAGTTTTGCGTTGAGCCGCGCGAACACCTCAAACAACTTGAGCTCCCAGACGCGATACGGCTTGCCGGGCTGAACATTGGTCTTGCGGCACCGATAGTAAGCCTCAACCGGACTGACAATTACCATCGCGGTAGGAATCGCAGTGATTGTACTCATTATGTTGCCGACCAGTGCCGTCAATCCGTAACCCTGAACAAGTATGTAATCGAACTGACTATTACCTTTACGGAGAAAATTCGCGACGAAGAGTGCAAAGCGAGCGCGCGAGGAAGGTCCGAGAACGAAATTGAACTCGCAATCAGGCGGATGGCTCACCTCGGCGCCGCCGAGGATCCGACGGGCGACCAGGGTCAAGTCGAATCGCGCCGCGAGGCCCTCCACCGTGCGAACGTCGGTGCCGCTTTCGATTACGTAGCATACGCGCAGCCGCGGCGCCGCCGGTTCGGATCCAGGCGCGGTTGCGGGTGCAGTCTCGATGGTGGAACTGAGGTTCACGGCGAATTTCCAGCTATCCGGCGCGCAAGGTATCGATGGTGTGACGGATATCGAACTTGTCAGCGTAGAGCCTCGCGCCCGACTTTGCCAATTGGTCGCGGCGCTCGTTGTCGGCGAGAAGATCTCGTGCGAGCGCGGCGCCTGCGGCAACATCGCGCTCCGCCACGATCGCGACCGCACCCCGCTCGGACCATATTGGCTCGGTCAGGTGGCCGCTATTTGTGACGACAGCGCGGCGATGCGCCAGCGGCGGCATCGCGCTGCTCCGCCTGGTTGCGATTCCGCCGGGATACGGCTGCACAAGGAGATCGCACGCGCTGATACACATCGAGACTTCGCACGGCGGCAAAAAGCCCGAAGCGTGGATCTGTCTCGCGAGCTCGGGATGCTCGCGGGTAATCGCGGCTGCGTATCGTTCACTGTTGCGGCCGATCAGAATTGCGTGAGCGGCGGGAACATCGTCGAGCAGCGCTGGCAGAATCTTGTCGAGCATGCCGGTAATGTCGCTGCCGAAAGTTCCGAAATGGCCGACCAGCGGGCCCATTGCCGGCGAGAAGTTGCGCCGAACCGCCGCGATACCCTGGCAATCTTTCACGACCGGAATACTGCTTGGAATCGGCAGCGATACCAGCCGCGTACCTGGCCGCACGAGGCTGCGCAGCGGCTTTTCCCACGAGGCGGTAGAGACGAAAATTCGCCGCGCCGCGCGCGCCGCGATCGCCGCCATCGCGCGATGGGCCGCGCTGAGCAGGTTGAGTCTCGGCGCCTGCGAGCGGGCGAAAGGGAAGGTAACCTCATGGAACATCACCGCGATGTCCATTTTGCGCCGCGCATATAGCCATAATACGAATGGAATGTTCATCGCCTTCATTCCGAAGCCATGCGGGACGTATTGGACCAGGACACGCCCGGGCGCCGCGCGAAGTGCGCGATCGAGAATCCAGAGCGCACTCGGGCCAAAGCGGCCGGGAAGACGATGCAGCATAATTCCTTCTTCGATCGAATCCGACGCGTCCAGGCCGGGCGCCCACACATTGACCACGTCACCGGCGCGCGCCAATTCAATTGCAACCAGCCGCGTGTAATCGCTAACTCCTCCCGAGTCAGGCGGATATTCGCCGGTAATCAGATGCCATGTACTCAATTTTGAAATTCGTGCGTCGATATCGTTTCCACTATGAATAGCTCAGCGGATCGCGCCGCGAGAGCCGCGACCGGTGCGCAATGCGCTCGCGCGTATCCGCCACGCCGCTCGATCCTCGCCGCGCAGCACGACGAACCACGCGTAAGCCGTGGTGACAATCATCGCCGCGGCGAATCCACCCGCGAAGCTAAACCATCCTGCGAACAAGCTTGAGCGAGCGATCATCCACCAGATCAGTGCGGCCCACGGCGCCGCGAGCGCGATCGATCGAACGGTCTCCCACACTACCAGCCGTCCGCTAACTCCATATCGAGTGCAGAACAGGTACGGCGAATACCACGCCTCTCCGACCAGGTAGGCGATGACCGTCGCGAGGGTCACTCCGTAGAGCCCGAGCCATTTCCCGAGAAGCGCGCTTAAGACCACGTTGAGAATCGCGCCGGGAAGGGTCACGACGACTCTGTGCCTGCTGTCGCCGGACATATCGATAGTCCAGCCGAAGAACATGAAGTATGCGACCACCGCGGTCTGGATCGCGGTCAATAACGTGAGCGCGTCGCCGCCGTAGTAGGGAAGACCCACCCACAGGCGCACGAAATGCTGATTGAACGCCGCCAGCGTCGCGAGCAGGCACAGTCCCGCGCCGAGAAATATTCTGATCACCTCGAGCACTCTGCGTTCGAACAGCTCCGACTGGCCCGCGGCGCGCAGTTCCGCAAGGCCTGCCCAACTGACTTCGCTGAACGACGAAACAAATCCGCCCAGCACGGTCATCAGACGCTGCGTGATTGAGAATGTGACGACCGCCGCGGGGTCCGCGACGAGGCTTACTATTATGTAGTCGGTAGCGAGGTTCATCTGTCCGCCGATGCCGGTCAGGAACATTGGCCAGCGCAGCGCCCATAGCTCCGTGTGGTCGACCTCGACCGGGCGACTGCGCATGTATCCCGACAAATGACGCGCGGCAAAATACGCCGAAACCGCCGAGAAGGCGGCGATTCCGATCACGTTCGCGACGAACTGGCCCGGCAAGCCCCATCCGCGCCACGCGAGCCATACCGCGAGCGCGGAAATCGTAACGGCTTGCACTGAGAGACCGACATTGACCAACGCGCCCAACTGCCTGCATGCGAGCACGGATCTGAATACGTCCAATGGCGCAAGCAGGAACGCCGCCAATCCGAGCAACGTTCCCCACCGAAGCTCGTTGCTGAGCGAAGCCGATACGCCGACCAGCGCAGGCATGAACCAGGTGATCGCGATTCCCGCCGGCAACACCAGCCACAAAGTCTGCCGCATCGTGATCCGCATTCCCGATTTCAGCACGCCCACGGTGCCGGCAAGATCGCCTCTGCTCGCAGGCCTCAGCAGCAGCACGAGGAGAGTCGGCCCAAGTCCGACATAAAGAAAAGTCAGGTAGCTGGTCCACTGTTGCGATGCTCGAAACGCGCCGAGCCGTTCGGCGCCCAAAAATCGCAATAGGTAGGGCGTCGTGACGAAGCCCGCGGCCATGGTGATAACGCTGCGCGCGACGAGCGTGAGCCATGAGAACGCCGCAAGCGCACTGCGGCTGCGCGCAGGCGCGGATTCGGTCTCGCCGATCTCAGGAGGGCAATCCGCGGAGCCGGCGACGGGGCTTTCAGCCAGTGCGCTAATTTCTTTCACTCTTTACGGCTTAGCTTGGTTGATTTATGCGGCCGATCGCCGGCTGCGGATCCTCGACCGTTGCGACGAAATCGCGCGCCATGTCTCGCCAACTATGCGCGCACAACTCGGCGGACAGCGGCTTTACAGACTCCTTCCAGGCCGGCATCGCGGCTCGCCAGCCAAGCAGACGTTCGGCGAGTTCATCGACGCTCGAGGGATCGCGCAATATCAATCCGGATAGTGAAGCCGGGTAACGCTCCGAGATTCCGGCGGTCGCACTGACTATTGCTGGAACGCCCAGGCATAGCGCCTCCTGTACGTTCAATCCGTACGCCTCGTAGCGAACCGGGCTCACCAGAACGTCGGACGCGGTTAGCAAGTCTGTGATTCGATCGGAGAAACCAAGCATCGTCATTCGCGATGAAATCCCTGCCTGCTCGATCCGCCGCCGCCACGATTCGACACCGCGACCGCCACCGGCCACGACCAGGTCAACGTCCCAATCGGGAAGCGAGCAGAGTCGGCGCCACGCCGCAAACAGCGTGTCGATTCCCTTGTTGGTGTCGTAACCCAACGCGCCCACAAACGCCGCAAGAGGACGCTCCGAGTTTCTGCCGAGCCACGCGCGCGCAGCCATTCGGTTGGCGTCTGCGATCGGGCGCGGCGGAGAGTCGGCGCCCAGATATATCGTGTGGATTTTCTCCGCGGGCACGCCGAGCGTCGTAATAAGATCATGCCGGGTGCGTTCCGAGTTCGCGATGACGATCCTGGAGTTACCGAGCGTCAATCGTTCGCGTCGGCGCGCGAACGATTTATCAATCCGGTTCTTCAGTTTGAACCACCACGGCGCGTAGTCGTCGCACGATGGCCACGCGTGATGCACCGAATGAACCCAGTTGATATCGCGCCCGTCGCAGTTTCCCCCGTTAACCACGACTCGAGCGCGCGGAAAATGCGCGCTTACCGCCCGCGCAACCATCTTTCCGCGAATACCGAGAAGCCAGTTGCCGAGGAAATAAGAACCCGCCGGCCTGCCAACCCGAGTGACCGTGATCTGCGGATGCGCGGCAAGGCACGATGCGACATCATGGGCAACCAGATGAACCGGATGCCCCCGCGATATGAGGAAGTCCGCGAGCGCCGCGTTCGCCTTGTCCATCCCGCCATGCTGATGGAACCCGCCCGCGACCAGCACCCAGGGTTCGGACCCTTTGACCATTACGCCTAGCTTTCGGATGCCTGTTGGTCACCCTCACATCATATTCCCGGCGAGCCGGGCGTGTGCGACCCGGCCGGGTTGCGCGGTTCTCTGCCCGGCCATCGAAAATCGCGCCGTCGATACCCATCCAACCAGCATCAGCAGAACCGCCGTTGCGGGAGTCGAATTCAGCATTCCAGTCCCGGTAAATGCGGTGCCGAACGAAATCAGCAGATAGATCCGGGCCAGCCGAAGGGCGAGATTCCACGGATTGTTGCCGCGCGGCAGCGGGCTGAGCATCGCCCAGAGAATAAACGCTATCCAGATGAGCAGCCCCGGGATGCCCTGTTCAAGCATGATTCGGGAGTACTCATTTTCCATTGCGACTCCATCTTTAATCCGATCCTGGAGGAAGTAAGGGAGGCTGGTCCCTCCGCCGCCAAGACCATTGCCCATCGGATATTTGATCGCGTAGTCGAGGAATGTGTTACCGGCGCCGTTATAGGTGAAAAGGCGCGCCTCGACGTAGTCGGTATCGGAGAGACTGGTAAATCTCTGCAAGCGCGGATTGTTTCCGACCACCCAGCCCACGATCGCAACTACCACTGCCACCCGGAGGAGGACTTTCAGCGAGATTTGCCCCATCATGAACGTCAGTCCCAGCATCAGGAAAAGTATCATCGCCTGGGTTCTCGACGCGCCCATGAAGACGCCCAGTACACTCGCAAAGATCGCGGCGGACAGCAGCCAGAAATCGAGTTTGTTTCCGCGTCGCTGCACCCACGCGCCGAGCAGCAGGACCATGGTTGAGACCATCATCCCGCAGTACGCGGCGGCGTTGATGAAGGTGGCAGGAATTCGATATGCCGAGTGGCCCACCACGTCTCTGGAAGTGTAGATGATCTGCGTCATCACATTTCTGGGATAGAACCTCGGGACACCCCCGATGTATTCGCCGAGGGCGAAGGCGAACGCGATCAGGTTAAGAACGGCGAACCATCTCGCCAGAAAATACCAATCGTCGCGTTCCAGCATCGCGCCGATCACAATGAAAGGAATGAAAAATATCTGCCCGCGCAATCCGACCAGCTGGATCAACGGATCCTGAACGGGAAAGAAGAACAGCAACAGCGGCCATCCAACCAGCAACGCGATCCACGGCTGCAACCGGACGATCCGTGGCCGTTGCTCGGGATTCACGCCACGCGAAATTAGCGAGAGATAAAAACCGACCGCGCCAGCGTCGAACAGAAAGTGCATTATAGGCGTCGGCAGGTTGGCGCGCATGATTCCGTACCCGTAGCCAATCGTCATCACCACCCCGAGGCCCAATGCGATCGAGCGCCTGCCCGCAACAAAACATGCGAGCATCGCTGCTGTACAGAGTCCTATTCCTTCCATTCGCTACCGGTCCAAATAAGTGATTTCATCCCAGGCGGGTCCCGAGCCCGCGGCTCACGCGATACCTACCGATCGACGTTCGCTCCCAACCGCTCCTCGTGACGAGATCGCCTCCAATGAGCCGTGTAAGCGCGAGAGCTGAACCGCGGGATCGGTAAGTTGTTTCGCGCGCGCCGGGCCGCCCGCGCCGAGCCTGCTTCTCAAATCGCGATCGTTTATCAACCGCCCGAGCGCTTCGGCGACCGCCTCGGGCCTACCGGGCGGGACCAGGATTCCGCAACTCGAATCCACTATTTCCAGACTGCCGCCGAGCCGTGAGGTGACCACCGGAAGGGCGGCGTAAAGCGCCTCGATGAACGTGATCCCGAATCCCTCCGGCGCGATATTCGGCTGACAGAAGATATCCGACGCCGCCAGGATCTTCGCGATGTCGGTTCGCTCGCCGACGAAGCGGACCCGATCCGAGATTCCCAATGCGCTCGCCGCCCGCTTGAGCTCAGCTGCATAGGCGACTTCATCGGGACGCTGCGCGCCTCCGACCATCCACGCGGTCCATCCCGATCCGCCTGACGACTCGCGCAATTGCGAGAGCGCCTCAAGATGAACCAGGTGGCCCTTCAGACTCTCGAGACGGCTCACTTGCACGATCACGGTTGCATCGGCCGGCGTATCAAATTCGCGCCTTACCTCGGCGCGATAATCCAATGGGTGATTCAGATCGGAGGGTGCGACCGGTGTGTAAATTACCTCATGCGGTATTCCGGGAAAAATCGTCGGCAGGGAATCCGCGGTGCATTTGCTGTTGCAAATGGCCGAATCGGGGCGAGTCAGCGCGGCCCATCGATCGAGCCATCCGCGGCCGTCCGCAACCCCGTGCATCCAGAAGACGAGCGGAACGCCGGATGCTCGAACGGCCGGGCCCAGGATTGCCTGCGTCCACGGCAGATGACACACGGCGACGTCAACGCTGCAGGCATTGAGCACTTCGCGCAGGCGCCGCCTGACCCGCAGCACCGAAAGAGGATTGCGCGCGCGAACCTCTCCGAGCAGATGGACGGCGACTCCGGTCGCCGCCAGTTCTTCGCTGAGCCGTCCGGGATAGCAGAGCGCAAATTCCGGCTCCATCCCGGCGGATAGCTTGCGGCTGCGCGCGAGCGTCATCAGCAGTGTCTCGACGCCGCCGTAGAGACGGCCACTCACGATGTGCATCACGCGCATCAGGGTTTCCTGCCGGCCACGCGTTCGAAGATGGGAATCATCTGGGCGGCGAGGCGGCTGCGCGCAAATGATTTTTCCGCCGATGCGCGGCCCGCCGCGCCCAGACTCGCGCGCTCCGATGGATCGCAGACGAGCCGTTCGATACATCTTGCAAGTCCCGCGCTGTCGCCGGGCTGATGCGTCAGCACGCCGCCGGATAGCTGTACGATCTCCGCCGCGCCTCCGGCTGCGCTTGCGATCACGGGTTTCCCGCACGCCATCGCTTCGATTATCGCAAGTCCAAACGGTTCGGGTTCCGTGCTTGCATGCACCACGATATCGAGCGCGCGGATCGCGGAGGGTACGTCATCGACAAATCCTGTGAACCCTACTCGATCTGAAATTCCAAGCCGCGCGGCTGTCGCCCGCAACTCAGCCGCCGACAACTGGCTCCCGCGAGTCGGATAAATCGCGCCGCCGATCACGTAAGCCCTCACCCGCGAGCGCGAGCTGTCGCTCAAGCCGGCGATCGCGCGGAGGAACACCTCGTGACCCTTCCATCTCGCCATCGTAGCTACGAGTCCCACCCGAACCGTGCCCTGAGGCGCTGAGAGCATCCCTGCCAGCGCGTCGAGGTCGAGCGCCGCACCGGCGGGCGCAAATTGATCGAGGTCAACCGCGTTGTAGACGGTAGTGGTCTCGATTCGATCCCCGCAGACTCTGCCGAACTCATCGCGCACGCTGTCGGAATTCGCGATTGCAGCGGCGCATCGGTTCGCTTGCATCCGCATCAGGCGCGACATCACCGGACGCGCGCCGACGTAATCGTGTATGTGCCAAATGACCGGCGTCTTGCGTCGAGCCGCCCACGCGCCGATCACGTGCATCTTGAAGCCGTTGGTGTGAATCAGCGTCGGCGCGAACTGTTCGATCGTTTGGGCGAGCATCTGTGTGTATCGATTGGTGGCGATTGCGGCGCCCAGCATGCTGGTAGCTATCGACAAACGCACCAGCGGCGCGCCCGCCGAACCGCGCATCGCGGAGTCTCCGATTCGCGCCAGCGATTGTGGCATCGGCAATACGGTCGCTGCGATATTCATCGCGCGCGCACGGCGAACCAGTGGTCCGTCGCTGCCGGCTATCAGGCGTATCTCCCAATTCGGCCGCGCAGCCGCGACGCTTGCGATGATATCGATTAAGCTTCGCTCGGCGCCGCCGAACAGTCCCGACGGGTTAAGGAAAAGAATCCTCATCGGCGAAGCCAATCCGGCGCCTGCATCGGAGACACTGGCAAGCGGCGCAACCGCGCTCACCGAACGACCTCGCTCGCGTCGGCGGCGGATGCGGCCTTCAGCTTGCGCTCGAACTCCGCCAGGTGATCGCGGTACCTCGAATTGTCCGGTGACAGCGCCACGGCGCGCTTATAGGCCCGCTCGGCATTGTAATATTGGTAGCGATCCTCTTCGATGCTTCCGATTGCAAAGTAGGTCGAAGGCGAATTGGGTTCGACTTCTAGTGCACGGTTGAGCGTCAGGAGCGCGCGATCCGGCCTGCTATCGGCGGCATACAAATCGCCCAATTGTACCAGCAGCCGGCCCGAATTCGGTTCGATTTTGAGCGCCTGCTCCATCGCGTCTTCGGCCGCATGGCGGTCGCCGGCGACCAGGTCCGCGTTGGCGAGTGCTTCAGTCAGCTCGAACGAGTCGGCGCCGTTCTCGATTCCGAGATCGATCACGCGGCGCGCGCCGTCCACGTCGTGCCGCGGTCCATAGACCATCACCGCCATGTCCGCATAGATGCTTGAATCGTCGGGTGCCGAATCGCTGGCCTCCTGAAACGTGACGAGCGCGGTCCCCAACGCGCCGGCGCGGGCGAAGGCTTCCCCGGATTTCTGCAGGTACTTCGCACGCATCGCCGGATCATCCTGGAGGCGCGCCGCGCGCTCGAATGCGTGCGCCTCGTCACTGAACTGCCCGACGGTCTCATAGTATTCGCCGAGAGTTTCGGGCGCATGGTCGTAGCCACGGTCCACCGCTTCGTTGAGTCCTTCTTCGACCGCCTTTTTCAGCTCCGGCGGCAGCCACGCGATCAATCGCGGCACCAGGTAGCGATGCTCCTGGAACCTGGGGTAATTGAGCACCGACGCCTTGACCTGCGCGAACGCGTCGGCATTCCGCTTGTCGCCGACCAGCGTCTGCGCATACAAATCGCGAGTGTTTGGATCGAGCGGGCTCAGCCAGACCGATCTCCTGAATTCAGCGTCCAGAACGTCCGGCGGCATCGTGTCTGCATCGAGCTTGATCAGCGCCAGGTGCGGAAACACGTCGGCTGGGTAGGTGACCAGCAGAGCGCGCGCCTGGGTCAGATCGACCGGTTGGGTAAGATTGTAGGGAAAAACTGTCGCGTCCTGCGTCAATGCGGCGCCTACCAGGACCAGCACCACCATCGCGACGGCGACCGCTCGCGCGCGAATTGCCCACGGCCGCGCGGCGACCTCTTGAGCTGGACCCGTCGTCGTCAGCCGCACCAGCAATCCGGCGAAAACCGAAAACAGAAGTGCTATCGCCGGGATGCGCAGGTCGAAGTCGAAGATTTCGACCACGCAGGCCGCCGCGATTCCGGCGATGATCGCCGCGAAGATTGGACCCGCCGATGCTTCCATCGTGCGCGCTCCCGAAATGACCCTTCGGACGATCCGGACCGCCAGCCATGCGAACAGCGCGATACCGATGATTCCGGTTTCGGCGAGCAATTGCAGGTAGTCGTTGTGCGCCTCGGAGAAGAACAGCAATTGCCACGGCGGTAGCTGGTAGCGCTCGAAGATCTCCGGCCATCCGCCAAGCCCAACTCCGAAGATCGGGAAGTCCCGGATGAGCGAGAGGCCTCCCTTCCACGCCGAGATTCGTCCGACGATAGTCCCCATTTCGGTCGCAGACTCATTGACCCGGCTGACCGTATCAACCCGCGCTTCGGGTCCGATAAAGATCATCGAGGCGCCGAGCAGGATCACGATACCAACGATTGCGAGGCGAACGCCGCCGAATCTCGCCAAGCCCGACGAATGCTCGTCGTTCCTTTGGCCGCGCGGCGCCGCCAGCAGGCACATCACGATCGTGCCCAGGATCAGGGCAAGCCATCCGCCCCGCGACAGGCTCAGCAGGATCGCAAGGAAGATCACGAAACTGGCGACCCCGCACTGAATCCTGAATGCCAGCGTCGCGCGGCGCGGCGAAAGCAAATTCGGAAACGCAGCACACGCCAGCGCAAGCGGAAAGACCATCGCAAGATATCCAGCAAAGTGATCGGGATCGATAAAAGGCCCGCGCGCGCGCAGCACCGGCTCAAACAGCGGCGCGCGCCAGTCATATGGAATGAAAAACCACAGCATCTTTCCATTCCAGGTCGCGCGCTCGATCAAGCCAACGAAAGCAACCGCGAATCCGGTCAGCAGGATCACCCGGAGCGAAACCCGGATGAACTTGAGCGTCGATTCCGCGTCGTCGCCGTAAGCGAGCGGATAAAAAGCAGTCACCAGGAACGCGCAGGCGCACGACAAAAGCGCGAGCAAACTCGATAGCGTCAGCAATGGCGCCAGTGCCAGCGGGCGCCAGCGTCCGCCGTAAATTTGCGTCGCCAGCGTCGAGACAGGGGAGGCCGTTTGACCAGTCGATACCCTGGCCGCCTTTGCGCCAGGCGGTAGGAACGGGATCGGAACGCCCTTTTTTACTTCGTCGAGGCTGGGCAGAATCACCGGCGCGGAGGCAGCGGCGGGATTTGTAGCTGGCGCTTTCCTATTCGCCGCGAAGTTGTCGTAGGGACGCGAAGCGGGCCATCCCTCGAGCGCGTGCGAGTACACTTCGAAGGTGCTCGGCGACAGCGCGCGCACGACCGAAGGCGGAAGCGGAGTTATCTGGAAAATGACAAATGCGGCGAAGACAACGAACGGGATCGCAATCGTTCGCGCATTCGACTCGTCCTCACCGGCCGTCGATCCGGATCCCGCCAGCGCCGCCACCTTGACCATCCATAAGATCCCTAGTCCGAACAGCGCCGCTTCAAGGGGCCGATACGCCCACGGATGAACGCTGCCGAAGGCGAAGGGGCTGAGCACGATCAGAGTCAGCAACGCACCGACGACAAATTGATCGATCTTTCGCAATACTCACCTTGCTCGTTTCGGAGTCGGAACGAGAACCGTCGGGAGCTGATACGATCGCGGGCGCAATCGCTCCGGCGGCGCGCCGCCCTAGATCTTGTCGCTCGGACCTTCGTCAGCCTCGTACGATTCCGCGGCGTCCGGAGCGTAAGGACCGTAGGTGTCGTATCCACCGTAGTAGCGGCGATAGTACTGATAGTGCTGGCTGTTGACGTCGACCTGGTTGAGCAGGACGCCGAAGACTTTGGCCCGCGCGAACTCGAGCCGCGCATAGGCCGCCTTAACGTGCTGCTTGGAGGTTTTCGAGGAGTTCACCACCAGCACCACGCCGTCGACCATCGTCGATAGCAGCATCGCGTCGGTCACCGGCAAAATAGGCGGCGAATCGATCACCACAACGTCGAACTCGCTGGTGAGCTGCGCCAGCGTGTCGCGCATCTTGTCCGAGCCCACCAGTTCCGACGGATTCGGAGGTATCGAGCCCGCGCTGAGGAACGACAGACTGTCGATATCGGTGCTGCGGATCAGGTCGCTCACGTTGCACGCGCCCGCCAGCACCTCGGTCAAGCCGGCCTGATTCTCGAGCGCGAGAACCTTGTGGCATCGCGGCCGTCTCAGATCAACGTCGATCAGCAAGACCCGCACGCCCGTATGCGCGAACACCACGGCCGTGTTCAGCGCGCTGACGGTCTTCCCTTCGGAGTTCGACGCGCTGGTAAAGAGTATCGTCTTGGGCGGAGCGCCGGCCCGCGACAGCATCAATGCGGTGCGCAGCGATCGATACGCTTCGCCAACGACCGAGTACTGGTTCATCGAGCCCGCAAGCTCGCGACTACTCGCGAGCGTCGGCACGCGGTCGTTTCCGTTGCGCTTGGCCAGCGCCCGCGTTTCCTGCCGCGTGAATGCCGGCACTGCGGCCAGGTTGGGCAGCCTCAGGTATTGCTCGACTTGTTCAGGTGTCTTGAGCGTCTTGTCCTGGTATTCAATCAGGAAGGCAAGACCAATTCCGAGCGCCAGTCCGAACGCGATCGCTTGTAGGAGCGACATCGTGCGATGCGGTCCCGAGGGCCCACCCGGCACAGACGCATCGTCGACGACCACGGTATTCGACGATTGGCTCTCGGCCGCCAGGCCGAGATCCTTTATTCGCTGCAGGACGGCGTTGTAAAGCTCGCGGTTGGTATCCACCTCGCGCTGAAGGATCGCGTATCCGACGGAAGCATCGTTAACGCTGAGCGCTTGCGACCGCTGGCGGCCCATCTCCTCCTGGAGGTCCGCTTCCTTGGTTTTGGCGGCATTGAAGGAGGCGATGACGCTCGCGGAGTAAGCCTTAAGCTCCTGGTTGTAGGTCTCCTGGAGCTGATCGATGCGCGCCTTGGCACGGACCATCGGCGGATAGTCGGGCTTGAATTGCTTCGCCATCGCGACGTAATCGCTCATCGCGGTATCGAGTTGCGTTTTGACCGACGGCGTCGAGGAACCGGAGTTGGAATTGCCGCTGGAGGGAAGCTCCGGTACCTGATTCTTGCGAATCTGATCGACCTCCGCTTCGAGCCCGATCCGCGCGACCTGCGCGTTGGTGAGTTCCCTGCTCAAATCCGAGAGGCGCGCGATGACCACCGTTTCCTTGCCGTCAACCGACATAAGGCCCGGCACGATTCCCTTGTCGCGGCGATAATTGTTCAGCGCCAGTTCCGATTTCTCGAGCTTCTCTTTCAGCTCCACCAGCTTGTCGCGCAGAAACCGCTCGGCTTCCGCGTTGGCCTGCGTGCGCAGCTCGATCCCTTCGCGGATGTACGCATGCGCGTGCGCGTTGGCGAGCCGTGCCGACAGGAGCGCATTCGGAGTCGTGAAAACTATCTTCACCAGGTTGGTATCGGGGATCGGCCTGATCTCCAGAGAACCCAGGTAGCTGCCGACCGCGTTGTCGACCGAAGTCGCACTCGCCGGCGCCGGTTTCGCCACCGCCGCCTTTGACCCGAACCAGCTCGCGAAAAATCCTCTGCTCGGCTTTCTACTCTTGCCGAGAAATAACGGGTCGGTTGCGAGGCCCTCCGCCGTGACCACGTTGGTGGCCAGCGTGCGGCTCTTCAGGATTTCGCATTGCGTCTTGAGAAAGTCTTCGACCGAATCCCAATCGTTGCCCCCGGTCGAAGCGTCACCCTGCGCTCCCTGGTGACCTTCGAGGAGCTGCGGGTTACCCGGCTTCAGTAGAATCGTCGAATCCGCAGTGTAGAGCGGCGTCATCATCGACACCCGGATCGCAACGATTACCAGCGCCGCGAGCGTGATCGACACGATCATCCAGCGATGCTTCTTTACGGTGATCCAGTAGCTCAGCAGGTCGAGCGATCGCTCGTCTTCTTCGTGCAGTTTCCCGCCGAACGAGCCGTCCATGACTTCAGTGTCGATCGGTTGCGCGCGCCGGATGAAATATGGCGATGGTTGGGTCATTTTACTCTTTTCGTCTCAGAAGGTCGGCAGCGGTACCGCCATGCGTGTCAGGATGTTATAAACCACGTACGGACCTATCCTGAGGTCCGAATACGGTACATCGATTACATCGTTGGCGCGAACCGGGATGTCCGGGTCGGCGCCGGTCGCAATCTTGTCCAGGTTCACCGGGATCGACACCTTGTTGCCGGCCGCGTCGCTGCGAATCAGCGTCGCCGCAGAAGGCGCAGCCGCATACATCGCTCCTCCCGCCGACCCCACCGCGCCCAATACCGTCAGACCCGAACCAACCTGGAAGAATCCGGGCTTGTATACCCATCCCGTCACCATCACGTTGCCGCCGCCGGGAACGATCAGCACGTCGCCCGGCCGTACCGGCATGTTGATGTAGCGAGCGCTGCCGTTGAGCGCGCTGCTCTTGAGCGGGATCACGATCGCCGGCCCGTTGCTGATATTCGTCTGCAGGGAGGCCATCGTCAGTTCCGTTTTATCTGGACCCGAATGGTCGGGCTGCGCATTCTGCGGGATGTCGGCCTCGGCCACCTTGTGCTGCGGTTCGTTTTCTTCGCTTAGCGAGGCGGCCAAACGCGCGAGCTGCTTTTGCCCGCCCTTCACCTCGGGAAGAATCACAATCTCGTCGGCCGCTTCCGCGGTCATTCCGCCCGCCTGTGTGATCGCATCGAGAATCGATACGTCAGAGCTCGTCAACGTGATCAGACCCGGCGTGCGCACCGCGCCCACCACCGCGACCTGCCGGCTGCGATATTCCCGGATAAAAACGTCGACCTGCGGACTATACATGTACTTGGTGAGCGCCGTTTTCAGCTCGTCGGAAAGTTGCGGCTCGGTCAGGCCGCCGGCCTGTATGTTCCCGATAAGCGGCAGCTCGATCTTTCCGTCGCCGCCCACTCGAACCGTGCGCTCTTTCAAATCTTCCACGCCCGGAACCGTGATTTCGATCACGTCTCCAGGGCCGATTGGATAGTCCAGACTTTCACGCGCCTGCGATCTCTTTTCGAAGAGCGCCTTTAGCCGGTCCTGATTCGCCTGGGAGTTTGCGGCGCTCGGCACCCGCGGATCGGCAGCCAAACCAGGCGACGGCGGCGATTCCGATCCGAGTGCAGGTTGCGCTGCTGGTGCAGCCGCGGGCGCAGCGTCGGGTGCGGGCGCGGCAGTTTCCGCCGTTGGCGCGGAATCCGGCGCAGGCTCGGGTTGCGATGACGAGCACGCGACCAGCGATGTAGCTACGATCGCCGCGATGCCCACCGTTCTAAAACGAAATCCTGTTGTCGTCCGTCTCATACGCAAATTCAAAGGAAAAAATCCATCGGAGTTTGTTTCTGCCTAATTCTTGTTGGCTCCCGATCCATTGCCGGAGCTGCCCGTATTTGTCCGCACCGGCGAGATTTTGGCCGCTGACGCACTCGTCGCCGAGTTATCAACAGCCGTACCCAGCGTCGCGACTGCGACCGGCGGTGCATGCTGCGTAAACCCCCAATTCACCGTCAGCCCCTGGTCTCCGATGTACGACATCACCCACTGACCCATCGCGCCGAGCTTGTATATCCCCGGTTTCAGATTCGAAATCGCATACGCGCCGTTGGCGTCGGAGACCGCTTTTCCCGCCTCGAGGTTCGCCGAGTTCTCGACAAAAACGGTGACGCCGGATACCGGCTGGCCGCGATTATTTAACATCCTGCCCACCAGCTCGGCGCACGATGCCGGCGTATTGCCGATCAGTACGAGCAACGTCAGCACGACAATCCACGACGCCATCGATACTCCCGCGATGTTTTCCGTTCTCGTCGTATGTTTCCCCAGGTAGCTGATATCGGCGGGCATGCGTCCGCCATCCCTTAGGACCCTTTTGTTGGCATCTCTAAGCTTTAACGGGCGCGCTTTGCGCACTTCCCCCGTGATCACTGCCGTCGTCCTTTCGCTTGCCCGATTGGACGATAAACTACGGCCAGGCCGAATCACGAATCCTCGACCACACGCCGAACAATCCGATACAAATCACGGCCTTGCGTCGATCGTGCCGATACAACGCCGATGATGTCCATGAGCCCGAGAGCTTGCGATCTTCTTCTCAACGAAATTCGTCCAGCCCGTGAATTGTTACATCGGATTCGGAGTTCGAGGATCCGCGCCGCTGCCGTTTGACACCGTGAAAAGTGAACAGTGAAAAAGTAAAAAAAGCGCGCGATTATTTCTAGAGCCCTCCACCCGGCGACGCTAATGGGAGTCTAGTCATCGGCAGCCGCAAACACAAGCTAGCGTAAACATCAACAAACTACATTGGCCTTATTGAAACGGCTGTTACCTTGCGTTTCCGCAGGCTATTTCTGCCATGGATTGTCTTGCTCCCGCAGCCGAAATATTTTCTGATGCGGATTGAATCGCAAACATCTCGATCTCGGCTCGCGGTGCATCTGGTTCGCGCCGCACCCGATCATCGCCCCCTTCAAACCGGATCCATTTGATGTGTACAGTGAACGTGAAACGTGACGAGTGAAAAAGCGGGGATCGGCGCAAAGTCTGATACTTGTTGACTCGTCGTTAGCGAATTCGAGAGAGCATTGCCTTGACTCCAGATATTGAGCATCGCGTCCGCAAGACAATCATCCGCACCTTCAACCTGTCGGCCGAAGATGGAACCGGAGAGCTCCGCATGGGCAGTTTGCCCGGATGGGACTCGCTCGGACACATGCGCCTGGTCGTGGAACTGGAAGAGGAGTTCGGAGTAAGTTTCCCCACCTACCTCCTGCCCGAAATTCTCGACGTCGATTCGATCGTTCGCGAAACTCTGAAGCTTCAAGCGGAGCAATAGGGCGTCCCGGTTCAATGACTCATTCGGTGCGGCTCGAACGAGACATTCCGGCTGACCTGGTCGAGGAGTTTCTCAAGAAACTGTCCTACATATCCGAGTCGCTATCCACCTATGATCTCGATCCGGCAGCGCGCGACAACGTCAGCTTCGAGCTTCGCCCTGGACATGACGCGCAATCGGAGTTGGTATCCAGTCGAATCCGCGAAGTCGCTGACAAGCTATGCAAGGGCCGCCGCCAGCCGAAGATTAAACTGCTAGTCAGTCGCAAGGATCGAGATATCTCGTTCAGCGCGGATCCTCATCCTCTGCTCGAGTCGATGGATGAGATTCGCAAGTACGGCGAAGGCCGCTTCGGCTTCGGTCCGCGGCTGGTCGAACTGATGAATCTGTTCGACCGCGACGTGTGCGCGATCGCCGATCGGATGCGCGCGGTTCCGCATCAGTTTCCGACTCTGATTGGCGCCGACGTTATGGACCGATGCCGCTATCTGCGCTCATTTCCCTCAGCGCTGACAATGGTTTCGCATCTGCGCGAGGACTTGGGCGCCATCCAGGACTTCGCAAACATCGCGGCGTGGGATGGCGAGAAGTTGGTCTGCGATCCGGCCACCTTGAGCACTATCCAATGCCTGCTCGCACCTTCGATATGCTTCCACTACTACGCGTGGCTGCAAAACCGCACCATCGATACGACAGTCGTCACCGCGATCGGAAAATGCTTCCGCTTCGAATCGAAGAGCATGGCCGGCCTGGAACGATTGTGGGACTTCACGATGCGTGAAGTGATATTCGCGGGGCCCGGCAAGTACGTACTCGACCAGAGACAAAGAGTAGTCGACGAAAGCGTCGCACTACTCGACAAGTGGGAATTGGCCTACGAAATCAAAAGCGCGACCGACCCGTTTTTTATCGAAGACTACGCCGCGATGACCGCGTTTCAGTTGGCGTTCGAGTTGAAGTTCGAAATCCTCGCGCCGCTCCCCTACAAGCATAAGGACCTCGCGATCGGCTCCTTCAACTATCACCAGGATTTCTTCGGCCGCTCGTTCGCCATCTCGGGGCAAAACAAAGAGCCCGTCCACACCAGTTGCGTCGGCTTCGGCCTCGAACGCGTCGCGCTGGCATTCCTTGCGCAACATGGCCTCAATCCGAAGCTATGGCCCGCCGCAATCGCAAATCAGATCCATAGCGCGTGGTAGCATGATGGCAGATGATTCGACCGATACCAGCGTAGTCATTCGCGCCGCAAAGCCGGCCGACATCTATACAGTGGAGCCGCTTTGGATCGCCCTCTACAAGCACCAGAAGGACCACGGGATGCTGCTGGACTTGTCCGCATCGTCGTTCACTCAATGGGCCGAAGCGATGAAGCCGGCGCTCGGACGTTTCACTTGTCTGTTCATTGCCGAGCACAGCGGAGGACCGATTGGATTTCTGGCCGGCAACCTTAAGACCCTTCCTCCGTATTTCGGAGGCCACTTGATCGGTTTCGTAAGTGAAGTGTTCGTTGCCGATGCGCACCGCGGTAAGCAGGTCGGCCGCGATCTGGTCGATACCGCGCTCCGATGGTTCAAGGCTCAGCGCGCGCATCGCGTCGAGCTGCAGGTGGTGATGAATAACTCGGGCGCTCGAAAGCTCTACAACAAGCTCGGCTGGAGCGAGGAGCTAGTTCAGATGGTCTGGAATTGGCCCGCGAAGTAGCACATCCGTAATCTTGTTAGCCACGTACCAGCATAGGCATACGAAGACGTAGGTCCCCGCCGCACCCGCAATCTCCCGCATTCGATGTGAACCGATCGAATCCGCAAACGCGAAGCGCTCCTTGTGCGATCGATACCACACATAAACACAGAACCCGATCCCATGCAGGATTCCCCACGTCGCCCAGTACAGGTTCATCCCGTGCCACAAGCCTACCGCGATAAATACCATCACCAGGTTGAAGTACGCATTTGCTTTCTTGAGTCCCCATCGATTGTAAAACAGGTAGTCGGTGCATATCCGGGTGACGGTCATGTTCCACCGCGCCCAGAAATCTCTTAGGTTCACTTGCCCGAATGGATAGTTGAAACTCGGCAATAATTTGATTCCCCAGAACAACGCCAGGCATTCCATAAGATGAAAGCCGCCGCTGGTGCTCAAGTAGAAACCCCACGGACCGGTAACAAAAATTATGAACAGCTTCGGCCAGCGCGGCCCCGGATGATCTAACCCGACGGTTACTCGATTCAGGCCGGCGCCAATGATCATTTGTACGATCGCCAACGAAAGCTTTAGCCACCACTCTCGATTCACAACTTCAGTAGCCGTTCGCTTCGACTCGGCATTGCCGTATTGCGGAAAAAACTCGCTCGGGCGAATAAGCGGTCCAAGCAGCGTGAATGGAAACGTGATCCAGATCACGTAGTCGATAAAATCGAGCTTCTTCAAACGCCCCGATCCGAATTCCCACAAGAACGATATAGTTCGCAGCAGCAGCCACATGTCGTGGTCGGGCAGCGTCCATAAAACTCCAAATGCATGCACACTGAAGCGGTCCAGTAGATGCACGCTGCCGGCAAAGAAAATTGCGATCACCGCAATCATCGTGGCGCATGCGTACGTCCACCGCCGCTTCCCGAGTTTCGCCTCGAGAGGCGTGATCCTTTCGAGGAACCGCGCAAAACCGAACAGCAACAGTATCCAGAGCAGGTAGCCGAAGAACTGATTCCGATAAACGACAGTAGCGACTATCAAGCTGAGCGCTAGATAGCCATATCGGCGGCGAAGCAATGGCAGGCATATGACAGCCACTGCGCTTGCAATGACGGCGACTAGCGAGTACTCGGCTGCGATGAGCATCATCTGAGGTGGAAACTGTGGCTATATGGAGCCGAATCGCAAATCAAGATCTCCTCTAGACTCAAACCCTCGGTGAAGCGAGTAGCCCTAGTCTACGGGGCGCCTGCGGGAGTCGGTGGCCTTGGCGGTCAAGCTGCGAGCGCAATCCAGGCTTTGGCGATCGATGGCGTGGAACTCCATGCATTCGGCCCCGGCCACGCCGAGCGTTGGCCTCTCACCTGCGCTACACCTGGTATTTTCTGGCACGAAGCCCCCCGCCCGATTTCGCGCTGGAGAACGCAGTACACCCTGCTGCGATGGCGCCAGGGGCGGTTGGTATTCGAAAATAGTCGCGCGCTCGGACGCTGGGCGGCCGAGCAAATCGCGCGCCTCAAGCCGGATTGCTGCTACGTTTTCACACAAGTCGGCCTCGAGTCACTGAAGTGGGCCGCGCGCGCCTCGATTCCGACCGTGCTCGACAATCCGAATGGACATATCCGGAACTTCCGCCGGGTCTATGACCAGGAGTCCGCGCGATGGTGCGGCGCGTCATTTCATGGACACCCGACTGCGGCGATGGTCGAGCGGGTCGAGAATGAATACCTACTCGCCGGACGGATCCGCGTTTCCTCGCAATGGGCGAAGCGTTCGATGCTGTCTCATGGTGTGGCCGGCAAGGAGATCGGCGTGTTCGGCCAGCCAGTCGATCTGACCCGATACGCGCCGAACGCAACCCCGGCGCAAGCCGAAGGCAGGCTCCGGGTCTGTTATGTGGGCGCTCTGGATCTCCGCAAAGGCTTCGTCTACCTCCTGCGCGCCGCAAAGATGCTCGGGGCGGATGCTATCGACCTGGAGATCGTCGGAGCAACCGGGGACCGCGCGAGCCGCATACTATTCGAGCACGAATCCGCCGGCGTTAACTTGCGGTGTGCTCCGGGCGATCCGATCCCGGCGTATCAGCGCGCCGAGCTGTTTGTATTGCCAACCCTCGAGGACGGTTTCGGCTTCGTCGTCGCGGAAGCAATGGCAAGCGGCCTGCCCGTCGTCGTGACCGACTGTTGCGGCGCGGCGGAGTGGGTGCGGCCGGGCGAGACCGGCTGGGTGGTGCCCGGCGGAGACGCCGAAGCATTGGCGGGGGCCTTCCGGGACGCGATACGTCGGCGCAAAGATCTTCGTGCGATGGGTCGGCGCGCTCGCTACGACGCGGAGAATCGCGGCGGCCTTCATTGTTCCGTTGCGCTGCGCCAATGGGTCTTCGGGGAAGCCCGGCACTGAGCCGGCGATTTCGCGATGCCAACGCCAGCGTGGAAAAAGCTCGCGCGCATCGTCGCGTGGCCGCTGAGGTCGGGATGGCCCGACGAAGCGCGATGGGTAGTTCAGGGTCCGATATTCGGTCGCCTGATCAATAGCGCAACCCTCGGCGCGCCGCGCGGTTTGACGATTCTCAATGCAGGCGCCGGCGAAGGATCGTTTTCCCCGTTGCTGCTTGCGATCCCGGGCGCGGCGCATGTGGTCGAGATGGACTATTCATACCGAACCGGTCCGCGCAGTGTCTCTGATACCCGCCAGCACGTGGTGGCCGCGTCGCTGACCAACATTCCGATCAAGTCCGCGTCTTTCGACTTCGTCTTGTGCAGCGAAGTCCTGGAGCACATCGACGACGACGCCTCGGCTCTCGATGAACTTTGCCGCGTGGTGGCTCCGGGCGGATGGCTGCTGATTTCTGTGCCTACGCCGCCGGCGGTTTACGATCCCGACCATGCGCGCGAGGGTTACGCTGCGGCCGATCTGACCCGGATGCTGCGCGACCGCGGACTCGGCGTGGTCGAGGTCGCCTATTGCATGCACGGCGCTTTCAAACTGGTACTTCGCGGATGGCGCCGGTTCGGCCGTCTGCCGCGAGCTCTCTTGCTTGGCCTCGCGACCTTCGACCGGTTCTGCCGCATCGGCGCCCCCATGGACCTAATCGTGCTCTCGCGGCTTCCCAGCGGCGATGATCCACGACCCCTCACGAGTCAATAGCCTTCCACGATTACCCAGCCCGTTTTCGTCGCGCTCATCGAGGCCGGTAGGGTCAGCGCCGTTGTCGAGGCGGTCGAGCCACCCGAGTCGTCGGCGGTGATCTTCGGCACGTTCGCGAATGCGATGGGATAGGTGATCGTCTGTGCTGTCGCGGTCGTGTTCTCATACCCGTTAAGAAAGACCACGACCTTCTTCACACTCGAGTCCATCGCCGGCTGGGACCATACCGCTGTCCCCGCCGTCGTTCCGTTGAGCGTCGTCTGGGTGCGGGTGCTGCCGCCAATCACCTGATATGGAACTCCCGCGCTGGTAAAGCTATTGCCGGATGGCGGCGTGGTAAGGTGAGCCTCGAAGGTCACGTTATCGAAAACCACCGCGCCGAAGATCGGCGGCGTACCGGTCAGGTTCGTGCCGTCAACGTAAGGGCCGGTGCCCGATACGTGCGTCATCTCGCCGTTGTGAATGCCAATTCCGCCAAGGATCTGACCGTCAAGCGTGATCACCGGGGCGTTGAAAGAGGCAAGCGAGCTATTCGACACTGACAGCCACGGCCCGGTAGGTTGGAGCATGTTCGGCACTTCGACAACTGTGAAGGTGCCGCCATTCTCGGAATCGATCGAAGTCGAATCGACGTGCAGCCAACCAGGATCGATAATCGCCCACTTGGTGCTCGACGGGGTCAGAAAATATGAACCGCTGACGAGCGGGCCGTTGGTCTCGATACACGCACTGCCACAGGTGAAATTCAGATTGTAGAGCGGAGTCAGGCCGCCGTTTACCGACATGGCAATGGCAGCTCCGGGAGCTCCCGGGCCGCCGAACAGATTTCGCCCCGAGCCGCCGTAGTCGTTGATCTGATCGAGCATCAGACCGTATTGCGCGCCGTTAAAGCCGATGTTCTCCAGTTGCGGCGCGGTTACGTTGGCAATCAGGTTGAAGCTGCCGCCCGAGATCGTCAGGTCCTTGATATGCGGCTGATTGCCGCCCGCGTTACCCAGCCCGAAATTTCGCATCATCATCCACGGCTGATCTTGCGCCGTCGACGCGAGGTTGCCACCGGCCAGGAAATATCCTTCCGGACTTACCAACGGCAGGCTGGTGTTACTCCAGTTTTCAAGCAGGACCGTGTTTGCATCGTTTGCCAGCTTCGAATTTGGCGCCGTGCAGCCACCAGAGTCGTTGGTGCATCGAGCGGAGTTGCTGAGTCGGACCGAGTCCATCTTGCCCTGAAAATTCTCCTGCGGAACCAGCAGATGCCAATATTCCACGTCAGAGCCAAGCACCAGGTCCTCATCGACGCGCTGTGACACCGTGCCAGTCATCGCAATCTTGCCGTCTGAAGTGAGTGCCGCTCCGGGGATGGCGTGGTAGAACCGGGCATTGGAGCCGTCGTAGGAGAGTTGATAGTAGTAAGTCGTGTTCGCTGATAGTGCGGCGGCAGTCTTGAACGTGCTCGCGCCGACCCATCCCGTAGTGCTGGTATGAAAACGCGCTTTCAGCTTGCTGTCAGCGCCATCCCAGAACACTTCAAACGCACCCTTGCAACTTGGTGGACTTGCGCCGTCGCTCGGAAACTGACTGCATCCCGTCGCGACCGGCGCCACCGCTCCCAGGCTGCCGATCAGCATCTGCGTCGCACCAGCGTTCGTCGTCGTGAAGAAGCCCTCCGCCGTGAACGCTGCAAGACCGTTCAACGCGCGATTACCCAGCGCCTCGTCAGCGTCAAACAACACGGAGCCGGTGCCGAAGTTGAACGAATTGCCGCTGCCAACGAGTGCCGGGGCAAGACCCGCTCCACCGGCGTTACTCATAACAGCCGGTGGCGCGAGGACCATCGTCGGCATCACGGAACGCCTTCGGCACGGCAGAATCGTCGTCTCCAGCCGCCCCGCGCCTAGCACGTCGGGAAGATTCGGGTTGCTCGCGCAAGTGTGAAACCACGGCTGCGCGCACACCTGGTAAGACCCGGCAGGGAGACAAACCGGCACTCCCTTCGCGCAAGCGTCGAGGCTCGCCGCGTCGAGAGCCGCATAGGAATCATTGGCGCCGGTAGGATCGGCGCCGTACTTTGGATCGACCGGGTTAACACAATTATTTACATCGAAGCCGGTTAGCGGACTGGAGAGCTGCGAATAGTTAGCTGAGTTGGTAGAGCGCAGAGAAGTTAAGGTCATCGGCTGATCTTGTACCGCGACATTCTCCGGCGCCGACGCGACCGGCAGAATTGCGATCTGCGCGACTCCCCATGCGCCGCTGCCGATTGCCCTGCCCGTCGCGGTCGCGGGAGCGGTGTTGTACGACCAGCAAAACTCATTGCCCATGTTGGCAATTCCGGTGTTCGAGGCCGGAGCAGTAAGGGCTAGCGGCGGATTTTGCTGGGAGGCACATACGATCATGAGATCTTTGGAGTTCGTCGTGACCGGTGCTGCCTGACTGAAGGTTGTCGATGACGCTATCGTGCTGCCGGAACTTACATCAGGCAGCCCTGCCTGGCCCAAGTCCATCAGAACTCCAAAGCCGAAGGTCGCGACAGAGTAGCCGACCGTGTAAGTCGATGGTTCGCTGGCGGTTGCTACTTTGTAAAAGCAGTTGTGAGTCTGGCCGTTGCCCTGGTCCTGCCGGATTTGCGTGAACGATGCCGGCGGAGTCACCGTCTCCGTCCCGGTTGGCATCCCGGAGCAGAACAGAAGCAAGTCTCCCTGGACTGTGTTGCTCGGCTTGTTAGCCGTACAACTTGTCGTATTGCCAGTTTGACAAGTAGTCGCGCCGGGCCTGATGAAAGGCTGCAGCCAGGTACCGAGCTGAGCACCAACCTGGCCGAACGCTAGCGCATCTCCAAACGAAGTTGCGCTGGCCAGGTTGGTGACTTTGTGCGCGTTGAAGTTCACGTCGGCAATCGGACTCAGGCTGCCTACTCCGCACGTCCACTGCCCGTTTTGTCCCATCGCCCAGGCGCCGTTTCCGCCAGCCGCGCAGGGAATGGTCTTCGTGCAGTTGTTGCAGTAGATAAGCGTGCCATCTTGTTCGGCCGGAAAACTCGCAAATGCCACGTTGACGATTGTCGGCGCGATCGGCTGGATGCCGGAGAGGCGGTCGTTGATTGCCTGGCGGAATTGCAAGCCCGCGCCGACTCCGGTGAAGTTTGGGATCGGCTGGTATGCTCCGGGTGGCGGCAGGTTCTGCGCCTTGACGAGGCTTGCCAGGAGAATCCAGATTGCGAGCGCCAGAATTGGAGCACCGAACGCGCGCCCGAAGAACCTTCTGAAATCCATCCAATCTCTCCCGCGCACGGACGCGCGTTGATATTCGAGGCACCGCCGGCCCGACCTGGCGGAGATGCTTCTGCCGGTCATTGTGGCTCGGAAAACCGGGGAGCGTAAGGCTGAACAGTTCATCCCTAAGGAATTTTGGCGGAGGCCGACAAAATGTCGAGGAGGCGGGCTAAATGGGAGCTCAATTCGAATTGTGACGCCAATCGGAATGCGCCTTCGCGCAGTTGGCTGAAATGCGGTTCGTCGCGCACGCATTGGGCTATTGCGCCGGCCAATTTGTCGGGGCGGGCGGGATGCGCGTCGGCAAGATGGCCGTTGACTCCGTCATGAAGCCACTCGGGGATGCCGCCGACGGCAAATGCCGCGGCCGGAACGCGGTGCAGCCCTGCTTCCGGACCGGTCAGTCCAAACGGTTCCGGCCAGACACTCGGGACGACCAGCAGATCGGAGTTGTCGAAGGCAGCGGCCAGGTCCGCCGACTCGAGGATGGGGTGAAAAACAATTTTCAGGCTGGAATTCTGCCGCATGATCTCGGTCGCCAAGATTTGCGACGCCACTTTCGCTTGTCCTTCGCCAACAAGATCCAGTTGGATTGAGCGGCCGCCGACCTGTGACGCTATGATCGGCAATGCACGGAGCAAGACCTCTGCGCCTTTTTCGAACACCATTCGGCCGGCGAAGAGCAATTTGAGTTGGACGCTGCGATCGGCGGCCGTTCTCGAGGATGGCACGCTCGATTTGTGCTCGGTAATTGGCAGACGCACGAGATGGACCGAGCCGGCGGAGAGTCCGTGCTTCAGGTACTCGCGACGCATGTGCTCGCTGCCCACAATGATCGCGCGATAGCGGCCAAGGTTGCGAAGCCTGGTTTCCTGTTGGCGATAATCATTCCACATCGTCACGGGATTCAAGCCGCCGCATCGGCGCGGGTAGTAGTAGGCCAGGCAAGCCGCGCCGAAGCGCCGGTCGCATGGTTCGAAAGCGGGAATCCGGAAACTCTTACGCCCGCTGATGCAGGTTCCCGAGTAAACGTGTGCGTAGAAGACCGCGGGAGCAATCGCCAGCAACTGAGTTTCGATAGCAGGATCCTGGATGCCATTGACGTAGATCACATCCGGACGCCAGTCGCGAAGCGCGGCGAGTGCGGCGGGCGCACCCAGCTCAACAATGCACCAGATGGGCACGTCGTTTGAGGCGATTATCGGCGGGCGCGTGTCGACGCCGCCATTCTCGGAGAATAGTGCGACTTCGCAACCGTGCTGGCGCATCTCTGGCGCCAATCGTTGAAGGTAGGTCTCGACGCCGCCGGCCATGCGATAGGAGCAGTTGACAATAGCTACTCGCAAAGGGCTACCGATGCTGCTTAGCGACGCTAGCGATATACAGCAGCTGCCAGCCGAAGAGTCCCGGCAAGTAGCTGGTCGCGAAGCGATCCAGGGCTGCTACCGTCTGTGAAGGAAGGTTCAATTTTCGCGCCAGGGGGAATATGCCTTCTACCGTGGCGGTCGAAACCTGAAAGCCGTTTGACTCCAAAAGCCTTCTGCCCGAAGCGAAGGTATAGAACCGCACGTGGGTGGTGTCCATGATCCCGCCTTCCTCGTACTCGAATTTTCCGAGCAGGAAACTCAGGCGATAGCGCCAGCTCACGACGTTCGGCAACGCAACGGCGACGATGCCTCCCGACGCCAGCACGCGATGCAAATCGCCAAGAACTCGAGCTGGATTGCGCAGGTGTTCGAGCACATGGGAGAGGACCACCAAATCGTAACCGTCGCTGACTGCGGGTGGGAGTCCTGATTCGAGATCCGCGATAATAACTGTCTTACAAGTTCGCGAGGCTTTGGATTGCTCTTCGGGACTGATCGTTATGCCGTCAACCATCCATCCGCGGCTGGAAAGGATGCGGGCGTTGTCGCCGGCGCCGCAGCCGCAATCGAGCGCGTGGCCTGCCGGCTTCGACTTGATCAGATCAAGCAGTGCGAGATTGCCGGTGTTCTCATAGATGCGATTTGCGCAGTCTCTGTTTGCGCTAGATCCCGCGGTCTCATCCGGCCCGCGCATCGGTTCTCCACCATTTGATAGACTCAGCGATGCCGCCTTGCAGCGTCCATCGCGGGTTCCATCCAACTTCTTCGCGCACTTTGCGGGTATCGGCACAAACCACAGGAGGATCGCCGGGCGCCGACTCGATGGCACCGAATTCGATCTGAGCGGGCTGGTGGCTTTGCGTCTCGATCTGCCGCGCGATCTCTTCGACGATGGAGCGAATTGTAATCGCCTCGCCAGATCCAATGTTGATTGCGCCGTTCGACGAGCTATCCAACAGCGCAACGAAAGCTTCGGCAACATCCGCGACGTAGAGGAAATCGCGCATCTGACGCCCGTGACTGCATCGCGCTTTCTCACCCCGCAGCAAGGAAGTTATTACTGAGGGGACCAGCCGTTCGCGAGCCTCGCGCGGACCGTAAAGGTAGAAGACCCGGCCCCATGCGGCGCTGACTCCCGCGCGGGCGGAAAATTCCATGACGTTGCGGCGGAGACTATCTTTGCAGGTTCCGTAGAGTGTCGAAGGAGCGGTAGGAGTTAGATCCTCAGAGCAGGTACCGCGGCCAAGATCGTATTCGAAGCAGGAGCCCGCAAAGACCGCACGCTTACCGCCGTTCTCCGCGAATTCCTTGAGCAGGCACATCCCGGCCTCGCACCACCGGAGATTTTCGCGCGACTCGCGATAGTCGCGCGGCTGCGCGTACCAGGCGAGATGAAGCAGATGAGTCGGGCTCACTTCGCGCACCAGATTGGCGATAGCTGACGGTTCGAGGAGATCGGCGCGATGCCATTCGACGCCATCGACCTCGCGACGATTTTTGAGCCACGCCGCATGAACCTCGTAACCCTTGCTTTGAAGGACATCCAGGCTGTGGCTTCCGATGAAACCGCTCGCACCGGTAACCAAGACGCGTCTCATGAGACAAAATCCGGATGACTGCTATCTTTGGATGAGATCACTTCGGGTCGCATCGGCCACAGAATGTTGAAGGCCGGATCGTTCCATCGGACGGCGCGCTCGGACTCGGGAGAATAAAATGCCGAGACCTGGTACAAAATCTCACAGTTGTCAGTCAGAGTGAGATAGCCGTGTGCGAATCCGGCGGGCACATAGAGCATCCGGCGGTTCTCAGCGTCGAGCTGAAGACCTATCCAGTCCCGGTAACTGGGTGAGGCCGTTCTGAGATCGACGACCACGTCGTATATAGCACCGCGGACGCATCGCACCAGCTTAGTCTCCTCGTTGGGCCTGACCTGGTAGTGCATACCGCGCAGGGTGCCGCGCTGACTGTTAAAGGATAGATTGCTTTGCACGAAGTCGGTGGCCAGGCCATGCGCGGCGAATTCATTGCGGCAGAATGCTCGTGCAAAGAATCCACGCTCGTCGTCTTTGCGCTCGAGGTCAATCAGGTAAGCGTCCTTCAATTTGCACGCGGTGAAAATCACTTAAGTGTCGTGCCAGCGCCGACGCTCGTGTCAGCGGGCGCGTGAAGTAGCTCCTCATATAGTAGTAGCTGCTGCACGGTAAGTTGGCGCATAGCTGATGCGGGACGGATAGCCGCCTCGCGATACCACTGCACGGTAAGACGAACCGCGTCGCGAAGCTTCAGCCGAGGCTGCCATGGCAAGCGCGTCCGGGCGCGCTCGGAATCGAGGCCCAAGTATGGCGACTCATGTAAGCCGTCGGACTGGGGCTCTGCGCGCCAGGATCCATCACCCCATTCATGAATAAGCATCTTGACCAGGTCGGATACGCTGACAGCGTCGCCCTCGTCCGGCCCGAAATTCCAGGCGCCACTCCATTGCTTACCGTCCACAGATAGCCGCTGCGCAAGGATAAGGTATCCCGAAAGCGGCTCCAGGACGTGCTGCCAGGGCCGGACCGCACCGGGATTGCGGACGACCAGCGTCTCTTTGCGACTCAGCGCGCGGATCGCATCGGGAACGATGCGATCAGGCGCCAGGTCGCCACCGCCGATCACGTTTCCCGCTCGCGCCGTGGCGATAGCGATAACGCGTTCCGCGCTCTCGAAGAAAGATCGCGTATAAGCGTGCGTGACCAGTTCAGCACATGCCTTGCTCGCGCTGTAAGGGTCCGAGCCTCCCAGGCGATCGTTTTCGCGGTAGCTTTTGGGAGCACTTTGATTCTCGTAGCACTTGTCGCTGGTGACAATCACCGCGGAACGAACAGACGGGCATCCGCGAATAGCTTCAAGCACGTTGACCGTACCGATCACGTTCGTTTCGAAGGTGGCGGCAGGCTCGCGATAGGAGCGACGGACGAGCGATTGAGCAGCAAGGTGAAACACCACTTCGGCTTTGCTCGCTTCCAGCGCGCGTCTTACGACCGACGCATCGCGCACGTCGCCGATGCTCGAATGAATGACTTCCTCAAGCCCGCATGCATCATAGAAGCTGTTCGGCACTTCAGGGGGCAGCGCCAATCCATACACATCGGCACCCATCTCGCTCAGCCAAAGAGCAAGCCATCCGCCCTTGAACCCGGTATGGCCGGTGAGTAGTACGCGACGTCCGCGCCAGAAATTAATCATTACAAAAGGCCAGCGTTTGCATTATATAAGGCCAGCGTTCGGATGGGCTAACGCCAGGTTTTCCAGGGAGCTGCCCCACGTTCCCATAAGTCGTTCAGAAAGAGGGTCTCGCGATAGGTGTCCATGCACTGCCAGAACCCATCATGCTGATAGACGGCCAACTCGCCGCGCTCAGACAACCTGCTAAGCAGTCCAGTCTCGAGCACGTCGGCGTCGTCCTCGAATCAGGTCCAGAGCCTCCGGCTTGAAGACAAAGAACCCTCCATTGATCCATCCCTGCGTTACATTCGCCTTTTCGCGAAACAACACTACCTTGCTGTCCTTGATAGCAAGCTCTCCGTAGCGCGAAGAAGGGCGAACCGCTGTTACGGTAGCAAGGCGCCCTTCGCGATTGTGGCAAGCTATTAGGGCAGCCAGATCGATATTGGCGACACCGTCTCCATAAGTCACCATAAAGGCCGAATCGCCGACGTATCTAGCGATTCGCTTGATACGACCACCAGTCATAGTATGCTTGCCGGTGTCGGAAAGTGTCACGCGCCAGCCGCTCTCGCCGTGGGCATCGTGAACGTCAACCTGATGCGACCCCAGAACTACCGTGAGGTCGCGATTGCGCATCTCGTAGTTCAGAAAATAGTCTCTAATCTGATCGCCTTTGTAGCCGAGGCAGATCACGAAATCGGTATGACCTTGAGCGGCGTAGAGCTTCATTATGTGCCACAGGATCGGCCGGTCGCCAATCTCGACCATCGGTTTGGGCCGATACTCAGTCTCCTCGCGGAGCCGAGTCCCGAGTCCACCTGCCAGGATTACTACTTTCATACCCGGTATACTTTATATTCCTATGCAGACTTGCGAGCCAGATGTGAGTCGGCAATCGATCGCATCGAGCTGGAAGCGGGCGCCCTCACCCGACGTTCGCGGACTTCGTCGGCCTCTCCCGATGGGAGAGGCGAATAAGTCTCAGGTGTCCGTAGAGGTTCATCGCGCCGCGCGCAATGCTGGCACCACAATAACTGAGAAGCAGAGCAGACGCGGCGCGGGCGGTGACGCCGGATTGCATCGCAGCCACCAACTCGCCGCGCGCTTCGATGGCCGATCCTTGTCTCAATAGGGCTATGCCATGAGCGACTTGCGCTTCCACGTATCGCGCCTGGAAGATGTGGTGGTATTCGCGCAAAGCCGGGTCATCCAGGAAACGGGAGTAGATATACTTGGAAGAGCTGCTGTTCTCGGGCGATTGCGAGGCTGTTTGCGCCGTCGCATGCACTCTATAACGCACCATCCGCTCGGGAACATAGAACGCACCCTTTCCTGACCTGGCAGCCAGATAGGTGAGCCATAGGTCGTAGTGAGGGCCGACCTCGAGCGGAAAATCGCTGAAGTCGATCAGGTTCGTCTTGATAACAGCCCCCATGACCATCGGGATGCTCTGCTGGACCAATCCGATTTTGAAGAACGGCCGATGAGTGCCGGGGCTCAGTGTGTCGCGACTCCACCGTCGAGTATTCAGCTCGGTCTGGTGGGCGTCTATTTTCCCCTGGCTGTCGATTATGTGGTGATCGCAGAATGCCACCGCTACATCGTCGTCCGCCACTAGTGGAACCATCCGCGTGAGTAAGTCCGCTTCCCACTCGTCATCGTCATTCAGGACCGCAAAGAGACTACCGGTCATCTCACGAAAGGCGGCGAGGTGGTTGCCTGCTATGCCGAGATTGGTGTCGTTGCATCGGAAGCGGATGCGAGGATCGGCGAAAGAGTCGACCACGGCGCGGGTTGCCGCCGACTTCAGATTGGATGAGACGATGATCTCGACGTTGGCGTAGGTGCCGGCGATCGCGCTGGCGATCGCCTTGGCCAGGTAATCAGGCCGGTCGTAGGTGCATATGATGACGCTTACTAATGGTGGCTTATCGCTACTGTTTGTTGGGCTGGCTAACGTCACGGCGTTGTTCGGTCTGGAGGCCCTCCGAGCTTCAGGCCAAATGGAATCGAACAGTTGCGAGTTCTGCGGAGAACCCGGACTCGGGGGATTCCATCACGGGCGATCGCGATGCTATCTTTGCCAGACTGTTTTTGCAAAGTAGCACTATCCTAAATATTTTTTGATGCTCGAGAGACGCGAAATTAAGCATTTGGAGATCCCGGTCCGGGAGACCGCGGGGCACGACTTTAGCCGGGTAAAGCTTCTGCTGGCGGGATGCCTGGCCGCTTTGAGTATCGCTTACCTCGCGAAGGGTTTTTACTACGGGATGTTCGTTGACGGCAGCGACGTGCTTCGTCGCTGGCTCGAACAGCGATTCGTATTCGGCCAGGAAAATCTGGATCCGCGAATTGTCGCCTTCGTACGCACGGAATTAATTTATCCTCCGTGGTCATATTTCACGGGCGTGCTTTTCTTTTGGCCGCCATGGCCGCAGGCGCGAATCTGGTTTGGCCTGGTCAACCTGGCGTCCCTGATATGGATCGTGCGATTCGTAGACGCGTATGCACGTGAGCAATCCAAACTGGATCGGCTGCTACTGGTGCTGTCGGTCACAGCTATCGCCGCAATCTGCACTACGCTGGGAGTTGGCAACTACCCGGTAATAGTAGTTGCGCTGCTGATCGGAGCGTACCAGGCGGATGAAGCAGACCGTCCCGTTTTGTCCGGCTTGCTGATCGGCGTGGCGATGCTCAAGCCGCAGATCGCGGGACCATTTTTACTGGTGGCGCTGGTGCGGGGGCGATTTCGCGCGCTGGCCGCCGCTGCGATCTATCTGATCGTTGCATGCGCCGCGATCTGGATGCTTTCGCCTGTAAACCCGCTCCGGATGCTTTCTCAATCGGCGCAACTGGGGAGCAACTTTGCCAATACCACTGACGGGCTGCTGGGCGTCGTACTCAACCTCGGCGTGCCCTACCGGCTGGCAGCTCCTATAACGGCGATCACAAGTCTCGCGATATTTATCCCGGTGCTCTGGTACTGTCGCGAGCGATCGCTGATGGTTCTGTTTGCGATTGCGGCGCTGACGAGCCGGGTGTGGACTTACAATCTCAATACCTCGAACCTGGTGTTTATCTTCCTTCTGCTGGCGCTGTGGAAGCTGGCGATCGAAAAGCGCGACACGCGGGCCGGCGCGCTGTTCATGGCGGTGGGCGTATCGCTGTGGATTCCGGCCAGCCTCTCCAGGTATCCCCTCCTCCAGATCGTCGAGCACCTGATCTGGCTCGGGGGACTTGCAGGGCTGCTGATTTTGGATCGCGGCGCGACCGCCGCTATCCGCCAATCTGGTACATCGAGCGGTCACGCGTCGAGCGGCCTTCGAGCAGGTGGTGCCCGGTTGGCTTCAGCTCGACCGCGCGCTTGAGGATTCGCGCAACCGCGCCGATTCGATCGGTCGATTCAGAGCGCAGTGCGCCGCGCACGTCGAGCTCGTCGTCGTTGAGCAGGCAGAGGTGAAATTTGCCGTCCGCGGTGAGGCGCATCCGGTTGCAGGTTCCGCAATAAGGCTCGCTGACCGGGCTGATGAAACCGATCACGCCGCGCGCGCCGTGGATGCGGAAGTTGCGCGATTCGTCGGCCAGGTTTTCCGGCGGGATTTCGATCATGTTGCCGAGCGCCGCTTCGATTCTGCGCCGCGTCTCGATATTCGAAACGTAGCGCTTGACCGACAGCGTGGCGCATTCGCCGCCGCCGAGCGGCATCAGCTCGATGAATCGCACGTGCCAATCGCGCTCGAGGGTAAGGCGGGCGAGATCGACAACGTCGGATTCGTTGAAGCCGGCGGTGACGACCGCGTTGAGCTTGATCGGCGTCAGGCCGGCTTCTTCGGCGGCGAGGATTCCGCGCCAAATCTTCTCGAAGCTGCCCCATCGCATCTGCCGCTCGACGGTTTGCGGGTCGAGGCTGTCCAGATGCACGTTGATTCGATTCAGTCCCGCGCGGCGGAGCGGTCGCGCGAGATCGCCGAGCAGAAGCGCGTTGGTGGTCAGCGCGAGCGCGTTGACGCCGGGGACGCGGGCGAGGCGCTCACAGATCTCGACGATATCCAGGCGCAGCGTCGGCTCGCCTCCGGTCAGCCGGAATTTTCGAAAGCCCACGCTAACGGCGGCGCGCGCGACGGTCTCGAATTCGGCCGGCGTCAGCAGCTCGGCGTTGGGGAGAAAGCGCAAGCCTTCGAGCGGCATGCAGTAGACGCATCGGAGGTTGCAGCGGTCGATTACGGACAGGCGCAGGTAATCGATCTCACGGTTGAAGGAATCGCGGGGCACAACTTCATAGTTATCGGAGCGCCTCCGATGAAACAACGTGGCCTCGGTACGATTGTTTCGCGGCGCGGAGGAATCCTGTTAGGCTGAGCGCGACAATTTCCGAGGCGTGAGAGTCGATAATCGTGACGATTTTTTTCCGATTGCGCAGTCGCATGACGACGGTGGCGATAGCGCTCGCGGGATGTGCGATGCTGGCGTCTTCGAGCTACGCATCGTCGAGCAACCGTGCGGCTTCCGACGTGATCGTCGGCGATGCTGAAGCTCTCATCAAGCGGGCCGGTCAATCCGATCCGGCCGACACCAAAAAAATACATGAGGCGATGGACAAACTGCACGAAGCCCTGCGTGTCGATCCCGAAAACGACTCCGCTTATGTGGACTTAGGCTTCTGTTACGGGGTGCTGCGCGACGGGACCACGGCGACCGACATGTACACCAAGGCGACCCAGCTGAATCCGTCGGGCGCGAATTTTATCGAATTGGCCGACATCTATTTGCGCACGGGCGACGCCGAAGATGCGCTGTTGGCGGCCAACGCCGGACTCGCAAAAGATCCGGAAAATGCGCGTCTCTACAATGCCAAAGGCATGGCGCTCAACGATTTGCAGCGCTTCGACGAGGCGGAAGAGGCGTGGGAAAAGGCGCTGCGGCTGAAGCCGGACTTCCCGGCCGCGAAGGCAAATCTGCAAGCGCTGAACGGGGGCGCGACCGGCCGCGGCAGTATCACAAAGCATCCGGCGCAGAACTAGTCGAATCTCTAGTTTTTCACTGGCCGCTGATCGGACGCTCGGGCTCACCGACGCAGTAAGCGCATCGGCACAGATCTCTCAGCTGGCGCATCGTGTAGATACTCTCGTGACCATCGACCCATCCGATGAAGACTGCCGCATCGCCGAGGCGCGAAAACTGCGCGAGGCGCTGGCTGGCAGGCGGAATCTCGCCGGTCAATCCGCCCTTGCACGCATCGCAGAGGCATCCGCGGCGCAAATTCTCGAGCGGAAAAATACTGTCGTGACCGTCGACCCACTGCACGCCGACGGCGTAGCGCCCGACTTCGTGAAGTTCTTTGATCTTCGGAGTCTTTGACTTGATAAGGGCCATGGGTAAAGTCTCGAAAAGAGTATATCCCCTCGATCGACGACGCGGAACAATTTCATGATTCGCATCTTAATCACCCGAAGGAGTTTTCGATCATGGATGAAAAAGCGAAAAAACAAGCGCTCCTGATGATCCCCTACGGACTCTTCGTGCTTGGCGCCACGCACGGCGGAACGGCCACTGCGGCCACCGTCAACTGGGTTACGCAAGCGAGTTTCAACCCGCCGCTGGTGGTGGTGGGAATCAAGAAGGACTCGGGTTCGCATGCGATGGTGAAGGACTCGAAGAAGTTTGCGCTGTCGGTGCTCGGCGCGGGACAAAAGGCGATCGCGGGGGCATTCTTTCGCCACGTCGAACCCAAGGACGGCAAGTTCGGCGACTTCGCTTTTCAGAATGGAAAAAACGGCGCGCCGATAATCAGCGACGCGCCCGCGTCGGTGGAGTGCGAGGTGGTCGGCTTCTACGAACTCGGCGATCACAGCGTCGTGGTCGGCAAAGTGACCGAGGCGCATATCAATCGCGAGGGCGAGGCTCTCACGATGAAAGAGACCGGTTGGAATTACGGTGGATAGAATCGGCTGACGATGGCTTCCGAAGCGGCGAAGATTTCGAGTGACGAGATGCGCCGCTCACTCGAGCGGCTCGCATCGCATGCGGGAGCAGAGCTAGTCGCCAAGCAGCCGCATTGGGGCGACGCGATTCTGTGTGACGGGTTGATCTACGCCGCGACGGCGCTTGGAAAAGGTGACCCGATCCAGGCGGCAGAGAAATGGTTCGCACCGAAGCTCGGGCAGGGTCCCCGGACCGGCGGATGGTTCTGGTTCTGGGCGGCGGAGGCGCTGCCGGCGCTGGACTTGCATCTGAAGACCGGTGACGCGCGCTATCTCGAATACGCGCGCACCGTCATCGACTTCATGGAGAACACGGCCGCACGCACTCCCGACGGCGCATTCGTACCGCATCCGCCGGCACTCGAGGTGTGGATCGACGTCTGCTACTTCACTGCGCCGGCGATCGCGAGGCTCGGGCGAATCTCGGACGACACCTCGATGATCGAGCGCGCGCTCGATCAGATGATTCTTCACGCTGATCATCTTGTCGATTCGCACAGCGGACTTTTCTGGCATGTAGCTTACGTCGAAAAAAAGTCGCATTCCGCGTGCTTGTGGGCTCGCGGCAATAGCTGGTTTTCGATTGCGGCGCCGCAAGTGCTCGCGGAAGTCGACGCGGCCGCACTAAGCGCGCGTTTCGCCGACAAGACTGAAAAAATTCGCACTGTGCTTGCGCGCCAGCTGAACGCGATCGCACGGCCTCAGGACGACAGCGGGCTCTGGCATACCGTGATCGATCGCCCCGATTCGTACCTGGAAGCGTCTTCCGCGGCTGGATTCGCACTGGCGCTGGGACGCGCGCTCAAGACCGGGCTCGTCGGACTCGATCGCGACCTCTTGAGCCAATCGTACACGCGCGCGCTTCGCGCGATCTGCGCGAAGATAGACTCGACGGGAGAGTTCACCGGCGTGTCGCAGCAGACTCCGCCCGGAGACTTCGCCTTTTACAACTCGATAGAGACTGGAACAGCGCCGTTCGCGACCGGCGTCTGCATGATGGCCCTAAGCGAGGCGGTTTAGACATGCCAAACAAAAAAGTCGTAGTGCTGCCGGGCGACGATGCGGCGCCGGAAGCGATGGCGGCGACGATGGACACGCTGCGCGCGCTCAAACTGGCAATCGATTACGTCGAATTTCCGCCCGGTGACAAGTGGGTCCGCGGCGAGACCGACGCTGCCGCGCGCAAAGCGATCGACGCATCCGACACCACGCTGTTCGGATCGACCTCGGGCAAGACCACCGCGATCACGTATCTGCGCTGGGGCAAACAGACGTTCGCCAACGTTCGGCCAATCCGCTACTCGAAGGGTTTCAATAGCCCGCTCGCGCATCCGGAGGGAATCGACTTCGTGATCGTGCGCGAAAATCTGGAGGACTTGTATCTCGGCCTCGAGGGACCGCTCGAAGCGCTCGCGCCGCTGCGCCTGATGAGCAAGATTTTGCGCGCGCCGCTGGACACCACGGAACGCGGAATCTACGCGATAAAAGTGATCACCGAGCGCGCGACGCGCCGGGTCGCCGAGTTCGCATGCCAGCTCGCGATCAAACGCAAACGCGCGGGCGGCAAGGGCAAGCTAACCTGCACCTCGAAGTACAACATGCTGCGCGAGTCAGACGGTCTGTTCCGCAGAATCGTCGAGGAGACCGCGGCCACGCATCCGGAAATCAAGTACGAACAGTTTATCGTGGACGACTTCGCGCGGCGGCTGGTGCAATCTCCGCAGGACCTCGACGTGGTGGTCGCGCCAAATCTCTACGGCGACATCCTGTCCGACGCGGCGGCGGGAACGATCGGCGGACTCGGACTCGCGCCAAGCGGATGCTACGGCGCGGATTACGCCTACTTCGAATCGGTGCATGGCACCGCGCCCGATATCATGGGAATGGGCATCATCAATCCGTCGGCGACGATGCTCTCGGCGGCGCTGATGCTCGAGTACCTCGGCTTCGCCGACGCGGGCGCGCGCTTCGATGCCGCAGTGCGCAAAGTCTACGCGGAGGGGCGAGTGCTCACACCCGACCAGGGCGGCACCGCGAAGACGTTCAGAGTTCACGCGCGCTGTAATTGGGAATCTGTAAGATCCAAAATCACTGAAATGCGGACATTACCGCTTCGTAGTATTTGATCGCGCCCGTCGGATCCGGATGTCCGACTGACGCGCGGCGACAGGTTTGGCAATCGAGCCATCCCGGGACGAGGCGGATGCATGCCTCGGTGCGTTGATCGACAACCTCGTCTTCTGCCGCCAAATCCATCCCGACGTTCCATAGCCAGGGATCCGACTCGAACAAAGCATTCTGCGCCTGGAACGGCGGGAGTATGTAAGTGATTCTGTTGTCGGCGACGTCCTTTACGGCGGCTTTGAAGCAGAGATCGGACTCGGTCCAGAATTGAACCGCGAGGTCGCGCGGATCGTTGGCGCCGGCACTCTGCATCAAAACCTCGACATTGGGAATCCCGCGCGCCTTCAACAGGAATGGTATCCCGTGCTCCTCACTGTTCTCGCTGAGGATCGGATAGTAGCCGAGCAGGATAATTCTGCACTGAGGATCCGAGAACTTCGCGCAGACCGCCTGCAGCAAAAGTTTCATATCGGCATAGCAATGCTGCTTGATCAGGGCGCTGAGCGTTGGTGGCGCGGTGGTCGGATTCAACAAGACGCGGATATCGATGTCGTTGATTCCGCCATTCATCAGAATCACGCGCACGGCGGATGGTTCGGCGTACTGATTGCACTGATCGAAAATGGTCGGACCCGACGACGGGATCTCGCCCGGTAACGTGGGCCATTTTGAATTTATTCCGGCTCCGATGACCGCCCCCGAATGCGCGCGCATCGCAGCCTGCAGGCCCGGATACTGCTGCGACAACTGATCGAACACCAACTGATGGAACTTGTTGCCTTCTTCGAGGCCCTGTCCCCACATGACCGAGTCGCCCATCACCAGCATCACGGGCGGCTGTGCATTGGTTGTCGGCGGATTGGTACCTGTTGGTGCACTCACGGTTAAGTCCCCTTTGATTCCGGAAACAGACTAGTTCGCGCGCCGAATAGCGGCTACTCCGGCGCCCGCCGCGATCAGCATCGCGCCCGCCGCGGTGTTGGTCGCTCGCGCAAAGCGCGGACGTGTCGCCAGGTGGGTCAGGCGGCCGGCGGCCGCACCGTAGGCAAACAGGACGAAGAATTCAATCGTGATGCTGGTGGCGGCAAGAATCGCGACCTGAATCGCGACGCTCCCGCGCGGATCGATAAATTGCGGCAGCAGCGCGGCAAAGAAGATTAGCGCTTTGGGGTTCGATGCCTGCAGGATGAATCCGTTGAGCATCATCCGCGCTGACGAAACGGGCGGCGCGTTTGCGCGTGCGGACGAAACTGCCGATGACCTCTTGAAGATCGTGACGACGCCGAGCCACACCAGGTATCCGGCGCCGATCCATTTGATCATGAAAAAGAGATTGTACGATGCGATCAGAATCGCGCCGATGCCGGTTGCGGAAATCAGGAAGTAAAATGCGTTGCCGGCGAGAATTCCCAGACTCGACCATAACGCGGCAATTCGTCCCCGCGACAATCCCTGCGCAACCACCAGCAATACGGCAGGTCCGGGGGTCAGGCAAAGAATCGTCTCGGTGACCGCAAACAATGCCCAGATTTTCCAGCTCATCGAGGAAATACTAAATCACAGTTTTCGAACCTGGATCGACGCGCTTGTTACAGTTGACTCGGGGCACGGAGGCGCGGATATTCTCATCAACTCCCCGGCGGGAGGTGCGCACAAAATGAATAGCAACTTGAAAGATCTTGTCGAATTGCGCGTGAGTGCGCCTCCGCTGAGCAGTCGCCGGTAAAGAACAGAAATTCCCCGACATCTCAGCCACGGAGGCATCGCTCCCGTGGTTTTTTTGCGTCCGCTGCGCGCCGCTACGGTGGCCGACGCGCTCGCGCGCGATTGACGATTTCCACTTTTTCACTTTTCACGTTTCGAAAAATCGCAAATGGAGGACGAAGCCATGAGGAAAAATAATTGGCGGCCGAAACCCGTAAGCAACGGAGTACAAGATGTTCGAAAACGATACAGAGGACGCATTCGACGCGTTCATCGGCGACGGATTGATAAGTGAAGTTCTTTACGAAGTCCGCAGCGGCAAGGAGGCGACGGTGTATTGCTGCCGCGGCGCGGAATCGAGTGGAAGAGAGTTCGTGGCGGCGAAAGTTTACCGGCCGCTCGAGCATCGCGGATTTCGCAACGACGCAATCTACCAGACCGGCCGCGACGCCCCTTTGGACAGCCGCAGCCGGCGCGCGTTGGCGAACAAGACCCGGCATGGGCGCGATGTCCAATTCGGCACCTGGATCAATGCGGAGTTTCAGATCATGCGCCTGCTGCATGACGCGGGCGCAGACGTGCCCGAGGTGCTCGCACGATCGGGAAGCGCTCTGCTGATGGAATATTTCGGCGACGAGCGCGGTGCCGCGCCGATGCTGTTCCGCGCCGCGCTCAATCGCGAAGAGGCCGGCGCGATTCTCCGCAAGATAATCGACAACGTGACCCTATGGCTCGCGAACCATCTGGTGCATGGCGACCTGTCGCCGTACAACCTTCTTTACTGGGAGGGGCGAATCGTCGCGATCGATTTTCCGCAGGCGGTCGACGCGCGGGTCAATCCGGCGGCGCGGTCGTTGCTGATGCGCGATCTGGAAAATGTGTGCGGGTATTTTTCGAAGTATGGAATCCGCGCGGACGCGCATCGGATCGCCAACGGTCTCTGGGTGCAGTACCAGGCTGGACGGCTCTAGGAGTCGGAGCGATCGGGGGTGCGGCGCGCCCACCAGAAGATGTCGCATAGCGCGCCGCATGCGGGGAGGTAGACTTTTGGCGGCTCGGCGCGATCGACGGCGGCGTCAATGGGCGAATCTGCCTGCTCGGGCGATGCAGTGTTAGGAAGAGCCGCCCTTTTCCCGCCGCGTTCCATTGTCACTAATTCTAGTCGAACCCGAGCGCCGCTAGTAGAAGCGATGTTCTCCGGGAGGGCGGGTTTTCCAGCGGCGGTGGATCCAGTTCCAGTGGTCGGGATGCTCGCGGATCATGCCCTCGAGCGTGCTCGTATAGCGCTGGGTGTACTCGCGGACGTCTCTTTCGCGGTCGCGGGTTTTCTCGGCATAGATGGCGGGGAGAATAGTGATCTTGTGGTGAACCGTGTCGCCCTGCCGCACCATGAAGACCGGAATCACCGGCGCGCCGGTCGCGATTGCGAGCCGCGCCATCCCGTCGCTGGTCGATGCGGGCATCCCGAAAAAATCCACGAACACTCCCTTGCGCACGTCGAGGTCGAGCGCGATCGCGATCATCCAGTTCTGCCGGAGCATCCGGAGCATCTCGCGGCCGCCGGCCTTGCGCTCGATGACCCGGTTGCCATAGCGGACGCGCGCGCCGCATACGGCCGCATCGATAAGCGGATTGCGCAGCGCGCGATGCACGATCGCGAGATGATATCCGTAAATAGAATGGGCGAGCTGCAGAAGTTCGAAATTTCCGTAATGCCCGGTCAGTACGAACAGACCGCGGCCCTTGCTGCGGCGTTCGGCTTCGTCCCAATGCTCCTTGCCCTCGTAGGTGGCGACGCTCTCGATATTGGCGCGGCTCAGCTCGCCGCAGTGAGTCCACTCGGCGAGCATCCGGCCCCAGCTGCGATACATCTTGCGGAGCATCGCGAGCCGCTCCTGCGCGGTCATCTCGGGGAAAGCGATCTCGAGGTTCTTGAGCGCAATCGGCCGGTTGGGACGATCGAAATTCATCGCCCATCCGCCGAGGCGAGCACCCGCACGCACGGCGCGCTGAAGCGGCATCGCACGCAACGCGGCAGTCACGGCAGAAATGCCGGTGTATTCGATTCGAGCTTGAACAGCGCCTATCTGTCGGGCCATTGGAATTTGAGAATGTTCAGACAAAGCAACGGCGCGCAAGCTGAACGCATGCGCGCCGCCGTGGTGCTCTACACTTTTGATTTACGGAGCGAGCGCCGGGGTAACTCCCTTCGATGATGCGCCAAGCGCGCTCGATGACTCCGAGAGCCCGTCGCCGGTGGCGGCGGGACTGGCGGAAACGGTGCCCGCACCCGAATCAAGCGGAGCACTCGGAGCACTGGAGGCAATTGGAGCACTCGATGCACTCGGAGCTCTGGTCGCAATCGAAGCGCTAGCGGCGCCGGGTGTCTTGTTCATCGAGGTCGGCCCGATCTCTTCGGTATTGAACGGAGTCTCGACGTTTCCGCTGCTGCCCGGAGCCACTTCGCCCGGCGTTGGATTCTCAGGACCCGGTGCGACGGCCGCGCCGCCATAAGGAGCGTTCAGGTCAGCCTCGGGAGAAACGGGAATCGAGAAGCTCGGCTTGTACAGTTCTCTGATCTGCGAAGCCGGCATGTCGTGAATTTCCTTGCGGCCGATCGAGTTGGCGAACCGCTGGCGTTCGTCGAGAGCGAGCGAGCGCAGCTCGGTCTTGTTGCGAATGACGTGCGGGGTCAGGAACACGATCAGGTTGTCCTTCTGCTTGTCGTTGCTCTTGTCGCTGAACAGGTTTCCGAGCACCGGGATACTCGAGATGAACGGGATGCCCTGGTTGGTGATCTGATCCTGGCTTGCGAGCAAGCCGCCGATTACCGCGGTGCGATGGTTCTGGATCATCACCGTGGTCGAGGCGGAGCGAATGGTCGTGGTCGGGCCGAGCGGGTTGTTCGCGGTGCCGTTGACGACGTTGGAAACCTCTTCGTAGAGATCCAGTTTGACGTAGTCGCCTTCTATTCCGGAGACTTGCGGCACGATATCGAGCGTGATGCCGACGTTCTGGCGTTCGACCGAGTTGAAGATCTGCCCGGGCAGTCCGGCGTTGGCCGCCGACGAGCCGACGAAGGGCAGGTTCTGCCCGACCACAATCATGGCTTCTTCATTGTCGGCGGTCAGCAGGGTCGGCGCGGAGAGCACGTTGGCGTGCTGGTCGGTTTCGAGCGCGATGAGGAGTGCCGCGTCGCAAGGAATGTTCACCGTGCCGGTGGTGGAGGTGCCGGTGCCGCCTGTTCCCGAAGCGGCCGCCGCGAGCGTGCTCGGGACTGCACACATCGTTTTCGAGGCAAGCCCCATCGCGAGGCCGGTCACTCCGAGCGGATTGCCGAGCACATTCTGAAGCTGGCCGGTGTTAAATGTGCCGACGCCGATCGTACTTCCACTAATGTTCGTGCCGGCGTTGAAGTTGACGCCCAACTCGCGCTGGCGCTCGGCGGATACTTCGACGATGACGGCTTGCACGAAGATCTGGACGCGCGGCTTGTCAAGGTCGTCAACAATTTGCCGGAGCGTCTCCCAATCCTGCGGCAACGCGCTGATCACGAGCTGGTTGGTCGCGGGATCGGCAGTTACTTGTACCGGGTAATGGAAATCGACACCCTTGCCGGCGGAACTCGCTGACGACGATCCGCTACCGGCAGCAGAGGAGCCACTGCTGCTGCGCAGCCCGCCGCCACCCCCAAATCCGCCGCCGCCGCCGAATCCACCGCCGCCGCCAAAGCCGCCGCCGCCACTGGAACCGCCAAAGCTTGCGCTGCTCATCAACCCGCCGCCGCCGCCGCCATAGCCGCCGCCGATTCCGCCAAAGCCCGAATTGCCGTAGCCACTGGCGGCGCTGTTGAAACTCGAGCGACCGAGCGATCCTTTGCCGGTGGTCGGCGAGAGCGTGCTCGGGCTGCTGCCGTTGTTGAGCAGGCTGTTGAGCACCTGGACCATCTCGATCGCCTCGGCGTTCTTCAGCCGGTAAACATGTATTCGCGAGGTCGCGTTGGTCGGTGAAACGTCAAGCTTGCCGACGATATCCGAGATCTCGCGCATCTGAAGCGGCGGCGCCAGCACGATCAGCGAGTTGGTGCGCTCGTCGGGGATGACTTTGTAGCCGGTCGCTGATCCAGTGGAGGAAGCGCCTCCGATACCCAGTTGCGGGCGTCCGGGCACTTGCGCGCCGCCCGAGGACTGCATCCGCGCCGCCATCAACTGATCGATCTCCGGGGCCAACTCGCCCGCGAACGCTATTCTGAGCGGGATAACCTCGACGGTCGGCTGATCGCCGCGCACGTCGAGGCTGCCGATTACCTGGAGCAATCTTTCGACGTTGTAAGCGTCGTCGGTCACGATGACGGTGTTGTCACTGGGAAACGCGGCGACCAGACCGTCGTGCGAGACCATCGGCTGGATAACTCCGACCACCGAGGCCGCGTCGATATTTTTAAGCCGCACCATCCGGGTGACGTACTCGTCGCCCCGGGTCTCGGCAGGCGACTGGGATTGGGTCAGCGCAGCCGACGAGCGGATGTTGCGCGCGGGAACGATTTTGATCACCTTGCCGGCCTGGACGGTGGTGAAGCCCTTAACCTGTAGGACGGACTGGAAAATCGAATAGGCCTGTTCGGGAGTCACCTTGCTCGGCGAGATGATAGTAACCTTGCCGCGCACGCTTTCGTCGATGATGAAGTTGCGGCCGGTGATCTCGCTGATGAACTTGGCGAGAACGGGAATATCCACGTTCTGGAAATTCATCGTGATCTGATTTTGTGGAGGCAGTCCGACGGGATCCGCCGCAGACGCCCGGAACGCGCAGGCTCCAACAAATAGCGCTGCTGCCAGCGCCCCGGCCAATAGACGGTTCATCCGAGCACCCTCCCCGCAATTTCGGGTCAAACGCCGTGAGCTTAATTCACACCCCCGAGGCAGTGCAACCCACAAAGATTGCAAATGCGCCGAGGCTCGGCGACTATGACGAAGTCTGCGCCCATTTGATTCAATGAACCCCGCGAACCAAAACGCTTTCCGCACGTGCGCAGGTCCGCGCGGGGCCGCCGCCGGCAGCCGGTAAGGATATCCGGATTGCGCTTCGAATTCCTGATCGGACTGCGATATTTGCGGGCCCGGCGCCGCGAACGATTCGTCTCGCTGATCGCGATAATTTCTCTTATCGGAGTCACACTCGGGACTTGGGCGCTGACGGTTGCGCTGTCGGTGATGTGCGGATTCCAGGAAGATTTGCGCGGCCGGCTGCTCGCATTCACTCCGCAAATCACGATCGAACGCAGTGACGGCGGGGTCTGGAATCCAGCCGACCTGGAGAAGAAACTCGCGGCTATTCCCGCCGTGACCGCGTCTGCGCCATTCGTTACCTCGCAGGTGATGGCGGTATCGAGCACGGATACTGGGGCACCCGGGCTCGTTTCGGGCGGAATTTTGCGCGGCGTTATCGCACACGACAACCCGGTCCTGAAAGAATTGCAAAGCACGCTCGAGTCGGGAAGCCTCGCCGGACTGGAGAAGACCTATCCGGTGACTATCTTGGACAAGAGCGTGAAGCGGGAAGTCGAGCTGCCGGGCGCGATAGTCGGCAGGCAGCTCGCCTTGGACCTCGACGCGAGAGTTGGCGATCCGATCATTCTGATTTCGCCCGCAAGCCTGGGCTCGGGAATCGGGCCGCCGCGGCTCAAGCGATTCGTGGTCGAGGGCATCTTTCACTCCGGCATGTACGAGTTCGACTCGACGCTGGTTTTCACCGCGCTGAAAGACGGACGCGCGCTGCTGGCTGATGATCCGAATCTGGAGAGCGGGCTGGAACTCAGGCTGGTCAACATGTTCGACGCGCCGGCGATGCGCAACCAGATCGCGGCGATCGCGGGGCCGGACTTCGAGGTTTCCGATTGGACCACGGCCAACGCGCCGCTCTTCTCCGCGCTGCAACTGGAGAAGTTCACCTATTTCATGGTGCTGCTGCTGATCGTGCTGGTCGCCGCGTTCAACATTATCGCGACGCTGGTGATGGTGGTGATGGAGCGACGCAAGGAAATCGCTATTGTGCGCGCGATGGGCGCGCGGGCCGTGTCGGTGGCGGCGATCTTCTTATGCGAAGGGGCGGCGCTCGGGATCGTCGGCACGATGATCGGCGTCGTTGCGGGCTTTCTGACTTCTTTCGCAATCGGCAGGTACCATCTGATTCGTCTGCCCGCCGACATGTTCATGGTGAGCAACGTGCCGGTGTGCCTGCGTGCGGTTAATTTTATCGCGGTGGCGGCGGCGACGATCGTGCTGTGCCTGCTCGCGGCGGTTTACCCGGCATTGCAGGCGATGCGCCTCTCGCCGGTCGAGGTGATTCGTTATGAGTGAACCGCGCGCGGGCGCAGCGAAACCGAAAGGCGCGGGCGGGCGTCTAATCGAGGTGCGCGGCCTCGACAAGAATTTCTATGACGCCGATCGCGAGATCCGGGTGCTGCGTGGGCTCGACCTTACGGTAAATGCCGGTGAGGAGGTCGCGATCGTCGGGCAATCGGGAACCGGCAAGTCGACGCTGTTGTACATCATCGGCAGCCTGGAGGAGGCGACTGCGGGCAAGGTTTTTTTCGAAGGCGAGGATTTGTTCGCGCTCGATCAGAAAGCGCTCGCCGAGTTCCGCAATCTGAAGCTGGGCTTCGTGTTCCAGTTCCATTACCTGCTCGCTGATTTCACGGCGCTGGAGAACGTTATGATGCCCGCGTTGATTGGCCGGATGCCCGATGAAACCGCGCGCAAGCTCGCGACCGAGGTGCTGGAGATCGTGGGACTCGGCGACAAGCTCGGGCGGCGGCCGGCGGAGCTTTCGGGCGGCGAGCAGCAGCGGGTAGCGGTCGCGCGCGCGGTGGTGCTGCGGCCGAAGCTGCTGCTTGCGGACGAGCCGACCGGCAACCTGGATCCGCACACCGCCGAGGAAGTTCACGACTTGTTCCACAAACTGAACCGCGAGTTGGGGATAACGCTGGTGATCGCGACTCACAATGAGCGCCTGACGCGCAGCGTCGGCCGCGCATTGCGCCTTCATGAGGGAAAATTGCTCGCCGAGCCGAAGAGCTGACGGCTCTTGAGCGATCGCAGCGTGATGAAAAGCGCCGCGGCGAGTCGGCGAAGTTGCTTGGGCGGATAAGTCGGTTTACATGGGAAGACCGATTGGCTAGTTTGGTCGCCGTTTTTAGTGTGGTTGAGTGACATTAGAAAAATTCAACGCGCGCACGCGTCGCGCGCCGCTATATCGAGGACTGTCGACCCGTGTCCGCGCGATGCTGATCCTCGCGCTGGGGCTGCTTTTTACGGCGGCCGCCGCACTTGCGCAGGGCCCCGCGCCAACAATTTCGCGGATCGAGATCACCGGTAATCAACGCGTCGAAGCCGACGCGATTCGCATCCACATCAGCCAGCAACCCGGCCAACCGCTCGACCATGACGCCGTCGACGCGGACATCAAGGCAATTTACAAGATGGGTTTTTTCGACAACGTGACGGCCGCGGTCGAGCAACGCGGCGGCGCCAACGTGCTGGTGTACAGGATCAGCGAACGCCCGCAGATAAGCGACGTCAAGCTGTACGGGATGAAAAAGATCCGCTCGAACGACGACAAGATCGTCGCGGCGGTCAAGGTTCATCCCGGCGCGATCCTGGATCCGATCGCGGTCAAGGAGAGCATCAACGGCATCACCCAGGTTTACGCGGAGAAGGGCTATACCGACGCGAAGGTGACTTTCAAAGCGATCCCGCAGCCCGACAACACGGCGTTCGCGGAATTCGACGTGGTCGAAGGCGGCACGGTCCAGATCACGAAGATCAACTTCGAGGGCAACAAGGCGTTTTCCTCGCGGACGCTGGGCTCGGTCATCGAAACCAAAACTTACAGCAAGCTTCTCAGCTGGGTCACGGGATGGGGCGCGCTGGATCAGAAGAAGCTGCAGGAAGACGTCGATCGGCTGAGCGCATTTTATTACGACAACGGATACCTGAACGTCCAGATAACGCCGCCGCGGGTGGTGCGCACGGGCGACCAGATTGCGCTGACCTTCACGATTGACGAGGGCATCCCGTTCCGGGTCGGCAAAATCAATATCGAAGGCAATTTGAAGTTCCCGCGCCGCGAGCTGCGCAAACAAGTGACGATGAAGACCGGCGAGCTGTTTCGCGGCTCCGCGCTGCAGCATCAGGTGCTCGCGCTGTCGGACTTCTACTCTAATCGCGGCTACGCATACGTGAACGTCGATCCGCGCACGCAACTGATCAACTCGACCAAGAAGGTCAACGTCACCTTCGTTGTCAACCCGGGCCATGAAGTCCTGATCGATCGGATCAATATCAGCGGCAATACCAAGACTGCCGACAAGGTTATCCGGCGCGAGGTCCAGATCCAGGAACAGGAGCCGTACAGCGCCGAGGAGATTCGCGACTCCAAGGTCCGGCTCGATCGGCTGGGTTTCTTCAGCGACACGCGAATCACAACCACGCCCGCGGCGCAGCCGGACAAGATCAATCTCAACGTCAACGTTACCGAGGCCAACACCGCATCGTTCCAGGTCGCGGGCGGTTTCGACAGCTATCAATCGCTGTTCGGCAATTTCACGCTGGGCAATACCAACCTGTTCGGCGGCGGCGAATCGTTGATCCTGAACGCGCAGGTCGGCTTCCTGTTCCAGAACTACAGCATCAGTTATACGGAGCCGTGGTTCCTGGATATTCCGCTCGGCGTGGGCCTGCAGTTGTTCGACAACAAGACCTACCTGCTGAGCTTCAACCAGTCGTCGGCCGGATTTACGCTGACGACGACTTATCCGCTGACCGAACTGGGCTTCAAGAAGCTAGGCCCCCTTTCGCTCAAGGACGTAAGCGCGGGGCTCGGCTACTCGTTCCAGAGCGTCGGAATCACCGGATTGAACCCGCTCACGACTTTCCAGATTGCGCGCTATCGCGGCTATACGCAGACCTCGGAGATAACGCCGACGATTCGGCGCTTCACGGTGGACAATCCGACCGACCCGCGCACCGGCACCGTCGAGAGTCTCAGCATGCAGTTCGGCGGAATCGGCGGGGGCAACGAATTCATCAAGGGGGTCGCGCACGCGCGCTACTTCTATCCCTTCCTGAAGAGCCAGACGTTTGGAACTTTTGTGCTTTCGCAGGGCGTCACGTTCGGCATCGGAACCAATCTGAAAAGCGGCACCGGCGGCGAACTTCCACTCTACGAGCGGTTCTTTCCGGGTGGCGTAGGCGGTCCCGGCGATGTGCGCGGCTACCAGTTGTATTCGCTCGGACCGCAGGTGACGATTTTCAACTCGGGTGGACAGCCGATCAGCGTTCAGGACGTCGGTGGCAGCAAGGAACTGCTCTTCAGCAACGAAATCACCTTCCCGATACTCTCGGGGCTTGGAATCCGTGGGGTGATATTCAGCGACGCGGGGCAATCGTTCCGGCTCAAGGATTCGCTGGACATCACAAAATTGCAGGCTTCGTTCGGCTTCGGCGTGCGCTGGAAATCGCCGTTCGGGCCGCTCGCGGTAGATCTCGCATTCCCGATAAATCCGCGACCGGCGGATCAGAGTACAGTTTTCGAGGTCGGCGCCGGCTCGCCGCTCTAAGCGATGCGTTGAGAGTGCATTTTCTGCGATTGCCAGATTGGCGGCGCTGGCCGGTCGCTTCGCTTTGGTGTTAACGGACGGAATAACGTGTATATTTCACCCAGCAGCGGCTGACGCATTGCCACTGCCGTGGAGACTTTTCCCAAAAACCGCAATTAGCAGGGAGGCAGTCCGGGCTGTATGAGGCAACGATTTTTGTTCGGTGCGTTGATGGGCGCGGTGCTTGCGCTGATGTCCGCCGCGATTCCCGCGCGCGCCGAAATGAAGTTCGCGTACGTCGACGTGCAGCGTGCGCTCAATGAGTGCGACGCCGGCAAGAAGGCCAAGGCCGAGTTCCAGGGACGCGTCACCTCGCTCGAAGGGCGCCTGCAGCGGCAGCAAAACGAGGTCCAGGCCCTTAAGGACGAGATCGAGAAAAAGGGCATGCTGATGACCGAGACCGAACGGCAGAGCAAGCAGGATCAGTACGTTGCCAAGCTCAAGAACTTCGAGCGTGACTACAAGGATTCGAAGGACGAACTGCAGGCCAAGGACAACGAGATGACCTCCAAGATCGTGCACGATCTCGCCCAGGTCATTCGAACTATCGGCGAGCGCGACAACTACACGATGGTCATGGAAAAAGGATCGATACTGTGGGGCGCCCCCGGGATCGATATCACCGACCAGGTAATTCGCAGTTACAACGCGATGCACGTGCAGGTCGGCATGGTTGGAGAGACCGGTGGAGGCGGAGTATCGCGCACCAGTGCCAGCTCGGAACAGGCCGGCGCTCCGGTGCCGTCTGAGTTCGGCTCGTCCGCGGCCAAGCGCTCGACTATTTCGAAGTAAGCTACCCGCCATGTCTGACGACGCAAAGGTCGCCGAGCTTTCGCGGGTGCTGGGGCTGCTGCCCCATCGCTATCCATTTCTGCTGGTCGATCGGATCCTGGAAATCGGCAAGGGCCGGGTGGTGACTATCAAGAACGTCACCTTCAACGAGCCGTTCTTCGCCGGCCACTTTCCGGAGCGCCCGGTGATGCCGGGGGTGCTGATCGTCGAGGCGCTGGCGCAGTCGGGCGCAATCCTGGCGCTGAGCGAATTGGGTGCGAGCGCGAGCCGTCTGTTCATGCTTACGGGGCTCGACAAGGTGCGTTTTCGGCGCCGTGTGATTCCCGGCGATCAGCTTCGGATGGAAGTAAAAATTCTCAAATTTCATCGCCCGCTATGGCGAATGCAGGGCGTGGCGCGGGTCGGCGACGAGTTGGCGGCGGAGGCGGAGCTGTCCGCGATGGAAGTCCAGGAGCAAGTACCATAGCCGGCCGAATCCATCCTTCAGCGATCGTCGACCAAAGCGCCGAAATCGACACGAGCGTCGAAATCGGCGCCGGCACGGTCGTCGGGCCTGGCGTCAAAATCGGAGCCGGCACGGTAGTCGGCCCAAACGTGGTGATCGAATGTCTCACCACTATCGGTAAGCGCAATCGAATCTTCCCGTTCGCCATGGTGGGCGCCGCTACTCCCGATTTAAAATTTCATGGTGAGCCGGCGACGCTGGAGATTGGCGACGACAACACGATTCGCGAGTTCACCTCGATTCATCGCGGCACCGAGGTTGGCGGGATGCGCACGACCATCGGCAATCACGTGCTGATCATGCCGTACGTGCATATCGCCCACGACTGCGAGATCGGCGACAATTGCATCCTGGTCAACTCGACCCAGCTCGGCGGGCACTGCGTGCTGGAGGAATTCGTGAATCTCGAAGGCATGAGCGGAGTGCATCAGTTCTGCCGCATCGGAGCTCACGCGTTCGTCGCGGCGGGCGCCAAGGTCGCGCAGGATGTGCCGCCGTACTCGATGGTGGCTGGCGATCGTGCGCGGCTGGCGGGTATCAACGAGATTGGACTGCAGCGCCGCGGTTTTGGTCCGGAAAAGATCCTTGCGATCAAAGCCGCGACCCGCACCCTGTTTTTTTCGAAGCTGCTCCGCGAAGAAGCGATCGCGAAAACTCTCGCGGACCACGGCGACCTCTTGGAGGTCCGCCGGCTGGTCGATTTCATCAACAACTCCAAGCGCGGAGTCGTTGGCCGCGAGCGTGAATAAGCTCGGGCTCATCGCGGGCAACGGTGTCTTTCCGCTCGAAGTGGCGCGCGCGGCGCGCGGCCGCGGACTCAAAGTCATCGCAATCGCGCATCTCAACGAAAGCGATCGCGCGATCGACAAGATCGCCGACGAAGTCACGTGGATCAAGGTCGGCGAGCTGCAGAAAATTATCGACGTGTTCAAAAAAGCCGGCGTCGCGGAAGCCGCGATGGCGGGCGGCATCTCGCGCGCTCGGCTCAAAGATTCGTTCGCACCTGACGCGCGCGCGCTCGCGATGCTCGCGAGCATCGGACGCTTCAGCGACGACGCGGTGCTGCGCGGAGTAGCGCGCGAAGTCGAAGCGGACGGAATCAGGATGATCGATCCAGTTCCGATGATTCCGCACTGGCTGGCGCCGGCCGGTCTCGCCGCCGGACCGGAGCCGACTCCCGCGCAACTGCGCGATCTGGATCTGGCATTCGCAGTCGCGCGGCAGTTGGGGCAATTCGACATCGGGCAGACCGTAGCGGTACGTGATGGAGCGGTCGCGGCGGTCGAAGCGCTCGAGGGCACCGACGCGGCGCTGCGTCGCGCAGCATCGATCGTCGGCGCGGGACTGGTCGTCGCAAAAGCGGCCAAGCCCGGTCAGGACATCCGCTTCGATCGTCCCGCGATTGGACCTGCGACCATCGAGTTGCTTGCCGAGATCGGCGCGGCGATGCTCGGCGTCGAGGCCGGCATCGCGCTCATCCTCGAGCACGATCGCACGCTGGAGCTGGCGCGCTCGAAAAACGTGGGCGTGTACGGCCATGCGTGAGCTGCGCGCAGCCGTAGTCGGAGCAGGCCGCCTGGGCACGCTTCACGCGCGCAAGTACGCCGCGGTTGAGGGCATCAAGCTCACGCACATAGTTGACCTCGACGAAGGACGCGCACAGAGTGTCGCGTCGGAACTCGGGGCGACGCCGCTCGCCGATTATCGGTTGCTCGCGGGCAAAGTCGATCTTGTTACGGTGGCGTCGCCGGGCGTGACGCATCATGAGATCGCGTCGGCGATGCTGAAATCCGGAATCGACGTGCTGCTCGAGAAGCCGATGGCGGAGACGCTGGCGCAGGCCCGCGAACTCGCGAAATTGGCGTCAGCGAGCGGGCGTATTCTTCAAATCGGGCATCTCGAACGATTCAATCCGGCAGTCGTTCATCTGCATTCGATCGTGAAAAATCCGCGCTTCGTCGAATGCCATCGGCTGGCGCCGTTCACCGAGCGCGGCACCGACGTGGATGTCGTGCTCGATCTGATGGTGCACGATCTCGACGTGATCATGTCGGTCGCGCCGTCGGAAGTCGCCTCGCTGGAAGCTATCGGGGTCGCGATTCTCACCGATCGAATCGATCTCGCCAACGCGCGCATCCGCTTCCAGAGCGGGCTTATCGCCAACCTGGTGACGAGCCGCGTTTCCGCGCGGCGCGAGCGCAAGATTCGCTTCTTCCAGCCCGACGCGTATATCTCGGTGGATTACGAAGCGCGCAGCATCCAGCTTTATCGCAAGACTCCCGCCGCGCGCGGCGCGAACTTCCCGACTATTTCCGCGGAGCAGATAGAACTCGGCGAGGGCGATCCGCTCGCCGACGAGGTAAATGCGTTCGTCGATGCGGTGCGGCGCCGCTCCAAGCCCGCAGTCAGCGCCGAGGACGGGCTGCGGGTGATGGAACTAAGCGAGCGAATCAAGGACGTAATGCTGACCGACGCGATCGCGACTTGACGCCTCCTTCCGGCTGCGCCAGCATTGACGTGGAGCTCCTGTTGAAAAAATGCGTTCGACGAAATTCAAAATACTAGGCGGCGTCGTGCTCGCGGTGGGCGTGGGATTCTTAGTCTTCACCTCGAGTTCAAACTGCCGGATGGTGACCGGCCGCGAGGCGGTCGACGTCAACGTATCCGCGATGCGTCCGGGAAGCGCGCAACTGTTTTGCTACACGGACGACGCGGGCAAAAGACTTCGCTTCGTGCTCGCGCGCGGCACCGACGGCAAAGTGCGCACCGTGTTCGACGCGTGCCGGCAATGCTTCACGTTCCATCGCGGGTACCAGGTGGTGGGCGGCGAACTAATCTGCCGGGTATGCGGCAACCACTACCGCATCGATCGAATGGCCGAGGGCAAAGCGTCGTGCGTGCCGGCAAGCCTGCCGCATGAAGACGGGTCGGGGGTGGTGAGAATCAAGACCTCGGACTTGCAAGCCGGGCACGCGCTCTTCTAAGCAAATCCATGAATCAAGGCCGCACCAGTCGTGTTCGCGGACGAGTCTTCTCGATCGTCGCCGTGGCGTTTCTGGTTGTTTTCTCGGCATGCAATCGGGAGGCGGCCGGCGATTATCCGGCGGCGAACGGGAATAATTGCCTGCCCGATGTGAGTCTGATCGATCAGCACGGGAGTACTGTTTCGCTGGCCTCGCTGAAGGGCAAACCGGTGCTGATCGATTTCATCTACACGTCTTGCGCGTCGACCTGCCCGGTACTGACGGCGAAGATGGTGTCCGTGGCGCGCCAACTCGGCCCCGCTCTGGGAGCCAACGTGACGATTGTTTCGATTACGCTCGATCCCGAGCACGACGGTCCCGCGCAACTCGCGAGCTATGCGAAATCGCAAGGCGCCGACGCTCGTGGGTGGCTGTTTCTGACCGGCAAGCCCGCCCAAGTCGACCAGGTGCTCGCGCTGTTCAAGCTGCGGCGGATGCGCGAGAGCGACGGATCGATCACGCATTCGGTGTCGGCATTCCTGCTCGGTCCCGACGGCCACCAGGTTCGCCAGTACAATGCACTCAACGTCAACGCGAGCGCGGTAGTCGGCGATATCGATCGCTCGCGCGGCAAGAGTTAACCGATGGCAACCTCGCTGGGAATCGATCGGCTCTCTATTCGTCAACTTGCCGGCGCGATGGCGCTGGTGATGATGATTGCGAGTCTGCCGGCGATCGGCGTGATCGTCATTGCCGATCGTGCGGGGCCAACTATATCGCTCGACATCTGTCATCCGCTGCAATCGCTCGACGCGTCACCAGGCGCCGTGTCGATCGCGCGCCCCGCGCAGCCGGAGATTGGCATCCAGATTCTTGCGCATGAGGCATTTGCCCAGTTTGTTCCCATTGCGAAGAGTAAATTCGCCGAGACTCCCGATCCGCCTCCGCCCAAGTCGCTCTGCTAGACGGACACCCTTACATTTTTTCGCAGATAGACGATTGCTCGCGGACCTCGACGGTTCGCGAGAGCAGGATACGGCCCGAGCTGGCCGCGGTGGATGCTTATGCGGAGGAATTTTGTTTTTGCGTTGATAGCCGTGCTGGTGTTGCGCGCGAGCGCGGCATCCGCGCACGGAGTTGTGGGAGACTACGTGTTCCTTGAGCCGCTGGTGGCCGAGGATCCCACTCCCGCCAATGAGCTGGACATCCTGGCGCCATCGTGGGTCAGAAGCAGCGACGCTAATGACTACTCGATCGGATTCTCGGGCGAGAAAGTTCTTTGGATCGACGACAACTACATGCCGACATTCAGCCTGGCGGCCGGTACGGCGTGGCATCATGTTTCGCCGTTTAACATCTCTGTGCCGCGATCACGGGTCCTCGGAACGCTCGCCCCACTGCACACACCCAGCCACGAAGGAGTTGATAATCCGGAGGTAGCCGCAAAATGGGCCTTCTTCTATTCGCTGCCACATGAGTTTCTGACCTCGGTAGCATTGGTAGCCGACTTGCCGGTGGGCAACAGCGCGATCCGGAATCAGAGCCACACGAGCCTAGGTCCGGAACTGCTTATGGAAAAGGGTCTCGGCGACCTTCCCAATATGCCGGTGCTGAAATATCTTCGGCCGCTGGGACTCCAGGGCAACGTCGGTTATTTGCCGGCACTAGGCGGGCAGACCAGTCATGACCTGTTTGCCAATGCTGTGATTGAGTATTCGCTCCCGTACCTGAGCAACAATGTTCAGGATATTGGACTCAAGTGGCCGCTCCGCAACCTCTACCCGTTCGTGGAAATCAACTACGATCAACTGGTCAAAGGACCATCGGGCCAGACATTCCCCTCGATCCTGGCGACCCCCGGCATCGCGTACGTCAGCTATCACTTCGAACTGAGCCTTGGCACTCAGTTCGCGCTCAACGACGCAGCCCGACCCGGCACCCATGCCGCGGTGCTTGGTCTGCTGGACATTTTTTACGATTCGTTTTTCCCGAAATGGGGCAACTGGACTATCAATCGAGGACCCGGCCAATGAAGACTTCGAAAATGTGCGTATCGGGTGCGGCGCTAGTTGCTATTGGGATGAGCTTTGCGATCGTGGCGTGGGCACATTCGTTTCCCGAGTCGGAGACTCCGTCGGCGGGACAAACGGTCGCATCCGCTCCCGCCGAGATAACGATCAACTTCGACGCTCCGATAGAGAAGCTGTTCGCCAAGCTGGAAGTGACCGGCGCCGACGGCAAGAACGAAGCGGCCGGCGCTCCGCAGATCAGCGACGACGGACGGCGGATGTCGGTGAAGGTCAACGCGCTCAAACCCGGCGACTACGCGGTCAAGTGGGCCGTCGTAGGTATCGATACGCATCATACGCAAGGCTCGTACACGTTCGCGATCGCAAGCGGAGGATCGTGATCGAACCAGCGGTAATTCTGGCCTGGCCATTGATCACGGCCCAGATCGTGATTTTTGGAACTGCGGCTTTTGCGCTGATGACATCACCTGGCGAGGTCCCGGGCGGCGATGGACCGACCCACGCCCTCATCGTGCTATGGCGCGGACTGGCGCTTGCGATTCTTGCAATTTCGCCGGTGAGGTTCCTGGCCGTGGCGGCCGGCATGGCCGACACTACGTTGAAGGAAGCCATTCCATTTGTGCCGCAGATAATGCGCGAAACATTCGCCGGGCGGGTGTGGGCATGGCGACTCGGCGTCGACGCGATTCTGGCGATTGCGGCGTGGCTTCCAGCGCGTCGGAAGCTCCCGGTTCTGATCTCCGCGATTTCGTGCGCACTGCTCCTATTCCAGAGCGTCACGAGTCACGCGGTGGATAGCGGCGCGTACGCGATCGCAATTGTATTCATTCATCAGGTTGCCGCGGGCTTGTGGATCGGAGCGCTGGTAACCTTGCTGGTTGGAGCAACCTTCGGCCGCGCGGGCGCCGAGTGGCTCAAGTGGGCTTCGGGGCGAGTGTCAACGACTGCGGGATGGTCGGTAGCGGCGCTTGCCATCACCGGCGCGATCAGGGCGTGGTACGCGCTCGGACTGCGCTACGACCTGCTGGTGTATTCGCTCTACGGCCGCACCCTGCTCTGGAAGCTCGCGACCGCGGCAACGGTGATTCTGATCGGCGGATACAACCGCTATCGCCTGGTGCCGGCAGTGGGCGAAGCGTCGGCGCGCACGACGCTGATTCATAATGTCACCCTGGAATGCCTGCTGCTGGCCGCGGTTCTCGGTTGGTCCGCGCTGCTGGCCAACACGCCGCCGCCGCATTGACGAAAGTTTTGCGCCAGGCACCGCGATCGCGATGCCAATGGACATTGAACTCGGGGGACGGTTACTTTAGAACGGTAACTGCGCTATGAGGCAATTCTTTTCAAAGGCGGACTTGCGGGACCTGAGTTTGGTCATGGCCATAGTGATGCTGTTGGCCAGCATCCCCGTGACTGAGGGGTTCGTCGTCGTCTCGAGGCCGAGCGGACCAGAATTGACCGCCAACATTTGCCAGCCGATTCAAATGTTCGACCGCGCGTCGAACACGTTGCTCGCGCGCCCCGCGGCCGTCGCGCCGGAGGTCGTTCTCTGCGATCTGGGCCCGGCCGCGATAAAGGAGACGGTGCGATTGGTCGACATCAAGATCGCTCCCGACACTCCGCCCCCAAAGAGCCTCGTCTAAGAACTCTCGACAACGTTTCCTCTGATAGCCACGCTGCGAACCTCGCGGCGGAAGGCGTTTTCTCTGAGGCAAGCGGCGCGCCGCAAGGTGTCCGCTGGGAGATGTTCTATGCGACGGAGTTATTGGGTTGCCCTGTTGGCAGGAGCGGCCGTTTTTCTGATCGGCCTGACGCCCGATCTGAGCTGGGCCTGCGCTTGTGGATGTGGAGTCTACGAAGTCGGTACCGCAGCGTTGTTTCCGACCGACCACGGCGGAACGGTCTGGTTGGAGTATGACTACCAGGATCAGTACCTGAACTGGCATGCGACCCAAATCGCCTCAGGGGCCAAGAATGGCGACAAGAGAATCCGGACGCACTTTCTGACTCTCGGTGGTCAGTACATGTTCAACCGGAGTTGGGGAGTGCAGCTGGAGCTCCCGTACGCGTTTCGCTACTTCAAATCGACCAACGACGCCGGCCAGATTTTCGGGACCAACTTCAACACCATCGGGGACATCCGTATCCAAGGAATGTACACCGGGCTCTCGGAAGACATGTCGACGGGGCTGATGGCCGGCGCGAAGTTCCCGAGCGGATGGTGGACTTATCCGCATGCCGATCGAGACACCCAGATTGGCTCGGGGAGCACCGATCTACTGCTCTCGGCTTACCATCTCGGAACGTTTCCAACCCATGTTGGGAAGCTGCCGCTGACGTTCAGGGATCGCCCTTTCAACTGGTTTGTGCAGGCGTACGAGGATTTCCCGGTTTTCACGCAAGACCACTATACCCCGGGAAGGGAATTCGACTCGGCGCTGGGGGTCTACTACAACTTCGGCACGGTTGGCCCTTTGAAGGAACTCGCGCCGATGCTGACCTTTCTCGCTTCCGACCGCGCGCGTGACCAAGGCGCCTCTGCCAATCATGAGAACAGCGGCTATACGCGCTTTCTCATTGCTCCTGGAGCCGAGATCAAACTCGGAATCTTGCGACTATACGGAGACGTCGAGGTCCCGTTTTTTCAAAATATGATTGGTAATCAGATAACCGCGCCGCTCCTGTTCAAGACCATTGTAAGCTACGACTTCTAGGAGCATCAGATGCGCTCAAAAATGTCCTGGTTCGCCGCAGTTGTTGCCGGGATCCTTGCGTTTGCCGGTTCCAGCACTTTCGCGCGCGCGGCCACCGATGTCGGTCAGCCCGCGCCCGCGCTGGTCGTGCCGGAACTGGACGGCCAGGCGTTTGACCTAAGTGCGATGCGCGGGAAGGTCGTAATCGTCAATTTCTGGGCCACCTGGTGTCCTCCCTGCCGCGAGGAGATGCCGGCCCTCGACAGTTTCTATCGGCGCTATCATGGTCAGGGGCTTGAAATGATCGGTCTCAGCTCCGACCGCCCGCACAATCGGTCCGACGTGACCAAGGTCATGCAATCATTCAGCTATCCGGCGGCGATGCTGGATGACGCCAAGGTCAACGAGTTCGGCACATCCAGCGTTCTGCCGATCACCGTCATCGTGGATAGAAATGGCGTGGTGCGCGCGAAGCTTACCCCCGATCAAACCCCGGTTACCGAGAAGAGTCTATCCGACGCGGTGCTACCGCTGCTGGCGCAAAGTTCGGCGGCGAATCCTTAGGCTCCCAATGAAGACCTTCGCCTTACTCGCGATCATTCTGATGGCTGGATGCTCAGCCGCGAACACTCACACCGGTGATATGGATCCGAGGCTCGCTGACCTGGAAGCACAGAGGCAGACGATCGCCGGGCGCGAGAAAAAGTGCATCGACGAAACGCAGGCGCGTAGCCATGATCAAGTGGAGCGCGATCGGGAAGTTTTGGAATGCCACGCGACGGCGCATCACGAAAACGCCGAAATCTCCGAGCAAGAGCGCAAAGAATATGAGCTTCAGGCGCAGGAGGAGAGGCATCGTGCTTCCCTTATGGCGATTCTTACGACCTCTCAGCCACGCTGAGGACTATGAATGGAAGTAGAATGGATTCGAGTCGAACTGCAGCCGATCTTGTTCATATGACTTCAACAGTGTCGATCGCCAGTACTGATTCGGCGCGCATCCCACAGGGAGGGGGTCTCGGAATGCAGGTTCTGCGCGATCTCGGTGGGGTCGCGCTGCTCGCAATCGCGTCGCTCGCGGCTGGACTCGTGATTAACCGGTTTTCACACGGCCCGCTTCCAGTCGTGTATCAGACGCCAGAGGAGCGGTTCGATGCCGAGCTGACGACTCTGGTCGCGGCGCCGCCGTTTAAGATCGCGCCCGCGGCAACGGTCGGACTCGATGAATTCCGCAAGGCCGTCGAAAGCAAGAGTGCGCTCATCCTGGATGCGCGCCCGTCCGTGTTCTTCGAACAGGGACACGTCCCGGGGGCGCTCAATCTCGCGCGAGACGACTTCGCGCGCGACTATCGGAACTTGGCTGGCGTGCTGCAGGCCGCCCATGACAAACCGATCGTCGTGTATTGCTCCGGTGGCGACTGTCATGACAGCCGGCTGGTTGCGAACGCGCTGCTGAGTCTCGGCATCAACAATGTGACGATCTTCACCGGGGGTTGGAATGAGTGGTCGGCGGCCGGACTGCCGGCATCGACGGGGAGCGGACCATGATGACGCTCGACAGCTCGCGCCGCTACGTCGTGTTGGCGATCAGCGCGGTGCTGGCCGGCGTGTTCATCTACGCGGGCATCGATAAGATTCGCGACCCGCTGCAGTTTGCGGATAGTATCGCGGCATTCGCGATCCTGCCGGTCGTGTTGATCAACCTGCCTGCGATCGGGTTGCCACCATTCGAGATAGGTTGCGCGCTCCTGTTGCTTCCGCCGGCGACCAGGCGGATCGGTGCGCTCGCCGTGGCTCTTCTGTCCGTCGTTTTCATGATCGCCCTGTCGTCCGCACTGCGTCGAGGTCTCACGCTCGACTGCGGATGTTTCGGGACCGGCGCGCCGTCGCGGCCGAGAATGTGGTTGGAGCTGGCGCTGGACGCAGGTTTGTTCGCGGGCGCGGTGTTCGTCTATTTGAGCTCGATCGCCCGCCTCTCCGCGCGGACGCCGTCTCTCTCTTCTTCACCGCAGCCTCAGGTTACAAACGAGTGACCGGCGACAACAACAATCCAAATATCAGGAATGGATGCAAATATGAGTATTCATCGTAGTCTCAGATCTCTAGCTATCGTCGCAGCAATAACGTCGAGCCTGCTCGCGGTGACTGGATGCCATCGCGGCGCCGCCGCGGATGACGCGGCCGCCTCGAACTGCCTCACGGACACCAGCCTCATCGATCAGAATGGCGACAAGGTCTCGCTCGCGTCGCTCAAGGGCAAGCCGCTGGTGGTGGATTTCATCTATACGTCGTGTCCGGGGCCGTGCCTGATGGAGACGGCGAAGCTGGCCAACGTCGCGCTTCGATTGGGAAGCGATCTCGGTTCAAAGGTCATGATCGTTTCGATCAGCGTCGATCCCGAGCATGACGGGCCCAAACAATTGCTCGCTTACTCGCGTCAGCAGGGCGCGGACGAGAAGGGCTGGTATTTCCTGACCGGAGGTCCCGGCGACGTCGACAAAGCGCTGGCGGGTTTCAAGCTCAGCAGGCAAATCGAACCCGATGGCTCGGTCGGGCACCTGGTCGATATGATGCTTATCGGACCCGACGGGCGGCTGGTTCATGAATACAACGGCGAAGTCGTAAAAGCTCAGACTATCGTCGATGATGTCAGGAAGACCCTGAACAAGAGTTGAAGGGTGCAGCATGAGACGAGCAATCATTTTCGGATCTTCGCTCGCGACGATTCTGGCGCTGGCATATTTGTGGCCGATGGTCGCTGGTTCGTCGGCGCAGAGCGGCGGTCCTCGCGGAGCGATGTGCGTCGCGGGCCATTGCTGCTGCTCGGGACGCGCAGAGGCGCAGACCGTCGCGGCTAACGAATCACAAGGCGCTCCGACGCTCGATCCAAAGCAGTTCGTGGGTCCGGTAAGAGAGGCGTACACATTTGCGGGGAAGGATCCCGCGCTGCTGGCGCAACTGCATTGCTACTGCGGATGCGACAAGGCGTTCGGTCATCAGAGCCTGCTCGATTGCTATCGCGGCACCCATGGAGCGACGTGCGAGGTCTGCACTCAGGAGGCGTTGCTGGCGAAGCGCATGTCGGAGCAAGGTTCGCCGGTCGATGAGATACGCAACGCGATTCGCAGAAACTTCGCGCCCGACAATTGAGTTGCGGGGGACAACCTATTTGCGACGTCGTGCTTTTCAATCACAATCGCTTCGATGCGATTGAATGCCGAAGCACAGCGACCGCCAGGTGACCGCCTGAAGGAAACCGAACGCCGACGCCGAATCATGATCGTGGCGGGCGAGGCGTCGGGCGACCTTCATGGCGGCGACCTGGCGCGCGAGATCGCGGCGCGCAATCCGGGCTGCGAACTGTTCGGAATAGCCGGCGAGAAGATGCGCGCGGCGGGAGTGCGAGCGCTGGTCAGGATGGAGGATATCCACGGGCTCGGACTCTCCGAACTCGCCTCGACGATCGGACGCACGGTTTCCGCGTTTCGCGAGCTGCGGAGGATCATCAAGCGCGACAAGCCCGACCTCGTGATCCTGATCGATTACGCCGAATTCAACCTGATTCTCTCCGGCACCGCCCGGCGCGCGGGCGTGCCAGTGCTCTATTACATCACGCCGCAGGTGTGGGCGTGGCGGCGCGGGCGCGTCGACAAGCTGGTCGATCGCGCGGACCGTCTCGCGGTGGTGCTGCCATTCGAGAAGGAGCTGTTTCATCGCGCGGGCGAGCGGGTTTCATTCGTCGGGCATCCTTTGCTTGACCGCGTCGCGAAGGTGTCGAGTCGCGCGGAGACGTTGAAGCTTCACGGATTTTCACCAGGAGCACGACTGATCGCGATTCTGCCCGGGAGCCGCCGCGCGGAAGTTCGCTACCTGCTGAAGCCGATGGTGGAGGCGGCGCGGATCATTGCGCGCGACAATAACCTGGAAGTAGCGCTCGCGCTCGCGCCGACGCTGACCCGCGACGAACTTGCCGCGGTCGGGCGCGCAGATCTCGCCGGAGTGCGAATTGTCGAGAACGATACGTATAGTATTGTCGCCGCGAGCCAGCTTGCGCTGGTGGCGTCGGGGACTGCCACGCTCGAGACGGCGCTGCTCGGATGCCCCGAGGTGATCGCTTACAAAGTCTCGCCACTTACCTATATTCTAGGGCGGATGCTTGTGACCGGAGTGGATTTTATCGGGATGCCGAACATATTGGCGGGCCAGCAAATTGTGCCGGAACTGATCCAGGGCGAGGTGACCGTGGAAAACCTCGTGCGGGCCGCCGAGCCGCTGCTCAGCGATACGATTCGCGCCGAAACAGTAACGGCGCTCGGCGCGCTGCGTGACAAGCTGGGCGCTCCGGGAGCCGCCGGCCGCGTCGCCGAAATTGCGCTGAGCATGATCGCATGAAGATGCTCACCCCATTGCAATTGCGCATGCTCGGATACCTCCGCCGGTACATGTTTCCCTACGTGGTATTGCTTGCAATCGCGATGCTCACGCTGTCAGCGGCTACCGGGGGCGTGCCGGTGCTGGTACGGATGGTGGTCGATCTCGGGACCAGTCTCGGCGTTTCGCATCGTCTCGATAGGCACGGCGCCTTCATGCTGCGGGAATACTCGCTGGTGCTGGCGGGACTATTTTTGCTCCGCGCGATCGCCAATTTCTCCGATGACTATTTGAGCGCCTACATCGCCCAGAAGGTCACGATGGATCTTCGCGCCGATCTCAACGAAAGCCTGCAACGCCAATCGCTCAGCTTTTTCAATCGCACCCCGACTGGAGTGATGGTTTCACGCGTGATCAATGATGTGAACCTCGTCACGCAAGCCATCACCAACGGAGTATTTTCCGTCTTCGGCGGCGGCGCGTCGCTGATAGTGCTTCTCGTGGTCGCATTCAAGCTCGATTGGCGGCTGGCGATTGTCGCCTTTATCGGTTTCCCAATCGTCGTCATTCCGATCGTAAGTCTTTCCAAGAAAGTGCGCCGCGAGACCAAGAATTCACAGAAGCAAATGAGCGGCCTGCAATCGCTGCTGCACGAAACCTTCCAGGGAAACCGCGTCGTCAAGGCGTTCGGGATGGAAGATTACGAGCGCAAGCGATTCAACCGCGAGCTGAAGCGCCTGTTTCGAATCTACCTGCGCGTCGCGCGAATCAAAGCGTTTACCGGTCCGCTGATCGAGGCGATGGGGGCGTTCGCGGTCGTGGCGGTCGTATGGTGGGCGATGGGCTCGCTGCAATCGGGCGCGCGCACGCTCGGTCAATTCGCCGGTTTTTTCACGGTGATGATCCTGGTGTACCCGCCCTTCAAGAGCGTCAGCAAGACCAACAACACCATCCAGCAGGGGCTCGCCGCCGCCGAGCGCGTCTTCGAAATGATGGATCATCCGAGCGATGTGCCCGACAATCCCGATGCGACGGAGCTAGCGCACGGCCCGCATAGCATCGCGTTCGAAAACGTGAGTTTCAGATACGGCGAGGAATGGGTGCTGCGCGATATCAACCTCGAGATTGGCGCGGGCAAGGTGGTGGCGCTGGTCGGGATGAGCGGTGGCGGCAAATCCACGATCGCGGACCTGATTCCGCGCTTCTATGACGTTCAGAAAGGGCGCGTAACGATCGACGGAATCGACGTGCGCAACCTGAAAATTGCATCGCTACGCGCGGAAATCGGCCTGGTCACTCAGCATACGTTTCTCTTCGACGACACGATTCGCGACAACATCGCGTACGGCAGCGGCGACCGGAAACTCGATCGGCTGAGCGCGGCCGCCAAGCTCGCCAACGCGCACGACTTCATCTCACGGCTGCCGGCGGGCTACGAGACGATGGTCGGTGAGCTGGGCGTTCGCATGTCGGGCGGCGAGCGCCAGCGTATCGCGATCGCGCGCGCACTCTTGAAGGACGCACCGATCCTGATTCTCGACGAAGCGACTTCTTCACTCGACTCGGAGTCAGAACGATCGGTGCAGGAGGCGCTCGAGCATCTGATGGCGAATCGAACCACGCTGGTGATTGCGCATCGCTTGTCCACCGTGCGCCGCGCGGATCGAATTGTAGTGATCGTCCACGGTCGAATCGTCGAAGAGGGAACTCACGACGAGCTGTTCGCGCGGGGCCGCGAATATCGCAAACTTTACGATCTCCAGTTCATGTCGCCCGAGGATCTCGCCGGCAACGGCGGACTCGTCAACTGAGATGCCTTGCTGCGCGCGCCCGAGCTTGCGCAAATCCATGAGGCTTCGATGTTGAACGCGGCGTACAATTTGCTCTGGTATCCGGCGCTACCCTTCGCGCTGCTCGCGGCGCATCCGGCGAATATGCGGGATTTTTCCGAGCGCATGGGTCGTGGAGAATTTCCAGAAGCAACCGGCGCTCCGCGAATCTGGATTCATGCGTCCTCGGTCGGCGAAATAGAAGCTATCCGGCCAGTCGCGATGGGATTGCTGGAGCATTATCCGAGTGCGGTCCTTGCGATTACCACCATGACCGCAACGGGCCGCGATGCGGCGGAGCGTCGAATACCCAAGGCGTCGGCATGGATGCTCGCGCCGTTCGACACGCCGTGGGCGGTTCGATCGTTTCTGGCGCGCTTTCGTCCGAAGGTACTGCTGATCACCGAGACCGAAATCTGGCCCAACTACTTTCGCGAGGCGGCGCGATTCGGCGCACGGATTGCAGTTGTCAACGGCCGCATGTCCGAACGATCGATGCGCCGCTATTTGCTTGCGCGGAGCCTGTTCGAAAACGCACTTGGGCGCGCGAACCTGATCATGACGCAGAGCAGCGACGATGCGTACCGCTATGCCAAGTTCGAGCTCGCGACGAAAATCATCGTGACCGGAAATACGAAAATCGCGGAGCAGGTGGATGAAGCCGCGATTCGACCCGAACTGCTCGCGTTTGCGCCCGAACGGCAAATTTTGGTTGCTGGCTCGACGGCGGCAGGCGAAGAACCCGTCGTCGTCGATGCATATCGAATACTGCGTACGCGTTTTACGAGTCTCGCGCTGGTGCTGGCGCCGCGTCATCTGGAACGCGTTGGTGAACTCGAAAAGATGCTGCAAGCCGATTCGTTGCGCTACGTGAAGGCGTCGAGCCTGGGTCGCGAAAATTCGATCGGGAGCGCCAACATTTTGCTGCTCGATACGATGGGCGAACTGCGCGCACTCTATCGCCGCGCAACCGTCGCTTTCGTCGGCGGCAGCCTTGTTCCTGGACGCGGCGGCCAGAGCCCCGTGGAACCCGCGATGGCGAGCGTCCCGGTCCTCACCGGTCCGCATCACAAGAACCAACGCGAGGTTGTGAACGCCCTGCTCGAGGCTGGCGGAGCCGCGGTGGTCAAGAATGCTCGCGACATCGCAAACGAATGCACGCGTTGGCTTGCTGACGACGCGGCGCGGCAGGACGCGGGCCGCAGCGCGCAGATCGCGATCTCCAAACGATCGGGCAGCGCGCGAATCTCCGTTGAACAGATCCAGGCGCTGATCGATCGTGGCTGATTGATGGCGTCTCGCGAGCCAGGCCGAAATCGCCCGCGAATCGAACGGCTGTGGACGCGGAAGCTTCCCGCGCGCGACTTGCCCGGATGGCTTCCACTCGCCGCCGCGGCCGGACTCTACCGCTTTGGAATCAGCGTCCGACATCTATATTGGCGGTTGAACAAGCGCCGGGTGGACGTGATGACGATCAGCGTCGGCAACCTGACGGTCGGTGGCAACGGCAAGACTCCGTTCACGCTGTTTCTCGCCAACCGCTTGCAGAGCCATGGTCTGAAGGTTGCGATAGTGAGTCGCGGCTATAATCGTGCACCGTCGCGAGCGCTCGCATTGCTGGTTGCCGACGGCGGCACCTTGAAAGTCTCACCGGAAGAAGCGGGCGACGAACCGACGATGCTCGCAAAGTTGTTCAGCGGACCGATCGCAGTCGCGCGGCGCCGAATAGATGCGATCGAGTTGCTGACGCAACTAGGCCCGCTCGATGCAGTTATCCTCGACGATGGATTTCAGCACGAACGGTTGTATCGCGATGTCGATCTGCTGCTGGTGAGCAGCCAGCGGGGATTTGGCAATGGCTGGATGCTTCCGGCCGGCCCGATGCGCGAGCCGATCGGCTCCGTGAGGCGCGCCGACGCGATCGTGATCGTAAATTTTGGCGATCAAGCATCGTCCTTGCGTCCGTCCGAAATCGCGAAACTCAGCTCGCGAAAGGTTCTCCGCGCTTCGATTCGTCCGCACTCCTTCCTCGCTATCGAGAACGGAGAATGGCGCGAAATCCCGCTCGGCCTTGCCGGACGGCGGGTGCTCGCGGTCAGCGGCCTCGCCGACGCGAGCGGTTTTTATGCGATGCTGCGCGATCTCGACGCGGACCTGGTCGGTGTTTTCGAGTATCCTGATCATCATGCCTACACCAGTGCAGATTGGCAGACTATTGTGAATGCGATGCGCGATGTGGACCTGGTCGTCACCACCGAGAAGGATCTAGTAAAGCTGGAACGGTTTCCGTTCGCGCGCGATTCGCTATACGCTCTCAGGCTCGAAGTTACGATGGACCCGGCCGATGCGCTGGCGCTTGATGAATTGATACTGGGCGCCGCGAACAAGCGCGCTGCCGCGTCGCACGCATAGAAACTCCGGAGAAATCGATCGGAGGGTTTCCGCAATGGCGCTGAATCAGGAACTGCTCGACATCCTCGCGTGCCCGAAGTGCAAGGGCGCCCTGCGACTGAATCCGAAGCAGGACGGCCTGGTCTGCGATGCCTGCAAACTGGAATATCCGGTGCGCGACGATATTCCGATCATGCTGATCGAGGAAGCTAAGCCGATTTCGTGAGCGCCGTTTCGCCGCTCGTCGCGCAGCCGTTACGCTCCGCCCAATGAGAACCATCGACGAGGAGCGCGCGCGCCGGCTCGCGTGGCTCGCGATGGGCCTTTACATCGCAGGACTTGGCATCTCGGCGACGCTGCGCAAGCAGGGCGATTTCAACGTCTACTATCGCACCGGTCATCGCGTGCTTCACGGCCTCGCGATCTATCCGCCTGACGATTCGGATCGATTTCTCTACGCGCCAATCTTTGCGATCGCTTTCGCGCCGCTGGCCGCGCTGCCGCGCCGTCTTGCGCAGTTCGTCTTCTTCACGATCAACGCCTACGCCCTGGTCGAGTTCGTACTCGGCGCGGGCGTGATCCTGTTTGGCCGCGTGCGACGATTGCCCGCGGCGCTGATTGTGCTTCCCGTGCTTCTCGCATTTGTCTTCATCGACAACAACATCGAGCACGGTCAGATCAACCTGCCCACGCTCGCGCTGATTGTCTGGACGATCGTAGCCGCCGAGGAATCGCACGACCCATCGGCAGGCGGGATGCTCGCCGCCGCAATACTGATCAAACCATTTGCGGTTCTCGCCGCGCTTTACCTGTTGATCAGAGGCCGGTTTAAGGCGCTCGGATGGACCGTCGTCGCGGGAATCGCGCTGTTGGTGGCGCCGATCGTGTTTTTCGGGCCGCATCGATGGATCGATCAGAGCGCCGCCTACGTGACTGCGATGCTATCGATGACGAATCGATATCGAACCATGATCACCAACCAGTCGGCAGTGTCGGCGGTGGCGCGCGTGATGAGCCTGCAAATCGGCACGGACGCGGAAACATCGTCGATTCCTACGATTGTCGGAATGTCGCTCGAAATGATTCTCATCGCCGCGGTGCTTTTCTGGGACTCGCGCGCGCGCGAACGCGGGCCTTTGCGCGGCCGTCTCGCGCTGTGCGGACTCTTCTGTTTGATGCCCTCGTTCGCGCCGATTTCATGGAAGAGTTACTACGCCGCGATGCTGCTGCCATACATGGCACTGATCGCCGCCTTGTGGACGGATCGCGCTGACGGCGACCGCGCGCAACCCGCAGTGTGGACGTTGTTGGGGCTATCGATCGCACTCAATTACATTCCGGAACTTCATTGGAACCGATTCGCGCTATTTTACTCAGCGCATTTTGTTTCTTCGCTCCTCACGCTAGCCGCGCTGTTTGTCCTCTGGCTCAGAAGTGGCGAGATTGATCGCATGACCGCTACTATGAATTCCGCGGCCGAAATCGTTACTCATCGGCCCGCAGCCAACAGGTGAGACCTGCATCGCAAATTCAGTGGCGCGCCGATCCGAACTTCACCCGAATCAGGCTCGGACGCCGCGACATAATCTTGCATCGCGACGTTGCAGCGCTCGCGTCCGCGATTCTTCAGAGCCTCGGCACACTCGGCGCCGCGGGGGCATTGGGGGCGGGCAATCGGCAGAGCGCGTTTCGCATCAATATCGAGGGGGCGCCGGAGATGTACGCGCGACGCTCGCGCCGCGGCGGCATCATTGCGTCGATACTCAACGATGTTTACCTGGGCATCAATCCACGTCCGCTGATTGAACTCGCGGTGACGGTCGCCGCGATGAATCGCGGAGTTCCGGTCGCGGAGCCGATGGGCGCGATCGTCGAATGGATTGGTCCTGCGCTTTACCGCGGATTTTTTCTGACCCGCGCGATGCCGGGAATGACGCTCTGGGAATTCATTCAGACCGACGACGATCCGGTGGTGCGAAGTCACGTCCTCGAACAGGCTCGCGCCGCAATCGAAACGATGCATCGCAAGGGCCTCTTGCACGCCGACCTCAACCTGCACAACCTGCTCGTGACCCAGGCCGGCGAGAGTTTCACCGTGATGATCCTCGACCTCGATAAGTCACGGCTATACGATTCTCCGCTGTCGCCTGCGATGCGCCGCACGAACCTCGCGCCTCGCGCGTTCCGCGCGCAAACTCGATCCCGCCCAAAAGTACCTGGACGCCGCCGCCTTCGCGATTCTGAACCTGGAGTGATCTCGGCTGCCTGGAACGCGTGACTGCCGATCAAAGTCAATGAAAGCGGCTTGCTTTAGACGTGGTGCGTTTGTATTGTCCGTCGCCTGGAACGATAAGACACTTCTTAACGACCCGCGGCCAGCAGCAGTCACCAAGACCGGAATGGTGATGTGCATCCGAGGAAAATGTTGGCCGGACTGAGCGAACTCAAATCGGTGAAAAAATGCGCAAGAAAAACACGTCGCGGGCATTGAGGGCAAGCGGTTGGCTTACCTTGGCACTTACCCTTGCCGTTGCGCTCGGGGCCGGCACTGTCCAGGCGTTACCCTTGATCAGTTGCAATAATGCGTCGCTCACTCCTCCGTTTGGGCCGATTACGACCTACGACTTTAACGGCGGGGCCACCGTCGGCTCCTTCCTTCCAACAGGAGCCGATAACGGCCGGGGTCTCTTGGTCGTCGGCAACCTGGTCTACTATACAGATCTAGGCGCTCCCTTTGGCTTCGGGCCCCCGGCTTTCATCCACATCGCGCCGCTTAATGGCGGGGCTGGAGGCGCAGACATCGGGACGATACCTAACCCACGGCCTGCTGATGGCGTTCAGGATATCGCTATCTTCAACGGGGCGCTCTACGTCCTGACAGGCTATCCCAACGATCCGCCAGAAGTGTTCAAACTCAATGCAACTACGGGGGCAGTAATTGGCGGTCCGATCTCGATTGCCGCGCCGGCCGCGATAGATTCTGATGGTTTCGCCGTACTAGCGAACGGCAACTTCTTTCTCAACAGTGGCGATGGGGACTGCAACTACAATCAATACAATCCCACGACGGGCGCCTTGATCGGCGGCACCACGATTGTGGTACCGGGCGCCTCCTTTTGCACGGGAGTGGATACCGATGGGGTATCGCTGTTCTTTGAAACCGACTTGGACAGCTTCACCCAAACGGATCTGGCCGGGAATCTCATCAGGCGCCAAGCTGTGGCCGCGAACCAATGTGAAGACATATCGCTAGACTTAGCCGCAACCTGCAACGCGGGCGTCACGATCTCCGGATCAATGGAGGGAAACCTGCCTGTTCACTCCGGCGACACTCTACGTGCCGGCTTTGATTTCAGTATCCCCGGCAATCATCCCGCCGATACCGTTACATTCTCGAACATAAACGTGTCCATGACGGTCCAGTGTCCGGATAAAACGTCGGTGACGCTGAATGTCCCCATGCCAAATCAGACCATCACTGACCCAGCTCACGACAACGACTGGCTACCGAGCGGAAATCAAAGCAGCAATCTGGTTTACCAGGGTTCGATAACTGTTCCCCCAATTTGCGGCGGCGCAACCGGCCACGTACCCAAAGGCGCAACATTCACCGCCGTCCTGATGGGGTCTACAAATGACAGCGTCCACGTCCGCTTCCACTATAGCGACGCCACTTCCGGCTCGTGGAGCGGCACGCAGGGATACTGCCACTGAACCCGGATGGTCTTTAGCGTAGCCGGTCGACGGACCGGCTACGCGCCGTTTACTCAGATACAAGCGACATTCGCTTCGTCGCGATCGCGTCAATCTCGATTCGAGCCTTGCGCGGCAACGCCGCGACCTGGACCGTCGAGCGCGCCGGATACGGTGGCTCGAAATGCTCGCCGTAGATACGGTTGACCGTCTCGAACTCGCTGAGATCGACCATGAAGATCGTTGTCCGGATCACATCGACAAAATCCACGCCCGCGGCTGCCAGCACTTCGCCAAGATTCTGGAGCGCACGCCGCGTTTCGAATTCGATTCCGCCTTCCACCAACGTCCCCGACAGCGGATCGAAACCAATCTGCCCCGAGCAGAAGATCATTCCGCGCTGTTCGACAGCCTGCGAGTACGGACCGAGCGCAGCTGGCGCCTGTTTGGTATGAATCGCTGTCTTCATCGCATTGCGCGCAAACGATCAGAAGCGATGGCCGTTTTGCTGGCCCAGGCGCGACACTCTCATCACGCCGTCGATCGCGCCGATCGAGTTCATCAGGTTGTTCAACTGCCGCGCGCTGGTGACGCTGACTTCGAACACCGACAGCGCGCGTCCGTCCGCGCCTCGGGTCTTTACTTCCGCAGTCGAGATATTGACGCCAGCCGAAGCGATCGCCTTGGTCATCGCGGCGAGCAATCCCGGCTGATCGGCGCACAAGACCTCGAGGCGGATCTGCCGTGGCGCTTCCTCCCCGTCTTTCCAAACCACCGGGACGCGTCGTTGCGGATCTGTATTGAGCGCATGCGGGCATCCCGCGACATGGACCGTGACGCCGCGTCCGCGAGTAATGAACCCGGTGATCGCCTCACCCGGCAGCGGATTGCAGCATCGCGCGAATCGCACCAGCATGTCGCCGACGCCGGACACAACCACCGCGCTGCTGGCCGACTTGCGCGCTTCCTTGGCGGCGCGCTCACGCTGCGCGGGCCCGAAAGCCGTGGGCGGCTTGTCCGGCCGGTAGATCTTTAATTCTTCCGGGGTCAGAACCTTCGCGAGCAATTGTGCCGGCGTGATTATTCCGTAGCCGATCGCGGCGAGCAGACTCTCGACGTCGCGCTGCGAAAATTCCGAAAGCACATTTTCGAGTCGTTTGCTCGATCGAAGCTGCCCAACGCTCAGCTTGAGCGGTTCCAGTTCTCGATCGACCAGAGATACCGCCAGATCGCGCGATCGTTCCGCCTGCTGATTGCGAAGCCACTGGCGGATGCGTGATTTTGCGCGCGCCGTGGCCGCAAAATTGGTCCAGTCCTTGCCCGGCACCTGCTTTTCGGAAGTCAGCACTTCAACCGTGTCGCCCGAGCGAAGCCGGTAGCGCAGCGGAACCATCCGCCCGTTCACGCGCGCGCCGGCCAGATGGTTTCCAACTTCCGAGTGAATTCGATATGCGAAGTCGATCACCGTCGAGCCGAGTGGGAAATCGAAGACGTCGCCCTTGGGCGTGAAGACGAAAACTTCTTCGGGAAATAAATCGTCCTTGACTGTGGAGAGAAATTCCTGCGGGTCCTTGAGGTTCTGCTGCCACTCGATAAGCCTGCGCAGCCACGCGAACCGCTCCGTATCCCTGAGTTCCTTGGAGTTGCCCTCCTTGTAACTCCAGTGCGCCGCGATTCCCTCTTCCGCCACCTTGTGCATTTCGCGGGTGCGGATTTGCACTTCCATCCGCTGGCCGCGCGGCCCAATCACCGTGGTATGCAGCGACTGGTACATGTTGGCCTTGGGCAGCGCGATATAATCCTTGAAGCGCCCCGGCACCGGCTTCCAATTCGCATGCACTACGCCGAGCGCCTCGTAACATTCGCGGACCGTGTCGACGATGATACGGAACGCGACCAAGTCGTAGATTTCCTCGAAGCTGAGCCCCAGCTCCTGCATCTTGGTGTGGATCGAGTAGAAGTGTTTCGGACGGCCGGTGACTTCCGCCTTCACGCTGCTTTCGTCGAGGCGCCGGGAGAGAATCTCGATCACGCTCGCGATATATTCCTCGCGCTCCTTGCGTTTCTTCGCGACGAAAGCCTTGAGCGTGCCGTACGCGCTGGTGTTCAGATAGCGAAAAGAAAGATCCTCGAGCTCGGACTTGAGCCAGTAGATGCCGAGGCGGTGGGCGATCGGCGCGTAGATTTCCATCGTCTCGCGCGCGATTTCCTGCTGCCGGTCCGCGTCCAGATGATCGAGAGTGCGCATGTTGTGCAGGCGATCGGCGAGCTTGATCAGCACCACCCGGATGTCATGCGCCATCGCGATGATCATCTTGCGGAAATTCTCCGCCTGCTTTTCTTCGCGGCTCTGGAAAGTGATCTTCGAGACCTTGGTCACCCCGTCGACGAGTTGCGCAACCTCGGCGCCGAAGTCCGACTGCACTTCGGCGAGCGACGCCTGGGTGTCTTCCACCACGTCGTGGAGCAGGCCGGTAACGATCGACGGTACGTCGAGTTTGAGCTGCGCGATGATCAGCGCGACGTTGAGCGGATGGATTACATACGGCTCGCCTGACTCGCGCTTCTGATCGACATGCATCCGCGCCGAATATTCGTAAGCGCGGCGAATAAGAGCGACGTCGGCCTGCGGGCTGTAACTCTGAACCCGCCCGATAAGGTCCGCGAGTTGATCGGGACTACTTTGAGCTAACTCTTCCACGGCGCGAAATCGGCCCGCAAGCGGCCGACCCTGAGCCTCTCCGCGTTCACGATCGCCTGCAGGCGCGCGATCGAATCATTCACTTTGGAGTTGATTATCAGGTAGTCGTATTCCGGAAATGCCTCCGCTTCGCTGCGCGCCTTCAGAAGGCGATGCTGGATCTTCGATTCTTCCTCAGTGCCGCGCTTACGTAGCCGCCCTTCCAGTTCGGCGAAGCTCGGGGGAAGAACAAAGACCGCGACGGAGTCGTCGGGATAGATCGCGCGAATCTGGCGAGCGCCCTGGATATCGATATCGAGCAGGATGTCGTGGCCGACCGCAACTGCGGCGTCGAGCGGAGCGCGCGGGGTGCCATACGAAGACTCAAACACACGCGCCCATTCCGCAAGTTCGCCGGAAGATTGCCTGCGTCTGAACTCGTCTTCACTCACAAAGCGATAATCGATTCCTTCTGCCTCTCCCTCTCGAGGCGTGCGAGTGGTCAGCGATACCGAGAACTCGAGGTCCGCAATTGCCTTGAGCGCCTCACGATAAATCGTAGTCTTGCCAGCACCCGAAGGCGCCGAAAGGATGAAGATTATACCGCGTCTCGGCGGCGGGGAGTCATCTGATCTCAAGAATATCTAACCCGTCCCATAGGTGCAAATGACGTTTAATACTATGCCTATTCGACGTTTTGCACCTGCTCCCGCATCTTTTCCGCTTCCGCCTTAACTTCAACCGTTACTTGAGAAAGTGCCGCGTTCTGCGACTTCGAGCCCATCGTGTTCACTTCGCGGTTAATTTCCTGGAGTAGAAACTCGATCGATTTCCCGACCTGCCCTTTGCGTTTCAACAGCGACTTGAGGCCCTCCAGATGGGTGCGAAGGCGCGTGATCTCCTCGCTGATATCGCCATGCTGCGAGGCCGATGACGCTTCCTCGTAGAGCTTCTTCTCGTTGACGGGCAGGTCCGCGAGCAGTTCGCGAACGCGTTTGTGAAAGTTCTCCATTATCTCGGCGCGGGACTGTTCGGCGAGCTGCTCGATCTTCGGCACCATGGTCTCGATACTACGCATCCGGGTCGCAAAGTCGTTGTGCAGGCTGCGGCCCTCACGCTGGCGCTCGGCGTCGAGCGCCTTCAGCGCGCGAGAGAGCGCTTTTTGGCCGAGCGCAAACGCCGCGCGCGAGTCATGTTCTTCCTCGATCACGTGGAAAATTTCGGGACGGCTCAATATCGAACCGATTTCCGGATTGCCATTGAGATGGAGCTGCTTGCCGAGCCGGCGCAGTTCCGCGACGTAGAGGTTTGCGAGCCGATCGTTCACCTCCAGGCGCACCGGCGGCGGCTTTATCGCAACTGATTTGATAAACACCTCGACGCGGCCACGCGCGACTACGTTCTGCACGGATTTGCGGATCTCCGCTTCGTGCTCGCCCCATCCGCGCGGCACCGCGAGCTTGAGTTCGAAAAAGCGCTGATTGAGCGCGCGCACTTCGGCGGTCACGCGGGTGCCGTTATGCTCGGCAATCGCTCTGCCGAAGCCGGTCATGCTTTTCATTGGTTCGAGTTCCTTACTCCCCGGGTTTTTTTGAGCGCCGCCCGATAGAGCTCAAGCGTCCGTTCAGCCATCGAGTCCATCGAGTATTTGTTTTCCGCATGCGCACGCGCCGCCGCACCCATGTTTGCTCGGAGCTCGGCGGATTTTGCCAGCCAGGAGATCGCAGATCCGATTTCATCTGCACGACCGGGCGCGACCAATATCCCGGTGATGTCGTGCTCGACGACTTCGCGGAGTCCGCCGACAGCGCTCGCGATCGCGGGCAATCCGCTTGCCATGGCTTCCAGAGCCGCAACGCCGAGACCCTCATTCAGGGAAGGCATCGCGAATATGTCCGACGCCCACAGCAGTTCGCGCGGATGCTCGATTCGGCCAAGCATCGTAACATGCTGGGCGCATCCAAGCTCAGCGATCTGGCGCACCAGATCCCGGCGAATCGATCCCTCGCCCGCGATGAAGCACCTGACCGGGAAGGCTGACTCCGCCAGAGTCGCGATCGCTTCGACCAGATAGCGATGACCCTTGCGAGCTTCGAGCGCGCCGACCGCGGTTATCGCAATCTCGTCTTCTCCTATTCCGAGTGCCGCTCGCGCGCCGGCGCGTTGATCGGCGGTCGGAGGATGGAAGCGCTCGCAATCGACTCCGCTTGGAACAACCGCGATGCGAGCGCGATCTACATTAGCCGCCGCCAGAGAATCGGCAACGCCGCCAGAAATCGCGACCACGCAATCGACCGCACGATTGAACAGGTACGGCGCGAAAATACGATTGGGCCGGTAGTCCATGCGGCGCGTGACAAACAACGCCGGCGCAAACCCGCGCACCAGCGGCGCCATCGAATGCGCGCGTGAAGTGTGGAAGTGGACGATGTCGTAGTGCTCACGTTTGAGAATTCCGCGCAGCCGGATCGCGGCGGGAATGTCAACCGCGTTGCGGATTCGCAGAGGATGGCATCGGATACCGGCATTGGCTGCCCGCTCCCAGAGCCGGGCCGCCGGATCGCAAATCAGTTCAGCGCTGTGGCCGGCCGCGATCAGCGCAAGCGTCAGGCCCATAACCTGGGTCTCGCCACCGCCGAAGCCGAGTTCGGGATCGACGCCTGCGATGCGCAGCCGTGACATAGGGACAGTGTTCGGTTGCGGGGCCAGCGACTGGGCGGGTGCAGATTTCATATTATAGTTTGATCGCATCAGTCGAAGAATCGGTAATACAAAATTGCGCCCACCGCGCTCAGCGCATCGCGGAATCCGATCTTCTTGCCCTCCTCGTAGGTGCGTCCCGAGTACGAGACCGGTACTTCATATATTCGCCATCGCGCGCGCGCCGCCTTGGCCGTTACCTCCGGCTCGAAGGTAAAGCGATTTGCGCTGAGCTTGAGGGTGACGAGCTTCTCGCGCACGAAAGCTTTCATGCCGGTTTCCATGTCGGTCAGATTCAAGTCGCTGATCATGTCGGAGAGCAGGGTCACGCTGCGGTTGGCCACGTAATGCCAGAAGAACATCACACGATGAGGACCGGATAGGAAGCGCGAGCCATAAACCATATCGGCGCGGCCGTCGAGCAAAGGCGGAATCATCGCGGCGTAATCTTTTGGATCGTATTCGAGGTCGGCGTCCTGCACGAAGAGGTATGGATTTTTCGCGGCGGCAAAACCAAGCCTCAGCGCGGCGCCTTTGCCACGATTGACGGCGTGATAAAAGCACTGCACGCGTGGATGATTGAACTTTTGTAGAAATTCGCGAGTCCCGTCCGTGGAAGCATCGTCGACCACGATAACTTCAGCGTCGAATCCGCAGTCGAGTACGCGCTCGATCACGCGGCCGATGGTGTTGGCTTCGTTGTAGACCGGGATCACCACCGAAATCTTCGCCGGAGCCATCAACCCTCCCTTGCCTCCCTGCGCTCGGGCCGAATCTCTTCCGCAGCTTGCGCGAGATCCCGGTCACGCGCAATTCGCGCCCGCAGCATCTGCGCAACGCGCCGGCGCGTCGTGCGCCGGCGCCGGGGCGGCATCGCCGCCGAATAACCGCACCACACCCGCATACGATCGGTATTGCTGATCGTCTTGAGGTCGAGATGGCCGAGTTGAACGAGATTGCGCATCCGCGGCCGCTCGAAGCGGCTAAGAATCGTGCGCCGGGTGCGATCGTGATCGATAAACACAAACTGCGGCGGATTCACGCCGGTGACGAAAATATTATACGGGGTGAGATCGCCATGGAGATAACCGGCGCGATGCAGCCGCGCGACCTCCCCGCCGAGTGCGCGCAGGATTCCGCGTTTTGCCGCAAGCGTCTCGCGCCGCAGGCGCAGGTGCCGCGGAATGTTCCAACCGTCGACGGCCGCGGTCGCCACGATCTCGCGGCCGCCGTGCTGTTCCGCACCGAGCAGCAAAATTTCGGGAACGCCAATCCCGTCGCCGCGAAGATGCTCCGATATGCGCGCGACGTGCGCGACCCGCGAGCCCTTGAACATCCGCCGGATCGAGAGCGGTCCGCGAGTCGCGTCAATCACCTTGAAGTAGACAAACGGGCCGCTGGCGCCGCCCAGACGCTCGCGCCAGGTCTCCGCGTGACGCGAGCGACGCACGCATTTGGCCAGAGTCCCGTCGATGGCCGCGAACGCGGAATCGATCAGAACTTCGCGAAGTTCTTCGGAAAATCGCGCGTCGTAGTCAAGCAGGAACAGAACCCATCCCCCCCGCCTGAGCGGTACGCCCTCGAACCCAGAACGTCCACCAGTTCAATTCGACGCTCCGCGCAGATCGAGCGCGCGCCGTAAGGCCGCACTGACTTCGCCCGGGGATATTCGCCGCATGCATTCCCGCCCGATCGGGCATTGGCGAAGATAGCAGGGATGACATGGGATCTCGCCGCTGACGGCGAATTCGGCAAAGCCCCACGGCGCGGAACGTTCGGCCGCGGTCGCGCCCCAGAGCGACACGACGGGACATCCGACGGCCGCCGCGATATGCATCGGGCCTGAGTCGGGACCGAACGCCGCGGCGCATTCCTGGAAGACCGCGATCAGGTCGCGAAGCGAGGTGCGGCCGGCAAGATTCAGCGCCGGCGTATCGCCAAGATGACGCATCACGTCGCCGGCGAGCCCGGTCTCATCGGGACCGCCGAGCAAAACTGGAAACAGTGCTGGAGAATTTGTGCCGGCGCGCACCAGTTCGGTGATTACCGCTGCGGTCGATTCGGGGAAGTAGATGCGGCTCGGCCACGACGAACCGAGAATGACGGCGAGTCGCGGCCGCGGCGCATCGGTGAGGATTGCACGCGCACGATCGCGTTCCTGATCAGACGCGGTCAGTCCAAATTCAATGGGCGCCGGTGGAATTTCGAGCGCGTCGCCGAACGCCTGGTACTGAAGCAGCTTCAGTCGCATGTTGGGCTGTGGCGCAATGTGATGATTGGAAAAGAGATGGTTGAACTCCTTGGTGTTCACCGCGGAGAAACCAAATCGATCGCAAGCGCCAGAGACTCTCGACGCGAGCCCGCTCTTTAGATGGCGCTGAAGGTCGAGGACCAGGTCGAAGCCTCCGCCGCGAATCCGGTTCAGGAAGGGAAGAAAGGTCCACGGCGCGTGAGCGCGATCGTACATGATCACCTGGTCGAGCCAGGGATGATTCTCGAGCAGTGGAGCCGATTTCGGTTCGACAGCCCACCCGATATGCGCGTCCGGCCACGCGTGGCGGATGCGTCCGAGCAACGGAAGTGCGCGAACAACGTCGCCAATGGCGCCGAGCAGCACGATCAGCACGCGGCGCGGGCGCGTCATAATTTGCGGAGCGATGGCTTCGGCAGCGGACATCCGTAGAGGTGCTCGAGTCTCAGTTCGACTCCGACCGGTCGATCATAACGACCAAGGCGAGCCGGGCAAAGAGCGGGCGGGTAACCGTTAAGCCCGCAATTGTTCGGAGACGCGCCATCTGCGTATAAGAGGCGCTGGGGGTTGGCGGAGGAGATTCCACTTGACGACGGGACTGCGCGATCCGGGCGATCTGACCGGACCGGTAACTTTTCTTTTGTTGTGTCTCATTGCGCTGGTTGTGATCCGCGGCAGCGAGGCGCCATCTATCGGCGTGACGGAACCGCCCGCGTCGGAATTCTCGCCGGCGCGCGCGATGCGCGACGTGCGGGCAATCGCGGTGCGGCCTCATCCAGTCTCATCCACCGAGCACGAACGGGTACTCGAATATATCGTCGGGCGGCTGCAGGAACTCGGCGCGAATCCTGAAGTTCAGACTGCGACCGTCGCGCGGCACATTCCGTTCGGGCCCGATACGTGGGCCGTGGTGCGCAATATCGTAGGACGGGTCCCGGGCCTGGCAACAGATCCCGCGAAAAAATCTACCGGCGCGGTGATGCTGGTCGCGCACTATGACTCTGTGCCAAGCGGGCCGGGCGCGGGCGACGATGCCGCGTCGGTCGCGGCAATCCTGGAGACGATTCGCGCGCTGAAAGCCGGCCGCGCGCTGCGCAACGATCTCATCGTGCTGTTCACCGATGGCGAGGAACTCGGCTTACTGGGCGCCAAGGCTTTCGTCGAAACGTACCCGACTCTGCGCGAGGTCAAGGTCGTGCTGAACTTCGAGTTTCGCGGCGACGAAGGGCCGTCGATGATGTTCCAGACCAGTGAGCGCAATCAATGGCTGGTCGATCAGTTCGCAGCCGCGGCGCCATTTCCGCGCGCGACCTCGGCGGCGGTATCGGTGTATCGGAGAATGCCGAGCGACACGGACCTTACTGTTTTTCTTGCGACCGGAGTCGACGGTATGGATTTCGCGCCATCGGGCGGGATTACCCGTTATCACACGGAACTCGACAACGCCGACCAGCTCGACCCGCGCTCGCTTCAGCATCAGGGAATGTACGCGCTGTCGATGGCGCGGCAGTTTGGATCGATAGCGTTGAGCGATCCTCGATTCGACGACCAGGTCTTTTTTGTCGCCGGCGGCATCCTGATGCATTACACGAAGCATTTCGCGCTACCGCTTGCCTTGCTGGTGGCGATGCTGGTTGCCGGCGGATTGGGAATCGGAATTTACGACGGACGATTTAACGCCGGAGGTATCGCCGCGGGAGCTGCGATCTATGCCCTTGCGCTCGTTGTCGCGGTGTTGGAGGCACGCGGCACGTGGGGACTAATGTCCGAGCTGGCGGGCTACCAGATGCTGCCGTGTGGAACGACCTACGGCGGCGGGTGCTACTCGGTCGCGGCGCTCGCAATCATTTTCTGCACATTGTGGACGACATACGTTTTGATGAGCCGGAGGATTCGCGCGCAAAACCTCGGTGCGGGTGCGCTGATTGTCTGGACGGTGCTTATGCTCGCCGTCAGCGTCGGATTTCCCGGCGGCAGCTATATGTTCACCTGGCCGCTGTTGTTTGCGACGCTCGCAATCAGTTATCGCTCGGGCGCGACACTGGAACGCGCATCGATTCGGCCCGCGATTCTTGCGCTCGTCGGGTTGGTGCCGGGCACCGCGATGATAGCGCCGGCCTTCGTCGCTTCGCCGGATGGAACGCTGCTCTTCCTCGTACTATCGGGACTGACAGCCGCACTTCTGTTTGGCCTATTGATCCCTTACATGGACTGGCTGACGAGCGGCTGGCGATGGTTCGTGCCGTCGGTGTCGGGATTTCTCGCGCTTGTCATGATCATCGAGGGTCTCGGGGCGAGCAGGTTCGACGCGACCCGGCCGCATCCGGACAGTATCTTTTATGTTCTCGACACGGATCGCGGACGAGCGACGTGGGCGAGCCTGGATTCGCAGCCCGACGTTTTCACCGCGCAATTTTTCCATCGTCACGTGCGCGCGGGATGGCTCGCGCGGCTGACAGGGCTGGCGACAATCGACGCGGCGAACGATACGCTCAAACGAATTCCGGTCTTGCGCAATTTCGCTTATCTCAATCATGGGCGAACGATCGAAGGCGACGCGCCGGCGATCAAGGCGGCTGCGCCGGAAATCAAGGTACTCGATGACGCGAGCAAAGACGGCGCGCGCGCGGTTAGGATTCATATCGCGTCGGAGCGCAACGCGCCGATCGTGTGGATGTCGGTGCCGTTCGGCGTGACGGTTCTGGGCAGTTCGATCGACGGCAAATCGGCGGGCGACCGAATCACCAACGGATGGACCGGGTGGTATTGGAACGCGCCGCCAACTGGTTTCGACCTTGAGCTCAAGCTCGCGGCGCAGGGGCCATTCGCGCTGACCGTGATCGATCAGACTGCGGAATTACCGGAGACGCCTGGGTTTTCGTTCGAGCCTCGCGGAACGGCCATGATGCCGACGCCGTTTCTCTTTTTCGACTCGGCAACCCTTGTCACAAGGACGATCGCAATCGGCGGCGAGGCGTTAACGACGCGGTGAGCAAAGCGCGATGCAGACCGATCACCGATCGCATTCGCCGCCGATCATGTTGACCATCCCGAAGGTCGTGATGATGTCGGGGATCATGTGGCCGATCAGCATTTTGTGGAGCACGCCCATCCCGAGAAAACACGGCGGCCTGACTCGCACCCGGTACGGACGCCCGCTGCCGTCGCTCACGACGTAAAATCCCAACTCGCCGTTGGCGCCCTCGACCGCCTGGTAAATTTCGCCCGCGGGCACGTGGATGCCTTCCATGATGAGCTTGAAATGGTTCATCAGGCCTTCGATCGAGTTGTACACTTTCTCTTTTTCGGGCAGCACGATTTTAGGATCGGTGATCGTCACTGGCCCCTCCGGAAGGGACTTAACCGCCTGCTCGATGATTCGCTTTGATTGATACATCTCGCGGAAGCGCACGTTGAAGCGGTCGTAGTTGTCGCCTTGCTCGCCGACCGGGACTTCGAAATCCATTCGATCGTAGACGAGATATGGATGCGCCTTGCGGACGTCGTATGAGACCCCAGTCGCGCGCAGCAGCGGCCCGGTGAGGCCGTAGGAGATCGCGTCCCGCTTCGGCAGAATCCCGACACCCGACATCCGATCGATGAACACGCGATTGCGGCTCAGCAGTTTGTCGCAGTCGCTCAAGACCTGGTCGATCCTGACGAATGCGGCCTTCATCCGATCCGCAAAGTCGGCGGGAAGATCGTGAGTCATGCCGCCCACGCGGCACCATGTCACCGTCAGCCGCGCGCCGGTCACCGATTCGATCAAATCGTAAAGGAACTCGCGCGCCTCGAGCATGAACATAAACACGGTCGCTGCGCCGACCTCGTTGGAAGCCGCCCCAAGGCAGGTCAGATGGTCGGCGATGCGCGAGACCTCGCTCATGATCATGCGCACGTACTTGCATCGCTCAGTCGTCTCGACTCCGAGCAGGCGCTCGACGGCGAGCGCAAAGCCGACGTTGTTGATGCACGGCGACGCGTAGTTGAGCCGGTCGGTGTACGGGAAGCATTGGGTCCAGGTGCCCTGCTCGCACATCTTTTCGAATCCGCGATGCAGGTAGCCGACCTCGACGTCGCAATCGACGATCCGCTCGCCGTCGAGCTTCAGGTTGAACTTGATGGTGCCGTGGGACGCGGGATGCGACGGCCCCATCTGGAGTTCCATTATCTCGTCGGACGGATCCGACGGCACGATTTTATCTTCCCAGCGCGCGGGTAGTGCCATGATTTTTTTCACGTCTGCGTCTTCAGCGCGAGGAGCGGATCGGATGCACGATCGGATCGATCTCCTCAACGATGGGCTGGCGTTTGTTGTAGAGATAATCCTTGCGCAGCGGATGGCCCTCGAATGAATCGTACATCAGGATGCGGCGCAGGTCGGGATGGCCCTTGAAATTGATTCCGAACATGTCGAAGCATTCGCGCTCCAGCCAATCGGCCGCGCCCCAGATGCCGACGATGCTGTGCACCCACGGGTCGGCACCATCTACGCCTATTTTGACCCGGAGGCGATGACCCAGGGTCAGCGAATTCAGTTGGTAGACGACATCGAAGCGCGGATTGCGCTCGAGCCAGTCAACCGCTGTCAAGTCGGTCAGGAAGTTGAACTCGAAGCCGGGTTCGTCGCGGAGCGCGCGAAAAAAATCGTACCCATGCTCGCGGCCGATGGTGACAGTTTCCTCGCCGCGAGCGTCTTCGCTATCGAGGATCTCCGCGCCGAAGCGCTGCTTTAATTTTTCGATCAACATTGAGAATCAATCCCAATCCAGCGCGCCGCGCTGCCACGCGTAAACGAGACCCACCACAAGTATCGAGATGAAAATCAGCGCCTCGACGAAACCAAACATCCCAAGATGCCGCAGCTCGACCGCCCACGGATAGAGAAAAATCACTTCCACATCGAAGAGCAGGAACAGGATCGCGGTCAGGTAAAATCGCACCGTAAAGCGACCCCATGCCGAACCGCTCGGCGGGTTGCCGCATTCGAACGCCTCTCCCTTCACCTGGCTCGGTCGAGAGGGGCCGACAAGCATGTTGATGGTGCACATCACGCCGACAATCACGGCGGCGAGGACGATCGTCACAGCGATGGGGAACCAGGTTGCCATTCGCCTTCCATCAACAACGGAGAATCATCAAGACGACTTATCTCCATATGAATAGCGGATTAGCGATGCTTTGGGAACGATCGACGCGGCGTCGGCGGTCGGTGGCTCTTTTCAGGCGATACCGTAGTGCCGGCGTTTGCGCCACAGAGTCGTCACGTTGATGCCCAGCGTCGCCGCGGCCTGACCAAGAGTCGGGCTCTCCGCCAGCGCTCGCAGGATGTGCTCGCGTTCGAGGTCTTTCAGCCGAGTGCCGTGCGCAGCGCCGGCGGATATCGCGGACGTGCGATGACGGACAGAATCCGGCAGGTCATCAAGGGTGACTGTATCGGTTCGAGTAAGATCCGCGGCGCGCTTCAGAGCATTGTGAAGCTCGCGCAGATTTCCCGGCCATCGATAGCTGACCAGAGCGTCGACCGCCTCGGGCGCCAGGCGGAGACCAGGGCGACCGCTGTCGATCGAAATTCGCTTTAACATCCAATCGGCAAAGGGAACGATATCCTGAGTGCATTCGCGCAGCGGCGGCAGAGTAAAAGTGATCACGTTCAGCCGATAGTAAAGATCCTCGCGAAAACGTCCTGCCGCGACTTCGGCCTCAAGATTTCGATTGGACGCGACGATGACGCGAACGTCAACTCTGAGGGTTTGATCGCTGCCGATGCGCTCAAAGCATCGGTCCTGAACGAAACGAAGAAATTTCATCTGCACCGAGGTCGGGAGCTCGGCGATTTCGTCGAACAATACGGTGCCGCCGTCGCCGGCTTCTAGGCGCCCGGGCTTGTCGTTGATCGCGCCAGTAAAACTTCCGCGAACGTGACCGAACAGCTCATCTTCGAGCAGATGCTCCGCCAGCGTGGTGCAATTGATCACGACGAATGGCCCACGGCGCCGCGGACTCCATCGATGAATCTGGCGCGCAAGCAGGTCCTTGCCGGTACCGCTTTCGCCGGTGAGGAGAATGGTCGAGTCGCCGGCCGCGGCACGTTCGAGCATCGCCAGCATCGCGGACATTTCAGGCTTCCGTGATTCGAGGAGTAGATCTTCTTCGACCGGTACCAGGCGCGCAGCGTCGTCGGCCTGGAACTCAGACGCCGGGCTTGCGTAGTGTCTTCGAACATCCATCGCCATCACACTGTGCGGTCTCGGAAAAACGACTCGACCTGCCCTGCCCCCCTCGACTGAAGTCACTACGCCGGCGGCGCACCATAGTGCTTGTTCAATTCAAGGTTGACCTGCAGCACGTTGATCATTTTCTCGCCGACGAAACCGCCCAGCGGAGCGAACGCATCTGCTTGCAGAATTTGCTCGATCTCCATGCGCACCTGGGCCGGGTCACGCTTGGTATCGCTCGCCCATTTTGAAGCGACGCGATCGAGCTGGTATTGCGCGTTTTGCATCGTGATATGCGGGTCAAGCCCGGACGCGGACGCGGTAACCATATCTCCCGGCACATCCTGCAGGTCGGCATCCGCATGGTCCTGGCGCCACATGTCGAAGAAGTTCGACTGGATGTCGGATCCGTCCTTGACGGGCTGGATCACAGTCTGGCTCTTCCCACCGGGCAATTGACTGGTAACCGCCGACGGAAACTTGCCGGGATACTGCTTGGAGAAGTTTTCGAAGAACAACATGGCCAAGTCCGACGGTTGCGGCGTTGGGGTGCCAGGGTTCTGCTTGATCCAATCGGCGACTTCGGCCTTATGAGCTGCGGCCCAATCCGTAATGTACTTCGCGTGAGACGGATCGGCACTTACCCATCCCTGTGCGGCCGCATTGTGAGCATCCGCCCACTGCGCCACGATATGCGGCTGTCCGCCGGCGCTGTCCTGCTGGAACCATGCCTCGACGTCCGGCGCCACCAGCTGACCCGCCTTGGGGCCGCTCTTGTATTTGACGATCGGACCTAGTTGCTGCGCCACGCGATAGCGCAGCATGTAGTTAGAGGCGGCAAGCGCCGATGAGGCCGACGCCGAACCGTCATAGGACGCCGCCGAAGGCCGGGGCCAGAAGTACTCATCTTTGGTGAACGGCTGCGCGATCTGCAGCGACCCAACCATCTTACCATCCGGTCCGGTGACCATGCTGCCATTCGCGGTGAATGGGAACAGCGTCTGTCCGATTGCCCATACGGCCAGTGGGTATATCAGGCAGCAGATGACTACGCTGGAACCCAGCAGCCATAAACTTTTGACTATGTGATTTTTCATTGTGGTTATCCTCACTCAGCCTTGCTCACGCAACCAGGTGCATAGCACTCAACACGACATCGATTAGCTTGATGCCGGCGAACGGAAGGATGACGCCGCCCAGTCCCCAGACAAGGAGATTTTTTCGCAAGAGCGCGTCGGCACCTAGCGGCCGATACTTAACTCCTTTCAAGGCAACCGGAATAAGCGCCGGAATGATGATTGCGTTGAAGATGACCGCCGACAGTATCGCCGAAGTCGGCGAGTGAAGATGCATCACGTCCATCGCCGCAAGCCACGGAAGAGTGCCGGCGAACAGAGCTGGAACGATCGCAAAGTACTTGGCAACGTCGTTGGCGACAGAAAACGTGGTCAACGCACCGCGCGTCATCAGTAGCTGCTTGCCTACTTCGACCACCTCAATGAGCTTGGTCGGGTCGGAATCAAGATCGACCATGTTGCCGGCTTCCTTGGCGGCCTGGGTGCCGGAGTTCATCGCGAGGCCCACGTCAGCCTGCGCAAGCGCGGGCGCATCGTTGGTACCATCGCCCATCATCGCGACCAGCTTGCCCTCGGCCTGCTCCTTGCGGATGTAGGCGAGTTTCGATTCCGGCGTAGCTTGCGCGACGAAGTCATCGACGCCGGCCTGCTTTGCGATCGCCGCGGCGGTGAGAGGATTGTCGCCCGTGATCATGACCGTGCGCAGACCCATGTTGCGCAGCCGCTCGAAGCGCTCGCTCATTCCGCTTTTCAGGATGTCTTCCAGGGCGACAACGCCGGCAATTTTAGAATTTTCAGCTACCACCAGTGGGGTCGCACCTTTCGAGGCAATCGCGTCGACGGCCTCCTGCAGCCCGGTCGGGACCGCGCCGCCTCTTTGCCGGACGAAGGCGATAACCGCATCCGGCGCGCCCTTACGGATGGCTCTGCCGTCTGAGAGATCAACTCCACTCATCCGGGTCTGCGCGCTGAAGGCGATAAATTTCGCATCGCTCGGAGGGGTCAACTCGTCTTTGGCGCCAACTCCGGCGGCTTGGGCCGCAACGACGATGCTCTTACCTTCCGGGGTTTCATCGGCGGCCGAAGCGAGCGCCGCCAGCGATGCTAATTTGATTTTTGTATAGCCGGCGACCGGTTCGAAGTCAGTGGCGTGGCGATTGCCCACCGTAATCGTGCCCGTCTTGTCGAGAAGCACTATGTCTATATCGCCCGCCGTCTCAACCGCCTTGCCGCTCTTGGCGATGATGTTCGCCTGGAGCGCGCGATCCATCCCGGCGATTCCGATCGCAGCGAGCAGCGCACCTATTGTAGTAGGAATGAGACAGACCAGGAGCCCTACAAGGGTGGGAACGTCAGTGCCGAGGCTCTTTAGAGGCTCGGACACTCCGAGATAACCCATCATGTACTGTTCCGCATTCCACGCCATAGGCCAGATCGGAATAACAACAATCAGAAAGGCAAGGGTAAGTGCGGAAAGCACCAGGGTCAGCGCGATCTCATTCGGGGTCTTCTGGCGAACGGCGCCTTCGACCAGAGCGATCATGCGATCGAGGAAAGTCTGACCCGGAACGCCGGTGATCTTTACCACGATCCGATCGGAGATAACCCTGGTTCCGCCGGTGACTCCGGAACGATCTCCGCCGCCCTCGCGGATAACCGGAGCCGATTCGCCGGTAATGGCGGATTCATCCACTGACGCGATGCCCGAGATCACCTCGCCGTCGCTCGGAATGACCTGTCCAGCGGCTACCACGACGCGGTCACCCGGCCGTAAGTCGGTCGACGAAACCTCTTCGACGACATCGCCTGCCTTGAGACGGTAGGCCGGTGTCTCGGTGCGTGTCTTGCGCAGCGAATCGGCCTGCGCCTTGCCGCGTGCCTCCGCAAGCGCGGTCGCGAAATTCGCAAACAGCACCGTCACCCAAAGCCAGAAATCCAGCGCAATGAAATAGGTGATCGGAACCTGGCTCACGGAAGTACTTACCAGCGCCTGCAGGATGAAGAGCAGCGTGAGCGCCGCGCCGATCTCCACCACGAACATCACTGGATTGCTCCATTGAATATCCGGGCGAAGCATTAAGATTGACTGCTTCAGTGCGTCGCGCACGAGCTCTGGTTCGAAAAGCTTTCGGCTTCTGATCCGTCTCGGCGGACGGGGATGTTGAGGTTGCTCAATAATCCGTATCGGTGTTGCGGCTGCTCCCATTTTCAGATCCTCCGACAAAATGCGCTCGTCTAAGACCAGGGTCCTCGAGTGTCCAGCACACTTGGCGGTCCTAACCGCCGAAGGGGATCGGCCCCAAGTGATCTGCCAGCGGGCCGAGCGCGGCCACTGGCAGGAACAGGAGTGCGCCGACGATCACGATTGTGCCTAAGAGCAGACAGCCAAAGGTGGCAGTGTCGTCGCGCAAAGTTCCCAGACCGAATGGCGTGCTCTTCTTCATGCCGAGAAACGCCGCCATCGCTATAGGTGCCACGATAGGAAGATAGCGGCCGAACAAGATGACCAGGCCGCCTGCTATATCCCACGGCACCGCTTCCGCCGCCGGACTCGGGTTGCTGTTGAGGCCATAGCTGACTCCGAGGCCGTCAAACGCGGAGCCGTTGTTAGCCGATGACGACGAGAACTGGTAGACGATCTGCGACAATCCGTGCGCGCCGGGGTTACTGGTAGCTTTCATTCCCCAACTAGTCGCAGCGAACAGCCCCGACGGTCCCAGGATCAGGATCGGATGAATCAGTAGCGCGATCATCGCCAGCTTCATCTCGCGAGCGCCGATCTTCTTGCCAAGATACTCAGGCGTGCGTCCAACCATCTGCCCGGCCAGAAAGATGCCGATGATTAGGAACAGCAGCAGGTTGATCATTCCCACGCCCTTGCCGCCGTAGATGCAGTTCAGCCACATGCCGACGAAAGGAGATAGCCCGGCTATGGGGTTCAGGCTGTCGTGCTCGGCGTTGACCGCGCCGCACGTCACATCAACTGTTGCTGCCGCGAACGTCGCACCTGCCGAGGTTCCGAAACGCAATTCCTTGCCCTCGAGATTGCCCAGATGCTGATCGACCGGCAGTCCTGCCACGGCAGGCAGGGTAATGACTCGTTTCCCACCGGGCGCACTGGCGCTCGCGATCGTGAACGTTCGACTTTGCGGATGCGCAGTAAGTCCGGGATTCGGCTTCATGGTGTCGAAGTAAATCGCCCAGACCACTGTCCCGACGAATAACAACAGCATCACCGAGAAAATGACTATCGAGTGCCGCAGCCGCTTGAGCATCCGGCCGTACATCAGGACCAGCGCCATCGGAAACAGCATCATGCAGAAGGTGGTAAAGAAGTTCGCTCCCGCGCTCGGGTTCTCGAACGGATGGGCCGAGTTCATCCCATAGAAGCCGCCACCGTTGGTTCCCATCATCTTCATGGGCACGAAGGCCGCCAGCGGTCCTACTACGATAGTCTGCTGCTTGGGCTGACCGTTGTCCTGGGTGCCCATCGATGCAGGTTCGAGCGTATTGACCTGGTAGGTGCTCTGATAAGTCATCGGCATTCCCTGGGCCAGGAACACCAAGCTGATGACGAAGGCTGCGGGCAGGAACATGTACAGCACCACCCGCCACATATCGACGAAGAAGTTGCCCACGTGCGGATCGCTTCTGAGCGCGCGAATGATTGCCGTGAGGGCGCACAAGCCGACCGCCGCAGAAAGAAAAAACATCGCCACACAAAAGAATATTTGGCTGAAATTCGAGAAAGCGACGTCTCCCGAATAGTGCTGGATGTTAGTGTTGGTGATGAACGAGATGACGGTGTTGAAAATCGTGCTGGGCGCCAGCATCCCGAGCCCGCGCGGATTGAGCGGCATCAAGGGCTGCAGTGACAAGACAGCGTAGCCGTACACGAAGAGGACCGTGTTGAACACCAGCAGCGCGACTGTGTACTGCTTCCAGTTCTGCGGCCCGCTATCCAACCGCTTCTCGAACCATCCGAAGATTCGCGCCGGCTTGTAGTCGCCGTTCATGATTCGCGCCATGTAACGGCTTAACGGGATCGCGAGTACGATCGTGAAAACAATTATGGAGATTGGCAGAAGCCACATAGGCCTTAAGTCCTCTTCTTGGATGTCAGCGGGTCGTGATGACTAGAACCACTCAGGCCGAACCATCGCGGTAACCAGGTAGACGAACGCGAGGGCCGCCACGACTGCGGTTAGATAGATCATAGTTGTCTCCCTAAATTTTCTCGCAGGCGACTAAAAACGCGAAACAGAGGCCGAGGCCGAGCAGGCCCAATAGGAATGTTGCCGGCAACCACACTTCCACGTTCATCGGAATTCCTCCGTGGTTCGAGATTCACGATATAAGCTTTGATGGGGTAGCGAGTTTCCAGCTCGACGAGCGCGGGACATGGTCCCTCCGCAAAAGTGGCGAAGCGGCTCGAGCTATCCGGACCGGCCATCGGATGGCCGTCGTCATCTAACACTACAACTCGTTTTTCTGAGACAAGGAAGTGCCAATTGCATCGGATGCAGTAATAGAGTCGAGCCTTGCGCCCAAACAGCGCGCTATCGCACATCGGCCCAATAACAAACTCGTGCCTCATGTTCGGCACGTGCCGTTCGGAGCTGGAGAATCGATTTCCCCAAAGTTTCATGAGACTGTGCTAAGGCATTTTCCGGGCCATAGCGAAAACCCGCGGAATCAATCGCAAAATCAAAATGCACTGCTCGAGCCGCCTCGAGCCCTCTGCTTCAAAATGAAATGTGGAATGCATTTTGAAATCTCGCGCATGGGCTCGACGCATCACGCCGTGAGGCGAGGCAATCGCTGGCTGGCGACATTAGATGCGAAGCGTTGAAATGCGGCTGAAAAGTAATTTGCAGCGCAAGGGTGACTTTCGCGACGCGGCGGCCCGTCACCCCCAATTACGTACGCCAGCGCTGGCCAGAAACTGGATTAAGAATTTGTGATCATTATGGCTCTTGACGTTAACGATCTGCGGGACTAATGACGGAATCGGAAGAATGAAGGCTTTGGGCAGGTTCTAAAATTCGAGGCGTCGGCAGCCACATGCCGAAGAGAGGAGCTGATATGAATCGCGCATTGAGATGCGGAGCACAGTGCGTCGGCCTCCTGACCGCACTGGCAATCATGATCGGATTCTTCAACGCACCGGCGTCAGCACAGGTGCACCCGGGAGACTTCATCACTCCGGACAACGCGGCGCAGATCAAGGACCTCGTTACCCCGGGTCAGTACTTGCGCGTGCTGCACGGAATGACGATCAAAGTCGTTCCGACCGAGCGCATCGACTGGCCGCCGCCATACAAGGATGCGACCGAGAAATATTCGAGCCAGGTGAGACTGACGGCGGACCACCGGAGCCTGCTTGGCTACGTCGCGGGCGAGCCGTTTCCGCTCATCGACGCCAACGATCCGGACGCCGGGACCAAGGTGATGTGGAACATGGCGTTTCGGCCGATCTCGAGCGACGAGTACGACTTGCGATGGTTCGATTGCGACAGCGTCTACTGGGGCAGGAACGCGCCCTTCCGTGAAATCACCGACATCGAGGTCGGGCACTACGCTGGCTACAACGAAGTCGGACGGACCGAAGTGAATCCTATGCCGATCGATCCGGACTTCAAGAAAACCGGGCGCTACTTCCTGGGTCTGCTCTACCCGGTTCTGTCGCCCCAGGATGCGCGCGGCACGGGACTGATCAAGTTCCGCTATGCCGATCCAAACATCCAGGACGCCTCGTGGACGTGGACCCCCGGCGCGCGCCGCGTCCGCCGTCTGAACTACGCGATCCTAGACAGCGCGACTGGAGCGCAGGCTTATGATCCGAATCACTACGAAGGCTTCAGCGGCAAGAACGAAAACTACAATTTCAGACTGATCGGCGAAAAGAATATGCTTGCGTCGATCAACATCGCGCACGTGCCCGACGTCCGCTGCCCGACCGACGGTGGGGCGAGTCATTGTCCCGACAACTGGGAATTGCGGCATGAGTACATTATCGAGGGCAAACCACGACCGGGCCGTTTCAACTCGCTCTACGATCACGAAGTTCTCTATGTCGATTCCGAAGCGGTCTTCGTCATGGCGAACGACATCTATGATCGTGGCGGTCAGTTGTTCATTAACTACACGTCGTGGATGCGCTACTCGGATCGTTCGGAGCCAGACGCCAAAATCGCGATCTATCCCTTCAAGCGCGAGTTCCAGTCCGGTTCGTCAAGCATCAACCTGCAGAGCGGTTTCTCGACCGTCTGCTATCACCCGTCGCCGGATGCACCGTCGCGCGATTCGTGGTTCATCAATATGGGCTCAGTCGATCGCGACTGGTTCACGCCCGAACAGATGGCCGCGGCAGCCGAAGGCGGACATGGCGTCAGCGGCGACTGAGGTCAGATCGAGGGACAGAACCACGTGGAAATTTAGCTAGACGCGGCCCCAAGTCAGAGATAATGCCGGCGCAGCCAGTGATGGTTGCGCCGGTTTTCATTTGCGTCGCTCCAATCGTATCGCGCAAGCATAACCCTACCGATACAATCTCATCAGGATGAACGGCGACATCGGGTTCGAACAATGGGCAGCGGAAGCGATCGCGCGGCAATGGCCTGGAGCGCGGATCGACAAAATCGCGGCGCTCAAGGGAGATCTCTCGACGCGGCGATTCTGGCGCGTCTGGATAGCTTCGCGCCAGAACAATGGCTCTCCACCGACGGCGATCGTTGTCGACCTGGGCCCCGACGATTTCCCACGCTACGTACGCGCATTAGATCTCTTATCCCATCAGCCGTCCGAGCCGCCGTGGATTAACGTCCACCGCTTTCTAAGCGCGCTTGGCACACCAGTTCCCGCGCTCTATGATGCAGCTCCCCAGCGCCGCGCTATGCTGATCGAAGACGTGGGCGAAGTTTCGCTGCACACTGCCGCGCTCCATACCGATGCTGACATCTCGGATCTTTTCCGCCTCGCCACGGAGGAACTGCTGCGTTTGCACGTCGAAGGAACTCTGAAGATCGACGATCGATGCATCGCGTGCGGAATCGCGTACGAAGGGCGGCTGTTTGAGTGGGAGATGAAGGAGTTCAAGGAAATCGGCCTCGCGGTGGTCGCTCCCGGAGCGGCGCCGGCATCCATCGAGCCTGAGCTTGCGATGCTCGCGAGGCGATTGGGCAGCTATCCGCGCGTGTTCTCGCATCGCGACTACCACCGCGAGAATCTTTACGTTCAGAACGAGCGGCGGATTCGAATAATCGATTTCCAGGACGCTCTCATGGCGCCGGCTGCGCAAGACCTCGCAGTATTGTTGACGACTCGCGATACCGACGATGTAGTCACGCCCGCGATCGAGCGCCGCATCCTGGATTTCTACTACGCGGGGCTGAGCCGGCGAGGCGTTGTCACGCTCGCGCACGGGGATTTTATTACCAGCTACCGATTGTGCGTGCTGCAGCACGCGCTCAAGATGATCGGACGTTTCGAGATGTTCGAGCGCGACGGCAAGACAGGATATCGCGCGTTCATCCCGCACGTGCTCATGCAAGCGCGGCGGATGCTGGCTGAAATGCGCCGCGATTTTCCTGAGCTCTGTGGCGTGCTGAGCGCGTAGCGTGAGAGTCTGAAAGCAAATGCGAGCACTGGTACTGGCAGCGGGAATGGGAGAGCGGCTGCGGCCGCTCAGCCTCGAAACTCCGAAGCCCATGCTCCCGATCGCCGGACGGCCGCTGATTCATTATCCGCTCGCGATGCTGAAGCGGGCGGGAATCACCGAGGTCGCAATCAACGTCCATCACCTGGCTGGCAAGATTCAAGATGGACTCGGCGACGGTTCGCGACTTGGATTGCGCATCACGTATGCGCCCGAGCCCGTGCTGCTGGGCACCGGCGGTCCGCTCAACGGTTTGCGCGAGTACCTCGGCGGGGGCTCATTTGTGATCGCTAACGGCGACACGATTCTGGATCTCGATCTCGGCGCCATGATCGCCGTGCATCGCGATCGCGCCGCGCTCGCAACGATCGCACTCTTCAAGCCCGCAAATCTCGACTACTACAGTTTGATCGAAATCGACACCGACGAGCGAATCCGCCGCATGCGCCTGCTCAAGCGCCGCAGTCCGCTCGAATTTGACGATTTCCCCAAAGACCTCGCACCAGCCGCCGCGTCAGCGCTTTCATCGTACATGTATTGCGGCGTGATCGTCGCGGAACCCGCCGTCCTCGACCTGGTACCGGCGCCGCCGCCGTGGAGCCTGATGACGGGGTTGTTCGCACCGATGGTCTCCGCCGGGTTGCCGGTATTCGGCCGGGTGCATCGCGGCTACTTCCGCACCATCGACGATTTACAAAGTTACGACGCGTTGAAGGCCGAGTTCGCGTCGTCGCCGCCCAAAGATTTCTTTGCTGATTAGTCGACTACCAGTGCATGAACGCCGCGATCAGGAACGCAGCTATCATCAGCAAGCCGAACTCCATGTGAAGCTGGACAGAACGGAACAGTGCGAGGTTGAGCTTCTTCGGCGCGCTCTCTCGCATCACGATTCGAATCTGGTCGAGCGCGCGCGGCACCGTGATGAAAACGACCAGCGCAATCCACGGGAGCGTATGCGCGAGCACGGCCGCAATCGTCGTCGCGTAGGCGGCAACATCGAGCGCAACGAGTTCGTAATTGGCGCCAGTGCGTCCGAGCATCGTCGCAATCGTTCGCTTTCCGTGGCGCGTGTCGCTCTCGATGTCGCGAATATTATTTGCGTGCAAGATTCCGGCGACCATGAAACCGAGCGGTATCGACGCCCACAAAGCCGTAGCAGAGAAATGCAGCGCCATGACAAAATACGCGCCGAGCACGATCACCGGACCCATGAAGACGAACACGGTCAACTCGCCGAGCGCCACGTACGCAAGTGACACCGGGCTCGCGGTATAGAAGTAGCCGGCCGCGATGCTCGGAATTCCGAGCGCGAGGATCGGCCACCCGCAAAGCGAGACCAGGATAAGTCCGATCACAGCGCCGATCGCGAACGCTAAGATTCCGCCGCGCCAGACCTGCTCCGGCGTCAGCAGTCCGCGCTGAATTACCATGCTCGGCCCTAGCGACTCCTCGGAATCGGCGCCGCTGCGGTAATCGTAGTAGTCGTTGATAAGGTTGGTGCCGGCCTGGATCGCGATCGCGCCGACCAGCGCGAGAACCATGCGGCCCAGGGAGAAATATCCGGCACGCGCCGCAATCGCGACCCCGAGAAACACCGGGATCGCGGCCGCACTCAGCGATGGCGCGCGAACCGCCTGAATCCAAATCGAGAAGGCGCTCGGGCGCGTTCCGCCTTCGTGTGAAATTACGCCAGCGTCAGCCATGGTGATCTGGAAGCTACACTAAAACGTTCGCGCTCTTGAGTCTCGCAATTTCTTCGGCGCTGTAGCCGAGCAGATCGGTCAGCACCTCTTCGGTATTCTCGCCGATCGCCGGAGCGCCGCGATAGTCCAGATCGATCGCGCCGAACCGCACCGGAATTCCCGCCACTACGCGCTCGCCGACCTCGCTATGCTTCAATTTCACCAGCATCCCGGAATCCGCAAACGCCGGATCGTTCATCAACTCAGGCGTGCTGTAAACGGGGCCCGCCGCAAGATCGAGTCCGCGGAGCTTGGCAACAAGCTCATCGCGATCGAAGCTGCGCGTGCGTGCGGCAATAGCCCGCTCGAGTTCCTCGAGATTGGAAAGGCGCCCCGCAACTTTTGCGAACCTTGGATCGGCGGCCATCGCCGATATGCCGAGCGTCTCGCACAGCTTCGCGAATTCCTCGTCCGCGGCGATCGCAATCGCGATCCACTTGTCGTCGCCAGCCACTGGGAACACTCCGTGCGGCGCCATCGATTCGTCGCGATTTCCCGCCCCGCCCTGGTCGCGCCCGTTCATCAGAAAATCCATCATTGCCTCGGGCATCATCGTGGTGACCATCTCGGCCATCGACAGATCGAGATACTGCCCCTCGCCGGTGCGATCGCGATGGTGCAACGCGGCCAGCAGGAAGAACACCATCCCGGTGCCCACCGCGAAATCGGGCCAGGTGCCGCCGATCCCGCACGGAAACGAATCCGGATAACCGGTGATATGGCACAGCCCCGCGAATGCCTGCGTCGTCGGGCCGAATCCCACCGTCCGCGCGAACGGTCCATCCTGTCCGAGCGGCGTTCCGCTCAGCATGATGAGGTCCGGTTTGATCTTGATCAGATCGTCGTAGCCAAGTCCGTACTTGGCCATGTTACCGACCGTGAAATTCTCCGTGACGAAATCACTGCGCATGATTATTTTACGCGCGATCTCCCGTGCCTCCGGCTCCACCAAATTCAGCGCAACGCTGCGCCGCGATGTATTGATCGCGTGGAACACTCCGCTCCGGTTGAATCCGGGCACGCCATCCGTCCCGGTCAGAAATCGCACCAGGTCCGGCGCCAGCGCGCTCTCGATTCGTATGACGTCGGCTCCCAAGGCGCCCAGCCACGCCGTCGTGTGCGGGACCGCGAAGATCCATCCGAAGTCCGCTATCCGGATTCCTTCGAGCGGCCGCCTTGCCTTCACCCGATCCGTCTTCCTTCCAAACTCGCTCGATCCCGCTTCGACTCGCTTCGGTCGCCCGCCGAGAATCTGCTGATTGTGCTCGCCAATGCGCGGCGCACCACGCACGATTCGCCATGGCGTGCTCGAGAACTTGCAAGGCGCGCCGGGCATCCGCACTTCGCCCGCCGCCGAATTCTCTTGCGCGACGAAAAACCGTCGTGCCTTGTACTGCTCGTTGCTCGCGACTTCCGCCGGAGTATGAACCGGGAAGCACGGCACATGCTCCGTCTGGGCCTTTTCGAAAGCCTCAGCTCGCGTATGCGAAGATAGCCAGTCGATTACTCCGGCTTCGACCGCGTCAATGTGCGCAACCCGTCCGAGCACGGTCTGGAATAGCTCGACGTCCATCCACTCGGGACTACCCATCGCCTTCTTCGCGCCGCGCCAGAACCGATCGGTTCCAACGCTGAAGCTGACCCATCCGTCCTTGCACGGATAAACCCACTGCCCGCTGGTCTTGAAACGCGTAGTCAGTCGTTGAAACGCCGCCGAGTCGTGCGCCTCATGAGAGTAAAATCCGAGATTGGGCCGAATCATGCTGATCATCGCGAGCCACTGGCTCACATCCACATGCTGGCCGGCGCCATTAGCCTTTCGACTATATAGTGCGCACATCGCGGCCGCCGCGGCTGTATAGCCAGTCAAATAGTCAGATTGCCTTCCGCCCAGCTTCAGCGGCGGTTGATTCGGCGGATCGGTCACCTGATGCCAGGGCGTCTCGTAACCCACTCCGCTCATATGAGTCGAGACGAGATCGCCGCCGCGGAGATTTTTGTACCGCGATTCGGCGCCGAAAAAAGTCACCGAGACCACGATCAGCTTTGGAAATCGCGCCGTCAGCGTGCGCCAGTCGATCCCGAGACTCTCGTTCAGTTCGGGACGATTCGGATTGAAGACAATATCGGCGTCGACGAGCAAATCGAACAGCTGATCGCGGCTGCGCCGGTCTTCCAGGTCGAGCGTCACGCCGAGCTTGTTGGTGTTCAAATAAAGATGAAGCCCGCCGGTTTCGAGGTCGGATATCGAATCGCGAAACGGTCCGAGTGCGCGCTCCTTTGAGCCTGTTTGCGGCGGCTCGACTTTGATTACTTCCGCCCCAAAATCGGCGAACGACTTCGCCGCCATCGCCGCCGCCAGGAACGGCATCGTATCGAGACTCGGCAGCTCGACGACCCTCAGATCATCGAGCGCGCGCGGCTGATTCCGGGACTCCTCGAATCGCGCCATGGCTAAGTTACTCGACCCGCTCCGCTTTCAAATTGTCGATGAGGTCGATCAACTCAGCCATCGTGCGAATCACGTGGTCCGGTTTGAATTGCGAGTGACTCTGCAGGTAGCCGAACGACGCCGCACCTGTTGCCACCGCAACCGACGCGCCGTAGCCGGCATTGATCGCCGCCATGATGTCGCGCGGCTCGTCGCCGACATACATGCACGCGCGCGGATGCATCGCGGCCTTCAGCGCCGTCTGTTTGAGGCTCTGGGTCTTGTCGAGCGCGCGCAGCGACGTCGTTGTCTGCGTCACGACGTGATCCAGGTATGACGCGAGCCCCACCATCGCGAGCTTCTCGACCAGCCGCTGCGAATCTCCCGGACGGCTGGTGATCACGGCGGTCGCATAGCCGCGCCGCTTAAGCTCCGCCAGCGTTTCCTGCACATGCGGCAGCACTTCGAGGCGTTCGGTCTTGTCGATTTCCGCGAGAAAGTATGCGTACGCAAGCTTCGCGTACTCGGGCCGCAGATGCTCCGGCACGCCGAGCCACACGTCGTCGGCCGCGAGCGCCTCGCGAAATCGCTCGTGCGTTAGCGGAGGTTCGTGGCCGAGTTCGTCGAGCGCACTCTTGGCGGCGATATACAGCGGTCCGTGGATATCGACCAGGGTGCCGTCGAGATCGAAGAAGACCGCCTTGAATTCGCGCGATGCCAAAGAGTTCCTCGCTATTGCCGAAATCGAGCCGTGAGAAATGCCGGGTCAGCGACTGACCCAGCCCTCTTTGAACCCTTTTGTTTCCGCACTTGTCAAGTTGCGGGCTCACTCGCCCGGTTGATACAGCAGCCGGTATTCGCGCCGCCCGCCGATCACTTTCTTCACGTACTCGCGGGTCTCCTTGTACGCGATATTCTCTACCCACTCGTCATCGTCGCCCGGAGATTCGGACATCCATTTTGCGACCGCGTGCTCGCCGCCGTTGTACGCCGCCACCGCATGGAATGCGTTGCCGCGGAACATCTCGAACAGGCTCTTCAGATAGGTCGTGCCCAGGTCAACATTGATCGACGGGTCATAGAGCGGGATCGCGTCCGTACTCATCCCGCGTTCAGCCGCGACTTTTTTCGCTGTTGAGGGAATCAGTTGCATCAAACCGCGCGCATTCGACACCGAAGTCGCTTTCGGATTGAACAGGCTCTCCTGCCGCGCCAGCGCAAGCACCAGGTAGGGATCGAGCGCCAACCGCGTCGATGCGGAATTGAAAAGATCCCAGTACGCACGAGGATAGCGAACGCGCTCGGCAGTGGCGTGATCGAGCTGCCCGAATTTCTCCATCCGCGTCGAGGCCTGTATCGCGTCGTACCATGCGTCGGCGCTCGCGAACCCGGCCAGCACGAATCGCCGCATCTCGCGCGAGTCTCCGCTGGCCTCGAGTGCCTTCAACTCTCCGGGCTCCAATTCTTTGAGTCCCATCGCACGAAGCGCATTCAGCCGCGCCAAGTGATAGTCGGCAGCGCCCGAAACCGCCGGCGAACCGCTGAACTCCGGATCGGACGCCGACGACGCCGGAAGATATGGATTCGCCGCCGCGACGCGACGGCTTGCGAGCTCCGGATAGTAGTTGCTGTCGGTACTCTCAGCGAGCTTCACGAATAGCGACCGCGCGACATCGGCGTCGCCCGCTTTTTCAAGCGCCCGCGCATGCCAGTAATCGCACATGTCGCGATCGGTCGGTTCCTTCGCATGAGTGCGAGCGGTCAGGAATCCCGCCGCTGCGCCCCGATAGTCACGCGCGAGATACAATGTCCACGGCGCGCGAAATCGTGCCTCCTCGGCGGCGTCGCTGTTCGGATAGCGCGCCGCGAGTTTCCGATACTCCGCGCGCGCCGAATCGAGCTTGTGCTCCTCTTCGAAAATCTTGCCGATTCGCAGCATCGCGCCCGGCGCGCGCTCATTCGCAGGAAATTCCGCGACCAGACGGCTCAGCGCCTCACGCGCAGGGGCGTAATCATTGTCATGCCAATAAATCAGCGCGAGCGCTTCCAGAGCCGCCGCGGCGTCCGGGCCGCGCGGTGCGATTTGCAGATACTCCAGGATCGCGCGCTTGGCGCGGTCCGGATCGGGCTTCTGCGCGCGCGCCTGGACCCAAACCAGCTCCGCGCGTATTGATTCCTCGGGCGCCATCGCGAGCCCCATTTCCGCCTGTTCGTTCGCCTCAGCCAGGGCGCCTTCGCGGAGCAGCAACGCCGCTTCGCCACGATGGTACGTGAGCGACCGCGTATCCACGACTCCCGGATTCGACGCGAGAATCGAACTCACCAGCGAGCGCGCCTCAGCGTCCGCATCGGAGCGCGGATACCTGTCGCGCAATTCCATCAACTGCGTGTACGCGGCCTGCGGCTTCCCGAGCGCGATCCACGCCCGCGCCTCGACGATTCGCGCGCCCTGCTCTATCGACGGCTCGGGATGCCGCCCGAGCAGCCGTGTCGCAACGGCCACCGCCTCAAAACTGCGCCCGAGCTTCACCAAATTTTGCCCGAGCAACAGCTCAGCCTGATCGCGCGTCACGCTCTGCGGATACGAACTGACCAGCCGTTGAAGCGTCTCAGCCGACCCGGCCAAATCGCCCTGATCGTGTTGCGCGAGCGCCAGGTAATAGAGCGCATAGTCGCCGAGCGCGGGAAAATGATCGGCCGCAAATTTCAGCCGCTCGATCGCGCGCGCATTGTCATGACCCTGGTAGGCCCGATACCCATCAAGAAACGCAGCCCGCGGATCTGATGACTGCTCGGATGCCGTCGCCGCTGACGGCGTCGAAGCAGACGACGTCGCATTCGCGCTCGGCGCAGCGACTTGAGCGGATGCAACCGGCGCATCAGCCCGCGCGGGCGCCGAGGCGCATCCCGCCAACTGCATCCCACACAGCATCACCACCACCATCGCGGACCGCCCATTCACTTTCATCCGATCTGGGTTAGCGCATGCTCGGAGCCGCTTCAATTGCTTGAGTTTCGGGGTGGCGATGCGCGATAAGTGGATTTGCGCGCAGGAGACAGTGAGATCCATGTTCAACGGCATCAAGGTGATCGACGCTGACGGCCACGTGATGGAGCCGAACGAACTCTACGACCAATACCTCGAGAGCAAGTTCAAACCCGACCTCGAGGAACTCAAGAAGGTCGCGGCGACGCGCGCGTCGAAATACTTCTTCGGCTATTTCCATCAGTTGAATACCGGGCGGCCGCTCGGCGTGGCGCAGGTCGACAAGCCGCTGATGCGCACCGGGCGCAAGCCCCACGGCGAGACGCCGGATGTGCGCGGTGGCTTCGATCCGCAGATCAGAATCAAGGACATGGATCGCGAGGGAATCGACGTCGGGGTGCTGTTTGCAACGGTCGTGTCGAGCTTCTGCGCGCTCAAGAGCGTCGATTTCGAAGTCGCGATGATCCGCGCGTACCATCGATGGCTCGCCGACTATTGCTCGGCGTATCCCGACCGGCTGAAGGGCGTCGCCGTGGTGCCGATGCGCGCGCCCGAGCGCGCAGCCGAAGAGATTCGCCGTGTCGCGAAAGAACCGTGGGCGGTCGGCATCTACCTGTCGTCGCACATGGAAGAGAAGCTGCTCGACCATCCGGGGTTCCATCCAATTTGGCAGGCCTGCGTCGATACCGATTTGCCGGCATGCTTTCACGGCGGCACCGCGCGTCCACCGTATGGCCTCGGCACGTTTGAGATGGGCAACAATCTTTTCATCCAGCACTCGGCGACCAATCCGTTCGAAGTGATGCGCGGGATTGCGGCGTTCGTCGGCGGCGGCGTGCTCGACACTTTTCCAAAGCTGCGCGCCGCGTTTCTGGAGGCTGGTGTGGGATGGCTGCCGTTCTGGATGGAGCGGCTCGACGAGCACTACGAGCTGATGCCGGAGTACGTGCCGTTTCTGCATCGCAAACCGTCAGAGGTGATTCGCAGCGAGAATTTTTTCATCTCATGCGATCCCGACGAGGAGACGCTGCCGTATGTCGTCAACGCGGTCGGCGCGGAGCACATCCTGTACGCGTCGGATTATCCGCACTTCGACGGCAGGTTTCCTGAGACTGTGAGCCTGACCGCCGGGCGCAAAGAGTTCGACGCTGGCGTTCGCCGGAAAATCCTGCACGAAAATCCGACTCGGCTGTATACACGGCTCAAGTAGTAGAAACCGATATGGCTTCAGCCGCATTAGGGATACGCGGCGGACACGTCACCAACCTCCTCAGTCTCGGTATAGGGTGGTTCGCGTGCGTCGCCGGCGCGGCCAACGGAACGCCGGCGTACGGCATCGCGGTTGCGGCGATGCTGCTCGCGCTGAATATCCTGATCGCCGAAGATCCGATTCATGAAGCGCGCGTGATCGTGGAGGTCGGCGCGATTGGATTTCTGATCGACACGACGCTTGGGTTGGCGGGCGTCTTCGTTTTCCATCCGGGAACGATCGATCCGCGCTGTCCGATATGGCTGGTCGCGCTCTGGATGATGTTCGGGAGCACGTTGACCGCGTCGCTCGCACGGCTCGCCGCGCGCGTTGCGGTCGCGTCGATCACGGGCGCGATGGCGGCGCCGCTCAGCTATCTAGCGGCGTCAAGGATGGGCGCGTTTGCGATTCCGGGACTCGTCGCGCCGCGGCTGGTCATCATCGCGATCGTGTGGGCGGTAGTTTTTCCGAGCCTGCTGAAGCTCGCGAATCGGCGCGAGCCTTCGACAATTTGAATCAATCAACTTGGTGATCGATCAGCGAGCCGCGTTCGGTTGCCGGAATTCCGTACGGGCCGAAGACGCGCGCGCGATAGTCGTCGTCGCGAGCGGCGCGCATGAGTGCGTCGCGGTCGCGCAGGATTCGCAACTGATCGCGGACATAATCGACCTGCCTTTCCACTTCGTACTTGCGGCCTTCGACGTAAAGGGAGAACGCGTCGGCGCTCAAATCGCCGGCGCGGAGCGCGTTGTCGGCGGCGAGTGCGGCGAGGCGTCCGGTGCGCATCGCGAACTCGTTGCCCTGACCCGTTATCGGCGAAAGGTATCCGGCCGCGTCGCCGACCAGGAGCAGGCGGTCCCTTGCGACGGCGCTCACGCGATATCCCAGCGGCGCCATCGACCATGTTTGGCCGCTGCGCTGCTCGCTCCTGATGCGCTCATAGAGCCATGGGTCGTGCTGTTTTGCGATTGACTCATAGAATTCGATCGCGCCCAGATGGTCTGTTTGTTTCGCCGCCAGGTCCGCTTCGAGAATATAGCGATATAACCCCGGCCGAATGCGCGAACCGGAGATCATCGCGCCGCGGACTCCATAGAGATGACGGTTCCAGGTATTAAGTGGAGTGCCTTCGAATGATTTAAAAAAGACTGCGACGCCGATTTGGGAAAATTCCGGATCCTCGGACTTGAGATTCAGGGTGCGGAGCGATGGCGCATAACGGCCACCCGCGTCGATGATCAAACGCGCGCTGATTTCGGAACGATCGAGGGTGCGCGCGATCGCCGAATCGTGGCGGAACTCAACGTCGGTGACCCGCGCGTTCCAGACCAACTTGCATCCAACCTCTACCAGCCGCTTGCGCAAGGCCGCATTGAACCCGCCGCGATCCACCTGCACGGCATACGGCGGATGCGGCATGGGATGGTAGGTCCACGACAGATCGGGATAGACATTGCGAATTCCGGTTATCCGATCGAGGACCCAATCGCCTTCGAACTTGAGCCCGAGGGCGTCACATTCGTACTGAGTTATGGGCACCAGCACTTCGCCCGAAGTGATGTCCTCGCCATCCTCGCGCTCTTTGCGCTCGAGCGCGATCACCCGGTACCCGGCTTGAACGAGGCGGATGGCCGCCGCGCATCCAGCAGGTCCCGCCCCAATAACGATCACATCGGCGTCCACGGTTGGATCAGTCTGTTGCCATGGTGATTCCGAAGCTCAAGCTAGTACAGAGGTTCTGATTGCGCCAACCTACCATTGGGCGCGCAATTCAACTTGACTGCGATTCTTTGGACTCCTTATAGTTGGGCTTTGGAGTTCCTCCATACTCAGCGCCGCACCGATGCGGTGGTGCCGAAAAGCCTTCTGCGAGTTGGGATCTGGTGCTGGTTTATCGATGAAAAGAAGCGAGGAAATGACCTTCTGGGAGCGGATCTATATCCCCGAGATCCTGCACGGGCTGGCGATCACCACCTCCCATCTTCTGCGCAACTTCGCGCTGCATACTGCGCACCTGTTTGGATTCAAGAAGGACGTTAACGCGACCTCGACGACCCAGTATCCCGAAGAACGCAAACACTACCCGGACAATTTTCGCGGCAGCCATCGGCTGACGCTGCGCGAGGACTCCTCGGTCCGATGCACCGCGTGCTTTCTGTGCGCGACCGCGTGCCCGGCGGAATGCATCTATATAGAAGCGGGCGAGTCGCCTGATCCGCATATCGAAAAATTCCCGGTGCGCTACGAAATCGACACCCTCCGATGCATCTACTGCGGGCTCTGCGTCGAGGCGTGCCCGTGCGACGCGATTCGAATGGACACCTACGTGCATCCGCGCATCTGGGGCTTTGACCGCCACGATTTCGTCGAAACCAAGGAGCAACTGATGCATCGGTCGCGCGTGCTCGCCGAGAAAGGACGCGACGGCAACATGGACGAGATGCTGGCTTGGTACCGCCAGCAGGCCGAGGAGCTCTACGATCCGCAGCGCCCCGAGCTGAAGACCTATACCAATCGCGCCGTACCCAAGCACTATGCCGAGGCGCCCGACCATATCGACGATCTCACCGTGATCGACCGGCATCGCGCGCGCACTCGAAAGTAGCAAAATGACTCGAGTAACTATTGGGCTGACGCTCGCGGGCCTGGTCGTGCTCTTTATCGCGTACGCGAAGGGAGTCGGCGTGATTCACGGCGGCGACGTGGTTGGCCACATGTACTGGGCGACCGCGGCGATAACGCTGGTGGCGCTCGGCAATTTTATCGCGGTGGCGCATCTGGCGCGCTCCGAGCGGATGATCCAGGAGCTGCGCGCTCTGTGCGAAAAGAACGGCATCGAGTACGGTGAAGACTAGACTATACTTGGCAAGCTATACTTGAAGTGACCGACAACGCCGCGCGGCAATGGCCGTGGAGGTGATTCGATGACGCAAATTGAAGCTGCCCGCAAGGGTATTATCACCCGCCAGATGACCGAAGTGGCGGAGGATGAAGGGCTTAACGCCGAGGATATCCGCGCACTGGTCGCGACCGGCGAGGCCGTGATCCCGCACAATATTCATCATGAGTTTCGCGCGATCGGAATCGGCAAGGGGCTGCGCACCAAGGTCAATGCGAATATCGGTGCGTCGAATTTCCATCAACTGATCGAAGAGGAAGTCGAGAAGCTTTACACCGCGGTCCGCTACGGCGCCGACTCGGTGATGGATCTTTCGACCGGCACCGATCTCGACAAGATTCGGGGTGAGATCCTGTCGCGATGCTCCGTGATTCTCGGCACCGTGCCGATTTACCAGCTTGGCTCCGAGCGCTCGATCATGGAGATGGAGATTGAGTTCTTTCTCGACGTGATCGAGCGGCAGGCGCGCCAGGGCGTCGATTACATGACACTGCATTGCGGGGTGACGCGCGAGAGCGTGAAACGCCTACGCGGGCATGCTCGAATCGAAGGTATCGTGTCGCGCGGCGGCGCGATGCTGGCGGCGTGGATCGAGCGGACCGGCAACGAAAATCCGCTCTACGAACACTTCGACGAAGTCTGCGCCGTGCTCCGAGAGCATGACGTGACGATATCGATCGGCGACGGGCTTCGCCCCGGGGCGACCGGCGACGCAACCGATCGCGGGCAAATCGCAGAACTGCTGCTGATGGGCGAATTGGCCGACCGCGCGCGCACGATGGGCGTGCAGGTGATGATCGAGGGTCCCGGCCATGTGCCGCTCGATCAAATCGAGGCCAACGTGAAGCTCGAAAAGCGGGTATGCGGCGGCGCTCCGTTCTATGTGCTCGGACCGCTGACGTGCGACGTTGCGCCGGGTTACGATCACATCACGGGCGCGATCGGCGGCGCGGTCGCGTCGGCGGCCGGCACCGATTTTCTATGCTACGTGACCCCAGCCGAGCATCTCCGTCTCCCAGATATCGATGATGTGCGCGAGGGCGTAATCGCGACGCGAATCGCAGCGCATTCGGGCGACCTGGTGAAAGGGGTGCGCGGAGCGAAACAGTGGAACGATCAGATGTCGCGATTTCGCAAAGCGCTCAACTGGGAAGGGATGTACGCGATGGCGATGGATCCCGACAAGGCGCGCCGCTACAAGGAAGAAAGCGAAGCGGCGGGCTCGAACGTGTGCACGATGTGCGGTTCGCTGTGCTCGATCAATATTGACAACGCGGCGCTGAAGTTCACGCACAAGCGTTCGCTCGCCGAGGCTCCCGCTCATGCCGCCGGCCGATAACAACAATATCCCCGACAACGCGGCGGCGCTCGAACTCGAGCTCGTCGACAATCGGGGCATGGCGCGCCGAATCTCGGATTTTTGCGGCCACAACTTGGTGGTCTATTTCTACCCGATGGACGATACGCCGGGGTGCACGGTCGAGGCCAAGGAGTTTCGCGACAACTTCGAGCAATTCGAGGATCTCGACTGCGTGGTGATTGGAGTGAGCACGGATTCCGCCGAGCGGCATCGCGCATTTGCGGAAAAGCATGCATTCCCGTTCATCCTGCTCGCCGACGAAGATGGCAAACTCGCGACCGCGTTCGGCGTGTTGAAGGGGAAATACGCGGCGCGGTCGACGTTCGTCTTCGACCACGATTTGAGGTTGCGGCGCTCTTTTCACGACGTGACGCCGCGCGGGCATGCGGCGCAAGTGCTGGAATTCGTACGGACCATCGTCGAATCGCATCGCATGATCGGCGGATAGATTAACACCCCCGGTTAGAATCGACCGGCGCACAAGGGGAATTCGCGCCGGTAGCATGACTCGCCTAAGTGGTTATAGTTGTATAGTGAAACTGACCCCGCTGGTTGGCGGGACGGATAAAATTTATGGCAAAGACTTCGAAGAATATCCTCGATGAGGCGCGCACCTCGATTAAGCAGATCGATATCGACGAGGCGCGGCGCATGCTCGAGAAGCCGGGCACGGTGCTGGTCGACGTGCGCGAGGCCGACGAGTGGCGCCAGGGCCACATTCCACAGGCGGTCGCGATTCCGCGCGGTTTCCTGGAACTCAGGGTCGAAGAGAAGATTCCCGACCATAAGACCCCGGTGATTCTGCAATGCGCGTCGGGCACGCGCTCGCTGCTCGCGGCGCGCACGCTGCGCGAACTCGGCTACGAGAACGTGTACAACATGACCGGCGGCTTCAACGCGTGGAAAGATCGCGGCCTCAAGTGGATTGCGGATCGTGCGTTCAGCGCCGACGAGATCAACCGCTACTCGCGCCATTTCGTGATTCCCGAAGTCGGTGAAAAGGGACAGGCAAAGCTGCTCGACTCAAAGGTGCTGCTACTCGGCGCGGGCGCACTCGGCTCGCCGGTGGCTCTGTACCTGGCGGCGGCGGGAGTCGGCACGATCGGGCTGGTCGATTTCGACGTGGTCGATCTGTCGAATTTGCAGCGGCAGATAATCCACACCACCGACCGGGTCGGCACACCGAAAACCGAGTCGGCGCAGAAGCAAATCAACGCGCTGAATCCGGGCGTCAAGGTGGTTCGTCACGACGTGCGCCTCACATCCGAGAACGTGATGGACATAATCAAGGACTACGACGTGATCGTGAATTGCGGCGACAATTTCCCGACTCGCTACCTGATCAGCGACGCGTGCGTGTTCGCGAAGAAGCCACTGGTGGACGGCGCGATTTTTCGATTCGAGGGTAACGCGACGGTCTTCTACGCGGCCAAAGGCGGACCTTGCTACCGATGCCTGTATCCCGAGCCGGCGCCGCCGGACATGGCGCCGTCGTGCGCGGAAGCCGGCGTGCTCGGCGCAGTGCCGGGACTGATTGGATCGATCGAGGCGCTCGAGGCGATCAAGCTGATCGTCGGCGCGGGAGAGCCGCTGATCGGCAAGATGATTTACTTCGACACGCTGTCGGACAAGGACTACGTGCGGATGCTGAAGATCCGCAAGGATCCTAAGTGCCCCGTGTGCAGCGAGCATCCAACGCAGACTACGCTGATCGATTACGAGGCGTTCTGCGGAGTGGGCGCGTCGGACAACGGCAGCGAGCATTCGGAGCTGTCAACGGTGCAACCGGCAGCGGGAGCGTCGGCGAGGTAGCTTGAGCGCTTAATTTGCGCGCTCTGGTTTCGGCAGCCTGAAATCTGGTTTGATGGCGGCGGACGCAGTCGATAATGCGTCCGCCGCCGATTTTTTTGACGCACCTGTTTCCTGCGGAGAGGCTATCTCGATGGCGCTGGGACCGTTTCATGTCGCGGAAAAACTTAAGGCGAAGACGGGCTTGAGAGGAACCGCGCTCTTTATGCGCCATGGCGAGACCGCGTGGAATCGCGAAGGCCGGGTGATGGGCCGCAATCCAATCGAACTCGACGAGCATGGACGCGCGCAGGTCGAAGCCGCGATACCGTTCGCGCGCCTGATCGGGCCCCAGTTGATCGTCACGAGTCCGCTGATTCGCGCGCGGCAGTCAGCCGAAATAATCGCGAGCGGTCTGGGCGGCGTTGCGGTGATCGAAGAAGCGCAACTCTCCGAAGTTCAATATGGGCGATGGGAGGGGATGGTGTACGACGACCTGATCGACGATCCCGATTACGCGCGCTACAAGGAAGACCCGCTCGCCACGGCGACGCCCGGCGGCGAGACCATCGTCCAGGTGCAAGCGCGAGGGATCGAGGCGATCGGGCGCGCGATCGCGGCGAACCCGGGCCTGCGAATTCTTTTCGTCTCGCACGGCGACATCATCCGCACCGTGCTGTGCAAACTGATGGGCCTGGAGCTGGAGCATTTCCGGCGCATCCGAGTGGATAACGCGACTTTCTCAGCGGTCCAGTTGATGGGCGATTTTGCCGAAGTAAAATTCCTGAACTTGCTGCCTGACCCGGGGCGCGCATTCGTAGTACCGTTCAGATCGACCAAGCCCCAATCAGACTGACCCGCGCGCGCGAGTGCGGAGATGGCTACGGCGCGGAAGGATCGTAAGAGGCGGTTGCGGAGCGGGAGCCGACTTCGATGCCCTTGCGGACGCGGATATCTGAGCCGGGTTTGCCGGGGACTTCGACGTTCAGCTTGCGATACCCGCCAGCGGCAGGATCCGGCGCGAGAAATCCGACCGTATATTGCTCGCGCAGCTCGAGGCTGATGTTCTCGCAATCGCGGCGCAGCGCCTCACCGTCGCCGGCTTCGCGAACGATGTAGGTCTTGGCGCCGGTTTCGGTCGACAGCGCGTGCAGGGTTTCTGAATCAACCCGCTCGGCGTCGTCGCCGCCCAAAACGAACGGGCCGATCGCGACCGATAGTCCGCTGCTCGACGCGTTAGGATCGCCAATTCCGATCGAGTACACCAGCACGCCCATCCGGCGCGCCTGCGCGACCACGTCGTTCACGGTCGAGGCGCTGGTGTTGTCCATGCCGTCGGTCACCACGAGCAGCGCTTTCTTGTCGTAGCGGCCGCGCTGCACCATGTTGAGGCCCTGCATGATCACGTCGAAGAGAGCGGTCTGCCCGTAGGCGTGCAGCAGCGACAGACGGCGCATCACGAGGTCATGATTCATCGTGAACGGCTGGAGCAAAAATGGACGGCTCGAAAATGCGAACAGGAATACGTCGTCACGCTCGTTCAGATCGCGCAGGAACTCGGCGATCGCGGCGCGCGCCTGTGGAATTTTTGGCACCATGCTTCCCGACGTATCGACCAGGATTCCGACCGAAACCGGAGTGTTCAGATCCTGGCGGAAAAATTCGATCGGGCGTTGCTGCCCGTCCATGAAAAGTTTGAAATCGCTCTTTTGCAGACCGGTGACGTAGGTCCCGCGCGGATCGGTCACGGTCACGGTGACCTGTTCGTAGCCCGGCTGCTCGCGGAGTTCACGCGTGGGCAGGGTGAGTTCCTGGCCGGTCTGTGGAGCCTGCGGCGGTATCTTCAGCGAATCGCCACCCTGCGCCGCGGGCATCGAGGGCAACTCGAGCGTCGAGGTGGTTTTGCCCTGGTTCTGCGGTACCACCATCGGAACCGGCAGCGACTTGGTCGACGAGCCTTGCTGCGCAGCAGCCGGCATCACGCCGACGACTAGAATCGCGACAATAAACGCAAACGCGGTGATTGCGGATATCTGGTGTTGTTTAGCGCCCGGGGTTGTGGCCATTGCGATCCGAATCCTGCGCCGACTCGATGCGCGCGCAACTCTCATGATCCTATTTGCTCGTACTTTGGGCAAGTCGGTCATTTTAGTCGAGTTGATCGCGCGTTAGTCTATATGAGCCACAGGTTTTGGCGATCTCCTCTACACAGTCTGACGAATTCGCGGCGCCGATGTTTCAGGCGAGCGGAAATCTAAACGTGCGTTAATGAGTGCCTGGCTCAAACGCTCGGTTTGAGTCAGCAATTCGCGAAGCTTAGGATTGGCTCGCGTGAGCCCGTGAGCGAATGAGCGCGCCACCAAAAGATACCATCGCACCGTCCGCGGAAATCGCATCGCCTAATGTACTGGTGATGGACAGCGCCGGGATGGTCGTCGAGTGGACGCGCGATGCGGAAGCGATTTTCGGATGGCCGCGCGCGGAGGCTATCGGCCAGCGGCTGTCGGCATTGATCATACCGGAGCGTCTTCGCGCCGCGCATGAAGCCGGGCTCAAGTATTTTCTGGGCGGCGGTCCGGGCAAGCTGATCGACCGGACGCTCCAGATTGTCGCGATCGATCGTGGCGGCATCGAATTCAACGTCGAACTCCGCATCACGGCGGAGAAGTCCGCCCACGGCTACCGGTTTGCGAGCTCGGCGCGCCGCGTGGAGTGATCCAGCTTAAACGTTCGTTCAAGGCCGCCGTCTTTTCTTGTTTCCCATTCTGATTTCGTCGTAACCTGATGAATCCGCCCTGGCCGCGCAGATCCGCAGCCGCTTAAGGAGAAATGATGAAGTTCGGAATTTTCATGGCCCCCTTCCATCGCGTCGGCGAGAATCCGACGCTCTGTTTCGAGCGCGACATGCAACTGATCGAATGGCTCGACGAACTCGGCTACGAAGAAGCTTTCATCGGAGAGCATCATTCTTCGGGATGGGAAATAATCTCGTCGCCGGAAATTTTTATGGCTGTCGCGGCGACGCGGACCAAAAGGATCAAGCTCGGCTCGGGCGTCGTCAGCATCCCGTACCATCATCCGTTCAATGTCGCGAACCGCTTCGCATTGCTCGACCATCTGACTCATGGCCGGGTGATGCTCGGATGCGGTCCGGGAGCGCTGGCCGCGGACGCGTACATGCTCGGGATTGACTCGACCACGCAGCGCAAACGCATGGTCGAGGGCGTCAAAGCGATCATCCGGCTTTTCACCGAAGAGGGAAAAATTTCGATCGACGGCTCATACTTCAAGCTGGTCGACGCGCACTTGCAGGTGAAGCCATTTCAGCAGCCGTATATGCCGATATTCGTCGCGAGCACGATCTCGCCGTCGGGGATGGTCGCGGCGGGACAGCTCGGATGCGGGGTGCTGTCGGTCGCATCGTACGCGCCCGGCGGTCTCGACGAGCTGATGAAGCGATGGACGATGGCCGAGGAGACGGCGGCCGAGAATAACAAAACTGTCGATCGCAAGAACTGGCGGCTGGTATTTCCGATTCACCTCGCGGAGACGAAAGAAGAAGCGATGAAAGATATCCGCGACGGCGCCAACTCGTGGATCCAGGATTACTTTATCGACACGCTCGGCGCGCGGCTGCAGTTCGAGGAATATCCGAATCAGCCGGTCGAGGAGATGAATATCGATCGGATGAACGGGCGCGGCGGCATAATCGTCGGCACGCCCGACGATGCGATCGCGCGGATCAAGGAACTTCAGCAGGCGACCGGCGGCTTCGGCGGCGTGCTCGGACTCGCGCACGAATGGACGACGCGCGAGAAGACACTGCGCTCATACGAACTGTTTGCGCGCTACGTCGCGCCGCAATTCCAGGGTCCGGTCGCGCCGCAGGTCAAGTTCTCCAACGAATGGGCTCGCGAAAATCGCGACCTGATGTTCACCAAGGCGGTGGCGGGAATCCTGACCGCGGTGCAGGACTACGCGCAGCACAAAGAAGAAAAAGGCGAGCCGGTCCCCGAGATGCTGACCCAGCCGATAAACCGGGTGCGTCCGTAACTCAACTACGATGTCGAGCATCGAGGAGGTTCCGTTTGCGGTTCGCCGGCAGAAGCTTCTCGATCGTGCGGTGACTATTTTCTCGACCGATGCGCGCTTCCCGGCGGGATGGCTCGAAGGAAGTCTCGCCGATGGATCCGCGGATCCCTACTCAGACATCGACTTGCATCTATGCGTTAGCCAACAGGCTTGGGACGAGGTTTGGAATAACCGGCGCGTCGTGATCGAGAAAGTCGCGCCGATCCTCGCGTCGCTCGATATCATGGGCGTGTTCGGGGTCGGATGCTTGATTGCGGGGCCGGTGAAGCTCGACGTCTTCTTCGAGCGGGAAAGCGGCCTGTCGTCAATGCCGCGGGTCGCCGTGAAGCGGCTTTGGGGCACCGCGGAACTCTACGAGAGGCTCAAGATCGGCGACGATCTGGGAGACGCCGCAATCAAGCGCGCACTCGAAACGAATGTGCTCGGATTTTTGCAGGGCGCGACCTGGCCCGTACGACTGCTGGCGCGCCGGCAAGTAAATACATTTCTATTTTGCGAGATCCTGCTGGTCGAGACCGGGATCGTTCCGCTGATGTTGCTGGAAACCGATCGCCGCGCGTTCCATCGCAACATGTTCACGCGCGCAAAGCTGCTCGCGCCCGATCGGCGCGAAGAATGTGCGCGGCTGATCGACCGCATCGAAGCGTCGGTTCGCAAAGGCGATCGTGGCGCGATGCGCGACGTACATATCGAAATCCACAGAAAAATCTGCGGACTCGCGCGTGCTGCGTTCGAGCGATACGCCCTCGAGTTCCCGCCGCAAGTTGAAGACGAAATGGTAGATTTCTACAAACGCGAGTGGCCGCTTTCGTGACCGGCTCCTGAATGCAAGGAGGCGAGCGATGGCCGACAACGATCGTCTGAAGTATCTGCGGATCGCGCTGGTACTGGTTGGCGTGATTTTCATCGCCGGAATTTACCCCCTGATGATCATTTGGCCATCTGGCTGGACGTGGCATACCGGTCACTCGGACTACCCAATGATGATTGTCGGGATCTATGCGACCCTCGGCGTGTTCCTGATTATCGCGGCGCGCAACCCGCTCGAACATCGAAGCCTCATCTGGTTCACCATCTGGTCGAGCGTCGTCCATGCCGCGATCATGACGGTTCAATCTTTCGAGGCACCCGAACATCATGGTCACCTGCTGGGCGACGTGCCGGCGCTACTATTCGTAGCTGTATTGCTGGCTCTTCTAACTCCGCGCGGAGAGCGAGCGCCGGTTGGATAGTCTCAGTCTTCGGTGCTACTCAAGCCTGTAGCCAGCATTGAGGGAGCACATCGATGGACGCTCACGCCGAGATATCGCGCGCGATTGATAACTACCGCGACAAAGTGGTCGCGCTCAGTCATGAGATACATGAGCATCCTGAGCTCAAGTTCGAGGAGCATTTCGCTGCCGATCTGCTGACGCGCGCCGCGAAAGAACTCGGCCTCGAAGTCGAACGCGGGGTTGGCGGGCTGAAGACGGCGTTTCGTGCAGAGTTCGGCGGTGAGGGACCGACGGTCGCAATCCTTGCTGAATATGACGCGCTGCCCAACGGCCACTCATGCGGACACAATTTGATCGCGGGCGCCGCGCTCAGCGCCGTCGCGGGTTTGAAGAGCCTCGCGGGTAAGCTGCCGGGGCGAATTATTTTTCTCGGCACTCCGGCCGAGGAAGGCGGCGGCGGAAAGATCATTCTGATCGAAAAAGGCGTGCTGCATGGCGTCGACGCTGCCATGATGGCGCATCCGACCGACATGGAATGGTGCACGATGCCCGCGCTGGCGACGCAGCACATCAGGCTCAAGTTTCGCGGCCGCGCAGCACACGCCGCGCTCGCACCGTGGGACGGATCGAGCGCGCTGGCTGCGGTGATCCAGACATTCCAGAGTGTCGATGCGATGCGGCTGCATCTGCGCGACGGCTCGCGCATCCACGGGATCATCACCGACGGCGGCCAGGCGGTGAATATCATCCCCGAGAAAGCCGAATGCCTGTTCCTGGCTCGCGGGAAGACCAGCCGCTACACGGAGCAGATTGGCGCAAGGGTGATCCGATGCGCCGAGGCGGCCGCCATGGCGACTGGCACTAGCGTCGAACCGATTATCGAGGGCGGCTACAAGAACCTGATCAACAACTTGAGCATGGCGCATCGTTACGCCGCCCATAGCGAGGCGCTCGGCACCAAGACTCCCGTGGCGCCAGATAATATCCCGACCGGCAGCACCGACATGGGCGACGTGAGCCACGTGATGCCGGCGATTCATCCGTCGTTCGCGATCTCGCGCCACGGCGAGGGGACTTGCCATGAAGATGCGTTCGTCGCGCACGCCGACTCGCAGCGCGGATACGACGCGATGATCAGGGTGGCGAAAGCGATGGCGATGACGGCATACGACCTGCTCGCGGAACCCGAATTGATGGCCGCGACGAAGAAGGAATTTGCCGCCCGCAAAGAGAGTTGAGATGGGGTGGAGTCGAGAGCGTTAGTGGCAACCGCATCCGCCGCCGCAGCATCCACCGCCTGGGATGCCGCCGCCGCCGGCGCGAGTACCGGAACCTGCTATCGCTTGCGCTGCGGCTGCGACGCCATCGGCGTTGCCGGCGCGCGCCGCAAAGGTCGACATCTCGCGCGTGAGCGATCCGCCGTTGCAATGCGGGCATCGCGCGGAGTCGTCAGCCGCGCGCACCAACGCCTCGAACGAGCGGTCGCAGTTGCTGCATCGGTATTCGTAGATCGGCATCGTCTACTCGTCGAGCGGCTGCGCATACTCGACCAGCACGCCGCGAGTCGCCTTGGGATGAAGGAAGCAGATCATGCCGGCGAGTCCGTGGCGCGGCTTTTGATCGATTAGCTGGATATCTTTCCCGCGCGCCGCGTCGAGCTCGCGCGCGACGTCGTCGCTCTCGAAGCATACGTGATGCAATCCGCCGCCGCGCCGCGCGAGAAACTTGCCGACGCCATTTTCTGCATCGAGCGGTTCGAGCAGTTCGATTTCGCTCTCGCCGACTTTGAGCAGGGCCGCGCGAACGCCCTGCTCTTCAATCGTCGCGCTCTTGGTGAGATGCAGGCCGAGCGTGTCGCGCCAGAACTTCAAACTCGCGTCGAGATTCGGCACGACCACGCCGACGTGATGAATCTTTTTGAGCATCCCCGCGCTAGTTGGCCCTGTGATCGAGGCATAGCTTTTTCTGTAGCTGGTCCCACTGAGCAAACATCTCACGCGACCCGAGCGTCGGATGCTCGATACGCGTCTGCCTGAGCTTGTCGCACGCACCCGTGTTGTTGCCCTGCTCGCTGTAGACTACGGCGATGTTGTACTTTGCTTCGTAGTACAGGGGGTCGGATTCGGCCGCCGTGCCCTCGACGGCGGTCCATAGGTTCACCGCGTCCTTCCAGTCCTTCTTCTCCTGCGCGATGCGCGCGAGACCTGCGTTAGCATCAGGCGACCCGGGGTCGGCCTTCACGACCTGCTGGAAGACCTTGTCCGCCTCGTCGTTCTGTCCGGTCGCTTGCAGCGCTTGCGCGTAGATCGACAGCGTACCGGTCAGATTTTTGACCGGGATCTTGCCTGCCCCGGCCATGTCCGCGAAATACTTGTACGCCGTGATCGTCAGCTTAGCGTTGGCGTTGTAGGCCTTCTCGTCGCCGTTTCCCTTGGCCTCTTTGGCGGCGTTCCAGAAGTCGATTCCGAGTCCCTTGATAAAATCACTCTTGGCGGTATTGCCCTTGCTGCGTTCGACCAGTGCGGCCACGTCACGGTTAACTTCATCGTACTTGCCAGTGTGATCGAGCGCCGTGATTCGCCACTCGGCGACATCCTGGAACTTAGCGCTCATGCTCGGGTATTGCGATTCGTATCCATTCAAGAGCGGCCCTACCTGCGCGTATTCGACGTGGTCCTGGTCTTCTTCGAGGATTGAAGCGAGCATGTACGTCGCTTCGCCGCGAATCTCGCGAACCTCCTTCTTGGCAACCGGAGTATTGGCAGCGCGCTCCGCCTCAGGCCCCATCTTGATTGCCTCGTTCAGACTGTCCAATGCGGCCTTTCTGACCGCGGCGGTATCGAGCTTGGGACCTTTGTTGTCCTTGTTTTCCTTAGTAGCCGCGGCGTTGCCCTGAAGCTGCTTGTAGTAGCACTCCGCAGCCTTGAACCTTGCGATAAAGGTGAACTCGGGGGCGCCCTTGACCTTGGAATACATCTGGGCGGCTCCGACAAGATCCCCCTGCCGCTGCAGGCGGTCGGCAAGCGCCACCTGCAACTCGGCGGCATGATCACCGTTCGGATTTTTCTGCAGATACTCCTCCGCGACTTTCGCCCACTGACTTTCCAGCGCCGTATCCTTCTGACCGCCCTTCTGCCATCGGTCGTGCTGGAGGCTGTACTTCAAAAACACCGCCTGGCTCGCATCGCCGCCCCCACTCGCTGCGATCTTGCCCAGCATCGCCTCGACCAGGTCGTAGCGCTTCTCACGCTGATAGATATCGGCGGCGAACCTGCAGGCCTTGGGATATTTCCCGCTGTCGCACGCCGCGGCATAGTACTTGGCCGCGCCGGCTTCATCCTTGCGCGAGAGCAACACGGCGGCAAGCAGCCACTTCTCGAACGGATCGTTCGAGTTGCCGAACTCCTCGACCGCGTTGCTGGGGAACTTGGATGCCGCCGAGACGTCGATCGCCCATCCTTCCTTGTCGTTCTCCTTGGTCTTCATCGCGTCGATGATCTGCTGGTGGTACTGAGCCTTCTTGGCGGGATCGCTGGTGGCTCGTTCGGCGCTGAACAGGGTCTGCAATTGAAGCATGAACTGGCCGGACCCGCCTTTCCCGCCGCCCTCCCCTGGAGTAATCAGCTTTGCGGCCTCATCAGCTTTGCCCATTTTCGCGTAGGTAGTGGAGAGTCCCTGGCGCGCCGCGGCGTACTGCTGCGTGCTAGTTCCGTCTTCCATTATTTTCTTGAAGTCGGCGATCGCGTGGTCGTATTCGGAGTGATCGAACTTGCCAAGCTCGCGTTCGCAGAAGGCGCGGCCGAGCGTATTCTCGCGGATCAGGTTGGGATCGGGCATCGCGAGCATGCTGGCGGTGAAGCCGTCGATCGATTGGTTCAGCAGCTTCTTCGATTGCTCGGCGTTGTCGTCGAACAGAGTGGTCGCAGCCGTGAACCGCAGCCAGGCAAGCGGATATGCGGCCTTCAATGCCAATTGTTCGGGTTGGTCGTAGTCGCATTGCCCGCCGTTGTCGATCTGCGCGATGCAATCGTCCTTCTTCTTGGCATAGGTCGTTTCCATCCGATCGAGCATCGATTCGAGCTGATGGAAGACCGGTATCAGCGAGCCCTTGTCCACCTTGCCGCTCGAAGTGAGCTTGGCAAAGCTTCCCTCCGCAGCGTCGAGGCGGCTGATCACCTGGTCTGCGGTCGACGCGTTCGACTCGGCCGAGGACATCTGGCCGGAGAGGCTCGAAAGCTCGCTCTCGAGCTGTCCGGCGCTCTGCGCAGCAGCGACCCCACCCATCAGCGCGAGGGCGAAAAATGCGGTCAGCATCACCATAAGGCGATGGGAAAAATGCGAACGATTCATTTGTCTAATCCCCAAGTACGTGTTTCGAAAATGGGTCGCCATAGATAAGGACAACCCATCGATGACGTCAAGCCAATTCAAATACTCGCGCAACATCTATTACCGTGGCAAGCGAGGAAATTCGGGCTGTCCGGGCTGCTATGACAGGGGTCGGCAGCGGTCGCTCGCGATCAATCAATACGGACGCCATTCCAACTGCGCCGGCAGCCGCGAAATCGAGGTGCTCCGAGTCGCCGATATGCATCGCGTCGCGGGGGCTTGCGCCCACGCTTGAAAGCGCGAACTCGAACAACTCGCGCCGCGGCTTGGCGTAGCCGGCCTCGGACGAAATGGTAATCGTGTCGAAATGGCGGGTCAGGTCGAGTCCTTCAAGGATGCGATATAACCGGTGATCGAAGTTGGAAATCACGCCCAGTTTGATTCCACTATTCTTTAGACGTAGCAAGGTCTGCGCCGCTTCATCGTCGGCCACCCAATGAGCCGGGTCTCCGAAGTATGCGAACAGCGTGTCAAAATATCCGTCGAAGTCCGCAAATTCGCCGAGTGCCGCGAAGGTCTCGGCAACCCGCATCCGCCACCATTCGCGCTCGAGCCGGCGAAGGTCGCCCGGCGGATGCCCCGGCCCGAAAGCGAGCCCGGGCGCATCGCCGAAGGCACGGCGAAAACCCGCCGAGACCGCCTCCTCTGACGCATCCACCCCGAATTCACGAGCAAGCCGGGCGTAGGTCCGCCCGATAGGCTCGCGGGGTTCGAACAGGGTCCCCGCAGCGTCGAAGAAAGCAGCCCGAATCATTCCCGGCTAATTCAAACCGTCCCAGACCTGGATCAACACTCCGAAGGCCGAGGTCGGCGAGATGAAGAATTGGCGCTCGCCGCGCCAGTTGCGCTTTTCGTCGACGACCCTGATGCCGTCGCGCTTGAGTAGGTCGCGGGTCGCGTCGAAGTCTTTCAAGTCGATCGAAATATGATGCATCCCCTCGCCATATTTTGCGATGAACTTGCCGACGAAGTCGTTTCCCGACGTGTTCGGTGGGCTCTGGATAAACTCGAGCTTGAAGCCGGCGACCTCGATATGCCCGAGCGCAAAGCTACCCTCGGAATTGCTCACGTGCGGCTCGTGCGTAATCTTCGTACCGGGGAAGTAGCGGGTGAAGAATTCGTATGCCGTAGTTATGTCTTTCACCGCCAATGACACGTGATCGAAATACGCCTTGCCGTCGGGCGCGGGCTTCGGATGCGTCTGTTCCCAGTTCGGGGTGTGCCAGAACTGGATCAGCGCGCCGAACGCAGAGCGCGGCGAGATGAATGCGGTCGCAGAGCCGGAGTCGTACTTTTGCTCGTCGACGATTCGCACCCCGCCCGCTTTCATGTTGGCCGTCAGCGCTTCGAGATTGTCCACCTCGATCGACAGATGATGCATCCCTTCGCCGCGCCGGTTGATGAACTTGGTGACGAACCCGGGCTTGCCCGGCGGGTCTTCGATCAGCTCGACGACGAATCCGCCCAGATGGAAATCCTGCCAGTAGAACGATCCGGCGACTTGCTCGTCGATCGTTTTCGGACTGCGGATCGTGATTGGAAAGTACTTCGCGAAGAACTCGTACGCGCGGTCGATTGATTTCACCGCGATCGATACGTGATCGAATCTCATCCGAACTTTTTCAGCCGTAGCCATGCCTAAACCTTCTCTCCCTTCTGGTGTATGCGAGATTTCCTCGAGCCTGGGCGGAAGCGCCACAGTAGCCGGAAGGAATTGCGCAGCACCAGCGGCCATCCGTTGGCGATCTTTCCGGCGTACATGCGAAGCGATTGATCGGCGCGCGACAATGCCGGCACGTCAAAGAAATTCGAGCCTCGCGTCAAGCCGCGCGCCCTCGGTGCGCACCACTATATAGCCGCCGCCCTTGAACGGGCCGGCGTTGAGAATTTTCGTCGGGCCGATCTCGTCGATGCCCGCCGACTCGTGGATATGACCCGAGATGCAGACCTCGGGCTTCACTTCTTCTATAAAACGCCGCGCCGCGGTGCTGCCGACGGGCTTACCGCTCATGATTCGATCGCACTTGGTGTCGTAGGGCGGCGTGTGACAGATCATCAGCAGCGGGCGCACATCGCGGACCGCTTGGTAGCCGGCGCGAAGGGTCGCATAGATTTCCTCTTCGCTCAGTTCCATCGGGGTGCCGAACGGCGTGATATTCGAGCCGCCGCATCCGAAGATTCCGATCCCGCCAATCGTAAGACCCTTCCCATGCAGCGCGACCCCTCCTCTTCGAGAAACGGGATCACTTCAAGCCGATCGAGATTGCCCGGCACCGCGAGCACCGACGAGCATGCGCGGCGCACGTCGGTCAGCACTTTGCGCGCATCGTCGACTCCGCCGAAGTTGGTGAGATCGCCCGACACGATCACGAGGTCGCAATCGCGCATCGCCTCGCCCATCCGGTCAAGATTGCGAGTCGCCATATGCACGTCGCCGAAGGAAATTATCTTCATCGCAAGTATCGCGTCCGAACCCTTAAGTTATCGACTTAATTGTAGCTTTTAAAGAATGCGGCTAAATGAGATCACATGGCTTCGCGGGACAGATTCTCCTTCGTGCTCTTCAAGCCGCAATCGGCGGGCAATATCGGCGCCGCGGCGCGCGCGCTCAAGAACATGGGCTTCGACGATCTTCGCCTGGTCGCGCCGGGCACCCTGAATCAGCGCGAGGCAGTAGCGATGGCCGTCCATGCGGACGACGTCCTGGCCAGCGCGACGACCTATCCCGATCTCGCCGCGGCGCTTGCCGATTGCTCTATCGCTGTCGGCACGACCAGCCGTCGCGGCGGATATCGAAGCACCGCGCATCCGCTTCGACAGGCGGCGCTTGAACTCGCGGGGCTCAGCCATTCGAACAAGATCGCGATAATCTTTGGGCGCGAGGATCGCGGGCTCACCAATCGCGAGCTCAAACTATGTAATCGACTGATTACGATTCCCACCGCGCCCGAATATCCATCGCTCAACCTCGCGCAGGCGGTGGTAGTCGTCGCGTACGAGCTCATGATGGCGTCGAGTACCTCGGCGAACCGCGCGAGCGCGCCGGAGTTTGTGTCCGCTTCGAGCAGCGATGCGATGCTCGCGCGGATGGCCGAGGCTCTCATCGCGATTGGCTTCCTCCCTGATGAGAATCCCGACCACATCATGTTTGCGCTGCGCGAGATCTTCGGCCGCAGCGGATTAACGCCGCGCGAAGTCGAGATACTGAACGGGATGGCGCGGCAGATGCGATGGGCGGCCGAGGGAGGCTCTGAAACGATCGCGGCCAAGCGCCGCGCGGGCAAAAAGCTGCGTTAAGTCGCAGTCGATATTCGTTTTTCTTTCGGGGGACTGACCGATTTGATCGATGTTTCACGTGAAACATTTGCGCACAAAACCCCAACATATGACTGGCTTTCTGGAAAATCAGCCGTCATTTGAACCGTGTTGACGCGGTTCCCACCGGCAGCATCGATAGGCGATAATTGCAGCCGGATCTAGATGGCAAGCAATGGCCGAGATAATAAAATTTGCGGAAATTCAGGAAGCGCGGCGAATTGCCCGCGCGCGCAGGCCCGAGCGCGAGAGTCTCGAGCGTGCGGTCCAGGTGATGCGCGAGAACCTCGCCGCTGTCGCCGCCGAGATCGTCGATGCTCCGCGTGCCGAGCAGGCGGAGCTGATTACGCGGGTCGAGCGGCTGGCCGCGATGATTCGCTACGGAATGCGGATGCTCGGCGAGAATGCCGACACCGGACTCGATGGGTCCGCGTGGCGCTATGGACGAAGGACTAACTCTTAGAATTACCAGCGTCGAGCCGGGCGACGAGATCGCGGGCGCGCGCAAAGTCACGATCGTCACGACGCGCGGTAGGATTCCCGTGGTGCTGCATGCGTCGCCTGAGAAGGGGCGCGCCGCACTATGCGTCGGCGGCGCGATGGGCGGTTTCGACGGTCCTGCGATGCTCTATCCGAGGCTCGGTCTGAATATGCCGCGGAATAATATCACCGTCGCGCGGCTCGACTACCGCAGCCCCGGCGAATTCGGCGAATGCCTGGTGGACGCGATGGCGGCGCTCACGTTCCTTGGCGGAATCGGTCATGAACGCGTCGCGCTGATAGGACATTCGTTCGGCGGCGCGGTCGCAATCAACGCAGGCACAATCAGTCCGATCGTCACGACCGTAGTCGCGCTGTCGAGCCAACTCGCGGGCGCGCACGTCGCCGGCGAACTCGCACCGAAGCCACTCCTCCTGATTCATGGAGATGCGGACACGATTCTTTCGCACGAAAGTTCGCAAGCTCTCTACGATCGCGCCGGCGAGCCAAAGACGCTCAAGATCCTGCCCGGAGTCGGACACCGCCTGACGGAAGCCGCCGACGAAGTGTTCGATCTGGTCAGTGATTGGATGCTGCAAAAGACCTAACCCCTGGCTCATCTAGTGAGCCCGTGGGTATTCACACATCTGGCAGGCGCACTATAGAATCTAACAACTATGGCTGGTGGACATCGTATTGCGGTGGTTGGTGCTACCGGGGCGGTCGGGCAGACCGTGCTCAAGATTCTTGAGCAGCGCAAATTTCCGGTGCGCGATTTGAAGGCGTATGCGTCGCAGCGTTCGGTCGGCAAGACGGTGACGTTTGCCGGTGAATCGATTCCGGTGCTGCGCGCCGGTGCGGACGGATTCAAGGATATCGATATCGCGTTTTTCTCGGCCGGCTCGGAGCAGTCGCGCGAGTTCGCGCCGATGGCTGTGAAGGCCGGCGCGATTGTGATCGACAAGTCGAGCGCGTTTCGGATGGATCCTAACGTTCCGCTGGTGGTGCCCGAGATCAACGGCGCCGCCGCGCGGGCGCATAAGGGAATAATCGCGTGCCCGAATTGCACGACGATCGTCACCGTGATGCCGCTGAAGCCGATCCACGATCTCGGGCGTCTGAAGCGCGTGGTCGCGACCAGTTTCCAGGCCGTGTCCGGCGCGGGCGTCAACGGGGTTGCGGAGCTTCGCGAGCAGACGATGGCGTGGTCGCGGGGCGAGGAAATCAAGTCAAAGTTTTTTCAGCATCAGATTGCGTTCAACCTGATTCCGCATATCGACAAGTTCGCCGAGGGCGGATACACCGGCGAGGAAATAAAGCTAGTCAACGAGATCAGGAAGATCCTCGAGCTGCCCGACCTGCCGGTTTCGCCGACCACGGTGCGGGTGCCGGTTTTCACCGCGCATTCGATTTCGGTAAACGCGGAGACTGAGAGCAAAGTCGCGGCGGCGGACGCGCGCGCGGCCTTCGATCGATTTCCGGGAATCCGTCTGTTCGACGATCCCGCGCAGAATCGCTACCCGATGCCGATCATCGTGGAAGGACAGGACGATTGCTTCGTGGGGCGGATTCGCGAGGACTTGAGCTGCGCGAATGCACTCAACTTCTGGGTGGTCGGCGATCAGCTACGCAAGGGCGCCGCGCTCAACGGCATCCAAATTGCCGAGCTGCTGATCGGATAACGCGCAACCACCGCGAAGTCGGCGATCGCCCGCCATCACGGCATCGGGATGGCCGCGCTGGTCGGATTCCAGTGTGTGGTGCCGGTCGGACTTCCCCCTAACACGGGCGCTGAAAGATCGACGCGAACCAGGAACAGCGGCGGCTGCGGGTCGTGGTCGTTTGCCCAGGCATGAAAAAACGGGTCCGTATCCGCGAGCATGTAGGCCAGATTATTTTTCACGTCGATTGACAGCGAGTTGGGATCGCCGACGATACCGAGTTGGGTCGGCGTGCTGTCCACGTCGCCCATCGGGATCACGGTGGCGCAAATCGTAAAGACCGAGGCCGCGTCCGCAGTGGTATCGCTTCCGGGCTGGCCATTGTTGTCGAGCGCCCCGGGCACCGCCTTCGCCGGCAGATGAATCAGTTTCAGATTCTGACCGAATTCGTCGCTGATAACACCCTGATGAGTGACCCCGTTGACGACCGTCTGACCGCCCGGGCCCTCTCCGGTTGGTTCGAGAAATCCCAGTCCAGCGAATCTGATGTCCAACGCAGTGGCTGGACTCACACTTGTATCGAGCGTTGCGAAGTTGAAAGCGGTGGCCATGTCGGCTCCGACCTCATCGGATAGCAACAGGATGTTGGTCGTGGGATCGAATCCGACTCCGTCAGTTGTAGCCCCGACGCTTTCGAAGGTTACCGGAACCAGCGGGAGCTTCGTGATATTCACGATCTGATTTTCTCCGTCGCGCGAGACGAAGAGAATGCCGGTCGTTGTGTTGAGCGAGATCGAATCGGTGCCGATAGTGGTGATCACCGATGCGGCGTTGAAGACCGGCGGTTCCACCGAGGTGTCCATCAGACCGACCGTAGAGGTTCCGGTCACGACCAGCAGGTTACGCACCGGGTCGGCGATGATTCCGCCGAATCCTCCGCTGTTGGTGATCCCGGGACAGGGGATTGTGTTGATCACGGTCTGAGTCGTTGTGTTTATTTCAAAGATGCTGACCGTGTCGTCGGCCAGGCGTCCTTCCGCATACACACGACCGTTCTTTTGATTGAACGCCCCGCCGGTCGGCTGAACAACGCCCGACAGTTCCAGCAGCTTGAGGACCGGATTCGCCGCACCAATCGTGAGGTCAACGACCGCCAATTGCGAGCTATTCGGAACCTGTGGTGCGGGCAGGATCGAAGCGTCAGGATTAGTCCGCACTCCTCCGCCGGTCAGCGTGTAGATCGGCACATAGCCGACGTTGTTCACTGTGTCGATCGCGATGAGCCCCTGGCCGGTCGCGCTGGAAGGTGGCGGTGGGGGCTTGTGGTGCTCGCCAGCGCAAGAAGCACAAGGATCACACGACGTAGTTAGAAATAGTCCCGACAACGCAAGCATCAGGCAAATGGCCACGCCCGCCCATCGAATGTTCATTGGATGTCCTCCCCGCAATCGAGACAAATACTGCTCAGCGGAATGCAATTCCTTGCTACCGCATCTAAGCCCCCGCTCAGTGCGCCGAAGATACGCAAAATGGAGCTATAGAGGCAAGTGGAGGGGCAAGGTTTCGCGCCTGGAAGCTATCGGTTCTTTCACAGGACCTTCGGTCTGGTCGCTGGGCTGACCTATCGGTCTGGCGATTGACAGCAGCCGCGCGCGCATATTACCGTAGCCGCGACTGCATTGATTGCAGCCTTATCGAGAGCGGCGGAGGGACTGGCCCGCTGATGCCGCAGCAACCGGCCCGTGATGGGTGCTGGTGCTAACTCCTGCAGGGGTCTCGGATCGTCCGAGAATCTCCTGGAAGATAAGGCGAGTGTATTTAGCCCTCGTCCTATCGTCTGCGCAGGATTTTTCACCGGCATCGTTGAAACGCGGTTGGCGTTGCGGCTCTCGACGGCGGCGGGAGAAGCGCTAACGTAGTGGCGACGAGGAAAACATCATTCAGGATACTAATCGTCGGGGTCGGCGGACTCGGCGCGCCGGCGATCTGGGCGCTAGCTCGCGACGGCGCGCGGCGAATCACGCTGGTCGATCCCGATCCGGTCGAATTGTCGAACCTCGCGCGCCAGGTAATTTTCCGCGACGACGATATCGGCGCGCCCAAAGTCGAAGCTGCGGCACGCCGGCTCAGCGAAAAATTCCCGCAGATTAAAGTTGACAGTCACGCGATCGCGCTGGACGAGTCCAACGCGGCGAGTATCGTCGCGGAGCATGATTTTGTGATCGATGCGACCGACAGTCCGGTCGCGAAATTTTTGATTAACGACACCTGTATCGAGGCTGGCAAGCCGTTCGCGTACGGCGGCGTGATTGGGATGACCGGGCAGGCGATAACGGTGATTCCGGGCGCGAGCGCGTGTCTGCGCTGCGTGTTCGAGAATCCTCCCGGCGAGGAGGAGATTCAGAGTTGTCGAGAGGCCGGTATCGTCGGGCCGGTCGCGGGCGCGATCGGAACGATGCAGGCGGCGGAGGCGATGCGCGCCTCGCGCGCGCAGATGCCCCTTCTAGCAGGAAAAATTCTAACCTATGACGCTGCGAGTCCCGCGCGCGTCCGCATCACCGTGGTCAATCCGCGGCGCGGATGCGGATGCGGCGCAGAAAAGAAGTTGCGTCGGACGGCGACAGACAGTGCTGGCAACCGGGCGAACGAGACGAGTTAAGAGGACACGATGATCTACGTAACGAATCTGAAATGTCGCGAGTGCGGGCAGGAGTATCCGATAAGCCCGCTCCACGTGTGCGAGACGTGCTTCGGGCCGCTCGAGGTCACCTACGACTACGCGAAGATTCGCGCGGCTATCTCGCGCAACGCGATCGAGAAGCGGGCGCATAATCTTTGGCGATATCGCGAATTGCTGCCGGTCGATTTCGCGGGCGAACCGGATATCGGTCCCAACTCAGGCTTCACTCCGCTGCTGCATTGTCATCGGCTGGGCGCGGAGCTTGGGCTAAAGAATCTCTATATCAAGGACGACACGGTCAACCATCCAACGCTCTCATACAAAGACCGCGTGGTCTCGGTCGCGATGGCTAAGGCGCGCGAGTTCGGTTTCACGACGGTCTCGTGCGCGTCGACGGGAAACCTGGCGACCGCGGTTGCGGCGCACGCGGCGCGCGCGGGATTGCAATGCTACATCTTCATGCCCGAAGGGGTGGAGGCGGGAAAGATTGTCGGCTCGACGATTTACGGCGCTCGCGTGATCACGATTCGCGGCAACTACGACGACGTCAACCGGCTATGCAGCGAGATTGCGGACAAGTACGGGTGGGCATTTGTGAATATCAACCTGCGCCCGTTCTACACCGAAGGCGCAAAAACGTTCGGCTTCGAAGTTGCGGAGCAACTCGGGTGGCGGCTGCCGGATCATATTGTGGTGCCGACCGCGGGCGGGACGATTTTGCCGAAGGTCGCGAAGGCATTTAAGGAATTCAAGGAAGTCGGTCTGATCAAGAGCGGCGAGTTCAAGATTCATTCGGCGCAAGCCGCGGGTTCCGCGCCGGTGATACATGCACTGCACAAGCATACGGACCTGATTACGCCGGTGAAGCCAGACACGATCGCGAAATCGATCGCGATCGGAAATCCGGCCGACGGATTTTACGTGTTGAAGGCGGTGCGCGAATCGGGCGGATGGGGCGACGTTGCGACCGACCCGGAGATAATCGACGCGATCAAACTGCTCGCGCGCTCAGAGGGTATCTTCGCGGAGCCGGCGGGCGGCACCACGCTCGCGGTCACGCTCAAGCTGATCGCGCAGGGCCGTATCAAGCCGGACGAGACCGTGGTCGTGGCGATCACCGGCAACGGATACAAAACTCTCGAAGCGGTCGCGAGTGCGATCGATCAGCCGTCGATAATCGATGCGCGACTGAAAGATTTCGACGCGTTGTTCGAGCGGCTCACTGATGGAAAGCGCACTGCCGCAGGCGCCGCATGATCATGCAAATGCGTTCGCTGCTTGTTTGGGCGCAGCGGCCAGCATAAGTGTAAGAATTCAAGCAGGAGGTAACTTTCAAGCCATGCCAGTACGGGTCAGAGTACCAACTCCTCTTAGAAGGTTCACCGCGGGTGTCGATGAAGTGCCGGCCGACGGCGCGTCGATCAAGGCGGTAATCGAAGACCTGGAAAAGCGTCATCCGGGGATGCGCGAGCGGCTGCTCGACGAAAAAGGCGACATCAGGCGTTTCGTGAATATCTACCTGAACGGCAACGACGTTCGCTTTCTCGACGCGATTAACTCGAAGGTCAAGGATGGCGACGACATCTCAATCGTTCCCGCAATTGCCGGCGGACGCTAAGCGCGAGCCGCTCGTCGCGGGCGAGCGCGAGATCGTGCCGGTCGGACGCGCGCGGAGCGTGCTCGATCTGATCGGCAATACGCCGCTGCTGGAAATCAAGCGGCTCACGGCGGGACTGCTGAATCCCGGGGTGCGAATTTTCGCCAAGCTCGAGGGCTTCAACCCGGGCGGCTCGATCAAGGATCGGCCCGCGAAGAGCATGCTCGAGGTCGGAATTGCCGAGGGCAAGCTGAAGCCGGGCAAGGTGATCCTCGACTCGACATCGGGCAACACCGGAATTGCGCTTGCGATGCTGGGGGCGACGCTCGGCTATCCGGTCGAGCTGGTGATGCCGTCGAACGTGAGCCGCGAGCGCAAAAAGATAATCGAAGCTTACGGCGCGAAGATTCATTTTTCGGATCCGATGGAAGGTTCGGACGGCGCGATCATCATGTGCCGCGCAATCCTCGAAAAAAATCCCGAGCGCTACTTCAAGCCCGACCAGTACAACAACGAGGCGAACTCGCTGGCGCATTTCCAGACCACCGGCCCCGAGATCTGGCGCCAGACGCGCGGCCAGGTGACCCACTTTGTCGCGGCGATCGGAACCGGCGGAACGATAATGGGCACGGGCAGGTTTCTGAAGTCGAAGAATCGCGCCATCAAGGTGATCGCGGTCGAGCCGGACGACGCGATGCATGGGCTCGAGGGCCTCAAGCACATGGCGAGCTCGATCGTACCGGGCATCTACCACGAGAAAGAGATCGACGAAAAAATTCCAGTCGGCACCGAGGAGGCGTACGAGATGGTGTACGCACTCGGGCAGGCGGAGGGCATCCTGGTCGGGCAGTCGTCGGGTGCGGCGATGATCGCGGCGCTCAAGGTGGCGCAATCGATTCGCGAAGGCGTCGTGACGACGGTGTTCTGCGACTTCGGCGAAAAATATCTTTCGACCAACCTGTGGATCGGATGGCAGGAATGGCGCCCCGACAACCTGCAACAACTCAAAGCCAAGTGGAAAAAGAAGTGACCCGCGATATGGAACGTCTTCACGAACGCTACTACCTGAGCTATCCGCGCAGCCTGATCAAGGAGCCGATCCTTTACCAGCTGGTAAAGAAATTCGATCTCATCTTCAACATTCGCGGCGCCAGCGTGTCTGAAGAGATGGGACTGGTCGCGGTTGAGTTCGAAGGCAGCGCCGATCAGATCGAGCGCGCGCTCACCTGGTTGCGCAGCACCGGAGTTACCGTCGAGCCGATCGAAAAAAATGTGATCGAATAGCGTGCGATGGCCCTGACTCACGCGCAAATCGAACGCTACAGCCGGCAGATAATCGTTCCGCGTCTCGGCGGGCGGGGCCAGGAACGTATCCTCGCGGCCAGAATTGGGATCGCCGGCGAGGCGCGCGATATCGGAACTCCGCTCGCGTACTTAATTGGCGCGGGAGTTGGGAGAATCGGCGTTCGGGTTGTCGGCAATCAGAGCGGATTTGATGAGACTATCGCGTCGATGCGGCAGCTCAACTCCGATGTGTCGGTTCGCATCGCTGACAAGTCATTTGTGGACGTCGATCTGATCCTGGCCATCATCGGCAGTGACGCGGCGGCGAAAGTTGCGGAAGAGATCACTAGCAGTCGCGAGATGCGCGCACGGTGGTCGCGCGGCTCGATGCGCCGGGAATAATCGCCGTCATCCCCGACGCGCGCGGCCCGCGAATCGCAGACTCGTCGATTCTCGCGCGATTCGGCACGCGCTTGGAAGCTGCGGATTTTATCGCGATGCTCGCGACGGCCGAGGCATTCAAGCTGGTCGCCGGCTACGCGGAAAATCCATCGCGGGCGATCATTGAGTTCGATGGTTACGAGACCAAATCTCGCGTTCTGGCCTGAGCCAAATGTACAAACTCTGGATGTTCGACTTCGACAACACGCTCGCGCGCCTCGAACCGGAAGTAGATTGGGCGGGCGGCCGCCTGGTGCTCGAACCTTATCTCCGCTCGGTAGGCGCGCCCGATGAACTCTTCGAGCGAATACCGCGCGGCAACCTCCCGCTCTACGACGCGTACCGAAAGTTGGTATTCGCCGGCGCGCATGGCTCGCCTCGGTCAACCGAACTCGAGCACGCGTCGGAAATAATCGAAGCGATCGAGCTTGCTGGAGTCGACCGTGCAAAGCCGCTCGAAGGTGCGCTCGAAATTCTTGCCGCTTTGAAGAAACTTGGCGCATCGGTCGCGATCGTCACGTCCAATTCCTCGCGCACCATTCGCCGATGGTTCGAAGTGAATCGCGTTGATTTGAAAATCGACGCAATCGTCGGACGCGACAGTCTGCTCGCACTCAAGCCGGCGCCGGACATGGTCCTTCGCGCGCTGGAAATTTTGTCGGCTAAACCTTCCGATGCCGCCTTTGTCGGCGACAGCGAAGCTGATCTGCTCGCGGCCCGAAGTTCGGGCGTGCGATTTTTCGGAATTGCGGCATCGGAGGCGGCGCGCGAGCGCCTGCTCGCGGCAGGCGGCACGGAAATTTACGCATCACCGACGGCGCTCGCGATTCATCTGAATCTGCTCGCCGCTCACTAGACGCCATCGGCGCTTGTGTCCTTCGTCGAGATTAAGTAACTTCTTTGGTTCACCAAGTAATCTATTCGTAAGGGAGCTTCGTTTTTGCAGATGGATCAAGGGTTTACCTTGTGGTTTACGGGTCTTTCCGGGGCGGGAAAATCGACGCTCGCGAACCTGGTCGCGGCGGAACTGAAGAAACGAGGGCATCGCGTCGAGATTCTCGATGGCGACGAAGTCCGCACCAATCTGTCCAAGGGACTCGGCTTTTCCAAAGAGGATCGCGACATCAATATCCGGCGGATTGGCTACGTGTGTCATCTGCTGGCGCGCAATGGCGTGATCGCGATCTCGGCGGCGATTTCGCCCTATCGCGAAGTTCGCGACGAGGTGCGCCGCCAACACGATCGCTTTTTCGAAGTATTCGTGCGCTGCACGATCGACAAGCTGGTCGAGCGCGATGTGAAGGGCCTCTACAAGAAGGCGCTCGCCGGCGAGATCAAATCGTTCACCGGAGTTTCGGACCCTTACGAAGAACCGCACAAGCCTGAACTCATCGTCGATAGCAGCACGGAAACCGTCGAGCAGAGCCTGGCCAAGTTGCTCAGTCAGGCTCGAAGAGCTGAAGTACATCAGCAAGGGAGCATCGCGATGAGCGTGCGCGACGATGCGATCTCGGCGCACGGCGGCGGTGAGCTGGTCGATCTGAAAGCGCCGGCAGCGGAGCGCGCGGCGCTCGGGGCTCGGGCGGCAAAGATGCCGGTCGTCACGCTGAATGCTCGCGACCTTGCGGATCTCGAAATGCTCGCGTCAGGCGCGTTCTCGCCGCTGACAGGTTTCATGGGCGAGGCGGATTACACTCGCTCGCGCGACGAGATGCGGCTTGCGTCGGGACTGCCGTGGTCGATTCCGATCACGCTGGCTGTCGATGAGGCAACCGCGCGTTCGCTCAAGAGCGGCAGTGAAGTCGCGCTCGCAACCGAAGACGGCAAGCGGCTCGCGATTCTCAAGCTTGCGGAAATTTACAAAGTCGATCGTCAGAAAGAAGCGCAAAGTGTGTTCGGAACGGCCGAGGACGCGCATCCGGGAGCGAAGAACGTCACCTCGATGCCGCCCTACTGCCTGGCCGGAGGTGTGACACTGATCGAAGACATACCGGGGCGCACGTTTCTCGAGTTCCCGCGCGAGCCGCGGCAGACGCGAGCCGCGTTTCGCGAGCGCGGATGGAAAAAGATCGTCGCGTTCCAGACTCGCAATCCGACTCATCGCGCGCATGAGTATATCCAGAAAGCGGCGCTCGAAATCTGCGACGGGCTGATGATTCATCCGCTGGTAGGCGAGACCAAAGGCGACGACGTGCCCGCCGCGGTCCGGATGGAGACCTACAAAGTTTTGCTCGAGCTGTACTATCCGAAGGATCGCGCGATGCTCGGCGTGTTCCCGGCGCATATGCGTTACGGCGGTCCGCGCGAGGCGATATTGCACGCGATCGTGCGCCGCAACTACGGATGCACGCACTTCATCGTCGGGCGCGATCATGCGGGAGTTGGGAACTATTACGGCAGCTACGACGCGCAGAAAATATTCGAGCGCTTCACGCCCGCCGAACTCGGAATCACGCCGTTGATGTTCGAGAACACGTTTTACTGCAAGCGATGCAACGCGATGGCGTCGTTCAAAACCTGTCCGCACACCGACGACGATCGCTTGATCCTGTCGGGCACCAAGGTCCGCGAGATGCTACGCGCAGGCCAGGCGCCGCCGCCGGAGTTCACGCGCCCGGAGCTGGCCGCGATTCTGGTGCGGGCAATGCACGAAGCGAAGTAGTCGAGTAAGTCGTCGTCAGGCGGGGGATCAAACGACTCCCGGTCTATTGGATCAACCGGAAACCCTTTCGGCGCGCGGCCCTGCGGTCGAACGTCGCGGTGTATTCACATCCGGCTCGAGAATTCGCCGACGCGATCAAACTGTCAGCAAAGTCAGCACCATTCTGGTACTCATGAAGCGCGGAACGAGCGTCGTCGGGACGCTCAATCGACACTTGACTGGTCTGCAAGAGTGCCCCGAGCAGAGTGACAATCGTGGATCGGGAGTACTTGTATCCCCGTTCGAGCACCCAGACTAACTCGGCCAAAACCACGTGATTGACAACACCCGGCTCCTCTACTGAGCAATCATTCTCAATAAATTTAACCGCCGCTCGAAACTGGGCGGGGTCATCTCTAACGAAGTAGCGAATCAGAATGTTGGTATCGATCCCCTTCACCGTCGGCCGAATCTGCTCCTGATAGCCTCGTCCATCTGTTCAATCGTCAGGCGCCGCGGAGCAGGGGCGAGCATTCCCTTGAGTTCCCGGATATCGATATTCTTCGGCACCATCACAACCTTACCGTCAGGTTGAATTACGAATTCGATTTTGTCCCCCGCTCGGAGCTTGAGATGGTTTCGGACCTTCAACGGGATCGTGGTCTGTCCCTTTCTGGTGATAGTCGATGTGGCCATATTCCTTACCTTGGATGGAATTCCTTACCTAGGGTAAGGATACTACCTGTGAGCTGTGCTGTAAAGAAGTGCCCTGCAACGCTCAGCGCTGAAGCGCGCGCTCCTTGGCGGCGCGCTGCGCGCGTTCTGGATCGCCTGACCACATCCATGCCTGCTCGGTGCGGCTGACTCCGATCAGCACGCCCAAAAATGCGCTCGGATGGATGAACAGTCCGTTGAGTCCAGCCTCATCGCGGCGATTCGCCGCGAAGCGCGCACCGCGCGCGGTCAAGCGGCTCTCGATCGCGCTCACATCGTCGGTCTCGACATAGAACATGTAGAGCGAGTCGCCGCGGCGCTTGTGAAAGCGGCCCATCGCGAGGTTGTAGTCGGTTATCTGCGAAATCTCGATACGGTCGAGGCGCTCTGGTGGATCGAACAGGGTCAAAGTTCCGGTGTAGCCGAATTCCTTGCTCGTGATTGGACTGAACTTCGACGCATCCAGGCCGAAGATGCGTGCGTAGCGATCCGATGCCGCCTTCCAATCGGCGACGACGTTGGTGACTTCATAGGCCCACTTGATCGCCCCGACCGGCGCGCGTTCATGACGAGTGCTGATGACCGTGCGCATCCCGAAGGTCGCGGCGGGATCGAGATAGAGCTGTCCGCTCACTTGCTCGAAACGCACGCCCGATTTTTCCAGATGATGCGCGGCCGCATTGACGTCGTCCACCGAGAATCCAACTCCGAACAGGCCGTCCTGCCACCGGGAGACGAAATCCTGGACAGGCCCGGTACCGTCGGCTTCGAGGAGCTCGATCAAGGTCGTCCCCGCTTGCATCGTGCTCCGCTTGGCGCGAATCGGCGGCGCGGTATCGCGATGAAGGAGTTCCGCGCCAAGTACTTCGGCCACGGTCCGCTCGGCTGCGGCGCGGTCAGTCACGGCAATTTGGATTCGGTCAACGCGTTTGAGCATCGTCGATATTTTCTCCTCGCTCATCTCGCTATCTCACTATTTCACGGGCGTCGGCTCTGGAACGAGGCGCGCGGTCATCGGATGCGATTCGTGCCGAATCAGAATATCCATGAAGTACTTGTCGGCCATCGCGGCTGCGACCTTGTCGGTCATATCAGTCGCCCCCTCGAGCCGGACTTTGTCGAATTCCTGGTCGGCAATCTTCACCTTCACGTAGGGATTCGCCGTGTTTCTCTGGACTCTTCCGAACGATCGATCGCCCAGACGCACATATAGCTGTCCGTCGATAACGACCAGCCACAGCTTCGACCAATGCTCACCCTCGTCCGGCCCGACAGTCATAATCTGCAACGTGCTCTGATCGCGGAACGCGTTGGGATCCCATCCGGGAACCGGGCTGTTTGCGGCGCGAGCCGCACCTATCAGCGCGATCCCTAAAACGGCCGATGCCACGACCAGATTAAAGTTGATTCGGATCTTCATTAGCTTGCGCCCTCTGCATGCCATTAGTCTGCCAGGCCTTAAAAAATGGCAAGAGGCCGCGCAGAGGCATTTTCGAAAAAGTTTTACTTCTTACGTTTTACTGGAGAGGTGGCTCGTCGTCCGGAGGTGCAATTACCGGCGAGCCGTGATGCATCACCACGAACCATCGCTCGCCGACTCGCTCGAAGACGTTGGTCGCGAGGACTTGCGATTTGGTGGTGCCCTCGTAGCCGCGCTGGGTGAGCACTTCCTCGACGACCACAATCGCGAGGTCGCCGCTGATCATCACTTCCATCTCGCCGAGTTCGAACTTCATCTCGAAGGTGTTGTCGAAAATGCGCTCCCAGCTAGACATAATCGGACCCCATCCCGACAGTTTGCGCCATCCGGGATGGATACAGATGATACGCGGATCGCGCAGCCAGACGGTTTCCATTTTGTCAGCGTCGAGACTCTCGAAGGCGTCGTAGAAGGCGCGGTTGGCGGCGAGTACTGCTTCGCGGTCGGACATGATGTCGTCCCCTGGGACCCTTAGACTAATTTTTCGGACGACTACACGCCAGCCGAGCGAAATGACTAGGAATGAGGCTCGACGCCGGAGGTCTTTTCGGCGAGTCCGGCGCCAGTGGCTTGGAACCGAATCGCGTCCGCGACGAGCGCGGCGATTTTGCGCGCGGCTTCGGCGATCGGAATCCCGCCGCGATGAATATTGGAAATCACACTGCGATCCGGCTCGATCGACTTGAGCGTCGGCCGATAGATCACGTATGCGCTCAGGCTCTCGGCAGTCGCGAGGCCGGGGCGCTCGCCGACGATCATGCATACCACGTCCGGGTGGAGGATTTGGCCAAGATGATCCTCGATTCTGACCCTTGCGTTGCGGATGAAGATTGGCTTCAGCAGATTGCATCGCGATTTCAGCGCGCGCTCGAGCGCTTTCAGCAGCGGGACGGAATTTTTTTCGAGTGCTGCGGATGAGAGCCCGTCGCCGACGCATAGGAGGACGCTCGGTTTCGGCGCCTTGCCGCGTGCCGTTCGCGTCTTCGCTGCGCAAAGATTTTTGATCCGCGCGATATCGGCGGCGGCGATACGGCGGCCGCGCTCCGGATAGCGCAGATAATCTTCTCGGGTCTGCGCTTCGGAATGCACTTCGATGAGACCGTTGCGGCGCGCCCAATCGCGCGGAATCTCGGTCATGACCGCGTCGACGGCGCGCGCATGATCGGCACGCAGAGAGAGCATCGCGTCCGTGGTGTAACGCGGACCGGCGCGCCCGACGCCGAGCCGCGCGGGCGTCGCGCGAACGCATCGCGTCGAAATCGGTTTTGCTCGTCGACGAATTCATCAGCATACGCGCATCACCAGCGTGCGCGGTGAGACGGCCCTCGTTCAGAAGCCCGCGCTGCTCGCACCATGCTTCAAACTCGGGCGCGGGACGCATGTGGAGCGCGGCGCGAAGCGCGGACGCGTCGTGATAGCTGGTCGATTGATAGGAGAGCATCACGTCGTCACCCATCGGCACCGCCATGAAGTAGTTGCATCCGGCGGTTGCCAACAGCACCGCGATATTTTCGCAGTCGTTCTGATCGGCGCGAGCGTGATTTGTGTAGCAGGCGTCGGCACCGTGAGGGACGCCGAGGATTTTGCCCATCAGATGATCCTCGAGTCCGGCACGGATGATCTGTTTGGCGTCGTAGAGGTATTCGGGACCGATGAACCCGACCACGGTGTTGACCAGCAACGGCGAGTAGCGGCGCGCAAGCCCGTAGCATCGCGCCTCCAAGGTGACCTGGTCGCTGTCTTCGTGCGCGCCGGCGGAGAGTTCACTGCCCTGCCCGGTTTCGAAGTACATCAGGTTGGGCGAGCGCAGCCGCCCGGTCTCGCGAATCATCGCGTAGCCCTCATCGAGCATCGCGACCGTGATTCCGAATCCGGCGTTGCCCTTCTCGGTGCCCGCGAGGCTCTGGAACATGATGTCCATCGGTGCGCCGCTTTCGAGCGCGCGCATCTGGGTGCTGATATGGCCCAGCACGCAGTTCTGAGTCGGCGCGCCGGTGCGCTCGATGATATCGGTGGTGAGATCGAGCAGGCGGCGGATGTTTTCGGGAGTGTCGATACACGGATTGATCCCGATGAGCGCGTCGCCGGTCGCGTAGGCAAGGCCTTCGTAGGTTGCAGCAGCGATGCCGTCCAAATCGTCGCGCGGATGGTTGGGCTGCAGCCGCGTGGAGAGCCGTCCGGCAAGGCCAAGCGTGGTGCGCGCCTTGGTCACGACGCGAATCTTTGCGGCGATCGTGATCAAGTCGAGATTGGTCGACAGCTTGGCGACAGCGGCGGCGATCTCGGCGCTGATTCCGCGGCCGGCCGCGAGGATAGCATCGCCGCTGGTCGTGTCGTCGAGTAGCCACTGGCGAAACTCGCCGACGGTGTTGTTGCGGACGCGGGCGAAGGCGTCTCGATCCAGCGCGTCGTCGATAACGCGGGTCACCTCGTCGCGATCGTAGGGCACCACCGGATTTTCGCGCAGATCGTTAAGCGTCAAGTCGGCAAGCACGGTCTTGGCGGCGATACGCTCTTTCTCGGAGGTCGCCGCGATGCCCGCGAGCTCGTCGCCGGAGCGCGCTTCGTTGGCGCGCGCGAGCAATTCCCTGATCGAGCGGAAACGATAAGTGGCACCGAACAGGTGCGTTGAGAGTTTCATTGCGTGTTCAGTCGCGCACCGTGGAAATGAAACACGCGAACGGCGCTGATGAGGTCGCCGCGCCATTCGATCAGTTCGAGCACGTGCGCCGGGTTTGCGCCGTCGACATTGGAATGGCGCCGGTATTCGACCGCGGCGCGATCCTCAGCTTCGGTCACGGAAATGATCGCGAAGTGCAGCTCGGTGAAGCGAGCGAGGCCGCGGCGCGCATACACGGCGATTTCGTGGCGGCCGTGAAGAGCGAGTCTCCCGAGCTCGGGATAGATCTGCGCGATCAGCGCGCTCTCGTGGATCGCGTCGGGGGCATAGAGCGCGGCGACCGCAGCCGCATCGCGGCTTTCCCATGCGGATTTCCATTTTTCGACGCGTGCACTTGCGGTGGGCATAGCCACAAACTAACGCGGAGCGATGAAGAGGGGAAATGGTTGCGCCGAGCTATCATAGAGATCGCCGATCGCGCGGTGGCGCTACCGAGTCCGGCTCGTCCGTCTAATTCGACAGGCCCTTGATCTTCACCTTCTTCGGCTTCTTCTGCTTCGGATCATTACTGGTGATCAGGATCTGATCGCGGATAGATCCCTTCTTGGTCGGCGAGAAAACAATGGTCACGTTGTGCAAACCACCCGGGCCGATCACGATCCCGCTCCCTCCGCCAAGCTCCGTCATGGGCGGGCTATGTCTCGGCGCTGTGACATTGGCGGTCAGCGGTCCCGTGCCGATATTGCTAATTGTGATGCTTCCCGACGCGCTTGCGTTTGGCGCGGCTTTCAAGCTCAAGAGTTTCCCGCTCACCGAGATCTGCCCGGGACCCGTAGCTGTTGCCGTTGCGGTCGGAGTCGGGGTAGCCGTCGCCGTTGCCGTCGGCGTTGCGGTCGAAGTCGGCGTCGCCGTCGCGGTTGGAGTTGGGGGCGAAACCGTCAGAGGATGATCATACGCCATCACTCGATTGTTCTGGTTGTCCGCCACGTAGAGACTGCCCGAGCTGTCCAGCGCGACTCCGATTGGGTCTTTCAGGCTGTTGGAGCTGACCTCAGTGCATGCAGACGACGTGAAACTGCCGCACGTGCCAAAGACCTTGTCGGCGGTCTTGTCGGTGGCACCCGGCGGGCCGCTGTACTCCAGCACCCGGTCGTTGCTGCCATCGGCGATGTAGAGGTTGCCCGACTGGTCCACGGCAACTCCGGTTGGAAGGCACAGGCTGTTGGCGCCGATTCCGCCGTTATTGCATTTTCTCGCGGTGAAGCTCCCGCCCTGGCCAAAGACCGCATCCGCGGCGGTGTCGCCGGCGCCGGTTTCGCCGCTGGTCGCATTGAGCGGGGTGTTGTACTGCAACACTCGGCTGTTACCGAAATCCGCCACGTAAAGGTTGCCCGACACGTCCAGCGCGACTCCCACTGGAAGGCACAGACTGCTGGCGCCTAGCCCGCCGTTATTGCAACCCCCGCCCTGGCCAAAGACCAAATCGGCGGTGGAGTCACCGGCTCCACTTTCGCCGCTGCTCGCATTGAGCGGCGTGTTGTACTCCACTACCCGCTGGTTTTCTTCATCGGCCACGTAGAGGTTTCCCGATCCGTCCAATGCGACCCCAGATGGAAAGCACAGGTCGATGGTGGTGGGTGTGGTGACAATAGGTGGAATGTCGAAATTGCACGCATTCGATGTAAAGCTACCGCCCTGCCCAAAGACTTGGCTCGCGCTGGCGCCGATACTCAGCGGGGCGCTGTACTCGAGCACTCGGCTGTTGCTGGAATCGGCCACGTAGAGGTTGCCCAACCCATCCACCGCGACCCCCTCCGGAAAGCACAGGCTGCTGGCGCTGACCGCTGTGCCACTGGCGCCGTTGCAAAAATAGGAGATGAAATCGGGCTGCCCAATCACCAGGTCGGCAGGCGCGCCGTTGGTGAACGAGGCAGCATCGTTCCAGCCCAAGACTCGGCTGTTGGAGTAGTCCGCGACATAGACTCGATTCGGCGAGACGCTGGTATCAATCGCCACTGCCCTGGGACCGAACAGCCCTTGCGCGTCGGTCAAGTTTTCAAACTGATGGGTGAAATCCAGCTGGCCAAGCACCAGGTCGGCAGTCGTGTCGGTGGACAGCGGAGTCTTGTACTCCAGCACCCGGCTGTTGGTAGCGTCCGCCACGAAAAGATTGCCTGACTTGTCCGGCGCAACTCCGACCGGGACGCATAAGTCGTCGGCCGTGCTGCCAGACACGTCGCTGCCGGGAAGCTCAATGTCGAAATTGCATATATTAGAGGTGAAGTCTCCGCCCTGGCCAAAGACTGCATCGGCGACGGTGTCAGTGGTCAGCGGGGTGTTGTACTCCAGCACCCGGCTGTTGCTCGCATCCGCAACGTAGAGGTTGCCCGACTCATCCACTGCGAGACCCGCCGGATCGCACAGGTCGCTGGCGGTGGAAGTGGTACCGCCGGTGTCGCCATTGCATGCATCCGAGGTGAAGCTTCCGCCCTGGCCGAAGACCTTATTGGCACTGCTCGCGGTGCTGAACGGAGCGTTGTACTCGAGCACTCGCTCATTGACGGAATCCACCACGTACAAGTTGCCCGACCCGTCCACCGCGACTCCGGTTGGATCGCACAAGTCCTTGGCGGTGGGATTACCTCCCGCTGTGTCGGAATTGCATCCGCTCGAAGTGAAGTCTCCACCCTGACCAAAGACAGTATCGGCAATGGTGTCGGTGCTTAGCGGAGTGTCGTACTGCAATACCCGGTCGTTGGAAGAATCCGCCACGAAAAGGTTGCCCGACTTATCCACTGCGACTCCGGTTGGATCGCACAAGTCGATGGCGGTGGAATCGCTGCCGCCGGTGTCGCTATCGCATCCCGCCGACGTGAAACTCCCGTCCTGTCCAAAAACCAGGTGCGCCGGACCTCCCACGCACGGGAAAGTGTTGCTGCAGGCCAAAAACGGATTGGTATACTCCAGCACTCGGCCGTTACCTAAATCCGCGACGTAGAGGTTGCCCGACCCGTCCACCGCGACTCCAGTTGGAGTGCAGAGGCTGAGGGCGCTGGCATCGCCGCACTCGGAGGAGATGAAATCGGGCTGCCCGATCACCAAGTCGGCAGGAGCGCCGTTGCTGAAATTGGCGGCGTCTTTCCATCCCAGCACCCGGTTGTTTTCGGCATCCGCAACGTAAACTCGGGTTGGCAAGGCGCTCGCGTCGATCGCGACAGCATCAGGACTGAAAAAACCCTTGGCGTCCACCAGGTTGGCCGCCCGATGCGTGAAGTCGAACTGCCCCAGCACTCGGTCAGCGGTACTGCCGCTTGCGAGCACTATCGGCGCAGACAGCGCGATCGCGATCACAATTCGGCACGTCTGCAGATACCATTTTCGCAGGCGTCCAGATTGCGAATTTATCACTCGTCCTCCAGCGATTTCGCGCAACAACCCAAGTCCCCCTCGGGTGGGCGGAGTAGCAACATATAACGCGGAGACAGGTCAAGCCAGATGATTCTTTCAGGCCACCGGCGAGTGGAAATGGTTCTTGCGTGCGGCACATTTTTGCCGCCTCGATGACCGATTCCCGCCTTTGGGCATCAGCCGCTGGATCTGACGGGTCACGGCGATCGTCGAGGAGTGCCTCGTCCGGCTCTGCCGCGGCACATGGAATGTTCAAGAACCTGCCCTACCAGCTTGAAGTCGCCGAGAACGGCCTTCTCGCTATCGATAAGTTCAAGGCCTCGCCGCACGACCTCGTGCTGATGGACGTGCGGATGCCAGAGATGGATGGGCTGACTGCGACCCGCGCGCTACGCGTTTGGGAGCACGAGCGCGGACTTGCCCGCACCCCGGTTGGAATCCAGCTACCAGTCACCAATGTCGCCGAGAAAAACCAGCAGGTCGCGGTGATGGGATCCTTCATAATTTTTTTGGACCAGATGAGTCCGCGCTTCGGCTGGTCGCCGTTTTAGCTTCAACGCAAGCTTCCACAGTTGCCGCGAAATACATGCCGGCTGGATGGATCATTCGCGCTCGTAGTGGTTTACATAGATCCGAACACTCATTATTCTCACCTGCCGAACAACCGGTAGGCTGCTGAAATGAGGTGGTGGAAGGGGAACGACAGGCTCACTTTGCGCCTTCGAGGAATCTCGTTAAAACGCAAACATGCCAAAACGACTGCGGAAAACCAAACTGAAAGTCGTGCGCAGCAGACGCACGAGTCACGCCATCTCCGATACTTATGACCAGATTCTCGCCGTCGCCGAGCAAGAGTTCGCCAACTCGGGGTACAACGGCACCTCGCTCGAGGTGATCGCGCGCCGCACCGGCATCCGCAAGGCGTCGCTGTTTCATCACTTCAACAGCAAGCGCAAGATTTTCGACGCGGTCGTCCGCCGGATTTTCGATCAGCTCGTCTCCATCGGGCGCGAGACCGCTCAAATCGAGAATCCGAGAGAGCACCTGCTCGCGATCGTCGCCCGCCTGCACGATTTCATCGCGAGCCATCCGAACCACGCGCGCCTGTTGATGCATCGGGTGCTTGAAGACCCCGCCAGCGTGCGCCGATCATCCGAGGTGTTCATCAAGCCGCTGGTTATCGAGATGGCGCAACTGGTCGTCCGCGGCGCCGAGATGGGAGTCATCCGCAACAGCGACGGTCCGATAAGTCTGACCCTTACCGCGCTTGCGATACCGATCCTTCCGTACTCTTTTGCGCCGGTGGTCGAAGCCTGCACCGGCATCGAGGTGTTCTCGCCCGACAGTATCGCGATCATACGAAGTCAAGTGTTGCGCCGGATGGAGATACTCCTCAGTCCGTAGCTGGACAGTCAGGGTCGCGTGCGGCGGAGGCGGACTCGCAATCAAGTTGCGCCCCGCAGCCAACTCCCGGCAGCTGCGTTTTGCGCTTCGTTTGACTTTCGCTGCAACCGGAATTATTGTCCCTCGCCGAAACTACCGGTCGGTAGGTAGGACTTCCGGTGGTTTCGACAATCCAGCCTTCGACAAGCACTGAATCTGAGAGGTCGAAACTGTCAGGAAAGTCAAAGTTCGGTATCCACGGTTAGCTTAGGGAGGGACGTATGAAAAGGCAGCTTCTGTTCCTAGTCGTGTCTTGCGGCCTGGCATTGATGACGGCGCCCAACGCGAGTGCGGCCAAGCCGGCCAAGGCACCTGGCTTTTGCGGAAACAACTACGCGATGCTGATGACGGGAGACGAACCCAACCCCAATTCCGCCACCGGATCGGGGAACACGGACGGGCCAGGCGGATTTCCCGGAGCGCTCACCGCCATCGTTGGCGTTGGAGTCATCCAGTTCTCTGCGGGTTGTACTTCAATCAAGGGAGAATTGATCTACAACGACGGCGACATCCAATTCACCGGGAACGGAACCGGGGTCGGCTTCTTTGCCGGCCCGGCGGCCTGCTACACGGCAGAATCGATATTGGGCGGCGTCGGTTTGCCGTGCTTCGACGGCGGCAACCACTTCACCGCCGGAAGTGTCACAACCGCGGGAGAGCCGCCCGGGATGGCGCTGCTGCAATTCACCGCCAACTTCAACTACTTCAACTTGAGCGTCGGCAGCCCAGCGGGCAGCTTGCCCTTCGCATTCACAATTCATGAGACGACCGGCGACTCCATCCTGGTTGGGAATACGGTTCCGACACCGACTGCACCGGTTCTGACTTTGACGATGGAGGAGCAGTCGCCGATTGGATCGTTGAACCCGGTCCCCACCACGCTTGGCAAGGTTCCGTACCTGGGCAATTCAGCAATCACTTGCACTGGTTACGGTGCCGACGATGACGACCTGATCGCCCGGATCGCCAATTCGCAGTCTGGAGGAGTCACGGGAAGCTACGGCACCGCGGTGGGAACGGTGGATATCCTGTCGAACGGCCAGGCCAACGGAATCTTGAGCTTCAACAGCAATGATAACCTCCAGGTCAGCGGGTTCACGGGACCTCCGTCCAACAACACGGCCTGCGCATTCTCGGAGACCCTTGATCCTTTCGATGGACCAGCCGCATTTGCAGACGGCACGAGCAATCTTTTGAGCACCATCACCAGTCCTGCCAGCGATCCGACCTGCACCAACGCCGCGAACGCTGGTGGCGGATTCACAACCAGCGAGGTGGCGTGGGGCCCGTTCGATAGTAACTCCTATGCGACGGTGACCGGTCTTACTGAAACGGTTTTCCCATTCATTCCGCCGGGCGAGATGTCAACTTGCACCCATCTCGCTGATTCAGCACAACCCAACGGGAACCATGGAAATGGTAAGTAACACCCATCCAGTTGGCTGCGGCTAACCTCCACACTCGCCACCGTCACCCTAACCGGTGACGGCGGCCGAGCCGGGGAAAAATTGCGCAATCAGCGCACTCTCCAGGTCGCATCGCGAGCGTAGTGCTGCGACGGTGGCCGGCTCGCGCCTCTGACATGCGAATTTCCAGCCTTCACGCTTGCTCTCACGCGGGCATAGCGAGTCTTCAGGAAGAGTCATTATCGCTGGCGGCGGCCTGTGGTACATTGCGCCCACGACCGCGATTGGCTCAGGTCGCTCCGGAGGGACTCCAAGAAATGAATTTCCTGCTCTATTGTGGAGCGGCCACCCAAATCATATTCGTGATTGTAGCGTTCGGCGGCGGCAGCGTGGCGGGTCTCTGCGTCGTAAGAAAACTGGTCCCGCTGGACCGGCTGCAAAAGAACCACGAAGTAGCGGGCGTGACGTTCGGAGTGTTGGGCGCCTTCTACGGCCTGGTCCTTGCCTTCGTTATTGTGGCCGCGTGGGAGCGGTTCAATCAGGCTAATACCGACGCGCTCCAGGAGGCGACGGCGTTGGAAAGCCTCTACAAACTCGGCGCGGCCTTTCCCGACCCGATGCGCTCGCAGCTAGATTCGGTCGTCCTTCAGTACGCGCATCGAGTGATCGACGAGGAATGGCCGCGGATGGCCGACAACACTTTTAATGGCGGAAAAGTCGGCGCTCACGAGCTGTGGGCGACGGTGCTCGGATATCACACTGCCGACAGCCGCGAGCAAATGCTGCTCGACAAGTCGATCGATGAGCTCGACCGCATCAGTGCGGCCCGCAGCCAGCGGTTTCTCTTTTACGAAGACGATCTGCCATCGGTAGTGTGGATGGTGATCTACCTCGGATGCCTGATGACGATCGGTTTCAGCTACTTCTTCGGCAGCAACGTATTTCGCGCGCAGGTGATGATGTGCGGGTTCTTTTCGATCCTGCTCGGCATGACGATTCTGGCCATTCTGGAACTAGCCCACCCGTACCAGGGAGTAGTAACAATCTCCAACCAACCCTTCCGCTACGCGCTCTCGCGAATGGAAGCGGCTGGCAGCTACAGGATGGCGCAAGCTGTCTCGCCGACGAATAACGAAGGTCCAGGTAAATGAGGCGTCAAGCCAGATCTCTGTTGCTTGCCCTGCTCACTCTATCGATAGTTGCGATCTCTATCTCGCCGCCCGCGACAGCGGTTCAGGATGACGCCGCGCTTCGGGCGGCGATCGCCGGCGCGCAGCGTTCCGACGCAAACAAGGCTCGCGACAAATATCGCCATCCCATGGAAACACTCACCTTCTTTGGGATTAAGCCTGACATGAAGGTGGTCGAAATCGCACCCGGTGCCGGCTGGTACACCGAGATCCTGGCGCCGTTTCTCAAGGACCACGGCAAACTTTACGAAGTAGTGGGAAAGGGAGCGGGCGCCAAGAGCTTCGAGGAAAAGCTCAAGGCCGATCCCTCGGTCTACGGCCAGATCGTCGTAGTCAGCGCACAGCCGCCGGCTGAAACCGAAATGGTGCCGGCAGGTTCAGCCGACATGGTTCTGACGTTTCGCAATGTTCACGACTGGCTGCCCAAGGGCACCGCGGAAGACTACTTCAAGGCTTTTTACCGAGCACTGAAACCCGGCGGAATTTTAGGAGTAACCGACCATCGCGCCGATCCTTCGCAGCCGCAGGATCCAAACGCCAAGAACGGATATGTGCGCCAGGACTATATGATCAAACTGGCGGAGGAGGCCGGCTTCAAGTTGGCGGGCGCCTCGGAGATCAATGCAAATCCGAAGGACAATCGAGACCATCCGGTGTGGAATCTGCCGCCAACCTTGCGTCAGGGAGATAAGGATCGCGCCAAGTATCTGGCGATCGGAGAGAGCGACCGGATGACATTGAAATTCATCAAGCCAGCGACAGAGGCTCGAGCAAACTAATCTGCCGCGTTTCGTTCGAAGTAAGTTATGATACCGCTTCTGCCATGAGATCGATCCGCGCGTATGCCATTACCTTTGCATTGATCTTGATCGCGTCGCTTGCGCTCGGTGCTGATACTGGGAACTTGAAGCTTGACGTGCTCGGCGACAAGGGCGCCGGCGCGAAGAATCCCGCACACCTAATCGCCGCGAATGGCAAGGAAGCTGGCCAGGTTATTGCGGGCGCGACAGTTGCGCTGCCGCCCGGCGAGTACAAACTCGTGATGCCGATTGTCGGCGGGCAGATTGTCAAAGATGGAATTCGAATCGAGGCTGGGCGGACGCATACCGTGCTGATCGAAAACGTCGCGTCCTTGCGCGTGAGCGTAAAAGATAAAACTGGCGCCGAGCCTGGCTTTGGCGTGACGGTGACTACCACCGACTCGCCACATGCCAAGGTTGCCAGCTTTCTTTCCGGCGACACCTATCTTTTCGCGCCGAGCCAGGTAGACGTGCACGTGGACGCTCCGCCGCAGGGTTACGATTGGCACGCGGTGACGCTCACGCCGGGGCATAGCGCGGTGCTGACGATGGACGAAGTCGTGCCGGCGGAGCTGGTCGTGCAGACCGTGATGTCGAAGCTTCCGTTCGACAACTCGACTCGGGTAGTCATCTTGCACGGCGGCACACAGACGAAAGTCGCGGAGAGCGATCCGGGGAGCGAGCATCGGTTCAAACTCGATCCGGGCGACTACGATGTTTACGTGGAGAATCATTCCGGCAAGGGCAAGCCGTACGCGACCTCGGCGGGAGTGCATCTTGAGTCCGGCGCGAAGGTGGAACGGACCGTGCCGCTGGACTAATAAGACTAGACATCGACGAGAACAAAGAGAGGACCAATGGCAAGCGAACGACAAAAAGAAATCAAGCGGCGGCGCAAACGGAAGAAATCGAGAATCCAGGCGAAGACTCGCGAGGCTCGGCGAAAGACCAGGAAAGGCGGCCGCAAATCCGCGTCTTGAGGTCAGCGATGGCTTACGAAACTATTCTCTACGAGGTCGCCGACGAAATCGCGACGATCACGCTTAATCGTCCCGCCAAGATGAACGCGTACACGTCGACGATGGGCGCGGAGATTACCGACGCGATGATTCGCGCCGACAGGGACGATGAAGCGCGCGTTATAATCCTGACGGGTGCAGGCGATCGCGCCTTCTGCGCCGGCGCCGACATGTCGATGTTCGCGTCCGATATCAAGGCGCGCGAAGAAAAGTCGGACGGCAAATCGGATTCGCACGAACGGCGGCCGCCCGGCATTTCGCTCCCGCAAGTGATGCGCAATCTCTCCAAGCCCACGATTGCAGCGATCAACGGCTACGCGCTCGGCGTGGGATGCACGATCCCGCTGCTGCTCGACGTGCGAATCGCGTCGGAGAACGCCAAGATGGGCGTGATTTTTCCCCGCGTCGGCCTGATGAGCGAGCTCGGCTCGAGTTACCTGATGCCCCGGCTGATAGGCCTCGCGCGAACCGCCGAGATGATGCTCACCGGGCGCCAGTATCCGGCGGCGGAATGCCTCGCGATGGGACTCGTGAGCCGCGTGGTTCCATTCAAGGATCTCGCGGCGACCGCGCGTGAACTCGCCGGCGACATGCTGCAATGCTCGCCGACTTCGCTCGCGTTCACCCGCCGCGCCCTTTACCAGGGACTCGACGGCACGCTCGAGACCGCGATGGCGTTCGAGGGATTTGCGCTCGAGAAGTGCTACGTCAGCCCGGAGCACAAGGAATACGTGACGGCGTTTATGGAGAAGCGAAAGCCTGATTTCAAGAAGGTCAAGCGGTAGGCCTTGATAAGACATCTTGACCAAATATGCGCGGAAAGCTAGGGTTTCTGAGTAGATAACTTAGTGAGTATCTTTTATCATATAACCGCATCCGGAAGTTCACGAGTGCGCGAACTGAATTAAAAAATCAAGAGGCAGGTGACGAATATGGCACTTCACATCGGAAGCGTTGCACCGGATTTCACCCAGGAATCGACCGAAGGTCCGATCAATTTTCACGAATGGATCGGCGACAAGTGGGCGATCCTGTTTTCGCATCCCAAGGATTTCACCCCGGTCTGCACCACCGAGCTCGGCACCGTGGCCAAGCTCAAGCCCGAGTTCGACAAGCGCAACATCAAGGCGATCGGGGTGAGCGTCGACAACGTCGATTCGCACAAGAAATGGATCGGCGATATCGAGGAAACGCAGCATACGAAGCTGAACTTTCCGATCCTCGGCGACGCGGACAAGAAGGTCTCGACGCTCTACGACATGATTCATCCGGAGTGGAACGACACGCTGACGGTCCGCTCGGTCTTCGTGATCGACAACAACAAGAAGATTCGCCTGACGCTGACCTACCCGGCGAGCACCGGCCGCAACTTCCAGGAAATCCTGCGCGCGATCGACTCGTTGCAGTTGACCGACAAGTACCAGGTTGCGACGCCCGCCGACTGGAAGAAGGGCGAGGACTGCATAATCGTGCCGGCGCTGCAGGACGAGAAAGTGCTCAAAGAGAAGTTTCCGAAGGGCTACAAGGTAGTGAAGCCGTACCTGCGCATCACGCCTGACCCGAGCAAATGAACGCTTGAAAATTGACGAAAAGGGAACGGCTCCCGCGTCGGGAGCCGTTTCTGTTTCGCGATGGTTTGACAACGGCGGCGGCGCACCGGAGAATTGAGGTCAAATGGCACGAATAACCGTAGAAGATTGCCTCGATAATATTCCCAACCGCTTCGAGCTGGTGCTCGGGGCTGCGCGCCGCGCAAAGCAACTCCTGAAGGGTGCGCGGCCGCTGGTGGAATCGGACAATAAGGAAGTGGTCACGGCGTTGCGCGAAATCGCGGCGGGCAAGGTGACGATCGAGGAACCCGAAGCGACTTCAGAGTGACGGTTTGCGAATGACCGCCGATGCGCGCACGATTTATCCGATCGTAACAGCGGCGTAGGCGCGTTGAATCCATTATCGCAACTAGTTGAATAGCCTCGGCGACCACAGTCACTCAGGACTGCACCCGTCTCTATCGAATCGTGAGCGTTGGCCGAGCTGGAGCCAGCCTGTGGCGCGCAAACCTGGCAAACCAATCCGAGCGAAGACTGCGGCGAAGCGTGCCGGAAAGACGGTCGTCGATTCGCGCGCCGAGGTTCGTCCCAAGCCGACGGTCGCCGAGATTGCGCCAGACTTCGAGTCCGCTGACAACAACGACGCACCGATCGAAGTATCTGATTTTCATCCGGTAGATAGCGCGCACGACGACGCGGAAGAAGTCGGCGAAGCGACGCTCGAGACCGAATCGCACGACGGCGCGCCCTCCGCCAAAGATGCCGGCGCGGTCGTACCGGTCGATCCGCTGAGCCGTTACCTGGCGGAGATTCGCCGATTCCCATTGCTGTCACGCGAAGAGGAGTCGGAGATCGCGCGGCGTTACGTCAAGAAAGGAGATCCCGCGGACGCGTACCGGCTGGTCACCGCGAACCTGCGACTGGTCGTGAAGATAGCGTTCGAGTTCGCGCGCGCCACTAAAAACGCACTCGATCTGATCCAGGAAGGCAATGTCGGCCTGATGGAAGCGGTCAAGAATTTCGATCCCGAGCACGGGGTCCGCTTTCCGTCCTACGCGGTCTGGTGGGTGCGCGCGTATATCTACCGCTACCTGATCAATAACTCGCGGCTGGTGAAGATCGGCACCACGCAGGCACAACGCAAGCTGTTTTTTAATCTGCGCAAAGAAACTGAGCGGCTGGAGCGCGAGGGCTTCAAGCCGCAACCGCTGCTGTTGGCGCATCGCATGGGCGTCAAGGAGAGCGAGGTGCGCGAGATGCAGGAGCGGATGGGCCAGAGTGAAGTCTCCCTAGATCAACCGGCCGGCGCGAGCGAGGAGACGCGGCTGCTCGATGTGATTCCCGACTCCGGGCACAATCCGGAAACAGAAACCGCGAACCGCGAATGGCGCGATTTTGCGCGCGAAAAGGTCGAGCAGTTCGCCGCGCAGCTCGACGGCAAGGAACTCGAAATCTTCAACGCGCGGTTGCTCGCCGAAGATCCCGAGACGCTGCAGGAGATAGGCGCGCGATTCGGAATCAGCCGCGAACGCGTCCGCCAGATCGAAACCCGGCTCAAAAGGCGGCTGAAGGAATTTATCGAAGCCGCGGCGCCCGATGTCGACGATTCGGGACCTTCGTGATTGCGATACTGACCCATTGCCGCTGACGGGCGCGACGGCAATAATGCTCTTGAGGCGGATCGCGCGGGCGTCGAATCGAAATGCGAGAACGCAGTTGCGCGCTGGTGGTGGTGGGTAACGAAATCCTTTCCGGCAAGGTGCAGGACTCGAACGCGTACTTCGCGGCGCGCGAGTTGCGCAAAATCGGCGTCGCGCTTGCCCGTATCGCTACTATCCCTGACGAACTCGCCCTGATTGCGGCTGAAGTCTCGCACTGTTCGCGCAATTTCGATTTCGTGATTACCTCGGGCGGAGTCGGGCCCACCCACGACGACCTCACGATGGAGGGCGTAGCGCGCGCGTTCAATCGGCGCCTGGTGATGCATCCCGATCTCGAGCGCCTCATTCGCGAACATTTTCGCGAGCGCTCGCTCGAGGCGGGCCTCAAGATGGCTGAAGTGCCAGAGGGCGCGGTTCTCAATGAAGGCGGCGACCTCAGGTTTCCAACCGTGCAAATCGAAAATGTCTACGTGCTGCCGGGAATCCCGCAATTGTTCGAGGCGAAGCTGCTCGCGCTCAAGAGCCGTTTCGCGACCGACCCGTATTTCATGCGCGCGATCTATTTGAGCGTCGGCGAGGGTACGATTGCCGACGATCTGAACGATTGCATGCGCAATTTTCCCGAGCTGATGCTCGGCTCATATCCAAAGATCGGAAACCCCGCGTATCGCGTGAAGCTGACGCTCGAATCGAAGGACGCCGAATATCTCGAGCGCGCATTTAATCATCTGATGCGGCTGCTGCCGGCCGAGGCGGTGGTCAAAACCGAATAGGCAATTCAACTCTGGCGGTGGTGGAGGAAATCATGAGAAAGGAAATTTTGCGGACAGTAACGATCGCGCTGGCATTGGCGCTCACGATGGCAATCTTCGCGCCGGAGTATGCGTCGGCGCAGCAACCAAACACCGGCGCGCCGACGACGGCTGTGGAGCAGCCGCAAGAGGGGGGCGTGAACTGGTCGGGCACCGGCTACGGCGTCGGGGCGTTGTTCGCGAACATATTGTATGTGCCCTTCAAGCTGACCTACGCGATTCTCGGCGGCATCGTCGGTGGCGGCACCTATCTCGTAACCGCGGGAAACACGCAGGCGGCCGACACGGTCTGGCGCAGCGCATTTGGCGGTGACTATGTAATTACGCCGCAGATGTTGGCAGGGCAGCAGCCGATAAACTTCAGCGGCCCGACCGGCACCCCGCAGGAAAATACCGCTCCGGCGCCCGCGATGAGTTCGACGAATAACGGCACGATCGCACCGATGGCGCCGCTGCCATCGTCAGGTTCGTCTGTCTCGGGTTCGTCTGCGTCGGCATCGTCGTCAGGGCAGCCGCTCGATCACGGCAGCGGTCCCGCGAACCCCGCGAATATTGAGTAGGCCGCAGGTTCACAGCTGCGCGCTGGTAAGTCGGAGAATTTTCCATGCGGAAGATCCGTTTTATCTGGAAGTCCACGTGAACGACCTGCCGCGACGCAAGAAGTTTCTTGCGTAAGGAACTCGGCGCCGAACTCGACGAGCGCGACTACGCGAAGACGGCGCTGAGCGCGGTCGAGCTAAAGGATCTGTTTGCGGATCGCGATCCGCGGGATTTTCTGAATCCACGCAGCCCGGCGTTCAAGGCGATGAATCTCACGGGCAAAAATCTAAGCCGCGAACAGGCAGTGGCGCTGATGGCCAAGGAGCCAAATCTGATCAAACGGCCCATCGTTATCGCGGGCAAGGAAATGATCGCGGGTTTCGATCGCGACCGGCTGCGAGCCGCGCTGAAATAGCGCCGGCGCAGTATCGGACGCCTCCGCTTAGGCGTGCAATAGTACCCCGAGCGGTGCTATTTCCTGAACGACATCAGGAGTTTTTTATCATGGCATTTTCCAACGATCTTTTTTTCGCTCCGGCTCATCACTCGCCGCGATGCTGCGCAAGCGAGAGGTTTCGTCGGCGGAGATGGTGTCTGCTTTCATCGAACGGATCGAGTCGGTGAACCATGGTCTGAATGCGGTCGTGACGCTGGTCGAGGAACGCGCCGCGCGCGAAGCGGAAGATTCCGACCAGCGTCTTGCGGGCAAGGGCGACGTTCGTCCGCTCGAAGGGTTGCCGATCACGATAAAGGATTCGGTGATGACTGAGGGCGTCCGCTCTACCGACGGGATGAAGATATTCGAGCATCACGTTCCGAAGCGCGACGCGCCAACGGTTGCACGGCTGCGCGCGGCCGGCGCGGTAATTATCGCGAAGACCAACCTGCCTGAGATGGCGATGGATTATGACTGCGACAATCCGGTCTTCGGCGCGACCAATAATCCGTGGAATCGCGAGCGGGTCCCCGGCGGATCGAGCGGCGGTGAGGCGGCGGCGCTGGCGGCCGGGATGTCGCCACTCGGCCTCGGCTCGGACTACGGCGGCTCGATTCGGGTCCCGTCCCATTTCTGCGGCACCGTAGGTTTGAAGCCGACTTGGGGCACGATTCCGGGCACCGGTCATATGCCGCCCGGCGAAGCGGCGGCGCCGGGAATCGCGCACATGGCAACGGTCGGGCCGATGGCGCGCTTCGTCGACGATCTCACGCTCTCGTACAACATCATACGGGGAGCGCATCCGGGCGCGCTTTACACGGTACCGACGAACGAGGCGCATCCCGAGAAAGTCGATCTGAAGAAGATTCGCTGCGCGATCTTCACCGGCGCGGGCGAGGTCCCGGTCGCATCGGATATTCGCACCGCGATCGAACGCGCGGGCAAGGAGCTGCAGAAGGCGGGAATCGCGGTTGACGAAGTGAAGCCGCCCGTCGATGACGGCGCGCGAATCTGGTGGGAATACGCGATGGCTGACGGCAATCAGCTCCTGAACGAGGCGCTCGGCGACAATCTGAAGCTCGCGCGCGAGCGCTTCCGCAACGCCTGGGCGGTCACTCCGGGCAAGTCGGCGGCCGAGTACTTCAAGATCTCGATCGCGCGCGACGTATGGCGGGTCAAGCTGGCGGAGTTCATGGAGCGCTACCCGATAATTCTCGGCGCACCGTTTTGCGTCACCGCGTTCAGGCACGGCGAGGTTGAAGTCGACATCGACGGCAAGAAATTCCCGCTGTTCGGATCGAACTGGCCGGCCTTGTGGGTGAACTGCGCCGGACTGCCGGGCGCGGTCGTTCCGGCCGGGAAAGATCGGGACGGCCTTCCGATCGGATTGCAGATCGTGGGCCGCGCTTTCGGCGAGGAAACCGTTCTCGCAGTGGCCAAAGCCGCAGAGACCGCGCTCGGCGGATTCAAGCGACCGCCGCTCTAATGGTCAGACGGCGAATCCGCCGCCGCGGCCCAAGAGTGACGCGCCTGCGGCTGAGAGCCATGACTCGGCGACCGCAGCGTGCTGGGTCAGCGTCTGAATGTCGCGCATGCATCGCTGGAGCGGGGAGCCGTCGTATGGAGAGGTGCCGCCGCCCGCTTTGTAGCATGAGTCGACCAGCGCGGCCGCGGTATGCGTTGCCCAGTTAATCGAGCCCATAACTATCGCCCGATCGGTCGGCGAAACCGGCTCACCCGCGAGTGCGTGATTCCAAACATCCTCGGCCTGGCTGCGAAGAAGGCCGCGCGCGGCGCGCAGACTCGCATCCGCGTGCCCCACGCGATACTGAAATAGCGCAGAGTCGGCGAGCGACGAACTTGCGTAGAGGCGGCGCTTGTTGGTGTTGGCAAGCGTGACGATCTCGGTGACGGCGCGCTGCGCAATTCCGATCGCGACGGTGCCGATGTGCAGCGCCGCATAGAGAAGCGGCTCCGCCGTCGAGGGACCCGGAATCGAGCTGCGGCCGAGGAAAATATCGAAACTGTCGTCGGCCGGCACCATGATATTTTCCACCGCGATGTCGTGGCTGCCGGTGCCGCGGAGTCCATTGACCGACCAGGTATCGAGGATTTGCGCTTTGCCTGGCGCGAACATCATCGCGCGAACTTCCGGCGCTCCCGGAGCGGCGCCGGGACGCGGACTTTCCATTCTCGGTCACTACGCAGTTGCCGAATAGCCACTGGCTATGCTGACATCCGCTCGCGAATCCCCATCGCCCCATGACGCGATACCCATGTTCCGCAACTTCGGCCTCGCCGCGAGGCGCAAAGGCACCCGCAATGATAACGTCGGGGCCCTTCGCATAGAGCCGGTCGAACTGCGAGCGTTCGAGCAGCGCCAGCAACATCGGCGTTTCGGATCCGATCATCACAACCCATCCGGTGGAACCATCGGCGCTCGCGAGTGTCTCGATGATTTCCATGCTGGCGGGCACATCAATATCGAGGCCTGCGTGACTTTTGGGGACGAACATGCGGAAGCATCCGGCTGCAGTGAGTTGCGCGAGCAAATCGAGGGGGAGTCTGCGGCCGGAGTCGATCTCGGCGCTGCGTGAGCTGATCGATGGCGCGAGATCGCGTACCGCTCCGAGCAGGGTTTTCGCTTCTGGTGTCATGCGCCTGATCTAACTGACGGCATTGCCGAGCGCCAGAACGGGTGTTTCACTGATTCACACTGGGAGAAACGACAGCGGCCAGGTCATCGTGACCCAGCCGCCCATGGTCGATCGTCAATTAGGACTATGCCGACTTCTCAGCCTTTTCTGCGCGATCCGAATTGCCGTCGGCGCGCTCGCCACGGTCCATTCGCTCGCTGCGTGCGGTACGTTCCGCTTTCTCGCGGCCGGCGCCGGCTTTGGGAGAAATCCCGCTCGTGGTCAGCACCTCGATGAACTTGCGCACCGCGGGCGAGAGCTCGCGTCCGCGCTTGTAGATGATCGCGAGCGGCCGGAGGAAGGTGCCCTCCTGGAACTCGAGCATCTTGAGGGTGCCACGCATCACCTCGTTCTCGATAGTCATCCGCGGCACGATCGCGCATCCGAGCCCGATCTCCACGGCGCGCTTGATAGTCTCGATATTGTCGAACTCGAGCGCGTAGTTCGGCTTGACGCCGTGATCGCGCAGAATCCGATCGGAGGCCTTGCGGGTCGGCATGTCGCGTTCGTACCCGACGAACTTCTGCCCCTGCAACTGCCCGACGGCGACCTTGCTGTGCTTGGCAAGCGGATTGTCGGGCGGAACGCATAGCACGAGTTCGTCATGGCGAAACGCGACCGCCACTATCTGGCTGCGCTTGGCTGGATAGGCTACGACGCCGAGATCGACTTTGCCCTCGATGAGGTCCTCGTAAATTTTGTTTGAGCGCAGGTACTCGAGATGCACATTGACTGCCGGGTAGGTGCGCAGAAACTCAGTCAGATAAGGCGGCAGCTCGTGCAGACCGACGCTGTACACGGTGCCGACGCGAATCGAGCCGGCGACCACCGAGCCGATTTCGCGGAGCCGATTCTCGAGTTCCAGGAATCGGCGCACGATCTCCTTGCTGGCGGTGTATAGAATCTGTCCCGCCGGGGTCGGTTTGACTCCGGCGCGTCCGCGTTCTATCAATCGGCAGTCGTACTTCTCTTCGAGACTTCGGACCTGCTGGCTGACCGCCGACTGGGTAACGAAATTTTGCGAGGCGGCATAAGAAAAGCTTCCACTTTCGATTATGTCGCAGAAGACCTTTAGCGTTTCAATGTGCATATGACTCGATTGATGTATAAGGCTACGTGATACCCAAAAGCGAGGCAATGACAAGCGGGCCTAAGGAGTCTGCACCGGATAGAAAAGCTTGCGGAACCCGTAAGCCCTCGTCAATAGACGACAATACCGGCGCCAAGGATTCGGTCACCGAAAGAACCAATGACGATTTCGCGTCCGCTCTGGTCGTGGCATTCGGGAAATCGATACTCAGAGTATTATCAGGAAATCAGAAAGGGAGCGCAAGATGGCGGATTTATTGAGAGACCTCGACTTTTTTCACTTAGACGATCTGCTCACCAATGAAGAAAAAATGGCGCGGGACACGACTAAGCGCTTCGTGGATCGCGAAATTCTGCCACAGATCGAGCAGCATTTTGCGAAGGAATCATTCCCGATGGCCCTAGTGCCGCAAATGGCCGAATTGGGAATGTTCGGCGCGAATTTAAAGGGCTATGGATGTGCCGGCATGAACAACGTCGCCTATGGGTTGATCATGCAGGAACTCGAGGCGGGCGACTCGGGACTGCGCTCGTTCGCGTCGGTGCAAAGCGCGCTTTCGATGTACGCGATTTATGCCAACGGCAGCGAAGAACAGAAGCAGCGCTACTTGCCGGAAATGGCCAAGGGAAAATTGATCGGATGCTTCGGGCTGACCGAGCCGGACCACGGATCCGATCCAGGCGGAATGGAAACGCGCGCGCGGCGCGACGGCGACGGGTGGATTCTCAACGGTACCAAGCGCTGGATCACGAACGGCTCAATCGCCGACGTGGCGATAGTATGGGCGAAGGTCGATGAGGGTATCACCGGATTCCTGGTCGAGAAAGGGACGCCCGGATTTTCGACCCGCGACATCCATGGAAAATTTTCGATGCGCGCGTCGATCACGTCGGAGCTGATTTTGGAGGACGTGCGAATTCCGAAGACTGCGCATCTGGAAAAAGCGCGTGGGCTGAAGGGTCCGCTCGGATGTCTTACCCAGGCGCGCTACGGAATCGCGTGGGGCGCAATCGGCGCGGCGCGATCGTGCTACCAATGCGCGCTCGATTACACGAAATCGCGCAAGCAGTTCTCGCGGCCGCTGGCCGGCTATCAACTGGTGCAGGCAAAGCTGGTCAAGATGCTGACCGAGATCACCAAGGCGCAGATGGTTTGCCTGCGACTGGCGCATCTTAAGGATCAGGGCAAGATGCGTCCGGAGCACGTTTCGTTTGCGAAACGGAACAACGTTAACGAAGCGCTGAAGATAGCGCGCGACGCCCGCGACATGCTGGGCGCCAACGGAATCGTGAATGAGTACCCGGTCATCCGTCATATGCTCAATCTGGAGACGGTGAACACGTACGAGGGCACCTTCGACGTCCATACGTTGATTTTGGGCCGCGATATCACAGGCGAGAGTGCGTTCGACTAGCAGGCCTCGGAGAGAGTAATTTCCAGATCGGAGAAATGACTATGATCAAATTGCGCGCGCTCAATCATGCGGCATTCAGAGTCAGCGACGTCGAAAAGGCGACCAGCTTTTACGAAAACGTGATCGGCTTGAAGCGGCTGCCGCGTCCGAACTTCGGCTTCGGCGGTGCGTGGTACGGGATCGGCAACAACGCGCTGCACATCATCTCGAGCGAGAATCGCGGCCAGAAACCCGACCCGCTTGGCGCACACGTTGCGTTCGATGTCGAAGATTTCGAAGAGACGAAGCGCACGCTCAAGGAAATGGGAATCGAGTTTCTCGAAGGGCCTAACATGGGCGCAGGCCGTCAACTGTGGGTGGTCGATCCTGACGGCAATACGGTCGAGCTAAGAACCGAGAAATAAAACGGCTCGTTCCTAAACTCCCGCAAGCTTGCGCGCGTAGTCCGCGACGGTTTTGAAATCGTACTCGCGATACGCTTGCAGCTTTTCCGCTTCGAATCCGCCTTCCGCGTGCACTGCAAGCACTTCCTGGTAGCCGCCGAAATCTGACGAGGTCAAATCTCCGATCAGATTGAGCAGCCGCAGCCGCTTCTCCGCGTCGAAGCCTTTCGCACCGCCCATGTACTTGAGCACGTAGGCTCTGGTTGCTTCGCTGGTCAGATCTTCGGCGGCGGGACCGGTGACCAGCAGACCGCCGGCAAGGTCCTGAACTATTTGCACCGCCTGATGATAGTTGTGCGCGAAGTGATACTTGGCAACGTTGGTCAGCAGCGTATTGGGCACCGCGACCCCGTCTTCGAGCGTGCAGGTGCGCGCGGCATGCTCGATAAGTCCGCGCACCGTGGTGTGATACGCGGCGAGATGGGTCAGCTTATCGCGTACATGGCCGGCGCGCGAGATTCCGTTGGCCTCCGCAATCGCATGGCCCGCACCGGCCATCAGTTCTAGCAACGGCAGTTTGTACGACACGGCGGTGAAGCGATGGAAGCGCACAAAGGTGAGTGCGAGCAATCCCGCGAAATCGATCTCGCCTTGCAGGAACACGCGCTCGTTGGGCACGAACACGTCGTCGAAGACGGTCAGGGTCTCCATCATTTTGTGGCGGGAGCTGATCGGATGCTCGAAATCATTTTTGTGCGAGCTTCCGTGCGGCGACGCGAGCAGCTTCAGCCCCGGCGTGTTGACCGGGATCGCGAACGCGACCGCGTAGTCCTTGTCCTCGGCGCGCATCGCGCGCGTCGGCAGCACGATCACCTCGTTGGTGTTGGTCGAGACGCTGGTGTGGACCTTTGCGCCGCGCACGACGATTCCGTCAGGACGCTGCTCGACGATTCGCACGTAGTAATCCGGATGATCCTGCTGGGTCGGCCCAAGTGCGCGATCGCCCTTGACGTCGGTCTGCGCCACGGCGACGGCGAGATCGTTGTCGCGGCAGTGGCGATAGTACTTGTTGATGCGGTCGCGATACTCAGGCTTGCCGGCACCGGCAAGCCGCTCGCCAACAATACGCAGCGCGAGCAGCGCGTCGGTGCCTATTTCCTTGATCAGCACGACCAGGGTCGCGCCCTCGCGGGTCGAGGCCGCGATCAGCGCGCTACGCTTGAGGAGGTCGTCGCCATTTTTCGGAACATGGTAGTAGCGGCTGTATTCTTCGCCGCCCTCCTTCACGACCGCGAGTTCGCGATACTCCGGATCCTCAGCCATCCGGTAGTCGAGCGCGGCATGCTCGACTGCGATTCCGATCACCGGATGCGTGGTGACGTCGGCGACTTTTTCGCCCCTGAAATAAACCGCGCGACCGTCGCGCAACGAACTCTTGTACTGTTCCGCCGTCCGTAGTCCCATCCTTAAGAATAACCTCGACTCAAGATTAATGCCGCTTTGAATCCGCGCCTCATGTGTTCGGTTGCGGCGGTTGCGAAAGGACAATATAGAAGCGCTGAGTGTTCGCTGTCCAACTGATGGAGGATGACGCGCAATGGCGAGCGCAGGCAAGTTCGACTTGAGCGGCAAGGTCGCGGTCGTGACGGGCGGCAACGGCGGAATCGGGCGCGGAATTGCACTCGGGCTGGCCGAGGCGGGAGCGTCGGTCGCAGTGCTGGCACGCAACGAGGAGCGCAATCGCAGTACGGTCGCGGAGCTGAAAAAGATTGGCCGGCCGGCGATGACGCTCAAGCTCGATGTATCGAAACGCAAGCTCCTGAAGCCGACGCTCGAAGAAGTGGAACGCGGACTCGGCCCGATCGACATCCTGGTCAACAACGCAGCGTTCGCGATTTTGAAAAGTCTGTTCGATCACGACGAAGATGACTGGGACTCGGTGATGGAGACAAATCTCACGGCGTGTTTCCTGCTTTCGAAATATGCGGCGATGTCGATGATCCCGCGCAAAGCCGGCAAGATAATCAACGTCGCGAGCATCGGTGGGTACAAAGGCACGCCAATTTATCCTTCTTACGGAGTCAGCAAGGGCGGCCTGCTCCAGCTTTCGCGATGCCTCGCGATCGAGCTGGCGCCGCACAATATACAAGTCAATTCAATCGCGCCCGGATGGACGACGACCGACATGACCCACTGGATCCGCAACGATCCGAAGTACGCAGCGGTTAAAGATGAAATGATCTTGCGGACGCCGGCGGGACGCTTCGCGGAGCCGTCGGAGATTGCGGGGGCGGCGGTGTTCCTGGCGTCGCAAGCGTCGGATTTCGTCACCGGCGCCGATATTATCGTCGATGGCGGTTTCTTCATCCGCTGAAAACGGTCGGAGACGCATTCAAAAATGGCAGCGCCAAAAATGTTCGACTTGAGCGGTGAGGTTGCCGTCGTTACCGGCGGCAACGGCGGAATCGGGCGTGGAATCGCTCTCGGTCTCGCGGAGGCAGGAGCGTCGGTCGCGATCCTCGCGCGCAACCAGGAGAAAAACAGCGCGGTGCTGGCGGAGATCGAAAAACTCGGCGCCAGGGGAATCGCGGTGCAGCTCGACGTGACCAATCGTGACGCGCTGCGGCCGGCGATGGAAACCGTCGAGCGCGAACTGGGGCCGATTTCGATCCTGATCAACAACGCGGGAATCACGGTAATCCGCAGCGCGTTGAAATTCAGGGCCGAGGATTGGGACCGGGTCATCGAGACCAATCTCAATTCGTGCTTTTTCCTGTCGCAGATCGCGGCGCGATCGATGATGACCCGCAAGCGCGGCAAAATTATCAACATCGCGAGCGAGTACTCGCGATTCGGCGCGCAAAGCGGAATTCCCTATGCGGCGGCAAAAGGCGGGCTGGTGCAAACCACCAAGACGATGGCGATTGAACTGGCGCCGCACAATATCCAGGTCAACGCGATCGTGCCGGGATGGATCGAAACTGACCTGACGATTCCGGCGCAGAGTGGCCCCTTCTTCGACGAGATAATCATGCGCACGCCGGCGAAACGTTTCGGCAAGCCCGAGGAGATGGCTGGCAGCGCAATGTTCCTCGCCTCGCACGCGTCGGACTTCGTGACCGGTTCGATCGTTTACGTGGACGGCGGTTACGCAATCAGGTGAGTCTTGTCGATCTGTTTAACCAGGAGCGCGCCGCAACATAAGATGCCGCATTATGGCTCGACGCAAAAATCGCGCATCGGCGCATCCTGAACCGCCGCCTCACGACTTAAGCCTGCCGGCGCTGAAGCCTCTGCGGGTGCTGGTCGCAGGCGAGGTGATTCTGGATCGTTACATCTGGGGTGATGTCGCGCGGATATCACCCGAGGCGCCGATTCCGATTCTGCGCGTGCAGCGGCGCGAGGAGAAGCCGGGCAACGCCGGATTCGTGATGGCGAATCTGCGCGCCCTCGGCGCCGACGTGATCGCACTCAGCGTGGTCGGCGCGGATCGCAACGGACGGATGCTGCGCGAGATTTTCGCCGACTTGGGAATCGCAACCCGCTCGATTCTGACCGACCCCGATCGTCCAACAATCGTGAAAGACCGGATGCTCGGCAGCGTGCAGGCGGCTCATCGCGCGACTCAGCAACTGCTCCGGATCGATGAGGAAGATCCGCAGCCGCTCAAGCCCGCGCGCGAGCGCGAGCTGATTGCGCGGCTGAAGTCGGCCTTGCGCGAGTGCGATGGCGTGCTGGTTTCCGATATCGACAAGGGGATGCTCACGCCGGCGGTGCTACGGGCGCTTATCGACGGCGGACGGGCACGCGGTATTCCGGTGATAATCGATCCGCGCCGCACCGATGACTTCTCGATCTATCGCGGCGCCACTGCGCTCACGCCCAATCGGCACGAGACCGAAATTGCGACCGGGATGCGGCTGACGGATCGCGGCGCATGGCGGCTGGCGGCCGAGACGTTGGTGCGCAAGCTCGATCTTGACGCCTGCCTGATAACACTCGATCGCGACGGGATGTATCTCGCGGAGCGGGGTGGACGCGACACTTACGTGCCGACCGCGCCGCGCGAGGTCTACGACGTGACCGGCGCGGGCGACGTGGTGATGAGCGTGTTCGGGCTGTTTACGATCGCGGGACTCGGATTTTCCTCGGCGGCGACGATTGCAAACCTGGCGGCGAGTATCGAAGTCACCCGAATCGGCACCGAGGTGATCACGCGCGAGGATCTGGCGCGCGCACTGTCGCCGGGGCATGACACCTACGAGCGCAAAATTCATTCGGTCGAGGAGCTCAGGACGGCGCTCGATCGCGAGCGGCGCGCGGGACGGCGGATTGCGTTTACCAACGGATGCTTCGACTTGCTGCACGCGGGGCATATCCAGATCCTCGCGTTCGCACGCGCGCAAGGAGATCTGCTGGTGGTCGGTCTCAACAGCGATCGCAGCGTACACGCGTTGAAGGGCGACTCGCGTCCGATCTATCCGGCCGCGGAACGCGCGCGGATCCTGGCCGCTCTGGAAGCTGTTGATTACGTGGTGGTCTTCGACGAAACGCGCGCCGAGAAAATTATCCGCGCGGTCAAGCCGGACGTGCTGATCAAGGGCGAGGACTGGCGTGACAAGCGGGTCGACGGGCAGGCATTCGTCGAGGCGCGCGGCGGTCGAGTTGCGCTCGCGCCGTTGCTGGGCGGACGCAGCACCAGCGCGACTATCGATCGGATGAGTTCGGGGAAGAGTTAAAAGTTCCGCGGGGAAAAACGGCGCCAAATCTGATCGGTGAATTGAGTCAATTCCGGCATCCCAAGTATCCAGGCTCCGGCCAGGTAGAGTCCGCCGTAAACCGAAAGTACGGTCAGCCCCTGAATTCGCGGTCCGAACCCTGCCATCTCGAGTTTCAGAAAAAATGCGATTGCCGCGGCGCCGATCGCGAGTGACCAGAGTTGCGCGAGATAAGAACGGCCAAGGCCCGTCCATCCGACGCGCCGATTCAACGCGAATCGCAACAGCGCAAATTCGACCCATCCCGCAATTCCTGCTGATACGGTAAGGCCCGCGACGCCCCACTTCTGCGCGATTCCAAGTAGCGGCGGCAACGGAAGCGCGCACAGGTAGCCAAGCACCAGGGTCAGCGCGACGCGGATCAGCGCGAACCGAAGCGGCGTGCGGGTATCGAACAGCGCGTAGAAGGCGGAGTTGTAAAGCCGGCCCATCGTGGCGGCAAGCAGTCCGACCCCGGAACCCGCAAGCACCGCCCAGACGTAGATTGCGTCGGTATGCGTGAACGCCCCCGATTGGTAAATGAGCGCGACGATCACGTCGCCCAGAATCACGAACGCCGCCGACGACGGGACCACCAGGAATGCAATTTGGCGCAGCCCCCGATTGAGCCGCGTGCGAAGTATCGCGCTCATCTGCTCGGGCATCGCGCCAGCGGCACGAGACATTGTGGGCAACTCGGACGCCGCCACCGAGTAGCCGAACAGGCTGATCGGCATCATATAAAGCAACTGCCCGTAATTGAGCGCCGCGACCGCGCCGGTAGGAAGCAAGCTTGCCAGGATGTTGTCCACGTAGGTGCTCAAGTTGACTACGCCGCGGCTGATCACCACTGGAGTCAGATTGTTGAAGACCGATCTCAGCGGAGCGGCGACGCGAGCGAAATCGATGCGATGCTTCCTCAGCAGCGCGAGCGTTTGCGGAACCTGCACCAGAATCTGCAATAGCGAACCGACTACCGACGCCCACGAGATCGCGATCGCAAGGCCGTCCTGCGAGCGGCGCGGCCCGTAGTAAAGGAGTGCCGCGATCATCGCGATGTTCCACGCGACTGGCGCCGTGTAGGAAACCAGGAATTTGTGATGACTGTTCAGTACGCCGAGGAACCACGCCGACATCACCAGCAATCCCGCGCCGGGAAAAAGAATCCGCACGATCTGAATCGTCAAGTCGCGCTTGTCGCCCTCGAAGCCGGGCGCGATCACGTCGATCAGATAGGGCGTGACCAGCACGCCGATCGCGACCAGGATCGAGACGCCCAGCGTCAGGATCGCACCGACGCCCCATGCCAGCATGTCGGCTGTTTCGTCGTCGCCCTCGCCAAGCAGCTTTCCATAAACCGGGATGAACGACGCGGAGAGGACGCCTTCGCCGAACAGGTTCTGGAGGATGTTGGGAATGCGGAAGCCGGCTTTAAAGGCGTCGGCGGTGGCGGAGTTGCCGAGAAAGTGCGCGAAGATGCTGTCGCGAATGAGACCGGCGATCCGGCTCAGCAATACGCCTACTGCAATCGTGCCGGCGCTGCTCGCGCCGGAACCGGCAACGGCGACCGTCGCGGACGAGGCGCGCGTGGATGCGCCCTCTTCTGCGCGGTCCGGGCGATTGGGTGCAATTTCGGACAAGGTTCCTCTGGCCAAGAAAGTATAGCGACCGACTAGGGCGGGTAGTAGCGGGCCTCGCGCGCGTGGCAAAAGTGCGCCGTGCGACTTAAGATGAACGGAATCGGCGCGATTCATCCGCGCTACAACTCCGATGGCATTTGAAAATATCCGATGCGAGCGAGAGGACGGCGTCGCCACCGTCATGATCGACCGGCCCGACGCGCGCAACGCTCTGAGCAGCGCGACGATCGCCGAGCTCAACACCGCATTTTCAGAGATCGCCAAAGATAATGACGTTCGCGTCGCCATCTTGCGCGGCGCCGGCGACGTCGCTTTCTGTGCGGGCGCCGATCTGAAGGAAGTCGCAACGCTCGGCGATTTGCCGGCGCGTCGACGGTACTTCGGCGGAGTCGCCAAGTTGCTCGAGACGATTCATCGAATGCCACAGCCGGTGATTGCGCGCGTCGCGGGATTCGCGCTGGCAGGCGGGATGGGCCTCGCGACCGGATGCGACTTCGCGATCGCCGCCGACAATGCTGAGTTCGGATTGCCGGAAATCACGCTTGGATTGTTTCCGATGGTCGTGATGGCGCCGATCTTGAGGCTATGCGGACCGCGCGCGGCGGTTGCACTCGCGCTTGGCGGCGAGAGGATCGACGCGCGGCGCGCGCTGGACCTCAATCTGATCACGAAGCTCGTGCCGCTGTCGCAACTCGACTCCGAAGTGCGGCGCCTCGCTCGGCGCCTGAAGGGTCATAGCGCGTTGGTGATGGCGCTCGGCAAGCAGGCGATCTACAACTCCGCCGCGATGGATTATGTGAGCGCGCTTACTTATCTGAAGGAGATGGTCGCGATGGTGGCGGGCAGCGAGGACCTTGCCGAGGGCGTGAATGCGTTCTTCGCGAAGCGAGCGCCGGTGTTCAAAGGGCGCTAGTATCGTGCTGTGAGTTTTTCCCTCTACGTACATATTCCGTGGTGCCAATCGAAATGCCCGTACTGCGACTTCAATTCGCACGCCGCATCGTCGTGGCCGGAGGGTGATTACACTCACGCGCTGATTTCTGAGCTGACCCGTCGCGTCGGCGCCGCTCCGTATTCGGGCGAACGTATCAAGACAATCTTCTTTGGCGGCGGCACTCCGTCGTTGTTCGATCCGAAATCAATCGGCGCGATTATCGATGCCGCGAATCGACTCTGCGGAATCGAATCTGACGCCGAAATCACACTCGAGGCGAATCCGGGCACGGTGGACGCGGCCAAACTCGCCGGGATGCGTGCGGCTGGAGTGAATCGGATAAGTTTCGGCGCGCAGTCGTTCAATCCCGCGACGCTCAAGTTCCTCGGCCGGATTCATTCGGCGGATGAAACTCGTGCGGCTGCAAAGATGGCGCATCGCGCAGGTTTCGATCGGCTCAATCTCGACTTGATCTTCGCGGTTCCCGGACAGACCGTCGCCGACGTTCTCTTCGATATCGAATCCGTGGCGGCGCTCGAGCCCGATCATATCTCGGCCTATAACCTGACCTTCGAGGAAGGCACCGCGTTCTTCACCGATTTGAAGCGCGGCAAGATCAAGCAGCTCCCGAGTGACGAGCAAGCCGCAATGTATCAAACAGTGCGCGAGGAAATTCCGCAACGCGGCTATCCGATGTACGAAATCTCGAACTACGCCGCCCCTGGCCATGAAGCGCGGCACAATCTCACTTATTGGCGCGGCGAGAACTATCTCGGAATCGGCGCCGGTGCGCACAGTTTCGCACGGTCAGAGTCCGGCGGGCGGCGATGGTGGAACGAGAAATTTCCGGCGCGCTACATCGCGGCGATTGAAGAACAATCGATTGCGGAGTCTGGCGCCGAGACTATCGACGAGGCCACCGCGCAAAGTGAATTCGTGTTCCTGAATCTTCGCCTGCGCAAAGGATTCGCACTCGCCGATTTTCACGCTCGCTTCGGCCGCAACTTCGAATGCATCTTCGGCAGGGTCGCCACCCCGCTCGTCAACAATGGCCTGCTGACGATCGACCGCGGCCGTATCTCCCTCACCGACCGCGGCCTCGAAATGGCCGACTCTGTTTTCGCCGAATTCGTTTAGGCATCGCGCGCGATCGAAGCGTCGAGCAATTCGGCCACGCGTGCAGGAGTCGCGAGCTTGATGAATGCGCCCAGGCGCGGGCCGCGCTCCTGGCCGAGGATCGAGCGGTACATCAGCGGGAAGATCTTGCCGGGCTTGTCATAGTTCTCGCGGCCGAGGTCGTAGATTTTCTTTTCGATCTCTTCGGCGCTCGCGCCAGGATTCGCGGCCAGGTACGTGCGTAGATTTTTCAATTGCTCGCGCTCCGGTTCCGACGGCACATAAGGTTTCTTGGTCGGCTCGATAAAGTCGCGGTAGAAATTCAAGGTGCATTCCACCAGCGCTCGGCCCATCGCCTCGGTTTCCGGATCGCCCGCGATCGCAGCGTCGTAGCGGGTCAAATAGTTCCAGATGAAATCGCGATCGTCCGTGCCGAGCGTCGCCACCAGGTTCATCATCATCCCGAAGCTGAGCTCCGAGTTGAACCGCCGCGGAGTCGTGCTCTGTAGCACGTATTCGAGCGGCGAGGCGCGCCGCTTTTCCTCCGACGCCGCAGCGTACTCGCGGATTGCGTCGAGGAATTCATCTACGTAGGTGGGAATGGAGCCGAGGAAGAGCTTGCGCGCGCGGCGCGGATTCTGCAGCAGGAACATCTTGAGCACTTCGATCGGCGCATAGCGGGTCCACTGATCGACCGTCACGCCGCGGCCGACCGACTTCGAAACCTTGTGTCCTTCTTCATCGAGAAACATCTCGAACGGAAAGCCGAGTGGTGGATTTCCGCTGAGGACCCGCAGAATCTGTCCCGACAGGCGCGCCGAGTCGGTAAGGTCCTTGCCGTAGAGCTCGTAGTCGACCTTGAGCGCGTACCATCGTAGCGCCCAGTCGACTTTCCATTGCACCTTCGCCATCCCGCCGAGCACGGATTGTTCGCCACTGAAACCGCATCCTGAAGAATCGCCGGCGCTCCTCTCGCAAATGAACTCAACGGTCGAGCGATCAGGATGATAAGCGGTAACGGCGCGCTCGACGACGAGGCCGCACTTCGGGCAGATCGGCATAAACGGCGACCATCCTGCACGATTCTCCTCGCGCAAAGTCGGCGTCACGATCGCGATGATCTCGCCATGCCTGGCCAGGATGAGTTTGAGCGCTTCGTCGAAGCTCCCGCTCGCGTACATCTCGGACGCGCGCATCAGCTCGTACTCGACCTCGATCGGCGCGAGGAATTCGCCGAGCAGACTCACCATGTGCTCGGCGAAACTCGGGTGGCACTCGCCGAACGGATCGGGAATCTTCGACACCGGCTGGCCCAGATATTGAGAAGTCGTTTCGCGATTCGGAATGTTCTCCGGCACCTTCCGCAGCCCGTCCATGTCATCGATAAAGACGACCAGCCGCGACGGCCGTGCGGGCTCGAGCTGCGCGAACGCTTTCTGCACGTAGGCGGGCCGCACGATCTCACACATGGTGCCCAGATGAGGAAGTCCCGAGGGCCCGAAGCCGCTCTCGAAGACTACCGGCCGCGCCGTCTCATATGATGCGACGCGCTCTGCAAGCCGGCGTGCTTCTTCGCGCGGCCAAAGCTCCGAGGCTTGCGCATTGGAGCTGCTCGATTTGTCGGACGCACCCGGCATGTTCAATTGTCCGGCTTATCGGGATTCTTGCCGCGGAGCACGTTGGCGACCGCCTCATGAAGCCACGGATCGATTTGCAGGTCGCGATTTTTTTCCGAGGTAACACGCAGCCTAACCGCGCAATTGGCGCAGATAAAGGCCTCCTGGCGGAAGCCGGCGGCGTCCTCGACCGCCAGCCGGAGCAGCCACTCCGAGAAGGGGCGGCGGCAAATCGCGCAGTTATACCTGGTCGAATGGGAGTCGGAGGAATCCATATGGTTGTGATATTCTATATCATTGCCTCAGCTCTTTGCGCTGTGGTATTTCCCCAATCCGATGAAATTTCTGACCAATCGGGCGTACCCGCTGCGTTGCGCATACTTTCTGACGAGCCTTCCCTACTTTCAGACCGTCGCTCCGCGCGGCGGTGATTTTCGCCTCCAATCCGTTTCGCCCCGAGCCACTCGCGATTAAACCGCCCGGAACTTCTTGTGCCCGCCGATGGCGGATACGGAAAAATTCCAATCTTTGATCAGTTATGGATCAGACATTCACCAAGCAGAAAATCAAGGAGTTGCGCGGGCTGGTCAGCGAAGGCGATCGAGTCGGAATCCTCCTGCAGGATGATCCGGATCCCGATGCGATGTCGAGCGGGATGGCGCTCCGCGCAGTGCTCGGGCGCAACAAGCAGACCACACCTCTGCTATCGTTCAAGCCCGTCACCCGGCCGGAAAATCGGACGATGGTGCATCTGCTGGAAATCGAAATTCAGCCGGCCGATACCGAGGGACTGCGCGCGTTCGATAAGATTGCGATGGTCGACGTGCAGCCGCCCTACTTCGGCGAAAAAATCCCCCGCGCCGATATCGTGATCGATCATCATCCGGGCTACGAGGGCGGCAACGCGCCGTTCGAGGATGTCCGCTCCCGCTATGGTGCGACCGCAACCATCATGACCGAATACCTGGTCACCGCCGACGAGAAAATCAGCGAGCGGCTGGCGACCGCGCTGCTCTACGGAATCCGCAGCGACACGCTGGCCCTGTCGCGACGCGTCACTGACGACGATCTGCAGGCGTTCACCCTGCTCTATCCGCTCGCCAACTACAGCCTGCTCCGCCAGATCGATCGTCCGGAACTGCCGATCAGCTTCGCGCAGATCCTGTCGCGCGCGATGAAGCGGATGGTGATCGAAGGCGGCTTGGTGGTGCTGAATCTTGGACGCGTCGCGCGCGACGATCTGATCGTGCAGATGGCCGACTTCTGCCTGCAGTTCGAGGGCGTGACGTGGGTGGCGGTCGCAGGCAAGCTCGGCAACAACCTCGTGATCAGCGTGCGCAACCATGGGATGGGTCGCCAGAATGCGGGCGAAGCGGTCAAGACTCTGTTCGGCGAGATCGGCAGCGCCGGCGGACATCGCAACATGTCCAAGGCGGTCATTCCTATCCGCGCATGGCGTCGGCGCGAAGGTAGCGCGCGCGATCTGCCGATCGAATCGCGGCTGCGCGAACTGTTCAGCGCGCAGATTAGCAAGGGTGACAGCGACGAGGCCCGCCCGGCCACGACCGCGCGCAACGGCAACTGACTACTCTGACCTGATTTCACGTTTTCACAGCGCGCGCGTCGCCGCGAATTGGCCGTTTACCGGTTATGCCAATTTCTCTATCGTAGTTAGTACCCATGCTTGATCTGCTGCGATGAGTCCGATTCGCGCCAAAATCTCCGCGCTCGATTTCCTGGCCCCGATGATCGTCGGCTGCGCACTCTTCATGGAGATGCTCGACGCGACGGTCATCTCGACCGCCCTGCCGGCGATGGCCAAGTCGCTGGGCGAGGATCCGATCAAGCTCAATCTCGCGATCACCTCTTACCTGCTGAGCCTCGCGGTGTTCATTCCTGTGAGCGGCTGGATGGCGGATCGATTCGGCGCGCGCACCGTCTTCCGTTCCGCGATCGTGATCTTCACGATCGGATCGGTGCTGTGCGGACTGTCAAATTCACTGCCGCAGTTGGTCGCCGCGCGTATTTTGCAGGGCTTCGGCGGCGCGATGATGGTTCCGGTCGGCCGTCTGATCGTTTTGAAAACCATCGCCAAGTCCGAGCTGGTCACCGCGATGTCTTACCTGACCGTGCCCGCAGTGTTGGGACCGGTGGTCGGTCCGCCGCTCGGCGGGTTCATCGTGACCTACTATTCGTGGCGATGGATTTTCTTCATCAACGTGCCGATCGGTCTCATCGGGTTCATGCTGGTCACCAGGTTCATCGCCAATATCCGCGAGGATGATGTCTACCCGCTCGATCTCCCTGGCTTTCTGCTGACCGGCTTTGGGCTCGCCGGGTTGGTCTCCGGCTTCGAGTCGATCGGCCGCGGCGTTATTCCCGCGAGCATCACCATGTGCGTGATGGCCGTCGGCGGCGTCTGCATGGCGCTGTATATTCTTCACGCTCGGCGCATCGACAATCCGATCATCGATCTCAGCTTGCTGAAAATCCCGACCTTCCTGGTCGCGACGCTGGGCGGCGGACTCTTTCGGATGGGGATCGGCGCGTTGCCGTTTCTGCTGGCGATGCTTCTGCAAGTCGTCTTCGGCCTCTCCCCGTTCGCGTCGGGAATGCTGACCTTCACCAGCGCCGCCGGCGCCTTGTTCATGAAGGCCACCGCGACCCCGATCATCCGCCGCCTCGGCTTCCGCTCGGTGCTGATCTCCAACGGCGTGCTGAGCGCATTCATCATGATGAGCTACGCGCTGTTCCGTCCGACCACCCCTCACTTCCTGATCGTGATGGCTCTCCTGTCAGGAGGATTCTTCCGCTCGCTGCAATTCACCGCGCTCGGAACCCTGGCCTATGCTGACGTGCCCAACCCATTGATGAGCAGCGCCAGCACGCTCTCGAGCATGGCACAGCAACTGTTCCTCAGTCTCGGCGTAGCGCTCGGCGCGATGCTGCTGCATGTGAGCTTGCGCGCTAGCGGGTCGTCTCATCTGTCGACGCATGATTTCACTCCGGCCTTCGTCGTGATGGGAGTGCTCGCCCTGCTCTCGTCGATCCTTTTCCTCCCGCTGGAGCGTCACGCGGGCGATGAGGTCAGCGGACGCCGCGCCGGCGTCGAGCTATCTCACGCACCCCAGACAGTCCCGGAAGCGGATTGATCGCGTCTAAGTCGTTTACCGAAGTCGCCGATACATTTATCGTAAGGGTCGTGAACGTGGCGGAGGCGACTGTGGAGGTGAAGAATCGGCTCGGATTGCATCTGAGGGCCGCCTCCGCACTTGCGCAGACCGCCGCGCGGTTCGCGTCTCAGGTGATGATCGGGCGCGGAAAGAATCTGATCAGCGCCAAAAGTGTGACCGGCTTGATGATGCTCGGCGCCGCGCAAGGCTCTAAGCTGAAGGTCCGCGCGGAGGGCGCCGACGCGCGCGAGGCTCTCAAGGCCGTCCAGACCCTGTTCGACGACCGCTTCGGCGAGGAATGACGGGTGATTTCGAGCGTACTGGGCGCTGCCTTCAGCGCGAGCATCTTGATTCTGTCCGATTGGTCAGTTATACCTTCACTACCTGAAAAACTCGGCGCGCGCTGCCGTCCTTCGTTAGTTGGCGGGCGCTATTCATTAGACTGCACTTGAATAAACCTGAATCGAAGTCCACAATGTCGCGCCGCCGCTAGAGGTTGATTCGCCTCTGCGGCGCATCTGCGCGGAGCCCATTTCCAAGGAGACAATCGCGAATGCCGCTTAACGATTTCCTGTTCACGTCTGAGTCCGTCGGCGAAGGCCATCCGGACAAGATGTGCGACCAGATTTCTGACGCCGTCCTGGACGCCCTGCTCGCCGAGGATCCCGACTCGCGCGTCGCGCTCGAATCGCTCGCCAAGACCGGACTCATCGTGCTGGCGGGTGAGATCACCAGCCGCGCTCGTCCCGACTATGTGAAAATCGCCCGACAGACCGCGATTGATATTGGCTACAACAGCACCGAGGTCGGCTTCGACGGGAAAAGCTGCGCAGTGCTTACCGCGATCGAGCCGCAGTCGGCCGACATCTCGCAGGGCGTCACCGAGGGAGAGGGGCTGCACAAAGAGCAAGGCGCCGGCGACCAGGGGCTCATGTTCGGTTTCGCGTGCGACGAAACGCCCGAGGTGATGCCGCTGCCGATCGCGATGGCGCATCGGCTGATGGAAAATCTCGCCAAGCTTCGCCGCAGCGGCAAGTTCGATTTTCTGCGCCCCGACGCCAAGAGCCAGGTCACCGTGCGCTACGTCGATGGGCGCCCGGTCGAAGTGACCGCGGTCGTTATCTCGACGCAGCATTCACCCGAGGCAAAGTACGAAAAGATCCGCGAGGCGATGATCGAGGAGTTGATCAAAAAGACGATTCCGCAACAGTACCTCTCGCGCTCGACGGTGTTTCACGTCAATCCCACCGGCAGCTTCGTAATCGGCGGACCGCATGGCGATTGCGGACTGACTGGCCGCAAGATAATCGTCGACACCTACGGCGGTTACGGACGTCATGGCGGAGGCGCGTTCTCGGGCAAGGATCCGAGCAAAGTCGATCGCTCGGCGTGCTACATGGCGCGTCACGTCGCGAAAAATGTCGTTGCGGCAGGCCTCGCGACCAAATGCGAAATACAGGTGGCTTACGCAATCGGCGTGGCCGAACCCGTGTCGCTGTTGATCGATACGTTCGATACCGGCGTGGTTCCCGAGCATAAGCTCTCCGCGACACTGCGCGAGATGTTCGATTTCCGCCCGGCCGGAATAATCAAAACGCTTCAGTTGAAGCGTCCGATTTACCGCGCCACTGCTGCCTACGGGCATTTCGGCCGCGATCCTCACGACGGGCTGTTCCCATGGGAGCGCACCGACATGGCGGAGACGCTGAGAAACGCGTTCGGTCTCAACGGCCGCGGCTAATCCAGCCGGCGCGCCCTCACCAGAAAAAAGTTTCGGAGTTTTGAATACGATGGCCACGTCTGCAAGAAAGCTCAAGGCAATTACCAAACACCGCACCAACGGAAACGGACGCGACTTCGACGTGCATGACCTCGGACTCGCCGAGGCCGGTCGCAAGCGGATCGAATGGGCCGACAAGCAGATGCCCGTCCTTCGCCGCCTGCGCGAACGCTTCGCCAAAGACCTGCCGCTCAAGGGGCAGCGCCTGGGCGCGTGCCTGCATATAACCTGCGAAACCGCCAACCTGCTCCGCACCCTGAAGGCGGGCGGTGCGGAAATCTTCGCATGCGCGTCGAATCCACTCTCGACGCAGGACGACGTCGCAGCGGCGCTCGTCGATCAGTACGGCATCGCGACCTTCGCCATCCACGGCGAAGATCGTGACACCTACTACAGTCACCTGCGCGCCGTGCTCGAGCGCCGTCCGACGATCACGATGGACGATGGCGCCGATCTGGTTAGCCTGCTCCATACCGAGTTTGCCGACCAGGCCGACGAGGTCAAGGCGAGCATGGAGGAAACCACCACCGGCGTTATCCGCCTGCGCGCGATGGCGAAAGACGGAGCGCTCAAGATTCCAGTGGTCGCGGTCAATGACGCGCAGACCAAGCATCTGTTCGACAACCGCTACGGCACCGGACAGTCCACTCTCGACGGAATCATCCGTGCGACCGGCGTCCTGATCGCGGGCTCGGTGATCGTGGTGGCAGGCTACGGATATTGCGGACGCGGGATTGCGTCGCGCGCGCGCGGTCTGGGAGCCGACGTGATCGTGACGGAGGTCAATCCGATCCGCGCCCTGGAAGCCGCGATGGACGGGTTCCGCGTGATGAAAATGATCGATGCGGCCAAGATCGGCGACATTTTCGTCAGCGCGACCGGCGACAAACACGTCCTCACCTCGGCTCACTTCTCACTGATGAAGGACGGTGCGTTCCTCAGCAACTCGGGCCATTTCGATATCGAGATCGACGTCGCCTATCTCAACGACGCGGCCAAAAAAGTGGATCGCGACGTCACCCGCAACGTCGACGCGTATCATCTCTCGAACGGGCGCGTCGTGTATCTGCTCGGCGAAGGACGTCTGGTGAACCTCGCCTGCGCCGAGGGCCATCCCGCCCAGGTCATGGACATGAGCTTCGCGACGCAGGCGATGGCATCCGAATGGGTCGCCAAGGGCACGCAACTCCAGGTCCAGGTTCACGAAGTGCCGGTCGAGATCGAAGAAGAAATCGCCGCCGTAAAACTCGCCGCGATGAGCATCAAGATCGACACCCTCACCGCCGAGCAGCGCAAATACCTGGCAAGCTGGGAATCCGGCACGTAAGCCACCGCGCGCGGAGAACTCAATAACCTCGGAGGTCGCACTTTTTCGGACGGTCAATCTTTCAGCCGGCCGAGAGCAAAAGACCGTCCGCGCTCTGTGGGCTGCTTTGCGATTGAATGGACACTGGGTGCAGGGGTCGTCACCCCTGCCGCCCCGCGCGTAGCGGTCCGAATGGCCACCCTTCCCCACCCACTATTGCCCGATTCGAGGTTGCGACGATGAAAGTGGAAAGAATCGATATCGAGCAGGCCCGCCACGCCAGCGGATTGCGAATCGTCACCCTCGCGCGCGTTCCCAGCCCGTGGGGCGAAGCTCTGAAGGGCATCCTGCACATCAAGCAAATCCCGCACGCGCGCGTCGGCCATGCGTTTGGCTCACCGACCAAGTCGCTTCAGGAATGGAGCGGGCAAGAGAGCTTTCCGGTCTTGGCATGGAATGACGAGCGTCCGCTCAGCACGTGGATCGAGCAGCTCTATCTCGCCGAGCGCCTTCAGCCGACGCCGCGCCTCATCCCGGAGCAGTTCGACGACAGAGTCCTGATGTTTGGTTATTGCAACGAGCTTTGCGGTGAGAACGGTCTAGGATGGACCGAGCGGCTGCGCGGAGTACACGAGGCGCTCACGAAACCCGGTGGCGATCCGGCCGGCGTCTCGGCATATCTCGGCAAGAAGTACGGCTACACGCCGGAAATCGGTGCGCGCGCCGCCGAACGAGTCGTTTCAATTCTGAATTCGTTCACGGCACGACTCGAGTCGCAGCGCGCTCGCGGGAGTCAATTCTTTGTCGGCGACACGCTCTCCGCTCTCGATGTCTATTGGGCCGCGTTTACCAACATGATGAAACCGCTTGCGCCCGAGCTGATTCCGATGCCACGAAGGATTCGCGAGATGTTCACGATCACCGAACCGACCATCGTCGCCGCGATGCCTCCGATACTGTTCGAGCATCGCGACTTAATCTTCAAGAACTACCTGGAACTGCCGGTGGATCTGTCTTAGTGGCGAGCGCCAGCGCGCTTCGGATCAGCGCGCATGATGTTTGAGCTCGGCGTCTGGCGTCTCGTGAAGATAGTCGCCGGCCGCGAGGCCGCGCGGGTTGCGATCGCGGATCGCCGTCACCACGTTCTTCAGCGCCGCGATTAATTCGGTCTCGCTCAGGCGCGGATAGAGCACTCTCGCGAGCCGACTGCCGTCGCGAGCGCCGCCCACCATCAAGACGTAATCATTCTTGCCGTAGCCAACTATCCCAATCTCGGCGGTCGGCGGACGCGAGCAACCGTTGGGACATCCCGCCATCCGGATCATGACGTCCACATCGCCGAGGCCCGCGCGCTCGCAGTTCGGCGAGATAGCGCGGCAGCACCAGCTCTGCATGAGTCATCGCAAGTCCGCAAGTCGGCTTGGCCGGACACGCCATCGCCAGCCGTTGCAGCTTGGGTACTTCGGCCATCGAAAGGTACGCCATGTTCGGCAAGCGTCCGCTCGATCCACTCGCGCTTTGCGCCTGGGACGTGCGCGAGGATCAGATGCTGGTTGGACGTGATACGCACGCCGACTTCCGAAATTTCTTCGACGATGCGCCGAATCGCGCTCCGATAACGAGCCTTCGGCTCGTCGCGCACTCGTCCACTCGGAATCATGATCCCAACGTAAAGATGGTCGTCCTCGCCTGCTTCCCGATGCCATCCCAAATGATCGCGCACCGGCGGCAGCGGCACAGGCTCAGCATCGGCGAGCGCGATTTCAAAGCGGTCGCGCAACATCTCTTTGACCGCATCCACTCCGAGTCGGCGAATCGTGTATTTCCAGCGCGCCGCGCGCCGGTTGCGACGCTCGCCATTCTCCCGCTGTATCGTCGCGATCGCGCGCACCGTATCGAGCACCTGGTCGCGCTGGACCACGCCCAGGTAGAGCGCGAGCAGCGGCATCGTGTCGGCCTGATTGTGCGTCATGCCCATACCGCCGCCGCTGTAGAGATCGTAGCCGGCGACCTCGCGCCCGTTCACGCGCGGGATGAAGCCGACATCCTGAGTCAGCAGATCGACACTGTTGTCATGCGGATGCGCAAAACCGACCTTGAACTTGCGCGGCAGATATTGCGCGCCGTATATCGGCTCGTCCGAATTGAGCGGCGCGAGCTGTTCACCGTTGCGGTCGGTAAGGAACACCTGGTGGTAGGCCGAGCTGCGCGGCGCCATCTCGCGCGCCACCGCATGAGCCAGTTCGCGCGAGTCCAGCGGAAGATCGGCGTCCAGGTCATCAATCGGGCTCGCGACAGTATTGCGGTTCACGTCGCCGCACGCGCCGAGCGTGGTCAGCTGGTAGCCGGTACCAGCGTGAATCGAGTTGATCGCTCGAATCATCCGATGCAGATTGTGCCCGCGCACGTAGTGGAATTGGATGCCCTGGCGCGCAGTAAGCCGGATGCTGCCGTCGGCATATCGCGCTGCAGCCGCGTCGAGCGCAAGCCACTGCGCGGGTGTGAGTTCGCCACCGGCCGGATTCTTCACCCGCACCATGAAGATGAAGTCGCCGTCTTTCTTGCCGCTCTCGTTGCGCTCGCGTTGTTTGTAGATGCCGAAATGCTTGGCGATTTCCTTGGCGTGCTCGGTGATCGTCTCGGCCTCGCGCGCGCTCAGCGCATCGATCTCAGAGCGCATCGTATGCCGGCTCTCGTGCGTCGAGTGGACGTAAAAGAGACCGGCGCTCTCGTGCTTCAGGCGCTCCACGGTCGACATCTCTGCCGTGCTCGCGTTTACGAGCGTGATCGGCTCGCCATGATGGTGATGCTTGGATTCCATTGCTGCGATTTTCAGTTAAAAGGATCGCGCGCCTCGACGCGAGACCCACTGGCTGGTAGCTGATAATAGCACGCGTTACGATTTGCACCGGAGGAGACGGAAATGGCGGATCGTCACGATAGTCCCGATTTGCATTCCGAGCATCCGATCAGCGAAGCGTTGTCTCGCATCGCGAAGGAGCGCGGATGGACCCCCGAGCTGACGCGCCGCGCCGCGGCGCTGCATGTGCCAATCGCCGAGCTGAATTCGTGGGGATGGACCGGCTTGTCGCTGGAACAGACCGCGGCACAACTCGCGTGGTACGAGCGCCTGACCGTCGGTGATTTGCGCGGACGCGAAGCCGCATACACCGACAACGATTTGTTCTCCGACCTGTGGGCCGACTCGCCCGAAGAAATCGGCGAATGGGAGATCACCGTCGAGCGCGGACCCGACGCCTTCGCGCAGTTCAAGCTGCAGGAGAATGTGCATCTGCCGGTTCTCGCACTCGGGCCTCAACTCATCGCATGCTGCGGCTTCTCGCGCCGAAACGTTTTGATCGCCGGCCGGCGGGTGTCTGTGGTCTATGGACAGGCGCTGCGGGTGCGCCGCTCTGCCCGGCGGATGGGATACGGCGATCAGGTGCGGCGCCTGGGCGGCCCGCCGGGGATTGGACGGCCGGCCATCGGCCAATACGACATCATGCGCGCGCAGAACTTCGCGGTCGTAAGCTGGTGGCAGAAATTTGTTCCCGATAGCTTTGCGAACGTGCCTGTCCGCGACGGATCCGTGCCCGGTATCCCGGTCTCGGTCGCGCAGTTTCCGGCGCAAATCGGCGGCCAGCAAGATGCCGCTGTTCGTCCCGCCCGCCGCGAGGACCTCGACGCATGCGTTGAGCTGATCAATCGCACTCATACTGGAACTGACCTCTTCCGTCCGTACAGCGTCGAGTCCCTGGAGAATACACTCGACGAAGGATTCTGGGGCGCCACGCCGGCAAGGACCGGCAATGCTGCGATAGACTGGTGGGCAAGCATCTACGGCTGGCGCGATTATTTCGTGCTCGAAGAAGGCGGCCGCATCCACGCATGCGCGGGCCTATGGGATCGAGGTCGCGACGTGCGCGAGCGATGGCGCCGCGTCGGTGGCAAGGAAGAGCGCACCATCGCGAGCACCTGCGTCCTCGACTTCGGATTCGCGCAAGGAGCCGAAGCAGCGATGGCGCGCCTGCTGCGCACGCTCATCGCTCGCACCCATGAGCTCGGCCGCGACTATCTCTTGATTTCGCTCGATCACATGCCCAGGCTCGCGACCGAGACAGAGAGCCTCAAACCTGAGCTCGATACCAGGTCACTGCGATGGGTCATCAAGGATCCCGCAATCACGCGGCCATACACGGACCTGCGCTACTGGTGATCGGAACGCAATGCAGCCGGCGAGACTCGCACCGTCAGGACGTGAGGTCCGCGGAAATAGCTGTCAAATTCGCCGCCTACGTAATTCCAATTGTCACCCGGATTGAACCAGGCATCCATCTTTGGCATGAACGGCGCCAGCAGCAGATTCAAGATACCCAGGTCCGGGCGCATATCGAGGCGGACCAGATCGCCTCGATACAAGAGCCAGCGTTCCGGTCGATCCGGCGCCGACGCCTCGACGCCGAAGATCTCCGGTCCGGGCACGCATGCGAACGCATGAAATTTGATTTCCCGAATTCCACTGCGAAGGCTCGCGACGATCATCATCAGCTCGGACGCGCCGGCGAATGAATCGGCTGGCACATTGAGCCGTGACTTGCGCACCTTCATCTCGCCCGCCGCGTAGTTGGCGCATGAAGCGACCCCGGATTTGGTGTCGAGGGTGTCGACCATTAGAACGGTTCCATCGGCGTTGTAAAACGAGTGCTCGTAAGTGTCGAGCCTGAGCGTTGAATCAGAGGTTCCGACCGACAGCCGTTCGATTTCACTATCGCGCTCGCCATCGACGTATTTGCTCTCCCCCTTGATCACCTCGGCAGATTTCTCGCGCGAGGCTGTGAAACGAGTTGCGCCGATCGTTTGCTTGCCGTCCGGACTCAGAATCTTCAACTGGAGCGCATCGGAGTCGAAGACGCCGGCCGGATTCGCAGCCGCATTCGTCCACATCGCAACGCTCCCAGCTATCGAGAATACGATTGCAAGAGTTGGGAAGACTCGGATCGTCACGTGCCGTGCTGCATATCCGACGCGAACGGGAGCGGTGGAATAGCGGCCGGATTTCAGTTCGACGGTTCGATGGTGAGAAATCAGAGCCTCGAGAATTTCGGGCACTTCAAATACAGCGCGGTTGTCGAACGCTGCTACGCCGGCGCGCAAGCGATCGAACTGTTCGCGATCCGACATCGTAGATACCGCATCGGCTATCTCGCGGAACGAAGGCAGAACTATTCCGAGCTGATTTCGCTCAATCCAATCGGTGTTGAAGCGCTCCTGCACCATCGTCCACCGGTTGCGTTCCACAATTAAGGGAAGGCCCATCACCAGCGCTTCACTGATGCTGCCCGGCCCCGGCTTGCCGATGAAAAAATCCGCCAGCTTCATGAAGAAGGGAATTTCATCCGTGAAGCCGACACAATGAAACGGGTAGGACAGCCACATGTCTTCGATCTGCTCGCGCAGCTTGTCATTGTGACCGCATACAAAAATGAGTTGAGCCTTCACTTGCGCGGCTTCGATCCTTCTGGCGATCGATGCCATCTGGCTCGAGCCATAGCTGCCGAACATCACGATTCCGGTCGGCAAATCAGGATCAAGTCCCAGCCGGCTGCGCTCGGCTTCGCGGTTCACCTCCATCGGTCGATAGAACTCAGGACGCACGATCATCCCCGAGCTGCGGAACACGCGCTCGCGCGCATGTCCCATCGCGATTGCCTGCCTCGCCGCGGTCGCGGTGCCGCATACAAGGTACTGCCGCTGACGTTCGATCCAGAAGTGAGGCGGATAGTCGGCGAGGTCGGTAAGAATCGTGACCATCGGAGTTTCGGATCGTGCTTCGGCCGCATCAGCTTGCCGCAAGCCTTCGAAAATCGCGTGATTGAAATTGGGGATCATGGATACCACAAGGTCGGGCTGCGAGCGCTGCCAATGCCGCGCAAGCAACTTGATCATCGTCGGCTCAAGCTGCCGAATCAGCATCTGGGTTATTCGCAGCAACGGGCCCGTGCCGATAGTAAGGCCGTATTTGAGCTGCGTGTTGTAGAAGTCCTCAATGCGAACGCCGGTTAGGCGTCGGACCATGTCGGCCGGTTCGAGCAGATCGCGCAGGTTGATCAGATTGATATGCCACGAACGATGCTGTTGCTCGGCCACCGAAATCAACGCCCTCGCCGAAGCGCGATGCCCACCGCCCGCATCGAAGTAGATCAGATCGATTTGCGCCTCGGGGTAGTTCGTCGATTGGCGACGATAAGTAGTCACGACGCCACCACCTGCGACATCGTTGCGTATGCTGGAATGCTCTGCTCTGAAACGTTCCAGTGCACGACCCGCAGCGTACCGTCTTGATCCTCAACCACCGCTGTTCGGTTCTGCACCCAATCTCCGTCATTCACGTACAAGACGGTTCCGATCAGGCGAAGATCAGAGCGATGAATATGCCCGCAAATCACGCCGTCGGCTTGGTGATCGCGGGCGGCAGCCAGCACCGCCCGATCGCGAAAGTCAGTAAGATACTCAATGGCCTTGCGGGCGGGGTAACGGAAATAATCGGAAAACGAGCGGCCTTCATCTCGCCCTGCACTCTGACGATGGTACCAGTCGTGGATCCGCTGAGCGCGCGCATAGCCCTGAGATCCAATTATCGGCAGCAAACGATTTGGATTGAGCGAGCCATCGAACTGATGCCCATGGATCACCAGCATCCTGGCACCGTCGGACGTGACGTGAATCAGCGAGCTCGCGCAGGGAATTGGGCCGAGCAGCTCTTCAACCAGCGGGACTCTGAACTCATCATGATTTCCGGGAATGAATACTACATTGGCGCCTCGACGATGCCACTGCACAATCTCGTTGACCAGTTCCTGCTGAGCCGGACTCCAGTACCAGGAAGGTCCCCAGTTCCATCCATCGACTATATCGCCAACCAGGTAGAGGGTCTCCGCAACGTGATGACGAAGAAAATCGAGCAACGAACCTGCTTTGCATGCACGGGTTCCTAGATGAATGTCGGATATCCAGATCGCTCGGTAATAGCTCGGTTGAATCATGGCCCACCTCTTCTCCGCCCCTGACTCGCGTTGAAGGCAACACGAGCGTTCCTTCCGCCTGTATCCTACGACCCGCCGATAAGACCTCCGTGACCGTTCCTGCACTCGGTCGCGACTCTACACTTGTATGCAATCAGATCGGGTCTTCGACAACTATACAAACAGTTAACTGAGCCTGAAGAGTGAGATATGGGAAGATGATAAGTGCATTAGCAACTTGATACTCCACTGTTAACGCATGACTACACCGCAGAGTAGCTATTTGAGCGGCGAAGGGATCTCACAGGGATCAGCTTCTTGACCTACAGTTGACGCGGATCCTATTGTGCAGCGCGTTGGCCGCACTCTGACGCGAATAGCAAAAGGGGGGTTCCTCAAAATGCCACAGGCCGTTCTAACTGTCGTTCCCGGCAAGCAGCCCGATTTGTCGGACGCGGTAGCCCTCGCAACCGACATGAAACAGAAGGGTCGAATCTATGACTGGAGACCCGCGGGATCGCCCCGAGGCATAAGCGTCATATTAAACGACGGTACTAGTTCCAGCGATAGGCTCGAGATCGCGAACGAGTTCAAAGCCCTCGGCTACAACGTAATCGAAGTCCCGTAAGTGCTGTTGCTTAAAAACTGAAAGCCGCTTGATCGCTACTCGTCGAGTTTGACGCGCGACCAGCGGCGGTAGATCTCGCCGCATCCTACCGACGCGGCGATCAGCAACAGCGCGAGAAGGAATTTTCGCGACAGCGGATGCCATAGTGCGTCACCCAGGAACGCGAACAGGATCGTTCCGGGGACCATCCCGATCATAGTCGCCCAGAAGTAATCGCGAAACGCAATCGGCGACGCGCCCGCCAGCAGGTTCAGCGCGTTGTACGGAATCACGGGTACCATTCGTAAGTAAAAGATTATCTGGAAGCCGTGTTTCGCGATCTTCTGGAGCATCGACTGGAACCGCTCGCCGACGATCTGCTCGACGAACGATTTGCCGAGAAACCTGCCCGCAGCGAATGCGAGCAGCGCGCCGGCGTCACCGCCGATTAGCGAATAAACCGATCCCCACGCGGTGCCGAACGCCAGGCCGCCCGCAATCGTCATCACCGCTCCCGGCACCAGGAACGACGGACCGACCGCGTAGAGCAGCATGAAGACCAGCGGCCCCCATACGCCCCACTGTAGGACTTCGACTTTGACCAACGCGGGGTTGCGGAACCATTCGGAGTGCGCAATCAGGAGCCAGACGGAGCCGCCGACCAGGATTGCGATGATCGCAATCTTCACGACGTTCATCAGCGTCGAGCCGGCGCGAGCCTTTCCCGGGCTGCCGATTGGTTTAACTGCGGCCATTAGCGTTCAATAATATCGGGCGCAAGTGCCACGCGCCACGGCTCTGCGAGCGCGTTTGTGAGCGCATCGCGATGCTACTAAAGTCGGCGCAGTCACCAACACTATCACCGCGAAAGGAATTACCTCGATGAACGAACTCGCAGACAAAGTCGCAATCATCACCGGCGGCGGATACGGAATCGGCAAACAGATCGCGCTGCTATACGGAAAGGCCGGCGCGAAGATCGTAATCGCCGCGCGTTCCGTCGATCCAATGAAGCAGACTTGCGCGGAGCTCGAAAAAACCGGCGCACGCGCGATTTCCGTGCCCACCGATGTCTCGAAAGAGGCCGACTGCGCAAAGATGACCGACGCGGCGATGAAGGCCTTCGGGCGCGTCGATATCCTGGTCAACAACGCCGGCATCTCGGGTCCGACCAAACGAATCACCGAGATGTCGCTCGCCGAATGGCAGGAGACGCTCGATATCGACTTGACCGGCACCTGGCTTGCGACTCGCGCCGTGTTGCCCGCGATGGATAAGCAGCGCGCGGGCAACATCATCAACATCTCCTCGGGCGCGGGACGCCGCGGCTATCCGATGCGCTCGCCATACGCGGCGGCGAAGTGGGCGATGATCGGGCTTACTCAGACGATCGCCGGTGAATGGGGCCAGCGCGGAATCCGATGCAACTGTATCTGCCCGGGCGCGATCGCCGGCGAACGAATCGAGCGCGTGATGCGCGCGCGCGCCGACGCACTCAAGCAGCCGTACGAGCAGATCCGCGGCGCATTTCTGTCGCAGGCCGCAATGAACCGGATGGCGACCGAAGAGGAAGTCGCGCGCGTCGCACTATTCCTCGCGACCGAAATTTCCGCAGGCATGACCGGTCAAACGATCAACGTCGATTGCGGCAGCATCATGAATTAGGCGCTGCGCCGGACCCGTTACCAAACGAATGGCACCAAGTGGTACCTGACGGCGTTTTGATATTCTGAGTAGCCGGCAAGGTTCTTGGCGAGGAATTTTTCCTCGTCGAGAAGTCTCCAGACGATCACGAGCGTCATCGGCACGACCGTGAGCAGTCCCCACCACGAGCCGAGCGCTAGAGGCACGCCTATCAGCATGATCAGAGCGCCGATATACATCGGATGGCGCACCGTCGCGTAGGGTCCTGTCGAAACGACTTTTTGTTCCGTGCTGAGCTCGATGAGCGCCGAGGTATAGGTGTTTTCCCTGAAGACGAGGAACACGATGAAGAACCCGAGCACGACCAGGATATTTCCTGCGGCGACTACGTACGGCTGCATCGCGGACCATGCGAAACGATGATCGAACGCGGGGACCAGCATCACGGCGATAAAATCGAGCATCGCGAGAAATTGAATGATCTTCTGGCTGGTCTCCTTCTCGTCGAGGGGTCCGGCGGCTATCCGCCGCTCCAGCAGCTTCGGATCGTTCTTCATCAGGTAGACGGTGATCGCGAGCACCGGCGCGAAAAATACCGTCAGAAAAATCCACGCCTGCCAATAGCGCAGCGTCCCCGCCGGGACGAACACCAACACCGCCATGACGACAAGAAGGTTGAGAAATCCTAGCCACGCTTTTCTGTTCACGTCGTTCATTTTCTGATCCTGGACGGTCGAAGCGCCGCCTTCTGCGCGCGCCATTTGTCCATCATCGCCGGCAATTCCCTCTGCAGGAACTCGAAGAAGGCCAGCGTCTCCGCGATCCGCGCACCGGCGGGAGACTCGCGTCCGACCACATCTATTCCCTCGCGCAGGCTCCGCTCGCATCGATCGAGCACCTGGTCCTTGCGCGCGATCGCCTCGTACCAGACCTCGCTATGCACGCGGTAGTGCTCGCGCCGCGAGCCGGGCTCCGCTTCGCGGCTGGCAAGGTTGACCTGGAGCGAGATACCGGACCGCGCCGGAAATCGCGGCCGGGCTGACGCGGAGCGATTTGGCCAGCTCGGCCGAATTGAGCCGCCCGGAATCGGTCGCGAGCAGCGCTGCGAACACCCGCGCCGGCATCCGCGGAAACCCGGACTGCGTCAGCACCGAAGCAAACCGCTCGACGAAGCCAGCCACCGCCGCCTTATCGTCGCGCTGGGCAGACCTCGCAGGTCCCGACGAATGACCCAGCGCCGCATTCAGATGTTTCACGATATCGTGAAACTAGTGTAGTTTCCGAATCATGTCAACAAGAGAATGCGCGCATCTGAAGGCGAAATAAAATTTCTTTGCTCAGCGCGCGATGTCGTTATCGCGGATGGTGGCGGCGTAGCCGCTCCGCTTCAGGTGCTCGAGTAGCTCGCGGGCGAGGACCGGGGCGCGATGGCGGCCGCCGGTGCATCCGAGGCCGATTGTCATGTAGCTCTTGCCTTCGCGCTGGTAGAGCGGCATCAGAAAATCGAAAAGGCTTCCGACCTCCTCGACGAATCGGCGCGCTTCCGGCTGCGCCATCACATACTCGCGCACCGCGGCGTCGAGACCGGTGAGCGGGCGCAGCTCGGAAATGAAAAACGGATTCGGGATGAATCGCACGTCGAGCACCAGGTCCATCCCGACCGGCAGTCCATATTTGTAGCCGAACGAGACGATCGAAATCGCCATCCGCGAGCCCGATCCCGCGCCCAGCACAGCCGCGGTCACCACCTCGCGCAGTTCGTGAACGGTGAGCGTGGTGGTATCGATCACGCGATCGGCCCGCTCGCGCATCTCGGCCAGCGCCAGGCGCTCGCGATGGATACTCTCGGCGACGGTAGCGCCGCTGGCGGCCATGGGATGCGGCCGGCGGCTCTCAGAGTAGCGGCGCGCGAGCACGTCGTCCGACGCGTCGAGAAAAATTACTTCGGGATGAATTCCGGCCGCGTCGAGATCCGCAAAAATTCGCGGCCACTGTGGAAAGAACAGGCGTTCGCGCGGATCGATTCCGAGCGCGACACCCTTTAGCGCCGGGTCGCGTGAAGCCGCCAGCGACGCAACATTCTGCGCCAGCGCGACGGGCAGATTATCGACGCAGTAAAAGCCGAGATCTTCGAGCACCCGCATCGCGGACGCGCGGCCCGAACCTGAAACACCGGTGACTATTATGAGGCGGGGTGTTTGCGGCGAGCTCATCGGGGAGCGCGGAATCAGTACTTGCTGTCCTCTTCCTTGATGAGTCGATAGATCTCGTCGGCGTCTTTGGCGGCGAGCAGCCGCTCTCGAAATGAACTTTCCTTGAGCAGGCGGGAAACCCGCGCCAAGGCCTTCAGATGCAGGCTCGCGGAATCCTCTGGCGCAACCAGCACGAAGAAGAGCTGCGACGGGCCGCCGTCGAGCGAGTCGAAATCGACGCCCTGCACGTGGCGGCCGAACGCTCCGATTATCTTGGTCACGCCGCGCAGCTTGCCGTGCGGTATGGCGATGCCGTCGCCGATTGCGGTCGAGCCCAACCGCTCACGCTCGGCCAGCACCGCGTTCAGTTCGGCAAGCGAGATTTCCTTGTATTTGGAGGTCAACGCTTTCGCGAGTTCGTTCAGCACGTCCGGCTTGGTGGTGCCCTTCAAGTCAGCGATGACCATGTCAGGGCTCAGGATGTCCGTAATTTTCATCTAGTCGTTCCAGTGAAACGGCGGTGCTGTGTTCGATCGCTACGATACGCAAGCGCGCGGAGCGATGCGAATCAGGATTCCTCGCTCAAGCTCAGAACCTCGCCGGTGGAGGGCGATCGAACTTTCTTAGCCTTGAATTTTTCGATGTGTTTAACCAGTTGGCGTCCAACCTTGTCCGCGAGCAGATCGATCACCGAGTAGAGATCCTTGGTCTCCTCCTGCGCGGTGACGGAAAGGCGCCCGGATTTGACAGTAACTTCACCGTGCTGCCGGTATTTGTCAACGGTGAGGATCAGATGAGCGTCGCAGGTGCGCTTGAGCAACTTGCTGACATGAGCGAGTTTGCGTTCCGCATACAATCGAATCGCTTCGGTGGGTTCGACGTGGCGAAAGGTCACGGTGACTCGAGTCACGGTCCCGTCGCCGACCCGCGCCGCGCGCCGCACTTTTCGGATTTCGGCGCGAGTGCGTTTTCCCTGCTTGTCGCTTTTATTGCTCACGATAATTCGCCTGCACAGAACTTCATCCGATCTGTTTGCGATTGGCCGACGGCGGAATACCCATCGCCTGCCGATACTTGGCGACCGTGCGCCGCGCGATATTGATCTGCTTTACCCGGAGCATCTCGGCAATGGCCTGGTCCGAGAGCGGGCTCATCGGAGTCTCCGCCGTCACCATCGCGCGAATTTCTTCCTTGACGGTTTCGGCGCTGACGTCTTCGCCACTGGCGCCTTTTACTCCCGAGGTAAAGAAAAACTTGAGCTCGTAAATTCCTTGCGGCGTATGCGCGTACTTGTTGGCGGTCGCGCGGCTGATGGTCGATTCGTGCATCCCGATGTCTTCCGCGACGTCTTTCAGCACGAGCGGCTTGAGCAGGCTGATTCCATGATCAAAGAACGCGCGCTGAAACTTGACGATCGAAGTCGCGACCTTGAAGATCGTCTGCTGGCGCTGGTAAATCGACTTCACCAGCCATCGCGCCGAGCGCAGGCGCTCCTGCAGATACTCGCGCGTCTCCGCGGCTACATCGACGTCGTTGAGCACGCGCTGGTAGTAACCGGCCAGGCGCAGACGAGGCACCGCGTCGCGATTGAGGGTGACGACGTAATCCTCACTGACTTTCTGAATGTAAACGTCGGGCACGACGTAGGTTGGCTCCGCGCCGCCGTAGTCGCGGCCGGGCTTGGGTTCGAGCAGCGAGATCACCTTGGCCGACTGCCCGACCGTTTCGACCGACACGCCCAGCACCTTGGCAATTTCCGCGTAGCGATGCTTCTCGAGCAAATCGAGATGGTTCTTGACGATTTTTGCGGCCAGCGATTCTTCCATCCCGAGGTTCTGCAACTGCGCGAGCAGGCATTCGCGCAAGTCGCGCGCGGCGACGCCGGGCGGATCGAAGCGCTGTATCCGCGCGAGCACGCGCTCGACTTCGGCCGACGGGATTTCGAGCTGCGCCGCCATCTCGTCGACCGGAGTTTCGAGGTAGCCGTCTTCGTTCAGGTTGTAGATGATCGTCGCGCCGATTTTCTGATCGTTCTCGGTGAGGTTCGAAAGCCCGAGCTGCCACATCATGTGGCCTTCGAGCGAGCTGCGCCGCAGCGGCGTGTTTTCCAGAGCGCTGCGATGGTCGTCGTCGGAGTCCGACGACGGCGCGCTCTCCTGCCAGTTGTTCGAGTAGGTCTCCAGGTACTCGCGCCAGTCGAGTTTTTCGAGACTGTTGAGCTCCTTGATTTCGAGCGCCGCGTCGCGCGCCTCGGTCTCGACGGCCGGTGCGACTTTTTCTTCGCGCGCGCCGGTCTCCCAATCGTCATCGGAGTTGGCGCCGAGTGCGCCGTCGGCCTCGGGCGGCAGCGGCTCTCCGTCGGATGCGGCAGCCGCGTCCGGGTCGGGCAGCTCGGATTCGGATGCAGCTTCGGCCGGGCTTTGATCGAGCGGCTCGAGCATCGGATTCTGCTCGAGTTCCGACTGCACGATCGCCTCGAGCTCCGGCAGCGACAGCTGCAGGATTTTGATCGCTTGCTGGAGCTGCGGCGTCATCACCAATTGCTGGCGGAGCCGGAGATCTTGTCCGAGTTTTACTTCAAGCGCCATCGCTGATTCTTATCTTTTCTTGCTTTTTTACTTTTTACTGACACCCAGGCGTGGGCGGCGCTCCGTCCTCATTCTGTCCGTTGTGCGGGAAAATCACGGCGCGGGCGTCTTCGACTACGCTCTTGTTGGTATCGAGGAATACGGTGATCCGTTTACCGGTAATCTGGTTGGCGCAGTCGTGCACCACCGGGCTCCCGGTCAGGACCATCGTGCGCTTGGTTTGATCCATCACGCCATGCTCTCCGGTCGCCCATTGAGTGCCCTGGCTCATGCGCACGTTGCCATCAGCAACCATGTCCTTGAGCTGCTTGAAATCCTTGTCGAAATAGTTGACCCGCAACTGGTCGCTCGTGAGCTGCGCTTGAGCCTGGGTGGCATGCACATGTCCGGACCAGAGGACCGAGTGATTCTGATAGTCGAGAGACATCGACTCGGACTTGATATGGATCGGGCCCTTGTTGTTGCCGAATTGAAGCCCGGTCGGATTGTCTTCTTGCGGAGTGTTCGACGCGATCTTGGTGTCTTTGCCTTCGCCCTTGCCGCCTTTGCCGGCAGCCTGGCGCGGTTGCTTTGCTGGCGGAGCCTGCTCTGCGCTGATGGGAGCATTCGGCGGCGCCGGTGCTGGTACAGGCGCGGCGTCTGGAGGAACTGGCGCGAGCACCATCGGCGGCGCTAAAGCGCCCGAGGGAGGCATCGCGGCCGTAGTCACCGGAGTCGAGACCGGCGCAGCCGCTTCCGGAGCCGGCGCGACCGATGGGACGGGCGCGGGAGCAGGCTCCGACGCGGCGACGGGCGCCGGTGGCGTCGTCGCAGAGACGGCTGGGGCTGATACGGATGACACGCTGGCGGGTGCGCTCGCTTCGACGGGAGCTACTGGAACTGGCGCACTAACTTCAGCAGGAGCTGGTGCCGCCGGCGGAGGCGCACTGGCTTCGACTGGGGCTGGTACCACAGGTGGAGCACTCGCTTGAGCTGGGGCTGCTGCGGCAGGCGGGGCGCTCGCTTCAGCAGGAGCTGCCGCCGCAGGCGGGGCGCTCGCTTCAGGAGGAGCTGCCGCCGCAGGAGGCGCGCTCGCCTCGGCGGGAGCTGCCACCGCAGGTGGCGCGCTGGCTTCAGCTGGAGCTGCCGCGCTCGATGGCGTTGAACCCGGCACTCCGCCTGTCACGCTGATCGAATCGCCGGTCATGTCATCGGTGGCGGCCGGCTGCTGCTCGACAGGTGCGGGCGCGTTGTCCGCTTTGTCGGGACGAATCGAATTTCCCACCGTGCCTTCGCCCATCGCGGGCACCGAAGACGGCGACGACATCGGCGTATTGACGCCATCTTGAGCCCACGCAGGCGACGCCAGTGCGCACGCGACGATCGCGCTCGCAACGATAGTTACGACGCGATTAACTTTTTTTGGATTTTTCACGATCGTTCTGCGGTATAAATTCAGTCTCTACCTGCTCGCGGAGCTGGAAAATTCGGGTCTTGGGATGTCCCGTCATGCCCACCCCGGTGACTTTGAGTCCGCTGCCGATTACGGTGACAGCCCCGGCGGCATCGACCTGATCTTGATCGGGCAGGAACGTCGCGGAATCGGTGCTGAGGATGTACTCGCCGAAGTGGATGACCGTACCTCCGCTCAGAACCGCGCGTGTCACGTGATTTCCGTCCAAAGCCAGAACCGCAAGTGGAGCGTTGACGACTACCGGATGTCCGTCGCTGGAGGTCATCGTGACTTCCGCATTGACCAGCCTCACCGACGTCTTGTCGTTCGAATAACTAGCCTCGCCCGCGGTCAGGACCCATTGCCGCTCGCCGGCTTTCATCTGGGTCCAATGGAAATTGTGCGCATGCAAAAGCGTGCCGGGAACGACGCCGGCTACAGTCTGCAAGACCTGCGTAGCGGAGCGATGACGCACGATCCAGACGGTCGCAATCAGCAGGATGGCGAGCGCCAGCGCACCGAAACCGGCCAGCATCTTTGCGATACGGCGAGGGCTCACGGCCTATTTTCCCCGAAATCCATGCTTGCAGATTGAATTTTAAACTAAAGCGATAGGTCGGCACCATACTTGCAAAACCCACAATGATCATACTCAGGATTCCACAGGAACCGGTCATCGGCCCGCGCTGCTCGACCTCGATTCGACAGTGAGGACAAAGTGCGTCAGATACGGCCGGTGATCGTAGCCGTATGCAATCTGCCGAGCGTCGACTAGCGACTCTTCGTCCGACTTTTCGGCTCGCTCGAGGTTCCAGAGTACTTCGTCCTCCCACATCACCACGCCATCGTGTAGTTCCTCGACTGATAAGACATTCAGCAGGCCAGTCTGCCGGAATAGATCGGCCCACCAGTGCGGCGAATGGTATTTGGAGAACTCCTGGTTCCAGAGCGTGGTGCCGTCGTCATACTCATGCGGAAGATCATGCAGCTTGGCCGCTTCGAATTCTTCGTTGAAGCACGGACTGCCGATGCATAGGCAGCCGCCCGGCTTGAGATGACGGAGCAGATGCGGGAGGAAACCCGGAATCGCGCCAAAGTAATGGATCGCATCCATGCAGAAGATCGCATCGAAAGAGGACTCCGCAAACGGCAGCGCCTGCGTTACGTCCAGGTGCATCGGGACGATACTCAGACCCGGCTGTTGCGTGCGCGAGTAAAGCTCATTGGCGGAGATCCACCAATCGACGGCAATGACGTTGACGCCATACTGGCAAGCCAGAAAAACGGAGGTGGCGCCTCTGCCACAGCCCAGATCCATGACGGTCATGCCCCGCTTCAGGGACAGAGTCCGCGCCATCCGAGCGGCCAGGTAAAGACCGCCAGGCCCCATTTTGCCGTCGTAGATTTGGGCCCGCGTCAGGCCAGCGAGCTCCGGATATTCTGCATCCTTCAGCCTGCGGAATTCCGCTTTTACGTTTGCGAGCGACAGCAACTTCACTCCTGATTCGACATCGGCCAGATTGACCTGGCGCACACGCGGGACGTTACTTGCGCCAGGAATCTCCACGACGAGATTCAGTCCTGCGATTCAATCAGTCTCGCGCGCCACTTGATGAATTCGCTTGAGCTTTTCGAGCAGAGCCGGCACTTCGTCGAGCCGGTACGAATTCGGACCGTCGCTAAGTGCGCGATCCGGGTCCTCGTGAACCTCCATAAAGATGCCGTCGATTCCGACTGCGGCCGCGGCGCGCGCGAGCGGGGCAACGAACTCGCGCTGGCCGCCGGAGCGCTGGCCACCCGCGCCTGCACCGGGAAGTTGCGCGGAATGGGTCGCGTCGAAGACCACCGGATATCCGAAGCCGCGCATGATCGCGAGCGAACGCATGTCCGAGACGAGGTTGTTGTAGCCGAAGGAGAAGCCGCGCTCAGTCACGATGAGTTTTCTGCTTCCCGCCTTCTCGGCCTTGGCAACCACAGCCTTCATGTCCCACGGCGCGAGGAACTGTCCCTTCTTGATATTGATCGCGCATCCGGTCTTCGCGGCCGCCTCGATAAGATCGGTCTGCCGCGAGAGCAACGCCGGAATCTGAATCACGTCGACAACTTTCGCCGCGGCCTGTGCTTGCGCGGGTTCGTGGATGTCGGTCAACACGGACACGCCGGCCTCGCGCTTGACGCGCGCGAGAATCTCGAGCCCCTCGACCAGTCCGGGGCCGCGAAACGAATCGTGGCTGGTGCGATTGGCTTTGTCGAAGGACGATTTGAAAATGAACGGCAGTTTCGCGCGATGAGTCATTTCACGCAGCCGGGTCGCGTGACGAAGAGATGATTCGTAGCTCTCGATGACGCACGGACCGGCTATGATCACCAGACTCGGGCCGCCAAAAACGGCGTCGCCCACTTTTACCTCGGCAACCCTCACGACACCGAGCGGAGCTCCCGCACCTTCGACGGCTTCACTCCGAGTTCAGCGCGCCGATTCACCGCGGCGCGCACGAGGCCGCGAAACAGCGGATGACAATCGAGCGGGCGTGACTTCAACTCGGGATGGAACTGGCATCCGAGAAACCACGGATGCCCCTTCAACTCCATTATCTCGACCAGACGGTCGTCGGGCGAAGTGCCGGTCGCAATCAGCCCGACCTTTTCGAGCCGCTCGCGATAAGAGTTGTTCACTTCATAGCGATGGCGATGGCGTTCCGAGATGCGCGCCTTGTGGTAAAGCGACGCGGTGAGCGAGCCCGACTTGATGACGCACGGATACGCGCCCAGGCGCATCGTGCCGCCCTTCTTGGAGACTTCCTTTTGCGATTCCATGATGTCGATGACGGGGTCGGGCGAGTCGGGGGCGTTCTCCGACGTGTTCGCCTTTTTGAGTCCGAGCAGGTCGCGAGACGCCTCGATCACCATCATGTGCAGGCCATAGCAGATGCCGAGAATCGGCACATTGTTCTCGCGCGCATAGCGCACCGCGCGAATCATGCCCTCGGTACCGCGCACGCCGAATCCGCCGGGAACGATTATCGCGTGCGCTTGCGCGAGCCGCTCTTCGACGTTTTGTTTTTCGAGCTCTTCGGAGTCGACGTAATCGACGATTACCTTCGCCTCACTCATAATCGCGCCGTGCGCGATCGCCTCGTGCAGGCTCTTGTACGCATCCTTCAAATTGACGTACTTGCCGACCACCGCGATGTTGACGGTGAGCTTGGGGTTTTGCGCGGTCTTCACGACTCGGCGCCACTTGGAGAGGTTCGGCTCGCCGGTCCAGATGTTGAGCTTCTCGCATACGCGCTGATCGAGGCCCTCATCGTGATAGCGCAGCGGCACTTCGTAAATTGTTGGCACGTCGGGCGCGGAGATCACGCAATTCTCCTCGACGTTGCAGAAGTGCGCGATCTTTGCCTTCAGGTTTTTCTCGAGCTGATGGTCGCATCGGCAGAGCAGGATGTCGGGCTGAATGCCGAGTCCGGTCAGCTCTTTCACGCTGTGCTGCGTGGGCTTGGTCTTGAGCTCGCCCGCGGTCGGAATGAACGGGACCAGGGTCAGATGCATGTACAGAACATTTTCGCGGCCGTGATCCCATCGGAACTCGCGCACCGCTTCGAGGAACGGCAGGCTCTCGATATCGCCGACGGTACCGCCGATCTCCACGATGATGAGATCAGCGCCTTCGGCGGCGCTCGAGATGCGGCGTTTGATCTCGTCGGTGATATGCGGAATCACCTGCACGGTCGCGCCGAGGTAGTCGCCCCGGCGCTCTTTCTGAATGACAGTGTCGTAGATCTGGCCGGTGGTGCAGTTGTTGCGCCGGCCCATCGGAGTCTGCACGAAACGTTCGTAATGGCCGAGGTCCAGATCGCTCTCGGTGCCGTCGTCGGTTACGAACACTTCGCCATGCTGGGTCGGACTCATCGTGCCGGGATCCACGTTGATGTAGGGATCCATTTTGAGCATCGTGACCTTGAGCCCGCGCGCTTCGAGCAGCGCGCCGAGCGACGCCGCGGCGAGTCCCTTGCCCAGCGACGAGACCACGCCGCCGGTTACGAAAATGAATTTGGTTTTTCCCCGCTCCACGTTGAATCCCTCCCCCACCGTCAACGAGTTGTACCCGCAATCGCGTCGCGCGCGCGCATCAGGTCGGCTTCCGTGTCCACTTCCAGCGACGGCTTGACCGATGCGACCACTCTGATCTTGTAACCGTGCTCGAGTGCGCGTAACTGCTCGAGCTTTTCCACCCGCTCCAGCACGCCCCCAGGCAGCGCGGCGAACTTCATGAGAAAGTCGCGGCGATAAGCATAAACACCGATATGGCGAAGCGCCTCTTTAGGCATCCCGCCGTCGCGCTGATGCGGAATTGGGCTACGCGAAAAGTATAGCGCGTTCCCGTCAGCATCGCACACGACCTTCACCACACTTGGATTATTCCACTCGTGGCCGTCGATAATCGGCGTCGCCAGCGTGGCCATCGCAATCGATGGGTCGGCGCGCATCGGCGCAATCAGGGCGTCGAGATCGTCGGGTTCGATAAACGGCAAATCGCCCTGCACGTTGAGGTACAGATCGGCGTTGATCAGCGCGGCGACCTCGGCGATTCGATCGGTGCCGCTCGGATGCGCCGGCGAAGTCATGATTACCTCACCACCGGCCTCGCGCACCGGCGCGGCGATTCGTTCGTCGTCAGTCGCAACGACCACGCGGGAAAGAGATTGAGCTTTGGATGCCTGCCGCCAGACTCGCACCACCATCGGCACTCCGTCGATCTCCGCCAGTGCCTTGGCAGGCAAGCGGGAAGATCCGTACCGCGCCGGAACGACGGCAATCACCGAAAACTCGGCCAGAAAATTTCTCCGTTGTGAAAGATTTGCGATCGAAGGGGCACATCGAACGGTACCCGACCGCAGCGGTCCTTGTCAATTTTTCGCGCGAGGATTCGACGCTGAGTTATGCACCACGGTGATTGAGAAGACAAAAAAATGGGCGGCCGTCTCTGGCCGCCCGTTATGAGTTCGCGAAACTGCTCCGAATCTATTTGCCGCGAATCCGGGTCCTGCGCATCTTGCGCAGTCTTGATTTGGCCTGATGCGAATCGCTCCGCTTTTTGCGCGCCAGCTTCCGTTTGCGCCGATTGCGCTGGACCGATGCTACTTTCATTGTCTCTCCTGGTTTGAGTTGAACTGCGGCGGCGCCGACGCGTTGTACGCCTCGCCTCCCAGCGTATGCGGGGCGGTGTATGCGATCGGGCTTATCGCCATGCACTCGGTCACTACCTGTCCATTGTTATGCACCACGATTCGTCCGAGCGGTTCTCCGGTCGTTACCGGGGCGTCGATCGCCGGCGCCACATCGTACACGACCTGAACCGTCGAGGCGTCGACCTTCGGCACCACCACTTTTAGATCGGTGGCCGCGACCGGTTGAATCAGCGGTCCCGCATGAACCTGCACCTGCACGGGCAGCGGTTGTCCCGACTTGAGCAGCGACACCGCGGTGAATTGTTCGAAGCCCCATTCCATCAGCTTGCCTGCCTGCGCGAAGCGCTGCTGATTGGACGGCGCGCCGAGGATAACCGCAATCAGCCGCATGTTGCCGCGTTTGGCCGTGGTCGTGACGTTGAACCCCGCCTGGTAGGTGAAGCCGGTCTTGAGCCCGTCGCATCCGTCGAAATGGCCGACCAGATGGTTGGTGTTATGAAGCATCGCGACACCGCCGTCGAAATCCACCGTCTCCTGCCCGGACCACATCAGGAGATTCGTCTCGCGGATTATCGCGCGGCCCACGGTCGCGAGATCTTCGGCGTTGGTGCGATCAACGTCGTGAGTTGGACGCGGAGGCAGGCCGTCCACGGTCTGGTACTCGGTGTGAGTCATGCCGAGTTCGCGCGCCCGCTCGTTCATCATCCGGACCATCGCCTCGACCGAGCCGCCGATCTTCTCACCGACTGCGACCGCCGCGTCGTTGGCCGATTTGACCAGCGCCGCCTTCATCAACTCGCGCAGCGGATAAACGTCGCCTTCCTTGAGTCCGAGCCGCGAGCCGCCGGTATGCGCCGAGCGCTCCGAGACCCTGACCGGTTCGTCGGATTTGAAGCGGCCGGCATTGATCTGCTCTTGCGCGACCAGCAGGAGCATCATCTTGGCCATCGAGGCGGGCGGCCAATCCATCTCCGCGTTGGAGGCCATCAGGATGCGTCCGCTGTCGGCATCTTCGAGCAGCGCGGCTTTGTAGAGCTGGGTGTTGCCCACCGGTCGCGCGCTCTTTCTCGAGTGCGAAGTTCGATGGCGATGCGACAGCGCAGTTGCGTGCGCCGGCGTTGCCGCGAGCGAGATTGCGCACAGAATCAGCGCCGCAAATATCCTGCCGGGCACGCCGAGATTAGCGAGGTCTCTGGAGACGTATCTTTGTGACAAATTCCACTGTGACAATTTCCTCCCCACCCGCAAAATTCCTCCTCCTGCTTGTCCCAGCTTATGTCTTGCGGCGCGCTCAGGGAACGCGGATGAAGTTGGTCGGCTCGGCGCCGTTTTTCGCGCCGCCTTCCGTCGGTGCGCCGTGTTCGACGTGATTCAATATATCAAGATTGGTCCGCGCCGGCGTGTAGTCGGGATTCTCGCCGACCAGTTCGTTCCATTCCTGGCTCGCTCGAACGTAGTTGCCTTCTTCGGCGTAGATTGCGCCGAGCGTATTGCGAGCGTCGGGCTGGCTCGGGTCTATCTGTAAGGAGAGTAACGTCTCCTGCTCAGCCTGTGCGAGCGCTCCGCGCCGTTCGTAAGCGAGCGCTAGGTTGAAGTGCGTCTCCGGACGTTCAGGTCCGAGCAGCGCCGCCAGCCTCAGCACTTGAGTCGCATCGCGAGTCTGCCCGGTTTCCAGGTAGAGCAAGCCCAGGTTCAGGAACAACTGCCAGTCGTTGAGGCCAAGACTGATCGCCTTTTGATACTCGGCGAGTTCCTTCTGATGCTCACCGACGACGCCATATGCGAAGCCAAGATGGTAGTGCGCAAGGGCGTTGGCGGGATCGTCGCTGATAACTATGCGATGGCGGCGAATGGCCTCGCCGTAATCTTCCATGCCGAGAAAATAATCGGCGAGCGGATCGCAAACCTGCTCGTCGTAGGTACTGCTTTTGGCGCTCGCATGGGCGCGCGGCGGCGACTGGAACACCAGCGCGATCGCGGCAATAAGAAAAAAAATGCTCGACCTGCTAAAGCTCAACGAATCCAATTGTTCCCGCAGCCCACGAACGTGCGGGAAGAAATCAGATGGTAGCAGGAATTTTCGATTAAAGAAGAGCGCGGCGCGTATTTTAACGCATTGCGCCTAAAGAAATCACGTTTTGCATGCCGCGGACGCCCTAAAACCGTATTGGCGCATCAGCCGCCGAATCGCCCAAGATTTCCAGTTCCGGGGACTCCCAATTCCCAGGATTCCCTATTTCGACGAAGGGCGGCCGCATCGCGCGGCCGCCCCTGGAATTGTCCGTCGGTGTTACGGATTGGCAGCAGGAGCCATGGCGCCGGGTGACGCTTCCGCCCCCGGAGACGCCATCGCGCCGCTGTCGGTGCTATCAGTCGTCTTCTTGTGATGATGGCGACGATGCTTCTTCGTCGCGGCCGGCGATGCCGCCGCGTCTGGGGCCGCCATGCTCGACTCAGCCGCAGGGGCCTCCGCCGCTGGTGACGAGGCCGCCGCCGGAGCCTGCGCGAAAGCCGGCATCGCCAACGCGGTGGCGAAGAAAGCTGCGGAGAGGACTGAAAGGGTGCGCTTCATATTTCTGGATCTCCTTGATATCGGCGGGCCTTAATGGACCGCGGGTGTCACAATGAATGTATTGCTATAGCCGTGCCATCGGGCTCGGCGCAAGTTCTTCAAGCAAGATAAGCGGATTTCTTGGTCAAATCGCTCCACTATGACCCAATCGGTCTATAACCCTATCCGCTTTGCGTAAGCGCTCAGACTTGGCCGCCTGACCGACAGGCCTTAATCGAAGGGTCACTTCCCCGCCCGACGCTCAGCCTTCAACTCCTGATATAGCGTAATTAGCTCCTTAAATGCTCGCGCTACCACCTTGAGGTTCGCCCCCGATTGCTCCCCGGTCAGGCGCGGCAGATGCTGCACGTCGACCTCCTTTACCTTTGCGTTACGGCCCGCCAGCCGCGCCATCAGCTCGGTCGAGATCATCGCGCCATGCGCCCGCAGCTCCATCCCGTCGAGCTTCTCCCGCTTGAACAGTTTGAAGCCGCAATCGATGTCGGTGATCGTGATGCCGAGCAGGACGCGGACGAGAGTCGTCCATGCCCTGCCGTTTATCCTGCGCATCAAATGGTCGGCGCGATGCGCCCGGCGGCCCGCGACGACGTCGTACTCGGGAACAAACGGGGTCATGCGCTCGAGATCGGCGGGATCGAATTGCCCATCGCCGTCGCATAGCAGGACGTAAGGTTTCGACGCGGCCCGGATTCCGGATATCACCGCTCCGCCGTAGCCGCGATTGACCGGATGATGCACGACCTTGACGTGAGCGTCGGCGGCGGCAAGGCGGTCGGCTATTGCGCCGGTGCGATCGCGGCTGCCGTCGTCGACCACGATCACTTCGTAGTCATCGGCGACGCGCGGCAGCTCGGCGAGGTACGAGTTGACAACCCGCTCGACATTGCCCTCCTCGTTATGTGACGGCAGGAAAACGCTGATTCCGGGAAGTCGGACCGGGGTGCTCACGTTCGGGTGGGCGAGCTAGTCGCCAATTTCGCGGTATCCGCCGCGGAAAAAGAGCAGCGGCTTGCCTTCTTTGGTTTCGGCCTGCTCAATCTCACCGACGTAAATCGTATGGTCGCCGCCATCGATTTTCTGGGTCACGCTGCATTCAAGATACGCGAGCGCGCCATCGAGGATCGGCGCGCCGTTGGCCCCAATTCGATAGCTCACACCCTCGAATTTGTTGCCGCCGGTGACGGCGAACCTGCGCGAGAGCGCCTCCTGGTCGCCGGCGAGCACGTTGACGGTGAAGATTTTGCTCTCGTCGAAGCACGGATAGCTCTCGGCCTTCTTGTCGATGCAAACCAGCAGCAGCGGCGGAATCAGCGAAACCGAGGTGAACGCATTGGCGGTCAGCCCGTGCAACTCACCCGAGCTTCGCTTCGAAGTGATAACGGTGACGCCGGTCGCGAAATGACCCATCACCCGTCTGAGCTCATTCTTCTCGATTGCCATCTGCAAACTCTCTCCGCGCGCGGATGCTATCAGACGATTTTATAAATCGTCAAATTACTCCTCTGTCATCCTGACTGGAGCTCGCGCCGCGAGCGGAGGGGAAGGATCTCGGACAGCTTCGCGTCAGCGAAGCCGGTTCCGGTTTCGAGTCGATTTCAGCTGAACAAGGGCGAAAACCTTCGAAACGTTTCCCGTTTTCCCACAATAATCCCCGCGAAATGCCGCCGCGGCATTTCGCTCCATCCTGTCACCGGGTGCAGGGGTCACCCCTGCCGCCAGCCGCGCAGGCGTGACTAAGATTCCGACGCTCCTGCTCGATCGGGCGGCCGCGGTATTCGTTCGCGCGACTAATCCCAGCCAGTGCGATCGCGGGGGAGAACTTCCTTGCCGCCCAAGTAAACATAGTCGAGGTCTAGCGAGGTCAACGGACGATCGTTCTCCCCCACGCGCACGTTGACTGGCGCCGCGACAAAAATCGTATGGTCTCCCGCCACCCGGCTGTCCACGACGCGCGCTTCAATCGCGACCATCGCGAGTTTCAGCCACGGCACTTGGAGCGTGGGCGATAGCTCGAATTCGATCGCGTCGAGGTTGTCCTCGCGCCGCGCGCGCGGCGAGTAGAAGTAGTCCTCGAGTTGCTTGCCGCGCCGTCCGACTACATTGATACCGAACGCGCCGGTCCGCGCGATGACCTTGTTGCTGAAGTGCGCGTTGTCGACCGCCGCAGCGAACAGCACCGGCTCGCCCGAGACTTGCGCCACCCACGACGACGACATCCCGTGGCTACGGGCCCCTTCCCGAACCGTCAGGACGTAGATTCCGGTGGTCAGGGCGGCCATCGCGCGCGCGAGATTGTTCTCCATGACGGATTGCTCCCTCGAAAAACGTGAAAAACGCTATTTTACGCTAGTGGAGAATTGATCTTCACACCAAGCGATTCCAAAATGATAATCCGGTACTGTGGATCAAGATGTGTGGGAGTTGATGGGCAGGATTATTTCTCACCTCTTTAGAGTTCTAACCGCCGCTGGGTTTATCGTGCTGATCGCCGCGCACCACGCGCGCGCCGAAAGCTCGGCGGGAATCATGTTGCAGCAGAATACGCCCGTCACCGCGGGCGACGCCGAGAAGGCGGGCACGCTGCCACCGCCTCCGCCGTACGATCCGACCAAGGTGCAGTACGTCAATCCGCCGATGCCGTCGCCGGAGCCGCAGACCAGCCCCACTCCAACCCCGACCGTGACTCCGACTCCTCTACCGCGGGTGCAAATCGACGGCGTCGTCACCGACAAAGTGCCGACCCCGGGTCAACTCGCCTACAAGGCGACCCGCGACATCTCGTTCATGGATCCGCTCAGCTGGTCGGTGACGATTTACAAAAAACACCATCAGCTGCTCGTCTACTACAAGGGTCGGCTGTTCAAGACGCTATCACGCGGTGTTCGGGCGGAGCTTCGAGCCGGGCACAAAACTCTGGGAGGGCGATCGGCGTACGCCCGAGGGCGTCTACACGATCGTCGAGAAGCATCCGAGCCGGCGATGGGAATGGTTCCTCACGCTCAACTATCCGAACGTGCTGGACCGCCGCCGCTACGAGCAGATGCGCGATGGCGGCGTGGTGCCGATCGAAGACGGGCGTCCCGTAGGTGTCGGCGGCAGAATAGGAATCCACGGTTCCGACGAACCACTGCTGAACCGCGGCGACGTCAACTGGACCACCGGATGCATCTCGGTGAGCGATCAGGACGTCGACGAACTGCACAAGCTGCTCCCAACCGGCACGGTCGTGATAATCAAGCCGTAGCCGCAGGCGCTGTCCGAAATCCAACTGAAGGTCTAAAGTGCGGTGTGAATCTTCCCGTCCCAGGAGCATCCGTTATGCGACCAATCAAATTCAATGTCGGACTTCCAGATAACGATCCCGTCGCGATGCTCGCGACGGCGCGGCGCGCCGAGGAGCTCGGCTACTACTCGGTTTCGATCGACGATCACTTCTTCATGAAAGGGCTGATGTCCAACGAGCACGCGCCGCACTACGAATGCTTCACGATGCTCAGTGCGGTTGCCGCGACCACCAAGAGCATCAAGATGCTGCCGCTAGTCACCTCGATGTCCTATCGCAACCCCGCGCTGCTCGCGAAGACGATGGCGTCGCTCGACAACTTGAGCGGCGGCCGCTTTATCGCGGGAATCGGCGCCGGCTGGTTCAAGGAGGAATACGACGCTTACGGATTTCCGTATCCGTCCAACGCCGAGCGTATCGAGCAGATGGGCGACGGCATCAAGGTGCTCAAGGCGATGTGGACGCAAGCCGAGCCGACGCATCATGGGCCGTACTTCAAAATCGACAAGGCCTACTGCGAGCCCAAACCCGTGCAGCGGCCGCATCCGCCGATCCTGATTGGCGGCGGCGGCAAGCGCGTGCTCGAAATCGCGGCGTACGAGGCCGACATCCTGAATCTGAACCCTCCGGTAACCAAGGGCTACGTCGATGTCGCTGAGGCACTCAAGTTCGATCGAGGCAAGGTCCTGAAGCGCATCGAGATGATCCGCGGCTTCCTGAAATCGGCGGGCCGCGCCCAGGACGCGCTCGAACTCTCCGGCGGAGGATTTGTGCTGATGGCCAAGGATCGCGCGACCGCCGACGCGATGGCAACCGCGACCGCGCGGACCCTTGGAATCGAGAATAACGAGAGCGTGCGCAACTCGCTCCAGGTCATTATCGGCACGCCCGACAACGTCAAGCGTGAACTCGCCGAACGAATCGAGAAATTTGGCATGACCTACTTCTTCCTGAACTTCATGATGCCCGACGCGATCGAGATGTTCGCTAAAGAAGTGATGCCCGCATTCGCGCACTGACGTCTGATCCCTCGCCCGTTATGTTACGGGAGAGGTTAGGTGAGGGTTCCGCGGATCGGCAGCGATTCAGGAGAAATCAAAATGGACAAACTATCTGGCGAGTATAATTTCACCCGCCTCGAAACCGTCATCTTCGGCGTCGGCAAAGTCCAGTCGCTCGGCCGCGAGCTTAGCCGGCGCGGCGCGAAGCGCGCGCTGATCGTTACCGGCAAGACGCTCGGCCATTCCAGGCTGCTCGACCAGGTCAAGGCCGCCGCGGGTCCGGCACTGGCCGGCGTGTTCGCGGGAGCAGCACAGCATGTGCCCTCAAAGACCGTCGCGGAACTCGTCACTGAGGCGCGGCGCGTCGAGGCCGACACGCTGGTGAGCTTCGGCGGCGGCAGTCCGATCGACACGGTGAAGAACGCCGCGATGATCCTGATGGGCGGGCGCGGCGGCGCGAAGACGATCGATTTCGCCGCATCGAGTGAAACCCCAAGCGGCCGCGAAATCCTCCATATCGCCATCCCAACCACGTTGTCAGCCGGCGAGTTCACGCCCGGCGGCGGCGTAACCGACGAAGCGACGAAGGTGAAAGGCGGCGTCGCGGACCCGCGCCTGCAGGCCAAAGTGGTGATCCTCGATCCCGAGCTGACCGTCGAGACGCCGGCGTGGCTGTGGGCTTCGACCGGGATGCGCGCGCTTGATCATGCCGTCGAAGGCAGTTACTCGACGCGGCATCAGATTGTGACCGACGCGCTCGCCGCGCGCGCGATTGCGATTCTGAACAATCATCTGATGCCGTCGCTCAAGAGCCATGGCGATGACGAACTCGAGCATCGTTTGCAGTGCCAGATCGCCGCGTGGCTCTCGATTTTCGGGATGAGCAACACCCGCGGCGGCATCTCGCACGCGCTGGGACATCAGATTGGCCCCTACTGGAACGTTCCGCATGGCGTGACCTCATGCATCACGCTACCGCACGTAATGCGATTCATGGCGGGTATCGCGGCTGATCGCTTCGGCCCGATCGCCGAGGGTTTCGCGGTGCGCTTCGATACGCAAAACCCCCGCTCGGCCGCGCTCGAATGCGCCGATCGGGCCTCGAAGTTTATCGGCAAGTTCGAAGTGCCGATGCGGCTTCGCGACGTCGGCGTGCCGCGCGAAGAAATCTCGAAAATCGCGGGCACAGTTCTCGAGGAAGTGAAGCGCTCGAACACGGTCGGCGCGGAAGTGACGCTCGAGCAGTTGGTCGCGATCCTCGACGCCGCTTACTGAGCGACGCCGCTTACCGAGCGTCCTTCGCCGCTTAACTCTATTTTTGAATTCCGCTTTCGCGAGAAGCGGTTTGCTGACGTTCGTCTCGACTATGGCGATTCCGCAATGCACGCGACACGCTTGGTCATGATTTCTGTGATCCTCTAGAGAATTTTTTCTTACATTCGCGACTGATCTTTGCGTTTGCGTTTCTATGCGTCGCCTGGGAGACCATTGCCGCATCTTGTTGTGAATATTGATTCCGCCACCACGTCAAAAAAACTTATGTCGGGAGAAAGTTTGTGCGAGGGCCGAGTGGGGTCCGGCGTGCAAGTCCATTCGTAGAACAAAATAAAAAGCGAAGCGGCTTCCCACGTTGCCGTTTCGTAGTCGGCGCGCTTTCCGCCGAATAGGGCTCCTGGAGTCCGGCCTTTGGCGGATTGCGCGCGTAACCCGGGCCGTAGCCGCGGCCCGATCAAGGAGGCTTCGACTACGATGGGAGACGAACAGCAACAACGAAGAATCCTGGTCACCGGAATCGCCGATCGCGTGGTCGCCGAGCTCGTCCGCCAGCTCGAGGACGACGACTCAGTCGAGCTCATCGCGGGAGTCGATTTCCGCGAGCCCCGACGAGCGTTCAAGCGCACCGACGTGATGGTGGCCGACCCACGCTCGCGTGCCCTGGGCCACATCCTGGGCGCGGTGCGGCCCGATACCGTGCTGCATCTCCAGCGCGCAAATTACGGCGCGGATGAGGCCAGTATCGAGGAGGCGCACGAGATCAGCGTGATGGGCACGATCAACCTCGCCGCCAGCCTCCAGCGCATCCCGAGCATGCGCAAGTTCGTGCTGATGAGCTCGCTCCACGTCTACGGCGGCGATCCCACCGATCCCGCGATCCTTACCGAAGACGCGAAGCTCAGGGTGCCGGCCAGGACCAAATACGCCGCGGATCTTGCCGAGATTGAAAGCGCGGTGAACCTGCTCGCGCGAGGAAAGAATAAACTCGCAGTCACCTGCATCCGCTTCGCAGAGCTGGTCGGTCGTCAGAGTGACGAGCCGATGGCGCGCTATCTGCGGATGCCGATGGTTCCGTCGCTGTGGGGCTACGATCCCAGGCTTCAGTTCTGTCATGAAGAAGACGCAATCGCGATTCTGAAACGCGCGGCGCTGGAGGACTGCGCCGGCATCTACAATGTCGCCGGCGACGGAGCGGTTTACCTGAGCCAGGCGCTGCGCATCGGCGCCAGGGCCCGGTTGCCGATCGCTCCACCGCTCTTCGGGGCTGCGATGAGTGCGGCGAACGCCGCCGGCCTGACAACGCTCGCGCCGCATCATCTGCTCACCCTGCGATACGGCCGCGTCGTCGACAACACTTGCGCCAAGGATCGTTTCGGGCAGTTTCGCTACACGACGCGCGAAGCTGTGCGAGACCTGTACGGGATCGGGGCCGAGCCGGCTGCCGCATTCAGAAAGACCGCGCCGAGCGAGCAGAAGGTCGCTGCGGCGTGAACGAGGCCGCGTAAGTTGTAGGGCCGATCAGCGCAGTATCGACAGGAGATAAGCAATGCAACAGCAACACACTCCGACGAACCAAATCAACGCGAACAACTTACCAGCCGGCATTTCCCGCGATGGCGCGGCGTGGCCGTTCCAGCCTGCGCCGATGAGTCAGCCGCACGAGGGCGATGCGAAGAGGCTAATCGCCGAGGAGGAAAAGTCGACGGCCAACGGCGTGTCGCGCGACTTCTTCGATTACGACATTCCAATCAGCAAAAAGCCGGGGCTCGACGGCTACCTGGAACTGATTCGCCGCCGGATTGCGGGCGACTACGAGATCGATGAGTTCGGCTGCGACCCGCTTTACGGACAGATGTGGTGGCCCCTCTTCGAGGTGCTGTACCGCAATTACTGGCGCGTCGAATCGACTGGGGTCGACAATCTGCCGGGCTCGGGCCGCGTGATGATTGTCGCGAATCACTCGGGCGGATCGTACGCATGGGACGCAGTTATGATTTCCACCGCGCTACACCTCGAGCATCGGCAACCGCGCTTAGTCAAATACGTTTCGACCGAATTTTTCTATGACACCCCGTTCCTGTCGTTCGATAACCGCAAGAAAGGGGCGGCTCTTGCCTGCCGCGAGGATTTCGCGAGGTTGCTCGAGCGCGATCTCGTGGTTGGTGTTTTCCCCGAAGGCGCCAAGGGATTCTTGAAACCCAGCGACAGGCGTTACCGGGTGCAGCGGTTCGGCCGCGGCGGTTTCGTGCAGCTCGCGATGATGACTCGCACGCCGATTGTCCCGGTCGCCGTGGTCGGCGGCGAGGAACTCCATTTCTCGCTCGGTAACTCGCGGCTGCTCGCAAATTTGATCAACCGTTTTATTCCACAGGAACGCGCCGACAGCTTCCCAGTCCTGCTCAACATGCTGCCCCTGCCGGTCAAGTGGCGGATCGAGTTCTGCGAGCCCATCGACATGAGTTCGTACGGGGCCGAAGGAGCCATCGATACGCTCCTGGTCCAGCAAGTTACCGAACAGGTTCGCTCGCAGATCCAGGAAGGGCTCGATCGGAATCTCGCGATGCGCAAGACGATGTTCTGGTGAGCCACCGCGCGGGCCATCAGCCGATCGGCGCTAAGGTGACGCTCGGGCAGATGGTCGCGGCCTGAAAAGCTACGGCCCGACGGGGCCAACGTCGTGCGAGTTCGGGTTCAGCTGTCCGGCTCCCCATTGCGAGCCGGGCAGCGTTGGGAGTCCTTTCTCGTCGGGGGCGTCGGGACCGTCGACGGTGATTTCTCCGCCGCCCGGAATCGGAATCGTCACGCTGTTGGGATTGGTAAAATCGTCGGGCGCGGGCATCGTCAGGTCGGTCGGCGATTCATAGCTGTTTGCCGCGTCGCCGTACGAAGAATCAGGCATCGGCACCGTCACGTCTTGCGCCATCGCGATGCCGCCTGCAAAGAGCAGAGTCACGGCAATTGCGAATGCAAGTTTGACGTGTCCTAATGACATTGCAATCGATTGTTACACGCGCCGGGGAGGAATCGAAATGATAAAAATGCATGGCACCTCGATGTCGCGGGCGGCGCGAAGCCTGTGGGCACTCGAAGAATTCGGGCTCAAGTATGAGCACGTCCCGGTCGGTTTCAGCGGCGAGCTCCAGAAACCGGAATACCTCAAGATAAATCCGAACGGGCACATCCCCGCGATTGAAGACGGCGGCGCAGTCGTGTGGGAATCGATGGCGATCAACCTCTACCTGGCCGAAAAGTACGGCAAAGCCCCAATGTGGCCCGCGACGGTCGAGCAGCATGCGGCTTGCTACCAGTGGAGTTTTTGGGGCATGACCGAAATCGAACCGCTGCTGATGACCCTTCTGGCGAACCGGATGATGCTTCCGCCCGAGCAGCGTAACGAGAAAGCGGCAGCCAAGGCGGTCGAGGACTTAAAGAAGCCGCTCAAGATCCTCGACGCGCATTTGCACAATCGCGAGTACTTACTCGGCAAAGAATTCACAATTGCAGATCTGAACGTGGCGTCGGTCTTGAGCTTGGCGGTGTTGGTACAACTGGATCTTTCGGCAACTCCGAACGCGCAAAAGTGGTTGCAGAAGTGCATGGAACGCCCGGCGAATCAGAAGGCAATCCGCATGAAATAGTGCGGTACGGCAAATTTGAGGTGGAATCAGTCGAAGGCTGCCGTATTGACTTTGTTTGGCCTCACTGTAGCTTTCATGTCGCGATACTTGCACGCTTGTGACGTGGAAGAGTTCAATGGCGCAAGGTGACCTGATGTCTGCCTGCAGGCAATGTGGCAAACAAAACCCGGAGGGCACAGTATTTTGTGGTTATTGTGCGTCCTCGTTGGCGCCTGCGAAACCTCCTCCGCCGCCGCCCTCGCCAAAGCCACCGGAGCCGCCGCCGTCTGTACTTAGGCACGAGGTAAAACAACAGCCAGCTCCGGCAAAGGTCTTCAAACCTTCCCATGGCGCGCCGCCGCCTTCTGCCGACGGCAAGAGCAGAAGCATCGAGCTACTGCCGTGGAGTCAACTGTCTTCGGCGCAGAGGGCGGGACGAATTGGAGCGGGCGTCGTCGGCGTGCTTTTGATTTTCTTCTTCCTGCGCACGGTCCTGCATGGCGTCGGCGGATCGAATGAGAGTGTGTCGCAGCCGCAAGGCTCTGATGTCCCGATGACCGACGGCGATCGCCGCGACGGAATCGAATCGTTGTGCAAGGTTTTCCAGATTTACGGCATCCCCAAGAACGAAAAAGATGCGGCCGGATCCGCAAAGAACGCGGCAGAGCTGTTCAAGCTCGCCGGCAATCAATCGCCCGAGCGCAGCATGTTCATCTTGACAACGATCGCGGCCGAGTTTCGCGAGGGCAAGCTGAAGGAAGCCGATTGTGCGGAAGCGGGCGCCCCACTCGGTACGGTCCAGGATAGTGGTTCCCCTGGTGCGGCAGCCACCCCCGCCTTCGACAATGCAGCGCACGCATTCCGCTACTAGCTGAGAGGCTTCGGCACCCTCGACGAGGGTCGCCGCTATCCGCGATGGCGGGCGCTCAAGTAATAGATCGGCACACTGCTGAGCGCGATTAGCAATCCCGGCCAGGTTGATCCGGGCTTCAGAATCAGCAGATCGATCATGATCGCACCAGCCGCGATCACGTAAAGCGCAGGCACAATCGGATAGCCCCACGCGCGATACGGCCGCGGTGCGTCCGGCAGCCGCCGGCGCAACAGAAACACGGCGGACACGGTCAGCACGTAGAACATCAACTGCGCGAAGATCACGTAATCCAGCAACTCGGAATAAGTACCGGAGAGCGTTAGCAGCGCCGCCCATACGCCTTGCATCACGAGCGCAACGGCGGGCACTCGGGCGCGATTCAGGCGGCCGGCGGCGGCGAAGAAAACCCGGTCGTGAGCCATCGCGTATATCACGCGCGCTCCCGTCAGGATCAGCCCGTTCGCGCACCCGAAGGTGGAGATCATCACCAGGATTGCGGTAATCGTGGCGCCGGCCCTGCCCCATACGACCTCCATCGCGGCGGCCGCCACGCGATCGCTGGTCGCATGTGCGATTCCCCGACCCAACACAGTCGCCGCGCCAGCCTGCCCCGACACCGGAAGCACGCAAAGGTACGCAACGTTGACGAGTATGTAGAGCGCGATCACGACTCCGGTTCCAAATGCGAGCGCGAGCGGGAGATCGCGCTTTGGATTTCTCACTTCCGCGGCGGCGAAGGTGACGCTCGCCCACGCATCGGCAGAAAAAAGCGCGCCGACCATCGCAGCGCCGAAGATTCCGGCCGAGGCAATCGAGAAGGAACCGGTGCCCATGAATGCGGCCGAGCTGGCGAAGTTTGCATGTATCGCGGCGGAATTCGGCGCGATCAAGCATCCAAGCGCCACGATCAGGCACAGCGAGAGAATTTTTGCGCTGGTAAAGGCGTTCTGCAGCAACTTGCCCATGTCGAGACCGCGCAAGTTCGCCGCGGTCAGCACCGCAATGACGATGATCGCGCCGGCGCGCTCGCCGGAAAGACCGACGCCGCCGGCGCCGATCCAGAGTTGCGAGCCGAGCACCGGCCACATCACTCCCGCGAAACGCGCGAACGCAACCGCGACCGCCGCAATCGTGCCGGTCTGGATCACCAGCAACAGCGTCCAGCCGAACATGAACGCCCACATCCCGCCATACGCCTCGCGTAGGTAGACGTATTGGCCGCCGGCCTGGGGCATCATCGCGGCGAGCTCGCCGTACGCGAGCGCTCCGGCAACGGTCATCACGCCGGAAATCAACCAGACCAGCAGTAGAGCGCCGGGCGTGTGCACCTGGCGCGTAATATCGGCGGACACAATGAAGATGCCCGAGCCAATCATCGAGCCCGCGACCAGGGTGACCGAGTCGAAGAGCGAAAGGCCTCGCTTCATTTCAGCGGGCGCGGCGGCAGATTGAGCAACGCTACTCATTGCGAACGCATCCTAGCATCAGCGGACGATGAGTGCGCGATCTATCGGGGCCTGAAAGGTGCGTTGATCTATCCTGAAAGCGGGACTTAGGTGTAAAGAGAAAATAGTTGGCGCTCAGGAGGCGACGGATGCCGGCAAAGAAGAAGACCGCGAAAAAGACGAAGCGCGCGGCGAATCCTGCGCTCAGGCAGGTCGAGCAACTGCGCAAGACGGTCAAAGTCCTCAAGATGAAGCTCGAGCGCGAGACCAAGGCGCGGAGAATCGAGGCGCGTATCAAGAGCGAGGCCGAAAAGGCGAGCGCGCGATTGACCACCCAGCTCAAGGCTCTGCGCGACCAGGGGAAAAAGATCGCCTCCGAATTGAAATCCGCGCTGGGCGATGCGAACCGGCGTGACGCCGCGCGCAAGGAGGCCTTGTCCCGAATCGCGGATTTAAAGGCGCGATACGACAAGACCTCGGCCGGGCTCAAGGCGGAACTCGCGCAAAAGACCTCGGATTTGAGGCATAAGTCCGAGGAGCTGATGAAGCTCGCCGGCCAGTCAGCGCATCGAGCTGCCGAGATAATCCGCGGCCATGAGCATCATGAAGCCGCCGAACCCACAGCCGGCTCATCGGAATCATCGTCATATACCTCAGCGGAGCCGAGCCTTCCGGAAGACCACGGCGAAGGCCCTCCAGGCGACAAGGGCCCTGACGAAGAACGTTGACAGATCCTGTCGAGCGTCGAGCCGAAGCGGGAAATTTCACAATTTTCGGGAACGAATCTTCCTGAACGGCTGATCTTTCGTGCGGATCGATACGAGGGAGGGCGCGCCCGAGGACACGCGGCGCGTTCTCAGCACAGTGCTCCGCAAGCGAGGCTCCCGCGCGCCGACGGCTCTGAACGGCGCGCGGGATCTCGCTTCAGAACGGCAAAAGAATTACGGCGCCGCCGGGCTGGCCGCTGCAGCGGGGCTACTGGCGTCCGCCGGGCTGGCTGCCATCGCGGGACTCGAAGCGTCGCTCGCTGCTGCGGAGGCCGCCGCGTCGGGAGCGGCCGGCGCGGTCTCTTCGGATTTGCTGCATGCCGCGGCAGCGAAGAACATCGAAACTAGTGCTAGAAGCAGGACCTTGCGCATCGCTTTCTCCTTGATTGCTCGGTGTTCGCCTTGGCGCAAAACTCGAAACGCGCCAAGAATACGATAGGTGCGGCGCAACTTCAAGCCGCAATCAGCATCGTTATCCATATCAATTTTACGCTTTATCTGAGCCACAGCACAGAAAAAATTTTGACTATTTCGCAGCCATCTGTATCATTCGATCATTAACCGCATGGCTGAGCGGCGGCTGGATGTGGTGGAGGGATAGGGTGGAAGAGCGAAGCCTTTTTTTCAATGGCGCTGCGCGGGCATCTCGTCACGGGTCCGAGATCGTAGAACACGATCTCGATATGGTACGCAGATGGGAGCGTCCTGCGCCGGTCTCGGGACGACTCTCAAAGATACTCAACTGGCTGATGCCGGTGGAGCGGAAAGTAGGACCGCCGATGCGCTCGGTGGCGCGCGAGCTGGAAGAGGCATACCCGGCGCGCGACCTCTGAGACCCGCACCCGGTTCGATAACCGGGAACCCCGGAGATGAAGATGAGTGCAATCTCGCGAATCTCCACCAATACCCCGTGGGAACCTGTGGTGGCCTACTCGCGACTGGTAAAAGCAGGCAGCATTGTCGCGGTTTCCGGCACCACGGCCACCGACGAGCACGGGCTAATCGTCGGCGCCGGGCAGATGTACGTGCAGGCGCGCCAGGCGCTCGCGAACATCCGGACTGCGCTCGAGCGCGCGGGAGTTTCCCTTCACGAGGTGGTGCGTACGCGGATGTTCGTCACGGACATCGGACGCTATGCGGAAGCCGCCCGTGCTCATCGCGAGTTTTTCGCGGATTCGCCGCCGGCGACCACGATGGTTGAAGTGCGCCGGCTGGTTCATCCAGACATGCTGATCGAGATCGAAGCGGACGCGTATGCGGGCGTATCGTCGAACTCCTCGAGTCCCGCGAAGCCGAAGACCGCATCAAAGGCGAAGGCGGCGCGGAAAACTTCGCGCAAATCCGCGCCGAGAAAAGCCGGGCGCCGTAAGTAACTCAACTAGGGTTCGATCGAGGCGGCGTGGATTCCTTCGGCGCCGCTGGCCGAGTGGAATGCGCTCGCGGCGGACATGATATACGGTTCGGGATAAACTCCGATCGCTATCGTTGCGAATGCCGCCAGACCGATCGCCGCGACCAATGCAGGGCGCGCGCTCATTCGCTCGACTTCGACTCCGCCCTCCTGCATATACATAGCGACTAGTACATAGAAGTAGTAATAGGCGGAGACTACGCTGTTCAGCACTGCGAGTACTACCAGGTATACGTAGCCCTGCCGCAACGCACTACTGAAAATATAGAACTTGCCGAAGAACCCTGAGAGTGGCGGGACTCCTGTCAGCGATAGTAAGAAAATAGCCATTGCGCCCGCCAGCAACGGCTGACGTTCGGCGAGTCCACGGAAGTCACTGATCAGATTGCTCGCGGCGCCGCGATGCTCGAGCGCAATTACTACCGCGAATGCGCCAAGGTTCGTGAATGCGTACGCGAGTAGGTAGTACAAAATCGCCCCGCCCGCGTGCACACCGGCAGCCATCCCGAGCAGAAGATATCCCGCGTGTGCGATCGCCGAGTACGCGAGCATCCGCTTGATATTCGTCTGCACGACGGCGATCACATTTCCGGCGGTCATGGTGAGCGCGGCAATCACCCACAGCACCGATTGCCAATGCGCGCCGAGCGCGCCGAAGTCCACCAGGAAGACGCGAAGAAAAGCGGAGAACGCGGCCGCCTTCACGCCCACCGCCATAAAAGCGGTCACCGGCGTGGGCGCGCCCTCGTAAACGTCAGGCGTCCACATGTGAAATGGCACCGCCGCAACCTTGAATCCAAATCCGATTATCAGCATCCCAACGCCCAGCAACAGCATCGGATTCGAACCCATCGCGCCAGTCGCGATCGCGTCATGAATAGGCCCGAGCTTGATGGACCCGGTCGCTCCGTATACGAGCGCGATTCCGTAAAGAAGGAAGCCGGTCGAGAATGCGCCGAGCAAGAAGTACTTCATCGCGGCTTCATTCGACTTTGCGTCGCGCCGAGCGATACCGGCCAATACGTACACCGTAATCGACATGGTCTCGAGGCCAAGGAAAATGACTATCAAATCGCCGGCCGTTGCCATGAGCATCATGCCCAGCGCTGAAAACAGTAATAGCGAATAGTATTCGGCGCCGGGGATACTATTCTCGGTGGCGTAATCGAGCGACATCATCACGGTGAACATCGCGGCGATCAGAATGACTATTTCGAAGAACGCCGAGTAGCTATCGATCGCGATCGCGCCCGCAAATGCGAGCCCATTCTGACCGATGATTCCGAAAGTCAGAACGAGCGCGACGCCGAGCGACGCCAGCGTCAGCAAGCCGAGACCCTCGCTATCGTCATCGGCCAGCCGCACTCCGGCGAGCAGAACCACAATCGCCGCAATCGCGACTGCAACCATCGGCAGGATTGGTAGCCATACAACGTTGACTGCAGCGAGATTGAAAGGGCTCATGGTGCGACCGCCGCGAGCTCAGGTTCGCGAATCGTTACGCTTCTTGCGGGAGTGATCTTCGTTTCAATTTTGGCGAGTCGATGCGGATTGCGCTCTTCGTCGAGGCGCGCCTGCGCAACATTGGTGCGGGCGAGCATCGCGGTCACCGAGGGCTCTATCCTGCTGATAAGCGGGCGTGGGAATAGGCCCATCAAAAACATCAGCGCGATGATCGGCACCATTACGGCGATTTCGCGGCGGGTCAAATCTTGAATCGCGTCATTTACCGGCTTGGTGATCGGCCCAAACATTACCCGCTCGTAGGTCCACAGCATGTAGAGCGCTTCGAAAATTACGCCGAGCACGGCGATCACAACCGCGGGTCGCATCCGTATGAAAGCTCCAACCATGATCAGAAACTCGCCAACGAAACCGTTCAAACCGGGCAGCCCTATCGACGAGAGCATAACGACCATGAAGATCGCGGCGTAAACGGGCACGCGGTGCCACAGTCCGCCGAACTCGGAAATCTCGCGCGTGTGACGGCGCATATAGAGCATCCCAACCAGCAGGAATAGCCCGCCGGTCGAGACGCCGTGATTGAGCATCTGGTAAATCGCGCCGTCGACGCCCGCGGGATTGAGCGCGAAGATTCCCAGCATTACGAATCCCAAGTGACTAACCGACGAATAGGCAATCAGGCGTTTCAAGTCGGGCTGCATCATGGCGACCAACGCGCCATAGATGATTCCGATCACCGCGAGCGCCATGAACAGCGGAATCGCTTCGATTGCGACCTCGGGAAATAGCGGAATCGCGAAACGCAGAAATCCATAGGTGCCCATCTTGAGCATCACGCCGGCCAGGATGACCGAGCCGGCGGTCGGCGCGTTGGTATGCGCGTCGGGAAGCCAGGTATGCACCGGCCACATCGGGACTTTGATCGCAAAGGCAAGCGCGAATGCAGCGAACAGCCAGCGTCCCTCGGCCTTGGTGAGCGGCACCTGGTAGAGCAACGGCAAGTCGAAGCTGGTGCGGCCAAAATGTATGCGCGCCAAGTAGACCAGGTACAGTATCGAGACCAGCATCAGCAGCGAGCCGACCATCGTGAACAAGACGAACTTGACGGCGGCGTAGATTCTGCGGCCATGACCCCAGATGCCGATCAGGAAGTACATCGGAATCAGCATCAACTCCCAGAAGACGTAGAACAGGAAGAGATCGACCGCGAGCAGAGCGCCGAGCAGCCCGGTCTCGAGCACCAGCATGAAAAAACAGAACTCGCGGGGTCGTTCTTCGATGTCGCCGCCGCCGGAATAAAGAATCGAAAGAGTAATCAGGACAGTAGTCAGTAAGACCAGAAACAGGCTAATCCCGTCAATACCAAGATGGTATGTGATCCCGAACGCCGGAATCCAATCGTATTGCTCAACGAACTGGTAATCCGCGAGCTTAGGATTGAATTCATAAAGAATATAAAAACTCAGGGCCAGTGGGAGCAGCGAGAAGATGAACGCAGAGTTCCAGATGGCGCGCGTCTCGCTTTGCATCAAGATGAACAGAGCGCCGAGCAGCGGCAGAAATATCAGCGCTGTCAGCAATCCGCTGCTCATCGGCGCGCCACCAGGAAGAGATAGTAGGCTACGACGCCTAGTGCGCCGAGCACGTAGATGAAAACGTAGTGCTGCACATTGCCTGTCTCGACCCGACGCGCGGTCTGCCCCGACGACTGCACCATCAGCCCCGCGCCATTGGCGGCGCCGTCGATCACATCGGTGTCGATCGCGCGATTCAGGACCTGGTCAGAGACCCAAAACAGCGGACGCGTGACGATCAGATTGTACAGCTCGTCGATGTAGTACTTGCTCAACAGCAAATTGAAAACGTCTTTCATCCGCCATGCGAGGAGCATCGGGATTCCAGGTAACCGGATGTAAAAAACATAGGCGAGCATGAATCCGACGCCCGAAGCGCCGAGCGCGATCCCGGACAGCCATGCCGTGTTCGCTTCGAGTGCCGGCCTGAACGTGCCGACCGACGGAGCGAGAAAGCGCACGAACGCATTGCCCCAAAGCAGGCCGTTCGGCAATCCGACCCATCCGCCGACGATCGCGAGGAACGCGAGCACGATGAGCGGAATAGTCATTACCGCCGGCGATTCGTGGATGTGATGCTCCTTGTCGGAATCGACGCGCGACTCGCCGAAGAAAGTCATGAACATGAGACGGAACATGTAGAAGGTGGTTAGGCCGGCGGTGATCACGCCGATCAGCCAGAGCCAGAAATGGCCGGAATCGTACGCGGCTTCGAGGATGAGGTCTTTCGAGAAGTACCCGGAAAATGGAAAGACGGCGGCGATCGCAAGCGTCGCGATCATCATCGTCCAGAAAGTGATCGGCAACTTGCGACGCAAACCGCCCATCTTATTCATGTCCTGTTCGCCGCCAAGCGCGTGCATCACCGCGCCGGCGCACAGAAAGAGCAGCCCCTTGAAGAACGCGTGGGTCATCACGTGGAAGATGCCCGACGCGAACGCGCCTGAACCCACGCCGAGAAACATGTAGCCGAGCTGGCTGATGGTCGAGTAGGCGAGCACCTTCTTGATGTCCGGTTGCACGAGCGCGATGGTTGCGGCGAAGAGCGCGGTTACCGCGCCAACCGTCGCGACAAGGTCAAGCGTGCTCGGCGCCATCGCGAAGAGAAAGCCGAGCCTCGCGATCATGTACACGCCCGCGGTGACCATCGTGGCGGCGTGGATCAGCGCGCTGACCGGAGTCGGGCCGACCATCGCATCGGGCAGCCAGACATAAAGTGGCAGCTGCGCAGATTTTCCGGTTGCGCCAATGAAGAGCAGAAAGCAGGCCGCGGTTGCCGCACCGGCGTCGATGAGCGACGCGTGCTCGCGCAATTGAACGAAGTCGAGCGTCCAGACGCCGTGCGCGCCGAGCGTGGCGACAATCGTGAACATCCCGAGCAGGAAGCCGGCGTCGCCGATTCGATTGACTACAAACGCCTTGCGGCCGTTATAGGCAAATTGAGGATTGGTGTACCAAAATGCGATTAGTAAGTACGAGCATAGTCCCACGCCCTCCCAGCCGACAAACATCATTAGTAAGTTGTCGGCGAGAATGAGTATTAGCATCGAGAGCGCGAACAGGTTCATGTAGGTAAAGAAGCGCGCGAAGTCCTCGTCGTGCGCCATGTAGCCGACTGAGTATAGATGGATTAGTGCGCCGACTCCGGTGACGATCATCACCATCACGCCTGAGAGCGCGTCGAGGCGCAGCCCGAGCTCGGCGTGGAATGGGCCGGCCTCGATCCATCCCCACAGGTGAACGGCGAGCGCGCTTCCGGCAGGCATCGCGAGCAATTTCACGAATGCCCACGTCGCAACGCACAGCGCCGCAAACATCACCCCTGGGCCGACCAGGTTGACCGCGCCGCGGCCGTACCTTTGCCCGAGGAACAGGTTGAACACGACGCCAAGCGCCGGAAAAAGCAGGATCAGCGCGAGCGCTGGAAACTCAACAGTCATCGATTACCATCTCATCAGCGTCAGTTCGTCAGCGTGGACGGTTTCGCGGTTGCGAAAAACCGAAATGATGATGCCAAGTCCGACTGCAGACTCGGCGGCCGCAACGGTCATCACGAAAAAAACGATGACCTGCCCGTCCATCGAACCGAGCCGGCTGCCAAGGGCGACAAAAGAGAGATTGACCGCGTTAAGCATCAGCTCGATCGACATGAACATCACCAGAACGTTGCGGCGGATGATCACGCCGGCGACGCCGATCGCGAAGATGATCGCGCTGAGCGACATCATGTAGGTAAGCGGGATCATCCAGCAACTCGCGTCGATGCTTCAGCCGCCCGGATTTCGCCGGCGGCGCGTGGGTCCGACGAGCCCTGCCCTGCCGCGTTCGGGATTCTGCGCGCGAGCGCGACTGCGCCGACCACCGCGGCGAGCAACAGCACGGAGGTGACCTCGAACGCGACCAGATAATCGGTGAACAGTTTTCCGGTCAGGCTTTCCAGCGAACCGTAGCCCGGCGGCTCTTTGGACAGTTGGATCCTGAAATGGGGTCCGCTGAGGAAAAGAAAAAGTTCGGCGGCCAGCGCAGCCGCAGCGATCGAGCCGAAAATTTTCAGCACGATATGACCAGTCGGGCCGGTTTCGACCTGAAGATTCAAAAGCCAAATCACGAACAGGAAGAGCACCATGATCGCGCCCGCGTAGACGATGATTTGAAGGAAGCCGACCACCACCGCGTCCTCGCCGATGAAAAGGATCGCAATGATCATCAGCGTGGAAATAAGCGCGAGCAGCGAATGGATTGGGTTGCGCTGGACGATCACGCCGAGCGCGGAAACGATCGCGAGCGCGCCGAGAAAGAGATACAGGAACGGAGGCATCACTGCACCTTCCCGGTCGCGACGATCACGAATGCCGTGACCAGCACGTTGAGGAGTCCGAGCGGGACCAGGCCCTTCCATCCAAGGCGCATCAACTGATCGTAACGAAAACGCGGCAGCGTCCATCGCACCATGCCGAGGAAGATGCAAAGCACGAGCACTTTGACCAGGAACGCGACGATTCCGAGCAGAGAAATCACAAGCGCGGGGACGGCGAGGATCGCGCCGCCGGGGAAATGAAAGCCGTCGCGCATGAGCCACGGAAACTGCCATCCACCGAGAAAGAACGTGGTCAGGAGCATCGCGATCAACGCTTGCTCGGCGAGATCAGTGAGCATGAAGACCGCCTGCTTGCCTCCGGAATATTCGGTGAAGTAGCCGAGGATCAGCTCGGACTCGCTCTCCGGGAGATCGAAGGGCACGCGCTTGGATTCCGCGACGCCGGCGACCAGAAAAATTATGAATGCGAGCGGCTGCGTGAATATTCCCCATCGCGGGAGAAATCCGAACCACACACCGCCCTGTCCGCGCACGATTTCCTGCAAGTTGAGCGTGCCGAAGGTCATCACGATGGAGACGATCGCGAGCCCCATCGCGAGTTCATAAGAGATCATCTGCGCCGTCGCGCGGATTCCGCCGAGCAGCGCCCAGCGATTATTCGAGGCCCATCCCGCTATCGCCACGCCGTACACACCCAGCCCGAGCGTCGCGAGCAGGTAGAGCGCGCCGGCATTCAAGTTGGTCGCCTGCAGATCGATCTTGTGGCCGGCGATCGAAATCGTGTCGCCAAACGGGATGATGACGAACGTGATCATCACTGGGAACAGCGCGAGGAACGGCGCCAGCGTATGCAGGAATTTATCCGCGCCGTCGGGAATGAAATCTTCCTTGGTGAAAAGTTTCACCGGGTCGGCGATTAGCGTGTTGATGATTCCCAGGTTCGGCATCCCGAGCCGTTTGCCGATACCGGTGATCGTCGCGCGATTCGATCCGATTCGATCCTGGATGAGCGCGCTTCCCTTGCGCTCGAAATAGAGCAGGAAGATCGCCAGGTTCAATCCGACCAGGATCATGATGACCGCTTTGATCGCGCCGGCGATTAGATCAACTGTCACGGGCGGCAAGCTCGTCGATAAGTTTGAGAGTGCTTTCTTCGGTCAAATTTTCGATGTACGCGTCCTGGTTCAACTGGAGCATCGGCGCCGTGCCGCACGAGGCCAGGCACTCGACCGAGCCGAGCGTGAACTTGCCGTCGGGAGTCGTCTCGCCAATCTCGATTTTGAGTTTGCGCCGGATGCAATCCACGATTTTGTCGGCGCCGCGCAATCGGCACGAGAGGTTGGTGCATACGTCGAGGATGTAGCGGCCAACCGGTCGTCGATGGAACATCGTGTAGAATGAAACCACTGCCCGCACATGCGCCGGTGGCAATTCCATCAGCCGCGCGACGTAGTCCTGGGTCGCGTCGCTCAGCCATCCGAACTCACGCTGCGCGATCCAGAGCGTCGGCAGCAGCGCCGCCTGGCGAGTCGGATAACGGCTCAGCAGCTCCTGGTACTCGGCTAACGCCGACTGCGAAAATTTGGGGCTCTCGTGGTTCTCAGGCATGGCAGGTATTACGGAACCTTTAGGGCCGAAAGTTCGGGAATCTAATGATTGGTAGCGAAAATTTAAGACTCGCGCCAGAGGCGAACGGAGACACGCAAGCTTGACCGCGAACTTGCGGGTGCGCACGGAACGGGTTATCTAATCGTGGCGATCGCGTCGGCGATTGCGGACACGATTTTACGGTTTCGACTCCGGAGAACCCTCAAAGAGACTGGCGACACGATGCGAATTATTGCGGGAGAGGCGCACGGACGGCGGCTTAAAGCGCCGCGCGGCCTGCACACGCGGCCGACTTCGGCGCGAGCGCGCGAATCGATCTTCTCGCGACTGGCGGTGCGGATGGATTTCACCGGCGTCCGCGTACTCGACATTTTCGCCGGCAGCGGCTCACTCGGAATCGAATCGCTCTCGCGCGGCGCTGCGCATGTGACGTTTGTGGATTCATCGCGCGATGCCGCGACCGCAATTCGCGCTAATCTGGCCGCGCTTGGGTTTGCCGATCACGCCCGCCTGATCGTATCCGACGTGCGGCGCGCACTTGGCAGTCTCGGCGGATTGCACGAGACGTTCGACCTCGTTTTCGTCGATGCGCCCTTCAAGGACGACATCAGCGCGCAGGTTCTGACTCTGCTAGGCAGTTTCGAACTGCTCGCGCCCAACGGATGGGTAGTTGTGGAGCAATCCAAGCGCGCGCCCGAAGCGCCGGACGCTCCGCCCGGCCACGAACGCACACTGATTGCAACGATCGGCGATCATCGGATCGCATATTATCGGCGGCCTGCCGCGCCGGAAAACAATTGACGGCCAAAACGAGATGACCAACAAAGCCAAAGAGCGCAGTCCGCTGCTCGCGGTTTATCCCGGCAGCTTCGATCCGATTCACAACGGCCACGTCGATGTGATCCGGCGCAGCGTCGCGATCTTCGACGAAGTGATCGTCGCCGTCACCTACAATCCGCACAAGGAAGGCGCGCTCTTCACCGGCGACGAGCGCGTCGAAATGATCCGCGAGGTCATCCGCGACCTCGAACCGCGCGCCCGGGTCGATAAATTCAGCGGACTGTCGGTGGATTACGCGGAACGAATCGGCGCCAAGGTGCTGATCCGATCTTTGCGCGCGGTTACCGATTTCGACTATGAGCTGCAGATGGCCCAGATGAACAAGCAGATGAGCCCCGGCGTCGAGACGGTCTTCATGTTCTCGAATCCGCGCCTGTTTTTCAGCTCCTCGCACCTCATCAAAGAAGTCGCCGGCTACGGCAAGCGGCTCCCGGAGCTGGTCCCCGAGCTCGTCATCGAACGCCTGCGCGCAAAACTGAAAGTCCGCTAACGCCGGCTCGTCCGCCTTGCATCGGGACTTTTTTCGCGGGCGGTTCTTTCAAACCGTAGGTCAAGATACAATCTCGTCGACCGCATTCACGAACTGATGATTTCGATTTTGATTTTGGATTTTAATCATGCAGAAGCTTAACCGCAGAATTTCCGCTATCAAGCCATCCGCAACCCTCGCCGCCGACGCGCGCGCGACCGAAATGAAGCTCGCCGGTGTCGATGTGATCTCGCTCGCGGCTGGTGAGCCGGATTTCGACACCCCCGAACGAATCAAGCAGGCCGCGAGCAAGGCGCTGGCGGCAGGCCAGACCAAGTACACCGCCGTCGGCGGAACCGCGGCGCTGAAGAACGCAATCAAGCTGAAGCTCAAGCGCGACAACCAGCTCGATTACGAAGCGGGCGAAATTATCGCGTCGGCTGGCGCCAAGCAGGCTGAGGCCAACGTTATCAACGCGCTGTTCGACGAGGGCGACGAGGTGATCATCCCGACCCCCGCGTGGGTGAGTTTCGCCGCGATGGTCTCGCTGTCCGGCGCCGAGCCGAAATTCGTGCCGTGTCCCGAAGCGACCGGTTTTATGCTCGAGCCCGACGCACTGCGCCGCGCGATTACGCCGCGCACTCGCGGAATCATGCTCAACTCGCCGTCGAATCCAACCGGCGCGGTCTATGGCGCCGAACAACTCTCCGCAATCGCAAGCGTGCTGGTCGACGCAAACATCTGGGTGATGTCCGACGACGTTTACGAACACATCGTGTATGCGGGATTCGCGCCGCACATCTTCCATCTAGAGCCGCGCCTCAAAGCAAAAGGAATCGTATTCAACTCGCTATCCAAAACCTACGCGATGACGGGATGGCGAATCGGATTTGCCGCGGGTCCGAAAGAGGCGATCGCAGCCGCCGGCCGCTTGCAGAGCCAGAACAGCGGCAATCCCAATTCGATCGCGCAGGCCGCCGCGATCGAGGCGCTGACCGGCCCGCAGGACGAGCTCAAGCCGATGCTCGAGGCATTTCGCAAGCGCAACGCCCTGGTAGTCGAGCGCCTGCGCCGGATTCCCGGCTTCAAGCTGCCCAACGTGCCGCAAGGCGCCTTCTATGCCTTCCCCAACGTCTCCGAATTGCTCGGCAGCACCTTCAACGGCAAACCGATCGATGATGGCGACGCGCTAGCCGCTTATCTATTAGATGAGGCCCACGTCTCCCTGGTCGGCGGCAACGATTTCGGCGCCCCCAACCACGTAAGAATCTCCTACGCAACCTCAACCGAAAACCTGAACGAAGCCTTCGACCGAATCGAGCGCGCCGTAGCAAAGCTCAAGCGCTAGCGTTTTTAACTGGTTTCGCGCGCCGATGTCGCGCTCTGCGCACCTTGCGACTCTCGCGCGTCATCCGCGCGGCATTCATGTCGCCTCGCGGGTGAAGGCGCACGCGACAAGCACTATGTCAGCGAACCCGCCACGGGGCCGGCAACTCCCCACTCTCGAGCCAGCGCGCATAGTCGGCAAGAATCTCCGCATGATCGAACGCCAGCGGAGCGGGCGGAGTGCGAGGATCGAACAGCGCCACTGTCTTGGCATCGTCCGCAGCGCGCGGCGTCCCCGACGCGCGCGCAACATACACAACCGTAATCGTGTGTCCCCGAGGATCCCGATCAGGCCGCGAATAGACGCCGAGCATCGCGCGAATTTCCACCGCCAGCGAAATCTCCTCGCGCGCCTCGCGAACCGCCGCATCCTCGACCGTCTCGCCAAAATCGACGAAGCCACCGGGAATCGCCCACCCATGCGGAAAATTCTTACGCTCGATCAAAACGATCTTATCGCCAATCTCCGCGATAATGTCGGCGGCGATCGGCGGGCATTGCGGACGCGGCATGTTCCTAATCTAACACGCGCGCACGCCGCACGCCGACAAGCGCGGAAAGAAATGGAGACGAATTGATCAATCGCGGAAAACGCGAGCGCCTCCCGTTTTGTCCAGCCCAGCGCTTGGGACACCGCTGCTGCCGGAAGGCGCGGCGATGGCGTTGCCCGGCGGGCCGCCGCCGGAACCGTTACTGCTGGTCTGGCCCTGCTCAGACAATGAGCGCACGAGCTGCGGACTGTAGAATTGGCCGCCGCCGCTATAGTACAGCGGCCCCGGATCGCCAGGTTCCTTCTCGCGGCCCTCGCGCATCGCAAACAATAGTCGGCACAACAAGAACAAGGGCGACTGGTTAGCTCGATGAGCCGGTGATGGTATCCGCACCGACTGCCCGCGCCGCCATCAGCGGCGACGACTTGGCCGCCGCCCAAAAGGATTCCGCAAGCGCCATCCGACCGCCGCCAAGGCTCGAAATATCCACCAGGCCAGGCGGAGGTGCCCTTGCCCGGGATGGTTGCTCACGATTTCAAGCGATTTTTCAATACACTCATCGCATATCGTGCTTCCTCCATCCGCACGAATGATCACCACGACATCCTGTTCTGAGTTCCCGCAGAAGCTACACCGCATTTGAGAAGTGGAGCCATCTGGTTCGGTCGATGTTTGCTTCATCACTCTAATTCTGTGGCTCAGGTCCGCACACTTGTGGCCTCGGACCGGTCAGGAAGTGCTCATCGAACATAGCGCAAAGCGCTGAAATAGTAATGACGACAGGCCCAATATCCGTGATTATTCCGGCTGCTGGAGGAAAAAAGGGTCGCCTCCGGCATTTGTTCAGGTTGTATACCTTCCCCTTTCCCATCGGTTCTCCCAGATGATCCGGCCGCTGATAGTATTCTGGCTTGTTCTTATCGTACGGAACAACCTTGTCGGCTGCCAAGACGACCTCACCCGAAACTTCTTCCAGGGGCTTGATGTTTCCTGGCGGCCCCGCTGGGGCGAATCCAAGTTGCTGCGAAGGCAAGTCCAGTACGGGCGAGCCCTCCGTCGGAATCAGATCCTCGGAGACGCCTATGATTTTCGGATACAGCGGGTGGCGGCGGGAGAGCAACTGGCGCGGAGTTTCAGACGAACTGCCGCCGCCGAAAATATCCTCGAAAAAGTTCACCACAAAATCGACTGCGCCACCGATGATCGCCAGCGGCGGTGCAAGGGCTATCGCCACCTCGGGGTTGCCAAGGGCGAGTCCGAGCACCCAGGCACCCGCGTATATATCCGTACCCACTTGAAGCGCTTGCTGCGTGTCATTGTAGACGCTCTGCGGCGATAAACCGCCACTCGAACCCGATGGAGGCGAGATCGCCCTTCCCGCCGGGCCGCCGCCGGAACCGTTACTGCTGGTCTGACCCTGCTCCGACAACGAGCGCACCAACTGCGGACTGTAGAACTGGCCACCGCCGCTATAGTACAGCGGCCCCGGATCGCTAGGTTCCTTCTCGCGGCCCTGGTACAGGAACGGCCAAGTGTTCCCCGCGGGGTTCTCGGTCGGATTCCCCGACGGATCATAGGTGTAGGTCGTCGTCGGCTGAGACTGGGTCGAGGTTGAACTCACCAGCGCGATGGTCGAGCCGGACGCATCGATCAGCGGCACCCAAGGTGCCCCGATTGCCAAGCCCTGCGTACGAACCCGCCATGGCCCGCCGCCGGGACAGGCCCCTGATCGGTTAGTCCAGCCAATCATCATAGAGGATATGAGATCGCAGAGAATGCGAGCACTTAGAGCACCAGAGGGTAGTGACGTGCATTCACGTACCAGAGGCTCCTCCTGAAGAGCGCGACCGTTCGTTTTGGCGACGAGAGGCCATTCTGAGTCTGACTACCACCCACACCCAGAAACCTGCAAACCAGACTACAATCGCCACGGCTGTCACATATGCAGACGTCCAAAATAATTTCCCGGCAGTATCGACCTCGATTTCGACGACAAAGATGCCGATCGCGGCCAAGACACTGCCAGTACCGACCGACCACACTATCAGGTGGCGCAAAACTGGCCCCCACTCGGGCCCACGGGCTACTGAAAGCGCGATGGGTATTGAGATACCTACTAAGACGAGAACTTCTACTAGTGACGCCAGAGCCTTGGGCCAGCCCTGCGGCGCGGCCAGTTCGTATCGGGAACACATGAAGGCGATCGCCATGATTGCAAATCCCAGTGATACAGAGAAAAAAAGTCGCAACCAATATCGCCTATTGACCACAGCTTCGCTCCAGCTCCTTGAATTCGGTGGCACACTGGTTGATCAGCAGCACCTCTGAGGCAGCTGTCGGCGGACCCATTGTTGCGCCGACAATAACAGCGCACGTTCCAGCCGAAGCGGGCCCTGCCGGGAACTCGCCAGCGGTGGCGCACGCTTCTAGCCCGATCCCCAGACCGCTACCCACCTCGGCAAAATGGAGTCCACATCTGAGAGTCAACTCGACTTCCTCAGCTGCGCAGATGGCTTGACGCGACGATTGCTGCTTGTTCTCAGCCTTCTGCAGGGGAGGCGTGCGGCAGGGCTGCGGGTCTCCGCAGAATTCCGGCTTCCCCGATGGCGCTCCGTCGGAATCAGACCCTCGGAGACGCCTATGATTTTCGGATACAGCGGGTGGCGGCGGGAGAGCAACTGGCGCGGAGTTTCAGACGAACTGCCGCCAAAGATATCCTCGAAAAAGTTCACCAGAAAATCGATTGCGCCACCGATAAGAGCCAGCGGCGCCACGAAGGGTGGTGCCTCTGGTCCCAGAAAGTATGCGAGCAGGCTGGCGCCCAGATATATATCCGTACCCACTTGAAGCGCCTGCTGCGTGTCATTATAGACGCTCTGCGGCGATAAACCGCCGCTCGAACCCGATGGAGGTGAGATCGCCCTTCCCGGCGGGCCGCCGCCGGAACCGTTACTGCTGGTCTGGCCCTGCTCCGACAATGAGCGCACGAGCTGCGGACTGTAGAATTGGCCGCCGCCGCTATAGTACAGCGGCCCCGGATCGCTAGGTTCCTTCTCGCGGCCCTGGTACAGGAACGGCCAACTGTTCGAGCTGCCGTTCACCGTAGGATTCCCGGACGGATCGTATGTGTAGGTCGTCGCCGGCGGCATGTTCCTAATCTAACACGCACGCACGCCGCGCGCCGACAAGCGCGCGACGAATCGGAGACGAACTACGCGCCGAGTCTGCGATGACTCAGCGCCCGCATTCAGATGTTTCACGATATTTTGCAGTTTCCGCATCATGTCAACAAGCGAATTTGCGCATCTGAAGGCGAGATAAAAATTCGTCTTTTGCTTAGCGCGCGATGTCGTTGTCGCGGATGCTGGCGGCATAGCCGCTGCTCGTTACTGGCCAGCGCTTGGGCTATGTCGGCGTCCATGGCGCGCGATGCCCACCATTCCAAGGGTTACGGCCATCGGAAAGGCGATGCCACTTACCACGAAGAGATAGAGTGGCATCATCGCACCAGGCCACAGCGCTAACACGATCGAGCCGAGCCCTGCGCTGGCACAGCCAACAACCGGGCCAAGTACCACTGCTAACCGAGCTCTCGGTGAGAGATCGGGCCTTAGCACAAGCGCCCTGATAGACAAAGCAGTCATCCCGAACAGGCCAAATCCCAGAGCGAGCTGCAGGAACTTCGGCAGAGCAGCATGGGCTCCAGCGACATGCCACGCGAAGAGTGACAATACCAAAACGAAAGAGGCTGCCACGAACAGTAGGAGGAGCCAAGACTTCGGTGAATGCTTAACGGGGCTCATCACTTGCAGCTCTGGTAATAGTTATAGAAGCACCCGGTTTCGCCGATCTTTTTGGGAATCTCCATCGCGAGTGCACCGGTACAAGCCAAGGGGCCGAACTCCTCAGAACCAAATTCGCACGCATAGATAGCCACGCTTTCCGGAATGTCTGGAGCTGCTTCCAGGACCCCGAGGCATTTCCGGAGTTCTCCGCGCGCCTGTTGGCACTTCTGACTTTTCTGCTGTTGTGGATTCCCAGGGGTTTCCTTCCGCAGGGGAGGCGTGCCGCAGGGTTGAGGGTCTCCGCAGAATTCTGGCTTCCCCGATGGCGCTCCGTCGGAATCAGACCCTCGGAGACGCCTATGATTTTCGGATACAGCGGGTGGCGGCGGGAGAGCAACTGGCGCGGAGTTTCAGACGAACTGCCGCCGCCGAAAATATCCTCGAAAAAGTTCACCACAAAATCGACTGCGCCACCGATGATCGCCAGCGGCGGTGCAAGGGCTATCGCCACCTCGGGGTTGCCAAGGGCGAGTCCGAGCACCCAGGCACCCGCGTATATATCCGTACCCACTTGAAGCGCCTGCTGCGTGTCATTATAGACGCTCTGCGGCGATAAACCGCCGCTCGAACCCGATGGAGGTGAGATCGCCCTTCCCGACGGGCCGCCGCCGGAACCGTTACTGCTGGTCTGGCCCTGCTCCGACAATGAGCGCACGAGCTGCGGACTGTAGAATTGGCCGCCGCCGCTATAGTACAGCGGCCCCGGATCGCTAGTTTCCTTCTCGCGGCCCTGGTACAGGAACGGCCAACTGTTCGAGCTGCCGTTCACCGTAGGATTCCCGGCTGGATCATAAGCCCTAAGCTCTGAGCGCCCTATATGCCGACCCTCCGGAGTAGCACATAAGCGCAACCGCTGGGCCAAATAGAGAAAATAACACAAAGTAGCTGGCTCGCTCCATGGTCACGAAAACCAGCAGAGCCAGCAATGCCTGCCAAATCGTTAAGCATTGCACCTGTCTTCTCACCGCCATGGAGCGCCTGATCTGCTCCGGAAAATCGGTCCAACTGATGGCGAACAGAAGTACCGCGTTCGAAAACAGGACGACGTCCCAGCGAAGCACGGGGGTAGCGGCTTGAAGCCAGTTCGACCCCAGAACAAAGATGCAAGCTATTACTCCAACTATGCTGGCTAGGAGGAACGCCGAAAGGCCGACGGCAAGCAGCTTTTCTGACTTAGGACTGAGTGTTAACATCTTTGGTCTTCTACTGCCCTTGGTTTGGAACAGGACCCCTCGCACCGGGACCCAGCCAAGAATTGGGAAACGCCGCACCATAGCAGAGCCCTATCCCGCCGAAGTAAGAGCCGCAGAGAACCGCGGCCTCTACACAGGCAGGGATGGCACCGCCTGCGCACCCGACGCCCGTGATGACGCACCCACCCGTCAACTCCGGGTTGAACGCGGTAAACACTCCACCGCAAGCAAAGAAAAGCCCCAGTCCCGTCTGCGGCTGCGCCGAAGGAGGCGCCTTGCGGTATTCTGGTTGCGAGTTGTCCTTGCCAAGCGGGCGCTTGCGGCAGGGCTGCGGGTCTCCGCAGAATTCCGGCTTCCCCGAGGGCGCTTCGTCCGGAATCAGATCCTCGGAGACGCCTATGATTTTCGGATACAGCGGGTGGCGGCGGGAGAGCAACTGGCGCGGAGTTTCAGACGAACTGCCGCCAAAGATATCCTCGAAAAAGTTCACCAGAAAATCGATTGCGCCACCGATAAGAGCCAGCGGCGCCACGAAGGGTGGTGCCTCTGGTCCCAGAAAGTATGCGAGCAGGCCGGCGCCCAGATATATATCCGTACCCACTTGAAGCGCCTGCTGCGTGTCATTGTAAACGCTCTGCGGAGATAAGCCGCCACTCGAACCCGATGGAGGCGAGATCGCCCTTCCCGACGGGCCGCCGCCGGAACCGTTACTGCTGGTCTGACCCTGCTCCGACAATGAGCGCACGAGCTGCGGATTGTAGAATTGGCCGCCGCCACTATAGTATAGCGGGGCCGGATCGCTAGGTTCCTTCTCGAGGCCCTGGTACAGGAACGGCCAAGTGTTCCCCGTGGGGTTCTCGGTCGGATTCCCAGACGGATCATAGGTGTAGGTCGTCGTCGGTGAAGACCCGGTCGAGGCCGCATTCACCAGCGCGATAGTCGATCCTGATGCATCGATCAGCGGCACCCAGGTGGTCATGGTTCCCCCAATCGTATTGGAGCCGGCCAGCGCCCCGCCGCCGGGGAGATTCAAAAAATCCCAGGAATTTCCTGAACTGTCCCACCATCCCAGAACCGAACCGCCATCGTGCAGAAAATACTGGATATCGAAACCTGTCGCTTCCTCCCGCCGTCCCAGCCCATCGTATACCTCAGACGGTATGCCGGCGTTAGCCAACTGGTTACGCGCAGTCCAGGTAAACGACAATCCGCTCGCCGGATCATACGTGAGGCTGCTTTCCTTGTTGGTCATCGAGGATACCCCGTTCCAACGCGGCATGTTCCTAATCTAACACGCACACACGCCGCGCGCCGACAAGCGCGGAAAGTTGCGTGACGAATCCTCTGCTTGCGAGGCTGCGAGTTGACTGCCAGAGTTTACCAATTCGACTCTATTCGCGTTGAAGTGGTGACGCGTGAACCTGCAGACAAATGGTCAGCGCCGATTCACGGTGGTCGAGCTGCCGGTGTTTCCGATCGTTAAGGAATCGTTGTTGACGCCCTTCCGGTATCTGCCTGAGCTGGTGAAATTCGGCTGGATTCCGTTTGCGGCTATTCTGGCGATCGATCTCATCTGCTTTGGCCTGCTGCGTGAGGATGTTTCCAGAGGCGTGACCGGCGGTATGATGGCGATCTCACATTTCGTTTTGTTCACGCCGTTCTCTGTGGCATGGACGAAGCTCGCGATCAGAGGCCCTCAAGCGGTCGCGAAGCATCCGCAGTTCTTTTACTCGCGAACGCAATGGCTTTATCTGCTGGCATGCGCCGTGATGATGGCGGCGCTCCTGGTTCTCGCCGGAATACCGTACGCCATCCTCCGCTACGGGCAGCGAAACTTTGACAACCAGGTCTCGCTGTTCGGAACGACAATTATGATGCTGGGACTTGGCATTTACGTTGTCGCATACGTCAGGCTGGCATTCGTTTTTCCTGCGATTGCGATCGGCAGGTACACCGGCATACGAAATGCTTGGAAGCAAACGGCGGGAAATATTGAGCGGCTCGCGGCAGTTCTGGTGCTCGCGTTCCTGCCCTACTTGATCATCCGTCAGGCGTTCGAATGGTACATGGGATACCATCCACCCGGCGTTGTCGAGGCGTTCCGGGGATGCATCGACATGCTGCTCATCGCGCTTGCGACGACAGCGCTCGCCGGCCCGGCGCTCGCTTACAAGGCGATAGTGCTCGACCAGCCTCAGGATGAAGCCGCCGCGCAATCGATCAACGCCGCCCCGATAGCGTAGCGTCAGCCATTCCACCCGCGCTGCCGCAATGCGTCGAGCGCGACTCCAAGATTATTTTGTGTCTTCTTCCAGTCACCCGGTAACTTGTCCTTGGTCAACACGGTTAACGCCTGTCGATAATTATCGACCGCCTCTTTCAGATATTTGACTCCCGGCCCGCGCATCCCGAGTCCTGACAATGCATCGCCGAGATCGCTCTTGGCCCGTGCCCATTGGATCGGATCACTGTCTGGTTTGAATACCTCGAGCGCATCGTTGTAATTCTGAATCGCCTGCTCGAAGCACCAGGACTCGTTGCTGCTTTCGCCCATCTCGTCGAGCGCATTGCCGAGCGCGGCTTTCAACGTCGCCCACGCGATCGGATTGCGGTCGCGCGGTTGCTCTTCGAGACTGGCCCGAAATGCTTTTGCAGCTTCCGGCGGATAGCTCGGGTTGGGTTGGAGATCATTGAGACTCAGGAGCTCGTTGCCAAGGACCGCCTGAGTACCCGCCCAGCGCCGTCGATCCCAAGCGCGCGGAAATCCGTCCAGTACCTGCCTGCTGATGGCGACCGACTCCTTAAGATCTTCGACATTTGAGCGAGCCCCGCCGAGTAACTGGAGGGCCTCCGCGAGTTGATTTTGAGCGTCTGCCCAGAGCATCGGATCCGATTGTTTTCGGTAAACTCTTAGCGCCTCTCTAAAAGCCGCAATCGCGTTCTCGTAACCACCTGCGTTGTCCTCGCGATCCGCCAGCTCGCCAAGCACAGATCCCAGCTGCGTTTGAGCCGCCGCCCAGCTCATCGAATTGAACTTGACGTCGAAGCCCTTCACTGCGGCGCGACAGTAGTCCGCGGCCCGACGCAGACTGTCAGTGCCCGCTTCATGATTTGCAATTTGCTGGAACGTACGTCCGAGCTGGAGTTGCACGGTCGCCGAATCGAGCGAATCGGAACGCGCTTGATACACCGCCAACGCATTCTTGTATGCGGCCGCAGCCTCCTGCAGAGGCGGCAGTTGAAGATTGAGAGCCGAGAGTTGATTCAGAGCCGCGCCCAGGTTGAGCTCCGCCATCGCCCACTCCAGCGGATCGCGTTCTCGCGTCCAACCTTCGTGCGCTCGCCGAAGGTAAGTGATGGCGTTATTCAAAGAATCTTCAGAGTTGAGTTCGAGTCCTGAGACCCTGCTCGCGATACCGATCGCCAGGTTCACGCGGGCGCGTGCGTCGGCCGTCCACGCGCCGCTCCTTCGAGGATCGTCGGCGAGCGCGCGAGTCTCGCGAATTATCGGTTCGAGCGCATCGCCAAATTTGAACATCCACTCGCGCATGGTGTCCGCGCTCTGCGTTGCTACGATCAAGCGGATCACCTTGACCAGATCGTCCGGCGGCACCTCAGGCAGCTTGAAGTCAGATGGAAGATACACTCCGCCAAACTGCGGATCGGATCCGAATTTCGTTTCGTAGAGCGGCCCAACCGCCGGACGCGGTGCGCCGCCTGCCCCGCCCCAGATCAACGCCTCCACGCGGATGTTCGTCACCGAGTTGAGCGCATCGAGATGCGCGATCCCCTGCGGACGGCCGGAGACCGCGATCGTACGATTCAAAATAACCGGCGTGATGTGCAGTCTCGGATCGACATTCGATAGCGCGTCGCGCAGGCGTGCTTCAAACTGCAGGCCTTTGTCACCTTCGAAATGCGCGATCGCAAAGACGACGCGGATGCGCCACTTTTCGACGTCCGGGTATGGTGCCGACGCCTCTGCGACTTCGGGCGGGAGCTCGCGGAGCATGTTCGGGCCCTGAAGATAGATTGAAGCTTGCTGCAACAGGAGAAACGGCAGGCATAACAGGGCGGCAATACCGGCGATTCGCCGAACCGGCTTGTAGCGAAGCTTAAGCCGTCCAATCTGGACGCGTGCTCTTTGCCAGAAGGTAAGGCTCCACACGATCGTGGCGATCAATCCCGGAATTGCGGTTACGATGACCAGGTCGATCACCAACCGCGAGCGCGGCAAGACGGCGACGATCACCAGCACGAGCACAAGCGCGGCCGCAAGTGAATCGGTAAGGTTCAGCCACGGATACCGCTCGGACAAATACTGACGCGGGGTCTTCATTCTGCGACGACGGCGGTCATATTAGCGCAATCGCCATCCGTAGCCGCAAGTTCAGCGGTCCCAGCGACGCGCAATTCGACACCCACGTGCGTCCCACGCCGCCAGGACAAGCAGTGAGTGAGGCACGAACTGGCGCGACGAAGAAACGCGCGACATGAATAGGTCGCAGAAAGTCGAGCCCTCGTGCGGCTGCGATCGATCAAGCGCGGAGAACGCGAGCGCCTCCCTTTTGAAAGGAGGCGCTCAACGATTCGGACGGGAAGACTATAGTTATCGGTTGTAGCAGCGGGATCGCGCCGCAGCAGCTTCCTCAGCTACGTCGTTAGCCGCAGCAGGATGCCCCGTTTGCCGATCATGCCACACTTGGGCCTGTAGTTGGCGTGCGCGTTCGCATGAAACCCGGTGGCCGCCATATTGATAGTATCCGTTATGCCAACCATGATTGGCGTAACCGTCGCGGTCGCCTTTATAATGATCCCACCACCAATCGACCGGCTGGATGTTATTTGAATATGCGCCGGAAGAAGGTTCCGCAAATGCGGGCGCGGTCATTGGCAGTGCCAGCATCGCGCCGCCTAACAAACCCATGATCAGCTTTCTTTTGAGTTTCATGCGAGCTATCTCCTTCTCCTGAATACGAAGCATAGAAAATAGAACGTTTGCAAGACCACCAATTCTGAGACCCGAGGGCACCGGACTTTGATTCGGCCCGCCGGACACGATTGACAAGCGCGCTCGCGGACCACAAAGTTCTGAGAGCTTATGCAAGTAGCCCGCCTATACGATTTCGGCGATATCCGAGTCGAGGAAAGCGCGCGTCCCCAAGTCGGCGCCACCGATATCCTCGTCCGCGCGAGCGCGTGCGGAATCTGCTCGGGCGACATCATGCCCTGGTATATCAAGCGCAAGGCGCCGCTGGTGCTCGGCCACGAACCGGTCGGCGTCGTCGAGGATACCGGCGCCTCGGTGCGCGGATTCAAGCGCGGCGATCGCGTTTTCGTTCATCATCACGCGCCATGCTTTCAGTGCCCGGCCTGCGCGCGCGGCGAATACGTGCAGTGCACGACCTGGCGCGCGACTAACATCGTCCCCGGCGGGATGGCAGAATTTTTCCTGGTCAGCGCCGCAAATCAGCGCGACACTTTGCCCCTCCCCGATTCAGTCGCCGACGCCGACGGCGTGCTGATCGAGCCCGCGGCATGCGTGGTCAAGTCGCTCAAGCGCTCGGGCCTGAAACCCGGCGAAACAATTCTCGTCATCGGGCTCGGCATCATGGGAATGATGCATGTGAAGCTCGCGCGCCATCTCGGCGCGGGAATGATAATCGGCGCCGATCTATTTCACTCGCGCGCCAATCGCGCGGTCGAGCTCGGCGCCGATCGCGGAATCGTAGTCGCCGGCGACAACCTCGTCGAGCAGCTTCGCGAAGTCACCAAGGGCGCGATGGCCGACGTTGTGATCGTCGGACCCGGCACCTCGAAAGCGATCGCGGCCGGGATCGCGTGCGCCGGCAAAGGCGCGACTGTCTTGCAATTCACCGCGACCCCGCCAGACGACGAGCTACTGGTGAAGCCGCACGATCTCTACTTCAACGAGACAAGGTTAGTCCCGAGCTACTCATGCGGACCGGATGAAACTCGTGAAGCGCTGTCGCTGGTCGAGCGCCGAGTTATCAACGCCGCCGAGCTCGTGACGCATCGCTTTCCACTGGCGCAAATCACCGAGGCATTCGCGACCGCGCAAAAGCCCGAATCGCTCAAAGTGATCGTCACGTTCAAGAGCTAAGATGTTCCGCGATGTACTCTAAGACCTCGTTCCACTGAATCGGATCGAGTCTGCCAAATTTGCTCCCGGTCCGCACGATAACCACTTTCGCCTTTGGCGACACAGAGACGTACTGGCCCCACGCACCCCGCGCCGCGAAAGTATAATCGCCGTTGTCTGAGCTGTTGCCCCACCAGAAATATTTGTAGTAACCGCCATTGTCGCGAAATTCCGGATATGTCTCCCACGGCCGATTGTCGTTCGGATCTCTCGTAGTCGATTCGATCACCCACCGCTCCGGAATGATCTGCTTGCCGTTCCAGTTACCCTTGTTCAGAAAGAGTTGCCCGAACTTCGCAAAATCTATCGCCCTTGCATTCAGCAGCACATACATCAACTCGAGGTCGTCCTGCTCGCTGTCGATACTCCAGGTCGCCGGATACTCCATGCCGATGGGCTTCCAGATTTTTTCCTGCAAATATTCGCTTGCGCTCCGATGCGTCGCGCGTTTCAGAATCAGTCCAAGCAACTCGGTGTTGTAGTCGTTGTAGTGAAAGCTCTGCCCCGGCGGCTCGACGATCTCCAGGTCCGTGAGCATCAGCTTCGACAGATCGGGATAGAAGTAGGAGACCGCTTCCTCCTCCCATGGAAGATTGTGAAGCCGGTATCGTATCCCCGATCCCATCGTCAAAAGATTCCTGATCGTAATCGAATCGAACCCCTGCCCCTTCAGCTCCGGTAGGTAGTTCATGATCGGATCGTCGACACTCTTGATGAAGCCCTCGCCGATCGCGATCCCGACCAGCGCCGACGTGAATGACTTCGCGATCGATCGCGAAACGCAGATCGAGTCGCGCTGATAGCCGTTGAAGTAGTTCTCGTAAAGAAGTTTTCCGTCGCGGATTACGATGAACGCGTGCGTCCCGCTCGTGCGCAAAAGCTCGTCGAGGTCGAGACTGACGCTTTTGTGCGTGTCACCATCTTCATATTCGACCGTCGTTGGGATCGAATTCGCGGCACCGGCAGGGAAATGAAAGGCGGGCGGCGCAGTCTCGATCGTATGGTAAGGGAAAAGTTTCCAATCGTCGGATTTTGAAAAACTGCTGCGAATCCCCCAGAAGACACAGCGGTAGAGGTAGAGAGGATCGAGCCACGGTGGCGCCGCGATAGCTCTGGAAGCCAACGTTAGACATGCGCCCACCACGAAAACGGCCGGCACAAGTTTCCGCGCAATGCTCACGGTCGGGAAGTCAGCATACCGAAGCGCCGCTGAGTAAATCAGCCGGCTCGCGAGCACAGAGCCAAGTCAAACGAGGGCGGCTGCATGCGCAACCGCCCTCGTGACTATCAAACCTGAGCGAAATTACGGTGTTGCAGGAGCCGGTGCTGCCGGAGGCGGAGCGCCTGCATCTGCCGGCGGTGCTGATTCGGCCGGTGCGCTCTCAGCCGCTGCCGCTGCGCGATGATGACGTCGCACGTGATGCGGTGCGCTCGACATCGTCTTCGACGCGATTGCTTCCGCGCGATCCGCGGCCGCCTTCGCATCGCTGGCCGCCTGCTCTACGCGGCTCGCTGCCGCCTGAGCCTGTGCCGCCGCCTGCGAGGATTTCTGGCTCGCTGCTTCCGCGCGAGCCGCAGCCCCGTCGGCGCGGTTCGCTGCGTTGACGGCGCGCTGCGCCGGGTCTGGCTCGTTCGAGGAGCATCCCGCGAGCAACGAAAGGGCCAACACAGCCCCGGCAAGTCCTACCAGTTTTGAAGATTTTCTCATGAACCCTTCCATTTTTTCCTCCTAAGGAATGCGCGGGAGCACTCGTGTGTGCTGCATGAACTCCCGCATTGCGCGACTTTCAATTTGTCTCATAAACTCCCAGCGCTGCGCAAGTCTTGTAAGTAGCGATTGCTACACCATGCACGCTCGATACATTAGCAGTGCCTATCTTCGATTTGGCTGCGACTGGTCATTGATGGACTCATAAAGTTGCTCGATCACAAAATCGTATCGGCTAGTTCACCCTGTATTGACAGTCCCAATTATACCTTCGACGAGGCTTCTCGTCCGCTCAAAATAATCGCCGCTAACTACTTGACAAGTCTGCAAAGTCACTATCTGCAGTTGACTAGTCAAGTATTTCGTCGATCGGCAACCAGGTTCCAATCAAACCCGCTTTTTTGTAACTCCTGGCACCGTAACAGCGCTTTTCTGAGCACATCGAATGCCAATGTGCTGCACTACGAACTAGAAATCGTCGCCGTAATCATCCATACCGCCCATGCCGCCCATTCCACCACCCATGCCTCCCATTCCACCCATTCCGCCGCCCATACCACCCATACCGCCCGGCATGCCCGCCATCGGCACCGCCTTCTTCGGCTTCTCCGCGATTGCGGCCTCCGTCGTGAGCATCATCGCCGCGGCGCTGGCCGCATTCTCGAGCGCCGAGCGCACCACCTTGGCCGGATCGATCACGCCGGCCTTGACCAAATCTTCGTAAACCTCGGTCGCGGCGTTGAAGCCGAAGTCGTCCTTGCCTTCGAGCACCGCGTTCAGAACAATTTCCGGCTCATGTCCCGCGTTGCGCGCGATTTGTTTGAGCGGTTCCGAAATCGCCGCCACGACGATATTCGCGCCGGCCTTTTTGTTCTCATCGAGCCGCATCGACTTGAGCGCCGCGATCGTCCGCACCAGCGCCACTCCGCCGCCCGCCACGATTCCCTCTTCAACCGCCGCGCGCAGCGCATGCACCGCGTCATCGACGCGCGCCTTTTTTTCCTTGAGCTCGACTTCGGTTGCCGCGCCGACTCTGATCACGGCGACTCCGCCGGTCAGCTTCGCGAGCCGCTCCTGCAGCTTCTCGCGATCGTAGTCGGACGTGGTCTCCTCGATCTGGCGGCGAATCAGCTCGATTCGTCCCTGGATTTCTTTTTTGTTGCCCGCCCCGCCGACGATCGTGGTGTTGTCCTTGTCGATCACCACTTTCTTGCACTTGCCGAGCGAATCGATCTTGATATTTTCGATCTTCGCGCCGAGCTCCTCCGCGATCAGAGTGCCGCCGGTCAGGATCGCCATGTCCTGCAGCATCTCCTTGCGCCGATCGCCGAAGCCGGGCGCCTTCACCGCCGCCACCTTGATCGTGCCGCGCAGCTTGTTGACGACCAGCGCCGCCAGCGCCTCGCTCTCGACGTCTTCGGCGATCACCAGCAACTGCCGCCCGCTCTGCACCACGCTTTCCAACAGCGGCAGAATCTCGCGCAGGTTGGATAACTTCTTCTCGTGAAAAAGAATCACCGGCTCGTCCAGCTCGACCGTCAGCTTCTCCGCGTTGGTGACGAAGTACGGCGAAAGAAAACCGCGATCGAAGCGCATCCCCTCGACCAAGTCGAGCACCGTATCGAGTCCGCGCGCCTCTTCGACCGTGATCACGCCCTCCTTGCCGACCTTGTCCATCGCGTCGGCGACGATCTTGCCGATCGACACGTCGCCGTTGGCGGAAATCGTCGCGACCTGCTCGAGTCGATTCCGATCCTTGACCGGCCGCGACATCTCTTTGATCGCGGCGACCGCCTTGACCACCGCCGCCTCGATTCCGCGCCGCAGTTCCATCGCCGGTAATCCCGCCGCGAGCAGCTTGATACCCTCGCGCACGATCGCGCCCGCGAGCAGCGTCGCCGTGGTCGTGCCGTCGCCGGCCACCTCCGAGGTTTTCTGCGCGACCTCGCGAATCAGCTTGGCGCCCATGTTCTCGAAGCGGTTTTCGAACTCGATTTCCTTGACCACGGTAACGCCGTCCTTGGTGACGGTCGGCGCGCCGAAGCTTCTCTGGATCATCACGTTGCGGCCCTTGGGCCCCAAGGTCACCCGCGCGGCATCGGCGACCATCGTCGCACCCGCCACAATTCCCACTCTCGCCCTCTCGTGCAGCTCAACCATTTTGGCCGGCATGTATATGAATCTCCGTTTCTGTAGATGTCGTTAAATCGTTACAGGTTAAAAGTTAAAAGAACGTTAGACGTTAAAACGTTAAAAAATCGCCCGGGATTCGACCCCGTAATTCTCGCGCCACGGCATACGGGAACCGACTCGCGACAATACACGGGCTGACGCAAAGTTAAGCATCGATGCGCACAATGCAAGCGGATGCTCCCGACGATGCTATCTTTTCTGGAGCGGGCGCACCGTGCAAGAATAAGTTGAGAGTTGTTAGCGCTCGACTTTTGACTTTTTAACTTTTTAACTTTTTACTCGATGTATCGGTCGGAGGCCATTTTGAAACTGCAAAGAATCAGCGGGCCGATTTCGGGCAATCGCCTCGGTGCCAAAATCGCGGCTGCTGCGATGCTTTGCTGCGCAGTCGCGATTCTTTCGGCTCGCGCATCTGCGGCGCCCGATACCGCCCGCGACTCCTCCTGCCAATCCCATCGAGACCGCCAGATCGAAATCGCAATTGCACCAGCGACTCGCCTCGCTCAAGCCGAGAGCGACGACGACAGCGACGACAAGGAAATTCCGCCGAGCCAGGTCGACAAGTACATCAACGTGCAGGTGGCGATGCAAAAAGATCACAGCCTGACCGTCGAGCAAGCCGCCTCGAAACAAGGGATGACGGTAGCGCAGTTCCGCACCCTGGAAGGAAAAATCGAACGCGACGACACCCTGCGCGAACGCGTCCGCACCGCGCTGAGAAAAGCCACCAACCCCAAAGCCGCCGACTCCGACCAATAGGCGCACGGCCGTCGGACAGGGCGAGGCGAGAAAATCTGGGAGTTAGGATACCGAAACCTCCCGCAGGTTTCGGACTTCCCGTCTTGTCCACACAAGATGCGGCGCGAAGGCGCCTGTTAGAAGTTGTGAATGAGGAGCCTAGAGACTTACGTTGAGTGCAGGGGCAAGCATGTTCTCCTACTTTCCCTCGCCCGTTGTCGGGAGAGGGTCAGGGTGAGAGAAAACTGTGCGGCGCGATTGCCCGCCGCGCCGCGCATGATCTCTTTCCCCCTGCATCGACTCTATTACCGTCACCCCGATCGTCCCCCCGTCATCCTGAGCGAAGTCGAAGGATCTCCGCGAAGCGATGCTTTTTGTTTTCTTCAGGTCTCATCAGATTCCCTTGCCCTATGTCGGGAGAGGGTTGGGTGAGGGACGTTTTTTTGCGGCGCAGATGTCCGGTGCGCTGCAAAGAAATCAGAAACTCCGCTCACCCTACAACCGATGACGGAATCAGCTTCAACGCGATTTCCTAAAAGCGATTGGCCCTATCAACCTGTTATCCCGATGTTCATTCGCATCAGGATGTCGGCGTATTTGTCGATACATTGCGGATAGACCGATTGGTGAAGTTTTCTCAACATCGTTATATCTTGCCTGGCTGATTGTGCTGCCTGTGGTGCCGCGGAACGATAAGCTGCCGTGCTGGAGAAGACGTCCCAAGCGACAAGAAAGCTGCCCAAACCGGCGCAGATCATTGCTGCATTATTTTTCCGGTACCCGAGAGCCGAGAGGGTGCCGCCTAGGACGAACTGAGTCCAGGCCCAATCCACTGGATCGTGGTTGCGGGTTTGCACTTTGAGCGCTTCGTGGAATGCAACCGAGGCTTGTTCGAGCAGCGTCGTGTTCGACTCCAATTCGCCAAGCGCAAAGAGCGTGTTGCCGATGCTGTACTGCAACTTGGCCCAATCCAGGGGGGCACGGTCGCGGGTTCGCACGATGAGCGCCTCGCGAAACGCGGCCAAAGCTTCTTCGAGTAGGGTTCTGTTCGAGCTTCTTGTTCCGAGCGTCCCGAGCGCATTGCCCAAGTGATCCTCCGTCGCCGCCCAGTCCCGGGGGTCGCGATCCCGTGTTTGCTCCTTGAGCGCTTCGCGATACGCGGCCACTGCTTCTTCGAACGGCGTTGTGTTTGACTCTGTGTCCCCAAGGGCCGCGAACGCGTTGCCCAAGTTACTTTGTACCATGGCCCATTTCAGTGGGGCGCGCTCTCGGGTCTGCTCCTTGAGCGCTTCGCGGAATGCGGTCACCCCCTCTTGAAGGCGTATCGTGCTCGATTCCCTTTCTCCAAGTCCAACCAAAGCACTGCCCAAGTTGTTCTGCGCCCTGGCCCAAAACAATGGGACGCGCTCACGGGTGAATTCCTTAAGTGCTTCGTGGTGCGCCGCTATCGCTTCTTCGAAGAGGTTCTTGCTTGATTCTTTTTCCCCGAGGGCTTTCAGCGCGTTACCCAAGTTATCCTGCGCCGTCGCCCAACCCAACGGAACGCGCTCGCGGGTCAACTCCTTGAGCGCTTCGCGGAACGCAGCTACAGCTTGCTCAATATCCGCGGTGCTCGACTCTAGTTTCCCGAGGCTCCACAATGCGTTGCCCAAGTTGAGCTGCGTCCCAGCCCAAAAGACTGGATCGCGCTCACGGGCGAATTCCTTAAGCACCTCGTGGAAGGCGGTTACGGCTTGTTCGAGTCGAGTTGTGTTAGCCTCCTCTTCTCCGAGACTCCACAGCGCGATACCCAAGTTGTTCTGTGTCACCGCCCAATCGAGCAGTAAGCGCTTGCGGTCCCAATGGTTTAGTTCGTTGCGGTATATTGCCGCCGCCGCGTTGAGAGCATCGGCCGAGTCCGCCTGTTGACCAAATGCGAGCAGCGCATCGCCTAGAAGCAAGTTCACGCTGGTGCGGGTACCCGAATTCCAATCTTGGCTGCCGGCCCCATTCAGTAGCATCTGCACTTTATTGATGAGCAGCACGAGCTCTCCGGCATTCGGGCTTCCGTTTTCGGCCATGAACCCGGCGAACTGAGTCGCAACCCGCAACCCGAGTAGTTCCGTCAGCTCCTGGCGATCCACCGCAGGCAGTTTGAAATCCTCAGGATTATAGGCTTGCACCGAACTGACTCCCGCTTCGGCCGTCGTGTAGTAAAGCTGTGCCTCAGATTTACCGTTGATAGTCCAGACGCTTCCCCAAATTAGTGCTTGAGCGCCGGAATCCTTGAGATATCTGCGAGCCTGCTCGTGTCCGGCTCTTTCGCTTGTATCGCTCTGGTCCTTCAGATTAATCGTTCTGTCGAACTGTAGAAATTGGATACCAAGAGGTCTGTCAAAATTCTTCAGAGCCCGCGCAATAAATCCCTCCATGTTCTGGCCGTCATCGTTCTGTAAATGCGCAAGAGCGATGGAGAAGCGGGCTGGATCAGCCTTCGGAATAGGGTGCAACCGGTTGTAGATTGAGGAAGCCCCAGGAATTAACTCCAGACTTTTTACTGCGTCCGGCAGCTTTCCTAGGTAGACGAGGGTAGCCACAAGCGAGCCGAGCACAAGGACGAAGATGACGAGACCTATAACCGATACATCGAACGCACGCGCCACTCGGGGCCCGAAGCGCCGATCAATCCACTCGTGCAACCAGACGTAGATTCTCTTCCGAAGCGCTTCGACATTGGGAAGCTCCGGAGGATCTTGATGACCTTGTTCAGCGTCTTGTCGCTTCTCGACTTTCGGAGGATCCATTCTGGCCTACAAGCGACTTATATAGCGTGAGCGCGCCCAACGGGCCACTAGCACAGCGGAAAATCGACGCGGACGCTTACGAAAGTTCAGAGATGACCTGCTCAGCCGCAAACCAGCAGTTAACTCGTGTGCTTGAAGGGCATTAGGGATTGAAACCCCCCAGCGAACCGCGCCGATTCGGCCACAGCGACTGCCAACCCTTCTAACAGGACGAAGTCCGCAGCTCGCTTTCGTCATCACAGTCATTGCGGCGCACCAGACAATCGCGCCGCAACAGATGTCCCCCACCCTAACCTTCCCCCGACAAACGTGGGAGCGAATCAGGATGAAGAGCTGAAGAAAAAAGAGCATCGCTCCGCGGAGATCCTTCGGCTTCGCTCAGGATGACGGAGGGGACGATCGGGATTACGGATGGGGCGTCGCTGGATGACGGAAAGAAAGTCGATGCGGGGGAAGATAGGATGTGCGGCGCGTCGGGCAATCGCGCCGCCACCGTCCTTGAATACAATTGCTCACCCCCCGACCCGTGTGCCAGCGTCCCGACAACCTGCGAAGGAACAGACAACGCAGGATTGATTGTTCAGACTTCTAAATTTCTAACCGGCCGTCACGCCAAACTTTTGCGAAATGGCGTCCGCGCCATTTTGTCTTTCACTCTCCCCTTCTCCACCTCCGGCCACTGGGTCAAGGGGTCACCCCTTGCGCCCACCGCGCAGGTGATTTAATCGGTTCCGACCTTCGCCTTCTGTTTGTGATGAACTGTTCATCCTTATGCAAAGCGGAATTCGATGGGAAACTGATGCTCGGATGCTTTCTCAGACGCAGACTCTCCCGCACAGCTCGAGTCCATCTAAACTAAACGCGGGCCCACATAAACGAACAGCGGAAGGAGATTGCTCTCCTTCCGCTGTCGCTTCGAATCTTTCTGAAAATGTATCGGGCGGACTACTTCGTAACCGAGGTCGAGAACGCTGCTTCCAGGCGCGATACCGCGTCGTTCGCGCGCCGGACCGCATCTTCGGCGCCGCTGGCCGCGGTCTCTGCCTGCTGAGCCGCCGTCGCAGCCTGATTCGCCGCGGCTTCTGCCGCGTTGGCCGAGGCTTCCGCTTTGTTCGCGTCCGCTTCCGCACGCTCGCTGGCGTCATTGATCGTCTTCATGTCGGGACCACACGCGGTCACCAGGGCCATCGCCGCCACGACACCGAGCACTTTCACAAATGTTTTCATTCGAGCTTCCCTCCAGTGGTTCAAGTCAACAACGAGTCCCGCTATACTGATTATGAGTTCGACGGCCGATAGCGGTCAATTAAAAAAGGGCCGGACGAGTAATCCCGGCTATAGTTGCAAAACCTGTTTATCAACGCAAGGCGAAAGAACTCCAGCACGGTTCCTCGCGAGACATCGCGAGATGCGGCGCGATGCGCCATTAGATAGGCGCAGCGCCATTAGATAGATTGAATCAGAGCAGATTGACAGACAAAACTTTCAGCGGTTATGGTCACCCGACCGAGCGGCTGCATAAACACTTTTAACTGAGGTCGGTTCACCAGATGGCGACGACGATCACCAGCGAATGTATCAACTGCGGAGCTTGCGAGCCCGAATGCCCCAACACGGCCATCTATGCCGGCGGCGTCGCATGGGAACTGAACGGCGCGACCAGCCCGGCAATCGCGCAGGATATCTATTACATCGTCCCGTCGAAGTGCACCGAATGCGTCGGCTTCCACGATCACGAAGCATGCGCCGCAGTATGCCCGGTCGATTGCTGCATCCCCGATCCAGCCAACCTCGAGACCGAAAGTGTCCTGCTCGCGCGCGCGCGCGAGTTGCATCCCGAGACAACTTTTCCCGATGACGCTCCGTCGCGCTTCCGCAAAGAAGGCGGCGGCGCCGAGGCGCCCGCATCCGCGGATAAAGCGGAGGCGGCAACCAACGGCAAGGCGGCGGATTCGGCACCAAAACCCGCGATCGCCGTTCCTTCGCCCAAGCCAAGCGCACCCGCGCAAGTAGCAGCGCCGACAGCGGCGGCCGGACTCGCGATGATGAATCTTCCCAAGGACATCGGCGCGCTGCCTGGACCACTCGGCGAGAAGCATTTCCCGGGTGAACTCGATGCGGACTTCGACACCGTGCTGGCGTCTGTCGATGCGAGCCCGGTTCGCACCGCGCCGATGCCGGTGCAAGTCGCGTTTCGACTCGCGGAGCCAGTTCTGGGTGCGATGCCCGATAACGTGAAGGCGCAACTCGAAGCCGCGGTCGGAAGCACCGGCGGATTTTCCCGAGTCCGATCGACCGCGCTCAACATGATCCTGAACCTGATTCTATATCCGGCGATTTTAGTCGCGTTCGGAGTGCTTGCTCGCGGCGACGGACTCTTCTCGCAGAGCACCGGCGGATGGATCATGCTCGGCATCCTGATCGCGATGGGCGAGTCGGCGTGGCGGCTGCGCGAGGGAGTTATCCACGCCAAGCCGGCGAGCGAACTCGTCTATCGTGGATGCTGGTACGGGCTCGCGCTCGCGCCGATCGGCACGATGCTCGTGCGGGCGGGTGGCGGCGGCGGCCGTGCCACCGAGCGCAAAGTCGCGTTCGACGGTTTCGAGGGCACGATGCATGAGGACAAGACCGAGCGCGATCGCCGCTACGGCACAGTTTACACGGTCGTCGAGTATGCCAACGCTTACCTGGTCAGACTCGAGATGCCGCGCATGCTGCCGACCTCATCGCTCAAGCGGCTTGTGGAATCTCCCCGACGAGATGCCCGACTACGACTACAACATCATGCTGGGCGATGCGGTCCTTTCGATCAACGCGAGCGTGCGCGGCGAGACTATCCGCCGGCTGTCGTATGTGTCGTCGTCGTTCCCGGCCGACTTCGCGACTCGTATCGAGTTCGGCAAGCCGGTGACCGCGTTCAAGCATCGGATGCGCGACAAAGTGCTCGAAGTTATCGTTATCAAGGGAGAGGCGGGCCAGCTACAGCACGCCGCCTGACGAATCTTCCCACGTAATCACACGGTGCCAAGCCGCCTCCCGCGGCGCACATGAGATGGGCTCAGATGGCGATCCAAATCAGGGACGCTGTCGACCGTGACCTGCCCCGCATTATCGAGATCGAGCGGCTCGCGTTCCCGTCGCCATGGACGCTCGCCTCGTTCGAGCGCGAGCTGACCCTTCCATTTTCGCGGGTCATGGTCGCGCTGCCATCGGACGATGGGCAGCCGCAAGGCTCGATCATGGGCTTTCTGTGCCGATGGCTGATTGCGGACGAGTGCCATGTCCTGAATATCGCGGTGCATCCCGATTCCCGGCGTCTTGGGATAGGAACCGTACTGATTACCGAGGCAATTTCTGAGGCCCGGAGCACCGGAGCCGGGGTGGTCACGCTGGAGGTTCGGCGCACGAACCTTGCGGCGCGACAGCTTTACCGCAAATTTGATTTTGAAGAACGGCGTTTGAGGCGGCACTATTATGGGCCGGGTGAAGACGCGATCATCATGGAGTTGCGGTTCGGATGATCTGATTGGGCAGATAATCTCAAACATTGTTTTATCACTACATGCGAGTTTCAGTTTCTTTTCATGCCGGGGTTATCAAACCGAGATTTTTGTGCAATAATGGACCCAACATACCAGGCTGCTCGGACCCGGTGATGAACCCCAAATGGTCGTCAACCGCCTCTGAAATCCCGAGCCTGTGGGTTAAATGCCAGAACAACGATGAATTTGCCGTTCAAAAAGGGCGAAAAGGTGGTTTACCCCGCCCATGGGGTAGCCGTAATCGAAGACATCCAGATGCGCGTCATTTCGGGGACTGAGCGACGGTTCTACATGCTCAGGATCCTCGGCACCGAAAAGATGACTATCATGATCCCGACCGAAAACGTCGAGTCCGTTGGCCTCAGACGTGTGATCGGCAAGGATATGGTGGAAAAAATTTACCGGATCCTGCGCCAGCGCAAGGTCGAGGTCGATACGCAGACGTGGAACCGGCGCTATCGCGAGTATACGGAGAAGATCAAGACCGGGTCTCCGCTCGAGATCGCCAAGGTGTTGCGCGACCTGCTGGTGCTGAAGGGCGATAAGGAACTGTCGTTCGGTGAGCGCAAGATGCTGGACACGGCGCGTTCCTTGCTCGTGAAGGAACTGTCGATCGCGAAGGCTCATCCGGAAGAAAAGATCATGGAAGAGCTGAAGACGATCTTCGCAAACTGATCGCGTCGAGATAAGATTCCGATAGGAAGGCCGGGCAAACCCCGGCCTTTTTTTATTTTTGCGAGTCTGCGAATGTGCACGTCGATGCCCAGGCGAATACTCGTGATGGGGCTTGCGACTATCGCGTTTGCGATTGTCTTCGCAAATCGATGCGCCGGCGACGCCGACGATGCGGCCGTCGATCAGCTCTTCTCGGCCATTCGTGACGGCAATTTCAGCGCGGCGACGGCGCATTTCAACGGTACGATGAAGGCCGCTTTGCCTGCGGCAACACTAGAAGCTGCGTGGATAAAGACTTATGCCGAGCAAGGTCCGCTGCTCAGCTGGAAAATTCTCGATCGGCAGAATCTTCCCGGCGGCCACGAGATCAGCGTGCAACTCAACTTTCAGCATACGTCGGCGATCTCGACGGTCGCGGTAGCGTCGCAGACCGGCGAGATCGGGTCGTTATTCTTCAAGCTGGCGAAATCCAATGCTCCTGTAACCGCGCCAGCATACGCTGAGCTGACAAAGTTTCGCTCCGAGGATGTGATCGTCGGCGAGTACAAGTTGCCCGGCACAATTACGATTCCGAATGGCGCGGGTCCATTTCCCGCGGTCGTGCTGGTCGCGGGATCGGGGCCGCAGGATCGCGACGAGACGATTGGGCCCAATCATCCGTTTGCCGATATCGCGGAGGGTCTCAGCTCACGCGGTATCGCGGTGCTCCGCTATGACAAACGGACGCTGATGCACTCGGCGATGATCGCAACGGTCGACGAGGAGGTGGTTGAAGACGCGGTCGCGGCGGTGCAATTGGTCCGCGCGCGTCACGACGTGATGACCGATCGAATTTTCGTCGTGGGGCACAGCCTGGGCGCGATGCTCGTGCCGGAGATCGCGAAGAAGGCGGCGCCGGTTGCGGGAATCGTGATGCTGGCGCCGGCGGGGCGGAAGCTGCCCGCGGTTATCGTTCAGCAGTTGCGTTATTTGGGCAGCGGCGCCGGGACAATTGACCGAGGCCGAGCGAGGAGCCGAGGAAATCTCGGCGCACAAGATGCCGGCGTCGCAAAACTTCATGGGCGCGCCTGCGTCGTACTTTTACGACTTCGACGCACGCGACGAAGTTGCTATTGCGAGAAGTCTTGGCGTTCCGATTCTCATTTTGCATGGCGGGCGCGACTACCAGGTGATCGATGAGGATATTCGGCATTGGCAGGACGGACTTAGTGGCGTGGCGAACGTGAAGGTAGAGACGTTTACCGACGTTGAACCATCTGTTCATCGCCGGCGAGGGCAAACCGAATCCGGCGGAATACAATACGCCGGGACATGTCGATCAGGCGGTGGTCGTTGCGATCGCGGATTTCGTCGCGAATGCCGGAGTGAAGAAGTGAAAGCGTCGGCGATTATTGTTGCGGCGGGGAGCGGAGTCCGGCTCGGGAAGAACGAGCCGAAGGCATTCGTGAAAATTGGCGGACGCACGATGCTCTCGTATTCGCTTCGCGTCGTCGCGAGCGTCGCGCAGATCGTGGAACTGGTGATCGCCGTGCCTGGGGGATTCGAGAGTGCGGCGCGCGCCGAAGTCGTCGCGGCCGGCGTGCGGATCCCGGTCAAGATAACTGCCGGCGGCGTCGAGCGGCAGGACTCGGTGCGAATCGCGCTCGGGCTGACGGCGGCGGAGAGCGATCTGATCGTCGTTCATGACGCGGCGCGTCCGATTGCGACGGCAGCGATGTTTGAAAGGTGCCTGGACGCGGCGGCGAGAGCTGGCGGTGCGATCGCCGCGATTGCCGTCGCGGACACTTTGAAGAGGGTCGTCGATGACGCAATCACAGGGACCGTGGCACGGGCGGGACTTTGGCAGGCGCAGACGCCGCAGGCGTTTCGACGCGAGGTGCTGGTCGAGGCGCATCGGCGCGCATCGAGTGACCGTATCGCGGCGACCGATGACGCCGACCTGGTCGAGCGCATCGGTGCGCGCGTCGAGGTGGTCGAGGGATCGACTGCGAATATCAAGATTACGACCGCATCGGATCTTGCGATCGTAGAGGCGATCATCGCAGCGGGGATCGCAAAGTGACGGAGTGAGGTGCGGGCATAGAGATTCGAAACCGGTACCGGCTTCGCTGGCGCGAAGCTGTCCGAGGTCCTTCCATCAGCGAGCGTCGCTCGCTTCGTCAAGATGACACAAAAAAAAGACGCTGCGGGAATTCAGGTTGGGCGGGCGCCCTCACCCGCGCGCGACAAGTGTGTCGGCACGACCTCTCCCGGTTTGCGGATGGCGACATCGTCGCCAGCCGCGGGAGAGGCGAAATGCCGCGGCGATGCAGGATGACGAGGTCGATGACCTTAGTCCGATGGGGGGCGGGTTGGGGGGTGGTAGATTTTGTCTTCCGGTTCCGCGGCGGCGGCTTGCTGATTGCCTACGGCGACAGATATTACGCCGGAGGGCTGGACTCGGTTCGCGCCGGCGAGCCGACGTTTACGTGCCGCGTACAAGATGCTGATGGCGAGCCGGAGCATCAGCAAAATCGTGAAGATTGCGGAGAGCTGGCCGAACCAGTCGCCGGTGCGCGAGTAGAGCGTCGGTCCGGTGCCGAGCGGGAGGTCGGCGATCGCGATCGCATCGTGAGTTTGCGAGGTCTTGTCCGCAGCGAGCTGGCGTCCGCGGGAATCGTTCGCGGAGACCAACCCGCCACGCGCCGCGCGCGCAACCGAGAAGCCTGCCTCGACGCCTCGGACCACGCTCATCTGCTGATGAATCTTCTCGGAGCCGCGCCAATCAGAGGCCGGCGCAAGCACCACGCGCACGTTGTTGGCGGCAAGCTCGCGCGCGGTGGCGATAAAATCCAAATCCTGGCTGATGAGTATGGCAGTGCGTCCCCATGGCGCGTCGAATATCGCGGGCTTCGAACCCGGCTTGTAATCCCATTCGAGACTCGGAATCGGGTGATGCTTGGCGTAGGCGGAAGCGATTTTGCCGCTGGGATCGAAGACCACGGCGATGTTGCGCTTGGGCGAGCGGCCGACCTGGTTGAGCCCGACCACCAGCCATACATGCGACATGCTGGCGATGCGCGAGAATCCCTGCACGACGTCCCATTCGGAGCTGGGTTCCACGCCGACAATTTTTTCGGGCAGAACGATCACCTGGGTACGTCCGTCGGCGACCTGGCGCACGAGTTTCGCGTAGAGCGCGACGATATCCGCGGCGTCGCTCAAATCGCCGGACTCAGATTGCGGTATGAGGCGATCACTGGCGATCATCGCGACCCGCACTGACGGGGTTTTCGGCGCGAGCAGAACGCGAATCGATCCGGCGAGAATTGCGATCGCAAAGACGGCGACCGCCATGATCGCGGGATGGGTCCATTCCATGTTCCATCGGCGGCGATACCATGCGACCGCGAGTCCGGACGGCAGCAACGACATGATGAACATCACGCCCGGTCCGCCGAGCCACGACGCGACTTGCAGCATCGGCAGAAAATCGACTTGTGAATACGCGGGGCTGCCCCAGGTGCCGTGGGGCGACTGGACCGCGAGTGAAAAGTAGAAGGCAGTTTCGAAAGTCGGGAAGACCAGCGCGGCCAGCACCCCGGACCATCGCCGGGTCGCCTCGACAGCGCATGCGATGAAGGTGGCGAACACGACTGCGCCCGCGAAGTGTGACGCGAACGTCGTCAGCATCGGAACCGCGAAGCTCTCGCCGCCCCATGCGGCCAGGTTGCCGAAGAAGTATGCGAGGAACGCGAATTGCGCGGCGCGCACGGTCGGAAGCTCGGGCGCGGTTGCGAGGATCGGCAGCGGTGCGAACAGTCCGCATAGCCATATCCGGGGATCGGCGGCGGAAACTTCGAACAGCACCGCGCTCACGCCGGCGGCGATCGCGGCAATGGTGACGGCGGGTCCGGCGCTGATCGGGCGGCCTGCTGGATCGAAGTTGGCGCCGGCCGGCATACGAACTACGAGTTGCGGGCGGGTGTGCTCAGATCAATCACACCTTCGTTGAGCGAGCCGGAGCGAAATCCCTTCAAGTCGATGGCGACGAAACGAAAGCCGATTTTTTTGAACTCGCGATCGACGGTCTCGCGAATCTGGGGCTCGAAGATGCGCGCCATCTCGCTACGCTCGAGCTCCAGGCGCGCAACTTCGCCATGGAAGCGGACCCGCGCGATCTTGAAGCCCATCGAATGCAGCAGACGCTCGCCCGCCGCAACCTTTTGAAGCCCCTCAGGTGTAATCGTGGTGCCGTAGGGGAAGCGGGAGGACAGGCACGGCGACGCGGGGCGATCCCAGGTCGGCAGACCCATCGCGCGCGACAGTTCGCGAATCTCGGCCTTGCTCAATTCCGCTTCGACCAGCGGATGACGGACCCGTTTTTCGCTCGCCGCCTGCATTCCGGGCCGGTAATCGTGCAGGTCGTCGAGGTTGAGGCCGTCGACAATTTCGTCGATACGGAGTTCCGCCGCCTTGGCCTCGCAAACCGTGAACAGGTTGTGCTTGCAGAGGTAGCATCGATTGATCGGGTTTTGCGCGTAGCCTGGAATTTCGAGCTCGTTGGATTCGACGATGAGGTGGCGCGCGCCGATAACTTGCGCCATCGCGAGCGCCGATTCGCGATCCTCTTCGGGCATGGTGGGCGAAGTAGTGGTAAGCGCCAGCACGCGATCGCCAATGGTGTCGTGCGCGACTTTCAGGACGAAGGTGGAATCGACGCCGCCGGAAAAGGCGACGATCACGGAGCGCATCGGGGCGAGGATCGCGCGCGTCCGCTCGAGCTTGGTGTCCAGTATGGTACTCATCTGCAGGCTCTAGATACCCTCGGCCTGGAAAAGATCGGTGGTGAGATAACGCTCGCCGGTATCGCAGAAAACCACGACGACGATTTTGCCTTTGCCGAGGCGTTTTGCGATCTGCAGCGCGGCGCAGCAATTTGCGCCCGACGAGATGCCGACCAGGATGCCCTCTTCGCGGGCGAGGCGGCGCGAGTAGAGGGTCGCGTCCTCGTCGCTTACCGCGGAAATCTCGTCGTAAACCTTGGTGTCGAGATTGCTCGGCACGAAGCCCGCGCCGATTCCCTGGATCTTGTGAAAGCCGGGCTCGCCTCCCGACAGCACGGGCGAGTTCTTCGGCTCGACCGCGACGATCAGCAACTTGTTGCTCAGATGCTCGCGCAAGTAATGGCCCGCGCCAGTGATGGTGCCGCCGGTGCCGACGCCCGCGACGAACGCGTCGATGCGCGGGAACTGTTCGAGCAACTCCGGACCGGTGCTGCGATAGTGGATGGCGGGATTGGCGGCGTTGCTGAATTGCTGCGGCATGAAGTAGCCGGGATTGTTGCGGCAGAGCTCTTCGGCCTTAGCGATCGCGCCGTGCATCCCGCGAGTGTCGGGGGTCAGCACGAGTTCCGCGCCGTAGGCGGCGAGCAGCGAACGGCGCTCCTCGCTCATCGTATCCGGCATCGTGAGGATCAGCTTGTAGCCCTTCACGGCGGAGACCAGCGCGAGTCCGATTCCGGTGTTGCCACTGGTCGGCTCGACGATGGTATCGCCGGGTTTCAGGCGGCCGGCTTTTTCCGCCGCTTCGATCATCGAGAGGCAGATGCGATCCTTGACGCTGCCGCCGGGATTGAAGTTTTCGAGTTTGGCCCAGACTTCCGCGTCGTCTTTTCCGGGCAGGCGGTTCAGGCGAACGACGGGCGTATTGCCGATAAGTTCGAGCGGCGAATTGGCTACGCTGATGGGCATGGGCGCAATTCTAGCCGGAAAATGCGGCTGTTGGCGAATGTATAAATGAGCACAAATCAAACGGCGGCGCGCGGAAAATTCACAGTGGGAGTGCCATCGGGATGATAGAGTTAACGTGATGGGTGCGATCGATTCCGCGCGGCGCGTGCTGGTGATATTTCCTGGAGCGCTCGGCGATTTCATATGCGTCATGCCGGCAATCGAGGCGATTGCGGCGCGGTATCGGGGTGCATCGATCGAATTGATGGCGCGGGCGGAGCTGGCCCGGCTCGCGGTGGGGAGAACTGTCGTCGCGCGAGGCTACTCGATCGACGCTCCGCAGGCCGGCGCGCTCTTCAGCGACACGGGCGATGCCAGCCGGCAAGCACGCGAATTCTTCGGCGGCTATGAGCGTATCTACTCGTTCTTCGCATCGAGCGACGCGCGCTTTCGAACTCGGCTCGTCGCGGCGACCGGTGGTGAAGTTTCATTTCATCCCTTTCGGCCCATCTACGATGGATCAAGCGAGCCGCATATAGCGGCTTCATATTTGCGGTCGATTGGCGCGGCGGATGCGCCGATGCGTCCGCGCATAGAGGCGACTGTCGACGACATGCAGGCCGCGTCGGACGCGATCTCATCGGTGCGATGCGATCCATCGAATCTGATCGCGATATTTCCCGGCAGCGGAAGCATGCGCAAGAATTGGCCGGTCGATAAATTTGCGACGCTTGGCAAGATGCTGGCCGGAACATCGGGCGTCGTGTTCATTCTGGGGCCGGCGGAATCGGCGATCGAACAGAGACTACGTCAGCGCAATTTGCCGGTGCTGAAAGATTTGGACCTTGGCACTGTTGCGGGAATCGCGCGGCTTGCGTCGGGCTTCGTAGGCAACGATTCGGGCGTGTCGCATCTGGCGGCCGCCGTCGGAGCGCCGGGAGTGGTGATATTTGGCCCGGGCGATTCCGCGCGATGGCATCCGCTTGGAAAAATCGCGGTGCTTGCCAGGGGAGAGATCGATACGATCGAGCCGGATGAGGTCGCCGCCGCATTGACTCAGATTCGCCGCGGTCGTGGCTCTCTTGAGTCCGAAAAAAGTGATCGCGTTGACTACAAAAATCGCGTGGCGTAGCTTCAAAATTACCGGTCTATGACCAGCTTCTTTAAAACCACCCTGCTTTTGATTGCGATGACGGGCCTGCTGATGTTGATCGGCGGCCTGGTCGGAGGCACGCGCGGCATCGCGATCTTTTTCGTGATCGCCGCGGCGATGAACTTCTTCAGCTATTGGTTCTCCGACAAGATCGTGCTGCGCGCGTATCACGCGCAGGAACTCGACGCGGCATCGGAGCCGGAACTCTACTCGATCGTAAACGAGCTGGCGCATTCGGCGTCGATTCCGATGCCGCGCCTTTACCTGATCGATTCCGACACGCCCAACGCGTTTGCGACCGGGCGCAATGCCAGGCACGCGGCGGTCGCGGTGACGCGCGGGATCATGCGGATTTGCACGCGCGATGAGTTGAAGGGCGTCATCGGGCATGAGCTGTCGCACGTGACCAATCGCGACATCCTGACCAGCTCGATCGTCGCGACGATGGCCGGCGCGATCATGATGCTCGGCACGATGATTCGATGGGGCGCTCTGTTCGGGCTGGGCAGCCGCGACGACGAAGAAGGCGGGCTCGAGGGCCTGCTGATCGGAGGCATCCTGGCGCCGATCGCGGCGACGCTGATCCAGCTCGCGATATCGCGCACGCGCGAATACCAGGCCGACGCGAGCGGCGCCGGTCTCACTCATCATCCGCTTTATCTGGCCAGCGCGCTGCGCAAGCTCGAAGCCGCGAACGAGCGGATGCCGCTCGACGCGAGCCCCGCAACGGCGCATATGTTCATCGTGAATCCATTGAGCGCGGCGGGAATCGCGCGCCTGTTCTCGACACATCCGCCGATCGACGAGCGAATTCGCCGGCTGGAGCGAATGTCGGCGGGACAAGCTGCGATAGGTTGACGGTCAATCCGATGGAAGATCAGGAAGACAAGCGCGGATTCAAAGTTCAGGACCGGCGCCGTTTTTCCTCGGAAGGCGAAACCAGGACGGAAGGCGAAGCGTCATCTGATCGTGCCGATGCGCCATCGCCGCCGCCCAAGCCCGACGGTGGCTCATCAGCAAAGCCCGATGTGACTGCGAATCCGAACGCCGCGCAGACTGCAGGGACTGCCGAAGGTGCGACGCGACATGGAGCTGGAGCTCCAGCGCCGGAATTGACGTTCGCGGCGTTTGTCGTGGAGCCTTTCGGAGCAGGCGCTAGCGGCGCTTGGGGAGATTCCGGATCCGGCGACGGGCAAAGTGACACACGACCTGGTCATGGCGCAGCAGATGATCGACCTAATCATAATGTTACGCGACAAGACGCGCGGAAATCTCGATCAACACGAACAGACGCTGGTGCAGGAGATTCTTTCCACTCTGCAAATGAAGTACGTTGAATTGGCGAGACAGCCAGGCCGCTGAAGCGGGCAGCTACGTTTAATCACACATGCCGTATAAGTTTTTTCGACCCATCGCCACTATCGGCGTCGCTCTGATGATCGCGAGCTTCGCCGGAGTCCTTACAATCGCAACCGCGGGCGCCGAGGCAGTCCCCGCGCAGAGTACGACGCAGTCGGCGCGCTTCTGGAGCGAGCTCGATCCGGGGCACGTTGCGAAGGCGAATACGATGCCGGACTTCGTCGAGCTGGCGGCGAAGCTGAGTCCCGCGGTCGTGAACATCTCGACCGACGAGCCCGACGAACCGGCCGAAACCGTCGAGCCGCCAGAAGGAATCGAGCCGCCGGGGAGCCATGAGGGCATCCCGCATTCGCATAGTCCGTTCGAGGAATTCGGCGGCCCGCAGCATTCAAAGGCGCTCGGCTCCGGGTTCATCATCACCAAGGACGGCTACATCCTGACCAACGAGCACGTGGTCGAGAATCCCGGCAAGGTCACCGTGACCACGCAGGACGGCCGCAACTACATTGCGAAAATTATCGGGCATGACGATAAGAGCGACATCGCGCTGCTGAAAATCGATGCGAAACACGACCTCGCGGTGGCGCCGCTAGGCAACTCGAACGAGCTGCGAGTTGGCGAATGGGTGATGGCGATAGGCAATCCGTTCGGCTTCGATCATTCGGTGACAGCGGGAATCATCAGCGCCAAGGGACGCTTCATCCCGGGCAACTACGAAAACTTTATCCAGACCGATGCGTCGATAAATCCCGGCAACTCGGGTGGGCCGCTGATCGACCTGCGCGGCGACGTGGTCGGCGTCAACTGCGCAATCTACACGCATACAGGCTCGAGCATGGGAATTGGGTTTGCGGTGCCGATAGATCTGGTCAAAGAGGAACTGCCGCAGCTTAAGACGGCGGGCAAAGTGGTGCGCGGATGGCTCGGCGTTTACATCCAGAAGATGACGCCGGAGCTCGCCGAGTCGCTGGGACTGGCGGATTCGCGCGGAGCGCTGGTCGCCAAAGTGCTCGACGACGGTCCGGCCAAGGCTGCCGGCGTCAAGCGCGGCGACGTGATCGTATCGTTCGACAACCAGGAGGTCGGCGATTCGCGCGAGCTGCCCCTGATGGTTGGGCGAACCGAACTCGGCCACAAGGGAATGCTCAAAGTGATCCGTGACAAGCAGACGATCGAGCTGCCGGTCACGATCACGGAATCGCACGAGACCGAACTGGCGGCGGCGGAAAAGGCGGAAAAGCCCGAGGCCGGCATCAAGTCGCCGTTCGGGCTGCGGGTGAAGGATCTCAGTCCGGAGCTCGCCAAGGAACTGGGGATCGAGGCGCCGGGCGGGGTTGTGATTTCGGCGGTGCAGCCAGGGAGCCGCGCCGATGAGGCGGGCTTGCGCGCACGCGACGTAATCCTGGAAGTGAATCGCGAGGCGGTGAAAGACGTGGATTCGTATCAGAGCGCTATCAAGACCGGCGCCAAGGGAAAGATAGTTTTGCTGCTCGTGAAACGTGGCGAGAACACGATTTACGTGGCGATGAAGCCCGAGGTTTGAGCGGGGGACGCGCCGGCGACTATCAAATAGCCGAGCGGCGCGGCCAGCCGGCTTCGCGCCATCGCCGATTCAGATGTCCTTCAAACGAATTCTTAAGATCGCGCTCATCTGCGTGGGCGCGCTCATATTGTTCGCGGTGCCGCCTACGTTGTGGCTTTTCTTCAGCTACTACAATCAGCTCGAAAATGAGGTCGTGGCGCGGTTCTCGGGCAAGAGATGGAACATTCCGTCGCGCATCTACTCGGACTCGGAGCTAATCTACCCGGGACAGGATCTGAAGGATCTCGGATTTTTCGAGCGGCTTGCGCGCCTCAATTACCATCCAGTCGATCCAGGCAGAGTCACCACGCGCGGCGAATATAGTTTCGACAAAAAACGCGGCAAGCTCGACATCTTCCTGCACAGCTTCGCGTATCCATATCGCAACTTCGGCGGCGAGGTGGTCGATATCGCGGTCAAGGACGATGCGATCGTGTCGATGCAGGATAGCGGCAATCATCAGCCGATATACTCGATTGAGCTGGAACCCGAACTAATCAGCGGAATCTTCGAGGGCGAATGGGAGCAGCGCCGGCTGGTGCGCCTTGCCCAGATACCGCCGACGATGATCAACGCGATCCTGGCCGCCGAGGATCATCGCTTTTACGAGCATCATGGCGTCGATCTGGTCCGCACGATCAAAGCCGCGTATATCGATTTCACTTCGGGCCACGTGCGCCAGGGCGGCTCGACACTGACCCAGCAATTGATGAAAAACTTTTTCCTGACCCGCGAACGCAGTTACAAGCGCAAGGTCAAGGAAGCGCTGATGGCGTATATCGCGGAGAATCGCTACTCGAAAGATGAAATCCTGGAAAACTACATCAACGATATCTACCTGGGTCAGCGCGGACAGGAAGGTATCTACGGCGTCTGGGAGGCGTCCGAATACTACTTCTCAAAAGAGCCGCGCGACTTGACTATTGGCGAGATGGCGGCGATTGCGGGCATGATCAGTTCGCCCAACCGGCTGAATCCGCTGCGCCATCCCGACGCGGCACGCCAGCGGCGCGACGAAGTCCTCGGCTCGATGCTCCAGGATGGCTACATCAGTAAGGCCGCGTACGATTCGGCGGTCGGCGAGCCGCTTCACGCGCGCGAGGTTTACAACGAAAGTAACGACGCGCCCTACTTCGTCGATTACGTCAAAAAGGAGCTCGCCGAACGGTATCCGCCGCAGGTGCTGAGTGGCGAAGGGCTCAGGATTTTCACCTCGCTCGACGTGCACATGGAAAAGCTCGGCGAGCAGGCGATAACGCACAATCTCGCCGATCTCGAATCGAAGCATCCCAAGCTGGTCCGGCGCGAAGCTACCCAGCGCCTCGAGTCGTGCCTGGTTGCGCTCGAGCCGCAGAGCGGCAGGATTCGCGCGATGGTCGGTGGACGCGACTATCGCGAAAGCCAGTTCAATCGCGTCATCCAGTCAAAACGGCAGCCCGGCTCGGTCTTCAAACCGGTCACCTATCTCGCGGCTTTTGACGAGACGCTTTCGGGCGGGGGAGAGAAATTTCTCCCGACGACATATATAGAAGACGCGCCGTTCACCTGGCAGTACGGCGACATGAGCTGGACTCCCAACAACTACCGCGACCGCTTCTTCGGCCACGTCACGCTGGAATTCGCGCTCGGCGAGTCGCTCAACTCGGCGACCGCGCGCCTTGCGAACAGCGTCGGGCTCGATCGAATACGCGCGATGGCGTCGAAGCTCGGCTTCGGCGATCTGCCCTCGTACCCGTCGATCGTGCTCGGCGGTATCGAAGTCTCGCCGATGCAGGTCGCGCGCGCATACGCGGTGATCGCGAACGACGGAATGGAAATTCAACCCTACGCGGTCACCGCGGTCGTCGATGAGAACAACAAGGTAATCGAGGGTCATGAGCTAACCGAAGAGCAAGTGATCTCGCCGGAACTCGCATACATGATGCAGTTCATGCTCGAGAATGTGATCAATCACGGCACCGGCGCCGGCGCGCGCTCGATGGGTTTCACCCGGCCGGCGGCGGGCAAGACCGGCACCACCAACGACGCCAAGGACGCGTGGTTTTCCGGGTTCACTCCGAATCTCCTGACCGTGGTGTGGACTGGATTCGATCAAAAAGAGGAACTCGGGCTGACCGGAGCGCAGGCCTCGCTGCCCGCATGGACGGCATTCATGAAGGCCGCGACTGCTTCCAGGCCGGCGCTCGATTTCACCGCGCCGCCGGGAATCGTAGAAGTGAAAGTTGACCCCACGACCGGCTTCAAGGCGACGCCGTATTGCCCGGTCACCATGATGGGTGTGTATCCTGTCGGGTTGGCGCCAACCACCGACTGTCCGTATCATACGAGTGCAGCGGCGCTGGCGGGCTCGGATCACAAAATTCCCGAAGCCCCGAATCCGGCCACCGATCCGAATGATTAATTTTTTACGATCGCTCGGGAACCAAACGATGCAATCTACGCTTCCGCGGGCCGGATCACTCGTTCTTGCAATGGTCATGATGTTAATGACGACAAGCGTCGCCGCCGCGGCTGTCTCGAATCCGATTGTCGTTGCGTTCGAGGAAGAATCGATTCCCGCCGCGGATCTCACGGCGCCGAGCCCGGCCGCGTCGCCATCGCCGGGCGACGAATCGAGTCCGGATTCCGCCACGTGGGAGAAAGTGCCAACGTCGCCATCTGCTCCCGCCGCTGCCCAAGCTTCGTCGACGGGATTTAGAGCTGTCTCGGCTCCCGCACCGGTTTCCCCGCTGAGTCCGCAACCCGCGGCGCCTGCCGAGGTTCCGCCCGCGATGGACGTCGGCTCGCTGGCGCCGACACCTCAAATCAGCGACTCGTCTCTGGAACCGTTGATCAGCGCCGCGCCGACTCCGGCGCGCGCGGCGTCGCTCAGGATCACGGAAAAGCAACGCGTCGAACTCGCGCAGGGACACGTCGATGACGCGGTTCGCGAGCTGGCGCATGCGGTGTCGATCGATCCGAGCAACTCGTACGCGTACTTCTATCTCGGGCGCGCCTACGTCGCCCGCAAGGGCTACGCGCAGGCGCTGACTTTCTTCAAGCGTGCGGAAATCGGTCTCGCCTCCAACTCCGCGTGGCTCGGCGAAATTTACGCATTCGAAGGATTGAGTCTCGAGGAATCGGGGAAATCGGCCGAAGCCGAGGCGGCGTATCAGAAGGCGCTCGCCGCGACTCCGGGCAACCTGACCGCGCGCGTCGGCGCCACACGCCTGGCGGCATTCGCACCAGGACCTCCGGCCGGAGCGCCAGTGGCCGACGCGATTGCGCCCGCACCCAGTGCCGAAGAAGCTCCTCCCGCACCTGTCGAAGCGCCGCCTCCGCCAGCGCCCGCGCCTGCTTCCAGTCCCGCGGATACGAGCGACGACTGATACTTTCCGCGTCCGTCATCAGTAGATATTGTTGATCCCGCGCGGGGTGCAGCACCGTCCACCCGCAGAACTTCGAGATGCTCATACTTGGAATTGAATCTTCGTGCGACGACGCCGCATCCGCGGTTATCGAGACATCGGCGCCGGGCATCGCCGAGGTGCGCTCCAGCACGGTCGCCAACCAGGACGACATACATCGAGTCTACGGCGGAATCGTTCCCGAGCTGGCGTCGCGGAATCACGTAGTCACGATTGGGCCGGTAATCGAACGCGCGCTGAGCGATGCGCGATGCACCCTTGCCGATATCGGAGGAATCGCGGTGACTAGCGGGCCCGGGCTGGTTGGCTCGCTGCTGGTTGGCCTGATGTTCGCCAAGGGTCTCGCGCAGGCTGCACAAATCCCGATGGTGGGCGTGAATCACATCGAGGGTCACCTGCTTGCGCCGCTGCTCGAGAATCAGATCGCGATGCCATACCTGGCGCTGGTTGTATCCGGCGGGCATACGGCGCTGTTCGCGGTCGAGGACTTCGGCCGCTATCGGCGCATCGGACGCACTCGCGACGACGCCGCCGGCGAAGCATTCGACAAGGTCGCCAAGCTGATGGGCCTCGGTTATCCGGGCGGCCGCGCAATCGACGAGTTGTCGCGCCGCGGCAATCGCAAGCGGGTGCGAATCCCGCGCGCGCACGTGAAAGGTGCGCCGATGGATTTCAGTTTCAGCGGCGTGAAGACTTCTGTCGCCACGCTGCTCGCGAGCGATGCGGGCCGGGCCGAGCGGCCCGAAGATCTCGCGGCCAGCTTCCAGGAAGCAGTCGTCGATATGCTCGTGAAACCGACGATCGCCGCGGCGCGCGAACTCGGCGCCGACACGATCGCGCTGACGGGCGGGGTCGCGGCGAACTCGAGGTTGCGCGATGTACTCGCGCAGGCCGCGGCCGCGGATGGCCGGCGGCTGGTCGCACCGGCGCTCAAATATTGCACTGACAATGCGGCGATGATCGCGCTCGCGGGCAGCTATCGCCTGCTGCGCGGCGAGTGCGACTCGATGGGCATCGACGCCGACGCCAATCTTTCGCTTTGACGCGCTGACCAATGGCAATCGCGCGGAAATCCGGCTCTCGAGGCGAATCGTCTCCATCGCGACCCGCTCCCGCGCTCGCGATCGCCGGCGTGCGTCCGACAAAATCGCGCGGGCAGAATTTCCTCACCAGCGGCGCAATCGCGGATCGAATCGTCAGAGCGGCGGAACTCGACGAATCCGATCACATAGTCGAAATCGGGCCCGGACTCGGGATCCTGACAGAGAAGATCGCGATGCAGCCGCACCGCTCGCTGACGCTGGTCGAACTCGATCCGCGACTCGCCGCGCGGCTTTCCGATCGCTTCGCCGGTGACGCGAGGAATCGAGTGATCAATGCGGACTTTCTCTCCGTCGATTTCGCGCAGCTCGCCGCGATGCCGCCAATCAAGGTGATCGGCAATCTGCCATTCAATGTCGCCGCCGCGATTTTACGACGTCTATGCGACAACGCGCGCCTGATCGCGCGGATGGTCCTGATGTTTCAACGCGAGGTCGCAGCGCGAATTCGCGCCCGCTCCGGCGACGACGGCTACTCGGCACTGAGCGTATTCACTGCACTCTACTGGGATATCGATCTCCATTTCGCAATCGCGGCCGGCAGCTTTCACCCGCGGCCCAAAGTCGACGCGGAAGTACTCGGCTTCAGACCGCGAACAGAATCGCCATTTGTCGAAATCGATGAGCGCACGGTGCTCGAGGTTGTGCGCGCGTCATTCTCCGCACCGCGAAAGACCATTCGAAACGCGCTCAGCCATTCGCTTGGAATCGAAGCGGCCACGATTGTTGAGGCGCTCGGACGCGCGGCGATCGATCCGTCGGCGCGCGCCGAAACGCTCGCGGTGCCCGATTTTATCCGGCTTTCCCGGATACTCGGTCCAGGATTGACCCGCGGGATCGGGTCGCACGATGCCTGAACTTCCGGAAGTTGAATCGCTCCGCCGGATCCTGTCGCGCACCGCGGTCGGCCGGACAATCGTACGAGCGCGGATCGGCGACAAAAGCTTGCGACGCCGCGTGCCGATCGATTTTTCCTCGAGTATCGCAGGCCGACGAATCACCGCGCTTTCGCGGCGGGCAAAATATTTGATCGTCGAGTTTGACGGCGACGATGTGTTGCTGGTCCACCTAGGGATGTCGGGCAGCCTGACCCATCGCAACGACGGATTCCACGCTGACGAATTCGATCCTCGACACGATCATCTGGAATTTTCTCTCGACGACGACTCGCGCCTGGTCTACAACGACCCGCGGCGCTTCGGAATGGTCCGCCTGGTAGCGCGCGCCGCGCTGGCTTCCACAGCGGAACTGAAGGCTCTCGGCCCGGAGCCTCTGTCGCGCGAATTTAACGCCAATTACTTGGCATCGAGGGCCCGCGGACGCCGCGTCGCGATCAAGAACCTGATCATGGATCAACGGATCGTCGCAGGTATCGGGAACATTTACGCGGCGGAGATTTTATTTCGCGCCGGCGTGAGGCCGACCCGCCGTGCCGGCCGCGTTACCCGAGGCGAGATCGAAAAGATCGCGAGCGCGGTGCCGCTGATTCTTCGCGCGGCGATCGGCCGCAGCGGCACCACCTTTCGCAGCTATCGCGATTCGCGCGGACAGCCGGGACGATTTGCCGAGCGCCTGCGCGTGTACGGGCGCGAGGGCAAACCGTGCTACACATGCTCGACGCCGATCAGAAACGTGGTCATTGGTGGGCGCGCCAGTTTCTATTGTCCGAAATGCCAGCGCTGATCGCGCCGACACCCGAGGAGAATGCATTTGTCGATGATGCCGCTTCCTAAACTTCGCGCGAAGCTCGTAGCGATCGCATGTTTCGGGATCGCGACTATCGTCTTAGCGTTTATCGCGCCCGATTCCCGCGCCGACAGCGCACCTCAAATCGATTGGAACAAGATCGATTCCGAAGCGCTCGATTATTTCCGCGCTTATCTTCGCTTCGATACGACCAATCCGCCCGACAATACCGCCGCCGCGATCGCATACCTGAAAGCCATCCTCGACAAGGAAGAAATTGCGACTGAAACCTTCGAGAGCAAGCCCGGGATGGTCACCCTGGTCGCGCGCATCCCGGGACCCTCGGGTGTGAAACCTCTGATGCTCATGTCGCATGCCGACGTCGTGCCCGCTGTGGGAGCCAACTGGACGCATCCGCCGTTCAGTGCTGACCTGAACGACGGTTACGTGTGGGCGCGCGGCGCGATCGACAACAAGGCGCATGGGATCATGGCGCTGATGACGATGCTCGCGCTCAAGCGCAACAACGTTCCGCTCAAGCGCGGCGTCGAGCTGATGATAAATCCCGACGAAGAAGCGGGCGGCGAAAACGGCGCCACCTGGATGGTGCAGAATCACTGGGACGCGATCGATCCGGCGTTCGCGTTCAACGAAGGCGGCGACGGCTCGCCGAATTGGCTCGGGACCAGGGGCACGACCTTCCTGGTCGCGGTGTCAGAGAAGCGGGTGAACTGGCTTCATATCACCGTCCACGGCAAGGGCGGACACGGCTCGGTGCCGAGGCCCGACAATCCGAGCCTGATGCTGGTCAACGCACTTCATCGAGTGCTGGAAAATCAGCCGCCGATCCGGATCACGCCAATTTTCGCCAGTGCGATGCTTTCGATCGCGCCGCTCGAGCCGAGCCCGGCGTCGTTCCAACTCGCGCACCTCGATTCGCCCGGAACTGCCGAGCTTGCGACTCGCGGCGTGCTCAGTCCGTACAACGTACAGGCGCTCATGCGCGATACGATCTCGCTCACGGTGCTCCACGCCGGACTCAAGGTGAACGTGGTGCCGACCACCGCCGAAGCCGCGCTGGATTGCAGGCTCCTGCCGGGCACCGATGCGGCCGCGTTTCTGAAGCATCTGCGTGAGCAGCTCGGCACGGGCGATTTCACGATTGACTATATCCAGCGGCCTGACGATGCTCCGCCGTCGCCGAGTTCCGGCGAGGCTTGGGACGCGATCAAACATGTCGTTGCGGCTGATTTTAAAGACTCAATAGTGGTGCCGTGGATGACGACCGGCGGCACTGATTCGCGCATGCTTCGTACGAAGGGCGTTCCCGCATACGGATTCGTCCCGGTGATCCTGACGCCGGAGGAAATCGCGCGCGTTCACGGCGACGACGAGCGACTTTCGGTGGACAATCTGAATCGAGGAATCAAGGCCACTTACGATTTGACGATCGATCTGTGCGCCGCGCAAAAGTAAGAAGATGGTCGATTTGAGGATCAAAACAAAGGCGCGCATCGAGCTCGTCGATATCACCGACAAGGTCAATCACGCGCTCGCTGAAATCGGCGCTGCGAGCGGGCTTTGCAACGTCTTCGTCGCGCATACGACCGCCGCTGTGATCGTCTCCGAGAACTGGGATCCCGACGTAGTCACAGATATGATTGCGCAACTCGAGCGTATAGTACCGCGTGAAAATGGTTACCGGCACGGCGAAGGCAACTCGCAGGCGCATATCCTGTCCGTGATGCTATCAACCTCGATCAACATCCCGGTGCGCGGTGGCAAGCTCGTGCTCGGCAAATGGCAGGGCGTGATGCTCGCGGAACTCGACGGGCCGCGCGAGCGCGACGTGATCGTGAGTGTCGCGTCTCAAGCGTCAGGCAAGAGCGGCAAGGCGGTGACCCGATGAACCTCGACGTGCCCACCGGACTCGTCGCCACCGTGGCATTCCTGTTTGGCGCGAGTGCCGGCAGCTTCGTCGGTGTGATCGCGTACCGGCTTCCGCGCGACCTGTCGATCGTGTCGCCGCGCTCGTTTTGCGAAAGTTGCGAGCGCGCGATTCCGTGGTGGGCGAACATCCCGATTCTCGCCTACCTCGGGCTGCGTGGGCGATGCCTTATGTGCGGCGCGCCGATTCCGTTTCGCAATTTCCTGGCAGAGTTGGGACTCGGCATCATCGCGCTTTATCTTTGCCTCGCCTTTCCACCTGCCGACGCGATCGCGCGCTTCGCGCTGTGCGCCGCGTTATGGGTCGTCGCGATAATCGATTACGACTGGCGGCTGATTCCCAACATCGTTACCTGGCCTGGCACGCTGGTGGGATTGTTCGCAGCGTCGCTGCTGATCCCGGAGGTCGGCTGGAAAAATTCGCTGCTCGGTATTCTCTTCGGCGCCGGCGTCTTGTTCGGCACCGGGTATCTCTATCAGCTTGTGCGCGGACGCGAAGGCGTTGGTCTCGGCGACGTTTGGCTGCTCGGCATGATCGGCGCGTTTCTTGGCTGGGTTGGTGTTTTCTTCACCCTGTTCGTTGGCTCGGTTATCGGCTCGATCGGCGGAATCGCTTTTGCGCTCAGCGGCGGCGGCGCGGCTTCGACCGCCCCTCTCGGCGACCCAGCGACCGATCCCGAAGAAGCCGACGTCTCGATTCTGCGCACCGAAGTTCCGTTCGGTCCTTACCTGGCCCTGGCGGCCGGTATCTTCACGCTCTTTCAGCCGCAACTGACCCACTGGTATCTTGGCCGATAGGCGGGACGCTCAAATCCGGCAATCGATGGGATCAGGTGTATTCATCACGCTCGAAGGCGTCGAAGGAAGCGGCAAGACCACGCAGGCCGCGATTTTGGGCGACGCACTGCGGATAGACGGCCGGCGCGTGACGATCACACATGAGCCCGGCGGCACTCGCGCCGGCGAAACCATTCGCGCGATCTTCCTCGATCCCGCCGTCTCGCTCGACGTATCTGCCGAGCTATTGCTGGTGCTCGCCGATCGCGCCCAGCACGTCCGCGAAAAACTTCAGCCCGCACTCGCCCGTGGCGAGATCGTGATTTCCGATCGCTACTCGGATTCCACCACCGCCTACCAGGGCTACGGGCGCGGCTTCGATCTCAAATTGCTCGACGAATTAAATCGGCTTGCGAGCGACTCGACATCGCCCGACCTGACCGTCGTGCTCGATCTACCGGTCGAGACCGGCCTCGAGCGCACCCGCGCGCGCGCCAAGGGTACCGGGCGCGGTTCCGACCGCTTCGAGGGCGAGCGCGCGGAGTTTCATCGCAAGGTGCGCGACGGCTTCCTCGCGATCGCCGCGGCCGAGCCGTCACGCGTGATCATTATCGACGCGGATCGCGCAGTCGCCGACGTCAGCCGGGACATCCGGCGCGCCGTAGACGAGCTGCTGAGCCGGCGATGCCCCTGACTTCGCTTCGCGGGCATCGCGAAATCGCAAATCGGCTTCTCGCCGAATTGCGCCAGCGCCCTTCGCATGCATACTTGTTCTCCGGTCCGCGCGGCGTCGGCAAGGCCTTGGTCGCGACCAGCCTTGTCCATGCGCTGATGTGCGAACGCGCGCCGGGCGAGAACTTCTGCTGCACGATCAGCGGATGCCCGGTGCGCGAGGCTCCGCAGGCCGAGCGCAGCCGCGCGCGTACCGCCGACGCCGACGCGCCCCGCTGCGACTGCTGTTCGGCGTGCGTGCAGATCGCCACCGGAGTGCATCCCGATTTTTCTTACGTCTCGCGACCGGCAGGCAAAACCGACGTTTTGATCGAGCAGGTTCGCGAACTGATCGTGCGACTCGGGACGCGGCCATCGCGCGGCTCGATTCGTGTTGCGATCATCGACGATGCCGAGACTTTGAATATTCCCGCGCAGAACGCGCTGCTGAAGACGCTCGAAGAGCCGCCCGGCCACGCGATCATCATCATGGTGAGCGCGAGCGAGCGGGCGCTGCTCGATACGGTCCGTTCGCGCACCCGCACGGTGCGATTTCCGGCGCTGAAGGTCGCCGACCTGGAAGGTATCCTTGCGTCGCGCGGCGTGGAGGACAAGGCGCGCGCCGGTGCGCTCGCGTTGCTCGCGCGCGGCAGCGCAGCCCATGCAATCGCGCTCGCAGCCGGCGAAGAGCCGCCCCTGAAGGAGCTGCTGGCGGCGCTCAGCACCGCGAAGTCAATCGACTTCGCACGTGCGAATTCGCTGGCGCAGGAATTCTTTGCCAATCGCGAGGCCGCCGCCGCAAATTTCGAGCTGCTCGCACGGCTGCTCGAAGAAATACTATGCTGCAAGCTGCTCAAGGCGAACTTCGCGGCATTTCCGCCGGCAGCCTCGGAAACGATGGCGCAAATTGCACGGCGCGCTGGTGTCGACGGGCTCGTAAAGTGTATCGACGCGGCGGTTCTGGCTCTGGAAGCGGTCGAAGCGATGGCGAATCCACGCTTGCAGGCGGAGAATTGGTGGACTATCGCGGCGCAGGCGATGCAGGATAGTTAGTTGACAGGTGGGGTAGAAGGCAGTGGGTCAAGACATCGATCCGTTTGAAGGCCGTCCGCCGATTCCGAAAATCGTCGCGATCAGCCTGCAGCAAACCGGCCATCTGTATAACTTCCTGGCCGGAGACGCAGCACTTCGGCGCGGCGATCGCGTGCTCGTCGAGAGTGAGGCTGGCGCCCGGGTCGGCACGGTCGAGATCGAGCCGCACGAACCGGCGCATTCGATCGATCTCTCCGCGATGCGCGCGATCATCCGGGTTGCGTCCGATGCCGACTTCGACGCCGAGAAAGAGAACCTGGCGCGCGAAGCTAATGCGCGCCGCCTGTGCATCGAGCGGATTCGAGCGCATCGCCTCCAGATGAAGCTGGTCAACGCCGATTATACTTTCGACGGACGCAAAGCGGTCTTCTATTTCGTCGCCGAAGGACGAGTCGATTTCCGCGACCTGGTCCGCGACCTCGCCAACTCGCTGCGGGTTCGAGTCGAGATGAAACAAATCGGCGCGCGCGACGAGACCAAAGTTACCGGTGGCCTCGGACCATGCGGACGCGAACTATGCTGCTCGAGCTGGCTGCGCGACTTCGAGGCGGTCACGGTCAAGATGGCGCGCGACCAGGGCTTGGCGCTGAATCCGTCGCGGCTGGCCGGGATGTGTGGGCGCCTCAAGTGCTGTCTCCGCTACGAGTACGCCACTTACGTCGAACTCAAGCGCGCGCTTCCCAACCTCGGCAAGCGCGTTCAATGCGTAAAGGGCGACGGCAAAGTGATCCGCCAGAACATCCTGAAGCAGACCGTGCTGGTGCAGCGCGAAGAAGACGGCGGCGTCGTCGAAGTAACGCTCGAGGATCTGGTCGCCTCGCGCCCGCAGTAGCCATTTCGTTCGCGGTTGTCGCGCGACATCGCGTCTCCCGCTATTCTCGATCTCCTGATGGCAGACCGGATTCACATTACTAGCGCGATTATTTACAGCAACGGGCCGCCGCATATCGGCCATGCCTACGAGCTGCTCGCGACCGACGCGTTCGCGCGCTATCAGCGCCGCAAGCTCGGCGCCGCAAACGTGACGTTCGTCACCGGCACCGACGAGCACGGCGACAAGAACAAACGCGCCGCCGACGCCGCCGGGCTGCATCCGAAGGCATTTGCCGACAAAATCAGCGCGATGTTCAAGCAGGGATGGGCCGGGCTCAACGTCAGCTACGACTACTTCGTCCGCACCACCGACCCGGTGCATCAAGCGTTCGTGCAGAAGATGCTCGCGCGCTCATACGATTGCGGCGACATCCACTTCAAGGACTACCAGGGCCTCTACTGCGTCGGATGCGAGCGCTTTTACACCGAAAAAGAGCTGCTGCCCGGCAACGTCTGCCCCGTGCACAACACGCCTGTCGAGCCAATCAAGGAAGGCAACTATTTTTTGAAGCTCGAAAAATATCGCGAGACGGTTCGCCGGCAGATCGAGAAAAATCCCGATTTCATCCGCCCCGAGCGTTATCGCAACGAGGCGCTCCGGATGCTCGACGAGCCGCTCGACGATCTCTGCATCTCGCGTCCCAAAGCGCGCCTCGATTGGGGAATCACGCTGCCGTTCGACGACAAGTACGTCACCTACGTCTGGTACGACGCGTTCTGGGCATACCTGAGCGAGCTGCCAAAAACCGACGACGCTTCGCTCAAAGAAATCTTGCCGGTCACCGAGCACTTCATCGGTAAAGATATCCTCAAAACTCATGCGGTTTACTGGCCGCCGATGCTGCTGTCGGTCGGGCTGCCGCTCTTTCGACATCTAAATGTTCACGGCTTCGTGAATTTCGGCGGCGCCAGGTTGTCGAAGAGTTCTGGAAACATCCAGGACCCGGTGGCCTTTCAGAAAAGCATCGGAGCCGATGTCCTCCGCTATTTCGTGTTGCGGGAATTCACCTACGGACTCGACGGCGATTTCACCGAAGACCGCATGATCGATCGTTTCAACGCCGACCTGGCCAATGATCTTGGTAATCTGACCAGCCGCGTGCTCTCGATGGCGGCGCGATACTTCAACGGCGAGATCACTGCAACGCCCGGCGCCGGAATCGACGCGCTCGACTCGGCGCTCGCGGAAACTTTCGCATCGTTGCCGTCGCGGGTCGGTCCGTTGATTGAGGACCTCGCGTTCAATCGCGCTCTGGAAGCCGTCTGGCAAGCGCTCGACTCCGCCAACAAATATATCGTAACGACTTCGCCGTTCACGCTCGCCAGGGATTCCGCGAAGATGCCGCGGGTCGCGCAGATTCTCGCCAACCTGGTCGAAGGACTTCGCGTCATCGCCGCCAGTCTGGAGCCGTTCATGCCGGTGACGTCGGCAAGGATTCTCGACTTGCTGAACGTCGATGAGGAGCAGGCGAGCGCGCCTTATGGAAAGGGCATCGTGAACGGCCATCGGATCAAACCGACCACGCCGCTGTTCCCGAGAATCGACAGGAAAGCTTGACCTAGCGCGCAAATTTCACGGGCAATAGCTGTCATCCTGTATCGAAATGACAGACTTGCACGCTGGCAGCGCTCCAGCCCTTGCTTTAGCTGGAGGAATCCATACTTTGTTTTTCCAGTCCGCTGAAGCGAACGGAATCACGACCGGAGCTGCTGGGAGGGGAACTTGAGAAATCGACATCTGGTTGAGTCGATCCGGATCGTCCTTGCACAATCTGCCATGACACTGAGATCGCTGGGGAGGGGAATCGCGATCGCGCTACTCGCGTTTGTCGCGATTTCCCCAGTTTCAGGCGCCGCCTTCGCGAGCCAACTGGTCCTCAACAGCACCGGCGGAACCGCGAGCCTCGGAACGGATTTCACGCTGACCGGCTCGACCGTCGCAACTCCCGCCGGAACCGTGTCGATCGATTGTCCCATCACCGCCACCTTCACGGGCACCTATGCGATCACTTACGATTGCAGTGGCGGCAGTTATACTTTCAATTCAAACGACGGCACCACCTCGGTATCCGCACCGTTTACTGCAGGAGCTTTGGTCCTCACCGCATCGGGCGGCGGACGCGGCGGCAACATTCATTACTACTACAACTTCTCCGGCAATTTCAGCGGAACCCAGACCACAAATGAAGTCGTGAACGCTATCAACGGAGAGTCGAAAGCCTCGATCGGTCCGCTCACATCGAAGCTGGGAACGGCCACCGCGTGTTGCACCGCTACCGGCGTCAATTCGGCTTACTCCCCGGTCTACATCACCGACTCCTCTTTCTCCCAGCTGATTCGATCTGACGATCTCCAGGGGACGAACAAGCGGGTACTGGGCGGCACGGGCACCGGCGCGCAGCAGTTCTACGGGCCGCGCGGCGTCGCGCTCGACGCATCGGGGCGAATCTACGTTGCCGATGTCTATAACTGCCGCATCGATCGGATGGACGATATCACCGGCGCAAACTGGACCACGTTCGGCACCTGCGGGTCGGGCGCCAATCAGTTCAGCACTGGCGGCTTGGCCGATATCGCCGTGGACTCCAACGGAAAAATTTATGTCGCCGATCCCTCCAACGGACGGATCGACAGTTTCGACGACATGACCGGAGCCAACTGGACCACGTATGGAACATCCGGCAGCGGCACCGATCAATTTATCGGCGCGACAGGAGTCGCGGTCGATTCGAGCAATCGGATCTACATCACCGACGCCGGCAACCGGCGCATCATCCGCATCGACGACATCACCGGCACCAACTGGACCACACTGAGCCAGTCGCCCGTCATCAACGGCTATATCTATACGTTCGGATCGCCGTCGCACATCGCAATTGATCCCACCACCGGGAAAATCGAAGTGGCTGACGGCAACAACGTGATCCGCGTCGACGACATGACCGGCGCAAATTGGGTCTCCGCCGGCATCGGCAACACCGTCCAAACACTCTCCATCGACGACAGCGGCACCACTTTTCTCGGCGGGATGGGGCTCGCGATGCTCGACGACATCGCCACCGGCTCGGGTTTCAGCACTTCCAACATGATCACCTACCCCGGAGGCATTGTCGCGGTGCCGGTGCCCTCACCGGTGCCTGCGGTCACGGTTGCTCCGTCGATCCTGACCTATGGTGTGCAGAACACCGGAACGACCAGCGCCGCGCAGAACGTCGTCCTCACCAACTTTGGAGAAGAGGCGCTCGCGATCGGGTCCATCGGCACCACTGGCGACTTCTCGCAGAACAACAATTGCCCCTCGAGTCTGATCGCTGGAACGAACTGCACGATCGCCGTCATCTATGCGCCCACAAAGACCGGGCCCGCAACCGGCACGCTGACCATCAGCGATAACGCGTTCACCGGTACTCAGACGGTCGCGTTGAGCGGAACCGGAACCGCGCCGATCGCCGCCATCTATCCCTCTTCGCTGACTTTCCAGACGCAAGCGATCAACACCACTAGCGGCGCGCAGACGATTTTCCTCAGCAACTCGGGAACCGGTGCGATGACTTTTTCAGGCGCGGGAATCGCGGCCAGCGGCGACTTCGCCCAGACCAACAACTGCGGAGCCGCATTGACCCCAGGGATAAGCTGCGCGATCGCAGTCACCTTCACGCCCACCGTTATCGGCGCGGATGGTGGCAGCCTCACGATCACCAGCAACGCGGCTCCGATCACCGTCAGCTTGAGCGGAACAGGAGCAAGCGCGGCTCCCAAAGTTGCCGCTTCGCCGGAAAGCCTGATCTTCCCGACCGAACTCATCAACGTAAAGAGTGCGGTGCAAAAGGTTATCTTGAAAAATTCCGGGACCACATCGGTCTCGATTTCCGGCACCTCCATCAGCGGCAACTTCGCCAAGACGGGCACCTGTCCGTTAACGCTCTACGGTGGCAAGAGTTGCACGATAAGTGTGACCTTCACCCCCACCGCGGCGGGCGGTCGCACCGGCCTTCTGACCTTCTCGGTTTCCACCGGCGCAGTGACGGTTCCGCTAAGTGGAACCGGCGCCTCGACCGCGACCGGCTTCATGACCGTGTCGCCCACTTCCGTCTCTTTCCCCGGCACCGCAGTAGGAGACAACCCGGATCAGATCGTCACGATCACCAACACCAACGGCGTCCCGTCCGGGATCAGAACCATCGCCAAGTCCGGTTCCACGACGTTCACAATCACCAAGACCTGCGGCACGACCTTGGCGGCCTACGCCTCGTGCACCGTCGACGTCACATTTAAACCGACTGTCGCAGGCAGCTTCACCGGGACCCTCACGGTTTCCGAAAGCGCCGGAACGGTGCACAAGATCCCGTTGAGCGGCTCAGCCACAGTCGGCGGCAGCTGAGAGAGCGGCAATGATTGCACAGTGATCGATACGCATTGCCATCTCGCCGACGCGAAGTTCCGCGACAACGTCGAGGACGTAATCGCGCGCGCGTCAGCCGCCGGCGTCGCACAGATCATCTCGGTTGGGGCGATTGGACCCATCGAGAGCGATCGCCGCACCGTCGAAATCGCGGAGCGTCACGAAAACGTCTTCGCCGCGGTGGGGGTGCATCCCCATGACGCGACGGACTGCTCGCCCGAGCGAATCAGCCAACTGCGCGCGCTCGCCTGTTCGAAAAAAGTCGTCGCGATTGGAGAGAGCGGCCTCGATTTCCACTACATGCACTCGCCGCGCGAGGCGCAGGAAGCGTCGCTGCGCGCACATTTTTCGCTGGCGCAAGAACTCGATCTGCCAATCGTGATTCATTGCCGCGACGCGGAGCACCGCCTGGTCGAGATTGCGTGCGAGACCGGACTACCGCGACGCGGCGGCGTGATTCACTGCTTCACCGGAAACGCCGACGCGGCCCGCGAGTTCCTGGCGCTCGGATTCTGCATCTCGTTCTCCGGGATCATTACGTTCAAGAATTCCGCGCAGATCCGCGACGCAGCATCAATCGTTCCCGACGACGCCGTGATGGTCGAGACGGACGCGCCGTATCTCGCGCCCGAGACGTATCGCGGCAAGCGCAACGAGCCCGCGTACGTAAATCGCACGCTCGAGATGCTCGCCAATCTTCGCGGGGTCGACGCCGCCACGCTCGGCGCGCGAGTCGTCGCGAATGCCGCCCGCCTGTTCAGCCTTCCGCCGTCGCGTTAACTCTATCCGAGCGGATGCCCGCCGAAGATCGTCGGATGAAGCGCGACGATCGCAATTGTCAGGATCGTGCCCGCACCGATCGCAGCCCACGGAACGTCGGCGCTGGTCCATCGCTGGCGCCCGCTGATTAACGCCGCGAACGGCATGAACGAAGTCTTCGCCATGAACTCGCGATACCGTTCGCCGAGCTCGCTGATTTTTCGCGAGTCCTGATGCATCCCGCCCAGAATTCCAAGCACCGGAAACGTCCCGAAGAAGATTACATCGCCCGCCCATCCGTTCATCAGGATGTGCGCCAATCCAAAAAGGGTGAATGCCACGAATCCCGGGTGACGCGTGATCTTCAGCGCTCCGCGCGGTTCGCCCGAGCTTTTTGGTGCGCCAACTCCGCCCGGATTAGGGTTGATCAAACTCGCCACGAACAGGATCAGCGCGACGAGCATCAGGATCCACGCGAGCCATCGGATCGGCGCGTTCATGCGCAAATACCAGAGCATCGGGCCCGCGTGCTTGTTGCATGCGAACTCATAAATCAACGGTCCCAGCGTCGCGAATGCGACGATCGAGTAGATTCCGCGGTACGGCTGCTCGCCGACCGCGCTTATCAACCGGGGCCGCACACTCGCTGACGAGATCGCGAAATGAGTGCCGAGAAACAACGCCGCCCAGAGCCCAATCCAGACCGTCGCGTCCATAACGTCCTCCTGAAAATCGCCAACGAATCATCGCAGGATCGCGGCGCCCGTCAAATGCAGCGCGCCGGTTGCAGGTGAATGGCCGCAGCGCGATTTGGCTCAACTCACAAATTGGCTTGCGCGGGGTTGTAGTCATCAGGAGTACAAAATGATGATACCGATGACCCAAAGTGATGAGGTAAGCTTCGCAGAAGTTGCGGCGCGCGGCGCGAATCGTGAAATCGGCGATGGGCTAAGACTCGCGCAGGCGTGTCTGATCGAGGAAATGCTCGGCGCAGTGTTCGGATCGATCACCCTGTGGTATCTGGTGAGTTCGTTGGCCGGCCTGGCCTGACAAGCGCGATGGCGACGTTCAATCTGAAGTTACCGCCGCCGTTCGAGAAGGCGGTCGAAAGCATGGAGCGCGAGATCATGCGCTTCCTGATGCGCTCGACTGGCGATCGCGAGGATGCAAAGGACCTGTTCCAGGAGACCTGGCTGCGCGCCTATCGCGCGTATCCGACGCTACAGAGCGAAGACGGGCTCCGGCCGTGGGTTTTTCGAATCGCGTCGAATCTCTGCCGCAATCGCGTCCGCGACCGGATGCGCCGTGCGCGAGTCATCACGAACGCATCCGCAAACGGCGCTGCGCTCTGTGAATCGGCGTCGAGTTCGCCCCGGCCGGACACGATGCTGCATCTGAAGAGATCGATCGCGCGCCTGCCGGGAAAGCAGGGGCAAGCACTGATGATGCGCAAGTTCGCGGGACTCGAATACGAAGAGATCGGCATGGCGCTGAATTGTTCGGTCGAGAGCGCGCGAGCGAGCGTTTACCAGGCGCTGAGAAAATTGAAGGCTGATGAGTGACGAATATGAGCATCGATAAAATAGCAACACAGTTTGCGCAGACTCCGATCGACGACGAAGTTCTCGACGCGATGATCAATGAAGCGCGACGCGGTATCGAGCGCGACCTGCAACTGATTCGGCGCCCGCAGGCCCGCGTCGGTGTGATTCCGTCGCCGGTGGGTCGCCTGCTGGTCGCGGAGAGCGATCGCGGACTCGCGGCGATTCACTACCTGGCGGTGGATAAAGGGGAGCGGACGCTCGAGATGCTGCGGCGAAAGTTCGATCTGATCGAGAACGAGGCGAGCACTCGCAGAGTCGCCGCTGAACTCGAGCGTTTGTTCAAAGGCGACTCCTCCGCGCTCGCGCATCGCGTCGATCTGACCCTGGTCGAAAGTGATTTTCAGCGCCGAGCGCTGATCTCGCTTCGCACCGTTCCCGCCGGAGCCGTGATCACATATCAAGCGCTGGCCGGCGCGGTCGGACATCCTAATAGCCAACGTGCGATCGGAACCACGATGGCGACGAATCCGGTGGCGATCTTCGTCCCATGCCATCGCGTCATTAAGTCCGACGGCACGATCGGCAACTACGGTGGCGGCGTGGACAACAAGCTGAAACTGCTGCGCGCCGAAGGCTTTCAGGTCGGGCGCGATTTGCGACTCCCGGCCCAGGCCGTGATGGGGCATCGCAAGACGCATATCTTCTGCCGCCCTGAATGCTCGGCGGCAAAGCGCGCGGACTCGTCGCGGATGCTGATTTTCGCCAATGCGAAATCGGCCGGGCACGCCGGCCTCCGCGCGTGCAAACTATGCCGTCCTGGCTGAGTGCGGACTCGAGCGCGAAAAAAAAGGCGACGCCGAATCCGGCGCCGCCCTTTTCGTTTGTAGGATCGTGCGGGCGTTTACTCGGTCTCGCCCTGCTGCTTCATCTGCTGAATCTGCATCCGCTGCGACTCGATCTCCTGCTGCTGCTGATTCACCTGGGCCTGAGTCTGAGCGTTGGCGTTCTGCTGATTCTGCATCGAGTTGCCGACTACATAGCCGGTGCCGCCGCCCAGCGCTCCGCCGATCAATGCGCCCGCCAGCGGATGACCCACTGCCGCGCCAACCAGCGCCCCGCCGCCCGCGCCGAGCGCGGTGCCGCCGAGAGTCCCTTCTTCACGGGTCGAGAGCGGCTGCCCGGAGCATCCCGCGAGAACCAGCGCGCCCACCAACGCGATACTTGCAATTACCCCAATTTTCTTGCGCTTCATAAAGAGAATCTCCTTCATCCACTGACTATACGTAAGCTGGGGCGATTTGGTTTCCTCTTTGCCCCGTATTGTTCCTGATCTCTGCCCTTGTCGCTTTATTCCCGTTTCCTATTCCGTCTCGCTCGTACTCTTCAATTGCTGAATCTGCTGGCGCTGATTTTCGATTTCGCTCTGCTGAGACTTAAGTTGGCTCTGCGTCTGCGCCTGCTGCGTTTCGTTATTTTGCATCTCGTTCCCGACCACGTATCCGCCTACTCCTCCAACGCCGGCGCCGATCGCAGCGCCCGCAAGCGGAGCACCTACTGCTGCTCCGATAATTGCGCCAGTAGCGGCCCCGAGACCGGTGCCGATGAAAGTCCCCTTCTCTCGGGTCGATAGCGGCTGTCCCGAGCATGCGGTGACCGCCACTATTGCAGCCGCTACGAATAACCCTTTGATTACCGATGCTGCATGTCTTCGCACGGACTTCCTCCTCCCAGTTGAGCAGTTTTCGTGCCGCCGTTCTAAACTCAGAAATTCGCGGCCAGTGGCGTGGTGTTCAATCATTGGTCGTACAGTTTTCTACCTTCTGCGACTGCGATCAACCCTTTTGCTGCACAGATTCTACCATGGAATTCTTACCGAGTCGCAGACTTTTGCGCACGTAGAGCGCACATAAACAAACATTTATTGCGCAAGTCTGGATTGGTTACGGCAATAACGCGAACATCCGCGTGGGGCCGCCTGTGCCGTCACCGATCTTCATCGGGATGCAGAATATCGTCGCGCCCTTGGCCGGCAGCTTTTCGGCGTGCGCGAGGTTCTCGAAGCCGGGTTTGTTCGCACCGAGCCAGAGCCGATGCACCGGGAAGTCCTTCGAGTTGCCGGGATCCATGCTTGCGGTATCGATCGCAATCGCGACGACGCGTCGATTCTTCAGAAGGAAATCTACCGCAGCGGCCGAGTAGCCCGGAAAGCGCAAGCCCGCAACGTCGCCAGGTTTGTCGGTGCCCATGTAGCGCTTCCTGTCAGGCCAGTACTTGCCCCATCCCGAGCGCGCTACGACGATCGCGCCGTCGGGAATCTGGCCGTATGCGGATTCGTACGCCTTGATGTCATCGACGGTCAGCATCGCGTCGGGGTCGGTCGCCGCTCGCGCCGAAAAATCGATCACGGCTGCGGGCCCGATACAGTCCGTCAGTGGAACCTTGTCGAGAGTAATCCCGTCGGCATTGAAGTGCCGCGGCGCATCGCTATGCGTACCGCCATGTTCGGGCGCGGCGTAATTCGCCGACGCGTAAAAATAGTGCTCGGGAGTTTCACCGTTCTTTTCAAACTGATGCACGAAACCCTTTTCGGTCGGCCAATAGATCGTGTGCTCGTCGAAGGTATAGGTGAGGTCGACTATTTTTGTGGTGTCAATCATGTTCCCAGCCCAACCGGCTCGCGCAGCGCCGAGCGCAAACAGCAAAATTGCGAGTCCCACACCTTTTTCAATTTTCATCCAAGGCGCTCCAGGAGCCATCTCCGCCCCTCCTATTACTGAACGAGGAACAGATGCCATTCGTCCGGCACGCCCTTGAGGCCATGCATTCCCCGATCGGCGAAGCGCAGTCCCGAGCCGGCGACCAAGTCTCGAACGGTGCTCGAAACCAGCACTTCGTCCGGTTCTGCAGTTGCCGCGACGCGCGCCGCAATATGCACCGCGATACCGCCGATATTGTCTCCGATCAGCTCGCACTCCCCGGTATGGAGTCCGGTCCGGACCTCTAGTCCCAGAGGACGCAATCTTTCGCGCACCGAACAGGCGCATCGTATCGCCCGATTCGGCCCATCGAAGGTGGCGAGCAGCCCATCGCCTGCGGTGTTCACCTCGCGGCCGCGAAAAACAGCGAGCTCCTTTCGCACCGCCGCATAGTAGTCGTTGAGCAGATTGCGCCATCTCGAGTCGCCCATCTCCGCAGCGCGCTCGGTGGAGCGGACTATATCGGTGAACATCACGGTCGCGAGCACCCGGTCCGGCTCCGGGCGATGGCGCACGCCGGTAATGAATTCCTCGATCTCGTCTAGAAGGAGGTCCAGCGCATCCCGATCGAGGGCTTGGAGCAAATGGTCCTCGCCAGGGAGCTCGACGTACTTCGCCCCGGAGATCTTCTGAGCCATGTCGCGCCCGCATGCGACCGGGATCGTCGAATCATCCTTGCGATGGATAATCAAGGTCGGCACCCGGATCGAAGGCAGCAAGTGACGGACATCGCTTTCGCAGTCGGCTTGAAACAGCGCATGGATAGCTCCCGGACTCGCCGCGGCTCGCTCGAGCCGGCCAAACCACTGGACGAAGGCTTTGTTCTCGCGCATGCTCGGCGCATTGATAGCGACCATGACGCCCTCGCCCCAGTGCGCATCCAGTGTGGCGAGGAATAGATCCTGTCGTTCCTGGGGCAGCGACCATGGTTCACCCTTAATCGACGCATAGCTGCCGAACAGCACGAGGGCCGACGTTCGCTCGGGGTAGGTGGCGGCAAACATCAATGACATCGGGCCGCCTTCCGACCAGCCAAAAACGGTCGCGCGCTTCGAGCCGGCCGCATCCAGGACCGCATGCACGTCTCCGATACGCTCTTCGAGGGTGTGCTCGGCAACCCGGTCGGAAAGCCCCTGTCCACGTTTGTCGAATACGATTACGCGCGCGAATGAGGTGAGTCTTTTCAGGATGTACTCGTTCGCCGGCAGTTCCCAGTACAGTTCGACATGCGAGAGCGTTCCCGGCAACAGTATGATGTCGCGCGGGCCGTCACCGAAAATCCGGTACGCAATGTGAACGTCGCCACTCCTGGCGTACTTGGTTTCAGCTTCCATGACGGCTCGGCCTTCCGGCCAACACTAAGCGCGCGCAACACTCGCCCTTTTTTCCTACCCGATCCACGCACTCACTACCATCCGATCATTAGCGCACACTCCTCGCGATTATTCCCCACGCGCGCTTGTTCCCCCTTCCGTCAAGGGAAGGGATTAGAGGTTAGGTCAGCCGAGGCTCGAGCAAAATTTCTAAATCATTCCCAGTGCCCTATTGCGACACTTCACTCTCGCTCTTGGCAGGTGACCGCGCGAGCGCAACGTAACAAGCAACGTTGGTCATCGACAGCGCTCCCGCCAGCCGCCAGGTCGCCGCCGTCCCGAATGCGTCCACCATCTTGCCCTGCACCGGCAACCCGATCACCCCACCCAGCGTCGACATGGTCGTGCCGAATGAGAGCAGCGTCGCGCGATTTTCGCCCGCGATCATCTCGTTGTACCAGGCGAATGCCATCGGACCCGCCATCCCCTGGGCGCACGTCGCCGCCATGACCGCGCCGAGTGCGAACCACATCCGCCCGCCCGCGAGTCCGGCCGCAATCACCGCGGCGCTGGAGAACGCGCTCATCGCAGCGATAAACCAGACGCGCTTCTCCCACGCTCCCGGCATCCGCGCCGCCAGCTCGAGGCCTCCGACCTGCGCCGCGATCAGCGAGACCGATACCCAACCTACTCTCCCGATTCCGGCGTTGAACCCCTGATTGAAGTAGTGCTGCCACTCCTGCCCCCAGCCGTACCACAACGACGCCGAGATTAGCCCGGCGATCGAGAGCAGGCGGACGCCGCGATGCGCGAATCCGAGCCGCGTCGAATCGATACTGCGCCGTCGAATCTCTTCGATGATCTTGCCCGGCGAGATTCGCCGCACCGTGCTGCGTCCCATCATGCCCAGTGCCGCTACTCCGGCCGCCATCCATACAAATGTGCTCAGCAGAAATGGGGCTGCGATGCTCGCTTGCCCGATGTACGCGCCGGCCAGCGACCCGCACATCCCGGTGATCTCTCCCAACTGGAACTTGCGCGAGAAGACTGCGTCCTTCGGTCCCTCGAATCCTGCGGCGTCGAGAGCATCGACTGCCCATGCGTCGATCGGCCCGTTGCCGAAAGTGGTGCCGAGCCCGTCAATCAGCGCCGCGGCAATGAAGTACCAATAGTGATGCGAAAGGAAGTAGAGCAGAAACGCCGCCGCATGAAGGACGCATCCCACGACGACCGCCGCGCGCCGCCCGACCGCGTCGGCAAACGCCCCGGTCGGCACGTCGGTCAGAAACGTCATCAGCACATATGACGCCGCGACCACATTGATCTGGAACTGATCGAGTCCGCGCGAACGCAGGAAAATCGGGTAGACCGCAAAGATGAACAGCGGACCGAACGCGTAGCACGCCGACACTGCGTAGTAGCGCCGAATGATCGAGCGAATCGCATCAGCGTTCTTCGGCTCGTGCTGCATCGCGCGGAGTTCGTGACGCCTCCCGAGCGCAAGTTAACAGCCAGCCCGCGCCAGGTGAAACCCTTTGAAAGGTTTCACCCCCTCCTACAAGTTAACCCCCGCGAAATGCCGTTGCGGCATTTCACTCCGTGTAGACACCGGGTGCAGGGGTCACCCCTGCCGCCAGCCGCGCAGGCGAAGACTACGATTCCTGATTCCTACCATCCGATCACTTGCGCAGGCATTGCCGGAATCGCCTGCCCGCGCGGATCGGCGCCGCCCGCCAGCACACCGGTCGTTGTGTCGATCTGCACTGCGAGCACGTGACCCTCTGACCAAGGTGGCCTGACTTCTATCTTATGGCCACGAGCCGCCAATTCGTCGCGGACCTTGTCGGGCACTCGATCCTCAACTCGCAGCACGCCGGGAAGGCTGCCGTGCGGATAGAACGTCGCCGGAAAGTGCGGGGTCGAAAATTTCGGCGCCTCGATCGCGGTCTGCAGGTCCATCCCGAAATCGATCGCGTTCAGGAAGAATTGCAGCGTCCATTGATCCTGCTGATCGCCGCCCGGTGTGCCGAACGCCAGATACGGCTCGCCCGCGCGCATCGCAAGCGACGGCGAAAGCGTGGTACGCGGCCGCTTGCCGGGCTTGAGCGCATTGGGATGGTGCTCATCGAGAAAGAAAGTTTGCATCCGGGTTCCCAGCGGAAAGCCGAGCGCCTCGATCACCGGGGAACTCGGAATCCAGCCACCGCTCGCGGTGACCGCAATCATGTTGCCGCCGTGATCGGCCGCCGTGACATGAATCGTTCCACTGCCCCACGGACGCGCGTCGGGAGCGGCGTCGCCGCGCAATGCGCGCATCGCACGAGGATCGCCAGGCCGCTGCTCCATCGAGGCATGATGCGAATTGATAAGCTCGCGGCGAATCGCGGCATACCGATCGCTGAGCAATGCGTCGATTGGTACATCGATGAATTCAGGGTCGCCGTAATACGCCTCCCGATCGGCGAACGAAAGTTTGGCGGCTTCGATCACGCAATGGATGTAATCGGCGGAGTTGTGGCCCATCGCCGCGAGATCGAACCCTTCGAGCAGCTTTAGTTGTTGCAGAAAGACCGGCCCTTGCGACCACGGCCCGCATTTGAAGACGGTGACACCGCGATAGTCGGCGCTCACCGGCGCTTCGATTCGAGTGGTGAAACTTTCGAGATCGGACCCGGCGAGCAATCCACCGTTGGAGTCCGACCACGCGACGATCTCGCGCGCGATATCGCCGCGATAGAAACGCTCGCGCGCAGCATCGAGCGCACTCTTGCGTCCGCGATTTTTCGCGCCCGCTTCCGCATCGAGCACCCGCTTGAAGAAATTTGCGAGCGCAGGATTTTTGATCACCGCGCCGGGCCGCGGCACTTTCCCATCGGGCATGTAGACACGCGCCGACGACGGCCACTTGGTCAGAAACCGCTTTGCGTTCTGACCAATCGATGCGCCCGCTCCGGCAATTACTTCGGTGTCGCTTCCGTCGATACCGGACAAACCAACATGCATCGGAAATCCGTCTGCCGCGAGTGCGAGCGCAGGCTCGATCACTTCGGCAAGCGATTTCGTTCCGAACTCGCCAAGCGCCGTCACGATCGCGTCGAAAGCCGCGGGAACTCCTGCCGCCAGCAGGCCGGCGCCAGGAATCAGTTCGACTCCGAGCGAGCGATAGTGCTCAATCGTGGCCCGTGCGGGCGCCATCATATTGCCGTTGATCGCGATCACGCGGCGAGCAGATGCCGAGTAAATCAGCATCGGCGCTTCGCCTCCGATTGTATGCATGTGCGGATTCACTACGCCTTCGACAAATGTTGCAGCCAACGCAGCATCAATTGCATTGCCGCCACGAGCGAAGATCTGCGCACCTGCGGCCGCTGACAGGTAATGCTCGGTCGCAATAATCGCGCGGCGCCCCATTATAAGCGGGTAAATCGTTGTCATAAGTGAGTAATTCTTCCCGAAGTGAGAGTTTTCGCGGTTAATGCTACGTATCCTTGTTAAAGTCTACGACGCGAATTTGGCAAAATGATGACCGTAAACGGATGATGCGAAAAATTGGTCCGCTGGTCATTGTCGCCGAATCTCTCCCCTTTACCGCGACCATATCCGAAAAAATCATTGAAATGTAGGGTTTTCCACACCTCTGGATAACTGAAACTCGCGCCCCTCTGAGAACGTCTAAATATTTAGGCCCGAAGCTTGCTAGTATGGTGGGCAGGATGATGCGGACCGGAACTACCGGATGACGTGGAGGGGTAACAATATGATGACGAGCACAATCTCAGAAGCAGTTGCCGGAAGGCATTGTAAACTGCAAAAACCAGTGCGAGACCACGAAGGACGAAGTCGATTCGCGGAACAACCACGCATCTTGCGCGAGGTAAATAATCTCGATCGACGCATGTACCTGGTGCAGTTCGATGACGGCGCAACCACGTTCCTTTTCCCCGATGAGGTAGTGGTCGAGTAGTTAAGTGCAGCGTCGCGCTTGCAGTGCGCACGCACTGTACGCGGCGGCGAAGATCGCGCCCCTGATAGATAGCATGACGCTTGAGTCCGTACGGATTCAGACGCACCGCTTGATACGCGCTGCAAATGTTGAAACCGCGCGGACGGTTTGAAATCGATCGCGCGTACCCCGATTGCCGTCCCTTACCTACCGAATCTGAACCTTCGAGTACTTTTCACTTTTCACTTTTTCACTCCTCGCCCAAATCCGCATGCGCCCAGCGAGAAAGACGCAAAACTACGGGCGCTTGCGTGAATTTGAAACCGCAAGACAACCTTAGGCCGCCAAAATTAATTTTGAAATTAAACAAATTGTTGATGCGCTAGACACGCGGATTGACGGTGTCTATCGTCTATCAAGTCGTTCGGAGCGTGGGCGAAAAAGTACCGGACGAAGAATGGGAGGAATCATGACCAGGGGGAAAAATTGTTTGAGTCTGATCGGGGGAGTCGCTGCGTTCCTACTCGTCCTCACTCCAAGTGCATTTGCGAAGCATTCGGGTGCGGGCCGACAGGCCACAGTGGATTGCGGGGACGGAGTGATCACGTATTCTCCGAGCACGATTTGGCCACCGAACCACAACATGCAACTGATCGACATCAGCTTCGCCGAGACGGAGACGACGGATGGCGATACGCTCGGCCTCCAGGTGACCGGCATCACTTCGAACCAGCAGACCGAAGACGATGCCGGCGGCGCGGGATGCGGTCCGGACACCGCCAAGCAGGGTCCTGACTTCATCTTCGACGACACACCAGTCACAGGGACCGCCGGTGACGACGTCGACCCCGTACCGACATCGGTGCAGGTACGTGCCGAACGATGCGCCAAAGACAAGACGGCGCGCGTTTACACCATCGACGTCACGTGCAGTGATGAGGGCGCCACGGATGACGTGCAGTTGTTCGTCACGGTCTCGCACGACAAGGGCAAGCACGGACACTAAACCGACTCGTGAATGACTATGAAGCCGCGTCCGTAATAGGGCGCGGCTTTCTTATTGGCGGTTAATTGATCGCTCAGATTCCGGCGGTGAAAATCGCGTCGGCGTCGGTGCCGGCCAGACAAGAATCGACGAACGCGCGATCCGCCCCGCGGAGCGCCGCGTACCCTTCACGCAGCCAGTTGAGGCATTTGCCTTGATACGGGAACGGCTGCTGTATCCATGGGCGCCCGTCGATCTCACACTCGACTCGCTCGGCATGCCTACTGAGCGCGCGAGCGTTTGCGATCAGGAACGGCGCGTACACGCGGCCGATCTCGGCGAAGAAACCCCGCATCGTCGGTGCAAGCTTGTCGCGCGGAGTCCATTCCTTCGCTTCGAGCCCCGACAGATCGTCCATATGCGACACCCAGGATACGACGCGCGGCGTCTCGCGCGCGGCGATCGCAGCCGGAGTCGGATCGAAATGCGCAAGCTGGCTTAGCTGCCCGAAGAGTCCGAAATCAGCGACTCCCGGCCGCCCACCCATCAGGAAGTAGCGGCCCGCTTTCAGATGATCGTCGAGCAGATGGAGCAGACGGCGGTAACTGTCCTCGATCACCGGCGCCGTGATCTCGTTCGAGCCGACCACGCGCAAGCGGGCGATTTGCCGCTCAGCAATATACGACGACAGCTTTGCGAGAGCGTCGTCGCCGAGATGCAAGTCGCGATCGAGCGCAAGGACGTGCGAAGCCTTCTGGATATCGGCGTCGTACTTCCATCGGTAGTGAAACATCGGCTTGGTCAGCCACTCGTCGGCGTAGTCCTCGACCAGCTCCTGTATAAAAGCGAGCGCTGGATCCGGCGGAACCAGCGAGCGCTCGGGATACATCGACTCGAGGCGTTTGATCTGAAAGGTGGAATCGATCATGACCTCATCGGAAGTGGCCTCCTCGCGGGCTCCGTCGCGGCCGGGGAAGACAAGCACCGGGATCAGCGCGACCGGCACCGGCGGAATCCCGACGTCGGCGGAAGAGCCGCGCATAATCCATCGAAACGGAATCCGTCGATAGCGCATTACCGCGCGCATCTTGCGCGAGTAAGGCGATCCGTAGCCGCCGACGAGTTTCAAAATGGGGATCTGGGTCATTTTGTGAGCCTTGCCGTTACTTGCCGCGGTGGTGGCGCGGGCGATCGTCGCGGCCCTCGGTCTGCGCCTTTTTCCAGTAGCCCCAGGGGTTGTGCACGAGTTCCAGTTTTATTCCGTCAGGATCGGCGAAGAAGACGGCGTAGTAATTCTGGCCGTACTGCGGATACTCGGCGGGAGTATCGAGAATCGTGATTTTTTCGCGGACCAGGAAGCGGTGGAATTCGTCAACGTCGGCGCGGGAGCGGGCGCGGAATGCGATGTGATGGAGGCCGACGCGGTAGCGATCGAATTGCGCGCCGCGATTTGGGTCCGATGCGGGGCGAATCGCGAGCGTCATGTGCGCGTTGGACCAGTAGATGTAATTTTCGTTCTCGCCTTTGCGAAATCCGAGTTCGCCGAGCACTTGGTCGTAGAAGGCGCGCGAGCGGGCGACTTCGTTCACGGTCAGATCGATGTGTTCGATACCAAAGACTTCGATTGGCATGCGATTCTCAGCGGCGCTCGAGGTCGAGGAAGTCGCGGGCGCGGTAGAGGGCGGCGATCGTTTTTGCGTCGATGATGTCGCCGCGCCGGATCATCGCGAATGTCTCCTCGAATGGAACGCGGCTAACGCGAATTACCTCGTCGTGATCGAGTGAGCCCGCGCCCGCCGATAACTCCCGCGCGAGAAAGAGTTCGATTCGCTCATCGCAGAAACTTGGGATGGTGACGATCGCGCCCAGACGGTCCCATCGCGCGGCCGCCAGGCTGGCCTCTTCGCCGAGTTCTCGGCGCGCGCATTGAAGGAAATCTTCGCCCGAGTTGCGGCATCCGGCGGGGATTTCCGAGAGCCATCCGCCGATCGCATGACGATACTGGGTGAGCATCGCGACTTGCTGGTTGTCATCGAGGGCGACGATCGCGCTAGCGCCGGGATGGCGGATTACGGCGAGATCGACTTGTTTGCCGCCCGGGAGCTCGGCGGTCTCGATTCCGAGATCGACAACTCCAAGTTTGAGCACGGGCCTGCGATTGGAAGACATTGTGAAGTTAAACCTAGGAATAAACATGGGCGAGCCGTAGGGCTCGTGCAAGCGCGGGCGAGAGGGCAACGGGCATTTGCGGACGGGTGCGGAACGCACCGGGGACAGGGTCAAGAGTACACTACTATAGTGGGAAAGTATAGAGGAAACCCAAGGGATGGGAAAAAGATCCGGATGCGAAACCCATAGTGGGTTTCGCGCTTCCTCTGGTGGGAGAAAAAGATCAAGGATGCGACGCATCGCGCCTGTTGGAAGGGTTAGTGCTGAGAAGATCGTTCTCTGTATTGCTGTTGATCCGCAGAACCCCTCACCTACCGGGCCGCTGGGCGGCTGGCCTCCTCTCCGGTGAAAATAACGGGCGAGGTAACGAATTGCGGGCGTCGTGGGAGTGCGGGAGTATCGGAGACATCATGGAGCGGGTGCGGATTCCGATTTATTTCGATTATGCGTCGACGCTTTGCTATATCGCATGGCGGATTGTGGGGCAGCTCGAAACTGAGCTTAGGTTTGAGGCGCTGTGGAAGGGGGTGCCGATTGCGTTGCGCGATTTTCGGGCCAAGCCCGGGCGGGTGCTGGGCGAGCGCGAGCGGCAGAAGGTGTTGTTGGTCGCGGCTGAGACGGGAATTTTAGTTGCGCCGCCGGCGAGCTGGATCGATTCGGGGGCGGCACTGCAGGGATCGGAGCTGGCGCGCGATGCAGGGGTTTTTCGGGCGTATCATGACGGTGTGTTTCGCGCGGCGTTCGATGAGGGTGGCGATATTTCGCGGCTTGAATTGCTGGAGGGAATTGCGGAGCGGGCGGGGATGGATCGAGGCGAGTTTCGCGCCGGGGTCGAGAGCGGACGGATGGAAGCGCGGTTGGAGGATAACAAAAGAGAAGCTGAGGAATTTTCCGCGCTTGGGTATCCGACTTTCATCCTTGGTGATTTTCCGATGATCGGGATTCAGCCGATCGAATCGATGCGGCTCTTGCTTGGGCGGTTTATTCGGCAGCGTAGTGGGGAGCCGAATGCTTGAGCTGAATTCCGGCGCCGTCTCCCGATTGTGCGGATCGCGACGTTAGTCGCGAGCCGCGGGAGAGGTCAGATCGACGTGGCAGGCGTGTCGCCGGTGCGGGAGATGGCGTGGTGTGATTGACGTTGAGAAAGATCCCGGATTCTTCGCTGCGCTCAGAATGACACGGACAAAAAATAGAAAGACGCAAAACAGTTGTCGTCTTGGCGGTGGCTTTGAAGTTCGGCGATAACTTCTCTCGACGCGAATCGCGTCGACCTCTCCTTTCCTTGGACATAAGAGCATAACCCTAGCGCGGCTTTCGGAGCAGAGCAGAATCTTGAATCGCGCGCCAAAAAAGGCGCGCTGGATAAGGTCCCTCACCTGCAATCCTCTCCCATCGGGAGAGAGGGGATGATGCCGCGACCAGGTATGCATAGCCTTCTTGGACAAGGAGAGGTGAGATCGGCCTGGCGAGCGTGTCGCTGGCTCGAGTGATGGTGTGGTGGGATTCGCGTTGAGAAAGATCCGGGGTCCCTCGGCTTCGCTCGGGATGACACAAAGATAAGAATTGCGCTTGGGCGTGAGCTTTGGCCCGCATCGCGATTTCGACTGGCTTACTGGCTTACCTAACCCCTAACCCCTTCCCTTGAGGGAAGGGGAACAATCGCTTTTATTTTGAGCGCGGCAAGAACTAGCGGGCGAGGAAGACTGGGCAGGGGGAGTTGCGCAGGACGTACTCGGTGGTCGAGCCCAGGACCATCTCGATGATCCGGCTGTGGCCGTAGGCGCCGATGAAGAGCAGGTCGGCATCGTACTCTTTGAGGAATTTGACGACTTCTTCGTTGGCGTGTCCTTGCAATAATTTGAACTCTGCCTTCGGGGTGTAGTTTTCGAAATAGACCTTCGCCTCGGAGAGCGTGCGTTCGCCGAGCTTTGCATCGCGCGCGACCGTGACGACGGTGAGCGGCACGCCGAGGACGTTGGCAAACTCCGCTGCCGAGCGCATCGCACGCGAGGCGCGCTCGCTGCCGTCGTAGGCGAGGACCGGGCGTTTCACTTCTCTGAAGCGATTGGGCGAGATGAACATCTGGCGCGGCGATTTGCGCGCCACGCTTTCCGCGGTCGAGCCGAGGAGCCCGGTCGAAAAGCGCTCGTTGACGCCGCGGTGGCCGATCATCACGAGATCGGCGCTGCGGGCGCGATCGCAAATCTGGTTGGCGACGATGCCCATATCGAGGACGGTCTCGACGCCGAGGTTCTCGCGCTTTGCCGAGGCGGTGAATTCGTCGAGCACTTCGCGGCCGCGCGTGGTCAGCACCTCGCGCATCTTGGAGGAGAAATCCAGATATGGTTCCAGCCCGAGCGAACCTGATATATCATGGAAAAACGAGCCTTCGATCGAAACGATATCGACGACGTGCAGACCGATAAGGGTGGCACTGAAAAGGCGGGCGAAATAAAAAGCATACGCCTGTGCGTTGCGGGAATGTTCGGAGGTGTCGATACCGACGAGGATTTTTTTGATCAAGTGGGTGACCTCCGCGCCAGCTATCGCGATAACATGAGGCGCGGTGAAGCCTCAAGAGGGTGCGAAGATTGCGCGTGGAGCTTGAGTCGGGGGGCCCTCATCCGTCGCGCGACATGAATGTCGCGGGACGACCTCTCCCGGTTTGCGGATCGCGACGTAGTAGCGAGCCGCGGGAGAGGTAGGATAGCGATGGTGGAGAAGATATGAGCGAGTTGAGTGAGGCGCGGGTTATGAAAATCGTCGACGAGCTTGCGGAGGCGGCGGAGCGGGTGGGACTCACGGTCCGGCGCGAAAAGATCCTGCGCGAAATCGGCTATCGCACTCGCGGCGGCTCGTGCCGGCTGCGCGAGCGCGACCTGGTGATCATCGATCGCGACCAGCCGGCGTCCGAGCAGCTCGAAGTGATCGCGGAGGCGCTGCGCTCGCGCGACCTCGAAAGTGTCTATCTATCGCCGGCGGCGCGGCGCGTCGTTCACGTCGGAGAGACCCAAACCTGAGTGCCGAGATGCCTCGTCCGGGCGAAACCGCGTCGGCCGGTCATACTGTAATCGACCGCAAACCCGCGATCAGCGCGGAAGAGCGGATGCAGACCTTCCACGCGCGGCTGAAAGAGCGCGGACTCAAATCGACCGGCCAGCGCGACGATATCGCACGCGTGTTCTTCGACTTGGGGCATCATATAAGCGCCGAGGAATTGTATGCCGAGGTCAAGAAGATCAATCCTCATGTCGGTTACGCGACGATCTACCGCACGCTGCGGCTGCTGAAAGAATGCGTGCTTCTTTATGAGCGGCATTTCGACGAGGGGCAGGCGCGCTACGAGGCAGTCGGCGAGCGGCATCACGATCATTTTATCTGCGAGCGATGCGGGCGGATTATCGAGTTCGAAAATGCGGCGATCGAGCGGATGCAGAATATCGTGGCGCGCGATCTCGGGGTGACGCTGACGCGGCATAAGATGGAGCTTTACGGAATCTGCGCCGATTGCCACGCTGAACAGAGAATGTGATCACGGCATCTGATCGCCATTTCGCTGTCTCGTTCATGAAAAACGGATATCTCCTGTTCTTCATCAGTTTGTGGATCATCTCGACGGCGGCCGTCATCGCGGCCTTCCGCTACGGGTTAGTGCTAGCGGCTGGCCGATTACCCTGGCTGCTCCCTGCGCTGGCTGTTGCACTTTTGTCGTTCGCCGCGTTTTGTGCGAAACAGTACACATCTGGTGGCGGGGCTTCCATACAACGACGCCTTTCTCTGTCTTTGGCGATTGGCAACGGCGCCTTAGGTCTATCTGTACTGGCAGTAGTCCTATGCGATCCGCCTACATCGCAAATGATGAAATGGGGACTGCCGAGTCTCGTCATATTCAGCTTCATCCTATTTAAAGGGCTTGTACTATGGAGCGCATACGCGAAGGAGGACAAGAGTCCGCTGTAGCCATTCGCCTACCGCCGTTCGGTTCCGCATCCTGATCTTGGACTTCCCGCGCATCTGGTTCTAGGATACGGCGATGGACAAAACGCGCAGGATGCTCGAAGGATACCGGGTTCTCGATTTCACCCATTTTGTGGCGGGGCCGACCTGCACCCGGATCATGGGCGAGATGGGCGCCGACGTGATCAAGATCGAGCGGAGCAGCGGCGGCGATCACGTGCGCCATCTCGGGCTGGTCCGCGACGGAATGAGCACGTACTACTTCCAGCACAATCATTCGAAGCGAAGCCTCGCGCTCGATGTGCAGAATCCTCGCGCGCGCGAACTTATTCTTGCGATGATTCCGAAAATCGACGTGGTGGTGGAAAATTTCGCGCCGGGCGTGATCGCGGCGTTGGGTTTTGGCTACGAGGTGCTTCGCAAAATCAATCCGCGGATCATCATGTGCTCGATTTCGGTCGCCGGGCAGAGCGGACCGCTGCGAGACAAGCCGGGCTACGACTACCTGGGAGCGGTCGCTGGCGGGAGTGATCGATCTGATTGGCGAGCCGGACCGCGCGCCGTCGGTGCCGGCGCTGGCGATCGGCGACGTATCGACGGGAGTTGCGGCCGCGATGGCGGTGGGATTTGCGCTGCTCAATCGCGAGCGCACCGGCGAGGGGCAGTATATCGACGCGTCGCTGCTCGACACTTATTTTCACATGCAGGAACTGGCGGTGCCGGTCATCTCGCTGCGGCCGGGCAAGTTCTCGATGACGCGCGCGGGCTCGTCGCATCCGACCGGCGGCCCGTGCGGCGTGTTCAAGGCGAGCCGACGGCTACGTGTTCCTGGTGGTGCAGCAGCATGAGATGGCGCGACTGTGGCGCGCGATGAAGCGTCCCGATCTGGCCGAGGACCCGCGCTTCAAGACCAATCGCGATCGAATTAAAAACAATGTCGAGTTCAAGCGCATCTTCGAGGAGTGGCTCGGGACGTTTCCCGATCGCGAGGCGGCGATCGCGGTGCTCGACGCCGAGCGGGTGCCGTGCGCGCCGGTCTACAAGGTGGCGGAGACGATGGCGCATCCGCATATGCGCGCGCGCAAAACAGTGCGCCGGGTGAAGGACGCCGCGATGGGCGAATTCGATATCCCCGGGATGCCGGTGAAATTTTCCACGTGGCCGGATCGGACCGACGTGAAGGCCTCGCGGGTGGGCGCGGACAACGACGCGATACTGAGCGAAGTACTCGGGCTGACGGCGGCGGAGATTGCGGATTTGTATCGGGAGAAGGTGCTGATCGCGGCGCCGGCGGTCGAGCCGAAACCGGAGGCCTCGGCAAGGCCGGAGGTCGTGCCAAAACCGGAGGTCGTGCGATGATCAAATCGCGCGGATTGCATCATATAAATCTCAACGTCAGCGACATCGCGCGCTCGCTCAAATTTTACCAGGAGGCGTTCGGGCTCGAGGTGGAATTCTGGGAAGGCAAGACGATGGTGTTTCTTCATTCGGCGGGCGCGACGGACACGATCACATTGTGCCAGGCGAAGTTGGAGAGCCGGTCGCGGGCGGCGGCGTTTCGCACTTCGGATTCTCGCTCACCAAGGGCGGTCTCGACGAAGCGGTGGTCCAGGTCGAACACGCGGGCGGCAAACTGCTCAGCCGCGGAAAGCATGGCGGACAGTTTCCCTACGCATACATCAGCGATCCGGACGGCTACGTGATCGAGCTCGGCAACTCGTGAAACTGTGAAACTGTGAAACGGTGAAAAGTGAAACACGCGGGACCGGATGCGCTCGATCGGCTGGAGCCGATACTGCGCGAGATCAGAAAGCTCGAGGGACTTACAGAAGAGAAACGCGGGACGTTCTACTGTCGCGGGAACGCGATGCTGCATTTCCATGAAGATCCAGCGGGATTCTTCGCCGATCTCAAGGTCGACGGAGAATTCGTGCGCCTGGCGGTGAATAGTAAACGGGAAGTGGCGGCGTTTTTGCGTGGCGCGGCCGACGCGCTCAGGAATGTCGCGGCGGGCCGTCGTCAGAAGAGCGACGCTTAGGCGGACCGATGTTGCGCGCGGCCGGCGGGACCGACTCGGGGCCGGCGCGATGACGGAACTTCATGTCGTCGCCGCAATATGGGCAATTCACGTCGTTGTATTTCACAATTCGTCCGCAGTAGGGGCATTTGTAGCGGCGGCTCGCGACCCAGTAGAAGGCGGCTGCCGTCAGCGCGACCATCAGCAAGCCGATAATTGTCTGATACACGAGAATCGGCTCCTGGAGCGGGCGCGCTACGCCAGACCTTTTTTGAGCGCGTCCTCGAGCGCGCCGATATTGACGCGATGCCCCTCGGCCATCACGGTCAGAAACGCGCTCAGATGCGGGTCGCGAACGGTCGCAGCATTTTCCTCGATTTTGCGGATCACCCATCGTTGTCCGCGATTGAGCAGATCGAGCCGGCCGCGAAAATCGGCAACGGCGCGAACTTTCTCCACGAAGTCTCCCGTTTTGGTCGACGGAGTACCGCCGAGGCGGCGCACGTGCGCGGCGAGCTCGCCGGCGTAGTAGCCCTCGTCGTGACCGACCTTCTTGAGCATCTCGCGGAGTTCAAGCGAGCTCGCCTGCTCGGTGAGCTCGTGCAGGATGCGGCCGCCGGCGCGCTCGGCCTCGCCGAGCAAGTTGAGGAATCCTTCGATTTGCGAATCCATCGTCACTAACCTCAGAACATTTGCTCTCTCGCGCCCCTTGCCTATCAGAGCATCGGCACCACCGGGCAGTAGGCGGCGCTGATCATGCCGTGACCGGTTAGTGCGGCGCGAATCAGGGCGATAACCGGCTCGACAATTCGGGCTGACGGCGTCTCGGTCATCGCGGCGGCCAACTGGCCGCTGAGCAACGTTTTCAGGAGTCCCGGCTGCTCCGGCAATTCGACGATTCCAACCTGCTGATCGGGCCCGAGGCGCGCGAGCGCCCTGGTCGCCGCCATCGCGTCGTCGAAGCCGCCGAGCGAGTCGACCAACTTATTTTTCAGCGCCTGCTCGCCGGTCCAGACCCGTCCCTGCGCAACCGCGTCGGCCTGCTGAACGCTGAGGTGACGGCTGGCCGCGACCAATTTGAGGAAGTACGCGTAGGTATCGCCAAGAATCTGATCGTGGAACATCTTTGATTGCGCGGGAGTGAAGTCGGTCCACATGTCGAACATCTCGACGTTGGCGCCGCGGGTCACGGCGCCGGAGTTCACGAATATTTTCTGGGTCGCGGGCGAGACGTTGAATTTGCCGCCCAGCACTCCGATCGAACCGGTGATCGTACCGGGCTCGGCGATGATCCTAGCCGCCGGCGTCGATACCCAGTATCCGCCCGATGCGCCGTAGCCCGACATGCTGACGACCACTGGCTTGGTTTTCGCGGTAAGCTCGACCTCGCGGCGGATAAGTTCCGATGCGATTACCGATCCTCCGGGTGAATTGACCCTGAAGATTACGCCGCGAACGGAGTCGTTCTCACGGGCGGATTTGAACGCCTCGACCATGTCGTCGGAGGTCATCGCGGCGCTGCCCGGCGTCGAGAAGGGGTTGAGGCCCTCGCTGCCGCGCTGGATCGCGCCGTCGCCATAGATCACGGCGATCTGGTTTTGCGCGCCGCCGATAGAGCTGAACAGGCTCGCGCGCGCGTAGTTGGAATAGTCTACGATCGCATGATTGGTGCCGCCATGATCTTTCACGCGGTCGTCGAATTGATCTTCGTACTCGAGGCGATCGACCAGATGGGCCTCGAGCCCGGCCTCGGCGTTGAGCGGCGCCTGATCGATCAGAGTCTTCACCGTGTCGGGATTCAGGCGGCGCTCGGCCGCGGTGGTGGCGACGATTTGATCGTACATGCTGCCGACCAGCTCTTCGTCTTCTTGCTTTTGCGGGGCCGTAAAGTCCTTGTTGGTGAACATGTTGGCCGCGCTCTTGTATTGGCCCATCGAGGCGAAGTTGGGCGTGATTCCGAGCCAGTCCAGGGTGCCGCGGGTGAACAACTCGCGCACGCCGACTCCGACCAGATTGAGTTCGCCCTGCGGCATCAGCGAGACCTCATCGGCGGCGCTCGCGACGATGTACGACAGGTTGCCGGGATCGGATTCGCCGGCGGTCTCGATATAGGCGGTGGTCCATTTGCCGTGACTCTTGAAGGACTTGATCAGCGCGGCAATTTCCTGCGCCTGCGCCAATTCCATCGCGGGATCGATCACCTTTATTTCCATGCCCACGATATGCGGGTCTTTCGCGCCCCGGTTGATCGCCCAGCGGAGCAGGTTGAGCGGCGTCTGGTGAGTATTCAGGATGCCGAGAACTCCGGCGCCGCCGCGCTCGACGGTCTGTCCTTTAAGCTCGACGTTAAGGACCGAGTCGGGCTGGATGCGATGCGAGATCTGATCGGAGATAACGGCAATCAGCAGCAGTACGACGAGCACGATCACGGCTCGGAAAATCCATCGAAAAAGCCTTCTCAGCATTCACTCCTCCAGGGGGGTTGCCAGTGGATAATGCGGTGCGCGACCCAGGTTCGATTCGTATTATCTTGACAGCCACGAGCCGCTTACCCAACCATAGCCGATTCCATGGAACCAGTCGCCAAATCGCAACCATCGAGGCAGCGCACTGCCGACGCCGGCGATGCGATGCTGATGAACGAGCGGGAGCCGGGCGCGATTCATGCGCGAATCGTCGCGCTCGCTTTCGCGGCATGGATCTTCGACTTTTACGATCTGATCCTTTATTCATTCCTGCTCGTTCCGGTCGCGCGCGAACTGCATTTGACGCGGGCGGAGTCGTCGCTTGCCCTGGGAACATCGCTTCTTGATGACGGCGCTCGGCGGAATAATTTTCGGCTTCATGGGCGATCGCTTCGGGCGCAAGCCGATGATCGCAATCACGGTCGCAATCTACGGCGTCGGCACCGCGCTGTGCGGCTTCAGTCACAATCTGGCTGAGCTCATCGTGTTTCGATCGATCACCGGGCTCGGAATGGGCGGCGGATGGGCGCCCGGGCAAAGTCTCGTCGCGGAGAGCGTGCCCGCGGATCGGCGCGCGCGATACGCAGCCTACGTGCAGACCGGCGCTCCGCTAGGAGTGCTGCTCGCGGCGGCGGCGGGCGGCTATCTCGCGCCGCAAATCGGATGGCGCGCGACGTTCATGATTTCCGCGCTGCCCGCGCTGTTCGTGGTGGCCGCGGTGCTCAGGTGGATGCCGGAGAGCGATGTGTGGAAGCGCACTCGCGCCGGTAATCGTCGCGGCGTCGACGTGAGCGCGATTCTCGCGCATCGGCGAATCTTCGCGCTGCTATTCGTGATCGTACTACTCAACTCGGAAGCGTACTGGTTCACCTACACGTGGATGCCCGGATACCTGGAGCTGAAACGCGGACTCACCGCATCCGCCGCGAGCCGGCTGATGATCAAGATGCAAATCGGCGGAGTGCTCGGCTACCTGACCTTCGGCCTGGTCGCCGATCGAATCGGGCGGCGCCCGGCTTTTTGCATATATGGATTGCTGATGGCGGCGGGCACGATTCCCTCGACGATATTGTGGGACTGGGCGGTAATGGCACCGGGCATGGTCTCGGCTGCGATGGTCGCCGCGGGATTCGGCACCGGCATCTGGTCGGGCGTCGCGCCGATGATCTCCGAGATGATGCCGACGCGGATTCGCAACACGTCGCTCGGGCTGCTGCTGAACGTGACCCGCGGTTTCCAATTCTTCACCCCGATCCTGATCACCGTGCTGAGCACGCGCCTGGGTTTCGGCGCGACGCTGTCGCTCGGCGCGATCTTCTCGACCCTAGGCGCCGCGATGGTCTGGCTGCTCCCCGAAACGCGCGGCACGTCGATCACCGCGATGGATTGACGGTTACCGCGAAAGTGCGGCAGGTTCCGGGGCTGTCCTGCTGAAATCTGCGGGTCTGCGGTAGAGATTCAGACTCGACTGCTTGCGGGGGGCGCGGGGGTTGGGCTATGCGTACGTTGGTCCGTGGATCAGAAAACGGGAATCCCGGCAAACAAAAATCCGGGATCGATTGCAATCGGCGAGAGGTAGAATCCTCCAGTGCCAAACCGTCACCGACATAATGGATTCATTGGCGCGGCCGTGTTTCTAATGGCCGTCTGTGCGATGGCCGGTGCGAGCATGGCCCGAGCGCAGAGCGCCGCCGGTACCGTCTCCAGCGCAAGCGGTGGGATTCAGATCCAGCGCGGCACCGCGATCCTTGCTGCCAAGCCGGGTATGCCGGTCAACCAGGGCGACAGGATCGGTTCCGGCGTGGAGGGCATCGCCCTCATCACCCTTAGCGATGGGAGCCAGCTGGAACTCAGACCTTCAACCGTTATCACGCTCGACCGGTATACCAGCGGTGGCCCCACGCCGACGCGGGTCGAGCTGACTGCCGGAGTATTGAAATCAGCAGTAAGGAAGACCGGCGGAGCACCTGCCGACTACCAAGTGCATACGCCCAACGCGATCGTGACAGCGCGCGGCACGGTCTTTTACACCTCCTACACTTCAAGTTCGCCTCAACTCGGCAACCTCCCCGGAGTCTCCCACTACACGGAAGTGGCCGTACTCGATGGCACTGTCAACCTGGCGCAGGCTGCAGCGCCTGACAGCGGCGTTGAAGTGGCGCAAGGAACGACGGGGACGGTGGCGGGTGGCAATGCGCCAGAGGGACACAAACGAAAATTTCCGACGTGCTCCTCGCCGCCTACTTCAGTCGATCAGTGCAAAGATGGCGGCTGGCGGAATTTCGGTAGTTGTGAGTTCAAGAACCAGGGCCAGTGCGTCAGTTTTGTCCGGCACGAACAACACTGAATGAACCGCCGGTAATAGAACCTTCTGACTTCGACCTTGGGCCGGAGACTGACCGTGATAGAGCCGAAACCAACATTTGGCCGCAGAGGAATAGTCACCGATGCACTGGCGCAAGCGAGGCATCTTTCGGGTTGCCGGAATCGGCATTTTCGGATCGTTGCTGCTGGCGATATGTTGGTCGGTCACAAACGCGCCGCTCGATGTCTCGAACGCGCAAGAAGAATCACCTAATTTCGAAAAGATCAGTCAGCGCAAGCGCGCGAGCATCTCGGCGGGCGGGCTTGAAGCTCCGGAAATCGAAAGTAGCCTCGGGGAAAACCTGCTCGTCAATGGCGACTTCTCCAGGGGGTTGGAGGGTTGGCGCGCATCGGCGCGTTGTTTCCGTCCTGACTCTTCGACTCGCGCCCCCAACGGAAAACCAAGCCTGAAGATCGAGAACCCCGACTCGTGTGCGCCGTCCGGGGAGCTGGCGGTGAACGAGTTCGTGGCTCCGCCCGGCGTCTATTCGATCGGGGGAGAGATCAAAACACCGGATCTCACCGACCAGAAGAGGCAGGTCGTCGGAGCGCAGATGGACTTGTTCACGGACTGCGAGACAGAATTGGTGAACGGCACGGCCGGCTGGCAAAAGCTCATCGGTAAGCACTGCATCGTTGCGCCCGGCACCCGTGCCCCCTTCCAGCTCGGAATCAATGGCAAGACATCCGGCGGCACCTGGTTCGCCAACATGTACGTGCGAAGGGAAATCGCTCCTCTGTTCCGGACTTTCATGTTGTATCCGAACTATCGCGGATACCTCTTTGCCGACCAGGCGCAGGAAGTGCGAGCGGCAGTGACCCTCAATCGAGGTCCTGACCTGCGCCGCGAAGATTTGGTCTTTGAGTTCGAAGCGGTCCGCACTGGTTCGGGCGCAAAAACCGATCATACCTACAAGGCGCCCGCTGATGACTTCACGGCAACGCTGGATTTTCGCCCGCTGCCCGCCGGCGTTTACGAGGTGCGCGGAAAGCTTTTGGGCAAGAATGGAGCGGTACTTTTCGAGCAGCCGCCCTACCGGGTGGTGAAGGTTAGTTCAGAGGCCACTGCCTTCTTGAAAGCGTGGATTGACGATCGCAATCTCGCGCATTTCGGTGATGGCGGGCCCCATTTGGTAATTGGAATCTACGACACTTCGAACTATTACAACCTGGCGCAACCATACTCACGCGCGGTCAACGAGATTTCCCAGGCGTCGATCAACATGATGATAAATTATTTCATCACCAATGCGCCGATCAGAGCTATCAACGCCTATACGGATGAATTGCAAAAGCACGGCATCTTCTTTTTGCCGACCGTCAATAACTTCTATGAGGACGACCGGAACTACCCAAAGGGATTGGCGGCCAAGCTGGACGCCTCGACGGAAACTGATTTCATGGCGCGATATGCCGACGCTCTCGAAGAGAACCGGGCGGTTGCCGGCTACTATGTCCAGGATGAACCGAAGGTTGACCAGGTCGCGCGCACCTTCCATCAATATCAAGTCATCAAGGCCAACGATCCGGGCGGATTCAATTTGACCGTTCTCGACCGTCCGCACGATGTCCAGTTTTGGAAGGATGCGGTGGACGTCGTCGGGGTCGATCCCTATCCGGTGTGGCTACCCGTCGAAAACTACACTGCTGAAGTGGGCGATTGGACCAGGATGGCGGTGGATGCAGTCCATGCTTCCAGACCGGTCTGGACGGTCATCCAGTTTTTCCAGGCGGACGCGATATCCTCCTGGCCGACGGAACAGCAACTGCATGATATGAGCTGGATGGCGATCGCGGAGGGCGCAACCGGAGTTTTCTACTGGTCGCACGGGATGCGTGCGCTCGGGTGGGTGAAGGATCCGGCGGAAAAGGCGGCGCTTTGGGGGACGTTGGTCCGGGTGACCAAAGAGATCAAGGATCTAGAACCGGTACTGCTGCGGCCCGATACGCAGGTCCTTAGCGCCAAGCCATCTGAGGACATAGTCACCCGCGAGAAGACCGGTGCGGACGGTGCCCGTTATGTGATCGCCTACAATCATAACAGTGGTGCGTCGCAGGCCCAGTTCGTCCTGCAATCTCCCGCGCGATCGGTGACGATCCGGCGCGGAATGGTCAAAATAGAAATCAAGGATGGCAAGACTTTCGAGGATCAGTTTGACGGCTACGAAGCGAAAGTCTACGAAATCCGCTAGGGTGCTTCATCGCGGCGCTGCCTTCAATCCCCGGCGCCTGCTTCGATCAACACGGTGAGGCTGTCGTTTCCTTCGTTGGAAACCCAGACGTTTCCCAAGTCGTCAATCGCGATGCCGTAGGGTCGATTCATCCCGACGCCGGAGAAACTCGACGCCGAGAACATATTCCTGTGCACGGTAGTGCTTCGGCTATCGAAGTACTCCTGAAGTTCGGTCACGCTATTCGAATTCCGGGCGTGGTTGGCTACCCATGCATTTCCGCCGCCGTCGCATGCGATGTCTTCCGGCTCGGCCAAGCCGAGGCCGTGAAACGGCGAGCCCAGCAGCGGCGTCACGCCATGCTCGGAATCGTTGAACGCGGTGACGCTGCTGTTCGCTCGATTGGTGATCCAGGTTTCAGTCCTGCCGCGGAAACACCTGACCATGTGCGCCGGCTCCGCCAGACCAAGACGCACCGTTCCACCGTTCACGTCGCTCAGCGTTCCGAGCAGCTTCGCCTCGTCGCATCGCGCATAGTCAGGCTGCTTCACAACGACGATCTCGTCGGCGCCGGCGTTGGCGATGCAGAGGTCGCCGCCAAGGACAAAGCAACTCGTCATTCCTTCCGCGTCCTTCAAGCCCAGACTGTTCGATGGCTTTCCGCAGGGAGTGCCGTCGCTCTTCAGAAAAATCAGTTTGTCATCGACCAGCCAGGCCGAGGGTTGCGAGAACCATCCGGGCGGCTTGGGCCGGTCTTCGCTCCCGTAATCAAGACCCCGCGGCTGAAACCAGAATGCGATCGGACCCTTTCTCAGCGATCCCGGGAGTCTGCGCTCTGCGAGCACAGGCGCGGTGAGATCCTTGGGATCCGTGCTGATTTCCACGAGACTGTTGTTGCCGCGATTGAGAATCCACAGCGTGCGATCGCCCCAATCGGCGAGTATCTGGGTTGGACGATGGAGACCGAGATTTCCGAAGTTGAGCGACAGGAGCCATCCAGTGGGAGGGTGATCGAGCACCGGTGTGTATGGCCGCTCCTTCGGCAGCAGCGCATAAGCCGAGGATTGCCCATGGCCCCATGTTGACGCGAGGTTCTCGATGGCGTCCATCGTGTTTTGCGGTTTTTGATTCCAGCGCTGCAAAGTCGCCGCCTTGAACAGCGCGTCACATACGTCTGAGCCTCTACCCGTTGAGGTCACGCATCCGTGCAGAATGTCGGCCAAGGTGTTGACCAGTGCGGGGCTATTGGCGCCGCGATCAAACACCGGTCGAAGGCGGCCTGTGACGGGGTCCACAAGCTGGCGCGCCAGTACGAAGCGCTCATTTGTCGGAGCGATGCCCCCTAGCGTTAGCGTATTCAGCGGGAAAGCGGCGACCACGGTTGTCAGCTCGTTGATGATCACATGGCCTTCGGACGGAACGGTCCCCATCGCAGTAGTCAGCTTGATAGCAGGGTTGTTGCCCTTGCCAACGTCGCCACCGCTGGCAACCAGATACAAGCTGCCGGCCCGCGGCTCTTGCTCTCGTTCCTCGGTGCTCGACGATTTCATCCTGTCGAGGATTTTTGCGTGCGCCTTGGAGAGATCGAGCGAGAACCGGCCCTCGGCGTCGGTGGTAGTTTCCTCGACGGATTTCGAAACCGAAACGCACGGGTCAGGAACGCACGTTTCGACTGTCCCATAGAGCGCAACTGTCGCGCGTGCGATCGGAATCGTCCCGGCGAGGACCCGGCCCGTGAGGATTTGGCCGGTGCCGACGTTCGCACGCGAGGAACTTAGAGCGATGGCAAGGAGCGCGGCTCCCGCTACGTAACATGCCGCTCGCATCACTAGAGCTCGTTCACTCGCCGAGCCGAGGCTACGGGGAGCTGCCCAGGGGTTTGTGATCGACTGTGGAGTCGTCGAGGTAGGCTTCGTCGCCGACGAAAGTTACGCGGATTGTTGTGATCGCCTCGACGCCCGGCAGCATCAGATCCGCCGTCATCGTTTGCGTATGCGAGCCGCCTGCTGCGTGACGGCCGTCGGTGAGCGCCTCGGCCATCGCGCGTCCGGTCGGCACGATTCCGCCGGAACCGATGTTGGGCAGAGTTCCGAGAATCTGCGTGATGGTCGGCGCGACGTCGATATTCGCGGTGGGATTCAGATCGACGAATCCGCGCCGAAAGTCCGGACCGGCCGCGGCGCAGAAGTTGTGAATCTCGCGCGCGCCGGCCGCGCCATGCATCCCCATCCCGGTGGTGAAAGTCTGGCCGGTGCCGGTGTCGGCGTACATCAGTCCTTTTACCGGATGCACCAACTCGGCGGATTTGTTGCGGGTCGAGACTTGTCCGATCTGGCCGATCAGAAATGCGGGATTGGCCGGTCCGGTCAGACCCTTGTTGTCGGAGTTGGGTTCCTCGCGAAATGAAATCACCAGGTCGGGTGAGCGGGCGGCGTTGTAAAGACCGACGATGCGCTGGCTGAAGGTTCCGTCGATCCAACCCAGATACGCTTTCGGCGCGCGCCTGTGCACGCGGCCGCGATGATCGGTCTCCTCGACTGTTTCCGCGGGCTCGCGCGAAAAGATAGAGCCGCACCATTCCTGCGCCTCGGCGAAGTTAACGATCTTTTGGAGCATCGCACGGCGCGATTCCATGGTGGGAAAATCCGTCGGCGAAAGATAAACGAGATCGGCGCCGCCGTTGGGAGCGACGATGATATCGGTGCTGTCGGCGGATTTCTTGAGTCCCGCCGCGACCAGCATCTCGGAAAGCACGACGCGAAACTTGATCGTCGCGAATCCGTGATCCGAGACGACCATCAGGTCGGTGCGATCGGCAATGCCGAGCGAATCGATCGCGGCGCGAACCCGCATCAGGTTGTTGTCGCACATGCCGAGCGCTTCTATCGCGGGCATCGTGCCCAGTCCCGCGATGTGCTGCGTCAAGTCGGGATTGTGCTGCCAGAAGACGATCAGCGCGGGCCGGCCCTGGTCCGCGGCGCGCTTGGCGGCGGGAAGTGCGTTCTCAACGACGAGGCGCGCGAAGTACAAGTCGCGCTCGCCGTCGCTTACGCCGGTCCGCGACTCGGAGGGCATCGCAGATTTTATCTTCGCCGCATCCGACGCGGGCTCCGCGAGATCGTCAGAGACGAACAGGTAGTCCTGATGCGGCTGGCCGAGCGAATCTTTTCCGTCAACGACCGACTCGATGCGATTATCGAACACCGAGGTCGGTCCCTGCTTGCCGACGACCGCGACATAGCCGCCCTCGCGCGCGATTTCTTGCGTGATCGTGTCGAGACCGAACAGCTTGCCTTTGAACCCGTTGGGCCCGTTCAAATCGACGATCGCCTTGGGCCCTTCCGCGAAAACCATCTGGCCGTTTGACGGCTTTGAAATCGTTGAAGTCGAAATTGTGGAATTCGTGGGGGCGCTTTCGGGCTGTGAGATTCCCGCCGGCGACATCCCCGGGGGCGACATCTCGGTCGTCGGCGGGCCTCCGGGTTGGGCGGTGGCTGGCGGCGCACTGACAACGGCTACCGGCGCCGGAGCCGCGCCGGCCGCGAGATAAAACACGTTGCCCTCGAGTCCGTTGATGCCGGGCGGCGCGCCGGTCGCAAGTGCGGTCGCGTTGACCATCGTGATGGTCGGGAAAATTGAATGGTGGCGGTCGAAGCGCACGCCCTCCCGCGCCATGCGGAAAAGATTCGGCGTGTCGCGCTGCGTGACCATATCGGGCCGGAGGCCATCCCAGACCATCAGGATCACGATCCGTCGTGCGCGATGTGAGCCGGAAACGTCCTGAGCGCGCAACGGCGTAGCCGCGAAGACAATCGCGACTGCGAATATAAAGCGAATCGATCGAACAAACATACGATCGGTCATCAAAGCGGTCGGAAACCGATCGTGTCAATCGCCTTCGTTACGGATGCGGTGTGATCGCGATGATTGTCATTTGATCGGATTGCGGTCCGTAGAACCAGAATACCCTGAACGCCGCTGGTGTCTTGTTTTCGGCGTACGCCTCGAAAACCTTCTCGCCGTGCGGGCCGGCGAGCCTGGAGTATTCATGTGTTTGCAGACCCGGATGACGAGGATTGGTTTCCAGAAGCCCGAGTGTTTTCCGAACGGCGCGGAGTCGTTTTGCCGCGCCTGGATCGTTGGCCAGCTTCACAAGCATCGCATGTGCTTGTGGCGTGAAGAGCAATTTGAACTTCGCCACGCGCTGCTCTGCTATTCGATATCGTCATCCGCATGCCGCTCGAACGATCCCAGGCTCTTCAATTTGCCTTCGCGAGCTTCTTCCAGACCCTTGACCACCATCTTCAGCGCTTCAGGATTTCGATAGAGCCACAATTCGTGCATCGGCACGGAAACCTCCGGCGAGAGCAATACCTGCCCGGCGTCGTTCACGAAGACGCCGAATCGGATTGAGCTTTCCAATTCGTCGCCGAGAATTTTGCTCAGGGACTCCCATGCCCTCGTCAGGGAGACTCGCTTACGTTCGTCGAGTCCGACATCGCCGATCCGTTTGAAGCTTTCGTCCAACAGTATGTTGCGCAGTATGTTCCGTTTCCTTGACACGATCCCACAATACCACAATGTACCATTGTGTCGCATGGGTATTACCCATGGGAAACGTGAAAAAGATAAGAAATCAGGAAGGTTTGCGGGCAATGGTCGGCGTGTCGGTGCGTGGATGCGCTTTGAAGAAATCCCAGATTACGTCGGTGGCGTTGAGCGCGTTGCTCGGCTTGCCGACCCATTTTTCCGGCAGCCGATTCTCTCCGCCGGGCCAGACGTGGCCGAGTCCTTTGACAGTGTAGTAAATGACCTCGCCGCCCTTCGCGCACTGATCGTAAGCGATTTCATTGACGCCGTTGCGCGCGAGAGCAGTGGTGACTTGCGGACCGCATCCGAGCATCCGTTCCCATTCCTTGAGCGAATCCGCGACCGGTGGATGATACTGGGTTACTTCCCACGGCAGTTTCACGACCCCGCCGGCGATCGGATTCAGCGGATCGTCGGTGCCGATAATAAACAGCAGCGGGACGGGATAAGCGAGTTGCTTTCCCGTGTACCAGAGATGGCCCGAGACCGGGGCGACCGCGGCGAAACGATTGGAGAGGTTCAGGCCGACGCTGAAGGTCATCGAGGCGCCGTTGGAGAATCCGGTGCAGTAGATCCGCGCTGGATCGGCGCTGTAGTGAGCCTCGAGGTAATCGATCATCGCGGAGATGAAACCGAGGTCGTCCACCTTCTGCACGCCAACCGAGCCGCGCCCCGAGCCATCGTTCCATAGCCGCGGGTTAATCAGGAATCGCGCCGGCAGCTTCGGATTCGGCGGCGTGCCGTCGGGAAAGACCGCGATGAAGCCCTCGCGATCCGCCTTCGCCTCCCATCCGGTTTCAGGAATCGTACCGGCTCCGCTGCCGCCCGCGCCGTGCAGCATGAAGACCACCGGCACCTTCGATTTGCCGTCGAAGGTTGGCGGCACGTGCACGATGAAGGTGCGCGCCATCTTGCTCGCGCCAATCCCGACTTCGAGCGACTCGTTGTGATCGCCGGGCGCCGCGACCGGCTTGTAGTCCGGTGCGGGCGCTGTCGCCGCAAACGCGGCCAACGCCAGCATCGCCGTCGCGAGCGTCAATGAGGTGCCGAATCTGGAAATCCCGAATCTGCGCATCGATGCAAAGCCTCTATCCGCACCCGGATCCTTATACGCCGGGCGCGGCCGCGAGTTTCAGGGTGCGACCGCATTTTTGGTATTGATTGCGCAGCGAAGAGATGGCACCGGGCGGCCCTAATCGCTCTTCATCAGACCGGTCACGCCGGCGATCAGAATCGCGCTGAGCAGCCATCCGGAAAAGATTTGCAACCACAAGTAGTGGCGCACCAATGATCCGCCGAGGCGAAACTTGTGACCGAAGACCGTGCAGTCGCCAGCTGCCTTGGAATTGGGCCACCAATAGTGCTCCTGATGGAGATCCACGAAGGGCAGGAACGCGTCGAGCGAGTACAGCAACGGATGCAACTCCTCGTAGTCGGGCTCTGACGAATGTGGAATGTTCTCCGGGAAGGTCGGGCGCATCACACCGGCGCGCTTGGCCATCCACACGATCGGCCATCCGATCAGGATGACCAACAACGACCAGCCGATGGTCCGCAGGGGCCTGTGTCCGTAGCCGATAGTCGCGTTAAGAAAGTCGCCCCATAGAGCGCTTGCGCGGCCGTAGCTCGCGTAGCGCAGATCTTCCGAGGCGACTAGCACAGCAATTGCGCCCTCTTCATCACCTTGCTCGCGCAGCACCTTTGCCAGCTGACGATAAGGTTGCGGGTGATATTCCGGTTGCAGCGCAAGCCAGCGCAAACGTGACGACGCGTCGGCCACGCCAAGGTGCTCATAGGTGAACCCGTTGAGGCTCAATTTGCCAGGCGCCGGCCAGCTATGCGGATCGTCGAAAAAGTCGTCTACCGAGGCCCCGTCCAGGTTCAGGACAGCTCCATCTTCGAGCGCCACGTTCTGCCAGACGAGGATTTTCGTCGACATTCCCAGAGCATTGAAGCCATAGAACCCCCGAAAGGCACCAATGGTCTCCATATGCGGGCCCGAGAAATTCGCGTCTTGCACGAATACGGCGGCTCCGACGCGGGCCTCTGCGATGACAGCGCTTCCGTTCACGTGAATCTTTCCAAATAGCCCTCCGAAAAACATCTCGCTGGCCACAACGATACCCTGGGCAATGATCGCGTCATTGTCAGGGTTGTTGAATGTTCCGGAAAACACCACGCTGGTGCCGATAGTCGCTGTGATGAAGTCCACTGCGCCGTCGGCTTCGAATCCGTAACACAACCACACGTCGCCCCCGATTCGGGAGGATTCAAAGTCGAGCGCTTTTTTAAAAAACGCCGCTTCAGTTTCGTGTGGCTCGACCGTGGAGTGCGTAAAGTGGCCGCCTCGCGCACCAAGATCGCCATCGATAATCGAATCGTTGAACCACACCTCGCCTGACGCGTGTACTGAATCGAGGATGAGATCGCCGTGAATCACCGCTGCTCGGCCATCGATCTCGCCGGTGTAGCAGCCCCCCAGGTCGAGGCGCGGGAACGATGCGTGTTCGAAGGTCATCCGCTCGCTGATCGAACAGTTTCGCAGCGTGAGCGCGAACGGGATCGCTACGTCAGCCAGGTAGAGCTTGCCGATGATTCGCGCGCCGAGCAGGAGGATGCCTTGCGGATCGATTAGCGCCTTGGCCCGAGGATCCACGCACAGCCATCGGATGAGTTCGGCGCGGACTTCGCGCTCCATTCCCCACTTGTCGGCGTGGGCGGGATCATTGGACGGATCATCCGGCTTCGCGCTTGGTCCGGCGAGCGCGAATTCGCCCGGCCCCGACCTATACGAGCCGGCGAACTTCAGCAGCGCAGTTTCCGCGGGGGTGAGGTTCGAGAACTCGCCTTCGGCGAGGTTGAGCAGCTCGGGCGCGGGAGCGGCGGACGCGGCACGATCGGCGATGCTGGCAAGCATCGCGGCGAACAGCATCGTCGCGAAGATGGTCTTCGATTGTCCGAGTCTCATAGTTGTCGTTATTGACGCGATTGCAATTTGTACCCCAACCGCTTCAAGGTGCAACCGCATTTTGGTTTTGGTAGCGTGACGGTCGAACGGCGGAGGGAACGACGTTGCGCATTGCATTGCTGGGACAGGCTGCTTTTGGAGTCAAAGCGCTCGAGGCGCTGATCGATCATTCGGACGAGATCGTGCACGTATTCGCGCCGCCCGATCCTCGCGAAGGCATGATTGACCCGCTCGCCGCGAAGGCGCGCGAGCTCGACCTCCCGCTCAGCCAGCCGAAATCGTTCAAGAACGATGCGGCGTACGAGCACTTTCGGGTGCTCGGCGCGGATCTCGCGATCCTCGCGTTCGTGACGCTGATCGTACCCGAGCGGATTCTGTACGCGCCTCGCTACAAATCGATCTGCTTTCATCCGTCGCTGTTGCCGCGGCATCGCGGGGCGAGCGGAATCAACTGGACGATCATCCAGGGCGATGCGGAAACGGGAGTGACCTGGTTCTGGCCGGACGCGGGAATCGATACCGGCCCGATCGTCGTTCAGAAACGCGTGCCGGTTGCGGAGAACGACACGGTCGGCTCGATCTACTTCAACACGCTTTTCCCGATGGGAATCGATGCGATGATCGAGGCGGTCGATTTGATCAAGAAGGGTAATCCGCCGGCGCTAGTTCAGGACGAGAGCATAGCGACCTATGAGCCGCCGTGCCGCGACGAACACGCGAAGATCGATTTTGCCAGGCCGGCGCGCGAGGTCTTCAATTTGATTCGCGGATGCGATCCGCAACCGGGAGCGTTTGCGGCACTCGGCGAGAAGCGAATCCGTCTCTACGAGGCCTCTTTCGGGCGCGAAAGCGGCACCAGCAAAGCAGGAACAATCGTCGCGATCGATTACGACGGGATGAAGATCGCGCTAGGCGGCGGCACGATCAACGTGAAGCGCGCGCGAATCGATCCGAATCCGAAGAAAGCGGCGCCGGAACAACTGGCGGCATCGGGAGAGATCACGGTTGGCGCTCAGTTGACGTAAAAGAATTCACCACGCCGGTGCGCGGTACCACGATCCACTACACATCGCGTTCGAGGTGAATATCTTCCGGCTCCAGTTCCACTAGTTCTGGATCCGGCGGGACAGCAAGGGTGCAGCCTAACTTCAGGTAAAAGTTGACCGTGTTTTCTGAGGGAGTCGCCGAGATGTACAGTCTTTTTGCTCCTCTCGCGTGCGCGGTAGAGCTGGCGAGTTCGAATAGCTTCGCGCCCAAGCCATTGTTCCGATAGGCGCGACTCACGTGAAGGAACTTGAGTTGGAGCTGATCCTTGCGCTTGCCGATAAACTTGCTTTCCAGCACTGCCGCTCCGATAAGGGCCGCGTCATCGAATGCCCCATAGAACCATCCGCCGCGATCAAAGCAATCAAGCAGAATCGGCGTGTACTTCTCGGTTTCCCCGGGTGGCCATCCAGGGACATCGATATGATGTGGGCGAAGCACCAAAGTTCCGTTCTCGAGGCTATAAAGGTTATCCATCACTTCGCTGCGGTCGATATTCCAGACCTGCGCGATTTCCGAGCGGCGTAATTCCCTCTCGCTGATCATTGCCGAGCTCCTGAGCACCCCTCATAACTTGTCATTCAGAGCAGCTTTGGGCTCCCGGCGGAACGTCCAAAAGCGCAAGCCGCTCACTGGCTCGACGTCCTCGACCAGAATTCTGAAACCCTGGCTGCGATAAAACGCAACATTTCGCGGTTGCGCCGTGTCGAGATAGCAGGACAACCGAGCCGAGTCCGCAGCCGCCAGGATGGGCTTCATTAGCGCGCTACCAATACCCTTTCCCTGAAGTGCCGGATCAACTCCGATAATTGGCAAATACCAATGCGGTGCCTGCATATCGCGCTCGTGCAACGCGGCCAGGAGATTCAGCAACTGCCTGGAACGCGCGAAGGCGGTCGCGCCAAAAGTCTCCGGCAGGCGGTCAAACCCAAAATCTCTCTCCTGGTCGACACTGATGTGCTGAACACCAGGCGGCATCCACAGCGCGACGCCGGAAAGCCTGCCTTGCGTTCCATAGGGTTCACCAACAGCAAAACAGTGCCCTACAATACATCGGAAACTCTCTCTGAGGAGACGCATTCTCTCCCCGGGATCTGGAGCGAAGTAGATCCAAGGCGGATCGCCATGAAAAGCTCTCGATAGAAGTTCGACGGCTTCATCACACTGTGAACGCTGGAGTTTGGCCACCTCAACCGGCGAATTCTTTTCCATTCCTCCGAGAGTAGTTGGTTGTCGGTCAGCGAAGAATAGACGCTCATTCACGCCTCGTGACGATCCGGGAGTCCTGCGAACGAGCAGACGCGTTCGATCTGCGCCGCTGTTCGATCGGAGGCGTTTGCGCTACGATCCCTGGCGATCTCAGAGGTTTGAACCAGATGCGACTCTGCATCGGAACGGCAAAAGGAATCGTGATTCTCGATCCTGCGCGCGGCGCGACTCCGCTGATGGTGCTCGCGGATCCGTCGGCGGTCTGGTGCATGACGCAGGATGCCGCCGATCCCAATCTGATCTACGCCGGATCGACGGAGCATACGCGCGGCAAGGGAACGCTTGCGCGCTCGACCGACGGCGGGCGGACGTGGACGGACATTTCGCCGCCGCTCGCGCGCGAGGAGGAAGTCTGGTCGATTGCGGCTTCTCCGGCGGTGAAAGACTGCGTTTACATCGGGACCTCGCACGCGCGGCTTTTTCGCAGCGAGGATCGCGGGCGCATCTTCAAGGAATGCGCCGGCTTCCTGAAGATACCGGGCCGCGACCGATGGTCGTTTCCGCCGCCGCCGCATATCCCGCACGTGCGCTCGATTGCTTTCGATCCGCATGAGCCGTCCACGATGTACGTCGGCGTCGAAGAGGGCGGCGTCTTCCGCTCGCGCGACAACGGCTCCAGCTTCGAGACACTCAACGACGGAATCTACACGGACATCCATACGGTGGCAGTCGATCCGCGCGATTCGCGCCGCCTGTACGCGACCACTGGCGACGGCTTTTATCTCTCCTTCAATGCCGGCAAATCGTGGGAGCCGGTTACGCATGGGATCACGCGCAGATACACCGTGCCGCTACTGGTGAGCGCGCCCGACAGCGAGAAAATTTTCACCGCGGCCGCGATGGGTCCGCCGCCGACCTGGCGCACGGGTCCGACCGGGCCCGACGCGATGCTGTTCCGCAGCGACGATCGCGGCGAAAGCTTCACCGCGATTTCCGACGAGCAGGTATTCGGACGCGGGATGCCGATGCGGCTGAAACCCGATCCGCAAAACGGGGGCTTCTTCGCCGTATGCAACGACGGCAACGTGCTGCGAGGATCCGCAAACGGAATGTCGCTCGAAACGATCGCGGAAAAGCTGCCAGCCGCCTACGACCTCGCGGCGATCCCATGAGTTCATCGCAACCGGTTACGCCTAGTTAGCCATGTTAGACGCGTTCGGATTGCTTGGCGCGGGATCCGGAATCGCAATCGCAATCTATTTATTCTCGTCGATCCGCAGGCGCACCGTTCGCGTGTCGGATCCGGCCGCATCGATCCGATTGCCGAACCGAGTCGATCTCGAGCAACTGCTTTCCCAGGTTGTCGTGGTTGAGTGGGGCGCGCTCGCGATGTTTGTACTCTCGGAGCTGCTTCCCGGAGAATTGAAAACCTGGCTGAAGCTCATGTCCGTGTCATGCGGCGCAGCAACCGCGATACTCTACCTGCACTGCGTGATGCAGCTTCGGCGCCTGGGCGTGATGAATTCGCAGCATCCAGCGGAGCCGCCTCGCGGCGGCGCGCGCCGCGGGCGTCTACGCGGCAGAATTCGCGCACGCGATTGAGCGTGCAGATTCAAACATCCCGTCTAATCCACCAGCTCCGTCTCATTCGCATCCCGGTTGAGCGCGTGACCGGGATGCTCACTCGATGCCCTGGTCGGCGATCGCAGCACCGCGGTCTTCCTCTTTCCCGACCTCTGCGGGCGGCGGCGTCACGGCGATGGTCACCTTATCGATCGTGCCGGTGAATTTGTTGTCGCCTTCCTTGTAGTCCTCGGTCACAGGTGTTTCGAGGTCTTCGCCGATGTCCTCACCTTCTCCGGAAAAGACGTACGGTTGGGTCTTTTCGATCCGTCCCTCCCCAACCTTTTGATCGTTGACGTAAAGGGTTGCGGTGCCGCCTTTGCCGACGCCGCCCCCGTCGTATTTGAATTCGAGTTTTACGATTGCCTTGCCGGGTGGAATCGGATCCTTCGACTCGATTGTGTAGCGCTCCTGGTTCAGCCAGTTGTAACAGTACTTGAGCTCTCCGCCCTTCATGTAGAGGGTCCAGCCGCCAAAGCGTCCGCCCTGCGCGACGATCACTCCCTCGCCGCCGCTCTGCGGCACTTCAACCGCCGCGATAATGGTATGCGAGCGATTCTTAACGTCGAGCGTCGCGTTTTCCATCATCCCGCTCATCCCTGGATAGAGCGTCACCGAAGTGCGACCCCACATCAGCGACGGACGGCCGGCCAGCGTTGGCACGAAACGTTCGACGCGCCGATCATCCAGCGGCAAGACGTTGTACTTTTCCCCTTCGGCGAGAAAGAGACTCTGCAGCTCCTTGAGCTTGTCGGGAAATTTCGCGGCGAGGTCCTGCGCCTGACTGAAGTCGTCGTTGGTGTTGTAGAGCTCCCACTTGTCTGCGCTGAACTTGGGCGGTGTCCCTGCAACGTCCCATGGAATGCTATGCTGGGTCACCGCGGTCCAGCCGTCGTGATAGATCCCGCGATTGCCAAACATCTCAAAGTATTGAGTGGTATGGGTTGTCGGCGCTTTAGCATCGGCAAAGGAGTAGACCATGCTCACCCCTTCCATGGGTTTCTGCTTGATGCCGTCGACGGTTTTCGGCTGGGGGAGTTTTGCCGCGGCAAGGATAGTCGGCGTGACGTCGATGACATGATGCCACTGCGTGCGGATACCTCCGGCCTCCTTGATGACCGCAGGCCACACGATCACCATTCCGTTGCGCGTGCCACCGTAGTGTGACGCGACCTGCTTGGTCCATTGAAACGGAGTGTCACCCGCAAGCGCCCATCCGACCGGAATGTGCGGGAAACTGTTGGGCCCGCCGATGTCGTCCAGATGGGCAAGGATGTTTGCGGTCGTATCCGGCACTCCGTTGAACGCGGTCATTTCGTTGAGCGTCCCGGCCAAGCCGCCCTCGGCGCTCATGCCGTTGTCGCCGGCGATGTACACGATCAAGGTGTTGTCGGAGACGCCGGCCTCTTTGAGTGCATCGAACAGCCGGCCGATTTCATGATCGCAATACTCGCCGAATCCCGCGTAGTTCTCCATCAAGCGTTCGGCCGCGGTCTTGTCGTCGGCGCTCAGATCGTTCCAGTGCTTGACGCTCGGGGGCCAGGGCGCGAGCCGAGTGTTCTGCGGGACCAATCCCAACTGCTTCTGACGCGCCAGGGTGTCCTCGCGGTACTTGTCCCAGCCTTCGTCGAATTTGCCCTTGTACTTATCGATCCATTCTTTCGGAGTATGGTGCGGCGCGTGCAGTGCTCCAGGTGCGAAGTACATGAAGAACGGCTTGTCCGGCGTCATGGTGTGCTGGAAGCGCATCCAGGCGATCGCCTGGTCGGTCATGTCGGTCATGAAGTTGTAGCCGGGTGTGTGCGGAGGCTCGATACGCGTCGTACCTTCGAAGACCATCGGCGCCCACTGGTTCGTCTCACCTCCCAGAAACCCGTAGAACTTTTCGAAGCCTTCTCCGACCGGCCAGCGCGTAAACGGTCCCGAGGCGCTTATTTCCCAGGCCGGGGTCTGATGCATTTTCCCGAACGCGGCGGTGTTGTAGCCGTTCAACTTCATAATTTCGGCAACAGTTGCGACCTGATTCGGACGGATGGAATTGTATCCCGGCGCGCTGGTCGCCAATTCGGTAATCGCGCCCATCCCGATTGAATGATGGTTGTGGCCGGTCAGCAACGCCTCGCGGGTCGGCGAGCAGAGCGCGGCTGTATGAAACTGGGTATAGCGCAAGCCCTCCTTCGCGAGCGCATCCAACCTGGGCATGTTGACGCCGCCACCGAAGGTGCTCGGCGCACCGAAACCGATATCATCGAGCAGGATTACGACCACGTTGGGAGCGCCCTCGGGCGGCCGGAGCGGCTTGATCGGCGGAAACTCTGCGTCGCGCGCGTCGAGCGGAACTTTGCCGGGATACTTGTACTGCGTATCTGGAATCGGCAACTGCGTGCGATCGATTTGTTGCGCGTTTGCAGGAATCACCCTCGCCGCGCCTGCCAGACACAGGGCAACTCCAAGAACCATCGCCAGGTTTCTCATCTTCGTAACTCGCTCCTTCAAGGACGTTCGCACACGGTTGAGTTGCCAGTCTGCGACACTTTCAGGCGGGCGGCTATTGTACGAAGGTACAATACTTTTCGGGACAACCAATCATCCAAACGTCTCTTGCAAGGGTCTCTTGCCCGACGCTTTATCTAAGCTCGGTGGGGGTTTGGCCGGCCATCACTCGCTTCGCCATTATTGCCGCGGTCGAGCGCGGGACCAGGCGGATTGCGTTGGCGCGCGCCCAGTTGAACCATCCGGAGATCACGCTCGGATGCTTGCCGAGTGCGTCGAGCGCGACCTGCACCACGTCGGCGGCCGGCTCGCCATGATCGGGCCCGACACTCTCGCCGGCGACCGCCTGGAACTCGGTTTGCGTCGGCCCGGGCTCGATCACCAGCGCGTCGACGCCAGTGCCGCGCAACTCGCCCCATAGACCCTCGCCGAACAGGAGATCGAAGCCCTTGGTCGCACTGTATACCGCGCGCAGCGGCAGCGGCTGGCGTCCGGCCACTGAGCCGACCACGATCACGGCGCCGTGTCCGCGCTGAATCATTCCGGGCAGGATGCGGCTGGTCAGCACCACCGGCGCCAGGCAATTGACGATGACCATCGCGCGCAGCCGGTCAGTCGGAAGCTTGTCGAAGCGGCCCGCCAATCCAAAGCCGGCGTTATTGACCAGGAACGCGATCGGAAGATCCGCAACCGCGTCGGCAAGGTGATCGGCGCCGTCGGGCGTGGCGAGATCGGCGGCGACGACTCTCGTATCGACGTGAAATTCATTGCGGAGCTCAGTCGCGAGAGTGTTCAAGCGATCTTCGCGGCGCGCGGTCAGCACCACCGACATCCCTTCGCGCGCGAGTGCTCGCGCAAACTCAAGTCCGATTCCCGCCGACGCTCCCGTCACGAGAGCCCACTCGCCATACTGCTCACGATATTTGCGTTGATTGGCTGCCATAGAATCCTCCGGGTCCGTGAGACCGATATCAGTATCGCCGGATCATAACTACATCTAGAATCTAGCCGCTCGCCGGGGAAGAGAGGCGCGCTGCACATTAAGCAGGAGCAAATAGATGGCGGAGACCGTATCCAAGGCAGTGCTGATCACCGGATGCTCGACCGGAATAGGTCGAGCGACGGCGCATCATTTGAAGTCGCGCGGATGGAACGTGTACGCGACGGCGCGGAAACCGGAATCGATTGCGGACCTGGCGGCGCTCGGATGCAAGACGATGGCGCTCGACGTGTGCGACGAGGCCTCGATGCGCGCGGCGGTCGACGCGGTAGAGCGCGCTGAGGGCGCAGTCGGCGTGCTAATCAATAATGCCGGCTACGGACTCGAGGGCGCGGTCGAAGAAGTGCCGATGACCGAGATTCGACGCCAGTTCGAGACCAACGTGTTCGGGCTTATCACGATGACCAAGCTGGTGCTGCCCGCGATGCGCCGCCAGCGATGGGGCCGCGTCGTCAACCTGAGCTCGATGGGCGGGAAGCTGACCTTTCCCGGCGGCGGTTACTATCATGCGACCAAGCATGCGGTTGAAGCGCTCAGCGACGCGCTGCGGTTCGAGGTGCGAGGCTTCGGTGTCGACGTGATCGTGATCCAGCCGGGGCCAATCAAGACGCGCTTCGGCGACACCGCGGTCGGCATCATCGCGGCGTCGAAAGACTCGCCTTACGCGGCGTTCAACGTGGTGCTGGAAAAGCAGATTCGCGAGGCGTACGAGGGCGGGCCGATGGCTCGCTTCGCGGCGCCGCCCGAGGCGGTCGCAGAAGTGATCGAGCGGGCAATCTCGGCGGCCCATCCGAGCACTCGATACAAAGTCACGCTCGCCGCGCGGGTCCTGATGGGACTTCGTCGCGTGTTGCCAGACCGTGCTTTCGATGCGTTCCTGCGCACGCAATTTCCGCCGCCGACGCCGTAGGCGAGATCGCAAATTCGGCCCAATTCCGGCTAGTTAGGCCATGATTGGCGCATCTTGACGGGGATTATCCGGCTCTTGACTAACATCAGTAATCGCGCTAATGTCTGAATATGCCGAACAAAAGCAACAAGCATCAGCCGCGCTTCACTCGTCAATTGACGCTCTCCGAGTTCGATGTGTTGTTCCCGAATGAGGAAGCCTGCCGCACTTATTTGCTGCTCCGGCGCTGGCCCAGTGGCCCGCATTGCCCGCGCTGCAATAACAATCATGTCTACGAAAGCACGGCGCGTCCGTGGCATTGGCAGTGTATGAAGTGCGGGCCGAAGCCGCGCTCGCCCTATCGCTTTGCGCTCACGACTGGAACGATCTTCGAGGAATCCAAGAAGCCGCTGATCACTTGGTTCAAAGTTCTGCACTTGATGGTTACGAGCAAGAAGGGAATGAGCGCGCTTCAGATTCATCGGCTGCTCGGAACCGGCTCGTATCAGACCGCGTGGTATATGTGCATGCGTCTCCGCGCCGGAATGAAAGACCCTGAGTTCCGCCAACTGATGGGGATTGTGGAAGTGGACGAGACTTGGATTGGTGGCAAGGAACGAAACAAGCATCTTGGGAAGCGTGGAAAATTAGGCACGCAAGGTAAGACGCCAGTGATCGGCGCGATCTCGCGCAAGGGTAATGTGGTCTGTCAGATGATTGAACGAACAGACACCGAGGCTCTAACTGGCTTCGTTCGCCAAGTGACGAAAGCGAAAGCCACGCTCGTGATCACTGACGAGGCAAAAGGCTACGACCCGATCAGCATTTACGACCGCGAGCATTATTTCGTTCGGCACTCCGCTAACGAATACGTGCGCGGTGACGTTCACACGCAGAACATCGAATCGTTCTGGTCACTGCTCAAGCGTGGCGTGATCGGAACGTACCATCACGTCAGCAAAAAGTATCTGCCGCTCTATCTGAACGAGTTTACGTTTCGATTCAACAATCGGAACGAAGCCGATATTTTCGGCAAAGCAATAGGAGGGTGCTGAGACACGAACACTGGCGAATGTCTCAGCTATCTGAGAACGTCGCCAGCGAGACGGTTCAATTGGAGCTTTCATTCAATTCAAAACGCAATTGAAAGCCGAATGTATCGCCATGAGTTAGCAGCGTATTGAGCGATTGGGCCAGCTTTTGGAGCACAAATAATTCCTTCGCATCTATCAGCGATGCGGGACAATTAGGGCAGATCGTCGCTTCGGGTTTCCAATCCTTCACACGACAAGATACCCTTGCTGCGCAGTTCCTGCACTCCAATTGGATTGCTCGAATATCAGACGGCTCAAAGTAAATCTGCTTGCTGGTTGTCACAACCGGATTCCTCCTTAAGGAGTTGCCATCGGAGCATCGGGTGGCACGAAGTCTTGCGGCCTCAAGCATTGCGGCTGCTGGTGATAATCAATCTGCGGGTTGCACCACCAACCGCCTCCTAACTCGATCCAACCCGACGCCAGCGGCTTCAATGTTTTCGGATTTAATTCCGTTCCCGCGACTGTAGGCGCTGACGATGGACGCTTCACAAGTTCAGCAACGGTTGGCACGGACATTCGCGCTCGACCGCCGAACATATATTGAACGTCGCCAGTAAAACGATTGATGCGGTATCCAGAATTCGTTTCATAGATGCCGCCATTGAGACTTGCGGCCACAATCAGTGCCGCAGCGAGAATCACGGCTGCTTTCATAGTGTCCGACATCATTTGCTCCTAGCTAGGAACCGGAATTGTAACCAACGGACAATTCTATTTGGTTAACAGGTAGGGCAGGGTCTACGCCACGGCCCCATATTCTTAGTTGAGCACGGGCAAACGCGGCGTCTAATTGGTCACCATATGACGTTTTCCAATCGTTCGGACCGGCAAGCAGAAGGGCAATGCCCGCTCCGCCATTTGCTGAATTGAAGACACCATCATCGGCTATAGTCCATCCTGCTCGCTTGAAGACCCTTTCAAAGTCGGTGGCGTATTCCCAAGCTTCGGGGTCTCGATCCGACGCCTCGATTTTAACCGTATGAACGAAAGTTATAGTTGCCAAACTAGTGGCTAAGGATTCCTCCTGGTCTGGCAACAATCGCCGACGCGCGAACATTGTTGCGGTTGACGGCGGTAAGTGTGCTGATTTTATGGCCGTTTGGTACTGCTCATCCCAAGCATTGAATCCCGCTATCAATAAGCCGACAACAAGCAACGTCCGTAGAACCACCACGCGCGTTTCTTCAACTATGTACTGATCGAGCCAGTTGCTGATCGACAAATATTGATTCTTGCGAAGCACAAGACCACCAACGTCGAAAATCAGTGACGTTCCCCAAATGAGCGAAGCCCAATTGGAGAGAAGTGCGACGATGTACATCCAGATATCAGCAAACATGGAAATCTAACGTAGTGCGCTTGACGACAACCCACCAACTGCGGAAACTGTCGGTATGGGTTCCGGCTACGCGCAAAAGATTCTGTTCTTTTTCTGCCGGAAGTGCGGCGACTACCACGAGAAAACGCACCCGCATTACAAAGCGCAGAAGCAGCGTTCCTACCGTCGCCGGAAAGCCAAAGAAGCCGCTCAGCCCGCCCAGCCTGAACAGCACGCCTAATACTCGACCATCGTAGCGGGGGATCGTTCGATTCTGGCCCATCGCCGGAATCATTACAGAATCCAGCCTGATAGTCTACATCCAGATAATCCCCGTCTTGACTAATAGCGAAGAAAAAGCGAAAATAACCATGCCGTCAAAGATGGATGCCGCCGCCACATTGCCCCTCTACGCCGACGGGTTGGAAAGCCCGTTGGAGGACTTGCCCGCGAGCCGCGGGGTCGAGTTTGTCGAGATGCCGGTGCGGCAGATTCTCAACCGATGCGACAGTCCGTGGATGCCGTTTCGATGGACGATCAATCCGTATCGCGGGTGCGAGTTCGGATGCGTTTACTGCTACGCGCGGTACACGCATGAGTTCCTGGAGCTGCACGACCCGATGGACTTCGAGCGCAAGATTTTCGTCAAGCGGATGGCGGCCGAGGTGCTCGGGCGGACACTATCGCGCACGCCGATTGGCACCGACGCGATTGCAATCGGCACCGCGACCGATCCCTATCAGCCGGCGGAGCGGAAGTACGGGCTGACGCGCTCGATGCTCGAGGTGTTCGCGCAACTTGCGGGACTTAACCTGTCGATCACGACCAAGTCGAGCTTAATTGTTCGCGACCTCGAGCTGCTCAAGAAGATCAATCGGCGCTCGAAGCTGTCGGTGAACTTTTCAGTGATAACGCTCGATCGAAGGCTGCAACGAATACTGGAGCCGCGCGCGCCGCGGCCGGGATTGCGGCTGCGCGCGCTGTTCGAGCTGGCGCGGGCGGGTATCCGATGCAACGTGCTCATGATGCCGATGATTCCGGGACTGACGGACGAGCCGGCGGCGATCGAGAGCGTGATTCGCGGGGCGCATCGCGCGGGCGCGTCGGGAGTATGGTGGCGCTCGCTATTTTTGAAACCGGCGGCGGCGCGCCGGTTCATTCCATATGTGAAGGAGCGATTCCCGCATCTGAGCGGACGTATCGATGCGTTTTACGCCCACGCCGAGTATGTACCGCATGCATACGACGAACGGATGGGGCGCCTGTTCGACCGGCTCCGTGCGCGATACGGGTTCCCGATCGATCACGAACGCTACATGGAACGGCCTCCGATCGCGCAGCAGTTACCGCGACAACTATCGCTTGGCGGCATGCTGGAATCGCGACCAAGCGAGGAGACATAAAGAAATGCCGAAATCAAAGGTGAGAATCGGAATACTGGGCGGCGGTTCGATGGGCCTTGAGCACGCGGAGTCCTTCGGCTCCATCGAAGGTGTCGAGATAGCCGGGATATTCAGCCGGACCTCAGAGCGAGCAGCGGCCGCCGCAAAGACTTGCAACGCCAGGGCCGTAACCGACCCACGCGCTCTCATCGAGGATCCGGCTATCGACGCTATCGACGTATGCCTTCCTTCCGTGAACCACGCAGAGTTCGTGACCGCAGCTTTGTCTGCGGGCAAACATGTTTTCTGCGAGACGCCACTAGCGCTTCGCGTCGAAGATGCGGTGGCAATGATCAAGGCGGCGCACAGTTCCAGGCGGATCCTGATGGTCGGACTGCTGATGCGATGTATCGCACAGTACGAGCACGTACATCGCGCAGTGGAGTCCGGCGAACACGGCAACCTGCTTAGTGTGATGGCGTATCGGCTCGGCTCCTACCTGCGCGTCGGCGGCCAGGATCACAAGGACCACTATTCGGACCCTTCGACCGAGCTCATGACCTTCGACTTCGATTTCGCGAACTGGCTGATGGGAACGCCGGTTCGCGTTTCGGCGACCGCGGTGCGCACTGCGGCCGGAACACCGGGCGAGATATCGGCAATGCTCGACTTCGAAGGCGGCCGCACTGCAACCATCCTCGCCAGCGGGATCCTGCCAAAGAGCTTCCCTTTTTCTGCCGGCTTCCGAGTTCTGTTCGAGAAAGGCGCGTTCGACCTCAAGAACGTGTTCGGAGACGGTCCACCCCAGAGCACGTTTACCTTCTTTCCAGAGGAAGGCGGCCAGCAGGCCGTCTCAATCGTGGGGCACAATCCGTATGAGGAAGAACTGCGGCTCTTCGTCGATTGCGTTCGCGGCGAGGGTGACCCATCTCTGCTAGGCGCCGAGCTCGCGGTGAATGCGCTCGTCTTGTCGCTCGCAACGCAGCGATCGCTCGAAGAGCACCAGGCTATAGACGTAGCGTCGATGCGAAAATCGCTGGGCATCTAACGAGACTAGTCCGCGGTTTGTGTTGTACCTTGCCGCTTGACAATGCGTAACCTATTGGTTACATATTTTCTCGATGTCGCTCGACAAGACGATTGCTGCGCTGGGTGATCCGACTCGCAGGGAGATTCTTCGCCGGTTGGCTGAGGCGCCGCATCGAGCCGGTGAGCTCGCGCATGGATTTGCGATCAGCCGGCCCGCCATTTGTAAGCATACGCGGCTGCTCACTCGCGCGGGATTGATACGGGCGAAACAGAGCGGGCGAGAGCGGATCTATGAGCTGGCCCCGTCCGGAGGCAAAGCGATGCGCGACATGATCGAGCAGATGGAAGGTATGGAGCGGTTCTGGGAAGTCGCGCTCGACGCGTTCAAGCGCTATGCGGAGAAAAAGGCATGACGATTCGCAAATCGATCTGGGTCGCACGATCGCCGGAGATTTCATTCAAGGTGTTCTGCGAGGATATCGGCGAATGGTGGCCGGGCGGGTTCGGCGGCAAGGACAGCAAGCTATCGCTCGCGCGGGAAGTAGGCGGGCGCTTTTTCGAAAGGCGCGGCGACGGCACCGAGTACGAGATCGGACGGGTGACGGCGTACGAGCCTCCGTCGCGGGTGGCTTTCAGCTGGCGCGCGCCGAGTTGGGACGTTACCACCCAGGTTGAAATTCGCTTCACCGCCGAGGCGGACGGAACCCGCATCGATCTGGAGCATCGCGGATTCGAGCAGAGCGAGAAAACCCGCGACGCCGAGAAAAACTACAATTCAGGATGGGACGGGATACTCGGGCACTATCAGAAAGTGTTCGCGCCGGCCGCATGACGACAAAATGCAAGCCCGGAACCAAAAAATTAGCCCAGGGGGAAGACGATGAAACTCTACTATTTCCCTTCACCGAATCCGCAGAAGATTTGGTTCGCGATCAATGAGCTCGGCCTCGACTGCGAGACGGTCCCGGTCGATTTGCTCAAGCGCGAGCAACGCTCGCCCGAATTCCTGTCGCTGAATCCATGCGGTCGCGTGCCGGTGCTGGTCGACGGCGATCTCAAGCTGTGGGAGTCTCACGCGATCCTGGCGTACCTCGGCGAGAAGAGCGGGCGGCTATGGCCGACGACTCCGGCCGGGCGCGCCGACGCATTGCGCTGGCTCTTTTTCCTGACCAGCGCGATTTCCCCGCCCGCGACGGAGGTGGCCTTCAATCGAATCGCGGTCAAGTTGAGCGGCGGCACACCCGACGAGGCGGCGATCGCGCGCGGCGAAAAAGCGCTGCCCGATCCGATCAGAATCGTCGACCAGCACCTCTCCACCCGCAAATGGATGATGGGTGACGAATTTTCGCTGGTCGATTGCGACTATGGTCCCACCCTGAACGTTCTCGACAAGGCGGGATTCAGCTTTGGCGATTTTCCGCGCGTTCGTGCGTACCTCGAGGCGATTCGTTCGCGGAAGGCATGGCAGGAAACCCCGAAGCTACCGGGGCTGTGAACGGCCGCACGTGCCATTGCTACGAGAGATTTGGGTCGCACTTTTGTGCGATCATTTTTCTCGCCTTAAGGATTGAGAGAACGCGAGACGCGCTCGACATCCTCACGATCGTTGGGTAAAAGGCGCCGATTTTCCGATGGGAAGTGCTCACAAACATGCCGGGAACGAGATCACGACGGCTCGTCGACGCTCCTCGAGCGGCCTGATCATTCGACAGAAGGATCCGAAAAATCTGGAGACTCCGCTCGATCAGGTTGACTCCTTTATCACTCCCGCCGCGCTGTTCTACGTACGCAATCATTTCCGGGCTCCGAAGCTGGATCTCGCCGACTACCGACTGCGCATCGATGGCGCGGTCAGGAATCCGTTTTCTCTGAGCTACCAGGAATTGCGAAACATGCGGTCCGAGACGCGGGTCGCCGTTTTAGAGTGCGCAGGCAACAGCCGCGCCTTCCTCGTGCCGCAGGTCGAAGGAGTGCCGTGGGAGCTCGGCGCTGTTGGCAATGCGGAGTGGACCGGCGTGCCTCTGGCCGCTTTGCTGGAACGGGCGGGCCTTGAAAACGGCGCGTGTGAGATCGTGCTCGAAGGAGCCGATCGAGGAACGCCGAAGGAAAAGCCGATACCTCCCGGTACGATCTCGTATGTCCGCAGTTTAGCGCGTGACAAAGCAATTCAGCGGGAAGTGTTGATCGCTTACCAGATGAATGGCGGCGATCTTCCACTGGACCACGGATATCCCGTGCGTGCGATTGTCCCCGGTCACTACGGAATGGCTTCCGTCAAGTGGCTGACGGGTATCCACGCGGTACGAGAGCCGTTCCAAGGTTACTGGCAGACATCGGACTACGCTTACTGGGATTACGTGGACAACGAGCCGGTGTGGCGCCCATTGGGAGAAATAAAACTCAAGTCCGAGATCGCCCGCCCCCGCATTTATGAAACGCTTGAACCGAACCATCTGTACGTGGTTTTCGGCGCCGCGTGGACGGGCGAGACCGAGGTAACTGAAATCGCGGTGAGCACTGACGGCGGCCAAACCTGGGCCGCGGGAGAATTTCTGGACCCCGTTCGACGGCATACGTGGCGCCGATGGAAGTTCGAGTGGCTCACACCAAACGCGGCGGGCAAATACACACTGCTGGCGCGTGCCAAAGACTCAAAGGGCCGCGTGCAGCCCGTGACCCACGATCAAAAATACGGCGGCTACGTGATCGATCATCCTCTTCCAATAGAAGTATTCGTCGCCCCCGGAACTCGGGATGTCACAAAGAAGATGAGGCCAGAGGATCGGAAGCCGGCGAAGATTGGTGCGCGGGGCGGGACTTGAACCCGCACGGTATTGCTACCACCAGCCCCTCAAACTGGCGTGTCTGCCGTTCCACCACCCGCGCGCTTGCTACTTCTTCGTCGCGCCCGGCGTGCCTGAGCCGGCAGGATTCTGCGCCGGCGCGGCCGGGAGAGCGTTCTTGGGAATGTGCTTCGTCGACGGCATCACGGACGATCCTCCCGACGAAAACGGCCGGTCGAAGATACTTCCGGTAACGCGCTGCGCCGACGCGAGCGCCAGGAAAATCGAGGTCGCGAAAAAGATTGCCGCGAGCGACCAGGTTGCCTTGGTGAGCGCATTGCCGGCGCCGCTCGCGCCGAAGACGGTCTGGCTCGAACCGCCGAAGACCGCGCCGATATCCGCGCCCTTACCCTGCTGGAGCAGAATGATGACGCATAGCGAGACGCATACGATCACGTGAACCGAAACTACAATTGATACCATGGGTTCTTCTTAACGAGTCCGCGCCCTGACGATGCGCGCGAACGAGTCAGCCTTCAAGCTTGCCCCGCCGACCAGAGCCCCGTCAATATCGGGTTTGGAGACGAGCGAGTCAACATTCTCGGGATTGACGCTGCCGCCATAGAGGATTCGAATCGCGGACGCGCGTTCGCGGCCGTAGCGCTCGAGGATCACGCCGCGGATCGCGCCGTGAATCGATTCCGCATGCTCGGGAGTCGCGGTGCGGCCGGTGCCGATCGCCCAGACCGGCTCGTAGGCGACGGCCAGCGCGGGCATCTGAGCTTCGCCGACGCCTTCGAGTCCGCGTTCGAGCTGGCGGAGCACGACGCTGAGCGCGTCGCCGCTATCGTGCTGGGCTTCGGTCTCGCCGACGCACAGTATCGGCACCATCCGATGGTTCAGCGCGGCGAGCACTTTCTTGTTGATCAGCTCATCGGGCTCATGAAAGACGTGACGGCGTTCCGAATGGCCCAGGATGACGTGGGTAACGCCGTAAGCTTTCAGCATCGGGGGCGACACTTCTCCGGTGAAGGCGCCCTTCTCCTCGTAGAACATGTTTTGCGCGCCGAGCAGAATCGAGGAGCCCGCGAGCGCTTGCGCGACTGCGGGGATCAGGATGTCGGGCGGCGCGACCATCACGTCGCGATCTTTGGCGAGCGTGGCGGCGTCGCGATCGATGTCGGCTCGGAGCCCGGCGATGAGGGCGCGCGCCTCGACCGGAAGAAGATGCATCTTCCAGTTTCCGGCGATTAGTTTTTTGCGTGGTTCCATTTTCGCGCTAGCGTCACTTACCTGGCGCTTCGAGGGCTTTTACGCCGGGGAGTTCGCGGCCTTCCAGGAATTCCAGGGAGGCGCCGCCGCCGGTTGAGATGTGGGTGAATTTTTTCGCCCACGGTTGATGCGCTACTGCGGCGGCGGTGTCGCCGCCGCCGATTATCGACACGACGTCCAGTTGGTTGGCAAGCGCTTCGCCGACGCGCATCGTGCCCGACGAGAACGCGGGGATTTCGAAAAATCCCAGTGGGCCGTTCCATATCACGGTTTTTGCGCGGGCGATTTCCGCGATGAAGGCGTCGATGGTTTGCGGTCCGATATCGAGGCCCATCAGCTCGGACGGAATTTCGGTGACTGTGTTGGCGCTGGCGTTGGCTTCAGGAGCGCCTGCGACTACATGATCGACCGGCAGCACGATTCTGACATTTTTCTTCGCGGCCTCGGCCAATAGCTCGCGCGCCAGATCGATTTTATCGTCCTCAACCAGCGAGCGGCCCACCGCGACGCCCTGGGCTTTGAGAAACGTGTAGGCCATCGCGCCGCCGATCAGGATCGCGTCAACCTTGGTCATCAGATTTCTGATGACTCCGATCTTGTCGGAGACTTTTGCTCCGCCCAGGATCGCGAGCGCCGGACGCTTGGGATTTTCGGTGACGGCGCGCAGCGCCTCGAGCTCGCGCATCATGAGGAATCCGGCGGCGCGCTCCACGATGAAGCGGGTGACTCCCACTGTCGAGGCGTGGGCGCGATGCGCGGCGCCGAACGCGTCGTTGATGAAGACTTGTTTGCCGCGCGCGAGTTCATGGGAGAAGTCGCGATCGTTGGCTTCTTCCTCGCGATGGAAGCGCAGGTTCTCGAGCAGGATCGCTTCACCGGGTTTGAGTGCCTCGATCATTTTGCCGGTGTGATCGCCGATGCAATCGGGTGCGAGCGCGACCTTCTGCCCGAGCACCGCAGACAGATATTCGGCGACCGGCTTGAGGCTCAGCTCGGCGCTGCGTTCCTTGGGACGGCCAAGATGCGAGCAAAGGACCGCGGTGCCGCCCTGCCCCAGGATGTGGCGAATCGTGTCGAGGCTCGCGTCGATGCGCGCGGGGTCCTGAATCTTGCCTTCGTGCATCGGCACGTTGAAATCGCATCGCACGAGCGCCTTCTTGTTTTTCAACTGAAGGCTCGTGATCGGAATGACGGGCATCGGCGACGATTTCTTTTCTTGAGAGACTCGATTCGACTCGGGCGCTTACAGCTTGCCCGCGACGAATGCGGCTATATCAGCGAGCCGGTTCGAGTAGCCCCATTCGTTATCGTACCACGAAAATATTTTCACCAGCCGCTTGCCACTGACCTTGGTCAGCGGGGCATCGAAGATCGACGAATGAGGATTGCCGTTGAGATCGGTCGAAACGAGCGGCGCCTCGCTGTATTCGAGGATGCCCTTGAGCGGGCCTTCGGCCGCGGCCCTCATCGCAGCGTTGACGGATTTTTCGTCGGCGTCTTTCTCGACCGTCGCAGTGAGATCGACCACGGAAACGTTGGAGGTTGGAACGCGAATCGCAAGGCCGTCGAGCTTGCCCTGAAGCGCCGGCAGCACCAGGCCAATTGCTTTCGCGGCGCCGGTCGAAGTCGGGATCATCGAGAGCGCGGCTGCGCGGGCGCGGCGCAAATCCTTGTGCGGGCCATCTTGCAGCATCTGATCGGAGGTGTAGCTGTGAATCGTGGTCATCAGGCCGTGCACTACGACGAATTTATCGTGCAGAACTTTCGCGATCGGCGCCAGGCAGTTGGTGGTGCACGACGCGTTGGAAATTACGTCGTGCTTTTTCGGGTCGTAGGTGTCCTGGTTGACGCCGAGGCATAGGGTGACATCGGCGCCGTCGGCGGGAGCGCTGATGACGACTTTTTTCGCGCCCGCGGCGAGATGCATCGCCGCCTTGTCGCGCGCGGTGAAGAGCCCGGTCGATTCGATCACCACCTGCACGCCGAGCTTGCCCCACGGAAGTTTCGAGGGATCGCGCTCGGCAAGGACCTGCATCTGTTTGCCGTCGAGGTAGATGTGCCCGCCTTCGGTCTTGACCTCGTGCTTAAGGGGGCCGTGGATGGAATCGTATTTGAGCAGATGGGCGAGGGTCGGCGCGTCGGTGATGTCGTTGACGGCGACGACTTCGAGGTCCTTCTTGGTGAGGGCCGCGCGCAGGAACATCCTGCCAATTCGGCCGAATCCGTTAATCCCGACTTTTATCGCCACCGCTCGATTCCTCCTGCCAGGCAATTCGCAATGATCATACGCCGAATAAAGAATACCAAAATTAATGACCCGAACCTTAGATAAGTCCGGGTCCGATATTCAAGGGCGATCTATTAACTGATCTTACGCCCGGACGGAGCGCGAATCAGCAACCTAACCCGGACAATCGCGTCTAATAGGGTGTGCTGGTTTTGGGCGCGCCGATACCCTTATAATGAAACGATTCTCTGGTCGAGTGCGGAGTATATGCTCCATCAGGTGAGTGGTGCAGGCGGATTGGGGGTGGTGGATTTGGTGCTGGGCACTGGCCCAGTGGTTGCCGCTGTGCTGTGGCTGCTGGTCGCGTTCTCGGTCGGCAGCTGGGGAATTATCCTTTACAAATTGGTTCAGATATCACGGGCGCGGCGCGAGTCCGAGCGCTTTATCGCGATTTTTTGGGATTCGAAGAATCTTGCCGCAATCCATACCGCCAGCGTCAATTTCAAGCAGAGTCCGGTTGCGCAGGTTTTCCGCTCGGGTTACCAGGAGCTGCTCCAATTGACTCGAGCCAAACGGCAGGCGGTCGGCGCCGAGGGCGGCTTCTCGACGGACTTGGGCGGAATCGCGAACGTGATGCGCGCGATGAAGCGCCAGGAAAACGTGGAACTGACCAAGCTCGAGTCGGGGATAACGTTTCTGGCGACGACTGGATCGTCGTGCCCGTTTATCGGGCTCTTCGGGACCGTATGGGGAATCATGACGGCGTTTCTCGGGCTGTCGGCGTCGCATACGTCGAGTATCCAGGCGGTGGCGCCGGGTATCGCGGAGGCGCTGATCACGACGGCGGTCGGCCTGGTCGCAGCGATTCCAGCGCAGATGTTCTACAATTACTTCATTGCACGCGTGCGCGTGCTTGCAACCGAGATGGACAATTTTACGTCAGAATTCTTGAACATCGCCGAACGTCATTTCCTTTCGTAGAGCGAGCGGAAAACCGATGGCAATGGATCCGGCACAACGCGGGCAGATGGTCTCGCAGATCAACGTCACGCCGCTGGTCGACGTGATGCTGGTGCTGCTGGTGATCTTCATGGTGACCGCGCCGATTATCCAGCAAGGCGTCGAAGTCTCGCTGCCGAAGGTCAAGGCGCAGGCGCTGCCGGGCAAGGAAGAACAGTTCGTGGTTTCGATAACGCGCGGCAGCGAGATTTATCTCAATGACTCGAAACTTTCGGCCGACGAGCTGACCGACAAGCTGAAAGCGATCTCGCAGGAGCGTCCCGACCGCCAGGTTTTTATCCGCGCCGACGACCAGGTGCCGTACGGCGAGGTGATTCGCACCATGGCGGCGATCAAATCGGCGGGGATCGAGAACGTAGGTATGGTAACCGAGATGCCGGCCGGCGCCGACGCGACGGCCCCGCCGCATTCGCGAAGTGAGCGCGGGCGTGGCAGCGCCGGACCGTAACCGGGACGAGGGGCAGTCGCGGGCCGGATATTTCGGGGCGATTGTCGTCTCGGCGCTGGGTCACGGTGCGGTGTTCGCGCTGATTTTCTTCGTCGCGCCGCGATATCTGCATCAACCGGATGCGCCGCCGCCCGCATACACAGTAAAGATCGTCGATAATATTCCGGCCGGGGATCTCGGCACGCGCTTGCCGCGAATCAATCGGCATCATGCGGACGAATCGAAGGCTCAGCCCAAGCCGGAGGAACCCAAGGTCAAAGTCGAGCCGCCCAAGCCGGAACTCGCGCCGAACGACGATAAAAACGCGTTGGCGCTGAATACGCTCACGACGCCGACCGAAACGCCGACGCCCGAGCCGACCGCCGCGCCTACAGCCGCGCCGACGGTCGAGGCGACGCCGACCGATACGCCAGTACCGACTCCGGAGCCGACCAAGCGGCCGACGCCGAGGCCCACACCCAGGGAGTCGAAGCGTCGCGCACCCAAGTCTGAGGCGTCGAAGATTGTGATCGCGAGAGCAAGTTCGACACCGAGCGTCGCGGAGCGGCTGGCCGCGCTGAAGCGCAGAAATTTCGAAGAGCACGTCAAGAACGTCGCCAAGATGGCGGCCGAGGCGAAAAAGAACGACGACGAGGACATGGATGACGATTCGGACGACGACACCGACACTCCGGCGGCGTCGGCGGGCGGCGGACCCGTGGTCGGCAGCGTTGCGTCGGAGGGGCGCGGCTACGGAGTTGGGCCGGGCGAAGGCAGCGAGGGGATTCTCAAGGACCCGGAATTTCTGCTGTACTATAAGACTGTGCAGGATCAGATTAAGAAGGCGTGGAGTTTTACCGGCGGTTCAAACGATCTGACCGCGACAGTGGATTTCGCGATCGGCCCGGACGGAACTTTAGTCGGCGCCAAGATCGGCACGAGTTCTAATGACCCGGCCTTCGATGATTCGGTGATTCGAGCGATCCGGCGCGCCGCGCCGTTCCCGCCGCCGCCGGATAAATTTCGCGATCAATTTTCATCAGGAATAAAAGCATTGTTCCAGCTCGGCGAACTCAAGTCCTAACAGGATGATGGTGCAGGAGGTGCGGATGAGCCAGGTGCGTGGAGTTCGAGTTGGCGCGCGACTCGGTCTGAAACCATGAAGCGAATCCTGTGTTGCTCGATCATGCTCGCGGCGTTCGCTTTCGTCGCGCGTTCGTCTGCGGCTGCGCCGATCACGATGACGATCGCCGGACCGGGATCGCAACTCTCGACGATCGCGGTGTCGGGGCTGAAAAGTCTCGGCGGCGACAATGACCATCAGATAAGCAAAGATTTTATCAGCACGCTCCGGAAGGACCTCGAACTCTCGGGATATTTCAGAATTATCGATCCGCACGCGTACATCGAGGATCCGCAGTCCTCGGGCTTTGAGCTGGGCCAGTTCAACTTCGCCGACTGGAAATCGATCAACGCGGACTTCCTGGTCAAGGGATCGATCGCCGCGGACGCATCGGGGATGAAGCTGACGGCGTACCTATACGATGTAGCGCAGCAGCGGCGCATGATGGGCAAGAACTACACGGGCAATGCGACCGACGCGGCGCGGATGGCGCGGCGATTCGCGGACGCTATTCTGGAGTCGGCGACCGGACAGAAGGGGCCGTTCGATTCAAAGCTCGGCTTCGTCTCGACTCGCGGCGGGCGCTTCAAGGAAATTTATACGCAATCGATAGACGGTCAGAACCTGTTCAAGCTGACCGACAACCCCACGATCAATCTATTCCCGAGTTTCGATCACAGCACGCGCTACGTCCTCTATCTCTCGTACAAGAGCCTGGAACCAGCGCTTTATCTCGCCGATCTCAAGGAACGGCGCGAAACGCGGCTCGACAGCCCGCACGGGCGCTTGATCGGCGGCACGATTTCGCCCGACGCCGAGCGAGTGGTCGCCGCGATCGAGCGTGGCGGCACCACCAATCTGTACCTGATCACGCGCGAGGGCGCCGAGATTCGTCAGCTCACCGATACCAACGGAATCAACGTGAGCCCGGCAATTTCGCCCGACGGCGAGAGTATGGCGTTCACGTCGGATCGCTCGGGCACTCCGCAGATCTACGTAATGCCGCTCGGCGGCGGCGCGGCCAAGCGGCTCACGTTCAGCGGCGACTACAACACCACGCCGGCGTTTTCGCCCAAGGGCGACAAGCTTGCGTACCAGAGGCGTGAGAACGGACGCTTCGATATATGGACAATTTCGCTCAAGGGCGGCGAGCCGATCCAGATCACCGACGGCAACGGTTCCAACGAATATCCGAGTTGGTCTCCCGACGGGCGTTATATCGCGTTCAGCTCGACGCGCAGTCACAACTCGCGAATCTATATAATGATGGTCGGCAACCGGAAGATTATTTCCGCTTTGACGGAGGGCAATGGTAATGATTCCTGTCCAGTGTGGTCGTGGTGGTTGGGTGAATAATCGTTCGACATTGGCCAAGGCGATCGCAATTGTGAGTGTTGGCGTGATGCTGATGATGGCGGGATGCTCGTCGAAGAAGCCTGCGCCAGTCGGCGATACGAATCCCAACCCAAATGGAATTGGTGAAAATGGCACCGGCTCGGGCGGTACCAGCCTCGAGGACTGGGAGAAGGGCACAGTCGGGAGAGGTGGTCCGCTCAGCGACATCCACTTCGGGTACAACGATTCGACGATCAATGAGCAGGACGGTAGTGTGCTGAGGTCCAACGCAGATTGGCTGCAGAAGCATCCGCAGACCAGGGTGCAGGTCGAGGGTTATTGCGATGAGCGCGGATCGGAGGAATACAATATCGCGCTGGGCGCCAAGCGTGCACAGGCCGGCAAGGACTACCTGGAAACGCTCGGAATCAGCCCCAGCAGAATGTCGACGATCAGCTACGGGAAGGAACTTCCACTCTGCCAGGATCACGACGAAAGCTGCTGGCAGCAAAACCGGCGCGATCACTTTATGGTAAGCAGATCACAGTGAGCGAATAGGGATTAACGCGTGCGAAATACCAACTGGCCGATCCGCGCCGCCATGCTTGCAGCAGCATTCGCGCTTGCGGGATGCACTCCGCAAGCCGACTTGCAGCAACTAAACCAGAACGAGTTCACGCTGCGCGGGATGATCGCGAGCGACCGCCAGCAAATCGACGCGTTGAAGGCGCAAATCGCGCGACAGAATGATCAGATCGAGGAACTCAAGCACGGCGCGGCAGGCAGCGGTCCGGAAGCATCGGCGCTGAACGACAAGGTCGCGAAGCTGGAAACCGAAGTCAGCGCGCTGCAGGCCGGGATGGCGGCGACACCGGGCATGGTGGTGCCACCGGTCGCCGATTCCACGGGTTCGACGCCGGGCGCAGTTGCGCCGGGCGCGCCGGCCGGCCCGGGACCGACGGCGCCGGCGATGCCCGCGGAAACTCCGCCATCGTGGCCGGGCGAACTCGATCAGGAGATTGCCGACGCCGGTAGTTCGAGCGAGCCGGGAATAAAGATCTATCGTCAGGGTCTCGACGCGATGAAGGCGGGCAAGTATCCGCTTGCGGTCGCCAACTTCACCCGCCTGCAACATTCCTATCCGAAATCCGCGCTCAGCGAGCCGGCCGAATACTTCGCGGCCAACGCGCTTTACGAAACCGGCGAGTTCGACAAGGCGATTCTGCAGTTCAACGACCTGGTGATGCGCTTTCCGAAAGGCAAGTACGCCAGCGCCGCGCTGCTGCGCGAGGCGCAGGCTTTTCTGAAGCTCAACGATCGGATCGACGCGCGTCTGACCTTGCAGAAGCTGGTCGCCGATCACGGCGGAACGCCTGAAGCGACGGCCGCAAACGGCATGATGAAAGATCTCGCGAGCGACTGAGATTGGAGATAATTCGCGATCTCGAAACGCTGACGCGCCATCCTTATCCGGTCACCGCGATCGGCAATTTTGATGGCGTGCACATGGGCCATCGCGCGATCCTGAAGGCGGCGATCGATCGCGCTCGCGCGGCGGCGGGCACGGCGTTCGCACTGACGTTCGATCCTCTGCCGGCCAAGCTGCTGGTTCCGGATCGCGCCCCGCCGCTGATACTCATACCTGACGACAAGCTCGAGTTGCTGAGGCTGTCGGGAATCGACGGCGTGATCGTGCTCAAGTTCACGCGCGAACTGAGCATGCTCTCGCCGCGCGATTTTGTGCGCGACTACCTGAGCGGAAAAATCGGCGCGCGCGAAGTGGTCGCGGGGCACAGCTGGCGCTTCGGCCACAATCGCGCCGGCAATCCGGCTGTGCTGGTCGAACTCGGGCGCGAGTTCGGTTTCGACACAACCGTGGTCGGGCCGGTCAAGCTCGGCGGCGTCGAGGTAAGTTCAACCAAGGTGCGCGAGTTGATCGCGTCGGGAGACATGCGCGCCGCAGCCAAATTGATGGGCCGTTATCATTTTTTGCACGGCCCGGTGGTGCGCGGGCGCGAGCGCGGACGGAAGATCGGATTTCCCACCGCGAATCTCGAAAGCGAAACGGAATGCGTGCCGCCCGACGGGGTTTACGCGACGCGGGTGATCCTCGACGACGGCGCGTACGGGTCGATCACCAACATCGGGATGCGTCCGACTTTTTCGGAGACCGCGCGATCGATCGAAGCGCACATCTTCGATTTCACCCGCGACATCTATGGGATGCGAATCAAACTCGAGCTGATCGAGCGAATCCGTCCCGAGCGCAAATTCGACAGCGCCGACGCGCTCAAGAATCAGATCGCACTCGATCTCAGCAAAGCCCGCGAAATTCTCGCCGCCGTCTGACTCGCCGCTAAATTTTCGCCGGCGGGCTCGACCCAATCGTGCGCCAGGCGCTCGACCCATCGAGCGATCTGCGCTTCGTCCTCCGGCGGATTCGCAAGCATCACGAGTTCGTTCACGCCGGCGTCGCGGTACTTCTTCAGATCGTCCGGCGTAATTTTTTTTGTATACGGGCACACGATGATTTCGACTTCGCTCGCGGCACGGCCGTTGGCTTGCAGCATCGAGTGCAGCTTTTTCACCAGCGGCGCCGCATCGTCAGGACCAACGTTGAAGCCGAACCATCCATCGCCGATGTCGGCGGTGCGCCTGAGCGCAGGCGCGCTTTCGCCGCCAAAGATGATTGGCAGATTGCGTCCGCGCGCAGGCTTGGGGAAACATCGCGCGCCATCGAAGTTCACGAACTCTCCGTGGAAGCTCGAGACCTCTTCGCTCCACAGACGGCGCATCACTTCGATATATTCGCGGGTTCGATTCGCACGCCGCTCAAATGGAATGCCGAGCGCCGCAAATTCCTCCGCCGACCATCCGATTCCGACTCCGAGCGCGAACCGTCCTCCTGCAAGCCGATCGAGACTCGCGACTTCCTTGGCCAGCACGACGGGATTGTGCTCGGGCACCAGGCAGATGCCGGTCGCGAGCCGAATCGTCTTGGTCACCGCGGCCGCATAGGTCAGCGTGATGAATGGATCGAGCCAATCCGCGCCGCCCGGCAAGCGGAAATTCGCCGCTCGACGAGTATGGATATTTCGAATCCTGCCGATCGAACAGCACGACGTGCTCTCCGACCCACAGCGTCGAGATTCCGAAACGCTCGGCAGCTTGCGCAGTCTTCGCGATCACGCCGGGCCGGGCGCCGGTGCCGATTCCAAGTGAGAACAGTCCTACATTCATCGCGCCGAGCCGGACGCATCTGCGCCCGCGGCAAGCGACGGCGCCTTCTCAAACTTGAGCATGAAGCGATCGGTCTCGCCGCGATGCTTGAACACGTTCCAGGTACGGTCATCCTCCGGATGACGCAGCGCGGCGGACGCACCGATCAATTTGAAGCCGGCTTTCTCGACGTCCTTGATGAGAAAATCCTCGTCGATACGATGCAGCGTCGTCGTTTCAGTGTCGCCGGTGCCCGGCTTTGCGCTGTGATCGACGATTCCGTAAATCCCGCCCGGCTTGAGCGCCTTGTACACCGCGGCGTTCACGTTCTCGCGATTCAATTTGAAGCCGACCATGTCGTGGTAGTTGAGATGTATGATCACGGCGTCGAGCGAACCGGGCGCCACCGGCAGCAGGTCAGGCGCATCAAATGGTTTGTTGACGGCGACCACATTTTTGAGCGCCGGTTCCTTCAGCCGTTCGTTCCAGATGTCGCCAATCTTCTTGAACTTGTCGCCGAACGGACCGTTCTGCGAATACACCATTCCGCTCGAGCCGACGATTCGCGAATACAGCTCCGTCATGTATCCGCCGCCCGCGAAAATGTCGGCAACCTTCATCCCGGGCTTGATCCCGTAAAACGTCAAAATCTGATCGGGCTTTCGTCCGGCGTCGAGCGCCTTGTCGGCGGCCGGCCGGTCGGGCGAATTGATCGCATCGGTGATCGGTTTCGGAATTTGCGCCGCGGGAATCGGCGCGCTCTCGGTCACCGCCGCTTCGAGCGTAGTCGACAATGTCCATCCGAGCGCTACCACCGCCAGCACAATCGATAGTGCGAACCGGTATCGGCGAATAGCCATTCCGATACTCATTTGGATCTCTCCTTTTACGAATCAGAAAGCCTCATAGCCGACAGCTAACATACCGGCTGCAAGACGGGCAATGTGGTTTCTTGCGGACGAAAACGGCTATCGCGAGGCCTCGGATTTCTGAGGCGCGGGCGCGGCATTCGGCGCCACAGCGGGCGGCTGGACGTCTGCATGCGCCCACGCCTTCTTGAATCGATCCTCGACTGTAGCGCTCTCGTCGGACGCGTTTCTCGCGCGAAGACATATCGCAAGTTCTTCGAGCGCCCATCCATCTTCGGGATACTGCTTCAAGTCGTCGCGAAATACCTGCTCCGCGTCCGCGGTCTTGCCGTCTTCGATCATCTCGATGCCGAGAGTCTCACGGACCGGGTAGTACCAGACCGGAGGTTCTTCGTAGTTGAGTGAATCCTGAAGCGCGACCGCATCGCGAAGAGACTTTATCGCATCGTCATGGCGGCCCTCAGCGGATTCGATCTCGCCCGTCAGCGTCGACGAACCAATCTGCAAGCAATTTTTTTCCCGAGTTGAATCCGACGATGCGATCGTCGGGCATCGCGGCAACGATAGCGTCGAGCGCGGCCTGCTCCTTGTTCGCCCTGTCAAGGCGTTTTTTCCCGACCAGCGCGAGTCCGCGCGCGTAATGCCATATTCCAGTTGAGTACTGCAGATCGGCAGGTGGCGCGGGCTCTTTGAGAATCGCGTCCCATCGGCTGAAACGAGCCTCGGTGAAATAGCGCGACGGTACTTCGGCCATCGGCATCTGACGGACGGTCGCGACCGGCACCGCGGCCTCGAGCAGGCGTGACGCCTTCGTCGCGCCCTTGCTGTTGCCCTCCATCATGTACGACTCCCACAGGAACTGGATGTTGTGCGGGTAGTACATCATTGGATACATGCCGGTGGGATTTCGCGCGCCGATGTACAAACGGTCGTCCTTGATCGCGCTCAAGTTGGCGTCGGCGGAGGCATCGTAATTGCCGACTCGAAAGTAGATGTGCGACGGCATGTGCACCAAATGGCCGGCGGCGGGCGCCAGCTTTGGAAGCCGATCGGCGCTCGCGAGCGCGCGGCCCGGATCGTTCGAAGCTTCGACCGCGTGGATGTAATAGTGATTGGCGCCGACGTGGTTTGGATACTTCGCGATCACACCCTCGAGCGTCGCGACAATTTCGTCGGTGCCCGCGGCCGGCGTGCCATCGGCGTTCCAGAGCTTCCACGGATGCAAGTCCATCATCGATTCGGCAAACAGCGCGCCCGCGTCGGGATCGTCGGGATTGCGATGCGCCACGTTGCGCATCGCGTCGGCATACGCTTGCTGTAGCGCGTCGTTCATCTTGCCGTCCGGCGCGTAACGTTTCGCCAGCGCCTCGATGTACTGGCGCTCCGGATCGCTCACGTTCGCTTCGAGTGATTGCGCTTTTTTGATTGCCTCGTAAGCAGCTTTGCCGCGATCGGTATCTTCGGGCAGGTTGATATTGGGCCCGAGCGACAGCGCGATTCCCCAATACGCCATCGCCATATTGGGATCGAGTCGCGCTGCTTCCTTGAACGAACCCGCGGCTTCGTCGTGATTGAAGGCATAGACAAAAGTGAGTCCCTGATCGAAAAAGCGCTGCGCGAGAGGCGAATTTGTCGTGACGGCATGATGCAGATTGCCGAGCCCGTCGAAGATCGGCTCACGCGCGGAGTCTGCCGCAGGAGACGGTTCGGACGACGGCGCAGTCTCGGCTACGGATGCGCTCGCAAACGCAATGGAAAAAATCAGGGCAGCGGCCGCAAAAACGACGCGTCGATTCATGGCGCTTCTCCAGCACGATTGTGGTAACACGCCGCCCGCAAATCGCAAAGCTCGCAGCGCTGGTGGACTTGCCGGCCTCGCACGCGGCAAGATTATCGAGGCGGCGCGGCCGCTCGCGATGAATCCCGAAACGGTACCCAATTCCTCCGACATAACACCCGGCTTCGGCGGGCTTCGCGTGGTCGCATTCGAGAGCCGGATGGCTACCGAAGTTGCGACCATGATCGAGCGCCGCGGCGGTATCGCGATCGTCGCGCCTGCGATGCGCGAGGTGCCGCTCGAGGACAACCACGCCGCGCTCGACTTCGCCGCTCGCCTGCTCGCGGGCGAATTCGACGCAGTCGTGTTCATGACCGGCGTCGGCACGCGTGCGCTGTTCCAGGCGATTGAAACGCGTCATCAGCGCGCCGCGATCGTGCGCCGCACTCGCGCGCCTCATCACGGTTGCGCGCGGACCCAAACCGATTCGCGCGCTCCGCGATCTCGGCGTCGAGCCCTCGATAGTCGTGCCGGAACCGAATACATGGCGCGAGGTGCTGAACGCGCTCGCATCGCAGGTTGATCTCAAGGGCAAGCGCGTCGCGGTGCAGGAATATGGCGTCTCCAATCATGAGCTGACCGCGGGACTCGAAGCGCGCGGCGCTCGCGTCACGATCGTGCCGGTGTATCGATGGACTTTGCCGGTTGACCGCGCGCCGCTGCGTGCGGCGATGAACGCAATCGCGTCGGGCAACGCCGATGTCGCGATCTTCACCAGCTCCAACCAGGTCACCAACGTCATCCAACTGGCGGAAGCCGAAGGTATCGGCGCCGAGGTGAAGCGCGGATTCTCGCGCATCGCGGTCGGCTCGATCGGTCCGGTCTGCTCGGAGCAGATTCGCGCGTACGGGCTCACCGTGGACTTCGAGCCGGAGCACTCGAAGCTCGGCCATCTTGTGAAGGAGGCCGCGTCCGAGGCGCCTCGGATTCTTGCCGCGAAGCGCGATCGGAAAGTTCAGATCGAAGTTGTCGGATCGCCGAAACAGTCGCGCGCTGCGATCGCGATCCCCGAGCGTTCTCTGCTCGCCGATCATGCGATGATGAAAGCGTGCCGGCGCGAGGTAACCACCTACACGCCGATCTGGCTGATGCGCCAGGCGGGCCGTTATATGCCCGAGTATCGGCGCGTTCGCGAGCGTCACGGCTTTATCGAGATGTGCCGGCGTCCGGAGCTCGCTGCCGAAGTCACCATCACCGCCGTCGAGCGGCTCAAGGTGGATGCCGCGATCATTTTCGCCGACATCCTGCTGCCGCTGATTCCGATGGAAGTCGGACTGCATTACGAAACCGGCGACGGTCCGGTGATCGATCGTCCGATACGCACCGCCGCCGATCTCGAACGTATCCCCGCGGTCGATCCCGCCGCGCTCGGCTTCGTCGGCGAATCAATCAAGCTGGTGCACTCCGCGATCGGCGCGACGACTCCGCTGATCGGATTTGCCGGCGCGCCATTCACGCTCGCCTCGTACCTGATCGAGGGCGGCTCGTCGCGCCAGTATCAGACCACGAAGACTTTCATGTACACGCAGCCCGAGACGTGGCATCGCCTGATGGAGATGCTCGCGCGGACTACCGCCGACTATCTGAAGATGCAAATCGCCGCCGGCGCCGACATCGTGCAGATTTTCGATAGCTGGGTGGGCAGTCTCGGCCCCGACGATTACCGCCGCTTCGTGCTGCCGCATACGGCGTCTGTGATCGCCGCGATTCCGGCGAACGTTCCCGTCATTCACTTCGGCACCGTGACCGGCAATCTTCTCGAGTTGATGCGCGAGGCGGGCGGCGACGTGATCGGCCTTGATTGGCGCGTCGATCTCGCCGACGCGTGGGCGCGCCTCCATTACGATGTCGCGGTGCAAGGCAACCTCGATCCGATCGCACTTTTCGCCGACGTTAGCGAAATTCGATCGCGCGCGCGCGCGATTCTCGACCAGGCAGCCGGCCGCCCCGGCCACATCTTCAACCTGGGACACGGAATCCTTCCCGAGACGCCGGTCGATCATGTCATTGCACTCGTCGATGCGGTCCATGAAATGAGTCAACGATAGTCATGAGTCAACGATAGTCGTCTCGACGATCTGTTCATGAGCGCGAAGGCAAAGTGCGATTCGGTCTTGATGGTCGGATTCGGCGGACCGACGCGCCCAGATGAAGTGCGGCCGTTTCTCGATAACGTGCTGCGCGGACGCCCGGTGCCGCGCGAGCGCTACGAAGCCGTCGTGCATCACTACGAACTGCTCGGCGGCAAGTCACCCTACAATGAATTGACGATGCGCCAGGCGGATGCGTTGCGCATCGAGCTCGCCAGAAAAAATACAAACGTGCCGGTCGCAGTCGGGATGCGCAACTGGAATCCGTATGTCGCCGACTCGATGCGCGCACTCGCTAAGAACGGTGCTCGACGCGTGCTCGCATTTATCCTCGCGGCCCATCGATGCGAAGCAAGCTGGGAGCGTTACCAGCAAACCGTGCACGACGCTCAGACCAACACCGGCGAGTCGGAAATCGAAGTCGTGTATCCGGAGCCGTGGCACGACCATCCCCTATTCATCAAGGCGGTCGCTTCGCGCACCCGCGAGGCCCTCGCATCGTCTCGACGCCAGTGCGCGGTCGCGCGCGATTCTCATCTTCACCGCGCACAGTATTCCGGTCGCGATGGCCGAGGCGAGTCGGTACGTCGAGCAACTTACCGAGTCGGCACGGATGGTTGCGTCCGATCTCGGCGTTAGCGCGTGGCAGTTTGCGTATCAGAGCCGCAGCGGCAGTCCGCGCGACCAATGGCTCGAACCCGGCATCAACCAAACGATTCGCGATCTCGACGCCAATGTCGCGGTCGTCGTGCCGATCGGTTTTCTGTGCGATCACGTCGAGGTCCTGTACGATCTGGATATCGAAGCGGCGCAAATCGCGCGCGAAGCAGGAATCCGCTTTGAGCGCGCACCGACCGTCGGCGATCATCCGTTGTTCGTCGAAATGATGGCGTCGATAGTCCGCGGCCACGTCTGCTGAGAGTCCGTGAGTTTTTCAAAAGTCTTTGTGTCACCCTAGAGCGCAGCGAAAGCCTGTCCTGAGCTCTGTCGATCGGAATCCCGGATCGATCTCGGCGAATGGAAAAACCCAGTGGCACGGGCGTCCCTGCCCGTGGATCGATGCGCGAGCTTCCTGCTCGCGCCACCACCCTTTCTAGGAGACTTCTTGCATAACTGGCTGTTGGGAATTGCTTATCCTACTGGCGCGCCTCTTTTTTGTGTCATTCTAGAGCGAAGCGAAGAATCCCGGTCTTTCTTTTCTCCCCCTCCGTCATCCCCCGTCCGTCATCTTGAGCGGAGGCTGCCGGAGTAAAATGCTCGGAGCCTGCCCTGAGTATTCTCGAAGGGCGAAGCGATGCTCTTTCTTTTTTCTTTGTGCCTTCTCCTTGTGTCATTCTAGAGCGAAGCGAAGAATCCCGGCTCCAATTTCTGCGATCTAGTCTTTGTGTCATTCTAGAGCGAAGCGAAGAATCCCGGATCCGAAAGCTCGATGCGGAAAACAGCTCACAGCAAGAACTACTACGTTTACATAATGAGCAGCCTGTCGCGTACTCTCTACACCGGGGTAACCAATGACCTCGAGCGACGTGTGAACGAACATAGGAGTGGCGCAATACCTGGATTCACCAGACGCTACAAAATCGACCGTCTAGTTTATTTTCAGGAAACCAACGACATCGGCGAGGCAATCGCTGCGGAGAAACAGATCAAAGGCTTGCTGCGGCCAAAAAAGATAGCGCTGATCGAGGAGGAAAACCCGACTTGGCGCGATTTGAGTGCTGAGCCGTAACAAAAAACCGGGATTCTTCGCTTCGCTCTAGAATGACACAAAACTCAGAAGACAAACGGACTCAGGATCTCTGAGCAGAGTCCGATTCTTGTGTCATTCTAAGGCCAAGCGAAAGCCTGCCCTGAGCCCTGTCGGAGGGAATCCCGGATCCAATTTCTGCGATCTAATCTTTGTGTCATTCTAGAGCGAAGCGAAGAATCCCGGATCCAATTTCTGCGATCTAATTCTTTGCGTCATTACTAAGGCCAAGCGAAAGCCTGCCCTGAGTCCTGTCGACGGGAATCCCGGATCTAATTTCTGCGATCTAATCTTTGTGTCATTCTAGAGCGAAGCGAAGAATCCCGGCTCCAAGCTCTGCGATCTTTGTGTCATTCTAGAGCGAAGCGAAGAATCCGGATCCGGAAGCTCGATGCGGAAAACAACCCGTAAGCGCTTCGCATGAGCGCTTCAAGTGACCTCCAACCCGAACATCAAGCTCGTCGCGATAATCGGCGCGGGAATCACGGGCCTGAGCGCGGCGTATCGACTGCGCGAACTCGCCGCTGCGCACGAACGCCCGCTCGAAGTGATCGTGCTCGAGCGCGGCGCGCATTTCGGCGGCCCGCTTGAAACAATTCGCCGCGACGGGTTCGTTATAGAGACTGGCGCCGACTCATTCCTCTCCGAAAAACCCTGGGCCGCCGATCTCGCGCGCCGACTCGGCATCGGGATCGAACTGATTCCGACCCGCGACGTTTACCGCAAGACGTTCGTCGTTCGCGCCGGGAAACTGGTAGAGATCCCCGCGGGATTTTCGCTGCTCGCGCCGGCGCATCTCGGCCCTGTTTTCAAAAGTCCACTCTTCTCGACGGCCGGCAAACTCCGCATCGCGCTTGAACCCTTGATCCCCGCGCGCGCGAGCGATTCCGACGAAAGCCTCGCATCATTTGTGACGCGAAGACTCGGGCGCGAGGTACTCGATCGCGTCGCGCAGGCGCTGGCCGGCGGAATCTACACCGCCGATCCTGAGCGGCTCAGCATCGCGGCGACGATGCCGCGATTTGTCGAGATGGAACGCCGCTATGGGAGCGTCATCAAAGGACTTCGCGCGGCCGAACAAACTCGCGCGTCGAAAAGCGCGGAGGTGAGCGGCGCAAGATGGAGCCTGTTCCAGAGCTTCAGCAATGGAATGGCGACCTTGCCGGAGACGCTGGTCACCAAGCTCGGCGGCGCGATTCGCAAAGCGGCGGAAGTCGTCGCGATTTCGCGCAGCGGCGAGCGATGGAGGCTCGCGATCGCGGGTGGAGACTCCATCGAGGCCGACGCTGTAGTCTGCGCGGCACCCGCATTCGCCGCTTCGCGCATTCTGTCGACGCTCGCTCCCAGAGCCGCCGAGCTGCTCGGCGCAATCAGCTATGCGTCCGCGGCGACGGTCAATTTGACTTTCCGCGAGAGCGACTTCGCGCGTCCGCCCGAGGCGTTCGGCTTCGTCGTGCCGGCGTGCGAGCATCGGCGCATCATCGCGGGCAGCTTCTCCAGCTTCAAGTTCGAAGGACGAGCACCCGCGGGCGCAATCCTCGCGCGCGCATTCGTCGGCGGCGTGATGCAACAATCGATGATGCGACTTTCCGACGACGAAATCGTCGCCGCGGTGCGCGACGAGTTTCGCGCCCTGCTCGGCGTCGAGGCCGCCCCCGGAGCGGTCGAAGTCAGGCGATGGCCCGACTCGATGCCTCAGTACGAAGTCGGCCATCTCGATCGCGTCGCCGAGATCGAACGCCTCGTCGCCGCGCTTCCCGCATTCGCAATCGCGGGCGCGGCCTATCGCGGAGTTGGCGTACCCGACTGCGTTCGCAGCGGCGAGCAAGCCGCCGACGCGATCTTTGCCGCAACACAATGACTATCGAAACCACCGCGCACTGGCCGCGCATCATCGCGCATGCCGACATGGACGCGTTCTACGCCTCGGTCGAGGAGCTGGATAATCCTGCGATTGCGCGGACTCCCTGTCATCGTCGGCGGCAGCAGCGCGCGCGGCGTCGTCACCTCGGCGTCGTATGCGGCGCGCAAATTTGGCGTGCGCTCCGCGATGCCGACCGCGCAGGCGCGCAAACTCTGTCCCGACGCTGTTTTCGTGCCCGGGCGGATGTCGCGCTACATCGAAATCTCGCGCATCGTTCGCCGCGTGTTCGAAAGCTTCAGCCCGGTCGTCGAACCGCTCTCGCTCGACGAGGCCTTTATCGATCTGACCGGCACCGAGCGCCTGCTCGGACCGCCACTCGACGCCGCGCGCGACCTGAAAGCGCGCGTGCTCGAGGAAACCGGCCTGGTCGTGTCGGTAGGTATCGCGCCAACCAAGATGGCGGCGAAAATACTCAGCGACTTGTCGAAGCCTGATGGGCTGCTCTGCGTCGGGCCGGAACATCTGCGCGATGTGCTCACGCCGCTGCCCGTCGAGCGGCTGTGGGGCGTCGGCCGCGTAACACTCGTACGCATGCACGACGCGGGGATCAAGACGATCGGCGATCTTGCGATGCGCGACGTCGGCGCGCTGAAGGGCCTCTTTGGCAGCATGGGTCCGCATCTGCACGAGCTGGCGTCGGGCCACGACTCGCGCTCGGTAATCGCCGACTGGCAGCGCAAGTCGTACGGTGAGGAAAATACTTTCGCGCACGATCATGCGCTCGATTCGCTCGAACTCCGCCGCATACTGATCGCGCACGGCGACGCGATCGCGCGGCGTTTGCGCGCCGACGGAGTGCGCGCCCGCACCGTGACTCTGAAAGTCAAACTCGCGCGTCCGCTCGGCGGCGGCCGCTATCCGCTGATCACGCGCAGCTACTCGCTCGAAAAACCAACCAACGACGGCCCGGAAATTTCAAGCGTAGCAATTCGACTATTGAAAAAAATTCGCGAGAAAGAAAAAATTCGCCTCGCCGGCGTGCAGGTGCATCAACTCGAACGCGCCAACGACGCGCAACTCGGATTGTTCGAGTCCGCCCCCGTCGACGACCGCAAACGCGACCGCCTCAATCGCGCGCTAGACAGCGTCGCAAAAAAGTTCGGCGAAGACGCAGTCACCCGCGGCCTCGCCCGCGCCGAAAAAGCCGCCCCCACCACGCGAATCAAGTGACCTGAGCATGATCGCGGACGAACCAATCGCAGCCTGATAAGCAGACGTGCGTTTCATCTGGTCGCAGCACCCGAAGCTCGCGCCGCGAGCGCAGAAGATGGAACTCGGACAGCTTCGCGCAGCCGGCATACTGTCATCCTGACCGAAGCTCGCGGCACGCGAGCGCAGGAGAAGGATCTCGGACAGCTTCGCGCCAGCGAAGCCGGTACCGGTTTTGGGATCGCGAAGCGGTCCTTGCTTATGGAGTCTGTAAGCCTCCGCCATTCTTTTTGGATGCAGCGTCGCGAAACCGGAACCGGCGGGCGCATCAAATGATTGGCGCAAGATCGCGGCGACAAATCGCGGCACCCTGACGACTCCGACTAGCGAAGCGTTCCGCGAGTGCCGGGGTTCCGATTGAGCCTCCATATCGTCCAGCCTAGCCCTAGGCCAATACCTGCGCAGTAACTCCACATAGCTAGCGAATATTGACGAGGATAAGATGAGTATATCGAGGTCGCGTCAAAGTGCCATTTCAGGAAATACGGATATCCATAACCGTATGATAGGACGATGACAGGACTCGCGAACAATAGCACTCTCTGAACCATCCGCCATCGAGAGTCACGCAGAGAATACTGACGTAATTTTTTTGCGGCTCCCACCAGAGGTAGGATAACGAGCCCCTGCAGTAACCCCAGCAACCATGACCAAGCTGTGAGCGGTTCCAGCAGTGACGCAAGGTGCTGAATTATCGGCATCGTACCTTGAAGTGCGGGTTCGCGATCAAGTTTTAGAATGCTCAGGCTTGGCCTCCGCCATCCCCGTTGGTAGGCCGTCGATGCTGCGCAGGTTGTGAGCCTGCTGGTACTTTTCCTTTTTTTCTTCGCCGCGTGTCGTCCAGTATTTTTCGAGCGTGTCGCGTGCTGTCATCTCGCCCATCTTGGGCACGCCGTAACCGCATGAGGTCATCGCCGATTCGACGCAGATCTCCATAATCTGGCGCACTCCCGGGAGTTTCGTGAAGTGCGCGATCAGTTCTGGCCATCGCGCATCTGTAGGACGAACTACCGCGCCGCGTCCGTAGATGCGCGCGATCGAAGCGTTCTGGTCGAACGAGCAGAACATGATCGTGATGCGGCCGTCGTGCAGTAGATGCGCCGCGGTTTCGTTGCCGCTGCCGGTCAAATCCAGGTAGGCGACGCGCTTTTCATCGAGCACCCGGAAGGTGTCCATCCCCTTCGGCGACAGGTTGATTCGCGCTCCCGGCGCCGCCGTCGCGACGAAGAATACCGGCTGCGCGCGTATGAAGGTCGCGAGTTCCGGAGTCATCGTGTCGAAGAAGTTGGACATGCGCACTTTCCTCTTGCAAAGATTGCTTAACTATAGTTAATATCTTTCCTGATGCAAGCAAATGGCCGCCGCGACCCGATCTTCCGCGCCATCGAAGCGATGACCGCGCTGGCGGAAATCTTCGAGCGCCGGCGCGAGGTGCTGGCTCGCGACGCCGGTATCACCATCGAGCAGTGGCGCGTGCTCGAGGAAATTTCGACTCAACATTTCATTCCCTCCATGTTCGCGAAGAGCCGCGACAGCTCGGCCGCCGCGGTCTCGAAAATCCTGCGCCAACTCCTTGATACCGGACTGGTTTCCGCCGCGATAGGTAGCACCGACCGCAGAAACCGGCATTACAAATTGACCGCCAAAGGACTTCGAACGCTCAGCGAGCTGCGCAGTGCGCGCGAGAAGGCGATCGAGGCCATCTGGACCGGATTTTCGCGCGACGAGCTGGCCGCATTCAGCAATTTCGCATCGACACTGTCAGATCGGATCGAGCACTATTCGCGCGCCAAGACTGCGCACCGCGCAGCGGCAACCTGAGCCGGGTTTCCAGTTCGCCGCCGGTTTTACTAATTACTGACTATCGGGAGTTGAAACGCGATGGCCGCAAAAACTTTGTTCGAAAAAATCTGGGAGGAGCATGTGGTTCACGAGGAGCCGCATCATCCGTCCTTGCTCTACATCGACCTGCACCTGATTCACGAGGTCACCTCGCCGCAGGCGTTCGCGGGCCTGCGAGATTCGGGGCGCAAGATTCGCGCGCCGCATCGGACTTTCGCGACCATGGATCACAACGTCCCGACCACCGATCGAAGCAAGCCGATCACAGACCCCGACTCGAAACTTCAGGTCGAGACGCTGCGCCGCAACTGCGAAGACTTCGGCGTGAAGCTCTACGATCTCGGCTCGCGAGAGCAGGGAATTATCCACGTGATCGGCCCCGAGCTCGGATTGACGCAGCCGGGGATGACGATCGTGTGCGGCGACAGCCACACCGCGACTCACGGCGCATTCGGCGCGCTCGCGTTTGGAATCGGCACCAGCGAAGTCGAGCACGTGCTCGCGACGCAGTGCCTATGGGAAGAGCGGCCGCAGACCTTTGAAATTCGCGTCGATGGAAAGCTTGGCGTGGGTGTCGGCGCGAAGGATCTGATCCTCGGCATCATCGGCAGGATCACCACCAACGGCGCGACCGGCCACGTGATCGAGTATCGCGGCTCGGCGATCGAGGCGCTCTCGATGGAAGAGCGGATGACTGTCTGCAACATGTCGATCGAAGCGGGCGCGCGCGCCGGGATGGTCGCGGCGGACAAGACAACTGTCAACTATCTGCGCGGACGCCGCTACGTCCCGCCTGGTGCGGATTTTGAGAAACTAGCCGCGCGATGGCTCCAATGCCGCAGCGACGACGGCGCGAAATTCGATCGCAGCGTCACCTTCGACGCCGCATCGTTCGCGCCGCAAGTGACGTGGGGCACCAACCCCGGCATGGTCACCGACATCCGCGGAGTCGTGCCCAATCCCAGTGACATCGGCGACCCGGCGCAGCGTGGCACGGTCGAGCGCGCGCTCGATTACATGGCGCTTCGCCCCGGAACCCGAATCGAAGACATCAAAATCGATCGCGTTTTTATCGGCTCGTGCACCAATTCGAGACTCACCGATCTGAAAGTCGCGGCAGGCATCGTCAAGGGCAAGCATGTCGCGGCGAGCGTGCACGCGATGGTCGTGCCGGGATCACAGGAGGTTAAGCTCGAGGCGGAGAGCCTCGGCCTTGATCGCATTTTCACCGAGGCTGGGTTCGAGTGGCGCGAGTCCGGATGCAGCATGTGTCTCGCGATGAATCCCGACGTACTTGCGCCGGGCGAGCGATGCGCGAGCACCTCGAATCGCAACTTCGAGGGACGCCAGGGCAAGGGCGGGCGCACGCATCTGGTGAGTCCCGCGATGGCGGCGGCAGCGGCGATCGCCGGGCATTTCGTGGACGTGCGCGACTGGGCAAAGAATTAAGAGGGAGAAGCACGATGCAACCATTCAAGAATTTCACCGCGATGGTCGCGCCGCTCGATCGCGCCAACGTCGATACCGATCAGATCATTCCCAAACAATTTCTGAAGGCGGTGGTGCGCACTGGTTTGAAGAAGGGTCTCTTTTTCGATTGGCGGCTGAATCCGGACGGCAGCGCGAACAAGGACTTCGAGCTGAACAAGCCGCGCTTCCAGGGCGCGTCGATTTTGGTCGCGCGCACGAACTTTGGATGCGGCAGTTCGCGCGAGCACGCAGTCTGGGCGCTCCGCGACTACGGATTTCGCGCCGTGATCGCGCCAGGCTTCGCCGATATCTTCCACAACAACTGCCTCAAGAACGGCTTTCTGCCGATTACCCTGCCCGATACCGACGTCGAGCACATCTTTCGCGCCACCGGCGACTACGAGGCGTATCGGCTGACGATCGATCTGGAAAAACAGACGGTGTCAGATGACTTCGGATGGACCGTGCATTTCGACATCGAGCCATTCGACAAGAAGTGCCTGCTCGAAGGCCTCGACGATATCGCGCTGACTCTCTCGCACGAAGATCGAATCGTCGCGTACGAGAAAACGCGTCCGCTCCCTCATCGCTTCGAATAGAGGACGAGATCATGAAATCGATTGTGTCGATAGCTGTCGTCGCGCTTTGCTCGACCATCCTGGCCGGATGCTGGTTCTACTCGAGGCCCGTAGGTGACCCCAATGCCGGTTGCCAGAAAACCACCTACGGCATCGTGACGGCGACCACCAGCAACACGAATTGCTCGCCTGACAACGCGCCTCCGCTACCGCCCCCTTCGAATCCGTAATTTTTCTCCGTTCGTGGCATAATCGCTTTCGTGATTCTGCCTGCTTCAATCACCGCCGATGCGGCCCACGACCGGATGCGCCTCGACGTGTTTATCTCGACGCGCCTTGCGCCGGAATATTCGCGTTCACAGGTGGCGCGGATGATCAAGGCGGGTCTCGTGACCGTCAACGGCGCTGCTGCGCGTGCGTCGAGTGGCGTCAGGACTGGCGATCGCGTCGAGGTCGCGCCGCCGCGTGCCGGTGAGCTGCACGAAGTCCACCATCAAACGAGCGGCGCCCCCGAAATCAGCGTGATCTTTGCCGACGACGAAATAATCGTCGTCAACAAGCCCGCCGGCATGACGGTGCATCCCGCTCCCGGGCATCCCGACGGCACGCTCGTCGACGGATTGCTCGCGAGGTTTCCCGAACTCTCGGCGATGGCCGAGCCCGACGGAGTGCTGCGTCCCGGAATCGTGCATCGGCTCGACAAGGACACCTCGGGCGTGATGGTTGTCGCGCGCACTCCGTTCGCGCGCACCGCGCTATCGCGGCAGTTCAAGGATCGCAGCGTCAGCAAAATCTACCTCGCGATTGTCAAGGGAATCGTCGCGCGCGATCGCGTTACGATCGAACGGCCGGTCGGGCGCCATCCGATCGAACGCAAGAAAATGTCCGTGCGATCGCACATGCCGCGCGACGCGATTAGCAAGGTGACAGTGTTGCGCCGCTTCGAGCCCGCGAGTCGCGACGGTCTCGAGCTGGGCGCGTCACTGGTCCGCGTGAAGCCCGAGACCGGCCGGATGCATCAGATTCGCGTCCATCTCGCGTCGATTGGTCATCCGTGTCTCGGCGATCGCGTCTATGGCGGGGCGAAACTCGATGACGCCGGACACTTCGAGCGGCAGGCGCTGCATGCGCTTGCGCTTTCGATCACCCATCCGCGATCCCGCGAGCATCTCGAATTCCTCGCGCCGCTGCCGGCGGATTTCGTCGCGTTTCTCGCTGATAACTCGAGCGGCGTCGAGCCTGCCGAGCTTCGCCACTGGATAGAGGTGGATTGACCTCGTTGACAACGCCGGTATGCGCGGGTAGCGTTTTGATTGAGCTTCCGCACTGAGGACGCTGAGACGGGTGGGTGGTGACAGAATCCCGGCTCCCGGCGGTCCGATTTTCGAGCCCAAGGCCTCGTTCCGAATCCCGACCGCTTGGGCATCAATGAATCACTAATGGTTTCTCTCGTCACGAGAGAGTTCGCGAGATTATCTGGATCGTCAAACGCACTTAACCTGCGCCGCAGCCCGACCAGGGCCGCAAGGGTCGCAGCATTCAGATCAAGATGGAGTCAAGGTTGCGGGGAAGGCATATGAGCAAGGGCAGAGGAGTTGCGAAGAGCGACGAGGGTCGCTTCGACGACGCGCGTTCATCCAACGGAGCGCCGCGCCAGGTGAACCTGGATGGAAATCCGAATCTTCCGCCGCCGGCGCCGGTGTTCAGCGACGATGGGGTCCTCAACCTCAAATCGCTCAAACGCGCGAAGATAACCGAGCTGGCGCAGATGGCGCGCGAGTTGAACGTCGACAACGCCCCCAACATGCGCAAGCAGGAGATGATCTTCGCGATCCTGCAGGCGCAGGCCGCCAAGAACGGCTCGATCCTCGGCGAGGGCGTGCTCGAAATCCTCCCCGACGGCTTCGGCTTCCTGCGCGCCCCCGACTACAACTACCTGCCCGGTCCCGACGACATCTACATCTCGCCGAGTCAGATCCGGAAGTTCAATCTGCGCACGGGCGACGTGGTTTCCGGGTTGATCCGACCACCGAAGGAAGGCGAGCGCTACTTCGCGCTGCTCAAGGTTGAATCGATCAACTACGAGGATCCCGAAAAGGCACGCGACAAAATTCTCTTCGACAACCTGACCCCGCTCTACCCCGAAGAACGCATCAAGCTCGAATACAATCACGAGGATTTGACCACCCGCATAATCGATTTGGTCGCGCCGATCGGCAAGGGCCAGCGCGGGCTTATCGTCGCGGCGCCGTTCACCGGCAAAACGATGATGCTACAGGCGATCGCGAAAGCGATCGCGCACAACCATCCCGAGATCGTGCTGATCGTGCTGCTCGTCGACGAACGCCCCGAGGAAGTTACCGACATGCTCCGCTCGGTGCAGGGGGAGGTCGTAAGCTCCACCTTCGACGAGCCCGCCACCCGCCACGTGCAGGTCGCCGAGATGGTAATCGAAAAAGCGCGCCGCCTCGTCGAGCACGGACGCAACGTCGTGATCCTGCTCGATTCGATCACTCGTCTCGCCCGCGCCTACAACACCGTGGTCCCGCCGTCGGGCAAGATTCTCTCCGGCGGCGTCGATTCCAACGCGCTGCACAAGCCGAAGAAGTTTTTCGGCGCCGCGCGCAACACCGAAGACGGCGGCAGCCTGACCATTATCGCGACCGCGCTGGTCGATACCGGCAGCCGGATGGACGAAGTGATTTTCGAAGAGTTCAAGGGCACCGGCAATCAGCAGATCGCGCTCGATCGCCGACTCCTGGAAAAACGCATTTTCCCAACTATCGATATCCAGCGCTCGACGACCCGCAAGGAAGAGCTGCTGCTGCCGCGCGCCACTCTCAATCGCGTCTGGATTCTGCGCAAGCTCCTGACCCAGCTCAACGCCGTCGAGGCGATGGAATTCCTCATCGACAAGATGGACAAGACCAAGACCAACGAGGAGTTCCTCGAATCGATGAACGCATAGGGGGCGCAACTTTCATTTGATCGCCACCCCGGAAGGCGTATAACTGCGAAAACCCTGCCAGGTGGGGAACGTGAAACGCCGCCACGCCGCTGCGCTCGCAATTGTGGGCTGGTATCTGATGATGCCGCCCGACTCCGCCAAAATCCCTCATTCGGTCGATTCGAGGGCGCCGCTCTCGCGCTGGATGATCGTCGCCACCTTCGACACTTCGGAAGCCTGCGAAAAGGCGCTCGCCGACATTCAAAGCAAGGAACGCGACCCGAGCGAACTCGATACCACCGGGAAGCTCCGGCGCCTGAAGAAAGACCCGCCCGATCCTGCGTTGGGAATTTCGCGAGCGGTTAACTCCGGATGCGTCGAGAGCGACGATTTCCGCCTTAAGAAGAAATAGCCGACCGCGATACCCCCTCCGGTTGTCACTCTGAGGCCGCTTGATATAATCGCCGCGAAGTCTAAGGGCCCGAAACAATAGCACCGGACTGGTGATAGCTGGCGGAGACCGGGCGTTCATGGAAGCTCAAACCAAGTACGCCAAGAGTGGCGATGTTCACATCGCGTACCGCGTCTTCGGCAGCGGCCCGCGCGACATCATACTGGTGCCGGGCACCGTGTCGCACGTCGAGCTCTACTGGGAGCTGCCCGCCAACCAGTATCTGCTGAAACGGCTCACCTCTTTTTCACGCGTAATCGTTTTCGACAAGCGCGGTCAGGGTCTCTCCGATCGGGTCGCCGACCAGACGCTCGAGGAGCGGGTCGGCGACGTGCTCGCCGTAATGGACGCGGCCGGCTCCAATCGCGCCACCATCTACGGCTGGTCGGAAGGCGGTCAGATGTCGCTGAAGTTCGCCGCGACCTGTCCCGAGCGAGTCTCCGGCCTCGTCTTGTACGGCACCTATGCGTCGATCAAGCCGGCTCCGTGGGCCGTGAGTCCGGAGCGGTTCGAGCAATTCCTCGGGGCGCTGGAAGCCCACTGGGGTGAAGGCATCCTGGTCCGTCTTAATGCGCCCAGCCGCGCGAATGATAAGGCATTTATGAAATGGTTCGGACGACTCGAGCGCGCGGTCGCGAGTCCGAGCACGATCCTCGCCCTGATGCGCGCGAATTACGAAATCGACGTCGGCCATCTTCTCCCATCGATCCAGGTGCCGACCCTGATCCTCCATCGCATTGGCGACTCGCTCGTTCCGGTCGAATGCGGGCGCTACCTGGCTCGTAATATCCCCGGCGCCAAATACGTCGAGCTAACCGGCGACGACCATCTGCTCCAGGCCATGGATCAAGACGTGCTGGATATCCTTCTCGACAGTATCGAGGAATTCGTGACCGGCCGATGCCATCGCGCGGAGCAGGACCCAATCCTCTCCACGGAAGTATCCGCCGACACGCTCGACTCCGCGACGCACGCCGCCCCAGCCATGGCCCGCGCGGATTGGGGAAGTCCAAACGAGGCCATCGCCGAACTCGAAAGATGCCGTGAGATTCTAGCTTCCGCAGAGGACGGGCGCGGGCTTGCCGCAGTGGTCGCGCGCGCTGAAGCGGTTGCCGCTGCGGCACGAGGTTCGTGGGAGGAATCGGAAGCACAATTCATCAAGGCCGCAGAGACCTTTCGACGCCTTGGTATGGTCTGGCAGGAGGCGCAGACGTTTCAAAGTTGGGGCCACGCCTTGCGCGCCGGCGTCGATCGTCACGCGGCGATCGAAAAGCTCGACAAGGCAATCGAGATCTATCGCAAGCACGGCGCGGATCAGAGTTGGATCGACAACGTCAAGGGCAACTTCGCGCGCACTGACGGTACCAATGGTTCATCTGGAGCGCGCGCAGAAATCCCAAAACGGCCCGCCGCGCCCGAGGCAGTGTTTCGTCGCGAAGGCGACTATTGGACGGTGACATGGGATGGGAACGTGGTCCGCCTCAAGGACGCCAAGGGCCTTCACTACATCTCCTACTTGCTCGCCAATCCCGGCCGGATGATCCTGGCCTGCGAACTCGCCGCAACTGGAAAGTCAAACGGCAGCGATCGTGGCGGCAACCGTCGTGATTCGATCGATCCGCTCGGCACCGCGCCAGACCTCGGCGATGCCGGCGCGATGCTCGACGCGAAGGCCCGCCTGCAATATCGCGCCCGCATCAGCGAGCTCGGCGAGGAAGTGGCGCAAGCCGCTCAGCTCAACGACACCTTGCGCGCGTCACACCTGCGCTCCGAGCTGGAGTCGCTTCGCGAGCAGATTGTCGCCGCAGTCGGGCTCGGCGGACGAAACCGCAAGGCTGCGTCGCATCTGAACGGGCGCGCCTGATGGTGACCAAGGCAATCAAGGCCGCGATTGCGAAGATCCGCTCGAGCGACCCTGTGCTCGGCCGCTATCTCGCGACGTCCATCAAGACCGGCAACTGCTGCGCCTACGATCCCGGCCCTGACGCTCCCATCGCCTGGCAGTTGTAGGACTCCGCGCGCCACGATTCGGCCCGCGCTTTTATTTGTGCCGAGCGTCGGCACATCGTTCCCGTATTTTTCACGCTTCTAATGTTAGGAAGATTCGCTTTACCGGGCGGGAATAAGACCTGCCTTCGTGAATCGCGGCAATGGTCTCGCGTTCGCACCGCTGGAAGCGCCTAACAGGGAGGAAGTAGTAATGAAAAAAGTAGCGGCTCTGACTTTGCTGGCTGGGTGCATGATCTTGGCCGGCGCGCACCCACGCGATCGCGCAGCCAGGACTCCACCGAGCCTCGCCCAGGTCGTGGTATTGGACGAATGCGATCCGACCACGTTCAACGCGGCGATTGGCCCTGACTTTTGCAAGAACGTCACGCTTGGAGCGTTTACCACGTTGTCCGATCTATTTGCAGGTGCGGAGGCTGGAACCCCCGATCCGGGCTGGGACTTCGAACCCGACACTTTGACGATCAAGCAGGGGACCATCGTTTCCGTGGTCGACCAGGGCGGTGAGCCTCACACCTTTACCGAAGTGAAAGCGTTCGGCAACGGATTCCTGCCGCCGCTCAACCCAGGCAGTGCGACGAGCGTTATCCCGGAATGCGCGGGCGGCTTTTCCACCGTCGCCGTGGCCAGGACCCGAATTCTTCAAGGCAGTCATCTCGATGTCGTCGGTCTCTCGAAGGGAAAGCATCTGTTCCAGTGCTGCATCCATCCCTGGATGCGCATGGAAGTCGACGTGAAGTAATCCGCACCGGAATGCACTCGCGTCTGAGGTGTTTGGAACAACCGGGCTCTCGATGGAGCCCGGTTGAATTAAGCGACATTTTGTATTACAGCGAGATTCGATAGAGACATTCCCGTGGGAGGGAAAGCAGATGCGTCTGGGCCAAGTTGTCGGCTGTGGCGTGATTCTGTGCTTGGGGACCTTCTCCGCTAGCGTGTCGGCGCAATCGGATCCGCCCGGGATTCCCAAATGGGCTGCCGAAGTCCATCGGCTCGCCATGAAGGTTCATGACACCGGCCCCGCGAGCGATTCGACGGGAATCTTTCCTTCTGTAATCCCGCAAGCCCTCCCTAATCCCGATCCCACCGGCGTGGTCGAGACCTTCAACACCGGCGCGCCAACCGACACCTCGTCCAATCCATTCTTCCAGAGTCTCGGGACCAACGGGCGCGCCTGCGCCACCTGCCATGAACCCCGCAGCGCATGGGGCGTCAGCGCAGCTTCCATTCAACAGCGTTTTGACGAAAGCAACGGCACCGATCCGATTTTCCGTCTGGTCGACGGCGCGACCTGTCCGAGCGATGACGTTAGCTCGCTCGCGGCGGAACGCGACGCGTACAAACTCCTGCTATCCAAAGGCCTGATCCGTATCTTCCTGCCGCTGCCCGCAACTCAACTCGGAACCGCGACACCCAGGGACTATGAAATCACCTCGGTCACCGATCCTTACGGTTGCACCACTCTGTCTTCGATCCCGCCGGTTATCTCGGTTTACCGGCGCCCGCTGCCATCGGCGAATCTGCGCTTCCTGATTGGTTGCCCGCCGGGTCAGACCACGTGCGCGCCGCTATCGATCATGTGGGATGGACGAGAGCCGTCGCTGCAAAGCCAGTCAATCGACGCAACGCTCGGCCATGCGCAAGCGACGAGCAAACCCAGCGACCCACAAGTCGCGCAGATCGTGGCCTTTGAAACCGGCATCTTCGACGCGCAGGAATTCGACAACGACGCGGGTACTCTCCATGCACGACAGGCAAGCGGCGGACCGGCGGCGCTCTCGCAGCAGCAATTCTTCATCGGAATCAACGACTCTCTCTCTCCCGGATTCACCTCCGACATTTTCACCCTCTACGATCCATGGGAGAACCTCCCGCCGGACGGCCGCAACGCGGCACGCGCGTCCGTAGCGCGCGGAGAGATTTTGTTCGACACCAAGCCGATCACCATCAGCGGCGTGAACGGGCTCAACTTGTTTGCGAGCGATCCGCTCGGCGCGAACACGATCGTCGGTACCTGCGGCACCTGCCATGATTCGCCCAACGTCGGCAACCATTCGAAGAAGCTCGCGCTCAATATCGGGATCGCGGACGCGACTCCGCCGGTGCTCGACGTTTCCGGTTTGCCGGTTTTCACGGTGCAATGTACCGAGACCACCGGTCCGCTCAAGGGGCAGACGTTTACCGTGACCGATCTGGGCAAAGCGCTTATCAGCGGGAGTTGCGCGGATGTCGGAAAGGTGAAGGGACCTATTCTGCGCGGACTCTCCGCGCGTGCGCCCTATTTCCACAACGGCTCCGCCGCCACCTTCGACAACGTCGTGAATTTCTACGACCAGCGCTTCGGAATTGGTTTTACAGATCAGGAGAAGGCAGACCTGATAGCGTTCCTGCAGACGCTGTGAGCAACGACCGGAATTCCTGAAACCCAGGCACTTCCGGCGCAAAGAAAAAAATGGTCTGAAGGTAAATGTCGGGTAATAATAGTAAGAGCACAACCGCTGCCTGGAGGACCTTCCCATGTCGCCACTCATTCTGATCTTGATCCTGTTGCTACTCTTCGGCGGTGGCGGTGGTTATTACGCCTACGGACCCGCCGGCGGAATCGGCATCGGCGGAATTATTCTGATCATCCTGATCGTGATGCTGGTCAGAAGGTAGTCAAGCTTCGAGAAGCACTGCTGACTGCTTCCCTCGCCCGTCTGCTCGATAAGTGAGGGGACATCCGTGCGGCGCGTTCTCCGAGCTTAGTGCGGAGGCGGTGGCGGGTGATGCGGATGGCCCGGCCCTTCCTCGAGGCCGGGATCGTCGGTAGCGATACAAACCGCAAAGAGTACCGATTGCAGGCCGGGTTCCGCGGACTCGCTTTTGGTAGCCGAATCGGCGGCGCGCTTCTTTACCGATGCGCGTTCCGCCTCGCATTCCTTGGCGGAATCAAAACTCGACAAGATCTGCCAGCGGCGAAGCCCTTCAGTTTCACCGGGCGGAGACCCAGGCGGCGGAACCATCAGGTACCATCCCACAAGCGCAAGCGCAGCGGTATGCCGAATTTTCATGGCGATGTTCCTACCACACTCATCGCCCGTCTGGGAACGCCCGCCCTAATAGCCTCGCCCTGACAGGGAGAGGCCGACGCTCGTCCCCGAGCGGCGGGTGAGGGTCCGCATTCCAAATTCCGCGCACACTAAACGTCATGCAAAGCTCTGAGTCGACGCATCGATCGCATTGAACTACGCCCAATACAATTTCGTGCGGATTCACCGGACGCTGAGGATGACGCCCGCGATGGCCGCTGGCGTAACGGATCGGCTATGGTCCGTCGAGGATCTATTGGGGGCGGTTATATGACGGAAAGACAATTGTTCGGGGTGGTTGTTCGAGCGTTCGGCCTTTGGTCTATCGTTCTCGGTGTCTCCGCGATCCACGGGATCATACAGATTTTCGGCGTTCGAACGATAAATAACTTTGATTGGCAACCGGCAGTTGCGTTTGCAGCCCTCTATCTTGCTGCCGGTCTTGTCGTACTGCGAAAGTCGGAAATGATCGTGCAATTCGCTTACGTAACGGAAGGCTCCAGACCCCCTGGCAATTCAAATTAGGGTGCCACCCGCCGATTCATGGGGCTAGCCCCTTCCATCACGGCCTGATATTTTGGGTGGATCACTAAGAGGCGCAGGAACAAAATTCTATGACTGAAATCTCCATGAAGCAGCTGCTCGAGGCCGGCGTCCATTTCGGCCATCAGACCAGCCGCTGGAACCCGAAGATGAAGCAATACATCTTCGGCGCACGCAACGGAATTTACATCATCGATCTTCAGCAGACCGTCAAGATGTTTCGCGCGACCTTCGATTTCGCACGCGACGTCGCCGCCGCCGGCGGCACGATGCTGTTCGTTGGGACCAAGAAGCAGGCCCAGGACATCGTCAAAGAGGAAGCCGAACGCTGCGGGATGTTCTACGTCAACAACCGATGGCTCGGCGGGATGCTGACCAACTTCCAGACTATCCGCGCCTCGATCGAGCGGCTCAAGAAGCTCGAAGAGGTGATGGCCGATCCGGAGATGATCCGCGCGCTCACCAAAAAAGAAATGAGCGACAACGCGCGCGATCACGAAAAACTGATGAGCAACCTGGCCGGGATCAAAAATATGCGCAAGCTCCCGGACGCGCTCTGGGTTATCGACACCAAGAAGGAAGATATCGCGGTCGCCGAAGCGAACCGGCTCGGTATCCCGGTCGCGGCGGTGGTCGATACCAACTGCGACCCCGATCTGATCGCTTATCGAATTCCCGGCAACGACGACGCGATCCGCGCAATCAAGTTGTTCACGGCGGCGGTCGCCGACGCGATTATCGAGGGCAAGCAAATCGCCGAAGAGCGCGCCAAGGGACAGCGCGACGGGGGCTCTGACTCGGGCGCCTCGAACGGCAGCGGCGCAAACGCGCCGGCGCCCGAATCGCCAAGCGTCTAAGCTCTCGCGGTGCTAGCTGAATTGGTTCCCCACGCGCCGGGGGCGATTCCCTCGAGGGAAGGGGTTAGGGTCAGGTAAGCGGAGCGCGATGGCCTTGCCTAAGACCGACTTCACAAACAATACTGGTCACGCTTAGGAATTCCGATGGAAGTAAATTCGAATCTGGTTAAGGAACTGCGCGAAAAGACCGGCGCCGGCGTGATGGATTGCAAGAAGGCGCTCGCCGACGCCGCCGGCGATCTCGAAAAGGCGGTCGCCGCGTTGCGCGAAAAGGGAATGGCGGCGGTGGCCGGCCGCGAGGACCGCGTCGCATCCGAAGGATCGGTCGGTTCGTATATACATGCGGGCGGAAAGATTGGGGTGCTGATCGAAGTCAATTGCGAAACCGACTTCTGCGCGAAATCCGAAGCGTTCCAGGCGCTGGTGAAGAACCTCGCGATGCAGGTGGTGGGGTCGAGTCCGCGCTGCGTCCGCCGCGAGGAGATTCCCCCCGCCGTCATCGAGCAGGAGCGCCAGATCTTCGCCTCGCAGGCCGAAGGCAAGCCGCCCGCGGTGGTCGCCAAGATCGTCGAGGGCAAGCTCGAGAAGTTTTTCAAGGAATCGTGCCTGCTCGAGCAGCCCTACGTGAAGGATCCAAACAAGACGGTGAACGACTTGCTGGTCGAGGCCGCGCTCCAGATGCGCGAGAAAATAGCGGTGCGCCGATTCGCCCGCTTCCAGTTGGGCGAAGCGCTCGAGGCCAAGTCCGGACCGGCCTAGAGATGGAAGCGGCGGAACCACCCCCCCACGCAATTGTTCCGCCCGCGCCGGGCGCGATTCCCTCAAGGGAAGGGGTTAGGTAAATGGCTGATGTCCAAGCCGCCTCGAACGGGAAGCCGCGCTTCAGCCGTATCCTGCTGAAACTATCCGGAGAGGCGCTCGCCCCGGCTCAAGGCGCGGGACTCGACCTCGACGTGCTCGCCGAAATCGCGCTCGAAATCAAGGAAGTTGCGGAGCTCGGAGTTCAGCTCGCCCTGGTGATCGGCGCCGGCAACTACATCCGCGGAATCGACTACGAAGGACGCGGGATGGATCGCTCGACCGCCGATCAGATGGGGATGCTGGCGACGGTTATCAACTCGCTTGCCCTGCAAAACGCGCTCGAGCACGTCGGTATCACGACCCGGGTCCTGTCCGCGATCGAGATGCAGGCGTTGTGCGAGCCATATATCCGCCGGCGCGCAGTCAGGCATCTCGAGAAAGGCCGCGTCGTGATCTTCGCCGCGGGCACCGGAAACCCGTACTTCACCACCGATACGGCCGCGAGCCTGCGCGCGATGGAAATCGGCGCCAAGGTAATCTTGAAGGCGAGCCACACCGTCGACGGGGTCTACGACCGCGATCCGGTTCGCGAACCAAACGCCAAACGCTTCGAACGCCTCACCTATATTGAGGTGTTGCAGAAGAATCTTAAGGTGATGGACTCGACGGCAATCTCGATGTGCATGGACAACCGGCTGCCGATCATCGTTTTTAATTTGCGCAAACCGGGTAATATAAGAAGGGCCGTGATGGGGGAGCCAATCGGAACCTGGGTGGAGAGCTGATCGTGACTATGCTCACCGAAACAATCGAAGGCGCGCGCAAGGAAATGGACAAGACGGTCGAGGCGTTCCGCCACGAGCTCGCGCGAGTCCGCACCGGCCGCGCATCGACCGCGCTGGTCGAACATCTCCAGGTAAACTACTACGGCTCGAAGACTCCGCTCCGCCAGCTCGCCGGCCTGTCGGCACCCGAGCCGCGGCTGATAGTGATCACGCCTTACGATAAAGGCGCGATGCATGACATCGAGAAGGCGATTTCAACTTCCGATCTCGGGCTGACGCCGATGAACGACGGCAAAATAATCCGGATTCCCATTCCGGAGCTTACCGAAGAGCGCCGCCGCGACCTGGTCAAGCACGTGAAAAAGATTGCCGAGGAGTTCCGCGTCGGCATCAGGAACCATCGCCGCGACGCCAACGACATGCTGAAGGAACTGCACAAGGACAAGCAGGCCACCGAAGACGAAATGCGCGCCGGAGAGGCCAAAGTGCAGCAGTTTACGACCGAATTCATCGAAAAAATTGACAAAGTGCTCGCTGGCAAAGAAGCCGAAATCATGGAGGTCTGAGCTCGTCCCGAACCGCGGCGAATCGCGGTTTCGGCAAAAATATTTTTTGACGGATCGAAGCTACCCATAGAGCCTATCGGCCCAAAACCACAAGGGGTGGTATAAATTGCTCTTTTCGGCCCACTTCGACCGGTCAGAATTTGGATGAAACCAGAACACCAAGTGGCAATCTCACTACCGCTAAACGACTTCCCAAATCTCTCTCTCGATCCGTCGCGGATGCCGCGTCATGTGGCCATCGTGATGGACGGTAACGGGCGCTGGGCCAAACGGCGCGGACTCTCCCGCCACGAGGGTCATCGCCGCGGCAAGGATTCCGTCCGCGCGGTCGTCGACGCGGCTCGCGAGGTCGGCATCCCGTATCTCACCCTCTATGCGTTTTCGAGCGAGAACTGGGGACGGCCGACGACCGAAGTCAGCTTCCTGATGGGACTATTTCATCGCTATCTCATCACTGAGACCAAGCGCCTGATGAAGCGCGATATCCGCGTGGTGGCTCTGGGAGATACCGAGCGGCTGCCGCCGCGCGTGCGAGAGGCGCTCGCCAAAACTGTCGAGGCGACTCGCGGCAACACTGCGATGACGGTTGCGCTCGCGCTGTCCTACGGAGGACGCCAGGATATCGTCAATGCGGCGCGAGCGATCGCGCGCGCAGTCGCCGACGGCGCGATCTCTCCCGATGAAATCGACGAGCAGCTCTTGGCGCGCGCACTCACCACCAGCGACCTTCCCGATCCCGATCTTTTGATTCGCACTTCTGGCGAGCTTCGCGTCTCGAACTTCTTTCTCTTCCAGCTCGCCTACACCGAGCTCTACTTCACCGACACCCTGTGGCCTGACTTCCGCGAGCGCGAGTTCTTAAGTGCGCTCGCCGCGTACCAACTTCGCGAGCGCCGCTTCGGCGCAGTCCCGAACGGCACCGTCCAGCGCCTGCGTGCTCAGAACTAGGATTCTGACCGCGGCGGTTCTCCTGCCCGCGGTCCTGGCCGCGATCGTCTTCACGCCCAACTGGTTCTTCACCGCGTTCATCGCCGCGCTTGGACTATTCGGTCTCTACGAGATCGCCGCGATGACCGGGACGCTGAAGCTCGTCGCAATCCCGCTCTACGCGGTGGTCGGCGGAGTGCCCCTCTTCGGACTCCTTTACGGTGACGACCCAGGATGGTGGCTGCCCGCGATCATCATCGTCGTGATGCTCGTGCTGGTCGCGCGAATCGCGCTCGCCGGACGCGACGGCGCGCCGAGTGTGCCCGCTCTCGCCTTCACCGGCGCCGCCTATGTCGGCGCGCTGTTCCCCTACTTCGCGATGCTTCGCAACCGGCCCGGCGGCGTACAACTGGTTATCGTTGTTGTGCTGCTCGCCGTCGCGAGCGACAGCGGCGCGTACTTCATCGGGCGTCGTTTCGGACGGACCAAGCTCGCCGAGAATGTAAGTCCGCAAAAGACAGTCGAAGGAGCACTAGGCGGAATGCTCGCGACGATCGCGGCAGGTATGATCCTGTTCTCGATGCTGGCGTTGCCGTGGCGCTTGGGCGCGGTGGTATTTTTTTCGGCTATGATTTCCTTATTCGCGCAACTGGGCGACCTCGCCGGTTCCGCACTCAAACGCGCGGCCGGAGTCAAGGACTCGGGATGGATTTTTCCGGGCCATGGCGGGCTGCTCGATCGAACATGTTCCCTAGTCTTCGCGATGGTTTTCACCTACTATTGGTCACGTTGACGCGATCTCAGGGGCGGTGAAATAGTTTTCAAAATGCTTGGGCTGATCGCGGCCAGGAATCTCACCGGCAGGTCTTGATGATACACTCGATTGTTTCCTTTGCGCTCGTCTTCGCGGTTCTCGTGGTTGTGCATGAGGCCGGGCATTTCGCGATGGCGAAGAAGGTGGGAGTCCGCGTTCTCAGATTCTCGATCGGCTACCCGCCAAGGCTATTCGGAATTCGGCGCGGTGAGACCGACTATGCTTTGGGCGCAGTTCCGTTCGGCGGCTACGTTCGGATGCTTGGCGACGAAGTCGGCGAAAATGCGAAGCCCGAAGAGCTCACCGTCTATCTGCACGAAGTCGGGCTCGATCTTATCGGCGCCGCGCGTGAGCATGGACCGATCCACACCGGGTTGGAATTCGACGATGGGTTGCGCGCGATTGCGGATCGACTCGCGACGGCCAGTCCCGCAAGCGTAATCGGGCGCGACATCAAACCCGATGAAGCGCTCCTGGTAAACGAACTCCGCCATCAAGCCAAAGTTGAAGACGTAATTAAATCGCTCGCCGAGAAACCTCCGGCGGCGCTCCTGGAATCGTTCCGGCAGCGCGCGTTCCCGACCCAGTCACTTGGCAAGCGGGTGCTGATAGTGCTCGCCGGCCCGCTTGCGAATCTCCTGTTCGCGCCCGTGCTGCTCACCTTGGTTTTCATGACGGGCGTGCCCCAGCTTTTACCGGTAGTCGGTAAGGCCACTAAAGATCTTCCCGCGGCAAAGGCCGGACTTCTCGCCGGCGACCGGATTTTATCGGTCAACGGTCAGCCGGTGGAATCGTGGGATGATTTCTCGCGGACGATCAAGGCTGGCGACGGTTCCCCGATCAAGCTCGAGGTCACCCGGACGCAGGCCGGTTCGAGCCAGCCCACGACGGTACTGATAACGCCGACCCGGCTCGATCAAAAGACAGTCTACGGCACCAGCGCGACGACCTGGGTTATCGGCGTTCAGCCGCGCGGCGATGAGATAACGAAGCACTACGGCCCATTCGGCGCGGTCAAAGAAGCCTGCACGACCGCGGTCGAAATGACCTCTCAGATGGTGCTTGGTATCGCCAGCATCGTAGCCGGCTCGGTTCCGGTTAAAGATGCGCTCGGCGGGCCGATCATGATCGCGCAGATGGCGGGTAAGGAAGCGCACGAGGGGTTTGCGAGCCTCGCGATGTTTACCGTAATGCTCAGCCTGAATCTTGGTATAGTAAATCTGTTGCCGGTGCCGCTGCTCGACGGAGGGCATCTGCTGTTCTTTGCTTTCGAAGGTGTGCGCGGGAAGCCGCTGGAACTTCGCTATCGGGAGATGATGCTCCAGGTGGGTTTATTTTTGCTAGTGGCGCTGATGGCGTTTCTGATTTTCAATGACATCTCGCGTGTTGTGCAGGGTTAACCGGCTGCTCGAGCAAGCGGCCGCGACGGGCCCGGTCCTGGGACTCGATACCTCCACTCAAATCGCAAGCCTCGCGATTGTTGCCGGCGGCCGGGTGGCCGGCTCGCGATCGCTCGCCCGTCCCCTGAGCTCGCACGCATCGTCGCTGCCCGGCGTCGTCGATGAACTCTTATCGGTGTCGGGCTTGAAGATTCGCGACCTCAAAGCGATCGCGGTTGGAATCGGCCCTGGCTCGTTCACCGGTCTTCGTATCGGCCTCAGCTATGCCAAGGGAATCGCGATGGCGTCGGGGTGCGCGACGCTCGGCGTGCCCGGGTTTGACGCGATGGCGTTAACTGCGCTCGAGCGCGACAATATCGACTGCGGCCGGCTGGTCGCCGTCGTTGTGGATGCCCGCAAGGGCGAAGTCTACGCGGCCCTTTACCGGGTCGTGAAAGATGGGCTAGAGAAATTAACAGAGGAGCTGGTAGTCACGCTCGAACACTTGGCATCGCGCATCACCGAGGACGTAACGTTCATTGGTGATTCAGGAGCGAAGGATGCGGCGGCCTTGATCGGCAAGCGGGGCCATATGGTGGCGGTTTTCGAAACAGGAACGCTCGATTTGCGCGGAGTCTCGATCGCGGCGATTGGCGCCGCGCGGTTCGCCCGTGGCGAAATTGATCCGGCGGCTCTACTCGAGCCGCTCTACATCAGAACGCCGGACGCAACTTTCAAGCCCAACTTGAAGGGTCCGGCGCTCACTAGCACGGAGGGCGTATGGAGCATCGAGAGGAAGAACTCATTCGGCAGCATCTGACCCACGACGAGGATTTGAGGGCCCTCTACGTCGAGCACCAGGAGCTCAAACGCAAGCTCGAAACCTTTAGAAGTAAACACTACCTGACCAACGAAGAGGAAATCGAAGAAAAACGAATCCAGAAGCTCAAGCTGGCCTCGAAAGATCGCATGATGGCGATCCTCGGGCGCTATCAGCACGAGGCCCGCTGAACCACGGTCCCGGCCATGAGCGCGCGCACTCCACCGCATGACAAGTCACACAATATCGGTCCTGGTAGAAAACGAATTCGGCGTGCTCGCGCGCGTGGCCGGGCTTTTTTCCGGCCGCGGATATAACATCGAGTCCCTCACCGTCAACGAGGATCCCCTCGACCCGACGGTGTCGAGAATCGTGTTGGTCACCAGCGGTGACGACCAGATCGTCGAGCAGATCAACAAGCAGCTCAACAAGCTGGTCTCGGTAATCAAAATTACGGACTTCAAGGACGTCGAGACGATCGACCGCGAGATGGTCATCGTAAAGGTCGCGGTCGACGAGCGCACCCGCTCGGAACTCGACTCGATCGTGACCGCGTTTCGCGCCCACGTGATCGATATCGGTCCTCGCGCGATCGCCGTCGAGCTGACCGGCGACTCGGAAAAGATCAAGGCGTTCATCTCGATCGTGCGGCCGCTCGGAATCAAGGAAGTGGTGCGCTCGGGCAAGGTCGCGATGGCGCGCGCGGTCCAGCCGAACACCGACAACAACAATAATGGCCGCCGTAAGCGCGACGCGGAATAATCTCAGCGCAGAACAACTCGGGAGAACATCGAAATGAAGGTTTTTTACGACCGCGACGCGGACTTGTCCGCGCTCAAGGGAAAGAAGATCGCGGTCATTGGCTTTGGAAGCCAGGGCCATGCGCATGCGCTCAATCTGCGCGACAGCGGGATGGACGTATGCGTCGGGCTCGGCAAGACTTCCGCCTCGCGCGAAAAGGCAACTAAGCAGGGTCTCAAGGTCTTCGATACCGCCGACGCCGCAAAGCATGCCGACGTGATCATGATCCTGGTGCCCGACGAAATGGGCTCGGAGATTTACGACGCGGAGATCAAGCCGCATTTGACCAAGGGCAAGTATCTCGCCTTCGGCCACGGCTTCAATATCCATTTCAAATTCATCAAGCCGCCGGCCGACGTGAACGTCTTCATGATCGCGCCCAAGGGACCGGGCCACCTGGTCCGCTCCGAGTACGTTAAGGGGCGCGGCGTTCCGTGCCTGCTCGCGGTGCAGCAGGATCCCTCCGGCGACACCGCCAAGGTCGGGCTTGCGTACGGAAGCGCGATCGGCGGCGGACGCGCGGCGATTATCGAAACGAGCTTCAAGGAAGAAACCGAAACCGACCTGTTCGGCGAGCAGTCGGTCCTGTGCGGAGGCCTTACCGAACTGATTCGCGCCGGCTACGAGACGCTGGTCGAAGCCGGCTACGCGCCCGAGATGGCTTACTTCGAATGCCTGCATGAAGTGAAGCTGATCGTGGACCTGATCTACGAGGGCGGAATCTCCAACATGCGCTACTCGATCAGCAACACCGCCGAGTACGGCGACATGACGCGCGGCAGCAAGGTGGTCGGCAAGGAGTCGCGTGAAGCGATGAAAAAGATCCTCGCCGACATCCAGTCGGGCAAGTTCGCCAACGAATGGATCGGCGACTACAAGGCCGGGCTCCCGAGTTTCCGCGAGCATCGCAAGGAAGCCCAAAACCATCCGATCGAGGAAGTCGGCCGCAAGCTGCGCGCCTTCATGCCCTGGCTAGCCAGCGACCGCCTGGTCGACAAGTCGAAGAACTAGGCGGCTGTTAAAATAGTGGCCCGGTGGACGGACCTCTTCCGCTGATGTACACTTGTGCATATTCGGACCGGCGTGGATTTTGAATGGGACGAGCGGAAGGCGCGGACGAATCTTCGCAGGCACCGGGTCGACTTCGCCGACGCAGCCACGGTTTTCGAGGATGATCGCGCCGTGACGGTCGCTGACGAGGACTCGGATGAAGAACGCTACTCAACGATAGGCTTGGACGCGCTCGGCAGGGGGTTGGTCGTGATTTACACCGTGCGTGGCAAGCGGATTAGGATCATCTCCGCGCGACGAGCCACGCGGCGCGAGCGCGCGGAGTACGAGAAACGTGATTTATGAAACGCGAATACGATTTCAGCAAGGGCAGGCGTGGTCCCGTGGTGCCACTCGAGCTGGGCAAGACCAGGATCACAATCCGGCTGGACAACAAAGTTCTCGATCACTTCCGCAAGCGCGTCCATGAAATGGGCGGTGGCAACTATCAGACCCTCATCAACGACGCGCTTCGCGAGCACATCCGACGCGGCGGCATCGAGGCGGCAGTTCGTCGCGCCGTGCGCGAGGAGTTGAAGGACGCGGGCCTCAAACGCGCCGCAGGCAATGGCGGGCGAGACTGATAGTGGACGCCCTCAGCCGGGCGCCGTGATTGGGCGAATCGCGCGCGCGATCGGAATCGCTGCGGAAGGCGCGATGCTGTCGTTAGGATTGGCCGCTGCCGGAATCGTCCTCATCGTGCTCGGGCTGAAGATCGTCGGCGCGATCGTTGTCCTGATCGCGTTGCCAATAGCGCTCTTCTTTCGCGATCCGGATCGCTTCCCCACCAAAACCGAAAATGTCGTGATTTCCGGCGCTGACGGCAAAGTCACCGACGTCTCCGAGGTGCCGTTTCCCGGCGGAACCGGCCAACTCTACCATCGCGTGTCGGTCTTCATGTCGCCGCTCAACGTTCACGTCAATCGCGCCCCGGTCGGCGGCGAAGTCACGATGGTCGAGCACACGGCGGGCGAGTTCCGCGCCGCGTTTCGCGACGACGCGAGCGAGCACAACGAGCGCAATATGATTGCGATGACCGACGCCCAGGGACGCATCTTCGCGATGATCCAGGTCGCCGGATACCTCGCGCGGCGGATCATATGCCGGCTGCGCGCCCATGATAGAATACAAGCCAGGGCAGCGGATCGGCCTGATCATGTTCGGAAGCCGGGTGGATCATTTCTTCCCGTCCGAATATCGGGTCACGGTCGCAGCCGGTCAACGGGTCCGCGCCGGAGTGACGATTATCGGAGACGTCGAGCAATGAGCCGCAATTCACGCCGCTCGCGCGAAGAACGCGCACGGATGGAAATGATCACGGGCGAGGTCGCGAGCAGGGACGCGCACCAGAACCGTTCCGCAAACCGGACAGCGCGATTCGCCGCGGCGTCTACCTGGTTCCCGCCACGATCACGTCGATCGGCCTGCTCTCGGGCTTCTACTCGATGGTCTCCGCGGTGACGGGCCACTTCGAGGTGGCGGCGGTGATGATCATCATCGCGTTCGTGTGCGACGGCCTCGACGGTCGCATCGCGCGCGCGTCGCGCACCTCGAGCCAGTTCGGCGTCGAGTACGACAGCCTGTCCGACGTGGTCGCGTTCGGCGTGGCGCCGGCGATGCTCGCATTCTCGTGGGCGCTCAAGCCAATAGGCTCGCTCGGAATCGGCGTGGCCGGACTCTTCGTGCTGTGCGCTGCGCTGCGATTGGCGCGCTTCAACGTCCAGACCGCGAGCGCGGACAAGAGCCGCTTCGTTGGATTGCCGGTGCCAGGCGCGGCAATCATGATCTCCGGACTCTCGCTCGCATATAGCTACTTCGAGCTCGATTCGCCGCGCACGCTATGCACCCTGATGGTGCCGATCACTCTCGCACTCGGCGGCCTGATGATCTCGCGGGTACCCTACCCCAGCTTCAAAACGATCAAACTCGAAAAGCGCGCTCAGGTCGAAGTGGTGATCGCGATGATGGTGTCCGTGGCAATGCTGGTCGTCATGTTCCATCTCACCGCCTTCCTGCTCTCGACCGCTTATGTGCTCTCGGGGCCCGCGTTGATGCTGCGTGGCGAACAGATGAGCGCCAAGGTCCCGGTGCTGCGTCCGGTCGCTGCGGCAAAACCGCAAGACGCAAATGGCAGTGCGCCCGGCGCCGCCGCTGCTCGACGCACCGGCAGCCTGCGCGAGCATCCACCGGAGCATCGATAGAATCGCGCTCGGTTTGGGGGGACTGACGTAATGAATCTGCGCCACGCAACTGCGCTCGCGCTTGTGGGCTGGTATCTGATCGTGCCTTCCAAAGAGGAGAAACCACCATACTGGGCGGGCACGGGCGAGATGTTTATGGACCAACGAGACTGTGAGAAGGCGGCGGCTCGCTTACGGCAAGACGCCTACGGCCAGTCGGCTGTAGATCATGCCCAATCAGATCAAGACGCTTTAGAGCAGGCGCTCACTATTTGGCAAATGGAGAATGCCGCGTGTTCCGACGATCCGCGCCTCAAAGGAAATTAAGACACTCGCGTTTTCAAATTCAGACACTCAACCCCAAATTAAGACAGCACCCTTGGGTTTTACTCGCTTGACTGTGCTCTCTGCGCGCGCTTAGAATCCATACACTATGTTTTGCAACCTGCTACCGGAGCTGCTGCTTAGCCTGGCCCTTACAAGGGCCCACGCCAGGCGCGCGTCCGGACAGGTCTGACAAGCCTGATTAAACTGAGACACACGCCCCGGGCAGTGGGCCGATTGGAAGCCGCCCGGGGCGTTTTCTTTTTCCGCTCGGGCACTTTCGTCGGCTGGCTTGACCGAGGGCCGCGAAACGAGAGGTACTGATAATGGCAACCGCAATGGCGAACGCAGAATCGCACCAGAACAATCGCAAGGACGATTACGTCCGAATCTTCGACACCACGCTCCGCGACGGCGAGCAGTCGCCCGGATGCACGATGAACGTCGAAGAGAAGATCGCTCTCGCCCGCCAGCTCGAACGCCTGAACGTCGATATCATCGAGGCCGGCTTCGCCGCGTCTTCTCCCGGTGACTTCGAATCGGTGCATCAGGTCGCGCAGGCGGTTAGCGAACCGATCGTGCTGAGCCTCTCGCGCACTCGCGAGGAGGACGTCGATAGCGCTTTGCGCGCGGTCGACAAGGCGGCGCATCCGGGGATCCACATCTTCATCGCGACCTCGGAAATCCACTTGAAATACAAGCTCAACATGAATCGAGAGGACGTGCTCGATGCCGCCACCTGGGCGGTCACGCGCGCCAAGAAGCATCTCGACTACATCGAGTTCTCCTGCGAAGACGCCTCGCGATCCGACTGGGATTATATGGTTGACGTTTGCAGCGAAGTAATTCGCGCTGGCGCAACCGTAATCAATCTGCCTGATACCACCGGCCATTCGATTCCGGAAGAATTCGGCCGCATGTTCGCGTACATGCAGAAAAAAGTTCCCGGCGCCGACAAAGTCATCTGGAGCGCGCATTGCCACAACGATCTCGGCCTCGCGGTTGCCAATTCGCTGGCTGCGGTTCGCAATGGCGCGCGCCAGATCGAATGCACGGTAAATGGAATCGGTGAGCGCGCGGGCAACTGTTCGCTGGAAGAAGTCGTGATGGCCATGAAGACTCGTTACGACCTGATGGGCGTGCAGTCACGCATCAACACGACGCAGATCTACCCGGCCTCGCGCCTCCTGTCGCAGGTGATCGGACAGCCGGTGCCCGCCAACAAGCCGATCGTCGGCGACAATGCGTTCGCGCACGAGGCCGGAATCCATCAGGACGGCGTGCTGAAGTACAAGCTCAATTACGAAATCATGAAACCCGAAGACATCGGGATTCCTTCGAACAAACTCGTGATGGGCAAGCATTCGGGGCGCCACGCGTTCGTGAATCGGCTGAAGGAACTCGGCGTCGATACCGAAGGCCTCGACGTCAACAAGGCGTTCGCCGAGTTCAAAACGCTCTGCGACAAAAAGAAAATCGTCTACGACGACGACATCCTGGCGCTGATCACCGAGGAAGCGCGCCGCACTGTCGATCACTTCGAGCTGGTCGATCTGAAAGTCGCCTCGTCGAGCAGCGCGACGCCGCATGCCGAAGTCACGATGCGCGTCGAAGGAAAAGAGTGCTCGGCGGACGGCGACGGCGACGGGATGGTCGATGCGTGCTACAAGGCGATCTACAAAATCGCCGGAATCAATCCGGCGCTCGAGCGCTATGCGGTCAAGGCGATCACCGGCGGCACTGACGCGCTCGGCGAAGTGAGCTGCATGATTCGCGAGAACGGCGTGACCGTGGCCGGACAGGGAGCGCATAGTGACATCGTGATGGCGAGCGCGCTCGCGCTGGTCAACGCGCTCAACCGGCTGAAGGCGCGCAAGGTCGTACCCTTGAAGCCGACTACCGATGTTCCGTGAACCGGTATTCCATGCAATGATCGATGGGGCTTGCCGCGAAATCTCAACTGGGCTAAGTGCTTGGTAGGCTTGAGTTTGAATTTGAATTGGCTCTTCACTTTGCGCCACTGGCGACTTGATGCGGACCTCGCCGCCCAGGCGGGGTTTGCCTCAACGTCAACCCATCGACTCACTCAACTATCTTCGCGACTAATCGTCGAGGCGATTCACTGACGGGTTGAACTGCTCACCACGTTCTTCCCGACTGCTCACGTGAGGCGCCGCCGCGCGCTTTGGCATGGCCTACAAAATTCTAGTTCTCAAAGGTGACGGCATCGGCCCAGAGGTCGTCGGCGAGGCTCTGCAGATTCTCAAGATCATCGCGCGGCTCTCCGCGGTCGATCTGGAGTTCAAGGAAGGCATGATCGGCGGTCATGCGCTCGACACCGCGGGCACGCCGCTGCCCGACGAAGTCGTCAAACACGCGCAGGATAGCGATGCGATTCTGCTCGGCGCCGTCGGCGGACCCAAGTGGGACAATCCCAACGCCGAGCAACGGCCCGAGCAGGCGCTGCTCGGACTGCGCAAACTGCTCGGCCTGTTCGCGAACGTGCGCCCGGTCAAAACCGTCAAAGAAGTGATGGCGGCATCGCCGCTCAAAGCCGAAGTGCTGAACGGCGTCGACGTGGTTATCATTCGCGAGCTGACCGGCGGCATCTACTATGGCAAGCCGAGCGAAAAACGCGCGGGCAAGGACGGGCGGGAGGCGGTCGATACCTGCTTCTACACCGAAGCCGAGATCACCCGCGTGCTGAAGTTCGGTTTCGAGATGGCGCGCGATCGACGCAAGAAACTTACCTCCGTCGACAAGGCCAACGTGCTCGCGTCATCGCGGCTATGGCGCGAAATCGCAACCGAGCTGAGCGCGCAGTTCAAGGACGTCGCGTTCGAAAATCAACTGGTCGACTCCATGGCGATGCATCTGATCCGTCGCCCCAAGGACTTCGACGTCGTCGTCACGGAAAATATGTTCGGCGACATTCTCACCGATGAAGCGTCGGTGCTGGCCGGCTCGATGGGCCTGCTGCCGTCGGCTTCGCTCGGCGAGGAACTCAACAGCGCCGGCTACCGGGTTGGATTGTACGAGCCGATTCATGGCAGCGCGCCGGATATAGCGGGCCGCGACGAAGCGAATCCGCTCGCGGCAATATTGTCGGCGGCGATGCTGCTGGAGCATTCGCTCGGCATGCGCTCCGAGGCGGAGCTTATCGCCAATGCGGTCGATTCGGTGCTGCGCGACGGCTATCGAACTCGCGACCTTCACGGCGGCGCCGGAACCCAGACCATCGGATGCAAGGCGATGGGCCGGCTGGTGCGCGAAAAGCTCGAAAGCACAGAGGGAGAATGAGCATCTCGCGCGAGCCGAGAGTGGCGGTTGTGGGCGCCACCGGCGCGGTCGGGAACCAGCTTATCGAACTGATCGCGGCGCGCGGCTTCCAGTTGAGCGAGCTGAAACTGTTCGCGACTGAATCGGGCGCGATGCAGACCCTCGACGCGGCCGGCGAGGAGCGCCTGGTAGAAGCGCTCGAAAATCCCGACGGTCTGCGCGAGTTCGACCTCGCTTTTCTCGCGATTCCCGCCCCGCGGGCCGCTGAAATTGTGGCCGCGCGGCCGGGGCCGCGATTGATCGATCTCAGCGGAGCGGGCCAGGCGCATCCAACTGTTCCGATGGTCGCGCCCGGACTAACTTCGCGCGAGGCCCTCGCGCGGTTACGCGACGCGATGGTCTTCACAACGCCGCATCCTATGGCGCACGTTCTCGCCACCTGCCTCAAGGCGTTAGGCCCGACGACGGGCTTCGTCGCGGCCACCGCGATGCTTGGGGCGAGCGCCGGCGGCATGGACATGCTCACCGCTACCGTCGATCAGACGACCGATCTGTTGAGCGCGCGGCTCGAACTCGACGACGAAGAGGTTCAGCGCGGCTTCAACGTGTTCGTGCGCGAGCACGAGCGCTCGGTAGCCGGCGCGATCGAGGCGCAAGTCTCGGCGCTGCTGGAAAATCCTCCAGTGCTGTCGGTGCAGGCCGTCGCGATCCCGGTGCTGCACGGCTCCGCGCTGACCATCGACATCGAGACGACGGGCAACGGCCGCGACGCTCGCGAACTGTTGCGCGCTGCACCCGGCCTTCTGGTCGTCGAAGAAGGCGAACCGCTGGGAGTGATCGACGCGGTCGGCCAGGAAGCGATCATCGTCAGCGTCGAGACACGGCCCAAATCAATTTCATTGTGGTGCGTGTTCGACAACACCCGGCTGGCCGCTCTGGGCGCTCTCTGGATCGCGGAGGCGCTCGCGCCAACCTCGCCCACACTCGCCTGAACCGGCCCGATGGTTCTCAAGCTCACGCTCGAGTACGACGGCAGCAACTATTCGGGATGGCAGCTTCAGCCGCGTCACGACTCAATTCAAGGTCGAATCGAAGCCGCGCTCGAGAAGATATTCGCGGCACCGGTACGAGTGTTTGGCGCAGGCCGCACCGACGCCGGAGTTCACGCCCGCGGGCAGGTCGCCTCGATGACGATTCCACGCCCCTTCGATCCGAACGAATTGCGTCGCGCGCTGAACGCGATGCTCCCGGCCGATATCGTCGTGCGCGATCTTGTCGCTGCGCCCGATAGTTTCGATCCGCGCCACGACGCGCGCTCGCGCGTGTACGAATATCGGGTGCTCAACCGCAAGGTCGCGTCCGCATTCGAATATCGTTACAGCTGGCTGGTCCGCGATGAGTTGGATCTTGCCGCTATGAACGAAAGCGCCCAGGTGTTTGTCGGCGAACATGATTTCGCCGCATTCCGCTCACTCGGCTCGGAAGTGAAGTCCACTGTCCGCCGCGTGATCGCGAGCGGATGGACGCGCGACGCGGATGTGCTCACTTACGTTATCGAAGCGAACAGTTTTCTGCGCCACATGGTGCGCGCGATGGTCGCGGCGATGGTCGATGCGGGACGCGGACGGCTCGACGCCGCTGAAATCGCAATCATTCTCGAAGGACGAGACCGTCACGCGGCGCCCGCCAACGCGCCTCCGGGCGGTCTCTACCTGGTCGAGGTGCGTTACTGAATTCGAACTTCGGTCAGATATTCACATTATCGAAGTCTGCTCCTGACGCGCGAATCGCGTCGGTCGGCTCCGAAAGAGCGCTTGAACCCCTTGGGGGCCAAGGCTCCGCGAGGTTGCCTGTGCAGAAATCATCACGATCCCTAGAAAAAGTAGCGATTTTTTGACCGCGCGCACTTGAAATTCGTGCGCCACTGGTTCACGCTCTCTGCAACCCGGAAACCGGGAACGCTAAGGAGGCGGATGATGACGCAGTCGCAAGTGGCATCTTATATGGCCGAGAAAATCGGTCTCACCAAGAAGCAGGCCAAGACCGTGCTCGAAGAATTGAACGCGCTAGTCGTGCGCGAACTCAAGAAGGAAGGATCGCTGCGCCTGGCCGGGCTCGGCATCTTCCGCAAGCGCAAGACCAAGGCGCGGATGGGTCGCAATCCGGCGACCGGACAGGAGATCAAGATACCGGCGCGCACTCGGCTTCGCTTCACGGCGGCCAAGGCGCTTAAGGACTCCGTCCTCGGCACGAAATAACTGGCGCCCGACTTTAGTGACCCGCGGGAACGGACTATGTCCGTATCTCGCGGTTTGCTTTTTGCCTCAGTCTTTGCGATCGCGATCGACGCCCTTGCGGTGCGGCGCGGAGTTGCGTTTTTCTCGTTTTTCACGCGCCCGCGCGAGAAATTCGCGAATCCGGATTTCATATCCACGTTCGGAAGGCTCGTAGTAAATCTTCTCGCCAAGCTCGTCGGGCAGGTAGCTCTGCGCGACCAGCGCGTCTTCGAAGTCGTGCGGATACCGATAGTCCTTGCCGTAGCCGAGTCCTTTCATCATCGGGGTCGGCGCGTTGCGCAAATGAAGCGGCACCGGTAGCGCGCCGAGATTCTTCGCATCCTCGCCCGCCTGACGCATCGCGCGATACGACGCGTTGGACTTCGGCGCGCTCGCCAAGTACGTGACGCCCTGCGCTAACGGAATCACGCCTTCCGGCATCCCGACGAAATCCACCGCTTCCTTGACCGCGATCGCTACCTGCAAGGCGCGTGGGTCGGCGTTGCCAACATCTTCCGACGCGAAGATCACCATCCGGCGCGCGATGAACAGCGGATCCTCGCCGGCCTCGACCATCCGCATCATCCAGTAGATCGCCGCGTCGGGATCGCTGCCACGCATGCTCTTGATGAACGCCGAAATTACGTTGTAGTGCTCGTCGCCGGCGCGATCGTAGAGCAGCGCCTTCTGCTGCGCCGACTCGCGAATATGTTCGGGCGTGATCAGCGTCGCGCCCGCGTTCTGCGCGAACTCGGCTGCGATTTCCAGAGTGCCGAGCGCGCGGCGCGCATCGCCGCCGGCGTTTCGGATGATCTCGTCGATTGCGCCTACGCCGAGTTTGAGCCCGCTCGCGCCGAGACCACGCTCGTTGTCGCTTAGCGCGCGATGCACCAGCGTCGAGATGTTTTCTTCCGAGAGCGGACGCAGCACCAGCAGGCGCATCCGCGAGAGCAGCGCCGAGATCACTTCGAACGATGGATTCTCGGTGGTCGCGCCGATCAGCGTGATGAGTCCGCTCTCGACGTGGGGCAGAAAAGCGTCCTGCTGCGCGCGGTTCCATCGGTGGATTTCGTCGATGAAGACCACCGTGCGCTTGCCCGCGTCGAGATCGCGACGCGCGGCTTCGACCGCCTCGCGCAAGTCGGCAACGCCCGAGGTAACCGCCGCGAGCTTGCGGAAGACCGCGCCCGACTGTTCGGCCAGCACGATCGCGAGCGTAGTCTTGCCGGTGCCCGGCGGACCCCACAGGATCATCGAGTGCAGCACGTGCGCCGAGACCATCTGGCTGAGTATCTTGCCGGGCGCCAGCAGATGCTCCTGGCCAACGACCTCGTCGAGCGTACGCGGACGCATCCGATCCGCGAGCGGCTGGCTAAGCGGAGTGCGTGGTGGAAACAGGCTCTGCGAATGATCGCTTTTGCGCCGTGGCATCAAGCAAAAACGCTAGCACACGGCGTCGGCAGCATCTAAACCATGCTGCGCCCTTGCAAATTGGTGGCGTTGCGCGCGCGATAGCGGTGATCTAGCTTCAAGGCGGGCTGGACAGGAGCCGGCACCACCTATGATCGTCGGAATCGATATCGGCGGTTCGACCACAGACGCCGTCATCCTCGAGAACGGCGGCTTGCACGTCGTCACTATCGAGGCCAACGACCCGGTCGCTGCGGCCGCCGGCGCGCTCGGAAAACTGGTCGCGGATTTCGGAATCAAGCTCGAAGATGTGGAACGCGTCGCCGCCACCGGCGCGGGTTCGCGGGTGCTGACCGACTCGCTGCTCGGCAGGCCGGTGGTGAAAGTCAACGAGTTTACCGCGATCGGAATCGGCGGCACTTCGCTCGCCGGCAAGAAAAGCGCACTGGTCGTATCGCTGGGCACCGGCACCGCGATCGTCTCGGTCACCGACGACAAAATCGCGCACTTCAGTGGCACCGGCGTGGGCGGCGGCACTCTGCTCGGACTCGCCAAGCACATGCTCGGCGTCTCGACGATCGAGCGGCTCGAGAAGCTCGCGCGCAAGGGCGATCTGCGGCGAATCGATCTGAGCGTCCGCGATATCGCAGGCGGCGCGATCGGCGATCTGCCGCCAAACACTACCGCCGCCAACTTCGGCAAGATCAGCGCCGACTCCACGCCCGAGGACAAGGCTCTCGCGATCATGAATATGATCGTCGAGTCGATCGGCGTGCTCGCGCTCGCGAGTGCGCGGGCCTGCGGCCAGGAAAATATCGTTCTTACCGGCAAGCTGTCGCGCCTGTTCCGATTCATGCAGGAGATGAAACGGCTCGACTTTCCATTCGGGCGCCGCTTCGTGATTCCCGAGCATGCGGATTTCGCAACCGCGATCGGCGCCGCGCGCCACGCGCGTCAGCAGTAGCCCGCGCCCAATCCACAATGCCATCAGAGTTGCTCAATGGACTTCGCCTCCTCGACCTGACTGACGAGAAAGGCGCGCTGGCGGGAAAAATTTTCGCGGACCTCGGCGCTGAAGTTATCAAGGTCGAGCCGCCCGATGGATGCGCGACGCGGCGGATTCCGCCCTACCTCGACGACGTGCGCGACGCCGAGCATTGTCTTTATTCGCTCGCCTACCACGCCGGGAAAAAATCCATCACCGCAAATCTCGCGAGTCGCCGACGCCCGCGAACTCGTCGCCGGTCTCGCCGCCCGCTCCGACTTTATCGTCGAGTCGCATCCGGTCGGCTATCTCGAATCGATCGGACTCGGCTACGACGCTCTCGCGCGGAGAAGTCCGCGTCTCATCTACACCTCGATCACGCCTTTTGGCGATACCGGTCCCGGCAAAAATTACAACTGGGCCGATATCGTGACCTGGGCTGCGGGCGGAATGATGTACCTGATGGGCGAGGAGGGGAAGCCGCCGCTCCAGATGAGCCTGCCGCAAGCCGGCCTGCACGCCGGTGCCGAGGCCGCCGTCGCGTCATTGCTCGCGCATTATCCGCGGCAGATCGACGGACTCGGCAATCGAATCGTCGTGAACATGCAAGCTTGTATCGTATGGACGCTGATGAACGAGCAGGCGATGCCGTTCCTGCACGGCAACCATCTCTCGCGCACCGGCGTTTTCGTCGGCTCGGCCGACGCGCGCCGCAAGATGGTTTACGAGTGCAAGGACGGATTCATCTCGACGCTGATCGCCGGCGGCCCAACTGTCGGCGGCTCGACGCGCGCGCTTATCGGATGGATGGGCGAGCGCGGACCGGTGCCGGAGTGGATGCGAGTCAAAGATTGGCTTTCATGGGTGCCGGGAGTTTTCATGAAATTGACCGATCAGGACCACAAAGAAATCGCGGAACTTGAGAGCACCATCCAGAGTTTTTTTCTCACCATGAACAAACGTGAAATTTATGCGGAGGGATTGAAGCGCCGAATTTTTCTCGCGCCGGTCGCGAACGCCGCCGATATCGCTGCTGACCAACAACTGAAATCCCGCGATTTCTGGGTCACCGTGCCGCATGACACGCTCGGCCGCACGCTCACGTTTCCCGGTCCGTTCGCAAAAATGACCGCGACGCCGATCGGCGCGACCACTCGCGCGCCGCGAATCGGCGAGCACAACGACGAAATCTATCGCGGGCTGCTCGGCCTCGCGCCCGATCGGATCGCATCGCTCCGCGCCGCGGGTGCAATCTAGCTGTCATGAGAACTTTGCGATGAGCCACTTCGCACTGGAAGGAATCCACGTCCTCGATTTCGCCTGGGTCGGCGTCGGTCCGATCACCACCAAGTATCTCGCCGACAATGGCGCCGAGGTTATTCGGGTCGAGTCCGCCGCGCGCCCGGACGTGCTCAGAATCGGGCCGCCGTGGAAAGACGCTCAGCCCGGAATCAATCGCAGCCAGTTCTTCGCGAGCTTCAACACTTCGAAAAAGGGAATCACGCTGGATCTGAGCAAACCCAAAGCGCGCGAACTCGTGAAACGGCTGGTGCCGTGGGCCGATATCATCGTCGAGAGTTTCACTCCGAAGGCGATGCGCAATTGGGGACTCGACTACGAAAATTTGTGCGCGCTCCGTCCCGACCTGATCATGCTCTCCACTTGCATGCAGGGGCAGACCGGCCCCAACGCGCTCTACCCCGGCTTCGGGCAACTGATGGCGGCGCTGTCGGGCTTCTACCACATCTCCGGCTACGGTCCGGGTTCATGCGCGCCGCCATACGGAGCGTACTCGGATTTCATCGCGCCGCGTTTTTCGACCTGCGCGCTTCTCGCCGCGCTCGATTATCGCCGCCGCACCGGCAAGGGGCAGTACATCGACATGTCGCAGTACGAGGCCGCGATGCAGAATCTCGTGCCGGCGCTGGTTGACTATTATGCGAGCGGCCGCGTGCTCGAGCCGCGCGGCAATGACTCGGACCGCTATGCTCCGCACGGCGCTTATCGATGCGCCGATGAAGACGGCACCGAGCGATGGATCGCGATCGCGGTCGCGGACGACGACAATTGGCGCGCGATGCTGACGTCGCTGGGCGCGACTTCGTCCGACGAACGCTTCAGGACAATGCCGGCGCGCATCGAAAACGCGCGTGCGCTCGACGAGTTCGTGGGCTCGCTCACGCGCAGCCACAACGCGCACGAACTCACTATCCGCTTGCAGGCCGCGGGAATCGCTGCATATCCGGTTCAGAACTGCGTCGATCTTCACCAGGACGACAACCTCGAATCGTTCGGCTTCTGGCATTGGCTCGATCACAAGGAGATGGGGGCGTCGCCGTACGAAGGACTGTCGCATCGGATGAGCCGCACGCCCGGCACGCTGCGCTCGCCGGCGCCGATCCTCGGCCAGGACAACGACGAGATTTTCCAAAAGATGCTCTCGCTCAGCGCGGAAGAAATCGAGCAGCTAAAGAAAGAGAACGTGATATTCTGAGCCGTGAAAAAGGCTTGGCGCTTCGCCTGGCCACCTGATAAGTGCGATACGAACTCAAAATTGCGCTCCGATACCTGCGCGCGCGCCGCAAGGACGCATTCATCTCGATCACGACGATCTTCACCGCCGTCGGCGTGATGATCGGCGTCGCCGCGCTTATCGTCATGTTGTCGATCATGAATGGCTTCGCGCAGAGCATCAGGGCGCGCGTGCTCAGCCTTAGCCCTCAAGTGCAGATCCTCAATTCGCAGGGGTCGATCGACAACTACGCCGAGATCCAGTCCAGGGCCAACCGGGTGCCGGGCGTCAGCGGTTCAGACGCCTACATCGTGGGACAGGCGATGCTGAGTTCCGGACGCGGAATCGGCGGCGTCGTGGTGCGCGGCGTCGAGCCGAAAAATCCGATCGTACAAAATGAATGGAACCGTTTCATGACCAGCGGCAGGCTGGACAACCTGGCTCGCGAATATGCGTTTCCCGCAAGCGGCACGACGCCCGCGGTTTCCGGATCCGGCATCGCAGTCGGCGCTCTGCTGGCAAAAAAGCTCAAAGCAAAAACCGGCGACTCGGTTCGCCTGGTCGCGCCGGTCATCTCGCCGGACGGATCGCTCTCGACCAGGAGCGGCGAATTTGCGATCGGCGCAATTTTCGATTCCGGAGCGAACTTCATCGATACCAACATGGTGTTCATGGACCTCGGACATGCGCAAGATTTCTTCGGCCGCACGGCAAAGGCCGACGGCGTCGATATCCATTTGACCAATCTCGACCAGACCGACGCGGTGACCGACGCGATGCGCAAGCTGTTCGCGAGCCCATACCGCGTGCGCAACTGGATGGAGTTCAACGAAGCGGCGGCGGGCGGATTCGAACTGCTCAAGCGCATCTACGCCCTGGTCCTCATGCTGCTGGTCGGGGTGGCGGCGTTCAATCTGGTAGCCACTCTGATCATGGTCGTGATGGAGAAGCGCAAGGATATCGCGGTGCTGATTTCGATGGGTGCGACGCGGCGCGAGGTCCGCCTGATATTCGTGATGAAAGGCCTGATCGTGGGCGCCGCAGGCACCTCGGCGGGCCTTATTTTGGGCGCGGTCGGATGCTTCCTGCTCGAGCACTACCACTTCATTCACATCCAGCGCGAAATCTACGAGACTTCGACGTTGCCGATCTCCGTCGAGCCGTCCAGCTTCGTGCTGGTCGCAATCGCGTCGCTATTTCTCTGCCTGCTGGCCACAGTCTATCCGGCCCGTCAAGCCTCGCGAGAAATGCCGGTCGAAGTCTTCCGCTCCTAAGCGCTGCGCCCCATCCACCCCACATCCGCGGCCGCTTCGATTATTTATTTATTGATTATTTGGGGTGTGATTCGTTCGTGGGAGTCTTGGCCAATTTCGGTTTGCGAACGACCAGGGTTTCGTGACCGCGAACCTTGATCGTGCGGGCAGGTTCCGACTGGAAGTTCTGCGCCGCTCCGTCCGTGTGCTTGGGCCTGGACGAAGTGCGCTTGCGCCGCCAGTTACTCAGCTCCTGCGACAGTTTTGAGGCCAGCGAGTCATTGTTCTCGCCAGTCTCGGTGGTTTCGGCGCCGTCTTTGTCGGGTTCGCCTTCAAAGTCGGCGGGACTCGTTTGCGCTCTCGGTTCTTGTGACGTGGATTTGTCCTCCTTCATCGGACTGTTTGGGAAACTTAAATTTTGCTTTTCAGAAAATTTACTAACGGTATCGGCGCTCGCGTTCGCGGACTCAGGTCGTTAATGCGTGGAACAGGTTTACGTCTGATTCTCGCGTACCGACTTGGAAAACTATCGGCGCATTGAAACTTGGAATGGCTGTATGTGGGATATTTTGCAGGCGGATTTGTCGGCCGGGCCCGGAGTTCGGGCCCGGCGCCAATCAATTCATCGATGTGCTGGTTTAAGCAAACAGTTGCTGCATCTTAAGCGCGAGACCCATGTCGCCCGCAATCCGGAGCTTGCCGCTCATAAACGCGACCTGCCCGTTGAGCTTGCCAGTCGTCATATCAACGTAGTCCTGCGCGGTCATCGAAATCGTGATGCTCGGCGAAGCGGCAGGGCCTTCCTTCACCTGGCAGGTCTCATTGTTGATGACCACATGCCATTTGCCGCCGTTATCTCCCGAGAGATCGAACTGGTAAGTGGCATTGAGGCCCTTAGCTGCCTCTTTGTTGAAACGACTGGGCATCGCCGCAAAAATCTCTTTTGGTGTAGTTGGTGTTTCGGCCATGAAAAACAGACTCCTCCTGGTGGGAGCGGCTTTCGCCGCCTTCTTTCCGCCATATAAGCGTTCGGCTCGATCCGTGTCAATACTATCAGACGCCGACAAATTAATCATACCAGCGTGAACGCCACCCAGACCAGCTTCGTTATGATCTCGAGTCAAGATCTCGAGTCAGAATCGTTGATCGCAAATTCCCGAAGTCTACTCTCGCGCGCTCGCCGGACTCAGAATCCGAACATGTTGCCCGGCACCACAGTGATCAAATTCGTCCTGACATGAACCGGCGACGCGCTCTCCGCGATCGTGACGGCTTGATTCTTCTGCGCGTCGGTCGTGACCGTTCCGCCCAGGTACGCATCATGATCGATCACCTTGATCGTGACCTGGTTCAGCCCCGCGTTGGCGAGTTGTTGCGCTATCCGAGCTTGACGCGCGGCCCAGTCGCTTTCGTCCGTCGCCAATGAATCGATCACATTGCCGACTCCCGGCACCCCGCGCACCACGCGCTCCGCGTATTGCTTGGCCTGGGCATCGAACACTTTGCCGAAAATCGTCACCGTGCTGCCGCTCGTATAACAGTCAACCCGGCGCAGTCTCGGATTTGACGAAAGCACCTGCTTGACGCTCTGCTGCAAGGTAAGCGTCGGCGGCGGTTCGCGCGACGCAAGTTCGCGCCTCACGGTGTGCTTGCGAGGGCGAGGAGCCGACGCCGGCGGAGCCTCCGAGGAGGGCACTCCCTCCGGCACCGCGGCTACGGCAGGCGGCGGTGCGGCGGGCGCCGCCGCTGCTTCCGTCGCGGGAGACGGCGCCGACGCGGCTTCAGAAGGGCCTGCTGACGGCGCAGCCGGGGCGGGTGCACTCGCAAATTCCGGCGCCTCGGTCGGGCTTAGATTGGTCAGCTTCGAGTTCAGCTGCGAATCAAGCGAATCTTTCGTGGCCGGATCATTGGTGAAAATGATCGGATAATCAACTTCAACTTCTCCGCCACTGAAGGCCGGAAAATTCCACGCCGAGACATCCTTCACGACTTCGGCGTCGAGACCCGGATTTGGATTGGTCGAGGTCCTTACCGAGGCTGCGTCCACGCTGCCATTGGGCAGTATTCGCGCCCGCAGCACCATCGCGTCGCGGATCGTCGCATCGCCCGCGAGCGCGCGCGAATAGCTCTCAACCAACGCTGCCTTGTGATCATCGAAAACCTTTCGCGCTGCATCCTGGTTGCGCTCCGGTGCCGAGGCCGACTCGCCGGTGACCTGAACCGTCATCACTTTCGATAGGTCCACCGACGGCACGGTTGGCATCGATGCTGCCGGGGCCGCCGGCGCGGCCGGCGAGGCTTGCGCCACCGGCTGCTCCGCGTTTCTGTTGCTCAGATGAAGCGCCAGCCATGCGCCACCGCCGAGCGCGATTATCGCCGCGAGCAGGTAGCCGAGGACGCCAAACATCCCGCGGCTCTTTTCGTCTTCGTCCTGGCTGTCGGGCATCTTGCCCGTAAATCGCATCGACGGCGACGGATCGCGCGCGGCTTTTGTGCCTCGCGGTGGTGAGGCTGGAGGCGGCGGCATGTATTGGTTCGCGGGCGCTTCCACGCCCAGCCTCGCACCGCAGAAATTGCAGATGAGTTCGCCCGGCTGCGCTTTACCGCCACAGACCGGACATTCGATCGGCGCATCCGCAGCGGAGACAACGCTGGTGGCCGGGCGCTTCGCGCTCTCCGAAAATGTGGGCCCCGACTTGACCAGGGCAGTGCCGTCAGCTTCGCAAAACGTTTCCGAATCCGGGAATATCTTATCGCAGCGCGGGCATCGTTTCATCTTCTTTCAGGTGCGCCTCCGGCGGGTAGTTTTGGCGGAGTATCATCGATACCAATCATCACTTACTGATCATATCGATTTATTGATCATACCGATCATAGCCACAAATTGTGGAAGCGCAAATTGCTATTGTCGTGCGATCACCTCGGCGCCGAACTTCTCCATCGACGCGATATGGTCCCGGGTCGTCGCCCCCGGGCCGACAATTATTCTGGACACGCCCATCTCGGCGAACTGTCCTATCTCCTCGGGTTTCAACTGCTCGCGAAGACGGCTCACCGTCAACTCGAGCGGGACGGTCCGGCCGACTGCGCGTTCATGCTCGCGAAGTCGCTTGATCGTCGCGCCGATCTGACCGGTATCTTCCGCGATTCCGTACCATCCGTCGCCGAGTTTTGCGGCGCGCTTCAGCGACGGTTCGGTGTTACCGCCAAACACAATCGGCGGATGCGGTTTCTGCGCGGGCTTGGGCATAAACTTGAACCCTTCCGTCGCGATCGTCTTGCCGTGATAATTTGGCGAATCGCTGGTCCACAGTTCTTTCATCAGTGCGAGATATTCGCGGGTGCGCAGCGCGCGATCCTTGAAGTTCATTCCGACCGCCGCGAACTCTTCCTCGAGCCATCCGATTCCGACCCCGAAAATAAACCGTCCACCCGACAGAACGTCGAGACTAGCAACCGCCTTTGCGGTCGTGAACGCATTGCGAATTGGCAAGACGAAAACTCCGGTGGCAAGACGAATTTTGCTCGTAATCCCGGCGACGTAGGCCAGCGCCAGCATCGGATCGTGCAGCGGCGTCTCCGGCGGCGCACCCATCCTTCCACTTGAAGAATACGGATACGGCGAGCGGTAGGTTACAGGCAGAATTATGTGCTCGGGAATCCACAGCGACTCGAAGCCGCACTCCTCCGCCTTGCGCGCGACCGCGCCAATACTGTTCGGCGAAGTCTGATACAGAAAGGTTCCGAACTTCACTTCTTTCTTCCTCCGGTCACTGGATCGCCCTCCAGACGAAATCCGATCCGCACCTCGACCTGGAACTCCACCGCGCCGGTCTTGCTGACCGCGCCGCGGATCGGCCCCACTTCGAACCAGTCGATATTGCGAATCGTCTGGCGCGCTTTGGCGATCGCGTTACGCACCGCCTGCTGGACGCTGTCCTCGGACACTCCCACCACTTCGATTATCTTGTAGGTCTTATCCGGCATGATTCCTCCGCGCGGCGCGCGCCATCTGATGTCCTTATTTCAAGTCTAGTCGCTTGCCAGCTTCACCGCGAAGACCGCGGGATCCTCAATCGCACGCAGATCGAGCTGAAACGAATCATCGACAATCCTGCCGATGATCCGCGCGCGCCGGAACATCGCCGCGATCGCATTCGCCGATTTCTCCCGATGCGTCACGCGCAGCGCAACCGTCTCCAGTTCCTTGACCGGCAGCGCGCCCGAGCCGACCTGCGAACTCGCATCGACGATTTCGACCCGGTACTCGACGCCGAGCCGCTCGAGCAGTATCTCTCGCGCCCGCGGCGCCATCGCGGCAATCTCACTTACTTTGCGCCCGAGAATTCTCAAGGTCGGAAGTTCCGCGCCGATGTCTCGCGAGCGCAGGTAGAGCCTGAGTGTCGCCGACAGCGCCGCCAGCGTGAGCTTGTCGCATCTGAGCGCGCGCTTCAGCGGATTGCGCTTGATTCGCTCGATCGCCTCGCGACGACCGACGATCACTCCCGCCTGCGGACCGCCGAGCAGCTTGTCCCCCGAGAACGTCACAATCGCCGCGCCCATCTCGATTCGCTCGCGCACAATCGGTTCGCGCGGCAATCCGAACTGCTCCAGATCGACGAGCGCCCCGGACCCGAGATCCTCCATCACGTCAACACCGCGCTCGCGCCCAATTTCCACCAGGTCTTCGAGCGTAACTTCGCTGGTGAACCCGACCACCCGGTAGTTCGACGGATGCACCTTCAGCAGCAGCGCCGTCTCGGGCCCGATCGCATCCGCATAGTCGCCGCGATGCGTCCGATTGGTCGTTCCCACTTCCCGCAAACGCGCCCCGCTCTTCGCCATCACGTCGGGCAGGCGAAACGATCCGCCGATTTCGATCATCTCGCCGCGCGAGACGACGACCTCACGTCCTTCCGCCATCGAGTTAAGCGCGAGCACGACCGCGGCCGCATTGTTGTTCACGACCGTCGCAGCTTCGGCACCGGTCAGCGCACAAATCTCGTCCTCGACGATCGTATCGCGATCTCCACGGTCGCCGGTTTCGAGATCGTATTCCAGATTGAGCGGCGAGCGCCCCGCCTCTTCGACCGCTTCGATCGCCGATTCCGCCAGGATTGCCCGGCCGAGGTTGGTATGCAGCACGACGCCGGTAGCATTGACCACCGGGCGAAGCCGCGGCTCGTCGGCGGCGATCGCCCGCTCGGCGGCGCGCGCGACTGCGTCGATCATCGCCGCACGATCGCCGAGCGCTGCGCGCCCCGCGATGATCGCGGCGCGCAACTCCGCCTGCGCCCGCTGCACCTGTAGCTTCAGGTAGCTGCGGCTGAATCCGCCGAGCGCCGGAAGAGACTCCAATGCGCGCAGGCACTCGTCGATCGGCGGCAGACCGCGCCGTATCTCCGCGCTACGCTCGTCGCCTGCCGCAACTTTCTTTCCCGATTTGTTCGACACCGTTGATGCGATTATCGAAGAGCGCCGCCCGTCAGCGCAATACGTCCGCTATGCCGGCGAGTCTTCGATTTCAGCCTGTGCGTGCGCGATCAGCTTGAGCCGCGTGAGCAGAAGAAATCCGCACAGCAGCGAAAACGCCGCGCAGAACAGCACCGCCGTGCGAGGATTCCAATGCTCGCCGATAAATCCAACCGCGAGACTGCCGATCGGCGCCGTGCCGATGAACGACAGCGTGTAGATGCTCATCACGCGCCCGCGCAGCTCGTCCGAAACGAACATCTGCAGCAGCGTGTTGGTGGTCACCATGTGATTCATCAGGCCGACCCCGATAAACATCTGCGCCACCAGCGAGAGCGCCATCCATTTCGAAACTCCGAAGACGGCGGTCGAAATCGCCATGCAAAAAATTCCGAACACGAGGTTCTGGCGAAGCGCTTTGGGAGCCGTCGAGCGCATGTTCATCACAATCGCGCTCGCCACCGCGCCGAGTCCCTGCGCCGCCATCAAAAATCCGTAGCCATGCGCGCCGACGTTCAGCAGGTCGCGAGCGAAGACCGGAATCAGCACCGAGTACTGCATCCCGAATCCCATGTTGATCGCGACCAGCACCATCAGCCAAAGCGTCGGCCGATGCCGCCACACGTACCCGAGCCCAAGCCGCACCTGCCGCATCATCATCGCGCCAAATTGCCGTCGCTCCCGGCGCGGCACGTCCATCTCGGCCAGGCTCCAGATGACCGCGAGAAAGCTGATCCCGTTGAGCAGGAAGCATCCCGCCACGCCAATCACCGCGATCGAAAGACCGGCTATCGCCGGCCCGATCATCCGCGCGCCGTTGAAGATCATCGAGTTCATCGCGATCGCATTCGGCAAGTCCTCGCGCCCCACCATCTCGACCACGAACGCCTGCCGCCCCGGCATGTCGAACGAACTCACGAACCCGTTGAGCGCGGCGAGGATTATCACGTGCTCGACTCGCACCACTCCGGTAAAGGTCAGCGCCGCCAGCACGAACGCGCTTAGCATCAGCAGCGTCTGCGCCGCGATTATCAGCCGGCGTCGATCCACGTGATCGACCACCACGCCCGCAAACAGCGCGACCAGCACGATCGGCGTGAAACTCGCGAACGACACGACTCCAAGCATGAACGCCGAGTTGGTGAGCTTCAGGACCAGCCACGCCTGCGCGACCGATTGCATCCAGGTGCCGATCAGCGAGACGAGTTGTCCGGCGAAAAAAAGTTTGAAATTCCGATGCCGCAGTGCGCGAAAGGCGGTCAGCCTCCCGCCCCAAAAATCCTGTTCTGGAATGTCGCCGCCGCGCTCGTCAACTTCGGCAGCTTCAATCTCGGGCACCGTGTCGATGACTATCTCTCCGAAAAATTTCTACGCCGCGTGCCAGTGGCACTTCGGCGCGCGTCCAGCGCGACGGGTGAGGGCGCTCGCCCGTCTTCAATGATCGCAGTAAGGATCTCTTTTCGATACTTTGCCAGACCCAATCTCCTCAATCGAGTGGCTTGCCGCGAACTCACCTCTTTGCAAACTTGAGCGCGTGAACCTCTCGCGCATCGAATTGCGTTACGCCGATTCGAACGGCCATGCGCATGCGCTAAGCTTTGCGCCCTCGCCGACGGGAGAGAACGCCACGACGGACCGCGACGTCGCGCTCTCGGCGCGCCTCGAACACGCGCTCGGCGGCACCATGATCCATGTCGCGATCGCAAATCGCGGCGACCAGCCGATTCGCCTCGACGCCGTGCTGTTCGAAGTCGCAACCGGGATCGCGCCCAACGCGCCGGCACGATTCTTCAAGCACGGTTACCAGTCATGGAGCGGCTCTGCCGCTGTCGATATCGGCGGATCGAAGTCTCGATCTCACCCCCGCGACGGTGCGAATTTCATCATCCGTCTAAATCATCAAAGCGAATCGACCCGCACCGCCGAATTCCCCGAAGTACTCACCTCGGAACTATTCACGGTCGTCGAGAGCCCGACTATTTCCGAACGCATCATGGCCGGCTTCGTCGGGGCCGCGTCCACGCTCACGACGATCACCGTTCCCTCGCCGGAAAAAATCATCGCACGCGCGATCCTCGACGGCGTCACTCTCGATCCGCGCGCGCGTCGCGAACTCGATCCGCTCCTCATCATCGCCGCCGCCGACTCCTCAGCGCGACTCGCCGCGCGATGGGCCGACGCGACCGGCCGATGGATGAACGCGCGCGTCGGCGCGCCGTTCCAGCGTGGATGGTGTTCCTGGTACCACTACTTTCACGCCATCACCGAAGACGCACTCCGCGCCAACATCAAGGCGCTCGCTGCGATGCGCTCCGAGTTTCCGCTCGAAGTGATCCAACTCGATGACGGCTTCCAGTCCGCACTCGGCGACTGGGATATCGCCAACGCAAAATTCCCGAGCGGTCTCCGCAAAATCGCAGAAGAGATTCGCGCCAGTGGATTCAAAGCCGGCATCTGGACCGCGCCGTTCCTCGCCGCGCGCGACTCACGCGTGATGCGCGAGCATCCCGACTGGTTCATCATTCACGAAAAAACTGACGAGCCGATCCGCGCCGGTTACAACACCAATTGGACCACGAGCAAAGACGCGTTCGCATACGCACTCGACCCGAGCCATCCGGGATTCCGCGCGCACCTTGAGCATCTGTTCGAAAAGCTCACGCGCGAATTCGGCTACTCGTACCTGAAACTCGATTTTCTGTACGCGGCCGCCGCGCCTGGACGTCGCCACAATCCAAACTTCACTCGCGGCGAGACTCTCCGCCGCGGCCTCGAGGCGATTCGCGCCGGCGCCGGCGACGACGCGTTCATCCTCGGATGCGGTTGCCCGCTTGGGCAGGCGGTCGGCATCGTCGACGGGATGCGCGTGGGCCCCGACGTCGCGCCGTTTTGGGGATCGACCGCGACCGGCACCGGCGATCCTTCGACGGTTTACGCCCTCGACGCGATCGTCGCGCGCAGCTTCATGCATCGCCGGCTATGGCTCAACGATCCCGACTGCCTGATGCTCCGGGCGCGCGAAACCCGTCTCACTGCCGACGAGCGCGCCGCACTGGCCGCAGTCATCGGCGCGAGCGGCGGGATGCTGCTCATCTCGGACGACATGTCGCTGCTCGGCAGCAACGAGGGAAAGTTGTACCGCACGGTCGCCGAGATGAGCGCGAAGATCGATTCAATCTCAGCGCACGAACCAATTCTGCCGCTCGATCTGATGTCCAGCGCAGACGTGAGAGGCTTCAAAATTGTTACTCCGGTGGGTGCGATCGCGATGGTCCTGAATCGGGGCGACTCACCAGCCCAGGTGCAGTCTTCAGAAATCAATCTCGGCAGCGGAGAAGCGACCACACTCGACTTGGCGACGGAAGAAAAAAACGCCGTCTTCGACACAATCGATCTCCAACCGCACTCAGCCCGAATCATCCGTGCTCGCGGGTGAGGGCGCCCATCACATCACGCAGCCCGCATCTCGATCACGCTCGCGCCCACAGCTTCGTGCCTCGTCCCCTTTTTTTGTGTCATTCTGAGCGAAGCGAAGAATCCCGGATCTTTCTCAGCGCCAATTCCACCACGCCTTGCGCGCACCCCCCGATGCGCCCGCGCACAAGATCCGACTCCTTACGTCAGGGAGAAACTCTTTGAACACTCGCCTCGCCCGCCGCTGGCGACTTCGTCACCATCCGTGATCGGGTGAGGGCGCCCGACACCAGCACTCACTCACACAGCCCGCATCTCGATCACGCTCGCGCCCGCGCCCGCACGCAGCACCGACCTGAACTCTTCAACTGCGTCGCCCGGATAAAACTTCGCGTAATATCCACGATCGATCGATTCGATCACCGACACCGCCGCGTCCGCCTCGCACAGCGCCACGATCGATCCTCCAAACCCCGCGCCCGTAAGCCGCGCCCCAAGCGCACCGCCATCGCGCGCACACTCAACCATCGCATCGAGCCGCGCGGTGCTGCATTCGAAATCATCGGCGAGACTCCGATGCGACCGGTTCATCAAATCGCCCATCTCTGCGAGGCGCCCCGCTTCGAGCGCGTCCGTCGCGCGAATCACCCGCTCCGTTTCACTGAGCACATGACGCGCGCGTTTCAGAATTTCCAGCGGCCGTTTCGCGTCGAGCACGATACGAGTCGCCCCCTCGCCAAGCAGCTCCGCCTCGAGCAATGAATGTGGCACGCCGATAATTTGCGCAGCTTCCTTCAGATCGGCGCCGAGTCGCTCGGGCGCACTATGCGCCAGCGTCGCGATCAACTCCGCCGCACTCCAGTCGCTCAGCGTACGGACGACGTCGCCGAGGATTCTCATCTTGTCGAGCTTCAACGCCCGACCCAGTATTCGCGCCGCGACCGCGCATTCCACCACGCGCCGATTATATTCGGCGCGCACTTTGCCCGACTTGTCCGCGACCTCGCGGCTGTCGGCTACCACAAGAGCCGCGTTCGACGGCATCTTCACGCGACGCACTCTGAGCGGATCAAACTCAATAAACAGCACATGGTCGCGACGCCCGAGAATCGACGCCGCCTGATCCATTCCGCCCGCCCGCGTCCCGACATACCACTCGCTGCGCGCAATCATCGCCGCCGCTTCGAGCGGTTCGAGCTCGAGCCCATTCACCGCCATAAACGCCATCGCACTGGACACGGTGAGCGCAGCTGACGACGACAGCCCCGCAGCCGCCGGCACGCGCCCCTCGACGACCATCACCGCGCCGCGCAAATTTTCGACCTCGATAGCTCGCGCACCGAAGTGATCGACGACGCCCTGCACCGCCGCCTTGACGTAGTTAGCCCAATCGCCGGTTTGGTACGGCGGTATCTGCCGCTCGACTGTGAAACGCCGCGACGCCCATCGCGAATCAGCATTCGAGATTTCGATCTCACGTGCAGTGTTCGCGGATGCGACCACAATCGTAGATCGATCGATCGCAACCGGCAGCACCGGCAGCCCGCTATAGTCAGTATGCTCCCCAATAAGATTCACCCGCCCCGGCGCCCGCACCGCAAACACCCGCGCCTCCGCACCCACCCGCCCCCGCACCTGGGATGCGAGCCGCCCCGCCCGCTCAAGCTCCGCACTATCCCATCCATTCGCGTCAATCATCGCCGAATTTCTATTGATCCGGTTCCCCTTCCCACATGGGAAGGGGTTGGGGGTTAGGTTGACTGAGGATCAGTGGTTAGCTTTCCTCTTCGGCCGAAACCACGCCCGCGCCTTTTCGAGATCCTCCACCGTCCCCACATCACTCCAGAACCCGCGCATATCCACCGCGCTCACGATGCGCCCGTCCGCGATCATCTTCGCGATCGCACCCGGCACCTCGATCTCTCCGCGCGAGGACTTCTCGAGCCTCGCAATGTAATCGAAAATCATCGGCCCCGCCGCGAACAGCCCCGCATTGTTCCACTCCGTCTTCGCGGTCCCTGCCTCCGGCTTTTCCTCGAGCCGCTCGACCTGCATATCCTTGCTCACGTAAACCGCCGCGCCGCGAAAAGGATCCTTCACCCGGTTCACTGCCAGCAGCAGGTCGTACTCATCCACGCGCGCATGATGCATAAACCGCGGATAGTTCGCGCGGTCCATCAAAATATCGCCCCACCCGAAAACAAACCGCGCCTCGCCGCCAAGATGCGTTTTCACCGCGAGCATCGCGCCGCCAGTCCCATTCAGTTCCGGCTGTCTGACCGTCGTAATTTTGATTCCCGGATTCTGTCGCGAATAACTTTTCGCCCATTGTTCGATTTGTTCCGGCAAATAACCCGTCACCACGACGAAATTCGCCAGCCCAGCACCAACAAACGCATCGACGATATGCGCAATCAGCGGCGACCCAGCGATATCCAGGATGGGCTTGGGCGTATCGATAGTCGCATCGCCCAGGCGCTTCCCGCGTCCCGCCGCGAGCAGCACCGCCGTCGTGATTTCAACCGCCACGCGGTCAAGGATAGCAGTTTGCCTAATGCACAGGATCGCCACAAAAGTTCAGGGATGAACTGTTCAGCCTGACGCGACGCAAAAATCCATGGAATTCTGTCTCCGTGACGAATCCGCATGAAACCCCGGCTACCCACCCGGTCCCACTTAGAGCAGCGTGCGGAAAACAAGATTTTTTTCTCCCACCAGAGGAAGTGCGAAACCCACTATGGGTTTCGCATCCTGATCTTCCTGCCCTCTCCCTTAGCGCTTGGCTGACGGCATATACTTGGATATGAGTTGAACCACAGCGCCCAAAAGCAAGTTGAAAAATACAAAATGTTTGGTGAGATAAGTCCCCGCAAGAAAGCCCGTGCCCCCTTTATTTCCATCGAGGAAGCCCTTGAGGAAACTCGCCGCGGCCACATGATCATCATGATGGACGATGAGCAGCGCGAAAATGAAGGCGATCTCTGCATGGCGGCCGAAAAGGCCACCCCCGAAGCAATCAACTTCATGGCCAGGTTCGGACGCGGACTCATCTGCCTCCCGATGTCCGCGGAGCGAATCGATCGCCTCGGACTCGGCATGATGGTCGGCGACAACCAGGCTCCGCTCGGCACCGCATTCACTACCGCAATCACCTCGCGCCGCGCGTCAGGCTCCGGTATCTCGGCGCAGGATCGTTCGATCACGATTCTGTCCGCCGTGCGCGAGGACGCCACCGGCGCCGAGTTCATCACTCCCGGCTACGTCTATCCGCTGCGCGCGCGCGAAGGCGGCGTGCTGGTCCGCACCGGCCAGACCGAAGGTGCGGTCGATCTCTCGCGGCTGGCCGGCCTCAAGCCAGCCGGCGTCATCTGCGAAATTCTGAAAGAAGACGGCACGATGGCGCGGCGCGACGATCTCGTCGAGTTCGCTCGAGTGCACGGACTAAAAATTATCACCGTCGCCGATATCATCGAGTACCGGCTTCGCAACGAGACGATGGTCCAACGCATAGCCGAGGCGAAACTGCCGACTGCGTTCGGCGAGTTCAGCGCGCTGGTTTATCGCAACCTCGTCGATTACACCGAGCATCTGGTCCTCGTGATGGGCAAGGTCGATCCGGCCAAGCCAATTCTGGTCCGCGCGCATCGCGAATACCTGCCCGGCGACGTGTTCGGCTACACCACCCGTAACACCCGCAGCCTGCTGCGCTCCGCGATGGAACGAATCGCGGCCGCCGGCGAAGGCGTGCTGCTCTACTTGAAGCGCGAGTCCAATGCGATCGCCGCGGAGCTCGACGGCGGACGTAAACCTGGCCGCGCAAGCACGGGCCACAACACCCCCGAGGCCGATTTCCGCGACTACGGAATCGGCGCGCAGATCCTCCGCGACGTCGGCGTGCGCAAAATGATCATCATGTCCGACGCGACCCCGCGCCTCGCCAACCTGCCCGGCTACGGACTCGAGATCGTCGGTTCAGTCCCGCTATCGACCAACGGCAAGCACAGCGCCGCCGCAAAATAGATGCTCACGTTACACGTTAAAGTGGAACCGGAGCCGCCGCGACGTTGTTTTGATTACTGAACAGACGTTGTTTTGATTACTGAACCAATGATCTTTTCCGAATCCCGCACTTTGCCGCACCGGAAAGCTCGCCTCCTTCGGGCCGCGCTGATGTCGCTGGCGCTCGCTGGATTGATTTTCGCTCCGGTCGCAAGCGCGCAGACTCCCAAGGCAAATGAACTCGTAAAAATCACCTCCGCAAAAATCGACCCGCCACTTCACGCCGGCAGTGCAACCACTCTGAAAGTCGCCGCCCAGGTCGTCGCCGGATGGCATATCAACTCGAACAAGCCCTTCAGCGAGGATTACATCCCGACCAAGCTCGAGGTGAAAGGTCCCGTCAGCATCGCGCCCGGCGCGATTAAGTATCCGCCTGCAGAAACGATGACGCTCGAGTTCGCGGCCGGCGACAAGCTCTCCGTCTTCGGCGGCGACATCAACTTCGAAGTGCCGCTCAAAGCCGCCGCCGATTTCGCGCCCAAGCCGGGCGACGCGCTCACCGTCACCATCGATTACCAGGGATGCAACAACACCGAATGCCTGCGGCCGGCGTCAGTGAGCACCACCATACCGCTCGCAACCTCACCCGCTAACGCATCGGAAGGTTTGCAGGCAATCGGCGCGCTCGCATCGGCAGGCGAAATCGGCGGCAACGGTCGGCAAGGCGGCGCGATCGACGGAATTTTCAAAAATCACGGATGGTTGCTCGGTTTCCTCGCCGTATTTCTCGGCGGCCTCGCGCTGAATCTCACCCCCTGCGTCTATCCGCTGATCGGAGTGACGATCGCATACTTCGGCAACCAGAGCGGGAGCCATCGTCGCGTGATGACGCTGGCGATCTTTTTCGTACTCGGAATCGCGATCACCTTCTCGTCGGTCGGCGTCGCGGCCGCTTTGTCTGGCGGACTGTTCGGCGCTGCGATGCAGAATCGATTCGTCCTGATTGCGCTTGCCGCGATGCTCCTGGTGCTGGCCGCGTCGAGCTTCGGCTTGTTCGTCCTGAACCCTCCGCAATGGCTGCTGCAACGGGCGGGCGCCGCGCATCCCGGCAATGCGGGCGCGCTCGCGATGGGCCTCGGGATGGGCGTGGTCGCGGCGCCATGTATCGGGCCAATCGTGCTGGGCTTGCTCCTGATGGTCGAGCGGAGCGGTAGCGCGATTTTCGGCTTCGCGCTGTTCTTCACTCTCGCGCTCGGACTCGGCCTGCCGTATATCGCACTCGCGATGGCGGCCGGGCACATCCGCCGGATGCCGCGCTCGGGCGAATGGCTCACGTGGGTCGAGCAGCTTTTCGGTTTCGTGCTGGTCGGCCTCGCACTCTATTTTCTCGATCCGGTCTTTCCTAACAACCTGATGACACGCATCCTGCCCTACTACGCCGCCGGCGTCGGAATCTTTCTCGGTTTCGTCACGCCCGAGGGCAGAAACTGGCGGCCGTTCCTGGTGCTCAGATCGGGTCTGGGGATCGTCGCGGTAATCGCGCTCGGATTCCTGCTCTACCAGCGCCAGGCGTCGCAGCCGCTTCGATTCGAACCGTTCACCTCCGAGATGCTCGCGTCGGCGGCCGAACAGCGCAAGCCCGTGCTGATCGATTTCAGCGCGGAATGGTGTATCCCATGCCGCGAGATGGAGCATTCGACCTTCATCGATCCCTCAGTCGTCACCGAGTCGAAACGATTCGTGCTGATGAAGGCCAATCTGACCGCGCAGGATAAGCGCACCGAAGAGCTGACCAGCAAGTACGAAATCCAGGGCGTGCCAACCACGATGCTTATCGATTCTGCGGGCAAGGTTAGGGAACGCAAGGTCGGTTACATCGGCCCGCGCGAGTTCCTGTCCGACCTCCGCAACGTCGACTGAGGTATGCGATGACTACACCGAGCGACGGATTCGTGCGCGAGATTTTCGCGATGGTCAAAGAGCGGCGCTCTTTCGGACGGCATCCGATCTGGCTGCAGATTCGCGACGGCAAGGTCTCGCAGGCCGGGCTCTGCAACTTCGCGACCCAGTTCTTCCTCCAGGTGCGCGAATTTCCACGCGCTCTCAGCGCGCTGCATTCGCGATGCTTCAATGCCGACGAACGCGTGAAGCTGGCGGAGAGCCTGTACGAGGAAGAGACCGGAAAGATTTCCGGCAGCGCGCCGCATCCCGAGCTCTTCATCCGGCTCGGTCTCGGACTCGGCCTCAGCCGCGACGACATGGTTCACGGCAAGGCGCTGCCCTCCACGGCGGCGCTGATCGATTGGTTCGAGCTCTCGACCAAGGATCGCTCATTCGCGGAGGGAATCGGCGCGATCAACATCGCCGCCGAAGGCCAGGTGCCGGGCAACTTCGCGCCGTTCGCGCGCGGTCTCGAAAAACATTACGGACTCTCGCGCGAGCAGGTCGCGTTTTTCGACGTGCATGAAATCGCCGACCGCGACCACAGCGACGTCGGCGACAATATCTTGAGCCAAACTCCGATGAGCGAAATTGAACGCGCGAAAGTGTGGGCCGCAGTCGAGCGCTCACTCGACATGTGGTGGCAATTCTTCGACGGAATTCAGCGCGTCTGCGATTGAAAAGCGAAAATTCCGGGTCGGTCAGGCAAGCCATTTTCGTTTCCATCTTTTCGCGAAATTCTTTGGCGCGCCGGGGGCCCTTTTTGGAGAGGATCGGTGCATAGTTCAGCCTGCATAATCATGTTTTGTTAACGTCCTCTAATAGTTTTGTGGACAGGCCTCGATGGCTCTGCGCTATTAAGCTATAAAACGCCCATCGAGGGGCCTGTTTTCTATCCACAGGTGCCTAATACAAATACTGTTTGATTCGCGGAGCGAGAAGCTCATTTCTGGCTTTACTTTAACCTCTGTGGCGCATACTATTTGGATAGGCGGAGGGGGTGCGGATTAGTAGTTCTCGCTCGTCCTTTTTCTATGGCAAATAAACAATCGTCTGACGGCTATGGCGCCGAGTCCATCAAGGTCCTCGAAGGACTCGAAGCAGTTCGCAAACGTCCCGGAATGTACATCGGCGATACCGCTGAGCGCGGGTTGCATCATCTCGTCACCGAGATCGTGGACAATTCGGTGGACGAGGCGCTGGCGGGTTTCTGCACCGAGATCGGTGTCGTAATTCTGAGCGACGATCGGATTTCGGTCGAGGACAACGGACGCGGAATCCCGGTCGATATGCATCCGACTGAAAAGCGCTCGGCACTCGAAGTCGTGCACACCGTTCTCCACGCGGGCGGCAAATTCGAAAAGAGCGCGTACAAGGTTTCAGGCGGATTGCATGGCGTCGGCGCGTCGGTCGTCAACGCGCTCAGCGACGAGTTCGAAGTCGAAGTTCACAAGAACGGAAGAATCTATTTCCAGCGCTACGAGCGTGGCGCTCCGAAGATGAAGGTCGAGGAACGCGGCGCGACCAAGACCACCGGCACCAAGACCACTTTTTCACCGGACCCGAAAATTTTCCCCGAGATCAAGTTCAAGTACGAGCTGATCGCGCGCTACCTGCGCGAGATGGCGTATCTGAACGCGGGACTGCGGATAAAGCTTAGCGACGAGCGCGTCGGCAAGGCCGAGGAGTTTCATTACGAGGGCGGAATCGCCGAATACGTCGCCTCTCTGACCCAGGGCAGCGAGCCCCTGCATGATCCGATCTTCTTCAAAGGCGTGCGCGAGGGCGTTAACGTCGAGGTCGCGCTGCAATGGACCGACGCGATCCACGAGGTGATTTTCACCTACGCCAACAATATCCACACCATCGAAGGCGGCACGCATCTGTCGGGTCTCAAGTCGGCGCTGACCAGAACCATCAACTTCTACGCGGCCAAAAATAATCTTTTCAAGAACAAGGAGATGCGGCTTGAAGGCGACGACACCCGCGAGGGTCTCGCCGCTATCGTCAGCATCAAGATCGGAGAGCCGCAATTCGAGGGCCAGACCAAGACCAAACTCGGCAACTCCGAGGTCGAGGGAATTGTTACCGGGCTGGTGAACGAGAAGCTAGGCGAGTTCCTGGAGAAGAATCCTCCGATCGCGAAAAGGATCGTCGCACGAACGATCGAGGCCGCCACCGCCCGCGAGGCCGCGCGCAAAGCCAAAGACCTGGTCCGGCGCAAAGGCGCGCTGGATTCCGGCTCGTTGCCGGGCAAGCTCGCGGACTGTCAGGAGCGCGACCCCGCGAATGCCGAGCTGTTCATAGTCGAAGGCGACTCGGCCGGCGGATCGGCGAAGGGCGCGCGCGATCGGCGCACACAGGCGATTCTACCTTTGTTCGGCAAGGTGCTGAACGTCGAGCGCGCTCGCATCGACAAAGTGCTTTCCTCCGAGAAACTTCGCGTGCTGATTTCGGCGCTCGGGATGGGCGTGGCGAACGAGAAAGACATCAGCAAACTTCGCTACCACAAGATCGTCATCATGACCGACGCCGACGTCGACGGCTCGCATATCCGCACGCTGTGGCTCACGTTCTTCTATCGCCAATTTATCGAAATCATCGAAAACGGTTACCTCTACGTCGCGCAGCCGCCGCTGTTCCGCGCCAAGAAGGGCAAGACCGAGCGTTATCTGAAAGATGAAGCGGCGCTCGAAGACTACCTGACCGATCTCGGCGCAGAGGCGGTCACGCTCGATTCGGGCAAGGGCAAGGATGCGCGCGAGACCAAGGGCGCCGCACTGAAAGCGCTGGTCCGCAAGGCGCTGTTCCTCGAGCGGATGTTCGAGGGCCTCGAGCGGCGTTCCAAGGAGCGCCCGATAGTCGCGTCGCTGGCGCGGCTCGCTTCCGATAAGACCATCACTGACGAAGCCTTCGAATCCGAGAAGGCCGCGAAACAAATGGCCGAGGCGATTCGCAAAGACTCGAAGGACGACAACCTGGTTTTCAAGATCGAGCCAGACGGCGAGGCGCACTTCCGCGCCGTGTTCAGCCACACTCAAAACGGCGCCCGGCCGCCGACTGTCGTCGATATGACGCTGCTGCGCACCGGCGAACTGCGCGAGATTCGGCGGCTCGGGCCGGAGCTCGAAATGATCAAGGCACCCTACAAGCTCAAGACCGGCGATCAGGAGAACACGGTCGAAACGATGAAGGCCGTCGCTGAGGCGGTGGTCGCCGCGGGCAGCAAAGGTGTCGAGGTGCAGCGCTACAAAGGTCTCGGCGAGATGAATCCCGAGCAGCTTTGGGCGACCACGATGAATCCCGAGACGCGTTCGATGCTGAAGATGCAGATTTCGTCGCGCGAGGAGGCCGAGGAGACCTTCGCCAAGCTGATGGGCGATCAAGTCGAACCGCGCAGGCTGTTCATCGAAGAGAACGCGCTCAACACTCGCAGCCTCGACATCTAACGCGCGGCCGATGAAGCGCGGCAAACATTCTGAAATCATACGCGCCGCGTGGCGCGCGCAGGTTTAGCGTAAATGGCTGAGACCAACGGGAACACTCCGCTTCATAACGAACCCACGCTCCTGAATATCGAAGACGACATGCGGCAGTCCTACCTGGACTACGCGATGTCGGTAAATATCGGGCGCGCGCTGCCGCAAATTCGCGACGGCCTGAAACCGGTGCATCGGCGGATTCTCTACGCGATGTTCCGCGAAGGGTTGCTCGCGAACCGGCGCTATTCGAAATGCGCTGGCGTCGTGGGCGAGGTCCTCAAGCGCTACCATCCGCACGGCGACATGTCGGTGTACGACGCGCTGGTTCGGATGGCGCAGCCGTTTTCATTGCGTTACCCGCTGGTCGACGGGCAAGGAAATTTCGGCTCCGTCGATGGCGACCCGCCCGCCGCTTATCGTTACACCGAGTGCAAATTGACGCGGCTGGCGGAGCGGATGCTCGCCGATATCGACAAGGACACCGTCGATTTCGTCCCGAACTACGACGGACAGCACACGGAGCCCGAGATCCTGCCCTCGCAGATACCGAATCTTTTGATCAACGGCTCGGACGGAATCGCAGTTGGGATGGCGACCAATATTCCGCCGCACAACCTCGGCGAGATTTGCGACGCCCTGCTCGCGCTCATCAACAAGCCGGGTATCACGCACGAAGAAATCCTCGACATCGTGCCGGGTCCCGACTTTCCGACCGGCGCGCAGTTGCTCGGCAAGCAGGCGATTCGCAACGCGTACCTGACCGGCCGCGGCACGCTAACGATGCGTGCGTTGGCGGCGATCGAAACCGACAAGCGCAGTTCGCGCGCGTCGATCATCGTCCGCGAAATTCCGTACCAGGTGAACAAGGCGCGGATGATCGAGCGGATGGCCGAGCTGGTCAACGAAAAGCGAATAGAAGGAATCAGCGACCTGCGCGACGAATCGGATCGCGACGGGATGCGGATCGTAATCGAGCTCAAGCGCGATGCCGAGCCCCGGATCGTGCTGAACCAGCTCTACAAGCTGACCCAGATGCAGCAGGGTTACGGGATCATCTTACTGGGCATCCACGAGGGGCGGCCCAAGGAAATGAATCTGCTGCAGATGCTCGACGCGTTCCTCGAGCATCGCAAAATAGTCATCACGCGGCGCACGCGCTTCGAGTTGAAGGAAGCCGAGGCGCGGCGTCACATCCTGGACGGGCTCTTGATCGCGCTCAAAAACCTCGACGCGGTGATCAAGCTGATTCGCGGATCGAAGGACGCCGAGACTGCACGCGGCGGCCTGATGAAGCAATTCGGGCTCTCGCAGTTGCAGGCGCAGGCGATCCTCGATCTCACGCTGCGCCGGCTTACCTCGCTGGAGCGCGAGAAGATCGAAACCGAGCACAAGGAAACCGTCGAGCTGATCGCGCGGCTCAAGAAAATTCTCGCCGACGAAAAGGAACTGCTCAAGATAATCGCCAAAGAACTCGAAGAGATCAAAAAGGAATTCGCGGATCCTCGTCGCACCCAGATAATCGAGGCCGAGGGCGAGTTCTCGATCGAAGATCTTATCGTCGAAGAGGACCAGCTCGTCACCGTCACTCACGGCGGCTATATCAAGCGCACTCCGCTCTCGCTGTATCGCACGCAAAAGCGCGGCGGGCGCGGAAAAATCGGCGCGACCACAACCGAAGAAGACTTCGTCGAGCACCTCGAGCGCGTCTCGACGCACGACCGCCTGATGTTCTTCACCAGCGCGGGAAAAGTTTACGAGCTGAAGGCCTACGAACTGCCCGAGGGCGGGCGCGCGGCCAAAGGGCGCTCGATCGCGAACCTGCTGAGCCTCGCGAACGACGAGACGCTGTCCGCATTCATCCCGGTGCCACGCGACACCGCCAGCAAATTCGTCTTTTTCTCGACTCGTCGCGGACGGGTGAAGAAAACCGCGCTCGACGAGTACGAAAATATTCGCTCGACCGGAATCATCGCGATCAACCTTGAAGACGGAGACACGCTCGTCGACGTACGAATCACCGACGGCAATCAACAGATCGTGCTCTCGACGCGCGAGGGGCAGGCGATTCGCTTCAAGGAAGAAGAGGCGCGCCCGATGGGCCGCGCGACTGGCGGCGTGGTCGGCATGGAACTCGAGTCGCAGCCGATCAAAGAAGGAAAGACCGTCACCCTGGTCGAGGACGAAGTCGTCTCGATGTCCACGGTGCGCGACGACGAAACGCTGCTCACGGTTTCGGAGCTCGGCTACGGCAAACGCACGCCCGCTTCGGATTACAGATTGACGCATCGCGGCGGCAAGGGGGTCATCACGATGAACGTCACCGACAAAACGGGCAAAGTAATCAGCGTCCGGCAGGTCGGAATCGACGATCAGATGATGCTGATAACCGACGGCGGCAAAGTGATCAGGCTCGCGGTCAAGGGCGTGCGCATCACCGGCCGCAACGCGCAGGGCGTGCACATGGTGAGGCTCGAGGGCAACGAGCGCGTGCGCGCGGTCGCCGGCATGGCCGAGCGCGACGACGAAGACGCCAACGGCAACGGATCAAATGGTGACGGCGGCGCAGACGATTCTGACGAATAGCTAATGGAGTGACTATCTCAGATTAGTGACTAACTATGCCTGCGCGCTCGGGCGCGACGACACTGCGCGATACCATCGGGCGAGATTTTTCTGTAACGGTTGAATCCGAATATCCACGCTTCGCGCAAAGTCGATCATACATAGCGTCGTGATGTCGGCGATCGAGAACCGGTCGCCGGCGATGAATTCGCGATTCTCGAGATCCTCGTCCAGCCACGCGATTCGGTCGATTGCTGTGCGCTTCTGAATCTCGCCGAATTCCGCTATTCGGCGGCCACGTCCTTTCGCGACTTCGCTCAGGTGCGACCAGACGTGGCCGACCGGCGCGAATATTTCGAGCTCGATTCTCCGGTTCCACATCTCGACCAAAGCCCGCTCGCGCGCGCCGACGCCGAACAGCGGAGGCTCTGGTTGCAGTTCCTCGAAGTAGCGGCAGATCGCGACGCTTTCCGCGAGGCAACTGCCGTCGTCGAGTTCCAATATCGGAAGCGAGCCCGACGGATTCTTTTTGTAGAACTCGGGCGTGCGATTCGCGTTCTTCATGATGTCCACTTGCACCAGTGGAACCGCGATTCCCTTCTCCGCGAGGAAGATTCTCACTCGGCGCGGGCTCGGCGCGAGCGTAAAGTCATACATCTTCATCGGAGTTTTCTAGTCGCCGGTCGGCGGTTCGCCGGCGCCGAGACCCTCTGCTACGTACGCGGCGTCGGCCGCTGCGAGTGCGCGACCGCGAGCAATCTCGAAGCCCATCGAGCTTAAGATTTCTTCGAGTGCGTTCAGAACCAGCATCACGTTTTCACTGTGCGAGCCTTCACCCATCAGTCCGATCCGCCAAATTTTGCCCTTCAGTGGCCCGAGCCCGGCAGCGATCTCGATATTGAACAGCCTGAGCAACTCCGCGCGGACCTTCGCCTCGTCGATTCCTTCCGGCACCGCGATCGTCGTGAGTTGCGGCAACCTGTAGCCCTCCTGCGCTGCGAGTTGCAGGCCCATCGCGCGCATTCCGGCTTGCAGAGCCGCCGCGTTGGCGCGATGCCGTGCCCAGCGTGTCTCCAATCCTTCTTCGACGACGATCCTGAGCGCCTCATAGAGCGCATAGTTCATCGTGATCGGAGCGGTGTGATGGTACAGGCGGTCCGGTCCCCAGTACTGCTCGATGAGTGCGACGTCGAAATACCACGATCGGCATTTGGTCTTGCGCTTTCGAATCGAATCCATCGCGGATGCGCTAAACGTCACCGGTGACAGTCCCGGCGGCGCGCCGATTCCCTTTTGCGTGCAGCTGTAGCACGCGTCGATTTTCCATTTGTCGATCTCGACCGGCACGCAACCGAGCGAGGTTACCGCGTCAATCGCCATCATCGCACCGTGGCGATGCGCCAACTCGGATATTTCCTCGATTGGCTGATGTATCCCGGTCGACGTCTCCGCGTGAACAATCGCGACCAGCTTCGGTTTCTTCGCCGCCTTGAGCGCCGCCGCGATCTGCGACGGTTCGATGATCTGTCCCCATTGCGCTTCGACCTTGTGAACCTTGGCGCCCTGGCGTTCGGCGACTTCCGCCAGACGCGTTCCGAACGCGCCGTTAACGCCAACCACCACTTCGTCGCCTGCTTCGATCAGGTTCGCCATCACGGTTTCCATACCCGCGGATCCAGTGCCGGAAACCGGAAAAGTGATTTCGTTTTGAGTGCGAAAAACGACGCGAAGCAATCGCTTGATACCGTCCATCACTTTCATGAAGTCGGGATCGAGGTGGCCGACCACGGGCGACGCCATCGCTTTCATCACGCGCGGATGGACGTTTGAAGGGCCGGGGCCGAGCAGAATGCGTGCCGCGGGTCTGAGTTCCGGAAATGTATCCGCCAAATTTATTCCCCTACGATTAGTGTTATCGACGAACCTTGGCATTATGACGGGATCGATCGCAAAAGCATAAAGCGCGCGCCCTGGCCCTGATGATGGTAGAGTTCTGCATGCGTGGACGCTCGGTCACGATGAACGCAATCGACGGAAATCTACTTGGCGAACTTCGCACGATTCTCGGCAGCGACGGAATCGTTTCGCATGCAACCGAACTGAAGGTGTACGAGTGCGACGGATGGACCGTCGAGAAAAGCATCCCCGACGTGCTGCTTCTGCCGCGCTCGACGACGCAGGTGAGCGCGGTGCTCGCGGCGCTGCATCGGCGCGGCGTCGCATTCGTTCCGCGCGGCGCGGGCACCGGGCTTTCAGGTGGATGTCTGCCGTTGAATGCGCCCGCAATGATCTGCACATCAAAAATGAATCGGATTCTGGAAATCGACTGCGATAACCGGCGCGTCGAAGTTGAGAGCGGCGTTGTTAATCTGCATGTGACCAACGCGGTCAAAGCGAATGGCTTTTTCTACGCACCCGATCCATCGTCACAGGTGGCCTGCACCATCGGCGGAAACATTGCGGAGAATTCCGGCGGTCCGCATACGCTCAAGTACGGCGTCACGACCAATCATGTGCTGGCGCTCGAAGTCGTTCTGCCAGACGGCAAAGTTGTCGAGCTCGGAGGATCGGCAGAGGAGCGATGCGGTTACGATCTGGTCGGTGCGGTCGTCGGCGCGGAGGGCACCACTGGAATTGTCACGCACGCAACTCTGAAGCTCATGCGCGAGCCGGAGAATCATCGCACGCTGCTCGCTTCATTTCCCGATGTGGACAGCGCGACGCGCACGGTGTCGACAATAATCGCGTCGGGCATCGTGCCGGCCGCGGTCGAAATGATGGATCAACTGATCATCCGCGCGGTCGAAGAGGCATTTCATGTCGGTCTGCCGGCTGACGCTGGCGCGGTGCTGATCATCGAACTCGATGGACTCGAAGCCGGGCTCACCGCATCCGCTGACGCAGTTGCGAACATGGCGACGGCGAGCGGGGCGATGTCGGTCAAGCTCGCACGCGATGAGTCGGAACGTGCGGCGCTGTGGAAGGCGCGCAAACGCGCGTTCGGGGCGGTTGGTCGCCTCGCGCCAAATTATGCGACCCAGGACGGCGTCGTGCCGCGCACCTGCCTGCCACAAATCCTGCGCGTGATTAGCGATGTGAGCCGCCGCTACGATTTGCGCATCGGCAACGTCTTTCATGCCGGCGACGGGAACCTGCATCCGATCATCCTTTACGACGAGCGCGAACCGGGCCAGGTCCGCCGCGCGATCGATGCTGGACGCGAGATCCTCAAGGCCTGCATCGAGATGGGCGGCAGCCTTACTGGCGAGCATGGAATCGGCGTCGAAAAACTTGGCGAGATGCCGCTGATGTTTTCGCCCGACGACATTCGCGTGATGACTGAGTTGCGTCACGTCTTCGATCCGATGGATCACTCGAATCCCGGCAAGGTCATTCCCACGCCCGGCGCCTGCGTTGAGGTCGCGTCGCCGCGACGCCAGGTCCCGATCTAGGCGGCCCGGTTCGCGATTATCGTGGCCGTCACTTCGACTTCAGAACTGGCAAACCGGCTCACAGAGCTGGTCGACGCCGATCACGTTCGCGAGCCGATCGACGCCGAGCGAGCCGCCGCAAATGTGATCATCGAGCCAACCAGCGTCGAAGAAATTTGCGAAGTTGTTCGGATGTGCGAGATCGATCGGATCACGCTCGCCGCGCTGGGAAGTGCACGCACGCTATCGCAAATTCGGCCGTCACCTGTCTCGCTCGGCGTATCGCTCAAACGCATCGCACGAATCGTGGCGCACGAGCCCGACGACATGACGGTTGTCGCCGAAGCGGGACTCACGGTTGGCGAACTGAACAATGCGGTGGCGCCGGCAGGCCAACGGCTTCCCGTCGATCCGGGCGATCCCGGCCTGACCACGCTCGGATCGTTGATTGGCGCATCGCATTCCGGACCGCTTCGCCTTTCGGAAGGGACCTCGCGCGACTTGCTGATCGGAATTCGATTCGTCGGTCATGGCGGCAGGCAAATTCACGGCGGCGGACGAGTAGTCAAAAATGTCGCGGGTTATGATTTGATGAAAGTGATGGGCGGATCATTCGGAACACTCGGCATCATAACCGAGGCGACGTTTAAAGTGCGCCCGATACCGGCGCGGTACAGTCTCGCGATCATGTCGTACCAGCACGCCTCCGACGCGTTCGCGGCCGCGCACATACTCAACGATGCTCTCCCGCTAAGTCATCTTGAGATCCTGAGTTCAGCTCTAGCGGAGCGATTCGAGGCGCCCGGCGAATTTCTTCTGCTCGCCGGATTGTCGGGAAGTTCGCTTGAGATCACTTACCAGGCCGGAAGAGTCCGAGAACTGGCGGACGTGGGCGCCGAGATTCTTGAGGATGAGGATGCGCTCGGAAAATATCGGCTGTTGCGCGATATCGATTTTCATTCGCGTCCGCTCTCTGCACAGATTGCCGTCGCGCCTGCGCTTCTCGCTTCAACACTCGACGAGTGTGGATGCGAATTTCGCGCGCATGCCGGTTCCGGAGTCGCGCAATTGTTCCTTGTTGATGAGTGTTCAGCGCAATCGCGCTCGATACGGTCGCGCGATGGCGCGAAGCTGCGCACTCGGCGCGCGGTAATCTGCGCGTCATAGCCGGTTCCGGAGCCATTCGCGGGGAGCTACGGTTTTTCGACACGCCGAACGATGGAGCTCTAGCGTTGATGCGTGGCCTCAAGACTGCATTCGATCCTGCCGGGATCTTCAACCCCGGATGCTTCGTCGGCGGAATCTGATGGCAGACGTCGCCATATCATCGGTGCCGCTTCGCGACGTTTGCGATTACGAGTTGCTGTTCGACTGCGTTCATTGCGGACTTTGCGCCGAGGCCTGTCCAACTTACATCGCGACTCGATGCGAGATGGACTCTCCGCGCGGGCGAATCTACCTGATGAAGTCGCTAGCCGAAGGCGCGATCAAACTCGACGACGAAGCGGTCCGCCATCTCGATTTGTGTCTCGGATGTCGCGGATGCGAGACCGCATGTCCGTCGGGAGTTCATTACGGACGCCTGATCGAAGGCACGCGCGCATTCGTCGAGCGAAACCATCGCCGCGGATTGGCCGAACGAATCAAGCGCAGCGTTATCGGCGCCATTTTTCCATATCCGCGCCGACTCCGAATGTTGCTCGCACCGCTAGCGTTCGCAGAACGCGCAGGGTTCCGACCGGCTCTCAGAGCCAGCCTGCCCGGCGCGATGCGCGACTGGTTGGACTTGCTCCCATCGCTCGGACCCGATACTCGACCGCTCGCGCCCAAACCTGTCGCCGCGCCGCGCGCCGGCGCGCAGTCGGTCGTAGTACATCGCGGATGCGTCGCGCAGGTGCTCGCAAATTCGGAGAACGTGAATAGCGAACGTCTGCTCGCAGCCGCCGGCTATCGAGTGGTTCAACTCGAACCAACCGCGTGTTGCGGAGCACTCGATCTGCATTCCGGAAACGCCTCGCGAGCGCACGAATTTGCACGCGCGAACGTTCGAGCACTAAAGAATTCCGGCGCCGACGCAATCCTATCGGCGGCTTCGGGATGTTCGACCGCGATCTCCGAGTATGGCGAGTTGCTCAAGGACGATCCCGAGTTCGCCGAGGACGCGCGTATCGTCTCCGCCAAAGTGCGAGAACTAAGTTCGTTGCTGCTTGCGTCGCCGGTCGCCTCCTAGGTGGCGCGAGCTGCGATGCACCGTGACTTATCACGACGCGTGTCATCTTGTGCATGGACTCGGAATCCGCGAGGCGCCGAGAAAATTGCTCGCGTCGATCCCAGGCGTAACGATCTTCGAGATGACAGAATCCGATCTCTGTTGCGGCTCTGCGGGATCATACAACCTGACCGAGCCAAAGATGGCGCGGGATTTGGCGCGCCGCAAAACCGACAACATTCTGAATACCGGCGCGGATTACGTCGTGCTCGCAAATCCCGGATGCGAGTTTCAGATCGCGGCGGAATTGCGCCGGCGTGGCTCGAAGACGAGGGTCGTGCATCTCGCGGATTTTCTTGCGATGGCGTCGCGTGGTGATTCGATTCGATGAGCATTCATGCCGCACGAAATCAAGCTCTACTTCGCGTACACCAGTCCCTACTCGTACCTGGCGATGCAACCCGCTTATGATCTCGAGCGTTCGCATCGCGTGCGGATACGATTCATCCCCTACGGAATAAACATCCGCAACGTCTATGGTCCGCTCGACAGTGCTGACGCGGATCGGCGCAAGGTCCGCTACCTGTATATAGACGCGCGTCGGATCGCGAAGGACCGAGGGCTCATCATCTACCCGCCGAAAAAGATTTTCAGCGCGCGGCTGGCGTTCTACGGCGGCCTTTACGCCGAACGACATGGACAGTTCCGCGCTTACTCAGATCGCGTGTTCGAGCGCTTTTGGAAACAAGAGCTCGATGTTGAAAATCGCGATTCGATTTCGGCGATCATAGCCGAGGTCGGCCTCGACGCGGCGGGATTTCTCGACTATGCCGATCGCGATGCACGGGCGGACCTGGACGCGTGCTTCGCCGAGGCCGATCGCGACAAGGTTTTCGGAGTGCCCACATTCATCGTAGACGGTGAGCCGTTCTGGGGCGAAGATCGAATCGATTGGGTGATTCGAAAGCTCGACGCAATGGGACTGCGCCGCTGAACTTTTCAACCGACGCTAATAAATCTCAGAGATCGGGACTGGTCGGCAGAAAGGTCTCGCCCATCAGGAAAGCATCGACGGCGCGCGCCGCCTCGCGCCCTTCCCATATCGCCCAGACGACCAGCGACTGTCCGCGGCGAGTATCGCCGGCGGCGAACACACCGGGCACGCTCGACATGTAGTTTCCGCACAGCACATTGCTGCGCGGATCGAGCTTGAGGCCGAGTTCCGAGACGATGCCCTCGGGCTCGGGGCCGAGAAATCCGAGCGCGAGCAGCACGAGGTCGCACTCGATCTCGAAGTCGCTGGCGGGAATTTGCTCCATCACCATGCGGCCGTTATCGTGCTTCCAGTTGAGGCGCACGCCGTGGAGTTTTTTCACGAAACCGTTTTCGCCGGAGAACTTGCTGGTGTTGATGCTCCAGTCGCGCTGGACACCCTCTTCATGTGAGCTCGAGGTGCGCATGATCATAGGCCAGTCGGGCCATGGCATCTCGGCGGTACGCTTCTCCGGCGGCATCGGGAGCAACTCGAACTGATGAACGACTTTGGCACCTTGGCGATTTGAAGTGCCGAGGCAATCGGAGCCGGTGTCGCCGCCGCCGAGAATTACAACCCGCTTTCCGTTCGCGGTGATCTCGGACGCGGGATCCAGCGCGTCGCCGAAGTTGCGCTTGTTCTGCTGCGGCAGGAATTCCATCGCGTAGTGGATCCCCTTGAGCTCACGTCCGGGAATCGGCAGGTCGCGCGGTTTGGTCGCGCCCATCGTGAGCACGATCGCGTCGTATTTCGAGCGCATCTCGTCGGCGTGGAGGTCGAACCCCACGCGGCAGTTGGTAACGATCTCGACGCCCTCGGCCTTCATCTGTTCGACGCGGCGATTTACGAGCCATTTCTCGAGCTTGAAATCCGGAATTCCATAGGTGAGCAGTCCCCCGACTCGATCTGACCGCTCGTAGAGAGTGACCGCATGTCCCGCGCGGGCGAGTTGCTGTGCGCACGCCAGGCCGGCGGGACCCGATCCGACTACTGCGACCCGTTTGTTCGATTTGCGGGCCGGTATTTGCGGCGCGATCCATCCTTCGGTCCATGCATGATCGATGATGTTCTTTTCGATGAGCTTAATAGTCACCGGATCGTTGTTGATATTCAGGACGCAAGCTTCTTCGCAGGGTGCCGGGCAAATTCGGCCGGTAAATTCGGGAAAATTGTTGGTCGAGTGAAGGCGGTCGATGGCCTCGCGCCATCTTCCGCGGTAAATCAGATCGTTCCAATCGGGTATGATATTTCCGAGCGGACAACCCTTGTGGCAGAAGGGAATTCCGCAGTCCATACATCGCGCACCCTGAGCGCGCAGTTTCTCTTCGGGCATCTTGAGATCGAATTCGCGCCAGTCCTTGAGGCGTTCCCCGACGGGACGCCGCGAGGGAGTCTCGCGCTGAATCTCCATGAAGCCCGTAATCTTGCCCATCGAAACCGCGATCTCCAGTCAGCTCTGGCTAGTAAGTCTATTAGTCAGTCGATTACTCATTGCGCATCTTGATTATACAGCAGCGACCCGTGCGAGGTCGGAGTTCATGTTGAGATGCTGCCGTTGGAGCACCATGCGGTACTCAGTCGGCAATACTCTGACAAACTTCGCGGCGCTTGAATCCCACTGATCGATGATTCTCCGCGCGACCGCGCTCTGCGTGTACTGGAAGTGACGCACGATCAGCGCGTGGAGCTGTTTGAGTTCATCCGCGTTGTCGATCGGTCCCACTTCGACCATCCCCATATTGCATCGCGACGGAAACGAGCCGTCTTCGTCGAAGACGTAAGCGACGCCGCCGCTCATTCCGGCTGCGAAGTTGCGTCCGGTCTTGCCGAGCACTGCGACCAGTCCACGGGTCATGTATTCGCATCCGTGATCGCCAACACCCTCGACCACCGCATGCGCTCCGCTGTTGCGCACCGCGAATCGCTCGCCCGCCACGCCGCGGAAGAACGCCTCACCGCCGGTCGCCCCGTAGAGCGCGACATTTCCGACGATGATGTTCTCCTCGGCCTTGAAGGTCGCTTTTTTCGGCGGGCGCACTGCGATGAATCCTCCGGACAGTCCCTTGCCGCAGTAATCATTCGCATCGCCTTCGAGATAAAGGGCGACGCCCGGCGCGAGCCATGCGCCAAAACTCTGCCCCGCGGAACCGGTCAGATGAATCTGCACAGTGTACGGAGGAAGGCCTTCCGCAGCGAAATGCCGCGACACTTCCGCCGAGAGCATAGTCCCGACCGTACGATTCACGTTGCGAATGGGCAGATGAATTTCGACCGGACTGCGATGCGAGAGGGCTTCGTGGGCCAGCTCGATGATCTGATTGTCCAGCGCACGATCGAGTCCGTGATCCTGCAACTCGACGCAATGGAGCGGCTCGTCGGGACCGACGTCGGGACGGTGCAGGATATTGCTCAAGTCGACGTTGCGGGCTTTCCAATGCTCGATCGCTTCGTTGGCGTCAAGACATTCAACGTGACCAACCATCTCGGCAACGGTGCGGAAACCCAACTGCGCCATGTATTCGCGCAGCTCGTCCGCAATGAACATCATGAAGTTCACAACGTGCTCGGGCTTTCCCTCGAACTTCTCGCGGAGCACCGGGTCCTGCGTAGCGATGCCGACCGGGCAGGTGTTGAGATGGCAGACGCGCATCATGATGCATCCCGAGGCGACCAGCGCGGCGCTCGCGAAACCGAACTCCTCGGCGCCGAGCAACGCTGCGATCGCAACGTCGCGGCCGGTCTTGAGCTGGCCGTCAGTCTCGACGTGAATTCGCCCGCGGAGCCCGTTCATCACGAGGACTTGTTGCGTTTCGGCAAGACCGAGCTCCCACGGAACTCCCGCGTGCTTGATCGATTGCAGCGGCGACGCGCCGGTGCCGCCATCATAACCGCTGATCAGCACGACGTCGGCTTTGGCCTTTGCGACGCCGGCCGCGATGGTGCCGACGCCGACCTCGGCGACGAGCTTGACGCTGATGCGAGCGCGATTGTTTGCGTTTTTGAGATCGTGGATGAGCTGCGCGAGATCTTCGATCGAATAAATATCGTGATGCGGCGGCGGTGAGATCAGCCCGACGCCCGGCGTCGAGTAACGAATCTTCGCGATGAAGTCATCGACTTTGTGGCCGGGAAGCTGACCGCCCTCGCCGGGTTTGGCGCCCTGCGCCATCTTGATTTGCAGTTCGTCGGCATTGACGAGGTAGTGGCTGGTCACGCCGAAACGCGCCGACGCGACCTGTTTGATCGCGCTGCGGCGGAAGTCTCCGTTCGGATCGCGAATGAAGCGCGCGGGATCCTCGCCGCCCTCGCCGGTGTTGCTCTTGCCGCCGATCCGGTTCATCGCGATCGCAAGGTTCTCGTGCGCTTCCTTGCTGATCGATCCGAACGACATCGCGCCGGTCTTGAAGCGCTTGACGATCTCGGTGGCCGGCTCGACTTCATCTATCGGAATTGGCCGCCGGCCGGAATTGAATTTGAGCAGCGAGCGGAGAGTCGCGAGCGATGCGGCTCTGCTCATCAACCAGGCGGGTGTAGTCCTTGAACATTCGGAAATTTCCAGCGCGCACCGAATGCTGAAGCTTCGCGATCGTGTTCGGATTGTACATGTGAAACTCGCCGCGGCGACGCCACTGATACTGCCCGCCCACGTCGAGCTCGCCGTCGAGGCTGGCGTCGACATTGAACGCGTAATGGTGCCGAGCCGCCGTCTCGCGAGCGATCGCATCCAGACCGACGCCGCCAACCCGCGACGGCGTCCAGCTGAAGTACTTGTCGATTACATCCTGGGCGATTCCGATTGCTTCGAAGATCTGTGCGCCGCGATAACTCTGCGTCGTCGAGATGCCCATCTTGGACGCGACTTTGGTGATGCTCTTGCCGACGGCCTTGATGAAGTTATGAACGGCGGTGTCTTCGTCGATATCGCGGAGCTGGCCGTCGCGGATCATTCCAGCCATCGTCGCGAACGCCAGATAAGGATTCACCGCGCCTGCGCCGTAGCCAATCAGCAGGCAGAAGTGCATCGCCTCGCGCGGCTCACCGGATTCGACGACCAGACCCGCGCGGGTGCGGGTGCCCTCGCGAATCAGATGATGATGTACCGCGCCAGTTGCGAGCAGCGCGGGAATCGCCGCGTAGTTCTCGTTCACGCCGCGATCGGAAAGCACGATTATCGTGGCGCCCGACTCGATCGCTTTCGATGCGTTGCGACAAAGCGCGTCGAGAGCGGCGCGGAGTTCACTTTCGCCGCCGTCAACCTTATAGAGAGTCGAGAGCGTCGTGGAGCGCATCCCGTCGACCGTGAAGGCGTTTGATCCGTTCGGTTTCCTCATTGGTCAGAATCGGCTGACTCAGTTGAAGCTGGCGGCAATGCAGCGGCGATTCTTCGAAACAGGTTCTGCTCGGCGCCGAGCGTAGTTTCGGTCGAGGTCACCAGCTCTTCGCGGATCGGATCGATCGGCGGATTGGTGACTTGCGCGAACAATTGTTTGAAGTAGTTGTAAAGTGGCTGCGGCCTGTCCGAGAGCACCGCGAGCGGCGTGTCGGTGCCCATCGAGCCCACCGGCTCCTGCCCATTGGTAGCCATCGGCGCGAGGATCATCTTGAGATCCTCGATCGTGTAGCCGAAAGACTGCTGCTGCTTAAGCAGCGCGTCGTCTTCGAAGCCGTCGATCCGTGGCGCGTTGTCGGCTTTCGGAATCGAGTCGAGCTTAACGAGGTTGCTGTCGAGCCACGCGCGGTACGGCTTGCGCGCCGCCATCGACTCCTTGATTTCCTCGTCCTGAACGATTCTGCCGAGCGAAGTATCGACCAGAAACATTCTGCCCGGCTGCAGCCGTCCCTTCAGCGCGACGTTCTCTGGTGCGATGTCGAGCACGCCGGTCTCCGACGCCATCACGACCAGCCCGTCCTTGGTCACGGTGTAGCGCGACGGACGCAGGCCGTTGCGATCGAGCACTGCGCCGATTCGCGTTCCGTCAGTAAACGCGATCGATGCGGGACCGTCCCACGGTTCCATCATGCACGAGTGGAACTGGTAGAACGCGCGCTTGCCCGCACTCATCTGCGCGTCATTCTGCCACGCTTCCGGAATCATCATCATGACCGCATGCGGCAGCGAGCGACCGGTGCGCACCAGGAGTTCGAGCACGTTGTCGAATTTCCCGGAGTCGGTTTGGGTGGGCTCGACGATCGGCAGGAGTTTCTTGATATCGTCGCCGAACAGCGGCGATGAAAAGAGCATCTGCCGCGCGTGCATCCAATTTTCGTTGCCGCGCAGCGTGTTGATCTCGCCGTTGTGGGAGAGGAAGCGGAACGGATGCGCGCGATCCCAGCTCGGGAAAGTGTTGGTCGAGAAGCGCTGATGCACCATCGCGAGCGCGGTTTTGACGGTTGGATCGAGGAGGTCGGGATAGAACTCAGTGATTTGGGTCGAGATAAGCTGGCCCTTATAAACCACCGTCAGCGCCGAGAGACTGCAAAAATAAAATAACTCCGGATCGAAGAGTCCGAGCTTCGCTTCCTCGGAGGCGGCGCGCTTGCGAATGACGTACAGCTTGCGATCAAGCGCCTCGACATCGTTCACGCCCGGGCCGCGCGCGATGAAAACCTGGCGAATTGCGGGGAGCCCGCGCCGTGCGATCTCTCCACACGCCGACTCGACGATCGGCACGTCGCGCCACCCGAGCAGGCGCTGGCCTTCCTCATTTACGATTCTTTCAAATGCGTCCTCGCAGTCTTTGCGTTTAACTGCGTCCAGCGGCAGAAAAACCTGGCCGACGCCGTATTCGCCGGGAGCTGGAAGTTCAAAGCCGAGCTTCGCCGTTTCGCGCGCGAAAAAGTCGTGCGGAATCTGGAGCAGAATTCCAGCGCCGTCACCGGTACGAGGATCGCATCCGCATGCGCCGCGATGGGTCAGGTTGTCGAGTACCTGCAGCGCCTTCTTGACGATGTCGTTGGAGCGCTCGCCCTTTATATTCACGACGAAGCCAACTCCGCACGCGTCGTGCTCATGCGCGGGATCGTAGAGACCTTGTGCCTTCGGGATGCTTCGATGTTTATGCATCATTACCCCCGTCTCAGATCGGGGAGCGCTGATTTCGCCGACGCGTGACGACTCCGCTTGCCGTTGGACGAATTCTCCGCGTCGCCGTTGGCATGCACCGAGATCAGTCCGCGCTCGGTATGCGTCGAGAGCACGACCATCGTCTCGGTCCGCGACACTCCCTCGATCGAACGGATCGTGCTGATCAACCGTTCGAGCGACGAAGTGTTGTCGGTTTTGATTTTCAGCATCAGCGTGTGCTGCCCGGTGACGTGATGGCATTCGAGTACGTCTTCGAGCATCGCGACGGTCTCTTCGAAGAGCGCAATTGTTTTCGGATGGGAAATCGAAACGCCGATGAACGCGGTCACGTCCTTGCCGAGCCGGCTCGCGTCGACCGACGCGTGGTAGCCGGTGATGATCGCGCTGTCCTCGAGTTTCTTGACGCGCTCGTTGACCGACGGCGCGGAGAGGCCGACCTGGTCTCCGAGTTTGACCAACGGGATGCGCCCGTGCTCCTGCAGGAGGTTAATAATCTGCAGGTCAATAGCGTCGAGTTCGGGGGAATCTCCACCGAATTTCATAAGGTTATCCTCGTGGGGTGACGACGAACTTAGTAGGGAAACAGAATTGTGTCAAGTGTTTATAAGGTGATAGCCAAATAAAACAGTTGTTTATGAAAATCCCGTGTCACTCTACCGATGAACTTTAGGCAGGAAGGCTCCACTGCCATTTACTCGACATGCGAATCGGGTCGGCAAGTTTCTATGGCACTAGTGCGAACGAAAACCAGCCGAACATTAGGAAACGGAGGAACGGGGCTATTTTCTGAGCGTATCGTCAAGCCGCGCGCACGAGTGTTACGAATGCGGATATGCGTCGCTGCCCATTTCCAGCGCGTCGAGTCCCGACCATTCCACTTCGACCAGCACGCGGTTGCCGATCGTTCGCTCTATGATCATGAAGAACAGCATCGCGAGGCCGAACACGACGATCAGGTTGACCGTGACGCCAATCAATTGCGCGAAGAATTGCCCCGGGTCGCCGTAGAGAATGCCGCGCACCGGACCGGCCACGCCGTTCCATCCGTCCCCGTAGGTTCCGTCGGCAAATAGTCCGAGTGCGAGTGCTCCCCAGATTCCGCACGCGCCGTGCACCGCGATCGCTCCGACCGGATCGTCGATGCGAAGCCGGCGCTCGAGCTCGATCACTGTCCAGACAACGATGAGGCCGGCGACGACGCCGATCAGTACCGCGGCCGCGGGCGTGACGAATGCGCACGGCGCCGTTATCGCGACTAGTCCGCCGAGCAAGCCGTTGGATGCCATCGCGATGTCGGGTTTGTTGAATCGATGCCACAGATAGAGCAGCGCTGCGAGTGCGCCGGCCGCCGAGGAGAGCATCGTGTTCACCGCGATGATCGCGATACGGGGATCTGACGCGGCCAGAGTCGAGCCGCAGTTGAAGCCGAACCATCCGAAGGCGAGAATCAGCGTTCCGCTCACGGCCATCGGCAGATTGTGTCCCGGCAGCGCGCCGATCGCGCCGTCGCGGCGGAACTTTCCGATTCGCGGTCCCACCATGTACGCGCCCGCCAGCGCGGTCACGCCGCCGGTCATGTGCACCACTGAAGATCCGGCGAAATCAAGATGGCCATGTCCAAGTCCGAGATTCATGCCGAGCTGAGAGAGCCATCCGCCGCCCCATACCCAGTTTGCGTAAAGCGGGTACAGAAACATCGACATGAACAGCCCGTAAACGAAGAACGCTTTGAACTTCCATCGCTCCGCCATCGCGCCGGTCGGAATCGTCGCCGCGGTATCCATGAAGACCAGCGAGAACAGGAACATGCCGAGGCTGCCAGGATCGCGGCTCACATTGAGCAGCGCGAACTTGCTGAAGCCCAGAATCCCGTAGGAGTGCGACCCGATCGTAATGGAAAGTTCGCGATGCCCGATTGCGCTACTGCCCAGCGAAGGCCAATGCGCGACCCCGCCCATCATGAATGCGTATCCAGTCAGCCAGAATCCGATGATGCCGATCGGATAGATGATCAGATTCATCGCCATGGTGTTGACCGCGTTCTTCGAGCGGGTGAATCCCGTCTCCACCATCGCGAATCCGAGCTGCATGAACATCACGAGGAAGCCCGCGACCAGCAGCCATGCGAGGTTGAGCGAGTTGTCCAGCGGCGGCGACGACGCGGCGGTCTGCGCGCGCGCCGACGACGAAAATAAGATCACCACGGCGAAAGCGGCGGCGCCAAATACGAGATGCGTTCGTCTGGGAATCATCTCAACTGACCTCGGTAAGACCGGCGCGCCGGAGTTGACGCAGCCGGGTAACGGTTGGCGAGCCAAATCAAAAAAATGAAAATTCCGATCAGCGAGCTGAAGAAGAGCCCGTATACAATCCCGCGCCGCACTCGTTGCATCGCGAGACTGCGCGGATGCAAGTGCTTCGCGCGGCCCTTGGGCACGACCCGCGAGGGATCGCGAAGATCCTCGAGCATTTCCTGGGCGCTCGCGTAGCGGTCACGCGGTGCGCGCTCGATCGCATGCAGGATGATCTCTTCGAGATGCGGATCGATATCCGGCTTGAATGCGCTCGGCGGCTGCGGATCCTCCGCGGTCTTCGAGCGCATCACGTTGTACACGTTGGGACCCGAGTAAGGCAGATTGCCGGTCAGCATCTCGTAGAGGATCACGCCGAGCGAATAGATGTCGGTGCGAACGTCGCCGCGCCGCCCGCTGACCTGCTCCGGCGCCATGTAGTCCGGGGTTCCGATCGTCGAGGAAAGACCGGACCAGGTGAGCCGCCGCGCCGATTCGTCGAGCGCGATTCCGAAGTCCATGATTTTCGTCTTGCCCTCGGCCGTGATGAGCACGTTCTCCGGTTTCAAGTCGCGATGCACCACGCGCTCGCCGTGCATGTACACGAGCGTCTCGCAAATCTGGCACGCAATATCGAGCGCCTTTGCGGTCGGTAACCCGCCGGCTTCGCGCATCGTGGCGCGCAGCGAATCACCTTCGATGTACTCCATCGCGATGTACATCCGGCTCTTGCGCCGAGGTTTGAGCACCTTGACGATCCCGGGATGGTTGAGGCGCTGCCCGACTTCTTCTTCGCGTTGGAAGCGGCCGTAGAAAACAACGTCGCTCTCGAACTGCATGTAGGGAACTTTTATCGCGACGGTTGCGCCGCCGATCTGATCGATAGCCTTGAAGATCGACGCCATTCCGCTGCGCGCGATCACCTCGGTCAGTTTGTACTGATCGAGGCTTTCACCGACGCTGACCTCGCGCATGTTTGGGGCCGTCCGGGAAGAAGAGGCGGTTAGCGCAGGCTAACATCGCGCGGACTCGGCAGGCAATGCGGACGCGGTCGAAATCCCGCGTCGCTTCATCGCCCGAATAGTCCGCGCAGTCGCTCCCGCCATCCGCCGGTCGACGCCGTATGGCCGGTCGGCGCCGTCATTTTGAAAATCGCGCAAGTCAGGTTGTCCGCGGTTCCGCGCTGATTTGCTGCCTCGACCAGCTTGCGGCATCCGGTTTCGGCGTCGCAGTCGCGAGTCAGCGCTTCCAGCTGGTCGGGCTCGATCACGTTGTAGAGTCCGTCGCTGCACAGGATCAGGCGATCGCGTTCGACGAGCGGCATCGAGATCCTATCGATCGAAACGATCAGCTCGTGACCGAGACTTCGCAGCAACATCCCGCGTTCCGGATGATCCTTGGCCCGCGCCGCGGACATCAGACCCATGCGGACGCGGTCGGCGACCATGGTGTGGTCCTTGGTTATCTGGGTGAGATGGCTGTTGCGGATCAGATGCAAGCGGCAATCTCCGACGTGCACCGCGGAGAGAATCCCCTTATCGACTGCGACCGCAGTCAGCGTCGTCGCCATCCGGCACAATTCGGGTACGATCAGCGCCTTGTCATGAATCTCGATATTTGCGCGCTGGACCGCGCGATGGAGCCGCTTCGATGCTCCCCACTCGACCGGGCTTTCGCGAAAAGCCTCGAGCGTGACATCGATTGCGATGCGGCTCGCAATTTCGCCGCCCTCATATCCGCCAACCCCGTCGGCAATCGCGAATACGGCCGAGTCCGCATTCTCGACAAAGTGCCCGCAGGAATCTTCGTTATTGCGTCGCTTGGTACCAATGTCGGATAGCAGCGCCAAATCGAAGGCCTGCTCGATGGAAGGCGGAGCGGCGGGCAAAGGTTCCATTGTCAATCAGCTTACCCGGAGATCGCGTGCTCAGGAAAATTCGGTCCACTTTGAAAATGGCCAAGGGCGGGCCGCGATCGCTCGCGGCTCGCCCATGGAATTATTCGCCAATCCAGCTTGAGTTTCGGGTATCAGGCCGGCTTGGTTACCAGGATAGTTTCCTTCCCACGTCGCTTCGAATTTCGCATGAAGTAGATCGCGCCATAGACACCCCAGATTACCGAGAGCGCGACCGCGATTAGTGGCTCCTTCACGCTGCCGAGTCCCTCCAGCGGTCCAATGATGTAGAAGGCGAGGCACGCGAAGTTCGCGACTGCGCCGAATACCGGTATCACCATGTGCTTGAGGCCGTGGAACTCGTGACGCTCCTGGTAGGCGACGATGCAGACGATGTTGGTCAGCCCATAGAGCAGGAACGTTCCGAAGTTCGAGGTCAGCGTCACCAGCAGCAAGCCGTTGGGCAGCGCTGCGAGTGAGGCGTTCGAACTCATCCCGATCGCGTACCAGAAGTTATGCGGAAGCGTTGCGATCGTTTTGTCATCGGGAGCCGAGCCGCCCGCGAAATAAAAGAGCGCTGCATAGGCGCCAATCACTGCCGAGATTGTGGCGAGCACCCAGATCGCGCGATGCGGCGTCAGGTTCTCGCCATGCAGCAAGCCAAAGTGCTCCGGCACTTCCTCGTCACGGCCCATCGCGTAAGTCACGCGCGCGCCGGTGTTGATGCAGGAGAGCGTGGTGCCGATCAGCGCGAGGAATACCGTCAACGCTTCCATCAGCATGAACGCCTGGCCGTGGCCGCCCATCAGCGCATTGCCGATGATCACCATCATGTCGCCGAGCGGGGCCGCGGAACCTTTGGCTGCCCCGAGACTGTAGGCGCTGTTCAGGAAGTAGTTGGCCGCAAAGTATTCGATCAGGTAGCAGAACAAACCCTGAATCGTGAGCGACAGAAGTACTCCGCGAGGAATATCTTTCTTCGGGTTGATCGCTTCTTCGCCGAGCGCGGTGACGGATTCAAACCCGACCAGCAACAGAATCGCGACCGTCGCCTGCAGCATCACCCAGTCGAAACGATGCGGCAGGATGACCGATATTGCGCTCGCGTGCGAGGGATTGTCTCCGCCGAAACCGTACTTGACCGCGGCTGCGACCGTGTTGCCGTTAACATCGAGGCCGAGGCCCATCGAGCCATGCGGATGCGCCATGCGATAGGCTACCGCCAGCGCCGAGAAGAACAGCAGCGCTACGATCTGGATGCCGTTGATTGCGATGTTGACCATCGTCGAGCCGTTCACGCCGCGAAACGCGATCCACGCAACTGCGAATGCGAAAATGATCGCGATCAACGCCATGAAGACCGGTCCCGGAATCGACGCGTTGATCGTGTTGGGCGCGACGTTGCCCACGATGTATCCGATCATGATGCCCATCGTCGCGACCATCACTCCCGGATAAATCCAGTAGTAGAGATGCGACGACCAGCCGATCACGAACTTCGCGATACGCGCGAACCTGTAGGCTTTGGTCTTGTTGAGGAACGCCTGCTCGGCGAACAAATACGAACTGCCCGCGCCGGGATACAGCTTGGCCAGTTCCGAGTACGAGATTGCGGTTGCATACGCGAGCAGCAGCGCGACGAAGATACCGGCCCACATCGCCAGTCCCGACGGGAACGCGTAGCCAGCCTGCTGGACGAACGTAATCCACAGGAAGGCTCCCGGCGCGATCAGCGCCATCGCGTTGACCGTCACCCCGGTCAGGCCAAGGGTCGGCACCATTTTCTTTTGTTCTTCAGCCATCTTCCCTCCTCGAATCGCAAAGCGCGGTCGGGACCTGCGCTTTGGGTGCTCCCGTTACGGGCGGGAACCAAAGAGGCGTACAGCACGAAAAGTGCCATTGAAATTGGCCCGATCAATAGTGAAAAAAGCAATGCCAATGCCCAAGCGATGGGCATCCGCCTATCAAGTAGTCATCAGCACGCGATGGTTCGTTCTTTGTGCGACCGATGCCGCGTCGGGCTCAGCTAGCTGCGACGATGGCGCGGGCTACCAAGGCTGGAAGTTCGATCGTCATAAAGCAGCTTTCGGGGAATAGATAGTCTTCGCCGGATTCATCAACCACGCGCACTAGCCGGTGCCCCTCGGCGACCGAGTCGGGAACGACTCTGTAGACCTTGCGGAGTTCAAGTGATGCCGCGAAACCTCGGTTCCGGACACAGACCACAAAACGAGAATTTCCCGCGCGGTGTTTCAAGATTCCTTTCAAGATTCCGAGGATAATAGGCGGCGGGTCACTCCGAAAGACAATACGCCGTCATCACTTTGCGCGATTCATTTTAGTTGCCGCATCTCTCCAGCGATTCAAATTGCCAATTGGCCAGTCGATACACCAGGCCGAGCGACTTGAGTTTCATCCCGAGCGACCCGGCCGTTGCCGCCGCGGCTTCCGCGCGGGTGACTATCCCGGCAACGATTGGATCTCCGGAAGCCGGGTCGAGCACCCGCAGCTCGATCTCGTCAGTATCGGGCAGAGTTGCGAACAGCCGGGAGATCGCGGCGTCGACATCCTGGAGGCATTGCTGCACGAATAACTGCGCGGCCCGCTCCGGAGGCACGCCGCGATCCCAGGGATGAATTTTTCTTGCGTGCCATTCGACTTCGAGCCGATTGCGCATCCTCTTGAGCGAAAGGCCGTCGTTGCGAATTCCCGCCCGACGATTAACCTCGAGCGCCCCGATCACCTTGCGCCGCAGTCGCTGCTGAGCCAGATAGGTTACAAATTTTTTCGCTGCGCTTATCACAATCCGGTTCCATGCTCGGGCCGGCACGAGTCGTTGGCTGAATACCGACTCGGGCCGGCCCGTCTGCTTCGCGCACTTTAGATGACTTCCCGCAAAGCCATCGGTGCAGTTAAAAGTTAACCGTTCACTTCGAAGGCGCGATCAGCTTGCCTCCTTCATCTTGATTTTCGGAAGCTTCACGCCGGTGCGCCGGCCGATTGGTACGTCGTCGATAGTCTTCGGGCACCCGTCGTCACCGTTAACCACATATTCCGGGTACGCCGGGAATCCGTGCTCGTGCAAGTCGAGTCCTTCAATTTCTCCCTCGGTCGGAATGCGCAGTCTGAAGCTCCACTTGATTGCGTACATAAGGGCCATCGAGACAACGAAGGTCGCGATCGTGATCGAAAAACTTCCGATCATCTGCGCCTTCAGAACCCCAAAGCCGCCTCCGTAAAAGAGGCCGGTAACAACACTGCTAGTGTCCGCGCCCATCGCGGTCGGCGCGCCGTACTTGCCGGCAGCGAACAGCCCCAGCGACAGCGTGCCCCAGATTCCCGCGATCATATGCACCGGGACCGCCCCGATAGGATCGTCAATGCGCAGGTATTCGAGCAGGTCGATACCCCAGACCACTACGATTCCAGCGCCGATTCCGAGCAGGAACGCGCCCTCGGGATCGACCCAGTAGCAGGGGCAGGTTATCGCAACCAGTCCGGCCAGGAATCCGTTGACGGTCAGCGCCAGATCCCACTTCTGACCCTTGATGTACGAATAAAAGAGCGATGTCAGGCCCGCCGAGCAGGCTGCTATCGTCGTGTTGAACGAGACGCGGCCTATGCCTTGTGCATCCATGGCCGAAAGCGTGCTGCCTGGATTGAACCCGTACCATCCGAACCACAGGATGAGTCCGCCGGTCGCACCGATGATCAAGTCGTGTGGCTTCATCGGTTGACCGCCGTCGCGCTTGAACACGCGTCCGAGCCTGGGTCCGAGTGCGATTGCGCCCGCCAGAGAGATCGTTCCGCCGATCGTATGGACCACGGTCGATCCCGCGAAATCGTGAAAGTTAACCGGGTTCAGATTCGCCAGCCACCCGTCCGGACCCCATGCCCAGTGACCGATGATCGGATAGATGAAGCCGGTGACGCCGACGCTGTAGAGCAAGTCGCCGATAAAATCGCAGCGACCGATCATCGCGCCCGAGGTAACCGTCGAGCAGGTGTCCGCGAATGCATACTGGAATACCCAGTACGCGAGCAGCGGAACGCCGGTGGTGCCGTACGTCGGCGCGAGGCCATGCAGCATGAAGCCGGTGGTGCCAATCCATGGCGTTCCCGGACAGAACATGAATGCGAAACCCCACAGCCAGAACGTGACACCGCAGATGCAGGTGTCGGCGATACCTTCCACCAGGATGTTGACCGTCTCACGTGACCGGGCAAATCCCGACTCCAGCATCACGAATCCAACCTGCATGCAGAAAACCAGGTACGCGGCGACCAGCGTCCACACCGTATTGATCGCGTTGATATGCGGCGGCGGTAATGCCGGCGCGGTGTCGGCATATGCCGAGGCCGGCAGATACCACTTCGTGATCAGTAACAGCACCAGTCCGAGCCCGATCATTTTGCCGGCCAATAGCGATCCCGCGTTGCGGCGGACCATCGGGTCACGCCATGCTTCGCGGATCCTCTGCGGTAATCCTACTAATCCTGAGTACATCAGATCGTCTCCCTCCAAGTTTGATTTTGGCGTTGGCCTGCGCGCCCCAGCCGGCGCGAACGGACGCGGACTTCGCGCCCAGCAGTGGAGCAACTGCGATGCCATGCAAATTGCAGCTATTTCAAAACAGGAGATCGTGCACTTTGCACGATTTGCAGGCATACGGCGACTGCGGAGTCATCACTGGAGGAAGTGTCTATACCGCGCGCAAATGGGCAAGGCAGTGAAGCAAAGTGGAAGAGACCAGCCTATTTTGCTCGCGAGCGCGGAACACCCAGCGCCACCATCAGCAGAGGACTTTTGCCCGCGGCGTGCGGCGCGAAAAATTTTGTCGTGTCGTCGTCATAGAAAGTAAGTCCCGTCGCACCGCGGCCGAGCGAGTACGCGGCCAGGTAGGCGCGGCCTCCCAGAATTCCCGCTTCGAGATGAGCTTCGCCGTAGCCGCGATTTCCGAATGCGCCGAGCACGCGCTCGAGGTCCGTCATGTAAACGACCAGCGCGCTGCAATCCATTCCGAGCGGCTGCTCGAGGCACAGGTATCCGGCCTCGCCGCGGAAGTTGCCCGGTTTCAGCAGCTCGAATCCGCGCTCGCGCCGATTGTAGTAGTACGCGCCGGACTCCATCCCGCTCGCCGCGTTGACGATCAGGTAGGTATCGGTCAGGGGCGGAAAGTCGGCGCGCGGATGCTCACTCGAGGCGGCCATGATAGTGGCGAGTTCCTCCGCGGTGATCGCGTCCTGGGCAAACGCTCGCGTCGAGCCGCGGCGCAAAATTGTCTCGCCGAGGCCAATCGCCTCTTCGGGCTCGATCACGTTGAAGCGACGCATCCCGATGGCCGGATGCTCTGGCCTGGGTTCGAGATTTGCGTTTGCGACCAGCCCGACCTCGTCGGCGGTCACCAGGCGCGACTCGCGATGTATCTTCACCAGATCGTTGTAGACCACCTCGCTCGCTGAGAGTGGAATCGTTTCAAGTTCGAGCGGCGAAAGTGCCGGCGACGGTGCGGCCGGCTCTTCCGAACCGCCGAGCGCAATCAGCACGACCATCCCTTCTCGTTCGCCGTCGATTCCGAGCAGCGTCTCGAGTGCCGGATCCTCGAAAGCGGTAATCACTTCAGCGGAAATTCCGTCCGCCGCGGCTGCGGCAAGCAGATTCGCGAGCATCGTGCCCGCGTCCCAATAGCAATAGCGATAGGCCCGCGCGCGATACTTCCATTCGCTTCGCCAATAGATCGCGGTGAGCGCAATCACCGCGCTCGCGCGCCCGATCGACGGACGCATCGCGGCCGCTTTTGCCAGGTACTCGCGCCAGTCCCCGCGCCGAAGACCGGTCATCCGCAAATCCGCGGGCGAAAAGTGATAAAGGCCGGCCTCCAGTCCTTCGACCGCAGTCGCGCTCACGTAAATCTCTATCGGGTAGAGCGCGCCGGCCGATGGCGCCGCGCGAAAATGGTAATCCTCGTTGCCGACGCGCTTTTGCCGCGTGAGTCCGTCGGCGCAGAACAGTATCCGGGTGAGCGCGGCAATATCGACCGGCGCGGACGACTGCGGCGCCGGACTCATCTCAAGCGCGGCCAGAGTGGGCATCGCCGCCAGGTTCAGATCGCGTGGCAGCGCGACCGATGCGGCGCCGGGATAGATCTTGTACGGGATCGGCTTGTTGTCCCAGTCGAGAATATGCGGCGACGAACGAACGCTCGTGTAGGAGTGCTTGGTGACCTCGTGAAAAACGCGAGCCGCCTCGATGTATTCGTTGCCCAATTCGATACCTCGCACCATACCGATCGTTCAATTGACAAGAGCGCGGTCGGGCGTGCTATACGAAAATTTCCGCGCGCCCGCGCACCAGGAGAGTTTATCATGGCTCGGAAACTGACGCCTTCGGACGTGAAAGGTTTGTTCGAGAAGCTGAGCAATTGGGGCCGCTGGGGCAAGGACGACGAACGCGGCGCGCTCAACTTCATCACCAACCAGAAACGCGCGGCCGCGGCCCGGCTCGTGCAAACCGGAGAGACCATCTCGATGGCGCTTCCGCTCGCTACTATTCCGGCAGCCGACAATCCGATGCCAGTGACCCATCTGATGGTTCAAGCCGGGACCGACGCGCACGAGCAGGCGCTACCCTATGCCGGCGACTACTTCGCGATCGCGCCGCATGGAATGGCGAATACTCATCTCGACGCGCTCTGCCATGTGTTCTGGCAAAACAAAATGTACAACGGTTTCGACGCCAAGGAAGTCGGCTCGCACGGCGCGAAAAAGTGCGCTATCGACGTCACTCGCGCGGGTGTCTTGAGTCGTGGCGTTCTGTTGGATATTCCACGGCTCAAAAAAGTCGAGTGGCTCGAGCCGCGCGATCCGATCTTCCCCGAAGATCTCGACGCCGCCGAGAAGGCGCAGCGCGTTCGCGTCGAAGAGGGCGACGTCCTGCTGGTCCGCACAGGACGCTCGACGCGACGCAAGTCGAAAGGCGGATGGGATCCGATGGGTGTCGGCATGCCGGGGCTCGATGCGAGTTGCTTGCCGTGGCTCCACGAGCGGAAGATCGCGGTTCTTGGCAGTGATGCGGTGAGCGACGTGGTGCCGAGCGGATACGACGGAATCCTCCTCCCGATTCACGTCGGAACCCTGGTCGCATTGGGTATACATCTGATCGACAACGCGGATTTCGACGCTCTGTCAGAGACATGTGCGCGCCTTGGACGAAGCGAATTCATGTTCTCGATGAGCACGCTCATCCTGGAACGCGGCACCGCATCGCCGGTCAATCCCCTGGCAATATTCTGAAACGATCGCGTCAACAGGATGAATATGAAAACGGAAGAATTAGTAATCGATTGCGACGGACACATACTCGAGCCGCCCGACCTCTGGGAGAAATATATCGATCCCAGGTATCGCGACCGCGCGATGCGAATCCGGGTCGGCGACGATGGCTTCGAATATCTGGAGATCGATCGCAAGCGCGCGAAGATGACTGCGCCCGGACTGCTCGGCTCGCTCGGTGGGATGGGCAAGCGGGTCGAGGATGCAAAGAAACTCCGTGAAGCTGCGATGAGTGGCGGCGAGATCAAGCCGGAGCAGATGCGGATGATGGCGCCGAAGCCCGAAAACACCTACCTCAAGGGCGCCGCGTTCGGCACCATGAACATGAAGGAGCGCCTCGAGCTGCTCAAGCAGGAAGGGATGGAAAAAGCCATCCTCTATCCAACGATCGGATTGCTCTGGGAGGCGGAACTCTTCGACGCGGAACTATCGGCGGCGTATTGCCGTGCTTACAACCGATGGATCGCGGACTTCTGCCGCGACTCCGGCGGCCGCTTGATCGCGATCGCGCACCTATCGCTCGGCGATCCCGCCGAGGCCGCGCGCGAACTCGAGCGCGCCGTGAAAGACGGATGCAAAGGCGCATTCGTTTGCCCCTTTACGATCACGCGCGTACCGCACGGCGACAAACGTCATGACGCGGTGTTCGCCGCCGCGCAGGATCTCGACGTGCCGCTCGCCATTCATCCCACCTTCGAGCCCGCGAGCTTCGGTATCCATCATCGTTACGACAACTTTGGATGGGCCGCGTGGTACTTCGATCTGTTCGCTGGCCAGGGCGTGCAGCACGCATTTGGCACGTTCTTTCAGTTAGGCGTATTCGATCGTTTTCCGAAGCTGTGCACAGTGGTCCTGGAATCGCAGGCCGGATGGATCGGTTACTTCCTGGATCGCGGCGACGCAATTTTTAACGGAACGACGCTCGGCGCGACCGTCCGGCTGAAGGAATCGCCGTCATATTATTTCAAGCGCCAATGTTATATCTCGGCGGATCCCGATGAGCGGACAATCGCCGCGATGATGCAAATCGTCGGCGAGGACAAGTTTTTCTGGGCCAGCGACTATCCGCATCCCGACCATCCGGGAAACTACCTCGAGGAGTTGAAGGGTATGATCGCGCCCATGAAAGACTCCGGCCGCCGCGCAATCCTCGGCGAAAACGTAGCCCGCGCCTACAAACTCATGTAAGCAAATCTCCCGGCGAGGGGCGCTTTCGGTAAAGGACTTTGGTTGTCGATGGTGATACAAGCATTTTTCCCGACGCGTTTTCTCAGGGCGATTCGGGCTTTTTCGAGGTAGGGCTCATCGGTCAAGGACAGGAGTTTGAGCGTCACCCGCCGACGCGAACAATCTCGCCCGCCCGGCTCTTGGAAATCGCTTCCAGGGCAGGAGTAAACGAGTGGAAGTAGATCGTTCAGCTTGCTGCTCGATGCGACCAGTACAACGATGCCCAGCCGCGCGCCCGCAAGATTCTGTTAGAACTGAAGGTTCTGGTCGGCGGTTAAGAAGATTTCGAATCCCGCATTTGCAGCACGGCGCAAGAGCTCTCCGTTCTTGAGGCCAGCCCAGCCCTGCTGTTGGACGGTACGAACATCGTGCCCAGTTAGCTCACGAGCCAGACGACGCGGAAGCTGCTCATCGAGGAGGACGCGCACTCGCCGTCAGAACCTCATGAGCCGCCTCAAGCGCCGCAATTGCCTGGTCGCGGGAAACCGAAGGGAAGTCGTCCAGGAATTCGTCCAAACTCTGTCCGCCCTCCAGGTAGTCGATCAGGTTGCGCAAGGGAACGCGGGTCCCCACAAAGACGGGCGTTCCGCCAAGAATTTGCGGGTCGCTGTGCACGACCGGAGTTTGACTGTTGATGGAGTGTTCCATCTGGGTTGAATTCTAGCGCAAGAATCGTGTCCTTCATAACAAACGTGGCGCGTGCGTACAAACTCAGGTAGGTATTTCCGCATGCTTACTGGATCGATCAACCACGTCTCGATCACGGTCAGCGATCTGACCGGGGCGATGAAATTTTTCAAGCCGTTTTTGGAATTTCTCGGCTATGGCATCGGCGATGTCATTCAGGATCCGAACGGGCAGCGCCTGACTGTCAACATTCTTCCGGGACTTCGCGGCGTTGCGGTTAACATCTGGGAAGCAAAGCCCGAGTTCGCAAAGCATCGCTTCGAAGTCTACGAGGTCGGGCTCCATCACCTGGCCTTCCACGTCGAAAAACGCGAGCAGATCGATCAGGTCCATGAGCTGGTGAAAAGTCTGGGCGCGGAAATCCTCGACGGCCCCGCAGAGTTCCCATACGGCGGGCCTGACGGCTGGTACGCGGTTTATTTCCTCGGACCGGATCGAATGAAATTCGAAGTCGTCCACATACCGGGCGCAGAGAAAGTATTTAAAGAGGTCATGAACGCGTTGGCGCGAGGCTCGTCGCGATAAAGTGTTCTGCTATGCTGCTGCCCGAGCGCCGAGCCTCTTGTCGGCGATCGGAGTACATCATCGGCTCGCTGGAGGAACCTATGCGCGACCGCTCACGCTCACGAACCGCCATCGCACTGCGCCTGCTCGCACTTGCGCTCGCATGCGTGGTCGCCGCGTGTAATTCGCAATCGTTCCAGCAAAGCAACGGGCCTTCGATGCCGACGCCGCCGCCCGCTCCTGTGCAGGCGCCTCCGCCACCGATTAATCCGGCCGACCGTCTCGACGGAAATTGGTTTGCCACTTACCCGGGCGGTCCGCTGCGAGTCGTGATTGGGCTCGATCCGCTGCAGCGAGGCCGCAACTACGTCGCGACGCTGGTCGATGGCAATAAGGATGTCCCAGCCGGCCAGGTGATGTGGCGAGGCATCCTCGATCCAAACGTGTCAGGCCTCGTGCTCGCCGATCAGGTGTGCGCCAAGCGCGGCGATAGCGCGGAGCGAACTATCAAGGCGCGACTGCTCGTAGCTGACGTCGATCACATGAAGGAAGAACTGGTCAACCCGAAAGATTGCGCAGGGTTCCCGGTTCATTACACACGTGCCGGCGCGTCGGACGCTCCGCAACGCAAAAACTAAGCGCATCGCGCTCGCCGCAAAAGAAAAGGCCGTCCCGCTAAGGACGGCCTTTTTACGTTCGCTCGATTACTCGCGCCGTTTCTACACCTGCATCCCGGCCTGCACGATCACCGGCCCGTCGGTCTTTGGAATCTTCGGCTCGCGCTTGCGCTTCATCGCCTTTTCGAGGATCGGCGCGATCCGTTCCGCCTTCTGCTTCGCGCGAGTTTGTTCGCGCTCCTTGAACTCGGGCAGGATATTTTCCGCAAACAGATTGAGCGACGAGCAGATGTCCTCATGCTTGTTGTTGCCGGCCTGCGAGATGAACACCACCTGGTCGACGCCCACCTCCTCGAACTCGCGCAGCCGCGTGCGTATCTCGTCGGGTGAGCCGACGCACGAGTTCGATCCGTCCATCCCGGGCAAACTGATCGGGTTCGTTTTGAAATTGTTCCAGATGTCCGTCTTGCCCGGCTCGTGCCGCCCGAAGCCGTAATGATGACCCAGCGCGTACGAGAAAAACTTCAAACCCTCTTCGCCCATCTGATGCGCGCGCTCCGCGTTCTTGTCGCACATGAAGCCGGTCACGATCGCGATATTCGGATTGATTGCGTATCCGATCGGCTCGCACTCATTCTCCAGCGTCGTGTAGTAGTCGGTCACCCACTGCCGCGCCTCTTCGGGAGAGACGAACGCGAAAGTAAGCGCGCCGATTCCGAGCTTCGCCGCCAGATGAATCGTCTCGCGCCGCGAGCACGCGACCCACAAAGGCGGATGCGGCTTCTGCACCGGCTTGGGCACCACGTTGCGCACCGGCATCGAGAAGTACTTGCCCTCGTGCCCAAGGAACGGATCCTCGACGAACATCCGCGTAATCGCGCCAAGCGATTCCTGCCACATCTCGCGCTTGTCCGCACGCGGTATGCGAAATCCGCCCAGCTCCAGCTCCGCCGACGATTCACCAGTGCCGAACTCCACTCGTCCGCCACTGACCAGGTCGAGCGTGGCGATCCGCTCCGCGACGCGCGCGGGATGGTTGTACGCCGGCGGTAGCAGCACGATCCCGTGACCAAGCCGAATCCGCTTGGTGCGCTGACTCGCCGCGGCGAGAAAAATTTCCGGCGCCGACGAATGCGCGTACTCCTCGAGAAAATGATGCTCGACTTCCCACATGTGATCGATTCCGACCTTGTCGGCCAGTTCCACCTGGTCAAGCGCATCCTGAAAGAGCTTTAGCTCCGCGCCTTCTTTCCACGGACGTGGTAGCTGATGCTCATAAAATGTTCCGAACTTCATAGCCGCGTCTTCTCCTTTGACTTATTCACAATCGATCTCGCTCCGCGTCGATCGCAGTTGCGAGTCTACTTCGCCGCGTCACCGCTCGGCGGCGCTCGTGAACAGCGTGCGTTCGACCATATCGATCACTTCGCGCTTGCGCCGTTCGATCATCGCTGGTTCGAGCAGGTTCATACTCCACAGCCGCCGGATCATCGCGGCGGTCGTGAAATAGCCAATCGTTATCGAGTTCAGGCTCCACATAAAATGAAGCGGATCGACTTCGGAACGAAACTCGCCGTCGCGCTGTCCGCGGAAAATAAAATTCACCGCGGTGGAAAACAGCGGCGGCAGGCGTCGCTTCAGCACCTGGCGCCCCACCCCGCTTTCGTCGGCCATCTCCTTCCACATGATGCGCACGAAATCCGGATGCCCCGCGATAAAATCGAGCGCGTCGCCAACCGCCCGGCGCATCCGCTCCTGCCGGCTCCCGCGTCCCCACGCGATCGCGTTGGCCGCGTCTTCGAGACTCTCGAACATCTTGTCCAGCACCGCGAGATAGAGCTGCTGCTTGGAGGGAAAATGATGCAACAGCGAGGGCGCCTTGATTCCGATTCGCTTCGCGATGTCGCGCAGACTCGTCCCGCGATAACCGCGCTCCGCAAACAGCGCCTGCGCCACCTGCAGCACTCGCTCGCGAGTGTCCGGCTGCCTGCGGATATCGACGACTTTGCCACTCGCCCGCGACGGGATATTTTTCGAAACGCTCCGCACGAAATTCAAACCTATCTAACGTCTGTTAGGCAGTCAATTGCGCCCCTACCCTTTCCCTCTTTTCGTCATCCTGAGCGGAAGCTGCTGGAGTCGAAGGATCTCCGCGAAGCGATGCTCTTTTTTTGATGTCATTCTGAGCGCAGCGAAGAAACCCGGATCTTTCTCCGCGCAAAAAAATTCGACTTCACTTTGGGTATGCGAAGCCGAACGCCGAAGAGGTGAGGGGTTAGAGCTTAGGTTGGCCCGCCCGCCACTATCGTAGTAAGTATCGTCCCACGAGGAACCACCGATGTCCGAACTTTACTGGAAACCAGCCCACGAACTCGCCGCGATGATTCGCAAGCGCGACATCAAGGCAAGCGAGTTGATGGACGTTACGATCCGGCGAATCGAGCAGACCAACTCCAAGCTCAACGCGTTCTGCGCACTCCGCGCCGACGACGCGCTCGCCGACGCCCGCGCGCTCGATGAGAGAATCGCCCGCCGCGAGGAAGTCGGCCCGCTCGCCGGCCTCCCGCTCGGTGTCAAAGACCTCGAGGATGCCGCCGGTCTCGTGACCACCTTCGGATGCAAACCCTTCAAGAACAACCTCGCCAAGTCCGACTCGATCCAGGTCGAGCGCCTCAAAGCCGCCGGCGCAATCGTGATCGGCAAAACCAACGCGCCCGAGTGGGGTTACACCGCACACACCAAAAATCTGCTCTTCGGCGTCACTCGTAATCCGTGGAATCTCGAGCGCACGCCCGGCGGCTCGTCGGGTGGCAGCTCGGCTGCGATCTCCGGCGGCGTGGTTCCGATCGCCACCGGTTCCGACGGCGGCGGCTCGGTGCGAATCCCCGCCTGTTTCACCGGATGCTACGGTCTCAAAACTTCGTACGGGCGCATCCCGCACAACATGGCGCTCGGGATGCAACAATGGAACGACACTTCCGTGCACGGACCCCTCACCCGCACCGTGCGCGATGCCGCCATCTTCATGGATGCCGTCGTCGGCTACCATCCGCACGATCAGGACTCGCTGCCGCATCCCGGAATTTCCTACGCCGCGATCCTCGATCGCCTTCCCAAAAAACTTCGCATCGCTTTTCATCCCGACTTCGGCCAGCTGGTGCAGCGCGACGTGGCGCGCGAAATCGCGAAAGCCGCCGCGGTCTTCAAGGACCTCGGCCACGGCGTCACCACTATAGACGATCCGGTGCCCGACACCGGCCGCGCATGGATGCAGGTAGGCGCGACCCAGGGCTACGCTTCGCTGCATGAGTACTTCGACAAGTATCACGACGATTTCGGGCGCGCATTTATCGCCGGCACTGAGGGCGCGACTCGAGTCACCTGGAAACATTACGGCGCCGCGTATCGCCGCCGCCACGAGTTCAACCAATGGTGCCAGCGCGTGTTCGAGCGCTTCGATTTGCTCCTATGCCCCGTGCTCCCGATCGAAGCATTCCCCGCCAAGGGCCCGATGCCGACCGAGATCAACGGTGAGCCGCTCAAGGACGCACTAGGAGCCGTCGTGTTCACCTATCCCTTCAACCTAAGCGGTCATCCGGGCGCATCAGTACGCGCGGGACTCACCGACGCAGGCCTCCCCTGCGGCTTGCAGATCGTCGCCGAGCGTCATCGCGACGACCTGGTCCTGCAAGCCTCCTACGCCTACGAACAAGCCCGCCCCTGGAACAACAAATGGCCCGAAATTTAGATTCTCTATTTTTGTGTCATTCTGAGCGGAGCGAAGAATCCCGAATCTTTCTCGGCGCAAAACACGGCTACTTCGCTGAAGGCACGCGAAGCCGAACAATTGATTTTGTCCCCCTTCCCACTATGGGAAGGGGTTAGGGGTTAGCCGGTATCAATCACCACTTACGAAAACAGAAAGGAGATCACCATGCCCGAGTTCAACGAAAAAGCAATGCAGCGAATTCAACCAGAGACTGATCGTCGAGTTCCGCGCCAACGGCGGCAAGGTCCTTAGCGGCCCATTCGTAAACGCGCCCCTGCTCTTACTCACCACCACCGGCGCAAAGAGCGGCCGTCCCTTCACCACTCCGCTCGTCTATACCAATGACGGCAATCGAATCGTAATCATCGCCTCGAAGGGCGGCTTCCCGACCCATCCCGCCTGGTACCACAACCTTAAGGCTCACCCAACGACGACGCTCGAAGTAGGCAAAGAAAAATTCCAGGCCAAAGCTACTATCACCAAGGATCCCGAACGCCAACGCCTCTTCGACGCCCAGGCCAAAGTGATGCCCAACTTCAACGAATATCAGAAGGCCACCACGCGTCAGATCCCGGTGATAACTCTGGAACGAATCTCCTAACCTCTCCTTTGTCCGAGGAGAGGTCGGCGCTAGCCAAAGGTAGCGCCGGGTGAGGTGCAATGCCGGGCAACGCACCATGTCAACTCGTCTAGAAGCAGTAGATAGAGGGTCCGTCGTCAGAGGAGTCATAACGAATGCCCGATAGGAGCACGATGCCCGATACGATCGATCCCACGATCATAAGTTGCTACCACGCGCACATCTACTACGACGATTCCTCGCGAGAGACCGCCGCGCGTCTGCGCGAAGCCATCGAGCGCAACTTCAAAGTCGAGATGGGCCGATGGCGCGACGAGCCAGTAGGCCCCCATCCGCAGTCGATGTACCAGGTGAAATTTAATCCGAGCGAATTCGCCAAAATTGTACCGTGGCTGATGCTGAATCGCACCGGCCTCAACATCCTCGTCCATCCCGAAACCACCGACGCCTACACCGACCATGCAATAAACGCACTATGGTTAGGCGAAAAACTGAAGTTACGCCTCGACATCCTCCGCGGTCTGAAGAGCAGTTAGAGCAGCAGTTATGGCTACCACACCTTACACCAATCTCGCGCTAGCTAGCGCACTCGATCGCGGCGACACCCTCCCCGCCAATGGTATGTCGATTCCGAGATCTTCCGCGCCGAGAAGGAGCGCATCCTACATCGCTCATGGCAATACGTGGGACACACCGGACAAGTAGCTAGCTCCGGCGATTTCTTCACGACCAGCCTGGGTGACAGCCCAATCGTGATCACCCGAAACAACGACGGCGCCCTTCGCGCATTCGCCAACGTATGCCGTCATCGCGGTAGCGAGGTCGTCCTCGAATGCTCGGGCAATCGCCAAACTCTCCAATGCCACTACCACGGATGGACTTACAACCTTGAGGGTTCGTTGCGCACCGCGCCGCGCGAGAATGAGCAGAGCACTTTCGACAAGCAAGCGCTCTCACTCTTGCCGCTCGCGCTCGAGACCTGGGGACCGCTGATCTTCGTTAACCCTGCCCCCGACGCGAGTCCGTTGAGCACCATCATCGGCGAACTTCCGCAAATCTTCGCCGACGCTGGCGTCGATCTCGCCCAACTACGGATGCTTCGCCGCGACACTTACGAATTCGCCGCTAACTGGAAAATCGTCGTCGAGAATTTCAACGAATGCTATCACTGTCCGATCGCCCATCCGAAATTTTCCGAGGTGATCGACACCGAAAGCTATCGCGTCAATACCGATCACGAATACTTCTCGACCTACTACGGCCCCTCTATGCGTTCGCCTAAGCCGGGCGTCACTTACGCAACTCTGTGGCCCACCGCGATGTTCTCACTCTCGACGAATCCCGCGAGCATGCAGGTGATCTGCGCCATCCCAATCGACGCGGAACACACCCGCCAGACCGTCGATTATTTTTTCGCCGAGAATCTAACCGACGAACAAATGCGCGCGAGCGTCGAATTCAGTGACCTCGTGACGCGGGAAGACATCGTGCTCTGCGAATCCGTGCAGCGCGGACTCCGCTCCGGCGCGATCAAACACGGCCAGCTGATGCTCTCGCGCGAGCGCGGTATCCAGCACTTCCAGAAACTCGTCTACCGATTCCTGAGCGCCTAGACTCCTCCGCGATGCCGCTCACTCTCGACGACCTCCGCCGCTACGCTGTCGCCAATAGCCTCTTCAGTCCGACCACCCTCAAACGCGCCCTCCACAAGCTCGGCTTCGTGCAGGCCGATCCGATTCGCGCGCCGGCCCGCGCCCAGGACCTGATCCTGCGTCATCGCGTCCGCAACTATCGCGCCGGCGATCTCGAACGCCGCTACTCGAAGCTCGGCCTCGAGGAAGACTTCTTCATCAACTATGGCTTCGTGACGAGCTCCGTCCATGCGCTGATGCATCCGCGGCTCGCTGCGCTGCCCAGGCCCGGTGAGCAATACTCAAATCCATGGCGCTCGGCGCGTTGGCCGGCTGAAAAAAGAAAGCGCGCGGCGCAACTGCTCGAGTTCATACGCGCGCGCGGCTCAGTGCATCCGCGCGAGGTCGATCTGCATTTCGCGCACGGCTCAGTGCGCAACTACTGGGGCGGCTCGTCCAACGCCACCACGCACCTGCTCGACAGCATGCACTACTGCGGGATTCTCCGCGTCGTCCGCCGCGCCGAAGGCATCCGCATCTACGCGGCACATCAGCATGGGCCCGCACCCGTCGACGACGTCGCACGCCGCGCACGAATCGACGCGCTGCTCGACGTTGCGATCCGCATCTACGCCCCGTTGCCCGACGCGGGCCTGAGGATCCTTGTGCGCCGGCTTCGTTATGGCGTGCCGCAATGGTACGACGAATTGAAGGGCTGTTTGAGCCGCGCGAAACAGCGCCTGTCGCACACCCGCATCGACAATGTCGAATGGTACTGGCCGGGAGGCGACAATCCTGCCCGCAGCGCGCCCGACGGTTCCGTCCGCCTGCTCACGCCCTTCGATCCCATTGTGTGGGACCGCGACCGCTTCGAGCTCTTATGGGGATGGACCTACCGTTTCGAGGCCTACACGCCAGTGGCTAAGCGCATCCGCGGCTACTACGCGCTGCCGATACTCTGGCGCGACCGCGTGATCGGATGGGCCAACGTGTCAGTCAAGAACGGCGAGCTCGAATCTGATTTCGGCTACGTCAAATCGCCGCCGCGCGATCGCGCCTTCAAGCGCGAACTCGCCGCCGAGCTGGATCGCATGCGCGCCTTCCTGGGCCTCGACACCTGCCCTACGCGCCGAACTGCTTCGACACCGCCGCGAACGCATCCTGCGTGACGTTCAGCGTCTGCTCGATATCGCGCTCGGTGTGCGCCGCCGAGATAAACCAGTTGTGCCGCGGATGGAAGTACACGCCCGCGCGCGCACACGCCCCGCAAAATACTCGGGCCCGATCGAAGTGGCCGGCATCCTGTTTGAAACTCATGTACGGCAGCGCCGGAGGCCCCGAGTAAGTCACCTCGAATCCCGCGCTATGCGCCTGCGCGAGCAGACCGGTCCGCAGCTTCTCTCCCATCGCGCGCATCCGCTCGATTCCGCCGCCTGCGGCCAGCTCCTTGATATTCGCGAGACTCGCCGCCATCGGCACCGCGCTGGTGAAGTACGAACCGGTGAAGAACACTTCCTGCGCCGCCTGCCGCAAACTGTCGCGCCCCATGCACGCCGACAGCGGATATCCGTTCGCGATCGCCTTGCAGTAGGTCGATAGATCCGGACGCACTCCGAACAGCTCGCCCGACCCGCCCATATGCAGACGAAAACCGGCGCGAACATCGTCGAGGATGAACACGATCCCGTTGTCGTCGCAGATTTTTCTGACCCCCGCGAAAAATCCTTCTACTGGCAGCTCGGAGTCGTGTCCCGCGTCGTGCTTGAACGGCGAGAGAATCACACCCGCGACCTTGCCCCGATTCTGCTCGATCGCATGCCGCAGGCTCTCGAGATCGTTGAAGTGAAAGTAAACGATATTCGCGCGATCCTCAGGCGTCGTCCCGCCGGGTAGCGGAGTGCACCACGCATGCGCGCCATGATACGCGCCCTGGCACATCGCGATCTTCGGACGCCCCGTCGCCTGCCGCGCGACCTCCGTCGCCCACGTGCATACGTCGGAGCCGTTCTTCGCGAACACCGCCCAATCCGCAAACGGCGTTATCGATACCAGCTGCTCCGCGAGCTCCACCCACAGCGGCCCCGGCGCGTTGAAGCAGTTGCCGAGCTCCGCCTGTCCGCGCGCCGCCTCTTCGACCTTGGGATGCCGATGCCCGAGCACGATCGGCCCGTACGAGCACATGTAATCGATATACTCGTTGCCATCGACGTCCCAGATGTGCGAGCCCTCGCCGCGCGCGAAAAACGAAGGGTATGCACCTCGCGTCAGGAGCAGTGGCGTCTGATGCCCATAGATTCCGCCCGGAATAACTTTCTTGGCGCGATTCATCAGCGCTTCGCTCTGTTCAAATGTGTAAGGTTTCACGGCAACTCCCTCGCCCGAACGCAATCGAGGATGCGTCAGGCAAACGCCAGTCTATATCGATGTCAGTGACCGAGAATCCTATTTTGCGGGGACGAGCGTCAAGCAGGGCAAGTTGGAGACAGATACAAGCGGAGACTATCTGAAAGGTTACGCGCCGGACCCAAGAACTCGAGCCCACACCACCTCCCAACTCACTTGGGTCCGGCGCGTTTTAGTGACGATAGGAAGTATCGATCGGGCGCTGCGAAACCGGCAGCGCGCCCACCCGCACCAACTCGTCGCGCAATTTCGCCCGCGACAGCGGCTTGCATAACACCGCCGACGCACCAAGCTCGTAGCTCTCCGCGATATCGCGATCGTAGAGCGAGCTCGTAATCACAAACATCGGCACCGACACCAGCGCCTCGTTGGCGCGCGCCGCCTGCAGTACCGAGAATCCACCGTTGTCGGGCAATCGCAAATCTACCAGGAAAAGATCAGGCCGATCATGCTCGGTAAACTGCGTGATCATCAGCAACGCCTCGTCGGCATTCTGCGCATGCACCAATTCAATCTCGTCGCCGAGCACTTGCTTCACGACCGTCAACGCGATGAAGACGTGGTCGGGATTATCCTCGACCAGAAAAATTCTGACCGCTTGGATCATCTGAGTCGGCTCTTTCTGTTCGCTTTCGTCCTTCATAGTCCCCCTTCACCTGACGATATCCGTGGCTACCGGTTCCGAAAAACGTATCCCAACGATGCCTGGACTAGCCGGGTGAATCCTCCCCCGATTCCTCTTTATCCAATTGCCGTGCCATTTGTACCGTTAAGGTTCCTCTGGTGACAAGACGAGAGATGGTATGCCTAATCGTCGTAAGATATCCCGAGTGCCGTCGAGACCTCTGATGACCTGTCAATCGCCGATTTTGACGTTGAACACCGCTCCAATATCGCGCTGCCTCACCTTCGCCCCGAATCCTCAGCCTTCCGAAGTGGCAATCTTGCTACACTCGTTGCGCAGAATGTGCCATCCAGATACATACTCACCGATACGAACAGTTTGATTGCTACTGCCGAACCGACGACCACTCGCGCCGTTTCGCAGGCAGAAAGGATCTCACTCTTGGGAATCTTGGCGAGCGTTCTCGATTCGAAATTCTTCAAGCACCCGCTCCTCAGTAGGTACACGGCGCTCGTCAATGAAGACCTGAGCGCTACCTACTCCCGCGACATCCAGAAATGGCTCCTCGTTGCCCCTATCATCGGGATCCTCACCGGCCTCATCACCGCCGGAATCGCCGTCCTGATCCTCCAGGTAATCTGGGCGGCCCTACTTCCGTACTATCTTGCGCATCATTGGGCAATCGTGGTCGGCGTCGTCGCGGGCTTCTTCGTCACCGGGTTGATCATGCAATTCTGCACTGCCGATCCGGACGAGCACTCGACCGAGGAGATCGTCCGCTCCTACCACGAACATCAGGGCGACATCGACATCCATCCGTTCTGGTGGAAGTTGCTCGCCGCCATCACCACCGTTGGCTCAGGCGGAAGCGCCGCCCTTGAGGGCCCCGCCATCTACAGCGGTGGCGCGATCGGATCCTGGCTATGGACCCGGCTGCGCCGCTTCGGACTCGCCGCGCGCGATCGACGCATCATGCTGATCAGCGGCGCCGCCGCCGGGATGTCCGCGGTCTTCCGCGCTCCCCTTACCGGCATCGTGTTCGCCCTCGAGATGCCGTACAAAGACGACCTCGCCCACGAGGCGCTGCTCCCATCGCTGATCGCGTCGGTGGTCGCTTACGCAACCCTGGTGAGCGTCGTCGGCGCGGAGCCGCTGTTCGGTTTCGCCGGCAGCACCACCTTCAGGACCGTCGACGTCGCATGGTCGGCGCTGCTCGGCGCGGGAATCGGCCTCATCGCGATCGTCTTCGACATCACGTTTCGCCGCGTGCGCACTTTTTTCGTGACCCTGCGGATACCCCATACCCTGAAGCTCACCATCGGAGGACTCGGCACCGCGCTATGCGGCCTGCTATTCGTCTCCATCTACGACGGCTCGTTGATTCCGATCGGCCCGAACTACGAGGCGGTGCGCTATGTGCTCCGCCATCCGATACCCACCGAGATCCTGCTCGTATTCGCCGCGCTGAAACTGATTGCCACCATTTTCTCACTCGGCTCCGGCGGTGTCAGCGCGATGTTCGTCCCCTTGCTCCTGGTCGGCGGATCGATCGGCAACGCATACGCGCAATCCGTCGTCCACGCCCCGACCCATGACTTGTACGCCGCGGTCGGGATGGCCGCGTTTATCGCCGCGGGCTACAAGACCCCGCTTACCGCCGTCGTATTCGTCGCCGAGACTACCGGCGGCCATTCGTACATCATCCCGAGTTTGATCGGCGCCGCAGTCGCCTACGCAATTTCCGGCGAGGCGTCAGTTTCCGGCGATCAGCATCTTCACGAAACCGCTAAGCTTGCCGATCTCTCCGGGATGACCGTGCGGGAGGTGATGCGAAAGCACGTCATTTCAGTGCAGGCGGCCACCACGATTCGCGAATTCGTGGCGAGCGTCGCGGTGCATCACCGGCATACTATCTTTCCGGTCTACGACGGCGACAAAGTTGCCGGAACGATCGAGGTGGCAGATCTAAGCCAGGTCGCACCCGACAATTGGGACACCACCACCGTCGGCAAGGTGACCGATCGCGGCGCCACCCGGGTCACCGACGACTGCGATCTGAGCGAGGCGCTCAGGTTGCTGGTGCGCGAGGGCGGCAAGCAGATGCTCCTGGTGACCGGCGATGGCGATGCGCTCGAGGGAATCGTAACCAAAACCGACATCCTGCGCGCCGTCAAACTGGCAGCAGAGTTGCCGGAGGTCGTCGAAGGACGCATCACCCGCACCTGACTTGAATCGCGCCGTGCCCGTATCTTGTTCCTCACGGCGCGCAATCTGCCTACCTGAACCTCGGCATCACCCGCTCCGCAAACTGCCGCATCGAGTCCAGCACCTCGCGATGCCCACTCAAGCCGCCCGTCTCGAACCAGCACACCAGCCGCGAAAATTGGAACTGCTCTTTCAGTTGCGCGATCCGATCGATGCAATATTCCGCATCGCCGAAAATCCCCATCATCGAATCGACGGTTGGATACTCAATCGTGCGCAAGCGCTCGCGCACCTTCTGGAATTCCGCCTGATGCCCCCGCGCGAGACTCTCCGGCTCCACGATCTCGCCGACCGCGTCGAAGTAGTTGCGCAGGCTCGCCTCGATCGTCGCTCGCACTTGCGCGCGGTCGCGCCCGACAAACACCATCAGCGCCGCCGCCAGCCAATCGTCGGGCCGCTCATGCCCCGCATCTTTCAGCGCACTCTCGTAAATCTTCAGCCGCTCGGCCAGCACCGGAATCGGATTCACCGGTCCTCCGGCGAAAATCGGATAACCGTTCCGCCCCGCAAAGGTAAACGTGTCCGCACTGTTGGCCGCCAGCCGAATCGGCGGATGAGGTATCTGGATCGGCTTCGGCACCACCTCGACGCTATGCGCACCGCCGCCCGCGCCGGAACCTGCGGGAAGCGTGATGCGCTTTTGCGTCCACGCCGCCTTGATAGCATCGAGTCCATTCTGAAATAGCTCGCGGCTGTCCGCCATCTCCACGCCATAACCGCGATAGTTCAGCGGGAACGCGCCGCGGCCCGCGCCGAACTCGACCCGCCCTCCGGACAGCACGTCGAGCGTCGCAACTTCCTCGGCGAGGCGCACCGGATGATGCAACGGCATCAGGTTAACCGCCATCCCGAGCCGAATTCGCGTCGTGCGCTCCGCAATCGCCGCAAGCAGCATCAACGGCGTAGGCATCACCGAAAAGCGCGGCGCAAAATGCACCTCCGCCAGCCACACCGTATCGAACCCAAGCACATCAGCCTCCGCCGCCTCCGCGATCAACTCGCGATACCGCTGATGCGTGTTCTGCGTAACCGCCTCCGGGAGTTGATAGAAGATGTCGAACTTCATCGCTACTCAATAATCCCCCAACACAGCCACGCGCTCGCGATGAAACCCCGGCGATCCAAAATACGACTCGTTGAAGCGCGCCCGTTTGAACCACAGATGCATATCGTGCTCCCACGTGAACCCAATCCCGCCATGCATCAGCACCGCGCGATCGGTACCGCGACTGTAGATCTCGCACAGCCGCGCCTTCGCCATCGAGGCCTCGCGCGAGCACTTCCCGTCCGCGCGATAAGCCGCGTACCACAAAAGCGCGCGCGCCGGCTCGAGGTCCGCGACGATCTCCGCCGCCGCATGCTTCAGCGCCTGGAACGATCCGATCGGCTTGCCGAACTGCTCGCGCACTTTTGAATATTCCACCGCCATCTCGAGTGCGCGCTCAGTGCCTCCGAGCGAGTCGGCCGCAATAGCAATCGCGCCGACGTCGATCAGTTTCGCGAAGAGATCGCTCCCGCCGCGAAGCAACTCCGCCGGAGCACCTTTCAATTCAACGCTCGATATCCGCCGCGTAAGATCGAGATTCTTGAGCGCACGGACCGTCACTCCCGGCGCTTTCGCATCGACGACATACAGAGCAATTTCACCAACATCATTTTTGACGACGACGACAATAAAATCGGCAACGTTCGCATACGGCACGAACATCTTGATGCCATCAAGATGAACCAGCCGCCACCCCGTGCCAGTTTTCTTCGCAACTCCCGCGATATCCGCGGGATCGATACTTCCGGCGCTCTCGACCACCGCAACCGTGCCGATTACCTTTCCCTCCGCGAGCGGAGCGAGCCATTTCGCATTGAGCTCTTTCGATCCGCCAAGTTTGAGCGCCATTGCCGCCAGCACCGACGAAAATAAAAACGGCCCCGGCATCGCAGCGTAGCCGCCCTCTTCGAGGATCATCGCCATATCAAGCATCCCGAGCCCCGCACCGCCGAACTCCTCGGGCACAATCAATCCACTCCAACCCAGCTTGGCGATTTGTCCGTAAAGCTCGCGCGGATACCCGTCGTCGCTAGCCATGATCTTTCTCACGACCTGCGTCGAACATTCCCCATTAAGAAACGCCCGCGCACTTTCCTTGAGCTGATGCTGCTCGTCGCTAAGTCCAAAATCCATGCTTCGTATTCTCCGTCCTAAGTCCTAAGTCCCCTCTCCTTGTCCAAGGAGAGGGTTAGGGAGAGGTCTCACGCCCAATGCCACACCTAGCCTCGATATCTACACCAGCGAGCAAGCGTAGATGCGACCTCCCGCGTTGCACCTCACCCGCGCTCGCTTCGTTCCTCACTCGCGCGACCTCTCCTCGGACAAGGAGAGGTGAAGACCCCCGCACCCAACGCAGAACAATCCTCTCCTCACTATCAATTTCTAACAGGCGCTCCGCGCCGCATCTTTCTTATTCTCACTAGGTGCAGGGGTCACCCCTGCCGAAGGAAGTGTGAAACCCACCGCGGGTTTCACATTAAATAAAGTGATTTCCCCTTCCCACTCTCCCTCTCTATCTCGACTTCGGCATCTTCAGCCCGCGCTCTGCGATTATGTTTTTCTGGATATGCGACGTGCCGCCGCCGATCACCAGCCCGAGCGAGAACATCCATTCGTATGGCCAGTACGCATGGTCCAGCGCCGATTCCTCGTCGCGCGCGAGCATCGCGTAGTCGCCCATCGCGTCCATCGCCGCCGTCGCGAGATCGTGGTTCAGCTCGGTGCCGACCAGCTTGTTGATCATCGCCTCGATCCCCGGATTCCTGCCGCGAATCTGATCGGTAAGCTGACGCAGCGAATGCAACCGCATCGCTTCGACGCGCGTCTCCAGCTCCACCAGCCGATTCCGGAAGACCGGGTCTTTGGTGAGCGGTATGCCGCCGCGCTTGATCGATTTGGCCAGCGCGAGCAGCCGATTAAAGCGTTGCTCGCTGCCGCTGGCGGAGCCGAGCATATTGCGCTCGTGAAAAAGGGTGGCGTTGGCGACGATCCATCCTTCGTTGAGCTTGGCGACCAGGTTTTTGCGCGGCACCCGGACGTTGTCGAAGAAGACTTCGTTGAATCCCTTGTCGCCGGTCATCTGCACCAGCGGACGGACGGTGATTCCCGGCGAATGCATATCGATCAGGATGTACGAGATCCCCCGATGCTTCGGCGCTTCGGGATCCGTCCTCACCAAACAGAACATCATGTCCGCGTATTGCGCGCCGGAGGTCCACACTTTCTGTCCGTTGACGACGAACTCGTCGCCGACGATTTCCGCGCGCGTTTTTAGCGACGCGAGGTCGGAGCCTGCGCCGGGCTCCGAGTATCCCTGGCACCAGATTTCCTCGGCGGTGAGAATTTTCGGCAGGTAGCGTTTTTTCTGTTCCTCGTCGCCCCACGAGATCAGCGTCGGCCCGAGCATCCCGAGCCCCGACCCGCCAACCAGGTACGGCGCCTTGGCCCGCACCAATTCATCATTGACGATCGACTGCCGAACCGGATCCAACTCCTGCCCGCCATATTCTTTCGGCCATGCGAGCGCGACATACCCGGCCTCGTACAATTTCCGCTGCCAAGCTTTGGCCTTCGCGAGCCACTCCTTATCTTCCCGCCCCTCCCGCCCCGCCGCGAGATCACCCTGAGGCATATTCGCGTCAAGCCACGCCGAACCGAAAGCCGAAACTCTTCTTCTTCAGAATTAAATTGAAGGTCCATAAATGATACGCCAGCATAGTCAAAACCGCCCCACCACGAAAAGCGATGCCGGCGCGGCAGAAAAGATCCATTTCTCCCGAAACCTCACGAGGTTTCAGCCTTCCCGTTGTGGGAGACAAAGATGCGGCGCGGAGCCTGCCCTGAGCGAAGCCGAATGGGCGCCTGTTAGAATTTGAATGAGGAGGAAAAGAAAATCCTCACGTCGCCGCACGCACACGCGTCGGGGCGATGGCTCGTTCACGCTTCTGAGCTATTTTCGTCTTCCAATTTTTGTGTCATTCCAAGCGAAGCCGAGAGCCTGTCCTGAGCTTCGCCGAAGGGTTTCAGCCTTCCCATTGTGGGAGAAAAAGATGCGGCGCGATGCGCCTGTTAGAAGTTTGAATGAGGAGGAAAAGAAAAATCCTCACGTCGCCGCACGCACACGCGCCGGGGCGATGGCTCGTTCACGCTTCTGAGCTATTTTCGTCTTCCAATTTTTGTGTCATTCCGAGCGAAGCCGAGGAACCCCGGATCTTTTTCGATGCGCATCACACCACGCCATCCCCAACATCACCGACCCGCCCGCCAAGTCGATCCACTTCCCCCGAAACCTCACGAGGTTTCAGCCTTCCCGTTGTGGGAGAAAAAGATGCGGCGCGATGCGCCTGTTAGAAGGTTTCGGGAGGACGGTTCGGTTCCGGTTCCCTCGTCCGTACGGTTCCCTCCCACGTTCGTCGGGGGAGGGTTAGGGTGGGGGACACCATGTGCGGCGCGATTTGTCCGGTGCGCCGCACATTCTCTACTGCCCCCGCACCGACGCTTTTCCGTCACCCCGCGCTACCGCCATCAAAAAAAATTGGTGTCGGAGCCCATCTGCGGCGGATTGCTAGGAGATGGCGCGCGCAAAGGCGACGGTACCTTTTACTGCGCGTTGAATAGACTCTCGCCGGACAGCGAGTACAGGTCGAGGGCAGGATTGCCGTCAGCGTCTACCAGCATGTTCGCCGCAACGTCACCTTCGTTGTTATGAATGGAAAGCGCAGAGATCACTTGGTCTCGCGGGAGGTTCTCCCGAGGATCGGACGACGCCAGCATCAGCCGGGGTCTCTCGTCTCCGTCATAGAGCGCGAGCACTGCCGCGCCGTTCAGAGCCGTCGCGTACAGCGCTACCCGAGCCCGTCCGGCACCATCATAAAGGGCCAGCAACGCGCTGTCTGTATCGGTTGTCCCAAGCTCCGCGCGCTTCTTACCATTGGAATCGCGAAGAACGAAGCGTCGTGCCTCGATTAGCTCATTTGGTTGACTGCTCACGGCGGTGCGCTCTTCGATCTCTCCGGCCTCTGGCACGTTCCGAAGAGTCGCCTTCGCGCTTACTCCCTTCCTCCCGATCTTGAACTCTAAAGCACGGTCGAGGAATCGGCCCAAGGGGCGACAAAAGACGAGCATCGTAATCAGCGCTACCCATTGCCATGTTAGAAGTTTCGTGATCTCGGTCGCGATTTGCATGATCCGCCTCTCAATCGTCAGCTTCCGCTCGTCTTTTTCCGCCGCGCGCTGTCTTTTCAAACTCTCGTTCGGTATGAGATCGTGCGATGAACATTTGCGCATACGGGTTCAGCCAAGCCGAGTGAACTCAGACGATCATCGGCATCGTGACCGGCGTTTCGAAAGGTATTGAGGAGAGAGGTTCACTTACTTTCCCTTGAGCCAAGGATCGTCCGTCGCGATGCATCTAGCCATCATCCATTCGGCACGTCCCGCCGAATTTCCTTTGCTGTCCTCGATAGCGCTGTTAGCCAAAAGGTTTTGTTGGTTAGCACACTCCCTTGCTTTGTCGAAACTTCCTTCAACTGACCACTCAGACAGCGGAGGGTTTCTGATCCAAACCACTCTCCCGTCTGAGAGCTGCACGCTGTTCGCAGGTGGCGCCATCAGATACCAGCCCACCAGCGACAGCGCGGCGGCGTGGCGGAGCTTCATGAGAACCACTCAATCCCGCCGACGCCTTGGCTTCGATCTCACGCGTTTCTCCGGCGGCACGCTTCGGTCGATGACTCGCTCCCTCGGTTTTCGACGGTGCTTTGGACAATGATAGGCGCCGTACCCATCCTCGGTCCGAGCTGGCTGCCCGCAAACGCTCCCATCAAGGCGTTTAGCGGTACATGTCTTGTACATGCCCGTGAGTTAGCAGGCCGCAGCGCGACCGACAACGATTAGAACCGCGTCATCTCATCTCTCGCCGAGCAAACGTAGTCCAAATGTCCATCGGCCCCGCCGAAAAAATTCTTGAGACCCTCCATTACCTCCCGCAGGTTGCTCAGGTCTATGGCGACGTTAGGAAGACGTATGAGCGTTCCGTCTTTTTTTACCGGATATCGGAACGCTTCGGCACGTGTATCAAGGCGGTGAAACTGCTGGATCAATTTTCCGACCGTCGAAGCACCGACAGCGGCGCTTTTGTTATCAGGGTGGGTAAAGATCGCCTTGCAGCACTTCCAAAGGGGATCGAGATTGTGATCTTTTTTGATGGGTAGTGAAACACCATAGCGGGGCCCGTAACTGTTGATAATCCACTGCATATTCATTTCCAGCGCGTGCCGATAGCAAAACAGGATCGGATAAATCATGGTATGCCCTTCGTGCAGGTTCTTAAGGCACTTATCCACTAAGACGTGTCCTGCTCGGAAATACCCTCTCAACATTAAAACATGCCGTTCGGCGGGGTAGTCAGAAAAGGTTATCACATTGTTCCAACTGACCACCTTGCCCAACAACCGGTCGTCTGGGCGCGGCCATCTCTGCTCCAAGCTCGCTGAAATTTTAGCCATCATCGAACCCTCCATTTTCCTGCCCCGCCGCGCTGCGCGTCCGACCTCGCATCAGAACCCCATCAAATTGCCAATTCGGAACAACTCTCCCGCCAAACCCTTCTAACAGGACGAAGTCCGCATCCGATGCGCAACGGGAAGCCACGAAACGGAAACCTGCGTGAGGTTTCGCTGTTGCCCGCTGGTCGCTTGCGTTTCTGTTAACCGCTCAATGCCCAGACTGCGCACCAAACGGGTTACTCGACCCACCCACCGTACTCCCCGCACACTCCCCCACCCTCTCTCACCCACCGTCGCAATCTCCGGAATACCCGGCTTCATATTCATCTCATCATCGGCGGTAAAAAACACCGCGCCGCATATTTCCGAAATGTAATCCGGCCCGCCGCCGACTTCCAGAATCCGTGGGTCAACGAAACTGACCCAACCGCCGATCACTGTTTGTCGCACTCAGGACTTGATATCCTCCGGCATCGAAATCGAAGGGGCCAATACGATGCCAACTACTCGCCGCATTCTGGCAACCGCCGTCGTGATTCTCACGATGGTCGCCGTGGCCTCATCATCCGCCCTCGCCCAATCCTCCGAACCCAAACGCCGTATCATTCCGGTGACGATCAACAAAGGCGAGAACTACACCATCAGCGGCGTCAAGGAATCCGAGGGCGCCCCCGCCACCAAGGTGGTCGCCAATCCGGGCGCGCTCGTGGTCCAAAACGCCCCCGGCCGGATCGAATTGGTCGGCGCCGATACCGGCAGTTGGAAAATCGACGTGACTCTCGATACCGGCGAGAAAGTCACCTACCTGGTGACCGTCAAATCCTCCGGGCTACCTCAAGGCGATCTGAATCCAGGCACCGCCCCACCCTCCATTCCTTAGTCACTGCGCCTCAATCAACTCCACATCCTTCGGAATAAGTGAAACCCAAAAAAGGAACGAAAATCCAGGCAGCGCACTCTTTCGAAAGGTTCATCTTTCCCCAGACCGAGAGCAAAATACCGTCCTCGGGATTTTGCGATTGAATGGAATGGACACTGGGTGCAGGGGTCACCCCTGCCGCCCCGCGCGCAGCGGTCTGCTCTTGAACTCCCCCCATGACAACGGTTGTCACTCCCCTCCCAGATGTCGATTGATGCCTCAATCAGCGCTGTTAGAGTTGGAACGATGGCCACGACGATCACCAGCGAATGTATCAATTGCGGAGCTTGCGAGCCCGAATGCCCCAACACGGCCATCTATGCCGGCGGCGTTGCGTGGGAACTTAACGGCGCAACCAGCCCGGCAATCGCGCAGGACATCTATTACATCGTTCCGTCGAAATGCACCGAATGCGTCGGCTTCCACGATCACGAAGCCTGCGCCGCAGTATGCCCGGTCGATTGCTGCATCCCCGATCCAGCCAACCTCGAAACCGAAGGCGTCCTGCTCGCGCGCGCGCGAGAGTTGCATCCCGAAACCACTTTTCCCGATGACGCCCCGTCGCGCTTCCGCAAGGAAGGCGCTGGCGCAGAAGGGTTGCAGCTCCCGAAAACGGCGAAAGCAGCGCCAAAATGGCAACTAACGGCAAGGCAGCGGAATCCGCACCGAAGATCGCCGTTTCTTCGCCTAAGCCCGCCGCGCCCGCGGCTCAACCCGCCGCGGCAGTCGCCCAGGAATTCAACCCGATCGCATGGGAAGTCCCGGTCATCTGCAAGGACTGCAATCAGCCGTGGACGATTCCGTATCGCCTGTTCGAAGCGGGCGTCGTCTTCCACTGCCCGGTCAATGTTCGGGATCGTTCGTCCCGAAGACCTCGATGTATCGCGCGGTGCGCGAAACTTTCGAGGGCTTCTACAATCGGCGCAAAGCTCCGAGCGCGAGGCGTTCGCGCGCAAGCAGGCGAAAGAGGCCGCCGCGTTCGAAGCCAAGCAAGTCGCCGAGATGGAACAGTTCAAGCAGACGCTCGAACGCCTCGCCCATTCGATGAAGCCCGCCGGCAAACTGGAACGCCCGAAGGGTCTCGCCTCGATGTTCACTTGACGGCTCCGACTCTACTTCTCCCCAAGTCCTTCTTCGCGAATCACATACCCGCGACTCAGCAGATGCGCGCGAATCGAGTCGATATGCTCGGGGCCGCGCGTCTCCAACTCGAGCATCACGCGCGCGCCGCCAATCGCAACGTCGCGCCGGGTGCGATCGTGATCGATCGCGCGAACGTTCGCGCCCGTCTCTCCGAGCTACTGCGAGCAGCTTGCCGAGTTCGCCAGGTCGATCGCGCAAATCGACGCCGACCCGGAACAAGCGCCCGACTTTTACGAGTCCATGCCCGATAATCCGATCGAGCAGGTTCATGTCGATATTGCCGCCGCTCAAAACCAGCACCACGCGCTTGCCCTTCAGTTCGTTCTGGATCTTGAGCGCGCCCGCGAGCGCGGCTGCGCCAGCGCCTTCGGCAAGGAGCTTCAGCCGCTCGAGCAGGAGCAGCACGGCCTCGCCGATTTCGAAGTCATCGACGGTGACGACGCGTTTGACCCGTCCGCGCATGATCTCGAATGGCACCGCGCCGATGCGTCCGGTCGGCGAGTCCGTCGGCGATAGTATCGGCGGGACGGCCGATCGATTCGGGCGCGCCGGCGGCGAGACTCGCGCTCAGTTGCGGCGAGCCCGCGGCTTCGACGCCGATCACTTCCGCCGCGGACGCGCGCGCATGCAAGCGCCGCCGAGATTCCAGCAATCAGTCCGCCGCCGCCGACCGGGACCATCACCACGTCGGGTGTGATTTCGTCGGCGATCTCCAGCCCGACAGTGCCCTGCCCCGCGACCACGTAAGGATCGTCGTAAGCGTCGACGAAGATTGCGCCGCGCTCGGTGCAGATCGCGGCGGCGGCGGCACGCGCACCTTGATAATCCGCGCCCTGTAAGATTACCGATTGGCCGTAGCTTCGGGTCGCGTCTATTTTTGCGATCGCCGCCGCGGTTGGCATCACGATCGTCGCGGTCACGCCGGCGCGAGTCGCCGCGTATGCGAGCGCTTGTCCATGATTTCCGGCCGACGCCGCGACGACGCCGCGCGATTTTTCCTCGTCGCTGAGCGTGACGATCCGATTGTAGGCGCCGCGAATTTTGAACGAGCCGGTCTTCTGCACATTCTCGGGCTTGATGCGCACGTCTGCGTCGAGCATCCGCGAGAGCGTTGCGCTGCGTCTCAAGCGGCGTCGGCCTGATGATTCCGGCGAGACGGCTGCGCGCCTCTTCTATTTGTTCGAGCGACAAGCGCGTGGATGGCATCGGAAAAATCTAGTGATGAACCGGGGGCGCAAATTGACGCGCGGTTACCGCCCCGAAAGAGTCGCCGTCGAAATCGATTTGCGTGCAGGCTCCGGTCTTGTAATCGAGATCGAGCAGAAGATTACGGACCGCGCGCCGCTTGATCGAGTTGATCAGCGCCGCGACGGCTTCGCGATCTTCGGTCGAAATCGCACCGACCTCGGCTGCGTCAAGATGGCTCTGAGAGCAGAACTCGCGCGCCTTGTCCTCGCTGCTGAATGCGAGCACTCCGGCCCACGGCGCGCCTTTTTCCTGGAAGACGATCAGCGCACCTGCCGTATCGAGAAGGAGATGAATTTCTTTGCCGAGCAAATCACTCAAGAGTTTTCGACCGTGAGCTTGCCGGTGCGAATCGCGGCCGCGCGCTCGCGGACCAGCGCCGGATAGGTGTAGTAATGCTCGCCGCTTAAGTGCAGGAACGAATCGATATCGACGTCCTCGAGTTCGAGTTCCGCGATTGCGCTTTCCGCCGCGGCCCTGCTCGACGCTTTTACGATCGAGTCGTAGAGCGCGCGACCCTGGCTCGACTGGAAATCCTCGCGCGGCGGAAGTGCGTCGTGCGCGAGCTTACCGGCGTGAAATTATCCAGAATGAAGCGCAGCGCCTTAAGTTCATGGCGTAAAATGTCGACGGGCTTGATCGATTCGCGCGGCATAGGAGCCGAGCATATCGCCGCGAGTTCGCGCGATTCAATCACGGGCAGGGACGCCCGTGCCACGAATCAGTCGCCTTTGATCAGGCGATGGATGGCGCTCAGATGCCTTTGCGATTCGCGCTTGCGGCCCATCACTTCATACATCTCGGCCGCGTTGCGATGCGCTTCGACGTTGGCGGGATCGCATTCCAGGGTGCGCAGAAAGCTCCGCAGCGCTTGCTGAGGCTCCTCCTTCCTTCGATAGAGCAGTCCCGAGCCTCAGATGCACTTCGGCATTGGCCGGGACGATCGCGGCCGCACCGAGCAGATGACGCAACGCACTGCCGAGGTCGCCCTCTCGTTCGAGCAGAGTTGCAAGGCGGATATGGGCCTCGAAGTTGCCGGGCTCGCGGCCGAGCAGCTCGCCGTAAATCGTTAGTGCGCGGAGCGGATCTTCGTCGGCGATTTGGCGCGCCTCTTCGAAGCGCTCGCGCACGCGCGCCGGTCCGAAGCGATCTTCGACCTTGCCGCGCCGACAACTGCCTTCGAAATCGAGAAGCAGCTGTCCGGTCTGCGCTTCGATGAGCACCGGGCCGTCGCGCACGACGATGCGCCCTTCGTCATTGACGAGTTTGAGTGAAGTGACACTGCGGTCGGGAGCGACGAACTCGCGCACCCGATCGAGGCATCGCTGAACCGGCTCGATATGCTGGCGGGTGCCGAGCAGCTCCTTGGCGAGGCGCATCTCGAGCAGATCGTTGAATGCGAAGCGATATTTTCGTCCGCCGGAATTGAGCGGCCGGATCAGATTGCGCTTGACCCAGTAACGAATTCGCTCCGGCGTGACCGCGAGGATTCGCGCAGCTGTGCGCGTGGAAAACGTTTCTCCCCCTCCAACCGCCTCTACCATCTTCAAGCCCAACACCGCCCGAGTATAAGTACTCGCGGCGATACTCTCAATGCGGGACGGCGGGCTTTCTCAACACCTGTTGAGCGCCGCAGCTAGCGGCGGACCTCTTTGAGGGCGCGAATGACGCCGACTACTGCGTTGACGCCGTTTTTTGCGTTTTCGATTCGCGCGACGGCCTGCTCGTCGGTCATGGCGGGTCCGATGATCGAGAGGCCGACGGGCTTGTCGAACTCGAGCGACAACTCGATGCCGGCGCGGGCGATCGCATGCGCGATCACTTCGTCGTGATTAGTCTCGCCCTTGATCACCGCGCCAATCATCACGACGCCTTCGATTTCCTTGCGCTGCAGCAGGGCCTTCACGACCGGCGCCATGTCGTACACGCCCGGGACGTTGACCACGCGCGCGACTTCGACGCCGAGCGACTCGGCATGGCTGCGCGCCCGCTGTTCCATCGGGGTGGTTACCTCGGAGTTGAACTCCGAAACTACGAACGCGATTTTCATCGAGCACGCATCAGGTCGATTGTTACTGCGTCGCGAATCTCGACGCCGTTGCCTTTGAGGTATGACTTCAGCGCCGGGATCGGATGCTCGCCGTAGTGGACGATCGACGCGACGATCGCTGCGTCGGCAAGCCCGGTCGTGAAAGCGTCGCGCAGATGCGCCGGCTCTCCGGCGCCGCCGGACGCGATCACGGGGATCGAAACGGCTTCGCTGATGCGGCGCGTGATTTCGAGATCGTAACCGAGCTTGGTGCCGTCGCGATCGATCGAGTTGATGCATAGTTCGCCTGCGCCGAGCCGCTCGCCCTCGAGCGACCATGCGAGCGCGTCGCGCCCGGTGGGCTGGCGTCCGCCGTCGATCACGACTTCGTAACCGGTCGGAATTTCAGGGCGCACGCCGGTTTGCTTCACTTGCATCGAGAGGACGACGCACTGGCTGCCGAATGCGCGCGCGCCCTCGGAGATCAGTTTCGGATTGCGCACCGCGCCGGAATCGATCGAGACTTTCTCCGCGCCGGCGAGCAGAACGGCGCGCATATCTTCGAGGGTGCGAAGTCCGCCGCCGACGCTGAACGGAATGAAAATTTCGCGCGCCACCGCGCGGACTACGTCGAGCATGATGCCGCGGCGCTCGTTGCTTGCGGTGATGTCATAGAAAACGATCTCGTCGGCGCCTTCCTGATAGTAGTAGCGGGCCATCGCGACCGGATCGCCGACGTCGACGTTGGCAAGGAACTGCACGCCCTTGGTGACTTTGCCGTCGCGCACATCGAGGCACGGGATGATTCGTTTCGCGAGCATGGTCAGGACTTGAGCCGGCAGAAGTTGTCGAGGAGTTTGAGTCCCGCGGCGCCGCTCTTTTCAAGATGGAACTGGGTCGCGAGCACGTTGTCGCGCACGATCGCGGCGGTGAAGGGGACGCCGTAGTCGCAGGTCGCAAGGCGCATCGAGGGGTCGTCGAGAATCGGATAGTAAGAATTGACGAAATAAAAGTGCGTGTTGTCCGGCACGCCGGCGAAGACTGGATGGCGTCGCGCCTGGCGCACGCGGTTCCATCCGATTTGCGGGACCTTGAGCGGGCGGCCGTCGATTGAGCGCGGATAGCGCGCGACGCGGCCGGCGACGATGCCGAGGCAAGTTCGCATCGTCCTCTTCGCTGCGATCGAGCAGCACCTGGATGCCGATGCAGATGCCGAGGAACGGCTTGCCGGCGCGGGCGACATCGTTGCGGAGGACGTCGACGAGTCCGAGCGCGCGCAGGTTTTCCATGGTCGCGCCGGCGGCGCCGACGCCGGGGAGGATCACGCGATCGGCGGCGACGATTCGCTCGGCGCGATCGGTGATTTCACACTCGTGGCCGAGGAATTCGAGGGCGCGCTTGACGCTGGCGAGGTTGCCGGCTTTGTAATCGACGATTGCGATCATGGGCTCATTCCGAGCCCCAGATCATAGCGTGAGTCGCATCGGCACCCAAGCATACAGCTCGGTCGAGCCTAGCTAACCTAACCCCAACCCCTTCCCTCGAGGGAAGGGGAACAATTTTTTTATATGACGTGCAGGAGGCACGCGTGGAGGATTGCCTCACGCATTGAGCGCAGCGCGAGCGCCCGCACCGTTAAGACAGCGGCGCGGCGACGATTGTCGCGATGTCGAATCAAATCTCGGCGCGGATGTCGTGGTCGTCGGAGAGGACGCGGACGTTTACGTGATGCTCGTCGGAGTCGCCGAGGGAGCCCCAGTGCATCGCGAAGTTTTCTAGCTGGACGTCGGAGTTGAAGCGGGCCGACGCGCCCATCACGACTTCGTCGACGCCGAGCAGGTACGCGATGCGCGCGATCGCGTAGACCTGGTCGTTGGAGACGACGACCAGCGGGGTGACGGCGCGGCCGTGATCCTCGCAGACTTTGACGACTTTGCTGAACAGCTTTTCCTCCGCGGCGCTGAAGACCTGGCCGCCGTCGCTCGAGGCGAGTCCTTTTTCGGTGCGCACGGTGAGCGCGATCAATTCCGCGTCGTCGCGCTCGGACAGGTAGCGATGGAGATGCGCGAGGTTGCCCGGATCGCGAATCGCGATGAGCCGCTTGTGCGTGGCGAACAATCCAAGTCGAATCGGATCGACCTGCTCTTCCTCGACCAGCTCGAGATTGAACTTCTCGGGCTCCTCGCCGTAGGCATGCTCTTCCTGGCCGTTGATCTTTTCCGAGATCACGAAAACGAGGAACAGCGCGAGCGTGAAGCCGACGCCGGAGATCGTCGCGACCTGCTTGGTGAACAGATTGATCACGGCGGTTGCGAACAGGACCAGGAACGTAAGCGCGAGTCCGAGCGGGAAGTCCTTGCCGCCGGGACGAAACCAGGTGAGGTTCATGCGGCACGCGCCACATGCGATGGTACTTGTCCTTGTAGCGGAGAATCAGCACGGAGAGAGTTTTGAAAACGAAACTCCAGATCACACCGAAGGCATACGCTTCGCCCAGGACGAACATGTCGCCGCGCGAGAGCACGATCGTTGCGATCTGCAGGAGCGCGACCATGTTTACGATGCGATGGTTGGTGCCGTATTTCTTATGCGGATGACGGAACCAGTCGAGCAGCACGCCGTCTTCGGCGACGCGGGTGAGCACTCCGGTGGAACCGACGATTGCGGTATTCACGGCGCCGGCAAGAATCAGGAAGCCGACGAAGACGACGAAAGCGCGCAGCGCAATCCGTGCCCACAGCGGCCCGACCATGAACATCGCGAGTCCGCCGATCAGATCGTCGCCGTAGTTGGACATGCGGACGCTGTCGGGGATGATCATGACGGCGAAGAACGACACCAGCGAGGTCAGGAGCAGGCTGTAGATGAAAATGACGAGCCCGGTACGGAGAAGGTTCTTCAACTTGGGCGCCGCGATTTCGCGGTTGATCTGCGCGAGCGACTCCTCACCCGACATCGCGAGGATCGAATGCCCGAACGCGATCATTATTCCGATTGCGCCGATGGTCCGCGCGCCGGGCAGATGCTTGAGCCATCCGAGCGATTCGTCGGTGAACTTCAATTCGAGCGGCGGCATGTGAGCGCCGCGAATCGCGATCGTGAGGCCGCACCATACGATCATCATCACGGCCATCACGGTGGTGACTTGCATGATGCGCATCGCCTTGCCGCTGGATTCCTCGATGCCGAGAATATTCTGGTGCCAGAAATAAATGGTTATGGCGATGGCGAAGAGCGCGGCGCTGAGATCCGGCGGAAAGATAATTCCGATGTGCGCGAGCTTGAGCAGCTCATTGATCAAGCCGATCAGATACTGTCCTGCGGAGACGCCGCTGATCGGGCCGGTCAGGATGTAGTCGAACATGAGCGCGGAGACGGAAATTTTCGCAAGCGTCGAGCCCATCGCCTCTTTCACGACGCGATACACGCCGCCACGCGTGAACATCGAGCACGACTCGACGTACACGGCGCGCACTGCGTAGGAGAAGAGCATCACCGCGAGGATGAAATACGGGGCCGAGCGGCCGCAGGCCTGCTCGACGATTCCACCGATGTAGTAGGCTGTCGACGCGAGATCGCAAAGAACGATCGCGGACGCTCGCCAGAAGGAAATGAAGGCGAGCATTCCGGTAGTAACAACTATAGCTTTGGTCTGTCTTCCGAAGGTCGCCTGCGGCTGAGTCCGCTCGGCGCCCGCGACTTTTGGAGTAGCGGCCAAGTAAGAGTCCTCCCTGAGCAAGACGCCGAATACGGCGTTGCACGCAATTCAAAATGCAAAATGCAGACCGCAATAATTTTGCATGGTTCATCGATTCTTCTTGAAGTCGGTACCTGCGGGTCGCAACGGCTTGGGCTTTAATCGTCGTGCAACCTGCAATGAATAGGTGGCGGCAAACCTTGGCTAACTCTTGAAGCATCCTGCCGATGGAGCAGAATGAGAATCATGCACGAACACGAGGAAGAACTTGGCTAACATCCTTGTCGTCGATGACGACCGAAACATTCGCCGCGTTCTTGCCGCGAGCCTCGAATCCGCCAGCCATCAGGTGACGATGGCCGAAAGCGCCGAGCGCGCGCTCGAGCTGATGGCGGGCGTCGGCGCCGTCAGTGGTCGTGACCGACGTGCGAATGGAAGGGATGGGAGGGCTGAAGCTGCTCGAATCGATCAAGCGGCTTAGCCCGGCGCTGCCAGTCGTGATGATGACGGCATACGGCTCGATCCCCGACGCCGTCGACGCGATGCGCCACGGTGCGTACGACTATGTCACCAAGCCGTTCACCGCCGACCACATCCTGCGCGTGGTGACGCGGGCGCTCGAAGTGCAGGAACTCCGCACCGAGAATCGCGAGCTGCGCGAGAAGATCGAGAGCCTGACCGAGCCGGAGCCATTTCTCACTTACAGTCCGCATTCGCGAAAGCTGGCGGAGACGGCCGCGCAAGTCGCCAACAGCGACGCGACGGCGCTTATCACCGGCGAGAGCGGCACCGGCAAGAGCATGCTCGCCTCGTACATACATCGCTTGAGCCCGCGCAAGGACGGGCCGTTCGTGCAGGTCGCGTGCACCACGCTCAGCGAGCATCTGCTCGAAAGCGAACTTTTCGGACACGTGCGCGGTTCGTTTACCGGCGCGATCAAGGATAAGCCGGGGCGGCTCGAGGCGGCCGAGAACGGCACCGTGCTGCTCGACGAGATCGGCGACCTGACTCCGGTGGTGCAATCGAAGCTGCTGCGGTTCCTGCAGGAGCGGACGTTCGAGCGGGTCGGCGGCGCGCAGACAATCAAGGTGGACGCGCGGATAATCGCCGCGACCAATCAGCATCTCGAACAACTGGTCAAGGAGAAACGCTTCCGCGAAGATTTGTACTATCGGCTCAATGTGATCGAGTTGCAGGTGCCCGCGCTGCGCGAACGTCCCGGCGAAATCATGAAACTGGCGGAGCACTTTGCGGCGCAAGCGGCGCAGACGCATCACAAGCCGGCGCACTCGATCGCGAGCCGAGGCGCGTGAGGCGCTGATCTCCTACTCGTGGCCGGGGAATATTCGCGAACTGAGAAACGTGATGGAACGCGCGGTGATCCTGAGCCGCGGCGAGACGATCGATCTGAGCGATCTGCCCGACAAGATTCTCGCGACGCCCGACAAGGTCGACCACAGTCTCACGCTGGAGCAAATGGAGCGCAGGCATATCGAGGTAGTGCTCGAACAGGCGATGACGCTCGAAGAGGCGGCGGATATGCTAGGTATCAACGTCGCGACGCTGTGGCGCAAGCGCCGGAGATACGGACTGGACTAGAGGAATTTAATCATGGCAACATCGCACTCGCATGCACGATACTTCCCGATAGTCCGCCGGCGCGGCTTATCGAATGGGCGCGGGCCGCGGAGGACGCGGGCTTCTCCGGCGTTTTCATGACCGAGGCGAACAACGACTCGCTCGCGTGCTCGCTCGCGCTCGGACTGCATACCAAGCGAATCAAGCTCGGCACCGCGATCACGAATATTTATCTGCGCCATCCGAATCTGCTCGCCAACGAGGCGGCCGCGGTGCAGGAGTTCACTGGCGGCAGATTCATCCTCGGACTTGGCACGGGGCATCGCGAGAGCAACTCGATGCTCGGGATCGAGATGGGCGAGCCGCTGAAAAAAATGCGCGAGACGGTAAAGACTCTGCGCGCCGCGCTCGACGGTGGAAAGACGGGGCCTCGCGTCAGCGCGAAGCTGCCGCTTTATCTCGCGGGAGTATCGCGCCCGATGGTGAAGCTGGCGGGCGAAATCGGCGACGGCGTCATCTTCAATTTTTTTCCGCCGGCGCGGGTCAAGGAAGCGCTCGGAGAGTTGGCGGAGGGCGCGCGGGTTGCGTCGCGCGATCCCAAACAGATCGAGGCGACACTGTTCGCGACCGCGTTTATTTCCGATGACCTCGAGGCGGCGCGACGTCCTGCGCGCAAGCTGCTATCGCGATACGGCGCGCTCAAGTTTTACGGCAACATGATGGCGCACGCGGGATTTGAGCGCGAAATCTGGCGCAATCCGCGCGGCCGGACGCGACGCCGACGCAGCAATGAAGGCGGTCAGCAACGAACTGATCGATGCGACGCTGCTGGTGGGCTCGGAGTCGCGGGTTCGCGAGCGCCTGCACGAGCTATGCGCGCCGGGAATCGGCACCGCGATCGTGTTCACGAATCCGGTCAACGAAGATCGCAACGCCGCGGTCATGCGCACGATCCGCGCGCTAAAGCAGTAGCGGAATTAGCGCTCTACGGCATTTCCTCTTCACTGGTTTGCGCGTTGACCGTGCCGCGGGCCAGTGCGACGCGATCGAAGAAGCGGCGGATGCGTCTCGCGTTGATTCCAAGATCGCCCTTGCCATCACGCGATTTCGAGCGCATCTCGACCAGGCTTTCGCCGTCGGGCGTGGGCCGAATCTGGATCACGATATCATCCTGAAAATGGAACAGCTTCGAAGTCGAAACGGCTTCGAGAGTGTTCTTCGAGGGATCGGAATAGGTAATCTTCCATGTCGGCGCGGACTGGGCGACCTCTGTCACGCGCTGGAACTCCGCCGACGGTTCGAGGCGTTCCTTGATCGGTCCGATCGGGCCGTAGCCTGCCAGCTGCTTCGCGGCGTACGTGCCCTTGTCGTATTTCATGTCGCGGCTGGGGTCCGGCTGCAGCTTTTGCGCGAAGACGAATTCGGGCGGATTGTCGAAGTCGGTGGTGATGTCATTGATTGCAGGGTACTTCATGTGTCCAAGGATCGTGACGATCATCGGAATCGTGATAGCCAGGCATAATACCGTGCCGAACAGAGCGCGATTGCGTCCGGCGCGGCGCTCAGGCTTGCGGGTCAGGAAGATGGCGACGATACCCACGATCGAGCCGATGATGCTCAGCAGGAAACCGAACGCGAACAATCCAAAGCCCGTGATCGATGGGACGATGTAGAAGTGCGCGCCGATGATTCCTACGGCGATTAGAGTGATTGCGAGCAATCCGTCGAAGAAGGCAAGCCATGCCGCTCCCATGTTTTTCTCCTGCAGTTTTTGCGCGGCCGCGTGGTGGCCGTCGCGCGCTTAGTTTTTGATTCCGCGCACTACGAATTGCGGCAACACGAACAAGAACGATCCACTGGCGACTGCATGATCGATATCCTCGAACCATCGATCGACTTCGGCCGGCGCGATCTGGCCGGAATCGCGCGCATATCGCGCGAAGCTCGCCTTCAGCATCGGGAGAGAACGTCCCGCGGTGTCTGCGCCGGCCAGAATCTCCACCTTCACTTCGCCCAGGCCTGCCGAGCGAAAGAGCCGAGGCAGTTGGCGTCCGATCCGGGGCTCCTTGATCGCAAGCGCCTTCGAAGCGGCCAGGATCCGATCGCTTCGATCGCGTCCGGCGAAACCGATTTCAAGCGCAATCATGTCCCAGTCGCTGTCCACCGCGACGACGATCCCGCCCGATGCCGTCACACGCGCCATTTCCGCGACAGTATTGGCCGCGGAATCGACATACTCAAGGACATTTTTGCACCAGACCCGGTCGAAGGAGCGGTCGGGAAACGGGAGCGGAGGAAATGCATGGTGCACAAATTTCGCCGCGAGCTTCGCGTCGCGGGCGCGCGCGGACGATCGCGCGACGAACTCGGCGTTGATATCCACGCCGGTCACGCTGCCATCAGGGGCAACGCGCCGTGCGAGTTCGAGCGTCGTATGACCTGGACCGGAGCCGACATCGAGCACGCGCAGCCCGGGCTTTAATTCGAGCGGACGGAGGATCGGCTCCATCGCGGGATGGTAGGCAAGAATCTGGTCGTAGGCGCTATGGCGCTCGGAGTCGATATCGACCCAATGTTGTTTGTAGTAGGGCTCGGCCATGAGATTCGGCGACCAGACGATTTGAGTTCCTTCATCGCGACGCGCAGTCGTTCCGCCGGACCCGCGGTCATCGGCACCAGCGGCAACCGCAATTCGTTGGCGCATTTGCCCATGAACGAGAGCGCTTGCTTGATCGGGATGGGATTGGTCTCGACGAATAGCGCGCGCATCAGCGGGAGCAAGCGGTAGTGCATCTCGCGCGCCTTTGCGAAATCACCCGCCAGCGCAGCGCTTGCCAGATCGTGCATCTCGCGCGGCACCGCGTTGCTGCAAGTCGAGATCACGCCCTTGGCTCCCAGAGCGACCAGCGGCAGCGTGAGCGCGTCGTCGCCGGAGAGGATCGTGATGCTGTCGCCGCATATCTTTAAGATGTCGGACGACTGATCCATCGAGCCCGACGCTTCCTTGATGCCGACGATGTTCTTGATCTCGGCGAGCCGGGCAATCGTTTCCGGCGCGATATTCGACGCGGTGCGGCTCGGGATGTTGTAGAGCAGGATCGGAAGATCGACACTCGCGGCGATCGTCTTGTAGTGCCTGAAGATGCCGTCCTGGGTGGGCTTGTTGTAGTACGGCGACAAAAGCAGCGCGCCGTCGGCGCCCATCTCGCGCGCGGCAGCAGTCAAGCGAATCGCCTCGGCAGTCGAGTTCGAGCCGGTTCCCGCGACCACCGGCACGCGCTTGCGCGCCTGCTCGATCGTGATCTTGACCACGCTGTCGTGCTCGGCGTGGCTGAGCGTCGCGGATTCGCCGGTCGAGCCGCAGGGCACCAGGCCATCGATTCCGCTCTGGATTTGCCATTCGACCAGTTCACGCAGCGCGGGAACATCCACTGCGCCATCGCGAAACGGCGTGATGAGCGCCGTCAGTGCACCTTTGAACATTGTCCGAGGCCTCCTCCCGACTTATGCGCCGACCGGGATCATCTCGGTATCGCCGAGTTCGATCTCGCCATGAAAACTTTTACCGCGTTGCCGGTCATGAATACGTGATTGGCGTCGGGCCCGCTCTCTCGCCATTCGATTTCAAGATTTCCGCCGCGCAGCTCCACGGTCGCGGAGCGCTCGGAATGGTTGGTCAGCACCGCCGCGACCAGCGGCCGCGCACGCACCGGTGCCACACGCCAGGGTCTCGCCGGAGCCCCGCTCCCAGACGCGCATTCGCATCTGACGGCGCGAAATCGGCAGGATAAATTCAGTGTTGACGCGGCGCGGGAAGAACGAATGATTTTCGAATTTGCGGCCGAGCGCCGCGAAATCGCGATCCTGAAGCTTGAACACTCCATCGTCGGCGACAAATACGACGCAATGCGGATTGCCCATCGAGACCGCGGTGATCGATTCGTGCGCGCCGCCAACCTCGAGCGGGTAGTCGACGATGCGTCCGGTGGCATTCACCGGGATCTCGCGCCCTTCGAGAATAGGCTCGCCCATATCGACCGTCGCGCCGGTCACCCGGCCGTTTTGCGTCCGCAGCTCGACCGTCTTCAACCCCGCGTCGGTCTCGACGACCATCGGATTCGCGCGCACGATCCCGCGCTCGAAGGCGAGCCGTGCGAGGCATCGGATTCCGTTGCCGCACATATCGCCGCGACTTCCGTCCGCGTTGTACATCTCCATTCGGATGTCGGCCCGGTTCGACGGCGCCAACATGATCAACCCATCGCCGCCGATTCCGAAGTGGCGGTCGGAGAGCCGCTTCGAAAGCGCCGACGGATCGGCGGGCCGCGCCCGCGTAGCGACTACGTAAATGTAGTCGTTGCCCGCGCCGTGCATCTTGGTGAATTCGAGCGTTGCCATTTAAATCTATTACGACTTGCGTCTACGACTTGAGCGTCACGATATGCTCGCCGCGGATTAGATCTTCGAAACTCTCACGCTCGCGGATCACATGCGCATCGGCGCCGTCGACCAGGATCTCCGGCGCGCGCGGGCGGCTGTTGTAGTTCGAGGCCATCACGAACCCATACGCGCCGGCGCTCATCACCGCGAGCAGGTCACCGGGCTGCGGTTCGGGCATCTCGCGTTCGCGCGCGAAAAAATCGCCGCTCTCGCATACCGGGCCGACCACGTCGACGGTCACAGTCTTGCCGGGTTTGCGCCGATCGACGGCAGCGATCTCATGGTATGCCTCGTAGAGCACCGGCCGAATCAAATCGTTCATCGCACCATCGATCACCACGAAGCGCTTGACGTCAGTCTCCTTGTTGTAGAGCACGCGGGTGACGAGCACGCCCGCGTTGCCGACGATCACGCGGCCCGGCTCGGTGATTATTTTGAGCCCGAGGCCCGCGATCGGTTTCAGCAGCGCCGCGGCGTACTCCGACGGCGGAGGCGGCTGTTCCTGGTAAGGGATTCCCAGCCCGCCGCCGAGATCGAGATATTTGAGCGCGATACCTTCAGCGCGCAGACGCCCGACGATCGATGCGACTTTATTTCCGGCCTCCGCGAAACGGCGCCATCTCGGTTATCTGCGAGCCGATATGCGTGCTGAGGCCGACAATTTCGAGACTCGCGAGTGCGCGCGCCTCTGCGTAATAGCCGTCCACTTGCGAGAGCGGCACGCCGAACTTGCTGTCGCGATGGCCGGTAGAAATGTGCGGATGCGTCCCCGGGTCGAGGTCGGGATTCACGCGCAGACTGACCGGCGCGCGCCGCTTCATCTTTCCGGCGACCTCGGCGACGCGATGCAGTTCCGGGCGCGACTCGACATTGATCATCAGGATGCCGGCTTCCAGAGCCGCTGCGATCTCCTCGTCGGTCTTGCCGACGCCTGAGAAGACAATCTTTCGCGGGTCCGCGCCGACCCGGAGGCATCGCATAAGCTCGCCGACGGAAACGATGTCGAAGCCCGCACCCATCGACGCGAATAATTTCAGGATGCTCAAGCTCGACAGCGCCTTCATCGCGTAGCAGACCAGGTGGTCGGTGCCGGCAAAGGCTTCGTCGAAGACCCGGTAGTGACGCCGGAGCGTTCGCGCGCTGTAAACGTAAAATGGAGTGCCGACTCGCGCGGCCAGATCGGCGAGCCGCACATCCTCGGCGTAGAGTTGATCGTTACGATATTCGAAGTAGTTCATGATGCAGCGGCGTACTCACGCGGGTGGCGTTTTTCGTTGTCCACGCAACACCTGTGCGAGTGGATGAAAGTCGTTTCTATCACAGCGCGGCCCGCCGAATAAACGGGGCGCGCAGAGCGGAGGCCGCACACAAAATCTAAGGGAGCGGCACTGGCGTCGGCAGCACGAAGTTTTCCGGTTTGGGCGGTGGCTTCGGAGTCTTGCGGACGATCGTCACCGTGTTGGAGGGTTCGCTGTGATAACCGTCTGTCGTGTTGGAAATCACCTGATAGCGATACTTGCCGCCAAGCTCGGTCGCGTCATCCGCATAGGTGAACGTGTGCTGAACCTGAAAGCGGCCCTGGTCGTCTACGGTGATTTCGCCGATCTTTTCAAATGCTCCATCAGCGCTTGCTCGGGAGACCGTGAAGCTTCCGAGGTCGCGCATCTTCGCGCCGCCCGCATAAGTCTCGGGGCGACTCCAGGTCAGGCGGATTCCAGTGTCAGAGCTGGAAGCCTCGAGGTTCTGGATTTTTTCCGGTCGCGCCAGCTCAGGCGGAATTGGCAGCGACTTGACGCCGCATCCGAGCCACACAAGATTGGCGAGCGCGGCGCAGGTCAATATTGCGACGAGCGTCGATGTACTCCGATCCTGATTCAACAGATGGTTCATCCGCGGCCAAGCTCCTTCAGGCGCAATTTGACTGCGGAGGGCGCGGGCCCGCCTTCGATCGCACGCCGCGCAACGGATTTTTCGGCGCGCAGAATCGCGACAGCGTCAGCGTCGAAAGCGCGCGAATGTCGCCGCAAATCCGATGCGCTCAAATCCTCGAGCGTCTTGCCCGCCGCGGCAGTCTCGCGGACTATCGCACCGACTATCTCGTGCGCTTCGCGAAACGCAACTCCGTGGGCAACCAAATATTCCGCGAGGTCCGTCGCGAGCGCAAATCCTCCCGCCGCCGCGCGCATTCGTCTCTTATCGAAGCGGAGCATCGGCCAGAATTTCGCGAGCAGGTCGAGCGCGGGTTTGAGCGCGTCGACGGCGTCGAAAACGCGCTCCTTGTCTTCCTGCAAGTCGGAATTGTAGGCGAGCGGAAGTCCCTTCAGGACGGTGAGCATCGCGACCAGGTCGCCGACAACCCTTCCGGTCTTGCCGCGAATCAATTCGAGCAGATCCGGATTTTTCTTCTGCGGCATCATCGAGCTGCCAGTCGAAAATTGATCCGGCAGCGCGGCGAATCCGAACTCGGCGCTGGTCCACAGGATAATTTCCTCGCTCATGCGCGAAAGATGTACCTGGGTGAGAGCGGCCGCCGACAAGAAATCCACGACGAAGTCGCGATCTGACACGGCGTCGATACTGTTGGCAGTAACGGACTTGAAACTGAGAGCGCGCGCAACCATCCGGCGATCGAGCGCAAGTGTGCTCGCAGCCATCGCGCCGGCGCCGAGCGGCATCACGGCAGTGCGCGCCGCGGCCTGCTCGAAACGCTCGCGGTCCCGCGCAAGCATCTCGACGTAGGCAAGCAGATGATGCGCGAGGGTCACTGGCTGCGCGCGCTGCAGATGCGTGTAGCCCGGCATGGTTGTCAGGATGTGCCGCCTTGCGAGCCGGATGAGCGCGGCCCGAAGTCCGCCGATGAGCGATACCAGCGCAGCTATCTCGTCGCGAAGATAGAGGCGCAGGTCGAGCGCCACCTGATCGTTACGCGAACGAGCGGTGTGCAGCTTGCGTCCCGGCTCGCCGATGATCGCGATCAATCGGCGCTCGATGGCGAGATGGATATCCTCGTCGGCAATATCGAACTTGAAACGGCCGCCGGCGATCTCGGCCTCGATTTGCTCGAGTCCTCGCACGATCGCGCGCATCTCGCCAACTTTGATCAACCCTACCTTCGCGAGCATCCGGGCGTGCGCGATCGAGCCGCGGATATCGTGCCGATAGAGCCGTCGATCGAAGGGCAGCGACGCGGTGAAGGCCTCGACCTCGGGCAGGCGTCGATGCGTAAAGCGGCCGCGGATCAGACTGCGCGCCTCGCCGTTAGCATGCGAATAGGCGGAATTTTTGTTTTGACCGCGACGCGCTTTCACTTTGATCGGAAGGAATAACTGGCGTGCATCAGTTGGCCGGCCGCAATTGGCATCCGCATCCGCGCGCCGCGCAACTCATCGAACCGTCGGGATGAGTGATGTGGACGTCCATCTTGTGATGGCAATGATCGCATTCGCCGGTGCGCGGACGAGGCACCAGCTTCGGCTGCGAGCGCACTGGCTTGAACTGGATTACCTTGCCCAACTCGATGCGTTCCTCGGATGGTCCGTCTTGACGATCATATCTTCGAGCTTGCCTTCGAGCTCGCGCGCGCGAGCGCCCGAAGCCGCAAGCCCGCAAGGCGGATAAATCCCTCCGCATCGGCTTGATCGTAGCCGCCGGCCTCTTCGAAACTCGCGATCTTAGGATCGTACAACGAGTTCGGCGACTTGCGGCCCGCGATCGAGACTCCGCCCTTGAACAGTTTCAACCGCGCCACTCCGTTGACGTTTTTCTGCGTATCGTCCACCAACGCCTGCAGCGCCTCACGCTCGGGCGCAAACCAGTATCCGTAATACACCATTTCCGCGTAGCGCGGGATAAGCGAGTCGCGCAGATGCATCACCTCACGGTCGAGGGTCAATTGTTCGACCGCACGATGCCCATGGAACAGAATGGTCACGCCGGGGGTCTCGTACACGCCGCGCGACTTTATTCCGACGTATCGATTCTCGACCAAATCTGCGCGACCGATCCCATGCCGGCCCGCGATTTCGTTGGCGCGCTGGATGACTTGCGCGGGCAGCAGCTTCTCACCGTTAATCGAAACGGGATTACCGCCCGCATATTCGATTTCCACGTACTCAGGCTTGTTCGGCGCGTCTTCAGGCGAGACGGTCAGCCGGAACATGTCGTCGTAAGGCTCGCGCCACGGATCCTCCAGGATGCCGCCCTCGTAGCTGACGTGGACCATGTTGCGATCCATCGAGTAGGGCTTCTCGGCGGTGACCGTGATGGGAATTTTCTTTTCGTTGGCGTACGCGACCATGTCAGCGCGACCCTTGAACGGCCAATCCAGGCGACGCCACGGCGCGACGATCTTCAGATCCGGCGCGCAGCCGCGCGAACGTCAACTCGTATCGCACCTGGTCGTTGCCCTTGCCGGTAGCTCCGTGGGCGACGGCGTCGGCGCCTTCCTCGCGCGCTATCTCGATCTGCTTCTTCGCGATCACCGGCCGCGCGATCGAAGTGCCGAGCAGGTAATATCCTTCGTAAACCGCGTTCGCGCGCATCATTGGAAATACGAAGTCGCGGGCAAATTCCTCGCGCAGATCGACGAGATGAAATTTGCTCGCTCCGGTCTTGAGCGCTCTCTCTTCGAGTCCGTCGGTCTCGTCGCCGCCCTGGCCGACTTCGGCGCAGTAAGCAATCACCTCGCATCCGAAGTGGTCCTTGATCCAACGAAGGATCACAGAAGTGTCGAGGCCTCCCGAATAGGCGAGCACCAGTTTTTTAATTTTCTCAGTTGCCACGATTTAGTTCTCTGCCGTCACGCCTCGCTCGGCGCGATTCGCAAAATTTCGGGCCGGATCAGCCAGACCATTACGGCCTTCTGCGCATGCAGACGATTTTCCGCCTGGTCGAGCACGACCGAGCGCGGACCGTCGATTACGTCGTCGGTAATTTCCTCGCCGCGATGCGCCGGCAGGCAATGCATTACGATGGCACTCTTGCGCGCGTGCTTCATAAGAGCGTCGTTCACCTGGAAGCCCTTGAAGTCGCGACGCCGCTGCGCCGCTTCTTTTTCCCGACCCATCGAGGTCCACGTGTCGGTGTAGACGACGTCCGCGTCCTTCACTGCGGCGGCCGGATCGTCGCTCAGCGTGCCGATCTCTTCATCGCGCAGTCGCTTCACAAATTCCTTTGCCGGCTCATAGCCCTTCGGACATGCGAGGCGAAGTTCGAATCCCGCAAGGGCCGCCGCTTCGATCCAGCTTTGCGCGAGATTGAATCCGTCGCCAACAAACGCAACTCGAATCTTACTAAGATCACGGCCGAAGCGCTCCTGCAAAGTCATCAGGTCGGCGAGTAGCTGGCAGGGATGAAGCAAATCGGTGAGCCCGTTGATGACCGGCACCGTCGCTTCGCGCGCGAGTTCGACGGCGGTCTCGTGGGAGAAGGTGCGAATCATAATCAAATCGACCGAGCGCGAAATGTTGCGCGCGACATCCTTGACCGATTCGCGCTCGCCGATACCAATATCGTTCGGCGCGAGATAAATCGCGTGCCCGCCGAGCTGGGCCATCCCGGTTTCGAAGGTAATCCGCGTCCTTAACGAGGGCTTTTGGAAAACCATCGCGAGCGTCCGTCCGCGCAAATAAGGATGGTCGAGCCCGATTTTCAGTTCGGCCTTGAGGCGCGCACCGAGAGCGAGCAGGCCGCCCAGCTCCGCCGCGCTGAGCGAGCTGAGTTCGAGAAAATCGCGCTTTGTCTGAAGTGAGGCGTTCACGTGCGATTCATCGGGTCGGCGGGCGCGGACTTGAGAGCTTTTTCGATTATGTCGAGCCCAGCGTCCGCCTCTTCGCGGGTCAGGTTCAGCGGCGGCAACAGCCTCAGCACATTGCCCGCGGTGCCGTTGACCAGCAGGCGATCCTTCAGGCACGCATCGACGATCGGACGCGCGTCGTGCTTGAGCACCAAGCCGATGATCATCCCGAGACCGCGTACCTCGAGGATTCGATCGCACGATTTCGCGAACTTGCCGAGCCGCTCGAGGATATAGGCTCCGACGCTCGAGGCGTTCTCGAGCACGCCGTCCTGATCGATCGCGTCCAGCATTCCCAACGCTGCCGCACACGCGACCGGGTTGCCGCCGAACGTGCTCCCGTGACTCCCGGGCGTGAAACTTGACGCGATCTCCACCCGTGCGATCATCGCGCCAATCGGAATTCCACCGCCGAGCGATTTGGCCAGCGTCACGATGTCGGGTTTGATGCCGACGTGCTCGTACGCGAAGAATTTTCCGGTGCGTCCCATTCCAGTCTGGATTTCGTCCAGGATCAGCAGCATCTTGTTGCGATCGCAGAAATCGCGCATCCGCTTGAGGTAATCGGGCCGAGACACGACCACACCACCTTCGCCCTGAATTGGCTCGACCAAAACCGCGACGGTTTCGTCCCGGCGCGCGCGATCGAGCGCCGCAATGTCGTCGAACGGAACCAGTCGAAAGCCGGGCATCAGCGGCTGAAACCCCTGGTGATACTTCTCCTGCCCGGTCGCGCTCAGGGTTGCCAGCGTGCGCCCGTGGAACGATCCCAGCGTCGCCAAGATCTCGAAGCGGCCGCCGCCTGCATTGCTGCCCCATCGACGCGCCAGCTTGATTGCGGCCTCGTTCGCTTCGGCGCCCGAATTGCCCAGAAAAACTTTGCCGCCACCGAATCGATTCGCGAGGCGCTCCACCAGCCGCGCGGTCGCTTCGGTGTGAAAGACGTTGGAGACGTGAGTGAGCTTTTCGGCCTGCTCCTTGATCGCGCGCACGACGCGCGGATATCCATGACCGAGACTCGTGACCGCGAGTCCGCAGAAGAAATCCAGGTAGCGATTCCCGTCCGCATCGTACAGATACGCGCCGTGACCGCGCACGAACGCGAGCGGCAGGCATCCATAAACATCGACCATATTTCGATGCGTGAGTTCTACTATTTCCGCATTGTTCATCTGAGTACGCTGTTCGTTCCGCTAACTGCCCGACTTCCGTCCGCCCTGGGCGCGGCGCGGTGAGTTCGCAAGCTCCGATACCTTGGCGCGGCGACGGACGACTTCGGTGCCGATTCCCGCGCGGGTGAAAATTTCGAGCAGCACCGCATGCTTCACGCGCCCGTCGATTATGTGCGTCTTCGCGACGCCCTTTTGCAGCGCCTCGACGCAGCACTCGACTTTCGGAATCATCCCTTCGTGAATCACGCCGCGCGCGATTAGCCGTTTGGCCTCGGCCGCGTCGAGTGTCGAGAGCAGCTTGCCGTCCTTGTCCTTCACGCCTTCGACGTCGCTCAGCAGGATCAGTTTTTCAGCCTTGAGCGCGGCCGCGATTTCGCCGGCGGCCACGTCGGCATTGATATTGTAAGTCTGCCCGTCGCGTCCGAAACCGGTCGGCGCGATCACCGGGATGAAGTTGTTGGCCTCCAGCGTGCGGAGCAACTCCGGATTCACCCGATCCACTTCGCCCACCAATCCGATATCTACGCTCGAGCGCTTGCCGTTGTCATCGGTCACGACCATCCGCATCTTGCGCGATCTGATCAGGTCGCCGTCCTTGCCCGACAGTCCGACCGCGCGGCCGCCCTGGCGCGAAATCGTCGCGACCAGGTCCTTGTTGATTCTTTGCAGAACCATCTCGGCCGCTTCCATCGTCGCCGGATCGGTCACCCGCATCCCGCGCACGAAGCGCGATTTCAATCCGAGCTTGCCGATAAGCTCGGTAATCTGAGGGCCGCCGCCATGCACGATGACCGGATTGATCCCGACCAGGTCGAGCAAGACGACTTCCTGCGCGAAGCTTTCGCGCAGTTCCTCGGTCAGCATCGCAGCGCCGCCGTACTTGATTACGAACGTCTTGCCACGAAAGCGCCTGATATACGGCAGCGCCTCGATAAGCACGTCGGCCCGCTGGTGGACGGTTTCTTTCACGCGGATGCTAAATCCCTCCGAAACATGAAATCAAAACAGTATTGCGCGCGCGGCGCAATCGGTCGCGGGCGCGGTCTTTAACGCAACGATAACGGGCGAATTGCTGCTACAGGATATATCGCGACAGATCCTCGTCCTTGACGATTGAATCGAGGCGGCCGTGAACGTATCCGGCGTCGATCGTGAGATCGCGCTCCTGCAGTTCCGGCGCGCTGAACGACAATTCCTCGAGCAGCCGCTCGAGCACCGTGTGCAAACGGCGCGCGCCGATATTCTCCGAGCGGGAATTAACCTTCGCTGCGATCTCCGCCAGCGCCGCCACCCCATCCTCGGTGAAACGCAGATGCACCCCCTCGGTCTCCATCAGCGCGACGTACTGGCGGGTGAGCGCGTTCTCCGGCTCGGTGAGAATCCGGATGAAATCGTCGCGGGTCAGCGCCTTCAATTCCACCCGAATCGGAAAGCGTCCCTGAAACTCGGGAATAAGATCCGACGGCTTGGAGGTGTGAAACGCGCCCGACGCGACGAACAAAATATGATCGGTCTTGACCGCGCCGTATTTCGTGTTCACCGTCGAGCCCTCGACTATCGGCAGCAGGTCGCGCTGCACGCCTTCGCGCGAGACGTCGGGACCACGCGTCTCGCTGCCGGCAATCTTGTCGATCTCGTCGATAAACACGATTCCCGACTGTTCCGCGCGATGGATCGCTTCGTGCGCGACTGTTTCCATGTCAACCAGCCGCGCCGCTTCTTCGGCCGTGAGCAGTTCCATCGCCTCGGGAATTTTCACTTTGCGCGTGCGCGTCTTCTTCGGCATGAGCTGATTCATCAGCTCCTTCATGTTGAGGCCCATCTCCTCCATCCCCTGCGGAGTGAAGACCTCGATATTCGGAGTCGCGTTCGCACTGACTTCCAGCTCGACTTCCCGATCGTCAAGATGACCGTCGACGAGCAGCTTGCGCAGCTTCTCGCGCGTGTCCTTGTGCGAATCGTTGCCGGCGACCTCGATATGCCCCTCGGGCGTAATTCCGGCCGGCCGCCGCACCTTGGTCGGCGGTGGGAACAATAGATCGAGCAAGCGCTCTTCGGCATTCTCGCGCGCCTTCACCGCGACTCGATCGCGCGCTTCCTCGCGCACGATTTTCACCGAGCATTCCGCAAGGTCGCGGATCATCGACTCGACGTCGCGGCCGACGTAGCCAACCTCGGTGTAGCGCGAGGCCTCCACCTTGACGAACGGCGCCTGCGCGAGCCTTGCGAGGCGCCGCGCGATCTCGGTCTTGCCGACTCCGGTCGGTCCGATCATCAGGATATTTTTCGGCGCGATTTCGTCGCGCAACTCGGGCGCGACGTTCTGCCGGCGCCATCGGTTGCGCAAGGCGATCGCGACCGCGCGCTTGGCATCGTGCTGTCCGACGATGTAGCGATCGAGCTCCGAGACGATCTCGCGCGGAGTCATAACCTGTGGAACTGGCATTTGGTGGGAGACTTCCTTGCGCGGCTGGCTACAGTTCCTCGAATACAAATTGATCGTTGGTATATACGCAAACTTCCGACGCGATCTTCATGGCGGCTTCCGCGATCTCGCGCGCTGACATCGTGGTACTGTTGTGCCGCACCAGCGCGCGCGCCGCAGAGAGCGCATAATTTCCGCCCGACCCGATCGCCAGGATCCCGTCGTCGGCTTCCAGCACGTCGCCAACACCCGAAATCAGCAGCGAGCTCTCCTTGTCCGCGACCACCAGCATAGCTTCCAGCCGGCGCAGGATCCGATCCGTACGCCAGTCCTTCGCGAGCTCAACCGCCGCGCGGCGGAGCACTCCGTTGTACTCCTGCAGCTTCGATTCGAACTTGTCGAACAGGGTCAGCGCGTCCGCCGTCGAGCCGGCAAAACCCGCGAGCACGCGATCCTGATGAAGCCGGCGCACCTTCTTCGCCTTCGACTTCATGATCGTCTGTCCGACGCTCACCTGCCCGTCGCCCGCCATCACGACATGCCCCTGATGGCGCACGCTCAGAATCGTGGTATGGCGAACTTTGGTTTCGTTGTCGGGCTCAAGCCCGTGGATGCGCACGTTTGTAAACCTCTTTCAAATGATTCACGCTCACATGAGTATAGCGCTGCGTGGTCGCGAGACTCGCATGACCGAGCATCTCCTGGATCGACCGCAAATCGGCTCCATTGCCAAGCATATGCGTTGCAAAACAATGGCGCAGCCCGTGCGGCGTGATTCCCGCGCTAAGCCCCGCCGCGGCGATCCGCCGCTGAAGTATCATCTCGACGCTGCGAGTCGTCAGCCTGCCGCCGCGAAGATTGACGATCACCGGCCCGTCAGGCTCCCATGCAATCGGCATCGCGCGCCGCCATGCCATAAGCGCGTCAAGCGCCGGCTCGCCTACCGGCACCAGCCGATCCTTGTTGCCCTTGCCCGATCGCACCATCACCATCCCGAGCTCTTCGTCGATATCTCGCCAGTTGAGCCCGACCAATTCGCTAACCCGCAGGCCAGTCGAGTAGAGCGTCTCGAAAATCGCACGATCGCGAGCCGCAGCGGCAGAGGTGTCTTCAGGAGCGACTTCGATCAGCCGGCGCACCTCATCCTGCTGTAATATCGAAGGCAATCGCCGCTCGTTCTTTGGCGATCGGATCGATCGCGCAGGACTCGGCTCGCCCATCGTCGTTTCGCGGTAGCGAAAAAATGCCTTGATCGCGCTTAATCTGCGCTGGACGGTGGTGCGCTTGGCGGTCTTCATAAGTTCGGCCAGGTAGCTACGGATATGGTCCGCGGTGACGTGTGCGAGATCGATCTCATCGACCTGCCGACCCACAATCGCAGCTCGCTCGAGCAGGAACGTCCGGAATGCGAGCAGGTCGCGGCGGTAGCTGATAACCGTATTCTCCGCGGCCCGCGACGCCTTTCTGAGCGTCGCGCCAAATGCCTCCACCGCCGGCCCCATCGTCTCGCGCATACCCACCTGAGCGGCTATGCTATCAGCGTCGATTGTGCCGAAAAAGCATGGTTCTGAAGCTCCCAGTGCTCTTAGTGACCCGCCCGTGCTTATTGCTTTCCTCGTTCGTCAATAGGGACTCGGGTCAGGATGTTTCGTGATGAACTGCTGGCATTGCGGCCGCACGATCGAGGTGATCGCGGGGAAAGATCGCGTCGGTTTTCGCGACGATTGTCCGGGATGCAATCGCGCGCTTCACGTATGCCTCAACTGCGCGCTTTACGACACCAGTTACAACAACGCTTGCCGCGAGCCGATGGCCGAGCGAGTCGTCGACAAGGACCGCTTCAACTTCTGCGAATATTTCACTCCCGGCGACAATAAAAAGCCCGCGCCGTCCGCGAAGTCTGGCGCGCAAAGTAAGCTCGAGGATCTTTTCAAAAAAAAGTGATGACATCGTCTCCCAACTGGCATGCGCGCGAAAAAATCTACGCTGTGGCCGTCCTGGTCTCAGCGCTCGCGCTAGGATGCCATCCCGCCAACAGCGCGCGCGGCGTCGTGGACGATTTCATCGACCAATACTATGTCGCGATCAACCTGAAGGCGGCGGAGCCCTTCTGCACCGGATTGGCACTCGACAAAATTCATCAGGAAATGAAGCTGACCGCCGGGCAGAAAATCGACGCCAACACGCGCAAGCCCGTCGTACACTACCGGCTCAAGGCCGAGCGCGACGGTACTGACCACATCGAATTTCTTTTTCGCGCTACAATAGATGTGCCCGACGGCGGCACTTTCGAGCGCAACTGGATGATCACTGCGCGCAAGGAATCCGCCGCGTGGAAGGTTTCGAATTTCGGTGAGTACGAGCAATAGCGCGACAATTGTCCTCGCCGCCGGGCTCGGCACGCGGATGCGCTCGCGCCGCGCCAAGGTTCTGCACGAACTCGGCGGAGAACCGATCATCGTACGATTGTTGCGACAAATCGGCGCCAGTCAGGAAACACCGATCGTGATCGTAGTCGGCTACCAGGCGCGCGAGGTCGAGTCGGTTGTGCGCAACAGTTTCCCGGATTCCCAAGTTCGATTCGCATTGCAGAGCGAGCAGCGCGGAACCGGCGACGCGCTCCGCGTCGGCCTCCAGAGCCTACCTGCCGACTTCGACGGTGGCGCGATGGTCCTCTACGGCGACGTGCCGAGGGTCTCGGATGCGACGCTGCGAGAGTTCTCGAGCGCTATCGATCGCGGCGGCGATTCCGGCTTTGGATTCATCAGCGTGAAGCTCCCTGATGGGAGTGCCTACGGGCGCGTAATTCGCCACGCGTCCGGACAAGTCGAAGCGATCGTCGAGGCGCGCGACGCGTCTGTCGCCGAGCTGGCGATCCGGGAAATCAATACTGGCACCTATTACTTTCCGCGCGTCTCGAATCTGCGCGAACTGTTTGCCGAACTGAAACCCAACAACGCGCAGGGCGAATATTATTTGACCGATTTGGTCGCGATCGCGCGCCGTCGCGGCCTCAAAGTCGAGGCGTGGATCGCAAAGGACCCGGCCGAGTTCGCGAACATCAACTCACGCGAGGAGCTGGCAGAAATGGAAGCGCAAATTCGAGCGGCAGTTAACCGCAAACTGATGGAAGCGGGCGTGACGCTCGTCGATCCCGCGACCGCCTACATCTCCGAGCAAGCCGAGATCGCGCCCGACTGCGTGATCGGCCCGGGCGTGCAGATTCTTGGGACGTGCAAGCTCGGCGAAGGCGTCCGCATCGACGGCACCGCATGGCTCAGCAACGTGACGATCGGTCCGCGATGCCATCTGAAACTCGGCGTCCGCGCCGAAGATTGCGTGATTGGCGAGGACTCCGAAATCGGCCCCTTCGCCAATCTGCGCGCCGGCACTGAGCTCGCGGGCCACAATCGAATCGGCAATTTCGTCGAGACCAAGAAAGCGCGCATCGGCCGCGGCACCAAGGCGAGCCATCTGAGCTATCTGGGCGACGCAACCATCGGCGCCGATACCAACGTCGGATGCGGCGTTATCACGGTAAACTACGACGGCTACGAAAAGCATCAAACCGTGATCGGCGATCGATGCATGGTCGGCTGCGACACCCAGTTAGTCGCACCGGTCAAAGTAGGCAACGACGTATACGTAGCATCAGGAACGACCATAGTGCGCGAGGTCCCCGACGGCGCACTCGTGATGTCGCACCACCCGCAGCGAGAAAAATCGGGCTGGATGGCCACCTGGCGCAAACGTCACGGCGAGTAGGGCTCCACTGTGACGATGCCCAACCTAACCGGCGCGCGCACGCGCTATGCCCGAAAAATTCGGCGCAAGGCGCATTTGCGCTCGAAGCTGCTCGTGCGCGCGTTTGCCGAAACGCCGCGCGAGGATTACCTCGGCCCGCCGCCGTGGAAACTCATTACCCGCAAGGGCTATCGCGTCCCGCGCAAATCTCATCCTCGGCGCCTGTACGACGACGTGCTGGTCGGCATCATCCCCGAACGATTGCTGAACAACGGCCAGCCGAGTGGTCTTGCGATGTGGTTCGACGCGCTCGATCTCAAACGCAACGAGCGGGTCGTGCATATCGGATGCGGCACCGGATATTACACCGCGATCCTCGCAAGCGTCGTCGGCGCCGGCGGTCACGTGCGCGCATTCGAGATCGACGCGGAGCTGGCGCCGCGCGCGACTCGCAACCTGGCCCATCTGCGCCACGTCGAAGTGATCCAGGGTGACGGAAGCACCCTCGACCCCGGTCCGGCCGACGCGATTTTCGTAAACGCAGGCGCCAACTACCCGGCCTCAATTTGGCTCGACTCGCTTCCCGTCGACGGCCGCCTGATGTTCCCGCTGATCAGTACGGCCAAAATATTGCATCCGATAGTCAACCCGTGGCGGTCGCGACGTTACCCGCACTTCTACCCGTATGGATTGGGCGGCATGATGATGCTGATCACGCGCGAGGCATCGCGCTTGAGCGTCCGCGCAATTTCCTCGGTCGGTATCTTTCCGTGTATCGGCGCGATCGAGCGCGAGGCTGACAAGCGCGCCGCCGCTGCGCTCGCGCGCACAGACTATGACTCGTTATCGACGCTGCGACGCGATTCGCATCCGCAAGACGATAGTTGCTGGCTGCACGGCGACGGCTTCTGCTTTTCGACTTTTTAACTTATTAGCTTTCCAAAGCTCCACCGTCGGGGAGGTTTGCAAACCGCGTGGTCCGGGTGCGAGTCTGAACCCGCCTTAAAATGGATATTTCGAATAAGCAGGCGACTGTGCCAAGCAACTGGTTACGTCGTCTGCAGGCCGGCGTGTGCACCTCGCTGGTGTTGGCTCTGTTACTCCTGCTCAATCCATTCTTCAGCGCCTGGCAGTACGCCACACGCAGTCCCGGGATCGACTACTTCATGTTGTGGAGTGTGCCCCACGTCCTGAAGATGCGAGCTGTTGCGAATATCTACGCGCCAGACAGTCAACGGGACATGGCTTCGGTTTTGATCAGCGAAAGCTCGTCGCCGCAGGTGTCTGAGGTGCAACGAAAGGCGACCGCGATCAACATGCAACTTTATGAAAACCGACTGCCTGTCGTCGGGTCGCCTCTCGTCCTTGCACTCGTCGGTCTGACTGCCAGCGGTGCCTACGACAAGGATCTAATTCGTTTCGCGATCACGTCATGGCTCTGCTTTATCCTGGCGACAGTTATCTTCTGCCGGCTACTCCGGTTCTCACCGGTGTCAACGCTCTTAGCCGTTGTGCTTTTCACTACGAGCTTCGAGCCGCTGCTCTCCGATATGAGGGTCGCCAACCTCAACCAGATTCAGCTCTTGCCGCTGGCGTGCTTCCTTCTCTTCATCACGCGATCGTGGGGAGTGCTCGCAGGCCTGTCGCTGGGTATCGGCGCAATGCTCAAGCCCAACGTGGCGATCGTTGCGTTCCTGAGCATGCTCGTCATGCTGACGGATCGGGACTATCGGAGGCTGACTCGCATGCTGGTGGGCATGTGTCTGGCGGCGTTGCTATCGGTGTCGATCTCGGTGAGTTATTTCGGCCTGCCGGCCATGTGGTGGGATTTCATCCGGAGTCTTTCGGGTACTCTGGCCATATCGTACCCGATGGAAAACGGGAACTACGGTCTGGCGGTCCTGCTGTCTCGAACGATCCATCGGGAGACGTCCGCATACATCCTGGTCATCCTGATGGCCATCGTAAGCGTGGTGATCTTCAAGACCGGATCGAAACGCGCGCGGGACCTGGCTCCGCCACCTTCGCGCCGCTCCGATGAATCATCGCGATCGATGCATCGGATGTTTGTGGTCGTCGGTCTTGGATGTGCGGTCATGCTGATGTCCAGTCACTTGGCATGGCTGCACTACTATGTCCTGTTAATTCCTCTGGAGTTGTATCTGATCAGACCACCGGCCTTGAGCGACCGACCGCAGCAGCGGCTCATCGTCAGCATATTCGCGGCGACAAGCTTTTGTTTGCTCTCTTCGGTAGGGCAGTACCTGTGCGCTGATCCGCTACAAGCGTCGATCGCGGTCAACGCAGCGACGGCACTCATGTTGATCCTTACGCTCTGCGAAACGTGGTGGCCACCGGAACTCGAGCAAGTCAAGAATATCGCGTAAGTGCGCTGAAAATGCCTCCCTGTTTTGAGCAGAGGGGGTGCAGGTTAGCGCGGCTTCAAACGGTAGAGCTCCACTTCGGGATAGTTCGCGATCGTTTTGGTGAAGTAACGATCGATCTCGGCGAACTCCCCCTTAAGCACATTATCCCAATAGCGGGTCATCGGCTTCACTACCAGCACATACACCGGGCGTCCTTTCTGATCCTCTTCTGCGAGCTTGCGCGCTTCCGCCAAGTCGAATACGCCGCCGGGAAAAAGTATCGGCGGTATCGGTTCGGTCGATCCTTCGACCTTTTTGTTGTAGAGATAGTACAGATGGTACTGGGTTATCGGTTCCTCCGGGTCAGTAAGACTGTTGAGGCCGACAAATTCGGTTCGTTCTCCACCCGCAAAAAGCTCGATCCATTGTAGCGAAATATCGCTGACCACCACTGCGTTCGTCAGCCGGGGCCGGATCGCGAGCACATCGGCGAGCAGCTTCGACTGCCGCGACGGCGCCGCAACCCAGCCAACCGTCTCGACCACAATCGCGCCGGCAAGAAGCACGTCCAGGGCAATCACCGCAAATCCCGCCCATCCCCTCTGCGGCCCTCGATTCACGCTGACCAGCCCATAGCCCGCCGCGGCAAAAACGATAAACAACGCCGGCATCAGGTAGCGAGGATCCACATAGAAATAAAAGAAGTAAGTAAGTAACAGCGCGGCAAGAAAGCCGAGGCCCAAATACACCGCACGCATCGTCCTTGCGTTGCGCTTGCCCCGGATCGCGAAGAACACGCCCAGCCCGGCGCAGACCGCGACCGGAAACGGGTAAAAAGCGTAGCGCGCGCGAATTAACGTTCGGAACTCCTCACCCAGAGTAAGCTGACCGAAGACGCCATCGAGACCAAGCATTGCGAGCGTATAAGAGACAAAATTTCCGTGCAGATAGGACGAATCCGGGGGCACGACGAAGTAGCTCAACTTAAAAGACGTAGAGACTGAGCTGTAGAATTCCGGCAACCAGAACACGTAACCGCTTGAGAGGATCGAACCGAGGTAGTGCAGATTTACCCAAGCCTGCAATCCTGGAAATGGAGCGAACCCGATCGCAAACGCCATCACTTGCGCGAACCGTAATCTGCGTGGCCGAACGAGTAGAGCCGCCGCCAGCATTCCGGCCAATATTGCGCCGTTGGTGACGTGGACTATGACGGCCAGGCCCGCCAGCAGTCCGCACAGCGTGGATGCGACCAGGCTTTCTTTTTCCTCGGCATACAAAAATGCCAGTGCAGCAAGGACTACGACCGCAAGCGAAGGAACGTCACTCATCACGCAGGTGGAAAGTCCGAGAAAATATGGCGACGTAGCCAGCAGTAACCCGGCCAAAATCGCGCTTGGCCGGTCGAACGCCCATAGCGTCAAGAGATAAAGCCCGGCTATCGCGACCAATGCCGTCAGTGCTGTAACCAGGCAAAGCCGTTCGGGCCTATGCCCCACAAGTGGATACGCCGCAGCTAGAATGAGCGGATAACCGATCGTATAGCGAGGCGGATAAGAATTTCCCCCGAAATGGAGCACCGGGCCTAGGCCGCTATCAAGGTCTACCGCAATCGCCGCGTATTCAATCGCGTCGGGCGTCGGGTATAGTTCCTGTCCGTTGGCAAATCCCGTGCGCACGATCAGGAGCATCGCAAAACCGAGCAGGAGCGCGAGCAGCGCCGCGTCGATCCCCTTGAAGCGAAAGATCGACGCTTCCCCCGCTTCTCTGCCCGGCCGAGCGGGCTCTGATGAATCAGAGTCCGAAGAGTGTCGCGGCCTTTCCCGGCTCGATCCACTTCGGGATCGCGCCTTGGCGCGTGAACTTCGCGACATTCAGTGTGCTCCGTCGATCCCCTGCATTACTAACAAAAACAAACGACTCGGTAGTCCAGCTTTTCGGCGAACGGTTCCTCTCAATAGACACCGCCACATCGAAAAACAACAACAGCGGCCTGTCCGCGCTGACTCAGAGCAACGACTTCAGCTTCGGTCGCATCTCGACTAGTTTACGAGAATGCTAAAAGGATCCTGCGCTTGCGGGCGCATACGCTATCAGATCAATGGAGAGCTCCTCGGGCCAATCACCTATTGCCATTGCTGGCGATGCCGAAAACACTCCGGGTCAAGCTTCGGGACAACTGCCGGGGTGAACGCCGGCGAATTCTCGTTCGTCTCCGGGAACGAGCTCTTATCGAGTTGGGAATCCAGCCCGGGTGTTCATAGATTTTTTGCGAGCTGCTGCGGCTCACCCATCTACAAGCGTGATGACGCTGCTCCTCAAGTGCTCGGGTTCCGGCTCGGAACGCTCGACTCCGACCCTTTGCGGAGCGCCGACGTGCATTTCATGGTCGGCTCGAAAGCGCCATGGGTGAAAATCAGCGACACTCTTCCGCAGGAACCGGGCGGCGTCCCGTTCGGTGAGCGCGACTAGCGAATGGAAAGTGCAAAACGACAACGCGTCGGCTATGTCGCACTCGTCGTTCGCGACTACGATGAGGCGATCGACTACTACACGAATGTGATCGGGTTCGAGGTCGTCGAGGATACCCCGCTCGGCGGCGAAAAGCGGTGGGTGCTCCTCGCGCCGCCCGGCTCCACAGAAACGCGCCTGCTCCTCGCCAAAGCATCAACGCCGGAGCAGATGTCGCGAATCGGCAATCAGACCGGCGGACGGGTTTTCCTTTTTCTTCACACCGATGATTTCCGGCGCGATTACCACGCGATGTTCACTCGCGGCGTCAAGTTTTGCGAGGCTCCGCGCGACGAATCGTACGGCACCGTCGCGGTGTTCGAAGATTTCTACGGCAATCGATGGGATCTGCTGCAGCTGCGACCGTCGTCAAAGGCATCGGTATAGCGCATCGATCAGCGCCGCGGCGCGCACATCGACCAGATTGCCTGGGAGCATCTGATTCATGGCGTATCCGAAGCCAACAGAAGCATCGCTATGATCGCAGGATGGCACACCGGCGCGCCTCGCTTGCCACGGCCATGCTCACACGCGGATAATAAGTCGTAAGGGGCACGGTTGGCCCATCCAGAAGCGAGGTAGTGGTCTAAGCAAAAAATCGAAATAAACGAGAGTAGCGCCAGAACTCATAATCCTATGAGTTGACGAGGTGGAAGCAGTATCGAAGATAATCGGCGGATGGCTTCCCGGCTCCACGGTCGATAGAGGCGAACAAACCGCGCGGGTGACCGCGCGACAAATTCGAGTCCTCACGTGGCTGAGCATAAGGCTCTGATCAAGGTTTCCCTAAACTCTCCCGCTTTGACCATTTCGTCCACTCTCTGTGGTGGCTCACGATCGCTCCCCCGAAGCGAGCACGAATGTTTAACGTTTTCGTGCTCATGCGGACAACTCCGTAACGGTTCGGAATAGGAGTGATTCATGTGCGGAATAATCGGATACGTTGGGCCGAGCGAGGCATACCCGATCCTGCTCGACGGACTTGGCCGCCTCGAGTATCGCGGCTACGACTCCGCCGGCGTCGCCACAATTGTCGATAGCGGCAAGCTCGAAGTTCGCCGAGCCAAGGGTAAGCTGCAGAACCTCCGGCTCCTGCTCGCGGACTCGCCGCTCGAGGGCCATATCGGGATGGGGCACACACGATGGGCGACGCACGGCCGTCCCTCGGAGGAGAATGCGCATCCGCATCGCGCCGGCCCGGTCGCGGTCATCCACAATGGAATCGTCGAGAACTTTATCGAGCTGCGCACCGAGCTGCTCGCGCGCGGCCACAAGCTCCGCTCCGAGACCGACACCGAGTTGATCTCGCATCTGATCGAGGAAAAACTGAAAACGGGCCGCGGCTTGACCGAGGCAGTCCGCGAAGCGGTGATGCGTATCCGCGGTTCGTTCTCGATCGTGGTGCTGTCCGAGACCGAGCCCGACAAGCTGGTCGCCGCGAAGACCGCGACACCGCTGGTGCTGGGACTTGGCGAGGGCGAGAATTTTATCGCGTCGGACATTCCTGCGATCCTCCAACACACGCGCCGCGCGATGGTTCTTGAAGACGGCGAACTCGCCGAAGTCACTGCGATCGGAATCCGCCTGATGAAATTCGACGGCACCGCGGTGACTCGCATTCCGCGCCAGATCGAATGGGACGCAGCCGCGGCGACCAGGGGCGGCTTCCGCCACTACCTGCGCAAGGAAATCAACGATCAGCCGCAGGCGTGGATCGACACGATGGCGGGACGTGCTGCCGCGGGTTCATCGACAGTCCACTTCGAAAGCGACCTTCTCCCCGCAGGCGGTCCGTCGTCGATCGGGAGAATCGTGATCGTGGGCGCAGGAGCGTCGTGGATCACCGCGCAGATCGGCAAGTTCATGATCGAGGAGCTGGCCGGGATCCCGGTCGAAGTCGATTACGCATCGGAGTTCCGCTATCGGCGTCCGCCGATCGACGAGCGGACGATGATCATCGCGGTGTCGCAGTCGGGTGAGACCGCGGACACGCTCGCCGCAATGGAAGAAGGCGGCGGGCGCGGCGCGCATCTGCTGGCGATCACAAATACGGTGGACTCATCGATCGCGCGCAAGGCCAACGCGCAGCTTTACACGCGATGCGGTCCCGAGACGAGCGTCACCACCACCAAGTGCTTTCTGACTCAGCTGGAGTCGTACTATCTGTTCGCGATTCATCTGGCGGCGCGGATGGGTCGTCTGTCAAATTCCGAGGCGGAGAAACTCCTCCAGCCCGCGTTCGCCATTCCCGCCGAGCTCAAAACGATCTTTGCGAACGAGCCGGCGATCGCGCAGATCGCACGCAAGTACGCTTCGGCGAGCGACTTCCTGTTCCTCGGGCGCGGAATAAATTATCCGGTCGCGCTCGAAGGAGCGTTGAAGCTGAAAGAAATTTCCTACATCCACGCCGAAGGCTATTCGGCCGGCGAGATGAAGCACGGGCCGATCGCGCTGATCGACGAGAAGATGCCGGTGGTCGTGATAATTCCCAACGACAACCTGTTCGAGAAATCGATGTCGAATCTAAAAGAAGTCGAATCGCGCAACGGGCGGATTATTGCTGTGACGAATCACGCGACCGATGAGTTGAAGCGGGTCGCCGCCGATGTGATCGAGGTGCCCGAGACAAACCGGATGCTCACGCCGGTGCTGATGACCGTGCCGCTGCAATTGCTCGCGTACCATATCGCGGCCGAGCGTGGCACCGACGTTGATCAGCCGCGCAATCTCGCGAAGTCGGTCACAGTGGAATAGTGGATTAGCGAACGGCAGAAAAGTTGTCGGCGCAGAGTGACTCGTTGGACCTGCGAGGCACATCTGCGCCGACTTTGGACACGGGACCTTATTTAAAGACCGCGTCTAATTCACGCGATACGTCGCGACCATAGTCCATGGCGTGCCAAATGTCCATGACGATTCGCGCGCCCTGTGGATAACGCTATAACGCCCTGACCTATTCGCTGCCCTGACCTATCCGCCAGATCAGCCGGCTTGACATATTCTGGCGCCCGTTGTATTTAACCAACAGGTTATTTAACTGAATGGTTCAGTAGTTTCCATGGCGCCTGATCTCAACATCACCTTCGCCGCGCTGGCCGATCCCACTCGGCGAGCGATCCTTGCGCGGCTGGCCTCAGGTGAGGCCTCGGTGACCGAACTGGCCGAGCCGTTCGAGATGAGCCTGCCCGCCGTCTCCAAGCATCTGAAGGTGCTCGAGCGCGCCGGGCTCATCGCGCGCGGTCGCGATGCGCAGTGGCGACCGTGCCGGCTCGCCGCAGGTCCGCTCAGGGATGCTGCGGACTGGCTGGAACACTATCGCCGTTTCTGGGACGAGAGCTTCGACCGGCTGGAGAGCTATCTGCGCGAGTTGCAGGACAAGGAGAAGAACAATGGCGGCAAGAAATAGCGCCGGCACCGAGTCGGCCCCGCGCGAACTGGTCATCACGCGAATCTTCGATGCGCCGCGCGAGCTCGTATTCAAAGCGTGGACCGAGCCCAAACACCTGATGCGATGGTTCTCGCCCAAGGGCTTCACGGTGCCGGTCTGCGAGATGGATTTCCGCGTGGGCGGGAGTTATCGGTTGTGCATGCGGTCATCCGAAGGCCGCGAGCATTGGGTGCACGGCGTTTATCGCGAAATCGTCGCGCCTGAGCGAATCGTATGGACCGGCATTTTGGAAGCCGAAGGCAACGAGACCGTGGCGACGATTACGTTTGCCGATCATCAAGGGAAGACGCTGCTGACGGTGCATCAGACATACTCGTTCGAATCGGATTCAACACGCGGCGCGCAGCAGGGATGGACCGAAACCCTAGAGCGGCTTGCCGAATACGTGGCGAGCATTTGACGCGAGGAACCCATGGCAGGGGAAAGAAAGGTTTCAATCGAGAGTTCCGCGAGCCGGGAGATAATTCCGAGTTTTGAGAACACGAACGAAAATCTCTGAAAGGTAAATCAGGCGAAGGAGTGAATCATGCAATTGAATCCTTATCTAACGTTCAACGGCCAGTGCGCGGCGGCGTTCAAGTTCTACGAGGAGTGCCTGGGCGGCAAGATCGAAATGATGATGACCCATGCGGAGGCGCCGATAGCAGACCAGGTTCCGGCCGGATGGCGCGACAAGATCATGCACGCGCGGCTGACCGTCGGCGACAAGACCTTGATGGGTTCAGACGCTCCGCCCGATCGTTACGAGGCCGCAAAAGGCTTCTCCGTGTCGCTCAGCGTTGACACGCCGGCGGACGCGGAACGGATCTTCAAATCGTTGTCATCGAAGGGAACGGTGCAGATGCCAATCCAGCAGACTTTCTGGGCTGTGCGTTTTGGCATGCTGGTCGATCAATTTGGAATTCCCTGGATGGTCAACTGCGAGCAGGCTGCCTGAGCATCAGGCGTGGAGTGAGTATGGAAAGGGCCGAGCAAATCACCCCGCAAAGCGGCGATGTCATCGTGATCGTCGGGACGGTCAAGGGCGCTTTCATTTTTCGCAGCGATCGCAAGCGCAGCCAGTTCCGCATCGCCGGACCCTACTTCAAAGGCCAGGCCGTTTATTCGGCGGCATATCTTACCGACAGGAAAGCGCCACGCATCCTGGTCGGAAACTTGAGTACCCATTGGGGCGCGCTAGTGAGTTGGTCGGATGACTTCGGCGCGAGCTGGAACGAGCCCGCCGACGGCAACGTGAAATTCCCAGCCGGCAGCGGACTCTCGCTGAACGCGGTGTGGGCGCTCGAAGCTGCGCCGCTCGTTGGTTCCGACGTGGTGTTCGCGGGCGCCGATCCCGCCGTGCTGTTTCGCTCCGACGATCGCGGCGAGACGTTTCATCCGGTCGAGTCGCTGCTCAATCATCCTGAGCGTCCGTACTGGCTGCCGGGATTCGGCGGGCTTTGTCTGCATACGATCCTGCCCGATCCTCGCGACGCAAAGCGCATCATTGTCGGTATCTCGTCGGCTGGTGTTTATCGCAGCGACGATGGTGGAGAGTCGTGGACCCGCCGGAACAAAGGCGTGCGGATGGAGGGCGGGCCGCCGCACGCGCCGCATTTTGGTCCTCAGTGCGCACACAAGCTGGGCCACGATGCGAAAAATCCGGCGCGCATATATTTGCAGAATCATCCCGGCGTTTACCGCAGCGATGACGGCGGCGATACGTGGATCGATATCGCCAAGGGACTACCGTCGGAGTTTGGTTTTCCGATGGTCGCGCATCCGAGCCGTGGCGATACCGCGTACCTGATTCCGCTCGAGTCCGACAACTTTCGAGTGCCTATCGAGGGCGCTACCAAAGTCTGGCGCACTCGCGACGCGGGCGAGTCATGGGAGCCGCTCGGCAACGGGCTCCCGCAGCGAGACAGTTACTTCTCGGTGCTTCGCGATGCGTTCACATCGGACAGCCTCGATCCTGCGGGACTTTATTTCGGGACGCGCGGAGGCCATCTGTTCGCGTCCGCTGACGAAGGCGAGAGCTGGCGATCGATCGCGGATTGGCTGCCCGCGGTGCTATGCGTGAAAGCTGCGTTGGTCGCCTGAGTGCCACGATGCGTTTTCATCTGCCATCTGCTCTGCGTCGATGGGCCGCCGACAATGAAGTCGTCGAGATGCGGCTGCCGCTCGACCTGCGAATGACCGTTGGCGAAGCGTTCGTGATGTTGGGCCGCGACTATCCGGGTATCCGGCAGCGAGTGCTCGACGATCAGAACAACATCCGCGCCCACGTCAACGTATTCGTCAACTGCGAGAACGTGCGCTTTACGCAAGGCGGCGCAACCCAGGTCACGAACGATTCCGAAGTGTGGATTTACCCCGCGCTCTCGGGTGGATGAGAGTGCGTTTATTTCGAGATTTCACGAAATGACGCCAGCTTGAAGGAGAAACAAGATGAGCGAAGCAAATACTGCCGCTACAGAAATGGCCGAGCGGGAACTTGTTATCGAGCGGATCTTCGATGCGCCGCGAAGCCTCGTCTTCAAAGCGTGGACCGACCCCGATCATATGGTCCATTGGTTCGGCCCGCGCGGCTTCAAGAGCACGGTACTCAAAAGCGAGTTGCGCCCGGGCGGCGCGTATCGAATCCATATGCTCGGTCCGGACGGCGATCATTGGAACCAGGGAGTTTTTCGCGAGATCAAGGAGCCGGAGCGACTCGTGATGGCCGGCGGCTGGGCCGATGCAGATGGAAATTTCACTCGTCCGCAAACGACTATGACGCTGACCTTCGAGGACCACGGCGGCAAGACCAAGCTGACCCTGCGCCAGTCGATCTTCGAATCGGTCACAGCGCGCGACGAGCATCGCGGCGGATGGACCAGCAGTCTCGATCGTCTGGCCGAGTACCTGGCGGCTGCGTGAGTTTGGCGGCGCAGAACTCCGCCGAAAGGAGGTCCCAGACATGGAACAGCGCAGCAATGTATCGGATCTGGTTCGCAGGTGTTACGCCGCCTACGAATCGAAAGATCGGAAAGCAATCGAAGGGTTATTGAGCGATGACTTCACCTTCACCAGCCCGCTCGACGATCACATCGATAGAACAACTTATTTCAAGCGGTGCTGGCCGAACAGCGAGAACATCCGGGCATTTCAGATCGAGAAGCTCTTCGAGAAAGGCAACGAGGCTTTCGTTCGTTATGAAGGGACCCGAAACGACGGCGGCAAATGGCGCTGCACGGAGTTCTTCAGGATCGAAGGCGACAAGATCCGAAGAGGTCGAGGTCTACTTCGCGTCGCTGGTCACGCCTGAAAATCTCGAGGGAAGGCAATGATGCAAATGGGCAAGATCAACGTCGGAAAATTGCGGCAGGCTTACAACCAGGATTAACGACTTTGTCGATTTCGGGATCCCTTGAACGTCTATATAGCGAGACGTTGAAAAATTCCGCGGGTAGTGAATGACAATGCGCAGCAGCAAAAATCACTTGGGGATCGCATTCGAGATATGGCGCTCTCAACAGACCTGGTTCTGGTTGGTCGCCAACCTCGAGCGCAACGGGAGCATCGGCGCCGCGGCTACGGAGTCGGAAGCGGAGCACGAGGCGCGAAGATCAATCGAGGAGATATCCAATTCGATTGCGCGGGAGGGCTGGGAGCGTTCGTTCCAGAATCTCGAGCGCTACCTTTCCTGCCAATGCCACGCTACGGCTTGAGCACGCTGGCCGACCGGCTTTGCGCAGGAGACAACTCATGGCGGTCGCATTGATCACGGGCACCAACTCCGGAATCGGGCAACTTTCCGCGCTCGAGCTGGCGCGGCGAGGGCATCGCGTATTCGCATCGATGCGCAATCTCAAAAACGCAAGCTATATACTCGCGAAGGCCGAGAAGGAGAATCTTTCCGTCGAAACTGTCGAGCTTGACGTGACCGATGCCGGCTCCGTCTCGGCTGCGGTCGCGCATATTACGAAGCACGCGGCGCGGCTCGATGTCATTGTGAACAATGCCGGGTTCGGCTCGTTCGGCCCGATCGAAGACTACAGCGACGAAGATTTGAAGCAGGTGTTCGAGACTAACTTCTTCGGCGCAATCCGGGTTACGCGCGCCGCGCTGCCCACGATGCGCGCGCAGCGCTCGGGAACGATCATCATGGTGAGTTCGATCTCGGGGTTGCGCACGTTTCCGTTTCTGTCGGTATATTCCGCGAGCAAATTCGCGCTCGAAGCGGCAAGCAACGGGCTGCGACATGAGCTTAGGGCGCTGGGAATCCGCGTCGTCCTGATTGAGCCGGGAAACTTCAACACTCGCGCCGGCGCCAACATGCATTATCCGAGTCGCTTGAAAGATGGCTTTGCGCGAGGCACCAGCGACCCGCAGTACGCGCGCGTATTGGAGCAGTACCGTACAGCCAGCGGAACTCGAAAGTTCGGTGACGCAAATGATGTTGCGCAGGTAATAGCGGATGCGGCAGAAGCGGAGAATCCGAAGGCGCGCTACCTCGTTGGCAAAGACGCCGAGGAATTTGCCGCGCTCAGTCCAGACGATTTTGAGCGGGCGATGATCAAAAGAACGACCCTGCCAAATCTGAAGTAGAGAAGACTCCATGGAAAAACCGCAGGAATATTATCGAAACGATGGTCCGATGACGGCGGCGGGTGCGTATCGCGGGGAGCTGAGCGTGCTGCCAAACGATCTCGCATCGCTATGCGAAATCGTACAGGGCGTGCTGATACATCGCGATATGGCGCCGTTTTTGTACAATCTCAAACTATCCGAAGAGCAACGCGACGACGGGCACATCCGTAGGCTGGCGCGAATGCTGACGCGGATTCACGAGCTCGACTCGCGTCCACTGACGACGGCGCGCGAGCCGGCGCATCGCCTGCCCAGCGTATGCCGCCATTTTTCGCTGATGCTATCCGCCATGCTCAATGAGCATGGCGTTCCTGCGCGGCCGCGATGCGGTTTCGGCGCGTACTTCAACGCGGGCAAGTTCGAAGACCATTGGGTGTGCGAGTACTGGAACGATGCGGAGAGGCGCTGGGTATTGGTCGACGCTCAGCTCGATGCGGTGCAGAAGAAGCAATTCAGACCCGACTTCAATACCCTCGACGTGCCGCGCGATCGGTTTATCATCGCGGGCGACGCGTGGCAGATGTGCCGTTCCGGTCGCGCCGACGCAAGCAACTTCGGGCTCTCGATGGTACCCGGCTTGCGCGGGATGTGGTTTATCGCGGGCAACGTGGTGCGCGACCTCGCGTCGCTCAACGGGATGGCGATGCTGCCGTGGGACGTTTGGGGTTTGATGGAGATGACTGATGACGCACTGACCGAGGAGAAAAAGAAGTTGCTCGACCATGTCGCGGAGCTCACCCTTGGGGGAGACGAAGCATTCCCGGATATCCGCGAAATCTACGAGTCCGACGAGCGCCTGCGCGTGCCGCCGGTGGTTTTCAACGCGCTCCGCAACGCGCCCGAATCGATCGCGAACCCTTGAAAAACGACTGGCGCGGAGCAGTTTGCTCCGCGCCAGTTTCTAACCAGTTATAAGGCTTCTTTTGCCAGAGGGCTTAAGGAGCCGCGGCTACCATCGCCTTCACAGTGCAGAAGTCCTTGTCGACGGCGCCCATGTTGATGTACCAGCATTCGCGCTCGGGCGTGTGCTGACCGGGCAGATAGCACATCGTGGAGAAATTGCCCTGCGTGTCGATCGACGCCGCACCCACTACGAACTCCCGCTTGAACGGGTAGATCGCGACGCGCGCATCGGGAACCGGGCGGTCACGATACGCGAGCCAGTAGATATGCGTGCGCCACAGATGACCCTTCTGGTCGTAGGTGTCGATGTACGGTTCGAACCACACCTCGCCGTCCAGGTAGATCGTGGTGGACTTGTCGAGCGCGCTCGGATTGTTCGTATCGCGCCGGGGGGTCGCCTCGACGATGTACATATGGCGCATTTCCCATGCCTCGGGGCATGCGGTCGCACCGCCATCGTAGGGGCAAGTCACTTCGGGCGAATGCTGCGCATGAACGCTCGCGAGCATCTGCTTCTCGCCGAGGAACTTGTAGTTGTACTCCTCGGTCTTGGGGTTGAAGCCGGAATAATGGTCGGGATCGTAGCTCTGCGCACCAGTGGCGCTGGAGAGAATCGCCTCGTTCAGGCGGCGGACGCGGCGGCTGCCGGGCGTCCAATCCCAGCTATCGTCGCCACGCTTCGGATCCGCGTAGCGATAACGGATGAGTCCGGTTCCACGGGCCTCCTGCGGCGAGAGCACGGGGTAGAGTGCGAACAGCCACAGCCGGCCGGACTGCTTGAAGTCCGGATCGACGGGAATCGGCTCGACCTCGGTGCGACCGACCAGGTTGTAACCGGCATAGTGACCGACCTGGATATCGTCGATCATCTTCTGTTCCTCACCCGAACGAACGTACTGGCTCTGGCAATCGTAGAAGCGCAGATCGTAGTCGTCACTTTGGATCGGACGGAACACGTTGTTCCAAACGATTTTAGCCCCGACGTAGGGATCATTCGGATCGATTAACGGAAACGGTTGGCCGGCGACGTATCCGATCATGCTGCGATGATCGTTGGTGAGCCTGACCTGCGCCGAATATTTTTCCGTTGCGTCTTTGTATGGGGGCGGCCAATCGACCCGCTCGGTGGGGACGATATTCATCCGCATCCCATGAGTAATAGTGTAGAAAACCCCTGGCGATACCAGGTCTTTTACCTGCGCCGAGTTCTCCGGTGTAATAACGTCACCTGGCTTCACAGTGGCATTTGCTGACGCCACAATGAGGCATAAGCCCATCGTCAACGCCCCCATGCCCAGCAACGTCTTCCCAAAAACCTGCCTGACCATCCCTAGGACCTCCTGTCCATCATATGAACCATCATTGTGGGTCTCGAAATTGCTCGAAGTCAAGTAAGTAAATTTCATGTCGTCGTAATGTTCTTATAGCCTACATTTTGATGAATCAAGGGGTGAAAATGCGGCAGGACGCGTTTAGACGGCGGGCTTAAGGAAATTGCGGCATTATTCGTAGCGGAGCGCGTCGATCGGATGGAGCATCGACGCCTTGCGCGCCGGATAATAGCCAAAAAACACGCCGACCGCCGCCGAAAAGATGAACCCGCCGACCACCGCCACCGGCGACACCAGGGTGGGCCATTCCGCGAGAGCTGAAATCAGCTTCGAGATCAGGATGCCGAGCACGATCCCCGCGAACCCGCCCATCACCGAGAGCATCATCGCCTCGACCAGGAACTGGAGCATGATATGGATTCGGCGCGCGCCGATAGCCATCCGGATACCGATTTCGCGGGTCCGCTCGGTCACCGAGACCAGCATGATATTCATGATTCCGATTCCACCCACCAGCAGGGAAATCGACGCCACCGACAGCAGCAGCAGGGTCATCACCTGGGTGGCGTTCTCGGAGGCGGCCGCAATTTCGCTCAAGTTGCGGACCGTGAAGTCGTCATCCTGTCTCGCCTGTATATGATGGCGCTCGTGCAGCGTGTGCGTGATTTGCGCAACCGCGTTGTCAACCTGGTCGGAGCTGCTCGCCTTGATGTACACGGTGTTGACGACGCCGGTGATTTTCGGCGCACCGCCGAACGGGCTGGCCGCTTCGCTCGAGCTGTAAACCGAATTGGTGGTCGGCACTGTGGCGTAAGGATTGGACGCGCTGGCGGTGGCTACTGCCGCGGGCGTGGGTGCCGCTGACGGCCCCGAGACGCCGAGCACCTTGCGTTCCGCGGTGTTGAACGGAACGATTACGACGTCGTCCTGATCCTGCCCGTAACTGGACTGTCCCTTGATCGAGAGCACGCCGATCACTTTCATGGGAAAGTTCTTGACCCTAATCGTCGCGCCGACCGGATTCTGTCCCTCGCCGAACAGATTGTTCACCACTGTTTGTCCGAGCAGGCATACCGCCGCGCCGGCCTTTTCCTCGGAGTCGGTGAAGATGCGTCCGATCGACGGCGGCCAATCGCGGATCGCAAAATAGTTTGACGTGGTGCCCTGGATGTTGGTGCTCCAGTTATGATTGCCGGAGACCACCTGCGCGACCTGCCGATCCATGTAGGTGACCAGCGCGATCGCGCCACCGCTGCGCCCAATCGCCTGCGCGTCGGCAACCGTCAGGGTGGAATTGCTACCGAGCCCTGCGCGGACGCCGTTGGAGGTCGTCGCACCGGGCACCACTACCAGCAGATTGGTGCCGAGGCTGTTGATTTGCGCCTCGACCGAAGATTTCGCACCGTCGCCCACCGCGACCATCGTGATTACCGCCGCGACTCCGATAAAAATACCCAGCATCGTGAGCGCCGCGCGCAGTTTATTGCGCTTGATCGCGCGCGCCGCCGCGACCATCGCCATCCGGGCAAACGTCCACGCGGTGTCGGTTATCGAGGCAGCTTGCCCGGTCGCATCCATGGCCGGGGTATGAGCGGCGGATGCGGCCGCGTTGGCGGCGGCCCCCTCTTTTCGGGTGTCGGAGATGATCACGCCATCGCGGAAGGTCACCACCCGGTCCGCGTAGGCCGCGACGTCGGGATCGTGCGTGACCACGATCACCGTGATTCCCTGTTCGCGATTGAGCTTGGTGAGCACGTCCATTATCTCGGCCGAGTTGGTCGAGTCGAGATTGCCGGTCGGCTCGTCGGCCAGCAGGATCGACGGCCGATTCACCAGCGCGCGCGCGATCGCGACGCGTTGCTGCTGCCCGCCCGAGAGTTGGTTCGGATGGCTTTGGTCGCGGCCCGCTAACCCGACCAGTTTCACCAGATCGGCGGCGCGATGCTCTCCGTCGGGAGTCCACGCGGAATAGAACAGCGGCAGCTCAACGTTCTCGAGCGCCGAGGTTCGCGACAGCAGGTTGAAATTCTGGAAGACGAACCCGATTCGCCGGCTGCTGATCGCGGCGAGTTGCGACTCGTTGAGCAGGGAGACATCCTCGCCCTCGAGAAAATAATGGCCGCTGGTCGGCAGATCGAGGCATCCGAGCATGTTCATCAGGGTCGACTTGCCCGAGCCCGACGCGCCCATTATCGCCAGGAACTCGCCGCGCTCGATCTTCAGGCTCGCGCCGCGCAGCGCGTGAACCTCGACCTCGCCAAGCACATAGGTCTTGGTCAGATCGACCAGTTCAATCACGCTGCTCATCGCAAAAACCCTGTCGCTAATGCGGCATGTGCCCCATCGAGGGCATCCCGCCGCCTCCGCCGCTATGCGACGACGATGATCCCGAGGGATGCGGTAGCGCGGTGCGAATTTCGTCGGTCACTACGCGATCGCCGGGCTGCACATCGCCCTCGGCGACTTCGACAAAGGTTCCGTCGCTGAGCCCGGTGGTAATCGTGACCGGCGATACTTTGCGACTCTTCTTGCACCCAGACCCGAGTCTGCTGGCCCGGCGCTCCGTCAATCGCCGCGGAGTTCGCAGGCGGTTGTCCGACCGGCGCAAAGCGCAACGCGTCGATCGGGACGCGCACGACATTGCCTTTCGATGCCGTGACCACGTTTACGTTTGCCGTCATCCCCGGCTTCAGCATCAGCTCGGGATTTTCAACGCTCACGACCACATCGTAGGTGACCACGTTCTGGACCGTGATCGGCGCCTGGCGAACCTGGCTTACCAGGCCCTCGAAGTCGCGGTCGGGAAACGCGTCGACCCGAAAGGTCGCTTTCTGCCCGTTCTTGACGTAGCCGATATCGGACTCGCTGACATTGGAGTCCACCTGCATCTTGGTGAGATCCTGCGCGATCAGAAAAAGCGTCGGGGTCTGAAAGCTCGCCGCGACGGTCTGTCCCACGTCGACGTTGCGCGAGACCACGGTGCCGTCCACCGGCGACACGATATTGGTGTAGTTCAGATTGATCTCGGCCGCCGCGACATTGGCCGTCTGCTGCTGGATACTCGCGCGATCGAGATTCACCTGCGCGACATCCATCTGCCAGGCGCTGTACGCCGAATCCACGACGTCCTTCGAGACCGCGTCCGCCTTGAACAGCGCCAGGTTACGCTCGTAGGTGACTTTCTTGTAGGCGAGATCGGCCTGGTCCTTGCCGAGCTGCGCCTTGGAGTTCGCAAGCGTGGCATGCGCGATATCGACCGTCGTCTGGTACGGACGCGGATCGATTTTCGCGATCGGTTGGCCCTTCTTTACGGGCGCGTTGTAGTCGGCATAGATTGCGGTGATCGGTCCCGAGACGTAAGTGCCGACCTGCACCGTGATGACCGGATTGACCGTTCCAGTCGCCGTAACCGAGCGAACGATCGGCCCTTCGGTAACCTTGGCGGTAACGATTCTGGGCGCGGTCGAACTTCCGGCCAGAAAGTAGTAGCTGGCTAAGATGATGAGCGCACCAATCCCGAGCATCCATGCGGTACTTTTGAATCTCATCGACGGTGCTCAATTATTATCCGGCAAGGCATAGGTTTCCAGTGGACTATCAACTGTTAGACGGAAATCAGCAGCGCAAGTTTCGTCGCGTAAGGGGCTATACGGCGGTTGTCAAATTGCGTTTCGAGGGCAACAGATCGGAATCCATCGCCAATTCAAGAGGGACCGAACAATATGGACGAGCAGCAACCGCCGCTTAAGGGGATCAAGGCCGTCGATCTGACCCGCTATCTCGCGGGGCCCTTCTGCACCCAGATTCTTGGCGACTACGGCGCGGAGATTTTCAAGATCGAAGCGGTCGAGAATCCGCGCGGCGAGATGGGTGAGAACAAGGGCCGCGATAATTATTTCTTCCTGAGCGCGAATCGATCCAAGAAGAGTCTCCGCATCGCGATCAAAAAGCCTGAGGGCCGCGATATACTGATGCGGCTAATCGACGCCGCTGACATCGTGGTCGACAATTTCCGGCCGGGCGTGATGAAAGCGCTCGGGCTCGACTACGAGCAACTCTCGGCGCGCAATCCGCGCGTGATCACGTGCAGCATTTCAGGCTTCGGCTCGACTGGGCCGCTGCGCGACTTTCCAGGCTTCGATCAAATCGCACAAGGGATGTCGGGCCTGATGAGCGTGACCGGAACCGCGGAGAGCGGCCCGACGCGAGTCGGGATCGCGATTTGCGATCTGCTCGGCGGAATTTTTTCGGCGCAGGGAATCCTGCTGGCGCTCGAGGCGCGGCATCGCACCGGCCTCGGGCAGCGGGTCGAGACTTCGCTGCTCGAATCGATCGTGAGCATCCTGACCTGGTCGGCGGGAATTTACTTCGAGACCGGGCGGACGCCGGGGCCGGCGGGCAACAATCATCCGCTCTCGTCGCCGCATGGAGTCTTCAAGGCTTCGGACCGCCCGTTCAACATCGCATGCGGGAACGAGGCGATGTGGAAAAAGTTCGTCGTTGCGATCGGCCGGCCGGAACTCGGCGCCGACGAGCGATTCAAGGGAAGCGGGCGGCGAATAAAGAATCGCGCCGCGCTGAGCGAAGAAATCAATCGCGCGCTCGCCGCGCATGCGGCGGATCACTGGATCGACTTGCTCAATCGCGAGGGAATCCCGACCGGACCGATTCTCACCGTCGAGGAAATGTTCAAGCATCCGCAAACCGCGGCGCGCGAGATGCTTTTGAAACTCCCGCACCCGGAGCTCGGCGAATTTCTCACGACTGGGCTCGCAGCAAAGCTCGAGGCGACGCCCGGCGAGATCACGCGCCCACCACTGGTAGGAGAGCACACCGACGAAGTGCTCACCGCTCATGGATATTCAGCAGAGGATCTAACGCGCCTGCGCTCGAGTGGAGTGATCGCGTAAGAGATTTACCTCTCCCCTCCGGAGAGGTAAGAACTTTCCGCCGACTTCACTATTCACCTCACTTCAACGCGACCGGCTTCGAGGCGCCATTCAATCGCCGTGCACTTTCCCGCGAGTGCGTCGTCATGCGTCACGATTACCATCGCGCCGGGATACTCGATGAGTGCTTCCTCGAGGCGTTCGATCGCCGGCATATCGAGATGATTGGTCGGCTCGTCGAGGACCATCGCCCAAACCTGGCGGCCGAGACCGTAGGCCATCGCTAGCTTGCGCGCCTCGCCGGGCGAAGGCGACGCGGACTCGAGCAGGCGATCAGGATCGACGCCGAGCGCAGCGACGAGGCTGAGCACGCGACCACGCTCGCAAGGAGGCAGTTCGCGAACCGAGTTGAGCATTGCGGCGCCGTCATGCGCGGTAAGTTCCTGCGGCAGATACAAAATTCGCGAGGATGCGACGTGAGCGCCGCGCATCATCGCCGCGAGCAGCGTGCTCTTGCCAATTCCGTTGGGGCCGGCGACACGAATTTTCGCATCGCGGAGCACCGCCAGGTGCACGTCTTCCAACAGCGCCACACCGCCCGCCGATATCACTGCTTCGTCGAGCGTGAAGATCTTTGCGGCGGGCGCAGGCACGTAATCGACGAACACCGCCCGTCCTTTGTCTTTGCGGAACTTGTAATCGCCGAGCTTCACCGAGACTCGGTCCACGCTCGCACGGAGAACTCCCGCATCGCGGGAGAGTCTGCGCGAGGCCATCTCGGCCTTTCCCTTCGCAAGCATGCTGGTGGCGTCGTGATCGCCGCGAAACTTCATCCGCTTTCGAGTGCCTGCGTTGGCCTCCCACTCGGCCGACATTGCGACGCGGCGCTTGTCGGCGAGTCGGCGCACCAACGTCGCGCGCTGATTCTTCAGCGCTTCGTATTTCGCATGATGCTCCCGCTCTTCGGCTTCCCATGCGCACTTCGCGCCGCTGTAACTGCCACGCCAGATGCGCGCGCCGCCGTCGTGAACTCGCACTGTGTATCCCGTGATACGGTCGAGCAGCGCGCGATCGTGAGAGACGACGATTCCGACTCCGCGAAAACGCTCGAGGCCGGCTATCAGCAACTCGCGCGCTTCAACGTCCAGGTGATCGGTCGGCTCGTCGAGCATCAGCACTGCGGGCTCTGCCGCGAGTGCGGCGCCAACTTGCCATCGCTTGCGCTCGCCGGGCGACAGAGTCGTCCATCGCGAGAGCATCACGGGGTCGAGGCGTAACTCGCCATGGATTCGTCGCGCGCTGCCGTCGAGCGCCTGGGCGAACGACGCAATCTCCATTGTCATCGTCTCGACGGTCTGCGCGCAGACCTGAATCAGCGCGGCGGGCGGATCGAGATGAACATGACCCGCCGTCGGTTCGAGATCGCACGCGATAAGGCGAAGCAAGGTGGTCTTGCCGTTGCCGTTGGCGCCGACCACGCCGGTCCATCCGGGCGCGAGCGTGAGCGTCACGTCAGAGAGAATCGAAACCGAATCGGCGTACGAAAAAGAGAGACCTGATAGTCGCACGAACATAGTAACTACTCCCAATAGATGCGCGCGCAGAAAAATGGCCGCGCGAGCGTTGTCCGAAGACACGAACTATGGAGTTAGTTACTTCCGCACACCCTTAGTCTCTCCTGTTAGGATATATCGAAACTATCCGCGATACCGATCCGGGTCAATCGCGGCTCATTCACTCCTTCTCGAAGATGCCCTGGAGGCCGGCCTGCCCCTGTGCGATCAGCGACTGAACGCTGACCCAGTCGCCGTGTTGCGGCAGCCCTTGTGACACGAATTTGATCTGCTTGTCGTTCTGAATCTGAAGGGAAAGCGCGCTCTCGGAAGAGGTGCCGTCTACAAGTGTGGTGATCAAGGATGCCGAGCCGGCACCGTCGGGCTCGATCTCATAGGTTCCTCGGATGGTGCCCTGTTGGCCCTGAAAGATCTGTCGGCCTGACAAATTTCCGCGCCCGTCGAAAACGACTTCGCCGCTACCGATTTTGGGACCGCCCGCAAATTTAACGTAAGGTTTGATTGTCGAGGTGATCCGATACTTACCGGCCACGCTTGCGTTGGAGTAAGCCGGAGACCGATCAGCCGCTGTTGCGCATCCAGCAAGACACGCAAGCAAAGGTAAGGCCCATCGTGTCATTCGTCGTGGGAGAACTCGCTCGGCCCTTTACAATCCCTTCAAGAACTCGATCAGGATCTCATTGATCTCTTTCGGGCGCTCCTGCTGGATCCAATGGCCGGCGCCGGGAATGATCACTTTCTTTTTCAGATTCGGCGTGAATGCACCGACCGACTCGTAGCGACCGGGAATCATTTTGCCGACTATGTCGTGCTCACCGGCGGCGAAGATCGAGGGCTGGCGCAGCATCGCGCCGTCGAGAAAGGGCGTCAGCTCCCAGTTGCGATCGGAGTTGCGATACCAGTTCACTCCGCCGCGAAATCCCGCTCGCCTGAACTCGCCGGCAAAGAAATCCAGATCGGCTTCCGTGAGCCACGCCGGCAGCTTCTCCGGCACCATGCCGGTTTCGATAAACTTCTTCGTCTTGGGGAACAGGAAAGAGAATCGCCCGTCCTGCGGCGCATCGCCAGAGGCGGAATAGAGCACCATCGCCATCGAGCGGCGCGGATCGGCGTCGAGTTCCTTTTCGACTCTACCGGGCTCCTGGAAATACAGCATATAAAAGTGCTGGTCGCCGGCGAGCATCTTCATCCCGTCCGTCGGACGCATCGGGCCACGCGGAGAATACGGGACGCTCAGCAGCGCGATCGCGCGAAAGATATCGGGACGCAGCAGCGCCGAGTTCCACGCTACCGGCGCGCCCCAATCGTGCCCGACGATCACCGCCGAATCCACGCCGAGACTGTTGACCAGCCCGACGATGTCACCGACCAGGTTCAGGATGTTGTACGACTCGATCGGCTCGGGCGCTTCGGTCTGCCCGTAGCCGCGTTGATCGGGTGCAACGACTCGAAATCCCGCCGCCGCGAGCGCGGGAATCTGATGCCGGTACGAATACCAGGACTCGGGCCATCCATGGCAAAGCACGACGAGCGGGCCCGCGCCCTGCTCGACATAGTGCATCTTGATTCCGTTGGTGGTGACAAATTTATGCTGCAACTCGGGCATGCTGCGATCCTTCTCGGTCAGTTCTAATGCCGGCGCTCGGTCTGTTCGCTCGGCAGTGCCGCCTCAGCCACGCGAGCGGGGATTAGAGGCTCCTCGGCACGAACGACTCCGTACAATGCCGACGCGATCGCCGCGCCGATTAGCGGCGCCACGATGAAGAGCCAAAGCTGGCTGAGCGCCCATCCTCCGACGAATACCGCCGGCCCAATACTCCGCGCCGGATTGACCGAAGTGTTGGTCACAGGAATTCCGACCAGGTGGATCAGCACGAGAACTATCCCGATAGGAATTCCCGCGAAGCCGACCGGCGCCTTAAGGTCGGTCGAGCCAAGCACCGTGAAGACAAGGAAAAACGTCAGCACCACCTCGGCGACGAATGCCGCCGTCACACCGTATCCGCCAGGCGAATGCGCTCCGAATCCGTTCGCTGCGAACCCTCCGACTGCGGGGTCATAGCCGGCGGCGGTGTCTTTGACGACGATCAGCAAAACCGCCGACGCGATCACGGCGCCGACGATCTGTGCGATTACATAGCCGGGCACGTCCTTTGATTCGAATTTGCCGCTGAGCAGCAGGCCGAAGGTAACCGCCGGATTTATGTGGCATCCGGAAATCGGTCCGATCGCATACGCCATCGCGAGCAGTGAGAATCCGAAGGCGAGCGCCACTCCACCGAAGCCAATCTTGCCGCCGGCCAGAACCGCGGCGCCGCATCCGCCAAAGACCAGCACGAAAGTCCCGATCGACTCGGCAATGTACCTCTTCATGACGGCCCCTCCCCTGGCTAGTCGAAAAATTGTTTTCGGAAAACTTCAGCGCTCACGAATGCTTGAGCTTTTTGATCTCCTCAGCCATCTCGGGCACCGCCTTGAACAGGTCAGCGACGAGTCCATAGTCGGCGACCGCGAAAATCGGCGCCTCTTCGTCCTTGTTGATCGCGCAGATCACCTTCGAGTCTTTCATCCCCGCCAGATGCTGAATCGCGCCCGAGATTCCGACCGCGATATAGAGTTCCGGCGCAACCACCTTGCCGGTCTGTCCGACCTGCAAATCGTTGGGCACGAAGCCCGCATCCACGGCCGCGCGCGACGCCCCCATCGCAGCGCCCATCTCGTCGACCAGCGGCTCGAGCACGGTCTTGAAGTTCTCGCCGGATTTCAGGCCGCGTCCGCCGGAGACGATAATCCGCGCCTCGGTGAGTTGCGGGCGATCGCTCTTGGTCGCGTTGAACGAAACGAATTCCATCTTGAGCGCGGCCGCGTCGATTTCGGCATCCTGCTTTTCGACCGGAGCGGCAGCGGCCCCTGGCTTGGCGGCATCAAATGCGGTCCCGCGCACGGTGAGCACCTTGACAGGGCCATCGAGTTCGACGGTCGCCATCGCATTGCCGGCGTACATCGGACGCACAAAGGTATGGTCGTCGTTGATTGACGTGATCTCGGAAGCCATCGGAGCGCCGAGTCGCGCGGCGAGCCGCGGAAACAGATCCTTGCCCATCGCGGTCGCAGTCGCGACTATGAATTCCGCATTTTCCTTCTTCGCGAGAGCGGCGAGCGCCTGCGCGTGCGCGTCGGCGAGATAATTCTTCAACCCGGGATGCGCCAGCGCGATCACTTTGGCCACTCCATACTTGGCGATCTCGGCCGCGGCAGCCTCGGGCGCATCGCTCGTAACAACCGCGATCGCGCTCGCACCACGCTTCTTCGCGAGGTCGAGCCCCGCGTGGATCGCGGTCAGCGTGGTCTTGGGGAAATGTCCCCCCTGATGCTCCGCGAAAATCAGAACGTTACCCATTGCATTCACTCCAGCTGAAGACAGCTCCTACCATCAGATGACCTTCGCTTCCGTATGCAGCACCGCGACCAGCTCCTGCACCGACGCGACCTTGCGGCCGGCCTGGCGCTTGGGCGGTGCGGCGAGAGTTTTTATCTTCAACTTCGGTGCGAGATCGATTCCGAGGCTGTCGGCCGCGATCTCCTTCAGCTCTTTCTTGCGCGCCTTCATGATTCCCGGCAACGACGCGTAGCGCGGCTCGTTCAGTCGCAAGTCGGTGGTGATCACGGCGGGCAGCTTGAATGCGATCGTCTCCAGGCCGCCATCGATCTCGCGGGTGACCGAGGTCTTGTCGGCGCCGATTTCGACCTTCGACGCGAACGTCGCCTGCGGCCATCCGAGCATCTCGGCGAGCATCTGTCCGACCTGGTTGGAGTCGTCGTCGATCGCCTGCTTGCCGAGGATGATCAGTTCGGGCTTTTCGTCGCCGGCTATTTTGGCCAAAATGCGCGCGATCGCGAGCGAGTCGAGCGCCGCGTCTGTCTTGATCAGGATTGCGCGGTCGGCACCCATCGCAAGGCCGGTGCGCAGTTGCTCCTGCCATGTGGACTGGCCGACCGTGACCAGCACAACTTCGCCGGTCTGCTTTTCCTTGATCCTGAGCGCTTCCTCGATCGCGATTTCGCAAAACGGGTTGATTACCCACTTCACATTGTCGGTTGCGATACCCGAGCCGTCGGACATCACGCGGATAGTAGTCGCCGGGTCGGGGACACGTTTGATAGGTACTAGAATCTTCAAAGCCTTAAACTCCGCGCATTTGGTTCATATGTCGATGCGACGCGAATCTGATAACAGCGTAGTTGCTCGGGAATCGGGGCCGACAAACGCAAATTTACTAACAACGGTCCGGCAACCAGTCAAACCTTACTAATGCCGATGCCGCCGCGCAAAGCCTCGCGCATCGCGGGTCGATCTATTCGTTGTAGCCGAGGCGATGAGAGAGTTCGCGGCCGGCGTCGAGCAGGGTTGGTGCGATCTCGGCGCTGATTCGTTCCGGGCCGATTCGGTAAGTCGGTCCCGCTACCGCTACCGAGCCGACCACCGAGCGGGTGTAGTCGCGAATCGGGACTGCGACCGAAGACACTTCTTCCATAAACTCGCCCGAATCCGACGCATACCCTTCCCGCGCGATTGCCTCGAGCTGCGCGAGCAAAGCGGCGCGATCGACGATCGTCCGATCGGTAAACCGGCGCAGTGTCTCAGGAATCGCCGACTTGAGCTGCTCCTCGGCGTCGAACGCGAGATGCGCCTTGCCGGCGGCGGTACAATGAAGCGGCAGCATGATTCCAATCGGCGGCGTGATTCGGACCGCGCGATCCTCGGCCTCCGCGGCCTCCAGCGGTACCACCCCGTCGCGCCGCACGATCGCGACATACGCACTCTCGCGGCATTTGCGCGCAAGATCGGCCAGGATCGGACGCGCTTGCCTCACCAGTCCCATATGATGAATGTATCTGCGTCCGAGATGCAGGCACTTGATGCCGAGCCGGTAGTTCTCGGTCGTTTTGTTTTGTTCGATATATCCGCGCGCTTCGAGCGTGGCGAGCAGGCGAAAGACGTTGTTCTTGTGTAGCTTGAGCCGTTTGGAAAGTTCGGTTACGCCGAGTTCATCGGTCTCGCCGAAGAATTGTTCGAGCACGTCGAGCGCATGCGCGACCGATTGGATGACGTAGTTTGTTTTGTCTCGTCGGACCATTGGTGATGCACTTTGGAAAACTGTTTTACTTTAAACGGCCCGCCCAAAGAGTGTCAACGCCGAGTCGAGATTTATCCAAAAATTATGCTAAGTGATTGAAAATAAAGAAGAAACCCGAGCCGTCGCCAAGGCCCCGGAAACACCGTTAAATCATGAACAAGCAACTCCCCGCCGAGTTTTTCAGACGCGTCGATGACGCCGATGATGAGGTATTCTACTCGACCCCACGCCTCGTCGTTCATATCGATGACGGCGCGATAGCGAAAGTCGGCGAGATCTATGCCCGCTTCCTTCCGCAAGGGGGCGCGATTCTCGACTTGATGAGCAGCTGGCGGTCGCATCTCCCCGCGCATCTACGTCCGGCGCGAGTCGTCGGACTTGGGATGAATCGCACCGAGATGGAAGACAATCCGGCGCTGACCGAGATCGTTATCCACAACCTCAACCGGATTCCGCGGCTTCCGCTCGCCGACGCCGACTTCGACGGCGCGGTGGTCACGGTTTCGGTTCAGTACATGACCGGGCCGATCGAAACGTTCGCGGAAGTCGCGCGGGTGCTGAAGCCAGGCGCGCCGTTTATCGTAACGTTCTCGAACCGGATGTTCCCGACCAAGGCGGTGGCGATCTGGCAAAACCTCGACGATTACGATCACGTAAAGCTGGTCGCGCGCTACTTTATGGAGAGCCAGCGGTTTGAGAATATAGAGTTTGTCGATAAGAGCGCGCCGACTACGCCGCCGTCGGATCCAATCTGGGCGGTGGTCGGGTACCGAACGCGCGAGGCAAGCAGTTGATCAAGAATCGCGGGATGCGTCATCTGGCGCTGAAAGTTTCCGACCTCGAACGCGCACGCGACTTTTACGTCCGCGTATTCGGGATGAAGATCGTTTGGCAGCCCGACGCCGACAACGCGTATCTGAGCTCGGGCTCGGACAATCTGGCGTTGCATCGCGCACCCACGGCCGCAAATGAACCCGGGCAGCGGATCGACCACTTGGGATTCATCGTGGCGACGATCGCGGACGTAGAAGCATCATATGAATGGGCGAAAAGCGCGGGGCTCGAGATCGTGCACGAGCTGAAGCATCATCGCGACGGTTCGGTGTCGTTCTACATTCGCGATCCCGACGGCAACATAATCCAGGCGCTCTACGAACCGACAATCAGTCCGCTGACATTTGTTCGATAAACTACACAACCAATCACGCCCGATCTTGGATAGGAGAAAGCGATGCTTAAAGGGCGCGCGACCGCTGAAGCCACCGCCAACTACGCAAAAAAGTTCCCCGCGCTGCCAGGGAATTTCCGTCCGGCGCTCGGAGTATCGGTGTCATCGATTGGAATCGGCACCTACCTGGGCGATCCCAATGACAAAACCGATCGCGCCTACGAAGCTGCGATCAAGGCGGCGATCCGCGGCGGAATCAACCTGATCGATACCGCGGTGAATTATCGGTTTCAGCGCAGCGAGCGGAATATCGGCAAGGCAATCGGCGAGATGGTCGCGGCGGGCGAGTTGCGCCGCGAAGAAGTGATCGTCGCGACCAAGGGCGGCTACGTCACCTTCGACGGCACGGTACCTGCAGATCCGCGGGCGTGGTTCGCCGAGCATTTCATCAAAACCGGAATCGTCGCGCCCGGCGATCTCGTGGACGGATCGCATTGCATGACCCCGAAATACATCGGCGCGATGCTGGAATTGTCGCGCGCGAACCTCGGCCTCGAGACCATCGACATCTACTACGTTCACAATCCCGAGACCCAGCTCGAAGTCCTCGAGCGCAAGGAGTTTCTGGCGAGAATCTCGACGATTTTCGAGTTCCTCGAAAGCGCCGTCGCCGACAACAAGATTGGCGTGTATGGAACCGCCACGTGGAATGGTCTTCGTGCCGCCGACACCGAGCGCGGATGGCTGTCGCTCGACGAGTTGATCCGCGTGGCGCGCGAGGTCGGCGGCGACGGGCATCATTTTCGCGCGATACAGCTGCCCTACAACCTTGCGATGCCCGAGGCGGTGACGCGCTCGAATCAAATCGTGCAGGGCGGCAAGGCGACCGCTCTAAACGCGGCAAAACTGCTGGGACTTGCAGTTTCGGCCAGCGCGTCGCTATTGCAGGGACAGCTATCGCGCGGACTGCCGCCGATAGTCGCCAACGCGTTCGGGGGATTCGCAACCGATGCGCAACGATCGATTCAGTTCGTGCGCTCGACTCCGGGCGTGGACGTAGCGCTGGTCGGCATGAAGTCCGTCGAGCATGTGCGCGACACGCTCGAGACCGCGTCGAAGCCACCGGCCACCCTCGAAGAGTTGATGCGCCTGTTCAAGCAGGGCAACGAACCTTAGCGACTAGGGTTGAGCGCCGCGTCGTCCAAACAATCCGTCGATGCGAAACGAATATCCGATGCCGACGAAGTGATCGACTGAGCTGCTGTTGAGTCCGAAGCCCGCCTGAAAATCGACTTGTTGCGTGTTCGAGAACCGCCACTGGCCAGCTGTATCGAGCAGTTGAGTCGGCCTCTGATGATCGTAGGTTCCGCCGTAATCGATCGACATATTGGCGCTCTCACCCAAGTCCCTCACGACCGAAAAGGCGGTTCCCAGAGTGGGATTTCTTGTCGATTCGCTTGGAAACCAGCTCAGCGTAAACATCCCACCTACGTTCCAGCCCCTCCCAAGTTCGTAAGACCACGGACTCTGTATGTAAGGTTGGTAGCCGCGGCCCGAGACCTTGCTGGAACCGCTCGGAAAACCAAGGCCCGCCGTCGCCGACATATCGATCCCGAACGGCACCGGAAGCTGACGCTTGAACGATACGACGACGTCGGTAAATCCCGACGCCTGAGGGCCGTTGATCGAGCCCGTGTAGCTGGGCACGTCGATCAGAAATTCGGTGCAGTGCGCGATGCCGAGGCGGAGCCTTGTGCTGCTCCCGCCGAGAAGATTCGACCCACTGTTAACCGCCCAGTCGATGCCGTTCTCGGCCTGGAAACTTCCGTAGGGGACAACAACGCTGGAATTTGTAGTGCCTGGGCGATCAGTGCTGATTGAGTCGGCGCTGGTCGGACAGGCCTCGTCCGCCAGAGCCCGTGCGGCACCGGTTAGTATTGCAAGACCAACAAGCGCGGCGACGCAAACAAATGCTGGGGTTCTGAATATCAAGGAGCGTCAGCGTACCACACATAGTAGGTCAAGACTCCCGTGACTATAACCACCCACCACAATACCAGTTCGATGCGCATCCACAGCTTCCAGCGGCTGATGCGTATCCGATGTGGCAAGATATCTGTTCCGGCCGCCAGCACGATGTAGAGCCCGAGCAGCTCGGCCACGGCGCCGAGAGCACCGTGGGCGGTTGCTGCGCCGTAGTAGCGGTCCTTCAGGTGCTTCGGGAGCGCCGGCATCACCTGACCATAAAAGGACGGCCACATCACAAAGGCGATCGTTATCAAATTCAGAAGCAACACCGCGGCCTGACAGATACCGTGCTCGGTATATCGCTTTGCGCGTGCCAGTGAGGCACCGGCGATCAGCGCGACTCCCATGGCCAATTGGGACGCGAGATTCAGATTCGCCTTGAACCCAGCCCCCGTGCCGAGAGCCTCGCTCATGACGGTCCGGGGACATGCGAAGAAACGGTTGCGCTCGGCATTCCTACGCCATGTTCGTAGACGAGTTCGCCGCCGGTCTTGCCCTGGTAAAGAAGCGCGCCCGCCGCGACGATCGCCACAATCAGGAAAGCGATTCGGGTGCGTTCAACGCGCCTGGATAACTCAAGCCCAACTCGCCACGCGGCAAGAATCAGAAACGCGTACATGAGGTACTGTCCGAGAACCGCGTGCGACAGATAATCATGAGCGCCGTTCGACGAAGCGAGTATCTGCTGCGCGGCAGGCGACATGGTGTCCCAGAGCCGATCGGCTTCCGCATCGCCGGTGAGGTATGAGAGGGCGCTGGCGACCGCTCCGCCGATCATCAAGAGTAGCGAAGTGCTCCGTAACTTCTGGCTCCAAACCGTTATGAAAGCCGCATGATTACGAAAGAGCAGGATCGCCGCGGCAAGGATTTCCGCGGCGATCCCGACAGTCAGCAACGCGATCGTGAAGTGATCGACGATTGGATGCAGATGATACGCGCTGACCAGGTGAGCAAACATCCAACTTACTCGACGACGGAAACCTTCATCTTCATGTTGCCGTGGCCGGTGCCGCAGTAATGGTCGCAGATGACCGTGAAGTCGCCGGCAGTGTCCGGCGTCACCGCGACGTCGGTGGTCTTGCCGTCAGCGATATCGGTATCGATCTTGAGCGGTTTCGACATGAAGCCGTGCACGCGATCGGCGCTCGTCAGCCGCAAGATTACGGGCTCGCCCTTCTTGAGCGTGATCTCGCTCGGCGAGAACTCGAATTTCTTCGCGGAGATCTCGATCACTTTCGGATTGACGTCGGCGCGAGCTGTACTGGTCCTCGATCCGACCGCGGCAATCGCGATTCCGCACGCGCCCGCGAAAAGCATCGAAATGACAATCTTGTTTTTGAACATTGTGGTTTTCATTGATGGGTTCCGTCTCCGATTCCGTGTTTGATTACTCGTCCTTTGCGTCTGAGCTTCCGTGTTTGAGCATCTGATCCATTCCGACCGTGCCCGAGAATTCGGCCGTCGCGAGTTCCACTTCCTCGATCTGCAAATCGCTGCCGTCGGCCTGGCCGTTGATGCGCCTGAGGCCCAGGTTCTTGAACGGCTGCGCCTTGTCGAATGGCGCCGGCTTCTTCACTGGCGTCGCCGCGGGGTCGGGAAAAGCGAAAATCAGCGACCGCGCCGCGTACATTTTCGTGGTGCCGGCCTGGTGAAAATTCTCGCGATGGATATGGCCGTAGAGCACGGTCACGTTTTCATACGGGGCGAGCGCGTTCATCACGTCGTCGCCGTCGCTGGTGAACCATTCCCATTCCGGCTTGAGGTCGAACAGCGGACGATGCGTGAACACGATGATCGGCGCGGTCTTCGGAAAGCGCGCGAGATCGTTCTTCATCCAGGCGAGCTGCTCCGCACCAACCTCGGGTCGTCCGCGAGAAACGTTGTCGAGCGCGACGAAATGAACGCCACGATGATCGAACGAATAGTGCGTCGGACCCATGTGCTCGCGGAACATGACCCCGCCGTCGAGCGCGGCGTCATTTTCGCCGGGCACAACTTTGATCTGCGCGCCGCCAATCCTGCTCGAGATCGCTTTGAAGAGCTTGAAGCGCTTGGCGTGCTCGTCGGGCGAGTCCGCGTCATGCGTGAGGTCGCCGGTAACAATCACCAGGTCCGGCCGCTTCTTGAGCCCGTTGATCGTCGCCACGGCGCTCTCGAACGCCTTGGTGCCGAGCGGATCAGGCGGCCCGTTGAATCCGACATGGGTGTCGCTCAATTGAATGAAAGAGAATGGAGCGGGAGCCTCGCCGTTGAGCTCGGCCAGCGTGCGCACGATGCCTTCGGCGCCGGCGCTGCGTGTCAGCGCGGGGAAAACACTGTAGAGTGCTCCGATACTGAGCGACCTGCCCGCCACGCGCAGGAACGATCGACGATCAAATTGGGGTTTCATCAAAATCACCTCGCGCTGATGAGCGCTTTCACGGGGGTAGACTCCGTACTGAGATGGAAATTCCCCCGATTGAGACGATTTGGCTGTAGGGAATAAAATCAACCGGCTCGCAGTCTGGAACTAAACGAGGAAAGCGAGCGAAAGAGACGCGATTGCCGGACTCATCTAAAGACGTCGATTTCGAGCAGAAATTCCTCCCCCATATGGACGCTGCGTATAACCTCGCGCGATGGCTGGTGCGTGACGACCACGACGCCCAAGACGTCGTGCAGGAGGCCTACGTCCGCGCGTTCAGGTTCGCGAGCGGATTCCGCGGCGGCGATCCACGCGCGTGGATCCTCGCGATCGTGCGCAACTCCGCTTTCACCTGGCTGAAGCGAAATCGCGGTGCCAATGCACCCGTCGAATTTGACGAGAGCCAGCATCGCGGTGAGATCGAGGACGCCGGCCTCGAGTCCGACGCGGTCCGCAAGGCCGACGGCGCGATGATTCGCGAATGCCTGAACGAGCTCAGCGAGGAGTTTCGCGAGGTAATCGTGATGCGGGATATAGAAGGTCTCTCCTACAAGGAAATCGCCGCCGCCGCCGACATGCCCATTGGCACCGTGATGTCGCGGCTCGCGCGCGCCCGCAGCAAGCTCGCGCGATCGCTCAAAGAGCGCATCGCCAAGGAGTCCTGAGGTGAACTGCGACGACGCAAGGCTTTTGCTGCACGGCCATATCGACGGCGAACTCGATCTCGCACACGACCTCGAACTCGAGCGGCATCTCGAGGAGTGCCCGCGATGCGCGCGCGAGTTCGCGTCTCTGCGCGCGATGCGCTCGCGGCTCAGGGACGAGGCCTTTCACTTCGAGGCGCCCGCCGAACTGAAGGAAAAGATTCTCCGCGCGCTTCCCTCGGCTCCGCGTCGGGCAAGCGGCTATCCTTCGCGACGCAGCGCCTTTATTCCGCGTGCGATCCGGTTCGCAATCCCGGTCGCGATTGGCGCCGTTCTGACCCTGTTCATCGTGCCGCGCTCGATTCGTCCCGCTGGAAACGAAATCGTCGCGCGCGAAGTTGTCGCGAGCCACGTGCGCTCAATGATGGGCGCGCATCTGATGGATGTCGTCTCGACCGATCAGCACACCGTCAAGCCGTGGTTCAACGGCAAGCTCGATTTCTCGCCACCCGTGACGGATTTCGCGAAGCAGGGTTTCCCGCTCGTCGGCGGACGTCTCGACTATATCGACAGTCGGCCCGTTGCGGCCCTCGTGTACCAGCACGGCAAGCATGTGATCAACGTCTTCATGTGGCCGAGTACACGCGCCACGACCAGTGCCGAGAGAATCGAGCCCGAGCAGGGTTATAACGTAGAGCAGATGATGGTCGCGGGAATGAATTGCTGGGTCGTGTCGGATTTGAATGCGGCGGAACTGAAAGCATTCGCCGAACTGATCCGCGCGCACGGATGAAGAATCAGAAATCCCGCGCGCGCAACAAGCGCACGCCGAACATCAGGCGCTGCCCGCCAGTCGCGACCTCCAGCGCTGCCATCGCATAGCAGAGTAGCGGTCCGAGCGGTCGCGTAATCGCGCCGGCCTCGACAATCGCGAGCACGGCGAAGAAGATGATCGCCTCGGTTCGTTCCAGAATTCCCGGCGGATAGTCGATGAGCTTCGGCCCGCGGCGCTCGAGCGCGGCGCCAACCGCAAGAAAGACGGTAATGTTCACGTACCAACTCGCGACCAGCAGCAGAGCCGGAAAGTATAGCGCTGGGTCGCGCCATGCGATGCCGACGATCACAAATGCCTCGACTACGCGATCGGCGCTCAGGTCGAGCACTCCGCCCAAGGCGCTCGGCGCCGCGCATTCGCGCGCGATCGTGCCGTCAAGCGCGTCGAGTCCGGCGCTCAACAGGAGAGCAGTCAGCCCGAGCATCACGTCGGAGCGCGCGAACGCAACGCCCGCGACGACACCCGCAAGCATCGCGCACACGGTTGCGACGTTCGCGCCGATCCCATAGCCGAAACAGCGCACGCGCGCATCGCGACTGTAAGCGAAGAATATCCGGGTTCGCGCCTAGGATCGAATCAAGCATCCGTCCTCTATTCGATCCGAGGAAAAGGTAACGGAAATGACAGATCGGGGTTGTGTTGCTCCATCTGTAATTGGACAATCTTCATAAGCGGACCAACGTTTCCAAACATCAGCCGCAATCGCAAGCACGTCCGGTCCGGTCAGATCTTGGCTAATCGAATCCTTCGCAAACAAATCGCCGTGGCTTTCGTGATCTTGATCGCCGCCGCCGCGCGCACCGCGCTTGCAGCCTCGATCAGCTTTCCGCCGACCAATTTCAAAATCGTGGCCCCCGACACCGGTCTGACGATCGGGCAAAGCCGCTACAGTATCGAAGGCGTCGCCGACGGGGCGATACTGCACGGAACATCGCACTTTAACGACGGCCAGTCAGACGTCGAGACCGGTAGGCTGCTCGGTGTCGGCGAAGGGTTGCCGAAGCTGGTGGAATTCGATCATACATTCTTCAGCGCCGACGGCTCGGTACTCGAACGCGCGCATGTCGATCTGAGAACGGGCGCGTCGACCTGCACTCACACCAATGCCGGCGTCAGAAGCGACGCGTCGGCCGTGCTGCAATTCCCCGAAGACACCTGGGCAGGCGCCAGCGTGGTGATCCCGATTCAGCACTTTCTCCGCAGCAGCGACAAGTCACTGCCGTCACTGCATGTCTTCAATTGTGCGCCGGAGCCAAAAATATTTGCGATCAGCCTGCAGACCGATCCCGGCCCCGCGGTATGGACGCCCTACGGCGGCAACGCGCTCCGGGTCGAGGCGCGGCCGGATTTCGGATGGCTTAATTTGGTCGTTACCGCGTTCGTGCCCAGGCTGCACATCTGGTTCGATCCGGGCAATGAATGGACGTTTGTCGGCGATGAAGCGGCGCGATTCTACCAGGGCACCAAGATCATGCTGGTGAAGTCGACTGTCGACGCGGCCGCTCCTCAGCTCAGCACCACTCGGTAGAGACGTCTGCCACGACGCGCTCGAATCGGATTCGCGCGCAGCCGCCGCTCTTCAAAACAAAATCGATGTGTTTTCTAAAAGTGGACGATGCCCTCGCCCTCGGGATGCCGCACGTTTGAGGGCTTGGGCTTTCGATACTGAAAGGAAGTGTTGCATTGATGGCAGGTGCCTTCGGGCTGCTGTCCGCTGCGCCGCACCAGCTTGACGTAGCGCACCGATCCGTCGCTGCACAGATGTCCCGCGACCGGGAAATCGTACACCGTCCGGACCGATACCCGCGCGGTTGACTGATCGCGCGCCACAGAAGTCTTCTCACTCATTCTTCCGCTAGAGCTCCCTCATTTGAAATTTTCGCATTCCTTTCCTTGTACGTGTGGCGCCCCGTTTCGTTTCGGCCGCCGGTTCGAATGAAACAAGATAATGAAATTTCGTTTTCGATCAATCCTTTTGATGCTCGAAAGATGAATTTATTTTCGCTGCCCGCCTCGGCCGAACCTCGAAGGTCAAAATCTGGAACGGCTTAAGCTCGAGCGCGAGTGCACCGTCGCGCGAGCGCTTTGCCGCGATGCTCTTCACCGCGCGTCCGGCAAGATCGACAATGCGCGCGCGGCTGCGGCTTCCAAATGTCAATTTCGCACGCTCCGGATTCGGCGACGCGCTGTAAACGCGCACTTTGTACGCATTCGCGAGCGCTTGCGGACGCGCGGTGGAAAAAACGATCCGCGGATTGTCGCATCGGATCAGCGCGCCGAACTCGCCCAACGCGCCGACGTTGCAGCCCTGAAACAAGCGCGGCGCGGAAGTGTAGGCTTCGACCCGCTGGATCAGGTCGCCGTCAAGATAGCTGCCCCGAAAAGTCGTGACTGCAAATTCAAATCGATGTGCTCCCAGCTCCTGCGCATCAGGCGTCTCCAACTCCGGACCCGCCCCGCCCCGCCGCGTCGCGAGGTCGGATCGCGAGAGCCATCCAATGCATCGAAGCAACGTCAGCAGAATTGTCGAGCCCGCGGGCTCGGGGCGTGCTTCAACTTCAAGAATACCCCTGCTCATCAGAGCGGCGGAAAAATCCGCGCCCTCGACGGCGGTGAACGTCCGATGCGGCCCGGTTGGATATATAGCTTCGGCGCCGCGCGCCTCCGACGGCGTCAGACTACGGCGCAGCACGCCGAAGCTGGTGTCGTGAACCGCGTCGGATGCGCTGACGGGCGTGCGAAGCGCGGCGCGCAATCGATGGTCTCGCGCGCGATTCGTGACTTCCGCGATAAAATCGATTCGTTCAAGGCCCGAATGAAGCGTGGCGCAGAGGTCGATTGACATTTTCTCGCGTTCCTGCGAGCGCGAGCGTCGATCGCCGGCAAGTCCGGCCGGCACATCGAATACCATCGCAACATTGATCCGCCTGCGATAACGACCATCGTCGAGTACGCGCGCCGATATCGACGCCGGCTCCACGATCGCGGCAGTCTCGGGCACCGGATCGAAGTTGTACTCGTCGCCGCGGTCGCCGTCGTCTTCGAAATACAATTCCATCGAGGAATTGTGTTTGAGATCGCGAATCTCCAGGCCGCGCGACGTCGGAGTCAGGCGGAAAAACTCATTTTCAATTGAACTGGCCGATTGCGGCCCAGCGATCGCCTCGCTCGCGCGAGAATCGTCGCGAACCAGCCGATATGAGCTGAAGCCCGCTTGCGCAAGGTCGTCCGCGACGAAACTGAGTTTGCATCGCGGAGCATTGAGCGCGTGAATCCGCACCGTTCCCGAATCCGGAATTTCGGCGCGGACGGCGTGCCTGAATCCTTCCAGATCCAGATCGCTGAAAGCGGCCCGGCTCATAAAAAGGTTCACTTGCGCGCGCCCGTCGGACGCCTTCACGATCTCGTAGCGATTCACGGTGCGGCCGAAAATAGCCGGCTGGCTGAGCCCGCCCACGATCGATTTGAATTCCGCAGCCGGCATCGTTGTGTCGAACGCTCGCTCGGCGCGAGCAACGTCAAGCGTGACGGGAATGTGTCGCCCGTCGGAAGTTTGCACCGCGTAATGGGCATTCGGCTCGTCGATTTCGGCTTCGCCGCTCACCAGCGCGCGCCGCGCGAACGAAGGATTGAATACCGCAAACTCCGCGGCGCCCGCGGTCGACTCGGCGAGGCACGCGCGCGCCGCGCGGCGCGTCACCGTCTCCGCGAGCATCTGGGCCTGGTCGAAGCGATAGCGCATGTCGGTATGCACCTGGTCGACCGAGCATCCGCAGATCGAATCGTGCGGATGGTTCTGAATCTCCGTCCGCCATGCCATCTCGAGGTATGCGTCGAGTCCTTCGCTGCGTCCGAGCGCGTTCGCAAGCGCCGCCAGCGGGTCTGCATAACGCTCGAGCGCGCGGCAATTTTCAAAATCGCGCTGCTTGATCCAAGTGCGCGCGGAAGTTACCCCGGGCAGAAGATACGAGCGATACGGCGAGCGAAGTTCGCCGCGATGGCTTGGGGTGCCATCGAGAGCAAGCTCGGCAATTCGGCGGACATACGTTTCCAGCGGACCTACTTCGAACGTCATCGCGGAAGTCTCACGCGCTTCGTTGACTCGGGTCATCAGGCGCGGGTCGGGGTCGGCGTGATCGGTCCCATTCATCACCAGGATCGGCGCGCCGTTTGCGAACTCGCGCTCACGCTCCGCGATTTGTTCCGCGCGCGCAACGAAACTGTCGACCGATTCCAGCGGCAGGTTGGCGCCGTTCGCATAGCTGTTGGGCAAATAAACAGTCAGCACCGACGAGCCGTCGAGCGCAGTCCAGGTAAAGCGATTCCGATCCACGTCGGCGCCGACTCCGCGCCACAGAACCGCGGTCGTGAATCCGAACCCGGCGAGAATCTGCGGCATCTGCGCGATATGCCCAAACTGGTCGGGCAGGTACCCAACTTCTAGGTGCCGCCCGAAGCGGCGCGCAATCGCCATCCCGATCTCGAGATTGCGAATCAGCGACTCGCCGCTCACCAGGAAGCTGTCCGCGAGGACGTACCACGGACCGATTTGTATTTTGCCGGCCGCGACGAGCGCGCGAAGCCGCCGCTCGGCCTGCGGCCGCACTTCCAGATAATCCTCGAGCACGATCGTCTGCCCATCAAAATGAAAAAACGGAATCGTGCCGCGCTCGACCAACGGGATCATTCGATCGGCCATGGCAACCAGCCGCGCGCGCATCTGCTGAAACGGCTGGTACCATTCGCGATCCCAATGGGTGTGAACGACGAAGTATAAACTATCCATGTGTCTCGATGCGGCTTAAGCGGGCCGCCGCGGAAGCAGAATTTTGCGCCGCAGAATCATGATCTCCTCGCCGCGCTGATTCAGCCCGCGCGTTTCGACATAGATCACGCCGCGATCGGGTTTCGATTTCGACGCCGTCGTCTCGAGCACCGTCGTCTCCGAGTAAAGCGTGTCGCCCGCAAATGTCGGCCCGCTGTGGCGCACCGATTCGTATTCAAGATTTGCGATCGCATTCTCGCTCACGTCCTTGACGCTCATGCCGACTACTGTCGCCATCACCAGCAAGCCGTTGACCAGCGGCCGCCCATGCTGCGTCGTCGCGGCGTAGGCTGCGTCGAAGTGAACGGGGTTGGTGTTCATGGTCATCAGGGTGAACCAGGTGTTGTCGAACTCGGTAATCGTGCGCCCAGGCCAATGCTTGAAAAGCTGGCCGGCGCTGAAATCCTCGAAGTAGCGTGTCATTCGAATCGGTTGCGGCATCCGCACGCGCCGCAGTTAGCGGAATTATAAGAACCGCGCCCCGGTTGCAATTCACGCGACGCACCGTATGTCAGTTTCGATTAATCATGGTAGCTTCGTCGCAATCAATGAACCGCAAGCTCACCAAATTGCTCATCGCGAATCGCGGCGAAATCGCGCTCCGGATCATCCGCAGTGCGCGCCTCTTCGGTTTGCGGACGGTCGCGGTTTTTTCGGAGGCCGACGCGATGAGCACGCACGTCGCCGCCGCCGACGAAGCAATATTGATCGGCCCGGCGGAAGCGTCGAAGAGCTACCTGGACATCGCGAAAATAATCGCCGCCGCGAGACAATCCGGCGCCGATGCGATCCATCCCGGCTACGGATTTCTGTCCGAGCGTGCCGAATTTGCGCGCGCATCCGCCGATGCCGGAATCGTATTCGTGGGACCGCGACCCGAAGTGATGGCGGCGCTCGGCGACAAGGTCGCGGCGCGGAGAATCGCGTCCGCCGCCGGTGTGCCGGTCGTGCCCGGAATCGAAACCGCGGAAATTTCCGCGGCCCGCGAGTTCGCGCAGCAGGTCGATTATCCAATCCTGGTGAAAGCCGCGGCGGGCGGAGGCGGACGCGGGATGCGCGTGGTCGCGCAAGCCGCGCAGCTCGAAAGCGCGCTCGAAGCGGCTTCACATGAAGCGGCTGCTGCGTTCGGCGACGGCAGAATCTTCATCGAGAAATATCTCGCGCGCCCCCGCCACATAGAGGTGCAGATTCTCGGCGATGAAGCAGGCGGCGCAGTCGCCTTCGGCGAGCGCGAGTGCTCGATCCAGCGCCGACATCAGAAAATTATCGAAGAGTCGCCGGCCCCGGGACTCTCAGCGCCGATGCGCGCGAAGATAATCGATGCCGCGCTGAATCTCGTTCGCGCTGCGAAATACAGCAACGCAGGTACGGTCGAGTTCCTGGTCGAGGGTGACAATTTCTATTTCCTCGAAGTGAATGCGCGCCTTCAGGTCGAGCATCCGGTAACCGAGATGCGTTTTGGATGCGACCTCGTGTGCGAGCAGTTGCGAATCGCGTCGGGCGGCAAGGTGCCGGAGGTCTTGCCGCCGCGCGGCGCCGCGATCGAGTGCCGAATCAACGCCGAAGATCCCGAGCACAACTTCCACCCGGCGACGGGGACCGTCCTTCATCTCAATGTCCCCGCCGGCCCCGGAGTGCGCTTTGACTCGCACCTTGCACTCGGCGCGGAAGTGACGCCGTGGTACGACGGCCTCCTCGGCAAGCTCGTTTGCTACGGCGCCGATCGCGAGGAAGCACGCCGCCGGATCGTCAACGCGCTCGACGAGTTCGCGCTGCTGGGCGTGACGAACAACGCCTCCTACTTGCGGGACATCGTTGCCGGCGATCAGTTTCGAGACGCGAAACTATCGACCCGGTTCATCGAGGAGTTTTTCTCGGAGTGGCATCCCGCCGAAGCGCAGATCGCGTCGGCGCTTGTTGCCGCTGCGATGACTGCCGACGGAGCGTTCGGCGATGCGCGACAATCCGCTGGCGCTGTATCGCCGAACGGCGCAAGTACATCGCCATGGGAGAGCCTCAGAAATTTTGAGCTCTGGGGATCGCGGCGATGAAACTGAAACGCGCGGGCGACGCCCGTGAATTCGACGTCGAGTTGATCTCGCGCGGAGCCGCGCTTCGAATACGCGTCGGCGAAAAGGAAATCACCGCGCAGTTCGCAGCGAACGCCGGACGCGGCGGCACTCTTACGATCGACGGACGTCGCTACCCAATTTTCGGCGTGCGGCGAAAAGATTCGATCCTTGTTTCCGTCGGCCCGGCATCCTTCGAATTCAAACCGGCTGAGGAATCTTCACGCCGCCGCCGCGCCCGCGGCCTCGCCGCGCCCGAGATAACCGCGCCGATGCCGGGCAAGGTCCTGAGAGTCCTGGTGCGCGACGGCGATTTGGTCAAAGCCGGCCAGCCCCTGGTAGTAATCGAAGCAATGAAAATGGAGACCACGCTCGCCGCCGAGAGCGACGCCCTCATCAGACGCGTTCGCGTCGGCGTCGGCCAGTCGGTCGATCACGGCGCGGTGCTGATCGATCTCAGTCCGCCTCCGGGTTCATCAACCGGCGAATCTGCTCCTCGAGCGTCGTGATCCACTCGTCGAATTCTGCGTCACGCTCGACCACGATCTCGAGCTTCCCGTCTTTCATAATCGAGACGCGCCCCGGATGTTCCGTGCGCAGTGGAATCACCACTGCCTCGCGCGAGATGTTCATCGGATCGATGACCGCGAAAATTCTTTCGATTTCCTTGAGCGTAACCGCCTTCAGCATGCTCTTTACTTAAGCCGCACAGGTCGTAAGCTCAAGGCGTTGAACGCGATCGGCGGAGGAGGCTATCGAGTGTTTGGCACAATCAAGAAGGTGGTCAAGGACAAGGGCTTCGGTTTCATAACTCCCGATGACGGCGGCGATGAAGTTTTTTTTCATCGCTCGCGCCTGTCGCCCAAGGTTTATTTCGACGACCTGCGCGAGGGCACCGACGTTCAGTTCGAGATAAAGCCGGGCGAGAAAGGACGCCAAGCATTCAACTTGCGCTTAAGATAATTCGCATGAAGTCGATGAGTCACTGAAAAAAGCTGCTCATCGCGTTAACGCAAACCATCGCTTCATCAGTCCGGCAACGAACGGCGTGAGCCGGGTGCGCGTGTAGAGTCCGGCGGCGCGTCGGATTGCGTCGGCCTGGGTCGGGTACGGATGTATCACGTCGCCAAGCTTGCCGAGTCCGACGCCCGCGGCGATCGCCGTCGTCAGTTCCGAGATCATTTCGCCGGCGTGGCTCGCGACGATCGTAGCGCCGACTATCTGGTCGCTGCCCTTCCGAACGTGCACCTTGACGAATCCGTCCGTCTCCCCGTCCAGCACGGCGCGATCCACCTCCGACAGTTCCTGCGTGTAGGTACTGACTTCGATTCCGCGTTGTTTTGCTTCGGCTTCATATAGTCCGACGTGCGCGATTTCAGGATCGGTGTACGTGCACCATGGAATAGTAAGTTGGCTGACGCGTTGACGGCCGAAGAATAGTGCGTTGCGGATAAGTATTCGCGCGTGCGCGTCTGACAGATGGGTGAACTTGTATGGCGACGCTACATCGCCGGCCGCGTACACCAATGGATTCGTGGTGCGCAGATAGTCGTCGACCTTGACGCCGTTTTGCTTGTCGTATTCGATCATCGCGGCTTCCAGGTTCAGGCCTTCGACGGCGGGGACGCGCCCGACCCCGATTAGGATTTCGTCGGCTGCGATCTCGCGGCGGACGCCTTCGTGCTCGGTAGCGATCACTTTCTCGGCACCGCGGCGCTCGACGCCGGTGATTTTGCATCCGGTGACGATATTCACGCCGTCGCGGACGATCGCGCGCTCGACGCGCTCAGCCGCGTCACGATCTTCGCGGATCAGAATTTGCGGAGCGACTTCGAGCAAAGTTACTTCGGCTCCAAAGCGCTCGAACACTTGCGCGAGTTCGCATCCGATTGGACCGGCGCCGATCACCGCGATTCGGCGCGGCAGCTCGGTCAGCGAAAAGACCGTCTCGTTGGTGAGGTAGCCGGCCTCCGCCAGGCCGGGAATCGGAAGCCCCGCGGCGCGAGCGCCGGTTGCGATCGCCGCTTTCTTGTAACGCAATTTTTTCCCGTCAACCTCGACACAGTCGGGCGCTATGAAACGGCCGTCGCCGATGAAGACGTCCACACCGAGACCGCGGAATCGATTGGCGGAGTCAATCGGACTCAGCCCCGCGCGCAGCTTGCGCATCCGTTCCATCACCGCCGGAAAATTGACCCGGGTGCCGGCAGGGACTTCGACGCCGAATCGACCAGCGTCGCGAACTTCCGCGGCGGCTCGCGCGGAGCGGATCAACGCTTTCGATGGAACGCATCCGAAGTTCAGGCAATCTCCGCCCATAAGATCGCGCTCGACCAGCGCAACCTTCGCGCCGAGTATCGCGGCGCCCGCCGCCGTCACGAGGCCGGCGGTGCCCGCGCCAATCACGACGATGTTGTAGCGCCGCGCCGGTTCCGGATTGACCCATCCCGCGGGATGCAGATTTTCGGTGAGGGTCTGGTTGTAGGTGTCGAGCGGCTCGTGTTTGAGCGCGTGCGATGCCATCGGAATGCCTCTCTCGGTTCAGGTTTTCAGGTCTTTTCGCGCAGCGCCCGTGCGCCGATTCGCGTCGCGTACACGACGACTGCGACCGTCGCGATAAATCCGACCGCGTCGAGCGCCCATCCCGCGGGAGTTCGCGTCGCGCTGCCCGCTCCGGCGCCGGCGAGGTCGCCACTCAGCGAGCCGATATAAACATAGAGAATGGTGCCGGGAATCATCCCGACCCACGACGCGAAAAAGTAGTCGCGCAATGTCACGCGGGTCAGCCCGTACGCATAGTTGAGCAGGTTGAACGGGAACACCGGCGAGAGCCGCGTCAGGATGACGATTTTCCATCCCTCCCTGCCCACTGCTTCGTCAATCGCTTTGAACTTCGCGTTGCCTTCGAGTTTTTTTGCGATCCAGTCGCGCGCGAAATAGCGCCCGACGATAAATGCCGCCGTCGCACCGAGCGTCGCCGCGATCGAAACGTAAATCGAGCCGCGCACCACGCCGAAAATCACCCCCGCGCCGATCGTGAGAATCGAGCCGGGAAGAAACAGCACGCAGGCCGCGATGTAGATTGCGATAAAAGCAACCGGCGCGAGCGCACCGAGCCCGCGAATCCAGTCGAGCGCATTCTTCAGGATCGGTCCCGCGCCCAGCCGATGGGCTCCGTACAGAATCGCGATCGCGATCAGAACGATCAGAATGACTTTCGGACGAAGCAATCCGGCAACTCGGCTGACGACAGTGGGCATCGTGGAAGCTCCGGTATCCGAAATCCGCGAGCCGCGAAACGTTAAAAGTTAAAAGCGTTTCCGCATAAGCATCGCGGCCGCGGACTGCTTATAATGCCATCGAGGAATATGTAATCCTAACTCGCATGTCCGTCCACGAGCACAAGCGCCACGCGCACACCAATCTCAAGGTCGGCGTGATTACCGCCAGCGATACGCGGACGCCGGAGACTGACGAGAGTGGCAAACTCATCCGGATGCTCTTCGAGGGCGCCGGCCATCAGGTGAGTTACTACGAAGTTCTGCCGGATGAGGGCGAGAAGATCTCAGCGGCGATCGTGAACAACCTGCCCGATCTCGATGCGATCGTGATCAACGGCGGCACTGGAATCAGCGCGCGCGACGGCGGCACCGAAGTTGTGAAGTCGCTGATAGACAAGGAGCTCGAGGGATTCGGCGAGATCTTCAGGATGCTCTCGTTCAACGAGATTGGCTCGGCGGCGATCATGAGCCGCGCGATCGCGGGCGTGCGCAGTGGCAAGTTCATCGCCGTTCTCCCCGGCTCGCCCGATGCGTGCCGCCTCGCGATGGAAAAACTTATCATCCCGGAAATTGGACACATAGTTTCTCTGCTCGGAAAATGAATCGATTCACGCTCAAACTGTTCGCGACTCTTCGCGAGCGCGCCCACGCCGCCGAGCTGGTCCGCGAATTCCCCGACGGCACGACGGTCGCGCAAATCTGGAAGCATCTGGTCGCCGAGTTTCCTGCGCTCGGCGGGCATCACGATTCGGTCGGCTTCGCCGTCAACCAGGAATACGTCGAGGGCGATTTCAAGCCGCGCCAGGGCGACGAGATCGCATTCATCCCGCCCGTGAGCGGTGGCACCGAGACATCGCGAGTCGGCACAATCACGATCGGCCGCAAACGTATCGACGTTGCCGCCCTTGAGCGCGAGGTCGCCGACCCTGCCGCAGGCGCGATCGTATCGTTCACCGGCACAACTCGCCGCGACAACGCAGGCCGCAAGGTGCTCCGCCTCGAGTACGAGGCTTACGAGCCGATGGCTCTCGCCGAGATGCGCAAGCTGGCGAGCGAGGCTGCCGAGCGATGGAAGCTCGTGCGCATCGCGATCGCCCATCGCATCGGCGTCGTGGAAATCGGCGAGACGTCAGTAGCGATAGCGGTTTCCGCGGCGCATCGCGGAGAAGCATTCGAAGCCTGCCGATTCGCAATCGATCGGTTGAAGGAGATCGTACCGATCTGGAAGAAGGAATATTTCGAGGGTGGCGAAGTGTGGATCGGCTGCCAAACGTCGCATCCGCCAGCGGTCGAATGATGGCCGTAGATGCTTGCAAAAAATTCGGGCGTGCTGCACATCATCTGAAAAGAAAGATTGACCGGGCGGACAGCAACCAGTTACCTTGATAAGATGGCGTTGAGCGTAACATTTGTCGAAAAGATCATCCTTGCCGAGCCGCGCGGCTTTTGCGCCGGCGTCGATCGCGCCGTCGAGGCCGTTCGCGGCGCGCTGCGTTCCTACGGCCGCCCGCTCTACGTGCGACATCAGATCGTGCATAACCGGTTTGTGCTCGAAGCCCTCGAGAAAGAAGGCGCGATTTTCGTCGAGAGCCTCGACGAGGTCCCCGAGGGCCAGCGCGTGATCTTCAGCGCCCACGGCGTCGCGCCCAGCGAATGGGACCGCGCCAAGGATCGCAAGCTCCGCGTTATCGACGCCACCTGCCCGCTGGTGACCAAGGTCCATCTCGAAGTCGAAAAGTATGACAACGAAGGCCGCACCGTGATCCTGATCGGCCATGCCGGCCACGAGGAAGTGAAAGGCACTCTGGGAGTCGCGCCCGGCAAGGTCGTGCTGGTCGGCAGTGTCGACGAAGCGCGCACCGTGGAGGTCGAAAATCCCGAACGCATCGCCGCGGTCACACAGACCACGCTCAGCGTCGACGATACTCGCGACATCATGGATACGCTGAAGGAACGCTTCCCCGCGATGATCGCGCCCAAGACCGACGACATTTGCTACGCGACCCAGAATCGGCAGAACGCGGTCAAGGAACTCGTGCAGGTCACCGATGCGGTCCTCGTCGTCGGCTCGAAGCAGAGCTCCAATGCGAACCGCCTGGTCGAAGTCGCCCGGATGCGCGGTGCGCGCGCGTTCCTGGTCGATTCGATTGCCGACGTCGAGCCCTCGATGCTCGACGGTGTGCGCGCGCTCGGACTCACCGCGAGCGCCTCTTCCCCGAATGGCTGGTCGAAGAAATTATCGGCGCGTTCGCCCGCTCCGGCGCGCAAGTCGAACTCCTGAGCGTCGCCAAGGAGCGCGTACATTTCCCACTCCCGATGCCGTCCGACTAGCGTCTAAATGTTTGCTCCCCTTCCCTCAAGGGAAGGGCCGGGGGTTAGGTTGCCCGGCTCCCGTACGCTCGCATCGCATCGCCTTGACAATTTCGCGCTATTGCCTAAAGGTTCATCCGGATTTCCCGCGGCCTGCGGCGAAACCATAAAAAGGAAGATACTGATGCGAACAGCTATCGCGCGCGCGCTGCCAATGCTCCTCCTGCTGGCTATACCGGTGGTCAGCGGATGCCAGACCGAGGCGAAGAAGCATCTCTACAAAGCCGAAGATCTGTTCGAAAAGCGCGACCTCGACGGCGCCAAAAAAGAATTGGAACTCTCGATCAAGGCTGATCCTAACAGTCTGGACGCGCACAAGTCGCTCGCAAATATCGACGACGCGCTGGGTGATCAGGAAGGCGCCGCCCGCGAGTACGCGGCCGCATCGGCGCTCGATCCCACCGATCAGAAGCTCCTCGACAAGACCCGTCTCTACAAGCAGCTACAGGATCTCGCCAACTCTTCGGGCAAAGCGCTCGACGATATCAAGGCCGGAAAGGATGAGCAGGGAGTCGGCGAGCTGAAGGACGTGCTGGTTCAGACCAGGTTCGCCTCTGCCCGGGAAAAGGCGGTCGCCGCGCTCGCCGACGCGATCCCGATTATCGAGAAACAGGGCGACGATCAGATGCAGGCCAAGAAGTACTCGGACGCCGCCAACACTTATGAGCAGGGAGTGCGGGCCGCGATGCTGCTGTCGCGGGCGCGCAAGCTGGATACACTGGGACCTGAGGCCGGGCCGCTGATGCATAAGGTCAACGAGGCGGCGAAAGCGGCGGGCACGCCGGACGCGACCTTCAAGCTGCTCAACGACGTGATTGGCACCTATCCCGACGACAAGACCGCCAACCTCGAACTCGCGCAGGTCTATCTGCGCAAGTCGCCGCCTGATTACGACACCGCGGCGGATTTGGAAGAGCGCGGCGGCGCTCCTGACGACGAAGTTCGCAAACTTCGCGACGAAGCGAAGAAGCATCGCAAAAAGTGATCGCCGCCGAGTCCCGCGCGCATCGACCGCCGCAAGCTGCGCGCTCGCGACACGGATGAAGTAGGGTCAGCCGATGCGCCGGCGCGGCTATATCGCGGTCGAAGGGCCAATCGGAGTTGGCAAGACCACTCTCGCACAGGCGCTCGCGCGCGAGCTCGGCGCCCGCCTCATGCTCGAGGACGCCGACAACAATCCCTTCCTGCCGCGCTTCTACCAGGACCCCGACAAGTACGCGTTTCCCGCCCAGCTCTACTTTCTGCTCACTCGGCACAGCCAGCAGCGCGAACTCAAGCAGCAGGATCTCTTCACGCAGGCGACCGTCGCCGATTATTTGTTCGCCAAAGACAAAATTTTCGCCGCGATGAATCTTGCCCCCGACGAGCTCAAGCTCTACGACGGCGTCTACAAATTGCTCGACGCCGAGATGGCGAAGCCCGACCTGGTGGTCTACGTGCGCGCGACGATCGAGGTGCTCGCGGAGCGGCTGCGCAAACGCAACCGCAACTTCGAGCGCCATATCAGTTTCGACTATCTCGAGCGCGTCTCCTCGGCGTATCGCGATTTCTTTTTCTACTACGACGAGGCGCCGCTGCTCGTCGTCGATACTTCGGAGATCGACTTCGTCGCAAATCCTGAGGACCTCGGCGACCTGATTCGCGAGATCGATCGCGCCGGAACTGGCACCCAATATTTCGTCCCGCGCAAAAGCTGAAGCCCTTGACATAGAAGCGAAGAAATAGCGAAGATAGCTCCGCTCAAACTCCGCGTATCGAACAAGGAGGGTTAAATGCGATGGTTAGTTGGAGCGTTTTCGAAAATGACGCGCCCGATCTCGCCGAGGCGGGAAAAAAACTCCTCTACCAGTACGGCGTCGGCCTCGGCTTCCTGGCGACGCTCAGAAAGGACGGCGCCCCGCGCCTGCATCCGATCTGCCCCACGGTCGTGGACGGCTGCCTTTATGCGCTCATCGGCCCGACTCCAAAACTCGCCGATTTAAAGCGCGACGGCCGCTACGCGCTCCACACTCTTCCGGGCGCCGAGGTTGACGACGAATTTCTCGTGATGGGCTGCGCGAAGTTCATCGACGATCCCGCCGTTGCCGACAAGGTGCGCAAGGACCTGGTCGCGCGAGGGATGACCAGCACCAACGATGAATGTCCGTTCGAGTTCGAAATCGAACGCGTGATGCACGCGAAATATCCGGGCGGTCACGGAACCTTGGCCCCGAAGTACTCAATCTGGAAAGGCTGATCCTAATAGCCTCTCCCTGACAGGAGACCTTTGCATAGCCGGTCGTAGTCGCCGCGTCCAATTTTGTCATTCTGAGCGCAGCGAAGAATCCCGGATCTTTCTCGGCGCGAAACACCTCGACGTTGCTTAGGGAATGCGAATATGCGCGGGCGCTCTCTCTGAGTTTTTCAGTTCTTAACCGACTCCGAGCCCTCTCGTCGATTCGGGGCAACCCCACTCCGGTTCCCCTTCCACTAGAAGGGGTTAGGGGTTAGGTTTGCACGCATCGTTCGCAACGCACGCACGCGATCTTTTTTTGTGTCATCCCGAGCGTAGCCGAGGGACCCCGGATCTTTCTCGGCGCGAAACACCTCGACTTCGCTTGGGGCACGCGTAGCCGAGCTGCTCCGAATCCAATTTGCAGTTATGCAAAGCTCTCCTGACAGGTAGAGGTCGCGCCGCGTCTTCGCGGCGCGGGTGAGAATCCGCATTCCAAATTCTGCCTACTCGTCGCGATCCCTAAACGCGATCTCGATATTATCCGCCAGCTTGAAGTCCTTGTCGGTCACGCCGCCCGCATCGTGCGTCGAGCAGGTGAACGTGACACGCGTATAGTTGATCAGAATATCGGGATGATGGTCGGCGCCCTCGGCGATCTCGGCGACCTTCTGCACAAACTCGATCCCATGCAGGAATTCTTCGAACTTGAACGTTTTGCTGATGGCGTTGTCCTTGTACTTCCAGCCCGGCAACGTCTCCATCTTTTCCGCGATCTTCTCCGCACTGAGCTTCGCCATTTTGGAATCCTCGGCTCCATCATAGTCCGGCGCGAGCGACACCCAAACTGTCGCGGGGTTATCTCCGGCACGCATAGCTGTGGTAAAAGATGCCCAGCCAGACGTCGTTGAAAAAGATGCAGGTCATCCGAAAAACGCGAGGAGTGATGCACGTCATCTGAAAAAGATGCACATCATCTGAAAAATGGCGAACAAATACGTTACCGAGGAAGCGAAGAAACAAATCGGCAAAGTTTCCGAACCGCGCACCTATGAAGTCGAGCGCGGCGCGATCCGCCGGTTTGCCGAGGCGATCGGCGATCCGAATCCGCTCTTCAACAGCGAGCGCGAGGCGCGCAAGTCCCGCTTCGGCAGCATGATCGCGACTCCGACCTTCTGCCGTTCGATGGGCTCGCCGATCCCGGATATCAAGCTCGACATGAAGACCTTTCGCGGTCTCGACGGCGGCTCCGACTGGGAGTACCTGGTGCCGATTCGCCCCGGCGATCGAATTACGGTGCAATCGAAGCTGGTGGACTTGCGCGAAGCCGCCGGCCGGCTCGGCCCGATGGTCTTCACAACCGTCGAAACCACGTACACCAACCAGTTCGGCGAAGTCTGCGTAATCCAGCGCTCAACTGGAATCCGCTACTAGAAAAAACAAGGGCACTCACAATGGCAAAGCAAACTTATTTCGAAGATGTAGAAGTTGGCACCGAAATCGGGCCTCTGGAAAAAGACCCAACAACTCAGCAACTGGTAAAATACGCGGGCGCGTCGGGCGATTTCTATCAGATCCACTACGACAAGGATTTCGCGCTCGGCAACGGACTTCCCGGCGTGATCCTGCACGGCGCGTTGAAGAACGGATTCCTCGGCCACTTGATGACCGACTTCGCCGGCGAGCATGGATGGCTCCGCAAACTCGGCGTCCAATATCGCGGGATGGATCAGCCGGGAACTAAAGTGATCGCTCGCGGCAAGGTCTCAAAGAAATATACCGAAGGCAGCGATCACATGGTCGATTGCGAAATCTGGCTCGAAAACCATAAGGGCGAGAAGACCACTCCCGGCTCCGCCACGGTAATTCTACCCTCGCGCGGCGCGCGATAGGGCGACGATGCCGATCCGGCGCGAGTTTCTGCCGCGATCGTTGGACGCGTCCGCAATCCAGGAGGGCCGTGTCGATCAGCACTACGTCAAGGTGCTGATGCGGCTCCTCGCGGCGCACGCGATGGCGGAAAAGCTCACCGCGATCGGCTACCAGCGCGCGCTATCGACTATAGATAATCCGGCGCTCGCGCCGATCCTGGAAAAAAATTTCGTCGAAGAAAAAAAACATGCGCGGCTAGTCTACGACGCACTCGAAGAGATCGGGATGAGCCAGCAGGCGGCAGACCGCTCGATGATCATGGTGCTCAAGTCACCTTCCTTCGATGCGCCCAGCTACTTCGCGGGTAAAGCCACCGGCGAGCTCGACCTGTTGATGGCGTCGCTCAGTCTCGACACCACCGGACTAATCATGATCGGCGTCAACTACAAGGATTCCAGCTACGCCCCGCACGCGCGCGCCGCCGATATAATTCTCGAAGAAGAGGCCGACCACGAAGTCTTCGCCTCGCGCCAACTAGGCGACGCGGTAGAACGTTTCGGCATCGACGCAGTGAACGCGGCCTTGCGAAACTGGATCCCGCGAGCAGTAAACTTCTTCGGCCCGCCGGGCACCGGCTTCACCTACGACTGCATCCGCTACGGCCTGAAGACCCGCGACAACGAAGAACTGGCCGAACTATACACGACGATGATCGCCCGCCGCTGCGACCAACTAGGCCTCACGATGCCGCCGCTCACATCCGGATATCCCCACCACCTCGCCTTAACCTGACTGTCCCCCACATCTCCTTCGGGAGAGGTCGCCGCGCTATTCGCGCAACGGGTGAGGGCGCACGACGCAAGCTCTCACTCAAACTCATAGTCCGCCCTCTCCGCCCAAGTTAGATCGTCCCGCAAGAAGTCCGTCGCCCCAGCGCCCGGTAAGCCGCAACCACGTCACTAACGATTTGGAATCCGCTCCCGTTGCGTACTTTTGTTTCCGTCATCTCAAGTTTTTGTGTTATCCCGAGCGAAGCCGAGGGACCCCGGATCTTTCTCAACGCCAACAACACCACGCCATCTCACTCACCAACCAATCATCCGACCCCCGCGCGATTGTTCCCCTTCCCACATGGGAAGGGGTTAGGGGTTAGGTTTGCCGAGACTCGAGCACATTTCTCTCTTATTTTTTGGTTACCTCATTTTTGTGTCATTCTGAGCGCAGCGAAGAACCCCGGATCTTTCTCGGCGTAAAACACCTGGACTTCGCTTGGGGCGCGCGTAGCCAAGCCGCTCCGAATCCAATGCTGATCCTCAGCGCGATCCCTTCACTCGTCCCCACTCGATTCGCGTCTGCACCGCGAAAGTGAGCATCCCCTTCCGCGCGTATGCCTGTTAGCAGCGCCGTCATCGCTGCGTCGAATTCAGCGCACGCCTTCTCGCCAAGAACATCCTCCGACCACGTCGCGCGCGAATGCTGACAGCGCAGGTAATCCTCGATGCTCTGCGAGAACATGACCGGCGCGGAAATCCGATGCTCAATTCGCTCGAACGCCGGATGCACCAGTATCGGCTCGGCAAATCGTTCGCTCACGGTCTTCCACCACTTCGGACGCCGTCCCTCGCGCGCGGCGACAAAGTCGATCATGAACGCGGTTTCTTCGCGCTCCCATGGCGCATCGACGGGAGCGTCTCCATCGAGCACCGCCAACATCGCGCCGTCGGCCAACGCATCGCCAAAGCGCGGCAGCACGCGATCGAGATCCATCCAATGGATACTCGATGCGGCCACGATCAACCCATAAGGCGGATCGAGCGAAGCATTCTCCATCGTGGAGTGAATCCATCGGATTTTAAGGCTGTTCGCGCCCGCAAGAGAGCGCGCCACCCCTAGCATCGCCTCCGACGGATCCACCGCGTCAGCGCGATCGACGTGATCGATCATGCCAAGCGTGATCTTCCCCGTGCCGCATCCCGCGTCAAGCAAAATCCGCGGACGCCCGCTCATCAGCTCCAGGAGCTTGTCATACACCTCCGCCGGATAAGGAGGCCGAAACAAATAATTCTCCGCCATCCGCGCGGCAGAAAACCGCCGCCCCCGCGCCCGAAACGCCGCAACCTCGTCACTCACGATTTCGGCATCCATTTCCTTGCGTCGATAGTTTTCGCGTCATCTCAAGTTTTCCCGTCATCTCAAGTTTTCCAGTCATCTCAAGTTTTCCGTCATCTCAAGTTTTTTCCGTCATCTCAAGTTTTTCCGTCATCTCAAGTTTTCCAGTCATTTCAAGTTTTTCCGTCATCTCAAGTTTTCCGTCATCTCAAGTCTTTGTGTCATCCCGAGCGAAGCCGAGGGACCCCGGATCTTTCTCAGTGCTTACCTCACCACGCCCTGCAGAGTCATCTCTATGTGCCAACACGATCTCCTCGCTCCCTCCGCCCTCACTCCTCCCCATCCATCGCCCGTACCGCCAACCCTCTCGCGACCGACGTAAACTCATCACCCATCCGAATTCTCTCCGCTCCGAATCTCTCCATAAAAATCCGCCGCACCGCCGGCACAAACGACGATCCTCCCGTCAAAAACACGCTGTCGATTCTCATCCGCCCCGATCGCAACCGCCTTCATCAACCGATCGACGCACTCCGCGATATGCCCCAAATAAGCGCGGATCCATCCCTCAAAATCCACCCGCGCCACAATCTCCTCGATCCGCACCGGCGGATCCGAAAAATCGAACACTGTCGACTCAACGCCTGATAAATCGAGCTTGGTCTTTTCCACCGAACGAAACAAAAAATACCCGAGATCGTTCTCCACGATATGAATCAGCGCGCCGATCTTTTCCGGCTCGAACGATTCGCGCTTCAATTCTTCGAAACGGAGCATCGTGGCGCGCGCCTTCAGGAACGACAGGTAATGCCATCGTTCCAGCTTGGTGTACGGCCAGGTCGGCGCCGGCAACACCATCCCGTACGGCGAGCGGTATCGCGTGCCGCGGCCCAGCGCGGGCGCCACCAGATGACGCATCACGCGGCCGTCGAACGCGTCGCCGGCGATTGCGACCCCGTCGTTGCCGAGGATTTCGTAGCGCGCCGCACCGTGCTTGGTCGCGGTGCGCGGTCGAAGGCGAAGCACCGAGAAGTCACTGGTCCCGCCGCCAAAGTCGGCAATCAGAACCGTCTCATCGCGCGCGATCCGCAGTGCGTAGTCATACGCCGCCGCAACCGGCTCGTACTCGAACGCCACGTCGCTCCATCCGGCGCGGCGAACTGCGATATCGAGACGGCTGCGCGCCAACGCCTCGTCGGGATTTCCGGCGGCCGCAAAATGCACCGGGCGGCCGACTACGATTCGCGGCGGCAACTCGCCGAATTGTGCGATCGCCGCGTCGCGCAGCGCCGAGATAATCGGCGCGATCAAGTCGCCGAGCGAATACATCTCGCCCATGATTTCGGTCGATTGAAACGATTTGTCCGCGAGAAACGACTTGAGCGATTGCACCAGACGCCCGTTGCCCCCGGCCGCCAGGTAGCGCCGAATTGCGTCGTTCCCGACCGCGACCGAAGCTTCCGTGCCGCCGGTTTCCTCCGGCGCCTCGAAGAACAGGATCGATCGGAATGTTTCCGTAAGCGCGCCACGCTCGGCATCGGGAAATTGCGCCAGGCGCGGCGCGCCCGCTTCGCCGACGATCGCGATCGCGCTGTTGGTGGTGCCGAAATCCAGACCGACCGCCCTTACTTTTTCGCTCATCGGATCACTTTCCTCATGCGTTCACGATCGAGGGGATAGTGATCCTTGTCAACGTTGCGGGAACGGCATATGCTTGCCAAACCCTCAGGATGACAACCGTCATCGATTCTGAAACTCGTCTCTAAGAAAAATTAACTCGCGGCGTCGTCAGCGGCGCGCGATCAATACGCTTCGAAATTGTCCGAGTGGATCCGCGGATCGTCAGCGGCGATGCACTTCCCCGCCAACACGCGACTCTGCATCACAGAGTGGGTAACGTTCCCAGCAACGAGCACCGTCAGTTTATCAAGTTCCTTGCTGCACGCAGCGGCTGTGTCATAGGTACCAATAGTCTCCCACCGTGCAAGTGGAGCATTCTTCTCGACCAACTGGTGGTTTTGGGAAAGTGGCGGCATTATCAAGCACCAGCCCACAAGCGCCGCAAGGTGCCTTACATTCATCTCATCTGGCTCAAACGATTGCGATATTCGCAAAATCCATGTTCAGGTGGTTGCGTCCGGGAATTTTAGCAGATAACGACACTGATTACGGAGCACTCGATTTCGTGATGAACAAAATGAGATCGCAAAATGAGATCGATAGTTAAGCTGGTTGGCGGCGGCGTCGGACTCGCTTGCCTGCTGATCCTTGCTGCGGGATGCGGCGTGGAGGGCGAGGCCTATCAGCCGCGGCCGGTTTCGGCTGAGAAGAGCGTCATCTACATCTACCGGCCGTACAACGTTTTAGGTTCGAGCGCGGCTCCGATGATCACTTGCGGCCACGACAGTATCGAGATGGAACCGGGCGGCTACTATTCCTTCGATCAGGAAACCGGAACCGTTAGCTGCGCGGTGGCGGACGATCCGAAGGCTGGCCTGAAGTTCGAGGCGCGTCCCGGCGAGCAGTACTTCATCAAGGAAGACGTCGATGGAGGCACGCACTTCATTATGATGGACGCCGCTGTCGGGTCGGAGGAAATCAAGGATTGCCGCCGGCAAGGAATTAAATAGAGATTGCGCCGCCGGCAAGGAATTAAGTAGTGATGCCACGAATCGTCACCCTGCTCCCGAGCGCAACCGAGATAGTGTGCGCGCTCGGCTTCGAAGCGCAGTTGATCGGGCGTTCGCATGAGTGCGATTTCCCACCGTCTGTCGCCCGCCTGCCCGCATTGACCGAGGCGAAGTTCAATCCCGAAGGCAGCAGCGCGGAAATCGATAAGCGGGTGAAAAAGATCGTCGCCGATGCGCTCTCGGTCTATCGCGTCGATGCGACGAAGCTCCGCGAACTGCGCCCCGACGTGATCGTCACGCAATCGCAATGCGAAGTCTGCGCGGTCAGCGAGCGCGACGTCGAAGCCGCGGTCGCTGAGTGGCTGGGCGCGCAACCGCGAATCGTTTCGCTCGCACCATATTCACTCGAGGACGTCTTCACCGATATGCAGCGCGTGGCGGACGCGCTCGACGCATCGGCGCGCGGCCTCGAACTCGTCGCGAGTTTGCGCGCTCGTCTGTCGGCAATCGCGGAAAAAGCGCACAACGCCGCGTCACGACCAGGGGTCGCGACTATCGAGTGGATCGATCCGTTGATGGCGGCGGGAAACTGGATGCCCACGCTGGTCGAGATGGCCGGCGGCTCGAATCTGTTCGGAAGAGCCGGTGAGCATTCACCTTGGATGAAATTCGAAGAACTGGCCGCGAAAGACCCTGACCTAATCCTGATCTCGCCATGCGGGTTCAACATGGATCGTGCGGCGAAAGATCTGCCGACGCTGACCAATCGCCCCGAATGGCCGCGCCTCAAAGCAGTGCGCAATCGACGCGTCTTCATGGCCGATGGCAATCAATACTTCAATCGTCCGGGTCCGCGAATCGCAGAGTCGATCGAAATTCTCGCCGAGATCGTGCATCCCGACTTGTTCCACTTCGGGCACGAAGGCTCCGGCTGGCGCCGATTGTAACCCCACCTACTTTTTCGAGAGATACGCCATCCCGACGCGCGCAGGCGTCAGTTTGATCCCGAACTCCTTCAACAGCAGTTGGTTGTCGCAGGCGTTGTCGGCGGTGACGAATGTAACCGCGTCGCGAGACAGCAACGGCTTGGGCAGCCTTTCCAAAAGCCCGCCGACCGCACGCATAACAGTTTCCGGAATATGAAACAGCAGCCGGCGATGACCGCTCGCGTCCATGATGACTTCCATCATCTGGTCGAAGGTCATCAGATCGGGACCGCCAATATCATAAGTCTCATTGCGGCCGCGCCCCGACAGCGCCAGCGCGACGCACGCCGCGAGATCATCGACCAGCACCGGCTGCACCCATTGCTGCCCAGTGCCTGGCACGCCAAACACCGGCGCATAGCGCAGCGCGCGCGCCAATCCATTGACGACCTTGTCCTCGGGGCCGTAGACGAGTGACGGGCGGAAGATCGTGAAAGTCAGACCCGACCCGCGAATCACGCGCTCGGCGCGTCCCTTGGCGCAAAAGCCGGGATGAGGGCTGTTCTCGTCCGCTGCGGCGCCGCTGATGTAGATGAACTGATCGACGCCGGCTTGTTTGGCCGCAGCGACCAGCGCGACCGTGCCGCCGTAGTCGATTCGCTCGAAGGTGAGGCCTCGGCGCGGATTTTCGATCGGGTAACCGTCGAACTGGATCGCATCGACGATCGCGCTCGCACCGGCGAGCGAGTCCTTGAGCGTCGATCTGTCAACAATATCGCCGCGAACGAACTCAAGGCCCGGCAAGTCAAGTCGCGCTCGCGCCGCGTCGGGATTTCGCGTGAGCACGCGTACTTTTATCTCACCCGTGGCGGCGAGCCGGCGCGCGATCGCACGTCCGATAAATCCTGAGCCACCAGCTATGACAACGGTTTTTGCTGGCATCAGATTTCCCCGGCTACTGGCTTCGCCAATCTGGCGAGAACCGGGCGCGCGCGATGAATTCGCCGCGGCCGCGGGTCGCATCGACCTTGCGATCAGCAGCTATCGCAACGCCGCGCGAGATTGTCAGCCTTGGCCAACCATTAACTTCGAATCCTTCGAAGGGATCGTAGTCTGACCGGGAGTGCATCTCGCGGCTCTTGATCACGACGGTTCGCTTCGGATCGAAAACCACCAGGTCGGCGTCGGCGCCTTCGACGATCGCGCCCTTTTTCGGATACATGCCGAAAATTTTCGCCGCATTGGTTGCGATCAGTTCGACCCATCGCGAGATCGAAAGCCGTCCTTTCGCGACGCCTTCGGAATAGAGCATCGGCACCAGGGTTTCGAGATTCGACATCCCCGGCATCATGCGCGTGAAACGATCCGCGGACAGCTTGTTCGCGAGCGACCAGCTGCAATGATCGGTCGCGACCACGTCGATGGTGCCGTCGGAGAGCGCTTCCCAGATTGCGTCGCGATGCTCCGCGCTGCGCAGCGGCGGATAGCCGACATACTTTGCGCCGTCCTTTTCGAGAAACCGTTCTTCAGTCAAGTAGAGATAGATCGGCCGCGTTTCCGCAAGTACAGCGCGGCCGGATGCGCGTGCGCGCCGAATTTCAGCGATCGCGTCGCGACTCGACAGATGAACGAAGTAGGCGGGCGCTCCGGACAACTCGGTCATCGCAAGTGCGCGCCTGACCGCGGCGGCTTCCGAGAGCGGCGGGCGACTGGCGGCGAAATGAGTGACATCGGCCTTGCCGGCGGCGAGCAGGCGTTCGGTGCAGAACCCAATCAGGTGCTCGTCCTCGGCGTGAATCGTGAGCATCGCACCACTTTCGGCGGCGACTTTGAACGCGCGGAGGTAATCGCGCGCACGATTTTCGAAACCCAACATCATAAAGATTTTGAAACTCGTGACGCCGCGATCGACGACGCGCGGAATTTCCGCGATCGCTTCCTGGGTTGGATCGAGCAGCGCGACATGAAATCCGTAGTCGATCATCGCGTGGTCGTGCGCCTTCGCATTCCATTTTTCGATCGCGCCGGCAAGCGATCCGCCTTGCGCCTGAAATGCGTAATCGACAATCGTCGTGACGCCTCCGGCGGCGGCCGCGACCGTGCCCGATTCAAAGTCATCGATCGTGTGCAGCGAAAACATTTCCGCATCGAGATGCGTATGCGGATCGACCGCGCCTGGAATCAGCAGCATGTCGTGCGCGTCGATCGTGCGATGCGCTGATTCGAGCGTGCCGGGCGGCGCGACTCTTGCGATTTTTTCTCCGCTTACGCCGACATCGCCAAGTGCCACGCCCGAGGGCGTTACGATTGTTGCGCCGACGATCGCGAGATCGAGCATCGCGGCGGACCTCCGCGACTAGACGTGCTTGCGATGCGGCCGGGGAGAGACTGGCCGCGGTGTTCGGCGGCGACGGACGCGTTTCGGCGGCCGCGATTTCCCGATCGGCGCAGCCTTGGCGCCATGAACGCTTTCCACGAAAGGTGTCAGCGTGAAGCGCGATACTTCGGGCGGACAATTGATGCGGATGCGGAGCCAGAACGTGCCGAGACCGCGATTCGTATAGATGTAGAAATCTTCGTAGCGGTTCAGGCCCGAGTAAAACTGTTTTCCGATTCTCAAAATCGACTTGAGCGGCGAACCGTAGAACGGAATCCGCACGACGCCGCCATGAGTGTGTCCGGAGAGCATCACGCCGGGTTTCAGATGCCGCGCGTACAGAGCGGTGTCGGGATTGTGCGCGAGAACGATTGTGCAGTCGGTGCTCTTTACGTCGGCGAACGCGCGTGCGGGCTCGGCGCGCCGCGACCACAGGTCGTCGATGCCGACCACCATCAACTCTTCGTTGCGAAGGGTGAGTCGACGGCTCTCATTGGCGAGCACATCGGCGCCGGCGCGCTTGAGCGCATCGGTGATTCGATCGGCCGACGACCAATGATCGTGATTGCCGAGAATCGCGATGACTCCGGACTGCGGCCGCAAATTCCTGAGCGCATCGCGAAACGCGCCGAGATAGCGATTCATTGTGTCGGGACCGGAAAAATAATCGCCGGTAAGAAACACGAGATCGGGATGCTGCTGATTGATGGTCTCGACTGCGAGCGCCAATCGCTCGAGGTCCTCGTCGCGATCGACATGAAAGTCACTGATCTGACACGCGACGAGACCGCGAAGCGCGCTCGGCAGATCGCGCACCGGCAGATCTACCGGCGACACTTGAATATCGTCGATCGTTCTCCGCCACATCCGATGCAACGGACGCAGCGCGAGCGGAGGCTTCACTCGCGCCGGCGCGACATGCTTGGCGGGCTTGTCGCGAACCGGCTTGTCGTGCGGCGAGTGGTCTATGAGTTCAGCGGTCGACATCGAAACAGCAATACTAGAATACTTCGACCAGCCTGCGAAAGGACGTGAGTTCGATAATCATCCCGTCAGCCTCCGCGATTTCCTCGTGCTCGAGTTCCCAGGTGTGCGGATGCGGTATATAAACGGCACGCAATCCCGCTCGCACCGCGGGATTGATATCCGACTTGGGGCTGTTGCCGATCATAAAAGTCGTGGACGGATTCAGATCCGCATCGCGAACGAGTTGCCGGTACGCGTCGACGTCCTTCTCCCGCGGCGTCTCGACGCGATCGAACAGCGGCGCGAGTCCCGACCGCGCGAGCTTTTGCAATTGCTCGTCGCGCTGTCCCTTGGTGAACATCAGAAGCCGATGCCGCTGCGAGAGTTCGCGCAATGTCGGTTCGACGTCCGGCAGCAATGCGCAATCGCGATCGATCAGACACGCGCCGATTCGTTCGATCTCGTCGCGCAAGTTACTGTCCGACGGCGCAAGCTCCTGGGCCGCATGATGCAGCGCCATCACGTAAGGCCGGCGTCCGTAGCCGAGCGATTTGATCAAGTGAATTTCAGCGCGGCGGACTGCGTCCTGAATTTTCACGCGAGAGAGGCCAAGGCCCGAGTTCTCGACCGCCGCAGCGAAGGAATCGAACGCCTCGAGAAAATGGATGTTCGAATCCCAGAGCGTATCGTCAGCGTCGAAAATCAGATTGAGAGAATCAGTCGCAGAAGAAGACATCTATCTATAGGGTAGCTGCCCGCGACGAAGCGGGCAAATGAGTATCGAAATTATCCGCGCGCAGCGGACGGAGGGGCCGGTAGAATCATCAAGCCACCAGTCGACGGATTGCGTCCTACATACACGCCGGTTTCGTAAACACGCTCGAGATTTTCCGCGGTCAGCACCTCGTCCGGCGTTCCGTACGCGACCGAGTTGCCGTCGCTCAGCAGCAGCACGCGATCGGCATAGAGCGCGGCGGCGTTGAGATCGTGAAGGGTCGCAATCACGGTCATCCCGCGCTCGGTGGAGAGTTCGCGAAAGCGCGCGAAAATTTCGGCGACGTGCTTCAAGTCGAGAAATGCGGTCGGCTCGTCGAGCAGCGCAATCTTCGGCTCCTGCGCCAGCGCGCGCGCAAGGAATACGCGCTTGCGTTCGCCGCCGCTTAGCTCCTGCACGTGGCGTCCCGCAAGATGGGTCAGGTCGAAGCGCTCGAGCGCCGCGAATGCAATTTCGAGATCGTGGCGACTCTCGAATCTGAATGCTCCAAGATGCGGCGCGCGTCCCATCAACACGATCTCGAGCACGGTGAAGCGAAATGCAACCGCGTTTTCCTGGCCGACCGACGCAACCGTGCGCGCAAGATCGCGGCGCTCGATTGAATCAAGCGGGCGGCCGAAAAGTTCGACGCTTCCGGCGGTCGCCTTCATCGAACCGCCCAGCACCTTGAGCAGCGTGGATTTGCCGGCGCCGTTCGGACCTACGATCGCCAGCATCTCGCCCGCCGCCACTTCGAGCGAGACGCCGTGAAGCACCGGCACGCCGGGGTATCCAGCGCGAATGGCACTCGCACGAATCGCGGTCTGAGAATTGGCGACCGTCATATCTAACGAGAGCGGCCTCCTTCCTTCGCGGCGCAGCATATAGATGAAGAACGGACCGCCGCAGAGCGCGGTGATCGCGCCGACCGGAATCTCGGCGGGAGCAATCGCGACTCGCGCGACCAGATCCGCAGCGACCATGAACGCGGCGCCGCCGATCAGCGAAGCGGGAAGCAGCAGCCGATGATCGGCGCCGAAGACCAATCTCAGCGTGTGAGGAACGATTAGTCCGACGAAAGAAATTATTCCGCTGACCGATACTGCCGCGCCGATCATCACCGAAGTCGCGACGAAGATTGTCCGCCGCAGCGCGTCTACATCGACGCCGAGTTCCGCCGCCGACTCGTCGCCCAGGCTCAGAAGGTTCATATCTCGCGCGCGAAACATCAGGACGGCAAAGCCGCCGACCCCGAATACTGCGACGATCGCCACTTCGCGATAGGTGGGAGCTTCGAGACTTCCCATCAGCCAGAACAGGATGCTGTGCGCGAAGTAAAAGTTCACCGCGCTGTTCACGAGCATGATCGCCGCCCCCCAGAACGCGTTGAAGATCACGCCGACTAACAGCAGCGTGAACGGCTCAAGCTGTCCGTCGACCATCGCGAGCCGATAAACGGCTACCGTCGAAAGCAGCGAGGCGGCAAACGCGCAGAGCGGAACCGCCGCTTCGCCGCCGCCGAGTCTCGCGAACATCACCAGCGCGATTATCGCGCCGAGTGCGCCGCCGCCCGAGATTCCCAGGATGCCTCCCTCGGCCAGCGGATTTCTGACCAATGCTTGCAGAGCGGCTCCCACTGCGGCCAGGACCGCGCCGACGACGATGCCCATCAGCACGCGCGGCAGTCGCGCGCCAAAGAAAATTGCGTGGTCGGCACTCAGCGGATCGGTGAACGCGCGCGAGAAGCTGATATGCGCGCTGCCGAACGACGCCGCCACGCCGGCGCATACGATCAACACGACGAACAGCGCGCCAAGGATCGAGAGCATTCGCGCGCGCGTCAGATGCGCCGCCGCGACCCGCTCCGCATGCGCCGGATTGTCGGCGGTCGCACTCACTTAACGCCACCCGGTGCATCGCGCCACGCCTCCGGATGGATCATCCGCGCGATCATCTCGAGTGAGTCGCCCACTCGCGGGCCGGAATGAAGAATCGGACTTTCCGGGTAACCGAAAATTCGATGCTCCCGAACGGCCGGGATCGCGGGATACATATCCCAGAAGCCGCTCGACAACGTCGTGTCATTGCCCATCGAACCGTCGAGGATCACCTCGGGACGCATCGCGATAATGTACTCCATGCTGAGATGCGGCCACTCCTCGTTCGCCGGCGCAGCGATATTTTCGGCGTGCGCGATTTGCAACAGCTCGTCGAGATAGGTGCCGCGCCCGACCGCGACGATAGGCTGATGACCCACCAGCATCAGCGCGCGCTCGGATTTTACCGTAGATAGACGCGCGCGCACCGAGTCGATCTGCGCGCTGATTTGCGCTACCAGGCGGCGCGCTTCAGCCTCGCGGCCGATTCGCGCACCGACTGCTTCGATACTCGCATCGATTTCCTCTAGCGAGCCGTCACGGACCAGCAGCACCGGATAGCCCATCGATTTGAGCGCTCGTATCTGCCGCACGTCCGACGATAGTCCAAGCCCAATCACTAGGGTGGGACGAAGCGCGATTATCGCTTCGAGATTTGGCGTCAGGAACGAACCGACTCGCGGCAGAGCTCGCACCGCGGGAGGATAGTCGCAGTAATCCGACACGCCGGCCACGCTCGGCCCGGCGCCCAGCGCAAACAGAGTCTCAGTCACCGACGGCGCCAGCGAAACGATTCGCATCGGCGGGGCCGCATACGACCGGCGACACGACCGCAAGTGCGAAGAGCAAGAACGCGGCGACGGCCGCGAGGCGATGCGAAATCACATCCGCGAAACTACCTGATCGTGCCCGCGTCCGTAAGCCGTAAAAAAGGCAACCTTGTTTGTTGCATCGGGTCTTTGTTGCATCCAGTCACGGCGCTCAACTAGCCTCGACCCGACAAGGAGTGTCGCAGTGCTCAAGATTGCCGTTTGCATCAAGCAGATCCCGCTCGTCGAAGAGGCCAACTTCGACGCCACCACCAGGACCATCAAGCGTGACGGGCCTAACGTTATCAGCGCGTACGATCTGCGCGCCGTGTCGCTTGCGATCGAGCTGAAAAATCGCCATGGCGCGACAACGACCGTGGTGACGATGGGACCGCCGCAGGCGCGCGCGCGCGCTCGTCGACGCGCTCGCGATGGGCATGGACCGCGCGGTGCATCTCGAAGATCGCGCGTTCGCCGGCGCGGATACACTCGCCACGGCGCGCGCGCTCGCGATTTGGCTGGCGCGCGAAAACTTCGATCTGATCCTGCTCGGCAAATACTCGCTCGACGCGGAGACCGGACAGGTCGGTCCCGAAATCGCGGAGTTGATCGGCGCAGCACAGATAACCGGGGCTCGAAAGCTCGAGCTCGACGGAACGATGCTTCGTGCCGAGCGAGAGAGTGATGAAGGATTCGAGGAAGTCGAGGCTGCGATGCCCGCGGTGATCACCTGCGCCGAACGGATCGCGCAGCCGATCAAAGTCAAGCCGGGCGCTTCAGACGAGGCGAAGACCAAGGCTGTCGAATCGGTGCGAGCATCGGAGCTCAGCACCAATCCCAGAGATTTCGGGCTTGCGGGATCGCCGACCTGGGTGCAGGAGGTTCGCGTTGTCGAGACGCCGAAGACGGAATGCAAATTTATCGACGCAAAGGATCCTGAACGCGCCGCGGCGGAGGTAGTTTCGCAGCTCGAAGAACTGGGCGCACTCGACCCACGCGTCCACCAGCGCCGGCCGATTCAGGAAGTCCGCCGCGCGAGCAAGCGCAGTCGCGACGTTTGGATAATTTGCGAGACGAATCTCGAGGGCCACATCACGCGCGGTACCCTGGAACTGCTCTCGCGCGGAGATGAACTCGCGACGCGGCTCGGCGGCGCGCTGGTCGCGGTTGGGTTTGGCGGCACGATGACGCATCACGCCGGCCTCCTTGCGAGTTTCGGCGCCGACCAGGTGCTGCAAGTAGATCATCGTGCGCTCGAGTCGTACACACCCGAGGCTGCGGCTGAAGCCGTGGCGCAACTCGTTTCATCGCACGCGCCGTGGGGAATTTTGCTCGGCGCGACCGAGCACGGACGCGACTGGGGACCACGCCTCGCCGCGCGCATGGGGCTCGGGCTCACCGGCGACGCGATCGACATCGAGCTGGACTCGGAAGATCGGATGGTCGCGCTCAAGCCGGCGTTTGGCGGAAATATCGTCGCGCCTATCTACTCCAAAACCTTCCCGCAGATGGCGACCGTGCGTCCGGGCGTGCTCGAACTCGCGGCACCGTCGGAAAGTAAACAGGCGGAGATCAAGACTGTGCGGCCCGAGATCGGTGCGCCGAAGAGCCGCCTTATCAAAACGCATTCACTGCTCGACACCACGATCGCGCCGCTCGAAGGCGCTGAAGTCGTGGTGGGTCTAGGCACGGGAGTGGGCGGGCCCGACGGCGTCACGAAGGCGGCGGAGTTCGCGCGGATGCTCGGCGCTGCGATCTGCGCGACGCGCCGCGTGACGGATCTCGGATGGGTGCCGCGTCAGTTGCAGGTCGGCTTGACCGGCAAGTCGATCGATCCGCGTCTGTATATCGCGATCGGAGTGCGCGGCGCGCCCAACCACACCTGCGGCCTCAAGCGCGCGCAGACGATCGTTGCCATCAACAACGACGCCGACGCACTCATCTTCGAGCGCGCAAATATTGGGCTCGTCGCCGATTGGCAGGCTATCCTGCCGGCACTTCAAGACAGTTTTCTGCGTCGCCTCGCGTAGCCCGTTAGCAAGTTAGCCGCATTACGCTTGAATTTCGTACAGCGCGGAGAACAAATCTTCGATCGGCAGCCGGCGAAAGTGCTTGAAGCCCGCTGCTGCAACGAGTTCGCGAGCTTTCGCTTCGCCCATGCATGCGCCGATTCCGGCTCCGCCGTGCGCAAGCGAGGTCGTCATGCAGTAAAGCGTGCTCATCGAATACATCAGCCGTCCCATCGGGTTGATGTTGTCCTCGAGATTCGACGAGACGTTCACCTCGACCATCAGGTAGGTGCCGCCGGGCCTAAGCGCGTTGCGAATCGACTTGAGGAGTGCGTCGGGATCGACCGAGTCATGCACCACGTCAAAGGTGGAAATGAAGTCAAACTCGGCAGTCGGCAGCTTCGTGCAGTCGACAACGTCGAATTTGATTCGATCGCCCAAGCCGGCCTCCCTGGCATTCGCGCGTGCGCGCTCGAGCGATCCGGCATGCGCATCGAAGCCGAAGACCCTCGGCTTTGGGAAACGCAGTCGCAATCGCGATCGCCGCACGTCCGCTCCCACAGCCAACGTCGAGCGACGATCCACCCTCGCTCAACTTCGCCACCACCTGCGGCATTGTGGGCAGCCACTTGCGAATCAACTGATGCCGGTACATCGAGGCCGACGAACGCTCCATCGCCTCCCAAGTCTCGGGTGGATACTCGCTCTGCGCCACGCCGCGCCCGTCCTTGAACGACTGCATGACTCTGGGTGCGATCGACATTTGCGGGACGATCATTTCGATAAACCCGCCGGCGAAAAACGGCGAGTCGTCGCGCGCGAGGACCATCGCGTGCTCGGCCGGCATCGCATAAGTCTTTGCCGCGGGATCGTAGTTTACGTATCCAGCCGCCGTCATCGCGCCGAGCCATTCGCGCAGATACCGCTCACTTAACCCCGTCCGCTCTGCAAGATTCGCGCTGGTGACGGAACCTGCTTCGGCAAGCGCGCGGAAGATTCCCAGCCGATCGCCGATATAACTCAGCGCTCCCAACATCGCCGCGCCGATATCAGTCGAAACTTGCTTCGAGAAATTTTTAATTTTGTTCCAGTCGAGTTGCGATTTGTCGTCTGCCATCATTTTCCTCCGCGCAAGTGCAGTATCGATCAATTCAGGCTTCCGCGGCTAGGCTTTCCAGACCTGCGGCTTTTGACCCTCCCACATCGCGGGCTGAGTACCAAGTTCAACTCGCAGCGGATCTATATGAATTAGAGACAAGTCTTTCGAATCCGGTCCCGAAGGCCAAAACTCTCTGAGGTCGTATCCGAAGATCCGCAGATTCCACACGCGGATCTTTTCCTCAAGATCATCGACGAGTCGCGCTTTTCCAGTAACCGTAAGATGAGTTATCGGGCGCTTGCTCCCGACTTCATAGAAAAGTTCGACTCTGGAATCGCGCGCGATCTGGAGCGCTTTCGGGGAGGTCGGCTTGGTCGCAATCCAGACAGCGCGGCCCTCGAACCCCGGAAACACCACTCGGACCTTGGGTTGGCCGTTGTCGGTCGTGGCCAGGTAAGCACGGTTCGAGTTCCGTGCCACCGCATGAACTCTCTCCCAGAATTCTGAATCGGCCATCGCGCTACTCTTCCGGCTCGACCGCCGGCTCCTCTGATTTGGTTTGCGGCGTATCGAACATGGAAAGCTGAACCGGTTTGCCTTCGTCCTCATCGGCCGGCACGAACAGGCCGGGCTTATCGACAAAGATGCGAAATTTTTCGTACAGCTCGGCAAGCTTGGCCTGGTAGTAGTAAACATTTTCATCGGGATCGGCCGGATCGTACTCCGACGCCATCTTTGCGGCGGTATTCACGGTCGCGCTCGCTCTGCGCCCGGTCACGTAGTACGAAATCTGATCGCCGGGCAGATATGGGCGCTCAGCCTGGAGCGCGAGTTCGTACGCCGCCGCAAGATTGCGCCGGTTCTCGCCGATTTTGCTCCGATAGGTGTCGAGCGAGTCCTGCAGCGTCTCGGTCTTCATCAGGTCGGCGATTCCGATTTCATGGCGGGACAAGCGTTCGCGATAGTCGTCGTGAAGTTTCGCGATCTCACCGCGACGATCGTGCAGCAAATGCTGAAACATCTCTTCCATGAAACGGCGCTGAAAGCGCTCGAGTCCGCGCGATCGCAGTCCGGAGCCGCGAATCGTCATCTTGCCCGATTCGTCCATTAGCACGTAGTTCTTCATCTTGTAGGAGAACATCGCGGCGTATCGACCGTCGATTTCGAGCCGGATTCCCTCAGTCATGATCGACGCCACCTGCTCCAGGAGCGCCTCGGCGCCGCGTTCGTCCGCCGCCGACGGTGGCGGCACGAAATAGATCCCGTCGGTATCGACTTCGATCACCTGCGCACCGCCCGCTTCGAGTTCCGCTACCGCGCGCTGGATCAGATCGCGCCCGCGCCGGGTTACGTCGTTGGCCGCGCCGAAGTCATTGAAATGACCGAGCGAAAATCCAAGATAGCCGTAAAACGAATTGATCAGAATCTTGAACGTCTGCTGGAGCGCCTCGGCATTGCGCCGCTCCACGCCCTTGAGTTCGCGCGCCAACGCCTTGGCCTGCACGCGAAAACTGCGCAAGTCGTTCAACATCTTGAGGAACACGCCCAGGCGATCTGCCGCGGGCGCGTGCTGATACTGGAGCATCAGCGACGGATACAGCGAGGTAACGTCGCAGTGCAGAACACCGTGCGCGACGCCGCTCCGGCGCATCTCGGTATATCCGCCGGCGACCGGCGCCGGTTCCGACGGGGCGGGAATCGAGTGACCGGCGGCGAGATACGCACGCATCATGAGCGCGTCGATTTTGGTCGCGTTCCCGCGCAGCGCCGCACTCTGGTACGAGTACGGAAAAATCTGCGCTTGCACGAAGTAGCTGGGCGAGAGCGTTTCCGCGAGCCCGCGGGTTTCGCGAGCGTCGTCGAGTGCGTACTCGTACAGTTTTTCCGGCTCGTGTTCGAAATAGTGGCTGATCTTCGACGCGTCGATATAAACACGGCCCTTGCGCGCGAGCCCGAAATGCTGCGCGAGCTGCTTGAGCCCCAGGCTTTCGAGTTCGCGGCTGCCGATATCGTAGTGCTGCGCGAGAATCCAGGTGTCGATAATGCTGCGCCCGGGAATGTCGTAACGGCGATACGCGATCGATCGTTCCGCGATCTGCATCCGCGATGGTCGCGCGCGAAGCTCGCCGCCGCCGCGCCCGAGTCCGAGCGTCACTCGACGCCGCCGTGCGCGCGCTTCCAGGTATTCGAGATCGAAGCGAAAAAAATTGTGCCCTTCGATCACATCAGGATCCCTTTCCGCAACGATGCGCACCATTTCTTCGAGCATCGCGCGCTCGTCCATCTCGGTGCCTTTGAGCAGTCGCTCGAAGCCGGTCGAGTCGGTGAGCGAAATCGCAATCACCCGATCGCCCTCGCGCGCCGCCGACGGAAATTCAAAGCCCGGCGAGATGTAAGTCTCGATATCGAGTTGCAGGCGGCGCAGATCGCTGAAGTCCATCCCGATAAAAAAACTGGTTCCGGTCAGCATCAGGTGCTGCTCGACGGGATCGGCAAGGACGAAATACGGCGCGTCCGGAACGTTTACGGGTTTGCCCGTGACATTGCGCAGATGGCGCTTGCTGGCTTCCATAGCGTCGATCGAGTCGAACGTAACCAGAACGCCATAGCGAAAGCCGCCGGCAAGCTCGCGCGTCTGATGCGGCGCATTGAAGCCCGCCAGCAGCGCCGCGTCCTCGAGCAGTAGAAACAACTTCAGCGGACGACGCTCGCGGCTGAGCTTGCCGCCAATGCGCTTGTACACATCGATCTCGGTTCTCGATGCGATCTCGACTGCCACCACGCCCGGATCCGCGGGATCGCCGAAGAGCAGCCGGTTGCTGTAAAACTGCGCCGAAATTTCCTGGTAGGTAGTCATCGCCGCGCGCGCTCAAGATTTTGCGATTGCCAATTTCACTGCATCTCGAGCCGCGCGTCAAACAACGCGTCACAGTGTCACACGCGAGATTTCAGAACGCGCCCAAACGCACGAGCCCGGCTATGAAGACCGCGTATGCCGCTCCGCCAATCGCGAGCGTCGGCGTTCCCAGCTTTGAGTCTCGCAGGTTGATGAAGAGAATCGCCGCCGACGCGAGCGCGATCGTCCCGGCCAGCAACTCGGGATTGGTCAAATGCCATGGTGAAAACGCGAGTCCAAGCGCGACTGGGATGCACGACTGGAAAACCATCGCACCGGTGATGTTGGCGAGCGCGAGGTGATCCTTGCCCTGCCGGATCCAGATTACCGAGTTGTATTTTTCCGGCAGCTCAGTCGCGAGCGGACTCAGCATCAGCGACAGCACACCGGGATTCAGATGCGCGTGGGCGGAGAACACGATGATCTGATCGACGAACTCGATCGCGCCGACGAGTATCGCTCCCACTCCGACGACTACCTGCGCGGCCGTCGTCCATACCCTCGGGCGTAGCGAATTTCCCCCGATGATCGCCTCGAAGTAGAGCCCGTGTTCCACGTGCGCGTCGGCCGCGCGCTTCAGGCGCAGCATCACCACGATGTAGCTGGCGTATACGATCAGAAGTGCGACGGCGATAAGATGGCGAACAAAAGGGTCCGTCTCGATCGTCCCTACGATCACCAGCGCCAGAAAAACCGGAATGAAAAATGCCAGGTCGCGGCGCGCATCTTCGCGAACGACCTGAAGCGCAATCCTGCCCCGGCGTTTGCGAAACGCGAGCGCCGCCACCCCCATCACAAACAGCGCCACCGTCGAGAGCATCAGCGGCGCGCCGACTATCGCGCCGAGGCCCACCGCAGTGTGCGCCGACGGTGAGTCGCGCCCCGTCAGCAGTGCGACCGCCGGCACGAACGTCTCCGGCAACGCAGTCCCGACCGCCGCGAAAACGCTTCCGACCGCAGCCTCGGCGACGCCCAGCCGGTGCCCGGCCCATTCGACGCCGTTGGTGAAGAGCTCCGAGCCGGTAAGGATTATCGCGAAGCTAAGCGCGAGGATAAGCGCGTGTATTGCCAAAACTGCTCCGATGCCGGGTTCTGTGTGCTGCGAGGCTCTCTCTCATTAGCGAGGCCGCCGCTCGATTTCCAGCGCGTTTGCGCGCGCACCGCTCACAATCTCACTCGCGATGCAGCCAAACGGGCAAACGATGCGTATAATATCATTGATGGTGTTGGTTACGGTCGGAATTGTGGAGAATTGACCATCGAAAACTACAACTAGAAGCGACTGGCGATTCGTCAGTTGACTTGGATACAGGTGACCCCTAAACTGGATTCTTTGGCGTCCTTGCACTTGCCTTTGAAATCTCGTCTGTATAAATGAGGCTACCTGACTCCCCGCTTGCGGTCGTAATTTCGGCCGGGTTGCGCGCACTCGATCAACGCCCTCGCAGGACGGAAGCTTAAACGAATGAAGCAGAAGTACGAAGGCAAGGATTTACAGGGTCTCGTCGATCTCGGTCGCGAGCAAGGTTATCTCACCTTCGAGCAGGTCAACGATTACCTGCCCCAGGACGTTGCCTCCCCCACCGATTTGCGCGCCGCCCTGGACAGCTTCGAAGACCTTGATATCAAAGTCCTCGAAGAAGTTCCCACCGACGGCGCCGAAGAGGCAGAGGTCGAAACCAAGGAAGAGCCCGAAGAGGCTCCCGAAGCTGCGCCCCCCGCGACCGATTCGCTCGGCGAGTCGTCGGACCCGGTCCGTCTCTATTTGAAAGAGATGGGCAACTTCCAGCTCCTTTCCCGGGAGCAGGAAGTCGAAATCGCCAAGCGGATCGAAGCCGGCGAGAACGAAGTCGAAGAAGAAGTGCTCGGCTCGCCGATCATGCTCGATTTCGTCATCCGGGTCGGCGAGCGGGTCGAGGCCGGCGAGTCCGATCTGCGAGACGTGTTCGAGGATGCGCCCGAGACGCCCGATGATCCCGACGAGGAACGCGGTCCCGAAGCCGACGAGCGCCAGCTGAAACGCCTGATGCTTGGGACCAGGAAGCTCACCGATCTGCGCACCAAGATCGAGGCGATCGAAGAAGAGCTGCGCAACAAGCCCGGCCCGCGCCGCAAGCCCAAGCTCGACAAGAATCTCGAACGTTACAACGAGCGGGTGAAGAAGGAATTGCGCGGGATGCTGCTCTCGCGCCGCCTGATGGAAGCGGTTATCGCCGAGATGCGCGACTTCCTGCATCAGTATCGTCATTCGCATCACACCATTCAGAAATACGAAGAGGCAACCGGCCGCTCGCGAACCAATCTGCTCAAGGAAGCGGCCGAGGCCGAGGATCGCCGCCATGTCCTGAAAATACACGACATGCGCGAGAACCTGCTCGATATCGCCGCGAAGATTCGCCAGGCGCAAAAGACGATTCGCGAAGTCGAGAAAAAGGTCAAAGACAGCGGCGAGGAATTTGCCCGCAAGCTTGAAACGATCGCCGCCGGACAGGACAAGAGCCGCCGCGCGAAAAAAGAATTGACCGAGGCCAACCTGCGCCTGGTCGTCAGCCTCGCCAAGCGCTACACCAATCGCGGCCTCGGCTTTCTCGATCTCATCCAGGAAGGCAACATCGGCCTGATGCGCGCGGTCGACAAGTTCGAATATCAGCGCGGCTACAAGTTCTCGACCTACGCGACCTGGTGGATACGGCAGTCGATGTCCCGTGCGATCGCCGACCAGGGCCGCACCATCCGAATCCCCGTGCACATGGTCGAGACCATCAACAAGCTGCTCCGCGTCACCCGCCTGCTCGTGCAGCGGCTCGGCCGCGAACCCGGGCCCGAGGAAATCGCCGAACAGATGGAGATGCCGCTGGACAAAGTCCAGAAGGTGCTCAAAATCGTCAAGGAGCCGATCTCGCTCGAAACGCCAATCGGCGACGAGGAAGAAAGTTCACTGGGAGATTTCGTCGAGGACGAACTCGCACCCTCACCGGTCGAGGCCGCAATCCAGGGCAACTTGGGCGAGCAGACGCGCAAAGTGCTCGCCACGCTGACACCGCGCGAAGAACAGATCCTCCGCATGCGCTTCGGCATCGGCCAGAAAACCGACTACACCCTGGAGGAAGTAGGCAAGCAGTTCGCCGTCACCCGCGAACGCATCCGCCAGATCGAAGCCAAGGCGCTACGCAAACTCCGCCAAACCGGCCGCTCCCGCACCCTCGAGGGCTTCCAGGAACGCGAGTAGCCGCGCGCAATTTTCACCAATAGCCTCGCCCTGTCAGGGAGAGGCCGACGCTCGTCTTCGAGCGGCCGGTGAGGGTCCAGGTTCCAAAATTTCTGCGCGCTCCATTTTTTCGTGTCATCCCGAGCGAAGCCGAGGGACCCCGAATCTTTCTCAACGCCGATCTCACCACACCATCCCTCGCACCCGGCGACACGCCAAATGTATCCCCTCCGGTCCGTTTTTTTGTGCTACGAAAGCGGTGAGGCTCTTTCCGTTCGACACGCGCTGAGCTTCAGCTCTTGCCGACTCCAACTCTCTCGAATTCCGCGCGCTCTGTCCTTTGCCAGGCAATCGTGGAGGAATGAGTGCCTTGCGTCCGCTAACGAAGGCCGCGACACCGACGAGAAAAAATTCATGACCTTTACGAAGCGCCTTCGCGCGCCAATCATGCGCGGCGAAATCACCTGCAGTGTGCGGATTTGGCAATCGCCCCACGTCAAGGTCGGCGGACACTACATGCTGGGCGAGGGGTTCATCGAGGTGACCTCGATAAGGCGGATCACGATCGCCGATATCACCCCCGACCTCGCGAGACGCTCCGGATTTTCTGGAGTCATCGATCTTCTGAAAGTCGCCAAACACGGCCCCGGAGAAAACGTCTACCTGATCGACTTCGAGTACCACGACCAAAGAACTTAACCGCGAATTCAAAAGGACACTACCTAACAGCTGAGATGCATCCCTCGTAATAGCCTCGCCCTGACAGGGAGAGGCCGACGCTCGTCGTCGAGCGGCGGGTGAGGGTCCAAATCCCAAATTCCGCTCACTCCCATTTTTTCGTGTCATCCCGAGCGAAGCCGAGGGACCCCGAATCTTTCTCAGCGCCGATCTCACCACACCATCCCTCGCACCCGGCGACACGCCAACGTATCCCCTCCGGTCCGTCTTTTTTTGTGATACGAAATCGGTGAGGCTCATCGCAAAGTTTTCAAAATGACCGACCACCCCAACATCATCCTCATAATCGCCGACGACATGGGCTACGGCGACTTCGGATGCTTCAACCACGGCCTCTCCCGCACCCCGACCCTCGACCATCTCGTCAGCGAAGGCACCTGCCTGACCCAGCACTACTCCGCGTCGCCGGTATGCGCCCCCGCGCGCGCCTCCCTGATGACCGGCCGCTACCCGCATCGCACCGGCGTCATCGACACCCTCGAAACGCGCGGCCTCGATCGCCTTGCTCTCCGTGAGATAACGATCGCCGAACTCCTGAAACGCGCCGGCTACGCAACGGGCCTCGTCGGCAAATGGCACAATGGCGCGTACGACCAGCGCTATCATCCGAACCGCCGCGGCTTCGACGAGTTCGCCGGTTTTTCCGGAGGATGGCAGCCCTACTACCAATGGAATCTCGATCGCAACGGCTCGATCTCGCGCGGCGACGGCCGCTACCTCACCGATGTATTCACCGCCGAGGCGACCGAGTTCATCGATCGCCATCGCGCTGACAAATTCTTTCTCTATCTCGCCTACAACGCGCCCCACTTCCCGTTCGAAGCAATCGAGGCCGATGCTGCCCCGTACAAGGAGACCGGCAACTTCACGCTCGCGGTGAGCCAGATCTACGCGATGATCGAATGCATGGATCGCGGCGTCGCGCGCGTGCTCGAGGAACTCAAACGAGCCGGCCTCGCCGACAATACTTTGGTAATGTTCTCCAGCGACAACGGTCCCCAGTTCGGCGGCAAAGGCGACCTATGCACCGATCGCTTCAACTGCGGTTTCGCCGGCGCGAAAACTTTGGTCTATGAGGGCGGCATCCGGCTCCCGATGGTTCTCCGCTGGCCCGCAGGCCTCGACGGCCGCCGCCAAATTCACGAAATGATCCACTTCACCGACTGGCTCCCGACGATCCTCGCACTGGCCGGCGTCGAACCTCCGCCCGATCTCAAGCTAGATGGAATAAACGCGATAGCTTCTATACGCGGCGAGCGCGGCAAGGTGCCCGATCAACGCTTCTGGCAATGGAACCGCTATACCCCCGACGCCGAATGCAACGCCGCAATGCGCGACGGCCGATGGAAACTAGTCCGCCCCGCAATCCGCGAACTGATGCAGGTATCCAAGGAAGACCTCGCGATGGACATCCAGTCCAAGTACAACCCCGAAAAATTCCACGACATCCTCCGCACCCCCGCCCCACCCCGCATCAAACCCACCCCACCCCCCGCCCAACTCTTCGACATAACAACCGACCCCTCCGAACAAACCGATCTAGCCACAACAGACCCAGGTCACGTTTCGCGCATGACGAATGCCCTGGCCAGATGGTTCGAAGAAGTCGACCAAGACCGCCGCACAATCCACGACTGATTCATCCTACCTTCCCCTTGTCCGAGGGGAGGTCGGAGCGCGCCAAAGGAGCGCTCCGGGAGAGGTGCAACGCCCGACAGCGCACACACGCCGACTCGTCTAACCACTGTTCACTCGCTACAGGTGCCGCCAAGTCTGTCATCCTGACGAAGCGAACAACCCGAGCGGATGAAAGGACCTCAGCGTCCGCGCCCTCCTGTCATCCTGACCGAAGCTCGCAACGCGAGCGGAGCGGATCTGGCTTCTGGCCTCCGGACAGCGTCGCGCCAGCGCCGCCGGTTCCGGTTTCGAGTCGCCGCTTCCAACTCCTTGTGGCACTGCCTCCCAAGTGGCACGGGCGTCCCTGCCCGTGATTGACCCGCCCTCCTGTCATCCTGACCGAAGCGAGCGGCAACGCTCGCGGAGAGGAACTGGCTTCTGGCCTCCGGACAGCGTCGCGCCAGCGCCGCCGGTTCCGGTTCCGAGTCGCCACATCCACCATTAGCAACCCTAATCCCCCGGATCGCCACGAGAGTTCAGGGATGAACTGTTCAGCCTGATTCAAACCCAAATTCCGTGAGACCCTAACCCTGATGAACTACTCCCCGTGTCATTCTGAAGCGCAGCCGAAGAATCCCGGATCTTTCTCGATGCCCACAACACCACGCCATGCGCGCACCGCCGACGCGCCCCGGCCGAAATCGATCCTCGCCCTCCGCTGGATTGAATTCATCCGCGATGGTCTGATTTAAGTGTCTGTCACAGGCACCTCCGCGCGGTCCTGATGGAGCGCAAATGAACGAGCAAGTCACCCGCCAGATCCTCTGGAACGTCCCCGTTCCCTTCATCGTTCTGATGTACAGCCTGCTCGCGATGCTGATCGTCGGATGCGTCTACGCGTTCCTGAAATGGTACCGCCTCGTGAGCCTCGGCGTCTCGGAAAATCGCCTCGACCATCCTGTCCAGCGCCTGGTCCTCGCGATGCGCGATTCGTTCGGCCAGGGCAACGTGATTCGCGAGACCTGGGGATGGATGCACTACGCATTCTACGTCGCGTTCGTCGGACTGTTCATCGGCACGACCATCGTTCTGATCAACAGCGACTTGCGCGATCTGTTCGCCCTGTTCGGACTCGATTTCTACTTCTACTACGGCGATTTCTATCTCTACTTCAAAGCCGCGATGGACACCTTCTTCCTGCTCCTGATCCTCGGCGTCCTGATGGAAGGTGCGCGCCGCGCAGTCCGCAAGCCGACCGTGCTCAACGATCCGCCCGCCGAAAAAGTGAATGACAACCTCGAGAACCGCCTCGGCTACTGGTTCCCGATGTCGATGATGGTGCTGGCCGCGCTCACCGGCCTGATGCTCGAGGGCGCGCGCATCAACGCCGCGCATCCCGCATTTACCGAATGGGCCTACGTCGGGCGAGTCGTCGGCCGCATCGAAGGCGGCCTCGGCGCCGGCGTCACCTATCATCGATGGCTCTGGCTGACCCACGTGCTGCTGGTGTTCGTGCTGCTCTTCTGTTTCCCGTTCACCAAGCTGCGCCATCTGATCTTCGGCCCATTGAATCTATTCTTCCGCAACATGGGCCCGCGCGGCCGCCTCGCCCCAATCAAGGATTTCGAAAACGCCGAAACCTTCGGCGTCTCGCAAGTCGAGCAGTACACATGGAAACAACTGCTCGACATGGGCTCGTGCCTCGAGTGCGGCCGATGCACCATCAACTGCCCGACCGTCGCCACCGGCAAGACCCTCAACCCGAAATATCTCGTGATCGAACAGCGCGAACACCTGCTGGCTAAAGCTCCCTTCCTGCTCGCCGCAAAAGCAAACGGCAAGAGTCGGCAAGGCGACGAAAATCAGGAAAATGGCAAAAACCGGCAAGGCGCGGAGGCTCCCGCCTGGGACGGTCCCGACATGATCACGCAGGTCGCGACCGAGGAAGCAGTGTGGGCGTGCACGTCGTGCGGATGGTGCGAAGAAGGATGCCCGGTCGGCATCGAGCACATCCAGCGAATCGTCGACATGCGGCGCTACGACGTTCTGATGGAATCGCGATTCCCGACTCAGATCACCGGCGCATTCAAAGGAATCGAGAACCAGGGAAATCCGTGGGGACTCGCGCAGGAAAAGCGCGCCGAGTGGGCCGCCGGCATGGAGATCGCCGGAGATCGCGGCGCTCGACGATCCGTCAGATATCGACGTGCTGTACTGGGTGGGATGCGCCGGCTCTTACGACGAGCGCAATCAGCGCGTCAGCAAGTCATTCGCAGGCCTGATGAAACAGGCCGGGGTCAAGTTTGCGATCCTCGGCCGCGAGGAAACCTGCACCGGCGACCCGGCGCGCCGGCTCGGCAACGAATACTTGTATGCGACCGTCGCCGCGCAAAACGTCGAGACCCTCAACAAGTACAAGCCGCGCCGAATAGTCACTCAATGTCCGCATTGTTTTCACAATTTGAAAAACGAGTACCCGGACTTCGGCGGAAACTATACCGTTCTGCACGAGGCGGAATTTATCGACGAGCTGATCCAGGCCGGACGCCTGAAACCTCGCGGCGAGATAAGCGAGCGGATCACCTATCACGACCCGTGCTACATGGCGCGGCACAATCGCAAATGGGACAGCGCACGCAGCGCGCTCAACGCGATTCCGGGCACCGAAGTCGCCGAGGTCGAGCAGTCGAAGAACCGCACCTTCTGCTGCGGCGCCGGCGGCGGATGCTTCTGGAAGGAAGAGCACGAGGGCACCCGGATCAATCAGAAGCGTTTCGATCAATTGAACGAGGCCAAGCCCAAGTGCGTCGCGGTCGGATGCCCATTCTGCATGACGATGATGGAAGACGCGGTGAAATCGCGCTCGCTCGAGGAAACCATGCGAGTCCGCGATCTCGCGGAACTAGTCGCCGAATCGACCGGCGCGAACACGAAATGATCGAGCCCGTGATAACTTCAAATTTGTTTGCCCCAGGAATCCAGATACGTGAGCTGCTCGATCGGACGGCGGATGAGCGGGCCGTGGCCGCGCCCGACCGGATATCCGATCGGAATCGCCGCCGCGGTATACCAGGGATCCGGGATTGCGAGCAGGCGGCGCACTTCGGGCTCGGATTCGCACAGAAGCGTCGTGAGCACGCATCCGAGACCTTCGGCGCGGCACGCGAGCAAAAGATTCTCGACCGCGGTGTAAACCGATCCGCCGCCGACCACCGATACTCGATCCTGCTTCGCGTCGGTGATTGCCATGTTCTTCGGATTGAAGCAGAAGACTGCGACCACCGGCGACTCGCCGAAGTGCGCCGCGAGATAGTCGCCGGCCGCAAGCGTCCGCTCGGCGCGCGCGCGAACTTCCTGCGCAACGCTGGCCGGTATCTGGGTGCGATATTGCTTCGAGTACGCCGCCCACCTTTCGGCGTAGAGCTTGCCCAGCGGTTCTTTGAGCGCGCGATCTTTTACCACCACAATTCGCCACGGCTGCACGTTGCCTCCGGTCGGGGCCCAGGTAGCCGCTTCGAGCACGCGGCGTAGCACATCGGCCGGTATCGGGTCGGGCCGCAACCGCCGGACCGCGCGCAACGTGCGCATCGTTTCGTAAATTCCCATTTCCGCCATGGTTGATTCTCCTATCGTCAAAGATAGATCTCGATCATCGGGCGCCTAGATGCGATCGGCCGATTGCCGCGAGCGCGAACAGTGCGGAGTCCATCGCGGCGTGCGCGATCATCGAGGCCTCGAGCCCGCGCCTCAGGTACAGGCGCCCGAATACGATTCCTTCCCACGTTTGTGGCATCAGCAATCCGGCGAGCAGAAGTCTCGGAGTAGAGTGAAACATCGATCCAGCCAGCGGGACCAGGTGAACCATCCCGAAGGCATAGGCTTGCAGGATAGTAGCGAACCAGAGTGCGCCGCGACTGGACTCGCCGGACGAGTCGCGCGTAATCAATCGCGCGATCCATGTGAAGACGGCGAACAAGACCAGTCGAAACTGGATTTCCTCGCTGACCGCGGCGGGGATCGCGACCAAAGCGCCTGCGAACGCGATACGGCCTGGCGCGAGTTTCATCATCGGCGGGGTCGGCAGATTCAGGCCGCCACCATGCAGATGCATCATGAGAATCGGCACGATCACCAGGCCCAGAACTAACGCGCCCGATGCGCCGGCGAGCAACGCGTAGCCCATCGATATCCTGAGCAGGCTGCGGATGCCGAAGTGCAACCGCTCGCCCGCTATCTTTGCCGCGATCAGTGGAGCGCCGGGGAGTCCCAGCCGCGGATTGATTCGGATTGCAAACGGCACCATCGAGGTGAGTCCGATCGCGATCGCGAGAACCGGGAATGTGCGACTGACTTCCGCGCGAGTGATGAACTTGAACGCGAGCGCGAACGGGAACTCCAACGCCACGCCGACAATCGCAAGCACTATCAGCAGCGCGGACTCGCGCCGCCGTGTCGCGCGATCCGACGCCGTACTTTGCGGCATCGCGGCGGGCGCACCGCTGCTTGCGGCTTCGCTCACTTGATCGGCGGGATGAATTCGGGCACGTCCTTCGAGGGCTTCATCTTCCAGGCCGGCTTTCGCTTCTCCATGAATGCGCTCACGCCTTCATATGCGTCCGGCTGCTTGCCCGCCCACACGAATGCCTTCGTATCGACCGCCTGCGCCTTTTCGGCTTCCGGCTCCGCGAGCAAGCCGTAGATCAGCCGCTTGGTGATCGCGACTGATACCGGCGCGGTGTTCTGCGCGATATCGGTCGCCATCTCCCGCACCCGGGTCATGAACTCCGCATCGGGCCATACGTGGCTCACGATTCCGAACTCGAGCGCCTCGCGCGCGGTGATGATTCTGCCGGTCATCAGCAGTTCATTCGCCTTGGCGAGTCCGATCATCCGCGGCACGGTCCACAGACTGAGCGCTTCCGGAATAACTCCGCGCCGCACGAACACGAAACCGATTCGCGCGCTCTCGGCCGCGACCCGGATGTCCCATTGCATCGGCAGCGTGATTCCCATCCCAACCGCCGGCCCGTTGATCGCCGCGATGATCGGTTTGCGCACGTTCCACGGGCGTATCGCAGGTGCCGGCCGCTCCCGACGCTCAGCGCGCGCATCAGCGTCAAAAGTATTGCCACCGCTCGACAGATCCGCGCCTGCACTGAACGCGCGACCCGCGCCGGTGACGACGATCACGCGGACTTCATCATTGGCATCGAAGTCGGCGAAGCCCTGGTACAGTTCCGCCGCCATCGAACCTGAGAATGCGTTCAGCTTCTCGGGACGATTGAGCGTGATAGTCGCAACGCCGTCCTTGATTTCGGTAAGAATGTGCCCGCTCGCCATGATTGGATCCTCCGCGCGAATAAAACTTTCCTATGCGGTCGTTTATAACCCGACCCGCCACGTTCGTGAAAGTCGGCGACGCGAGCGTCTACTTGGTGAAATCGATTGGTTGGGGGCAGGCGTTGCCGCCGGCGTTGTAGTCGTAGACCATCCGGCCGCCGAGATCGGCGCCGGCGGCCATCGCAATCATGATCGCCAACAAGCCGGCGAGGAAAACGTAGCGGCCGCGGGTCGGCATCGGGCGCGCGGCAAGAGCCCATGCGGTCAGGACGCCGGTCGCTACGGACGCGGCAATCATCAGATGCTTGTGGTGCGCCAGCAGTTGATCGCGGACCGACTGCGATACCATCAGCCCGGCCGCCGCGTAGAGTCCGGTCGCGAGCGATACGGCTGCGCCGAGCGCTCCCAGAGCCAGCATCCAGAGGCCCGCCCATTGGAGCGACTCGCTGGCGCGAACCCATGCAAGGAAATAAAGAAGCGCCGCGCCGTAGATAAACGCGATTGGGAAATGTACGAACAGCGGATGCAGATTCTGCAGGTGCGATGCGCCCGGCAGAATGCGCTGGATCACAATACTATCCGCGCGGCGCTACTTCACTGATTCGACGACCAGGTAATCGACGCCGTTCTTGCTGTATTCCTTGCCGGTGACCGTCACCTGATCTTCCATCCGCGAAATCACGGTATCGGGGAGCGGCGACGCGTCCTTGTTGGGCAGCAGGATATAGGACTTCGCGGTGCCGCTTTCGATGAGCGTCACCGGAATTCCCTTCGACGCGCACTTTATCGCGCACGCTTTATGTCCGGCGCCCTTCGCGCCCATCGTGCCGTAGCAGTAAGTATCTTCGAGATTGCCGGTGACCGACTTCGTCGCATCGGCGGCGATGCTCACGCCGGTCATGCTGGTCGCGAGCACGAGTGCGAGCCCAAGATTCGCAAGCCGATTCATCGCTCACCTCCCGGCGAACGTCAGTGCGACGCCGCATGCAACATGCAATGTGCTCCCATCGTATGGCTGCCGCCGGAGCAACACGATGCGCTCGGGCAGCATCCCTGCTTTTTCAGGCAGCACTCGGGCGTATCCGAGGTGCGCGTGCCGGTCGCGGTCATTCCTAACGGCGCAATCATCACGGTTGCGAGCAGGGCCAGGAACGCAAATTTTTTCACGATGAAACTCTCCTGATGCAGAGTTAGCGGCGATACGAACGCGCTTCGACCGCCGAGTTGACGTCGCTTCCAGTGAGTAGTTCGCGCCATCCCTTGCGTCGGCGAGCACCGGGCAATCGCGCGCCCATTCGATTCAGATGAAACTCGAGAATCTGCTTGAGTTCTTCGTTGAGACGTTCGATCTCGATTTCCTCGGGCATCTTGGGCCGCGGCTGTCCCTCGGTGATTCCGCCGCGGCGGCGCCCGTAGAGTTGCTGCAAGCGCAACTCCGCCTTCGCGATCATCGCCTTGTACTTGTAATCGAGGCGGCTGAGCGCGTCGGTCATTTCGGCCAGCGCCACGAACCTGCGCCGCATTCGCCACCATTCAAACAGCGTCACCACCATCACGCCGAACATGATGATCGCGAGGACGCCGAGGCTAATCGCAGTCGCGCGCCACCATGGCAGCAGCCTGGCCTCCAGTTGCGATTCCTGGTTGTCGCCGGTCAGTTCCTGCACCTGCGCCTGCAGCGATTTGATTTTTTCTTCCGCCGAGTCGGCCTTTTGCTGCGCGGCTTGTCCCTGCGCGCTCAGCGTCTCGACCTGAGATTTCAGCGTCTCGACTTCGCTGGTGAACGGATGCGGAACTTTCAGCACCTCGTCGACCATCAACTCGTCATCGGGATGCATCCGGTTGGCGTGCGCTAGTTCGTCGGGCGTGACGCCGAACATCTGCGCGATGGAACCGAGAGTGTCTCCGGGCCGTATCGTGTACGGAATGACATTGGCGGGATGACTCGGCTTGACGACCGGCGCCGACGACTCATCTTGCGCCGTCTGATCTCTTCGCGAGCTTCAGACGGTGCCTCGGCGCCTGGAGCACGGATAATTCTCGAGGGCGGCGCGGACGGGGGGATGGTACGTTCGTTGAAGTCGGCTTGAGCGAACGCAAGTCCGCAGCCGGCAACTATAAGGGCCACCGCGAGGGCCAGTCTGGATGACCTTAAGCCGCGTCGCGCGTTCACAATGGGCGTCCTTTTGCCAGCGAGCCAGACACTAGTATCTATCAGAACCGAATTAGGGTCTAGGAGGCGGGTAAAAAGCAATTCTAATAGCGGCTCCCTGGTCTGCGATCTGGTCGGATGTAGTGCCGCGTGCCGCTGGAATCAAGAACCTAACCCCTACCTCTTCCTCAGGAAGGGGAAAATATTTAAGATCTCGGAGGGGAAATTTCTAATTTGTGACCCTCACCCGCCGCTCGTTTTTTCACTAAGTCGCTACGCGATGAGCGTCGGCCTCTCCCTGTCAGGGAGAGGCTATTAGGGGTGCAGCGCTGCGTACGCGGCGCCGACCACTCCGCCGTGGGCTCCCAGAGCGGCGCGGACGATTTTCACCTGTGCCGAGATCGCGCTGAAGGCGCGCTCGCGGACCTGGGCAAGCATCGTTTTGCGCATGTAGGGCAGCGCGCCGGCGACTCCGCCGCCGATCACGACCAACTCGGGATTGAAGATGTTGAGGAACGACGCGATTGCGATTCCGAGGTAGTGGCCTGCGATCGCGAACGTCTCGAGCGCGATGCGATCGCCGCGCGCGCGCCTGCGCGGACAGCGCCGCGCACTGAGAAATTTCCTTCTTCGTCGAGGACTGTGGCGGGCAACTGCGCGCCTGCCCGCAATCCCAGCCGATCGCGCGAAGCAGGCCGCGCAGGCCGGACGCCGACGCATACGCTTCGAGGCATCCGCGCGCGCCGCAATCGCATGGCGGACCGTCGGGCTCGACGGTCACGTGTCCGAGTTCGCCGGCCATGCCGCTGCGTCCGTGAACGAATTTGCCATCGACGATAATTCCGCCGCCGACTCCGGTGCCGAGCGTGAGCAGCACCACGTCGCGATGTCCGCGCGCGGCGCCGCGCCAGAACTCGCCGAGCGCCCACGCGTTGGCGTCGTTCTCGAGCACGATCGAGCGCCCGATCAGCGTTTCGAGCTTGCGCCTGAGCGGATATCCGCGCCATGCCGCGACGTGCGGCGCCGCCATCACGACTCCGCGAGTGCACGTCGAGCGGACCGGGCACCGCGACTCCGATCGCGCGCGGCGAGCCGAGTCCGCGCTCGCGCGCGCGTATCGAGCAGATGAAGAAGCTGAGTCGCGATATTTTCGGCGACGTCGCCGGCCTGGCGCGACGCGTGCGACGGCGCCGCGCTCCATCAGGATGACCTCGCCGGTCGCGGATACGGCCGCGCATCGGATATTGGTGCCACCCATATCCAGGCCGACCGCCCACGCCCGCTTCATCGCCCGGAAGTCGCCCGGGAATTTCATCAACGCGAGATACTCGCGATTTCCGGCCGCGCCTTCGATCGGCGATTCGAGCGTGCCGACGACCGTCAAGTCCGATCTTCTCCGCGAACTCGACGATCCCCGCGACCGCTTCGCGCCGCAGCTTTTCGTCCTTGACCACGCCGCCCTTGCCGACCTTGCCCTTGCCGACTTCGAACTGCGGCTTGATAAGCGCGACTATCTCCGCGCGCGGGGCGAGCAGCGCGAGCACCGCGGGGATCACCAGCCGAAGCGAGATAAAGCTGGTATCGATCGTCACGAGCTCGGGCTCGTAGGGCAAGTCGCTCGGCGAGGCGAGGCGGATATTCATGCGATCGAGCACGGTGACGCGCGGATCCTCGCGCAGCTTCAGCACCAGCTGCCCGTAGCCGACGTCCATCGCGATGACGCCTTTTGCGCCGCGGCGCAGCAGCACGTCGGTGAAGCCGCCGGTCGATGCGCCCACGTCCATCGCGAGCTTGCCTTCGACCGAGAGTCCGAAGTGCTCGAGCGCGGCGATCAGCTTGTACGCCCCGCGCGAGGCGAACTGCGGCGCACCCGCCATCAGCGCGATGTCGCGTCTCGGAATCGACCTTGAGATCGGCCTTGTACGCCGGGCGCGAATCGACGCGCACGCGCCCCGCCATTATGAGGCGCTGCGCAATCTCGCGGCTGTCGGCAAGGCCGCGCCGCGCCATCTCGGCGTCGAGCCGAAATCGCGCCAGAGGCGCCGATGCGCGCCGCGGCCGTTGAGCCGGAACCATTCCTAGAAGGGTGTTTCGTCGTCGTCCTTTGCGCCGGCGGGTTGTTCGTCAGCTCTCTTCGAAAGGCGCCGTGCGCAGTTCGCCGCCGGCGCTCCGCGTTAGCAATTCGACCTTGCGCTCGACTTCGTCGAGTTTCTGATTGAGCGCCTTGACCAGCATGACGCCGCGCTCGAAGGCGCTGATGGATTCTTCGAGGGTCAATTCGCCGGAATCGATTTGGCTCACGATCGTTTCGAGGTCCTTTAATTCGTCTTCGAACTTTTTTGTTTTGGTGGTCATGATTCAGACAGTGCGGGCCGGTAGCGCGCGCGGTCAGCCGCCCTTTCGCGAGGCGAATATCGAGTTCCTCGCCAACGTTTACCGATGCCGCGTCGAGCACCGCGCGCGAATCGCGCAAGTTAGTAACCACTGCGTAGCCGCGATCGAGAACTTTCAGCGGCGAGAGCGCATCGAGTCTGCCCGCGAGCGCGCCGACCTGTCGGCGGCGCTTTTCAGAGCTGACGACACTCCCCCTGCGCGATATTGATGTCGAGTCTGGCGATGCGGAGCCGCATGTCTCGCACCGTCGCATCAGGACTGCGAAGCCTCAAGCGCAACTCGCGGATACAGCGGCGGCAATCGTCGATTCGCGATTCGATTGCGGCGCCGAGTTCCGCGCGAGTGCTCTCGACGCGCTCGCGCGCATCGGCGATCACGCTCGCCGGGATGCCGTATTCTTTCGCCGAGATCGTCGACCGTTTCGCGCATCCCCGCGAGTTCACGCTCCATCGCGTTCACCAGCGCCGCCGCATTCGAGGCGACCCGCTCTTTCAGCTCCGCCATGCTCGGAACGACCATCTGCGCGGCGGCGGTGGGAGTGGGCGCGCGCATATCGGCGACAAAATCCGCAATGGTGTAATCGATCTCGTGGCCGACCGCGGAGATCACCGCGATCGACGAGCGGAAAATCGCGCGCGCGACAACCTCTTCGTTGAACGCCCACAAATCTTCGAGCGAACCGCCGCCGCGGCCGACGATCAGCACCTCGGCGCGTCCGTCGCGATTCAGATCCGCGATCGCTGGCGCGATCTCATTCGCCGCACCGTCGCCCTGCACTTTCGCCGGCCGGAAAATTACCCGCACATTGGGAAACCGATCGAACAGGATGCGCAGCATGTCGCGCAGGCCTGCTCCGCCACGCGCGGTTACGATTCCAATCGTCCGCGGCAGAACGGAATCGCGCGCTTGCGCGCCCGATCGAACAAGCCTTCCGCCTCGAGGCGGCTCTTGAGCTGTTCGAAAGCGACCTGAAGAGCGCCGGCTCCGCGCGGCTCCATTTCCTCCGCGTAGAGTTGCAGCGCGCCGCGTTGCTCGAATACTTTGACCCGTCCGCGGACGATTACTTCCATCCCGTCGGTCACTTTGAACCGCATCCGGTTGAACGCCGACTTGAACATCACGACGTTGATCGCACTGCGCTCATCTTTGAGCGTGAAATAGAAATGATTCGACGGCGCCAGGCGTGCGTTGGAGACTTCGCCGACCACCCAGCACTCAGGCAGGTTGGTCTCGAGGGTATCGCGAACCATCCGCACCAGGTCCGATACGCTGATGAGGCCGCTCCGATGGCCTCGGAGCGAGAGGTCGAGCTGCCCGTCCATCGCCAAAGCTTAGCAGAACGCGTCGGAAAGCTCCTATGCGCAGCGTCTAGGATAAGATGCGTCGACGATTGACTTGGCGAGCGGCTCGCGATGGCGCATCCGGCCAAGGTAGGTGCGCTCATGAGTCGATTCAGAGTGGCCTCGTTGCATCCGCGGCGGGTGACGGGACCGGTTCGAAATCGCAAAAAATATAGCCCGCAATTGTCGAGCCCGCGGCTCTGCAGCGTGTTATCGTCGAGCGTCGTGGCGTCGACGCATCCGGCGCGGTTACCGACCACGATGATAACTTCGAGTCCGAGCATCGACGCGAGATCGGCGAAGTCGGTGTTCCCGCTGATGGGCGTGGCGATTCTGCCGGCGGTTTCGAGCAGCATAACGTCGCTCTCCGCGGCGATATCGCGAAAGCATCGCGCGATATTCGTCGAGATCGGTGGCGGCGGCGGCGCCATCCGCGAGCGGTAACGATACGGGCAAATCAAGTCGATCTCAGCGACGATGATGCTGCAAGCGCCAGCGCACGCGCGTCGGCTGAATCCAGCTTGCCTTCGACCTCGACGCATCCCGTGTCGATTGGCTTCATCACGCCGACCCGCATCCCGCGCGCCCGCATCGCAAACCCGAGCGCGCATCCGACGGTGGTCTTGCCCACGCCTTTGTCAGTGCCGGTGATAAGGAAACGTCGACCATTCAATCGACAGTTGCGACTCTAATTCGCAGCGAGCACATGATTTCGCGAAGCGACGATGATTTCCGAAGCGATAAAGATATCATCGAGAATTCTCATCGCGGGAGCGAATCCGGAATGAGCCAACCCAAGCTCAACATCACCGAAAAATGGGAACGCGCGCGCATTCGCCACAGCCATCGGCATCCGCCAGTCAAGAACATCAATCGAGATTCAAGCCGAGGAAATGACCACCGGCCAGCGAATCGCCGACGGCTCGCGGCGGTGATGGGCAGTTGGCCGTTCATCATTGTGCAATCATTCATACTTGCGATCTGGATCGGCTGAACGTCGTCGCATAGGATCAATCACTGGGATCCCTATCCGTTCATCCTGCTCAACCTGGCGCTGAGTTTTCAGGCGGCCTATGCGGCGCCGATCATCATGATGTCGCAGAATCGGCAGGCCGCGAAGGATCGCCTGATGGCCGAGCAGGACTACGTCGTGAACATCAAGGCCGAGGAAGAGGTGAAATCGATCATGGCTCATCTCGAGCAGCAGGACGAAGTGATGATCGACATCCTGCGCCGAATCGAGTCGCAGCATCAGGTGATCATGACCAAGCTGGAAGTTCCCCAGCCGGACGGAACTGCCCGCGCCCGGTGATCTGAATCCTCGAAAAAGAAAGCGCCGGACATCTCGCTGATGCCCGGCGCTTCGATCGCAATCTGTAACGTTGCTTAGTCGCCTTTCGACTTGACGTCTTGCTCTGCGACAACGGCCTGCATCGATTCGCCCTTCGCGAGCTGGACCTTGTATGTGCTCCAGTGCTTCAGGATGTTGATCGCGCGATCGAGCTGCACATCTTTCTCTTCTTTCGGCTTGCCGCCCTTGGCGCCGGGGCCCTTGTCGCCCTTATCGTTGCCGGGCGCTGGTACCGTGCTCACGCCGGTCGAATATCGGTATCTTTGGCCTTTTCCTTCTTGCCCATTCTGGAAGTGATGCGGCAGGTCGGCCTCGTGGATTTCCGGGTTCTCGTTGATCTCGGCGCCCTGTAGCTTGAGCGAGGCGAGCGTTTCCTTGGGCGGCTCGACATCGACGTCGGGGGTGATTCCGACTGCCTGGATCGAGCGGCCGGTCGGCGTGTAGTAGCGCGCCGTGGTCAGCCTAGCGCCGAATGATCGTCGAGCGGCAGAATCGTCTGCACCGAGCCTTTGCCGAAGGTCTGGGTGCCGAGGATCACTGCGCGCTTCTGGTCCTGCAACGCGCCGGCGACGATTTCACTCGCGCTCGCGCTGCCGCCATTCACCAGCACCACCATCGGGTACTCCGAGAAATCTTTTTTCTTGTGCGAGAAATACTTCTGCTGCTGATTTTCCTGCGCGGCCCTGCGTATAGACGATAAGTCCGCCGTCCAGGAAATCGTCCGAGACTTTCACCGCCTGGTTCAGCAGCCCACCCGGATTGTCACGCAGGTCGAACACGATTCCCTTGACCTTGCCGTGATCCTTCGCTTCGAATTCGTCGATCGCTTTCTCGACGCCGTCGCCGGTGTTCTCCTGGAAAGTCGTGACGCGGATATAGCCGTAGCCGCCGTCGAGCATCTTCGACTTCACCGACTGGATCTTGATCACGTCGCGCGCGAGCGTAACCGTGAACAGCTCGGGTACTCCGTTGCGATGCAGCGTCAGCTTGATCTTGCTGCCCTTGGGCCCGCGCATCCGCTTGACCGCTTCGGTCAGCGACATGTCCTTGGTGAAGTCGTCATCGATCTTGATGATCTGATCGCCGGCCTTGAGTCCGCCGCGAAACGCCGGCGTATCTTCGATCGGCGCGACGACAGTGAGCGCGCCGTTCTTAATAGTTATCTCGATTCCAAGTCCGCCAAAGCTGCCCCGCGTCTCGACCTCGAGATCGCGATACAAGTCTGGAGTCAGATACGCGCTATGCGGATCGAGCGACGCCAGCATCCCGGTTATCGCACCGTCGATCAGCCGCTTCGTCGACACCGGCTCGACGTAGTTCTTCTGCACGATCGCAAGCACGCTCGCGAAGGTATCGAGCTCCTGGTAGGTGTCGTTCGGAAGTGCCTGCGCCCGGCGAACTGCAACTTCCTGTAACGCCAGGAACGAAGTGGTTAGACAAATCGCTAAGGTGATGGACCATCGATGTCGTTTAATCATTGACATTACTACTATCGCCGCGATCTCGAGATTATGAGTTTATACATTTAAGCAGATGGAGCCGCGTGATGCATACGGCTGCGACTGCCGCCCTTGCCAAATTTCAGCCGCCCGTTCCTGCCCCGCCCGCTTTTGTCCCGCTTTCGAATCTAACAACTGCTGAAGCGCGTTCTTCACGCCCGGTCGTGACCAATCCAACGCGCCGATATGATGAGCCGCGATTTGGCCCTTGCCGTTTATTATAGGTGTCTCCGGGCCATGTCGCGAGAGCCGCTCTGTGAGCCCATATCGACGCGATCTATGGTTCTGCCGGGGTGACATTTGGCAAACAGCGACGCGCTCGGATAGCATCGCCGGGCAGATGAGCTTCTCGGAACTGCTGATCAGGCCCTCGATTATCGCGGCCATTCTCGAAAGGCGCAGACTTCGGGCGGCCTTCAGGGAAGTTTACCGTAAATTCCGCCCCTACACGATGATTCACGAGGACCGGTACGTGGAAAACCTCGGACTCTGCGCCAAATTCGGGGCTACGCCCGGCTGCGTAGTGGAGTGCGGAGTGTGGCGCGGGGGAATGATCGCAGGGATGGTTGCGGTGCTCGGCGCCGGGCGGCAGTACTTTCTGTTCGACAGCTTCGAGGGATTGCCACCCGCAAGCGAAGAGCTGGACGGCGCGTCGGCGATCGCATGGCAAAGCAACACCAGGTCGGCGGCCTACTACAACAACCTCACCGCCGCGGAGGAAGAAGCCGCGGCAGCGATGAAGCTTTCCGGCGCGACTTCGTTCTCGATAGTAAAGGGCTGGTTCAATGAAACGATTCCGCGTTTTGCACCTCCATCCGAGATCGCGGTTCTGCGACTCGATGGCGATTGGTACGAATCGACCCGGGTCTGCCTGGAAAATCTTTATCCTCACCTTGCGCCGGGCGGAATAATAATTATCGACGACTATTACGACTGGAACGGGTGTGCACGGGCCGTCAATGAATTCCTTTCAGGTCTCGCGTCGCCGAATGTTGTTCCGAGGCTCAGCCAGTTCCACGACCGGATCGCCTACCTGGTCAAACCCGGTCTGGCGCGGTCCCTGATGAACGGTCTATCCAGCTTTTGAATCCAGCAACTGCTGAAGCGCGTCCTTCACGTCCGGCCGCGACCAGTCGAACGCGCCCATATGATGGGCCACGATTTGGCCCTTGCGGTCGATTATAAATGTCTCCGGGACCCCGCTCATTTCGTAAGTCTCGCTGATCTTGTTCTCGGGGTCGAGCAGGATTGTGAAGTGAAAGCCGTTCTTTTCGACGTACGGCGCCACCATCGCGCGGCCTTTGGTGTCCTGGCTGACCGCCAGCATCACGAAGTCCTTGTTGTTCTTGAAGTCCTCGTACAGCGTCTCCATCGAGGGCATTTCCTCGCGGCAGGGTCCGCACCAGGTCGCCCACACGTTTAGAAAAATCACCTTTCCGCGCAGCGACTCGAGCGATACGGTATGACCGTCAAGCGCCTCGAGCTTGAAATTTGCCGCCTGGCTTCCCGCCGCGACGGTCGCATCCGATTGCGACTGTTCGCTACCCAGCGGCGCACGCGTTCCCTGACGCCCGGAGATCGCAACCAGCGCGATTCCGACAACCACCACGACCGCTGCGACCGCGTAGAGAATCTTGTTCGTGGAATCCATCGCTCAGGCTCGAAGCGCGTCCTTGGCGGGCTGCGCGTCTTTCGCGGGATGACTGTCCATTTGCGCAGGCGTGCTGCGTTTCGCGGTGAGCGCCAATCCGAGCGCGCCCAGGACCATCATCGCGAACGCGATCAGTTGCGCCTCGCTGAGTCCATAGAAAACTCGCGGATTGATGCGCACGAACTCGACGAGGAAGCGCGCGGCTCCGCCCAGCACCAGGTACCAATAGATCAGGTGACCCGCCGGAGCGCGCTTGCGCATCGACCACAAGATCGCGAACACGCCAAGGTAGAGGAGAGTTTCGTAAACGGGCGCGGGATGCACTCGCACACCGGGAAAATATCCGGAAACGAGGCGGTAGTGTTCGTCCAGCTTGAGGACCGTCTCCGAGTTCCAGCCTACGATAGCCTTTGGATAGGCCATCGCCCACGGCAGCGTGGACGGCAGGCCCCAGTCACCGTCGCCCGACAGTTGGCATCCCATTCGGCCGATCGCCTGCCCGATCGCAAGCGCCGGTCCGCACATGTCCATCGTCACGGCAAATGAGATCCGATACCAGCGCGAGACCAGGTACGCGCCCAGGATTCCGCCGATCATGCCGCCGTAAAAGACGAAGCCGGAGCCGGAAAAGATCATCGTCTTGGGATCGGCAAGATAGGTCGGCAGGTCGTCGAGGATCGCGTAGATTCGCGAGCCTGCGATCCCGAGGACGGCGGCGGTGATCACGATTGAAGACGAATATTCGGGATCCAGACCGCGCCGCGTGCATTCGAGACGGATAACGTAGTCGGCGGCCAGAAAGCCGAGCGCCATCATCATGCCGTAGCTGTAAACAGTCAGCGGGCCCAGGTGGAACAGGATTGGTATCATTGTTGAGGTGAGACGGGAATCATTATCAGTTGCAAGGCCGGAATCATCTTCGCCTGCTAGTATATTACGCGGCGGCTCGCGGTGGCCACAGATAGTTTCGCCTTGCGCCCGAGAGGCTCCCCATTTATAGGACGCATTTATGCGCGCAGTTCTTCAACGGGTCAGCCGGGGCGAGGTACGGTCCGGCGGCCAGGTCCTCGGTCAAATCGGGCGCGGCTTTGTGGTTTTGCTCGGAGTTGCCCGCGACGACACCGAGGCGGACGCCGCCAAGCTGGCCGATAGAATCCTCGGGATTCGGGTATTTGCCGATTCCAATGGCAAGATGAATTGCGCACTCGCGGCGGTCGGCGGCGAACTTCTGGTGGTGTCGCAATTCACTCTGCTAGCCGATACCGACTCAGGACGACGGCCGTCGTTCACCGGTGCCGCGACTCCCGACGAAGCGCGCCGCCTGTATGAGCACTTTGTCTCGCTCGTACGCAGCAGCGATGTTGATGTCAGAGTTGCGACCGGCCAGTTCGGCGCGACGATGGAAGTCGAGCTGGTGAACGATGGGCCGGTAACGATCATCCTCGACAGCCGCGCGAATTGAAGAATCCGGAAAAGAAAAGTTGAAACGCGAGTTTCGTCGCCTCCTCTACGCTGAGATTCAAAGGGCGCCTCTGAGTTATATGATGGCACGTTTGAGGCGGCATTTTCTGAGGCGCGGGTGGAGAAACCCCATTTGGCTCGTTATTATCCTCGGGCGCTAGAGCGGAAGGCCAAAGGCGAGGATCAGCCCGAATTAGTCCCAAACGAAGAGGAAGAAGAAATTAACTTGGAGCACATTTTACCGGAGCAGCCGGAGCAGAACTGGCCAGATATCGCGCCGGAAATGGCCGAGGCCTACTACAATCGGATAGGCAACATGGCGCTGCTCCAAGCGAAGAAAAATTCCACGATTGGGAACGCGCCGTTCGACGACAAACGGAAAGTTTTCGGGCAATCGGCATACATACTGACGGCAGAAGTGGGTGCTAAAACCAAATGGACTACGACTGAGGTTCAACAGCGGCAAAAGCATCTTGCGCAGCGTGCGGTTGAGACTTGGCCGTTGGCGGTATGAAGCCGCGTCAGGTCACCGCGCTCGCGCTTGTGGGCTTCTTCGCGCTGATCGTTATGACCGGCTGCTTAGCCCCTTGGAACTTTAGTTATTATCCAGACCCAAGCGCTCACACGGCTGGCTATAAATGCCCACCGCCCGAGGAGATGAGTCATTTTGTTGTGACCAAGACTGCGCCGTGTACCTGGATACCGGGAGAGATGTTCGCTGCGTCCTGTTGGGACGAGGAAATTGCAGCTATGAATGAAGGACGCGGCTGCGTTCCCGAGCCCAGTCCGACACCGACAGCGACACCCACTTCTACTGCGACTCCAACCGTGAGTTCGTAAATTAAGCCACTTCGCTTTTCAAATGACGCTACTCGATCCTAAAGGCGCTCGAATGACGCCAGTAGCTGGGGTAGCCGTTCTATTGTCATGCGGTTGGGCGAGTAGTATTGCTTCTCTTGCCGATTAGGCGGCTACCTGTCCGCGGAAAGGGCTGAGCCCACCATAAAGTTTTCGGATTTTTACGTAACTCTTCTGCCCGTTTGCGGACGCCGGGCAAGAAGGAAGGGTTATGTCTGCAACTCAATCCTCGCCAAAATCACTGCCTGCAAATCCCAGCGCGGAGTACCTGCGTAAGGAGGCCAAGCGTCTCGCGCGCGATGAGGCGATCCAGCTTACCGCCGCGCAGCGCCGGCTGGCACATGAGTACGGTTACAGAAGCTGGGCCGAATTGATGACGGCGGTGCAGAAGATGGCGTCGGCGGGCGGCGCCGGCATCGGCGCCAATCCTTCTAAGCCGGTTGGCTCGACTCCAGTTAGCGACAGCGGTGCGAATGTCTTCCCGTTGCTGCCGTTGCGCGGACTGGTTGCGTTCCCTCACGTTTCCTATCCGATCTTTGTCGGGAGACCGACGTCGATAAAGGCGGTCCAATGCGCGAAGGATCGAGAAGTTCCGATCTTCCTGGCTGCGCAAAGAGATCCGAAAAGCACGGACCCATCGAGCTCCGAGATGTACCAGGTTGGCAGTCTCGGAAGGGTGATCGAAGCGATGCAGTTCCCCGACGGGAGCGTCAAAACCATCATCGAAGCCGACCGACGGGCGCGGGTGAATCGCTTCATCTTCGATACGGATTTCTCCAAGGCCGAAGTCGAGGAGATCGAAGAGACCGCGATTTCCGAGGCGAGGATCGAGGACCTGGTTCCCCTGGTGATTTCGGCGTTCATGAGGAGACGCGCCAAACCATTGCGCCAAAAAAAATTCCATCGCATTCGATCGAGGTCCCGAGGGAAAATCGAAGTGCTGGTCGGTGGCGGGAGCGTCGAGGCACCGCTCGAGCCGCTCAACGAGCGCCTGTCCAAGCCGGTCGAAGGGCTGCGCATTTCGGTTCGCGCCCTCAAGGGCCTGCGGACCGCGGATATCAAGTGCGTCCGCGATCTGGTCCAGCGCACCGAGGAGGACATGCTCAAGATCAAAAACTTCGGCCGCAAGGTGCTCGACGAGATCAAGGAGATACTGGCCAGCATGGGGCTGACACTGGGCATGCCCGAGGCGTGGGTTGTGGCGGGAACAGATGCCGGCAGCGCCTCGGCGCTCGCCGATCGGATCGCGAGCGAGCTGCCGATGGAACTCGCATGGAAACAGGAGCTGCTGGAGCTTCTCAACCCGGCCCACCGGCTGGAGAAACTCTTAGCCTACTTGAATGTGCTGCGCTGATTCGGGAGGACATCGAAAAAGGGAAAAAGACACAGGCAGGGACGCCCGTGCCACAGGAATTTGGAAAGACAGTTCCTTTGCCACTAGAATGTCCCGGTGCTCGGAGGCGAGAGAACTATGCCGGAAGACAAATTTGTTCAGGTCAACGAGATGCGGCTTCACTACCGAGACTTCGGAAGCGAAGGCAAACCTGCCCTGCTCTTCATGCACGGTCTGACGGGGAATGCGCACTGCTTCGATCACGTCGCGCCGGAGTTCGTCGGCACGCATCACGTGCTCGCGCTGGATTTTCGCGGCCATGGAGACAGCGAGTGGCATCGCGACGGAGAATACGCTTTTCAGCGTCAGGTGAGTGACGCGGTTGGGTTTCTCGAAGCGCTGAACGTCTCGAAGGTCAGTTTGATCGGAAGCTCTCTTGGCGGCGCGCTCGCGATGGTCCTCGGCGCGATAAAGCCGGACTTCGTCGAGCGAGTAGTGCTTAACGACATCGGGCCGGAAATCAATCTTCCCGAACCTGATGAAGCGGCGGAAGCTCTGGACCTGCTAAACCAGCAGTTCTCGGACGCAGCCGAAGCGCTCGACTACTACAGGCGATGCTACCCTCCAGCGCGAGTGCTTCCAGATACCGTCGCGATCGAATTCGTACGCAACTCATTGCGAGTCGCCGATGGCGGGTCTCTGCGCTGGAAAGCAGATCCTCGCGTTCAGGCGGTCGCGCCGACCTCCAGCACTTCAGGTTCCTCGCCGGGGATGTGGCCGCTGTTCGACGCGGTCAAAGCTCCAATCCTGGTGATTCGCGGTGCCGAGAGCGAGACGTTGCTCGCGAGTACAGTCGCGAAGATGGTTGCGCGTCGGTCCGGTATCCGCGCGGTTGAGGTTCCCGGAGTGGGTCATACTCCATGGTTGTCTGAGCCAACGGCGCTGGCCGCGCTGCGAGAGTTCTTGCGCTAGAGTTCTTGCGCTGAGGAAGTCCCTTCCGATCTTTTCCTGCGTGCTGTAAGTAAACTCTCTATGCCGAAGATATGGCCGGTGCATTACGCTCTCGGGATGGCGGGAGTAGCTGTCCTCCGAAACTGGATGTCTGGCGACGAAACCGCTCGGGCATCCGCGGAGGAACTCCGGACGCTGGCCAACAGATTCAGCGAAGATCCCTCGCTCAGCTTTCAGCTCGACATACCCGACATGGACGTAGAGAGCGGCTACCGTCTTTGGGCTGACACATACGACGATTTGCATAATCCGCTGATCGCCATCGAAGAGCCGATCATCCGGGCGCTGATCGATGCGATCCCGCCCGGTCGCGCTCTGGATGCCGCATGCGGAACGGGGCGCTATGCTCGCCTTCTGAGTGAGCGTGGCCATCAGGTCGCCGCAGTCGATTTGTCCGCCGAGATGATCGAAAGAGCGCGCGCGAGCTCACCGGACGTCGAGTTCAAGCAGGGAAGCCTCGAGGCGCTACCGTTTGATGACGAGCGGTTTGATCTCGTGATGTGCGGACTTGCGTTGACTCATCTGCCCGAAATATCACGCGCGATTTCCGAAATCCGGCGCGTGCTGAAGGTCGGCGGCATCGCAGTGATCGCGGACCATCATCCGATGGCCGGTTTCCTGGGCGGCAGCGCCATCTTTCAAGACAAGGAGCGCTACTATCGGAACGTTAGGAGTTTCGTTCATGCGCATTCTGAATACGTTTCGGCATTCGTCGCCGCGGGCCTTGAAATACGGGAATGCCACGAGCCGCTAACGACAGAGGAACTGGCATCCAAGGGCCCATTGTTCGCGGTGTCTCCCAAAGCTTTCCTGGAAGGAACGGTCGGAATGCCGCTCGCGCTGATCTGGCGGGTGGTCCGCAATCGGTGAGGAAGAGCCGAGCCGCGGCGCCCGAGATTCTTGGCGTCGATCACATCTATTTGAGCGTCGCGGAATTTGCGCGGTCGCGAATCTTTTACGACCGCCTGATGAAATCGCTCGGCTTCAAGAAAGGGACTTTCCCCGTCGGCGGTGAACCTCATTGCCACTATTACAATCGCAACTTCCAGATAACGATTCGGCCGGCACGCAGCCGAAGATCAAAACACGATTCCTTTTCACCGGGGCTACATCATCTATGTCTTCGGGTGGCGAATCGTGCGGCGGTAGATGACATCGCCGGCCGGTTGCGCGCGATGAGAATCGCGATCGAGGGACCTCGGTTGTGGCCGGAATACGCAAACGACTATTACGCGGTGTTCTTTTCCGATCCCAATGGAATTCGGTTAGAAGTAATGAATCACATCGAGCGGCGGAAGACGGTGCGCAGGTTATGGAACCAGCTGGAAGGCTTCAACAATCCACTTGATCGGCTGGCGCGAAAGGCGCGACGATCCAGGAAGAAAGGAAACTAACCGAGGACTCTGAACTGCGATGCCACGGGCGGGTTTCTATACTGTCGAATCGGGAAAAATTTCGTTTCGGCGCGACGGCAACTGGTACAGCGACGATGAGCGGATCGACAATCCGCGGATCGCGCTGCTGTTCAGCCAGAGTATCAAGCGAAATCCCGACGGCAGCTACTATCTGCAGGTCGCCGAAGAGCGCGCATCGATCACCGTCGAGGACACGCCTTACGTGGTGAAATCGCTCGAAGACGATCAGCTCGGCGGTTTCATGATGGTGCTGAACGACGAGACTCGCGAACCGCTGAATCCCGCGGAGCTGGAAATCGGCGCGGATAACGTGCTCTACGCTCGCGTCAAAGGCGGGGAATCGCGCGCGCGATTCCTGCGCACCGCGTATTATCATCTGAGCGACTGCTTCGAATCCGACGCCGACGGCCGCTTCTATCTGAACATTCGCGGCAAACGGCATCCGCTGAAAGCTGGTTCAGTCAATCGCGCGACCGCGTCGCCATCCTGAAAATAACATCGAGCCCAATCTTCACATCGTTCTGGTTCGCCCCGAAATTCCGCAGAACACCGGATCGATCGCGCGGCTTGCCGCGGCGATCAAGGCGCGGCTGCATCTGATCGGGCCGCTCGGCTTCTCGCTCGAAGATCGCTATCTGAAGCGCGCCGGTCTGGACTACTGGCCGCTGGTAGATTTGCGCACTTACAAGGAGTGGGACGAGTTCGCGGCGGCGCATCCGAATCCGCACGCCGCCAAATTCTTTTCGACGCACGCCGACAAGTCCTATCTCGAAGCGGTTTACTCGCGTGGAGATTTTCTTTTCTTCGGCTGCGAGACCGAGGGCCTGGGCCGCGAGTTCGTCGCGGAAAGAATCGACCGCGCATACCGGATTCCAATCTTCGAACCCGGCGTCCGCAGCCTGAATCTCTCCAACGCAGTTTCGATCGTAGTCTACGAAGCACTCCGCCAGACCGGCCTGCTAATCGTTAACCGCGGCCCAGATTGAAGGAATATGGTAAATATGCCATATTAGGCAATGGCCCCGTTCCCAAGGCCGGTCATTTGGGTCGGCAGCAGCAAGGATGACATATCGGCCCTGCCCGGACCCGTGAAAGCCTCTTTCGGCCATCGTTTGCGGCAGGTGCAAGACGGCGAAACGCCGCTCGACATGAAACCGCTTACGCAGTTTGGGACTGGCGTGTTCGAGCTACGCGAGCGCTTCGACAAAAATGCCTATCGGTTGGTTTACGCGGTGAATCTCAAAAGGGCGATCTATGTGTTGCACGCTTTCATGAAAAGATCGAAGTCTGGAATCGGGTTGCCGAAACGGGATGCGGAATTAATCGAAACGCGCCTGAAGCGCGCACATGCAATAGACGCGGAGGATTGAAAAAGTGGCCGAGATTCCTGTTCACAAGAGCAGCGGTAACGTGTTCGTTGACATTGGCTTTTCGCCTGCCGAAGCGGCCGAGCTCACCGCGAAAAGCAAACTCATCAGCGCCATTGGCGAGACTATCAAGCGGCGCCGACTCACGCAGTCGGAGGCCGCGCGGCGTTGCGGAACGGACCAACCTACACTTTCCAAGGTCCTTCGTGGGCGTATGGAGAGCGTGACGATCGACCGGCTCACGGCGTGGCTCATGGCACTCGGACGCACGGTCGAAATTCGCGTGCGCCCATACGACGCAAAAGCGAAAAAGGGGCACCTTGTCGCAACCGGTTGAACCAATGCGGCGACGATCCGGCAACAGCCACAGGGCGCGGATGAAGGATTATCCGTCACCTCCAGAACGACACGACGGTGCCCAACACGAGGAACGCGACCACCAGCGCACCGGCCGCCAGAAGGAATCCGATCAGCACGGTCAAAAATGCGCGCCATGCGGAGAATCGATGCACTTCGCCAAGACACTTGAACGATACGATCCACCACCACAGCGTTAGCGGCGCGGAAATAATTATCGACGGCAGCATCGAACGCCAGTAGGCCAGCGCGGTATGCATCGTCACGAGCGCCGGAGGTTGGTGGGGTGGCGGGAGCAGAAATCCAATTGCGAGATTGACGAGGGCTATCGGGACAGTCACCACAGAAGCCCAGGCGATGGCGGCGCGAACTTCCACCGCCTTCGCAGTGCCGCCGAGCAGCGACCCGGTCCATCGAAGCAACGCGCCGTTGATATACAGGAATGGGACCGCCAGCAGCGGCCATGCGGCGAGCGTCCAGAGTTTCATCAACTGTGCGGAATGGGGCGCCATCGCCGGAATTGGCTTGCCCGCGATTGTGAAAGCGGTGGGGTTGTAATTGTTGCCGTGAATAGCGTTCGCTATTGCGACGATCACCGCCGTGATGAGCACGATTGCTATGACCCGATCTCTCGGGTCGCGATCGACGATCGTGCGGATAGTGGCGCGCGGGCGGATGCAAATGCTTACGTATGGCGAATCAGTCCAGTTGGCCGGCTCCATCGAATGCTCCCCCTCTCATTTTTTTGCAGGCGCTTCGCGATACGGCAGCGCCTTGCGATAAAGATCGAGTCGCTCGCTTTCTTCCTTTTGCACATCGGCCGGTCCGGACTGCGACTTGAGCAGATCGATCGACCGTTCCTCCCATGTCACTGCCTGCGCGAAATCGCCCGTTTCACCCAGAGAGGACGCAAGGGTGTCGATCGCATAGCCGTCCTGCCATGAAGAAAGATCACAGGCCTTCTTGGCGAGCGTGAGCGCGCGCTTGCCGTTGCGAAACTTCGAATCGGGACAGGTGCTGAGGAACCAGGCCGCGGCGTTGTACGTTTCCCAATCATTGGAGGCAACCGCAAGCGCGTGATTGTAGTCGTCGAGGGCGAGCCGATATTCGCCGACATTCTCGCGAAGGTGGGCGCGGGCCAGAAGGTCATCTTTTGAGGCGGCTTTTATGTGGGCGAGATCCGAAATCGCCAGGTCGGGCCGCTTTTTCTGGATAAAGGCCCCGGCCCGTGCCTCCAAGACGCGCATGTCGGACGGATCGAGCTTGGCGGCCGTGTTAAAATCTTCAATCGCGTGATCGTAGTCCGCCTTCTCCTGGTAGACGAAGCCCCGGCGATAGAACAGGTCGGCGTCCTTGCGCTTCGAATATTTCATCGCCTGATCGAGATCTGAAATGGCGTTGTCGTATTGACGGCGGTGATCGTCGATATACGCACGATTGCTGTAGAGTTCCGCGTCTTTCGGCGCCAGCGCGATTGCCTGGTCGGCATCGGCCTGCGCCTTGTCGTAATGACCCGCATAGTAGTAGGCCATCGCGCGGGAGATGAGAGCGTCGGGATCGGGCTCCTTGGGATCAAGGCTGAGCACCTTGTCGAGATCGCCGATCGCCGCCACGTAATCGCGGTTCATCGTTTCGAAGCTTGCACGAGCTTTCAACAGCGCAGGATCGTTCGGCTTCGACTCGAGGGCACGAGTGTACTCGGCAATCGCAGCGCCATTGTCGCCGAGCGCGTAGTCGCGCTGTGCGAATGTTTCGTGGATGCCGCTGAAGCCAAACATCGAAGCCGCGCCAACCATCGCGATGGGCATCAGGAAGGGCATCGTATCGACCAGGAAATGACCGATGATGCAGGCCATGATGTCCTTGCGCCATAGATACATGAGGACGAACAGCAACTGCATCGGCGCGATCTCGATCGCGTAGCGCCATCCCCAAAACGGAATGTGCTCGGCCAAATCCAGCGCCAGCGCAATCGCCGCGGCGAGCACCAGCCGCCCAGTGACGATTCGAAGGCGATCGATCGCGAAGCCACGAGCCGCAACCTCCTCCGAGAAACCGCCCGCGGCGGCGACGAGCACCCCGAGCCCGGCCGGTATGCGCATCAACGAGCTGAGCTGGTGGGTGGCGACATGCGACATGCTGTTCGGAAAGAAGAGCAGGAGAAGTAGTCTGCCGACGCCCTCTGTGATCAAGACGGCGACGAACAGCGCCAAGCCCAGACCCAGATCGGCAAGCGTCGGTCTGCGGAGGCCGACTGAGGAGAGCGGTTTTCGCTCCAGGAAAACGACGATGCCGAAGAGCACCGCGGTCGCAATCAACTGGTACGTGACAGTAGTCAGCGTCCAGCTTCCGTATTGCGATCGCCCGGCCGACTTCAGCAGCGAATCGAGCAGATTCGAGAGCGGTTTGAGCAGGACCGAGAATCCCACCGCAAGCCCAAGGAAGGTCGTAAAATAAATGCTGGCTGGCCGGGTTGGATTGTCCGGCGGAATCGTCGAATCCGCCGTCTGTTGAGACGCGGTCTCCATCGCGTTCCCCCCTCCGCGTCTCTTAGGGAACTAGCTTTTCTTGACCGCGCAACTGCCGCATCCCGACGAGCAGCCGCCCTTGTCGCCCTCCTCTGGAGGTGGGCCGAAGTAGTAGCCCGACTGCTCGAGATCGCCGGGTCCGACCCATTCGAGCGCATCGCCGACCGTCTGGTCGCAATGCACGCAAACGCGACGCTCAATCCCGTTGTCGTCGAGCATCACGTAGGTCAGCACTGATTTGTCGCAGTGGGTGCAATGCGCCATCGGAAATGACGCATCTCTGAGCGCGAGCGGAGAAGAAGGCATCGGAATCCACGCTACACCATTGTGTTAACGCGTGGAAATCCGACGCCGGTGAGTTCAGCTAGCCGTGATGATGGCCGCCGCCGTCATGGCCGCCTGAGTGCGCGAAAGAATGACCACCGCCGTGGTATCCGCCACCGCTATGGGCGAATCCACCGCCACCGTGACCCCATCCACCACCGTGGCCCCATCCGCCTTCGCGTGCCGCCCAATCATGGCCGTCCCAGCCGTGACCATGGCCCCAATAGCCCCAATCATCGTGATACCAAGGATGGCCATAACCATAGACGCCGTAATCCGGGGCGTACCAGGAAGAATAGGCGGGATATCCGTATCCGCCATATCCTCCATATCCGCCGCCATATCCACCACCCCAGCCAGGTCCTTCGACGTCATAGCAGCCCTGCAATGGAATCATGCAAGCGATGAGCAACAGCGCTGCTACGGCGCTTATGATTTTGCTCTTCATTGCTCTTTACCTCTATCTCTTCAGACGAACTCTTTAGGACAGGGTTTCAAGCGAAGATTTGAGGAAGAACAGGGAATTAGCTAGGAGAATCAAGCATTTTTTCGTGCGCAAGTGTGCGCAGTGATGGTTACGGTCACTGACGCCGATATGGCTCTCCGAGTGCGCTCGGAGCGGCTGCCTGACCTCCTACACCCGCTAAAACGAGCAACGTCAGCGCGTATGGCAGGGCGAGGAACAGTTGATAGGGAACCACAGTTCCGAGTGCCTGCAGACCGAACTGCAAAGCCATCGCGGCGCCGAACAGGACCGACGCCGCGGCCAGTCCCCACGGATTCCATCGCCCGAGAATCACCACCGACAGCGCGACGAATCCACGTCCTGCCGAGATGTTCTCGACAAACGTGTTTGCGTACGCGAGCGTGAGATAGGCGCCGGCCAGGCCAGTGAGCGCGCCCGCCGCAAGCAGCGCCTGCCACCTGAGCCAATACACGCCGAGCCCGAGAGCGTCGGCGGCTTCGGGACGCTCACCGGCGGCACGCAGTCGGAGTCCATAACGGGTGCGCGAAATCACGTACCACAAGATCGGAATCAGGATGAGCGTGAGATACACCAGCGCATTCTGATCGAAGAGCACCGGGCCGAGTATCGGGATCCTTGCGAGCGGTCCGAGCGGGATCTTTCCGACCGGCGTCACCATGAATGCCTTCCCGGTCTCGCCGAACAATTTGCGATAGAAAATTCCGGTGACGCCGAGTGCAAAGATGTTGAGCGCGGTGCCGGTCACCACCTGGTTCGCGGCGAGATTCACGACCAGCAGGGCGAAGATTGCGTCGATCGCGATTGCCGCCGCCATTCCGGCCGCGAGTCCGAGTGCGATACTGCCGGAGAAGTAAGTCGCCGCGAGCGCGAAGAATGCGCCCGCGAGCATCGCGCCTTCGATGCCCACGTTGATAATCCCGCTTTCCTCGACCATCAACTCGCCGAGCGCGGCCAGCATGATCGGAGTGGCCATGCTGATCGTCGAGGTGAGGAACGCCTCAAGCATCGAGCCGCTCCTGCGCAGCGGGCGGAATTGCTGCGGCCTCGGGCGGCGCGCCGAACATCCGCTCGCTGAGCCCGCTCCAGAGCGGAGTGTCGAAGGCGAGGATTATTAGGATCACCAGTCCCTGGATAACCTGGACCAGCTCGGGCGAGACGTTCTGCGCGCGTTGCATCGCTTGCGAGCCATTGTCGAGCGCGCCGAAGAACAGTGCCGCAGCGACGATACCGATTGGATTCAGCCGCGCGACCAATGCGACAGCGATCGCCTCGTAACCCCATCCGGGCGAGAACTTTTCATACAGTCGATGCGAAATCGCGGAGACTTGCACCGCGCCGCCGAGTCCCGCGAGCGCGCCCGACAGCGCCATCACCCAAACGGTCAGCGCCGGGATCGGGATTCCAAAGAATCTCGCCGCGCGCCGGTTGCGGCCCATCGCGCGCAGCTCGAATCCGACCCCGGTGTGAAAGAGCAGCAGATGGCATAGCACGGCGAGCACGACCGCGAGCGGCATCCCCAAGTTGAGGCGGCTCGGCGAAAAATAAAATCCTAGTTCGGCTGCCGACGCGATCGGGGCGCTGGTCGGATAGGCGCGCGACGCTTCCATCAGCGGCCCATGCACCACCCAACTGAGCGCATAGACGGCGACGAAGTTCAGCATGATGGTGCTGATGACCTCGTTAACGTCGCGCCGCGCGCGGAACCATCCTGCGAGCCCTCCCCAAATCGCGCCGCCAAGCGCGCCCGCGCCGAGCATGATTGCAATCGCGATCGGATGCGGTAGATCGCCGAGCCACGGACCCACAGCACCGGCCGCGATCGCGCCGATCGTGAGCTGCCCATCGCCGCCGATATTCCACAGCGCACCCGAAAACGCGATCGACACCGCGAGCCCGGTGAACACCAGCGGAGTCGCTTTCACGACCGTATCGACGCACGCGTACCAGTTGCCGAATGCGCCCTCGCCAAGCGCGACGAATACGCCGATTGGAGACGCGCCGAGGCCGAGCAATACGAGCGAGATAAGCGCGGCGGCAATCGCGAGTGCGCCCAGCGGTTTCGCAATCGAAGACAGCATCGCTGCGCGGCCTACTCCCAGGTTCCGGCCATCAGCAGGCCGAGCCGCTCGGGGTCGCGTTCGTCGGCGCGAGTCTCGCGAATTTTCCCTCGATTGATCACCATCAGGCGCCCGCAGGTCGCGAGCAACTCATCGAGATCGCTGGAGACTAGCAACACTGCGCCGCCGCCGGCCGCGAAGTCGAAGATGGTCCGATGGACGTCGGCGGTGGCCGCAAGGTCGAGTCCGCGAGTCACGTTATGCGCGACGATCATTCGCGGATGTGCGGCGATCGCGCGTGCGACTACCAGGCGCTGGCGGTTTCCTCCGGACAGCGCGCCCGAATTCATCTCGGGGCCTGCGGCGCGAATCTGAAAACGGTCGATGAGCGTTGCGCAGAGATCGATCGCGCGCGAACGGCTGAGCCAGCCGCGCGATGTCATCCGCTCCCGGAGCGGACGGGCGAGGAGCAGGTTTTCCCAGAGCGTCAAATCGAGGACAAGGCCGTCGAGGTCGCGATTTTGCGGAATCACCGCCATCGCGCCGCTGCCCGCTTCTCGGCTAACGCTGATCAGTCCCGCGCTCGGCTCGCGTGCACCGGCAAGCAACTCGACCAGTTCCGACTGACCGTTGCCATCAACCCCCGCGAGTCCAACTATCTCGCTCGCCGCGACTTGAAACGAAATCCGATCGAGAATCCGCCGGCCATCGTCATCGAGCGTGAGATCCTGAACCTCGAGCACCGGCGCGCCGCGATTCGCCACGAAAACGTCGCGACGCGCGATCGGCGCTGCAACGATCTCGCCGATCATCATGCGCGCAAGTTCGGCTTCGTCGGTCGCGGCGGCCATCGTGGATGCGACCACGCGGCCCCGCCTCAGCACGGTAATTCGATCCGCCACTGCCAGCGCCTCACTCAGCTTGTGAGTTATGAGCACTACGATTCGGCCCTCGGCGCGAAGCCGCCGGAGCAAGTCCACGAATGCGCTCAGCTCGGTAGGCGCGAGCACTCCGGTCGGCTCGTCGAGAATCAGCACCTGGGGATTGAAGCTCAGCGCGCGGAGCACTTCGAGCCGCACACGCTGCGCGATCGACAATTGCTCGACCGTCGAATTGGGCGCGGGCAGCTCGAAGCCGAGATTGCGCGCGAGCACGCGGCCGGCCGACGCGACCGCGTCAAGATCGAGCGCGCCGCCTTCGCCTTCGAATCCGCCGAGTGCGAGATTTTCCTCCCACGTCATACGCTCGAACAGCATCGGGCTCTGATGCACCGTCGCAATTCCGGCCCGCAGCGCGGCATGAGGCGATCCGGCGCGAAGCGGATACCCGTCGAGCGAGGTCTCTCCACTGTCCGGGCTGAGCGCGCCTGCGAGCACGTTCATCAAGGTTGTCTTGCCCGCGCCGTTTTCGCCGACCAGCGCATGAATCTCGCTGGGACGCGCCTGGAAATCGACACGGTCGAGCGCGCGCGTGCGGCCGAAACGTTTGGTGATGGCGGCGGCGCTCAGCAACTAGGCCGCGCTATCCGGGCTGTAGTGTGAGCGCACGTATTCAAGCGCGTCGTCTCGGGTGGCGAGCGCGCCGTCGAGTTGCTGATCTTCGACGTCTCTTAAAATTTCCTTGAAGCGCGGTCCGGGACTGAAACCGAGTGCCTTCAAGTCCTCGCCGCCGATCAGACGCGGCGGGCGAATTTCCGCCGCGGTCATCGTGCTCATCGCATGCTTGCAGAAATGCCAGAAGCCCAGGTACGAGCTCGACGCCATCGCGTCCATGAACGCCACTTCCATCAGTTCGTCAAAGCCAGTTTCTGCGAGCATCCGTTTGAGCGTGGCCGGGCGCATCCGCGGCGCCATGCAGAGTTTCAAATGATTCTTGACCAGATACGCCACCCGCTCCTGGACCGCGCGCGAACGCTTCAGCCGCGCGAGCATTTCCGCCGCCATCACCGCGCCCTGTTCGACGTGTCCGTAGAAGGTGACCTTGTCGCCGGTCACCGCGCGGCATCGCGGCTTGGCGATATCATGGAGCAGGATTCCGTACGCGACCGTCTCGGAGCATCCCGCGGGCAGCATCGCAACTCCGATCCGCGTATGCGTGTACACGTCGCCTTCGGGATGAAAATTTTCCGGCTGCGCACAGCCGCGCATCTCGACCACTTCGGGCAGGATCAATTGCATCAGGCCGCTATCCATCATGAGGTCCATCGCGCGTGCGGCGCCGCCCTCGGTCATCATCATGGTGATTTCTTCGCCGATTCTCTCCGCCGCGGTCAGCGAAATCTTGGGCGCGCTCTTGAGCATCGCGGACCAGGTCGCGGGATCGATCGTGAAGTTGAGGCGCGCGGCGAATCGCACCGCGCGCAGGATGCGCAGATGATCTTCCTCGAAGCGCTCGTCGGGATTCCCGATCGCGCGGATTATTCCGGCGCGTAGATCGCGCATCCCGCCGACCAGATCGATCAGCTTGTCGGCTATGGGATCGTAAAACATCCCGCCGATAGTGAAGTCGCGGCGGATTGCGTCTTCCTCGAGAGCGCCGAATCGAACCGCCGACGGACGACGCCCGTCGAGATACTCGGCCTCTGCTCGGAAGGTCGCGACTTCGAACTGGTCATCGCCAATCAGCACCGCGATCACGCCGAATTTCGCGCCGACCGCGACGGTGCGCTCGAACATCGTTTGCACAACCTCGGGACGCGCGTCGGTCGCAACGTCGAAGTCCTTGGGCTCGACGCCCAGGATTCGGTCGCGCACACATCCGCCCGCGAAGACGGCGCGAAAGCCGGCATCGACGAGACGGCGAACGATATCGAGCGCCTTTTGCTCCTTCTCGCTCATGGCAAATTCCAGCCGCCCAGTTTAGCAGAGCGGCCGGACTGTGCACCTATGTCGGATTTGAATCCCGCAGGAATCCAAGCCAGGAAAGCCCGAGCGGAGTGGTTAGCCGCCCCGGCAGCCGTCGCCGGCGTACCAGACCTTGCCCTTCACGGCCCAACTGCTGCCGGGGTAGCGGCGATGGAGCAGACCGAACGCCGACTTCGCCAACGTTGTGCCATCGCTGTTCGAGCATCCGAGGTGCACGGCCCGGAGGCATTGATAGAGCGCCTCGGGAGCGCGGTCGTCGTTCGGAGACTGACGCTTGGCCTGTTCGATCGCCTCTGAGCAAAGAAAGTTCGGAGCGTTTATCGCCGATAGCTTCTGCCATTCGTCATCGGCTGATTTCCTTTCCGCCGCCGACAGAAAGCTCGGATACGTTTGGATCTGCAGGTTCTGACTGACTCCCGAGGGCCACCAGTTGTCGCGAAGGGAGTCGATCTCGTCAAGCGATGTAATTCTGCCGGGACCCCGGTCAACGTAAAACCGCAAGCCCGGATTTTGAAGCATCATGTAGGCGGCCGCGAAGCGCTGCGCATCCGGGTTCTTCGCGTCGAGCCACGAATCGATTGACGGCTTGAGTTTCGGAACAGCTTCCATCACCGCGGGCGCGAGCTCTCGCGCTGCCGCTTCATTGCCGAGCAGAATCGCCCTGATGAAGGTGGCGAGCGCGACCTGTCCGCGCAGCCGCGATGGCAGCGTCTGGCTATCCGCAGCCTGCATCAGCACGCTCAGCGGGAGCCATCGGGTCAACGCGCCTGCGCCATCGTCGTCGAACAGCGGTCCCGCCGCGAGTTCCTTCAGAGATTGCCCGCTCGGGTCGTCGAGATTCGAGGGAAGCTCTTCACCATCGCCATCATCGGTGAATCCGAGCGGCGTGCGCGGCGCGTACTTGAGCAGCTCGGCGAGATTGCGGGCCACGCTCATACGGAGGCGCGTAAGTTCGTTCACCGTCGAGCGCGGCAGTTGATCGCGCGTGGCGAGGATCGCGTCGAGCTTCTCCCGCGCCTCATCGGTCTTACCGAGTCCGATCTGGAGCCGCGCGATGTGGTAGGTGGTCGTCGCATATGCCGGCGAGCCGGGCTTTACTTTTTCTGCCGACTCGATCAGCGCCGGCGCGTTCGGGTCTGAGGCGGGGATTTCCGAAATAGCTGCTACCAGCCAAGGTAACGACGAGGTCTTTTTCCACTTCTGGATCGAGTGCGCGATCGCGGCGGTGTCGGAATAAGGAGCGGGAGGGTTGCCAGTGTCAGCGACGTGAAGAGTCGAGATCCAATCAGTGAGATCGTCGCTGGGAGGATTCTCATTTTTCGGGCCGTGCGCGAGCATCCAGATGTAGTCGCTGACATCCTGCTTGAGCACCTCGGCGGAGGTGGGCAGCAAGACTGCGCGCGCCAGCTCCTGCTCGCGCTGCATCGGATGCAACTGCGCATCGACAAAGCCCAGCAATCGTTGTGCGACATGCTTGACGCTGGCCTCATCGGAGGTGGCGACGATCTTGTTCAATTGCGCTTCCGCCTCGGCCAGCATCGCAACGTCATTTTTCTCGGCAGACAGCGTTGCCTTACGTATCGTCGCCCTCGCAATCAGATATGGCGCGAGCTGCCGCCACGGCGATGAAGGATCGGCGGCTATCGCCGCGAACATCTTCGCCGCGGTATCGAAGTTGCCGCTGTAGAAATTTGCGCATGCGATCTGATACGCGCGCTGCGCCTGCTCGAACGGCGTACCGCCGGTGAGTGGCTGCGGAATGTCAGGAGTGGCGAGGGGTGTTGGATTCGCCCCAGAAAACGGCGCATTCCCGCACGCGATCAAAGCCTCGTTCTGCTCATCGACCCATTGCTTCACTTTGGGGTTCGACGCGCCCAAATCACGAATCATGGCGTCGAGCTGGGCTGTCACCGTCTGAAACTTCCTTGCCCTGCAGTTATCCCCCTCTCCGAACGATCCCGGCGCTACGACGCCCGGGACCTCTTTGCACGTCTCCGTCCATTCCTCGACCGCTTTGGACCATTCCTGGGAGTCCTCGGCAAGCGTCGGCAGGGCACCGGAACAGTTGTTGAATACCTGATCCTGCGCGCCCACCCATTGCTTCACCTGCGGACTCGACAGGCCGAACTTTCCGATCATCGTATCGAGCGTGGCCGCTGCCGTATGGAAAGAGCTGTCATTGCAGTTGGCGTAGTCAAACGATCCATATTCCGCCGGGGCTTGGCGATTGACGTCGATTTCTTTGATACCTTCAACGCCAGGAACCTTGTTGTGTGCCGCAATCCATTCGGAAGTAACTTTGCCGGCGTTTTGCTCTTCCTCCGTCAATTGGGACGATCCCGCCGGAGGCTTTCCCAAACCCAGCCAATCGTTCCAAAGGGAGACTATCGCCTTCTGCTCGGGCGCATCGAAGCCGGGTCCGGCGAGATACCGATACGCGACATACAGATACGAGCGGTCCCAGGTCGGCTTGATTATTCCAAGCCGCCCGGCGGCGAACTGATCGAATGGCAGGTCGGGATGGATGTGCGATTCGAACAACGCAATCACTGAATGAACCCCGCTCGCGCCGGACCAGCCCCACAATGAAGCCGAGCTGAGCAGCGTCGCTGCAGCAAGGACAATCGCAATCGCTCGCCGAACCCTCATTTCGCGACTTCTCCAATCGCGTTGCGCACCTCTTCGGCCGTCCATGGATGCGGCGAGAACAGGTACACCCGCTTTCCCGCGGCAAGACCCGAAATTTGCGCGTCGAGTGACAGGCCAACGCTGTTGCGGCTCACGACCGGCACGAACTGGCCGCCGTTGCGAAGATAAGCCGTCACCTCGCCTGCGTCCGGACCCATCCGGTAGAGCATCGGAACGGCCTCATCGACGGGCAGCCCGGAGATCCAGTCATCATCGAGACACCATGAGGCGAGCGCGGTCATGGAAAGCGGTATCGAAGACGGCATCCGGTCGCGAACATCAGTCAGAAGGTCACTGTAGAAAGATCGCTCCGACCGGCGCGCGTCGAAATCGATCTGGATTGCGGCGGGCGAAGTGCGTACCAGTCCGGCGATGATTCGAGCGGCTTCACCGCGCTGCGAAGCCGACAAGGTCGGCGGCAAGCGTCGATCGATCTCGATGCGCACCACCGCTATCAGGATCGTACGCGCCGGCACCGTCAAAGGCTGGAACCGCGGGCGAACGATGACGTCATCGCCACTGAGATCGAGCGTGCGCGCGAGATATGCAACGGCGGTTTTGTCGGGATCAATGAAAGCGAGGTTCTCGCGCCGTTCCCACGCCCATAAGATGACGCGGGGCATACGGCTCATCTGATCGGCGCGAGCGGAGCGATGTGCCGGCAGCGTGTCCGATGCGCCGGCCAACAGCGCGGCGAGCACGATCGCCATCTTGACCGTGCTATAAGGACTCGCCTTGCTAAGCAAGTTGTGGCCGCTGCGTGTCACCATGTTATCGACTAATCGCGCCAATCTTAGTGCAGTCGCTGAATCCTGCCGAGTGTCCCATCGTATGAGACAGTCGGTGGCTAATATACGGATCGTCACAATGTTGGTTGCGGTGTTGATTGGCGCCCCGCTGATATCGGCTTGTCGGGCGACAGGTCCACGTACGCCTGGAGCTGTAGCTTCGTCGTGGCTGATGCTCGGGCACGATCGCGCGCATACCGGCCGGAGCGATTTCGATACCAGCGCAAATCCCGGTGCGCAGAAGTGGAGGTTCTCGACCGGCGGCAGCGTGGCCTCGCCGGCCATCGGCAGCGACGGCACGATTTACGCCGGTTCCACTGACTTCAGCCTCTACGCAGTTGCCCCCGACGGAACGCGGAAGTGGGCGCTCACGACCGACAACGCCGTTGGCGCGCCGGCGATCGCCGCCGACGGGACCATCTACGTCGGCGTCGGTGAGAACCTCTATGCGGTAAATCCCAACGGCACAAAGAAGTGGGCATTCGCTATCGGTGACGCGTCGAGAGCCGCGCCGACGATTGCCACAGATGGAACCATCTACGTCAGCGCCGGTGAGAACCTGTATTCGGTAGATCCTAACGGCAAGCTGAAGTGGAAATTCGCCGTCAACTACGCGACGCAGTCCTCGCCAGCGATCGGCGCCGATGGCACCGTTTACGTCGGCTCTGGCGACGGCAACCTGTACGCGGTCAATCCGGACGGCGCGCAAAAGTGGGCATTCGCAACTGGCAGTTTTGTCGACTCCTCGCCGGCGATCGGCACCGACGGCACTATTTACGTAGGCTCAGGTTATCCCAAAGCCAACCTGTATGCGGTGAGCCCTGATGGCACCCCCAAGTGGGCATTTGCAACTGCCGCTGGCGCGAGTTTCTCTTCGCCGGCGATTGGCGCCGACGGCAGCGTTTACGTCGGCTCCTACGACGGACGCCTTTACGCGATAAACCGGGACGGAACGAAGAAGTGGGCGCTGGCAGCTGGCGTGATTGAGAATTCCGCGCCGGCCATCGGCGCGGACGGCACCATCTACGTTGGCTCCGACGACTACAATCTGTACGCGATAAGCTCTGACGGTTCCAAGAAATGGACGCTCGCCACTGGCAGCGGCCTACATTCCTCGCCGGCGATCGGAGCCGATGGAACCATCTACATCGGCTCCGGTGACAACAACCTCTATGCTGTCGGCGTCGCCGCTCCGCAGCCCGCGCCCGCCAAAATTCCCGCGACTACAGGCCCGGCATGGCCGATGTTCCATCACGATCGCGCGCATACCGGCCGGAGCGATTTCGACACCAGCGCCAACCCAGGAATTCTGAAATGGACGTTGGCGATTGGCGGTGTGCAATCGTTCTACTATATGAGCCCTTCGCCGGTGATCGGTGCCGATGGCACCATTTACATAGGTTCCGGAGATCACAGCCTATACGCGGTAAACCGCGACGGCTCGCGGAAGTGGAAGTTCGCAACCGGGGGTCTTGCGGGTTCGCCGGCGCTTGGCGTCGACGGCACCATCTACGTCGATTCCGATGACCACAACCTCTACGCACTCAACCCCGACGGCTCGCGGAAGTGGGCGTTCGCAACCGGCACCGGCGCGAACGAGTCATTAGACTCGTGTGCGGACGCGCCAGCCGTCGGTGCGGACGGCGTCATTTACGTCGGCACTCGTGGGAAGCTCTACGCGGTCAACCCCAACGGCACCCTGAAATGGACCTTTGCGCCGAGTGAATTCAGTACTTTCTCTACGCCGGCGATCGGCGCCGACGGGACCATCTACGTGGGCTCCAGCTACTATTACAACGGCGCCCGCACCACCAGCGGGCGCATGTACGCGCTACACCCAGACGGCACTTTGAAGTGGGAATTTGCGGCTCCTCACACTCTTGAACCTTCCTCGCCGGCGATCGGCTCGGATGGCACCATTTACATCGGATCGAGTGATTTCAACCTCTACGCGGTGAACCCCGACGGCAGCCAGAAATGGAAATTCACGGCCGGCAAGTTCGATAGCGCTAAGGGTGATAGTGGCCTGTACTCCTCGCCGGCTATCGGCGCCGATGGGACAATTTACGTTGGCTCATGGGACTATAACCTCTACGCGGTAAAGGCGGATGGCACTCTGAAATGGAAGTTTGCCGCTGGCAATCCGGTGTTCTCCTCGCCGGCGATTAGCGCCGACGGCACCATTTACTTTGGCTCCAGCAATGACCGGCACCTTTACGCGGTAAACCCCGACGGGCGGCTTAAGTGGAAATTCACAACCGGCGTCATTCTACCGATCAATTCCTCGCCGGCGATCGGGGCCGATGGCACCATCTACTTCGGCTCCGATGACGGCCATCTCTACGCCGTCGGCGCTGCCGCCAGATCGCAACCGTCCAAATGACCGCGACGGTCGGGACCTGCCGATGCGCTCACGCGGCTTTGCGGCCGCCTGCGTATTCCTTGCGATAGACCTGGAGCAGTGAGGCGAAGATCGACATGATCGCCGGGCCGAGGAACAGGCCGAGCGGCCCGTACGCCTCGAGTCCGCCGAGGATTCCCAAGAACAGCGCGAGCGTTGGCAGCCCCGTGCCATGGCGCATCGCAAGCGGCTTGATGAAGTTGTCGATCACCGCGAGCGCGACCGAGCACCAGATTATCAGCCCGACCGCCGCCGACCATCCCGACGCGAGCCCAAGGTAAAGCGTCGCCGGTATCCAGATCAGCGCCGTGCCGCCGATCGGCATCAGGCCCGCCGCCGCCGACGCGATTGCAAGAAACAGCCAATACGGCATCCCAAAGATCAGCATGCCGAGCCCAATGGTCACCCCTTGCAGCACCGCGGTCAGCATCAGGCCGCGCATCACGGAGGAGAGCGTCGCGCGCAGGGTGTCGAAGATCGCCTTCTTGTCGTCCTCATGCAGTGGGGTCAGGTCCTGCAGAGCCTTGTAGTAGTAGTCGCCGTCGCGCAGCAGGTAGAAGAACACCAGCAACGTGATCCCGAAATCGACGATGAACCCGAGCACATTTTTCGCGGCCTGGGTCGCGTTCTTGGCTACGTAGTTGCTGGTTATCTGCGCCGCTTGCAGGGTCAGCTTGGGCAGCTCCTCGTCGAGCTTGTAACCGTGCTCGGCCATTTTTTTTGCGATCCATGCGCCGAGATCGGTATGGACGGCCCAGTCGTGCAGCTTCGACACTTCGCCGCTGCTCACCATCTGCGTGGCCTGTGCGTAAAGCGTCTGCCCCTCGACCACGAGACGGCCCGAGGCCCAGATGGCAGGCAGCACGACCAGGAGCCCGACGATGACGCTGATTATCGCCGTCGAGAGCGATCGCCGCTTGACGTATTTCTCGACTTCGATCAGCGCTGGATGCGCGATGAAGGCGAGCAGGATTCCCCACGCAAAGGGGTACAGAAACGGCAGGATCAGTTCGTACAGCTCATAGGCCATCACGGCCAGAAAGCCGAAGAAGAAGAGCTGCACGACCCGCTCGCGATCCATCGTAGGGGCAGCCATAACGCGCGAGAGCCTAGCAAATCGGCTCGCGATGGTCGCCTCCGGCAATTATCGTGATAGGATATCCCTCGTGAGCTGCGTGTATCTTTCGAGAACCTCGAAACACCGCCCGAGCGCGATTCTTCGGTTGCCCGCGCGGGCGGGATCGGTTACCGTTTGCGTTTGCTTGGGATGCCTATTCAATACGCCTCGTTTCAATACACCTCGCACGTGAAGGCACGTAGCTCAGTAGTAGAGCGCTTCCCTGACACGGAAGAGGTCGGCGGTTCAATCCCGCCCGTGCCTACCAAGTCCGTGCTCATCGCCGCGCATTTGAACCCGCCCGTTTATTTCACATGCGCTTGAATTCGATCTGTACCCCGCTATGCCTGGACACCTCTCGTAAATGCCTTCCGAGATAACCGTAAAACTAAACGGCCAGCCGCGTGTCGTGCCGCATGGCATTATCGTTCGCGACCTGATGCGCGATATTCCGAGCAAAGACCTGGTCGCGGCCAGCGTTGACGGCAAGGTGGTCGATCTGACCGCCAAGCTCGAGCATGACGCAATCGTCGAGCCGGTGCTGGCTGACTCAGTGGAGGGGCTCGAGGTCATCCGGCATTCGACCGCACATCTGATGGCGATGGCGGTGCAATCGCTCTATCCGGGCACCCAGGTCACGATTGGCCCGGTCATCGAGGACGGCTTCTTCTACGACTTCGCGCCCAAGACGCCGTTCACGCTCGAGGACCTGCCGAAGATCGAAGCGAAGATGCGAGAACTGGCGAAGGCCGATCATAAAATTCATCGCACCGAGGTCGCTCGCGAGGACGCGATCCGCGAATTCTCCTCGATGGGCGAGAATTACAAGGTCGAGATCATCCAGGGTATCGGCGACGCGCAGGTTTCGATCTACACACAGGGCGACTGGAAGGATCTGTGCCGCGGGCCGCACGTGCCCTCGACGCGCTACCTGAAGGCATTCAAGCTGACCAGCGTGGCCGGCGCGTATTGGCGCGGCGACGAGCACAATGCGATGCTCTCGCGAATCTACGGCACCGCGTTCGCGAGCAAAGAGGCACTCGACGAGCATCTGAAGATGCTCGAGTTGGCGCGCACTCGCGATCATCGCAAGCTTGGCCGCGAGATGGGTCTGTACATCTTCGATCCGATCTCGCCGGGCTCGCCGTTCTACCTGCCCAAGGGCACCATCATCTTCAATGAATTGATCGACTATATGCGCCGCCTCTACCGCCGCTATGGCTACGACGAAGTCGTCACGCCGCAGCTTTTCAAGAATGAGTTGTGGAATACGTCGGGACATTGGGAAAATTTTCGCGAGAACATGTACCTCGCGCCGGATCCCGAAGGAGAGACGCATAGCGTCGATCCCGGCCCCGAAGGATGGCATCAGGGATACGGCCTGAAGCCGATGAATTGCCCCGGCCATAACTTCGTCTACCGCGCCGAGAAGCGCTCGTATCGTGACTTGCCGATGCGCCTCGCGGAGTTCACCCGGCTACATCGCGCGGAGCGGTCGGGGACGCTGCACGGCCTGATTCGGGTGCGTGAGTTTTCGCAAGACGACGCGCACATCTACTGCCGCGAGGATCAGATCGAAGACGAAGTCGCCCTCAATCTCGAGATGGTTCGCGATGTCTACGGCGGGCTCGGCTTCGAACGCGTCGAGTTCAAGCTCGCGACGATGCCCGAGAAACATCTCGGCACCGAGGAACAGTGGCGGATGGCCGAGGCCAAGCTCGGCGACGCGATGAAGCGCAACGAAATCGCGTTCGAGATAAATCCGAAGGAAGGCGCCTTCTACGGCCCCAAGATCGAGATTTACTTGTCCGACGCGCTCAAGCGTAAGTGGCAGGTCGCGACGATACAGCTCGATTACAACGCGCCCGAGCGCTTCGACCTGACGTATACCTCAAGCGCGGGCACCGAAGAGCGTCCAGTGGTCATCCATCGCGCGATTATTGGCTCGGTCGAGCGATTCATCGGCGTGCTGATCGAGCATACCGGCGGCGTGCTTCCGTTCTGGCTCGCGCCCGAGCAGGCGCGAGTGCTGTCGCTCAGTGAAAAGGTCGAGGACTACGCCAAGGAAGTGACCGAGCTGCTGAGGCGCGAAGGATTTCGCGCCCACGCGGACATCCGCAACGAGAAGCTCGGCTTCAAAGTTCGCGAGGCGGAACTCGCCAAGGTGCCGTATATGGTCGTAGTGGGCGAGCGCGAAGCCGCGGATCGATCCGTGTCGCTGCGTCTGCTGCGCGGAGAAAAGAGCAATGCGATGCCGCTCACGGCGTTGATCGAACTATTAAAGAAGGAGCCGATCCCGGCTTAGAGATTTATCCGGCTACCAGGCCGGAGGAGGTGCTTTATCCGAAGAGATTTCAGAACCCCGCCCTCACGAGAGCCCGCGATTCGCGTTAACAACCTGATCCGCGCTCAAGAAGTCCGCGTAATCGACGCCGACGGCAGCCAGGTGGGAATCCTGCCGCTGCGCGACGCAATCAAAGTCGCCGAGAGTCGCGGCCTCGATCTGGTCGAGGTTTCCGCGACCGCGACGCCGCCGGTGTGCAGGGTCACCGACTTCGACAAGTATCGCTACGCGCAGAAGAAGAAGTCGCACGACTCCAAGAAGCACACCATCAGTATGATCAAGGAAGTCAAGATGGGCTCGGCGACCGGGCTGCACGATGTCAACTTCAAAGTTAATCACATCAAGCGCTTTGTTGGAGACGGCCATCGTGTTAAGCTCACCGTTTCGTTCCGGGGCCGCGCGATTACCCATCCGGAGCTCGGACGGGCGCTGATCGAGAGAATCATCGCGCAGATAACGGACATAGCGCAGGCTGAAGGCACGCCGCGGATGGAAGGACGCAACATGTCCGTGCTGCTGACGCCGCGTTAGAAAATTTTTTAAGGAAAGTAAAATCAAGCGACCATGCCGAAAATCAGGACCAGCCGCACCGCCGCCAAACGCTTCTCCGTCACCAAGACCGGCAAGGTCAAGTTCAAGCATGCGTATGCCCGGCACATGTTCTCGGCCAAGAGCCCTAAACAGAAAGCACAGTTGCGCAACACCGGGATTCTGGGCAAAGCTGACGCGGCCAAAGTTCGCGCGATGATGCCGTACGCTTGAACGCGGCCGACTAACTAAACCGAATATCCAGCTAACCGAATATCTACCAAGGAAGGATTTACTACTCCGATGCCCCGCGCCAAAGGCGGACCCAAGACGCGCCGCCGTCATAAGCGTCAACTCAAGCTCGCCTCCGGCTTCGTCGGAGGGCGCAAACTTTATCGTCAGGCTCGGTCGACGCTCGAAAAGGGCCTCACCTATGCCTACAGAGATCGCAAGCAGAAGAAGCGCGACTTCCGCACGTTGTGGATTGCGCGTATCAATGCGCTCGCGCGCGAAAGCGGCATTTCGTACAGCAGCCTGATGAACGGGCTGAAGAAGGCCGGCGTCGAGGTCGATCGCAAGATGTTGGCGAAGCTCGCGCAGGAGCGCGACGGATTGTTTACCGAGCTGGTGCGCACCGCGAAGAGCGCGCTCGGCTTAAAAGCAGCATAGCCACAGCGCTCCAACGCCGCGCACCAGGAACCATGTGGGTAATCTCCCACATGGTTTTTTGTTTTCGGCACGAGCAATCTAGCTGGCGATCAGGGAACCTTAGCGATGAAAGAACAACTCGAAGAAATCAGGCGGCGCGCGATGGCGGAGCTGACCGACGAGGCCGACGAAGCGCAAATCGACGCGGTTCGGGTGCGCGTGCTCGGGCGATCGGGCGAGCTTACGGAAATCATGCGCGGGATGCGCGAGGTGCCGAACGCCGAGCGTCCGGCGATCGGCCAGCTGATCAACCAGATCAAACGCGAAGTTGAAGCGCGCATCGAAAGTCTCAGCGAGAAACTCAAAACCGCAACGCTGGCGAAATCGCTCAATGAGAAACGGCTCGACGTGACGCTGCCCGGCATGCGCATCGCGCGAGGCCGGATTCATCCGATCACCGATATCATGGAGAAGATGCTCCAGATCTTCGAGTCGATGGGCTTCGAGGTCGCGATGACCCAGGACATCGAAGACGACTTTCATAATTTCGAAGCGCTCAACTTTCTGCCGCATCATCCGGCGCGCGACATGCAAGACACATTTTACGTCGAGGGCGGCAGCCTTTTGCGCACGCATACGTCGAACGGGCAAATCCGGGTGATGGAGAAGCGCCGGCCGCCGCTGGCCGTCGTGTGTCCCGGAAAATGCTACCGGCGTGATGATCTCGGCGTGCGCGCCTCTCCGATGTTCACCCAGATCGAAGGATTCATGATCGACAAGCGCGGGCGAATCACGATGGCTCATCTCAAAGGTGTGCTCACCGAATTCGCGAAAGCGTTTTTCGGATCGACGGCGGTCAGATTTCGCGCCAGCTACTTTCCGTTCACCGAGCCGAGCGCCGAACTCGACATCCGATGCCTCCTTTGCGACGGTGCGGGATGCCCGGTGTGCAAGCATTCCGGATGGACCGAGGTGCTGGGCTGCGGAATGATCCATCCGAACGTGATGCGCGCGGTCGAGTACAATCCCGAGGAGTACCAGGGATTCGCATTCGGTATCGGCGTCGAACGCACCGGCCTGATGAAGCTCGGCGTTGACGACATGCGCTTGTTTTTCGAAAACGACTTGCGCTTCCTGTCGCAGTTTCCGGCGTTGAGCGGGGGTGTGCGATGAAGCTGCCGCTCAGTTGGCTCAAGGCTTTCGTCAGCATCGACGCGTCCGTCGAGGAAATTTCGCGGCGCCTCAGCTACGCGGGGCTGGTGGTCGAAAACGTGGAGAAACTGAGCGCGGGTTTCGCCGGCGTGTTCGCAGCCAAGGTAATCGGAATCGAAAAGCATCCGAACGCGGACCGGCTCAGGCTTTGCGACGTCGACGCGGGCGTCAAGGGCAAGTTCAAAGTCGTGTGCGGAGCGCCCAACGTAACTGTCGGCATGATCGCGCCGCTCGCGCTGGTGGGTGCGCAACTCGGCAAGGAGCCGCCGCTCGAGGCGGCGGTCATCCGCGGAATCACGTCCGAGGGGATGCTCTGCTCCGAGCGAGAGCTCGGCCTTTCGCAGGATCACGCGGGCATCCTGGCTCTGGGAGCGGACGCGCCGCTCGGCGAAGAAGTCGCGGAATATCTGCATCTCGGCGACACGGTGCTCGATATCGAGATCACTCCGAACCGCGGCGATTGCCTGTCGATCCTGGGCCTCTCGCGCGAAGTCGCCGCGTTGTTCGGCGCAAAACTTCAAGGCCCGAAGCTTCGCCAGACTCGTTCGCCCCGCTCGCAAGACGAACTCGCGTTCTCGGTTTCGATGGACGCACCCGAACTATGTCCGCGTTACGCCGCACTCGCGATGACGGGGATCAAGCTCGGCCCGTCTCCGGCATGGCTCAGGCGGCGGCTCGAACTATGCGGGATGCGCGCGCTGAACAACGTCGTCGATGCGACCAACTACGTGATGCTCGAACTTGGGCAGCCGCTGCACGCATTCGACTTCGCAAAGATCGCGGGCGGAAAAATTGTAGTTCGCCGCGCCGGCGACACGCGCGAATTCGTCACGCTGGACAACGTCGCGCGGACTCTGGAATCGACCGATCTTATGATCGCGGATGGCGAGAAGCCGCTCGCGCTCGCCGGCGTGATGGGCGGTCTCAATTCCGAAGTCAGCGACTCGACCGAAACTATTTTGCTCGAGAGCGCGTACTTCGAGCCGATGACCGTTGCGCGTACCGCGCGACGCCTCGGACTGCGCAGCGAGGCAAGCTATCGCTTCGAGCGGGGAATCGACCGCCAGGGGCAGGTCGGCGCGCTGATTCGCGCCGCCGAATTGATCCGAAAAATCGCGGCGGGCAAGGAAGCGTCGACGATATCCGACTTCGAGCCGCGCCGGTCTGAGCCGCACGAGATACAACTCGATCTCGCCGCGATGGAAGCGCTGCTCGGCGCGCAAATTCCAGCCGCGGTTACGAAGAGCCGTCTCAAATCTCTCGGCGCGCAAGTCAGCTCCCGCGGCAAGGGCGTGCTCGCGGTTACCCCGCCCTCGTTCCGGTCCGACCTTATCGAGCAGGCCGACCTGGTCGAGGAAGTCGCGCGCCTGGGCGGGCTCGAGGAAATCCCGGCGGCGATTCCGCCGCGCCTTGCCGCTCTGGCGCCGGTGAATCCCGAGCGCGAATTCCTGAAAGGCACGCGTGAAGTGATGCTTGGGTGCGGGCTGACCGAGGCCGCGACGATTGCCTTCATCGCGCCGGCCGACAACGCGCGTTTTCCCGGCATCAAGGGTAGCGTCCCGGTCAAAGTGACAAATCCGCTTTCGGCGGAACTGAGCGAGTTGCGCGCGAGCCTTCTTTCCGGATTGGTCACCGCGCTGCGCTTCAATCTGAATCGCGAGGCGAGCAGTTTTCATGCGTTCGAAATCGGCAAGACGTTCGGCATGAACGGGGACCTCGCGACCGAGCAAAGTCATCTCGCCGCGTTGAGTTATGGAACTTACGCGCTGTCCGCGATTGGCGAGCAGGGGGTCAAGGCGGGATTTTTTTCCATGAAGGGGATTCTGGAAACCTATCTCGACGCGATCGGAATCGCGGCACGGGTCGCCTTCCGACCGATCGAGCCCGGCGAAGCGCCGTTTTTGCATCCGGGCCGCGGTGCCGTGATCACTCTCGACGATATGCCCGTAGGGTTAATTGGCGAATTGCATCCGGCTGAAGCGATGCGACTCGATCTGAGTGATTCCTGCGCGGTATGTGAACTTGACTTAGCCAATTTCATTTCTTATGGTTTCTCGCCGCGCAAATCAGTTGAGGCGCCGCCGAGGTTTCCCGCAATCAGGCGCGATTTGGCGTTGGTGCTGGATCGGAATTTCCCGGCGGATATGGTACTCAAAACTGTTCGGGAGTGCGGCGCGTCGCTGCTGGAAAGCGTCGAGGTGTTCGACGTTTACGAGGGGACTGCAGTGGCGGCCGGAAAGAAGAGCGTGGCGCTGGCATGTCGTTACCGGGCAAAGGATCGCACGCTGACGGATGAGGAGGTTAACCGCATTCACGCCGTGTTGGTGGAGCAGGCGCGGATGCGATTAGGAGCGGAGTTGCGGCAGTAGCGTGCCTTAACGCGAGCGGGTGGGGATCGTTACGCCGCAGGGCATGACTAAAGCTGATCTCGTGGACTTGATCTACGAGCGGGTGGGCTCCTCGAAAAAGGAAGCCTGTGAAGTGGTCGAAGCGGTGTTCGCGATCATCAGAGATTCATTGCGCCAGGGCCAGAAAGTAAAAATTTCGGGCTTCGGCACCTTCATCGTCAACAACAAACATGCGCGCCGCGGACGAAACCCGCAGACCGGAGAGCCGATTACGATCTGTTCGCGCCGCGTGCTCTCGTTCAAGCCGAGCCAGGTGCTGAAGGAGCGGGTCAACAACGGCTCGCGGCCGGAAGCTTAGCGAGCATGCCACGCCTGCCATCAGTTCGGCGGCGAAAACCCGCATCGCAAATGCGAGCCGCGATGCCGTCGATTCCGGAGCGGGGTCTCAAAATCGGCGAGGCGGCGCGAGCGCTCGGCGTCGAGACCTACGTGCTGCGCTTCTGGGAGACGCAGTTCCCATTCCTGAAACCCAAGCACACGCGCACCAAGCATCGCTTCTACCAGCAACGGGACGTCGAAGTCCTGCGGCTAATCAAGCGCCTGCTTCATGATGAGGGCTTCACGATCGTCGGCGCGAACAAGCACATCAAGGAATTTGGAATCGACGCCTTGATGGCGGGCAAGACCACGGCGAAGGCGGCGGCATCATCGTCGGCGCCGGTGCCGGAGCGCGCGGCTCGCGCGGAGCAATCGCCAGGCGACGGGAATGCGCGCCGAGTCCTCAATGAGGTCCGGCGCGACCTCGAGACGATTCACAAAATTTTAGAAGACTGAGCGCGGAAAGGATCTCGGAATAAGGAATTCGGACCCTCACCCGCACCGAGAAAACTCGGCGCGGGCCTTGGCGATTAGTCGACGGCGCGTTCCTGGGCTGCCAACTGAGCTTCTGCGGGCTTGCGCGCGGTGGCCGTGACTTCCGCGCGCGGCTGGCGGAGTAGCTTGCCGAGCGGCGCGAGATTCAGTTCGGTTGCGCACTCTTCGACTGCGCGATAGGCAATTTGTCCCGACCGCACCATCTCCGCGACCAGGCTTATCGCGCCGGCTAGCGTGAGCGCTCCGAGCGCAAGCGCTAGTTCAGGAAATCCGGCCGCTGCCATGGCCAATGCGCCGACCGTGCTCGCGGCCAGAGACATTTTCGCGATTCGCGTGAGTTTCACGCGGGCCAGCACGTGGTTCTTGAGCTTGTTTGCCTCGTGCTCTTCGTCGGCGGTCTTGAACTCGATTCGGGTCCACGGATTGGGCCGCACTTCGAGGTCGTAGTCGTTCCATCCAGCGTCGACGACGGCGCCATGTCCGTTGCGCGCGAACAATTTCATCATTCGATCGAGCAGACGATCGCGGGTGACGCCCTCCTCGTTCCAGTAGCCAAGGCGCACCGCGCGTCCCATCCAATCAATCGACGGCCGCTGGCGAACGCTCTCCGCCGCGCCCTGTCCGGTCTGGGCTTTCGCCCGGGTCTTGTACCGCATCATCGTTCGCACCATCGGGCCCGTGTACGCGAGATACGCTATCAGCATCCGCGCCATGAAGCTGTCGTGAGATTTCTCAAGCGGGGCGTGCCACGCATAATAGAGCGCCCAGATAGGGCCGAGCGAGAGCATCGCGGCCGCCGGAATCAGCGACAGTCCGAGCACGAAGGAAAGCACCAGCGCGACTGCGGAGAGCACGGTCCACTCCAGCGTCTGCGGCAATACGCCGGCGAGAGTCAGGCCCGGATCGAACAGCGTCTGTGCGCCCGCGGTTGCGGTCTTCCAGAGGACTCGTTTGCGATTCCCACCCGGGATAGTCCGCGCGATTCCGGGAATCGTACCGCGCCAAGCGATCTGCCCCATTATGTTGAAGCGCTCCGAATAACGCGGATAGAGCATCGCTTCCGCGCGCCCGTAGCCGCGCTGCTGTCCGTAGTAGGCCTTGATAGTGTTGCGCCGGAAGTGCCACACGAACGCGGCTGGCGAGAAGCCGAGCTTGAGGCCCGCGTCGAGCATCCGCCAGCATACGTCGACATCGTCGCCGGCCGCGGTGAACTGCGGATCGAATCCGCCGACTTTGGTGAGCGCCGCGCGGGTGAAGACCATGTTGCATCCGGCCAGATGTTCGGCCCGATCCTCGGCGACCAGCACGTGGCATGGGGCGCCTGGGGACGCGGCGCAGCAGGCCTCGATCCAGCCGTCTTCATGCGGCGCGTAATTGGGTCCGCCGCATCCGTCGAAATTATTTTCGGTCATCGATCGGACCATCAGCGTGAGCCAATGCTGATCGACGACGCAGTCGGAATCGGTATAGGCGATAATCTCGCCGCGCGCCGCTTGCATCCCGACGTTGCGCGCGAAGCTGAGGCCCTTGTTGGGCTGGCGAATCAAGCGGAACTCGGGAAAGTCCATCGAGATTTCGGCGGTGCTGTCGCGCGAGCCGTCGTCGACGATGACCACCTCGAAGTTCGGATAGTCGAGGTTTTTGAGCGATTCGAGGCACGGACGCATCGTGCGCTCGGCGTTGTAGGCGCAAATGACGACCGAGACCATCGGCATCTTTTCCGGACGCGGAGGACAGGTGCCGTTGAGCGTCACGAACGGCATCAATTCGGACGCACGCAGCATGCGCACGCCGAGCCAGTCGTGGGAGACCGGGGCAGGAACGGCAGGGGCAACGACGCCTGCCGCACCCGTACCGAACGCGACTGCTACCGCTTCGTCCTGCTGAAGCGACGCGTCGCGGAACTCGATCAGAACTGGACGGGCCTCAGCGAGATTGTGCAGGGCGATCACAAAATCGCGAATCTCGATCGGCTCGAGCGGGGGGATTTCTCCGTAAAGAAAATCTTCCTCGAGCAGCGAGAGCGCGCGGGTTTCCGGACGCACCTTGATTCCGACGATCGCACCCGGCGCGCGTTCCTTGATCGTCTTGATGAGAGAGCGGAAGCGCCGTCGCGCGTTTTCGAGTCCGCCGACGCGAAGGGCGTCCTGGCTGATTTCGCAATCGATAACGTAGCCGACCAGCGCAGGATGCCTGCTGAAGATGTGCGCAGTATGCGCGATTCGCGAGAGCGCCGATTTCCATTCGCGCCGGCCCATCAACTCTTCCGGCGTAATTCCCAGTTCGACCAATGCGACCAGTCCCGACTGCGCCGCGAGGTCGAGACACGGCTGCGCCTGCGCCTCGCTGAGCAGAAGGCCGGTGGTGTGAGCAATTTTGAGATTGTCAAGTCGTTTGCGGAGTTTGAGCTTCTGGCCGAAGTCGAGAGTCGCGCTGACGTCCGGCAATCGCATCGCCTTGAAAAAGAACTTCTGTCCTGCGCGAGAAAGGAATTTGCCGTGAGTGATTACATTGTGACTGGAGTCGGAGTTGGTATGCATGGAGGTGGATGTCCTTTCGCCAAGGACCTAATTGCCAGAGCCATGCCACGGGGAAACTTCAACAACAGCGCGCCTTTCCGCGCGGCGCCTCGGATCGTTCAAACCAATTGGTGCGAGCGCTGTACGATTTGCGGGTGGCGACGATCGGGCTTATAAAGTTCGCAGGGTGCAAAATTGGGCAGATGCGGCTAATACGGGCACGCTGGATTGGTTATTTTGCGAATGTTATAGGTCATCTAGAGCGAGGAGAAATGATCGGCTGGCACTGCATGATCAGCAACTATTGCGGACCAGCGATTAACATAACCAAGACTCAATTCTTCCACCCGGTTTAAATCGCCTATGAAACTGATGCGCGCCTGTGGATGCAGCAAACCATCAAAGACCGTCGAACGCCGAAAACCGAACGATCCGCCAATTGAGGCCACCCCCGAGGACCTTCAAACAATCAGGGACCAGCTTGCCGAGATCGAGCTATCGCTCTCGCGCCTGTGGGGTCCGACAATTTGGAGCCGAACGCCAGAGTGCATCCAAATTCGCGACGAGGCGGCCGACCTGATTGACCGGCACTTCGACGGAATCGTCGACCAGTGGGGCGAAGCGATCGCAGGCATCATCCACGGCAATTCGAAGATCGCCCGCAAGGATACTGACGAGAAGGGCCGTCAAGACAATATGGTCAATTCTCTTATCCGCTTCGTCGATCATCTTCGCGATCCGGATGACATCAGCACCTACGTCTATCTGCGCAGGCATTGCCAGGAAGGAATGCTCTCGCGACTCAAGCCGTCGCAGTTCAACGTCATTCATATCGCGCTCAAGCAAATAATTTTAGATCACGTCAAATCCACGATGACCGGTCCTGCGATGGAACGAGTGCGCGACCTGATGGTCGCGGCGATCGACGAGCGGCGCCTGATGGTTTCGCAGTTCTACATCGAATCGCGGGAACGGCTGCTGCGAGAGTCGGAGGAAAAGTATCGCAACACGATCGACCACGCGCCCGACCCGATGTACGAGATCGAGCCGCATACATGGATTGTGACCGGCCTGAATGCGGCCGCCCAGCGGCTCCATCAAATGGAAGCCGAAAAGGGACACGCGGAGCACCAGATTATTGGAAATCCCCTGACGGAGTTGGTCCCAGAGGAGCAAAGACCCGGCGTCATCCTCGGCTTGGAGACAGTCTTGCGCCAGGGATCGGCGCAGACTTCGGAATTTCCGATCGGGCCATGGTTCTTTGACGTAAACTCCGCGATGATCACCTACGGTAAGAAGCAATTCATCCAGATGATCCTTCGCGACGTTACCCAGCGCCGCGAGATGCTCGATTCGCTGATCAAGGCGGAACGACTCGCGGCAGCGGGCACGTTTGCGGCGGGCGTCGCGCATGAGGTGAACAATCCACTCGCGTCAATCTCCTCGCTGGTGCAGTCGATCCTGGGCGGCGAAGGCGACCTGCAGCGCCGCACGACTCTGCACACGATTCTTTCCCAAATCACGCGAATCTCGAGCACGCTCAAGGACCTGGTTAACTTCGCGCGGCCAACCACGGCGCAGCGCAAGCCGGTCGATGTGAACGGGCTTATCGCCGAGACGCTCCGCCTGATCAGCTACAACAAGCGTTTCAGCGGCATCCAGATTGAACCGATCCTCGCGCCCGACTTGCAGCGCGCATTCGCCGACGACAACGAGATCCAGCAAGTGCTCCTCAATCTGCTCTTCAACGCCGCCGACGCGTCGCCGGCCGCGGGCAGCGTGATCAAAGTGATCACCGAAAATCAGCGCGCGGCCCAGGGTTCCGACCAGTCGCGCCGCATCACTATCAAGGTCGTGGATAATGGGATTGGAATTCCGCGCGAGCATCTCGAACGCGTGTTCGATCCATTTTTCACCACCAAACCCGCGGGCGCCGGGGTCGGACTCGGATTGTCGCTATGCCAGCGCATGATCCTGTCCAATCACGGCACCATTCGCGTCGACAGCGAAGTCGGCCGCGGCACCGCCGTCACGATCAGCTTGCAGGCGGATAAAGAAGAGGCGCGCGCGCAAAGCGCTGCCTAGCCGATGAACGAAGACGCGTCATGGACCGCGCAGGATCGCGGGCCCTACCGGCTGCTGGTCGTCGAAGACGAACCGTTGATGCGGTCGATCATCGTGCAGCTCGCGCGCAGCGAGGGCTACGAGGTCATGGAAGCGCCGGCCGCCGAAATCGCGCTCGGAATTTTTGAGAAAGAGAAAATCGATCTCGCGATTCTCGATCTCAACCTGACCAGCGGCGGCAGCGGACTCGATCTGCTCCGCAAGATGCGCGAGCTCGACCCCGAGGTGATGGGAATAATCGTCACCGCGTACGCGAGCGTCGAGTCCGCAGTCGAGGCTCTGCACCAGGGCGCCTACGATTACATCACCAAACCGTTCGCCAACGATCATCTGAAAAAGGTGATGCGCAACGCGCTCGAGGGCAAAGCGCTGTTTCGGGAAAATCGCTTCCTGCGCCAGGAACTGCGCGAAAAATATCGCTTCGAGAGCATCATCGGGAAAAGCGACGCGATCGAGAAGGTGTTCCGCGTGATGGAAAAAGTCGCGCGCACCGATTCCAGCGTGCTCATCACCGGCGAATCCGGCACCGGCAAGGAGCTGGTCGCGCGCGCGATTCACTTCAGCTCCGAGCGCGCCAACAATCGCTTTCTGCCGATCAACTGCGGCGCGCTGCCCGAGAATCTGCTCGAAAGCGAGCTGTTCGGCTACAAGCGCGGCGCCTTCACCGGCGCGGGCCAGGATAAAGTCGGCCTGCTCAAGGCCGCCGACAAGGGCACCATCCTGCTCGACGAGATCGGCGAGCTTCCGCTCGCGCTGCAGGTCAAGCTGCTGCGCGCGCTCCAGGAGCGCGAGGCGTATCCGCTCGGCGCCAACGATCCGGTCGCCTTCGACGTCCGCGTGCTGTGCGCGACCAATCGCAATCTCGAAAGCGAGGTCAAGGCCGGCCGCTTCCGCGAGGAACTGCTCTACCGGATCAACGTCATCAATATAGTTTTACCGGGACTGCGCGAGCGCCAGGACGACATTCCGCTGCTGGCAAATCATTTTCTGCGCAAGTACGAGAAGTCGCTCGCGCGCACCGGGATGCGCTTTTCGAAGGGCGCGATGCGCCTGCTGATCAACTATGCGTGGCCGGGCAACGTCCGCGAGCTCGAGAACAGCGTCGAGCGCGCCGCGATCCTCGCCGAGACCGACGTAATCCACTCGCACGATTTGCCCGACAAGCTCCGCAGCACCTCGCCGGTGACGGCGAGTATCGAGAATTCCGGGCTCACACTCGAGGAGCTGGAACGCGAACATATCAAGCAGGTGCTCGAGAAGGTTGAGCACGACAAGGTAAAGGCCGCGCAGATGCTCGGAATTCACCTCTCGACGCTATATCGCAAGGTCCAGCGCTATAGACTCGATGACGACGCGCCGCCGATGCATCAGGAGCCTGCGCGCAGCGCCTGAGCGGGCGGGAATAATAGTGGCAATCGGTTAGTCGAGGATATAGACTTTCCAGAGGGCAGACCGAGCGGTCGGCCCGGAGACAATTATGGATCTCTTTGCGCCAAGCCATCTGCTGATCATTCTGTTGATCATTCTCGTCATTTTCGGCCCGAGCAAGCTCGGCGACGTCGGCGGCGCCATGGGCAAGGCAATTCGCGACTTCAAACGCGCGATGAACGAACCCGACGATGCGGCGAAAACTGTCGCGAAGACCGACGATGTCAGAGCCTCCGAAGCAAGAACGACCGGCGAAATAAAAACCCCCGAAGTAGTAAAGCCCGACAAAGTTTCGTAGATACGCTTCCCGCTTTTCGATCGTTCCCTCCCATCGCCGACATTTCGCCTAGTGTCGAATTCTGGTTGTGGTAAAATCGCGTTGAGGCGATCCAGTACGCACCCGGATCGCCGTCGCGACGCTCGGCGCCTCATCTTTCTTTCGCCGTGCGCGCGGTCTTTTCATGGGAGGGCCTCTCGTTTTGCCTCAGAATCCCGATAGATACGTCCGCTTGTTTCTCTTGAGTGGAGGCTGATTTGCCGAACTGAAACCTGTCTCGCTCCCAGGCATCTGGGGAGCGCCAGACCGCGACAAAAGGAGCCGACCATGCTTCCTGCGAAACCTGTCCGGATTGTCGTCGCCTGTGGATTTCTTCTCGTTGGTATCTTCGTATTCAATGCGTCCGCGCAGCTTCTTTCGCTTTCACCGCCATTCCCCGCCGATCGCGCCGACCCTGAACCCGACCGATCCCGCGAACAATCTGAACGCCTGCTCCGGTTCCGATTGCACGCTTGGGAAATTCACCGAACCCTTCGAAGAGCCGACGATCACCTACACCGATTCCACCGGCACTCATACCGTTACCACCGAGCAGAAGTGTCTTCAGGACGCGGACGGTGTCTATCGATGCAAGCCCGCGGCGGGAACCATCGTGATGCTTCCCGACGGAAATATTCTTTACTGGAACGCTCTGGAAGGGACCGAGAACGTCGAGCTCAGCATCGTGGCGGAATTCGGCACGGTGTCAGATGACGATCAGAGCCGCGTGCTGAAGTTATCGCCGTCCGGAAATACTGTGACGCCATCGTGGGCCAGGCCATCGCCGGTCGGCGGCGGTGCGAATCCCAACGGCAGCGCGGGTACGCCGCTTCTGCCGGAGGGACTTCTCAGCACGGCGGGAACCCAGAGCGACAATGCCGGCGCGCTGTTCTGTTCCGATCAGGTCGAGCTGCCCGACGGGCTAATCATGGCGGCAGGTGGAACCGACTACTACTCGGAGCCCGGAGTGCAGGGAATTCCTTTCGGAGTCGCGGAGCTCGAGGGCCTCAAGAATGCGCGCCTGTTCGACTGGCGCAACCTCAATTGGACTCAGACCGGGAGCATGAACTGGGGCCGATGGTATCCGTCGCTGGTGAGTCTGCCCGATGGCAACGTGTTCGTGGCAAGCGGCGTGACCAAGCTTCTGAAGCCGGTTTATCCGCAGGCGCCGATCCAGTCCGGGACCAACGTCGCTCAGACCGAGACCTTCGACTGGCAGACCGGAGTATGGACCGACAACGGCCCTAATGCGCAGCAGTCGCTCCCGCTCTTTCCGAGAATGCATCTGCTGCCTAACGGCGACGTGTTCTATGACGCAGGCGGACAGACCTTCAATCCCTTCGGGCAAAGCTACAACGAAGCCCTGTGGAACATCGTCAGCGCGTACGACCCTACGACCCAGTCATGGACCGATTTGGGGTACGCCGGCCTGCCGCTTCAGCTCGATCAGGCAGGGCTTGGAGATCTGACGTCGGCGCTGCTCGCATCGAATCCGAATTTTCCCGCGCTCACCGCGGCGACAATTACCTCCGTGCTGACCACGCTGGTCGGCCAACCGATCACGTCGTCCGCGCAACTGGCGAGCCTACTCGGCGCATTGGTCGGCCCGGGCGGAGCGGACACGATCCTGGGTTCGGGGTTTCGCGGGACCACGTTCAACATGATGCTGCCACTCAAGCCCGATGCGAGCGGGAATTACTCGAAGGCCGAATTCCTCACCGCGGGCGGCGTACTGAGCGCCGTGCTGGACACGAGCCCGGGCACTTGGGTCGCCACCCCGCTCAGCCGAATTGATACGGTTCAAATTGGAGCGGGCGGCGCAATGACTTACTCGTCGCGGCTGACCGGCAATCTGAATTATCCGCGATGGTTCTCGTACGGCGTGCTGCTCGCGGACGGATCGATCCAGGTTTTCAACGGCGCAAATCGCGATGACGTGCTGACGCCGGGACTCAGCAACCCGATTCAAGTCTCGGAACGATTCGATCCGAATACCGAGACGTGGCACACGATGGCGACCTCGCATGAGGCGCGCACCTACCACAATAGTGCGCTGCTGATGCCCGATGGGCGCGTGATGATCGGTGGTCATGCGCCGATCAGCACGGCCTACCTGTCGAATATCAACTTGTCCGGACTCGGATTCTCTCCCGACGACGGCCGCGACCCTTCATTCGAGATCTACAGCCCGCCCTACGTATTCCAGTCGCGTCCGCAGATCACTACCGCGCCCACTTCGGTCAGCCTCGGGAGTTCGTTCAACGTGATCAGCCCCGACGCCTCGACGATTCAGGCAGTGCTCCTGATCCGCAGGAGCGCAACCACCCACGTCGTCGATGGAGACGGGCGCGCGGTGTATCTGCCGATAACCGGATTGAACGGGAATCAGATCGCGCTTGCGATGCCGTCGAGTCCGGCGGTCGTCGTACCCGGCGAATACTTGCTGTTTCTGGAAAAACCGGACGGCCACGGCGGACAGATCCCGTCGGTCTCCGCGCCGATCCTCGTATCCGGCCCGTGAGATCTTCGATGCGCAACATCTTCTTCTCATTGGCCACCGCCGCCCTCTGCTTCTTCGCCGCGCCGCTTCATGCGCATGAGGAGCATGCTTCGAATCTCGAAGTGGTGCTCGATCGCGTCAGTCCGCAGCCGGCGCGGCTCCAGGTACAAATCGTCAATACGCTCGCCCCGCAAATGCTGGTCAGCAATCACACCGGACGAACTTTGGAGATTCTCGATCGACGCGGAACCCCGGTAATCCGCATCGGGCCCGATCGCACCTGGGTGAACGCATCGGCGCCCGTGTACTACGCGGAGCATCCCATGAGTGATCCGATGACCGATCGCTCCGATGCGGCGAAAGCGCCGCGATGGGTACTCGCGAGCCATGAGCCGTCATGGGGATGGTTCGATCCCCGAATCCAGGCTGGCGCTGCGCAATCGCCCGCGAGCTGGCATATCGATATGCGCCTTGGCGCGGAGCCGGTCGTAGTGTCGGGTAGGTTCCGCTCTCGACCGGTATCGCACGGCTATTGGATGCCCGCGATGCGCACGCCTCACGAAATCGCGCCCCAGATCGAAGTAGCGATTATTCCGGGCGTGGTGCCGGCGGTCACAATCGAAAACGGAGGGCATGAAATTCTCACGGTGATTGGCGCCAATGGCGAGCCGTTTCTGCGCATTGGACCGGAGGGCGTCTTCGCCAATGCGATCAGCCCGACCTGGATGCAATCGGGCCGCGCGCCTCAAACAACATCGCCGATCGCGTTCTCCAACGATCGGAACGCAGTGCGATGGACGAAGATCTCGCCGGGTTCGCGCTACACCTGGCTCGAATGGCGGGTGCGATGCGCCGCCGATCGGCCGACGCATACTCCCATGCGATGGGAAATCCCGCTAATCATCGACGGCAAGTCGATCCCGGTGCGCGGGGAAACGGAATGGATCACGATCGCTCCGCGCACCGGCGCCAAACCGATCCTCGCGAATGCTCAAGTAGCGCAATAATCCGTTCGCACCGGCGTTTGCATAGCACCTTCGTTTCACAATAAATCCCTTCTGTCGTGAGACCCATCCGCATCATGCTCTGGATTGCCGTCGCGATCCTTGGTGCGTCGGCGCTCGGCGTGCTCGCGATGTCGCGCGGCGAGGATCGCCCGAGCGTGCTCTGGTTCGTCGTCGCCGCGGTCTGCGTCTACTCGCTCGGCTACCGCTTCTACTCGCGCTTCATTAGCGACCGCGTTCTCGAACTCGATGATTCCCGCATCACTCCGGCGATCAGATTGAACAACGGTCGCGACTATGTACCCACCCAAAAGTGGATCACCTTCGGCCATCACTTCGCCGCGATAGCCGGACCCGGCCCGCTGGTCGGTCCCGTGCTCGCCGCGCAATTCGGATACCTGCCCTCGACCATCTGGATCATCATCGGCGCGGTGCTCGGCGGATGCGTCCAGGATTTCGTGATCCTCGGCTACTCGCTCAAGCGCGACGGACGCTCGCTCGGCCGCATGGCGTCGGACGAGATCGGCCCTGTAGCAGGATTCACCGCGCTGGTCGGCGTGCTCACGATCATGGTGATTCTGATCGCGGTGCTCGGCCTGGTCGTCGTCAATGCGATGAAGCATAGCGCGTGGGCGACTTCGACCGTCGCCGCGACCGTGCCGATCGCGATGATCGTCGGCATCTACATGACCCATCTTCGGCCCGGCCGCTTCGTCGAAGGCTCCGCACTCGGCGTCGCGCTAATCGGGCTTGCGGTCTTCGGCGGCCGCTATGTCGAAGGATGGAGCATCGGGCATTACTTCGTGATGGAAGCGCCCGGGCTCGCCGTCTGGATTATCGGCTACGGATTTCTCGCCTCGGTCCTGCCGATCTGGCTGCTGCTCGCGCCGCGCGATTACCTTTCCGCGTTCATCAAGATTGGAACCATCGTCGCGCTCGCACTCGGCATCGTCGCGATGCATCCGCCGGCGCTGATGCCTCCGCTCACCCAGTTCACCAACGGACTCGGCCCGGTCTTCGGCGGCAAGGTGTTTCCGTTCGCGTTCATCACGGTCGCGTGCGGCGCGATCTCGGGCTTCCATTCGCTTATCGCGTCGGGTACCACGCCCAAGATGCTCGAGCATGAGCGCGATGCTCGCCTGATTGGTTATGGCGCGATGCTGATGGAATCGTTCGTCGCCGTGATGGCGATGATCGCGGCGGTGATGCTCCAGCCGGGCGTGTACTTCGCGATCAACAGCCCCGCCGGCATCGTCGGCACCGGTCCCGCCGCCGCCGACAAGATCACCTCCTGGGGCTTCCCGGTCACCGACTCGCACATGCAGGAACTCGCCGCCGATGTGGGCGAAAGCTCTCTCTACGCGCGCACTGGCGGAGCGCCGTCGCTCGCCGTGGGCATGGCGCATATCTTTGCCGGCTCGCTCGGCGGCAAAGCGGTCATGGCGCTCTGGTACCACTTTGCGATCATGTTCGAGGCGCTCTTCATCCTGAGCACTCTCGACGCCGGAACCCGGGTCGCGCGATTCATGCTCCAGGACCTGCTCGGCCACATCTATGAGCCGCTCGGCAACAGCTCATCCTATGTGAACATCGTCGGCACCTCGATGGTCGTGGTCGCCGCGTGGGGATATTTTCTCTACTTCGGCACGATCGATCCGCTCGGCGGGATCAACTCGCTATGGCCGCTGTTCGGAATCGCGAACCAGATGCTCGCGACGATCGCGCTATGCGTCGCCACCAGTGCGATGATCCGAAGCGGCAAGCAGCGCTACGCGATGGTCACGATCGCTCCGCTGCTATGGCTGGTCGCCGTAACCATGACCGCCGGATTCGAAAAGATCTTCTCGGCGATGCCCAACGTTGGTTTCCTCTCCCATGCGGCCCAGCTCGCAAACGAGGCCGCATCACCCGGCGTCGCATCGGCGCGAGTCGAGGAAATCGGTCGGCTCATTTTGAACGATCGCATCGACGCCGCGATGACCGCATTCTTCATCGCGGTGGTGTTGATTGTTCTGGCAGACTCGACACGCATCTGGGTCAGGCTGATTAGCGGCTCCGGCGGCAGCGCGCGCGGCGCGCAAGAGGCGGCATGAACGTTTCCCTCTATTGGCGATTTGGACGGGCAGTCCGCCAGCTACGATTGTTCGCGCGCGCGATCGCAAACGAACTCCGAAGCCTGAACAGCGCAAGAATGGACTCCGCGACACTCGCAAGCATGCCGCCACGCGATCGCTGTCGCGTCGTGAAAGCGGCACTCCGCGAGCATCATCGCAACCCCCACCGCTGCTGCTGAGAATTGCGACGCCACACCACGAACTCACCAACCGAGCTCTCAATCCACACGATTGTTCCCCTTCCCACATGGGAAGGGTTAGGGGTTAGGTTTGCCAGTCTCGAGCTGAATCCGCATTCCAAATCCCTGATCTCCCCTCTCTAGGCACTCTTCCCTCTCTCCCTAGGTACTTTTTCTCCTCCCTCTAGGCGATTTTCCGATTCAACACCCGCCCCCTTCCCTCTAACGTGAATGTCAGTTGGCGCGCATAGCTCGCACAGAAAATTTAAGGCGAAGCGAAGCCTGCCAGAGATTGGAGAAGGTCTGAGATCACCGATTAGAGACTGGACCGCGGCACGTGACGAATTTTTCAAATACGGTATTCCTGCCCACAGCGGCTAATGGCGTCGCCGCGCATGAGCTGCCGCGCCCGCAGCCACCCGCTGCCAATTGGGAACAGGGAGTACATCTGGAAGCGCTCGCCAATCTGGCGCATGAACTGCGCTCACCGGTTCAGGCTCTGCTCGGCTACCTGGACATCCTCCGCGACGAGCTGGGCGATGCGCTGAACAGCCGTCATAAGCACATTTTCGAGCGCGTGAACGCCAACGCGCACGACCTCGCGCAAACCGTCGAGAATGTGATGGACTTCTCGCTTGCGGACGCGATGGCCGAGCCGGCGGGGCAGGAAGATATCCACCCCGACGAACTGATTGCGGAGCTTGCTCCCGCGCTCGAGGCTGCCAACGATTCCAAAGGTCTCCAGATAAGCTATGACCTCGAAGCCGCGCCCGCCGTGATTCGCTCGCGCCGCCGGCCCATCAAGTCGATCCTGCTCAACCTGGCCGTCAACGCGATAAAGTTTACCGAAAAAGGCAGCGTGACAATCGCAATCCGCCGCGCCATACTGCCCGAAGTAGGCTCCGCAGTGGAACTGGCAGTCAGCGACACCGGTCCCGGTATCGACGCCGAACAGGTCGCACGAGCCTTCACACTATGCGCTCAGCTTTCCAATTCGAGCGTCCGAATCCATCGCGGGATGGGCCTCGGCCTCGCGGTCGTGCGCCGCAATGCAATCGCACTCGGCGCAACCATCGCGGTCAGCACTGCGCTCGCGCAGGGTTCGGTCTTTGTCGTTACGATCCCAATTCCCGCGCCACCCGATGCGCACCCACCTTCGTTTCAAGCGTAAAGATGTTTTACTCGATATAAGGCGGGTGCTTGCCTGAGGTGAGATCCAGCAGGCAAATGGCAGTTCCGAATGGATCCTGGATCACTGCGCACTTTCCGATTAGCACGTCGAATGGCGGCACCAGCACCCGGCATCCTTTTTCGCCGTAGCTCCTCACCGCGGCGACCACGTCGTCTACCAGGTAATGAACCTCGACTCTGTTCGGTATCTCGGGATTGTTGTGAAGAACAATCTCAGCATCGGTTTCAGGCATCGACATTCCGACCGCGCCGGCTTCGCGCCATCGTAGCTTGAGTCCGAAGACTTCCGCGTAGAATTTCTCCGCGGATGCGACGTCGTCCACCCGGATCATCACGCAATCAATTTTCTTGAACACGGAAATCTCGGCGACGCTCGCGTCGAGGAATTTGCGACGCTCGATGGCCTCTAGCGATAGTGTCGCATCAGGCCGACTACGACCCCGCGAATCGCAAGATCGCCCTCGGTGACCATGATTGGTTGCATCGCCGAGTTCGCCGGCTGCAGGCGCACCTGGCCGCCCGGCTCGCGGAAGAACTTCTTGACCGTCGCCTCGTTGCCGATCAATGCAACCACCGTCTCGCCATTGTCGGCGCTGTCGCGTCCTTCCACGATGATGTAATCGCCGTCGCGGATTCCGTCCTCGATCATCGAGTCGCCTTTCACGCGCAGGCAGAACGTATTGTCGCGCCGGATGAAGTCGTCAGGCACGCTGATCGTCTCATTGCCCTCGACGGCCTCAATCGGCGCACCGGCCGCGACCTGTCCGAGCAGCTTCAGTCTGCCTCGATGGCCCTTTTCCGCCGCCGAGACCTCGAGCGCGCGGCTATGATTGTGCTGGCGCTTGATGAAGCCCTTCTGCTCGAGGTTGTGCAGATGCTTATGCACGGTGGCCAGCGATGAGAGCCCGAAATAGGTTCCCACTTCGGCCAGCGTAGGTGCGTAGCCGTGCTCGCTGATATAGTTGTTCAGGTAATCGATCAGCTGCTTCTGTCGCTTGGTCAGCGTTGCCATTGTGTCAACACCCCCTGAAGGGACGCTCGCAATCATGGCGAAAATCAGGCGAAGATGCAAGTGCCAGGCGCTCTCCGTACCGGGCCCGGTTTCAACCGGTTGCCGTACCGAATAAGGTGATTTCTGACCCGTGTCTTATGGCAAAACTGCGAATCCAATTCGAGAATGGCGACCCTGAAAAGGTGATCGAGTTCGATCCCGCGAAGGCGCCGTTCCATCATGACGGCAAGCCGGGATCGATCCTCGACGTGATGCTCGGCCACCAGTTGCATCTCGAGCATGCATGCGGCGGCAACTGCGCGTGCACGACCTGTCATGTGATCGTGAAGCAGGGTTTCAACAAGCTCGGGGAATCGAGCGAGCAGGAGGAAGACCTGCTCGACAGAGCGCCGGGCCTGACGCCGACATCGCGTCTTGGATGCCAGGCCGTGATCGATGATCCGAACGCGGAAATCGTGATCGTGGTTCCGCGCTATACGATCAACCAAGTGAGTGAGGCGGCAGAAGAATGACCGTCTCGGCACAAGCGCGAGTGGAGCGAATCTTCGATCACGCCGCCGACACGCGCTCGCTCTTTCTCTCGCCCACTTCGGGCAAGCCTCTTCGCTTCGTCCCCGGTCAATTCATTTCGATATCGATTCCGCTCGGCGACGAGACGCGCTCGCGTCCCTACACGATTGCGTCGAGCCCCGACGACGCTGGACCGTTCGAGATTTGCTTCAATCGGGTTAAAGGTGGACGCGGCGTCGATTGGCTGTTCGAGCGCCGAGTCGGCGACACTTTTGATTTCGCGGGACCGTTCGGGACTTTCACTCTCGACTTTGTTCCTGCGCCGGAAATCGAGATCGGCTTTATAGCGGAGGGAACCGCAATCGCGCCGATTCGCCCGATGCTCAAGCGGGCACTCGCGGAATCGGGACGCGCGCCAAAGATGTATCTCATCTACGCAGCGCAGGACCGCGAGCATATTCTCTACCTCGCCGAACTCGACGAGCTTGCGCGGACTGCGCCGAATTTTTCGTACGAGACGGTAATCGCCCCTGCCGAGAAAATTTACGAACGGCTGGTCGAGTTGGTGAATGCGCGATGGATCCGCGCGGACAGCGATCGCACCCGCCAGTTCTACATCTGCGGAGTCGGCAACGGAGTGATCCAGTTGCGCGATCTGCTCCGCGGCTCGGGCTACGAGCGCCGCGCCGTGCACTACGAGCGCTGGTAAAAACCGCGCGCTACTTCGCGAACGCCTTGCGCAGCGCCCCGGCCGATTCGTCGATCGCCTGTTTGCCCTTATCGAGCACCTCGTACATCGAAACGAAACCGTGAATCATTCCCTCGTAGCGGGTGACGCTCACCAGAACGCCGGCGGCGCGCAGCTTTTCGCCATAAGCCTCGCCCTCGTCGCGCAGAGGATCGAATTCCGCGGTGACAATCAGCGCGGGCGGCAGTCCCTTCAGACTCTTCGCCAACGCGGGCGCGATGCGTGGATCTTTTCGATCGGCGGGAGTCCGCAGGTACTGCTTCCAGAACCAGGTTATGTCGTCCTTGGTCAGAAAATAATCGGTGAAAGTCTTGTGCGAGTAAGTGTCGAGCTCGGACTCGGTCGCCGGATAAATGAGAAGCTGGAATGCAATTTTCGGCCCGCCCGCATCGCGCGCTAGCTGCGCAATCACCGCGGACAGATTGCCACCCGCGCTGTCACCGCCAACCGCAAGCCGGTTCGCATCGACGTTCAGTTCTTTGGCGTGCTCGCTCACCCACTTGGTCGCGGCGAAGCAATCCTCCACTCCGGCGGGAAACTTGTGCTCTGGCGCGAGCCGGTAGTCGACCGAAACCGTAACGCATCCGACTTTATTGGTGAGCGCGCGGCATGGCCCGTCGTGCGAGTCGAGATCGCAGATGACCCATCCGCCGCCATGAAAGAAAACCAGCACCGGAAACGGTCCGCTGCCTTCCGGCGTGTAAACGCGAATTGGAATCGAACCGCCGGGGCCGGGAATCTTCCGATCCTCGACCTTGAAGACTTTTTCGGTTCTCTCCGGCGGTACTTTGAACATGCTGCCGGTCACGCGGCGCGCGTCGGGAGCCGTTAGCGTATGCAGTTTGGGTCCGGGCGCCGAGGCAATTTGATCGAGCAATATTTTTACTTGCGGGTCGAGCGGCATGGGTTTACTCCGTGGGTGAAATTAAGTTCCGATCACTCTCAATGGTTTAGAACGGAAGTGTCTCGGCCGACAAGCGCGACCAATCACGGCGCTAAGCTGGAAAGAACGCTGATAACGCCGGAGTGGCCGGCGATGTGGACGCCGCGCACGATCGTTCGTTCGCGCTCGAGCCTTCGGGCTGCGCTTTCCACTAGTGCTTGATCGATGCCGAAAATTCTCGCGATGGCGCGCTCGGTGCTGAAGCCGGCGGTTTCGAAGATTCTTCGGACGATCTTGTATGCGGCCTGGCTGCGATTGAGTGCTCGTGCCTCGGCAAGAGCGTCGGGCCATCGATGAGCCATCGTGTCCCAGACGTAGCTGAATGGATCGGCGCGTTCTTCGACCTTTAGTGCGAGGAATTTTTCCTGGAGTTCTTTCATCGCGCGATCGAACACGGCGCGGCGCGACGGCTGCGCGTAGCCGCTGGAGAGCTTCAGCACCCGGGTCTCAGCCGCGCCGCGTTTGGTGAGCGTGTCCATCACCAGTTTGCCGCAATGCGACAGGCCCCCGCTCGCGTAAAGCTTGCGGTAGCCGCCTGGTTCGACGCGAAGTCTCAGGAACGCGCCGAGCAAGTCGCGCGCGATGAAGCTCGGGCGGCCCGCGATCGCCTTGCCGTAGTAAACGAGGCGACGCTCCGGCAGCGAGTCTTTAATTCGCCAGGTCATCCCGATGGCGTAGTCGTGCTGGATGTGTTCGGGCATCACCGGTTCGCGAGTTCCCGCGATCGCCTCGCGCAGGCACGGCACGCCGAGTCCGGCGGTGAACCCGGTGCAGAAGCCGACCTCGCCGATGAATTTGAGTGCGCTCTTTTCGCTGGTCACGCGGCGCGATGGAATCCGCCGGAAGTGAAAATCGCGATGCCGCTCGAGTGCGTCGAGGATTCCGGCGCGAGGAACCTGCGCGGCCGTAGTCATGATGCGATCCGCTCGACGACGCTTGCAAAAGCTCGACGGTAATTCGTCTTCACGCCGAGGCCGCGGGTAATACCTTCGAGGCCGATCAGCGCGCGGATCAGAAACACGCTGTGCGCAGGCGATTGGTAGAGCCGATTCTCGAGCGCGATTTCGCCGACTTTGGCGGCCTTCGCAACAGTGTCGTAGTCGTGCGGATCGAATGCGCGATCGATCATCATCGGCTCGAACAGGAGGTGAATTATTTTGACCATCGGCGCCGGGTTCTTATCGCGATCGATATAGCCGAGCCGAACCATCGCGGCGCCCAGCGCTTTTTCGTCGCCGCTCAGAATCGAGCGCGCGACCTGCAAGTTTGCCTTGCGCACCGGTTCCGGGAAGCGGCGAATCGATCCGAAATCGAGCACGCCCAGGCGTGGGTGGTGGCTGACGAGATAATTGCCGGGATGAAAATCGGTTTGCAGCGTTCCGAATTCGAGAATCTGCCGCCACGCGAATTCGTGAATCTTCTCCGCGACCCATTCGCGCAATTCAAAATCGACCTCGGGACCCATCACGTCGGCCAGCGGGTAGCCGTCGACGTAAGTCATCGTGAGCACGCGGCGCGAGCTCATCTCCTTGATGTAACGCGGAATCATGATCTCATCGTCACCGACGAACCGGCGCCCGAACTCGACCATGTTGCGCGCCTCGTTCAGGTAGTCGAGTTCCTCGCGCAGGCGCTGTTCGAGTTCCTTGTAAACCGCGCCGGTATCGATTTGCTGACGCATCAGGTCGTGCCCAAGCGCTTGCAGCGTACGCAACAGCAGTTTCAGGTTCCCGAGATCCTGCTCGACGGTATCTTCGACGCCCGGATACTGAACCTTGACCGCGACCTCGATTCCGTCGCGAGTGATCGCTCGATGCACCTGGCCGAGCGACGCGGCGGCAAACGCGGTCTGATCGAAGCTCCTGAAAATTGCTTCGGGGCGTTTACCGATCTCTTTGCGAATCTGTTCGGAGATGGTCGCAAAGTTCATCGGGGGGACACTTGATTGAGTCGCGCGCAGGACGTCGAGCGCCTCGCCGGGGAGCAGGTCTTTGCGAATCGAGAGCATCTGGATGAGCTTCATGAACGCGCCGCGAAGTTGCGTCGAGCTCTCGACGATTCGCTGCGCGTTGCGGATGTGGGTTTCGAGCAGTTCGCGGTCGCGCGCGGGCGCGCTCAAGAACGGCCGCCGCAACTGGTTCCACAGGTAGCTCGAGCCGACTTGCGAAGCGAGCTCGCCCATCTTGATCGCGCGGCGCGCGCGTCCGCTGGTGATTGTGGTGCGTTTCGCCATCAGTCAGCGTCGCGATCGATTCCGACCCGATTGATGAGAGTGGCTGCCAGAGCCGCCCCGAAGCCATTGTCGATATTGACGACCGTGATGCCGCCCGCGCACGAATTCAGCATCCCGAGCATCGCTGCGAGACCGCCCATCGACGCGCCGTAGCCCACACTGGTCGGCACCGCGATGACCGGCTTGTCGACGAGGCCCGCCACGACCGACGGCAGCGCACCTTCCATCCCGGCGACGACGATCAGCACGCTCGCATCGCGAATCGCCTCGAGGTTGGCGGTGAGCCGATGGATTCCCGCGACGCCGACATCGTAAACGCGCGCGACATGATTTCCGAACAGCTCGGCGCACAGCGCGGCTTCCTCGGCGACCGGAATATCGGACGTGCCGGCGCATAGCACCATCACGACTCCGTGGCCGGACGATTTCACCCGCTCCTTCACGATGGCGCCGATGCGCGCATCGGGATGATATTTCAACGCGCCAAGTTTGCGCTTGACGGCACGTGCCTTGTCCGCGCTGAGGCGGGTGATGATCAAGTTGCTCTTCGAAGCGAGCACGCGTTTTCCGATCGTCGAGAGCTGTTCAGCGGTTTTGCCTTCACCGAAAATTACTTCGGGCACGCCACGACGAAGGCTCCTGTGGCTGTCGATCTTCGCAAAGCCAAGATCTTCGAAGGGCAGCTCGCGCAGGATTCGGATCGCCGCGGCCGGAGTCAGGTGGCCCGCCGCGACTTTGCCCAGGACCTCGCGGATTCGCTTTTCGGTCATCGTAGCTTTTCGGTCATCGCTTCTTGAGGAGTTCGGGGCGGATCGGATGCGCGAGGTTCAACATTATCTCGCTGACCGCGCGCGCGTCGCTGCGAGTCACGGTTATCGTCAAGTCGCCTTCGACCAATCTTTCGCCGGGCTTGGGAATATGGCCAAGTCGTTCGACCACCAGCCCGCCGATGGTAGCATACTCATCGGCCTCCGGAAGCTTGAGGCCGAAGCGCTCGTTGAGTTCGGCGATCGGCGCGCGTCCCACCACGGACAGCGCGCGCGGACTGATTATTCTGGCGAGCTCTTCGCCGAGGTCGTGTTCGTCTTCGATGTCGCCGACGATCTCCTCGATCAGATCTTCCAGGGTCAAAATTCCCGCCGAGCCGCCGTATTCATCGACGATCACCGAAAGATTTTCGCCCGTGCGCTGCATCGCAAGAAGCGCCTCGTCCAGCGGCATCGATTCGGGAAAATAACTGACCGGGCGCATCACGTCGCTCACCGGGCGGCTCAGATCGGGTGCGCGCAGCAGATCGAAAACGTGTACGACGCCTACGATGTTGGTGATTCGGCGGCGGAAGACCGGCAGACGGCTGAAGCCCTCGCGACGCACGGTTTCTATCGTGGCGGCAAGCGTGGTTTCCTCCGGGACCGCGTCGACACGAACGAGCGGGACCATCGCCTTGCGCGCGTCGGCGCGCGAGAAGCGGAAGATGCGGCTGATCATCTGCTGCTCGACGGGCAGGATGGCGTCGTGCGATGGCTCCTCGGAGGCGTCGGAGGGACGGCGGCGCATCAATCGCGCGAGATCTTCGCGAGTGAGAAAAACGCTCTCGGCGTCGGCGGGCACGCCGGCCAGTCGGCGGAGCAACCTGCTCAAGATAGTTTCCACGCCGAGCACGGGGGCCATCACCGTCGCGAGAACTTGCAACGGACGCGCCGCGAACTGCGCGAATCGGTGCGGATCCGCCAGCGTCAGCAATTTGGGAATCGACTCGCCAAGCAGCAGCGTGATCGGGGTCAGAATAAACGGCGCGAGGTAAACGAGGTGCGGGAAGGCTCGATGCAAAAAACTGGTGAGCAGAACCGCCGCGAGGACAGTCGCGAGATTAGTGCCGGTCAGAGTGAGCGCGAGGAGGCGGTCGCGGTTGACGAGCAATTGATCGAGCACCCGGGAGCGCTCATGGCCGCCTTCGCTTTCGGCGCGCACTTTCAGATCGTCGGCGGAGACCAGCGCTATTTCGGAGGCGGCGAAAAACGCCTGCACCGCGAGGCATCCAAGCACCGCGAAGACCAGCGCGACGACGCTCATCGCCGCAACCTCGCGAGCTCCACGGCGGCGCCGCGCACGCGCTCGATGGTCGCTTCGAATTCGCCGAGTCTCACCGTCTCGCCGGCGTGCGGCACCCGTCCGAGGCGTCGAAGGATCAAACTGCCGAGAGTTTTGCCGCCGCCGTAGACATCGATCACGCGAGCCGGCGCAAGCGCGTCGGCAAGTTTGCCGAGCGCGACCGCGCCGGAGGCAGTCCACTCGTTGTCGGAAATTCGGGTCAGCTCGGGAACTTCGGCGTCGAACTCGTCGTGAATCTCACCGAAGAGTTCCTCGAGCAGATCTTCGAGCGTAACCAGGCCAAGCAAGCGCCCGTACTCGTTGACCACCAGCGCGATTTGGAAATGGCCGCGGCGCATCTCGTCGAATAAATCGGCAAGCATCTTGCCCGGCGGGATGAAGTAAGCAGGCCGCACCAGGCGCTCAACTCGCGGCGGCGAAGGATCGAGACGCCGGGCGGCGAGATCCTTGGCGTGCAGGATGCCGACGATGTTGTCCTCGCTGCGGCGATAGACGGGCACCCGCGAAAAACTCTCGTGCGCGATCTCCGCCATCAGTTGCACGATCGGAATTTCGATGTCGAGCGAAAAAATCCGATCGCGCGGCGTCATTATTTCCGACACCCGCCGCGCGCCGAAGTCGAACACCCGATGAATCATCTCGCGCTCCGCCGGTTCGACTTGCCCCTGGTTCTCGCCCAGCCTGAGCAGCGCCTTGAATTCCGCTTCGGAGACGGGACCGGGCTGCGGCGCATTTTCAATCGGCGTGAAATGGCGCGCCAACGGATGGAGAATATCCGCCATGAACGCCAGCGGACGCGCGGTGATCCAGGTCAGCGCGGCGGGAAATCCGAGCGCAAAGGTCTTGGGCGTGATGTCGCAAAAAAGCAGCACGACCAGAAGCATCGCAGGCGCCGCGACGTAAGGGCCGACGTCGTCGCCGAGCCATGCGAGGATCAAAATCGTCGCGAGGCAGTCGGCGAAAATATTGCAGGCCTCGTTAAGCCCGATGATGATGATCAGCGATTCGAGCGGCCGCCGCATCAGGCGATCGATCGCATGCTGCACGGACAAGCTCATCTGCTCGCGGGTGTGCTCCATGCGCGCGAGCGAAAACAGCGCCGTTTCGGAAGCGGCGAGAGTCGCGCTCATCAGGATGAGCAGCGCGATCGCGATTGGCAGGAGGAACATCATTCGTCAAGCCTGGCTGCGTGATCGCAGTTGATCCCATCCGGCGATTTTGGCCGCGTCTGCGCCAATGAGTTTCAATCGCCGGCCGCCGACAACCTTGCCAATTCGCCGGACCGCGACGCCCAGCCGCCGCGTCAGCTGAGATTCGGAATGTCCGGATCGGACACAAAAGAGAAGTTCGTAATCTTCGCCGCCGCCGAGCGCGTAAGATAAATCGTCGCCGGCGATCGCCTGATACGCGAGAGATACCGGAATTCGCGACGCGTCGATCTCCGCGCCGACGCCGCTCTTCTCCAGGATGTGGCCCAAGTCCTGGAGCAGGCCGTCGCTGATGTCGATCGCGGCGGGCGCAGGACTGAGCGCTGCGAGGCGCCGGCCTGGCTCGAGCCGCGCGTCGGGGCGGAGAAAGCGATCGACGAGATATTTTTTTGCGACGCGATATCTCTTCAACTTAGCGCGCCTGACGATGCGAGCGTCCAGCTTGCCGGCGAGCAGCCGCCAGCCCAGCCCGGCGTCACCGAGCGTGCCGGTAACAAAGATGTCATCTGTAGGACGGGCCGCATCGCGACGCATGACGCGCGGGCCAGCTTCGCCCAGCAGGGCAATCGTGATCGAAAGCTCGCGCGCACGCGTGATATTTCCGCCCACGATGTCAGTCGCAGTGGCATGCGCGGCGGTTCGCAGGCCTGCGTAAATCTTGTCGAGCATCGATGAAGAGACTCCGTCGCGAACCGCGAGATTCACGACGCATGCGGTCGGTCGCCCGCCCATCGCGGCAATGTCGCTCAAGTTGACCGTGAGCGCGCGGGCCCCAAGAGCGTCGAGCGGAGTCCATCGAAGATCGAAGTGAACACCTTCGACCAGCGAATCAATGGTGAAGAGAATCGGCGCGCGCGATCGAGAAATAATCGCGCAGTCATCGCCGGGACCCTGGATGGTGCGCGGACTGAGCCGGATAGGAGCGCATAGGCGCGCAATGAGATCGAATTCGCCCGGCAGTTTGCTTCGATGTGGCGGCAATCGAGACGGATGGAGTTTGCTATGAGAAAGGCCGCGGAAACGATTCACCAAACTTCTTGATTGACGCTAGACGATTGGCAGAGTGCGGGCAAGCCGAAGGTCGATCATGTTCGGCTAGCCGGTGCGCGAACCCGGCGGCATTGCGTCGAGAGGCAATTCCGCGAACAGGGTGAGTCCGCGCCCGGGCACATTGCGCGCCTCCACTCGGCCACCGACGGCCTCTGCCATCGCGCGCGCGACGTATAGCCCGAGGCCGGGGCCGGGGCCGCGGCCGTCCTTGGGGCCCTGAAAAAGGCCTTCGAGCTCGGCCATTGAAACTGACGCGCCACTATCGCTGACGTCGACGATGATAAAGTCGTTGAGCAGCCCGGTTCGCAAGACAACTTCGCCGCGAACCATCCGGCTGATCGCATAAGCGAGCAGGTTGCGAACAATTCGGTCGAAGTGACGCGGATCGAGACGGCACATCGGCAATCGCGCGAGGTCGGCGCGCAGAGCAAGGCGGCGGCGACGCGCCTGCAGCGCGCAATCCTCCGAGACTTCGGCGATGATGACGTTCGGGTCTACCTCCACCGGCGCCGCGACGATCGCGTTTTCCTGCAGGTCGTAGTAATCGAGCACGTTGCTCACCACCAAGTTCATGTTCCAGGCGGTCGAGCCGATTCGCCCGAGCAGATCGGTCCGCTCCTTCGGATTCAGCTCGTCATCTTCGAGAAGACTGACGTAGCCGCTTAGCGCCGCGACCGGGCTGCGGATGTCGTGGGCCATCGTCGCGATCTGACTCTGGCGAAAGCGCGCGGCATCTTCGAGGTCGTGAACCTGCTTGCGCAGGCGGCGCCGATACCGGTCGATGAAAACAGCAGTGTATTGAGCGAAGATCACCGCCGCGATCAGGCCCATCCACCGATATGCGCCGTAAGGCGTATCGATCGGAACCAAATAATTGCACGCGGCGTAGCCGGCGACCGCACTCAGAGCCATCGCGAACTGCCATCGCGGGCCCCAGCTCACGAACGCTGCGGTAGCCAGCGGACAGAGGGTTATCGCGATGAAGCGCGATTCGGGATCATCGGTGAAGCGGCTGATCGCGACGAACATCGAAATCAGAAAACAAATGAATAGGTATGTCCACAGCCTCCAACGACGCTTGAACGAGCGAGTCCAGACCAGGCTGAAGAACAGCAACGTGACGGCGAGAACGATCCAGTGAAGTCCGCTGCCAGGAGCATTGCGTCCGCGCAGTTGCTGATCGTAGACGAGGTACGCGAGCAGCATGAAGATGCCGAACGCACCGCCCAGCTTGAGTACGCGGAGCGATTCCTCGTCATCCTCGGTCCACGCAAACTCGGACGAGGTGCGGCCGATTGGGGCGTATCTCAACCTAGCCCGGGCGTCGTCTCCGCCGGGATTCACAAGCCGCGGACCTCCGGCATCAGCATGGCGCAAAAATTCTCGCCGGCTCTCAGCCACTGGTTACCAACTTGACTTCAGTTCGAGGTTTCATAAAGCGCTCTTTTCATCGCGTCCAGCGCGAGGTCTGCCTCAGCGTTTGTAATGGTGAGAGGCGGCGCAAGGCGGACGACGTTTTCCGCGTTGAGTGTCCAGTTGATGATGACGCCGCGAGCGATCGTTGCGGCGACAAAGCGATGCGCCGAGACGGGATCGCGAAACTCGATTCCCACCAGCATCCCAAGTCCGCGCACCGCAGCTATTTTGGTCGAGCCCATCGCGAGAATCCGGCGCATCAGCTCTGCGCCGATCAGCGCCGCGCGTTCGTAAAGACGCTCGCGCACAATTACCTCGAGCGCAGCGAGGCCCGCGGCGCATGAAAGCGGATGACCGCCGAAAGTGGTGATATGACCGAGCGGCGGATCGTGTGAGAGCGTGCCGATCAGTTCGTCGCGGCCGCAAAATGCGCCGAGCGGCAGCCCGCCGCCAAGCGCCTTCGCCAGAACGATGATATCCGGCACAACTCTGAAATGTTCGAGTGCGAAGAGCTTGCCGGTGCGGCCAAAGCCGGTGAGCACCTCGTCGAAAATAAGCAACGCGCCCGCGCGATCGCATCGCTCACGAAGCGCGCGCATAAAGCCGGCCTCCGCGATGCGCACGCCCCCTTCTGCCTGTATCGGCTCGATCACGACCGCGGCGATCGTCGAATCGATCTGCTCGAGAGCGCGCTCGTCGCCGAAAGGTAGATGGCGCACCGGCCCGAGCAATACGCCGAACGGCTCGCGAAACGCCGGATTCCCGGCCAGCGCGAGCGCGCCCATCGTGTCGCCGTGATATGCGCCGTCGAAGGCGACGAATCCTGCGCGTCGGGTGAATTTGCGTGCGACCTTGAGCGCGCCTTCAATCGCCTCCGCACCGCTGTTGGTGAAGTACACACGCGTCAGCTGTTGCGGCAGCAGTTCGGTTAGCCGGCGCGCAAATCTCACCTGGCTCTCAATCACATACTCCCCGTAAACCATGACGTGCAGATGGCGGCGCGCTTGAGCCTCGATCGCGGCGATCACTTCGCGATTCCCATGGCCGAGCGTGGAGACGCCTATTCCAGCGATGAAATCGAGGTAGCGGCGGCCGTCCGACGCGATTAGCCAGCTACCCTCCGCGCGCGAAATCTCGAGTCCGAGCGGCGCGTCGGAAGTCTGGGCGAGACTCCGCCGGAATAGATCGCCTAGTTCGCTCATCGCGACGGCACCATCAGGTCGAGGAATGCGCCGCCACCGTGACGCCAAACGAGCGGCGGCGATTGCATCTCGCCCGGCGCGGAGGCGTAGCTGACACCAACCCCGTGCAGCATCGCGGTGATCCGCCGGATTTCCTCATCGTCTCCGGCAACCGCGATCGCTTCGATGCGTCCCGACGTGGCGGCTAAATTTGCGCGCACTTGCGACACGTCGCGCACACCGGTCACGTACAAGGAGCGAAAGCCGGGCGAAACTCTGGGACCGACTACAAGTGACTGTTCGGAAGGGCCGCTCCGCGTTGACTCGGGCTCAAAGACTACCGTCCATCCGAGCCGCGCTCCCTCGAACAGTTCGATCGGCTCGCCGGCGATACGACGCCAGCGCGCGCTCTCTCTGACCTTGAGAATTTCGGCGGCATCGCGTAGCGGGATCTTCGCCGGCGGCATCGAATGCGCAAGCCCGTCGAGCGCCGATGCCATCCGCGCGGCGAAGTCGCGGGCGGCGTCCGGGTTCGGGGTCACAACAGTGACTTGATGAAGCGACAAACAACCGAGCTGCTCGAACAGTGTCACGTCCCGCGCGAGCAACTCCGCCAGGGCGTCGCCGCATGCCGGAGACAGCGCACCCGGTGCGACCACCGCGCCACTCACGCGACTGCCGAAACCGATTAAGGCATGTTCGTCGTGAAGCGATTCGATGGTTACGTCATCGCCGTACGCGACAACGCGATCGCAATTGGCGGCCAGCGCGGAATTCAAATCACGGCGTGCGCGGCTCCAGTTGAGTACCATGACGCGCGATGCGACCTCACGATCCAGCTCGGCAAGCGTGCGCGCAAACTCATCGAAGAAGACCGGCTCGGCCGAAGCGGTTTTGATCAGCAGACTCGCACCGGCGATCAGTCCGATGAATATTTCATGGATGCCCGCACCGGCGACGTTGCCCGCCATGATGAATCCGAGCACGCCTGGTCTATCTCGGCGGCCGCCGCCCGAAACCTGTGCGGCTAGCGAGCTCAATGCCGCGTGGCTGAACGGTTTCATAAGCGCATCGATCGACGCATCAAGCAGTGCGACGGAATATCCGGCATTGCCGGCAATTTGCGCGATCGCATCGCACCTGCGCGCGTAGTGCTGGTCTCGCCACAATCGCGATGCTCGCGACAAAACATCTGCGACTCGATGCGGGTCAAGGGCGATATTCCGGGCGGCGCGCAGCCGGTCAGCGGCAGACACGATGTCCGAAGCGCATAGTCCTGATGAGTTGCGATGCGTCCCGCGCCGTTCTGACTCGTGCCAATGCGCTTCGCTCGCGCCCGAGTTGCCGCTCATCGAACAGCCTCCGCGGAGAATTGCTCTATCGCGAGCGCGCAACCGCGCGCTTCGCTCGCGACGCCGCGACCGAGCACGCGCACGCCGCCGTTCTCGAGCGTGCCGAGGTCCTCGCTCATGACCGCCGACACACTGCCTGCGTTGGCGAGATCAAAAAACGTGAGCATCCCGATTTCGCCGTCCTCGACCGGCTTGAGCGTGACCGGATCGCGCGCCGTAACGCGAAGCCATGGCGGAGGAATTTTCAGCCGCTCGGATGAATCCGATGCTCCTGCGAGATTGAACGGCGTTGCGTCGTAAAGCTGCGAGCATAGTTCGGTCATTCCGTATTCGTTGATGACCATCGCTGGCGGTATGGCGAGCAGTTCGCCTGCCGCCTCGATAACGCTGTGCGCGCGCAGCGGCGTCGTTTGTCCTTTCGCGCCGCCGGTATCCATCATCCGCGAGCCGTCGGCAAGCCGAAGCTTCGTCCCGCGCTCCCGCAAATCAGAAAACATTGCCGCAAATGCCGCCGTCGTCCCGAGGATGCAGACCGGTTCGCGCTTTGCTTGCGCTTCGCCCAGAAAGCGAATCGCCGCACCGGTATCGACGCGATCGCGCGATGCAGCCGCTAGCTGCGAGCCCGTGCCAAACTCCTCGACGCACCAACTTATCATCCGCGCGAGCGACGACTCCGGCATCGCGTCGGCAATCGGATGAATCGCGAGCATTGCGAGCGGGCGCCGATCGGGAAACAACATCTTGCGCAGGTGCGCGATCGCCGACGCCCGATATATCTCAGGTCGCGGCACAATGTGACGCCCGCGCCGTTCGCGCCCCGCAGTGGTCCCGCTGGTCAGAAAAACGAGCGCGTCGGGCGATACGCGCGCATCATCAATCGAGAGGTCTTGCGAGAGATCCGCATACTTGAATGCGACGTTGCTGACCGCAGGGATATCCTCCACGCGGCCCACCGCCGATGGATTGACACCGCGCTCTTCGCAGAAGCGTCGATAGGGGCGCACTGACTGGAACTGGTAGCGAAAGACCTCGAGCGCGAGCGATTCGAAATCTTCGTGCACAGGCTTGTGGATAAAGGTGAGTACTCGCTCGAAGATTTGCTCGTCAATAGACATGCGTCAAAGCCGGACGGTGGACGATCATGGCATCGCCGCGCGCGGCCATTCAATCCCGAAAGTCGCCCTTTTTCGCTTGAAATGCCCATATTTACGCGGCTATCGAAATGCTCTACACTATTTGCGGTTGTGGGTGGCGTAGCATGCAGCCGCAGCGGCCTCGAACGGCCGGGTAAGCGGGGCTTTCAGGATATTGAATCGAATCGTTCAGCGCCGGGAGACGAATGTAACGCCGATTCTGGGTGTAACCGATTTTGCGTTGAGTACGTACATTTGCTAAACAGACGTTCACCGATCGAGCAAGGGGTTCTCAGGAGATGAAGAAATTCGCCGCGGGCGTAATGCTCGGGTTTGTTGCGAGTTGGGCTGTCGCGTTCGCGTCGCCCAGCATCAATCACAATGGCAGTTTCTGGAATCGGCTCAACAACGCCGCCAAAGACGGTTACGTCAACGGCTATTCGGACGCAATGCGGGTGAGCGTCGGCAAGCTCGAGGTGCTCAACTCGGCGGCCGATTTGTTTCATTGGAAAGGCGCGCGCAGAATTATCCATCAGCTCTCCGGACAACTCTCGATGGGCGAGGTGACGCCCGACAAAGCGGTAAAGCGGCTCGATGAATTGTATTCCAATCAGAAGTACAGCGAGCTCGATCTCGGCGAGGCTCTGCAGACCTTGACGATCCGCGCGAACGAAACTGCGATGCCCGACGCGCCGGTGATGCCTTCCAAGTAACTTTTTTGATTTTCGTGGCAGAGGCGGTCTCGTCAGGGACCGCCTCTTTTTTTCCCGGCGTCGAAATCGGCGCTTGAAACAGCACCTCTGCGGCCCTAGCCTTTACTCGCGGAGCATCCATCTTGAACGCGCCGATATTCCTGCTCGAAAAAGTTCTTCGCGCCACGGTTGGCGTTCATTCGCACATCCCGTCGACGCATGTCTCGACTGCGATCGGTCTCGGCACTGATCGCCGCGGCACCGGAACCATCGTCAGTCCCGACGGGCTGATTCTCACCGCTCACTACCTGCTCCTCGGCGCTCAATCGGTGATCGTCACGATGCCGGGAGGCGAGCAGCTCGAGGCGAAGATCGTCGGCAAGGACTACACCACCGGTCTCGGGCTCTTGAAGATAGATCGCGATAAGCTCGCACACGTCGAGGTGGTGTCTTCGGAGAGTTGCGTGGCCGGCGCTGAAGCGTTCACGGTCGCGAGCATGGGCGGTGAAAAGCGATGCGCCGATTGCGGCATCTTCACTTACCTGGGTCCATTCGACGCGGTGTGGGAGTTCGTGCTCGACAAGTGCGTATGCGTCACGGCGTCAACCCTGAGCATCGGATTGAGCGGCGGCCCGATCTGCAACACCAAGGCGCAAGTCGTGGCGGTGTCGTATCTGAACTTCGCCGACTTGAGCCGCGCGATCCTGGGCGTACCGGGCGAAAACTTCCTCGCGGTGCGCGACGAGTTGATCCAGCACGGCCACCGCACCACCGCTGTGCCGCGCGCGTGGCTCGGCGTGCTGTCGTACACATTGCGCGAGCACGTGGTGATCGCGGGCGTGATGCCCGGCGCTCCCAGCGAGAAGGCGGGCTTGCAGCAGGGTGACCTGGTGATCGCGATCGATGGCAACGACGTAAGCGATCGGCGCTTTCTCTACGATGCGCTCGCCAATCGCCGTCCCGGCGAAAATATCAATTTGAAAGTGCTGCGCGACAACAAAGTCTACCAGGTCGAAGTTCCTTCGATTCGCGCCGAAGACTACTTCGCATAGCTGCTTCGTCCGCAAGGAGCTTGGTCATGAATGATCCGAGAGCGCGGTTGCGCGAGATGCTCGCGACGCCCGGGATGATAGTCGCGCCATTCGTGTTCGATTGTCTCCAGGCAAAGCTCGCGGCGAGCGTCGGCTTCGATGCGGTCTACATGACCGGATTCGGAACCGCTGCAGCGCGCGGATATCCCGACCTGGGCCTGCTCACGATGACCGAGATGGTCGCCAATGCGCGCGCAATTTCGCGGGCGGTAAACGTTCCAGTCATCTGCGACGCGGACACCGGCTACGGAAATCCGCTCAACGCTTGGCGCACCGTGCGCGAATACGAGGACGCGGGCGCGTCGGCGCTGCACATCGAAGACCAGGTATTTCCGAAGCGATGCGGTTTTTTCGCCGGCAAACAGGTAATCGCAATCGAGACGATGGCGCATAAGGTCCGCGCAGCATGCGACGCGCGGCGCGATCCGAACCTGGTCATCATCGCTCGTACCGACGCGCTACAAGTCAACGGATGGAACGATGTCGTCAGCCGCGCGCGCGCCTATCGCGAATCGGGCGCGGACCTGATCTTCGTCGACGGAATCAAAACCGTCGATGACTTGAAGCGGTATGCCGAGAAGCTCGGCGATTTGCCGCTGATTTATAACGGCGACTTGCTGCCGATCGACGATTTGAGGAAGTATCCCTTCAAGGTCACCATCCACATCGGCACGATGCTCGCGGCGTTCGACTCGATGCGCACCGTGATGACGGAACTCAAGCGCAGTGGCAAACTCAGCGTTGGCACGGGAGCAAACGTGTTTAAGGATTTCGTGCACCTGCTGGGCATCGAAGAATTCGAGGCGCTCGCGAAAAAGTACGCCGACTAGAGCCTTTCCTCGCGAGTGGCGCCGACATTACACGTCCTTGAATTCGCGCTTTGACTGCGACGCCTCGATCGACGCTTGCGCCGCTGCGAGCCGCGCCACCGGAATCCGGTAGGGCGAACAAGACACGTAGTCGAGGCCGAGGCGATGACACAGCTTGACGCTGGCGGCGTCGCCACCGTGCTCGCCGCAAATGCCGATCTTCAGTTTGCGATTCGCCTTGCGCCCGCGCTCGATTGCGATTCGCATCAACTCGCCGACTCCGACCGGATCGAGTTCCTGGAACGGGTCCTTCTTGTAGATTCCGCGGTCAATGTAGTCGCCGAGGAATTTACCTGAATCGTCGCGCGAAATTCCGTAGGTCATCTGCGTCAGATCGTTGGTGCCGAATGAAAAGAACTCCGCGACCGCGCCGATCTGATCGGCTGTCACGCACGCGCGCGGCACTTCGATCATCGTGCCGATCGTGAACGACACCTTGAGCCCGCGCTCTTTGAACACCTCTGCCGCGACTTCGCGAATCTCGGCGGCCAGAATATCGAACTCTTTGCGCTCGCCGATTAGCGGCAGCATGATTTCGGGCATCGCTTTGACGCCCTGCTTGCGAAGCTGGCAGGCGGCTTCGATTATCGCGCGGGCCTGCGCCTTGTAAATCTCCGGGAAGCTGATTCCGAGCCGCGAGCCGCGATGACCCAGCATCGGATTGTTCTCGAACAGGCTCTGGCGCACTTGCTTCAGGTGTTCGAAGGTCGTGCCGATCTTCGCGGCGAGTTCGCGAATCTCCGAGTCTTCATGCGGCAGGAATTCGTGCAGCGGCGGATCGAGCAGCCGAATCGTTACTGGCAGACCCGCCATCTCTTTCAGGATTCCGACGAAGTCTTCGCGTTGCATCGGCAGAATCTTGGCGAGCGCGCGAGCCCGCTGCTGCGGGTTCTCGGCCATAATCATTTCCCGCATCGCCGAGATGCGCTCGGGATCGAAAAACATGTGCTCGGTCCGGCAGAGTCCGATTCCTCCGGCGCCGAATTCCCGAGCCACACGCGCGTCGTGCGGGGTGTCAGCGTTGGCGCGCACTCCAAGCTTGCGTTCGCTGTCGGCCCACAACAGAAATTTTTTGAAGAATGGCGGCATCTCGGGATCAACCGTCGGCACTCGTCCCTCGATCACTTCGCCCGCCGATCCGTCGAGCGTGATGTACTCGCCGCGCCGGACTACTTTGCCGTCGGCAGCCATGGTGCCGGCCGCGTAGTCGATCTCCAGCGCCGAGCATCCGGCGACGCAACACTTGCCCATCCCGCGCGCCACCACTGCCGCGTGGCTGGTCATCCCGCCGCGAGCAGTTAAAATGCCCTCCGCCACCTGCATGCCCTGAATGTCTTCCGGCGAGGTCTCCAGGCGCACCAGGATCACCTTGCGCCCGGCCGCCGCGACAGCGACGGCTTCATCCGCCGAGAATACGACCTCGCCGTTGACCGCGCCCGGCGAAGCAGGAAGCCCGCGCGCGATCACGATCTTCTTCGCGGCGGGGTCGAGCCGCGGATGAAGAAACTGCTCGAGTTGTTCGGGCTCGACGCGCCGGAGCGCAGTTTTGCGATCGATCAACTTCTCGTCGGCCATATCGACAGCAATCCGCACTGCGGCTTGCGCCGTGCGCTTGCCGGTTCGCGTCTGCAGCATGAAGAGCCGATTGCGCTCGATGGTGAATTCCATGTCCTGCGTGTCGCGGAAATGTTTCTCCAGCCGCGCCGAGATCTTCAGCAGCTCTTTGTAAACCGGGGGGAAACTCTCTTCGAGCGTCGGATAGTTTGCAGCGCGCTCCTGTTCGCTGATGTTCGAGCGCGCAGCCCACACCCGTCCCGCCTTGATACTGATCTGCCGGCCGGTGCGGATTCCGGCGACTACGTCCTCACCTTGCGCGTTGGGCAGGTACTCGCCGTAGATTCCCTTCTCGCCGGTGCCCGGATCGCGGGTGAACGCAACGCCAGTCGCGCAGTCCGAACCGAGGTTGCCGAACACCATCGACTGCACGGTGACCGCGGTGCCCCAATCGCCGGGGATATTGTTCATGCGCCGATATGCAATCGCCCGATCGTTGTGCCACGAGTCGAACACCGCGCCGATCGCCATCCAGAGCTGCTCTTTCGGATCCTGCGGGATGTCGCGGCCGACGCGCGATCGGATCAACTCGCGGAACTCGCCGACCAGTTCTTTCAAGTCCTCGACGCCGAGATCGGTATCCAGCTCGACGCCGCGCGCCGCCTTCTTGTGCTCGAGGATTTGCTCGAACGGATCGGGATCGTTCTTGTTCTCCGGTTTCAGCTTGAGCACGACGTCGCCGAACATCTGGCAGAAGCGCCGATACGAATCCCACGCGAAGCGCGGATTCCCGCTGATTTGCTCGAGGCCCTTCACCGTTTCATCGGTGAGGCCCAGGTTCAGCACCGTGTCCATCATTCCCGGCATCGAGACGCGCGCTCCCGAGCGCACCGACACCAGCAACGGATTTTTCGCGTCGCCGAATTTGCGCCCGAGCGCTTTTTCGATTCTGACGACGCTCTTCGCGACGCCCTCAGCAAGGCCCTTCGGATACTTGTGGCTATGGTCGTAAAAGTAATTGCAGACCTGCGTCGATATCGTGAATCCGGGCGGCACCGGCAGCTTGAGAAGCGCCATCTCGGCCAGGTTGGCGCCTTTGCCGCCGAGCAGATTGCGCATCGCGGATCGTCCTTCCGCCACGCCCGCACCGAAAAAGTAGATCTCAGGATGAATGCGACCCATTTGAAACCGATGCTCTCCTCTCCCCGTCGCGGGGATTATTCAAAATAATCCGGTGTGACGATTGGCGCGTCCGCTAGCGCGTCCAGCCGATTCGATTGCTGACCTCTTCGACGAGCCGCGCGATCGGTACGCGCTCCTGCGTCATCGAGTCGCGATCGCGCAGCGTCACGGTATCGTCTTCCATCGTCTGATGATCGATCGTGACGCCATACGGCGTGCCGACTTCGTCCTGCCGTCGATAGCGCCGGCCGATTGAGCCCGCCTGGTCATACGCGACCGTGAAATGGCGCTTCAGCGCGTCGCGAATCGCGATCGCTTTCTCCGGCTGCCCCGCCTTACGAAGCAGCGGATAGACCGCGACCTTGATTGGCGCCAGCCGCGGATCGAGCCGCAGCACGATTCGCTCTTCGTTCTCGACCACGTCCTCATCGTAAGCGTCGAGCATGAACGCGAGCATCGAGCGATCGACGCCGAGCGCCGGTTCGATCACCCACGGACGATAGCGCGCCTTCGCTTCCTCATCGAAGTACGTAAGGTCTTTGCCGCTGAACTTCGCGTGCTGATCGAGGTCGAAGCTGCCGCGCTTGGCGACGCCTTCGAGCTCGCCCCATCCGAACGGATACAGAAACTCGATGTCGGTGGTGCCGCTCGAATAGTGCGAGAGCTCATCGGTTGAATGCTCTCGTGCGCGCAAATGGTCGCGCTTGATCCCGTACTTGACGTGCCAGTTGAAGCGAAAATCGACCCAGTAGCGGTACCACTTTTCCTCCTCCGCTTGATCGGGACGAATGAAGAACTCCATCTCCATCTGCTCGAACTCGCGGGTGCGGAAAATAAAATTCTCGGTGGTGATTTCGTTGCGGAAAGATTTTCCCTGCTGCGCGACGCCGAACGGCAGCTTCACCCGCTGCGTATCGACGATATTGTCGAAGTTCGAAAAAATTCCCTGCGCCGTTTCCGGACGAAGATAAACCACCGACGCCGTTTCCTCGACCGGTCCCATGAAGGTCTTGAACATCAGGTTGAAATTGCGCGCCTCCGAGAGCACGCCGCCGCATTCGGGACACTTGTCGCCCCGAACATGATCGGCGCGAAAGCGCAGCTTGCAGTTTTTGCATTCGACCAGCGGGTCGGTGAAATTCTGCAGATGACCCGACGCTTCCCAGGTGCGCGGATGCTGAAAAATCGCGGAGTCCAGTCCGAGCATATCGCTGCGATACTGAACCATCTCGCGCCACCACGCTTCCTTGACGTTGCGTTTCAGCTCGACGCCCAGCGGTCCGTAGTCGAAGGTCGAACCGAGTCCCCCGTAAATGTCGCTGGTGGGAAAAACAATCCCTCGGCGCTTGCACAGGTTCACCAGTTTTTCCATCGTGACCGCGCGTTTGGTCACCGGCGATTCGTTTTCTGCGGACAAAGACCCTCCTCGATCGGAAGCGTGCGTCTAGCCGAGGCTCACTATCTCGGCCGTCACCCTGCCACCATCATGTATTTCCAATATCGCAACCGTTCCCGGCACGCCGACTAAATTGCGCGGCAGCGTCGCGCTGCCGGGATTTACGATCAGCGTCGCGCCGAAGCGCGTGACGCCCTCGACGTGGCTATGTCCCTGCACGATCACATCCACCGGTCCGCCGAACTGCGTATCCATCGCGCGCGCGAACACTTCGTCGGAGGTCTCGTCAGGGGTCGGGATCGCGTGAACGAGCCCAATTCGCACTCCCTCGACGTTCACCAAATGCGCCTCGCGGACGCGGTCGTCCGGGTCGAGGCGGAAGCGATGACCGTCGAGACCTTCGTCGCCGTTGCCGAGCGCCGCGATCACCGGCGCGATTTTTGCCAACTCATCGAGCACCCGATTCACGTACACGTCGCCCGCATGCATCACGAGGTCGATTCCGGCGAAGACTTCGAAAACCTTTTCCGGAAGATGCTCGCAGGCTTCGGGAATATGAGTGTCAGAGATGAGGCCGATTCGCATTACGCCTTGATGCGGACGCTTTGGTCCGCCGATGCCGCAAACAGCGAAGCCTATCACGGACCGGAATCCCTCGCAATTTTGCTGTCGGGCGCTCGCATTTGGGATGTGGCCGTTTTCGCAATCCTCATGCTAGAAGCTAGTCGCAAGGTCCGGAGGCGGGCTTTCGGACGCGCCATCGCGCAACAGTCGGAGAGGATCACTCTATGCGAATTTCGACACTCGTCATCTGCGCGTTCGTTATTGGAGGTGCCCTGGCGCTCGCAGGATGCGGTCACAGACTGGTCGCGCACAACGGTGAGAGCACCGTCGCCGTATATCCCGACGAAAACACGTTCGCGAAACTCGCCGACTTGAAGCGCCAGGGACCGATCGGCGGAGCAATCGGAAGTCTCGGCGAAGGATTGGCCACCAAGCAAGTCGATAACAACACACCGGTGCGAATCATCAACAGCGACGACCGTGGCGCGCAAGTCGAGATCCTCGACGGCGCATTCAAGGGCATGCACGGCTTCGTTCCCAAAGACAACCTGGGCCCGTCGATCAGCTTTTCATACCCCTGAACTATAACTGTTTCGCTTGAAACATTCGCGTCCAGACCCCAGCACACAAGCTGCCCTTGCGTATCACGACGCGGCGCGATACTCGCGCGGGCTCGATCCAATCACGCCGAGGCGCTCGAGTTCCGCGATCTCTTCGTCGCTCATCGCGAGCATCTCGCGAAACACTTGACGGTTGTGCTCGCCGAGGAGCGGCGCTGGAGAGTCGGCACGCAGCGGAGTCTCGCCCATCCGCGCAACCGGTCCGGGGTAGAGATGCGTCCCGACCACGGCGCGCTCGATGGCGACGAAATACTCGCGGCTTTGAATTTGCGGATCGCCCATCACCGCCGGCGCCGAGTTGACCGGAGCGGCTAGCACTCCGCTCGCGCGGATACGCGCTACCGATTCGTCCGGATTCATTTGCGCGAGAACGCGCGACAATTCGGCATTGAGCGCGTCCTCGTTGGCTTTACGGGATTGCGCATCGGCGAACCGTTTGTCATCGCGCATTTGATCCAGCGCAAGCGCGCTCGCCAGGCTGCGCCACTGCTCGTCAGTCTCGCATGCGAGCGCGATCCAATTGTCGTCGCCATCGCATCGAAAAATTCCGTGCGGCGCGTGCACGGGATGACGATTGCCGCGCGACGGCGGCGCCTTGCCGGTAAACTGATACTCCAAAATTCCCTCGGCGACGAACGGTATCAGCGCCTCGACTTGCGCGAGCTCGACCAGCTGGCCGCGTCCGCTGCGCTCACGCTCTCTCAGCGCCACCATCAGCGCGAATACGCCATGCAGTCCCGCGACCGGATCGCCGAGCGCATTGCTTAGCGTGTAATGCTGGCCGTTGCCGTCGTGGTAGCCGGTCAACCCGGTCACGCCGGCCATCGCCTCGACGGTGTTGCCATAGCCGCGCGCGTTCGCCTCGGGTCCATCGCTTCCGAACGACGGCATCGAGATCATGATCATCCGCGGATTGATCGCGCTCACCGCGTCGTAGCCGAGTCCGAGCCGGTCCATCACGCCCGGGCTGAAGTTCTCGATGAGCAGGTCTGAAACTTTGATCAACCGTTCGAGAATTTCGATTCCACGCATTTCCGCGAGGTCGAGCGTGATACCCCGCTTGCCCCGGTTGGCAGTGTTGAAGACCGCCGCGCGCTCTATAGGCTGCATCTCGGGCGGCGCCATGGAAAGCGATCCGCGCCACCAGTCAAAATGATTGGTGTCCTCGACTTTGATTACGTCGGCGCCCATCTCCGCGAACATCTGCCCGACCAGCGGCCCCGCCCATCCCATCGAGAGGTCGAGCACCTTCAGCTTTGCGTCGAAAATCGTGTTCATATGATGCCCGCCTGCTCGAGCGCTCTGATTTCCGCGTCGCTTTGCTTCAGGCGGCCGCCAAATATTTCGCGATTGTGCTCGCCCAGCCGCGGCGCGGGCCGCGACGGCTCCGCGCGATGCGAGGTCAGGCGAAGCGGCGTGCCCGGCACCCGAATCTTCCCGAGCATTGGATCGTCGATCGTCTCGAAGTAGTTGCGCGCGCGGGTCTGCTCCCATTCGAGCACTTCTCCGACGCTCGGAATCGGCACCAGCGGAATCGCGCGCCGCTGGCCTTCGCGATAGAGCCACCGACGCTCATGCGCGAGGAAAAACGGCTCGACGATTTCGAGCAAGGCGTCGTTGTTGAGCATTCGATTGAGCGCAGTGTTGAAGCGCGGTTCGGAAGCCAGTTCGCGGCGCTCCATCAGATCGCACAGTCCTTCGAATTGTTTGTCGGTCACGCAATGCAGCCCGGCGTATCCGTCCTTGCACTTGAGCGTCACGATCAAAAACGGACCGACCGCGAAACGTTTGCCCGCGCGGCTGCGCAGCACCCCCGAGTACTGAAACGTGACGGTCTCGTAAATCATCGTGGCTACGGTCGCTTCGAGGATCGAGACGTCGATATGCTGGCCGCGGCCAAGCCCGAGGTCGCGCGCCGCAAGCGCTTGCATCGCGCCGATCGCTCCATACAGCGCGCTCACGTATTGCGCGAGCGACCCCGGCGGTGTCAGAGGTTCGCGGTCGCGCTCGCCAACCGGGAATGTCCATCCGCCGCGCGCGAACAGGACCAGGTCGTTCAGCCGTCCATCGCGCTCGGGGCCGTCCTGCCCGAAGTTCGAGATCGAAACAATTGATAGTTTCGGAAACTTTTCGATTAACTCGTCGGGCGCCAGTCCGAGCGCGGCGAGCGTGCCGGGCGCGAAGTTTTCGATCAGAAGATCGGCGTCTTCGAGCAGCGCGCGGATCAGTTCGCGGCCGCGGGGATGCTTCAAGTTCAGCGTGACGCCCCGCTTGTTCAAATTCAGGAACGCGAACAAGTCGCCACGATCGCTTGAGCCGCGATCCGATCCAGGTTTCCTTCCGCCTTCACCCATTGGCGGCTCGACCTTGATCACATCGGCGCCCATGTCGGCGAGCAGCTTGGTCGCGTAAGGACCCGCGATGAAGTGAGTGAGATCGACGACCTTAACGTCGCTGAGTGCGCTGTATCGCATGGCGTTATCGACGCGATTCGAGCGCATCGCGCCGCGCGCTGTCAAACGCGAGGCCCGAGTCGCATCCTGCCGCTCAGACCTTCGGCACTTCCATCCCCTTTTTCACCGCGCGACGCGCGCCGATCGCCGAGATCCATCGCGCAACGTTTGCACCCTCGCCGACCACATCGGGCTTCGCGGCCTTGAGCAGGTTGAATCCAACGGCCAGCCATGGGTAGTTGGCGATGTCCGCGATCGAGTAGTCGCCCGCGACATATTCAGTGCGTCCGAGTTGATCGTCGAGCACTTTGATCAGCCGCGCCGACTCGGTCATGTAGCGATCGATCGCATATGGAATCTTCTCGGGCGCCTGGTTAGCGAAATGATTTACCTGCCCGAACATCGGCCCCACATTCGCCATCTGCCAGAACAACCACTCGAGCACTTTGGCACGGACCGGCTCTTTTGACGGGAGAAACTTGCCAGTCTTCTCCGCGAGATAGACGAGTATCGCGCCCGATTCGAATATCGAGAGGCCCGAGTCGCGGTCCACGATCGCCGGGATTTTGCTGTTCGGACAAATCTTCACAAACTCAGGCTTGAACTGATCGCCGTCGCGGATGTTCACGGGATGAACCGAGTACCCGAGCCCGCACTCTTCGAGCATCACGGAAACTTTGCGTCCGTTGGGTGTCGTCCAGGTGTAGAGATCGATCATGATTTCTTCCTTCGGCTTTCGATGAGAGGGTTGGACTTTCAGCGTATCAGAGCCATTATTGCGTTACCGCGCGAGCGAACCAATACGAAATCGTGTCGTGCGCTGTCTTTTCGAGGAGAACCATATGCAAAGTGTCGCCGAGATTGAAGCCAGTCCGGAAGTTCAGGATCTGCGCAACCGGGTTTCCGGATTTTTGAACGAGCTCATTTACCCCAACGAAAAAATTCTTGAGAAGGGTGACGCGGAATCGTCGCGCACGTTGAAACAGATACAGGCCGAGGCGAAAAAGCGCGGCTTGTGGGCGCTCGGCTTGCCCAAGGATATCGGCGGCGGCGGACTCGGGTTCATGCCGTACGTGTTCGTGAACGAGATCGTCGGACGCAGCGAGTATGCGATCGTCGGTCTCGGCACCCATTCCGCGCAAGACGCCACGATGCTCAATCTGTACGCGCATCCCGATCAGAGAAAGCGTTGGCTCGCGCCGCTGGTCAATGGCGATATTTATCCGAGCTTCTCGATGACCGAACCTGAAGTCTCGGGCGCCGATCCGACCGGGCTGCGCACGCGCGCAGTGCAGCATGGCGACGAATGGGTGATCAACGGCCACAAGTGGTTCACCAGCGGCGCCAACGTCGCCGCGTTTTCCACCGTGATGTGCGTGACCGAGCCCGACGCGCCGGTGCACGAACGCTTCAGCATGATAATCGTGCCGACCGACACCAAGGGGTACGAGATCGTGCGCGCGGTCCCGGTGATGGGCGAGACGTCGGGCGGCCATTGTGAGATCAAGTACAACGACGTGCGGGTACCACTGACCAACCTGTTGGGACCGCGCGGGCAGGCGTTCAAAATCGCGCAGCAGCGGCTCGGGCCGGGGCGGATTTATCATTGCATGCGATGGCTCGGGCAGGCGCAGCGCGCGTTCGAACTGATGGTCGATCGAGCGATTAACCGGCAGGCATTCGGCGGCCCGCTCTCCGACAAGCAGACGATTCAGAACTGGATTGCGGACTCCGCCGCCGAGATCCAGGCCTCGCGATTGCTGACCCTCAATGCGGCGGCGAAGATCGACGCCGGCGACGAAGCGCGCGTCGAGATATCACTGATTAAGTTTTTCGGCGCGAAAGTCCTCCACGACGTGATCGATCGCGCAATCCAGGTGCATGGCGCGATGGGCGTGTCGGAAGATACTCCGCTCGCCCGGATGTACCGTCATGCGCGATTTGCCCGAATCTACGACGGTCCCGACGAAGTGCATCGGATGGTCGTGTCGCGGCGAATCGTGAGCGAGTTCAAAAAGGGCCGCAAGTGGGACTTCGGCCGGGGAATCGCGCGCAACGGAAAAAAGAACTGAAGCCTGTCGTGCCGGCTAGAGCGCGTTGACGCCGCGCTCGCCGGTGCGAATCCGCACCACCTCTTCCATCGCCATTACGAAGATCTTGCCGTCGCCGATTCGGCCGGTCCGCGCCGCACGCTCGATCGTTTCGACCACCTGCGCCGCCAGCTCGTCGGAGACTATTATTTCGAGCTTGACCTTGGGCAGAAAATCGACGACGTACTCTGCGCCGCGGTAAAGCTCGGTATGCCCCTTCTGGCGGCCGAATCCTTTGACCTCGCTGACCGTCAGCCCCTGCACCCCGATACTCGACAAGGCCTCTTTGACCTCGTCGAGTTTGAACGGCTTGATGATTGCCTCGACCTTCTTCATAAGTCTCCTCTGGGTCCTCCGGTCCGCGCCGCGCGCTCGATCGTTTCGACTGCCCGTGCCACCAGCTCGTCCGAGACTACTATTCCGAGCTTCACCTTGCCTTTGACCTCGCTAACGCTCAGGCCCTGCACCCCGATACTCGAGAGCGCCTCTCTGACCTCGTCGAGTTTGAACGGCTTGATGATTGCCTCGACCTTCTTCATAAGTCTCCTCCGGGTCCTCGTCTCAGCGTTGCCGCCCGGAATGATGCACCGGACTACACGGCATCCAGATTACCATTCTCCTCGGATGCCGGCGGTTCAAGCCCCCGGTGCGCGTCGCTAATTTGCAAAGAAGACCTCCCGCGCATGATTGGTGTCGCAATACTCGCGCACCTCGGCAATCTTGTCGCCGGCGAAACGGAGATAGAAGTGATAGCGGTTGTTGTACTTCTTGCCGTTCGCCGCGGTCGCATTCGATTCGGCCTGGACCGCGCAATGGTCGCCTTCGCAAATCACCGTGTCGAACTTGAGACTCAGGCCCCCTGGCATCAGCGCCTTCAGCGTCCCGGCAAGAGTCTTGATCCCTTCATGCCCTCTGATCGGCGGGAAACCCTCCATCCGAGTCATCACCTTCCATTCGAAATCGCTCGCGACCATCGTGGCGAGCCTGACGGGATCCGGATCCGCGAACTCACCTAGAAAGTTGAGGGCCAATTCTTTTCTTTCGGCTGGCGTCATGGGCATCCTCCTCTGAGACTACAGATACCTAATCAAACCAGCGAGAGTCCGCCAACACACGCCGCCCAGTCGTGTCGCAAGCGCGATGCCAACTGGAGCGAGCCGCGCGATGCGCTTTCTCGCGTCATCGGCTGGTCCAAGGTTGGAGCATTGTTCGCTTCGATGCCCACATCGCAGGCTACCGATTAGCCAATAGGCATTAGGGCGCGGGGCTATCCGCGCGTTTTGGCTGAAACGTGGGTTCTTCGCCGCGCGCGATTCGCTGAATGTTCTCTCGATGCCTGAAAATGACCAGGGCCGTCATCACGATCGCAAGCAGCAAGTACTGGCGCCGCAGTCCTAGTGCCGCAACAACGGGCGGCAGTGCGATCGCGGCAGTCATCGACGCGAGCGACATGGTTCGGCTGACCGCGAATACGACCCCAAATGCCGCCAGCGCAAACAAGATCGCCAGCGGCGAAATCACGAGCCACACCCCAAGCGCCGCCGCGAGTCCTTTGCCACCGCGAAAGCGGAGGAACACCGAGCAGATCGATCCGACGAATGCGGCGAACCCGGTCCACGCAATCGTCGCGGCGGGAAAACCCGCTGCGCTCGCGACGACGACCGGAATAGCGCCCTTGAGCACGTCGCCGGCGAAAGTGATCGCCGCAGCGCTCATGCCTCCAGCACGCGCGACATTGGCCGTCCCGATATTTCCCGAGCCGACCGCACGCGGATCGAAGCCGCGCATCCGTCCAACGATCACGCCGGTAGGAATCGAGCCTACGAGGTACGCGCCAACTATCAGAAGTGCTTCAGTCATTGTGTTGGCTGGAGGGCGACAGCATTGACGGTGCGGGCGCTAAACCTTCGCGGCAATTCCGTGAAAAAGAGTGGTCGGGGTGACTGGATTTGAACCAGCGACTCCTGCGTCCCGAACGCAGTGCTCTGGCCAGGCTGAGCTACACCCCGTTTCCGGTTGAGCGTGATCGAACGATACAGACGAATTCTTATAGCATCCGAGCCGACGCCGCGCGAGGCAGGGGCTATCGCCTCGGACCCCCCAATGTTTTTCAGATCTTCTCATGCGTATGCGCGACCAGATCGCGCATCTCGCCGACAATTTTCGTGTAATCAGGCTTGCCGAAAATTCCCGAGCCCGACACGAACACGTTGGCGCCCGCCGCCTTCACGTCAGCGATATTGTCCAGCTTCACCCCGCCATCTATCTCCACATCGATGCTGAGTCCGCGCCGTTTCAGCTCGCGCCGTATGTAGCGCAGCTTGTCGAGCGCCCCCGGGATGAACTCCTGCCCGCCGAACCCCGGATGCACGCTCATCACGAGGATCATGTCGAGATGCTCGGCGAACGGCAGTACCCGGTCAGCGTCGGTCTCGGGATTGATTCCAATCGACGCGCGAGCGCCGAGGTCCCGAATCCGTTTCGCCATCGCGGGAATGTCCGGGCAGACCTCGCAATGCACCGAGATTGAATCGGCGCCCGCTTTCACAAACTCCGCGACGTAGCGCTCGGGCTCCGCGATCATCAGATGCGCATCGAGCGGCAGCTTCGTTACCTTGCGCACCGACTCGAGCACCGGAATCCCAATCGAGATGTTGGGCACGAAGTGCCCGTCCATCACGTCGAAATGAATCAGGTCGGCGCCGGCCGCTTCGACCTTGTGAATCTCCTCGCCCAGCCGCGCGAAGTCGGCGGCGAGAATCGAGGGTGCAATCTTGTCTGCAGTGTCTATCGGCGAAGGTCCCCGATTCGCTCGCTTCATGTGAAGGAGATTAAACGATCGCGCGATCGGGTTGCGAGCCGATTCGCGTCGCGTTCAGAACCGGGGCAACGCGCTCGCCAGCCATGTGCCGATCGGATTCGAGACCATTCGCCGCGATGAGGAATAGTGATAGCGCGAAGAACTATACGAAGAATGATAGCGACGCCGTTTCGGTGTGCTCGGCGCGAGTCCCGGCAGGTACGTCAAGTATTTCACATTGTGCGGGGCCGGGAACATGGAAGCTTCAGCATATGCAGGAGCGGCCGTGAACGAGCCTGCCGACGGCGTGCTGGTCGCGGTCGGCGTCACCTGCACTCTGCCGACGCCTTTTCCAGTCAGCCCGATTTGCTGAGCCGCTCCGTGCGACAGATCGATCGACCGCCCGCGCACGTACGGTCCGCGATCGTTGATTCGCACCACCACCGACCTGCCGGTATCGGGATTCATTACCCTCACGTGCGAGCCCAGCGGCAACGTTTTCGACGCCGCCGTCAAACCTTCGGGATTGTAGATCTCGCCGGTGCTGGTGCGCCGGCCTGCGAAGCCCGGCCCGTACCACGAAGCGACTTCGGTGTATGGACCCCTGGAATTTAGCGGCGAGGGCGGTGCGTAGTAGGTCGGCTCCGCGCCAATCGGCGACGGAGTGAAATTTTGCGAGGAGCATCCCGCGAGCATGAACGCGAGCGAGGCAACCAGCGCGAGCGCCCACCGCAAGCCTTTCGAATCATCGAAATGAATCGAGCGCGGCTCCCCCGGATTCGCGTGAAAAGGATCGGCTGCGGCTCTCACGGCCGTTCGTCATCCATAGGATCAAATAATAGTCTACCCCCGCCGAGTGGGTCCAGAGCTAGCGCCGAATTAGCCGCGCCGCGAAAAAGCCGTCGAGTCCGCCGAGGTCCGGACGCGTTTTCAGAAATCCGCGCGCGTCGAGCAGGTCTTTCACCTGGTCGTAGCCGGGCGGCCGCGGATCGATCTCGAATTCCGCATGAGTCTTTAGGAAATCGTCGATCACGCCCTCGCCCTCGGCGGGCGCGAGACTGCATACCGAATAAACGATCGCGCCTCCGGTCCGCAGCAACGCCGATGCAGTCTCGAGCATCCGCAACTGGATCGCCGCCATCCGCGCCGGATCGTCTGGATCAAGCCGCCACCTTATTTCCGGATGCTCGCGCAGCGTTCCCATCCCCGTGCAAGGCGCGTCGAGCAGCACATACTCAAAGCTCGCCGCTCGAAGCGGCGCCGTCGCGGTCAGGTCTGCGCACACATATGCGAGGTTCGGATGCCGCAATCGCCGCGCGAGGTCGCGCGCATTTTTAAGTCCGTTGCGATTCAAGTCCACTGCAATCACGCGGCCGCGCTCGCCGACAATCTCCGCAAGATGGGTCGCCTTGCCGCCCGGCGCCGATGCGCAATCTGCGACGGTCGCGCCGGCGCGTGCTCCGAGCATCCTCGCCACGATTTGCGAGGCCTCCGACTGCGCGTGGAAAAGTCCTTCACGATACGAGTCGGACTCGAACCGCGGCGCCGCCTTCAGGACGATCGTTTGCGGCGCGCGCCCATCCGCGCCGATCTCGAAACCATCTTTGCCGAGCCGCGCGAGTATTTCGGTGCGCGACCCGCGCGCGAGATTCAGCCGAATGACGTTCGGCGCGGCGTCGTTGTTCGCCGCCATCAGCCGCTCAGCATCGGCGGCGCCAAACCATTCGACGAATCGCTCGACCATCCAGCGCGGATGCGAATACGCGATCGCAAGAAAATTATTTTCATCGCGCTCGCGCGACGGTATCGGCGCAGTTTCGCGAGTCGCACGGCGCATCACCGCATTGACGAATCCGGATGCCCTGCGCGCCTGAGAATTTCTTTTCGCAAGGCTCACCGCGGTGTCGACGATCGCATGCGCCGGAATTCGATCGAGGAAGCGGAGTTGAAACAACCCCATCCGCAAAATCTCGAGCGCAAGCGGCTGAATCGAGATAAGTTCGCGGCGAGTCAGCCACGCAAGCTCGTAATCGAGACGTCCCTGCCATGCGATCGTGCCAAGCACCAGCCGCGTGATCAGGCGCCGATCTGCCGGCGCGAACTCAGGCAGCCGTGCGCCGAGCAGAACGTCGGCGTATCCGGATTCCCGATTGACCCGGAACAAAATGTCGGCCGCCGCAAGTCGTGAGGCGAGGCCCTGGTCGCGCTCCCGCGGGCGCGAACTTGGCTTAACACCCGTCTCACTCATTCGCCCAGCCGCGCGCCCGCTGCGATACGTTTGCCGCGAAAAAAATCCGCCGCAGGAATTCTCTTTCGCCCCGGCGCCTGCACTTCGACCAGCCGAAGCCGCCCGACTCCGCATTGCACCACGGGATGCGGCGTGACGCTGACGATCGTGCCCGGCACATCGCCGGTCGAATCCTCAGCCTCGACCGCCGCGCGCCAGACGAGCATCTCCTCTTTGCCGAGCCGGGTCCGCGCGACCGGCCACGGATCGTATGCGCGCGTCATTCTCTCGATCTGCGCCGCGCTTCCGCTCCAATCGATCGCGGCGTCCTGCTTTTTTACGATCGACGTGTACGTAGCGAGCGTCTCGTCCTGCGCCGTCTCGACCAACGCACCGCGCCTCGCGAGATCGATCGCCTCCAGCAGCGCCGACGCACCCAGCTCCGCGAGCTTTTCCTTGAGAGTGCCCTGCGTATCGTCAACTGCAATCGGAATCGCGCGCTGAAGATAGGCCGGCCCCGAGTCCATCTTTTCGACGATCCGCATGATCGTCACGCCGGTCTCGGCATCGCCCGCCAAAATCGCGCCTTCGATCGGCGCGGCGCCGCGATGCCGCGGCAGCAGCGATGCGTGCACGTTGATCGGCGCAATTTTCGGCGCCTCGAGAATCTGCGGCGGCAGGATGCGTCCGTACGCGGCGACCACCAACAAGTCAGGCTCGAACGCCTTCAACTCGCCGACAAACTCCGCGGTGCGAATCTTCAATGGCTTCAGCGTGGGAATCCCGTGACGCTCGGCGACTTTGCCGACCTCGCTCGGCTCCATCGCAAGGCTGCGTCCGCGCGGCTTGTCGGGACGCGTTACCACCCCGAGGACGCGCAAACCGGCTCCGGAAGCGGCCACGAGACGCTCCAGGATATGAGCCGCCAGCGCCGGCGTGCCCATGAAAACGATCTTTAGTGACTCGGCGATTTTAGATCCGTACCGCGGAGGGGCGCTCGCTGTCGGCCTTGCCCTCCTTGATCAACTTCTTGAGTTTACGCTTGTACAGCTCGCGTTTGATCCGGCTGATCCGGTCGATGAACAGCTTGCCGTCGAGATGATCGATCTCATGCTGCAACGCGACCGCGAGCAACTCGTCGGCTTCGATCTCGATCTCTTTTTCGTCCGGCGTCCATGCGCGCACCAGCACGTGCGCCGCCCGCTCGACATCCGCGGTATAATCGATCACCGAGAGGCAGCCTTCTTCCCAGATTATTTTACCTTCGGCCTCCACAATCTGCGGGTTGATCAGCTTGAGCAGATGCTTGCCCGGATCATTGTGGTCGGTGTCCAGAACGATAATTCGCTTCGACTCGCCGACCTGCGGCGCCGCAAGCCCGACCCCCGGCGCCGCGTACATGGTCTGCACCATGCTGTCGATCAAACCCTCGACATTGCCGTTGATATTTTTAACCGCGGCCGCGGGCTCTTTGAGCACATCTTCGGGAAATTTGCGAATTCTTAGAAGCGCCATTCTCGATTACCGGATACGACTCAAATCTATCAAAGGGGCCGCGGGGCCGGAAGTTGATTCACCAAAACTTCGCCGCAAGTCCGATCGGCGCGAGGAACGATTCGACCGCGCGGATGCACTCCTCGGGACGTTCGATTTGCAGAAAATGACTGGTGCCTGGAATCGCTTCGTAAGGAAGTCTCAACTCCTCGGCCATCGCGCGCCCAATCAGCGCCGGCGGCATCACTTCGTCGAGCGTCGGATCGCCGCATACGAGTTTCACCGGCACTGGACAATGCGCCATCTGCGGCCACAGCTCCGGATTCGCGCCACTTGAAAAAACATGCGCCTCGTAGTCGCGCGGACACGCAAGCACATAATCGCCCCGCGCGCGATCGTGACGCAGCGTCGCTCGCGCCATCAACTCGTACGCATCGGGCACCCATCGCTTGAACCGCCGCGCGAACTGTTTTGCAAGATCGATCGGATCGTTGTACCGCTCCGGACGCCGCGCCGCGCGCGACGCGAGCGATTCCTTGTCGCTGCGCTGCAGGTATTGCACCGGATGCCCCTCGCGCGGGTAAACCGGCGGATCGAACAGCACCAGCGCGTCGAAGCGCGCGCCGTACTTGAGCGCATGCATCGCGGCCGTCACCCCCGACAGCGAATGAAACAACCCCGCGGATCGCTTCGCGCCAAGCTCGCGATTTATCGCGTGCCAGACCAGATCCATGTCATCGATAAAATTCTGCCATGTGTGACCGTCGGCGCCATGCAGCGGGTTATGTCCATGATTGCGAAAATCGAAAACTATTACCTCATAACGTTCGCGAAGCGGCCCCCAGAACGGAAAGTAACCGTCGATCGCGAGCCCGTTGCCGTGACTGAGCACGAGCCGCGGCGCATCGGCGAGCCCGTGTTGCCTCACGTGGATAATCGCGCCGTCGTGCATCTTCACGTCGAATGCATGACGAGCGCGGGGAACATGATGTATCAGCGGAGTTTCGTTCATCGTGCTCACAGCATCCTTACCGGATCGATGTCGATCGCCAAATATACATCGTCGCGCTCGGCGGTTGGCCCCACGTCGGCGCGCATCTGTGCGAGCGCCGCGCGCATCGGCTTCAGCTCGCGCGATTTTACCATCACCTGCCACCGGTAGCGCTGCTTGATCCTTTCGATCGGCGCGGGCGCCGGCCCGAGCACGCGAATACCGTTTGGCGTCGAGTTTTGCGTAAGCGACTTCGCGACCTGCTCCGCCAGCCGCCTCACAATCGCCGGCTCCACACCCTCGATTCGCACCATCGCCATGCGCGCCGACGGCGGGTACTGAAGTTCGGCGCGCAGTTGTAACTCGCGGCGGATGAAACGCGCGTAATCCTGATCCTTGGCCGCGCGGATGCTGTAGTGGTTCGGCGCGTAGGTCTGGATGATCACCCGCCCCGGACGCTCGCCGCGTCCCGCACGGCCCGCGATCTGGGTCAGCAATTGAAACGTGCGCTCGGCGGAACGGAAGTCGGGCATGTTCAGCGCGAGATCGGCGTTCACCACTGCCGCCAGCGTGATGCCGGGAAAATCGAAACCCTTGGTGATCATCTGCGTGCCGACCAGAATATCTATTTCGCCGGCGCGAAGCTCGGCCAGCATCCGCGCCCGCGCGCCGCGTAGCCCGCTGGTATCGGAATCCATCCTTTCGATTCTCGCAGTCGGCATCATCTCCGCGAGGGTCTCGGTCAGCCGCTCGGTGCCGAAGCCCTGCCCCTGCAACCCGAAGCCGTGGCATTCAGGACAGGTATCGGGCGCGGAATCGTGATTTCCGCAGTAGTGGCATCTGAGCGATCGGTCGCGCAGATGAAACGTCATGCTCACGCTGCAGTTCGGGCACGCGATCACATTGCCGCAGATATGGCATTGCAGAAAATTGTGGAAACCGCGCCGGTTCAGAAACACCATGCTCTGGCCGCCCGACGCGAGGTTCTCGCGGATTGCCGCTACCAGAGCCGACGACAGCGGCACCGCATCCGGAGCACCCGACCCTGTGCTCGAGGCAGGCGCCGCGCCATTCACAGCCTTCGCACTTGCGCCCGGCCGGTTCGTCTCGGCGGATCTCCGCGCCTCGGCGACCTCGCGCCGCATATCGACGATTTCAACCGTCGCCATAGCGCGATCGTTCACCCGGCGCAAAAGCCGCAAGAGCCGGTACCGCCCGCGCCGCGAATTTGCGAACGACTCGCTCGACGGCGTCGCGGAACCGAGAACTACCGGACATTTCGAGTAGCCCGCCAGCGCAACCGCAAGATCGCGCGCGTGGTAACGGATGCCTTCCTCGTTTTTGTATGAAGCGTCGTGCTCCTCGTCGACGACGATCAGGCCCACATCGTGGAGCGGCGCAAATATCGCCGAGCGCGGCCCAATCATCACTCGCGCCTGTCCGCCAATCGCCGCCATCCAACTCGCCCATCGCTCCGATACGCTCTGCGCACTGTGCGCGATACCGACCAGCCGCCCGAACCGCAATCGAAATGAACGCACCACTTCGTCGGCCAGCGCGATTTCGGGCACCAGCACGAGCACGTTGCGCCCGGCGCCGAGCGCTCGCGCCGCGAGGTTCAGGTAAATCTCCGTCTTGCCGCTCGCGGTGACGCCCCAGAGCAGAAACGCCTGGTACTTGCGATTTTCGATCGCCGGCGCGATCGCATCGAGCGCAGTCTGCTGTTCGTCGCTGAGCTCGAATCCCGCCGGCTCAGCGATGTGCGCCGGGACCTCCTGCCTCCTCGATCACGACCAATCCTCGGCGGACCAGGCTCTTCAACACCGCGCCAGCGTGGGGGATTTCGCCCTTCAGCTCCTCGACGCGCTTTCCCGCACCGCCGGCTTTTGCGATCGCATCGACGACGCTGCGCTGCTTCGGCCCGCGCAGTTCCTTGCGGCCCGCACTCGCGCCTTCACCGAGACGCGCGACGAGGTCCGCCGACTCCCGATGCCGTCCCTGGGTGCTGTCGCGACGTTCGAGCGTGCCGTCCGCGATAAATCGCGCGAGCGCCGCGCGGGTCTCGCGCACCGGACCAAGTTTTTCGATTTGCTTATGGCTCAGCGCGCGGGAAGTTATCGCCGCGATGATCTTTTTCTCGACCGCCGTAAACGCGGCGCGCTTGAGCGCATCGGGCGGCGCCGCGAGCCGGTACGCGATCCGCGATTCCACTCGCGCCACCGCCGGAATCACGCTTCGGTACGCGTCTGCAATCGACACCATGTAGTACGAGGCGAGAAACTCCATCAGCTCCAGATGCGCCCGATCGAACAACGGCCGCGGCTCCATCACTTCGAGTATCGGCTTCAGCTCCCCGGTTGAGAGATTTTCGCCGACTTCGGTGACGACCCCCGTGACTTTGCGCGAGCGCAACGGCGCGAGCACGCGATGCCCCGGCTGGACATGGCCGTCGAGCGCGGACGGAATCGAATACGTCAGCGTCTCGAATCCGCGCGTCGCGCCGACGATTACAATATTTGCGTGCATCCTGGTTCGTCCAACTTATATCCGATGCCGCCGTCACCGTCGCACTGTCGTGGAATGCCCGATAACCCCCCGCTTTCGCGGGCGCGGCCAGTCTGGTTGAATCGGGATACGGCGCGCGCCCGTATGTCGCGCCAAAGATGGGACCCAACCGATGCTGCGTTTTCTGACCGCCGGCGAATCGCACGGCCCCGAGCTGGTCGCGATAGTTGAAGGCGTTCCCGCCGGCTTCGACATCGACGTCGCCAAAATCAACGCCGATCTTGCGCGTCGCCAGAAGGGCTACGGGCGCGGCGGCCGGATGCTGATCGAAAAAGACGAAGTGCGTCCGGTCTCGGGGATCCGCTTTGGCAAATCGCTCGGCAGTCCGATTACATTCACTATCGAGAATCGCGACTTCAAAAATTGGACTAAAAAGATGTCCGCCGATCCCGCCGATCGCGCCGAAGGAGTGCCCGTAACACGGGCGCGGCCCGGCCATGCCGACCTCGCCGGCGTGCTGAAATACAATCTCGAAGACATTCGCGACGTGCTCGAGCGCGCATCGGCGCGCGAAACCACCGCGCGGGTCGCGATCGGCAGCCTCGCCAAGCAGATACTGTCGCCGTTCGGAATCGACGTGCTCGGCTACGTCGCGAGCATCGGCGCGACCGAGGCAAACACGCCTGCGACCCTTGGCATCGAGGAGTTGCGCCGTGTCACCGAAGCGTCGCAGGTTCGGGTTGCCGACTCCGACGCGGAGCGCAAGATCATCGCCGAAATCGACGAGTGCAAAAAGACCGGCGACACGCTCGGCGGCATCGTCGAGGTGGTCGCAAGCGGCCTGCCGGTCGGAATCGGCAGCCACGTGCAATGGGATCGCAAGCTTGACGGACGCCTCGCGTTCGCGCTGCTCAGCCTGCAGGCCGCCAAGGGCGTGGAGCTCGGCCTCGGTTTCACCGCGGGACGAATTCGGGGCTCCGAACTTCACGACGAGATCGGTTACGACAATGCCGGTCGCCGCTTCACGCGTCACTCCAACAATTCCGGCGGCACCGAGGGCGGCATGAGCACCGGCGAGCCGCTGCGCGTTCGAGTCGCGTTCAAGCCGCTCTCGACCCTGATGCGCCCGCTGCGTTCCGTCGATATCAAGACCAAGGCGGAGGCGGTCGGCGCGATCGAGCGCTCCGACGTGTGCGCGATTCCGGCCGCGGCGGTGATTGCCGAAGCGGTGGTCGCGTTCGAGCTGGGCGCGGCGTTCCTGGAAAAATTTGGCGGCGATTCGCTCTTCGAGATCACCCGCAACTTCAAGGGATTTCTCGAACAGGTCCGCAACTATTAATCGGGCGCGCGCGCGGCTGTCCGCGCCGCAAGATCACAAGATCATCTGATGACGCCCAAACTTATCCTCACCGGGTTTATGGCAACCGGGAAAAGCTCGGTGGGCCCGCTCGTCGCCCGCCGCCTCGGATGGCAATTCGTGGACAGCGACGCCCTGATCGTCGCGCACGCGAAAAAAACCGTCGCGCAAATTTTTGCCGACGACGGCGAAGCGCAATTCAGAAAATTCGAGCGTGAGGTGATCGCTCACCTCGCCCGCGATCGCCGCCGATGCCCGCATTGCCACGGACCGTATCCCGAGGTGATCTCCACCGGCGGCGGCGCGCTGGTCGAAGAGTCGAACTGCGCGGCGCTCAAGCGCGCGGGCGTGATCATCTGCCTCGAGGCGCGGCCGGAGATAGTCGCGGCGCGCGTCGAGCGTTCCAAAACCAGGCGTCCGAAATTAACCGAGAGCGGAAAGTCCACCCTGGATCGGGTAAAAGAACTCATGGCCGAGCGAACCGACGCGTACGCGCGCGCCGACGCCCGAATCGACACCTCGGATCTTTCCATCGATCAGGCTGCCGAGCGCGTGCTCGACGTCTTCAGCGCCCACGCCGCACGAAAATGCATACCATCCGCGTAAATCTCGGCGCCGCTTCGTACCAGGCACACGCCGGCGCGAACATCGTCGATCAGCTGGGCAAACTTGCGCGCGACGCGGACCTGGAACCCGGCCGATGCGCGATCGTTACCGACTCCAACGTCGACAAACTGTACGGCGCCCAAGTCGTCGCCGCGCTCGAGAAAAGCGGCTTCGCGCCAGTCGTGATTTCTGTCCCGCCGGGCGAGGCGAGCAAATCGCTCGCGACGCTCGAAGTTCTATATGATCGAATGACCGCGGCGGCGCTCGACCGTACCAGCACAGTGTTCGCGCTCGGTGGCGGCGTGGTCGGCGACCTCGCCGGGTTCGCCGCGTCCAGCTATCTGCGCGGCGTCGCTCTGGTGCAGATACCCACCACCGTGGTCGCGCAGGTGGATTCGGCGCTCGGCGGTAAGACCGGCGTCAATCATCGACACGCAAAAAATCTGATCGGCGCCTTCTATCAGCCGCGCCTCGTCGTTGCCGACGTTGCGATGCTCTCGACTCTGCCCGCGCGCGAGTTCCGCGAAGGATTGGCCGAGGTGATCAAGTATGGCGCCATCATGGACGCCCCGATGATCGCCGACCTCGAGCGCGATCTCCATTCGATCCTCGTGCGCAAGCTCGACCTTCTCGAGGCGGTCGTCGCGAGGTCGCTGGCGCATAAGGCCGCGGTCGTCTCCGCCGATGAGCGCGAGGCCGGCCTTCGCAAGACGCTCAACTTCGGCCATACGATTGGCCACGCGATCGAGGCGAGCGCCGGCTACGGCAACTACTTCCATGGCGAGGCGGTCGCGATTGGGATGTCCGCCGCGGCGCGCCTTTCCTCCGCCTACGCGGGACTCTCCACCGACGACGCATCGCGACTGGAACGCCTGCTCGTGCGCGCCGGCTTGCCGACCGCGATGCCCCCCGGATGGCGCGGCGAAGACTTCATCCGCGCCCTGAATCTCGACAAAAAGCGCGCCGCCGGCGCCATCGAATTCGTCCTGCTCGACCGGATCGGCCACTCGTTAACGCGAAGTCTGACACTGGACGAGATTGTTACGCCCTTGAGCCCGGTTCCTGACCCGCATATTTGACCCTCAGCGGGCCAAATTGGCCCTCAGATGACATTTAGTGTTCTCCACATAACCAAAAGTCAGCGCTTTGGAGCACAACTGGCTTGTGTGCGCGACCCCACTGTGGTGTGTTAACTATGTATTAGGTGGCGTACGACGGGCTTGAGCGTCCGCACCTGACCGTAAATCGGGAGGCTGTTGGGGGGACCGACAAACGAGGTGTTCCAATGGATCGAGTCGAGGAAATGAAGAGCAAGGTTCTGACGGTTCAGGAAGTGTCAACCTACCTGCGCGTCCACCCGTCCACCATCTACCGTATGCTCAAGAAAAACCTTCTCCCTGCTTTCAGGGTCGGCAGCGACTGGCGCTTCACCGTGGAAGCCATCGATAGGTGGCGCGCGTCGGTCGAGTCGGGCATACCCACGCGCCAGGCTGAGAATCACGCCGAGCTTAGCTCCAAGTAGCTCGCGAAAAATCTGGTGGCTATCCGCGCACCGGGCTTCCCGGCTCCCCGCCCCGCGCATTAGTTCTGGAAGTACCGGCGCGGATTTTCCACCAGCATCGCGCGAATCTTCGCCTCGCCGACGCCGGCCCGCTTCAGCGCCGGCACGATATTCTTGAAGACGTGAGTCGGCGTCCAGTTCGCGATCAGCTTCGCGGTTTCCGGCGTCAGATCGAGCCCGCGTCCGAGCCAGCACGCCACCGTATCGTGCGAGAGCACGAGCTGACTCTCATATCCCACTCCGAGCAGCCCAATCAGCGCCGCCAGGCGAAGTTTGTCGGGATGCAGGAAGTCCAGCCCGAACCTGTCGAACCCAAGCGTGCATCCTCGATCGAGCATCGCGGTGTGATAGCTCAAGTCCGATGACCCGCAGCTATGCCCGATGATCACGTGGCTCAAGTCGACGCCCTCTGAGGTGAAGATGTCGAGCTGCTCGCGGCCCATCGTGCCGTCCTCGGTATGCGTCGTGATCGGCACCCCGGTCGTACGCTGCGCGCGCGCCGCCGCCCGCAAACACATCTCCTCGTACTTCGTGACCTGTCCCTTGCCGGTGGCGCACTTGATAATGCCCGCCTTGATTCCGGTGTCGTCGATTCCCTTGGTGATCTCGCTCACGTAAACCGCCGCGATATCGTCAATGGTCCGCTGCTTGAAGTACGCCGTGTTGCCCAGATCTTCCTTGTAAAGCCCGGTCGCGCAGATTATTCGCACCCCCGACGCCGACGCGACTTCCGCCATGAAGTTCACGTCGCGCCCGATATCCATCGGACACGGATCGACAAACGTCTCGAGCCCTAAGTCGCGCACTTCCTTCAGCCGCTCGACGCAATTCTTCAGCGCCGATTTCCGCTCGAACTTGGGCGCCGCGCAATCGAGCTCCCATCCCGCCCATCCGATCAGCAGATGCTCATGCATCAGCGTGGTGCCAAGCTGTTCCGCACTCGTGGTCCCCGTAACCGTATTGATTGTTTTCATCGCAGATGTCCCCGGCGACCTGAAGATTCCCGTCGCTGATTTGACAACTAGACCCGACGCCGATGCGCCGTCAAATGGTGCGAATCAACTGCGCCGCTTGGAATCGGCGTCGGTTTCGTCAGAGCCAAAAAGCATCGCGAGAATGATCATCGTGACGCCGATCGAGATCGCGCTGTCAGCGACGTTGAACACGGGGTAGTTCAAATCGTAGTAATGCACCCGAACGAAATCGATCACTTGCCCGCGAATCGCCCGATCGATCAGGTTTCCCGCAGCACCTCCCAATATCAATGCCCACGCGACCGAAGTAACCGATACCCGCTCGGACCGAACGATCAGTACCAGCAGCACCACGATTGCCGTCGCCGCCAGCAGCATCAGAAACGATGCGCGCACCCACAGCGGCGCTTCGGCGAAGATGCTGAACGCGGCGCCCGGATTCTGCGTATACGTGAGGTCGAGGAAATTACGAATCAGCGCGATACTCTCGTAAAGCTCCATGTGCGCCTGCACGAACTGCTTAGACGCCTGATCGAGCAAAATGATCGGAATCGTGATCGCGCCGATCAAAAACAGATACGGCCTCCGCGGCGCCCCACCCGCAGGCTCTCCCGCCGCTCGTTGTTCAGCGGAGCTTTGCGTCACCGGCGCCGGCACAACGCTCCTAACACCTCTCCCTTCGGGAGAGGCCGACGCGCATCGCGTAGCGACCCGTGAAAAAGGTGAAAAACGAGCAATGGGTAAGGGTCCTCATTCCAGATTCCGCGTGTGCCGCCAATTCTACACCCTCAGCACTTCGCGACAGCGCGGATCCAATTCCGCATCCCCACCGTCATCGAAGTACTTCCAGCATCGCGCGCACTTCACCCCCGACGCATGACGCCCGAGCATCGTGATCGCCGGATTCGCACTGGTCCGCGCAAAGGTGCCGTCGACCGCGAAATTCTCCTCCCCGCCCGCCTGCCGCCTTAACTCCGCCGCCTCTGCATCGCTCAAGATCGCAACTTCCGAAACGATAAACAGATCTTTCAGGTCTTCGCGATACCGTTTGATTGTCTGCGCGAGCCCGCTCTCAGAGCCACCGTCAACGCCCAGACTGATCGCCGCGTCGAGCGGCGCGCCGATCGTTCCCGATTTACGCATCGCCTCGAGCAGCTTCAGCGCCTCGTCGCGCACTTTGAGCAGCCGCTCCCATCGTGACTCCAAATCGGCGTCGCGCCACTGTGGATTCGGCCCATGCATCGTCGTCAGATGCACACTCTCGGCGCGCTCGCCCGGCACATACCCGTAAACTTCCTCGGCCGTGAACGGGATCAACGGCGCAAGCATCCTGACGATCGTGTCGAGAATATGGAACAGCGCGGTCTGCGCCGAGCGCCGCTCGACAGATTGTTCCGCCGCGCAATACAAACGATCGCGCGCGACGTCGATATAGAGCGAACTCAGATCGACCACGATAAAATTCTGCATCAAGTGATAAGCGGTCTGAAACTCGAACACTTCGTAAGCCGCGCGCACCTCGGTCTTCAACTTTTCAAGCCGTCCCAGGACAAACCGATCGAACTCCAGCATCGTTCCATATTCGACCGCGTCGCGTGCCGGATCGAAATCCGCCAGGTTGCCGAGCAGGAATTTGCAGGTGTTGCGAATCTTGCGATACGACTCCGACACCGCATTGAAGATCGTCGGTCCGAGCGTGATTTCCGTCGTGTAGTCGAGCGACGCGTACACCAGCCGCAACACATCGGCGCCCATCCGCCCCGCCGTGTCGACCGCGTCCTCCGAGTTGCCGAGCGACTTCGACATCTTGCGGCGCTTTTCGTCGATCGTGAGCCCGTGGCTGATCACGTTCTTGAACGGTGCGGTCCCGCGCTCCGAAACCGCGCACACCAGCGACGAGCCGAACCATCCGCGCGCCTGCTCGACGGCCTCGAGGTACGCATCCGCCGGCCAGGTCAGTTCTTTTCGCGCCGCGAGCACCGCGGCTTGCGATGCGCCCGAGTCGAACCACACGTCGAGAACGTCTTCCTCTTTGATAAAGGTCGCGCCGCCGCACTTCGCGCACTTCAGACTTGGCGCCACGAAGTCCGCCGCCGGCCTGCTGTACCATGCGTCCGAACCTTCACGCGCGAAAACTTGTCCCACCCGATCCATCGTCGCGAGATCGAGCGCGATCTCGTCGCACTCCGCGCACCTGACCGCCGGAATCGGCACTCCCCACGCGCGCTGGCGTGAGATCGTCCAGTCCGGCCGGGTCTCGGTCATGTTGCGGATTCGATCCCGCGACCATCCGGGAAACCATTTCACCGCGTCGATCGCATCGACCAGCTTTTGCCGCAAACCGTTGTGGTCGATACTCACGAACCACTGTTCCGTGGCGCGGAAAATCAGCGGATTCTTGCATCGCCAGCAATGCGGGTACTGATGCTCGTAATTTTTCGAATGAATCAGCGCGCCGGCTTCCCTGAGCTTCGCGACGATCGAATTGTTGGCGCGAAAGACATTCTGCCCGCGCCACTCTCCGCCGTCCGCGGTGAAGAGTCCCGCGTTATCGACCGGGGTGAACGGCGTCAGCCCATACTTGTTGCCGATCACAAAGTCGTCGTAGCCGTGGCCGGGCGCGGTATGCACCAGGCCGGTGCCGGTATCCGCGGTCACGTGTCCGCCGTACATCAGCTTGACGTCGCGCGTCAAAAACGGATGCCGAAAAATATCCTTGCCGTCGAGCGCGTTCAGCGCGTCGCGGCTAAGCGCGATTCGCTTCTCGACGATAAGTCCGCATTCCTTTTCGACCGCGTCGGCCAGCCGCTCCGCGACCACGTACCAATTCTCGCCCGACTTGAGCGCGACGTAGTCGAACGTCTCATTGAGCGCGATTCCGAGATTCGCCGGTAGCGTCCACGGCGTGGTCGTCCAGATCACGGCGGACAGCTTGCCCGCTTTGTGAGCGGTCGCGAGCTCGGCGCCGTCTTTCTTACCTGCTGCGAGCGCGGCCGCGGCCGCGTCAGTAAGATTCGCGTTGAACTTGAATGCCACGTAGATCGACGGCGACACGTGCTCGCGATATTCTACTTCGGCCTCCGCCAGCGCGGTGCGGCAATCCCAGCACCACAGCACCGGGCGCAGCCCGCGGTACACGTAGCCGTGCTCGACCATCTTGCGCAGCACGCCGATTTCCGCCGCGTCGTACTCGGGCGCCATCGTCAGATACGGATTGAACCAGTCGCCGATCACACCCAGGCGCCGGAAATCCGAGCGCTGCAGATCGATCCATTTCTCGGCTTCTTTCCGGCATAGGCCGCGCAGTTCGAGCTTCGGAATCGTGCGCCACTTCTCACCCAGATCGCGCGAGACCTTGTGCTCGATCGGCATCCCGTGACAGTCCCATCCCGGCACGAACGGGGTCCGATACCCCATCATCGAGCGCGAGCGCACCACGAAATCTTTCAGAATTTTGTTGAGCGCGGTCCCCAGATGAACTCTGCCGTTAGCGTACGGAGGCCCGTCATGCAGCACCCACGACGGCGCATCCTTGCGCACGTCCATGAGCCGTTCGTAGAGCCGCATCTGGTCCCATCGCGCAAGCATCTCCGGCTCCCGCTTGGGCAAATTAGCCTTCATCGGAAACTCAGTCTTAGGAAGCTTCAGCGTCGATTTGTAGTCAGTCTCAGCCACTTCACCCAAGATTAACGTACCCGCCCTTCATTCGCGAGCATCAACCCGAATGGGCCCTGTGGGAACGTGAAAAATGTGAAACCTTCCAAAGGTTTGCTCTGTCTGTGTCACTCCTTTTTCGTGTCACTCTGAGCGCAGCGAAGAACCCCGGATCTTTCTCCACGCCGACAACACCACACCATCCACAAAACCAACCGATCCGCCCGATCCCCGAATGGAAACTGTGGGAAGCGTGAAACCTTTGGTACTGGCGTCTTTTCAGCCCCGCAGACGCGGAGTGGCGTCATTTGAAAAGTGAAGTGGCGTCATTTCGCTAGACGCGGATCGTCGCTGGCGACACAGATCGAGTGCTTAATTCGGCAATGAAATGAATCCGGGTCGTTCTTCTCTTCCCCCTGCATTTGGTCCAGCCGATCTATGCAAACAGTCTCGGAATCGAACGAGTGAAATTTCAGCCATTTCGTCAAGGGCGCGTTTGGATCGCAGCCAAATACGCTGTTTTGGAGAGGCGGTAGCATCAGATACCAGCCCACAAGCGCGAGCGCGGCGGCGTGACGAAGATTCATCGAGATTTGAGATTATATCTACGGAACCATTCCCACGCACGCCGATCACAGAACCTCAAAGATTCGTCGCATTTCGATCGCTGTCCCGAACAGCTCGGCGAAGACATCCGCAGCTACCAACTGCATCTGATCCACCAAAAGGCTTCCTGGTCCCGATTCAATCAAGTGGTCTGCGCCATGCGCTTTCTGTACGCCACCACGCTTTGTCGCTCAGAGCAGATGCCACGCATTCCCTACGGCAAGAAGCCCAAGAGTTTGCCCTGCGTGCTCAGCACTGAGGAAGTGGCGTCGCTATTGACGGCGGCTCGTTACCGGCCCGCGCCGCCCCCGCCCCGTCTTCAACGCGCGGAATCGTCAAAATTCACCCACTCGATTTGCAGAAGAGGCAAAAAAGTTAAACCGGTTCCCCCTCCATCGAGGGAAGAGGCCACGATTAAGGTCGCCCGCCTCCGCTCCGCCGTCTTTTTCTTTGTGTCACCCTGAGCAAGCGAACGGCCCCCGGATCATTTTGCTCTTTTCGTGTCACCCCTTTTTTTCGTGTCATTCTGAGCGCAGCGAAGAACCCCGGATCTTTCTCCACGCTCACAACACCACACCATCCACAAACCCAACCGATTCGCCCGATCCCCGAATGGAAACTGTGGGAACGTCACAAACGTGAAACCTTTCAAAGGTTTCACATCCGTCCCTGGCGCGGCGAAGATTCCATCTGTGGAACCTTTGAAAGGTTCCACTCCTCCCACAGTATTAAATTCGAATCGGTCCCCTTTCCTCAAGGGACATCCGTGCCCATTTGAATCCCGGCGCCCCGCTTCGTATGATTTCGCGCGCGCACACGTATCTTCGCCGTCCATTTGTGATGAACTGTTCATCCTTACAAATCATCTCCACTTGAGCGAAAATAAGAGGCTTGTCGAATTTCGACGCACACATTTTATGGGACTCAGAAAAGTAACTCTCTTCGATAAGGAAGGCGCTACCCTCGTATCCGTCGACGAGGACGGACAGGCCAAACCCGCCGTCCTCGGCGTCCGATGGACCAATCCGGACACCTTCGAAACCATTCGCGTGCGCGGCGGAAAACGCACCGGCCCTAAAAACGAAGTCCTGATGGAAATACCGCCGACCCTCGATACCAGCCCGTTCGCAATCGAGGATCTGCCCCCGCCCAAGGTCAAAGAAGAACTCGCGGAAATCGAAAAGCCGCCTCCCTCGAAAAAATCCGCGAAAAAACCATGACTCCTTCCGATGGCGCGCTCGCGGGCCTTCGAGTCCTCGATCTCACCGGCCACCGCGCACAGCTATGCGCCCGGTTGCTCGCCGACATGGGCGCCAACGTCATCAAGGTCGAGCCGCCCACCGGCGACGACGCCCGCCGCATCGGCCCCTTCCTCGACGACCTCCCGCATCACGATCGCAGCCTGTTTTTCTGGTTCTACAATCTCAACAAGCGCTCCTTGACGCTTGATCTGAACGATTCGCGCGGCGCCGCTATCGCGCTTCAGCTCGCGCGCTCCGCCGATGTCGTGATCGAAAGCTTCGCGCCCGGCACGCTCGACAAGATGGGCCTCGGATGGGATACCCTCCATCGCGAAAATCCCGCACTCGTCCTCTGTTCGATCGCACCGTTCGGCCAAACCGGCCCGTATCGAGATTTCGCCGCCGATGACACCGTGCTCACCGCGATGGGTGGGATGCTCTACGTCAACGGCTTCCCGGACCATCAACCGGTTCGCCCGCTCGGCCTCCAGGCCTATCATTCGTCGGCATACTTCGGCGCGATCGCCGTGATGCTCGCGCTGCTCGCCCGCGACACCACCTCCGAAGGACAATGGATCGACCTCAGCATGCAGGAGGCCACGGCCGCGGCCGTCGAGCACGTCGCCGCCGGATTCTTCGAACGCAAGGAAGCCGAACCGCGCCGCGGCACGCTCCATTGGAGCCGCTTCTTCCGGGTCGGCCGATGCCGCGACGGATACATCATGCATTGCACGCTCGGCGACTGGACCTCGCTCATCGAATGGGTGAAGTCCGACGGCAAAGCCGCCGACCTCGAGGCGCCTGACTATCACCAGGTGATGTACCGGTTCCTGATGGCCGAGCATCTGTTCGACGTTCTCGACGATTGGGCCAAAGACTACCCGCGCGCCGAACTGATCGAACGCGCCCAGCTCCTTCGCCAACCCTACGCGTCGGTCCGTCCGCCCGAATCGCTCTTCGACGACGAGCAACTCTTGGCGCGCAACTTCTTCGTCGAAGTCGAGCACCCCGAACTCGGCCGCAAGTTCCGCTACCCGGGCGCACCGTATCTGTTCAACGGCACCCCGTGGCGCGTTTCGCGGCGTCCGCCGCTGCTCGGCGAGCACACCGGCAACATCCTCCGCGACGAACTCGCGATGGCTCCAGAAGCGCTCGCAACGCTATTCGCCGAGAATGTCATCTGAACAATGGCAACCTTCGGCAAGGCGCTCGAAAACGTCCGGATCCTCGATTTTACCTGGGTCGTCGCCGGTCCCGTCGCAACTCGCGTCCTCGGCGATCATGGCGCGGAAGTCGTGAAAGTCGAGCGCAAAAATCCGCCCCCGCTCGGCAACCGCAAGCTCGGCCTCCAATGCGATCTCCATCGCGACAAACTTTCGCTCGCGCTCAACATGCAGCATCCGCGCGGCGTCGAGCTCGCACGCCGCCTCGCCGCGAAGAGCGACATCGTGATGGATAACTTCTCGGCGCGCGTGATGCGCAGCTGGGGGATGGATTACGAAAGTCTGAAGGCGGTCAAGCCCGATATTATTTGCATCAGCATGTCCGGCCTCGGCCACACCGGCCCGCTTTCGAGCTACGTCAGCTACGGACCGACGCTGCAGGCGCTCACCGGCTACACGCTCCTGATGGCCGAAGCCGACGGCACGCCCGCCGGCTACGGTTACTCGTACGCCGACATGTGCGGAGGATACACGGGCGCGCTCGCGGCGCTGGTCGCACTATGGAATCGCCGCCGCACCGGCCGCGGCCAGTTCATCGACTTGTCACAGTTGGAAGCAGTCGCAAGCGTGATCGGTCCCGCGCTGCTCGACATATCCGCGAACGGCCGGACCCAGTCGGCGCCTGGATACGTTTCGCAGGAAGGACCAGCCGCGCCGCATGGCGTTTACAAATGCCGGCCGCTCAAGAATGACGACGGCTCAGTCGACGACGATCGATGGATCGCGATCTCGGTGCGCACCCACTCGGAATGGCGCCGGTTCGTGACCGCTCTTGGCTCTCCGTCGTGGGCGAGCGAGCCAAGCTTCCGCACGCTCTATCTGCGGATGCGCAATGGCGCGGCGCTCGACGCGAACATCTCGCGATGGACAACGGAGCAAACGGCGGAAGACGCGATGATCACTTTGCAGAACGCGGGCATCGCCGCCGGCGTCGTGCAGAACGGCGTCGACATCTGCGCGCGCGATCCGCAACTCAAAGAGCGCGGCTTCTGGCCGACTGTCTCGACCGCGAAGGGCGCGACAACCCAGGTCACCGGCATCCCGTTCAAGCTCTCCGGCGTTTCCGGCCAGGTCCGCACCATCGCTCCCGAAGTCGGCGAGAACAACGACTACGTCCTCGGCGAACTGCTGGGCCTGAGCCGCGCCGAGCAGGAGTCGCTGATCGCCGAAGAGGCGGTCTGGCCCTGACGTTTGTTCAGCGGAGCTGATCGGCCATCTTACGGAAATCTGGATCCTTCTTCTTGCGCATGAGCTCTGCGGCGGTGACGCCGTCCTTGTTCTTGATATCGCCGCGAGCGCGATGCGCGATCAGCATCGGGAAATGTTTCTTGTCACTCGACTTCTTCAACATGTAGTGAAGTGCGGTCATGCCCTTGGAGTCCTGGTAGTTCACGTCGGCGCCGAGTTTCAGCAATTCTTCGGCGGACCTGAAGTGGCTCCATTTGATCGCGTCGAGAAACGGCCGCGCATCGACCGACGGGTCATTGACGTTCGCGCCGTGACGGACCAGCAGCCTGATTGCGTCGAGATCGTCATTGAACGAGGCCGCCCACAGGCAATAGTTCGGCGTTAAGCCCTTCTTCAGCAGGTACTCTGCGAGCGCGAGATTGTTGCCGCGTGCGATCGCATACCAGAGCGGGGTCGCCTTCCACTTCCCCTCAGTGAAGGCCTCCTGGTTGATATCCAGCCCGCGCCGGAGCAAGACTTCCGCTGTTTTGATGCTGTCACCGGCTTTCAACTTCCCGCCCTTTAAGTTCACGCCGCAGCAGAGATGGAGCCAGTTTCGACCGCGCTCATCGCGCACCGAAAGGAGATCGGGATTCCCCGCGAGCGCCTCGTCCACATCCCTGGATCGAAACTCTTTGACGAGCGCGCTCATCCCGGTTTTCGAAACCATCGTTAGCTCAGTCCGGCGGGGCCCCCGGCGATCGCCGGGGCTGGGGTGCCTTCTTTGAGAGATTCGATGACCTCGCCCAGGTGAGCGCGGACTGCGTCGGCGGGGACTGCTCCGGCGGCGAGTTTGCGCGCCGGTGAAAGGCGTAGCAGGTGGAATACGAATATCGCGAATGCGATTCCCGCGGTCACCACCACGATCGAAATCATCGCGCCCGGATCGGTCCGCAGCGAGCTCACGCGATGCAGCACGTATGCGATCGACAACAGCGAGACTCCGAGCGACGGCCGCTGCTGCGGTGAGCACGTCGCGCATCGGCTGCGAACTGCCTTTGAGGAGATAGCGGCGAAGTTCGCCGGCGGAAAAATAATCGAGGAACCATCCGGTGTCGTCTTCGACCCTGCCAGTCTTGGGCGGCGGTACCATCAGGTTGGTCATCGGATCGAGCGCAGCCTCGCCGCGCTGATGGCGCTCGATGCCGTCGAGGATCGCGCGATGAATCTTTTCAGTGATCGGAAACCTCCGCGCGATCAGGAATGACAGCAATGCGAAGACTGCGGGGCCGAGCGCGAAGATCGCGCGGATAGCATAGACGACGCGCGGCGATTGGATCGCGTTGGGTACGTAGCCCATCGAGGCGAGAATCGCGATTGGGACTGCGGCGCTGGGAATCGCGACGAACTTCGGGAGCATCGACCAGAACGCACTGTACTGCGCCTCGCGCCGTTTGCCGGTGTAGAGTTCGTCGTAATCGATCACGTCGGCCTGCATCGAAGGGGTCAGGAACAAGCCCGCGCCGAATCCGATTCCGGCCCAGCAAATCAGCACCAGCAGCCACCATTCGTCGCCCGGCCCCAGCAGGAACATCGCGGCGCCGCCGGTGATACCGAGAAAGAAGCTCGCGAGATAGGCCTTCAACTTGCCGACCCTGCGCGCGATCGCGACCCACATTGGTAGCGAGAAAAATCCGAACACGAAGTATCCGAGCAGGAACATCGAAAGCCACAGCCCGGGATTTTTCGGGCGGATAACGTAGGCGTTGAAAAACGGCATCATCGTGGCGGGAATCGCGCCGGTGATGCTCCCGACCACATAGCTTGCGAGCAGAATCGCGAACGGCCGGTTGCGGAGCGCGCGCCGTACTCCGGGAACCAGCGGATTCGATTCGCGGGCGGCGAAATCCGGCCGCTCCTTCACGGTCAGCACCAGCAGGCCGTAGAGCACGGTCAGCATCACGCCGAAAAAAATCCCGAGCCGGAAGAATACCTGCCGCTCGTTCAAGTGGAGGGCCTGCATCATGATGCCCGGGGCGGCTGAGGCGACGATCGTTCCGAGGATCGTAAACGACTCGCGCCACGCGAACAGGCTCGAGCGCTCGTGATAGTCACTGGTGAGCTCCGGCCCGAGCGCGTAATGCGGAAGGATGTAGATCGTATGAAATATGAAATAGAGGATGAACGTCACGCCGAACCAGATCGCGGCGCGCCCGCCGGTCAGCGACTCGGGCGGGTTCAGCAACGCGAAAAACGCCAACCCGCAGAGCGGTGCGCCAATCAGCATGTAGGGCCGCCGCCTGCCGAGCCGGGTATGGGTATGGTCCGAGATCCAGCCCATCAGCGGATCGCTCAGCGCGTCGAGCGAGCGGGCGATTGCGATCGCCATCGCCAGGTACCCGAGCGGGACCAGCACCACGTCGGCATAGAACTTGGGCATGTGGATGAAGATCGGAATGATCATCGCGGCGCCGGCGAAGCTTGGCGCGCCGTAAAGGAGCTTGATCCTTAAGGTCAGCGGCGCCGCGCTATGTGCCGCAATCGCGGATACGGCGCCGTTTTTCGATTCCGCCAAGTCCATTCAGTACCTCCGGGCCTCGTTCCCGATGCGCGTTCACTCTACTTGGGGGTCGTCGATCAGGCCAATCGCTAGTGCAGTCCGGTTGCGCTAGTCTCATAGTGGCTGGCTGTTAACAGCCGGTCGGGGGGATTTGTTTGCACGCGAGCGTTTTATCGAGCGCGCTGGTCGGAGTTGACGCGTTTCCGGTCGAAGTCGAGATCGACATCGGATCGGGGATACCGCCGCATCGGCTGGTCGGGCTGGCGGAGGGCGCGGTCAAGGAATCGCTCGACCGGGTCAAGTCGGCGCTCAAAAATTCGGGGTTCGAGTTTCCGACTCGCAAGATGACGATTAACCTCGCGCCGGCCGACACCCGCAAGGAGGGCTCGGCGTTCGATCTTCCGCTCGCGCTTGGAATTCTCGCCGCGCAAAACGTGCTCAAGGATCGCGCTCGGCTGCGCGCCTACCTGATCCTCGGCGAACTCGCGCTCGACGGCCGGATCAAAGGAATCCGCGGCGCGCTGGCGACCGCGCTGCTGGCCCGCTCGGGCAAGTTCGACGGCGTGCTCCTGCCGCGCGAGAACGCGTCGGAGGCGTCGGTGGTCGGCGAGGGGACCGCGGTGCTCGGAGTCGAGAGCCTGCGCGAGGCGTTCGAGTTTTTCGAGGGCCTGCGTCCGCTTGAATCGACGCCCAGCGATCTTACCGCCGCGTTCGGCGCGGCGAATCATTACGACGTCGATTTCAGCGAGGTCAAAGGCCAGGAGCAGGCCAAGCGCGCGCTGGAAGTCGCTGCCGCCGGCGGGCATAACGTGCTTGATGATCGGGCCGCCCGGCTCGGGCAAGACGATGCTCGCCAAGCGGCTGCCCTCGATCCTGCCGGCGATGACCTTCGAGGAGGCAATCGAAACCACCAAGGTGCACAGCGTGATGGGTCTGCTCGACGGACGGGCGCTTATCACGACGCGACCGTTCCGCTCGCCGCATCACACGATCTCCGATGCGGGCCTGATAGGCGGCGGCTCGGTGCCGCGGCCGGGCGAAGTCAGCCTGGCGCATCATGGGGTGCTGTTCCTCGACGAATTGCCCGAGTTCCGCAAAAACGTGCTCGAGGTTTTACGCCAGCCGCTCGAGGACGCGCGCATCACGATCTCCCGCGTGATGGGGACGCTCACCTTTCCCGCTTCGGTGATGCTGGTGGCGGCGATGAATCCGTGCCCGTGCGGCTTCTACACCGACACGCAGCACGAATGCTCATGCTCGCCGATTGGGATTCAGCGCTACCGCTCGCGAATCTCGGGCCCGCTGCTCGATCGAATCGACATCCATATCGAAGTGCCTGCGGTGAAGTATAAAGACTTGACCGATCGCATCGCGCGCGAGCCGTCGGCCGCGATTCGCGAGCGGGTCAATCGTGCGCGCGAGGTTCAACTCGAGCGTTTTGCCGGGATGACATTTTTCTGCAACGCGCAGATGGGCGCGCGCGACCTGCGGCTACATTGCCAGATCGAAAGCTCGGGCGAGCGGCTGCTCGAGCTGGCGATCAATCGGCTCGGGCTTAGCGCGCGCGCCTATACGCGAATCCTGAAGGTCGCGCGCACGATCGCCGATCTCGACGGCGGCGGCGCAATCCAGGCGCATCATGTGAGCGAGGCGATTCAGTACCGCTCGCTGGACCGCAGCGCGCCTTAAGTGTGCGGCCAGATCCTCTCCCCTTAGCGTAAATTCACGTTTGTTTATGCGTATTTGTGCCATATCTTCAATCCTGTTGGACCCCTCTTGATGGACCCTCTTGATGTGTCGGCGTCATCGCGCTAGCTAATTTGCCAGATAAGTCGTGGTAATGACCTGAAGGCGCGGAAACTCCGTCTTTTCGACGGCGTTCCGCAGGAGGTCTGCGATGACTGGCATGGCGCGTATGGCAATATTCTTCGTCCTGGGATCGGCAATCACAGTAGGGGCCTTGGTAGTGGCCAGCTACCTGGCGACGTCAGCCGGTTAGGTTCCAGGTCGTCGCCCGTCGCAATGACGGGCGAATATTTCGCCGACGCTCTTCGTCCGCGGCCGAGAGCAGACCGCGCAGGATGATTTCGTGCTCGGGTCCGCTTTGTCTATTCTGATGCGCATGACCCCTCGTTCAATCGCGTGCCTCACGTGAGCGCTCGAGCGCAAGCGTGAGCGATGCGCCGCCAGAGTTTGCTGCCCGGTACGCATCGGCGCTCGCGCGGCTATGCAAGCGCGCTCGCGCAGAGCGGTGGAATCTCGGCACTGACGCTTTGACGGAGGCAGCGGCGCGCGGAGCGCTCAAATCGGGAGCGGCCGAAGATGTTGGCGTCGACGCATATCTCGACGCGCTCCACGCCGAGGATCTGGCGCTCGCGGTCGCATGCCGCAACGGCGATTCGCGTGCGTGGGAGCATTTCATTGCGAGCCTTAGGCCGTCGCTCTACGCGGCGGGGCGCGCGATCGCAGGCGACGAGATGCGCGGGCGCGAACTCGCCGACTCGCTATGGGCCGACTTGTACGGCCTCGACGTGCGCGACGGACGCCGGCGCTCGTTATTGGAATATTTTCACGGCCGCAGCTCGCTTCTGACCTGGATGCGCGCGATGCTCGCGCAGCGTCACGTCGATTACATCCGCTCCCAGAGCCGTACCGAGCCACTCGACGAGGTCGTCGAAAATTCGCGTATCGATCCGAATAGCAACCATAACGAAAGGGATTCGTCCGAGCCCGAACGCGCGCGTTACGTGGCGATGCTCGGTCTCGCGCTGGATATCGCGTTGAAGGCGCTCACGCCGCAGGACCGGATGCGCATGGCCTACTACTACCGGCATCAACTATCGCTCAAGGAAATCGGGCGCCTTTTGGGCGAGCATGAATCGACGGTATCGCGAAAGATTGCGCGCACGCGCGACCATTTGAAGAGCGAGATCGAGCGGAGGCTTCGCGATATCGAGCGCTTAAGCCAGGACCAGATTCGCCTGTGTTATGATTTTGCGGCCGGCGATTTGCAGTTCGATCTCGCCAAGGCGTTCCCGGATTTACAATGAGTCTCGCAATGAATCTCGCAATGAATCGACGTTGGCAGTGCAATTTTCAGGCGCTCACTCGTTCCAAGGTAGAGGACCGTTGAAACGCGACGACCGCAATTCAGAACCGCTCGATGCAATCTTGCGCCGCGCCGCCGCGAGGCCGCCGGGGCCGGCCACGCCCGAGTGCGCCGACCCCGAGATGCTCGCCGCGTACTACGATCGTTCGCTCGTGCAGTCCGAGCGCGAGCGGCTCGAAGCGCATCTCGCGGATTGTGCACGATGCCAGATGCAGCTTGCCGCGATTTCCCGCTCCGACGAACGAGCCAACGATGCGGGGCCGGCGTTTGGCATCGCGTGGATGCGACAGCGATGGCGAATCGCAATCCCGGTGCTCGCAGCGGCCGCAGCGCTGTTGGTCGTGGTCCGCGCGATGCGTCCTTCCACGGAGGTCCGCCACGGTGAGCAGCTAGCGATGGCGAAGCATGAAGCTCCGCTCCCGGAGTTGGCCGCACCCGCATCGGCGCCGGCCGCTCAAGTCGCATCGGCGCCGCAGCCCGCAACGAACGAACTTGCGATGAACAACGCCAAGCGGGCCGAGCCGTCCGGGATGCATCAGATGGAACAACGCGAAGCGCATCGCGCCGCTGCGCCGCTTGCATACGCGCCCGCAGGCAAAGCGCAACTGCCCGCGGCCGCCTCGGAGGCCCGCAGCGCCGCGCTCGCATCGGGTATGCACCCAAGTGTGCCCAAGTCGCGCGCTCCGGAAAATGAGCCAACGACGAACGCATCAGGCGCCGCATACGCCCGCTCCAACGCGGGCGGCGGAAGTGCGATCGGAGCAGCGGGCGCTGCGCCGGAGACGCTCGTAATGATCTCGCCGCCGGAGCGCCCCGCGATGCAGACGCAGACGACGAACCCGTCCGCAGGCGTTGCAGCCAGCGGAGCCCCGATAGTCGGGAGCACAATCGGCAGAGCGATGAGCGCCGGAGTGGGGGCACTCGTAGCAAACTCGATGGGGCAGCGAGGACCGACCTGGATGGCTGGGAAACGCGGAACAATCCTGTTTCGCGACGCCAACGGAACTACTCGCCCACAGTACAGCGGCGTCGAGGCAGATCTGACCGCCGGCGCTGCTCCGTCGGAGACGGTCTGCTGGATCGTCGGCCGAAGTGGAACGATCATCCGCACAACCGACGGCGAAAATTGGACGAAGATCGCGTCGCCCACCAATGCAGACCTCTTTGCGATCGTCGCCGACAGCGCCGAGCATGCGATCGTGACCACCGTGACCGCGAAGAATTTCGAAACATCTGACGGCGGCACAAGCTGGCATCCGCAGTAAAGAATCACCGCGACCGAAATTCTCTGCAAGAAAATCATCCGGCATCGTTCAAAGAGTCGAGAGGGACGACTCGATGGACGCATTGCCCGCGCCGACAATCTCGATCGACACAAGCGTTTCGCGCTGGGCGCGGCTCTGCGCCGTGTCCTTTCCCGGCTCGCTGATCGATCCGCGACTCTTTCAGATCTTCTCGCTGGGCATCCTGCTCTCGGCGGGTGCGTACTTCCGCGATTTCAGCCTTCGTTCGGAGCAGGTCGTACTGACATTTGCCGCGGGCTTGCTCATGCAGCGCGGATGCTGGCGTCTGAGTCCATCGAAGCCGCGCTCGTATCGAAGCGCGATCATCACCTGCCTCAGCCTCGCGCTGCTGCTGCGCGCCGATAACCTGTTCGCTCATCCGATTGCCGCCGCCGCCGCGATCTCTTCGAAGTCGATTTTCCGATTTCGCGGGAAGCATCTGTTCAATCCGGCGACCTTCGGCGTCGTCTTCGCGATCGTTTTTCTTCCCGGGACGTGGGTGTCGCCGGGCCAGTGGGGACAGGACTTCGCGATCGCCGGATGGGTCGTGATGCTTGGGATCCTGGTGACCGAGCGCGCGCGGCGCAGCGATATCAGCTGGACGTTTCTCGGCTTCTATCTCGGCGCGCTCGCGATTCGAGTCGCGTATCTCGGCCAGCGCTGGGCGGTCTGGACCCATCAGTTGGAGAGCGGCGCGCTGTTGCTGTTCGCGTTCTTCATGATTTCCGATCCGATGACCGGTCCCAACGCTCGCCGCGGACGAGTCGGGCACGCCGCGATTGTCGCCGCAGCGGCGTACGCGTTGCAGTTCGGTCTCTACCGCACCAACGGACTTATCTGGGCGCTGTTTGCCGCGGCGCCATGCGTTCCGATCTGGGACGCGATTTGGCCCGCGCGAAAATTTCAATGGTCACAAAATGGAGGTGGCGATGAAACCGTTACTGTTTCGAAAACCGATGCTCGCGATAGTTCTGTTCGCGGCGACAATGCTCGCAGGGCCGCATGATGCGCGCGCGTTCTGCGGCTTCTACGTCGGCAAGGCCGACGCGGCCCTCGTCAATCACGGCTCGCAGGTCGTCGTGGCGCATCATGACGACAAGACGGTTATCAGCCTGATGAACGATTACCAGGGCGAGCCGTCGGAGTTTGCGCTGGTGGTGCCAGTGCCGGTGGTCCTGCAGAAGGGGCAGGTGCATATCGGCGATCGCGAGTTGTTCCAGAAGCTCGACGCATACAGTTCGCCGCGCCTGGTCGAGTATTTCGATCCCGACCCATGCCAGCTCATGCGGCCGATGGCGATGGCTGGAGCGGCGATTGGGCGGATGGAGATGGCCGCGCCCGCAAGCCGCGCTGAAGCCAACGCGCTCGGCGTCACGATCGAGGCCGAGTACACAGTCGGCGAATACGACATCGTGATTTTATCGGCAAAGGAATCGTCGGGACTGGAAACGTGGTTGCAACAAAGCGGCTACAAGATTCCGTACGGAGCGCAGCGCGCGCTCGAGCCATATATTCGCCAGGACATGAAGTTCTTCGTCGCGAAGGTCAACCTGGGCGAGCATCAGCGCACCGGGCTCAGCTATCTGCGCCCGATACAGTTTGCGTTCGAATCACCCAAGTTCATGCTGCCGATTCGTCTCGGGATGATTAACGCGCAGGGCCCGCAGGACCTGACTATCTACATGCTCACCGAAGAGGGCCGCGTCGAGACGACCAACTATCGCAACGTGAAATTGCCGACCGGCCTGAATATCCCCGAGTTCGTGCGTCCGGAGTTCGCCGATTTCTACAAGGCAATGTTCGACGAGCAGGTCAAGCGCAACGACATGCGCGCGGTGTTCACCGAGTACGCGTGGAACATGGGAACGTGCGATCCGTGCGCGGGGCCGCCGCTATCGCGGGAGGAGGTCAAGAGCCTCGGCGCGTACTGGCTCGACGATCAGCAGGGCGGAGGCGGCATCGGGCGATTTCGTCCGGGCGCATGATGCGGCCCGGCGGCGCGATGCCCGGGATGATGCCGTACTTTCAGCCCGGCGTCGAAATGATACCGGTGACGCTCACTCGGCTGCACGTGCGCTACAGCGCCGACACCTTCCCCGAAGATCTTGTCTTCCAGGAGACGCAGGACCATGAAAATTTTCAGACCCGCTTCGTGTTGCAGCATGCGTGGAACGGATCGCCCGACGCATGCTCGGAAGCCCGGAATTATTTCGAGAATCTGAACAAGCGCCGCGAGACTGAAGCGGACGACGCTCGCGGATCTCACCGGATGGAACCTCGAGGACGTGATCAAAAAGGCCGGCCTCACGCCGGGCACACAGCCGAAGCCATGGTGGCAAGGCATCTGGGGATCGTGACGCAATCTGATGGCGCGCGGGAGTCGAATCGCCCCGCGCGCCACGGCTTCACGGCTCGTCGAGGACTCTGATCAGTTTCGAAGTGTACGCGACCAGATCCTGGCAACTCGCACACCTTACGGTCTGCACTTCATTCTCCTCCACGTGGATGGACATCGTTTTCCCGCCGCATTTCGGACAGGTCAAAACGTTATCGGCAGGATCTGAGTTCCCTGAATTCATCGCGGGCAGTCGGCTCAATCGTACAGTGCCCTGACTCGATCCTCGCACTGTCGATGTAGCGACTCGCATTCGCCATGACTCTGCTCGTCACAGCTGTGATGAGCGTCGTCACAGGCGCGATGCTGTCGCTCGCAAACCTCATGGGGCACGTCGCCCTCTCCGCTGGCCTCCTCACAATCCTGATGAGATGCTTCGCAGCGAGCATGCTGCGCTTCACATCGATTGTGCCAGTCGTCCTGACATTCCTTGTGTTCCATCTCGCACTCTCTATGCTCCCGGTCCCGGAGACGTTCCCTGTAATGGCCTGGCGGCGGCGGATGTTCCCCTGGCGGCGGAGGCTCCCCGGAGTCTTCTGGCGGTGGCGGCGGCTCCCGGTAGTGGTCCGGCGGCCCCGGTTGCGCGCGAGCCTTCATAGCCGGCCAGAGCCCCAGGAGTAGAAACATCGCGATCATCACGATCTGGGCCTTCCTCATACGAATCCTCCGTTCGCAGAATATCCGCGAGATGATTGCACGCCCAAAGCCGGCTTCAGAAATGCTCAATGAAAGTAACTCATATCAGGATTGACAGCGGGACGGGGGTGCCCTAGCGTGGGCGGTTTGCTAGTCTATTTATCTGGCACTTAGCGAGCGGAGCGTCCTCATCTCTACCTGCAGTAACCGGCTTTTCATTTATGTTTGATACGCTCAGCGACCGCCTCGAAGGCGTCTTCAAAAAGCTCAAAGGCCAGGGCCGAATCACCGAGCGCAACATCGAGGATGCGCTTCGCGAAGTCCGGCTCGCGCTGCTCGAAGCCGACGTCAACATCAAGGTAGTCCGCGATTTTATCGAGCATGTGCGGACCAAGGCGCTTGGGCAGGAAGTGCTGCGCTCACTCACGCCCGAGCAGCATTTCATCAGGTTCGTCGCGATCGAGTTGCAGAACGCGATGGGCGGGTCGGCGCGCGAACTCGATCTGAAAGTCAAGCCGCCGGTCAAAATCATGGTCGTCGGCCTGCAGGGTGCGGGCAAGACGACTTCGGTTGCCAAGCTCGCGCGATGGCTAAAGTCCGAGCGCAAACGCCATCCGATACTCGCCTCGACCGACATTTATCGTCCCGCCGCGATGGAACAATTGCGCGTGCTCGGACGCCATGCGGAACGTCGCGGTGGTCGATAGCCGCGAAGACCAGGATCCGATCGAGATCGCGTCGAACGCGCTCGCCCGCTGTGAGACCGGTGGGCATGACGCGCTGCTGATCGATACGGCCGGCCGTCTGCAAATCGACGAAGAGCTGATGGACGAGTTGTCGCGGCTCAAGGCCGCGCTCAACCCGCATCACATTATCTTCGTCGCCGACGCGATGACCGGCCAGGAAGCTGCGAACGTCGCGGCGGGCTTCCACGAGCGCCTGGGCATCTCCGGCGTGATTCTGACCAAGCTCGACTCCGACGCGCGAGGCGGCGCGGCGCTTTCGGTGCGCACGATTACCGGCGCGCCGATTTTGTTTGCGGCGACCGGCGAGAAGCTCGACGCGTTCGAGGTATTTCATCCCGATCGGCTCGCGTCGCGAATTTTGGGCATGGGCGACGTGCTGACGCTGATCGAAAAGACTCAGCAGAATTACGACCAGGTCAAGGCCAAGGAACTCGAGCGCAAATTCAAGAAAAACGAATTCACGATCAAGGACTTTGCCGAACAAATCAGGGCGATCAAGAAAATGGGCTCGCTCGGTGACTTGATCGGGATGATTCCGGGGCTCAAGAAAGTAGCGGGCGCGGCCGACTCCGAGGAGGCCAAGCTCGAGCTCGCGCGTATTCAAGCAATTATTGATTCGATGACGTTTCAGGAACGCGACAATCACCTGGTCATCAATGGACGCCGGCGCGCGCGAATCGCCGCCGGCAGCGGGACTTCGGTCCAGGACGTGAATCGCTTTCTTAAACAGTTCGAACAGACGCGCAAAATGATGAAGAAAATCACCCGCATGGGCGCGGGAAAAATGATGATGCGTGGACTGGGTCTCGGCAGCTAGAATAGGAAACAGGAGAAACGCATGGCACTAGTAATCCGGCTGCGCCGTCATGGCAGTCGAAAAAAACCCTTCTACCGCATCGTGGTGGCCGACTCGCGCTCGCCCCGTGACGGACGCTTCGTCGAGCAGGTCGGCACCTACGACCCGGCTTTCGATCCTCCGCGGGTGTCGATCAAAAGCGACGCCGCCGACCGCTGGATCAAAGCTGGCGCTAAGCCCAGCGACACGGTAAAAAAACTAATTAAGCGGGCCCAAGCCGCAACGGTCTCCGCCTGATGCGAACCCCTGCATCGGAGGCATCCCATGAAGGACCTCGTTCAATTCCTCGCACAGCAACTGGTAAACAATCCTGACGCGGTGGACGTGAAGGAGACGCAAGGCGACACTGCCTCTGTGCTCGAACTTCGGGTCGCGAAAGAGGACTTGGGGCGCGTGATCGGCAAACAAGGAAGGACTGCGAAGTCGATTCGCACCATTCTGAATGCGGTCGCCTCCCGCACCAACCGCAAGGTCGTTCTCGAAATTGTCGAAGACCGCTAGCGGCCGCGGTCGCCAATTGCAGCGAATCAGACTGGAGTATCGATGCTGCGCGTCGGACGCATAACCGGCGCTCACGGGCTTAAAGGCGCGCTGCGCTTTCGGCCCGACAATCCCGACTCGAACACGGTGGAACAAATCGCGCGCGTGTTCATCGAAAGCGCGGGACACTCGCGAGAGTTCAGAGTTACCAGCGTTGCGCGCCTGAACGCGACCACGCAGCGAATCACGCTCGAAGGGGTCACCGATCCGGACGTGGCCGACTCGCTCAAGGGCGCAATCGTGATGGTGCCGGCGGAGGACATGCCGGCCGCCAAGTCGGGCGAGTTCTACTACTACGAAGCGATCGGATGCGAAGTGTTTCTGAGCGGCGGCGCTCGCATCGGCACGATCGAGGAAATTTTTTCCAACGGGGCGCACGACATCTGGGTGGTGCGCGACGGCGAGCGCGAGTTCCTCATTCCGGTGATCGAAGACGTGGTCAAGGCGATGGATTTCGCCGCCCGGCGCGTGACTATCGAGCCAATTCCCGGCCTACTCGACTGAACGCGGCGCACCCGGATAGATTTGGAGCCGGCGCGTGAGTCTAACCGTTCCGCCGAATCATCCAATGGAATTTCACGTAATCACGCTGTTCCCCGAGATGTTCGAGTCGCCGTTTCGTACCGGCATGATCGGCCGCGCGATCGAGCAAGGCTTGCTCGTGGTCAAAACGTATCCGCTGCGCGAGCACGGCCTCGGTAACTATCGCCAGGTCGACGACTCGCCGTACGGCGGTGGCAGCGGGATGGTGATGCGAGTCGAGCCGATTGCGGCCGCGATCGACGCGGTGAACGCCGCGCGGCCCGATCTCTGGCGAATTCTGATGACGCCGCAGGGCGAAGTCTTTGACAATTCTATGGCGCGCGATCTCGCCAAACGCGAGCCGGGCCTGATGTTTGTCGCGGGACGATACGAAGGAATCGACGAGCGCGTGCGCTCGCTGGTGGATCAGGAAATCTCGGTCGGCGACTACGTGCTGAGCGGCGGAGAACTTCCCGCGATGACGGTGATCGAGGCGGTGGGCAGAATGATTCCGGGCGTGCTCGGAAATCCCGAATCGCTGGAAGAGGAATCGTTCGCGGCCGGGATGCTCGAATACCCGCAATACACCCGGCCTGAGGAGTTCCGCGGGATGCGCGTGCCGGAGATTCTGATGAGCGGCGACCACGGCAAGATTCGCGAATGGCGCCAGGCCGAAGCAAAACGCCGCACCGCGCGGCGGCGCCCCGATCTCGCCGATCGGCGCAAATTCTGAGTGTGCAAGTTCCGAGCGTGGCAGATCTTTTCGTAGCGCTGATTCATCATCCGGTCGTCAATCGTAACGCCGAGCGCGTCACCTCGGCGATCACCAGCCTCGATATCCACGATATCGCGCGCGCGGCCCGCACCTACGATGTGCGCGGCGTGTTCGTGGTGCATCCAATTGCCGAGCAACGGAAATTCGCCGCCAGCGTGATCGATCATTGGCGCTTCGACTTCGGCCGCACCCACGATTCGCGCCGCCGCGAGGCGCTCGAGCGCGTGCATATCGTCGCGGATCTCGATGACGCGATCGCGCAAGCCTCGCGAATCTCCGGCGCGCGACCGCTCATCGTGCATACCTCGGCCCGCACCGAAGCCGGCATCAGCTACACCGACTTGCGCTCGCAGATGGAAGCGGCCGGCGCGCCACCGCTGATGATCCTGTTCGGGACCGGATTTGGCATGTCGCCCGAAGTCGCCGAGCGCGCCGATATTATCCTCGCGCCCGTGCTGGGGCCTACTGACTACAATCATCTGTCGGTGCGGTCCGCGGCCGGAATTATCCTCGATCGATTGCGCGGCAAATGATGTTCAGTACGCACGACTGTGCGCAGCTATAATTGCGAGAGTGGCGAGGAGATCTCATGAAAATTGAGTTTCTGATTTTGGCCGACGCCGCGCAGGTCGTGGGAGGGAAGCTGTTCATGCTAGGCGGCGCCTGGAATCTGCATCGTTCCGGGAACTATCCGTCGCAATTCCAATTTTCCATCGCGCTAAGCGTTTTGGTGGCTTGGGACGAAGCGGGAATGGCGCATCCGTTCACCTTGACGATTGCGGATGACGCGGGCATTCCGGTTGTTCCGCAGATTCAGGGGCAGTTCGAGGTTGGCAGATCAGACCAGATTCCCAAGGGAACCACGCAGCGAGCATTGGTGTCGGTCAACATGATGATGGCCGTGCCACGTCCCGGCAAATATATCGTTTCAGCCACGGCTGGCACGTCGAAAGTAGACACCAGTTTTGACGCGATCTTCGTTGGACAGAAGGTCGAGCTCGCATCTGAGAGTTCATCGGAAAAGGGAAATTGAACACCGAAGCCGCAAACTGAGCACTGCCGAATCTATTGAGTGGGCGGTCGCATTTCGGTAGGTTTAGGGGCTCGACTGAGGTCTTTCTTCCCATGAACACCGTCATCCAGAAGCTCGAAGAGCGAGGGCTCCGCAAGGACCTGCCCGAATTCCGCGTCGGCGACTCAGTTCGCGTTCACGTCAAAGTCGTCGAAGGCGAGAAGGAGCGCATCCAGTCTTTCGAAGGCATCGTGATCAAGATTAATCGCGGCGCAAATCGTGCCACTTTCACGGTCAGGAAAGTTTCCTACGGGGTCGGCGTCGAGCGAATCTTTCCGATGCATTCGCCGCGAATCGACAAGTTGCAGGTGCTGACCCGCAGCCGCGTCCGCCGCGCCCGCCTGTATTACCTGCGGGATCTATCGGGCAAGGCCGCTCGACTCGATACCGCGACCTGAACCCAAACAGAAGAAGTTTTATTCCGCGTCGGAAATGCCGGTCATGCGGACGGTTGCGTCCAGATATGCGCCCTCGCGAACAGTCAGGTTGCGCGCTTCGATATTTCCGAAGAATTTCGCCCGCGTCCCGAGCACGATTCGGTCGCATCCGGTGACGTCGCCGCGCAACTCGCCCATGATCAGCAAGCGCGGCGCGCAGACCTTTCCTTCGACCATTCCGGTTTCACCGATCACGACGAGGTCAATTGAGCGGACTTCGCCGCGGAAGCGCCCCTCGATTCTGACCGGCTCGTTGAAGATCAGCTTGCCGGAGACATTTACGTTGCGTCCGACTGCGACGCGCGTGCGCGCTTCCGCCCATGCGCTGCCCGCGTCGAACGGTATCTGCGTCGAAAAAACCGATGCCTCGGTCGTCGACGCCTGTTGCTCATCGTTATGAGACTGCATATTCATTGCTCTCTAGGGTGCGGGAAAAACGTGGCAAGCGACCGCATGGCCACCGCGTCCGGTCTCCAACTTCGGTTCGAGCGTCCTGCAAACATCTTTCGCATAAGGGCATCTTGGATGGAAGGCGCACCCCGATGGCGGATTCATCGCGCTCGGCATCTCGCCGGGCAGCTTGATGCGCTCGGGCCGCTGCGCGGTATCGACGGTCGGAATCGCCGAGAGCAGTGCGCGAGTGTAAGGATGGTGGGGGTCGCGGTAAATGTCGTCGCGCGATGCGATCTCGACAATTTTGCCGAGGTACATGATCGCCACGCGATTGCTGATGTGCTCGACGACGCGCAGATCGTGCGCGATGAACAGGTACGTCAGCTTGAGTTTCTCCTGCAGGTCCTGCAGCAGGTTGATAATCTGCGCCTGTATCGAAACGTCGAGCGCCGACACCGGCTCGTCGAGGACCAGGAAGCGCGGATTCACCGCGAGCGCACGCGCGATCCCGATTCGCTGCCGCTGTCCACCGGAAAACTCGTGCGGAAAACGATCCATCGCATCGGCGCCCATCCCGACCATCGTCAGCAGCTCGACGATTCGATCTTCCTTGGCCTTGCCGCGCGCAAGTTTGTGAATCTCGATTCCTTCGCCGACGATCGATCGCACCCGCATCCGCGGATTTAACGACGCATACGGATCCTGAAACACCAACTGCATCTCGCGGCGCAGCGCGCGTAACTCAGCGCGGCCAAGCGTCGAGAGATCGCGGCCGTCGAAATAAACTCTACCCGCGGTGGGATCGAGTAGTTTCAGAATCAGGCGCCCGAGCGTCGATTTGCCCGATCCCGATTCTCCGACTAACCCGAGCGTCTCGCCCGGTGAAATTTCCAGATTGACTCCCGCCACCGCTTTCACGGTGAGGCGGGTTCCGCCGATAATTCCGGTGCTTCCCGCCGGGAACTCTTTGCTTAGACCCTCGACGCGGACCAGTGCGGCATCGGCTCTGGGAGCCTGCGTGCCGAGATCAGACGCGGATGCAGGCGGCATAGTGGTTCGGGGCCTTTGCTTCGAAGGGCGGCTCGATTACCGAGCAGTCGGGAATTGCGCGCGGGCATCGCGGATGAAATCTGCATCCCGAGGGCGGATTCACCGCGCTCGGTATCGTGCCGGGAATCGCCTGCAGGCGATGGTGCCGCGTGCCATCGATTCCGGGAATCGATTCGAGTAGCCCCTTGGTGTACGGATTCAACGGGTTGCGGAACAGTTCCGCGCACGGCGCCTGTTCCATCACGCGCGCCGAGTAAAGAATCGTCACGTCGTCGGCATACTCCGCGACGATTCCGAGATCGTGCGTCACCAGGATCACGGCGAGGCCGAGCCGTCCTTGCAGTTCGCGGATCAGATCGAGAATCTGCGCCTGGATCGTCACGTCGAGCGCGGTGGTCGGCTCATCGGCGACCAGCACTTTCGGATTGCACGACAGCGCCATCGCGATCATGACCCGCTGGCGCATCCCGCCGGACAGTTGATGCGGATAGTCGTCGACGCGCCGCTCCGGGTCGGCAATCCCGACCATCTTGAGCGCCTCGATGGTTCGATTGCGCGTCTCTACGCGCGAGGTCTGCTGATGCAAGCGAATCGCTTCGCCGATCTGACTGCCGATCGTGAAGACCGGATTCAGCGAAGTCATCGGCTCCTGGAAAATCATCGCGATTTCAGCGCCGCGCACGTGCCGCATCTCGGGCTCGCTCAGCTTGAGAAGATCTTTATCGCCGAAAATAATTTCGCCGCCCACGATTCGCGCCGATTCCGGCAGCAGCCGCATGATCGAGAGCACGCTCACGGTTTTGCCCGAGCCGGATTCTCCGACCAGTCCCATCAGCTTGCCCGGCGCCACTGAAAAACTGACGCCGTCCACCGCGCGCACCTCACCGGCCTCGGTAAAGAACGAGGTGCGCAGCGACTTTACTTCAAGCAGCGGTTTCACGAGTAGCTCAACACTATCATCAGCGCGTAGCGGCCGCGAAATCAGCCGGCGCCGGAGGGATCGAGGCGATCGCGCAGATGGTCACCGAGAAAGTTGAAGGACATCACGGCCAGGAAAATGAAGATGCCGGGAATCAAAATCCACGGGTAGCGCGCGAGGTTCTGCACATCCTGCGCCTGCGCGAGCAGGTTGCCCCAGCTCGCGGCGGGCTCCTGGATGCCGAGTCCGAGCAGCGAGAGCGCGCTTTCGCCGAGGATGAAGCCGGGGATCGAAAGCGTGGCGGCGACGATCGCATAGCCGAGCACCGACGGAATGATGTGCTGGGTGATGATGCGCCATCGCGACGCGCCCAGCGCGCGCGCCGCCTCGACGTACGGTCGCGAGCGCACCGACGATGCCATCCCGCGGATGATTCGCGCGAAGCCGGCCCAACTTATGAAACTCATGATCGCGACGATCATGAAAAAGGTCGTTACGGCGCTCAACCCCGATGGAATCACTGCGGCCAGTGCGAGCAGAAAATAAAATGACGGCAGCGACATCTCGATCTCGGACCATCGCATGATGAGGAAATCGACGGTGCCGCCGAGATAGCCCGACAGCGCGCCGACCGTGATGCCGAGCGAGAAACTGATCAGCACGCCGACAAGCCCGATACACATGCTGACCCGCGCGCCGTAGACGATTCGCGAGTAAAGATCGCGGCCGAGGCCGTCACTGCCGAGAATGAAATACGGCTCGCTCTCAGAGTCAGTGGTGAAGAGATGGCCGCCGGTAAAGAGGTGGATATAGACGCGGCGCGAAGGGTCGGGCGCAAATTTGCGCCTGCTTTTGTCGGTCATCACCATCGGATGCGCGTAGAAAAATCCATGCGACCATTCGGACGGGGCGCTCAGGTGGACTGCCATAGGCGGACAGTCGGGCATGTCGCGGTTCTGATAGGTCGGATCGTAACACGCAAAAAATGGCGATGCGGCTGCGAGCAGGTAAAAGACCGCAAGGCAAATCGCGGACATGCGAACGGTGTACGACGCAATCTGCCACTCGCGGACGAACCCCGATGCGCGCGTCTCGGGCGCCGCCGCGCTCTGCAGATGCGCCTGCAATGCGACGCCGGTGCTCATTCCGCCGCCACCGACGAAAAATCTACGCGCGGATCGACCGCGACCAACGCGATGTCAGCGAGCAGGTTGCCGACCAGCAGCAGGATCGTCCCCATCAACACCGAGCCCATCACCAGGTAGATATCTAGCGAGCGCACCGCGTCGAGCATCAGCAGCCCCAGGCCCTGCAGATTCATGACCGCCTCGACCAGGGCGGCGCCGCCGAGCAGGTCGCCCAGCGAATAGCCCGCCATCGTGACGAAGGGATTGAGCGCGTTGCGCAGCACGTGCTTGTAAATCACGACCCGCTCGGAAAGTCCCTTGGCGCGCGCGGTGCGGACGAAATCGGAGTTCTTGATTTCGAGAATCTGCGAGCGCATCAGCCGCATCAGGCCGGCCGTTCCGGAAATGCCGAGCACGAAAACCGGCAATATTAGATGATTGATGCGATCGGCGACCTTGCTCATCGGATCGAGCGATGCGTAGTCGACCGAGAAAGTGCCGCCGATCGGGAACCATCCGGTCTTCAGCGCGAGGTACATCATCAGGAAGGCGAGGAAGAAATTCGGCACCGACATCCCGAAAAAAGCGAGGAACGAAAGGAAGCGATCCCAGATCGAATTCTGATTGACCGCGACGATGATCCCGATTGGAATCGCGATCATCCACGAAAAAATCATGCTGCTCGCGGCCAGCACGATCGTGTTGAACGCGCGCGAGGCAATCAGCCCGGTTACACTTACCCGGTACGACAGCGAGAAGCCGAAGTTCAGATGAAGCACGCCCCATAGCCACTTCGCGTAGCGGACCATCAATGGTTGATCGAGGCCGAACTGAGCTTGGAGCTGGCGAATTACTTCGGGCGTGATGGTCGGGTTGAGCTTCAGATTCGAAACGAAGTCGCCGGGCACCAGCGACATCGCGACGAAGGAAATGAAAGTGATCCCGAGCAGTAGCGGGATCATGTTGAGCAGGCGGCGAATCAGGAAGCGGGTCATTGTGTCGGTTGAGTATCAGCGCCTGATGATTCGACGGATGCGGCGCGCAAAAGTTTCAATCGAGACGTTCAATAGCCAGGAAGTTCAATCGGCCTTGAATTGCATCCACTCCGGTTTGTACAACCCCCACACCGTGGGCTGATAGTTTTCGAGCGAGTTCTTCCACGAGGAGTAGCGCTGTTGGCGCACGGTTTCGATTATCGGGAGCTGATCGTGAAGAATCTGCTGAATCTTCCAGTAGTAGGGCGGGCGCTTGCTGATATCCATTTCGGACGCGCCTTGATCGAGCAGCGTATCGATCTCGCCCTCCCACGGCGTCGCCGGAGCCGGCTGATTCGGATTCCAGATATGGAGATTGCCCGACGAGCGATAGAAGTTCGCGCCGTCGTTGGGCTCGATTCCGCCGGTGAATCCGATCAGTACGCAGTCCCAATCGAACGACGAATCGAGCTTGTCGACCAGGGTCGTAAATTCGAGCGGCCGATAATTCACCTTGATCCCCAGGCTCTCAACGTCCTGCTTGAAGATCGTGCATATCTCGTTGCGCTCGGGCGTGCCGGTATTGGTCGTCAGATCGAACTCGAGGCGATTGCCCTTCGAGTCGGTGCGCACCCCGGGCTTCAGCAGATGATATCCCGCCGCTTCGAGCATGTCGGCGGCGAGCTTTGGATCGTATTCGTAATCCTTGAGATTGGGATTGTGGAAGAGTTTATTTTCCGGCGAAATATCCGCGACTGCCGGCACCGCCAGCCCGTGGAAAACCAGATTGATCATCGCGTTCTTGTCCACCATGTGCGCCATCGCCTGCAGGAATTTGAGATCCGTGAACCAGTTGAGTTTGGGATTGGTCACTCCGTTCTTAACGAAGCGGCGCGGGTTGCGGTTGAAAGAGAAGAACAGCGACCCGGTGTCGATACCGATATTCTTAACCGTGATATCGAGTTCTTTGCTCTTTGCCTTATCTTCCAGCGAGGGAACCTCTTCCGGACGCGGACCGTAAACGTCGATCTGCCCCGACAGGTAGCGCAGATACGCCGCGTTCTGGTCCTGCACGATCGTCACGGATTGCCCATGCAGACGCGGCAATTGCGCTCCTTGCTCGTCTTTCATGAAATAGTCGTTGTTCCGATCGTACTGCACGACCTGGCTCTGCGCGTATCGCGTCATGTGATATGGCCCGTCGCCGATCAATTTGTCCGGAGGCGTATCGATTCCCCAGGTGTGATTGAAATTTCCCGATTTCCACACCGGCTCGAGGATATGCGCCGGCATCACCGGGATTCCGATCGAGTAGAAAAGCGGAGCAAACGGCTTCGGCACATGCATCACGACCGTGTAGTCGTCAGGCGCCTCCGCGATGATCCGTTTGTGGTCGACAGTCAGCGTCGGACGAATACTATTGGGCACTTTGGGATCGTAGATGACGTCGAGGGTGAACAGCACGTCGTGCGCGGTCATCGGCTGGCCGTCAAACCATTTAACGTCGTGGCGGAGGTGAAAGGTGATCGTCTTGTTGTCCGGCGCGACCTCCCACTTCTCGGCCAAGCCGGACTCCGGCAACGTGGTCTTCGGGTTCACCCGGATCAGACTCTCGAACAGGTCGCTCGTGAGCTGCCCCGAAGTCGCATCGGTGATCAGAATCGGATTGAAGGTACGCGGATCGCTTGCGGTTGCGGTGTAAAGGATTTGACTCGCTTCGTGATCCTTGCCGGACCGATTCACCCGGCATCCGAGCACCAGCGTCACCGCCGCGAAAACGAATGCCAACAGGAGCGCGGATCGCATCACGGATCTCTCAGCTCTCACCGTGACGGAACGCCCCTACGTCCAGGCTCAGATTCATCAGAGTCGCTCCAGGAGCGGGTGTCAGCACGAACGTCGAATTGGGAACATCGCCATTGACGATCGGCCTCGTGTATCGAAACGTGACATGACTTTGTGCGGTTGGAAAATCCGCGTCGACGACGTACGGAAACATCACTCCGCCGATATCATGATAGTCGCTGTAACGCACGTCGTAGTTGACCCGGCCGTCGGACCCCGTCTCGCGCACCATCGCGAGCTGCCCGTTCGCAAATCCAAGCTGACGGGTCCCCGACGGAGGCAGAATGTAGGTCGCAACCATCATCTGGCCGTCACTCGATGTCGAGTCAGGGATCATTCCGGATATGAAGTCGCGCGGCGCAAGTCCCATCAACAAACCCACCGCGTCCGCCGGAGCCATCGGAATTCGCACGTACTTGTAGAGCGTAGCCGCGTTCGCCGCGCCGCGCATGAAACGATTCTGCCCCGGCTCGAAGATGGCGAGATCATCGCCCTGCGCCGCGAGCAGCAGCGCGACTCCGAGTGGCGACCGCGCCTCGACGCGCAAGCTGTTCGGCCGCGCCACGACGATGTCTTCCCGCGCCTTCAGATGCTGGCCAGGGGCGGTGTATTCCATGATTGCCGGCGTCTGCATCGAGGCGAGCGCTCGGTCGCGCTCGGCCAGCGCCGCAGTCAATTTCTGCACCTGGTATTTTCCGGCGTCCCATCCCGGAATCGGCGTCTCGGCGTCGGGTCCCTTGGGATAAGTAACAACGCACGCCGAAAGACCAAGCATCGCGACCGCCAGCATCGATGCCAGCGCCGCATGCGAGATTCTTTGACGGCGGCGGAGTCGCTCAGTGCCCGGCGCTGGCGGCATTCTGCAGGACCTGGATTTTATCCTTGAGCCGCGCAACCTGGTCGGTTTCCTGCGCCTTCTTCAGCGCGTCGGTGTACTCATTTTTCGCTTCCCCGACCTTGCCCAGCCTGCGATACGCATCGCCAAGATGCTCCGTAATCGTGGGGTCGCTGCCGGTCAGATTGACCGCGCGTTCCAACTGCTCGACGGCGCGCTTGTAGTCGCCCTGCTGATAGTAAACCCATCCGAGGCTGTCGACGTAGAATCCGTCTTCGGGCTCGATATCGAGGGCCCGCTTGATCAGCTTCTCCGCTTCGGGGAGATTGGTGCCCTTCTCTGCGTAGCTGTAGCCGAGGTAGTTGAGCGCCTGCGCGTTGGAAGGATTCAGCTCGATCGCCTTCTTCATCTCCACCATGCCGTCGTCGCGCTGCTTGTTCTGATCGAGCGCGGCGCCGAGGGTGAAGTGAAACTTGTCGTTCTTGGGGTCGGCCGCGACCATTTTTCGCGCAAGTTCAATCGCCGCCGGGAAGTCCTTCTTTTCCTGGTACACGCCGACCATGAAGCCCTCGATCTCCGGATCGTTGGGCTTCTTCGCGAGTGCTTCCTTCAGCGCACTGAGCGCCTCATCGTACTTGTTCTGCTTGTCGTACAGATAGGCGAGCTGCTCGCGCGATTCCACGTAGTGCTCGTCGTCGTTCGGAATCTTGTTGAACTCGGCAATCGCCTTCTCGCTCTCGCTGAGCTCCGTGTACACCGTGCCGAGATAGTAATGCACCCGGTAGTTCTTCGGCTCCGAGCCGAGCACGAGGTTGAACTCGGTTGCGGCATCGTCGAAATTTCCCTGCTCGACGTACAGCAGCCCGATTTTGGTCCGCGTGTCGGCGGGATTGGTCTCAACCTGCTCGACGCGCTTGAGCTCGTCGAGCGCCTGTTCATATTTTTTCTGACCGACCAGGATTTCGGCCTTGCGCTTTCGGACCAGCTCGTTGTTCGGATTGATCTGGGTGATTTTGTTGTAATAGACGAGCGCGTCCTGCGGGCGCTCCTGGCGCTCGCGGAGCAGCGCAAAGTCGAGCAGCACCAGTTCCGACTGCGGATTCAGATCGAGCGCCTTCTGATAATATTTTTCCGCCGCAGCGTAATTCTTCGACGCCACCATCACCTTGCCGGCGTAGTAGTAGCCAAGGAAGGAATTCGGATCGAGCTTGATCAGCTGCTGAAAAGTTTTCTCCGCTTCGCCGTAATCGTTGCGCTTGGCGTAGAGCGTTCCGAGATAGAGGTACGCTTCCTGGTTTTTCGGATTGAGGCGGAGCACTTCCGTGTAATCTTTCTCCGCCGCGGTGTCATCGCCGAGCGCCGTGCTGATTCCCGCGCCGAGCAGGCGCGCGTCGGCGGAATCGGGATTGATCGCAAGCGCCTGGTTCACCAGATCGAGCGCCTCCTTGAGCCGCCCGTCGCGCACGTACAGAGTCGCCAGGCGAACCTTCAGCGCCGCGTTGCCCGGATCGTACTGGGCCGCCTCGGCGTAGTCCTTCAGCGCCTCTCCGCGATCGCCCTCATTCATGGCGAACTCGGCCTTCAGGAACGCGCTCATCGCGCGCGCGTCGGAGGGAATTTCCACCGCCGGCGCGCCGCCGAAAGGATTGTCGCCCCCGACGCTTACGGTGCGAATCGGTTCGGGCTTCGCACTGGTGATTCGACTGCAGCCGACAAACGCGATCGACGCGGTCGCCAGCGCCACGCCTTCGAGCGCGATCAACGCGCGTTTAGTGAAACAATTCATCGTGAAAAGGGATTCCTGCGAAACTTATCGATTAGAAGTAACATCTACCGCTAACATCACGCTATCCGGATCGTCAACATCGGATCGTCAAGATCAGACGTTGCGCGCCATCATACGGATACAACCAACGCCCGGGCTTTCCCTACATTATAAGATTTCCGCACTCGGATGCGACTGGGTAACTACTCGTCGCGAGCGGACCGCAGCTTGCCACCGCCCATCGCCTCCGATAGAGCCGGAGTCTGCGCCCTCTGGACGAAATCGTGGAACCAGCAACCGCCAGCACTCGAGTCGCGCGCCCCGATGCGCGCAAGCTCGGCCTGATCCCGCTTGTATGCGTGATGTATCTGGTTGTGAGCGGCGGCGCGTACGGCCTCGAGGATGCGGTCCGGATGGCGGGTCCGCGCCTCACGATACTGCTATGCCTCATCGTGCCGATAACGCTCAGCCTCCCGACCGCTCTGATGGCCGCGGAGCTCACCGCGCTGATGCCGGTGGAGGGCGGCTTTTACTTCTGGGTCAAAGAAGCGCTCGGACCTTTTGCCGGTTTCGCAGAGGCGTACCTGACCATCCTCTACACCGCCGTGGACATGGCGATTTATCCGGTGCTGTTCGCCGGCTACCTGTCATTCCTCGTCCCGCTCGGACCGCTGGCGCAAGTCGCAATCGGTATCACGCTGGTATGGTGCGCGGGTGGGCTTAATTTTCTCGGCGTGCGGCCGGTCGGGATGACCTCGATTGTGCTCAGTGCAATTCTGATCGCGCCGTTCGCGGTTCTCGTGATCGCGGGATTTCCACACCTGGTCCACTTCAAAATGCCGACCCCGCCGCTCTTCGGCACCGATCCCGTGGGCGCGCTCGCCGCCGGTTTGACCGTGGTCATCTGGAATTTCGGCGGATGGGAAAACTTGAGCGTGGTCTCGGCCGAGATCGAAAATCCGCGCCGCAACTATCTTCGCGCGATTCTGATCGCGCTACCGATCATCGTCGCCGGATACCTTCTCCCGCTCGCAGTCTCGGTCTCCGGCTCGGCCAGTGCCTCGGGATGGGGAATCGGATCGTTCTCGCGGGAGGGCTACCGAATCGGCGGCCCCCTCCTTGGCGCCGCGCTCGCAATTGGCGGCGCCGTGATGTCGTTCGCGGTGTTCGAAGCCGGGATGCTCTGGATATCGCGGATGCCGTTCATCCTGGCCCGCGAGCGCTACCTGCCGGCCTCGCTAACCAAGCTGTGGTCCGCGACCGTAACCCCCGGCAGATCGATCCTGCTCTGCTGCGTCGTCTTCACCCTGCTGGTCCCAGTGGGCTTCGTGGCCCTGGTGGTGCTCGACGTCTTCTTCTACATGGCAGCGCTGACATTGGAGATGGCGGCCCTGATCCGCCTGCGCCAAACGATGCCCGATCGAAAGGAACTCTTCACAATAGGAGGCGGCCGCGTCGGCCTGGCCCTGGCAGCTATCCTCCCAATCCTAACCTGGCTGGCAACGTTCGGCCTGGCAGTATCAAGCGGCGACGGCAAAACGGACTTCATCCTCGCAATCGCCCTCGGCGTCTGCGTATGGCCAGCCTATGCACTGTGCCGTCGCCATTACGGCGGGCCTCCACCGATCGATCCTCCGCCAACAACCATCACCGCCTGAACCCGGCTCCTTTCCCTCGCCGGCCGAGTGTTGACACCGAGGGTAGGTATTAAGTTGGGACGACTGTTCGCCTTCAAGCTATAATAGTTCTATCCCACGCCAAGGAATCACCGATGGGCCTCCTCGTGAACGGCAAATGGCGCGATGCCTGGTACGACACCGAAAATACCGACGGCCGGTTCGAGCGCCGTGAAGCTGGGTTCCGGAATTGGATCACTCCCGACGGCGTTTCGGGGCGCAGCGGCCGCGCCGGATTCAAAGCCGAGCCGGGCCGCTATCATCTCTATGTATCGCTGGCCTGCCCATGGGCGTGTCGCGCGCTGATATTTCGAAAACTCAAAAGACTCGAAAATATTATTTCGCTGTCGGTCGTTGACCCGTTTATGGGCGAGAACGGATGGTCTTTCTCGGCGCCCGATGGCTCGATCACTCCCGGATCGACGCGCGACGACATGATGGGCGCGCGTTTTCTCTATGAAATTTACCTGAAGGCGGAGCCTTCCTACACCGGACGCGTCACCGTCCCCGTGCTGTGGGACAAGCGCAAAAGCACCATCGTAAATAACGAATCGTCAGAGATAATCCGCATGCTTAACAGCGCTTTCGACGAATGGGCTGGCTCGAAACTCGACTACTATCCGGCGGATCTTAGCGACGAGATCGATCTCATCAACTCGGTCGTCTATGACAACGTGAACAACGGCGTATACAAATGCGGCTTCGCCACTTCACAGGACGCTTACGACGAATCTTTCGATGCGCTTTTCAAGACCCTCGACGATCTCGAGGCGCGCCTTGCTCGCCAGCGCTACCTGGCCGGATCCCAGCTCACCGAAGCCGATTGGCGTTTGTTCACGACACTGGTCAGATTCGATTCCGTTTACTATGGGCACTTCAAATGCAATCTGCGGCGCATAATCGACTACCCCAATCTATGGAACTACACCCGTGAACTCTTCCAGCTTCCCGGAGTCTCCGAGACGGTGAACCTGTTCCACATCAAGCGCCACTACTATGCAAGTCACGTAACCATAAATCCCACGCGCATCGTCCCAAAGGGCCCGGCAATAGATTTCACCATCCCCCACACCCGCGCGCGCGGCGCGTAGTCCGCCACGCCCGAACCGAGCTCACCCTGTCGTCCCGAACGCAGCCGAGGGAGGTCTGCGAAGCGATTTCTTTCCGATCCGCGCCCCGCCACCGGTTGATACCTCTGCCTGAACCTGAATCGAAAGCAAACAGCAAGTTAACACGCGTTGCGTTGCCATTGCATTTCGTGTACATGATTTCGCCAGTCTCGGGGGGAAGCGTTGACCAGGCTCAGAACGATCTCGCGATGGATCTCTGTCTCGTGCATCCTCGCTAGCCTGGGTTTGGCTCGCCCGGCGTTCTGCCAGCCGACCCCAAGCGCAACGCTCACTCCGACCGCGACGATCACTCCGACGCCGACGCTCACGCCCACGCCGACCCCGACCGCCACACCGACACCGACCGTGACGCCCACGCCAACCTGCGATCAGACTGCGAGATCTCCCAGGCCGATCCTGCCCGGGATCTCGGGTGGCAACGAATTAGACTTCGTCGGAGTCAATGGAGTGCGCGAGTGCTTCGGAGGAACGCTTGGCTCTCTGGTCCAAGATTCAAGTGGCAAGGACTACTTCATCTTGAGTACTAATCGGGTTCTCGCGCGCGTTAACAAAGCCGCTCCGGGCGAACCTATCGTGCAGCCAGGGCGGCAGGACACCGCGTGTAGAACGGGCCCGCGCAACGTCATCGGCAAACTGACCGAGTTCGGCGCGATCGATTTTGCCCATGGTGCGGAAAACTTGGCCGATGTGGCGATCGCCGCAGTCAACTCCAAAAAAGTCTCCTTGACCATGGGTATCTTCAATATTGGTCCCGTTTCGGAGACGCCCATAAGCGTAGACCCGAACATAAACCCGGCAATCATCGGGCTGAATGTCCAGGAGATGGGCGCGGGAACTTGCCAAACGCTGGCGGTGGTAAACGCCGTCAACGTAAACGTGACGACCAACTACGGTCACTTCCCGAAGCCCAAACTCGCAAACTTCGCAAAACAGATTCAGATCACCTCGATGAACCCGTTCACGACGGACGACATAGGATCGCTCGTGGTGACCGGGCCGACCGACGTATCGTGTCCTCAGCCCGTTGGCCTTCTGTTTGCCATCGGCACTGTTAACGGTGTCGGCGTCGGCTTCGCGACTCCCGCCCAAGCCGTACTTGACCGCCTGAATAACCTGAAAAAAGGAACGGTCAGCGGCCTGCAATTCGTAGGCTCATGCACCGCTGCGACGGTCGCTCCCGCCGCGCCCACCGTCAAGGGCTTCAGCGCTGAGACGATTCAGGCCGCCACCGATACCAGAGACCATCACGTCGAGGAATTGATGAGCGTTCCCGGGGCCGTCGGGACTGGAGTCGGTTTCGGCGATACTCGCGACCAGCTCGCGATCATCGTCTATGTAAAACGATTGACTTCAGAACAGCACAACACTGCTCTCAGCGAGATCGAAGGGATTCCCGTGGTGCTCAGAGAGACGGGAGAAATTGTCGCTTACTGAGGACAATTGACCTGGCCCGATCGCGCGTCTGGCCCTCGCCGTCGCCATACCCGCTAGAGGATTACGAGCGCCTGTAGACAAACAGGCAAGGTGCGGATTTAATTCTGCGCACCGGAGCGGACACCAATGCGACGAAACCTCTCTTTTTCTAAAGCCCTTATAGTCATCTTCTTTTGGAGCGCCGGCGCTCTTGCGCAGACCGGACCTTCTCCGACATCCGCGTGCTTAAGCCAAACAACCAACCTCGGCCAGCTCAAGACCGCTCTATTGGATTACGAGAGATCTGGCGGCTACGAACGTGACATCAAAACCACCGTCGATGGGGCCAAAACCTTTCTGGCGAAGCAATCCGCTCGAAAAGGGAACCTCGCGATCGTGCTCGACATCGACGAGACTTCGCTATCGAATTGGCCCGAGCTCAACGCGGACGATTTCGGATACTTCCGCACGGGACCCTGCAATCTATCGGCTGACGGGTCCGTTCAGGCGCCGTGCGGATGGAACCAATGGGTTGAACTGGCGAAGGCGCGACCAATCGAACCCACCCTCGAACTCTATCGTCAGGCGCGAGCACAGGGCCTGCACGTCTTCTTCATCACCGCTCGCAGCGAGTCTCAGCGCCTACCCACTGCAGCTAACCTTCGGGCCGCGGGTTACGAGGGATGGAGTAACGACGACCTCAAGATGAAACCCGACGACTTGCATCGACAGTCTGTAGCTCCCTTCAAAACCGATGCTAGGAGGAGGATCGCCGAACAAGGATATACCGTCGTGCTGAACATGGGCGATCAGGATAGCGACCTCACAGGAGGCTACGCCGAGCGAACTTTCAAACTCCCTAACCCGTTCTACTACATTCCCTGACCTATGGGGTTCCGATGATCGTGAATACGCTCGTAGTTGGCAAACTCTTTGCCGATTTGAACAACCCGACAAGTTGTAAGGTCATATCCATTATCTCAGGTGTTCGACCGGCAAACTCCGGACCGGGAACCACATAACCTTCGCCATCGTACGTTACCCCCAAGATCGGCCAGTAGGTCTTCGCCACCGGTGCAGTTTTGTTAAGTACGAACATGGGCTCGCATCTGAACCCACTGTCTTCACTCGTTCGATAATTCAGCGTGACAGCAGCCGGATTTTTTTCGTTGGGCGGAGCTAAGCAAATGTCATCGGGTATAGTTCGATTTAATTCAGGATTGTACTTAATTGCGATTGTTCGTAGCGGTGTTGGCCGGTTGTCCTGTGGATCTGTTGGTCCTATTTCTCTCCGGACGATCTCCCCTAGGTAGTAGATGATACCGTCGGCTGATCTCGGAGCTAATTCGATTTGAACCGCCTTCGAAAAGTCTATCTCACTTCCGTGGCTCTTGCCGTACTTCGAGCAGCTCGGCTTAGCTTCGCCAATACCCTCAGTGCATTCTTTCTTTAGATGACCTTGACCAGGAATGAGCATGCAGTCGGCTTGACAATGAGAGTATTCGGGGAGCAGATCGGGAAACTTCGTCTTTTGCTTCCCACTTTTCAATTTTACCTCCTCCGTGTTACGGCGCCAGTCCGGGTTGTCGATAGCGGTTAGCTGCAACGCGATTTCCGGACCTAGAGTCAGGGCTTTAAAGCCCAATTGACTAGGGGCGTTCGCGCTATCTGGGGTCAGACTGGCAGCGCCGCCGTTTAGGGTCCCTGCGACCGCTGTATTTTGCGGCAGTGTCTTCTTCTTGCCACCGCACGCTGCTGCACTCTTGGCAATCGAGTCGGCGATGGCGGAATGCAGTTCGCTCGGCTGAGGACCGCCCCAACGAGGCGGGCGGAAGCATAATTGAAAGCCCGAGCTGGACTTCTGAGCGCGATAGAGCGTGGATGGCAGATCCGAAAGTTGGTCGCTGAGTTTGCTCGCTTGAACATCCGCGTCTTGGAAATTACATATCTTATTGAGGTCCGCGACTACTTCGTCGTCAGTTTTACCAGGAACTGGATGTCTACGAAGAGAATCGCGCCAATCGCTCTCATCGCCATCACAGTTTGTTATCCCGCTGCTAGGAGGCACGACCGTGGCTATTTGGCCGGCGAGATCGGCAAAGGTCTTCGGAGGATCGCAGATTCCCTGGAGTTTCTTGAGGTCGTCTTTCTCGTTACCAGGGTCCAATCTGGCAAGTAACTCATTCCTTTCGTTCGCAGCGAGATCGCACCACTTTACTTGTTTGACGTCCAGCCCCGCGGTCGCAGCTCGGGACAGATCAGTAAGCTCTTCTGCTTCGTCGGCGGTAAGCACTGCACCAACTGTGGTGACCTTGGATTTCGACTCCGTGCTAAGCCCCAGGTTGAGCAAATAGTCGATCACAACTTGAAAACGATCGAAGTCTTGATCTCTTCCGACGTTGTTGGGGATTTCCAGAATGTTGGTATGCCCTTGCTTGTCAGTCTGTTTGATTACGATCTGAGCGACAAAGAGATTGAAGAGCATCGTCGCGGAATACCGCTGCTCGTAGTACAAATCCAGCGTATCCAAAGGAATTGGACTCATGATTCCTTCGTAGAAATCCTGCGTATCCAAAATCGCTACTGCGAAGGTCGGACCTCCGGAAAACGTCGCGGTCGGCGCTAACGTCGTCGCCACGCTGCCGCCGCCCTTCCTCAGAGGCCAGCTTCCACTTAGCCCTCCCGTGGAGGTAGCGTTACCAGACACGGTCGTAACGCCACTGAATTCTAGCGGGCGGCGCTTGCTGGCGCGCAGGACGTTCAGCAACAAGTCTTGATCCTGGACCTCTTCTGCTTCCTTGTTGTACTGCACCGCTCGGTCGGAGAATCTATCGACAACCACACAACCCGCGATACCAGAAGTTGCCGCCAATAGAAGCACAATCGCCGCGCGCAGCCGCGGACGGCTCAAGGTCAACTGCCAAATCCGTCGCCTGATACCAGGCAAGGTCTCTTCCGACCTGCTTTGAGTCATGAACTCCCCCCGAACTGGTAGCGCCCCCCTACCCACTTAAAGGCGGCGAAGATACGCGCGCACTTCTACACGAAATCCATTCCATGTGGCAACAGGGAGTCACCAGCAGAACCCGATCCGCGCCAACAAGCATCGACCTTCGGATAGGGAGGGCGGGCTCGGGGCCAACCGAGCGTAGCTGGTAGGTGAGGGTTCCCGCGCTGTGACGATGCCTCTACTTCGGCGTCAGCCGGTACAGCGCAACTGCCTGATTCTGCTGCACCATCTCGACACTAAACTTCGCCGCCAACTGATCGAGTTCGCCCTTGAGCACGTCGGCATAGTCCTGCGTCTCGGGCGCGGCTATCAGGAGAAAGACCGGCGTCCTCGCGCTGATTGCCGATGCGAGCGCGTCCGTCTCGCCAGTTATCTGCCCGCCATCGAACACCACCGGCGGCACCGCGCCGTTCCATCCCGCGGCGCGTTTTTCGTACAGGCGATGCAGATGGTAGTCGGTGAATCGCTCGCCCGGGTCGAGTGAGTTCAGACCAACGAAGCGCCGATTGTTCGAGGGCAGATACAGTTCGAGAAATTGCAGCGAGATGTTGCTGACCACGGTCGCATCGCGAGGAATGGATTGATCTAATGACACCAGCGAGGCGACCATCGGAGATTTCGATGGCGTCGCGCTCAACCGTGCGACCGCTTCTGAAGCCAGCGACACGATCAGCAGCACGTCGAGCACGATCACGCCTGCCGCTGCCGCGAGCTGACCGGCGCTGCGATTAGGATTGCGCAACAGGTCGCGCATCCATCGATTCGCCGTCGCCGCTCCGGCGCCCGCCGCGATGAACAATACAAACGCCGCCGGCAAAATGAACGCCACGTCGGTGAACAGGTAGAAGCAGTACAGCCCGGCCAGTGCGGCAAGGTATCCGAGCCCGAACCACAGGATGCGCCGCGCCGCGGGCTTGTCCGACGCGCGAAGTATCGCGAGGAATCCGACAATCGCGAACATCGCCGCCGCGAATGGGTACAGGAAGTAGCGCACGTCGCCGCGATCACCGAGCATCCCGTCGAGTCCCAGAAGCGTCGTCACGTAAACCAGCACGTTGCCATGCGGATTTCGCGGCATCGTCGGACCGAACAGATACGCGATGCTGAAGGTCTTCCCGCCACTGCCATAGACTTCCGGCACCCACCACGCGTAGCCGCTGGCAAAGGCACTGCCGAGATGAATCGAGTTCTGATGCAACTGCCACCCGACCGGAATCGCAAACCCGATCGCGATTGCGATCGCCGCTTTAACGAGACTCGAATGATCTCGACGCTCGAGCGGCACCATCACGACGCACAACGCGAGCCCGGCAAGTATCGTGACATTGGTCGGACGAATGATCGTCGAGAACCCGGCCAATAAACCGAACATCAACCATGCGGACATGCGCGCCCAGCTCGGCGATTGAGGCGCGTCGTCTGCAGTCGCTACCATCAGCATCTGCGCGGCACAAATCGTAACGAATAAGGTCGGTACGTCGCTCATCATGAGGGTCGAATATGTGATGAAGACGGGCGAGAGCGCGAGCAGTAGTGCCCCAATCACCCCTGCCGCGCGACCAAACGCCCACACTGCCAACACAAAGATAGCGAAGACCGATAATATCCCGAGCGCACAAGAGAGCAGCGGAACTTGTGAGATTGCGCCGTGGCAGAAGGATTCCAGAATCAGCGGGTAGCCGCCGGTGTACCGCGACGGGTAAGTATATCCACCGAAATGCAGTACCGCACCGCGACCATTCGCCAAGTTCACCGCCGATGCGGCGTACTCAAGTCCATCCGGCCATGGCATCAACTCAAATCCGCGCCGCCAGCCTGCAGATCGGACCATCATCAAGGTGAGCAACTCTATCGCCAGCAAGATTCCCCAACCGACGATTCCCCACTCGAGCATTCCAAATTCGAGGAAGCGCGATTGGGATGCGACGGGCTCCTTCGATGACTTCGCGCGGCTCATCGCAGCGCGTCTCCGCGACCGCCGACAGTGCCGACGCCGCGCGCATCGGCGGATGGCTCCTCGTCGTGCTGCTCATCCCGCGGATCGTGCGGATGCTCTATCCCGAAGTTTGGGTCGAGGACGATTTCTACCTCGAAAGCGCGTGGCTGGTGAGCGTCGGGATGCGCCCGTACCTGGATTTCGTTCATCCGCATATGCCGCTGCTCGAATGGATCGCGGGTGGCTACCTCAAGTTGTTCGGCCCGAGCCTTCTGTCGCTCGAAGTCCTGAACGAAGCCGCGATTTTCGCCTCTAGTCTCCTTACGTACTCGCTGGCGCGCCGCGTCTCCGGTCGCCCGGCCGCGATCGCCGCGTCGATTCTATACGGATATAGTTCGCTCGTCTTTCGCTACCATGCCTACGAGCGCGAATCGTTCATCGCCCCGCTCATCCTGCTCGCCGCACTCGTGACCCTCGACGACACGATGCCCGCAATCCGCCAAGCGGTCATCCTCGCGATAATTTTCTTTGTCGCATGCGCGATCAAGCTGACCGCGGTGATTCCCTATCCCGTGATTCTCTTGTTCATCGCGATCGCCTACCGCCGAATCGGGGCCGCGGTCATCTCGGGCGCCTTCTTCATGCTCGCGCTTGCCGGTTTCAGCGCAGTGCTCTACCGGCTGTACGGCTACGAGTTCGTTTTCCAGACGTTCGTATTTCACTTTCTGAAAGGGCGCGATTCCGGCTTCGACATCGCGCTCTACCCGCGCATGATCCTCGACATCCTGGGCCCGCTTTTCGTGCTTGGATGCTGGCGAGTCTACGCCGATCGGATTTTCAACCGCCGCGTGATTCTAATTTTGGCGACCGTGGCGGCTGAATATGCGTTTTATGGAGTGCTCAGTCCAACCGCGTGGGGCCACAACTACCTGGAAGCGATCCCGTTCATTGCGATCGTCGCCGGTATCGGCGCTGCGGGGCTGGTTGCCGCCGCCGAAGATTCTCGCGAGCGATGGCGCCGGCTCGTGACGGGCGCGGCCCTGATCGTGATCTTTCTCTTCTGGATCACGCCGCTTGTGAACGAGAACTGGCTTCATGGCAGCGTCTATGGATTCGGTTTCGTGCCGCGCGCGGAAATCGCGCAGCTCGCCGACGCGCTGCGCATTTCCAGCAAGCCCACAGACGACGTGATCGCGCCGTCGTTCATATGCTTCGCGGCCGGGCGCCGCGAGCTGATCCGCTATCCGGAAACCTACGGCGTTTACCGCGAAGGGAAAGAGGAATTCGAGCGTGACGGATTTTTCGCCGCGCGTCGCCATCTTGGCAAGGCCGATTTTTTTCAGCTGATATCCGATACCAGGCATTTCTGGACCGAGCAGATGCGCACCGCGATTGGATCCGGAAAAGTCTCCGCCGTCATTTCCGACTCGCCGGTTCAGTTACTGCCGCTGGTTTTGATTCCCGACAATTATTTGACCCAGAGCGGTTTCCATCCCGTGCTGACCACCGAGCATTTCACGCTGTGGACGCGTGGCAACACCGGCGCAGCGCCCTAGCTACTTTTTGCGGCGCGGGGGGCGGTAGCGCGACGGAACACGGCGATGAGGCGGCGGATTGTAGACGTGCATGAACGAGAACGCGGCAATCGTCAGCGCGTGCATGATCGCGCCCGTCGCGATGAGTTCGCGAATCTCGGTCATCGGCACCAGCACTACTTCGGTCTCTTCGTTGCCGAGTGCCACCGGGCGGTCCACCTCGCGCACGTTCTCGGCGAGAAACGAGAAACAGATGTTGCCCTGGATCGCGGGATTCGGATGGACCCGGCCGAGTTCCACGATAGTATCCGAATCGTAGCCGCTCTCCTCGATCATCTCGCGACGCGCCGCATGCATCGGGGCCGCATCTTCCGGATCGATCATCCCGCCAGGAATCTCAAGGGTGAACTCGGCGATTCCGTGCCGCCATTGGTTGATCATCACGACCTTGCCGCTTCCCGTCAGCGGAATGATATTCACCCAGTTCGGCGCGTCGAGGATGAAGAAGTCGTATTCACCGCGCCGCGAATGTATCGATCGGCGCCGATGTAGATCGAAGATAGGAGTGCGATAGGCGACATCGCTCCGGAGCGTTTTCCACTTGCGCGGTTTCATAACGCGGTGGGATTCGCGGCTAGAACAAGCGAGAGAATTCGATTGCCGGGCAGCGGTCCATGATTACGGTCATTCCGGCTTGCTGGGCCCGGCGGGCCGCATCGAGATGGATCACGCCGAGCTGGCACCAGAGGATGCGCGCGCCCTTTGCGATCGCGTCTTCGAGGACCCCGGGCACGAACTCGGAGCGTCTGAAAACGTCAACTATTTCGACCGGCTCCGGAATCGACGCGACATCGGGGTAGCATTTTTCACCGAGCTCAGCTTTGAGCGCGTCGGCGCCGAGTTGCGGATTGACGGGAATCACCTTGAAGCCGCGGCTTTTTAGCAACTTGGCGATTCGAAGCGAGTCGCGCGCCGGATTATCCGAGCATCCCACGACAGCGACCGTCGCAGGCCGCGAGAGGATCGCGCGAATCTCCGAGTCCGGCGGATTGCGTGAATTCCATCGCCGCTATTCCTGGAACAGGCGCTCGATGATTGTCGGGACCAGGCGCCTGATTTCCTCGCGGCACTCGGCGAACACCAGGTCGCCCTTCTCGTATGGATCGTCGATATCGCCAGTCTCGCCGGCGAACGATCGGAGTGTAAAAACCGGCCGTGCGTTTGCGCCCGGAAAACGATCGACCAGCTCGCGCGCCTGCTGCTCGGTCATCGCGATTATGAGGTCGGCGTCCTCGAGCATCTCGGGATGCCGTTTCAGGTCGGTCGAGACGGCCTCATCGCCGAGATCGATGCCGACTTCGCGCAGCGCCATCCGCGTGTCGAGCGAGACCAAGGCTCCGTCGCGCGCATACGGCGCGATTCCCGCCGAGGTGATGGTAATTTGATGGTCGAAGCCGAGCGCGTCGAGTTCGCGGCGCAGAATATGTTCCGCCATCACGCTTCGCGCGGTGTTGGCCGCGCAGATGAACAGGATAGAACGAAAGCGCGGCTCACGTGGAGCCGCGCCTTTCGGTTTCGCATTGGTGGTCAAAAATCTGTACGCGTCGGGACGACCTACACGCCTCCGCCCATCACCTCGCCCATGCTCTCTTTTTTGGAAACGCCTTTGGCGATTTCTTCCTTGAGCTTGGCGCCGAGTTCCGCCGGCTCCCACATCGAGCCTTTCTTCGAAACCTTAGCCGCCGTGTGCCATCCCTTCATCAGCCACACGTTGCCCATGCCCACGCGGAACACTTCTCCGTGACAGTCTTTGGCGTCATCGCTCGACAGCCACGCCACCAGCGGCGCGACGTGCGCAGGCGTGAACGCGTCCCATTGTCCCGCCTTTTGCGCCATGCCGGCGGCGGTCTGCGGGGTCGCGTCTACGGTCAGGCGGGTGCGCGCGACCGGCGCGATCGCATTGGCGGTGACGCCATAGCGGCTCATCTCGCGGTCCACGATTATCGCCATCGCGGCGACCGCGGCCTTGGCGGCGCCGTAGTTGCTTTGTCCCGCGTTGCCCAGGATGCCCGAGTCGGAACTGGTATTGATCAACCGTCCGTTGAGCACGTTGCCCGCTTTGTGCTGCTCGCGCCAATAGGCGGTCGCGTGGCGAGAAACGTTGAAGGTGCCCTTCAGATGGACGGCGACCACCGCGTCCCAATCCTCTTCGCTCATGTTGAAGACCATGCGGTCGCGCAGGATGCCGGCGTTGTTGACGACGATGTTGAGCTTGCCGAAATTGTCGATCGCGCAATCGATGATTCGCTTGGCGGACTTGAAGTCGGTCACGCTCTCGAAATTGGCGACCGCCTCTCCGCCGGCCGACCGAATTTCCTTGACCACGTCCTCGGCGGGCGAGCGCGATTGCCCGGTACCGTCGAAATGTCCGCCCAGATCGTTGATCACGACTTTCGCGCCGTGCTTGGCGAGCAAGAGCGCCTCTTCGCGCCCGATACCGCGGCCCGCGCCGGTAATTACCGCTACTTTTCCATCCAGTAGTGCCATCTCGCTAGTTCCTCTTTTTTTCCTTGTCGTTCGGATTTTGAGCTTGTGGAGCTTGCTGGGCGATTTCGCCCGGCCCTATTACGTCGAAGTCTTCCTTGGGTTCCATCAATGATTCGTCCAGATGCGCGGGTAATTCGTAGATCAGATCGATTGTCATGCGCGACTTATCCGCGTCGCTCGGATACAGCATGATGCTTCCCGGACGCCCGTTGTAATGAAAGTCGCACGACCAGGTCTTGCGCGCCGACATGATGAGCGACGAGGTTATCCGAAAGTCATTCTTCTTGAGCGCGTCCTTATAATAGCCGACCATCTGCGGGAAATCGCCCTGCGCGCTTAGCAATATCTCGCGCATCGCACCCTTGGGTTTGCGTACATGCTCGACGACCGCGCCCGGATACATCGGCATCTGCTTGTACAGGTCCGGCGGCAGCACTTTGCTCGGTTCATCGGGCGCCGTCATCGAGGACTGCACGGGCGGAGGCGCGGTGATTGGCGACGGAGGAGTTTTGCAGGCGGCGAGTCCAGCGAACAAGGCTGCGGTGAGCAGTCCTTTACCCGGGAGCGACCGTGCAAGTCTTGAAATGAACAAGTCGGGCGGATTCACCGTCTTATTAATTGAAAGAAGGCCGTTATTTTTCAAAACGTTAATCGACAAAAAAATAATGACCGCATCGCGGTCACGATCTGGCAAGTTCTGGATAGACTTGCAAGTTCTGGATAGACTTGAACGACCGATAAGTCAAGGCAATTCGATCCCAGGGAGGATCGGTTCGCGCTTGATTTCCCATGGTCGAGCGGCCCGCTTTTGGCGTACAATCAAATCGGGTTGCGGCTCGATGATCCAGAATCGCGCAACCTTTTACGGCTGCGGCGCGAGCTACCAGGTTTGCGCTGTGCCAATCGGATCGACCGGCGAACGATCCGATTTTTTACGCGCCGAGAAGCGACTCTTGACAAATACTTGGCATTGTTGCATTCAGACTTTCCGCCATATCCGGAAGACTTTATCGTCTCTGGCCGGCCGGTGGGAGCTTGATTTGTTGGGGTTACGGCTCGACGGCGCGGGACTCGTGCCGGAGAGCATCGCGAAAGACAGTTTGGGACAGTTTGGGGTAACGGTTCGGGGCGGACCAGAATATCTCCGCCCAGATCTATTTTAACACTTCTAGAGGGATAAGAGATGCAAAGCAATTTTGGAATTTTGGGAATGATCCAAGAGGGTTACTACGCTACGTACCCCCTGCTGTTCATTTCGGTCATCTGCCTCGCGATCATTTTCGAGCGCGTGTGGGCGCTATGGGGCGTCGGCCCGAAGACCGCGAAGCTGGCCGACTCGCTGGTGCCGCAACTCCGCCAGGGCAAGTTCAACGAGGCGTTGCAGGCAACCCAAGCGCGGGGCACCGCTGCCGAGCGCATCTATCACACCCTGATCTCGGGATCGCAGACCATGGACCGCGACCATCTGCTCGAGCTCGACGACGAGCGTCGCTACCAGGAAGGGCTCGAGTTCAAGCGTTACATCTGGGTGCTGGCGACCGCCGGCGCGTCGGCGCCGTTCATCGGGCTGTTCGGCACCGTCGTCGGAATCCTGGTCGCATTCCAATCGATGGCGATCATGGGCACCGGCGGTTTCTCGGTCGTCGCGGCCGGTATTTCGGCGGCGCTGATCTCGACCGCGCTCGGACTTGCCGTCGCGATCGTCGCGGTCATATTCTACAACTACTTCTCGGTTAAGGTTGAGAACATCAACGCCATGCAGCACATCAACGATGATCGCCTGATCGACGCCGCGCTGCAGGGGAGACAGGCGCGTGGCAATTAGCGGACCTCATACCGGCGGAGGCGGCGTCTTCGACAGCATTAACATCACGCCGCTCACCGACATCTTCCTGGTCCTCCTGATCATCTTCATGGTGACGACTTCCGTCACCATCGAGTCTGCGGCGCACGTCGACCTGCCCAACGCGACCAACACTGCGCCCGAGAACAAGGGCGTCATCGTCACCTACACGACCCAGCACGAGCTGTTCGTGAACTCCAAGGACGTGCCCGAGCGCGAACTGCGCTCCAGCCTGAGCGAGGCGCTGGGCAAAGTCGATGCGAAGATCGTCGTGTTCCAGGGCGATCGCAAAGTGCTGCTCGGCGACATGGTCCGGATTCTGAACATCGCCAAGGCCGCCGGCGCAACGCAAATAGCGATCGCGGCCAAGCGGGCCACGGGTGCGCAGATGGCCAATTCCTCGGGTGCAGGTGGAGGACAATGATCGGGTCGCGGTACGCTCGAGACCTGAAAGTCACCGCCCTTAGAGGTGTTTGCTCATGGCAATGACTTCAAATCAAGGCGGCGGGGTTTTCTCCGACATCAACATCACCCCGTTGACCGATATTTTTCTCGTCCTGCTGATCATCTTCATGGTGACCACCGCAGTGACGATCGAATCCGCCGCGCACGTCGATCTGCCCAAGGCCGAGCAAGCGGCCCCGACCGACAAACCCAAGGGCATCATCGTGACTTACACCGCGGATCATCAGATCTACGTGAACGACAAGATCGTAACCGAACCGGAGCTGGTGCCCCAGTTGCACGCGGCGCTACAGAATTCGACCGACAAGATCGTAGTATTCCAGGGTGACCCCAAGGTCATACTTGGAGACATGGTGCGCATCCTGGATCTCGCCAAGTCGGCGGGTGCGGAAGCGATCGCAATCGCAGTGTCGTCACTTCCTCCCGGTGGCGGTGGCGCGCCGGCCGGTGGAGCGCCCGGCGGCGGAGTATAGGAGTTTGATTTTCGAACCAAATGGAATGAACGAGGATCTCGGCTCGGTCGCGGCAATCGCGGCTTAGGCAGGGAGCGCGCGCAAATATGATCCCAGTAATTGTAGTTTTACTTGTCCTCTCGACCTTCGTGGTCGCCTTCATCTTTTACCGCATAATCGGCAAGCGCGAGCGTTTAGCCGAGGCCAATCGCGACGACGACGAAGCTGATGCGACCCGCCTGCAATCGATGAAAGACGCGCTGGGCCTGCTGATTGGGCCCTTCCCGCTCTCAGTCGCTCTGCACGTTATCGCCCTCCTGTTCCTGATCATCACGGTCCACGAACAGCGCGGACGCGAACTGATCATGGTGAACCTGGAAGCAGGCGGCGGCGGAGGCGGGGGCAACGAGATGCAGGATCTCGATATGCCTGAAGTGCCGATGCCCGACACGGCGCCGCAGCAGATGGAGCAGCCGACCGCGGTCGACACCTCGCAAGCGGTGGGCCTGGCCAATGATTACGTGCGCGCGGCCGGCGGCGGCGGAATCGGAATCGGGCGCGGCGGCGGCATGGGCTCGGGCTACGGACACGGAATCGGCTCAGGGTTCGGCGGCTTTATAGGCGAACTGCGGCGCAAGGGACTCGACGTGGTGCTGGTCATCGACGGGACCGGCTCGATGAACCTGATCATCGACGATGTGAAAGCCAAGATGGCGCAACTGGTCCAGTCGATCCATCGGCTGGTGCCGATCGCGCGCATCGGGATCATCGTGTTCGGTGGCAAGGGCGAGAAGATGAGAATCCAGCCGCTGACGCTGTCACCGCAGAAGCTTGGCGACTTTTTGAACAGCATCCAGGCGATGGGCGGCGGCGAATGGGAAGAGGATACCTACGGCGCGTGCGAGCAGGCGATGGAGCGGATGGACTGGAAGCCGTACGCCAAGAAGGTGGTGGTGCTGGTCGGCGACTCGCCACCGCACAAAGAGGACTTCGGTCCGCTGCTCGCAATGATCCGCAAGTTCAAGGACAACAACGGCACCTTCAACACGGTTGACGTAGCGGCGGAAGAGCATGAACGGTTCGAGCGCGAGTTCTGGCTGAAGGTGCATCGCGAAGAGCCGCCCAAGATCTCGCCGCTGCCGGAGTTCTACCGGCAGACCCAGGCGGCGTACAAAGTGCTCGCGAGCGCCGGTGGCGGCTCGATGAAATCGCTGACCAAGGACGCGAAAATCAACCAGCAGGTGCTGATCCTCGCCTTCGGCGAACAATGGCAATCGCAAGTCTCCGCCTTCGGCCGAGGCCTCGGCGGCGGCTCGGGTGGCGGCGGCGAGTAAAAGTAAATATATGGGACCGGCCCGTCGTCCAGTATGATCAGGGCCAGGACGCCATGAAAAACTTCAGGATACTTAGCGCGGTCGCCGTTGCGGCCGCGCTTTTCTTTTCGCAAGGCGTAACCCATGCGCTTGCGATGGATCTGCGGCATGCACGCGCGCAGAAGGATCTCACGCCTGCGCTTCAGCAGTCGCTCGAGGACAAACTCTCCGACGTGGCCGAGCCTTACTTCAACGAACAGGACGAGGCGAAAACCAAGGGCGGGAAGTACCTCGACTTGCAGCAAAAGTTCGAATACCTGCCGACCTACGGACCGCGCGGGCAGCTGACGGTGAGCTGCAAGATGGGCGGCGTCGAGTATGACCTCTCGAAGAAAGACGCGAAGGGCGCCACCTCCAAGGGCCTCGCAACCGGCGTGTTGAAATACCTGGTCTTCACGTACGCACTGGAAGGTGGAAAATGGGTCCAGGTCGCGAAGCCGAAGTGGGAATCGCAGGATCTCGGCGTCGCGGGCGCCAAGCAGATGAGAGAGAGCCTCGCACGCGGCGAACAGCGCAAAGCCGCGATGCAAAAATCGATGCAGACTCATCAGGCCGCGTCCGCAGCCGCCGCTGCCGCTCAGAAAGCCGCCGACAGATCGAGCCAGTAAGCACGACGCCCCTATTAGCCTCGCTCTGACAGGAGACCCTTGCATAACCGGCTGTTGGAGTTGGCGCTACAGCGCTCGCGCGCTCTTTTTGTGTCATCCTGACCGAAGCGAGCAACGCGAGCGTAGCGCAACGACCTCGGACCGCTTCGCGCAATCGAAGCCGGTTCCGGTTTCGAGTCACCGCGTCCAATCCATCCGTCGTCCTGAAAGGAAGCTTCTGGAGTCGAAGGACCTCCGCGAAACGACGCTTTCTTACTGACGCGCTCTTTTTTTGTGTCATTCTGAGCGCAGCGAAGAAACCCGAATCTTTCTCGGAGCAAAACACTTCGACTTCACTTAGGCTTGCGAAGCCGACCTGCTCCGAATTCAATATACAGTTATGCAAAGGGAAAGGCCGACGCTCTTCGCGTAGCGGTCAGTAAAAAACGAGCGGCGGCTGAGGGTCACTTCGGCAAGTCGATTTGGAGAAACCGAAGAAAGTGATCAAGCCGCTTACTCGCCAACGAGCCTGTAGCCTCGAGACTCGGGTCACCCGCCTGACGCGGCGGCGCGATCGACAGCGTTGCTCTGCACCCGGCTATGGAACCGGCCGTAACCGAAATAGATAAACATCCCGATCGCGAGCCATACGAAGAAGCGAATCCAGGTCACGAGCGGAAGACTCGCCATCAGGTAAAGACAGAAGACCACGCCAAGAATCGGCACCAGCGGCACGAACGGGGTGCGGAACGGGCGCCTCAGCTCCGGCTCGACGCGGCGCAAAATCCACACTCCGGCGCATACCAGCACGAACGCGAACAGCGTCCCGATATTGGTCAGCTCCGCGATTTCCTGGATCGGCAGCAGCGCCGCCGTGATTCCAACCGCGAAGCCGGTCAGGGTGGTGGGAATGTACGGGGTGCGATATTTCGGATGAATCCGGCTGAACGCCGGCGGCAGCAATCCGTCGCGTGAGACCGCGAAGAATACCCGCGACTGCCCGAGCATCAGCACCAGCAGCACCGAGGTCAGCCCCGCGACCGCGCCGAGCGAGATGAATCCCGACAGCGCATGCATCCCGCGCAGCACGAATGCCGACGCGAGCGGCGCGTTCACGTCTATATCATGCGCCGGGACCATCCCGGTCAGCACGCCGGCGACCAGGATATATAGCAGCGTGCATACGAACAGAGAGCCGAGGATACCGCGCGGCAGATCGCGATTAGGCTCGACTACTTCCTCCGCGGCGGTCGAAACCGCGTCGAATCCGATGTACGCGAAGAAGATCACCGCCGCGCCCTTCATCACTCCGCTCCAGCCCATCGGCGCAAACGGACTCCAGTTCTGCGGTTCGACGAAAAACGCGCCGACCACGATCACCGCGCCGATCACCGACAGCTTTATCCCAACGATGATCGAGTTGAGCCGTGCGCTCTCGGAAATCCCGATATACAGCACGTAGGTGATCAGAAGAACGATGAGCAGCGCGGGTAGGTTGATGATCGCACCCGGCTTCGATCCGGGAGCATTCGTCAGCGCAACTGGCAGATGTATCCCGAGCCCGTGGAGGATGACGGTCAGGTAGCCGGACCATCCCACTGCGACCGCGGCTGCGCCGACCGCGTACTCGAGCACCAGGTCCCATCCGATGATCCAGCCGACCAGCTCACCCATCGTCGCGTATGAATATGAGTACGCGCTGCCGGCCACGGGGATCATCGCGGCGAACTCCGCATAGCATAGCGCCGCCATCGCGCACGCGAATCCTGAAACGACGAATGAAAGCACGATCGCGGGGCCGGCATATCGCGCGGCGGCAACTCCGGTCAGCACGAATATTCCCGCGCCGACGATCGCGCCGATGCCGAGCAGAGTCAGGTCGAGGGCTCCTAGAGCGCGTTTGAGGCCTCCCGAGCGCGAGTCCGCGTCGGCCATCAATGCCGCAATCGGTTTGCGCCGGAAAATTTGTGCTCTGAGACCGGTGCCGTTCATCCCCACTCCCCCTATGCGGCGCGCGATGCGCTCACCACGCCTGGTATCCGCCGTCCACTGAGATTACTGATCCGGTAACGTAGCTTGAGGCGGGCCCCGCAAGGAAGATGACCGCGCCGCGAACTTCATCGGGCAGCCCCAACCGCTTCATCGGCGTGAACGCTTCCATCCGCGATTTGTTCGCCGGCTTCGCCATGCCCGCTTCAGTCGCCTCGGTGGGAATCCATCCCGGCGCGATCGCGTTGACGAGAATGTTGTAGCCCGCCCATTCCACCGCGAGTTGGCGGGTCAAGTTCGCCAGCGCCGCCTTGCTCGCCGCATACGCCGATAGCCGATACACCGAACTCGCCACCGACGCATATATCGAGACCATGTTGATGATTCTGCCGGGCTTGCCTGTCTCGATTAGACGGCGCGCGACCCGCTGCGAGAGCATCATGGGCGCGGTCAGATTCACCGCGATCGCTTCGTCCCACGCCTCGCGCTTGAAATTCTCGGCGCGGCCGGTCGGGGAGACTCCCGCGTTGTTCACCAATATATCGATATCGCCGAGCGCCGCCGCCGACTCCGCCATCATGCGATCCAGATCGGCCTCGCGCGTTACGTCGGCGCCGATTCCAATCGCCTTGATACCGTGCGCCTTTGCGAGCTCCGCTGCGATCCGCTTGACGCGATCCTCGCGCCGCGCGACTAGCGCAACGTCCGCACCCGCGAGCGCGAGCGCCTTCGCACACTCCACTCCCAGGCCCGACGACGCGCCGGTGACCAGCCCGCGATGCCCTCGCAGCGAGAAAAGCGATTCGAGCGAATCCATTTCGTGAATCCTTGTGCGCGCGAACGAGGCTCGTCAGTCGCCGAATACTTCGCCCGCCGCCTGCGCCGCTGCGGCCACCGCGCGATCGATATCGGCGCGCGTGACTCCATGATGCGTCACGGCGCGAAACGAGGTCGCCTCGCGCATCGAGATCAGAACGTCGCGCTCTTTCATTGCCGCCGCGAAGCGCCGCGCCGCCTCGGCGTCGCCGTCAACATCGAACACCACCATGTTGGTGCGATTCGTCACCGGACGGACATTGAGGCCCGCAACCAGCGCGAAGCCCTGCGCGAGTGCGCGCGCATTTTGATGATCGTCTGCGAGCCGATCGACCATTGTCGTCAGCGCGACGATTCCCGCCGCCGCGATAATTCCCGCCTGGCGCATCCCGCCGCCGAGCACCTTGCGGGTCCGATGCGCCCGCGCGACAAATTCCTTGCTCCCGCACAAAAGCGAGCCGACTGGACACGAGAGCCCCTTGGATAGACAGAACGAAACCGTGTCGGCATAGCTCGCGATATCTTTCGCGGTAGTCTCGAGCGCAACTGCCGCGTTGAAAATTCGCGCGCCGTCCAGATGCGTCGGCAGCCCGCGGCGATGCGCCGCCTCGGAAACTTCCGCCATGTGCGACAGCTTGATCGGCGCGCCGCCGCATCGGTTGTGCGTATTCTCGATCACCACCAGCGCCGGCTGCGCAAAATGCGCGTCTCCCGAGGTTCCAAGCTCGCGTCTAAGTCCGTCGAGATCCAACTCGCCCGCTTCGGTGTTCGCGACGGGAGTGAGCACGATGCCTCCCAGAGCCGACGCGCCGCCCGCCTCGTAAAGATTGGTATGCGACTCCGCGCCGACGATCGCCTTGGTACCGCGCGCGCAATGGGTCAGCATCGCGGCCAGGTTGCCCATCGTCCCGCTCGGCACCAGCAGCGCGTCTTCCTTGCCGGTCATCGAGGCCGCCATCGCTTCGAGCCGGTTCACGCAGGGGTCCTCGCCGTAGACATCGTCGCCCAGCTCGGCGCGAACGATCGCCTCGCGCATCTCGGGCGTCGGTAGGGTGACAGTATCGCTGCGCAGATCGATCAAAACGCGACGCTCATCGCGGGCCTGAGTTACTGCCCCGCAGGATACAGGGTGGTGACGTTGCCGCTGCTCGTATCGACGACCTCGACCGCGTTTTCGGTGGTGTCGGAGAAGTAGAGCTGCTTGCCATCGCTGCTGAGCGCGCATCCGGAACCGATATGGCCGTTGACCAGCGTCAACTTGGTTACAGTGTTGGCACTGAGGTCGATCTTGCGGACTGAATGGTTGTCGGCGTCGAGCACGTAGAGCGCGGTTCCGTCCGTGCAGATCGCGCCCGGATTGTCGAACTGAGCTTGCAGCGCGGGACCGTCCTTGTCCCCTTCTTCGCCGGTACCGGCAATCGTGGTGGTCTCCATCGAAGAAAGATCGATCTTGCGAATCACGTCGTTGCCGGTGTCCGCGACGTAAATCGCCTTCTTGTCGACGGCGACTCCGCGCGGACCACTGAACTGCGATTTGCTCGCGGCGCCATCGGTCTTGCCCGACGTTCCCGGCTGCCCGGCAATCGTCTTGACGGTCATGTCGGCAAGCGTGATGCGCCGGATTGCGCTGTTGCCGCTGTCCGCGATGTACAGCGCTTGTCCGTCGGTCGCGATCTGCGTCGGGAGATTAAAGTGCGCCGCGGTTCCATGGCCGTCTTCGGTGCCGGCGATATTTGCCGTACCCGCAATCGTCGTGACAGTCCGGCTCGGGATGTTCACCTTGCGGATGTCGGAATTATTGGTATCGCACAGGTAGAGATCCTGTCCGACGATCGTCATCCCGTCGGGACTGTTGAAGCGCGCCGCGTCGCCGATTCCGTCGTTGCTGCCTTGCTGAAATGTTGTCCCCGCTACGATCGTCAGCGATTTCGACGTAAGATCGATCGCCGTGATCGTATTGTTGCGGCTGCTCGAAACATAAGCCGCGCGCCCATCGGTCGCGAGCCCGGCGGGAAAATCGAGGCGCGGTCCGGTCTGAGATTGCATCCCGCTTATCGGCGATTGCGCCTTCGCGGGTCCGCCCGCGGCAAGTATCGCGAGCATCGCGCCTGAAGCCAGAATCCATTTCAATGAAGATGCCGACGGTGTCATCTGCGACCTCACTCAGGTTTGTTGCCGGTTGCCACGCGCGCTCTGTCCGCAACTTATGGAAAGATCGCTTTCACTACTTCGTCGATTGCCCGCTTGCTGTCCGCTTCGTCCGTCAGCGACCACGTGACCGCGACCGTCGCCGCGCGCCGCGGCGCGATTCCCTGCCGGATCAGTTCGCCGGCATAGATCAGCAACCGCGTCGAGACGCCTTCTTCCAGTCCCGACGCCTTCAGATGCCGCACCTTCTCGCCCAGCACCGCGAGTTGCATCGCGATATCTTGCTCGACTCCGGCTTCGTGCGCGATGATCTCGACTTCCTTGTCAGCCGGCGGATAGGTGAATTCGATCGTCACGAAACGCTGACGGGTCGAATGCTTCAGGTTTTTCTGGATGCTCTGGTAGCCCGGGTTGTACGAGATTACGAGCAGGAAACCGTCGTGCGCCTCGATCGTCTCACCGCGCTTTTCAATCGGCAGAATTCGCCGATGATCCGACAACGGATGTATCAGGACGGTGGTGTCCTTGCGCGCTTCCACCACTTCGTCGAGATAGCAAATCGCGCCGCGCCGCACCGCCTGGGTCAGCGGCCCGTCGACCCACACCGTTTCGTCGGCCTGGATCAGAAAGCGTCCCACCAGGTCGCTGCCGGTCAGGTCCTCGTGGCACGCGACCGTGATCAGCTCGTTGGGCCCGTCGGGCAGCGAAGCCAGTTGATGCGCCATGTGCTCGACGAAACGCGTTTTGCCGCATCCCGTGGGTCCCTTGAGGAGCACCGGCAGGCGCGCCTTGTACGCGGCGGTAAAGATTTCCACCTCGTCGCCGATCGGCAGATAAAAAGGCGCCGCCGCTGGATCGAGGTGGCGTACCTCCGGTCCCTCGGCCTGCAGCCGGGTGTCGAACTTTTTTAACTCAATCCCCATCGGTTCCTTCTGGCGGACGGATTGCAAACGTCTAGGGCGCGATTCTAAGAGACTTCCGCGCAAGCATTCAAGGCAAGCAGGGGGCCAACCCCGCGCCCAATGCGGAGCCCAATGCGGGATTCCTCACGCGCGACGTGGCTGATAGGTCGCGGTGCCGTCGCGGCTATCCTTGACCTCGTACCCGCGAGCCTCCAATTCCTTGCGCAGTTGATCGGCGAGGTTGAAGTCCTTGGCCTTTCGCGCCGCCGCACGATTATCGATCAGTTGCTGCACGTCCGCGGGAAGTTCGGCCGCGAGCGCGGATTCCCGATGCTTTTCCAGATCGAGTCCCAGCACTGCGTCGAGCGCCCGCAGCGTCGGCCACGCGGCGAAGTCCTTGCGCCGGTATGCCTCCGCGATCAGTTCCCGAGCCACCGCGAGAGCTTGCGGCGTATTCAGATCGTTGTTGATCGCGTCATGAAAGCGCTCGTAATATTCCGCCGCCCAGCCCGGACTCTCGATCCCTTCGGCCGCAGATTCCGGGGGAACGTTGCGCGCGAACTCCCAAAAATAATCCAGGTTGCTCTGCGCCGCGCGGATCGCCTCATCGCTAAAGACGATCTCCGAGCGATACTTTGCGCCGAGGCAGAAAAGCCGGAACGCTAGCGGATCGATTCCCGCCTCCGTGAGATCGGCCAGCAGCGGGAACTTGCCCGCGCTCTTGCTGATCTTGGTGCCCTCCTTGCCGACCAGGAACGCGTTATGCACGAAGTAGCGCACGAACGGCTTATGCGTCGCGCTCTCCGACTGCGCGATTTCGTTCTCATGATGCACCGGGATGTGATCGATTCCTCCGGTATGAATGTCGATCGTCTCGCCAAGGTACTTCATAGACATCGCGGAGCACTCGATATTCCAGCCAGGATAGCCGCGTCCCCACGGACTCTCCCATTGCATCAGGTGCTCCGGCTGGTTCAGCACCCACAGCACAAAATCATGCGGACTCCGCTTATCCGCGGAATGCTCGAGCCGCTGACCTGCATCCTGTTCATCGAGGCTCTGGCGCGAGAGCCGCCCGACGCGATTCTCACCGCGATATCTTTCAAGATCGAAATAAACGCCGCTTTTGGTTACGTACGCGAATCCAGCCTCGAGGATCCTCGCGATAAGCGCGATCATGTCGGCAATATGATCGGTCGCGCGGCACAGGTACGGTGCCGGTGGCAGTACGATGTTCAATCGGGCGCAATCGCGCTCGAACAGTTCCAGGTATTGATTTGCGATCTCGAGTGGAGATTTCCCCTCCGCGCGTGCGGTTTTCTCAATCTTGTCCTCGCCTTCATCAACGTCGCCGGTCATGTGTCCGACGTCGGTGACGTTCATCACGTGACGTACGTGATAGCCGTTGAACGCGAGTGCGCGTCTGAAGCTGTCGACGAAAACATAGGCGCGCATGTTGCCGAGATGCTGCGGTAGGTACACCGTCGGGCCGCACGAGTAGAGCGTCACGTTGGGCGGAGCGAGCGCCTGGAATTCCTCGACCGCGCGGTCGAGCGTATTGAAGATGTGAAATGGCTTCACTGCGAGACGCCGCGCTAGTGCGCTCCGGCCACCGGCGTCTTCAACCTTCCCTGCGCGTCGCGCGCGTAGCGCGAGGCCGCGATTCGCTTGTACTGCCGATCCGCCAGCCACGCGTACGGCGGGATGTACCACAAGTACGCGAGATAGCCTTTGAGCCCGCGCTGCCGGCGCAGAATTTCGTTAATCGCGCGAGCGCCGCGGTAAACGCGCCCACTGTCGTCCACCGCGTGCAACTCTTCGAGCAAATTTTCGAGCTTCAAATCGGGAAACTTCGCGCGCACCTCTTCGTCATTCAGATCAAACGGCTCGATCAACCCCGAGTTGTCGAACTGGTTGATTCCATCGACGCTGGCGCGGCACAGCTCGCACGACCCGTCGAACAGAATCGCAAGCTTGCCCTCCGACGCTCTACCGCCGCTCGCCGATTCGTCGCGTGCGCTCATACTCCGGCGGCCCTCTAGCGCCGCGACAACCTCGGGTTCGCATTCATCCGGCGCAGCCGTGTGTTCTCATTTATGATTCGCCATTCGTAACCGTCGATCAGCGACATCCACGCAGCCTCGACCGTGTTGGTCGACTTGGCCATCGTCGTCCACACCATCTGCCCATCGGCAAATTTCTTCACCGATACGACGTCCGCCTCGGTCGAAGCGCCGGTCGCATGCTGGTAGGTTTCGATCACGCGCACCGGCTCCAGGTATGGAAAATATTTGAGCAGCGCTTTGCGCAGCGCCACGTCGAGCGCATGCAACACGCCGACGCCAGACGCCGCTTCGGTCTCCTCGACCGTACCGATCCGAATAATGATTGTCGCATCGACGGTCATCTTGCCGTCGTAGACATCGTCGATCACGCGCCGCCGCACGATCTCGAACGGTGCCACGTAGTCGTTCAAGGCGCGCAGCTTCGCCAGTTCGCGCGACGCCTGCGGCGGTTCCGCTTCGTAGAAATCTGCCTGCCGTTCAGTACTCATCGGGAATACCCGCAAGGTGACCGCGATATATCTATCGATCGATTATCGTAAGGGCGCGAGCGGCTTTCAAGCGCGAGCGGAGTTGCCATAATGGTTGACTTGTGACGCGAATAACCGAATCTCCGCGATTCCAACCTTCCGCCGTGCACGTGCGCCTGTTGATAGTCGTCGCGGCCGCAAGCGCAATACTTTTTGCCACGCCGCGTCGCGCGCTCGCCGCTCGGGTCAGGATTCCTCTTACTATCGATTACATCACGCTGCGCGAGGCCCTGAAACGCAAGCTCTACACCGCGCCCGGCGGTCGCGCGCCGCTGTGGAACGGCGGCGACGATTGCCAGTTTCTATATGCCGAGAATCCCCAGTTCTCGCGCGCGGATGCGAGTTCCAACGTGAAACTTGAGACCGCCACCAGCCTCGGTCTCGGGCTGGCGGTCGGCAGCCAATGTCTGAACGGGGTCAATTGGAGCGGCATCGTTGAAGCACTTGGCACGCCATACATCGCGCCCGGACTTCAACTCAAATTTCATTTCAGCGATCTCAATCTCTACGACTCGCAGCATCAAAAGACGACGCTGATGTCGCAGGGCTTCGACCTGATTAAGAATGACCTCCTCCCCCAGCTCGACGCGTTTTCATACGATCTGAATCCGAGCGTCCGCCAACTTTCCTCGCTGATCGGCGATTCCTCGACGCCCGAGGTCGCCGATCGCATTCGCGCCGCGATCGCGACGCTCACCGCCGAGCCGGGTATCGCCGCGCTCGACGACGGGATCCGGGTGATTGTCGTGATGACCGTGCCGGACACGGCCATTCCCGGCGCCGACCGTTCCGATGCGACCCCCTCGCCCGCCGAGCTCAAAGCGTTCCAGACCACGCTCGATCAATGGGATGCGTTCCTGGTTTTTGCGGTCAAGCAACTCGGCGACTCGGTCGGCGACAAGCAGTTCCGCGACAAGTTGCTGAAAATTCTGCTCGACAGCAGGTATCGGCTGGTCCAGGCGCTTCAGCATCCGCCGGAAAACGCGGGACCTGATCCGGTGCGGATTATTTTCCTCGACGAATGGCGTCAGCTTCACGACGCAGTCCGCTCCGCCGCGGCGCGCGGGATGCTCGGCGCCCGCGCGCTCGAATTCCTGTCGTTCATCTCGGCGGGCGACGCGTTGTTTGCGCTCGATCAGGCGGCACCCGCACTTGGGATGCGAATTTCGGCGCAGGATCTCCGCCGCCTCGCGCATATCATGGCGCCCAACGCGGCCGGCGACCCGCTCCGATTCGACTATCATGAGGATCGCGATCTGAAGAAGCTGTTCGCGATGCCCCCGCCGCCCGAGAGTCGCGGCCCCCTCGACACTTCCGAAGACGCGCCGCCCGCTTCGCTGAGGCCGCCGGCGCCTGCGCTCACAGCACCATCGCACTCGACGCCCGGGCCGAGCTCGTTGCTCCACAAAGACTGGCTCGCGATCTTATCACCGAGCGATGCGGCCGCCGCCGAATCGGTAATCGTCCCGCGTCTTCAGGACGTCGCTGCCCGGCTCTTTCGGGTCGTCTTGACCGAAGAGAATGCCGCCCCGTATCGCCAGGACATGGCAGTGCTGCTCGATCTCAGCGCCGAGTACGCGCTTGGCAGCGGCGAAGTCGACGGGGCCAACGGCAAAATGTATGTGGTTCTGATCAAAAGCACCGCGTGGCAGGAAAGCTGCTGGCGGCAATTCATAAAGGTCGGCGCGCGGGTGCGATGGCTGGAATCGCCGACCGGCGACATCGGCCTGATGCAGGTGAACAAACACATCTGGCGCGGCTTTTTCAGTCTCGAGCGGCTCGAATGGGACGTGCTCTACAACGCCGGCGCCGGCGCCGAGGTTCTCGCCGAGATGATGCACTTCACGATCTCGCAGCCCCGGCAGGATCCCGTGCCGGTCGCCGAAAATCTGGCCCGCTCGACCTATGCCGCGTACAACGGCGGTCCGGCCGAGTACAATCGATGGCGTCGGCGCGAGCCCCCGGCGCTTCGATTGATCGACAACCAGTTCCTCGAAAAGTACCAGACGCTCGCGAGCGGCGCGCCGATCGACATCCTGTACTGCGCCCGCGAATCGATCCGCCGCCGCGACATTCGCTCGCACTAGCGCTGGGCGATCACATCGCGAGGCCGCCGTCGAGCTGGATTACTGCGCCGGTTATGTATGAGGCGGCATCGCTAAGCAGGAACGCCGCCATCGGCGCCACGTCCTCAACTTTTCCGAAGCGACCGAGCGGAATCATCGCGAGCGCCTGCGCGCGATTCTCCTCGGGCATCGCCGCGGTCATGTCAGTCTCGATAAATCCAAGCGCGAGCGCGTTGACGCGAACGTTGAGCCGCCCGACTTCTTTCGCGACCGACTTGGTAAGCCCGATCAATCCCGCCTTGGCCGCGGAATAATTCGCCTGCCCGGGCAGTCCGATCAATCCGCTGACCGAGCTGATATTCACAATCGATCCGCGCTTCGCCTTCATCATCATGAACGCCGCCGCGCGCGCGAAGTTGAACGGCCCGGTCAGATTGACGCGGATAACTTCGCTCCAGTCGTCTTCCGACATCATCACGAAAACCTTGTCGCGGGTGAGGCCTGCGTTATTGACCAGCCCGTCGATTTGCCCGAATTCCTTCTTGGTCGCATTGACCATCTCGCGCACGTTCTTCAGATCGCCGACGTCGACTTTGTACGAGAGCGCTTTCACGCCGAGCTTTTCGATCTCGGCCTTCAATTCCGCCGCCTGCTGATCGCTCTTCAGGTAGTTGAACGATACGTTGGCGCCGCGGCGCGCGACCTCGAGCGCGATCGCCCGCCCAATTCCGCGAGTCGCGCCGGTAACGATAATTCCCCGCCCTTCGAGATCTTTCAACTTGCACGACACTTCTCCAAAGTATCTCTAGTCGGTTTCCCGCCGCCGTCATCTCGCGCTCCAGAAGCGGCCGATACTGATCGATGTACGACAGATAATTGTATCCGAAGCTGCGCTCAAGCTCGGCGTCGTACTTCGGCGGCTCGGCGTCGAGATCTTTCGCAAGCCACGTCACGAGCATCCACTCCTCGGAGCGGGGCGCTTTGCGCAGCGCGTCGCGCCGTAGCATCACCTGTTTCGGCTCGAGACCGGTGAGCCGCGCGAGCAGCGGGATCAACTCGCTCTCATTCTTCGTCATCTCGTCGCGCGCGAATAGATTCACCGAGTAAATGAGCATCGTCGCGATACATGCGGCGACGGTATCGGGCGTCGCGCGATCGCCGTACCGGGCGAGCGGTCCATTCGACGAAAGCGCATAGGCGAGGAACTCCGCGTTGGCGTCGAGCAATGTCGAAATAAACTTCAGTGCGCGCGGCGACCCCGACTCGCGTAAACGCGCGCGCGTCGCATCGAGTCCAGGCTTCGCCAGCCGCCGCATAAAGCGCCGGCGCGCCGGCGACAGCCAGTAGAGCAATCCCGCGAGCATCGCGGGCATGGGTCTAACACAGCGCGCCCGAGAATAAAAAAGGGCCGCTCCCAATGGAACGGCCCAAATCGAATCTTCGTTGTGACTGGTTAACTGGTTACATGCTACGCGCTGAACGACGACCCGCATCCGCAAGTGCGGCTCGCGCGCGGATTGTCGAAGCGGAATCCCGCGCCGTGCAGACCTTCGACGTAGTCGAGCGTGGTGCCCGCGATATACGGCAGCGAGATCTCATCGACGTACACCAGCACGCCGCCAAAATCCGTCACCCGGTCGCCGTCCTTCAGCGTGTCGAAATTGAGCGAGTACTGGAACCCGGAGCATCCGCCGCCGGTCACGCCGATTCTGAGTCCCTGCCCCGCACCGAGGCCTTCCTTCGCCTGCATCTTGCGCACCATCTCGATCGCGGTCGGCGTGAGCTTCACGTCGGGCAGCGACGCGGTGTCGATTCGCTCGACCGGCGCCTGTTCGCTATGCTCGTGATTAAGTTCTTCGGCCATATTTTTTGACTTCCTTCAGTAAGAAGCGCTTACTCATCGGTACCTGCGCTCTACCAAGGAACTAATCTTAGCGTAAGAATCGAGTCAATGCATCCGGTGTCAACTTGGGCCAAAAGCCCCTTTAAACCTTGCGGAAATACTAGCGCCTGACCGATTTCATGAATGTTTCACGTGAAACATTGGCCCGGACCGCGCGTGAACTTGGATTCGGGCTGGTCGGCTTCTCACGCCTCCGACGACTCGAGGAGCGAGAGGATTTTTACCACCGATGGCTCGCCGACCGCGGTCACGCGACGATGGACTACCTGGCCCGCGAACCTGAGCGGAGATTCGATCCGCGCCATCTCGACCCTCGCTATAAGTCCGTCGTGAGTCTGGGCTACCCGTACGCGCCTCCTGCGCCGCCTGAAACCTTCGCCGGCATCGACTGGCGCGCCGAGATGCGCGGACGTATCGCCGCGTATGCGCTCGGCCCCGACTACCACGACTACGTGCTGAAGCGCGCCCGCCTCATCGCGGACATGATCACCAAAAACCAGCTCGGTTCGATCGCGCGCGCTTACGTCGATACCGGCCCGGTCTTCGAGCGTGAGTGGGCGACCGAGGCGCGGCTCGGATGGTTCGGCAAAAACACGATGCTTCTGAATCGCGATCATGGCTCATATTTTTTTCTCGCCGAGATTTTCACCGACATGGAGTTCGAGCCGAGCGCGGAACCGTATCGCGAGCATTGCGGAACCTGCCGACGATGTATCGATCTGTGCCCGACTGGCGCGCTCGCCGAGGGCTACGTGATGCGTTCGGATCTTTGCATCTCGTACCAGACGATCGAAAATCGCGGCTCAATTCCGCGCGAGCTGCGCCCGAAGCTCGGCAACTGGATCTTCGGATGCGACATCTGCAACGAGGTCTGCCCCTGGAACGACACCTCGAGTGCCGATGCGAACGCCGCGCACGAGCTTGCCCCGCATCTGCCGGACCTGCTCGCCCTCGACGACAATGCGTTCAGCGCCCGCTTCACCAAGAGCGCGGTGAAACGCGCCAAGCGCCGCGGACTATTGCGCAACGTCGCGGTCGTGCTCGGCAACACGCGAAATCCCGACGCGATTCCGGCGCTCATACAAGCGCTCGAACACGAGCGCGAACCATTAGTCCGCTCACACGCGGCGTGGGCGCTCGGACAAATCGGAGGATCGGCCGCGAGGTACGTCCTCGAGCTCGCGAGCACCCGCGATAACAACCTCGCGGTTCGCGCCGAGATTGCTTCGGCGCTCGAAACAAACTGATCGGCTGCGCTTGTCAAAACCGCGTCGCTTAGGGAACACTGAATACGGATGCCCATTGAATCCACAAGCGACGCGCGGCGCGAATTTGCGATAATCGCGGCGAGAGAGCCGGTGCCGCTGGCGCGCGGCGCCTTGTTGATTGCCAAGGAAGAGTATCCCGACCTTGACATCGACGCGTATCTCGACAAGCTCGCAACGCTCGCACGCGAGGCGGAGCCTATAGTTCGCGCCGGCGAAGACACCATCGAGAAGGTCCAGTTACTGTCGCACTTCTTGTTCGAGCTGAAGGGATTCGAGGGCAACGCGGAGAATTTCAAGGACCCGCGAAACTCGTTCCTGAACGACGTGATCAATCGCCGGCTCGGAATTCCGATCACGCTGTCAGTCATTTATCTCGAAGTCGGCCGCCGACTCGGAATCAATCTCTATGGCGTCTCCTTCCCGACTCATTTCCTGGTCAAGGCGGTCGACGAACGCGGCGAGCTGATCATCGATCCGTTCGTCGGCGGCAAGATTCTTTCGCTCGACGAGATTCGCGCGCGTCTGACGCAAATCTACGGGCAGCCGGTCGAGCTGAATCCAGCGATGCTGAAATCGCGCGGCGCGCGGCACATCCTGGCTCGGATCCTCCGCAACTTAAAAATCTTTTACCTCGACGCGTCGGATTGGACTCGCGCGCTGGCGGCGCTCGATCGGATCATTCTGCTCGAGCCGCGCGCGCTTGAGGAGCTGGTCGAACGCGGCAGCCTTTTCGAGCGGCTCGAATGCTTCAAGCCGGCGCTCGATGACTATCAGAGTTTCCTGTCGCAAGCGCCCGAGCATCCCGCCGCTGACGCAGCCCGCGAAGCGGTGCTGCGCCTGATTCGCCAGGTAGCACTAATCAATTGACCGCGCTGATCAACTGACCCGGCCGCTTCTTCGATGGCTGCATCTCCGAAAGGCGATTTTTTCCAATCGAGCCGCGCCGCGGTAAACGATCATGAGCTGCGTCGCAAGCTCGAGAGCGCGAGCGCGCGCCATCTCGATCACTTCGCCCAGGTCAAAGCCGAGTTCCCCACCTACGACGAAGAACGCGAGGCGGCGCGAAGAATAAAAACCGACGCTATCGCTCATCTCGACGAGTTGCTGATCGAGCTGACGACGAAGCTCGAAGCGCTCGGATGCAAGGTGTTCTTCGCCGAGGACGCAAAGCAAGCGCGCGACTATATTGTCGCGCTCGCGAAATCCAAAGCTGCGAAAAACGTCGTCAAGGGCAAGTCGATGACGACCGAGGAAATCGAACTCAACGGCGCGCTCGAAGCCGCGGGAATCGACGCAGTTGAGACCGACCTCGGCGAATACATCGTGCAGCTTCGCGGCGAGAAGCCGTCGCATATAATCACGCCCGCGATTCACCTGTCGAAGGAAGACATCGGCCAGCTCTTCACCGACAAGTTCGGCATCGAATACACCAGCGAGCCGGAAAAACTCACAGCCGAGGCGCGCGATCGTTTGCGCGCGATTTTTCTCGCGGCGGATTTCGGCGTCACCGGAGTCAATTTTGCGATCGCCGAGACCGGCACGCTCATCATCGTCGAGAACGAAGGTAACGGGCGCCTGTCGAGCACGATGCCGGAGACATTCGTCGCGGTGATGGGAATCGAAAAAGTGATCCCCAAGCTGAGCGACGTGAGTCACTTTCTGGAGATCCTCGCGCGCACCGCGACCGGTCAGAAGCTGACGACCTACACCAGTTTCATCACCGGACCGCGTCGCGAGGGCGAGCTCGACGGACCGATTGAGATGCACGTCGTGATTCTCGACAATGGGCGCAGCGCGATGCTCGCGGACCCGGTTCTGCGCGAGGCACTGAACTGCATCCGATGCGGCGCGTGCCTTAACGTATGCCCGATCTACCGGCGAATCGGGGGCCACGCGTATCGTTCGGTTTACCCGGGACCGATCGGATCGATCATCAGTCCGAATCTTTTTGGCAGCGCCGCCGGATACCTGCCGTTCGCCTCGACGCTGTGCGGCGCGTGCAAGGATATCTGTCCCGTAAAGATCGATATCCCGCGTATCCTGCTTCATCTGCGATGGAAAGAGACTACCGGCAAGCGTCCGCTAAAGTGGCCGCGTGCGATCAGGCGAGCGCGATCCGGCGCGCGCAGGTTCGCCGGCATCGCGCGGCATCCGCGCATCGCAAGATTGCTCGGCAGACTCGCGGCGGCGCTCCTGAAGCCGTTCTCCCACGATGGCTATCTCCGCCGAATGCCACCGCCGTTCGGCAACTGGACCAAGTACCGGAATTTTCCCCGGCCGCGTCCGCGCGATCGGAAGACTCCTGAGGCAGAGACTCCGGCAACCTGAACGTGGCCGAAATTCATAAAATAATCGCGAACGTGAAGAACGCGCTCGATTCAGGCGCGCCCTCGATCGATCATGCCGGAAGCGCACGCAACGCAATGCCCGTCGCACCGTCGGCGCATCGCGCAGAGCTCGCAACTTCTTTCGCGCGTGAGCTGGAGGCAGTTGGCGGCATCTTTCTCGGAATACTCAGTCCAAGTGCGATGACTAGTCGAATAGTCAGTCTGGCGGCAGAGCTCGATGCGAAAGCAGTAGCTATTGGCCGAGGTCTCGAGACCGATATGGGCGTGATTGGCGAGGCACTCGAGCGCGCGGACCGTAAGATAGTGCGCACGCTGCCGGTCGCGGATATCGAGCGCGCCGCGATGCGCGCGCGGGTTGCCGGCGCAGGCCTCGGGATCGCTGAGGCGGATTTCGCAATCGCATCGACCGGCACTCTTGCGGTTGTCTCGACCGATTCACGGCCGAGTTCGCTGACCTTGCTGCCGCCTGCAAGTCTGGTGATCGTTAGAATCGATCGGATAATGCCAACGCTCGCCGACGTTCTCGCGGCGCTCGGGCCCGACGGCGTCGCCGCGCATCGCTTGACGCTCATCACCGGGCCGAGCCGCACCGCGGATATCGAGAAGCGAATCGTGCTCGGCGTCCATGGCCCCAAGTCGCTTCATGTAATTATCGTCTGGCCCGACAATGACTGAGGTTCAACTTTTCTCGACCTGCCTAGCCGAGGAATTTTTTCCGGAAGTCAACGACGCCGCGGCGACCGTCCTGGAGCGGCTGCGGCTTAAGGTCACGCCCATTCGCGGCGCGTTTTGCTGCGGACAGGTCGCATTCAACGAAGGCATGCGCGATGAAGCGGTCGCGCTCGCGCGCCGTTTTCTGAATTCGGTCCAAGTCGACATTCCGATCGTCGCGCCATCGGGCTCATGCACCAGCATGCTGAAAATCTTTTACGGCGACCTGTTGGCCGGCGATTCAGCGCTCGCGGCGAAGGCGAATGCTATCCGTCCCTGGATCTTCGAGTTCTCGCAATTCCTGGTCAACGTGCTGAAAGTGAAGTACGTCGGCGCTCGCTACGAACGCGCCGTCGCGTATCATCCGTCGTGTCATCTGATGCGCGAGCTGGGCGTGCGCGACGAACCGATGACCCTGCTGAGCGCGGTTGGCGGAATCAAACTTTGCGAGCTGCGCGACCGCGAGGAGTGCTGCGGATTCGGCGGGATGTTCTCGGTCAAGTTTCCGCATATCTCCGCCTCGATGCTCGAGGACAAAATCGCGCGGATCAAAGAGAGCGGCGCCGAGGTGGTCGTCGCGAACGACTGCGGATGCCTGATGCAGATAGGCGGCGGCCTGAGCCGCGCCGGCGAGAAGATCGAGCTGCGGCATCTCGCCGAGGTGCTCGCGTCGAGATGACAAGCTTCAGAAGTCTACCGGCACGGCCTTTGGTGGTTGCTCGGCTAATGATGTGATAAAAGCCAGCATACCGATGAAGTTCAACCGCATCACAGTCGATCCGCGTCAAATGAATGGAGTTCCCTGCATTAGGGGCCTGCGGATTCCTGTAGCGACCGTGGTCGGGATGGTGGCGGACGGCATGACGCGCGACGAAATTCTCAAAGCCTATCCCGATCTAAAGGCCAAGGATGTCGAAGAAGCACTCCGCTACGCTGCAGAGGCTGTCCGCGAACGCGAATTGCCGCTGCGCTCCGCCTCTTGAGATTTCTCGTCGATAATTCTCTATCGCCGCTTGTCGCCGAAGGTCTGCGCAAGGCCGGACATGACGCCGCTCATGTACGCGAATATCGGATGCAGAGCGCTGACGACCGGCGGATTTTCGATCGCGCCAAGCGCGAACGCCGGATCATAGTCGCGGCTGATACCGACTTCGGCACCCTTCTCGCTCTCCGCGAAGCGCGAGAGCCGTCTGTGATCCTCTTCCGTCGTGCCTCGCAACGTCGTCCGGAAAAGCAGGTGCGTCTTTTACTTGCGAATCTTGGCGAAGTCGAGAAATCCCTGGGCGAAGGGAGTGCGGTCGTGTTCGAGGACTCGCGCGTGCGGATTCGGCCCCTGCCAATCAAAAGGGTAGCGCGCCGGCACAAGCCGTAGTCCGCAAGAATCCCGGATCTGTCTCAGTGGTGTTCGTGCACGTAGAGGCCTGGGGCGCGCTCGCCGGGCTTGAAACGCTCACTGCCGAGCGAGGCCGGCGCGAGTCGTTCGCCGCCGGAGCGTGCGGCGAGCCACTTGATCCAGTGATCCCACCAGGTGCCCTTGTTCTCCGCCGCGCTTCGCATCCATTCGTCGGGATTCTCGGGAAGCCGCGCGCCCACGTAGTAGCGCGCTTTGAAGTTTCCGGGCGGATTCACGAGGCTCTGGATGTGGCCGCTCGAGCCGAGCACGAATTCGGTTCGTCCGCCGAACATCGCGGTCGCGCGGTAGCAGGCGCGCCATGCGCAGATGTGATCGGTCATCCCGGCAACCAGGTAGAGGTCGCCTTTCACGGCGCGGAGATCGATCGGCGTGCCGAGAACTTCGACCTCCCCGCCATGGGTCAGCGGATTACGGAGAAACAGATCCAGAAAACCTTCATGGAGCTTCGCCGGCAGGTTGGTCGAATCCGCGTTCCAATAAAGGATGTCGAACGGCGCGGGATCCTTGCCGAGCAGATAGTTGTTGACCCAGTAGTTCCAGACCAGGTCGTTGGGCCGGAGCCACGCGAAAACGCGCGCCATGTCCGCGCCGTCGAGCACGCCCTTTTCCGCCGAGCGGTCGATTGCCGCCTTGATTGCATCTTCGGTCGCGAACATCCCGGTCATCGAGGGCAGACTCGTATCCAGCATCGTGACCAGCAGGGTCGCCGCGTTGACGCGGTTGTCGCCGAGTGCGGCCAGATGCCCGAGCGTGAGCGCAGTCGTGATGCCGCCGGCGCATACGCCGAGCACGTTGCAATCGGGGCTGCCGGAAATTTCGCACGCAGCTTCCATCGCCTGCTTGCACGCATTGACGTACTCGTCGACACCCCAGTCGCGATCGCGCGGAGTCGGGTTGCGCCAGCTAATCGCGAACAGCGGGACGTTATGTTTGGTCGCGTACTCGAAGAAGCTGCGCCCCGGCGCGAGATCCATGATATAGAACTTGTTGATCTGCGGCGGGATGACGACCAGCGGCCGTTCGTAAATTTTCTCAGTCGCGGGAGCGTATTGAATCAGCTCGAAGAGCGGCGTGCGGTAGACGACCGCGCCGGGCGAGATTGCGAGATTGCGGCCGACTTCGAACGGACGCTTGTCGACCTGCTGCGGCATCCCGCCGTTGTTCCACAGATCGGAAATGAAATTGCGCATCCCCGTCACCACGCTCATCCCCGCGGTGTCAAAGGCGCGCTTGAGCGCGGCCGGATTGGTAAAGAACCCGTTGGTCGGCGCGAGTGCTTCGGTCATCAGCGTGATCGCGAACTTCTGCTGCTCGACATCCTTCCATTCGACGCCGTCGTCTTCATTGACGAGATCGTGCATCGCGATCCGCCACGCGAGATAGGACTGCATCAGGCGCCGAAAGATCGGATGCTCCGACCAGGCGTTATCGATGAAGCGCTTGTCGCCGGGCTCGGGCGCTAGCGTCGACCTGCCACCGGCGATCTGTCCGAGTTCGAATGCAAGCTGGAGCGCGCGAGAAGCAACGTTCGCGGGATCGCCGCCGAGATGCGCGAGCAACCGTCCGAACGTTCCGAGCACCTGCGTCCCGTCGAGTCCAACGAACGGATTTGCGCCGAGGATCGCGTTGAGCGCCGGATGGTTTTCCTCGGGCGACAATATTTCAAGCTGTCGTTTCGCCACATTTTTCATTTCGGCACCTCAAGTGGAACGCGGCGCATCGAGGATTCAATTGACCCGTAGCAAAGGGACCTTGTCCGCGGCAAGGCGGCTAGCATAGCGCAAATCGCGCGCGAACAGCCGCTACGAATCGAGCAATTCGAGCCCGTGCTCGAACATCCGCGGCGCCGACAACGCCGTATCCTCCCACAATGGATCATGACGCTTGCCGCGCCGATGCAGCATCAGGTTGAAGCATGTGATCACGCCGAACCGGTAGCCCGCAAACGCGCGGAACCATCGCACTTCGGACGTGGAAACCGGAAAGCCGGCAACTTGCGCGTAGGCATCCACGATTTCGTCGGCGCCGAGCAGCGCGCCACGGCCGATATCGGGCCCGACCCAGCTTGCCGGATCGGAAAAGAAGCAAATCCATCCGAGGTCGAGCAGGGTAGCGCCGACCAGCGAGATTTCCCAATCGATCAGCGCGACGACGCGTTCCTCGCTGAACAGAACGTTAGACCATTGGAAGTCGCCGTGAACGCATCCGATGCGCGTGCCGTCGGGCAGGCTCGAGCGCAAACGCTCGCGGAGTTCAGGGGCACGCGCGACCACGGCGGGATCGAGCGTCGGGCGATCGAGCAGGTAGTCGAGGCGTTTGAGCTCTTCGCTGAGCGCGAACGGCTCGCCCCACGCCTCGCGACGCTGCTCCCATCGGACGTTGTGGAGCGCGGCCATCGTCTCGATTCCCTTGCGCGCCAGCCGTTTCAGATGCGCGACGGGCAGCGTGGATTCGTTCAACTTGAACCCGTCGACAAAGCCGCCCACGAAATACGGACGCTCGAAGAACTCAGCTTCGTCGCCGTACCAGATGATCGGGGGTACCGCGACCGGGGTGTCGGCGAGCGATGCCATGACTTTAGCTTGCCGCACGATGTCGGCGGGTCCGGAGATCTTTACCCCGGGTGGCGCAATGCGCACCACGAATCTTCCCGCCGGCGCGCCGCCGTCCGAGCGCTCGAGGACGAAGCTGTAACTGAATCCGGCGTGACCGGGCAGCGCCGCAAGCGAATGCGCTCGTGCTCCAGCGTCGCCGGTTTTCGCGCGCACCAATGCGGTCAGCTGCGCGGCAACTTGCTCGAATTTCTCCGCCATTGAAATCGACGCCGCCGCTTATCCTCTCGACTTATCCTCGCATCCTGGCTTTCGCCGACCCGGGATGCAGACTCGCCGTGGCGCTCGGCCGCGATTCGACACGCTTGAACCACGCGTTCACATTTTTGAGCGAGGGATCGATCTTCTGCCCGACGCTCCCGCCAAAATCGAGCGCGCAGTACAATATAATGTCCGCGACCGTGAACCGGTTGCCCGCGATATACTCCTTGCCCTGAAGCTGGGCGTCGAGCCATTTCAGCTTGTCCTGCACGATCGCCTTCAGCCCTGCCGACGCCTCCGGCAGAATCCGCATGCGCGTCTTGAACAGCTCTGCGCCCTCGGCATAGCGAAAACCGTTGTACAGATGCTCGGTGATTTGCAGTTCGACCCGCCTCTGCCATTGCCGAGCTTCGGCGCGCTCCTCGGCGGTGGTGCCAATAAGCGACGGCGCAGGATGCTTCTCTTCGAGGTACTCGAAGATCGCGACCGTCTCGCCGATACACTTGCCGTTGTCGAGTTCCAGCGCGGGCAGTTGCCCGCCGGGATTGCGATCGGTATACGGCGCCTTGCGATTTTCCGCGCCCATCAAGTCGACATCCTTGATCGGAATCGAAATTCCCTTCTCTGCCAGGAACATTCGCATCGCGCGCGGATTGGGTCCAAGCGAATCGTAGAGTTGCATAGTCAATCACCTCGCAAAAATCAGTGTCGGGCCGGACTATACAACAGGCTGCGCGAAGGCGGGAACCCCAAATCGCAGCGTGTTGCGTTGGCCGGAAGCGCTCATGTAGGACTTTGCCATGCGATTTTGTCCGCACTGCGGTGCGCCGCTGATAGCCGGCGCAAAGTTCTGCGTGGAATGCGGCCGCGGACTTGCCGGCGGCTCAGCCTCTGGAGCGGGAGAAACCGGCGGCGTTCTGCGCCGCAACATGCCGCTCACCAACGCGTTTGTCGTTGTGTTCGTGGCGATTGCTCTGGTCGGGCTGTTCGCGGCGGTGTGGATCAGATGGCAGACGCCTGAAGCTGTGCGCGAGCAGGTCGCGAACATACCGCCGGTAATTGCGGCACCGAGTGCCGGCGCGTCGGAGAGCGCTGCGCCGAATAGCGCCGGCGGACCGCCGCAAACCGAGGTGGCCAATCCGGCCGCGGGCGGAAGTCAGAATGGCGATCTCCCGGCCGGTCATCCAAGGATAGAGTTACCGACCGAGGCTCGCACCTTCATCGACAAAATCGAAAAAGAAGCGCACTCGAAGCCGAGCGACATCGCTGCGTGGAACAAACTCGGCGCGGTCTCGATGCGCGCGGCGATGTTCGATCAAACCTACTACGGCAAGGCCGAAGAAGCTTACGGGCACGTGCTGAAACAGGAGCCGGACAACCTCGACGCGCTGCGTGGAATCGGCGATATCGATTACGACAAGCAGCACTACGACGAAGCGATCGCAGCCTACGAACACTACCTGAAAAAGAAACCCGACGATCCCGAAGTCCGCACCGACCTCGGCACGATGTACCTCTACACCGGCAACGCCGACCAGGCGATCGTACAATACAAAAAGGCGGTCGCGGCGAAGCCCGGATTTTTCCAGGCGTACTACAATATGGGAATCTCCTACGCGCAGGAGAACAAACCCGCCGAGGCGGCGGCCACGCTCAAGCAAGCGATGGCGCTAGCGCCCGACGATGCGGCGCGAAAACAGGTGACAGACTTGATCGCGAAGCTGAACGGCGCACCGGCGGCCGTGGCTACGATCGCACCACCGCAAGTTGCATCGCCGGCGGCGAAGAACAGCGTCGCGGCAGCGTCGTCGCCCGCAGCGAAGAACTCCGTGATCGCGGCAGCTTCGTCGCCCGCGGCAAAGAACAGCGTCGCGGCGGCATCGTCGCCGGCGGCGAAGAACTCCGTGATCGCGGCCGCTTCGCCTGCGACGTCTCCGGCAGCCGCATCGGCGAAAACGTCGGCCTCACCTACGGCGGCGCCCAGCGCCGAGTCGACTGCGGGGACAGGCAAGGATTTCCACAGTGCGATCGAGCAGATGGTCAAGGGCATTCCCTTCGCAGGACCGAAGGTCGGCTCCGTAGAGTGGCCCGACCAGCTCAAGGGCAAGGTCCTGATGGATAATTTTCCGATGGATCAAATGCCACCCTTTGCGAAAACCAAGTTCCTGAACGACCTCACCGCCGGGATCGACGCCGCCAAGAAAGACAACAATATTTCCGCTCCCGTCGAGCTTGATATTGTCGACAGCGCAAGTGGCAAAGTCATGGAAACGATTACTCACTAGCGGAGCGCGCGAATGGTCATTCGCATCACGGGAGCCGGATGCAGGGAAGACTGGTCAGGCTGCGCGGTTACGAAAAATCCGACGCACACGCGATGCTGCGGTGGGCTTCAGATGAAGATGTCACGCGATGGCACGGGCCGCCCAATCTGCCGGCATCGCTCGCGCAGGTGGAAAAATTTATCGAGATGGGCTCGACGCCGGCCGACACGGCAAAGTATTTCGCGATCGAAACGCTTGCCGGCCAGCTGGTCGGCGACTGCGGACTCCGGTCGATCGACTGGAAGTGCCGCAAGGCTGAGTTCTTCATCACGATCGGCGAGAAACAGCTCTGGGACAAGGGCTATGGCAGCGATGCGCTCCGGGTCGTGACACGGTTGGCATTCGAAAAAATGAACCTGAATCGATTGTGGCTCACCGTCCTGGTGGATAATCCCCGCGCGGTGCGGTGCTACGAGAAGTGTGGCTTCGTCCGTGAAGGCCATCTCCGGGATGAGAGTTACGTGGACGGAAAGTACCGCGACGTAATCCTGATGGCTCTTATCCGCGCGGACTACGACGCCGTCGCGCAGTCATAACAGGAGGAGCTATCCGATGGAGTCAAAATCTTTCGAACGCATGCGCCGCGCCGGAGATAGGCAGACGCTTAAGTTGACTCACTATGGCCGAAAAACGGGCAACCCGTATGAGGTTGTCATTTGGTACCTGGTTGAAGGCGACCAGCTATACCTGGTCTCCGCGAATGCGAATAGAAACTGGGTACGCAACGTAAAGTCGCGGCCTGACATTTCACTGCGTATCGGCGACGAAGTCTTCAACGGCAAAGTACGCGTGATCACCGATCCGAAGGAGCGCGAAAAGGTGAGCGCACTGGTCGAGCGCAAATACTGGTACGTGCTCCCGATGCTCCGCCTGGCCCGCTTCCTAAGCTCGATGGGAGTTCTACGCGACAACAGCGCCGCCTTCGAAGTAATCCTGTCGGAAAACTAACTATCGGCCAACGAGTGAGGACGCCCGGCTTCTGCAATACCTCTAACTCGGCTCTCCACCCTCAGTGACCCGCTTCAAACTCTCCACCCAATTCTGATGACCGCGCACCAACATCGGCCGCAAATACCACCACGCAATCTTCGGCACGATCCCGTTCTGGCATTCCTCGGTGATGACGCGGCATCCGCCGCCCTTGCCATCAGGTTCGATTAGCCACCCGTGATGCGCCTTGAGCACGCCGCGCGCGTCCCATCCGAGTTCGTGCGACGGTTCGAATACGATCACCTTACTGGTGACGGTAGCCCCAAAAGTCTTCCATCGAAATTCAGTGCCAGGCGCGAGGTCAGGCGGATTGCCGCGAAGAAAACTCACATTGGCGCTATTGCTGTACCACTCGGGCCATTTTGCGGCGCGAATAAGCCATCGCCACACCTGCTCCGGCGCCGCGTCAATCGCAATCTCATTGCGCGCGTACACCGACGAATTCTCAGGTTCAAATCCCGCCATCCATTTCATAAGTATTCCAGCTCCGATACCCGATACCTCGCCTGTGATCACAGGCAGTAGCGTATGGCGGCCGTCTTCTTACCTCGCCCGTTATAACGGGCGAGGTCTCGGAAAAGCTGTCCCCCAATAATTCGGGGGCTGGGATTGCTCCCAGCCCCCTCCCGTCACCACATCCGCCGCCCCCACCACAACCCCTGAAGCACGACCCGCGTCGCGCCTTCTTCCAAATTGGACCCCGGAGAATTCATCATCCCCATTCCGGGAACTGGCTAATTCTTTCGCCGCTCGATAGCTACCGCCGCCTCCCCCACAACCTCATCGCCAGTCCCGAAGCCTCCCCTCTGCCAATCCCCCGGGGTCCTTGATACTCATTCTAATACTCAGTCCAATACTCACTTCTTACGAGCACCCACTCGTAGTGCCGCAGTTCATGCATTTGTAGCAGGAGCCGTTGCGCACCATGATGCTTCCGCAATCCGGACACGGCGGCGCATCCGCCTGGTTGATAAACGCCTGGCGCATCCCGGTGTCCTTGCCTCCACGCAGACTCGGCATCGGCGCCAGCACAACCGGCGCACTCGCCGCATCCGCCTTCGCGGTCAAACTTTTTTCAGTCTCGATAATTCCAACTTCGCGCTTCGCTTCCTCGTCGAGGAATTTCGACGCCATCCATCGGAACAGGTAATCCACGATCGATTTCGCGTACGGGATTTGCGGATTCTTGCTGAACCCAGACGGCTCGAAGCGCATATGCGAGAACTTGTCGACCAGGAACTGCAACGGAACACCATACTGCAGCGCGAACGAAATCGCGGTCGCAAACGAATCCATCAGCCCCGAAATCGTGGACCCCTGCTTCGACATCGTGACGAAAATCTCGCCCGGCGTGCCGTCTTCGTACATGCCGACCGTGATGTATCCCTCGTGGCCGGCGATATCGAATTTGTGCGTGATCGATTTGCGCTCGTCGGGCAGCTTGCGCCGCTGCATCCGATCGTCCACCGCCGCGATCGTCGCCGCCGCGTCAACCGCCTTCTCGATGTCTTTCCGGCCAGTGTTGAGCGGCTGCGTGCGCTTCGATCCGTCACGGTAGATCGCGACCGCCTTCAGACCGAGCTTCCACGCCGTTACGTAAGCATCCCCGACTTCATCGACGGTCGCTTCCGCCGGCATGTTGATCGTCTTGGAAATTGCGCCCGAGATGAACGGCTGCACCGCACCCATCATCTTGATATGCCCAAGATACTGAATCGTGCGCGATCCCGAGCGCGGCTTGAACGCGCAATCGAATACCGGCAGATGCGCATCGGCAAGCTGCGGCGCACCCTCAATAGTGTCGTTCTCATCCAGGTACTCGACTATTTCCTGCACTTCCTTCGAGTCGTAGCCGAGCCGCTTCAGCGCGCGCGGCACCGTGTTGTTAACGATCTTCAGCATCCCGCCGCCGACCAGTTTCTTGTACTTGATCAGCGCGATGTCGGGCTCGATTCCGGTGGTGTCGCAATCCATCATGAACGCGATCGTGCCGGTCGGCGCGATCACCGTCGCCTGCGAATTGCGATAGCCCGCTGCGGTTCCGAGCTTCAGTGCCTCGTCCCATGACTCGCGCGCGGCGCGCAGCAAGTCGAGCGGCACATACGACGTATCGAGCTTGTAGGCCGCCCCGCGATGACGCTCGATAACTTTCAGCATCGGCTCGCGATTGGGCGCGTAGCCGGAGAACGGACCCATCTGCTCGGAGATTCGCGCCGATTGCAGATACGCCTCGCCGGTCATCAGCGCGGTAATCGCCGCCGCGTAGCTGCGGCCCTGGTCGGAATCGTAAGGCATCCCGAGCGCCATCAGCAGCGCGCCCAGGTTCGCGTATCCGAGTCCCAGCTCGCGATATGCGCTCGCGTTCTTCGCGATCTCGTCGGTCGGATACGACGAATTGTCAACCACGATATCCTGCGCGGTGATCATCACGTCGATCGCGTGGCGAAACGCGCGCACGTCGAACTCGCCGCGCTCGTCGATAAATTTCATCAAATTGAGCGACGCAAGATTGCACGCCGAGTTGTCCAGATGCATGTACTCGCTGCACGGGTTGGACGCGTTGATTCGTCCGCTCGCCGGGCAGGTGTGCCATAGATTGATTGTCGAATCGAACTGCATCCCGGGATCGCCGCATGCGTGCGCGGCTTCCGCGATCCAGCGCAGCATCTCTCGCGCGCGATACGTCTCGGCGACGTCGCCGCCCTTCACGTAATGGGTCTGCCAACTGCCGTCGTCGAGCACCGCGCGCATGAACTCGTCACTCGCGCGCACCGAATTGTTCGCGTTCTGGAAGAACACCGAGCCGTACGCCGGCCCGTCGAGCGACGAGTCGTAGCCCGCCTCGATCAGCGCCCACGCCTTGCGCTCCTCTTCGACTTTGCAGTTGATGAATTCCTTGATATCGGGATGCTCCGCGTTGAGCACCACCATCTTGGCCGCGCGCCGCGTCTTTCCACCCGACTTGATCACTCCCGCCGATGCGTCCGCCGCCTTCATGAACGACAGCGGGCCCGACGCGGTCCCGCCCGACGACAGCTTCTCCTTGCACGAGCGCAGCGCCGACAGATTCACTCCCGCGCCCGAGCCGCCTTTGAAAATCATCCCCTCGTTGCGATACCAGCCGAGGATCGATTCCATGCTGTCGTCGACCTTCAAGATGAAACACGCCGAGCACTGCGGCTTCGCTTCGATACCGACGTTGAAATAAACCGGGCTGTTGAACGAGGCCTTCTGGGTGAGCAGAAGATGCGTCAGTTCGGCATGGAACGTTTCGCGCGCTTGCGCGTCGGCGAAGTATGCCTGCTTCTCGCCCCAACCGGAGATCGTATCCGCCACGCGCGAGATTAGCTGGCGGACGCTGGTCTCGCGCCTGGGCGTGCCGATCTGTCCGCGGAAATATTTCGAGACCACGACGTTGGTCGCGGTCTGCGACCACGCGCGCGGAACCTCGACGTCCTTTTGCTCGAATACGATTCGCCCGTCTTCGCCCGAGATCACCGCGCTGCGCAAATCCCATTCGACTTCCGAAAACGGCTCGACGCCCGCGGTCGTGAAAAACCGATCGAGCGTGACGCCGCGGCGCCGCACGGCTGTGTCGTCCAGGCTCGGGGCGCTCTGGATTCTGCCGGTTGTCTTGCTTGCCTTTGGATCCATTTCCGACTCAGTTTCGATCGCTCCCCCGCCCATCGCCGCACCCTCCCCGCTCTGGTTACATCCGCATTACGCTAAGATTCCCGCTCCGCTTCCAGCGCATCCTGGTCTCGTCGCCGCAAATAATCTTTCATCGTCGCAAAGCGTGCCGTGGGCGAATATATGCTCGCTGCTACCGTGGCCTGTCAAGCCCCTACCCCCTACAGGTGGTATAGGACAACTTGTTCACAAACCATATATTAGGTTGTTGATAACTTTTGGTAAATGTTCGCCATGATTAGAAATTGTTGTGAAATAGACCCATACTATTAGTCAATCTTATCGTCTAGAGTCTCCCCGTCAGATAAATCCGGACGGCTTGGCGCAACTCGCCGCTGGTTTCCTTGGTAGGCGCGCGGCGAGCGCGGAGCTATCGTGATCGACTCATGGCAACTCGACGCCACAGGGCCCCGCAGCAGATCGGCGCCGCGATGCAACCGCTGCTCGATCGACTCGACCGCGAAGGTCACTTCGCGATCGTGCGGCTGGCGAAAGCGTGGCCCGAAATTGTCGGCGAAACGATCGCGCGACGCACCGAAATCGTCTCGCTCAAATTCCATACCGCGGTCGTGAAAGTGTCGGGCGCGATGTGGATACAAGAACTCAACTTGATGAAGGCGCAAATCTTATCGCGCGTGACCGCGCAGCTCGGCGACGACGTTGTGCGCGAGCTGCGGTTCGTGCAGGGACGTCTCAGCCGGCGCGAGCGTCCGAAATTGCGCACGGTGCCGCGCGCGGCGCGGAAATCGATCGAGCTGCCCGAGCTCAAGGATCCCGAGTTGCGCGCGGCCTTCGAGCGATTGATCGAAGCCTGGGGCCGCGCCGCTCGATAAGCGCTCGCCACGCGACGCGATCGCACTTAGATCTTCTTCCCTCTCGCCAGCTTAGGTTTCGACGCGTCGAGGCGCTTGGTCAGATAATAGTAGGCGTGCCCTTCCGGATAGTTGTCGAGCGTACCGAAGACTCTGTAACCCAACTTTTCGTAAAACGGGCGCGCTTGGAAACTGAAAGTCTCGAGAAATGAATCGGTACATCTTTTTTCAAGAGCGTAGCGCTCCGCCGCCGTCATCAGCCGGCTCGCGTGCCCGCGCCCGCGAACCCGCTCGTCCACCCACAGCGTGCCGACATGAAGCCATCGCGCCCAGATTTGCCCCATCAGGCCGCCCAGCACCGAGCCGTCAGGGTCCATGACGTAAAATCCGATCGGGTAATAGGGCGCATGGCCCGTCACTGCGATATTGTGATTGTCGACTCCGTTCTGCACGAAGTTCTTAATCTCCCTCGAGGCGAACGGGTCCATTACGATTTTCGGCGTTTTCATTTTTCTTCTGGTACCACTTTGGCAGCGCGGCTCCTACCGGTCGCCTCGCGCAGTCTCGGCCGCCGTCTGAATCCTCGGTGAGACGATTTCGTACTTATTCCTGTGAGGGAAACGGCTCGTGAATGAATCCGGCGACTCACTAAAATTGGATCGCGCGATTCACGTCCTGAACCGGCTCGCATTCGGGCCGCGTCCAGGCGACGTCGAGCATGTCCGCGCGATCGGTCCCGACGCCTACGTCCACGAGCAGTTGTACCCCGACTCGATTCCGATTCCCGACGACTTGATCGAAAAAATCCGCGCCTATCGCACCTTGCACATGACGCCGATCGCCTTGTTCACCGAGTACTATCGCCCGCTCATGCAGGCGCGGCGCAGCGCCAAGGCCGAGGCCGGCGGCGACAAGGTCGCGGTAAAAGACGCGACCAAGGACGCGCGCATCAAGCAGCGCGTTGTCATGCGCGAGGCGGCCGAAGCGCGCATGGTCCGCGCGATCGAGGGTCCGCGCCAGTTGCAGGAAGTGATGACCGCGTTCTGGTTCAATCACTTCAACATCTTCGCCGGTAAGGGACTCGACATTATCTGGACCGGCGCTTTCGAAGAGACCGCGATTCGCCCGCATACGATGGGCAAGTTCCGCGACCTGCTCGGCGCCACGGCGCATCATCCCGCGATGCTCTTCTATCTCGATAACTGGCAGAACACCGCGCCCGGCAGTCCCGGCTCAAAGGGCAAGTTCGAGGGGATCAACGAAAACTACGCGCGCGAGTTGATGGAGCTGCACACGCTCGGCGTCAACGGCGGATATTCGCAGGCCGACGTGATCGCGCTCGCGCACGTCCTGACCGGATGGGGAATTCCGAAGCCACGGGACGAACGGATGCAAGGCGATGGTTCGATTGCTCGATTCGGACGGGTAGGATTCCGCCGGCAGAGTTTCATGCGTCGAAGTCAGCAGCCGGTCGATCCGAGCGGATTCTTTTTCGATCCCACTCGCCACGATTTTTCGAGCAAGACTTTTTTGGGCCATCACATCGAAGGTTCCGGAGTCGACGAAGGCGAGCATGCGCTCGATATCCTCGCGCGCAGCCCCGTCACCGCGAATCATCTGAGTTTCCAACTCGCCCAGTATTTCGTCGCCGACGATCCGCCCAAGCCGCTGGTGAGCCGGATGGCGCAACAATACCTCGCGACCGACGGCGACATCCGCGCCGTGCTCAAACTGATGTTCACTAGCGCGGAATTCTGGGACAGCCGCACCTACGGCGCGAAGTTCAAGACTCCGTACGAGTATGTGGTCTCATGCGTGCGCGCGAGCGGCGTCCCGGTGCGCAACTACCGCCCGCTCTTCGGCACCATGCAAATCCTCGGGATGCCGATCTACGGATGCCTGACGCCCAACGGTTATGCCGACACTCAGGACGCCTGGTTGAATCCCGACGCGATGATGACCCGGCTCAGCTTTGCGACCGCGCTCGGTTCGGGAAATCTGCCGCTGGAAAATCCACCGTTCGAAGAAGACGCCACCGCCGACGGCGGGCGTGCAGATAAAGAACCTCCAGTCGTGCGCAAGGGCGCAGGGCGGGTCAATATCAAGTTCGACGCCGGCGCGCACGGACCCAAGATGACGCCGCCCGATCCCGCGCTGCTGGCCTCGACCCTGGGCGATTATTTTTCACCGACCACGGCCGCCGCTGTGGAGGCGTCGCCGAGCAATCTGCGCGCGCCTCTAATCCTCGGCAGTCCCGAGTTCATGAAGCGGTAGCTGGAGCTTTGCCGATGGAACCAATTGACGAAAAAGATTTTGACGGAACCGGCGGATGCGCGAACTGTACTCCGCGCCTTGCGACACCTATCAGCCGGCGCGCATTCATCCGCCGCGCCGCGCTGCTTTCCGCCTCAGGAATCGTGCTGCTGAGTCCGCATGCGTGGGCCGCACGCTCGGTAGATACTTCAAGCAAGCGCCGTCTCATCGTGGTGTTCCTGCGCGGCGCGGTCGACGGACTCAACGTAGTGGTGCCACACGGCGAGTCAACGTACTACGACGCACGTCCCACGATTGCGATTGGACGCATGGGCGCGAGCGATGGAGTGATCGATCTCGACGGCCATTTCGGGTTGCATCCGGCGCTCGCGCCGCTCGAGGCGAATTGGCGTGACGGCACGCTCGCGTTCGTACAGGCGTGCGGCTCGCCCGATCCGACTCGCTCGCATTTCGACGCGCAGGATTTCATGGAGAGCGGAACGCCCGGCGTGAAATCGACGCGCGACGGATGGCTCAATCGCACCATCGCGCAGATTCCCGGAACTCATTCTTCGACCGAAGCGCTCAGCCTCGGGCCGACGGTGCCGCGAATTCTGAGCGGCGCGCAGCCGGTCGCGAACATCGCGCTCGGACGAGCCGCCGCGCGCCCGATGCCGATGGATCGGCCGATCATCGAAGCCGCGTTCGATCGTTTGTACACCGGCAACGATTCGATCAGCCGCGCCTATCGCGACGGCCGCGAATCGCGCAAACGCCTGATAAGCGAGCTGACGCAAGACATGGTGCAGGCCGACGCGGGAGCGCCGTCGCCGCAGGGATTCTCCGACGACACCGACCGCCTCGCGCGGCTAATCGGCCGCGATCCAACTATCCGCGTCGCGTTCATGGCGCTAGGCGGATGGGACACGCATATCAACGAGGGCGCGGCCACCGGCCAACTAGCAGGGCATCTAAAGCCGCTAGGCGAAGGCCTCGCGAGCCTCGCCAAGTCACTCGGCCCCAGCTACCAGGACACGGTAATCCTCGTAATCTCGGAATTCGGCCGCACGATGCACGAGAACGGCAACGGGGGCACCGATCACGGCCACGGCAACGTGATGTGGGTGATGGGCGGGCCGGTGAAGGGCCGCAAGGTGTACGGCAACTGGCCGGGCTTGTCGACCGCAAACCTGTACCAGGAACGCGACCTCGCAATAACAACCGACTTCCGCGAGCCAATCGCCACGGTTCTACGCTCGCACATGCAGTTCTCCGACGCGCAAATCGCGCGAGTCTTCCCCGCCTGCCCGCACGCGACCGGCCACGTCGATGGATTGATCAAAGTCTGACCGCACCAATCATTCAGACCCGCCGGATCGGTAGGTCGATCCGGCGGTATACTCTCAGCTAGCGTATCGCACTGGCCAAATGATCTGGTGTCGCCTTTCGGGCCTGCTGTTCGAGCGCGTTGACACGCTCAGATAGAGCATCGATTTGGTCATCTTTTTTCCGGAGGGTATCGAGCTGCTTTTGCAGCGCCGCGATCTGAGCGTCCTTTTGTGCGAGCTGACGGGACTGCTTCTGAACTTCGTTGAGCAGCATCGCCGGCAACACCTGGTAGGCGACCGTCTCGGCCTTGCCGTCGGCATCATCGATCACGAGTTCGGGGTAAACCTTTTCGACTTCCTCGGCGATCAATCCATACTGCTGAATCCCGGTTGAGTCGGCTTTGTAGGTGAAGGTCACCGGTCGCAGCTTCATCAGCTTGTCGCTGGCGTCACCCATATCGCGGATGTCGCGTTTGTAGCGCGCCGACGACTTTACGCAGCCGAGCCGGCCGGTGCTTTCGACCACGACTTCACAGGCTTTGCTTATCTTGGGCGTGCCGAAGATGCCGGCGATGAAGGTGTCGGTCTGAGTGCCCTGGGTGCCGATCCGGATAGCGTTGGACTCGGCCGCGACGCCCACGTTGCCGATATCGATATTGTTATCTCCGGTAGTGAGATTGCCGCCTGCGCCAAAACCAATGCCGATGTTGGAGCTGCCCGTGGTGTTGGCTTCGAGGGCATTGAATCCGGAGGCGGTATTGCCGCCGCCCGTGTTGCTCGAAAAGAGGGCGCCAGCTCCCGAGGCGACATTGAAGTCGCCCGTGGTGTTGCCCTTGAGGGCATTCAATCCCAAGGCGGAATTGGAGGTGCCCGAGGTGTTCGAAAAGAGGGCATTCTCTCCGGAGGCGGTATTGTTGCCGCCCGTGGTGTTCAAAAAGAGGGCATAGATCCCGGCGGCGGTATTGTCGCCGCCTGCGGTGTTCGAAAAGAGGGCCTGCGCTCCGGAGGCGGTATTGTTGCCGCCCGTGGTGTTCGAAAAGAGGGCTTCAAATCCGGTGGCGGTATTGAGGTTCCCCGCGTTCGCGGTGAGGACACCCACTCCGGTGGCGGTATTGTCGGAGCCCGTGGTGTTCGCAGTGAGGGCCGCGTCTCCGATGGCGACATTACTGGCACCCGTGGTGTTGAACTCAAGGGCCTCAAATCCGACGGCGGTATTAACCCTAGTGCCACTGGTGTTGTTGATTAGTGGCGCGCAGGTACCGCCAATGGTCGCGTTCACTCCGACGCACGTGTCGCTTCCCGCTTGCGCTAAAGCGACGGTCGCGCTTGCGATCACGATTAACGCAGCCGCCCCCAGATTAAGACTAAAACTCGTCACCGTTTTCATCGATTTCTCCTCCGTGTATGTAATCCGGGGATTTTCCGTTTTGAACCCTCAGCCGCTACCAATAGGGACAGTCCACCCGTAGGGCAAGGTGCCGGTCGGTGGTCCCGACTCAGCGGTTGCCTTTCCTTTTCCGCTAGTCGCCGATCGCAAATCTCAAGACCGCTTCCGCTCGCGCTCGATGACGATCTCCCAGTGCAGCGGGCACAGCTCGATCTGTCGAACGTGGCAACCGGTCGCGCTTGTCGATCGGCACTTAAGGCAGCGCTATGTAGGTGAAAAACGCTTTGTAGAGAAAATGCCGCGAATGGTCCCGCACAATATCTTTCGCCTTAACTAGCGCAGCGTGGTGCCTTAACTAGCGCAACGTGAAGAGCTTGAAGATCTCGCCATTGATGACGATGGATCGAGTGGTGCAGATGCGATCGAGCATTGCGACCGTCAGCACTTCGCGACGACTCCAGGTTTGCCGCGTAAGCCCTCGAACAGTCTTGCGACTACTCCGCTGACTTCGCGGCGGGCTGCGACTTCGTCGTCGGCGTGCGCGATCAGCATCGCGGCTTCGTTCAGCGCGCCCATGATTATGTGCGCGAGCGGGTCAACGGGTTGCGATTCGACCAGGCCCTGCTCGATCGCCACCTGAATCGCCGCTTTGGTGCTCGCCAGATAGTAACTCTGATCGCTTTCTCGCCATTGCTCGAGTCCCAGCACCGACGGAGCATCGATCAGCACAATCTGCTGGACGGCGTGATCGAGGCACGCATCGAGGAACGCGTTGGCGGCCGCCACCATCGCACTCCACGGGTCGGGCTGCGACGCGCCCGCCTCGGCGGCCTTTGCCGCAAGCTTTTTCTGCTCCTCGTCGAGCACCGCCATGAAGAGATCCCGCTTGTCGCGAAAGTGATGGTACAGAGCGCCGCGGGTAACGCGCGCCTGGCGCACGACCTCCTCGGTTGAGGTTGCGGCGTATCCCTTGGCTGCGAACATGCGCCGCGCGACGCGCATCAGCGCGGCGCGAGTGGCGGCGGAGTGTTCGGCCTGGCGGCTCTTGACTGGCATACGGTTAGTTTGTTACATACACGCTGTATGTATGCCGATGGAAGCATCGCAACCGTCGGTGGAGACCGAGCTTAGCCAACATTTCCTGAATTCCGCAAGGAGAAACACCATGAATCCCAGTGAGTTCCACGCTGCCCGCAAATTCGCCGCCACCCCATCCGGAAAGATCGCGTACTTCGAGCGCGGGAGTGGGCCCGTCGCGCTCCTGCTCCACGCCTTTCCACTTTGCGGCTTCCAGTGGCGCGACGTGATTGAAGATCTCGCGCCGATCCGCAGATGCATCGCGCCCGACCTGATGGGCCTCGGCTACAGCGAGCCCGCCGCCGGCGCCGACGTCTCGTTCACCGCGCAGGCTGGGATGCTCGCGCGACTGCTTGACTCTCTCGATATCGACAAGGTCGATTTAGCCGGCAACGACACCGGCGGCGGGATCAGCCAGGTCTTCGCCGCAAGCTATCCCGATCGTGTACGCACCCTGACGCTCACCAACTGCGAGGTCAACGACTTGTGGCCGACCCCGATGCTCGAACCGATCTTCGCGGCGCTCGCCGGAGGAATGGCCGGACAGATGATGACCTCGATGGCATCGAACGTCGCCGTCGCGCGCGAGCAGTTCGCGCCGGTTTACGAACGGGTGGATTGGCTGACGGCCGAGATCGCGCAAGCCTACTTCGAACCTCTCGCGGCAACCGACGCGCGCGCAGAAATGTTGCGTGGCTTTGGCGCGGCGCTCAAAAACCGCGATCAAATGGTTGCTCTCGCGCCCAAGTTGCGCGAATCGAAAATCCCGGCGCAAGTGATATGGGGCGAAGGCGATACAGCGTTCGACACGAGCGGCTCGCTGAAATGGTTGCGCAAAAATCTGGGCAGCGTGCGCCGTATCGTCACCGTGCCGCGCGCGAAGCTGCTCTTCCCGGAAGAGCATCCACGCCTGGTCAGCACGATGCTTCGCGAGTTCTGGGAGACTAACTGACTTCGAAGGCAGCTGCCTCCGCCCCTGACCCAGTTCTAAGAGCGAAGCCCGCATCTTTTCATGGCACTTGGTGCAGGGGTCACCCCTGCCCAAGGAAGCCGTGAAAAATGAAACCCACGGCGGGTTTCACGTTAGATTAAGTGACTCCCCTACCGCGCGCGATCACGACTTAGCGCCTTTCAACAGTTTGCGCTTCCACGCTCGGGTCGCGAATAATCGCCGCCATGGAATATGACTTGATCGTTCGAAACGGCGTCGTCGTTGACGGTTCCGGCGCGGCAGCGCTTTCGCGCCGACGTCGGAATTAAGGATCGGAAAATTGCGGCGCTGATTTCGCCCGCTGACGCCGCGAGCGCTTCCGCAATGCGCGAGATCGACGCGAGCGGTCTCGCAGTCGCGCCCGGCTTTATCGATTTGCATTCGCATTCCGACTGGGTCGCGCCGATTTCCGACCACGGCGAAATTCTGAAACCATTTCTGCGCCAGGGAGTGACGACCTTCGTCGGCGGCAACTGTGGCTTTTCAGTCGCGCCGGTGCGACGCGAGCGTCAGCGGATGCTCGACGAATCGGGGCGTCTATGCGCCGAGCGCAATTTCGACTGGGGATGGGACGACGTTGCGGGCTTTGGCACGTTTCTGCGCCGCCAGGGCCTCGCACTCAACGTCGCTCATCTGGCGGGGCACGGCAGTATCAGGCTCAGTGTGATGGGCGCCGATGCGGGCGAACCGTCGCCCGAACAACTCCGCGAGATGCAGGCGATGGTTGAGCGGGCGATGACTGACGGCGCGGTCGGACTCTCGACCGGTCTCGGTTATTTTCCCGGGATGATCGCGAAGCCCGCGGAGCTGGCGGCGCTGGCGCGAGTGGCTGCGGCCGCGGGCGGCGTGCTGACCTCTCATCTGCGCGCATACTCGGTGCGCTCGTTGTTTTTCGACAGCCAGATTCCGCACAACATTCTCGCGATTCGGGAGATGGCCAACGTCGCGCGCGAGGCCGGCGTGCCGCTGCAAGTCTCGCATCTGATCTTCGTCGGGCGGCGCACCTGGACGACTGTCGACGACACGCTGGCCGAAGTCGAGCGCCATCGCAACGACGGCGTCGATATCGCGTTCGACACGTTTCCATACACATGCGGCAACACGACGATCCGCGTTATCTTTCCCGCGTGGGCGCAGACCGGACTCGAAGGTTTGCTCGACTCGTCGGACGGATGGGCGAAATTGCACGACGGATTTCGTCCGCTCGGTCCCTTTATCGCCGAATCGATCCAACTGATGTGGGCGGTCAAGCCCGAGCTCAGTCATCTCGAGGGCAAATTCTTCGGCCAGATCGCCGACGAGCTGAAGCTCGATCCGATCGATGCTTACCTGACGGTCGCGCGCGAAAGCGGGACGCGCGCCCGGGTGTTGATTCATCTCTACAGCGGCGACGACTTCGGCGACGAAGATGCGCTCCAGGCCGCGATGAAGCATCCGCTCAACTTGTTTGAGATGGACACGATTCTGACTTCGCACGGGCATCATAACCCGGCGAGCTTCGGCACCTATCCGCGAATCCTCGGCCACTACGTGCGCGACTTGAAACTGCTGACGCTCGAAGATGCGGTCCACAAGGCAACCGGGATGGCTGCGCAGCGCATGCGCCTGGGCGGTCGCGGCCTTATCCGCGCCGGCTACGCGGCCGACCTGGTAATCTTCAATCCCGAGACAATCGGATGCGCCGCCGACGCATTGACGCCGACGCTCGATCCAGTAGGAATCGAGCACGTAATGGTAAATGGAACCGCGGTGGTAACAAACCGCAAATGGTGCGGCGACGGCGTAATGGCAGGCGAGTGGATTGCCCGCAGCTAGCCAATTCTCGCGCCCGAGTTTGCTGATGCGTGAACGTCCAGCGCATAGTAAATTCGACCGCCGAGCGTCTGATCATGACATCGTGACCGGAAACCGCCTTCGCGGGCTGGCTCTCGCCGCCTTCGGATGTCTGGCGATCCTGTCCGGTCACGCCGATGCGCAGCGACTGCACCGCAAAGCACTCGTCGTTAGCCGGAAACCCGTCAAGGCCGGCGACAGCGTCGATACCAGCACGCTTACCGGGAAGCTGATCATGGGCTACCAGGGCTGGTTCAACTGCCCGGGCGACGGCACCTCGGTCGGCTGGTGGCACTGGTTTACGGGACCTGACCCTACAGTGGATATGCTACCCAATGCCGCCGACTATCCGGCGGCGGAGCGGTGCGTCACCACCATGCTCGATGCCAATGGGCAGCCGGTCGATCTGTTCAGCGATGCAAACCCGGCAACGGTGGAGACGCAATTCGCCTGGATGCAGCAATACGGGCTGGACGGCGTCGCCCTGCAGCGCTTCGCTGTAGACCTGTTGGACGCACCCACGCGCGAGGCTCGCAACATCGTCTTGGCCAATGTCCGTCAGGCGGCGGAGGACAATGGCCGGGTGTTCTTCGTCATGTACGACCTCACCGGCATGACGTCCTCCAACCTGCATTCCGTGGCGCAGGACTGGAAAAAGCTCGAACTCGAGGGAATTACGAGCAGCCCGGCATATTTGCACCATCGCGGCCACCCGCTGCTCGCGCTGTGGGGCCTCGGCTTCGCGGGCCGGCCGCTGACACCAGGCAGTGCAGAGAACTTGCTCAATGCGCTCGACAAGGTGAGCAAGCCGCACGGGGGTTTGACCGTGATGGGCGGGGTGCCGTCCTATTGGCGGATAGGGCGGTTCGATGCCTCGCCGGACCCCAAGTGGCAAAAGGTCTGGCGCCGGCTCGGAGTGCTGAGTCCCTGGTCGGTCGGGCGTTTCTCCGACGATGCCTCTGCGGATAACTATAGCGCCACCGTCTGGGCGCCTGATCTGGTTGCCACGCATGCGCTCGGCGTGGACTACATGCCGGTGGTGTTTCCCGGCTACTCGTTCGCCAATACCGAGCGAGCCCAAGGCTCGCCGTTTCCGATCAGCAATCAAATTCCGCGCCAATGCGGCAACTTCTACTGGCGGCAGGTGTACGACGCACTGGGGTTGGGAGTGACGATGCTCTACGGCGCGATGTTCGACGAAGTCAACGAGGGCACCGCCATGTTCAAGATGTTGCCCAATGCCGCAGAGGTGCCGGTGATGGGTATCCCGCCCGGGTACTCGTTCGTCACACTGGATGCCGACGGCTGCTCACTGCCGAGCGACTTTTATCTGAGCCTCGCCGGTGCGGCCGCGGCGGCGCTGCGCGCCGGCACTCCTCCCTCCCCGAGCTCGCCGCTGACTCTGCCGTCTAATTGATCGCGTATATGCCCCGCTAGTTTGGCGCCCTCGTCCCACTCCGCGGCGAAAAATCAGAACGGCCGCGCGGAGATTTCCGCGCGGCCGTCTGAAGTCGGATCGATGGGCTGCTAGCGTTCCGAGTCCTGGATCTCTTTGTCCATTTGGCGAAGGTGGCTGAGCTTCTGATCGGTCGGCTGGAGTTGTTCCTTGCTCGAATCGGCGGCGACCTTTTTCACCCGCTCGGTCGGCATCTCACCGTCGATTTTCTGCAGCGCCTCCTTGGCAAGCCGCTGCACCATCGGGCTCTGATCTTCCGCGATAACCTTGTTCAATAGCGGCACGGCGCTATCGCTTCCGATCTCGCCGAGCGCGAAGACCGCGGTCCCGCGTCCGCGCTCATCCTGATCTTCGCCCAGGTATTGCATCACGGACAGCGCGCCTTGAGCGTCACCGATTCTGCCGACGGCGGCGACCAGGTGCAGCTTGACGATCGGTTCGGTCGAGCGGAGGAACAACATCCGCGACATCGTCGGCACCGCAACGTTGGCCTCGCGCGCGCCCAGGATATCGATCGCTTTTATCTTGACCCGCACGTCGGGGTCGGACATCGAGGTTATCAGGATCGGGTTTACTTCAGGATCCTGCAGGTTGCGCAGTTTGATCAGCTCGGAGACGCGCACGCTGGGGTCCGCATCTTTAAGCCCGAGTTTCACGTCTTTGATAATCTTGAAAGGCGTCTCCTGCATTGCGCGCGAGGTCAGGTCGTCGACCCCGGGCTTCACGCTGCCCTGATGCGACAAAGCATCGCCGTTGAGCGCGCTGCCGAGTCCCTGGCCGCCGTATTGAGCAGCCGCCAGATGTGGCACAGCAAGGGCGACGCCGAACGCGAAGGTCGCGAACAAAATTCGGTTCTTGATCATTTCCCCCGACCTCGGTAATGGGCCAGAATTATTCGCGATCATGAATGACATTGCAAGGAAGGGGGCAGCGCCGGGTCGGCTGCGATTTGCCCATCCCAGCGCGCGGGCATGCGCTGCGCTCTGCATTTCAGCGCTGATCGCGACCGCGACGATGGCGCCAGCGCCCAGTAATGCTGGCCCGGATTCAGCCTCTGACGCGCCGGCCGCGCATCCGCATAAGCATCGTCACAAGCCTACTCCCACGCCGACGCCGATGGCGCTGCCGCCCGAGGTCAAGGCCAAGGTTCCGGTTTACAAGCCTGGGCCGGTGCCGTTTCACGACGGCGAGCAGCTTACCTATCAGGCGAGCTGGCTCGGGATCCCCGCCGCGGAGGCGCGCGTAACGTTCCACAAGAACTTAAAGGATCCGCGCAGAGTCGCGGCGCGCAAAGATCCGTCGCGCGACGACCCGTCGCCTTCCGACTCGCCGACTCGCCACAGTCTCGATGGGTCGCCGAAGTATGGGTCCAGACCACGCCGTACGCCGACGTGTTCTACAAGATGCGCGATCACCTGCGCGAGAACGTCGCCGCGGACACGTTGCACTCCGGCTGGATTCACGTCGATCAACACGAGAATTCTCGCCTCGACACCTACGATGTGACCTTCGATCGTCCCGCGCAAATGGCCACGGTAAAGAAGACCAGCAAGCACGGGGTCCAGACCAAGCAGTTCATCGCGTCGGATCCGTTTGGGCCGCTGTCGGGCTCGATGATGGCGCTCAGCCTCGACTTGACACCGGGAAAGACTTACGCCTTCGACGTATTCGGCGGCAGCCAGCGCTACGTTTTTTCCTTCGATGTGCAGGCGCGCGAACGCATCCACACCGTGCTCGGTGACTTCGACGCTTTACGGATCGTCCCCGATGTCTGGTACGTGAGCGACGGTCAGTTACGCAGCCAGGCACATGGAACGATGCTCTGGGTGTCGGCAGACAAGCGGCATCTGCCGTTAAGAATTCAGTCGCAGGCATTCATCGGTGCGGTGTACGCGGATTTGATCAAGGTCGAAGATGACGGAAGGCCCGGAGGCTGGCGATCGACCGGCCGGCGATTCGAAATCGCAGTAGCACGGCGCTGGCAAAATCGCGCCGCGCTCTGTCATTCTCGACCTAGCTACTCCGAACGGGGGAAATCCCGCGATGCCGAAGAAGCTCGAATTTTTCTACGACTGCTCCAGCCCGTGGACGTACCTGGCGTTCACCAAGATTCGAAGACGTTGCGACGCGCCACGATGCGGAACTGATCTGGCGGCCGATCCTGGTCGGCGGGTTGTTCAACACGGTCAATCCGTCGGTTTACGAGAGCCGCGCCAAGCCGGTCCCGGTCAAGGCAAAGTATTACGTCAAAGACCTGCGCGACTGGGCCCAGTTCTACGGCCTCAAGATTGGCAACCCGAGCGTGTTCCCGGTGAACTCGGTCAAGGCGATGCGCGGCGCATTGGTCGCCGACGAGCATCGGATTATCGCGCCGTACTCGCTGCGCGTGTTCGAGAGCTACTGGGGCGACGATCGCGATATCAGCAAGGACGAGGTGCTAAGAGAGATCGTGCGCGAAGTCGGACTCGACGAAAAAGAGTTTTTCACAAAAATTAATTCCGACGAGTACAAATCGCGGTTGCGCGAGAACACCGAGGAGTTGATTGCGCGCGGCGGATTCGGATCGCCCACGATGTTCGTCGATGGCGCAATGTTTTTTGGCAACGATCGGCTGCCCCTGGTCGAGCACGCACTGCGCTGATTTTTCAGGAAGCGACTGGTTCGATGGTTCACTGGACGGAAAACCGCCCCCGCGAGCATTCCCACGAAAACTTTCCGCCGCACGATTTGAAGCCGGTGCGGGCATTCGTCGCGATCAGGATGAACGAACAGGTCGAGGATGCGGTCGCCGCGATGAGCGACGCGATCAAGCGGCCTCGCGACGGTATCCGATGGGTTCCGCGCGCAAACCTGCATATCACGCTCAAGTTCCTCGGTCCGAGTGTGGACCCGCATCGACTCGAGCGGTTCACGGCAGGGTTGCATGAAGTCGCGATGAAGACCGCCCCGTTCGAGGTCGCGGCACGCGGCCTGGGCGCGTTTCCAAGCCTAGAGCATCCGCGCGCCGTCTTCGTCGGCCTGCATAGCGTTGAGCTCGGGGCGCTGGCCGCGCGCGTAGAGGCGGCGGCTGCCGGGTATGGCTTTGAGCACGAGAATCGGCACTGGCGTGGGCATCTGACCATCGGGCGCATCCGCGCGGAACATCGCCTCAACGCCAAGACACGAGCGGCTCTGGAAGCTGCGAAGGACACCGAGTTCGGCAGTTCGAAGATCGAATCGATCACGCTCTATCGCAGTCATCTCGCGGCCGAAGGGTCGAGTTACGAGGCGCTCGCGACTTTTCTGTTTCATCATCGCTGAGGACAGGTCCGGGACAGCCGTCGGTGCACATTTTGTTCTCTGAGGAACACTATCGGATTCGGTCTGGGCACCCTGTGGAAACGATTCTTATCGTGGATAGAGCTATCGACGCGCGATTGTGGCAAGATTCGCTTCGCAATACTCAACTTACAAAGTAGGCACGATCGATGGCGATAGAGATTAAAAGTAAGGCGCTCGATCTGGCGCTTAGCCAGATCGAAAAACAGTTCGGCAAGGGTTCGATCATGAAGCTCGGCGAGCAGGCTATCTCCGCCGATATCGCGGTGGTGTCGACCGGCTCGCTCGGTCTCGATGTCGCGCTCGGCGTTGGCGGATTGCCGCGCGGCCGGGTGGTCGAAATCTATGGCCCGGAATCGTCGGGCAAGACCACGCTCGCGCTCGAGTGCATCGCAGAGGCGCAGAAGATGGGCGGCACCTGCGCCTTTATCGACGCCGAGCACGCGCTCGATGCCGCCTACGCGCGCAAGCTCGGGGTCAAGGTCGAGGACCTGCTCATCTCCCAGCCCGACAACGGCGAGCAGGCGCTCGAGATCACGGAGACGCTGGTGCAATCGGGCGCGATCGACGTGCTGGTAATCGATTCGGTGGCGGCGCTGGTGCCGCGCGCGGAAATCGAGGGCGAGATGGGCGAGCCGCAGATGGGCCTGCAGGCGCGCCTGATGTCGCAGGCGCTGCGCAAGCTGACCTCGATAATTTCGCGCTCGCGGACCATCGTGATTTTCATCAACCAGATTCGAATGAAGATTGGCGTAATGTTCGGAAATCCGGAGACCACGACCGGCGGCAACGCGCTCAAGTTTTACTCGTCGGTGAGAATCGATATCCGGCGGATCGGCACGATCAAAAACGCGACCGAGGTGATCGGCTCGCGGACCAAGGTCAAAGTAGTGAAGAACAAGGTCGCGCCGCCGTTTCGCGAGGCCGAATTCGACATCCTGTACGGCACTGGAATTTCGAAGGAAGGCGAACTGGTCGACCTCGCCAGCGAGCACAACATCATCGAGAAGCTCGGCGCCTGGTACTCCTACAACGGCGAACGAATCGGCCAGGGCCGCGAGAACGCGCGCGATCTACTCAAAGCGAATCCAAAGCTCGCCGACGAGATCGAAGGCAAGGTGCGCGAGAAGCTGGCCGCCAAGCCGGTCGCACTACCGCCCGACGCCGCCGTCGAGGAGCCGGAGGAAACGCCCGCCCCGTCGCCAAAGAAAAAGGGGTGAAATTGCTGCCGTCAAATGGCTTGTAGGGTTTGATAAGGTTTGATAGGGTTTCGGGTGGGCGCGAAATCGTCTTCCGGTTTGCTCCGCGATTTCCTTACGGTGAGTGCCGCAGCATCATACTTGGGCGTTTCGGCTTCTACTCTTCGAAACTGGGATCGCGCCGGAAAGCTAGAACCATATAGGCATCCGATCAACGGGTACCGCCTCTATAGCAGGGGGCAACTCGATAAACTGCTGGCAAAAGTCGGTCGACGATAATGGGGACAAATGACAACCTGGCAACCTTCGGACTCGACTTGAAGTCTCACCAAGTTGGTCAGTCCCTGCTGCTCCACGGCGATTGCTTCGACTGGCTCGCGCGCGTGCCGGAAAACTCGATTCACGCGATCGTAACCGACCCTCCTTACGGCGTGAAGGAATTCGACGCCCACGAACTTGAGAAGCGCGCCACTGGGAAAGGAGGGGTTTGGAGAATTCCACCTTCGTTTGACGGTTCAATCCGGGCGCCACTACCACGCTTTACGGCGCATTCAGAATTGGAGCTTAAGCGACTGTCAAAGTTCTTCGAGGATTGGTCGCGGCTGGTCGTTCGCGCGCTCCGGCCCGGAGGGCATATTTTTATCGCTACAAGTTCCGTCGTGGCAGCGCTCCTCTACGAATCTGTGCGAAAGGGAGGCCTTGAGTTTCGTGGCCAAATCATGCGCACAGTTCGCACTCTGCGCGGGGGCGATCGTCCCAAGAACGCGCACGAGGAGTTCCCGGATGTGTGTGTTATTCCCAAGGGTTGCTACGAGCCTTGGGGTCTATTCAGAAAACCAGTTCTGCCCGGAATGACAGTGGCCGAGTGCTTACGAGCTTTTCAGACTGGCGGTCTGCGCCGGCTAGCGAACGGAAACCCTTTTGAGGATCTAATTCAGAGCGAACGGACGCCAGCGCGTGAGAAACAAATCGGCGATCATCCGAGCCTTAAGCCTCAGAGCTTCATGAGGCTCCTTGTGTACGCCTCTCTGCCTCTGGGAACCGGGATAGTGGTCGATACATTTATGGGCGGAGGCGCGACTATAGCCGCCGCAGAAGCGCTTCGTATTTCGTCAATCGGAGTTGAACGAAACGCCGAATACGTGAAGCTCGCGGTCTCGGCAATACCCCGCCTAAGTGCGTTAGAGATCCCAGGCATCGATGAAATGTGCGGCAGAGGTCAAGGAGGTCTGTTCGACGGACCCAAACGCGCATCAGTTTCGCACGGCAAGGTCGATCAAGCCAGGTAGATCCAATTGTTCTTGAGTTTTCCCTCGCCTTCTTTTGTGACAGAGGCAGTGATCGTCCGGCGGCTCGTCTCACTCCGACCCGAGAACTTCCAGTCGGCGAGAGCTAACTTAGCCAAATATACGGACCGAAATTCAAAGGGCACCGGCTCGGCATCATGAGCCGAAGAACTGTTTGCTCGGAACACGAACACCATGAGCCAGCTTGCCTCGGCGTTGTGCCCTTGCCAGCCACCGGGATAGCGAGACGCCTTTACCTCGATGCCTGCCGGTCCGTGCAGAACTAGATCGTTGGGATAGCGTCCCTGCGGAACCAAATCGGGATGCCCGTTGTGATACCGGTTTTTAACGAGCCCGACGCAGTGTTTGGGTATTGATGAGACAATGAATTCACCAACGAGGCTCGAAAAGTTCGCAGGCATCATGAGCATCTCAATGCGCGGCAAATCGCGGCTCCTGAGCTGATCGTTCAGGAAGCCCAGGAAATCGATGAATGTGACCATCGACTTCCGCACCGCTTTGACCGTGCAGCCATACGGAAGCTTGGACTGTGTGTTGAAGCGGCCTGAATCGACCGGAATTGGGGCGCAGGCTGCTTTTTCTAGTTCGGTCGTAGACAGGTTGTTGATCCCCCGAATGCGCGGAGACTAGGCAACAAATCGTGTCAACGCAACCCGGCTCGTGGATAGAAGCTCACATCGCGACGTGAAAATGTGCGGCTATCGCGGGGCCGTTGTGCGAGATGATTCGCGACAGCGCGAATAACAGTCCGAAGAACGCGCCGAAAAGGCCGCCGTTGACACGAATCCAGTCGAGGTGGGTGCGCGTTTTCGACTCGATCTGAATTCTGATCTGATCGTCGTTCAACCGAGCGAGGTTCTCCCTGACCATGTGCGTTATCTCGCCGCGGCTCGACTCGACCGTCCGGCTGACCAACGCGTCGATAAGTCGCTGCGCGAGTTTTCGCGCGTAGCTTTCGGGGTCGTGAAGCTGCTCGCCGAATTCGTGGATCGCGGTTTCGCAGGTGCGCAGGATTTCGGGATCGTTGCGCAGTTCGGGCAGCCTTTTCCGCAGCGTCTCCGCGATTCGAGAGGTTATGGTTCGCGAGCCGAACCGGTTGATTACCGCGTAGATTCGGGTGAAGGTTTTCGGCAGCGCTTTCTTTAGAATTCCTTCGAGGCGATCGCGATCCTCCGGCGATTCAAGGTACTCGATCGCCCGGTTCAGGATGCGTTCTATCCCGGCCTGGCCGAGCAACTCGTCAAGATTGACTTCCTCGAGAAATGTACCGAGCCGCCCGACCAGGTCCATGTCGTTCAGCTTCCTGCCGATCATGACCGGCGTCAGCCATTCGTTCTCAATCGTCGCGGCGATTCCGTCGATCAGCTTGGCGCGATTTCTCGGCAGCACGCCGGAATTGGGCAGGTACCATCGACGCTCGAAGATCATCTTGAGCGCGATGTAATCGCATAGCCCGCCGATCAGCGCCGCCTCCGCCATCGAGACCGCAATCTCGGCACTGGTTTTGAAATGGGTGAACATCAAGACGCCCAGGCTGACGAAATAAACGAGGAACGAAAATGCCAGCGTCAGATCGCCCTTGTGATTCATCAAAAAATCGGTGTAGGTGGGAGCTTTGCGGCGCGCGCTGGTTGGAGCGTTGATGCTGATGTCCATATAACCAGTCTGGCCGACCGCTCGGGTTTGGCCAACTGCTGCACGCAGTCGAAAGGCTGCTTTGATTATTCATTTGGAACGCGCGCTCAAATAGAATCAGGGCTGCATGCGCTGGACTACCGCAAAAATCAGAAGCTCCTTTCTCAAGTTCTTTGAGGAACGCGGGCATACGATCGTGCCGTCGGCGTCGCTGATTCCACGCGGTGACCCGACGCTCCTGTTCGTCAACGCCGGGATGGTTCCGTTCAAGGATTATTTCCTGGGCATCCGCACGCCGCCGAGTCCTCGAATCGTCAATTGCCAGAAGGTGCTGCGGCTCTCGGGCAAGCACAACGACCTCGAAGCAGTCGGCCGCGACACTTTTCATCACACGTTTTTCGAGATGCTCGGGAACTGGTCGTTCGGCGACTACTACAAGAAAGAAGCGATTCCGTGGCATTGGGAACTGATCACCAAGGTCTGGGAAATCGATCCGAAGCTGCTCTACGCGACAGTTCACAAGGACGACAAAGAGGCCGAAGACATCTGGCTGCAGATGAAGGTCCTGCCGCGCGACCGGATTCTGCAATTCGGCGACAAAGACAATTTCTGGGAGATGGGCTCGACCGGCCCATGCGGTCCTAACTCCGAAATCAGCATCGACCGCGGCGAAAGCGCGTGCACTCCGGAAAAAAATCACGCGGGCCAGAAATGTTTCGTGAACGTCGACGGATGCGAGCGATTCATCGAGATCGGCAACCTCGTTTTCATTCAGTACAATCGCGACGCGTCGGGCGCGCTGACCCCGCTGCCGATGAAACACGTCGACACGGGCACCGGACTCGAGCGCACCGCGGCGGCGTTACAGAGCATCGAGACCGGCCGTGTGCTCGGCGATTACGATATCGACCTGTTCCAGACGATCATCAAAAAGATTGAAGAGTGCGCGCAAAAGTTCGGCGACAAGTCGCGCTACGGCGAGAAGGAAGAGAGTGATGTGGCGTTTCGCGCGATTGCGGATCATGCGCGCACGATGACCTTTTTGATCGCGGAGGGCATCAATCCCGGCAACACCGATCGCGAGTACGTGTTGCGCAGAATAATCCGGCGCGCGGCGCGTCACGGCCGCTACCTTGGAATCCATCGCCCTTTCCTCGCGACCGCTCACGCGGGCGTGGTCGAGGCGATGGGCGACGCGTATCCCGAGATCAAGAACGCGGCCGACAAGGCTGCCGAAATAATAACGCAGGAAGAATCGCGCTTTGGCGAGACGCTCGATCGCGGACTCGAACTAATCGACACGGAGCTCGCGCGCATCAGGAAGAGCGGCGGACATGCGCTCTCCGGCGAAGTCGCGTTCAAACTCTACGACACTTACGGATTTCCGCTCGACTTGACCGAGGACGTGCTGCGCAATCACTCAATGAACGTCGACGTCGCGGCCTTCGACCGGCTTATGGAAGAGCAGAAGGAACGCGGAAGAGCCGCGCGCAAAGATGACGCGATCGCTTCCGAGATCAGCCTTGCCAGCGGAACTGCGTCCCGATTCGTCGGCCATAGCAGCTACGAAGGCGAGTCCGAAGTGCTAGCTGCGACGGCACCCGGCAAAATCGGCGAGCAGGTGGCGATCGTCGTCGCGGAGACACCCTTCTACCCGGAAGGGGGCGGACAAGTTGGCGACCGCGGCGTGATCGAGACCGCGTCCGGCGCGATCCTCGAGGTCTCGGACACGCGCAAGGCCGAAGGCTCGATTCTCCACCTGGGCCGCATCCTACGCGGCGAGGCCGGCGACTTTGCGAAGGGCGCGCGCGTCAAGCTCAAGGTCGATCGCCTCCGCCGCGACGCGACGATGCTGAATCATTCGGCGACCCACATCCTCCACTACGCGCTCCGCGAAATTCTGGGCAGTTCGGTGCATCAGGCGGGCTCCTTGGTTGAGCCAGACCGGCTGCGCTTCGATTTCGCGCACCAGGGACCGGTCAAGGACGACGCGCTCGCGACGATCGAAGAAGAGATCAACGCGCGCATCCGCGAAAACGCCGAAGTCACTACCGAGGAGATGGCGTACGACGACGCGATCAAAGCCGGCGCGCTCGCGTTTTTCGGCGACAAGTACGGCGACCGCGTGCGAGTCGTGAAGATGGGCGATTTTTCGGTCGAGCTATGCGGCGGCACCCATATTTCGCGCACCGGCGACGTCGGAGTCTTCAAACTCGAAGCGGAATCGGGCGTCGCCGCGGGAGTGCGCCGAGTCGAGGCGGTGACGGGACAGGGCGCGCTCGAGACAATCCGCAAGCGCGAGAAGATCCTCGAAGAAATCGGCGCACAGCTCGGCGCTCGCGACGGCGCCGCGGTCGAGCGGCTCGAAAAACTGCTCGCGCGCGAAAGGGAGCTGGAGAAAAAGCTTCGCGCGATGGAACAAAAGCTGGCAGATGGCGCTGGCGGCGCATCGTCGGAAGAAAACGTGCGCGAGGTTGCCGGCATCAAAGTCGTCACGCGCAAGCTCGACGGCGTCGATCCGCGCACGATGCGCGAGATGGCCGATCGGATGCGCCAGAAGCACGGCTCGGCCGTGGTAGCACTCGGCTCCGACTTGGGCGAGGGCAAAGTCGCGCTGCTGGTCGCGGTGACGCCGGACCTTACGGCGAAGATCAAAGCCGGCGACATCATCAAGAACATCGCGCCGATCGTAGGCGGCACCGGCGGCGGCCGGCCGGATTTGGCGCAAGCGGGCGGCCGCGATGCGTCCAGGCTCGACGAGGCGCTGGCAAAGGTCGCGTCGCTGATTGGTTGACAGTTTCAAAATTGGAGAAAATCAATGGCAAAAACATTTGGTTCGGAATCGACGGCGGACGAGGTTCTCGAGGGCGTCAATCTTTCGGGCAAGCGGGTACTTGTGACCGGCGTCTCGGCCGGCTTGGGCGTCGAGACCGCCCGCTCACTCGTCACGCACGGCGCCACCGTGGTGGGCACCGCGCGTGATCTGAACAAAGCGCGCAAGGCGCTGGCGGAAGCGGGCAACACGAAGGTGGATCTGGTCGAAGCCGATCTCGCTTCGCTGAGCAGCGTGCGCAAGGCGGCGAGCGAGTTGTTGGCGCGCGCCAAACCCTTCGACGTGATCATCGCGAATGCGGGCGTGATGGCGTGTCCGCGGGGCAAGACCCAGGACGGTTTCGAAACGCAATTCGGTACCAATCATCTCGGGCACTTCGTGCTGGTCAATCGGCTCGCGCCGCTGCTGAAGCAGGGCGCTCGAATCGTGAATCTTTCCTCGGCGGGTCATCAGATCAGCGATGTCGACCTTGAAGATCCGAATTTCGAGCGGACTCCCTATCAGGCTTTTGCCGCGTATGGCCGTTCGAAGACGGCAAATATTTTGTATGCGGTTGCTCTCGACAGCCGGCTCAAGGGACGCGGCGTGCGCGCGACTGCAATACATCCCGGCGGAATCCAGACCGAACTCGGCCGCCATCTCACGCCTGAACTCATCGAGCAGATGATGGCGCGAATCAACAAAGGTGCGACCGGCCAGGCGCCTGCGTTTCGTTTCAAGACGGTGCCTCAAGGGTCGGCAACCTCCGTATGGAGCGGCTTCGTCGCATCGGCCGACGCGGTTGGCGGGCATTACTGCGAGGACTGCCACGTATGCGCCGTGAATGACGACACCACCTCGCGAGTCGGCGTGCGCTCCTATGCTCTCGACCTCAACCGCGCGAACGCCTTGTGGCGCAAAAGCGAAGAGATGGTCGGCGAGCATTTCGAGTTGTAGTGGAGAGTTCACGCCGAAGGCGCTTTCCCAACCGCGCCGAAATGATTACGATTAATTTCGCCGGCGCGTGAACGATCCTTGAGCTGGCAGGCGACCGCCACGAAAAACGAAATCAGTACCTCGAGAGGCCCGGCGATTTCCCAGCTAGCCACCGAAGATTCGCTCGAACTCCATTTCGACGACCCGCGCCTGTTTTCCGATCTGCTCGGCCAGCACGACGCGCACGTGCGCACGGTCGAGAGCACTCTGGGCGTCCGAATCGGCGTGACCGGCACTTCGCTCAAGATTTCCGGCGAGCACGCCGAGCAGGCGCTGGCGGGCAAGGTGATCGGCGAGCTCTACGATCTTCTGAAGCACGGTCATCCGATCTATCCGAGCGACGTCGAGTATGCGATTCGAATAATCCGCGGCGATCGCAACGCCGAGCTGAAGGATATTTTCCTCGATACGATTTACGTCTCGGCGAACAAGCGCGTCATCTCGCCAAAGAGCGTCAATCAGAAACTTTATATCGACGCGATTCGCGCTCACGACATCGTTTTTGGAATCGGACCCGCGGGCACCGGCAAGACTTACCTCGCGATGGCGATGGCGCTGGCCGCCTTGATGAAGAACCAGGTCACCCGGATGGTGCTATGCCGGCCGGCGGTCGAGGCTGGCGAGAAGCTGGGATTCCTGCCCGGCGACCTCGCCGAGAAGGTGAATCCGTACCTGCGCCCGCTCTACGACGCGCTGCACGACATGGTGGACTTCGATCGGGCGCGCAGGATGCTCGAGCGCGGAACGATCGAAGTCGCGCCGCTCGCCTTCATGCGCGGGCGCACGCTCAACGACTCGTTTATCATCCTGGATGAAGCGCAAAACACGACCTCCGAGCAGATGAAAATGTTTCTGACCCGGCTTGGTTACAATTCCAAGGCGGTGATCACCGGCGACGTGACGCAAATCGATTTGCCCAGCGGCAAGCTGTCAGGATTGAAGGAAGCGAGCATCGTGCTCGGCGCGACTCCAGGAATTTCCTTCATCCGCTTCAACGACCGCGACGTAGTGCGGCATCGCTTGGTGCAATCGATAATCAAGGCGTACGAATCGTTCAACGCCGATGGCCCATCGTCTCCGCCCTCAACCGACGGTAATCATCAGGATTGAGCCGACGTGGCGGTCGAGTTCCGATGCGCGACGGCGCGCGGGCGTCGTTATTCGGACCGGCTTCGCGCCGATGCTGAGCGCATGATGGCTGCGACCAATCTTCCCCAGTGCGAGCTGTCGCTCAGCCTCGTTTCCGATCGCGCGATTCGTGCGCTCAATCGCACCTATCGGGGAATCGATTCCGCCACCGACGTACTTTCGTTTTCCCAAATCGAAGAGGCCGGCGATGCGTCGCTCAATCCGCCGGCGGTGACGAATTTACCCGGATTGCCGCTCGGCGACGTGGTAATATCGATCGACACGGCCATCAGGCAGGCCCGCGACTTGCGAATTACGCCGGAGTTGCGAATCCGCCGGCTCCTGATTCATGGATTTTTGCATCTGATCGGATACGACCACGAACGTTCTTCGTCGGAGGCGCGCAGGATGTTCGCGCGTGAACGCGCACTGGCGAACAAGATCGACAAGACCACTTCAAGATGACGCGCGAACCGGCAAGAATTCCCGCGTCGGCGATGCTGACGCATTTCACCCGCGCCTCGACCACCGCCACCGCGCTCGACAACCTGGTTGCGATTCTCAAAGACAATCTCATCCGCGGCGGCTCCGGGATGATTCGCGGCGGGCGTCGAGCGGTTTGCATGTTCGACGTGCCGATCGAAGAACTGGGCACGATCCTGGACCGGCGCAATCGCCGCCGCTATGAACCATTCGGGATCGCGGTCGACAAACGGTATGCTTTCACCGTGGGCGCGCGTCCGGTGATCTATTTGCCATGGCAGGAGGCGGAAAAAATCCTGCCCGCTGAGGAGAGCTGGCGCGTCGTGTCTTTCGAGATGGACAAGAATCCGCCCATCGATTGGACCTTCGAGCGTGAGTGGCGCGTCGCCGACGAATTGCGGTTTGACCCAATGCTCGCCGCCGCGCTGGTCGAAACCTGGAAGGACGTGGACGAAATTTTCGAGCGCTTCGGCGGCCGCCCACCGTGCGCCGGCGTGATCCCGATCGCCGAGATGTTCAACTCGCCCACCTGATGGCCGTCTCGATGTCCTGGACCAACCCAACCCGCGCGGCGCTGGTCGTCGCAAGCGGCCTCGCGGTGGGGCTGGCATTTCCGAAGTTCGACTACGGGCTTCTCGCGTGGGTGGCATTCGTGCCGCTCTTCTACGCGATCGAAGGCGAAAGTCTCCGCCGCGTGTTTTGGTGGGCATGGCTGCAGGGCTTCGCCTCGTACGTCGCGTCACTCTACTGGATTCCGATTCCGCTGCACGATTTCGCCGACGTGAGAATGGAATTTGCGATCTTGCCGATGCTTCTGTTGGCGGGAATCGTCGCGATCGACACCGCGGTTGCGATTTGGGCCGGCGAGTTCGTTGCGCGGCGAACTCGAATTCCCGCGGTGCTCACGATGCCGATCGCGTGGACGGCGGTCGAATGGATCCGCTCCTACTTTCCGCTTCCGTTTCCCTGGAACCTGCTCGGCTACACCGCATATCGAAATCTCGAGCTGATTCAGTTCGCCGAGTTCACCGGCGTTTACGGAGTCTCGGCGCTGATCATGTTTTTCAACGCGGTCGTGTACATCGTGATCTTCCGCCGCGGCACTTATCGATTGCAGACCTTGAGCCTGAGCGCGTTGACTGCGACGATGATCCTGCTGGTCGTGTTTGGCACCTGGCGAATCAGCAATCTCAAAAATGCGCGAAGCGAGGGGACCTTCAAGGTCGCGATGGTGCAGGGCAATATCCCGCAATCGCTGAAGTGGGATCCGAAATTTCTGCCGGACAGTTACAAAGTCTACCAGGACGAAACCGCGAACGCGGCAAAGCGCGGCGCAGACTTGATCGTATGGCCTGAAGCTGCGGCGGCGTTTCTGTTCCAGCCCGACGATCAATATCCCGCCTCGCTCACCGAAGACGCCACGTATCGCACCAGGCTTCTCACGCTTGCGCACGATATCGGCGATCCCATTCTGTTCGGCGCGCCAGCGCTGGCAGTGCAGGATGGTCGCGTCGTCGGATTTTACAATCGCGCCTACCTGGTTTCCGGCAAGGGCGAAGTGGAAACGCATTACGACAAGATGCAACTGGTGCCGTTCGGCGAGTATGTTCCCGCGCGCTCGATCCTCGGGTTCTTCGTCAACCGCGTCGTTCAGGGTATGGGCGATATGGTGCCGGGCGACCGGCAAACGCTCTTCTCAGTAAAGGGCGCGACCCTCGGAGTTCTGATCTGCTACGAGAGCATCTTTCCCGACCTGACCCGGCGCGAGGTCAAGCTCGGCGCCAACGTGCTGGTGAATATCACCAACGACGCGTGGTACGGAGAGAGTTCGGCGCCGTATCAAGTGCTCGCGATGGCGGCGATGCGTTCCGTCGAAACGAAAGTCCCGATGGTGCGGGCCGCGAATACCGGAATCAGCGCGATCATCGAGCCCTCGGGACGAATCACAAATCGCACCCCGCTGTTCAAACGCGGCACCGAGATCGAGGACGTATCGTGGCGCCCGGTGCGGACCCTCTACACCCTGGTCGGTGATCTGTTCGCGGAGATTTGCTTCGTGCTGTCGATGATAGGGTTGGTGTGGGCGTGGCGATGGCCGAGCACCGCCACGGTTGATGTCATCCCGGTGCGTAAACTCTCCAGCAACGGTGCGCGACGGCGCGCGCGTCAGAGCCATTAAGTCGCGCGCCGCGATATGGCAGAATAGAAAATCAACACCGAGGTAAACATCTCCAATGCTCAGCGATATGAAACAGCAGCTTTCCGAGTACGAAGACCGCGCCGAGAAGCTCGGGAGGCGTCTTTGACGTCCCGGCACTGACCGTCCGCCAGAATCAACTCGTCGAACAATCCGCAAAGCCCGACTTCTGGGACCGGCAGGAAACCGCGCAGGCCGCGCTCAAGGAGCAGGAGCAGATTCGCGCCCAGCTCAGTGGGTACAAGATGCTTCGCGACAAGCTCGACGAGGCTCGCGTGTTCCTGCAGATGGCCGAGGAAGAAGGCGGTGACGATTCCGAGGCGGCGCGCGAAACGCAGTCGGCGCTGGATGCGTCGCGCGCAGAGCTCGAGCGCCACGAACTGCGCCTGATGCTCGGCGGCGAGTACGATCGCCTGGGCGCGATCGTGTCGATTCATCCTGGCGCCGGCGGGATGGAAGCTCAGGACTGGGCCGAGATGCTGCTGCGGCTGTATCTGCGATGGGCCGAGCGGCGCGGCTTCAAGACTGATATCGCCGATCTGCAACCGGGCGACGGCGCCGGCATCAAGAGCGCGACCGTCGATGTCGAAGGAGAGTTCGCGTACGGATATCTGCGCGCCGAAGCCGGCATCCATCGACTGGTCCGAATCTCGCCGTACGACGCGAACGCGCGGCGGCATACCTCGTTCGCGTCGGTGTTTGTATTCCCCGCGGTCGACGACAAAGTTGAGATAACTATCAATCCCGCGGATTTGCGCATCGACACGTTTCGCGCGTCGGGCGCCGGCGGCCAGCACGTCAACAAGACCGATTCAGCGGTGCGCTTCACCCATCTTCCGACCAATATTGTGGTGACCTGCCAGAACGAGCGCTCGCAGCATAAGAACCGCGCGATGGCGATGAAGATCCTGCGCGCGCGCCTGTTCGAACTCGAGCAGCGCAAGAAAAAAGAAGAGCTCGAAAAATTCAGCAAGGACAAAAAAGAGATCGCGTGGGGCAGCCAGATCCGATCGTACGTGCTGCAGCCCTATCAGATGGTGAAGGACCATCGCACCGGCGTCGAGATCGGCAACACCGGCGCAGTGCTCGACGGTGCGATCGACGAATTTATCCAGGCCTACCTGATGGGCGTGCGCAAGGGCGACGCCGACTCGGTGCCGAACTAGGATCGCTCGCACCTTCGCCTTGCGTCGCACGGGGCGAGTGATCAAAGTTGCAGTAGCATCGGTAGTTTCTTCGAAGGAGTGCGCAATGATCGACGTATATTTCTGGCCGACGCCGAACGGTTACAAGATCACCTGGATGCTCGAGGAAGTCGGGCTCAAGTACAACATCGTGCAGGTCAATATCGGCGCGGGCGATCAGTTCAAGCCCGAGTTCCTGAAGATCAGCCCGAACAACCGGATGCCGGCGATCACCGATCCGGACGGGCCGGGCGGAAAACCGATTTCGATTTTCGAGTCAGGCGCCATCCTCATGTACCTCGCGGAAAAGACCGGCAAGCTGATGCCGTCCGACACGCGCGCGAAATACAACGTGATCCAGTGGCTGATGTTCCAGATGGCCAGCGTCGGGCCGATGCTCGGCCAGGCGCATCACTTTCGCCGCTACGCACCGGAAAAACTCGAGTACGCGATCAATCGCTACACCAACGAAGCCAAGCGCATCTACGGAGTGATCGACAAACGGCTCGGCGAAGCCAAGTATCTCGCCGGCGAGTATTCGATCGCGGACATTGCGACCTATCCGTGGCTGGTGCCGCACTCGATGCAGGGGCAGAACCTCGAAGACTTCCCGAATCTGAAGCGATGGTACGACGAGCTTCGCGCCCGGCCTGCAACGCAGCGTGGATTCGCCGTGATGGCGGAGGAAGTCGCAAAAATGCGGGCGGCGATGCAGCAGCCGCAGCAAGACAAAAAATCATGGGACAATCTGTTCGGCAACAAGCAGTTCGAAAAACGCTAGCGCTTACGATTTGAGTTTGGTCGCGCCGTCGAGCAGGCGCATCAGGGCATAGACCGTTTCGTTCGCGGGCACGCTGATACCGTGGCGGCGCGCCGCGCGGACCACGGCGCCGCTGAGCGCTTCGTATTCAAGCGCCTTGCCGTGCTCCAGATCCTGCTGCGTCGAGGTTTTTAGCGCGCGCAGATTTTTCTGCGAGTGCGCTATGTATGCCTCGATTCGGTCGTAGGAAATTTGCGCACCCTCGGCGCGTGCGACATCCACAATTTCCTTCATGAGGGAGCGCAGCAGTTTCATGCTCTCGATGTCGTCGAGAATTTCGCCAACGCGCCGGCGGGTCAGGGTCGCCACGGTGTTCATCGCGCCGTTCCACACCAGCTTGTCCCACCTGAGCGTCATGATGTGTTCGGAGAGCTCGCCCAATATCCCGGAGCGCTCGAAGACAGCGGCGATCGCCTTCGCGCGCTCGCTCACGCCTCCATCGAGTTCGCCGAAGTCGATGTGACCGGTGCTCAGGTGAACGATTTTGCCGGGCGCGACTATCTCGACTCCCACTCGCGCATTACCGCCCATCACGGCGTCGCGGCCGAAGATTGCGGCGAGGTTAGCCTCGTTCTCGACCCCGTTCTGAATTGTAAGGATCGCGCCGCCCGCCTTGAGGCATCCTTCGATCGAGCGCGCGGCTGCATTGGTGTCGTAGGCCTTTACGCAGAACAGGATCAGATCGTACGGCGCAGAGTCGCGCGGGGTATCGGTGGAAGCGATTTCGACTTTCAGATCGCCGCGGATGCTCGCGATCTCGAGTCCACGCTCGCGAATCGCGCGTAGATGCTCGCCGCGTGCGCACAGGACCACGTCCTCGCCGGCCGCGCGAAGCCGCGCGCCGAAGTATGAGCCCACCGCGCCCGCGCCCATCACCAGTATTTTCATAGCTGCTCGCATTACGGTCCTGGCTATCGTAGCCCGTCGCGATCCTGTTGTAATCACTTCGATCGACAATGGAAGCTGGCACCGAAACCACTTTCCCGAGTTTGCGCGAACTGCTGTTCGAGGCGGTGCTCGCGGTCGCGACGCTTACCCTGTGGCCCATCCTCGATGAGAGATCGCAGGGCACTTCGGCCGAGCGCTCGCGCTCGATGGTTTTTTTTCCGATCGTCGGTTTCATCCTTGGCGTACTACTGGCGATTTCCGATTCCGCGATGGGCTTGGTGCTCGACCCGACCGCAAGGTCCTTCGCAACCCTGATGCTTGCCGAGGCGCTCTCACTTGGACTCGCAAGCCGCGGGATTGCCGATACCGTCGAAGTCCTGCGCCGTGGGACGCGGCCGGCGTCCACAGGACTGACGCGCATCGGGCCGTTTGGCGCGATCGCATCGATCGTCGTGTTTGCGATCGAAGTCTGGTGTCTTTCGCGAATCAACGATCAGGCCGGACGCTCGAGCGCGTTGGTGTTGGCGATGATGCTCTCGCGATGGGCGATCGTGCCGATCGGCTACGGACTGAAGCCGCTCGAACACTGGGGCCTCGGCATCCCGTACGAAGGCGGCATCTCGTTTCGCGAGTTCGCAGTCTCCAGCGTGGTCGCGCTCGGACTCACGATGGGGCTCTATCAAAATGTCGGACTCGCGGTGATCGTGGCGCTCGCGCTTACGGTGCTGGCGGTGCGGCTTACATTGAGCGCGCGGATGAAGGGCGCGTCGGGCTACATGCTCGCGGGCGGTTGCGCGCTGATCGAAGTCGTAACCTTCGCGGTGCTCGCGGCACTTCGCGTCTAGCCATTGCGGCGGATTGCGTCCGACCAGATCTGGCCCAGGACTTCGCGCAGTTCGTCGAGCGATCCATTGTTGTCGATCACGAGGCTCGCATGCTTCGCGCGTTCCTCGTCGGAAAGTTGCGCGCGGATACGCGCCTCGGTCTCGGCAGGTTTCAGTCCGCGTTGGCGCTCGATCCTATCGATCACCGCCTGACGCGTCGCGCGCACCAGCCATATCTCGTCGAACAGTGGCTGCCACTTTGCCTCGATCAAGATCGCCGCTTCTACAATGATGGGCGTCTTTATTCCGCGCGCACGCAAATCGGTGACGTTCGCTCGAATCGCCCCGAACGTGGCGGGCCATACGATTGAAGTAAGCTTGCTCAACCGCTCCGGATTTCCGAACACGATCGCGCCGAGTTTCTTGCGATCGATGGTCCGATCGGGCGCCAGGACCTCCGCGCCGAAAGCATCGAGGACCGCATCGTATGCAGCGCCTCCGGGCGCGTAGGTTGTGTGCGCGACTTTGTCTGCGTCGACGATCGGTGCGCCGAACTCGCTTAAGATTTTCGCCGCCGTACTCTTGCCCGAGCCGATTCCGCCGGTGAGACCGATTGTAAGCATCTATATTTCAGCCCGCGGCTTCGCGGCTCCACGTCTGGATGTTGTACAGGTAGCTGAAGAAACCGCCCTGGGCCAGCAGCTCGTCGAACGAACCCTGCTCTGCGATCACGCCGTCGCGCAACACCAAAATCCGATCGGCGTTCTGAATCGTCGAGAGCCGATGCGCGATAACGACCGTCGTTCGCCCGCGCATCGCCTCGCGCACGGCGGCGAGCACCATCGATTCAGTTTCACTATCGAGCGCGCTGGTCGGCTCGTCCATGATCAGTATCGGCGCATCCTTCAACAGCGCGCGCGCGATCGTGACGCGCTGCGCCTCACCCTCTGACAGGCTGTGACCGCCTTGGCCGACCAATTCATCGAGACCCGACGGAAGCTTCGCGAGTATCGGCCCGAGCCGCGCCATCTCGATCGCGCGCATGACCTGCGCGTCGTCGACGATCGGCTTCCCGAATGCGACGTTCACGCGAAGCGTGTCGCCGAGCACCAGCGGCGGCTGGAGAACCATCGCGATATTTCCGCGAATCGAGTCGAGCGTGAGGTAGCGGGTGTCGTTGCCGTCGATTTTGATCGCACCTTCCTGTGGTTCGTAAAAGCGCGCGAGCAGGCTGGCCATGGTCGTTTTTCCGGAACCACTCGGCCCCACGATCGCAATCGTCTCGCCCTGGCGAGCTTTGAAGTTGATCCCCTTCAGCACCGCGCGGCCGGGTTCGTAGCCGAATACGACATTTTCGAATTCAATCTCGCCGCGCGCACGTCCGAGCGCGCGCGCGCCGGAACGGTCTTTGATTTCCGGATCGATCGCGAGCAGCTCAAGGCATCTCCGGAGCCCCGCTTTCGCGCCCTCGATTTGTCCGTAAGTCTGCGAAATCTGGTTCACCGGCGCGTAGAGCGACGCAAGGTAAGTGGTGAAAACGATCAGCTCGCCGATCGTCAGTCGTCCGCTGAGCGTATGCTCCGCGCCGATAAAAATAACCAGTGCTGTGCCGCACGCGATCAACACGCTGACCGCGCCGGCGTAAACCGTTTGCAAAGTATACAGACGCAGCGTCGCGTCCAGGCTCGCGCTGCTCGATTCGACAAACTCGCGGTACGATTCGCCCTCGCGGGTGAAGGCTTGCACCACGTGAATCGCGGCAAGCGCGCTCTGCGCGACGGTGAAAAGACGACTCTCCTTGATCCGCGCGCCGCCGGCGATCGCATCGATTCGTCCGCTGATCGACATGATCAGCAGGATCAACAACGGGACTATCGCAAGCGCGACAATCGTCAGCGTCGCATCCATTCTGATCATCACGGCAAACATGCCGGCGAGCAAAACCAGCGACGACAAGACCGGAAAAAATCCGTTCATCGCGATCGTCTGAATCGAGTAGGTGTCATAGGTGATCCGCACCATCAGGTCGCCGACTTCACGCCGCCGATGAAAAGAAAGCGAGAGCCGCTGCAAATGGTCGAACATGCGCGCGCGCAACTCGTTGACCATCCGCTGGCCGATCGAAATCGTGAGATAGTTGGTCATCACGTTGATGAGCCCGAGCAGGGCGTAGAGGATGACCAGGCTGGTGCATGCGGCGGCGAGCAGTTCAGCGCGCGGCATCTGCGGGATCCATCGGCTCACCATCGGCGCGCCGCGGAGCACGTTGTCGATCACAATTTTGAGCGGCCACGGCTTCAGCACTTCGGCCGCCGCCGCGAGCAGGACTCCCGCGATGGCAATCGAGAGCCGCCCCAGATGCGGCCGCATCCGGCGAACAACGTGGCCATAAAGTTCCAGCGTGCGCATCAGGCCTCGTCCGCCGCCGGTGCCATCGATATATGAAGTCGGCTCGGCGACTTCGCTTGTGCAGCTTTTGACGATCGCGGAAATGCGCCGCGCTCGAATCAATGCGCATAGAGCGATCGCCACGACGGTGACGATTACACCGGCAATTGCCATATGAAGAGACAGTCCTGCCGCCAGCAGGATCAGCAACGCGACGGCTGCCGCGATTAAAGCCCGGCGCGGCTCGACTCGAATTCGCCACAGCAAAGACACTCGGCGATCTTTCTCGCGCATGCGCATTGATCGGTATGCGAATCATCGGCGGCGCGACAATCTCAAGGTCGTAGGACTGGAAGCCATCGGTTTCGGCGACCGCCAGACCTCGGCGAACCAGCGCTGCGCGAATGGCCGCAAGCACGCTCGTGGAATCGACAGGAGCTGCGCCATCGCGTTCGGTCGAAACGAATTGGACGCAACGCTTGAATCCTGAAACGCTTGAGGAATGCTCGGTCGCGATGCCGGAACCGTCGCGTGCGGATTCGAGACTCCATTTAACCCGCTCGCGCGCAAGACTTCGAAGCGGAGGTCCAAGCAGATTGAGGATCAAAAGATAAATTCGCGCCGTCGGTGCCGATCGCGCAGGCCGCAATGGAGCCGACGCAGCGCTCGCGGCTGCAACCAGAAGTGAGATCATTATTCCCGCGCCGCCAATCACGCCGAGCAGCCGGTTCATCGCACCCAGGATCAAACAAATGACCGACACTGCGATCCATTGAATGGTCAGCGGCAATTCGGCGTACGAGTTGCCCGCGGAATACACGGTCTGAAAAAGTCCGCGCCCGAAGGCGCCATAATATACGCGCGGACCGCCGAGAATCGCCGCGACCCATGACGGCCCCGCGTAGATTCCGTCCTCGGCCGCGTTGCGAAGCGGGTACCGGCGAAAGAGCAGGCCTTCGCCGACGCCATAGCCGCGTTGCTGAGCTAAATATGCAGCCAGCGTAGCGCGACGCTCATGAATCACGGTCGCTCCAGGAGCATACGCGAGCGTTTCGCCCGATGCAGTCAGGCGCCACGATAGATCCACATCGTCGCCCGCGCTGGTGAATGCGGAATCGAAGCCGCCGATCTTCTCGAGCGCCGCTCTGGTGATCGCCATGTTGCATCCGCACAGTTGCGCGAGGTTATCGTCACCCGCGCGCACCTCGCGCGGCAGCCCGGGCGCGGCGGCCATCGCCGCGGCGCGAGCAGAAGCAGGCGTCGGTGCAAAGTTGGGGCCCGATGCCGCGGCCGCGTCGCGGCGAGTAATCGTCTCGACCAAATGATATAGCCAGTCGCGATCGGGGCGCGCGTCGGCGTCGATGAACGCGATGATTTCGCCCGACGCCGCCTCAACTCCCGCATTGCGCGCCGCCGCGAGTCCACGATGCTCGACGCGAATTGCGCGCACTCCATCCTGTTCGGCGATCTGTGCTGTCGAATCGGTCGAGCCGTCATCGACGACGATGGTCTCGTAGTTGGGATAGTTCAACGTGCGAACGGATTCGAGGCAGTCGCGCAGTGTCGCCGCCGCGTTATAGGCAGGCACCACGACGCTGGCTTTGGGAGCCATCGCGAGCGACGGCGGTAGATCGTGCGCGAAGACTTCTGCCAGCGCCTCGAAAGCCGGCTTCGGCGAGCGGTCGCGGCGCGTGACCCCGAATGCCCAATCCGTGATCTCCGCTCCACCGGTATGCCACTCGTCGGTGAAGGCAAACACGATGAACCCGCTAAGGCCAAGCTCGAATGCGGCGCGGCCTTGCCATGCGAGCAGCTCCGCCTGATGCGTCTTCGCCTTCGCGAATCGTATCCATGCCGGTTTCGCTGAGAATCAGGGGCAGCTCTCCAGCCTGCCCGATCAGATGCGTGAAATAGCGGCGGAAGTCTTCTTCGCGATGCAGATAAACATTGAATGAAATAAAATCGAGAAAACTCAGATCGAGATATTCGGCCGAAGGATAATTCGAGTAAGTGAATAGCGCGTCGGGTTCGATTTGTTTTCCGAGATCGTAAAGCTCGCCGAGGAAGCCGCTGACCGCGCGAGGCCCGTGCCATCGCACGATATCCGATCGAATCTCGTTGCCGATGCTGTAGGCTGCAATCGTATCGCCAAATTCGCGCATCTCGCCGACGGTCTTTCGAATCGCGTCTCGAATATCGCGCTGCATGTCCCGTGAGTCGAGAAACGCCATGTGGAACGGCCACGGAATTCCAACCATCAGGCGAAGTCCTGCTTTGTGTGCCTCCTCAACCATCCATGGCGGCGGCGGAACGTAGAGGCGGACCAGGTTTGCGCCAAGCTGGCGCATCAACGCAAAGTCGGCGGCCGCGCGCTCGGGCTCCGGGTATCGCTCACCGCGCGAATTCGGAATAAACGGACCGTACGAAACACCGCGAACGTAGAATTTTTCCGCCCCTTCGAAGAGGTACTTTCCGCGTGATACGAGGCGACCCATGAACGATGAGCTAATCGCAAAGCGCCTTGGCGCGCAACGCGCATCCGGATCTGCGCTTGACATCATGCGACTCGCCCCGTGACAATTTAATCTCACGTGGCGCGAAGCACTCCCAGCTGGCTCCAGAGCACCACGCTCCAGCTCGAATCGCGGGCATCGGGGCGCAGATCCGCGCTTCGCGTCTGGCACATCCTGAATAGCGCGGTCGAAGGCTTCATCAACAACAACGATCTGCTGCGCGCCTCCGCACTGACGTTCACCGTCGCGCTCTCGATCGTTCCGATTCTTGCGCTCGCGTTTTCCGCGGTAAAGGGATTCGGCGGCGCCGATCGGTTGAAGCCGCTCATCGAGCAATACCTGGCGCTCGGCTCGTCCGGCACCTCGTCGCAGCTGATGAGCTATGTCGAGAACGTCAATGCCGCCGCGCTCGGCTCAGCGGGCGGCGCGTTTCTGCTGATCACGGTCATCTCCACGATGGGCACCATCGAGCAGGCGCTGAACACGATTTTCAGTGTGCCTGAGAGCCGGAGCTATTTTCGAAAATTCTCCGACTACCTGAGCGTCCTGTTCACGGTGCCATTTTTGATCGTGGCGGCACTCGGCGTGACCGCGGTTTTTTCGGTGCGGATCTCGCAATTTCCATTCGTGACGCAACTTCTGCCGTACTTGTTTGTATGGGCCGGTTTCTTTTTTCTGTTCGTTTTCTTTCCCTATACCAAGGTCAGGTACGGCCCCGCGCTGATCGGCTCATTCGTTACGGCGGTGCTTTTTCAGCTCGCGCAGTGGGGATACGTGCGCTTCCAGGTGGGAGTCGCGAACTATCGCGCGATTTACGGCGCGCTTGCGACCCTGCCGATCTTCCTGGTCTGGATTTATATTGCATGGGCGGTAATCCTGTTCGGCGCCGAATTGACCGCGGCGATTCAGCGCGGCGATATCCCTCCGATGCTCGGTCCTCTGTCGCCTGATTTTCGCTACTCGTCCGCGATGCATATCCTTCTGCGCCTGGCTGATCGCGCTTTCCATGGCGGCGACGAAGTAACTTCGTGGACGATGGCTCACGAGCTCGGCGTCGTCGAAGCTGCTATCCTGCCAATCCTGAATGGTCTCAAGCAGGGAGGATTCGTGATCGAAGCGGACGCGAGTTCCGGCACTCTCAACCAGGGACTCTTTCTTGCTCGCGAGCCTTCGACGATCATCCTCGCCGACGCGATCAAGGCCGTGTTACCCGATTCCGACGCGCGCGACAGCGATCCGCGGGTCGCGCGAGTGATCGCAAAGTTGGATAGTGTCCGCGGCGAAGTGCTCAAATCGATCACCCTCGAGGACATCCGCTCTCCCGAAGCTAAAGCCGCCGATCTTCCCGAGGCCGGCGCCGACGAGTCGCACCGCTGATTTTTCGCGGTCTGCCGCGAACTGGAATTGAATCGACGCCGGAGTCATGGAAAGTAACCATCCGCAGTCCACTGAACCAAAGTCCAGTTTCGTCAACGTCAATGGCATCCGCTTGCATGCCCTCGACTGGGGCGGCGCAGGCGAGCCGATCGTAGTTCTGCACGCGACCGGATTTCTCGGACGCATATATCGCCCGCTTGCAGAGCGGTTGTGCGCGATCGGCCACGTGTACAGCTACGATCAACGCGGGCATGGAGACAGCGCGGCCGCGCCCGACGGCACCTATGACTGGAACTGGACGATGAAAGATCTCGAAGGGTTCGTCGCCGCGATGGGTTGGCGGAAGGTTCGCGCGATCGGCCATTCCGCCGGCGCAACCGCGATCGGCGGTCTCGCCTCCGAGCGGCCCGAACTGATCTCACGCGCCGTGCTGGTCGAGCCGGTGATCTTCGAATCGCCCACCGCGCCGGAACTCGGATGGCGCAATCCATTCATCGAGAGGACGCTCAGGCGCAAGCGCGTTTTCGACAGTGTCGACGCGATGCTCTCGAACTTCGATCGCAAGCCGCCCTACAGCACCTGGCGCAAGGACATCCTGCGCGACTACTGCGAGTTCGGCACGCGGCCAACGCCCGACGGCAAACGCGAACTCAAGTGCTCGCCCGAAATTGAAGCGAAGCTCTATGAGACCGCCGCCGACTTCGACGGGTTGCAGCGAATTCTCCGTTGCAAGATACCGATGCTGATAATGTTCGGGGCGCGGTCCGACTCTCTCGGAGCAACTCTGTCCGCAAAAGTTGCGACGCCAACTGAAGACCGCGCGCGTAATCGATGTTCCCAATACCGGCCATTTCATGCCCATGGAAATGCCCGACTACGTCGCCGCTCAAGCCGTCGAATTCCTGTCCGCGACGTAGCGGCTTCGCCGATCACACCAGCCCGTGGATTTTCGCGAATGGATCCCACCCGGCATCGCGATGCCAATCATACTCCATCGCGATCGCGATCTTCTCCGCTGTCTCCGCGCCGTATAGACGCGCCATCACGGCCAGCGCCATGTCGATTCCCGCCGACACGCCCGACAACGTCGCAAATTTTCCGTCCTCGACCCAGCGCGCTTCGCGAATCCAGTTCACTTTCGCGCTCTGCTCCGCCACCCACTTGAATGCGCGCTTGTTGGTGGTCGCGCGACGCCCGTCCAGCAGCCCGGTATGCGCCAAAATCGCGGTGCCGGTGCACACCGTGGTCACTACCTCCGCCTTTTCGCCGCGCGCCTTCAGCCAATCGAGCAACGTTTGATTGGAAATCTCTTTGCGAGTCCCGATCCCTCCCGGGAGCAGCATCAGATCCAGATGCGGACAATCGCCAAAGCCAAATTCCGCGATCGCTTTGGGTCCCTGCGCGCTGGTAACCACGCCGCTACGCTCCGCGACGGTGGTAATTTTGCATTGCCCCATCACCGCAAGCATCCCCCATGCTTCGAGCGGACCAAATACATCGAGCAGCTCAAATCCTTCGAATAGTACAACTCCAAGTGTCCGCAACTCCGCCATCTCTCCCTCCGTCAAAGCGAACTGAGTATTGCGCGCGCCTCGTTAGTATATATTCCGGGCCGATCGTAGAGAATCAGCGGAGGCTCTATTGCTACTTCGATTCCTCCTCCGACGCGCGCTTCAATCATCATGACTGATGCGGGCATACCTATTCGCGGATGGACAAAGCGGATGCGCTTCGGCTCCAGTTTTTTCGCGCGCATCGTCGATATCAGCTCGGCGGCGCGCCGCGCGGTAAAGACAAATGCTACGCGTGCCCCATTGCGCGCATAGCGGCGTGCGGCTCGAATGAAATCGGCAAGCGTCGCCGAGCTTTCGCCGCGAGCAATCCGCCGGCCACGATCGGGATTCTCGCGGCCGGCCGAAGTCGCTCGATAAGGAGGATTCGCTATCACCAGATCGAAGCTCGCGGACTCCAGCCGTGCGGACTTTTGCCGCAGGTCGGCGCAGATCGCGCGCACCGAGCCCAGGTCATTCAGCGCCGCATTGCGCTCGATCATTTCCGCGAGATTGGGTTGAATCTCGATCGCAACGACTTCGCGAGCATGGTAAATCGCCGCAATCATGATCGAGATGACGCCACATCCCGCGCCCAACTCAAGAACGCGATCGCGCGTGCTCGCGCGCACGAATCTGCCCAGCAAAATCGCTTCCACCGAAAATCGATAACCCTGCTTCGGCTGGATCAACGCGATCCGTCCGCCTAGGATTGTGTCGCGAGTTTCGCCGCTGGAAATAGACGTCATGAATTCCGCCGAAAAAGGAGAACGCTACGCGCGTATCTTTCGCAAGGCCGGTGTGTTCCTCGGCAAGGGCGAAATTGCGCGCGCGCTGGAAGCCCTCAACGACGGTAAGAAAGTCGCCGAACGCGAAGGCGATAGCAAGATGGCTGAGCGATTCGCCGCCGAGATCGCTTCCGCCACGAAGCCTCCGGAAACTGAGCAATAGCGCGCGATTTCTGCTATTTCCCGGAGAATCTTTCGCTCCCCGCACCGCTTGACGAGTCCAAGTTCGTACTTACTTTGATATCGTGGGACGTAGAGCGCAATAAGCCGAAAGACGCATTGATTTTTCGCCGCGCCCGGCGCCCCCAAAATATTACAATCAGGCCGGACAGGTTGACCGGCAGGAGGTTCTCTTACGATGGAAGTGCGGATGAATGGTTTTACCCCGAATGACTCCTTGCTTCGCCGCTGGAACGTTTTATGGAACGAGCTCGAGCCTACGGCGACGCGCAAGACCGCGCCCACTGCTGACGTGATCGAAGATGCTGACGTTTATCATTTCTACTTCGAGATGGCCGGCATCGCGAGTGATTCAGTAGACGTGCGCGTCGAAGATGGTAATCTCATCGTCGAGGCGGAGCGCAAGCGTCCCGAATGGTCGAAGGACGCCGAAGTGCACCTGGCAGAGCGGACTTACGGCACGATGCGCCGGGCGTTCACGATGCCTGAAGACGCCAGCCACGACGGCATCAAGGCGGCCTACAAGGATGGCGTCCTCGAAGTGACCGTACCGAAGAAACCGGAAAGCAAACCGTTCAAGATCAAGGTCGAGGTCGAGAACTAAACAGGCTCCGATGAGCGCTTCGAGCCGCGGCTGAATTCAAGTGTGAACTGTGCGCCGGCAGGCGATACAAACTTCAGCGCCTGCCGGCGCACTACAATAGAGCCGGCGAAGCCACGCAACGGGTTGGGTATTGCCCAACAGAGGAATGGCAATGCTGATTCTGGTTATTATAGTGGCTATCGTCGCATGGATAGTACTTGCCTACAATCGATTAGTCAGTCTGCGTAACCAAGTGGATAATGCCTGGCGGCAGATTGATGTACAGCTGAAACGCCGCCATGACCTGATCCCGAATCTCGTCGAGGCGGTCAAAGGCTATATGCAGTTCGAGCGCGATACCCTGACCCAGGTGGTAGAAGCGCGCGCGAAAGCCGTTAGCGCGCCCGACCAGGCGTCGCGGATGGCGGCGGAAAATCAGATCACCACCGGCCTCGGCAAGCTGCTCGCAGTCATGGAGAACTATCCGCAGCTGAAGGCGGACGAGAACGTGCTCAAGCTCCAGGAGGAGTTGACCACCACCGAAAATCAGCTCGCCTTCGCGCGCCAGTCATACAATGACGTAGTGCTCGATCTGAATAACCGGATTCAAACCTTCCCGTCCAATATGATCGCCAGCAACTTCGGCTTCCACACCGCCGAATATTTCAAAGGTGCTCCCGAAGAGCAGGCTGTTCCCAAGGTCGATCTCTCGATGACAACGCCGCACGCCTGAACCCGATCCGCAGGCACGCGCGATGGCGGCAAGCAATTTCAGAGCGCTCGAGGCGACCAATCGCCGCCAGACCGCCATGCTGGTGGTGGCATTTATGCTGCTGTTCGGTGCACTCGGCCTCGGCCTGGATTTTGCCGCGCACGATTTTTCGATCGTGAACGGTCAGTTCATCGGTTTTCCCGTCTTGATGATTGCAGCGCTGGTTTTCGCCGGCGTCCAATCTGTCGTGTCATATTACAGCGGTGCGTCGCTGGTTCTCCTTTCAGTTCACGCCCGCCCGCTCACCGCGGATTCGACCCGGCACGAGATGGTGCTCGATGTAATCAACGAGATGGCCGTCGCGGCGCGAATGCCCGTGCCGACGCCATACCTGATGGACGATCCGTCGCCGAATGCTTTTGCCACAGGCCGCGACCCCGCTCATTCCGTGATTTGCGTCACCCAGGGACTGGTCGACCAGATGGATCGTGAGGAGATGCAGGGCGTGATCGGGCACGAGATGTCCCACGTCGCCGACTACGACATCCGCACCATGATGATGATCGCGGTGATGGTCGGCGGAATCGCGATGCTCTCGGATTTCGTCTACCGATGGATGTTCTTCGGCGGATTCGGCGGACGCAGAAGTGGATCCGATAACAATCGCGACAACCAGGCGGCGATGCTGATCACGCTGGCCGTCATAATATTGGCGGCGGTCGCCCCGATCTTTTCCCAGTTGCTCGCGATGGCGGTGTCGCGCCAGCGCGAATATCTCGCCGATGCGTCGTCGGTCGAGTTTACCCGCAATCCGCGCGCGCTGCTCCGCGCCCTCGAGCACATCGCTAAAATCGAGTCGCCCCTGAAGCAAGGCACCGCAGGCACCGCGCATCTGTTCATGGTCAATCCCCGCGAAGCTGCGGGCAGTGATAGCGAGGGCTTCTTCGCGAATCTGTTCTCGACCCATCCGCCGTTGAGCAGACGTATCGCAAGACTGCGCGCGATGCTGGGGGTTGCAGACGCGAGCACTGTTCCCGGCGCAGTCGCGGTTGATACCTGAGCTCGATCTCGAGCCGGCGTTTGCCCGATTTTCGCACGCGGCCTAAACTCGGCGCGTGACGAACTCCGGCCAAATCGAAGCGATACTTCACCAGGTTGTCGCGAGCGTTTCGAAGATCGACGGCATCGTCGCGATCGTTCTCGGCGGATCTCGCGCCCGCGGCACCGCTGACGCCTGGTCGGATATCGACCTTGGAATCTACTACGACAGCTCGCGTCCATTCTCGACGATGGCTCTGGGAGCGGCCGCGCAGGAACTCGACGATCGACACTCTGCCGGGCTGGTGACCGGGTTTGGCGAATGGGGACCGGGCGTGAATGGCGGCGGATGGCTCGAGATTCGCGGCCATCATGTGGATTTCCTCTATCGAGAAATCGGCGCCGTGCGCGAGGCGATCGACGAATGTATCGCCGGGCGCCCGCGCAGCATCTATCAGCTCGGCCATCCGCTCGGATTTCACGTCCAGATTTACGCCGGTGAGATTCACGTATGCCGCCCGCTGTTCGATCCCTCCGCCGCGATCGCGGGACTCAAGGCGAAGGTCGCGAACTATCCCGAGGAGTTCCGCCGCGCAGTCATAGGCAAACATTTGTTCGACGCTGAATTTGAGATCTCGATCGCATCGAAGCCGGCCAGCCGCGGCGACGTGATGTACGTCGCGGGATGCCTCTTCCGCGCCGCGGGCTTCATGACCCTGGTTCTCTACGCGCTGAATCGCAAATTTTTTCTCAATGAGAAGGGAGCGGTCGCCGAATCGCGCGGATTCTCGATCAAGCCGGCGCACTTTCACGACACCGTCGCAAAGATTTTAGGAAATGTCGGTCGCACGCCGGCCGAGTTGTCGGCGAGCGTCGAGGGCTTCCAGAGCCTCACCGCCGAGATCCGCAAACTCACGGAATCGTGATCAGCGGTTGCGACTCTTAAGCGCCCGCTCGATCTCGCGATCTGACGTCTTGCGTGCTATCGCCTCGCGCTTGTCGTAGGAGTGCTTGCCCTTGGCCAGCCCCAGCTCAACCTTGGCCCGTCCGCTCTTGAAATATATTTTGAGCGGCACGATCGAGTAGCCCTTCTCGCGCACCCGGCCCCACAGACGATCGATCTCGCGCCGATGCATCAGCAGTTTCCGCGCGCGAGTTTCCTTATGGCTGAATTGACCCGCCGGCGCGTACGCCCCGATATGGACGCCCTCAAGAAACGCCTCGCCGTTCTTGATTCGCGCGTAGCTGTCGCGCAGATTCGCGCGATGCGCCCGCAACGACTTCACTTCCGTGCCGGTCAGCGCAAGCCCGGCCTCCAGCGTTTCCTCGATAAAGAAATCATGCCGCGCCTTGCGGTTATCGACAACCAGATCGAATCCGTCGCCTGATGATTTTCCGTTATTTCGCGCCATCGCTCCGCGAGTCTATCCGCACGTGCGCATGCAGATAAGAGGCCGCTTTCGCCGACCAGTTGCGAACGCGCCGACTGAGCCTTAAACTGAATGTAGTAACCGTTTTGACTTTTTCGACTGGCCTCATATGAAAACCCACGATCTGTGGGGGCGAACCGGATTCGACGAAGACAATAGGGCCACGGTCGCACGCCGGGTGCTGTCGACCCGTAAAACTGGCAGACTGCGAAATTTACCCGCAGACAATAACGGTTACGCTCTGGCGGCCTAAGGGCCGCTAGCGTCCCGCCGCTGCTCGCCCATGGCAGCGGGTCGGGGCGTCATTTAGTGGGCTAGGGAACCGCAGTTCACCGGCTGGGCGGCCTCCCGAAACTTCAGCCGGCTGGCGTCTGGAAAGCCCGTCCGTGGGCGTTCCAGGTGCGAGCTAAAATCCGCGGACTAAGCGTGTAGTGGCCGTCGCCGGAAGGCCTTCGGACGGGGGTTCAATTCCCCCCGCCTCCACCACTTTTCTCGTCGCGAGATTCGTGTCTCAATTCTTATCGACGAACCAACACCACGAGGGCACTATCATGATCGACCTCTACTACTGGCCAACTCCCAACGGACACAAGATCACAATCTTCCTCGAGGAGACCGGCCTCGATTACAAAATCGTGCCGGTGAATATCCGCAAGGGCGAACAGTTCGCGCCCGAGTTCCTGAAGATCAGCCCGAACAACCGGATGCCCGCGATTGTCGATCATGACGGCCCCGGCGGGAAACCGTTTGCGCTCTTCGAATCCGGCGCGATCCTCCTCTACCTCGCCGAGAAGACCGGCAAGTTCATGCCGTCCGAGACTCGCGCGCGCTACAACGTCATCGAATGGCTCATGTTCCAGATGGCCGGCGTTGGCCCGATGTTCGGCCAGCGAGGTCACTTCCTCCGCGCCGCGCCCGAAAAACTCCCCTACGCAATCGAGCGCTACACCAATGAATCGCGCCGCCTGCTCAACGTGATCGAAAATCGCCTCGCCACCACCGCTTACCTCGCGGGTGACTACTCGATAGCCGACATGGCGACCTATCCATGGGTAGTCGGAACGCGCCGCGAACCCGAGCAGTTGGAAAGCCGCCCGAATTTCAAGCGATGGCTCGACGCGATCGGCGAACGCCCCGCCGTCAAACGAGGCGTCGCGGTGATGGCCGATCTGCCGCCCGAACCGCTCGATGAGGCAGCGCGCTCGATCCTCTACGGCGCCAAGCAGTTCGAGCGCCGCTGAGTTTGGCGTAGACGCCATCGCGATCGGCTCGAGTAGCTACGAATGCTTAAGATAGTTAGGCTGACTGTCCTCCTACTCTGCACACTTGTAAGACCAGTCCTGGCCCAGACTAGCTCCCCCGCGCCGACTACGCTAAATGCTCGCAAGAATGCCTGCGCGCTGGTTTCTACGACCTGGATATGCAATCCCGCCGGATTCAATATCGGAACCATCACCCTGTCCGACGCGCAGAAGGTCACGATGGAATTGGGCGCCTCGGCCGGGCAATTCTTTACGATTCGACTTACGCAAGACTCTATAGGTGGCCGCGTTCCGACTTGGGGCAGTATGTTCCTGTTCCAGAACTCAAGTACGAACGCTGCGAGTACTCTGGTCCCTCTATCGTTCCCCAATGCGGCTGAAAACATTTTATTCCAGTACGACGCAGTCATGGCTAAGTGGGTGTACCTGTCCCGCTCTGGTATCCAGCAGATCGCCCCGACTGTTCAGGGTGCCGGTACGACCATAGGCGATCATCCGGGTAGGGGGAGTTCAGTGAAAGCCCTTTTTCTCCCAGCCAACACTGAGACAGGAGTCTTTGGCGACAATGGAGGGTTCGAGGGGCCGGAAGGCAACGGTGTTGTCAGCTACTATCAGATCCAGTCTGGAGTCATCCAGTTCTGCAATTCCGATGCGATAACTACACTGGCTACCTTTCGTTGTAACAAATCCGGGGACTGGCCCGAAGCTACCGCGCAAACTGCTCCTGTCCAGGTTCCGCCGGGAGGTTGTACTGAATTTCAGGTACAGATGGTTGTGAAAACTGACACGGCGCCGCGCGTTTTTACTGGCCATGTGTGCTACATAAATCCCGGCAACTCGGAAGCCGCCTATGCTACATGGAACAGTGTCTACAATGAGGAGATTCCCGTCAGGTAGTACACCTGTAATATTGGCGGCAATCGTCCTGGCGCTTCTGATTCGTTCCACGTCGGCACAGGCGCAATTTATCGGCGGCTCATCGTTCACGGGAAAAGATTCTCTGGTCTCGACCCTGTCCGGTGTTGGGAGCGCGGCTTCAGTCAGATTTGGCGGAATGGGAGTGAATCCACCAGCGCTGCAAAACCTGGGCGGTGTCGTCCAGCTTATCCTTCAAAGCTCGACCGCTTGCTCCTGGGTCACTGCGGATTATCGCTGGACGATCATCCGGCATTCTGAGACCCAGGCACACGGACTGTGCCAGGTGCTCTATTACCGCACCTTCCAGGCTGATGAACGCCTGCCATACCGGTTCCGATGGTTCGTTAGCGTGCCCTATGACATAAGGACCTACTTGATCTCGAATGTGTCCGGGGTGGACGTGGCTTCCAGCAACCACGGCAATGGCACCACGCTGACCGCAGACGGAGTGACTACGACTGTGGTGGGCGACTACTTGATGGCCTTCTATGCGAGCCTCGGATCGGGAACCTGGACTCAACCATCGAATATGGGGATCGCCGTCAGGAATGACTCAGCGGAGGGTGGACCTGCTAACTTTCACTTTCCGAACCTTGCGAGTCAGGCATGGGCCTATCCAGCATCAGCGACCGGAAACAAAGTGGCTACTGTGTCGGGAAGCCCGGTGGATTGGGTCGCGGACCTGGTAGCCTTCAAGCCGCTATACCCTATTCCGTCGCTGACCGTGGGCGACATAAACCCCGGCCCAGTCTATAACGGATGCAAAGGTAAGGTGACTCTATCCGCCGGCGAGGCAACGTTTAAGAACTCATGCGTTAAGAGCACGAGCTTTTGCCAATGTCGCGATACTACTACAACCGCTAACTCGTGCACCACCGCGAATCCTTCAACAGGTAGCGTTGGGGTGACGGGAACTGGTACAGATGTCGCGCTTGTCAACTGCATCTAAGCAGTCACCTACTCGACGAGTGGCAACCGCGTCGCCATCCGCAAAGCTTAGGACGCCCACCTAAGCCGCATCGCGTCGAATAGCCGCGAGCCGTGAGCTACGTCACTTCGCGCGAGGACCACCTCCGCCGCCATGTGCCGGCTGCGCCGGTGCTGAGTGGGGCGCCGCGTGAGCGGCTTCCGCATGAGGCTGCCCTCCGCCGCCTCCACCGCCGTGATGCTCGAATGCCTGCGCTTGCTCCGTATGCCTCTGCTCGAAGGTATGCATCTCCTGCGCGTGCTGACGCTGGAGATCCTGCTGCCGCGCGACATGCTCTTGCTGCGCTGCCCGCTGCTGCTCCACGTGCGAGCGCTCCAGCGCCTGCGTCTCCTGCTGATGCTTCCGATCGAGTTCCGCGGCTTGCTGCTCGTGGCGGCTATGGTTCTCGGTTTCCACTCGCCTCCAATCCGCGCCCTTTGCCGACTCGGCGGCCGAAGACTGTTTCTCGCGCGCCTGTTGCTCCTCTTGAATATGCTGCCGCTCCATCGCCGCCGACTCCTGCGCATGCTTTTGCTGAAGCGCCCCGAGTTGCGCGATATGCTTGCGCTCGGCCTGCTGCTGCTGCTGGACGCGGTTGCGCTCCAACTCCTGCATCCGTGCGTTTTGCCGATGCTCTAGCGCTTGCTGTTGCTCGGTATGCGCGCGCTCGACTGCTTGGCGCATATCGCCATTCCACTCGGGATGATGCTGCTGCGCCCAGGTGGGATTCTTCTGCGCCCACCAGTGGACGTCGTGCCACTGATGCTTACCGTCGTAGTCACCTTTCCATTCCGGATGATGCTGGCTGGCCCACGCGGCGTCGCGATTGTACCACCAGTGATCGGTATGCCAGACCTTCTTGTCGTCGAAGTCGCCCCACCAGTTCGGATGATTCTCGCGCGCGAACTGAGGCCGGTTCTGCCACCACCACGAGGCCGGCTGCCACACACGATGCTCGTCGTAGTCGCCCCACCATTCCGGATGATTCTCGCGGCACCAGTCCGGCCGGTTCTGCCACCACCATCCAGCGGGCCGCCAATAATGATTGTCGTCGAAGTCACCCCACCAGTCGGGATGATTCTGCCGGCACCAGTCCGGACGATTCTCCCACCACCATCCCGCCGGCCGCCAGTAGTGTTGATCGTCGAAGTCGCCCCACCATTCCGGATGATGCTCACGCGCCCAATCGGCATGGTACTGATACCACCACGGCGCCGCGTACCAGACGCCCTCGTAATTGTCGCCCCACCATTCCGGATGATTCTGCCTCACCCAATCCGGCTGCAGTTGCCACCACCACGGCGCGGCGTACCACATGCCATTCCAGTTATCGCCCCACCATTCGGGATGATGCGCTCGGACCCAATCGGCCCGCCGCTGCCACCACCATCCGGCCGGATACCAGGTTCCATTGTCGAAATCGCCCCACCATTCCGGATGATGCGCTCGCGCCCAATCGGGCTGATACTGATACCACCATGCGGCCGGGTACCAGTCGCCCTCGTAATAGTCGCCCCACCATTCTGGATGATGCTCGCGGACCCAGGCGGGCTGACTGCGCCACCACCATCCGGCAGGATGCCACTCGTGTTCCTCGTCAAAATCCCCCCACCATTCCGGATGATGCTCCCGCACCCAATCGGGCTGGTTCTGCCACCACCACGCCGCGTCGTGGAACACATGACCATTGTCATAGTCGCCCCACGCCGGCGCCGGCGGCAACGGCGAAGGCCACGGCCGGTACTGCGCGCGCGCAGGCCCCGCCGGCATCAGCGTCAACACGATAACCGCCGCCGCGCACAAAGAACTCTTGATTCCGCTCATCGATGCCACCCCCGGATAGTAGTCAAGTAAATCGCATCGCAAGCCAATAAACTTCAGAAGAGCTTCGCGTAACGAGCGCCACCCCTAATCGCCTCTCCCTGACAGGGAGAGGCCGACGCGAATCGCGTAGCGACCAGTGAAAAACGAGCGTCGGGTGAGGGTCCGCATTCCAAATTCCGCGCACAGCCCAAAGTTGCGCAAAGCTCTCCTTCAGCCAGAAACTACTTAATATATGTGCGCGTCGCCGCCAACAGCCGCGGATGAACCACGAGCGAGCCTGCGGAGTCGAGGGACTCGGCCCCGGTCAGGCTCTTTTGCGATCCTTCCCGTCCGTTTTTTGTGTCACCCTGATAGCTTGTGAGTTTTTCAGTTCTCAACAGACTCCGCGCCTTCTCGTCGATTGTTCCCCTTCCCACATGGGAAGGGGTTAGGGGTTAGGTTTGCACGCATCGTTCGCAAAGCACGGACGCGCTTTTTTTGTGTCACCCTGAGCGAAGCGAACAGGCCCCGGCTCTTTTTCTGGAATCGGTTTTCACGCGAAGGAAATTACGCTTGACCCCCTCAGGTGACTTCAGTCTTCTCGCTCTCTACGCGGCGCTTGACGCGCAGCGGAAAGGCCGCGGCCTCTCATGGTCGCAAGCGACCAAAGAAATGCATCCGGCGTCCAGGCGCGCTTCAACTCGTCCCCTCAGCCCGTCTACGGTGTCGGGCATGCGCACCAAGGCGGCAGCCGAGGGCGACGGCGTCCTCGCGATGCTCCGCTGGCTGAATCGAACCCCTGAAAGTTTCGTGCCGGGGCACAAGGATTCTGAAGAGATCGACGCGCGCCTGCCGGAGATTCCCCCGGGCAAGATCTTGCGATTCGACACGAGGAAAATACACGCCGCCCTCGACGCTCGACGCATCGAGCGAAAATTGACCTGGGCGCAGGTCGCAAAGGAAGCCGGTACTGGCACCTCCACCCTGACGTACCTGTCGAAAGGAACCCGAGTCGCATTCCCAGGCGTGATGCGAATCTTCAGATGGCTAGGCAGCCCAGCCGCCCACTTCACCCGCGCGTCAGATTTCTGATCATAGGCCGCCTTCCCTTTCCGTCATCTTGAGCGGAGGCCGCCGGAGTCGAAAGATCTCCGCGAAGCGATGCGCTTCGCTTTCTCTCTCTCCGTCCCCCTGAACGCTCGTATCTCAAGCAGAGCAAACTCGGGGCATGCCGCTGCCACGTTTGTTCAGGGATGAACTGTTCAGCTTAACCCCGCCGCATCGGTCATGGTACCTGTAGAGCATGGACAGCTGGTATAAATTGCCCCTTTCGACTCATCTCAACAATTCAGAATCGCGCCACTGGCAGGCCGTTTGACGTGGCTGCCGGCCACGATTTTAGATGAATCGGCGCACCCAAGTCGGGATCGTCGGCGCCGGACCCGCCGGCCTGATGCTCTCCCATCTGCTCCACCTCGCCGGCATCGAGTCCGTCGTGCTCGAAGCCCGCAGCCGCAACTACGTCGAGGAGCGAATCCGCGCCGGCCTCCTCGAACAAGGCACCGTCGATCTGCTCATCGAGACCGGCGTAGGCGAACGGCTGAAACGGCAAGGCTTGGTCCATCACGGGATCGAGCTGCGCTTCGGCGGTCGCGGACATCGCATCGATCTGAGCGGCCTGACCAACGGCAGCGCGGTCACGATTTATGCTCAACACGAAGTCATCAAGGATCTAATCGCGGCAAGGCTCGGCAAGGCCGGTGAAATCGTCTTCCAGGCCGAAAATCTCAGCATTCACGATTTCGATAGCTCGGCGCCGACGATTCAGTTTCGCAAAGACGGAGCGTCGACCGAGCTCGCTTGCGACTTCATCGCCGGATGCGACGGCTTCCACGGAGTATGCCGTCCCACAATCCCCGCCGACGCGCTGACTGTGTACGATCGTACATACCCGTTCGCGTGGCTGGGTATTCTTGCCGAAGCGTCGCCGTCCTCCGACGAACTCATTTACGCATACCACGAGCGCGGCTTCGCGCTGCATAGTATGCGCTCCCCGGCGCTCACCCGACTATATTTGCAATGCGACCCCGACGAGCAGCTCGACAACTGGTCGGATCGCAAAATCTGGGAGGAACTCGAGCAGCGGTTCGCAACGGTCGACGGATGGAAACTCAACCGCGGCCCGATCGTGCAGAAGGGAATCACCCCGATGCGCAGCTTCGTGGTCGAGCCGATGCAATTCGGCAGTCTCTTTATCGCCGGCGACGCGGCGCATATCGTGCCGCCGACCGGCGCCAAGGGCCTCAACCTCGCGGTCGCCGACGTTCGCGTTCTGAGTCGCGCGCTGACTGAATACTACGCGACCGGAAACCGCGAACTGATCGCCCGCTATTCGGAAACCTGCCTGCGCCGGGTCTGGAAAGTGCAACGCTTCTCGTGGTGGATGACCTCGATGCTGCATCGATTCGCCGGCGACAACCCATTCGATCACCGCCGCCAACTGGCCGAACTCGACTACGTGACGAGTTCGCGCGCAGCCGCGCAAAGCCTCGCCGAAAACTACGTCGGCCTCCCCATGGAAGAGTAATTCAGTCGCCGGCGTGGACGCGGTGACGCCGCGCCGAATTGAGCGCTGCATGGACGCCCGCGAGCAGGAACTCCGTACACAGAGTCTCCACCTCGCGCTTGGGCAGCCGTCTCGCGTGCCACGAGCGCGCGAAGATATCGGCCGCACTTAGCATCGCACTGGCTACCGACTCCGCCGCCGCTCGATCGACCGCAAATTCCTGCTCCATTGACCGCGCCCAGAAATCGACGAACGTCCCCATCCGTTGGCGCACGGTGCGCGTGAGCTTTCGCCCACTCAGTTTGGTCTGCAGGATCACGAACAGCACGCCGCGCTCCGTGATGAGTTCCAGATGCGCCTTGAATGCGCGCCGCACTCGTTCGTCGAACGACTCGACGCCGGCGGTTGCTTCCAGGACTCGTCGATGGAACTCCGCCACCTCGCGATCGTACAGCGCCAGCGCCAACTCCTCGGCGTTCTCGAAGTACGCGTAGCCAAGCCCCTTGCTCACTTGCGCGCGCTCCGCGACCGACTCCATCGTGAGCGTCTCGAAACCGGAGTCGAGGATTATCGCGGCGCCCACGTCGAGCAAATGCTCGCGGCGCTGCTCGGCGGGGAGCCGGCGCGCTTTGATCTTTTCAAGTGGAGCAGCGCCAAGTGTCATTGCGAATCGTTACCTCGCGCAGTGCACCTCAACCTCTTCGGCGGTTCAAACGTTAGTTGCTGGAGACCTGAGACTCAACCACAGATCTTGAGGTCGCGACGCGGCGCCCGCCCCCGAGCCGCACCTCTCAAGCCTGGTCCCAAAATGCGACATGCGCGTCTCCGATTCGGTCACACGATAGATCGATCTCTCGTACAACGCGGGATCGTCCGACGCCAATGCGGCTTTCTGCGGCTTTGCTCGTCATCATCCGGGCATGGTCGTTGCGTATATGCGCAGGGGAAAACTGCAGCCAGAGTGCGACGCTCAGGACGCTTGGCCTCGACTGATCATTTTCTCACTACGTCAACGGAGGCGGCGCAGAATCGTGAATCAGATCATTCAGCAAGCACTGGCAGGCAGGAGATTTGCCCTGATGGGCTTCGATGCGGTCGAAGCCGCTTCGATCATTTTGGCGCTGGGCACCGTGCGCGGCCTCGGTCACGTGGTCGGAGACGCACCGAATATCCCGGGCCTCAACTCGTTCTCGGCCTTCGATGCTTGCTTCGTCAATGCGTCAGCTCCCGGCGCTGACGGACAGCCGGCGCCGGTCGAGATGGTCGCGCGCAGCCGCAAGCCGGCGATCGTCGTCGGCACGCTCGAGGAGCTGGTGACCCAATTCGCCGCGGTCAGCGGCCTCAACCGCGACTTCGTCCTGCGTCCGTCGCGGCCCGAGGAATTGCTGTTCAGCGCCTACCGCATCCTCAAATTCGTCGAGAGCGCGGTCGAAGCGATCCAGCACTCTGCTCGAAACGGTCACCGGCGCGTCGTGCTCGCCGATGACGACGCCACCACGATCGTTCTGATCTCGACCATCCTGAAGCACTTCAAGTTCGAGTGCGTAGTCGCGCACGACGGTGCGCAGGCGCTCGAAGTTGCGCGCGAGATGAAACCCGACCTGGTCCTCCTCGACGTGTCGATGCCGAAGATGGATGGGTTCGAGGCGCTGACCGCGTTGCGCGGCAATTCGGCGACCAGGAATACCCCGGTCATCCTGGTCAGCGCCCATCATGATGAAGCTGAAGTGGTCAAGGGCTTCTCGCTCGGCGCCAATGACTACATCACCAAGCCTTTCAACTCGGGCGAACTGATGGCTCGGATCGGCCGGGTCCTGCGTCTCGAACAAGAATGAGCAAAGCCCGGCAGGGGCGAAGTGAGAAGGGGGCAATTTGTGAAGAACGACAAGCTCACCAAATCGATCAGCGCGCAGAGAGGGGCTCGCGTCGTCGAGCGCAAGCGGAAGGCCGACGACAAGTTCCAGGCGCTGCTCGAGTCGGCCCCGGACGCAATGGTGATCGTGGGCAAGGAGGGTCGCATGACCATGATCAACGCCCAGACCGCGAAGCTGTTCGGATATGCGCGCGAGGAGTTGCTGGGTAATACGGTCGAGATGCTGGTGCCGGTGCGATTCCGCGACCAGCATCCACACCAGCGTGACCGATACCTCAAACAACCCAGAGTGCGCGCGATGGGCTCGGAGCTCGAGCTCTACGGCCTGCGCAAGGACGGCACCGAATTTCCAATCGAGATCAGCTTGACTCCCATTGAGACCGAGCAGGGCACCCTGGTCTCGAGCGCTATCCGCGATATGACCGAGCGCAGAAGAGCCGAGTACAAGTTCCGCGCGCTGCTCGAGTCGGCTCCGGATGCGATGGTGATCGTGGGCAAGGACGGCCGCATCGCGCTGGTCAATGCGCAGACCGAGAAGATCTTCGGATACGAGCGCGCCGAGTTGCTCGGCAATGGTGTCGAGATGCTGGTGCCGGCAAGGTTCCACGAGCAGTATCCACAGCATCGCGCCGAGTACTTCGCAGACTTGAGAGCGCGTACGATAAGCTCGGGACTGGCCCTCTACGGTCTGCGCAAGGACGGCACCGAATTTCCAATTGAGATCAGTCTGAGCCCGCTGGAAACCGAGCAGGGCACCGGCACCCTGGTCTCGAGCGCGATCCGCGACGTCACGGAGCGTAAGAATGCCGAAGATGAACTGCGGGAACTGAACGCATCCAGACGGCGACAGGCCGCACAGCTCGAAGTCGTCAACAAGGAGCTGGAGGCGTTCTCCTATTCGGTTTCGCACGATCTGCGCGCTCCGCTGCGGAGCATCGACGGCTTCAGCCTGGCGCTGATGGAGGACTACGCCGACAAGCTCGACGAGCAGGCACAGAGCCATCTAAAGCGCATCCGCACCGCCACTCAGCGCATGGCTCAACTGATCGATGATCTACTAAAGCTGGCGATGGTCACGCGCAGCGAGATGCGCACCGAAATGGTGAACCTGAGTGGCTTGGCGAGTGTCATTCTGGCCGAGTTCCAGAAGGTGGAGCCGCTGCGGCAGGTCGAGTGCGTAGTTCAGGCTATGGTGATCGCACGCGGTGACCCGCGTTTGCTGCAATTGGTTCTCGAAAATCTGCTCGGCAACGCATGGAAGTTCACCAGCAAGACACCGAAGGCAAAGATTGAGTTCGCAGAGGCGCAGGTGGAGGGACAGGCGGTCTACTTCGTCCGCGACAATGGCGCGGGCTTCGACATGAAGTATGCCGAAAAGCTGTTCGGCGCATTCCAGCGGCTTCATACCGCAACAGATTTCCCCGGAATCGGGGTCGGGCTGGCGACTGTTCAGCGGATCATTCACCGCCACGGCGGCCGGGTTTCGGCGGAGGGAGCGGAAGGCAAGGGGGCGACGTTTTCGTTTACACTGAAAGTTAATCATGGAGAACAACAATGAGCGAGCGAGTGATCCTGTTAGTCGAAGATAACGCTGACGATGAAGCGCTCACAATGCGCGCACTCAAGAAGAACAATATCACCAATGAAATAGTGGTCGCGCGCGACGGGGTCGAGGCGCTCGATTACCTCTTCGGCACGGGACTGCACGCGGGCCGTGACATCAGCAATCAGCCGGAGCTGATTCTCCTGGATCTGAAGTTGCCCCGGGTGGACGGATTCGAAGTGCTGAAGAAGCTGCGCACGGATGTGAGAACGAAGTTACTCCCGGTCGTTATTCTGACTTCATCAAACGAGCAGCAGGACATCGTGAACGGCTATGGCCTGGGCGCCAACAGCTACGTCCGCAAGCCGGTTGATTTTCAGCACTTCCTCGATGCGGTCAAGCAGCTCGGCCTGTACTGGCTGGTCCTCAATGAGGGTGCGCCGTTCGATTCGGGTCACCGTCCGTGAACGCTTCGCTGCACGTTCTGATCGTCGAGGACTCGGCGGACGACGCTGAGCTCGCGATACGGACGCTAAGGCGGGAGGACCGCGATCTGACCTGCCTGCGAGTGGAGACGCCGGAGCGAATGCTGGAGGCGCTCGAGAGCAAGGACTGGGATCTGGTCATCTCCGACTACTCGATGCCGCGCTTCAACGGGCTGACGGCATTGAAGATTCTGCGCGACACGCGAGTCGACGTGCCGTTTATCCTGGTCTCGGGGACGGCGGGAGAGGAGCTGGCCGTCGCGGCGTTGAAGAGCGGCGCGAATGACTACATTTTGAAGAGCAACCTGGCGCGACTGCCGCTCGCCGTAGAGCGCGAGCTGCGCGATTGCGCGGTCCGCCGCGCGCGCAACCTTGCCGAGGCCCGCTTGCGCACTCTCGCCGATTCGGTGCCGGTGGGATTGTACAGAATTTCGCGGCGATGGCGTCGTTCTCGAAGCCAATCCGGCCTTGGTCGAGATGTTGGGATTCAGCGATGGCGACAGTCTCAAGCGCGCCAACATTGCGAACCTATGGTTGCGGGCGGAGGAGCGCGAGCGGCTGGCGGCGATGCTCCAGCGAGATGGGGTGGTCCAGAACTTCGAGGCGCAGATGCGCCGGCCTGACGGCAGTGTCATCTGGTGCGAGCAGAGTGCGCGAGCCATCTACAATGCGGCCGGCGAGGTCGAACACTACGAGGGAGTCCTGGTGGATATCGCCGCCCGCAAGCGCGCGGAGGAAGAGGCAGATCGCGCGCGCGAGCGGGTCCATGAGCTGGCCCTGGAAACCGCGCGACTGCGATCGGACTTTCTGGCCAGCATGAGCCACGAGATTCGGACCCCGCTTAACGGAATCATCGGTACCGGAGAGCTGCTCTCGCTTTCCGATTTGACCCCCGAGCAGCGCCGCCAGACTGAGATCATTCGATCCTGCGGCGAGCTGCTGATGACCATCGTCAACGACATACTCGACTTCTCGAAACTAGCGGCCGGCCGGGCGGTGCTGGAGAAGCGCGACTTTGACCTCGTCGAGCTGACGGAAACCCTGGTCGATTCTTTTGCGGCAGCTGCCCATGCCAAAGAGATCGAGATTGCGCTGCACGTCGATGTAAACATGCCGACCGATTTGCGGGGAGATCCGAGCAGACTGCGCCAGATTCTGAACAACCTGGTGTCGAACGCAATCAAGTTCACTTTGCAGGGCGAAGTGAACATTCGAGCGAGCCGGGTGGAAGACGACGCCGACGAAGTGCTGGTGCGCTTCGACATCGCCGACACGGGGATTGGAATTCCCGTCGAGGCGCAGGGGCGCTTGTTTCAACCGTTTGTGCAGGCCGAAGGATCGACCAGCCGGCGCTTCGGAGGCACCGGACTCGGCCTCGTGATCGCGGCCAAACTGATCGATCAAATGGGCGGCGAAATTGGATTCGAGAGCACGCCGGGAAGAGGATCGACCTTTCACTTCACCGCGCGGCTCGCAAAGGGATTAAAGATTGTCCGGCCGTGGATGACATCCACCGCCATCTCGTGCTTCAGCGAGATGCGCGCGGTGATCGTCAGCGACAGTCCCGCCAGTCGTCAGGCCATCTCCGACTATTTGTCGTCGTGGGGGATCGAGAACGCGGCCGTCGGCGGCGGGAACGAAGTCCTGGATATCGTGAAGTTGGCGGGCCAACACGACCACAAGCAGATCATTGTTCTTATCGATGAACAAACCCGCGGCATCGACGCGCTCCAACTTGCTCATGAAATCAAGGATCGCGTCGATGCCAGACACGACAAGGTGATCATGCTTAGCGCGGAAACGGCCGCAAAGAATGTGAACCCGGCGGTCGATGCATGGATTACAAAGCCGGTGCGTCCGTCGCATCTGTTCAGTTGCCTACTCAAGCTGTCTGGAAATTCCGATCGGTTCGGCAGCGACGCGATCGCCGAGGCTCCGTGCAGCCCGATTGGCGATCAGCAGCCGCAATGGCGCAAATCGGTGCGGGTGCTGTTGGTGGACGACAACCTCGTGAATCGAACCATGGCGGCGAAACAGCTTTCCATCCTCGGCTACGCGGCGGAAATCGTCGATGGTGCGCGGCGCGGGTTGGAGATCGTGTCGAGCACTCACCCGGACATTGTCCTGATGGACTGCGAGATGCCGGAAATGGACGGCTACCAGGCGGTCGGCGAGATTAGACGGATCGAAGGAAATGCCCGGCACACCGTGGTGATCGCGCTTACCGCGCACGCGACGGAACACGATCGCGGAAAGTGCATCGGAGCCGGGATGGACGATTATCTAAGCAAGCCGCTTAAGCTGCGAACGCTTGCCGACATGCTCGACACCTGGGCGCATCGCCAACTCAGCCTGTAGCGAACAGCGAATCGCTGTTGTCATGTCGCGCTGACCTGTTTTAGTGTTCGGCACGTGTTTCGATGTTTCGATTAGACGGAAAGACCGCGATCGTCACCGGCGCCGGCTCGGGAATCGGCCTTGCGATCGCGTCGACGTTCGCACAAAACGGCGCGCGCGTGTTCGCTCTTGATCGCGATCTCAAAGCGGCCAGCGCCGCCGTCGAGACTATTCGCGCGGCTGGCGGCGCGGCGTCGGCGCTGGAATGCGACGTCGCCGTCGCGGCCTCGGTGCTATCAGCCTTCGCGCGGATCGATTCCGATCGCGACGCGCCGCGCATCGACATCCTCGTTAACAACGCGGGCATCGCTCATATCGGCACCGTCGAGAGCACTTCTGAAGACGACCTCGACCGAATCTACGCGGTCAATGTGAAGGGAATCTTTTTGTGCTCTCAGGCCGCAGTGCGCAGGATGCTCAAGACCGGCGGCGGCGTAATCCTCAACATGGCGTCGATCGCGTCGCTCATCGGCCTCACCGACCGCTTCGCGTACTCGATGAGCAAGGGCGCGGTGCTGACGATGACCCGATCGATCGCGGTCGACTACGTCAAGCGCGGCATCCGATGCAATTGCATCTGTCCGGCGCGAGTTCACACTCCATTCGTGGACGGCTATTTGCGCACGACCTATCCGGGCCGCGAAGCGGAGATGTTCCGCCAACTGTCGGAGTATCAGCCGCTCGGCAGGATGGGCACGCCCGAGGAAGTCGCGGCGCTCGCGCTCTACCTGTGCTCGGACGAAGCGTCGTTCATCACCGGGCAGGCGTATCCAATCGACGGCGGCGTGCTCGCATTCTGACCGTGAAAAAATGAAACAGTACGGCCGCACGATCAATCTGAAAGACGATCCGAAGACGATCGAGCGCTACCTCGAACATCATCGCGCGATCTGGCCCGAGGTCGAGCGCGGGCTGAAGTCAATCGGCATCCAGCGGATGCTCATCTACAAGCTCGGCCGCCAGCTCTTCATGTTCATGGAGACGATCGACGAATTCGATCCCGAGCGCGACTTCGCCCGCTACGAGACGGCCGATCCGCGCAATCGCGAATGGCAGGCGTTGATGGCCTCGATGCAGGAGCCTGTTCCCGGCGCGCAACCCGGCGAATGGTGGGCCGAAATGAAGCTGGTCTTCGAGCTCTGACGCGCTTTCTACTTCTTCCACTCGCAGCCGGTGGGGAATTCAAAGGCGTCGAGCGATTCGGGGAGCATCTCGATGCTGAATCCCGGCGCGGTTGGCGCGATGTACCTGGCGCCGCGCACAACTACCGGATCTTTGAAGTGCTCGTGCAGATGATCTGCGAACTCGATCATCCGGTTCTCGAGACTACCGCTCACGCAGATGTAATCGATCAGCGAGACGTGCTGTGCGTATTCGCATAGCCCGATTCCACCCGCATGTGGGCAGACCGGAACTCCGAACTTCGCCGCCATCAGCAGGACCGCGAGCGCTTCGTTCAGTCCGCCGAGACGGCAATTGTCGAACTGGCAGAAGTCGATTGCACCAGCCTGCATCAACTGTTTGAACATCACGCGATTGGCCGCGTGCTCGCCGGTCGCAACTCCAATCGGAGCAATCGCGCGGCGAATCGTGGCGTGACCGAGAATATCGTCGGGGCTGGTCGGCTCCTCGATCCACAGCGGCTTGAAGCGCGCGAGCGGACGCATGAACTCGATCGCCTCGCCGACGTCCCACGCCTGGTTCGCGTCCATCATCATCGTCGCGTCGGGACCGATCTCCTCGCGCACCAGTTCAGCGCGATGCACGTTAGCAGCCGAGTCGCGCCCGACCTTGATCTTGAACTTCGTCCATCCTAGCGCGAGCGATTCGCGACAGAGCCGCCGCACTTTGTCATCCGGATATCCCATCCATCCCGCCGACGTGATGTAGGCCGGGTAACCCTCTTTTCGGATCTGTGCTTCGCGCGCTGCGCGGGTGTCCAATTTGTTGCGCAAAATCTCGAGCGCCTCGTCGCGGGTGAGTGCGTCGGTGATATAACGAAAATCGACGCACGCAACGATTTGCTCGGGAGTCATGTCGGCGACCAGCTTCCATACCGGCTTGCGCTCGACCTTTGCATACAAGTCCCAGACCGCATTGACGATCGCCGCCGTCGCTAGATGAATCGCGCCCTTCTCCGGACCGATCCACCGGAGCTGGCTTTCGTGAACGAGCCGATCCCAGAACGCGCCCATATCGGCAACGATCGATTCCAGCGTCGAGCCCACCACCAAATGCTGCAGTGCGCGCACGGCCGCGACTACAACTTCGTTGCCGCGCCCGAGCGTGAAGGTCATTCCGTGCCCTTCGAGATTGTCGCGCGCGTCGGTCGTCAGCACGACGTAGGTCGCGGAATAATCGGGATCGGTATGCATCGCGTCCGAGCCGGCCAGCGTTCTCGAGGTCGGTGTTCGGATGTCGCGGACCGAGAGTCCCGATATTGTTCGCGCCATGATCGCTTACCCTCGACGGCATGGTAGCATCGCGCGACTGGCGATGACGACCGAATCGCGAATAGCCTCCGACTGATGTGCGCCAAACTGATCTGCGCCAGACTGATCTGCGCCAGACATGGCCGCGTCCGTCGGCGCCGAAACCGATCGTCGTGATCGGCGCCGGCAGTATCGTTCGCGACGCGCATCTGCCGACCTACAAACGGCTCGGATTTCCAGTGGCCGGAATTTTCGACGTCAATCCCGAGGCCAGCCGCGACAAGGCTCGGGCGTTCGCGATCGCGCACGTGTACGGATCGATCGATGAAGCCGCGGCGACCAGAGATGCGATCTTCGATGTCGCGATCCCGCCCGAAAATATCGCCGCTGTTCTGGAACGATTGCCGCGCGGCGCCGCCGTATTGATTCAAAAGCCGATGGGCCGCGATCTCGCCGACGCGCGCCGTATCCTCTCTATATGCCGTGAGCGCAGGCTCGTTGCCGCGATGAATTTTCAGCTCCGCTTCGCGCCCAACATGCTCGCGCTCAAGGACGCCCTCGCACGCGGCATCCTCGGCGAGGTGCTCGACGCTGAAGTGCGCCTCAATCTCCATACGCCGTGGAATTATTGGGCGTTCCTCAAGGGCGTACCGCGGCTCGAGGTTTTGCTGCATTCGATTCACTATCTCGATTTGATTCGCTCGATGGTCGGCGAGCCGCGCGGCGTTTATTGCAAAGGCGTGCGGCATCCCGCGATGCCCGATTATCCCGACGTCCGCACCAGCATCATTCTCGACTATGGCGATACGATCCGATGCAGTCTTACGATGAATCATGCGCATACGTTCGGCCCGCGCTTTGGCATGTCGCAGTTGAAGTTGGAGGGCACTTTGGGCGCCGCGATCGCGAAGATGGGAGTGAATCTGAATTATCCGGAGGGCGAACCGGACACGCTCGAGATCGCGCGTACAGATTCGCATTGGAGCACGGTTGCGCTTCGCGGCTCGTGGTTCCTCGAGGCTTTCGAAGGCCCGATGTCGAATCTGCAGAGGTTCGTGGCCGGTGAGGATGCTAAACTGGTCTCGAGCGTCGAAGACGCAATCCGCACGATGGCGGTGGTCGAGGCGTGCTACGAATCGAGCGTGCACGGCGCAACCCCGATACAATCGATCGAGTAGTAATCTTCGCGGAGGTTCTTGACCGCCATGAGCTCAGACCGCGTCGTTTTTTTGTTTGACGTTGATAACACCCTGATCGACAACGATCACATCGTCGCCGACATGAAGAGCAACCTGGAGCGCGACATCGGCAACGATCAGCAACAGCGCTACTGGGACTACTTCGAAGAGTTACGCACTGAACTCGGTTACGCTGACTATCTCGGCGCGCTGCAGCGCTACCGGGTCAAACATCCGCGCGACTTCGGAATCATCGCGGTGTCGTACTTCCTGATGAACTACCATTTCGCAAACCGCCTGTTCCCCCGCGCGCTCGACGTGATCGAAAAATACCAACGATATGGCGAGACGACGATCCTCTCCGATGGAGACATGGTCTTTCAGCCGCTCAAGGTCGAGCGGTCGGGGCTGCGCGAAGCCGTCGATGAAAAGGTGATGATTTACATCCACAAGGAACAGGAACTCGACGACGTTGCGGCGCGCTACCCGGCCGATCACTACGTGCTGATCGATGACAAGGTGCGGATTCTCGACGCGGTGAAAAAAGCCTGGGGCAATCGCGTGACCACAGTATTCCCCCGCCAGGGACACTACGCAGCCGACGCAAAGGAAGTCGCCAAATACCCAACCCCCGACGTAACCGTGGATCGGATCGATCAGTTACTCGAATACGATCTCGCGCGTCTGCGCGCGGCTACCAAGCCCGGCTGAGACGCGGACTCGATCACGCGAGATCGAAAAAGAGCACTTCGGCCGGTGACTCCGCGACGATGCTCACTTTCGATTCCTCGCTGATAGCGGCGCCGTCGCCCTCGGCAAGCGGTTTCGCATTGATCGCGAGTGCGCCGCGCGCCACCTGGATCCATCCGTGTCGTCCCGATTTCAGATCGACGCCGACACTCTGCCCGCGCTCGAGCTTCGCGACCGACAAGGCCGCATCCTGATGAATCTTCACCGACTTGCCGCGCCCGTCGCGCGTTGCGATCGGTACGAATGCTTCCCGCGCCTTGCCAATCTCGATCTCCCGCTGTTCATATCCGGGCGCTATCCCGCGCTGCGACGGCACGATCCAGATTTGTAGGAAATGAACCGGCTCCGACTTAGAGTGATTGAACTCGCTGTGCGTGATTCCCGCGCCTGCGCTCATCCGCTGCACTTCGCCCGGCCGGATGATCGATCCATTGCCGAGACTATCCTTATGCTCCAGCGCGCCTTCCAGAACGTAGGTGATGATCTCCATGTCGCGATGACCGTGGGTCGGGAATCCTCCGCCGGCGCGAACCCGGTCCTCGTTGATCACGCGGAGCGTGCTGAACCCCATCTCTGCGGGGTCGTAGTATTCGCCGAATGAAAACGTGTGCCGGCTGTCGAGCCAGTCGATCTTCGTGCGTCCACGCTCGGCCGACTTGCGGATGGTAATCATTTGATCCTCCTTCGCGGCGGGACGACCATGAATCTTTGCGCAGATCTCTGCTCAGGCCGCCGCGGCTGCGGGATTCATCTTCATGCGGATCGGCATGTGCTTTATTCCGCCGACAAAACTCGAACGCAAACGCTCCATCGAGCCTGCCAATTCCGCGTGATCCAATCGCTGCGCCAGTTGGCTGAAAATCACCTTCAGCTCCAGCCGCGCAAGGTTGGCGCCCAAACAAAAGTGCTCGCCGATACCGAATGCGACGTGCGGGTTCGGGTTGCGGCTGATGTTGAACTCGAACGGCCGCTCGAAAACTTCCTCGTCGCGATTGCCCGATGGATAAAACAGGCACACCGACTCACCGGCGCGAATCTTCTGCCCGCGAACCTCGGTATCCGCGCTCGCGGTCCGCGCGAACTGAATGACCGGCGTCGTCCAGCGGACGATTTCCTCGACCGCCGAATCGATCAGCGCCGGATTGCGCCGTAGCTTCTGCCACTCGCCGGGATTTTCGATGAACGCCTGCAATCCGCCGGTGGTCGCGTTGCGAGTCGTCTCATTGCCGGCCACGACCAGCAGGAAATAGTACGAGAGCATCTCGAACTGCGGGATCGATTCACCTTTGATCTTCGCGTTGGCGACGATACTGGTTATGTCGTTGGTCGGATGCTTCATCCGCGACACCACCATGTCGCTGAAATACTGGAACAGGCCGAGCCGCGCGCGATCCATGGTTTCCTGAGCGCTGGTCCCCTGCTGAAATTCCGGGTCGCCGCTGCCAATCGTCTCGTTGGTCCATTGGAAGAGCTGATCCCAGTCCTGGTGCGGCACGCCGAGCAACTCCGCGATCACCGCCAGCGGAATCTTCGACGATACCTCGGTGACGAAGTCGCATTCGGCGCGACCGGTCACGTCGTCGAGCACCTTGCGGGTGATCTTTTCAATTTCCGGTTGCAGCGGACGCACCCCGCGCGGGGTGAAATGGCGGCTCACGACCACGCGATATTCGCCATGATCGGGCGGATCCATGTCGAGCAGATGACGGAACGGGGGCGTAGGATTCTCATCCATTCCCGATTCGTTGACGAACACGAGCAAACGCGGGCCGTTCAGAAACAGATTCGGCTGCTTGGAAATCTGAATGATGTCGGCGTGTTTGGTGATCGCCCAAAACGGATCCGTCTTCGGATGCTCGCACCACCAGACCGGCTTGTGCTTGCGCAGAAAAGCCCACTCCTTGTGCGGATATCCGTTTTGCGCGTAATGCTCCGGGCCAATTATGTTGAGCGTTTCGAGTGAGAGTTCCTGCTCTGTGGACATTGATGGCTGTCTCCGCGATCTTGAGAAAACTTGTCGGGTCCTTGTTGTACCTTAGATTGCCGCCGTGATTGTCGCCAATCCCGTGAAACGAGTCATCAGGTCAAAGCGGCCTCAATTTTTCAGGCGCGAACCTCTAGTCACTAACGGTAATCGCCTGCCGAGGGCATAACCTCGCCGCCAGCTTGATCTTCTCGCGCATCCGCTCCGGTGGATTCGCGATGAGCACCCGGCTCTTGTCGTCGTCGCCCACCTCGAACTCCTCCGGCGCCGCCTCCTGGCATCGCATGTTTCCCTCGCAGAGCTGCTGATCGACAACCACTTTCATCGGACTCTCCTTGCTGCGCTCTTGACGGATCACGTCGATCATATAAGAGGAGGACTCAAACGACCAGATTTCGCGTTCCGATGCGCGGACGTCATTCTTCGTGTTCGATGAATCAGTTTTTTCTTCGACGCGATCCGCGATCGATCGCGACTTGCTTCGATTCGCTTCATACCGCGACTCGAGATCGAATCGCGCGCCGTGTATACACCACTCGTAGTCATCATAACTAAGACTTAGTGCTATCTTAGTTCCCTGGAGCACACGCGCGTTCGCGTGAATCCTTGCGCTCAGGTGGTTCTTCCTGCGATACCGGAAGCTGCTTCGGATGCCGGGGGTTTTTTATGGCGTATGATCTGATTATCAAGAACGGCACGGTTATCGATGGCACCGGCTCTTTTCGTCGCCGCGCCGATGTCGCTGTCAGCAACGGAACCGTCGCGGAGATCGGAAGAATCACCGACGGCGCCGCCAAAACTATCGACGCCTCCGACTTGATCGTCGCGCCAGGCTTCGTCGATCCACATACTCACTACGATGCGCAGATCTGCTGGGACCCATTAGTCAGTTGCACTTCATGGCACGGGGTCACGACCGTAATGATGGGAAACTGCGGGGTGGGAATCGCTCCATGCAAGCCGGAGGTCCGCGAGGTCGCCGCATGGGACCTGGTCAACGTCGAGGCAATTCCCTTCGAGGCGCTCGCCAAGGGTGTCAGTTGGGAATGGGAAACCTTTCCGGATTTCATGACCGCCGCCGAGCGCCGCGGGGCAGGAATCAATCTCGCTTTTCTCGCACCACTGACTCCATTTCGCCGCTACGTGCTCGGCGACGAGTCGATGGAACGCGAGGCGCGGCCTGACGAGATCGCGCAGGTCGCGGCGCTGCTGCGCGAAGCGATCGGCGCCGGCGCATTCGGATTTTCAACCAGCACCCTGCCCCAGCATATCGGCTACCAGGGACGCCCGTTGCCGTGCCGCCTTGCGTCGCGCGATGAACTCAAGGCCTACGCGAACGTGCTCCGCGATCTTGGCCGCGGCGCAATCGAAGTCGCGCTCACCCGCCGGGCCGGGGCGGTCTCGGAGAGCGAATACGACCTGCTGCAATTTCTTCTCGACGAAAGCGAGCGCCCGGTCACCTGGCTTGGGATGGCGAGCAGGCCTGATCAGCCCGACGCAAGCGTCGATACGTTGCGAAGGCTCGAGCCCTTGATCAATCGGGGCGGCGTTCCGCAGGTGCTCTGCAAGCCGTTCGTGATCCAGATGGATCTGCGCAATCCGTTTACCTTCGCCGACATGACGATGTGGGGACCGGTGTTCAATCAACCGCCCTGCGCGCAGAAAAAGTTTTATCGCGATAGCGCATTCCGGGCCGCGTTTCGCGAGGAACTCAAAAGACCCCATCTGTTCCAGGGTCGATGGAATCGCGTCGAGGTGCTCGAAGTCACCAATCCGGTCCTCAAAGCCAACGAGGGCAGGACCGTCGCGCAGATCGCCGAGGAGCGCAACAAGGACCCGCTCGACATATTTTTTGACCTCGCGCTCGCCGACGATCTGAACATCCAATACACGATGCAGCAGTATCACGAAGCTGGAACTCGCAGGCTGGTGTCCGATTCGCGCACCATGATCGGTCTCTCCGACGGCGGCGCGCACGTCAACATGCTCTGCGACGCGGGCTACTGCACTTATTTGCTCGGCACCTGGGTGCGCGAGCGCAGGGCGATGTCGCTCGAGCAGGCGGTCAAGCGCATCACTTCCGAACCCGCCGACTTCTTCGGAATCCGGGATCGCGGACGCCTCAAGGTCGGCCTTCCCGCCGATATCGCAATCTTCGACGAGCATCGAGTCGGCTCGGCAAAACGGCCGCGGATGCAAAACGATCTGCCTGGCGGCGGACGACGCCTCGTGATGCCCGCGGAGGGAATCGAATACACCATCGTAAACGGCGACATCCTCTACGAGCATGGATACCATTCGGGCTACCTGCCCGGCCGCGTACTCAGGTCAGGGGGCGGATTGCGGGGGAGCAATCCACCCCTGAACCTGTAGCGGTTCAGCAGACACAGATCTCCTCTTCGCCTCGCCCTGACAGTATCGGGGCGAGGCATCCGCTCGCCACGCGCGGCATTCCAAACGCCAGGCTGCCCTGCCGTCTGGTATCCGCTCCATCGCGCGATCATTTCTGGCATCCTCTACTCGATGATCACCTTCCTCCAGAAAATCGCTATCCTGATCTTCGCGATCGCAATGGTTACCCCAATTTCGCCGTCGGCCGCCCGAGCCCAACTGCCGCCGCTAATCCCGCGCGAGGTGCTGCTCGGCAACCCCGAACGCACCAGCCCAACTATCTCGCCCGACGGCAAGCAGCTCGGATGGCTCGCGCCCGACAGTCACGACGTCCTGCAGGTGTGGGTTCAGACGCTCGGAAAAAACGACTTGCGCGCAGTCACCGCTGAAAAAAGCCGCGGCATCTCGAGCTACGGATGGGCCTTCGATTCAAAAACTATCATCTATGCGCAAGACGCCGCGGGCGACGAGAACTTTCATCTCTTCGCCGTCGATTTGAACGCAAATAGCATTCGCGATCTCACTCCGTGGCAAGGCGTACGCGCTGAGTCGGTCGCTTCGAATCCGAAATTTCCCGGGCAGCTCATGGTCGCGCTCAATCTCCGCGATCGCAAACTGATGGACGTGTATCGAATCGATCTCGCGACCGGCGCAGTTCAGCTCGATACTAAAAATCCCGGCGATGTCGCCGGATGGCTCGCCGATGACAACATGGTCATCCGCGCCGCCACCGTGACGACCCAGGACGGTGGCACCGAACTCCGCCTGCGCGACAGCGCCACCGCGCCGTGGCAGAGCCTGATCAAGGCGTCGAAGGAGGACAACCTCGTAGCGCTCGACTTCAGCCGCGACGGACGCTCGCTCGTTTTCGGCTCTTCGATCGGCAGAGATACCATCGCGCTCGTGAGCCGTCAGCTCGGGTCCGGGAACGAAACCGTGATCGCTCACAGTGACGAGGCGGATTTGAGCGACGCGATCATCCATCCGACCCGTCATGTGGTCCAGGCTGCCGCATTCGATCCCGGCCGCCAGCATTGGACGGTTGTCGATCCGTCGATTCAAGACGACTTCGACGCGATCGCGAAAATCACCGACGGAGATTTCCACATCGTCGATCGCGACCTCGCCGACAAGACCTGGCTGGTCTCTTTCGACAGCGATCGCGCGCCGACGCGCTTCTACTCCTGGAACCGGGCCGCGAAGAAAGCGACTTTTCTCTTCACCACCCGGTCCAAACTCGAAGGCGTCCCGCTCGCGGAAATGAAACCGATCGAGTTCAGCAGTCGCGATGGTTTAAAACTCCGGGGATACCTGACCCTTCCGGTCGGGGTGCCGGCGAAAAATTTGCCGATTGTGCTTAACGTGCACGGCGGACCATGGGCGCGCGACAGTTGGGGTTTCCGTCCCGGCGTCCAATTGCTCGCGAACCGCGGCTACGCGGTACTGCAGGTGAACTATCGCGGCTCGACGGGCTTTGGAAAAAAGTTTCTCCACGCCGGCGATCTTCAATGGGGTCTCGCGATGCAGAACGATCTCAGCGACGGCGTGAACTGGGCCATTCATCAGGGAATCGCGGACCCAAAACGCATCGCAATCGACGGCGGCTCCTATGGCGGTTACGCCGCGCTCGCGGGAGCCGCATTCACGCCCGATCTCTACCGATGCGCCATCGACGAATGTCGGACCCTCGAATCTGTTCACCTTGCTCAAGTCATTCCCGCCGTATTGGGAGGTCCAGCGCGCGATTTTCTTCACCCGGGTTGGTGATCCCGACAACCCAAAAGACAAGCCGCTCCTGACCCGCGCCTCGCCACTATTCGCCGCCGACAAGATTAAAATCCCGATGCTGATTGGCCAGGGCGCAAACGACCCGCGCGTCAAACAGGCCGAGGCCGAGCAGATTGTCGACGCGATCGCGAAACATCGCGGTAGCGCAATTTACGTTCTCTACTCGGACGAGGGCCACGGCTTCGCCAGGCCCGAGAACCGTCTCGATTTCATCGCGCGCACGGAAAAATTTCTCGCCGACAACCTGGGTGGCCGTTTCGAACCCATGAACCTCGATCGTGTCCCGGGCTCAACCGCAAAACTTCGCGTCAGTCAGGTCCTCCCGAAAGCCCGAGTCCCTAGATCGTCGCAACCGCTCGACCATTTACTTGTGCTATGAACTCAACCACAACCTGCATCCAGGAGAAGTGATCATGGCAGAATTCGGAATCTCGATGTTCCCCACCGACTACGCAATCCAGCCGATCGAACTCGCGCGCGCCGCTGAAGAACGCGGCTTCGAGTCGATGTTCTTCCCCGAGCACACTCATATCCCCGCCTCGCGCAAGACTCCCTTCCCCGGCGGCACCGAGCTGCCCAAGGAGTACTGGCACACGCACGATCCGTTCGTAGCGCTAGGCGCTGCGGCCGCCGTCACCAGGAAGATCAAACTCGGCACCGGAGTATGCCTTGTGATCGAGCGCGATCCGATCACGCTCGCCAAGGAAGTCGCATCGCTCGACATGATCTCGGGCGGACGCGTGATCTTCGGAATCGGCGCGGGGTGGAACGTCGAGGAGATGGAAAATCACGGCGCCGTCTTCAAGCGCCGCTGGAAAATCGTCAAGGAAAAAATTCTCGCGATGCGCCAAATATGGACCAAGGAGGCCGCCGAGTTTCACGGCGAGTTCGTGAACTTCGATCCGATCTGGGCCTTCCCCAAGCCCGTGCAGGCAGGCGGACCGCCAATTCTGCTCGGCTCGCAATCGCCAAAGACTTTCGATCGGGTCGCGGAATATTGCGACGGATGGATGCCGATCAATTTCCCGAGATACGACCTCGCCGCGAATCTGAAGGCGCTCGCGGAAGCGGGCAAGAAAGCCGGCCGGTCGAAACTACCGGTCTCGATGTTCGGAGTCGGCCCCAACGAAGAACACATCAAGAAGTTTCTCGATCTCGGCCTGGACCGGCTCATCTTCGCGCTCCCGCCGGCACCGCGCGAGACCGTGCTCCCGATGCTCGACAAGTACGCCGAGCTGAAGGCAAAGGCGCGCTGAAGTTCGGGGCGGTTAGTCTGTATTTTCTCTATTCCAGACCCTTGACTGGATGAGCACATATCTTTAGGCTACTCAGCCTATCGGGTAATGCTCTCCAAGAAGTCCAAATACGCCCTCAAGGCCCTGATGGTCCTGGCCAAGGAATACGGCCAGGGTCCGGTGCTTATCTCCGACGTGGCGCAGCGTGAGGGCATCCCGCGCAAGTTTCTGGAACTGATCCTGCTCGAACTGAAAAACCAGGGGATTTTGCAAAGCAAAAAGGGCAAGGGTGGCGGATATTTCCTTAACCGCGAACCCAGACTGATCAGCGTCGGGCACATAATCCGCATACTGGACGGCCCGATCGCACCGCTGCCTTGCGTGAGCAAGACCGCTTACACGCGATGCCGCGAGTGCCGCGACGAGCGCAGTTGCGGAATCCGAATCGTGATGAAGGAAGTTCGCGATGCGACCGCCAAAATCATGGACTCCACTTCGCTCGCCGATATGCTGAGCCGGGTTGAGGCAGTCGTGACCGGCAAGGAATCGCTGAGTTTCGCCATCTGAGTTTTTTTGAAGCATTAGTCTAGTCACCTAATAGGATTAATCATGAAAGCGGACGCGCGACTGAACAACGAAATCGATACCCCCCTAGACCACTCAGACGACGAAGTCCTGCGCAAGATCGCTAGCGCGATCAGCGGGGTCCGCTTCGGTTCAGTCGAAGTCGTGATCCAGGATTCGCGTGTGGTGCAGATCGAGCGCAAGGAAAAGTTCCGCTTCGACAAGCCCGGTCGCGCATAAGGTTTTCAACGTTGGCAACGTCGCAAACATTTTTCGAACACACATTTTTCAGAAGAGCTCGCCGGACCGGGGAAGGATCCGGGCGCTCTACGACAAAGCCGTTAATCATTAACCGCGAGCTGACCGGTCATCCGGAAGTTCCCCAGACGATGAGGGGCTTCCGAGATGAGAAAACACACTTTGCCGATCCGGCCGGTTCTGCTGGCAGCGGTAGTTGCCGGCGCGTTACTCCCCGCGAGGCTGGCGCATGCACAGGCGAAGCTTTCCGTCGATCCGAAGGATCAGGAAATTGAACTGCTCAAGTCGGAAGTCAAGCAGCTCGAGCATAGGGTCGACACGCTGGAAGGGCTTGACCAGAAAGTGAAAGTGATCGACCGCAAACTCGAAGTGCAGGCAGAGACCGAGCATCAGAAGTCGCTCGACATGCCGATCGTAAAGGTGGGCGAGGAGGGATTCTCACTCTCTTCGCCAAATCACGACTACAATATCGGCTTCGGCGGTATCCTCCAGGGCGACGGCCGCTTCTTTACCAGCGGCAGTGACAAGAACGTGGGCAGTACATTCTTCCTGAACCGAGTGCGCCCGATTCTGACCGGCTCAGTGGACAAGTACTACAATTTCAACATCACACCCGACTTCGGCCAGGGCAGGGTCACGCTGCAAGACGCCTACCTGAATATCACTTACTGGGATTATGCAAGCCTGAGGACCGGAAAGTTCAAGGCCCCGATGGATCTCGAGCGACTGCAGTCCGACCGTGATCTGGCGTTCAGCGAGCGTTCTGAGATTCAGAACCTGGTCCCGAACCGCGACACTGGTTTCAGCCTGCACGGCAGACTTCTGGGCGGCCGCATCTTCTATGACGCCGCGGTAATGAATGGAGTAGCTAACAACACTGCGGCAGACACTACCGACCTCGACACCAATGACGGCAAGGATTTCGTCGGCCGCATCTTCGCGACGCCGTTCGAGCTCGGCGAAACTGAATGGCTTAAGGGGCTGGGTTTCGGTATCGCCGGTTCTTATGGCGACGAGCGCGGCAGCACTATCTCCACCTACAGGACCTATGGCATGAGTACGTGGTTCTCCTACAAGAGCGGCGTCAGCGCATCAGGCTTGCGCGCGCGCCTCGAGCCGCAGGCCTACTACTACTGGCGCAGTTTCGGATTGCTCGCCGAGTACGCCTCGGATCAGCACTCGCTGAATCACTTCGTTAGTACTGCAAAGAAGTTTAAAAATACTACCGATACCTTCAGGGACGACGGCTACGTCGCGCAGGCCTCCTACCTGCTGACCGGCGAGGATGCGTCCTACGGCTGGGTCAAGCCGTATCATCAGTTCGACCCGCGCAACGGCACCTGGGGTGCATGGGAACTGGCCGCCCGAATCAGCAACGTGTCCGCCGATCCGCGTCAGTTTAGCCTCGGATACGCCAGTCCGACCACGTCCGCGAAGACCGCGACCGAGTACGCGGCGGGCATCAACTGGTACCTCACCAGTCACATCAAGTGGCAGTTCGACTACGCGCGCACGTTCTTCAACGGAGGCGCGGGCGTGAAAGGCGCGATCAAGGATCGGCCCGACGAAAGCGTCTTCGAGTCGCAACTGCAGATCTCGTTCTGAGGCCACGCGATGTTTAGAAGCAAATTGATTTATATGCTGGCCGCGATCTTGATCGTGGCGGCGAGCGTTTTCTTCGCTGTCGGTGCGCCGCGTGCGGCTCAGATTACGCTGCTGAACGTATCGTACGATCCGACTCGCGAGCTTTACGAATCGATCAACGCCCAGTTTGCGAAGGACTGGAAAGCAAAGACCGGCGACGACGTGACGATCAACCAGTCGCACGGCGGCTCCGGCAAGCAGGCTCGCGCGGTGATCGACGGACTCGAGGCGGATGTCGTCACGCTCGGCCTGGCCGGCGATATCGACGCGATCGCCGAGAAGGCAAACCTGCTTCCGTCGAACTGGCAATCGCGCCTGCCAGACAATAGCTGCCCCTACACCTCGACCATCGTGCTGCTGGTGCGCAAGGGAAATCCCAAAAATATTCGCGATTGGGATGACCTGGTGAAGCCGGGAATCTCGGTGATCACGCCGAACCCGAAGACTTCGGGCGGCGCGCGATGGAATTTTCTGGCCGCATGGGGCTACGCGCTCAAAAAGAACGGCGGCGACGAAACCAAGGCGACCGCGTTCGTCAGCGCGCTCTACAAGAACGTGCCGGTGCTCGACTCCGGCGCGCGCGGCGCGACCACGACCTTTGCGGAGCGCGAAATCGGCGACGTGCTGATCGGATGGGAAAACGAGGCGCGCATGGCGATCAAGCAATTCGGCGCCGACAAGTACGAAGTTATCTATCCGTCGATCAGCATCGTCGCCGAACCGCCGGTCACGTGGGTGGACAAGGTCGCGAGCCGCCATGGCACCACAGCGATCGCGAAGGCTTACCTGGAATTTCTCTATACGCCCGCGGGCCAGGAGATCATCGCGCAGAACTTCTATCGTCCTCGCGATGAAGCTGTGTTGAAAAAGTACGCGGGCCAATTTCCGACTCTGCCGATGGCCACCATCGACAAGGATTTTGGCGGATGGAAAAGCGCGCAACCGAAGTTTTTCGGCGACGGCGGCGTATTCGACAAGATCTATCAGCCGGGAAGTTGAGGTAATTCTGAGACGGTGACGACGCGACGAACCAACGTACTGCCGGGATTTAACCTGACGCTGGGCTTCACGCTCGCGTATCTCGGAATCGTCGTGCTGATTCCGCTTTCGACGATCTTCCTCAAAACTTTTACCCTCACCTGGCCGCAGTTCTGGGCCGCGGTCGCGTCGCCGCGCACGATCGCCGCGTACAAGCTGAGCTTCGGCGCCTCGCTCGCGGGAGCGCTGGTCAACTCGGTGTTCGGATTCATCGTGGCGTGGACGCTGGTCCGCTACGAATTTCCCGGTAAGACGCTCGTCGACGTGATGGTCGATCTGCCGTTCGCGCTGCCGACCTCGGTCGCGGGCATCACGCTGACCGCGATCTATGCGGGCAACGGATGGATTGGCCGGTACCTCGCGCCGCTTGGAATAAAAGCCGCGTACACCCCGCTCGGCGTGGCGATCGCGCTTACGTTCGTAGGCTTGCCGTTCGTGGTTCGCACGGTTCAGCCGGTGCTCCAGGATCTCGACAAGGAATATGAGGAAGCCGCGGCAACGCTAGGCGCGACCCGCGCGCAGACCTTCATGCTGGTGATCGCTCCGGCGCTGATCCCGGCTTTGCTCACCGGCTTCGCGCTCGCGTTTGCGCGCGCGCTCGGCGAGTACGGCTCCGTGGTGTTCATCTCGGGCAACATGCCGATGCATACCGAGGTGGTGCCGCTGCTGATCATGAGCAAGCTCGAGCAGTTCGACTACGCAGGCGCGACTGCGATCGCGGTCGTCATGCTGGTCGTCTCGTTCCTGCTCCTGCTCGGGATAAACGTGCTCCAGCGATGGAGCAGCCGGCGTCTCGGTGAGGCCGGAAATGGCTGAAACCACTGCCCGCGCGGATGTTTTGACTTACGAGCCGAAAAATCCCGCCACCGAAGATTCGCCTATCGTGCGGCTCGCGCTGATTTCGATCGCGCTCGCATTCATGGCGCTGTTCGTGTTCATCCCGGTGATCGCGGTCTTCACGCAAGCGCTCTCGAGCGGTGTCGGCGCCTACTTCGCCGCGATCGTCGATCCCGAGGCGCGCGCCGCGATTCGCCTTACCCTGATGACCGCCGCGATCGCGGTGCCGCTCAACGTTGGTTTTGGAATCGCCGCGTCGTGGGCGATCGCGCGCTTCGATTTTCCCGGCAAGCAGGCGCTGCTCACGCTTATCGACTTGCCCTTCTCGGTATCGCCGGTGATCTCCGGGATGCTCTTCGTTCTCCTGCTCGGCGTGCGTGCGCCAATCGGCGCGTTCCTCGCCGCTCACGGGGTCAGGATCATTTTTGCCGAGCCGGGAATCGTGCTCGCGACCATCTTCGTCACCTTCCCGCTCGCCGCGCGCGAACTTATTCCAATCATGCAGGCGGTCGGCAGCGAGGAAGAGGAAGCTGCGATCGTGCTCGGCGCCGGCGGATGGCAAATGTTTTTCCGCGTGACGCTGCCCAACGTCAAGTGGGGCCTGCTCTATGGGATGGTGCTGTGCAACGCGCGCGCGATGGGCGAATTCGGCGCGGTCTCGGTGGTCTCCGGCCATATTCGAGGGCATACGAACACGATGCCGCTGTATATCGAGATTCTGTACAATGATTACCAGTTCGCGGCCGCGTTTGCGGTCTCGTCGCTGCTCACCCTGCTCGCGATCGCGACGCTCATCGCCAAGCGATTCCTGGAGCGCCGCGTGGTTCCGGCAAAACAGGAACCCGAAACGATCGCGCCCAAGGTCGCCGCATGAGTATCGAGCTTAGAAATATCAGCAAAAAGTTCGGCGACTTCGTTGCGGTTGATAATATCAGCCTGCATATCGAAACCGGCGAGCTGGTTGCGCTGCTCGGACTTTCGGGCTCCGGCAAAACTACCCTGCTCAGGATCATCGCGGGCCTCGAAACTCCCGACACCGGCGAAGTGCTCTTTCATGGCGAGGACGCCAGCGCCGTCAGCGTCCGAGATCGCAAAGTCGGTTTCGTTTTTCAGCACTACGCATTATTCCGGCACATGACCGTGTTCGAGAACGTCGCGTTCGGACTGCGCGTGCTGCCACGGCCGGCGCGGCCAGACGAAACCGAGGTCGCGCGCCGCGTCCATGAGCTACTGAAACTCGTGCAGCTCGATTTCCTTGCCGACCGCTACCCGTCGCAGCTTTCCGGCGGCCAGCGCCAGCGCGTCGCACTCGCACGCACGCTCGCAGTCGAGCCCAAAGTATTACTGCTCGACGAGCCATTCGGCGCATTGGATGCGAAAGTCCGCCAGGAACTTCGCCGATGGCTCCGTCGCCTCCACGACGAAATCAAAATCACCAGCGTCTTCGTCACCCACGACCAGGAAGAGGCGCTCGAGCTCGCCAACCGCATCGTCGTGATGAACAACGGACACGTCGAGCAGATCGGATCGGCCGAAGAGGTCTATCATCATCCTGCCAACGCCTTCGTCTACAACTTCCTGGGCAACGTGAACCTGTTCCACGGGCGTATCGAGAACGGGCGCGTCTTTATCGGCGATACCGCGGTCGAGCTGGAAAATACTCACGCCCACGCGCATCCCGAGACCGGCAAAGCGGTGCTCTACGTGCGGCCGCATCTGCTCGAAATCGTGCTGCAGCCAAACGGCAAGCAAACTTTTCCCGCCACCGTCAGATCGATTAATCCCGCCGGTCCGCAGGTCAAGGTCGAGCTGGTCGCCGAATGGGGCGACATGGTCCAGGTCGAGATCAGTCACGATCGCTACCAGATTCTCCACCTGGAGCCAGGCGCCCACGTGTTCCTGCGACCCAAGGAACAGAAGCTGTTCGTGTATCAGATCTAATGCTGATTGCGGGAACCGCGCGGCCCTCGAAGCCGTTATCTAATATGCAATGATCAAAAGCGCGAATAACAACTCCAATAGTCACAACACACATCTGATCGGCAGGCGAGCATTCGTCGCAGCCATCGCCGCGATACCTGCTATCTTCGCATTCGGATACGCTGAAATCGGCAGTCACCTCCGATGCGTCCGGCAATTCGCCGGATTCCGCAGCCTCGGGTATAGTCAAAGTATCGATCGTTGAATTCAGCGATTCCGGAAAAAGAAAAGGACTCGTGATGGAAGATAAAGTAGTCAAGACGGACGAAGAATGGCGCAAAGAGCTGACCCCCGAGCAGTACGAAGTCACGCGCAAAAAAGGCACCGAGCGCCCGTTCTCAAACTTGTACGCCGACAACCATGACAAGGGTCTCTACCGATGCATCTGCTGCGGCAACGCGCTGTTCGACTCGGACACCAAGTTCGAATCTGGAACCGGATGGCCCAGCTTCTATCAGCCGATCGCGCCCGAGAACATCAAGACCGAAACCGACCGTAAATTCTTCATGAAGCGAACCGAAGTGCTGTGCGCGAAATGCGACGCCCACTTGGGCCACGTCTTCGACGACGGCCCGCGCCCAACCGGCCTCCGCTATTGCATGAACTCCGCATCGCTAAAGTTCATCAAGTCCGACGAACCGCAGAAGACCTGACGTACATCAGCGATCGACTAGCTGCCACTGGATCAGCGTGAACCCTTCGACGTGATCCTCGAACACCGCTTCGACCTCGGCGTCGATCTTCACCTCGCGCATCGCATCGCCGAGCAGGTTGCCAACCATCCGCACCTTCCCGGCGTCCCCAAGCTCGACGACAACTACAATGTACGGGCACGCCGACTTCAGGGCCGGATGCGCCGGATGCCACACCCGCTCCCAACTGTAGATGCGCCCACGGCCCGACACGCGATGCCATCCGACGTCGAGCGTGTGGCACTTGTGACAAATCCACTCGGGACCGAACTGAAACGTCGCGCATTTATTGCAACGCTGCACGACCAGTTCATGGCGGCGCGCCGCCTCCCAGAATTCACGATCGAGACCGTCGTGCATCGCGGCCGGCGCGGGCATTCCCGCGGGCAGATAAGTTTTCGATTGGTCGTCCATCACTCACCTGCGAAGGATCAGATCGCTCACCGGCGCGACCATCGGGCCCGACACCACGATTGAAATCTCGGCGTCCTTGACCTGGCAGGTCGATGTGCCGCGCACCTGTCGCGCCGCCTCGATTATCAGCTCGAGTCCGTGCATGTAGCACTCGGCCAGGTTTCCGCCGCTGGTGTTGATCGGCAGCCGGCCATTGGGCCAGGTCAGATTCTCGAACGTGCAGAAATCCATCACCTCGTTCGGATGACAAAATCCATGCTCGACGAGACTCGTCATCACCGCACCGGTGAAGTTCTCGTAAACCTGCGCAACGTCGACGTCCTTCGGCTCGATTCCCGCCATCGCGTACAGACGTGGCGCGAGCGTTTTGAAATTGGAGGTCGAGTAGTCGGGGCCATTCTCGGCAGCGGCGCCTTGGCGGAAATCGGAACCCTGCGCTGACGCCATCACGTACGCCGGGCGCTGCTTCAGATCGCGCGCACGCTCGGCGCTGGTCAGGATCACCGCCGCCGCGCCGTCGTTCTCCATGCAGCAGTCGTAGAGATGAAACGGCTCGACGATCCATCGCGACTCGTCGTAGTCCTTGCGCGTGAGCGGCTTGCCGTACATCACAGCGCGCGGATTGAACTGCGCGTGGTGATAGCAGGCCATCGCGATCGCCGCGAGCGGGTCCTGCGTGATGCGATGCTCGTGCATGAAGCGGCGCGTCCGCAATGCGATCCATTGCGCAGGCGTCGACATGCCGTACGGCCACGTGTACGCGGGCGCGCCGGAGATAGTGCGAATCGCCGGGGTCTGCCCGAAGCGGCCGAACTGCCCCTGCGCGAGTGCTCGATACACCACGACGCAGGTCGCGAAGCCGGCGACGATCGCGGCGGCCGCGTTGCCGATCGCGCCCGAGCCCCCACCACCGCCGCCGCCCCAGAACATGTTGGAGAAGCGCAACTCGGGGAGTCCGAGCGCGGTCGCGACGCGCACCGAGTCATTTCGATCGTTGCTGTAGGACGCGATTCCGTCGATCGCGGTGACCGGGATTCCTGCGTCGTCGGCGGCGCGCGCGAATCGCTTCGAGCGCCAGCCGAAACTCGCTGACCGGCGCGGCGCCGCGCTTGTAGTAGGCAGTCTCGCCGACTCCGGCGATAGCCACCTTGTCTTTGATGGTGAATTCGCTCATCGCGGGCTTCTGCTCAGATCGCCTTAGCGAAATGCGCGCGAGAATCCAAGCGAAAGAGACAAGCCGGAGGATCGCAATTTTGGCGGATCTGGCTGTTTTTGAGTACCTTGCCGAGTCTTGACGGCGAAGGCTTGACGGCCAGGTTCTGAATCACGGGCAGGGACGCCCGTGCCACCGATCGGGGGATGGGAGATGCCACTGATCGGGGGAGAAATTGTCGTTGATCGAACACGAACCTATTGTAGCGAGTTGGATGGACAACGGTTGTCAGGCGGTGGCGCGATCGATCACTTCGAGCAGCGCGGCTTTTCGGATCGGCTTGGTCACGTGCTGGTCGCATCCGGCGTTGCGGCTGCTGATGAACGATTCGGACAGCGCGGCGGCGGAGAGTGCCACGATCGGGGTCGGGGTGCGATGATGGTCGCGTTCCCAATCCCGAATCGCGCGGGTCGCGGCATGCCCGTCCATCACCGGCATCTGAATGTCCATCAGGACCAGGTCGTACTTGTGGGCGATGAAGTGCTCGACTGCAAGCGCGCCATTTTCGACCTCATCGATTCGGTACGGCGTATTCTTCAGGAACGCGGTGATCAGCATCCGGTTGTCCGCGGAATCGTCGGCGACCAGGATGCGCAACGGTTTGGACGGTGGTGCAGGCACTCGCGCTGGTGCATGCGCGCCGTTGCGCACCGCGGGCGCGAGATTCAATTTCGTGGAAGCGTCCTGGATTCGGAATCGTGCGCTGAAATGAAAAGTGCTTCCGCGTTCGAGTTCGCTTTGCGCCCAGATCTTGCCGCCCATCAGTTCGACCAGCCGCTTGGCGATTGAGAGCCCGAGCCCGCTGCCGCCGTATTTTCTCGCGGTGGACGAATCGGCCTGAACGAAGGTCGCAAAAACCTGCTCGAGATCACTCGGTGCGATGCCGATTCCCGTATCGGTCACCGAGAACTGAATCGCGCCCGCTTCGCCCGACGGGTCCTTCGATACCGTCAAGGCGATGCTCCCTTGCTCGGTGAACTTGGTCGCGTTGCCGATGAGGTTGACGAGAATCTGGCGCACTCGAAGCGGGTCGCCAACCAGCGCGGTGGGCACGTTCGGCTCGATTCGCGCGGTCAAGACGAGCCCCTTCTCGCGCGCGCGGATGCCGAGTGTTTCGATCACCTGGTCGATTAAGCCCGCGAGGTCGAAGTTAACCTGCTCGAGGGTCAGTTTGCCGCTCTCGACTCGGGCCAAGTCGAGCACGTCGTTGATCAGCCCGAGCAGCGCGTTGCCGTTATCCATCATCGTGCCGAGGTAACGTCGTTGCTCTGCGTTGTACGGAGTTTCGAGCAATAGCTCCGCCATCCCGAGGATCGCGTTCAGCGGGGTGCGGATTTCGTGCGACATGCTGGACAGGAATTCTGACTTGGCGCGCGATGCGGCCAGCGCCTGCTCACGCGTCGCGATAAGCTCGCGTTCGGTCTCCTTCAGAAGCGTGATGTCGCGGCAGACGGTGATCACGCACTGCTCGCCTTGCAACTCCGTAATGGCGGCGGAAACGAGGCAGGGGATGATCGTGCCGTCTCGCGCGCGGAAACCCAGTTCGAGATTCTTGACCTGCCCGTGCGCGGTGACCTCGTCCTGGAAGCGTTTGCGATCGGCTGCGCTGGGCCAAACGCTGAACTTGAGATCCGACTCTCCGATCGCTTCGGCCCGCGTATAGCCGGTGATCTCGAAGGCGGGATTCACGTCGATATAGTGGCCGTCGGCGAGCGCGCTGATCGTGATGACGTCGGAACTGACGTCGAAGACCTTGCGCAGTTTCTCTTCGCTGACGCGGGTTTTGCGCTCGGATTGTTCGCGTTCCCGCGTGTAGCGTTCGCGCATCGCGGTTACCGCCTGAGCGATTGCCGGCCGCGGTCAGAACTCCTAGCCATTGCGCTGCTTCCTCTGCGCCGTGCCGACCCGCGCCGACTCGCATCGCCGACCATGCCACGACGCAAAGAATGTTGAATGAGCCCTGCCATCTCGACGGACCACGGAAAAATCGCGCCGGTACCCATCACCATCAACATAATCGTCACCATGAACATGACGACTTCGCCATGCACCGAGCTAGTCACACCATCGCTGGCAACCACCATCGCACAGCCGATCCACATGATCGATCGCCAATGCTCGCGAAAAATCACGGTGAAGCTGAGCGTCAGGAGTGTGCATCCGACTGCCAGGTCGAACAGAGAGTAGGCGAGGTGCAACGCCGCCGACGGATCCTGGCGAAACTCAGATCGGCAAGGCTGATCAGCGTCGAAATGATGATCAGCCCGGCGCCGCATCGAGCTGCTCTGAGCCGTCCATGCGTCTGTAGCAGAGTGCTGTCGTTGATGTCGGATTGCTCATCTATGACCAATAAGATGATGTGCAAGCGTAGTGCCGAGGTGCGATTGACCCGCCTTCAGCTACGGCGGCCTTAGCCGATCTGCTATCTCGCGAGTGTGGATGGCATGCCCGCTTTCGGGACATCAATCGGAAGACCGAGCGCCAGTCGTCACCGACTAGTTCGACTGCGATAATGCACGTGGGTTCTATGAAGCGATCAGGACATCCGCATCGATCCGCGAAACTACTGCGTCGATGCGAACTTGCGCGACGGCATCTCGATCCGAATCCGTGCGATCGGCGCCGACGATCAGGAGCGCCTGCATGAGCACTTTCGCGGGCTCAGCCAGCAGTCGATCTACTTCCGCTTCATGGGCTTCAGGCGCGATTTGTCGGCGCAGGATTTGAAGCATCTCACCGAACTTGATTTCAACGATCACGTTGGGCTCGCCGCAACGATCACTGAAGATGGACGCGAACGCTTCATCGGTGTCGGCCGATACCTGCGCCTGAAAGGATCCGCATCATGCTGAAGTCGCGTTCGCGGTACTGGACGACTACCAGGGACGCGGTGTCGGCACGCTCCTGCTCGAGCATCTGGCGGTCATCGCGCGCGCGGGCAATATCACGGAGCTGGAAGCGAGCGTGCTCTCCGACAACCGGAATATGCTCGAAGTATTCGCGCACAGCGGTTTCAAGATCCGTCACCCGCTCGATGCCGGGAGTGGTGAACCTTTACTACTCGACTATCAAGTCCTAAAGATTCGTAGTCTGATACCTCGCCCTTATTTTTACGGGAGAGGAAGCCGGGTGCTGGCGGCCGATAGGTGAGATTCTGCTAATTGATTCAAAACATTTCGAGGTGCGCGATGAGTCTGGTCGAATTCGCAACCGAAGCCGAAATCGCAATCGTAACTATCAACCGGCCCGAGGCGCGCAACGCTGTCGATCGCCCCACCGCCGCGGCGTTGGCCGAGGCGTTTCGGCGCTTCGACGCTGACGATTCGCTCTCAGTCGCGATTCTGACCGGCGCGGGCGGAACGTTTTGCGCCGGCGCCGACTTGAAACAGGTCGCAACCGATCGCGGCAATCGCGTCAGCGAAGATGGCGACGGTCCGCTCGGATGCACCCGCATGCTACTCGGCAAGCCGGTGATCGCGGCGGTCGAAGGATTCGCGGTCGCGGGCGGAATCGAGCTGGCGCTATGGTGCGATCTTCGCGTCGCCGCGCGCGACGCAACCTTCGGCGTCTATTGCCGGCGCTTCGGAGTGCCGCTCTGCGACGGCGGCACGATCCGGCTGCCGCGGCTTATCGGAATGTCTCGCGCGATGGACATGATCCTGACCGGCCGCGGCGTCTCAGGTGAAGAGGCGTTCGCGATCGGCCTCGCGAATCGAGTCGTAGAACCGGGCGAGACTCTTGCCGCGGCAAAAGACCTCGCAAAGCAAATCGCAGGCTTCCCGCAACGATGCGTCCGCTCAGATCGAATGTCGGCCTACGAATGCTGGCCGCTCCCGCTCGACGCCGCCCTGACAAACGAGTACCGCCACGGAATCGCCACGATCAACTCAGGCGAGACTCGCGCCGGCGCAGAGCGCTTCGCAAAAGGAATCGGCCGCCACGGCAAGTTCTAGGCGCAGGCGCGAATGACGGAACTCAATTTAATGTGAAACCCGCGGTGGTCGCCCCCGGCGCATGTTTCACACTTCCCTGGGCAGGGGTGACCCCTGCACCCAGTATTAAAGCAAAGATGCGGCGCTACGCGCCTGTTAGAAGTTTTGAGGCGGAGGTTTCCGCGTATTTACGTCTCCTTGTCCGAGGAGAGGTCGGGTGAGTGAGGAACGAAGCGAGCGAGGGTGAGGTTCAACGCCCGCCATCGCATCAAACGTACTTTCTATTGGTGATAACTGCGACCCGACAAGCTGTAGTGATGGGAAAGATTGAGTTACACAGTTGACTTTGTCAGTCCGCGACCCAGCTGCCGAGAATTGTGATTCACGGCGATCCCGATCCGGACCACGTTTCGACAAGTTACGTCGAGCGCAGAATCTATCCGTCCGAATGGAATGCCGCCGATTTATTCGGCTCACCAATGCGTTTTCCAGGAAGCTGGCGAACCTGAAAGCGTCGGTCGCGCTCCACTACGCGCACTATAATTTCGTGCGGATTCATCGGACGCTCAGGATGACGCCCGCTATGGCCGCTGGCGTGACGGATCGGCTATGGTCGGTCGAGGAATTGATGGAAGCGGTGCTCTTCGCATGATGCAGGTCAGACCGTCACGCAACGCGAAGCCGGGATGGCGATGGCGCGTCGGGGTTATCGTGTTTGCGTTGATTGGAACTTGGGGTTTCTTTTGTCTATTTGTTGGGCGCTCATTCGCCCCGATTGGGACGGGAATAATGGTTGGCGAATTCCTCGTTGTTCTCGTGCTGCTATATTTGCTTGATCCTATCCTTCGCGCCCGACTTCTTGCTCGATTCCGTAGGTCAAATTCAAATTAGGACACTACCCTATAGCGCGGGGGCATTGTGTCGCTGACGCGCTTCCTATATTCTTTCGGGCAAGTCAATCGTGACTTTATGCGCGCGTCGGATTCCGTGACGCCACCACCTTCGCAACATCAGACCCACACGTTCGGCGTTTTCACGAACTGGAATCCGGGGCTCTGAACCATAGGATACTGTTTGTCGTTTTCTGAATTTCCCGTTTCCCCCGAGATCCATCGTTCAATCAAAGACCGCGGTCATCACACACCGACCCCGGTCCAAGCCGGAGCTATCCCGGTTGCGCTCAGTGGGCGCGACGTGGTTGCCACGGCTGAAACCGGCAGCGGCAAGACCGCGGCCTTTCTGATCCCGACTATTGACCGGTTGCATCGCAAGCACACCCGGCATATCGCCGCGCTGGTGATCATGCCGACCCGCGAGCTTGCGGCGCAGGCAGCGCGCGAGTTCGAGCTGATCGCTCGCCACACCCATATCCGCTGCGCGACGGTGGTCGGCGGAGAATCTGAACGGCGCCAAATCGACGAGATTCGCAAGGGCGCGCAGGTACTGGTCGCATGCCCCGGCCGGCTGATCGATTTTATCGAGCGCGGCATCGTCAAGCTCGACAAAATTGAAGTCGTCATCATCGACGAGGCCGACCGCCTGCTCGACATGGGCTTCCTGCCGCAACTGCGCCGGATCATGAGGATGGTGCCGAAGCATCGCCAGACCATGATGTTCTCGGCGACGATGGCCTCGGGCCCGGAAATGATCGCGCGCGAATTTCTGACTACGCCGGAGCGAATCACGGTCGGCGGAAAATCGGCGCCGCCGTCGCAGATTCGCCAATCGATCTATCCGGTCACGCTCGAGAACAAGGGCCCGGTGCTGCTCGAGATCCTGAAGCGGCCCGAAGTCGAGAGCGCAATCGTTTTCACCCGCACCAAGAGCCGCGCCGACCGGGTCGCCAAGCTGCTGATACGCGCCAATATCAAGGCGGTGCAGATTCATGGCGATCGTTCCCAGAGCCAGCGCAACGCGGCGTTGGCGGGCTTTCGGGCGCGAAAGTTTCGCGTCATGGTCGCGACCGACGTGGCCGCGCGCGGACTCGACATCCCGGACGTTTCCCACGTGATCAACTTCGACCTTCCCGACGAAACCGAAGGCTACATCCATCGCATCGGCCGCACCGCCCGGATGGGCAAGGCCGGCGAAGCGATCAGCCTGGTGACGCAAGAAGAGCGGGTCAATCTTGCCCGGCTCGAGCGCACGCTCGGCAACGCGCTCGACCGCGAGCACGTCGAGGGATTCGAGAAAATCGAAATCCTGGCGCCCAAGCCGGTGACCGTGTTCCGATCTTCGGGCGCGCGCAACCGCTCGGTGCGCAATCGTCCGCGTTCGCGCTGGGCGTAGCAGCCACAAATTCGCGCTATGAGTTCGCCTGCCACGGTGCAGATCGCAACTACGATCGGCACCGCGGCCAGGCGGCGCATTTCCCTGTGATATAATCGCCGCTAATGTTTTCGCGCGGGGAACTCTTTCATCGCAAAACAGCGGTACCTCGCCGTTGGTACCTTCTGCTAAAGGAGTGCGGATGCGACGACCTCATCGAATCAACCTCATCCTCGTTCGCCTGGTGCTGGCCGCGACTGCTGCCACAATTTTCAGCCTCAATGGATGCACCGCAACCAAGCTGCTGCTCACCGGGGGTGAGAAGCAGGTCAAGCATCATCTCCGTCCGGTTGAACCGGGTCCTTATGTAATCGTCTTCGGCTTCGACGGCGCCGGCTATGATCAGTTGAATGAGGCCATAGAATCCGGCAACGCGCCGAATCTTCACGCGCTGCTGGGCAAGAAACAAAAACAGGGCGACCTTGGTGTGTACGAGCACGCTTACTCGGCGCCCAATGCGCTCACTATCCTGCCCTCGACCACGGTCGCCGCGTGGTCGTCGATCTTCACCGGCGCGACGCCCGCTTACACCGGTGTGACGGGCAACGAATGGTTCGTGCGTGAGGAGATGAGGTTCTATGCGCCCGCGCCGGTTTCAGTTGAAGAGACCGATGACACCCGCGCGGCGGTGACTGACGACCTGGTCGGCAATGCGCTGATGACCCCCACCTTGTTCAAGCAGGCTGGGGTGAAGTCGGCAGTCTCGCTGAATTACGTCTATCGCAGCGCTGACTACTACACGACCGTCGATCCCACCACGATGGTCAGCATCATGGGTGATTTCATCAAGGGAGCGGTCGGCGTTGAGGATGACAAAAAGGACATCTACGTAAAGCTCGATCAAGACTCGGTGCCCAAGATGCTCGAATCGATCGAAACCCACGGGATGCCCAAAATACAGGTGGTCTATTTTCCGGGCATCGATCTGTACACCCATGTCGCTACCGGCAACCCGCTCAAGAAAGAGGTCGGCTATATCGAGAGGATCACCGACCCGTTGGTCGGGCAGGTGCTGGACGCATACCGGTCGTACGGCATTCTAGATCAGACTTACATCGTGATCATCGCCGATCACGGTCACACACCAGTGTTGCGCGATCCGGAGCATGCGCTCGGCGCGGACCCTGACAATGGACCTGCGGCGGTGGTCAAGGCGGTAGGCTTTCGTCCGCGAAAATTCCAGCTGACCCCCGGCCCAAATGAGCAGGATTTTCAGTCCGCGTTCGCATACCAGGGCGCGATTTCCTACGTCTATCTCGCCGACCGTTCGACTTGTCCGAATCCCGGCCAGACCTGTGACTGGAAAAAACCACCGCGATTCAAGCAAGACGTGATGCCGGTGGTTCGCGCCCTCTACAAGGAAAATCAGACCGGCAATATCACACCGCATCTGAAGCATACGCTCGATCTGATCTTTGCCCGCCAGCCCGTACCGCCCGGAACAAATACGCTTCCTTTCGAAATCTTCGACGGCAAACAGCTGGTGCCAATTTCGGATTATCTCGATGAACATCCGAGACCCGATCTGATCGATCTCGACCGGCGAATGCGATGGCTGAGCTGCGGGCCCTACGGCAATCGCGCGGGCGATATCCTGCTGCTGACAAAGACGGGGCTGGACCGGCCGATCGGGCGGCGCTTTTACTTCTCGGGCCCGTACAATTCGTGGCATGGCAGCGCGTCGATGCAGGACAGTCACATCCCGCTGATCGTCGCGAGTCAGAGTCATTCGGGAGCAGAGCTGGAGGCGATAGTTGAACGCATCGCCGACGACAAACCGTCGGAGCTGGACTTGACGCCGATCGTACGGGCGTTGCTGCTTACTCCGGTCGCGCATCCAGCAGCGCTGCCGGCTAGCTCTCCGGCAGCGGTCCCGTCAACGACGCCCGCTGCGACACCTCAATAAAGTTGCCGTCGGGATCGCGGATGAAGGAAATTCGCGCAACCGCGCCGAGCGTCACCGGCGCCGCACCTTCCCACACGCCCATCGAGGTAAGGCGGCGATGCTCGCGGTCGCAGTCGCGGACCTGCACTGTGATGTAACGCATCCCGATCGCGCGCATCGAGCCGATCACGTCGATCGCGCTCGCCGACGCAGACTTCGGTGCCGCAACCGCATCGCGATCGTGTGCGAAGCTGATCACGGTTTCGCCCAGCTTGAAGCGTCCCGCGCCGAGCCGCTCCGCCTGGAGCGCATCGCCGTAGAATTGCTCAAAGGCGGCTTCGTCGGTGACTCCCAGATGAATCTCGATCTGCTTGATACCGCGATGACCGGCTGGAACCAGTTCGATATCGTTGCGATCAGGATCGAGCAACTCTGAGGGCGTCGAAGTGGAGGGGGCGGAAATTGTAATCCGCTTGTAGCCGCCGGACTTTCTCGGCGGGAGCGGATCGCGAGCGTGATTTATTTTCAGCACCGAACCAAGCAGTCCGAAGCGATATTGCCGCACTCCGGCGCCGACCGGCAGGATCTCCTCGAAGGGCAGATGGATTAGCTCAGTGTAGAATGCGCGCATCTCGTCGATACGGTTGGTGAAGAGGCCCACGTCCACGAACTGCTTTGCGAGTTCCATTTTCGATCTCCCATCAAACGCATTACCTCATCGCCAAGGCCGTTCTCAAGTAACCTGCGTCGCACGATTTGAAGACTGTTGCATTGCGGATAATATTAACTATAGTTAATTACATCCGTGAGATGGAAATGACGACGATGGATGCCAAACAAACCTGGGACCCCGACAGTTACGCGCGCAATGCTCGTTTCGTCTCCGATCTCGGCGCGCCGGTGGTCGAATTGCTCGCACCGAAAGCGGGCGAGCGAATCCTCGACCTCGGATGCGGCGACGGCGCGCTGACCGCGAGACTCGTCGCGCTCGGATGCGTCGTGGTCGGCGTGGATGCGAGCGCCGCGCAGGTCGAAGCTGCACGGCGCATCGGCCTCGACGCACGCGTCGGCGACGGGAATCAGCTAGGCTTCGACGCCGAGTTCGACGCGGTGTTCAGCAACGCCGCGATTCACTGGATGAATCGCCCCGACGACGTCATCGCGGGCGTATCGCGGGCTCTCAGAGCCGGCGGGCGCTTTGTCGGCGAATTCGGCGGCTACGGATGTGTCGAGAAAATCAAGCGCGCGCTCATCGCGGCGCTGACCCGCCGCGGAATCGATGGCGAGCGACTCAATCCATGGTACTTCCCGACGGTCGAGGATTACTCGGCGCGGCTCGTGCGCGGCGGCTTCACAGTCAGGTATATCGCGCTCATTCCGCGCCCGACTCCGCTGCCGACCGAAATCAACGGGTGGCTCGATACCTTCGCGCAAGCCTTCATGGCGCCGCTCGACACCGGCGCGCGCCCCGCATTTATCGACGAAGTTCGCGAGTCGTTGCGTCCGGATCTTTGCGACGCGGACGGCAACTGGTTCGCCGACTACGTGCGGCTGCGTTTTGCCGCCGACAAGTAGCGTTTCCTGAATCCCGGCGTTGTTGAGTTCGCGCCCGAGGGTCGGGCAGTATCCGTTTGCGATGAGCATCTTCCGCGAACTGACCGAGGGCTTGCCGCGCCAGGCTCCCGGCTCCTCGAAGGCAACTATCCGGACGCTGGGTTTGGCGCGCGGGTTGCCGGAGCGTCCGAGGATTCTGGACGTGGGATGCGGCCCCGGCGCGCAGACGATCGATCTCGCGCGCGCGACCTATGGCGAGATCGTCGCGGTCGATATCAGGCAGCGATTCCTCGATGAACTAAATGAACGCGCACGCGACGCCTGCGTTCTTTCGCAAATCACAACGGTCAACGTTTCGATGTTTGAGATGAACTTTGAGCCCGAGTCGTTCGATCTGATCTGGTCCGAGGGCGCGATTTATATAGCCGGGTTTGCCGAGGGGCTTGGCGCGTGGCGGCGTTTCCTTAAGCCGGACGGATGGATGGCGGTCTCGGAACTGTCGTGGCTGGTGCCCGATCCACCGGCGGAGGCGGCGCACTTCTGGGCGCGCAACTATCCCGGCATGAGATCGATCGAACGTAACTGCCAGGTCATCGCCGAAACCGGTTACGTCGACGCCGATGGTTTCGTGCTCCCGGTTCAGGACTGGTGGGACAACTATTATGGACCGGTGCACGCGCGGGTTCAGAAGCTCAGAACGAAGTACGCCGGCGATCCGGAGGTCCTCGCGATTCTCGACGATCATCAGCGCGAGTACGATCTCTTCCGCACCCACTCCGACGCCTACGGCTACGTCTTTTACGTGATGCGCAAGCCCGCGCCGCACTAGCATCCGCGCTCGCCTTTCATTTGCCCGCGAACTGAGTTAGCTGTTGCGATAGAAATAATCAGACCCCGCGAGGATCGAAATGGACTTTTCGCTGACGCCGAAAACCGAAGAATTGCGCAAACGCGTGTCCGCATTCATGGACCAGCACGTGTTTCCCATCGAGAAAGAAGTTCAGCTCGCGATGGGCGAGAGCGGAAACCAGGAACCGCAATCGCTCAAGGACGTGCGCAAAAAAGCCAAGGCCGAGGGCCTGTGGAATCTGTTCCTGCCCGACGAAAAATTCGGCGCCGGACTCAAGAACTACGAATATGCGCCGCTGTGCGAGCTGATGGGCCGCAGCCAAATCGGCGCGCGCGCGTTCAATTGCATGGCGCCCGACACCGGCAACATGGAAATTCTGACTGAGTTCGGCACCCCCGAGCAGAAAAAAAAGTGGCTGCAGCCGTGCCTCGACGGAGAGATTCGCACCTGCTTTTCGATGACCGAACCAGACACTCCGGGATCCGATCCGACCCAGTTGAAAACCCGCGCGGTCCGCGACGGCGACGACTACGTGATCAACGGTCACAAGTGGTTCACCTCCAATGCGATCGGATCGACGTTTGCCATAGCTATGGTCGTGACCGATCCCGACGCCGAGCCGCATCGCCGCGCGAGCCAGATAATCGTTCCGACCAACACTCCGGGCTTCAACCTGATCCGGCCGGTGCCGGTGATGGGCCATACCGGCGGCGGCGGCCATTGCGAGATCGTCTACAAGGATTGCCGCGTACCGGTGACCAACCTGCTCGGCGAAGAAGGCGGCGGGTTTGCGATTTCGCAGGCGCGTCTGGGTCCCGGCCGTATCCATCATTGCATGCGGACGATCGGTATTGCTGAACGCGCGCTCGAGCTGATGTGCAAGCGGGCGAACACGCGCTTCACGCACGGCAGCTTCCTCGCCGACAAGTCCAACATCCAGGAATGGATCGCCAACTCGCGAATCGAGATCGATTCATGCCGCCTCATGGTGATGCATGCGGCGTGGAAGATGGACACCGCCGGCAAGCGCGACGCGCGCAATGAGATCGCGATGATCAAGGTGATGTGCGCGAACATGGTGATGATCGTGCTCGATCGCGCGATCCAGGTTTTCGGCGCCGCCGGCGTCAGCGACGACTTTCCGCTCGCGCGGATGTGGCGCGACAGCCGCGCACTCCGAATCGCCGACGGCCCCGACGAAGTGCATCGCATGACGATCGCGCGCCGCGAGCTTCGCAAGTATAAATGACCCGCGTCCGCACGAATGGCTGAAGCGATAGAAATCGTCCCCGAATTCGGCGACGTTCGCGCCGAAGAAGAGCTCGACTGGAATAAGCTCGCCGACTACCTGCGCGGCAAACTCCCCGGCGCTGACGCGGCGATGACCGTCAAGCAGTTCCGCGGCGGATCGTCGAACCTGACCTACCTGCTCCGCTTCGGCAAAACCGAATGGGTGATGCGCCGGCCGCCGTTCGGCCCGCTTCCCGTCGGCGGCCACGACATGGGCCGCGAATACCGCGTGCTATCGCGGCTTTGGGAAGTGTTCAAGCCGGCGCCGCGCGGGATGATCTACAGCGACGACGCATCGATCGTCGGCGCGCCGTTCTTCGTGATGGAACGGCGCTCGGGAATCGTCATCAAGAACCGCCAGCCGCTGCCCGAGGAACTCGGCACCGATCCGGCGACGTACAGAGCACTGTCGCAGGGCTTCATCGACACGCTCGCGGATTTGCATCGCGTCGATTACGCGGCGATCGGACTCGCTCGCTCGGCAAGCCCGAAGGATTTCTGAAACGCCAGATCACCGGATGGATGGGCCGCTGGGAGAAAGCGAAAACCCGCGAAGTGCCGTTGATGGAAAAACTCGGCGCGTGGTTCCTCGAGAACATGCCCGAGTCGCCGCCGCCCGCGCTAATCCATAACGATTTCTATTTGCACAACATCATGATCGGTTCCGACGACCCCGGAAATGTAGTCGGCGTCTTCGACTGGGAGATGTCCACGATCGGCGATCCGATGGTCGATCTGGGAATCGCTATTGGCTATTGGCGCGACAAGTCCGACCCGCCGGAACTGCTCGTTACCTCGCAAGGCGAAGCGCACACACTCCGCCCCGGCTTCATGACCCGTGACGAACTACTCCATCGCTATTCACTCCGCACCGGCCGCGACGTAAGCGGCATCCCCTTCTATTGGGCCTGGGCGCACTGGAAAACCGCGACGGTAGTCGAGCAAATCTACGTCCGCTACGTCCGCGGCCAAACAACTGATCCCCGCTTCGCCCTGATGGGCCCCTTCGCCCCCGCCCTGGCAATCGGCGCCGCTCAGGTAGCCTCGCGTTTGGGGTTCAAGGCGTAGCGCAAAGGCGTTTGCTGCCTCGCATTGGATGCTTCACATACAACGCGATACGTGCAATATTCGATCACGTGATCCGGAGCTTCTCCGATCGCGATACGAGGCGATTTTCAATCGCGAACACGTGCCGAAGTTCGAGAGCATCGCGAAGGTCGCGCATCGGAAGCTTCGCGAGATTCATCGAGCGCTAAGATTGTCAGATCTGGCGGCGCTGCCAGGAAATCGGCTTGAAGCGCTCAGAGGAAATCGCGCCGGACAGCACAGTATCCGGATCAACAACCAGTACCGCGTCTGTTTCGTCTGGGACCAGAGGGACGCGTACGATGTGGAAATTGTTGATTATCACTGAGCTCCAAAAAAATTCTGGAGGACGCACAAACCATGGCTCGCGGGAAGAAGATTCCGCCACTTCACCCCGGTGAAGTCTTGTACGAGGACTTCGTCGTTCCGACCGGCATCAGCATCCATCGGCTCGCGATGGATCTGCGCGTGCCGGCTAACCGGATCGCCGAAATCGTAAAAGGCCAGCGCGCGATCTCGGCAGACACTGCGCTCCGCCTGGCCCGCTACCTCGGCACTTCGGCGGAATTCTGGCTGGGATTACAGAGCGACTACGAACTCGAAAAAGCAAAGGACCAACTCGCGGCGAGAATCGCGCGCGAGGTTCATCCTCGCAATCGCGCCGCATAATCGCTCGCGACCGATGCTCTTTTCAGCGAGCGGCAAGTAGGCTATCCAAGGAATAAAGGCGGATATAACCTTAACCCGATCTGGAGGTTCTAACCCTTGCACGCGATCACTTACGACGCTCCTGGCACGCTTGATCAAGCGGTCAGCATCCTTAAAACCCACGGCGAAAACGCCCGCCCAATCTGCGGCGGCACCGACATCATCATCCAATTGCGGGCCGGAGTCCGGCGCACCGAGCATCTGGTCGATGTCAAGAAAATCAAGGAACTGTGCAGCCTCTCTTTCGATCCGAAGAAGGGATTGCGCCTCGGCGCAGCCGTGCCGTGCATCGAGATTTACGAAAACGACCTGATGCGGCGCCACTATCCCGGACTGACTGAGGCCGCGCATCTGATCGGCTCGCTGCAGATCCAGAACCGCGCATCGGTGGGCGGCAATCTATGCAACGGATCGCCCGCCGCCGACACTACGCCGGCGCTGATTGCGCTCGGCGCCCGCGCCCGAATCGTCGGTCCCAAGGGCGAGCGCGAAGTGCCGGTAGATACTTTCGTCGTGTCGCCCGGACGGACAATACTGCAGCCGGGCGAGTTGCTGGTCGAGCTGCTGATCGCTCCGCCTCCGCCGCATTCGAGCGACGCGTATCTGCGTTTCATCCCGCGCAACGAGATGGATATCGCAGTCGTCGGAGTGGGAGTGGCGCTCACGCTGGACGGCGACAAAGTCAAAGCGGCACGAATCGGCCTCGGCGCCGTGGCCGCAACTCCGCTGCTCGCGAGCAAGGCCGCCGACGCGCTCATCGGCAAGAAGCTCGACGACGCGACTCTCGAGGCCGCTGGCCGCGCCGCGAGCGATGCGACTTCGCCGATCGACGACATGCGCGGCACCGCCGAGTACCGGCGTCACATTACGGCTGTGCTCACCCGCCGCGCGACTTCGATCGCGGCTGAGCGCGCGAAGAAGTAACCAGCACGGAAAAACGAAAAATCAAATACGGCAAATATCACAATGGCCAAAAAGACACTTGTTGAAGCCACCATCAATGGTGAAACGGTCGAGTTCCTCTGCGAGCCGCGCCAAAGCCTGCTCGAAACTTTGCGCGACGTCGTCGAACTCACCGGCGCCAAGGAAGGATGCCTGACCGGCGACTGTGGGGCATGCAGCGTGCTGGTCGACGGCCGCGTTGTCTGCTCGTGCCTGATGCTCGGGGTCGAGGCGCAAGGTAAAAAGATCGCGACGGTTGAAGGCCTCGCGACCACCGGCGTCCTGCATACGCTGCAGCGAAAGTTTCTCGAACACGCAAGCCTGCAATGCGGCATCTGCACGCCGGGATTCCTGATGGCGGCGAAGTCGCTGCTCGATCACAATCCGAAACCGACCGAGCCCGAAGTCCGCTATGCGCTCGCGGGGAATCTGTGCCGATGCACCGGCTATGACAAAATTGTAAAGGCGGTCCTCGATTCGGCCGCCGAAATTCGTTCGCAAGGTGAAGGCAAAGCGGCGGCGCGATAATACGCGCGCATCTTTTTGAAACTTTAGAGGTTTGAACCCATGGCTGCATCAACGACCAACGGCAATTTCAAAGTTATCGGCACCCGCCCGATTCGTCCCGACGGCGAGGACAAGGTAACCGGCCGCGCCAAGTACGGCGCCGATTACAGTTTCCCCGGGATGCTGCATGGCAAGGTGCTGCGCAGCCCGCACGCGCACGCGAAGATCAAGTCGATAAAGATCGACAAGGCGCTGAAGCTCCCCGGCGTCAAGGCGATCGTCACGTCGAAGGACCTGCCCGAGGCCGAGAACAAGATCGAGCAGGCCGGCGAGATGGCGATCAATCCGATGTACCTCTCGATGAACATCCTCGCCCACGACAAGGTCCTCTACGACGGCCATGCGATCGCCGCGGTCGCCGCGACCAGCCCGCATATCGCCGAAGAAGCGATCCGCCTCATCGAAGTCGAATACGAAGTGCTGCCACCGGTGATGACCGTTGATGCCGCCATGAAGCCGGGCGCAACGATCCTGCTGAAAGATCTCCGCAACAAAGAAGACGGTGACAAGCAGACCAACGTCGCGCAGCACTACCAGTTCAAGCGCGGCGACGTCGCGGCCGGATTCAAGAGCGCGGATTTCGTGATCGAGCGCGAGTTCAACACCGCGATGGTCCACCAGGGATACATCGAGCCGCACAACGCGGTCGGCATCTACAATTCCGACGGACAGGCGACGATCTACTGCTCGACGCAGGGCGCGTTCGACGTTCGGATGCTCAGTGCGCAGGTGCTCGGCATGCAGGTTGGCAAAATCAAAGTCGTGCCCGCGGAAATCGGCGGCGGCTTCGGCGGCAAGACGACGATTTATCTCGAGCCGCTGTCGGTGCTGCTCTCGAAGAAGACCGGCGCGCCGGTGAAGCTCGTGATGTCGCGCACCGAAGTGCTGCGCGCGAGCGGCCCGACCTCCGGCTCGAAGATCAAGGTGAAGCTCGGCGCGACCAAGGACGGAAAATTGGTCGCCGCGGAAATCTGGATGGCCTACGAGGCCGGCGCGTACCCAGGCTCGCCGGTCGGCGCAGGCGCGATGTGTATCATCGCGCCGTACACGATCGAGAATTTCGTAATCGACGCGTACGACGTGGTGGTCAATCGTCCCAAGACCGCGGCCTATCGCGCGCCCGGCGCCACCAACGCGGCGTTCGCGTCGGAGACGATTATCGACGAGCTCGCGGAAAAGTGCGGAATCGATCCGATCGACTTCCGACTGAAAAACGCCGCCAAGGAAGGCGCTGCGCAGGTGGTCGGCCCTCCCTTCAAGCGCATCGGATTGATCCAGACCCTCGAGGCGATCAAGAACAGCCCGCACAACAAATCGAAACTCACCGGCAAGTTCCGCGGACGCGGCGTCGCATCGGGATTCTGGTTCAATGCCGGCATGCAATCGTCAGCGACCGTGAACATCCACACCGACGGCACCGCGAGCGTCGTCACCGGCTCGCCGGATATCGGCGGCTCGCGCGCCTCGATGGCGATGATCACCGCCGAGGTGCTCGGCCTCCAGATGACCGACGTGCGCGCGATCACCGCCGATACCGATTCCATCGGCCACACCGACGTGACCGGCGGAAGCCGCGTGACCTTCGCAACCGGGATGGCCGTGTACGAGGCCGCCAAGGACGCCGAGCGCCAGCTGATCGAGCGCGCCGCAAAAGTCTGGGAGAAGAAACCCGACGAAGTCGAATTCCGCGACGGGATGCTCCATGCGAAAGGCAACGGCGTGCCGCCGCTGTCGATCAAGCAGCTCGCGCCGCGCTTCCCCCGCACCGGCGGTCCGATCACCGGACGCGCCAGCGTCAACGCGCGCGGCGTCGGCCCCGGTTTCGCCACCACGCTCGTCGATGTCGAAGTCGATCCCGATACCGGCAAAGTGCAGATCCTCCGATGCACCGTCGCGCAGGATGCCGGCAAAGCGATTCATCCGAGCTACGTCGAAGGCCAGATGCAAGGCGGCACCGCGCAGGGCCTCGGCTGGGCGCTCAACGAAGAATATTTTTACGACGACAAGGGAACTCTCCGTAACACCGGATTTCTCGATTACCGGATGCCGACCTGTCTCGACTTGCCGATGATCGAAACGGCCATCGTCGAGGAAGCAAACCCCGGCCATCCGCTGGGAGTGCGCGGCGTCGGCGAGGTGTCGATAGTGCCGCCGGTAGCGGCAGTTGCTAACGCAATCTATCGAGCGGTGGGTGTCCGGATGACGGAGACGCCGATGTCTCCGCCGAAGCTGCTGAAGGCGATGCTGAAGCATCGCGGCGCAACGCAACATTCAGCAGCGGCGGATTGATCACAGGTGATCAATTGGGCCGGGCGTAATGCCCGGCCCTTTTTCCGATGGCCACAGTCGTCATTCCCGCGCTGCTCCGAAAATTCACCGGCGGTATCGAACGTGCCGATGTGCCCGGGCGCACCGTGCGCGAGTTAATCCGCAACTTGGGCGATCGCTTTCCAGGTATTTCCGAACAGTTGCTCGAAGATGGGGACATTCGGCCTTCGGTCGCCATATCGATCGACGGTGAGATGGCGACCGGCGGCATACTCGATCGGGTCGGCGCCGACAGCGAGGTTCACTTTATTCCGGCGCTCGGTGGCGGCTGAGCGCGCGAGATGGATGACCAAATTGCACGCTTTAGTACGCTTATCAGGCGTATAGTAGCAACTGGACGCTGGTTGCAACCCAGTTGGACTTAAGTACAATACGCTTGCTGGCCGGGGTTTGCCCCCCTTTTCCCGGTTGGCAAAGGGCCGGGCAGAGCAATCTGTCCGGCCCTAATTCATTCGTTCAGAACGCCCGACTGACTGCTCAGTTCAGTGCGCGCACGGCCAATCTCACGATCCGGCCGGATTTTTTCGGACTTGACTTCCATGCAAGATTCAAGCATTGATTCAAGCAATGATGGAAGCAACGCTTGAACAGGGCCACTCCGAAGACACCGCCACTCGCATCGTCGACGCCGCCGAACGCTTGTTCCTCCGCGACGGTATCGACGCGACCTCGCTTCGCGCCGTAACGCGCGAGGCCGGGGTTAACGTCGCGGCGATCCACTACTACTTCGGCTCGCGCGACGAACTGCTGCGCGCCGTCCTCGATCGAATCGTCACCCCGGTCAACGAGCGCCGACTCGTTCTGCTCGATCATGCGCTTGCCGCAAGCCGGGGCAGGCCGCTCGCGGTCGAGGAGATCCTGCGCATTTTTCTGTTGCCCGATCTCGAGGCGGTCGAAAGACTCCGCGATCGAGGCGTCGAGATTGCGCATTTTGTCGCGCGCGCTTACGCGGCGCCCTCACCCACGTTGAAAGCGTTGATCGAAGAGCAGTTCGACGAATGCTCGACGAGATTTCTCGCCGAACTATCGCGCGCTCTGCCCACCATCGCTCGCACGGAAATCGAGTTTCGCTTCCGCTGCATCGTCGGTGTGATCGTTCGGCTGTTCGGAGCGGCTGCGCCGCGCGGGATCTTAGGCGGTCTCGACGCCGCCGAAATCGCGCCCACGCTCGATCGCCTTGTCGCCTTTCTGGCTCCGGGTCTGACCGCACCGATCTCGGCGCCCGCTTCTCGATCGAAACGAACCCGTTGACGCCTGGTGAAGTCGCAAAATGAATTTCAATCGCAACGCAGGAGTGCATCGCAATGCCAAACCCAGCGCATGAAATGTCCAGCCGACGCTGCGCCGCCACTCGTGTGCGGCCGCTAATCCGTCCGAGTTGGCTCTCGGCAAAAGTATGGCCATTCCAAACGTTCGAAATCGAAGTGAACGATATGCAGATTGCCTTCACCGACGTCGGCCGTCACGACGCGCCTGCGATTCTGTTCGTGCACACTGGAACCTGGTCCTTCATCTGGCGCGACTTAATCACGCGCCTTGCCGCTGACTTCCGATGCATCGCGCTCGACGCACCCGGAACCGGGCAGAGCGCGCCGATGCCCGCGCGCGCAATCACACTTGAGAACTCCGCTCGCGCGGTGAATGGTTTAATCGAGGGCCTCGAGCTGGAAAATCTCATCCTCGCCGTTCACGACCTGGGAGGTCCTGCTGGGCTCGCAGGAGCGGCGCGGTCCACGGCGCGGGTTCGCGGAATCGCCGCAATCAATACCTTTGGATGGAAGCCGTCGGGCGCGATGTTCCGCGCGATGCTCGCCCTGATGGGCAGTGCGCCAATCCGCGAACTCGACGTGATGACCGGTTTTCTCACCCGGATTACCGCGACGACTTTCGGCGTCGGCCGCCATTTCGATCAGGCCAGCCGCGACGCATTTCGCGCACCACTTGGTTCTCAAGGACGGCGCGCGTTTCATCTCTATCTAAATGACGCACGAAATTGCGACGCACTCTACGCCGAAGTCGCATCCGCACTCGCGGGCCCGTTCGCGAAACTGCCGCTAGTAACCATCTTCGGCGAGCGCAACGACCCGCTCGGCTTCCAGCCGCGATGGAAAGCGATGTTCCCCGACGCTCAACAGATAGTCGTCGCGAGGGGAAATCATTTTCCGATGTGCGACGATCCCGACCTGGTAGCCGACGCAATCCGCAAGTGGCATCGCGAGCGCGTGAAACCTTAGCCGATCAGGTCATGAAGACTTCGCGGACGTGGTTGGTGTCGTTGTACTCGCGAACCTGCGCGATCTTGTCGCCCTTGAACAGGACGTAGAAGTGATAGCGGTTCGCGTATTTCTTCCCATTCGATGCGATCGTATCGGACTCGCATTGAATCGCGACGTGCGGCCCCTCGGCGACTATTGTATGAAGCTTCATGTTCAAGCCGTTGGGGAACATCGCCTTCAGCATCGGTGGCATCGATTTCAGAAACGCATCCTTGCCGCCTATCGGCGTGACGCCAGGCAGCCGTCCCATCATCTCGAATTCGAAATCGTCCGTAATCAGGTCCGCGAAGGTCTTCGTATCCGGCTTTTCAAGACCCTTTAGAAAAGTGACGGCTCGTTCCTTCTGTTGTTCGAGGTTCATTCAAGCTCTCCCAAATAAAAGGCGGCGGCGCGCGCGTGACGGGCGCGCAACCGCCGGGAATGATGTTTGCCGGTCGACTACTGCTTGCGCCGCCGGAAGACCAGCACCGAGCACGGAGCGTTGCGCACAATCTTCTCGGCTACGCTGCCGATAATGAAATGCTCCGAGCCGGTTCGTCCGTGAGTAGCGAGCAGGATCAAATCGATCTCGTTGCTCTTGGCGTACTCGACGAGCTTCTGCACCGGATGGCCGACCTCGGCGTTGGTCAAGACCTTTTTGGAATCGCCGAATTCATCTTTCTTGATTCGTTTGAGTTCCTCTTCCGCCTGCTCGAGCATCGCAGCCTCGCGCACCAGTTCGCGGCTCTGTTCCGCGTTGGTCGCGAGCGGCAACGGGACGAAGGTATGATGCGGTGCGATGACGTGCACCAGGTGAACTTCCGCTCCCACATCCTTGGCCAGTTCCATCGCGCCGCGCATCGCCTCCATCGAATGTTCCGAAAAGTCGATCGGCGCGAGAATTTTCTTTACGTTCTGAATCATGCAGTCCTCCCTGAAACCCAGCAATAACACCCACTCCGCCACCCCTGCAAACGCGCTCCTGTGCGAAGCGCCGCTCTTTCTTATCTCGCCCGTTATTTCACGCGGGAGGCGGCCGGCCGCCCGGCGGCTCGTAAGTGAGGGTGCAGCCGCCTCAGGCAAGACGCCAAACAACGCATATCAGCGTCCGCGTTCCCCTTCCGTCGTCCCGACCGTAGTGGAAGGACCTCCGCGAAAGCGATGCTCTTTCTTTTCCTTTTCTGTCATCTTGAGATTCGTAGAAGAAAATTTCGCGTAAAAAAGGACCACCCCATGAAAGGAACCGTCTTCCACGGACCCCACGACGTCCGCGTCGAGCGCGTCGACGACCCCAGCCTCCAATCCTCCACCGACGCGATCGTCCGCATCACCCGCGCCGGCATCTGCGGCTCCGACCTGCACTTCTATCACGGACAGTTCCCGATCGCGCCCGGCTTCGTGCTCGGGCACGAGGGCGTCGGCGTGATCGAGGAAGTCGGCGCCGGCGTCGATCGCTTGAAGAAGGGGCAACGCGTGGTCGTGTCGGGAGTGGTCGCGTGTGGGCGATGCTTCTTCTGCCGGCGCGGACAATCCTCGCAATGCGCCGAGAGCGGCTCTGCCGTTTTCGGCTATGGAAGCAACTCCGCGGGCAAGCTCGGATACCTCGGCGGCGAGCAATCCGAAGCGGTGCGGGTCCCGATGGCCGACTACACCTGCTTCCCGCTCCCCGACGCAATCGACGACGACGCAGCAGTCTTCCTGGCTGACATACTGCCCACCAGTTTCTTCGGCGCAATCAACGGCAACATCCGCCCCGGCGACACGGTCGCGATCTTCGGATGCGGCCCCGTAGGCCTATGCGCCATCATGAGCGCAAAGCTATTCGGCCCCGCCGAAGTGATCGCGGTCGATAGCATCGAGTACCGCCTGGATCTCGCCCGCAAACTAGGCGCACATGCAGTAACAGCCGCCGAGGCGCAACAGACAATCCTCGATCGCACCGAGGGCCGCGGCGCCGACGTTGCGATAGAAGCAGTAGGCAACGAGTCCGCATTGACGGCAGCAATAATGTCCGCCCGCGGCGGCGGCACAGTCTCAGTAATAGGCGCCTTCGGCGCCCCATCCTTCAATTTCCCAATCGGCTACGCCTTCGCCCGCGACCTAACTTTCAAAATCGGCCTGGCCAACATAAACGCCCACATCCCAGAACTATCCCGCCTGATAGAAAAGGGCGCGTTAGATCCGCATCCATTGATAACCCACATAATGCCTCTATCCGACGCAGCCAGAGGCTACGAAATCTTCAACGCCCACAAAGACAACGTAATAAAGGTCCTGCTAAAACCCTGAGATGAGCCGCGCCGAGAGCAAAAGACCGTCCGCGGGATTTTGCGATTGAATGAACACTGGGTGCAGGGTCACCCCTGCCGCCCCGCGCGTAGCGGTCCGACTCCGGTCTGAATCCCCATTAGCCAATCTAAACCCAAATTGCAGTGTCTGGCGGGATGCGGCGCGATGCGGTTCAATAGCAAGCGAGGTGTCTGACATGGCCGAAAATGCAATCACAACCAGAATCGAGGGTGAGCTCGGGTATCTCGTGCTCAATCGCCCCGAGAAGCGCAACGCGATCAACCAACAAATGCTCCGTGCGATTCCCGAGGCGCTCGACGAGCTCGACCGGCCCGAAGTGCGCGCGATCATCCTTTATGGCGAGGGCCAGGCGTTCTCGGCCGGCATCGACTTCACCTCGCTCTCCAACGACAGCGGCGCGCGCGGCGGCGAAGGTGGCGGCCCCGACATGCAGCGCTTCCGGCGCTTCGTCGCGGAGTCGCAAGCCTCGCTCAACCGGCTCGAGAGTATCGAGAAGCCGGTCATCGGCGCGCTGCATGGTTTCGTCGGAGGACTCGGACTCGAGCTTGCGCTCGCTTGCGATGCGCGCATCGCGGCGTCGGGCGCGCGCCTCGGGATGCCCGAAGTGCGCATCGGTCTGGTGCCCGACGTCGGAGGCACCACCCGCCTGACGCGCACGGTCGGCTACGCATTCGCCAAGGAACTGATCATGACCGCGCGGATGATCGACGCTCAGGCGGCCGAAAAGATCGGGCTGGTCAATCGCGTGGTCGCCGAGGGTACGCATCTGGCGGCCGCAGAAGAGCTGGCGCGCGAGATGGCTCGTAACGCGCCGCTCGCAGTCGGACTCGCGAAACGGATTATCGACAAAGGTCACGGGCTCGACAAGATGACTTTCCAGGAGCTCGAGATGCTGGCGCAGAGCTCGCTGATAACCACCGAGGATTTCCGCGAAGGCGCGACGGCGCTGGCGCAGCGGCGCGATCCGCACTTCAAGGGGCGCTGAGACGAATTTCGAAGCCCACCTCGAAGGTCTCGCCGGGCGCGAGCTCACGCGCGCCGGAATCGATTCCGCGCGCGGACAGATTGAAGGCGTCAGGCGCGCAGGTGTACGGCTCGATCGCGACGACCGGATTGCCCGCGGGAGCAAAGAGAACGAAATCTCCGAACGCCGGATCGGCGCACACCTCGACTGCGACCTTGAGCGATGGATCCGCCATCCGCGCACGCGGCGCCGACGCCTCTGTCGCCGGCCTCATCCGAAATGCGTCGTCGTAGGTCTCCGCGCCAAGCGGGCGCGCGATGCGAAGATCGTACTTGCCGTCGAGCGCGACGGGCGGCCCGGACGGAATTAAGCGCGCGTCCAGCGGCCATCGCCCGACGGCGTCGAGTTGCAAGCTGAGCGCCTCGCGACTTCCGCTCGAGGAGAGCGGCGCGTGAAAGTAGGGATGCGCGCCGAATCCAAATGGCATCGTCGAAATTCCCGAGTTGCTAATCCGGGCGCGCAGTCGGAGCCCATTACCTACTTCGTAGTTTATTTCCAGAATGAACGGCCACGGCCATATCGATTTGAGATCGGGATGCTCCGATGAATCCAGTATGGCGCTGACATAGTATGGCCCTCGCTGCGCGACGCGAAATGGACGCTCGCATGCGAAGCCGTGAATGGCATGTCCCCGCGAAGGATCATTCACCGGAAGTGAGTATTCGCGGCCTTTGAAAGTGAAGCGCGCGTCAGCGATTCGACTCGGCCATGGAAACAGAATCGGGACGCCGCCGCGATGCGGATGCGCGCGCCACGAGTCGGGACTCGTCGGTCCGGCGATGACATCGAGCCCGCCGACGCTATAGCTGAGGCATTGGCATCCTGCCTCGGGTACGATGACCGCGCGTTCGCTATCCGCTTCCAGGGTAATGAGGTCCACGACGATTATTCGAACGATGAGAACTCAATACGAAGCTATGCGATGCACTCTGCCACTTTAGGGGCGTGGAACGGAAGTACTTCCGGCTTCTGTTTTTTCACTCTTGTCGAAGTTGTGGATTGCCGACGTGATCATTGTCAACACAGTTTCGGAGGAAAAGCCGGCCACGAAAGCGAGCGGAATAGAGGTAGTTGGGCCGGCCGGAGTTAGTAAGATGTAGCCTGCGATCGCAAGAAAGGGTGCTGAGAGAAACTGCAGAATCTGTAAAACCAGATGTTCTCGCATCTCGGAGGCCGCAAACGGTTTGCTATTGTCGAGGAATTGCTTTTGATATTGAGGCACTCTGCGCGTGAGGCTGATCGATGCTCCTACTAAAGCGACTATGATGAAGTAGAGGGGGACGGTAATGCCACCGTGTATGACTGTATTGGGAAAATTCCAATAGCTCGAAGTTAGATTGATATCGGGGGTCCACGGTGGTGCGACGTATAGGTCGGACGAGCTTGGTGGCTGACCCTGCACAGGTGCGCTGGTAGCTGCTGGCTTGATTGATTGCTGTGGGTCCGATGACGCGGTCGCACTTGTCTTAGCGCCGCCTGAAAGCCCTGACTGCGCTGGAGCTCCTGGTTTATCCGGCCGCCCATCCTTGGGAGCGGCTATCGAAGGGCTTATAGGTGTCGTGACCTGAGCCGTTGGCGCCGCGGCTAGAGTCCCGCCGCCACCACCTGCGATGAGCACCAACCCTCCGATACTTATCAACCACTCGTCCATATACGGATCGCGGGGTTGGCAGACGACCTCCCAATGTGAGTCCTCTGGTCTATCGTCATGCACGCAACCTACAACCAATGCTACAGGACTATCGGGCATATAATTGTAGACTGAGGAGACAACGCCCTGCGGGAGCATCATGAGAAATATGAACGGAGAAACTGCAACCCCCAGCGTCAGCAACATGAAGACGTAGCAGAAAACTATCATCTGACGAACTTTTAATTTCGTCTCCGAATCCGGGGGATTCGCTGGATTGAGATCCACCGTAAACACTCTCACGAACCACGCGAACATGACCGCAGCTAGAATGAGCACCACGAGCAACACCAGGGTCGGAAGGTGTAATGAAAAGAATGAGGCGACAGTACTATTTCCGCCGGTGGGTAAGAAACTAAGCGTTTCCCCGGCGGGAGAAGACGACGCTTGCGGAGTTGGGTCCGCGGCTAAGGTAATCGAGGGACACAGAACTAGAGTGAGCAGGATCGCAACCCAACGCCCCCGGGAGCTGAAGCGACTTCCGAACCATTCCGCGAGACCGCGCTCCCACAGCCAGTTCATCTAGCTACTCCAAAGTAGGTTCCATACGGAGAGTAGCAAGTGCATGAGCTGCCCACGGCTATGACGACTGTCGTCGGTAGAGCACATTGTCCCGCGGATGTGACACACATTGTAGCTCTTGGAGGCGCGGACGGTAGATACTGATAAACGGGCGGCGCGTATTGTGGCGGGCGGTATGGATAGTACGGTGGAGGATACTGAACCTGTACTACCTGCTCCGATGCGTCCCGATCTTGAGTTGCCGTTGAATTACACCCAGGACGGTTGCCGGCCGAGTCCGGTGTCGTTTGCCGACTTTGTTGAAGACTCATGCGCGCAGACGCGCTGACCATATTGTATCCTTCGATAGAACTCGCAGCTGCCGATAGGGTAACTGCGAAAAGGATTGCTCTGGCGAGAATGGCGCGTCGCTGATGGCGGTCCATCTTTAACCCCTATTTCGAGCCGACTGGGCTGACAGCCTCCTGTACCAGAGCACGGAACCCACAGTTAGTTTCCAAGTGCTAACACTGCTCCGCGGTTTTGCTGACGAGTGCCCCTCCCTTGAGACAGTGGAAGCCAATTAGAAGAGCGCCAGTCTTAAGTCAAGTCGTGAAATTGGATGGCGAGCGGAGAAGTAACTTTTTGTCGACTGAAACAGTCGCTATGGTCAAAACTATTGCTTACGAGTCGAAGAAGCGGACAAGAATCTATGTGGCTCTTCTCCGCGCCGATTTGCAGAGTAATCGTATCGACGGTGATTGTTCCGAAGCTAGTCGTTGCGCGGTCCGGGAATCGCCACGACTTGAAACGCCGCGCGCGTGTGCCTAGAAGAAATCCATCGTCGGGAAGCCCGATTGCTTAGTTATGCAATTCCACAGATACACTGCGAAACCCAGGTCGCCGGTCCAGAGCGTGTACCACCCCTGGCCGTACTGCGCTTTCATCAGATGATACTGCTCGATACCGTGCATCGCGAATGCGCGCGCGCGTTGCAGCCATTTCAGGTCGCCAGTCCGCTGATAGAGCTTCAGAAACAGCAAGCCGTTGCCGCCGGTGCCATGGCATAAGTTCGGTCCCTTGGTCAGCGGACCCGCTGCGAAGGTGAGTTTGCCGCCGGCCACGAAGAGCGATTCCATCGCGGGGCTGCGATCCTTCGGAAATGCCGCGAGCGCGCCCAAGGTCCCCGGCGCTCCATGACACCATTGAACCAACCACGGTGGAGGCGCGTCCGGCGCTTCGGCCCGCGAATACCAGTTGGCGTATTCGCCCTCGACGTGCGCCGTGTTCTCGATAACCCGCGCGACACGATCGTACAGTTCTGTCTGACGATCCTCGGTAAGCATCGAGGCAGCGCGCATCATCACGGATGCGTTCGCGGAGAAGCCGTGCACTGGGCCGAGAAAGATGCGCGGCTCGGGCCGGTAGAGGCGTTGTCTCCACAGATGACAGTCGAACTCCTGCCGATACTTCCATCGTGACCACAATTCTTCGACCTTTCTCAGGAAGGCGTCGCGCCAACGTACCTCGCCGCTATCGTTCCACATGAACGACGCGGCCAGCGCACTGCCGGGCGCGCCCCACATCAATTCTTCAGTCGGCTGCTCGGCATTGTTTTCGATCAGCTCGAACAGGCGATCGGCGACCTTGGGCGCGCGGGTAAATCGCCAGCGGACAAGTAAGATGCCGACTTCGCCCATCAGCAGCGATCCGGAATATATCCGCGGATCTTCTTCGGCCAGAAACTTCGAATGCACCCCGGCTATCGCGTCGGCGCAATCGAATCGTGACGGGACTGCACCGCACTCCGCGAGGTATCCGAGCGCCCAAATCGCGCCGGCCGCGCCGAACCATAATCCTTTCAGAACTCCCTTCGCATCCTCGCGCGGATGAGCAGGCCAGAATTGGGTGGGATCGAAATGTGTTTGCGTATCGGCGACGATTGCGGCGATCGCGTCGCGAGCGGCGCCTTCGTCCCACGCGGTTCGAGAGAGGGATTCATGCCGCTCGGGATAGTAAAGCACCGAGGCCTCAGGCGGCCGATGCGGAATCGGCGCGCATCACAGTAAGCAATGAAGATTATGCCGAAGCGAAAGATCAGCTAGCGATCGCGTCCACCGCGGCGCTCGCCACCGCCGCCCCCGCCACCGCCGGCGCCGCCGCTTCGCGCTTGCGCTTCGTTGACCCGAATCGGCCGGCCCTTGATGTCTCTGCCGTTCAGGCTCTTGATCGCGCTTTCCGCCGCATCATCGGTTGCCATCTCGACAAAGCCGAACCCTCGCGAGCGGTTAGTCGCGCGGTCGATGATGACTTGCGAGCTGTCCACCTTTCCTGCTTCTGAAAATACGTCGAGCAGATCCTGATCGGTTACAGTCCAAGCCAGATTCCCAACATACAGTCTGCGACCCATTACCCCTCTCTCCTCGCGCGCGGTCGGCGAACCCCCATATGCACTCAGTCCGTGCCTATAGGCAGTCGAATGCCTAATTTGCGGTACGGACAATCTGGCGGTGAGGCAATCTCTTGAGCGCGCATCTGTTCCAAATTCCGGAATGCTTATAGCATCGTGCCACGCGCAAACATAGCGCCTCCCTCCGTTGCGAGGCGCATTTGCCAAGCCTCTGAGTTATCGGAGGACAGGGCAGGTCGAGCGCTCAACATAATGAATGCCCATTGATGCCATTGAGTGCATAATGATTTCTAGTTGTTTTTTGAACCATTTTATCGCCCGTGTCGATTTTGCGGCGGCCATCCGCGGTCTTTGACAGCGACCTGCGGAGGCCGGGCGTACGATCACTTTCGGATAGCGGGCGACAGTGGTTCAACTCGGTGTGACAATGGCAAAACGATCCCGCAATCCATCCGAAGAACCGAAAGCAGAATCAAGATAGCCATTATAATAGTCAGTCGGAGGCCGACAGAGGCAATTGCGCGATGTCGTCCGATTGTCGGATTGCATTCGCACATGGCGATTAGCTAGTGGCGCAGAGTTAAAGAGATATGCACATCACGGCGGCTATATCCAATTGGCTATGTGGATATTGCGAGGAAACGTTCGATCTTGTGGAGTTGGATTTGATTGTGTACTGTGGATGAGTACTGATTCGACTACTCGAAGGAGATTGCTAAATGCCACGTAAGAGCGCGTCGGGCGCAGCTACATCCGCATTTCAACAGGTTCAGCGGCAAGCCCGGAAGCTGTTGGTGAACCTTCGCAAGACGATCCGCACCAAGGAGTTGGAATTGAGCCGGCTCAAGCAGGAGGAAGCGCGCCTGGGGCATCTGATCGGACGATCGAACGGAGGAATCACTCGAGACACGGGGGTGATGCGTGGCCGAGTCAACTGGCGCAGTGTGCTTTCCGCGCTGCCCAAGCAGTTTAAAGCCTCGGACGTGAGAAACGTACGCGGATTGAAGCAGAAGCGCCCGTCAGAGATTTTCGCGGCGATCACTCGATGGATCGATGCCGGAAACGCAAAGCGAAAAGCGCGCGGAGTGTACGAACGAGTCTAACCGCAAGCCGGGCAACCCAAGCGGAGCCAGGCAAACGTGGGTGTTGATACGACGGCGCAACGAATCTCCGTTGCGCCGCTTTCTTTTTCAACCTGATGCCGGTGCGTATGCCGCGGTGTGAGTAGTCGTTTCGTTAATGCTCACTAGGGACTCGCGCAGTCTTGCTATAAGCTCCGCAATATAACTGGCACGAAGAGAAGCAGACCGATGGCTGTAAAGACGATTGAATGGCGGGCGGACACGGTCCGTATGATCGACCAGCGCCTGCTGCCGGCGCGCGAGGTGATCCGGACCTATCGCGACTACCGCGGTGTCGCCGATGCGATCCGAACGATGGTCATTCGCGGCGCGCCGGCGATCGGCGTGGCCGCGGCGATGGGTGTCGCGCTCGGAATCAAAGGCACGGCCGGAGCGCGCGCAAGAAAGCGATTCGAAACGGTCGCAAAAGTGCTCCGGGCCACGCGGCCGACCGCAGTGAACTTGACATGGGCTATAGATCGGATGGGCGCGGTGCTCGAGAAAGCCCTTTCAGCCGATCTCAATTTAAACGCCGACGATCTCTTTCGCCGGATGCGTGCGGAGGCGATCTCGATCTACGAGGAGGACCTCGCCGCGAATCGTGCGCTCGGGCAATTCGGCGCCAGCCTGATCGGTGATCCAGCCACCGTGCTGACTCATTGCAACGCCGGCGCACTCGCGACCGCCGGTTACGGCACTGCGCTCGGTGTAGTACGCGCAGCGCGAGACTCCGGCAAAACGATCAGCGTCTTCGCCGACGAGACGCGGCCATTCTTGCAGGGCTCGCGGCTGACGGCCTGGGAACTCCACAAAGACCGCATACCGGTCACGGTGATCGCCGACAACATGGCGGCGACAGTGCTCGCACAGAAGAAGATCGACTGCGTCGTGGTAGGTACCGATCGCACCGCGGCCAACGGCGATGTCGCAAATAAGATCGGAACCTACCCGCTCGCGGTGATGGCGCGGCGGCACGGCGTGCCGTTCTACGTCGCAGCTCCGCTTTCATCGATCGATCTGAATTGCCCCGATGGTGCGTCGATCCCGATCGAGGAGCGTTCGGGGCGCGAGCTTACCGAATATGGTGGCAAGCAGATCGCGCCGAAGGGCGTACGCACGTTTAACCCTGCGTTCGACGTAACGCCAGCCGAGTTGGTGACCGCCATAATCACCGAGCGGGGCGTCGCGTATCCGCCGTATGCGGAGAGCCTGCGCGCGCTGAAGGCTCTGGAAGCGGCCGACGACACACGGACGAAGACAGCGCCCTCTGACGAGGCCGGCGGCGCTCGCTACTCGTCGAAGTGATCTAGATACTCGGACAGCCCGTAGCCGATTTTTCCGTCCCAGTTCCACTCGGTCATACCTTCGGCGATTCGCGTGACCATCCCGGCTCTTCGATTGCGCAGCGGTATCATCGCGATCACCTTGCCCGATATCACGATCGGCGCGCCGCCTTCGGCGGTCTGACAGGTCACTTTGATCTTGTCATGTAACTGCTGCTCACCGATGAACTCAGTCTGGACGTCCACCTTGATAATGTGCTGAAAAGGCTGACCTTTGCGGGCGATGAATCCGCCGGGACGCTCGCTGCCGTCGCGATTCACCGTGATCGTCGCCATCGCGCCGAGGCTGTCGTCGAAGTTCATCGTGAGCCATCGATAGTACTTCGGCGCCTGCCAGTAACGCGGCCCCCAGCTATGATCGCGCAATCCGAGCGCATCGATCTTGAACTCCCGATCTCTGCCGTCCGCCGATAGCACAAGTTTCCCGGTCGCGTGGCCGAGCTGTTCCAGGTGTCCCTTGGCAAACTGGGCTTCGGGATCGCCCGAAGGTTCGGGCGAGACCCAATCGCTGCCCCGCTTTTCGCGCTGTTCGCCGCCCCATCCAGGCGACACCGCGGAATAGTCAATTTCGAGCTTGGCTCGCGAGTAGGGATTGTTCTTGAATGCCTTCGCGGGATCGGCCATCTCGAGCGGGTTCTTCAATACGCAGACTTTACCGTTGTAGCTGACGCGATGCTGCTCGAACGGCTTGACCACCTCGAACCTGGCGCCGCCGGCGTCGTGAGCGTCGTTGTTCGTGATCTCGGGACGCTGAAACATAAAGCCGATGGTGCCGTCGGGCAGGTACAGGCACACGGTCATTTCGGCATATCCTTCGTTGGCGCGATTACCTAGTCGGATAAAGCCGCCGAGTCGTTGTTTCCTATCGAAGAAGTTATAGTATGCACTCTCGTTGAAATTGGACTCGCCGGTATTGGGATGCATCAGATCATCCCGTTCAAGCAGTACCACTTTGCGTTCTGCCATTAGTCAAATCTCCTATCTTGTACAATGCAGGTGGTCTACGGCCACTACTAAGTCGAGGTCTTGCGCATGGCGACGTCTCTCTCGAGGTAGCGCGGGTTTGCGATTCTGAGTTTATTTTCAACGCTCTGCCTGACCACACTTAGGACTTCCGCCCGCCGCGCCGACTCGTCCGCCTCTCCAGCGCGAATGCGCGCGCTGAGTTCCTCGGCCATGGTTGTGGACGCCTTGCGCAAATCGTCGAGGCTATGGAGGTGAGGCGCGTCGCGCCCGAGCAGGCGGGCAAAGGCCTTAACCTCGGTCCGGACTGCCGAATCTTCCATCTGGATCTCGCGGGCAACGATGCGCATGACGTTTGCCACCACGCGCGCCTGGAACTGGCGTGCCCCTTCGATGGCCGGCACGATTTCGCGGTCGACGAAATCCGCCGCCGCTTCGAGTAACTCAACCGAAGTTGGCCGATCCTGCATATTCAGTTTTTCCTATTTCTCATTAGCCAGTAGCTATTCGATCAGATTCAACAGTTCGAGTTCGGTCTCCGCGGTTCGCCGTCCAATACTAGCCAGTTCGACGCTCTTTACGAACCCATCGATATGAGTGCGCGCCTGACTGATAGTAATTATTCCCCAGCGCAGGTTGCCAAAGACTTCCCAGAACCGGGCTGCATCGGGATCGACCGACATCCCACTGGCTTTCTCGTAGGCGCGGAAAAAATCCTCGCGCGAAGAGAGCCCGCCGACCGGCTTTTCGTCATTGCCGAATCGCCACGCCCGCACGCACATCCATCCGACGTCTTCCATCGGATCTCCCAGATGGGCGAGCTCCCAATCCAGGATCGATCGCACGCCCTCCGGTCCGAAAATCACGTTGCCGATCCGGTAGTCGCCGTGGACCAGCGCGTTGCGCGGGGTTTTCGGAACGCGACTGAAAAGCCATCGGAAGGCCAGCTCGAAAGCGGGATGCGGTTCCAGCGCGAGGCGGCGGAAAGTCTCTTCATACCGCTTTACCTCGGCGAGCGCGGCGTCTGCGTCGGCTTTTGGAAGGAAGTCGAGTTTGTGTTTGACCGGATCTATTAGATGAATCTTCGCGAGAATTTCGGCGAGCTGCGAAGGCATCACTTCGCGCGCCTTTGCGTACCCGTCGTCGCGGAGCAGCCGGCGTGCGAGAGTCTCGCCGTCGATCCGTTGCATGATGAAGAACGCGGCGCCGAGCACGCTGGGATCGTCTGACAGCCAGAAGACCTCGGGCACCGGCAGACCGTCTTCGAACGCGGCGCGGATTACGAGGAACTCGTTGCGGCGCGAAGTGGCGATGTTGTGCACACCCGGATCGCGGCGCAGCACCATCGCGCGCCGACTCACGGTCTTGCCATCGTCGAGAGCGCAGTCGAACGACCAAATCTCGCGCGACGCGCCGCCGGGCATCTTGCGGAAATTCTCGATAGTTACGTTTCTGAATCGGCCCTCGGCGCGAATGAAGTCGGTCAGCCGCTTGACCATCTCGCCGGGTTCAATCTTCTCCATAGGAAACGTCTATCACGAAAATCGCATCGCCCGCATGTTACGCGCGTCGGCCAACCTTCTGCGCGATCCCGTCGCCGAGCAGGTTGAAACCGAGGATCGAAAACCCGATCGCGACTCCCGGTGCGGTCGTAAGATGAGGCGCGACCAGCAGGAACGCGCGACCCGCGTCAAGCATGTTGCCCCAGCTCGGAGTCGGCGGTATCGCGCCCAGGCCCAGAAATGAGAGCGCGGCTTCCGCGCCGATGATTCCGCCCACGCCGAAAGTAGCCTGGACCGCCAGCGGGCCGACAACTGCGGGCATCAGATGGCGCATCAGGAGGCGCGACCGGGTGGCGCCGAGACTTTCGGCGGCGAGCACATATTCGCGCTCACGCAGCGTCAGCACTTCGCCGCGAACGATACGCGCGTAGCCGGTCCATCCCATCGCGGTCAGCGCGATCGCGAGATCGACCAGGCCCGGTCCCAGGATCGCGGCGAGCGCGATCGCGAGCAGTATTCCTGGAAATGCGAGCACGATATCGACGCCGCGCATCACGAGATTATCGATTCGCCCGCCTGACAGCGCCGCCGCGCCGCCGATTGCGCTGCCGACCAGCATCGAGGCTGCGACCACCACGACAGAAATCGAGAGCGAGAGACGCGCTCCCCAGAGCACTCGCGCGAGCACGTCACGTCCGAGTGCATCGCAACCAAACGGATGAGCGCGGCTCGGCGCAGCAAGAGTGTTCGCGAGATCGATCGCGAGCGGATCGGTGCGGAACAATATTGGACCGGCGATCGCGGCGAGCACCATCGCAACGACGATCGAAATTCCGATCGACAGCGATGGGTTGCGACCGCGCCCGATCACGAGATCCTCACGCGCGGATCGATCGCCGCATAGACGAGGTCGGTAGCCATGTTCACGACGACGTAAGTCATCGCGAAAGCAAGGACGCATCCCTCGACTAGGGGATAATCGCGCGCACCAATCGCCCCAATCATCAGGCGGCCCAGACCCGGCCACGAAAATATCATCTCGGTAATGAGCGTCCCGCTGAGCAGCGCACCCATCTGAAGTCCGATGATCGTAACGACCGAGGTGAGCGCGTTGCGCAGACCATGGCGGACCAGCGCGGCGCGCTCGCTCAGGCCCTTGCTGCGGGCGGTGCGCATGTAATCGCTCTCACGCACGCGAATGAGGCTCTGGCGCAGCATCCGTGCGAGGATCGCGGCGAGCGCGGTGCCGAGCGTGACAGCCGGCAGGACAAGATGCGCGAAACCGCCGCGTCCGGTGAGCGGTAGCCAGCGGAGATCGAGCGAGAACAAAATCATCAGCAGAGGGCCAAGATAGATGTGCGGCACCGAGATGCCGACGATCGCGAAACCCATCGCGCCGAGATCGCAGGCGCCGCCCGGATTGGAGCCCGCAATAATGCCGAGCGGAAACGCGATCAGTATCGCGACCAGCATTCCCGCCGCAGCAAGCTCGATCGTGGCGGGAAACCGCTCGACGATCAGTTGCGAAACGGGCCGGCGATAGGAGGTCGATTCGCCGAGGTCGCCGACCGTGAGCCCGCCGAGATACGACAGGTACTGGCTGAGAATCGGACGGTCGAGACCCATCTGATGACGCATCGCGACAACGTCGGCGGGCGCCGCGCTCTCACCGAGCATCGCGACCACCGGATCCCCGGGGACGAGATGGATGATCGCAAAGGTCAGCGTCGCCACGCCGAGTGCGACCGGCACCAGCGCGAGCAGGCGACGAGCGAAGAACTCGATCACTGCGACTCCGCCATGCGCGGGGTCGTCAACGTGAGCGTCGCGAGGGAGCGGAGACTGCCGTTCGGATATGCGTCGAAGCCGACCAGGCGGCGGTTCATGACGGCGACGTTGTCCACCCACCAGAGTGAGACGTACGGCAAATCTTCGGCGGCGAGCTGCTGCACTTGTGCATAAATCTTCGCGCGCTCGGCGGGATCGAGCGTACGCATGCCGGCTTCGACCAATTGATCCATCACGGGGTTCGAATAGAAGCCTCGATTCAATCCCGGCGGCGTCTTCTTCGAATCGAAAACCATGTAGTAATGATTCGGATCGTTGATTCCGACCCATTGGAGCGAAGTGAGATCGAAATTTCCCTTCTGAACATCGGCATAGTAGGTAGGGAAATCGAGTGCTCGAATAGTCAGTGCGATACCAACCTTGCGGAGCATCGCCTGAAACACCTCGCCATCGCGAGAGCCCTCAGGGGTCGTCTTGTATTCGAAGCTGAGCGCGCGCATCCCATCGGGACCCGCCGGATAGCCAGCCTGATCGAGCAGTTGGCGCGCTTTTTCCGGATCATAGCTATAGCCAGTTACCGCGCCATAGTATGCCCAATTCTCCGGAGATAGTAGTCCAGTCGCGACGCGCGCAGTGCCTCGCAGCTTCGTACTGACTATTGTCGCGCTATCGATCGAATAGGCAATTGCGCGCCTCACGCGGAGGTCGCGCAGCCGGGGATCACGGAAGTTGAATGATACGTACCTGTAGGTGGTGCCCGGAGTTTTGCTGATCGCCAGGTCCTTGTGCGCCGCAAGCCACGGCAACACATCGTCCTCAATATTGTTGCCCGAGAAATCGCAAACGCCCTCTGCCAGTTCGAGTGCGCGCACGGTCGGGTCGGGCACGACCTTAAAGAGAATCGATCGAGGTACGCCTTCCGGATGTGGAAAATATGGATTGCGGAGGAGAGTCGCAGACTCATCGCGGATGTAATCAATCATCTGAAACGGCCCGCTGCCCGGAGGCGCGGCGCTATCGCTCTTCGCCGGTAGCGGAGTGCCATAGGGTATTATCCCCAGCGTCGCCAACTCCAGCGCGGGCGCATAGGGATTCCCTGTCGTCATGACGATTGTGTAATCGTCGGGCGCCTCGATCGACTTCAATTCCTCGATACTGCCGCGCTTGGGCGAAAGCGATTCGGGCGCGAGAACCGAATCGTAAGTATATTTGACGTCGCGCGAGGTCAGTGCGCGACCGTCACCGAAGCGCACGCCGTGACGCAGATGAAAAACAATTTCGGTTTCAGATGGACGCTCGATACTCTCGGCCAGGTAGCCGGCGAATTGGCCGTTGCGATCGGCCTTCACCAGCGAGTCGAAGATCAGCTCGTTCACCCGCGACGAGGTGGCGTCGGTCGCAAAGCGCGGATCGGTTGACGGCGGCGAGTTTTCAATGTCGACTTGGATCGTTCCCGGCGCGCGAGGAGCGCGCGAGTCGTCGCATCCGGAAAGCGCGACGATTGAGACCGCCGCGATGACCGTTCCCAGCAAGCGCATCGGAGCAGTCTTTTTGCTCATCCGCACCATCGACTTCGCCGATACTAGCAGGATTTGCATCGTCCTTTCGCTCACTGCGAAGTCCAAATGAATCAAGATTGGCGCACGAAAATCAGGCTCATCCAGGGCGATCTCACCGACGCCGATGCCGACGCGATCGTCAACGCTGCGAATAACGAACTGATCCTGGGCGGCGGCGTGGCCGGCGCGATTCGGCTCAAGGGCGGTCCGGCGATTCAGGAGGAATGCAACCGAATCGGCGCGATCGCGCTGGGCGAAGCGGCGATCACGAGTGCGGGGCGCCTTCGCTCGCGGCACGTGATTCATGCGGCGAGCATGCGGCTCGGCGAAGCGACCTCGGAGGAGAATTTGCGCGCGGCGACTCGAAACGCGCTGATGAGAGCGCGCGAAAATTCCCTCAAGTCGATTGCCTTCCCAGCCATCGGCACCGGCATCGCGGGTTTTCCGATCGAGCGATGCGCGCCGGTGATGCTGGAGGAAGTGCGCACGCATCTTGAGGGTCCGACCACGCTCAAGCGCGTAGATTTCGTGCTCTTCGATCGCCGCTCGCTGGAAGTATTTGAGCGGGCATTCGGCAAGATTTGAGGATCACCACGGCAATAAAATTGAAATGCTGCATTCATTGGAGTGTAATGCGCGAGTGATTTGATGAATTCGGAAAAGCGCGCGATTATTATGCGCGCGATGGTGGATGTGCGGTCGGATGGATGACAGCGAGCGGCAGGGACGTTACCTTCTATCCATGCGGCTCGGCGCAATCGACGTAGGTTCCAACTCCGTTCACATGATCGTGGCCGACGTCGGCCGCGACGGACATCTCGAAGTCGTTGACCGCGTGAAAGAAATGGTGCGGCTCGGCCGGCGCTCGTTCACGACCGGCCGCCTGACCGCGGAATCGATGGATCTCGCCGTGCGCGCACTCACGAACTTCAAGCGCCTGGTCCGCGTGCGTCGCGTCGAGCGTTTGCGCGCAGTCGCCACCAGCGCGGTGCGCGAGGCGCGCAATCGCGCTGAGTTCATCCGCAGGATCAAGCGCGAAACCGGCATCACGGTGGAAGTGATATCGGGACTCGACGAGGCGCGACTCATCTTCAAGGCCGCGCGTCATGCGCTCGGGCTCGACGGCGGACCTCATCTGCTGGTCGACGTCGGCGGCGGGAGCGTGGAACTGGTGCTGGTGCGCGACGGGCGCCCGCTCTGGATGCGCAGTGTGAAGCTCGGCGCGGCGCGTCTTGCCGAGCGTTTTCTGACCGACGATCCTCCGTCGCGCGCAGAGCTCGACCGGCTCGAGGCGCATCTCGAGCGCGCGATTGGTCCTCTGATGCGCCGCTCCCGGCGCGAGGGTGTGATCCGCGCGATTGGCACTTCGGGAACGATCAATACACTGGTCGCGATGGCGCGATCGTCGCGCGGCGAAGAGCTCGGACGACTCCATGGCGCGACCGCATCGGCCGGCGAAATTTCCGATCTGACTCGCGACCTGGTAGAGGCGAACGCCGCACTACGGGTCGACCTTCCCGGCATGGATGCCAAGCGCGCCGACCTGATGCCCGCTGCCGCGGTGCTGGTGAATTTTATATTGAAGAAGTCCGGCGCGCCGGAGCTGGTCGCATGCACGTGGGCGCTGCGCGAGGGCGTATTGCTCGGGCTCGCGCACAAGATCGATGCGCACTCGGCTTCCGACGCGCGGCGCCGCTCGGTCGGCGCGTTGGCGGGGCGCTTTGCGGGCAGCAACGATCACGGTCTCCAGGTGGCGCGGCTTGCGCTGAAGCTGTTCGACGCGACCGCGCCGGTTTTGGGCCTGCCGAAGTCCTCGCGAGAACTGCTTGAATTCGCGGCCTTATTACATGATATAGGTCACGCGATTGATCATGACCGGCACAATCGCCATTCTTACTACCTGATTAAGAACGCGGAGTTGTTCGGCTTCGAACCTGACGAAATCGAGGTCATCGCACAGGCTGCTCGCGGGCATCGCAAGCAGGCCCCGAAACTCGATTCGCCCGATCTGAAACCGCTCAGTCCCGCCAAGCGCCGGGTGGTCAGGGGTCTCGCCGCGATTTTACGAGTCGCCGACGCGCTGGATCGAAGCCACTTCGGTGTGGTTAAAAATATTGAGGTCCGGTATTCTCCGGGCCGCATAATCGTCGGAGTCGATTCGAAGCGCGAGAAGGCCGACCTCGAACTATGGACATGCGAGAGAAGGACCGATCTCTTATCGAGGCTGCTCGACCGCCAGGTGGTTCTGCAACGCTAGAACTCGGCTCTGTCTCTCCAAACGGTCACGCCTCCCCGACAGAGGACCTCATCAAGCCGTCTGCGTCCAAGCCCGCCCCGAAGACGCTGCTCGAAACCCCGCATCCTTATCCCGGCCGCCTGATCGCGGTGGAGGGAATCGACGGCTCCGGCAAATCGACGCAGTTGCTGCTGCTTGAACGATGGATGCGCTCGCGCGGATACCCGGTGCATTTCACCGAGTGGAATTCGTCGCGCCTGGTGCGGCATTCGATGCAGCGCGGCAAGAAAAAGAATCTGCTGACGCCGACCACGTTCTCGCTCCTGCATGCGGTTGATTTCGCCGATCGGCTCACCTATCAGATCCTGCCGCCGCTGAAAGCTGGCATGATCGTGCTCGCCGATCGCTACGTGTACACCGCATTCGCGCGCGATGTGGCGCGCGGAGTTCATCCCGAATGGGTGCGCGCCGTCTATAGTCCCTCGCTGCGCCCCGATCTGACCCTCTACTTCCGCGTGCCGATCGACATTTCGCTCGAGCGCCTGCTCTCGGGCCGCGCCAAGCTGAAGTACCACGAAGCCGGAATGGACGTCGGTCTGTCGGCAGATCCGGTCGAGAGTTTCCGGATGTTTCAGAGCCGGGTGCTCGAGATCTACGATCAACTCACCGTGGAATTCGGGATGCGCCCGATCGACGCGGCCGCCGAGATCCCCGATCAGCAGAAGGTGGTGCGGAGCATGGTCCAGGAAATTCTCCGCGACTACGATCGCAAAAGAGCGAATGGAAAAAATGGCATCACGTCACATCCGCGCTAAAAACTGGTACGGACATGGGCTGCCGTATCTCGCGAAGAAGCGCCTCCCGGGTCACTTGATCGCGATCGAAGGCACCGACGGCGTCGGCCGCTCTGCGCAGATTCAGCTGCTCCGCCCGTGGCTCGAACTCGAAGGCTATGCGGTCAGCAACACCGGATGGACGCGCTCGCCGCTGCTCTCCGACACCATCAATGAGGCCAAGGCCGGGCATCAACTGACCGTCACGACGTTCTCGCTGCTCTACGCCGCCGACTTCGCCGATCGGCTCGAGCACGAGATCCTGCCCGCCCTGCAAGCCGGGTTTATCGTGATCGCCGACCGGTATATGTACACCGCGTTCGCACGTAACAGCGTGATGGGCGCTGATCCGGATTGGACCCGCGAGTTATTCGGGATGGCGCTGGTGCCTGACCTCGTCTTCTACCTCGATATCGACGTCGAGACACTCATTCCCCGCGTCATCATGGGCAAGGGAATGGACTACTGGGAATCGGGGATGCATCTCGCGCTCGGCACCGATCTGTTTGATTCGTTCGAGCGCTACCAGAGCCGGCTGATCGATGAATACCGGCGGCTCTCAGATGAATTCGGCTTCGTCTCGATCGACGCGCGCCGTCCAATAGAAGAGGTCCAGGCCGAGCTCCGCGAGCACATCGCGCAATACCTGTCTGGCGCGGCGGCGAAATCGCGCCCTGACCCGGGCGATACCAGCGCGCCGGTGCGCAAGGAATAGTCAGTGGCAGAGCCATCGCCAGCCAATGCGCCGGTGCGCAGGGTGACGCTTTATCCCGGCGAGACCGTCGCCGATGCGGCCCGCAAGGCAATCGCATTCGGCGTCGAGTCGATGAGCCTCAACCAGGCCGCGGCCGAGAGCGGCGACGCCGAGCCACTGCATCAGCTTCGGGTCGCATCGCGGCGGCTGCGCGCATCGATCGAGCTGTTCTCCACAGTCATCTACGCGGGCCAGCTGAAAATCTACCGCCGCGACATTCCATGGATTCAGGGACAGGCGGGCGCGCCGCGCGAATGCGACGTGACCTCTGCGCTGCTCAAAGATCGCGCCGCGAAGATCGATCCGCAGCTTAGAGAATCGATCGCACCGCTGCTCGAAGCGCTCGACGCGCGTCGCAAATCCGAGCATGCGGTCCTTTATGAATCGCTCGCCTCGAAACGCTTTCACAGCCTCATCGCTAAGATGTCGCGGCCCGCGATCAAAAAAGTTGCCGGCTCGCGAACGCTGGGCGCCGCGGCGGCCCAACTGATTCGCACCATCGCGCGCAGTGCGATGCGTTTCGGCGCTACCCTCGACAACCAGGCGCCCGCCACCGCTTTTCACAAGCTCCGGGTACGAATCAAGCGTCTGCGCTATGCGCTCGAGATACTCAAGCCGCTCGGCGGCAAGCGGCACAAGAGAACTCTCGCCCGGCTCGAGGAATTGCAGGAAAGGCTCGGGCTGTATCACGACGTTGTGGTCGCGTCGGCGTGGCTGCGCCAATATGCGGAAACGTCCGGCGCACCGCCCAAAACGATTCTCGCCGCCGGCGCGCTGATTCAATCGCTCGCCAGCCGGGAAGCCAGGCTTCGCCGTCGATGTATCAAGGCATGGCGCCGATTCGAGCGCTCCGAGGCGATGCGCGACACGCTCGAAGAGATTCGCCGCGCGGGCAGACTCGCGCTGGTGCCGGTCATGTCGCCCGATCCAAATCAGGATCCCGGCGATGCGCACGACGCGGAGTCCGCACCTCACGAACTCAACGGCGAAACCACACGCAATTCAAATGGCTCGCACTCCGCGACGGACATCACCGCATGATTCGTAAACCCTCATGATGCTCTACATACTGCGCCACGCCACCGCCGAAGAAGCGGCCTCGAGCGGCGACGACGGCGCGCGCAAGTTGTCCGAACGTTCCAAGGAAAAGATGCGCGGGGCGGCCGCCGGGTTGCGCGCGATGGGTCTCAAGTTCGATACGATACTGACCAGCCCGCTCGCGCGCGCGACCGAAACCGCGGAACTCGTCGCCAGTGCGTACGACAACTCTCCGCCGCCGCAGGTGATGCCCGCGCTCGCCACCGGCATCGCCGCGACCGACGCGGTGTCGGCATTACGCGCTTTCGCCAAGCATGAAGAGGTGATGATCGTAGGCCACGAGCCGCAGCTAAGCGCGATCGCATCGATCCTGCTGACCGGCGCCAGCGACGTGGTTCATATGAAGCTCAAGACCGGCGGATGCATCGCGATCGACCTGCCCGCACGCTTCGACCGCGGCGGCGGCGAACTGCGCTGGATCCTAACCCATCGCCAACTCCGCCAGATGCGCAAGTAGCTCTCCCGCCCCGGCGGGAGTACACCGACTGTCCGCGGCTCGCGTGTCTATGACACCAAAGGGACCGAGCTAGTAAAAACTTTGAGCCACGTCCTATCGGACACGGTAAGGCCGACCGGATCGCGATGGGCTAAAATCACAAATACGCCAGATAACCCGTCCCAGTGTTGCGGTTCCCCGTACTTTCACCTTAATAGGCTTCCGCATTTCGCGCCCACCCCACTTTTTCAGAGACCAGAGCTTTTGCGCCCGTTGCATTTGTTGCAAGCGGTTGCAAGATTTTCCTCGCTGTTGGCCCCGCCGGTTGAAAAGGCTTCGACATGATCGATCACGCCCCATAGCTCGTCGAAGGAGCGGCGCGCCGTCCCGCGTGGCGTGGGCGAAGAAGTACGCCAGTGGCTCCATTCCATCCGGCGTTCGTCATCTCGCGTTCCAGCAACCGCAACACCGGCCCAAGATGACTGGCCGGTTACACCACCGGCAAATCCAACGGTCCGCGCCGGCACAATATGGAAAACTCGCGATCCTTCGGTATCAGCGGTCGTGACTTGCCCATCGATTACCCGGCTTTCTTTTCCATGCGATGAGTTCTGGCGGAAAGGCTTATAGCAGATTCCACGTTGCTGCGACTGTGGTAGTGGGCAAGAAATTGTTGGGCAAAGCCGGTGCGGGACATCTGCGCGGCGCGACTGTCGACGCGCCGCACATCTGATGCGCGCGCGTGACGCCCCAACCTATCCGCCTAAATCAACTTCCAGACTCTCGACGCGTACCCCTGCCTGCTCGAATCTGATCACCAGCTGGCATCCACTCGTCTTGAGCGTCAGTGCGTATGCCCCCGGGCTCCGCTGCGTCGCACTTATCTGCTCGACCGTCTGGCCCTTCAGTGATGCGAGCGCCTTGTTCAGCTCCGCGAGCGACGCCGCCACCTCGCGGCCGCGCGGCGTCTTCATGAATAGCGCGTTGAGCGATAGCTCCGCGCCGGGCCCGAACAATCGGCGCACGCGGCCGCTGGTCAGCGCGACCTCGACGATCGCGCCAAGCCGCGCCTGCAGATTGGCCGGCACCTCGAGCGTATCAATTGCAGTTTTGAGCGCGAGATAAACCTCGCGCGCCTCGGGGTCCGCGGTCGCGTCGAGGAAGGCCTGGATCTGCGGAATCAGGATGTCGTGCTGAAGACTATCGAGCGTTATCGATTCGCCCGCAGGCGTGTCGTCGCTCGGCATCGATCAGCCTACGATTTCGTATGCCCGTCGCCGTTATTGCCGAGCAGCGCCGCCAGCTCATGCTCGAAACCGCCGGTCTCGATCGCGCAGTGCATCCCGCATTCCTTGGGCGCGCCAGTCTCCCACCACCATCTGCCGTCGCGAGCTTCCTGGCCCTCGCCGACCGCCCGCGTGCATGGCGCGCATCCGATCGACTTGTAGCCCTTGTCGTAGAGCGCGTTATACGGCACGTCGTTGGCGCGGACGTAATCCCAGACCTCATCTTCCTGCCAATCAGCCAGCGGCGCGAGCTTCACGATACCGCCGTGATCGTGGTCTATTTCGATCTTCCGAATGTTTGACCGGGTCGCCCACTGATCGCGGCGCAGGCCCGTCACCCACGCGCTGTAATTCATCAGCGCACGGCGCAGCGGCAGCACCTTCCGAACCTGGCAGCACAGCAGGCGCAGGTTCACGTCTTTGTAAAAAAGATTGTTGCCGTGCTTGGTGACCATCTGTTGCACGACCGAGGTGTCGGGCATGAAGATCTCGACCTGGATTCCGTAGCGCTCGCGGTACTTGTCGATTACGTCGTAGGTTTCCTGCGGCATCCGGCCCGTGTCGATCGTGAAAACCCGGATGTTCGGATCGATCTTGTGCGCCATGTCGATCAGCGCGCAGCCGTCAACCTGGAAGCTGCAGCAAATCGCGAGCTCTTTGCCGAACCGATCGATCGCCCACGCGAGCACTTCCTGCGGCTCCTTGTCGTCGAGCTCGACCGCGGCTTCGCCCGCTTCGAGTTCGTCCATGATAAGGCTCAGCTCGGGTTTTTCGAATTGCGCTTGCGGTGTTGCGGCCATGGCGAAGTCCTTGCGGGTTCAGGCGGCGGCATCGGCGCCGGTTGCTACGTTTCCACTCGCGATCGAAATCAAGTCGTCATCGGAACTGCGCACGCAAAAGTGCGCGAACGTTTCATTGCTCTCGCGGCGTTCGAGATATGAGCCGAATAGCCGCGATACGTAATCCTCGACCATCGCGCTCGGCACCCGGCGCAGCACCGGCTTGCCGATGCCCGCGTCCTTGCCCAGTCCGCCGCGCAGGATAATGTCAAATGCCTCCAGCGGCTCGCCGTTGGGTCCGCGCCCGGTGGTGCCTTGCAAGCCGATATCGCCGGTCCAATGCTGCGCGCACGCATGCGGGCATCCGTCGAGATTCACCTTGAGTCCGCCCACCTGCTCGCCAAACTGGTTCACCAGCCGCTCGATAATCGTCGCGAGCTTGGTCTTGGTCGGCGTGACGGCATAGTTGCAATGCGGATCGCCGATACATCCAATCGACGACGCATAGAGTCCGTTCGCGTTGAGCGGAAACCCGATCTCGCCGATTCTCGCGATCACCTCGTCGAGTCGCTCGCTCGGAATTCCGCTCACGATAAAATTCTGCCGCCGCGTCAGCCGGATATCGCCGCCGAACGTCGCCGCGACCGCCGCAATCGCGCGCATCTGCGCCCCACTCATCAAGCCGAGGTAAACCGGGAAGCCGACGTAGTGTTGCCCGGCCTGCTTCTGTTCGCTGATGCCCATGTGATCGCTGTCGGTCTCGGGAATCGGCATCGCGTCTAGGCTTTCCAGCGCATACCCAAGCTTCGCTTCGACCAGCCGGCGAAATTCCTCCGGCCCGTAATCGTCGATCATGAACTTGAGCCGCGCCTTCACCCGCGAGATTCGGTACTCGGTGGTCCCCTTCCACACGTCGATAATCGCGCGCATCACCGGCATCGCCTGCTCGCGCGTGATGAAGACGCCGAGATGCCGCGACAAGCGCGGCGTCGACGATTGCCCTCCGCCGACGCGCACCGCGAAGCCCTCGCGCCCGTCCTTCACCATCCCGACCAGCGCCACGCAATTGATCTCAGGCGCGTTGCACTGATGCTGGCACGCCGCGATCGTAATCTTGTGCTTGCGCGGCAAGTCCGAGTACTCGCGATTGCCGTAGAAAAATCCCGCCGCCTCGGCGACCAGCGGCGTCACGTCAAAGAGTTCTTCCTTATCGACGCCGGCCACCGGGCATCCGGTGATATTGCGCACCACGTCGCCGCATCCGCCCATCGAGGTCAGCCCGACGCTTTTCAGCTTCTCGAGAATCTCCGGAAACTTGTCGAGCGTGATGTAATGAAGCTGGATATTTTGCCGCGTGGTCAGCTCACCCTGATCGCGTCCGTAAATCTCCGAGATTTCGCCGATCACCCGCAGCCCGTCGGCGCTCAGGATGCCGCTCGGAATCTTCACCCGCAGCATGAACGTGCCGATCTTCGGCTTGTCGTGATACATCCCGAACCACTGCAGCCGCACAATATCTTCCTCGGGAAGCTTTTCGTATGAGGTCGTCGCCAGCCGGTCCCATTGACCGGTCAGCTCGGTGGGAAAAAGCTCGTGCTTCAAGCGCTCGACTGAATTGCGCTTGCGCACCATTTCCCAGGATTGCGGTTCTTTTCTAGGCACTTGAATCAACTTCCGAAAGAAGTGGAACTCCCGGAACTGTAAAAGGTAACTAAGATGAGTGACTTAGTCAATTAAGTAGATGACAAACCCGGTAGTCTATTTATTTTATAGCGCCGCCTTGATATAAATATTGGGAATTCCGAGAGAAACCAGAAAAATGAAATTCGGCGTTGGCGTAGATTATTCCCTCAAGGCTCTCCTGATGCTGGCGGAGCGCTACCCCGGCACGCAGCCGGTGCGGGTCGAGGAAATCGCCGAGACTCAGGCCATCCCGGAGAACTACCTGCGCCGCCTCCTGATCGAGCTCAAACGCGGCGGCCTCGTCGCGAGCCAGAAGGGACCGAGCGGCGGCTACATGCTCGCCAAGCCGCCGGCGCGAATCACGATGGCCGACGTGATCGAGATCATCGAGGGCGACTACGCCCCGGTGGAATGCATCGAGGAGAGTTCCTCGTCGTGCCCGCGAGAGAATCCATGCCCGATGCGCGACGTATGGCGCGAGGTGCGCGACTCGGTCAGCTCAATCCTGCGCGGCGTGACCCTCCAATCCCTATCCGAAAAGCGCAAACACGCAATCACCTTCAGCATCTAGCAGTCTACTATTTCGCTTTGCTGACCAAATCCACTCCGTTGCCCGACGGGTCAACGAGGTTTGCCAGACCTCCCTTAGGGCCCCGCTGAATTTCGCCTTCGAGTTTGCCGCCCGCTTCGATTGCACGTTTGACCGCCTCGTCGATGTCATCGACGGTAAAGTCAAGATGGACCGGCGTCCAATGCCGTCGATAGTCGCGCGAGATTTCTCCCTGCACGCCTGCCGGAGTTTTCATTATCCAAAACGTCTGATCGCCCAGCTTTACCTGCGCCCAATCGGGATGATGTTCCGCGACCGTCAGGCCGAGCCCGCGCCCATAAAACTCAACTGCGCGATCCACGTCGTCAACGTCGATGCAAATTTGGAATTCCATGGCGTGCCTCCGTGGCGATCGCTTTTACACGTGCACCAAAACCTTCTCCCACAGCCGGCGGAACACCGCTTCGTCCATCCCCGTTCCCGAGAAGATGATCTGCGACAGGCCCCAGCTCTTCACCCGGCGCTTCAGCTCCACGACGCAGTCCTCCGGCGTGCCGATCAGCGCCATCGGCGACTGCAGCAATCCCTCCGGCGTCTGTTTGAATGCGGGCGCCATCATCTCGGCCGTCTTGCGAGTCGCGTCGCGCGAGTCGGTGAGCATCGAAAAGAAGATGACGCTGCTGATCTTGACCGCGTCGGGCTTGCGCCCGTTGCGCTTCGCCTCCTCGCCCACGAAGGTGACCTTTTCACGGTAGGATTCATCGCTCAGGCGATTAAATTCCTCGAGCGAAATATGTCCCGCCTTTCCCGCGTCGGGAATGATATTGAGGTAGTCCGCATGCTTGGCCGCGATGCGCAGCAGACCCTTGCCTCCGCCGCCCACAATTATCGGCGGCCGCGGCTTCTGCATCGGCTTGGGCCACAGTATCGCGTCTTTCAACTTGTAGAACTCGCCCTCGAAGGTCGTCCTCTCGTTGGCCCATAACGAACGGATGCAAGTGAGCGCCTCGTCGAGCATCCGCAGTCGCTCGGTGATCGGCGGAAACGGAATTCCGGTCATCTTGAATTCAGTTTCTGTCCATCCGGAACCGAGTCCCGCAATCAGCCGTCCACCGCTCAAATGGTCGAGCGTGGTCAGGCTCTGCGCCGTGATCACCGGGTGCCGGAACAGGTTGCATAGCACCAGGTGCCCGACCCGGATTTTCTTGGTCGCCTCAATAACCGCCGCCGCGATCGAGACCATGTCGTAGGCGAGCCCATGCGGATCGTATTGCCGCTCAGGCTGCTCGAGCACGATATGGTCCGGGAACATGACCAGGTCGAAGCCGAGCCCCTCGATCGTCTGGGCATAGGCGCGGAACTGGGCCGGTTCCATATTCCAAAGCTGAATTCCAAACTCCATTTGAACCTCGCGAACGATACTTGATTTCTGAGCCGGCTGAGACTAGCAAACCTGCCCGCGCTAACAGAAACCCCTTGATTACGCTCGCATCGCTGCGGATTTCACATTGCACGAAATCGCGGCACACGCTGTTTCGTACGATGGCGCTAGTCATTGCAATTGCCGAAAATTGAAACAGTGCATTCGCGAACTTCCATAATTCTTCACACGTTTACGCGCTTAGTTGCTGCATCAGCGCGCAAGTCGTCCGGTGCCGTAGGGCGCCGCTGCCTGCGAAATCGTCAGCATGTGCATTAAAATTCATTGAACGGTTGATTAAAGAGTGGTTATAGTATTACAGAGGATGGCCGAGGTTGGGATGAGGATGCGGTTTCGCCCTGCATACGCCCTGGGGTTCTGACGATGCCCGCGCGAACTGCCAAAGGAGACTCATGGCTCTAGGTGTCGCGCATGTACCGTCGCAAAAGAGTCTGAAACGACCTTCAATGCTAGCCGCCCTCGGGGAATTTCGGGTCCCGTTCGAGGCAACCGTCTTCTGGCTCGGCGCGCTCACCCACCCCTGGCCTCACGCCAACGCTGACAATCGCAAAGTTGTTCTGTTGATCCCCGGTTTCATGGCCGGCGATGTAACCCTCGCCCCGATGGCGAACTTTTGCCGATGGCTCGGGCATCGCGTCGTCTTCGGCGGAATATGGTCCAATTCCGAGTGCCCGCGCGAAACGATGCGCAAGCTGACCGCCCGCCTGCTTCTCACTCATGAAAAATTCGACCAGCCGATCGTGGTGATCGGTCAGAGTCTTGGCGGCGTCTATGCGCGCGAGCTGGCTCGTGAAAATCCCGAAGCGATCGAACGGGTGATCTCGCTCGGCTCGCCGATCAGGACTCCGCGCGAGACCGCCAACTACGCCGTGCAGGCAGTCGCACGATCGATTGCGATGCTTCGCGGCCGGGCGGAAGGATGCCTCACCGAGTCATGCAAGTGCGGTCTGATCCTGAGCGACGACTCGCCGGGAGAGGTGCCGACCACGCACGTCTACTCGCGCACCGACGGAGTCGTGCACTGGCAGAGCTGCGTCGACGAAAGCGGCGCGCCCTCGGTCGAGAACGTTGAAGTGATGGGCAGTCATGTCGGGATGGCGATCAGCTCCGACGTCTATCGCATCATCGCAGACCGCCTTGCGATGCCTCCGCGCCCCCCGCTCCACCTGGTCCGCCGCAAAGCCGCGTCAGCTATCTAACGCTCCTACAGCATCTCCCTGACCGTTAAAAAGGGAGAGGCCGACGCTCGTCATAGAGCGGCGGGTGAGGGTCCGAACCCAAAATTCCTCTCCACGCGATTGTTCCCCACGCGCCATCCGCTCACGCACGCCCATAAACCGGAATCACCGCGCCCGACGTGACCCGACAATCGTCCGAACACAGATACGCAATCGTCTTCGCAATATCGCCCGGCTTCACCCAGTTCTCTTGCTTCGCCTTGGGCATCGCAGCGCGATTCGCTTCGGTGTCGATCGTGCTCGGCGCGATCGCGTTCACCAGCACTCCATCGCCAATCACTTCCTGCGCGAGCGACGCGGTAAACGTCGCGATTGCGCCCTTCGAAACTGCGTAGGCCGCGTAATCTCCGGCGCCCTGAAGTCCGCTTCGCGACGCAACCGATACGATCCGTCCCCACTTATTGCGCTGCATTATCGGCACCACCGCGCGGCAACATGTGAAGGTCGGTTTCAGATTCAGATCGAACATCGCCTGCCATTCGGCGAGCGTCGTCTCCGCGATCGATTTCCCGCCCCAGAATCCACCCACCAGGTTCACCAGGATATCGACCTTGCTCCACTTGGACGCGACATCCGCGACGAATTTCCCGATTTGCGCCTCGTCGCTAACGTCGGCTTTTTTCAACTGAATTTCCGACGCCGGAAAACGTTTCCCGAGTTGCTTCTTGACGATCGGCACTTCCGCATCGACGACGTACGGGACCGCGACTTTCGCGCCCGCGATCAGAAAATTCTCGACCACCGCGCGCCCGAGCGCCCCGGTCCCGCCGGTGATTATCGCCACCCGATTTTCAAGCAACTGCATTTTGGATTGCTATTCCAAGGCCGCGCGACCCATCCGCTCATCGAACTCTTTGGCGACTTTCTCGTCGTTCGCCATCAACTGCTCGCTGTCGAGTTCCGCAAACGCCATCACGCCCATGCTGGAATATGCGCGGCGAATCTTCGGACCCCAAAGACCGATATTCTTGATCGTCGGTACGATTCGCGAGAACAGCCGCGACTGAAACTCGCGCATATCCGGCGACGCATCGACATAGGTGACGCATTCCTCGACCGGCAGACCAACCGCTTCCCACATCTCCTCGGAGCGAAAACGATCGCGCATCAGGTACGAGGCTTCCACGGCGAATTCCTCACGCTCGTCGCGCTCCGCCTGTGTCAGTTGCGGATAGTAATCGCGCAGCGCCAGGCGTCCGAAGGCCACGTGCCGCGCTTCATCCTGCATCACGTACGCATTCACGGCGGCAGCCAATGAATTTTTCGCCGTGTCGCGGATTCCGGCAAACGCGGCCAGCGCCAGGCCTTCGATAAGCACCTGCATCCCGAGATAAGTCATGTCCCAGCGCGAATCGCTCAGCACGTCGTTCAGCAGGCGCTTGAGTGGCGGCGTGATCGGATATGCGAGATCGAATTTTTCGTGCAGCAGACGCGAATAGGTTTCGACGTGGCGCGCTTCATCCATCACCTGCGTCGCCGCATAAAACTTCGCATCGATGTTGGGCACCTGCTGGACGATTTTCGCGGTGCAAATCAACGCGCCCTGCTCGCCGTGCAGAAACTGCGATACCGACCAGGCTTGCGCGTGGCGGCGCAGGTTGGCCCTCTCCTGCCGGGTCATCTTGTTCCAGATATCGGAGCCAAAGATCGAGATGCTCTCGTCGGGAAGTTCCTGTGGATTTTCCGGATCGAGATCCTGTGACCAGTCGATTCGCGTCGAGGTGTTCCACTGAAGCCGCTTGCCCTTCTCGTAGAGCTTGCGGAGATCGTCCTTGCTCTCCTGGTATTCCCACTTGAAGACGGTGTCGAATTTGCCGGGCACCGCCCACTCGGCTTGCCCGCTCGGAACCGCGTAGCGCTCCTTGGTGGACATTGACGGGACCTCCTCTCGAGCCGGTCCTCTTCCTGATTAGCCCGCCTCCGAGCGATGCGCAAACCAGTTCTGTCTCCGCCTCGGGAGAATAAAAAAAGGTTCGGTTCCCCTTCCCCTCTATGTCTCCTGAGTACCGAATTGCCCTCGCCCGCTCTGCGGGAGAGGGAACGGCGTCCGCGTCCCCGAGCTGCGGGGTGAGGGAGGGCCTCCAGGGAAGGGGTTAGGGGTTAGGTTGATTGGTCATGCATCGCCGCGAATTGTGCTTACTTGAAATTCGCGCTCGCGAAATCCCAATTGACCATCTTCCAAAACGCGTCGACGTATTTCGGCCGCGCATTGCGATAGTCGATATAGTACGCATGCTCCCACACGTCGCAGGTGATTATCGGCGTCTGCCCCTGCCGTATCGGGCATCCCGCATCATGCGTCGCGATCACCTGAATTGAACCGTCCTTGCCGCGCACCAGCCACGCCCATCCGCTCCCGAAGTGCCCGTCTGCAATCTCGCTGAATTTTTTCTTGAACGCATCGAAATGCCCGAACGCTTTCTTGATCGCATCGGCGACGCGGTCCCTTCGGTTCGCCGCCACCCTTCGGACTGAGTGACTTCCAGTAGAAAGAATGATTCCAATGCTGCTCGGCATTGTTAAAGAGCGGCCCCGGTTCCGCGGTCTTGAGAATCTCTTCGAGCGGTGCGCCCTCGAATTTGCTGTTCTTGACCAGGTCGTTGAGCTTGTCGACGTATGCCTTGTGATGTTTGCCGTGATGATATTCAAGCGTCTCGGCCGACAGATGCGGCTTCAACGCGTCCATTGCGGTATGGGAGGTTCGGGGAGTTCAAAAGCCATGAAGATGTACCTTCCTTTCGTGTGTGTTTGATCTGATCTTACGCCCGACAATGAACCGAGGCGAATTTCCGGCTCACGCCAATGTGTTGCGCGGTTCAAACCAACGCGCGGCGACTGTTGCAAAAGCGGTTATGCTATGAAAAGAGAAACTCGAAAGCGGGTTTCAGGCGGGGCGAACTCGAAGGAGGAGGATTCCGATGGAAGAACTGGTCTTCATGCTGCTCAGATTCTTGCACTTCCTTTTCGGTATCATGTGGATAGGCCTGCTCTATTATTTCAATTTCGTGCAGACGCCGTTCTTCGGCGAAACCGATCCCGCAGTCAGCAGCGGCGCGATTCAGAAACTGGTCCCGCGCGCGCTCTGGTGGTTTCGATGGGGCGCGATGGGCACCGTCATCTTCGGCCTGCTCTACCTGCTGATGTGGTGGGCGATGCGCCTGGACTACGCGATGACCTCGTGGACCGTCGCGATTTTCACCGGCGGCCTGATGGGCCTCATCATGTGGGCCAACGTATGGTTCGTCATCTGGCCGAATCAGAAAATCGTCATCGGCAACGCGGCTGCGATGGCTGGAGGAGCGCCAGCCAATCCCGCCGCCGCGCCCGCCGGACGGCGCGCCGCATTGGCCTCGCGCACCAACACCTTTTTTCGATCCCGATGCTGTTCTTCATGGGGGCGGCGAGCCACTACACCCTGTTCAATGAGCCGACCTCCAGCGGAATCACCAGGTGGCTGGTGATCTCGCTGATCATAATTGCGCTGGTCGAAGCGAACGCGCTCATCGGCTCCCAGGGCGCGACCAAGAAGCCGCTTGATTCGATCTCCGGCACCGTCACCATGGGCGCTGTCCTATGGGCCGTGCTGGTCGTGGTCATCATGATAAGCTTGCGCTGATTCGAAGAGCTGACAGATCTCGAAGGGAGCGAAATCGTCGCTCCCTTCGTTCTTCCAAATCCCCGCGTGCCAGTGGCACCTCCTTGATCCAGGAAGGCTTTGCATAACTGGTCGAGGCATACATCCCCTCTCCCGATGGGAGAGGATTGAAGGTGCGAGGGACCTTATCCAGCGCGCGTTTTTTGGCGCGCGATTCAAGATTCTGCTCCGCTCCGAAAGCCGTGCGAAGGTTATCCTGAACCTCCCCTTGTCCGAGGGGAGGTCGGAGCGCGCCAAAGGAGCGCTCCGGGAGAGGTGCGACGCACGATAGCGCACACCGCCAACTCGTCTAACCACTGTTCACTCGCTACAGGTGCGTCCATTTTGTCATTCTGAGCAGCGAAGAATCCCGGATTTTTCTCGGCACAAAACACCTCGACTTCGCTTCGGGCGCGCGTAGCCGAGCCGCTCCAATCCAATGTGCAGTTATGCAAAGCTCTCCCCTTCTCTCAGGGGAAGGGCCGGGGGTTAGGTTCAGTTCTTCACTTCGGCCAGAAACGCCGTCAGATTATCGATCTGATTCCTGAGCTGCGGCAGCGCGCGCATCGCATGCGTCGTCCGCTTGGGCGTGTATCCGGGCGGATACTTGAGATACAGCACGCGATCCTCGACCAACTCTCGCGACGAGCCCGCGATCGGCGGCCCCTGGCTGCCTGCCAGATTCGGATTCGGATTGTGGCAGACCACGCAATTCGTCATGTACACGATCCGCCCCTTCTGCGCCGGCGTCATGCGGCTTCGACGGCCCACATCCCGAGAGCGCAAGACTTAATATCGCGATGCTCGCGAGCGCAAAATTTCCCGCGCGCAGCATCGCCGTATTTTTTGACCGGGAAGTAGGAAGGCGGCCGGAGGTATTGTGCACGGGATAAAAGTCTTCTTGTCTACAGTTCGCGGCGGCCGCTGAGCGCGCTGGTCAGTGTCGCCGAGTCGCTGTACTCGAGATCGCCGCCGGCCGGCAGTCCCCGCGCGAGCCGGGTCGTCTTGACCCCAGCGGCTTCAACGCGCGCGCGATATAAAGCGCGGTCGCCTCGCCCTCGACGGTCGCGTTGGTCGCGATTATCACCTCGCGAATCGACGCCGGCGGACTCACGCGCGCGATCAGTTCCTTCATCTTGATATCGTCGGGGCCGATTCCGTCCAGCGGCGCGAGCGCGCCGTTGAGCACGTGATAGACGCCGCCGAAACTGCGCGCCCGCTCGATCGCCATCAGGTCGGCCGGCCCCTCGACGACGCAAATCATCTCGCGCTCGCGCGCCGGGTCGTCGCAGATCTGGCAGCGCGGATGGTCCGACAGCCCGAAGCATCCCGAGCACAGCCCGACCCGCTCTTTCATTTCGAGCAGCGACTCGGCCAGCGCGATCACCTGGTCGCGCGGACGATTGAGCAGGTTGAACGCCAGCCGCGACGCGGTCTTCTCCCCGATTCCCGGCAGGCGCGACAACTCCTTCACCAGCCGCGTCATCGCCGGCGGCAGTCCGTCCTGCCGCTTCAGGTTTTCCGCCATCACGCGCGCTCCGTCATTCCGCGCCGCCGAAGCCGGGAATCTTCATGCCCGCCGAGCGGCCCGAGCTTGCCCATCTCGTCGGCGAGCATCTTCTGCGCGCGCGCCATTCCGTCGTTGACCGCGACCACGATCAGGTCTTCGAGCATCGCCTTGTCGTTGGCGGCGACGATCGCCGCGTCGATTTCGATTTTGCGCACGCGCAATCGTGCCGTCCACCACCACCCGCACCATCCCGCCGCCCGATTGTGCCTCGACGGTTTTCGCCGCCGCCTGTTCCTGCATCTCCTTGCATACTTGGTCTGCAACGCCTGCGCCTGCTGCATCAGTGAACTCAAATCCATTTCTGCCACTACCGTCGCTCCCTGGTCTGCGGGCTCCCCCGCCGCAGCCTATTTTATTTCGATCTGCTTTTTTATTTCGATTCTCAAGATCGCCTTCCTTCGCCTTGTCCGGCACTGGATTCGGCATCCTCGAGTTCCACCAGCCGCGCGTCGAGCGTGTCGAACACTCGCCGCACCGCCGGATCGGTAAGACGTGCGTTGCGTTCCTCGGGCGTCGCGACCCGCCGCGCCGTTTCCTTGATCGGCCGATTTCTGATCGGTCGTCGGTCGCCATGGCAACGACTGTCTTGGCACTCGGCGACGGCCGCGGCGATGCCGGTGACGCCAGCTCTTCTGGGTACGCGGCGCAGCGTCGTCGAGTCTTGGCCCGCGATGGCGCAGCGCCGTCGGTCGAAAGCTCGACGCGAATCTGCGCGCCCGAGATGCTCGCTCGCAAGCTCCGCGATCACCGCCGTTGTCGCTCAGATAGCGAATATAGATGTCGTTGCGCGCGGTGACCGTGAGCGTATCTCTGTCCAGCACGAGTCCCGCGCCCTGCTCCATGAAACCTGCCAGCGCCGCGCGACGCCCGCGGATAAAATCTCGCAACTCGGGAAGTCGCGCGCACCGTCGTCGTCGTCCTGCCCGGCGCGCCGCAGCGGCGCGTCCGCCTTCACCTCGCCCTCGACGCGCAGCCGCGTCGCGCGCCGCCGACGGCTCGCTCGACGCGGCTCCGACGACGACGCTCCGCGGCGCCGCCGCCACCGCCAGGCGGCTTGCCCGAGGTGGAGTTCCCGACGCCGGCGGCGCTTCCGCTCGCTCCGATCGCGCGCATCAACTCGTCCGCATCGATCACCGCCGCGAGCGACGCCATCCGCACCACCGCCATCTCCAGCATCAGATCCGGATACGGCGAGCGCATGATCTGCTCCTGCGAGTCGGCCATCAATCGAAAGAGCCGCATGATATCGCGCGAGCTCGCCCGCGCCGCCAGCCGCTTCAGCTCCGTCACTTCGTGATCGGGAATATCGTCGAGCGGGCTCTGCGAGCCGCCGCGGGAAGTTTCGCGACGGCCAGATTCCTAAGCGTCTCGAGCAAGTCGCGTCCGAGCGATTCGAGATTCGCGCCGCGGCCCCGAGCTCGCGCACCAGCGCGAGCGCGCCGGCCGCGATTTTTTTCGAGAATCGCATCCGCGAGTTGAGCACCGTCGTCCGGCTCGCGACGCCGAGCGACGCCGCAACTTCGGCCTCGCTGACCTTGCCCGCGGCGACCGACGCGATCGCCGTCTCGAGCATCCGCTCCGCATCGCGCATGCTGCCGCCGGCCTCGCGCGCGAGCAGTCTCAGCGCCGCCTCTTCGACCTCGACGTCTTCACGCTTCGCCAGGTCTTTCAGCCGCTCGAGCATCGTCGCGATACGGAATCCGCCGGAAGTCGTAGCGCTGCAAGCCGCGACAGGATCGTCTCCGGCATCTTCTGCGGCTCGGTCGTCGCGAGGATAAATTTGACGTGCGGCGGCGGCTCTTCGAGCGTCTTCAGCAGCGCGTTGAACGCCTGGTCGGTGAGCTGATGCGCTTCGTCGATAATGTAAATCTTGAAACGATCGCGCGCCGGCCGGTAGCTCAGATTTTCGATAATCGCGCGTGCGTCGTCGATCTTCCGATAGGTCGCGCCGTCGATCTCGCTGACGTCGAGCGCGCGCCCGCCGCGAATCTCCACGCACGCCGCGCATTCGCCGCACGGCTCCGCGGTCGGCCCCTTCTCGCAGTTGAGGCATCGCGCGAGGATCCGCGCCGCCGTGGTCTTGCCGACTCCGCGAATCCCGGTGAACAGAAACGCATGCGCGATTCGGCCGCGCTTCAGCGCCTCGCCGAGCGTGCGCGTAACGTGCTCCTGCCCGACCAGCTCGGAGAAACGCTCCGGCCGCCATTTGCGCGCGAGCACCAGATGTGGCTGTGAGTATCGGCCATCGCAAATTTTTTATTTCCGGAGCTGCCCGTCGAATGATAGCCAGGCACCCCTGCGGCACAGGGTGACAGCCGGTACCGTTGCTTCCTTCCGGACCTGGCGGGGTTCGCGGCCTTCCCTTGCGCAGGACCCGGCTATCAGCGGCGGGCAGTTCCGATAAAGTTAAAAAGTTAAACAGAACGCTCCGTGTGCGCATCAATTTTGCGCGCCTTATTACAGTATCACAGCGCCGATCATGCAACCGCTGACGGCGAAGTTGTTTCGTCCCCTAAGTCCCCATTGTGACGGGATTGGCTGACGATGGCGTGAGACTCCGCGGTTGCTATCACAATGGAATGATCGCCGGCCGACAAGGTCACCATCGGGCTCATCCAGATGAGCTGCGCGGCCGACCCGCGCCTCAATCTCGAAAAGGCAATCGCCCAAATCGAGGATGCCGCCAAGCGCGGCGCGCACATCGTATGCACCCAGGAACTGTTCCGCTCGCACTATCCCTGTCAGACCGAGGACCCGAAGTCCTTCGATCTCGCCGAGCCGATTCCCGGCCCGACCACCGAAGCACTGGGCGCAGTCGCGAAGGCGCACAAAATCGTCATCATCGCCTCGATCTTCGAGCGCCGCGCCGCCGGCGTCTATCACAACACCGCCGTCGTCATCGACGAGTCCGGCGCAATCGTCGGGCGCTACCGCAAGATGCACATCCCCGACGATCCTCGCTACTACGAAAAATATTATTTCACTCCCGGCGATCTCGACTTCGTCGCGCATCCCACCTCGCGCGGCAAAGTCGGCGTGCTCGTATGCTGGGATCAATGGTTCCCCGAGGCCGCGCGGCTCACCGCGATGGCCGGTGCGCAAATTCTCTTCTACCCGACCGCCATCGGATGGTGGCATGGCGAGCCCGCAGAAAGTCCGCCCCAAGCAAGTGAACGCGTGGGAGACGATTCAGCGCAGCCACGCGATCGCCAACGGCATCTTCGTCGCCGCGGTCAACCGCGTCGGCGTCGAAGGCGAGCTCGAATTCTGGGGCGATTCGTTCGTCGTCGATCCGTTCGGCGAAGTGATCGCGCGCGCGAGCGCCACCGACGAAGAAACTCTGCTCGCCGAATGCAACCTCGCGAAGATCGAGGAGGTCCGCCGCAACTGGCCCTTCCTCCGCGATCGCCGCATCGACGCCTACACCGACCTGACCCGCCGCTTCCGATCATAGCCGTGGCTGCAATCCCAGTCTGAGCATCGCCAGCTCCTCGCCAACTATCGGATGCCCCCCGAATGGGCGCCGCATCTCGCCTGCTATCTGGTATGGCCGCACAATCGCGACACCTGGCCCGGCAAGTTCGAAGTCATCCCGCCGATATACGCCGCGATGGTCGCCTCGATCGCGCAGTTCGAACCCGTCCGCCTGATGGTCAATATGAAAATAAAGACGCGATGCAACTCGAAGAAGTCCGCACGATGATCCGCGACGCCGCTCGCCGCCTCGGCTACGACGACGCCGCGACAATTCGCCGCATCGACATCTTCCATCTCCCAACCAACGACTCATGGGCGCGCGACCACGGCCCGATCTTCGTCAATCGCATCGGTGCTGGCGGCCGGCCCAGCTCAAATCGCACTCGACTGGCGCTTCAACTCATGGGGCAAAAAGTACGGCGCCTTCGATCTCGACGACGTCGTTCCGCAAAAACTCGGCGCGCCGCTACGGCTTCGAAGTGATCGAGCCCGGCATCGTGCTCGAAGGCGGCTCGATCGACGTCAACGGCGCGGCACCGTCCTCACCACCGAGTCATGCCTGCTCAACCCGAATCGAAATCCCGACCTCAGCGTCGACGAGATCGAAGATTACCTGCGCACCTACCTCGGCGTCAGCAACGTCCTATGGCTCGGCGACGGAATCGCCGGCGACGACACCGACGGCCACATCGACGACCTCGCCCGCTTCGTCGCCCCCGACACGATCGTCACCGTGCTTGAAGATGATCCCGCCGACGCAAACTACAAAGTGCTCCGCGACAATCTCGCGCGTCTCCGCACGATGCGCGATCAGAACGACCGCCCGTTCAAAATCGAAACCCTCCCGATGCCGCCGGCAATCATCCACGAAGACACCCGGATGCCCGCCTCGTACGCCAACTTCTACATCGCCAACGGCGGGGTGCTGATGCCCACCTTCAACTGTCCCCAAGACACCATCGCATCCGCAACCCTCGCCCGCCTGTTCCCCGGCCGCCGCGTCGTGAGCGTCCCCTCGACGGATCTGGTCTGGGGCCTCGGCTCAGTCCACTGCCTAAGCCAACAACACCCCACCCCCCCAGTTCAGTAGTTCCATTCGTTTTTTCCTTCTGTCGTTCCTCCGCATCCCTTTCTGTCGTCCTGAGCGCAGTCGAAGGGGGCTTCCCGCCAAGCGATGCTCCTTCTTTTTTTTCTGTCGTCCTGAGCGGAGGCTGCCGGAGTCGAAGGACCTCCGCGAAGCGATGCTCTTTCTTTTTCTTGCGTCATCCTGACCGAAGCGAGCGGCAACGCTCGCGCAGTGGACCTGGCTTCTGGCCTCCAGACAGCTTCGCGCAATCGAAGCCGGTTCCGGTTCCGAGTCGTCGCGTCCAATGGCATTCTAAGGGTAGTCAGTACGAAGTGCCGATCGAATCCACACTAACCGGCGAATTGCAGGGATGCCTGATAAAGCCGGAGACGCCCAACGGATGGGGCATCATCATTCTGGCCGGTTCCAGCGGCAGAACCGACGTTGCCCGCGCGCGACTGTTCGCCGAAACCGGATTTATCGCGCTCGCTCTCCGATATTTTGGCGGCGAAGGACAAACGCCCGGAATCTGCGAAATCCCGCTCGAAATATTCTTCTCCGCCACCGAGAGGCTCCTCGACGAGGGCGCTGAACATCTCGCCTATATCGGCACATCGAAAGGCGCCGAGGCTGCACTTCTGGTCGCAACCCTCGATCCTCGCATCGATCTCGTGATTGCGCTCAGCCCCACGTCAGTGGTCTGGGCAAACAGCGGCGCCGGTCGAGACGGCCTGGGACTTCCACTGCGATCATCGTGGACCTGGCGCGCTGACCCGCTGCCATTCGTGCGCTACGACCCTTCCGCGCCGATCGCGATGCTCGACGGCCTGCCCTCGTATCGCCGCTACGTCGAGCAGAGCCTGATCACGTTCTCGGCCGATATCGAAGCGGCGACCATCCACATCGAGGCGGCACGCGCCGATATTATTCTGGCTGCGGGAAGCGCCGACGCCCTCTGGCCTTCCGATTTTTTCGCGCGCGCTCTTACGAAGCGGCGGACAGACGCCGGACGATCCGCGCATCTTCTCATTCATCCCCACGCAGGTCATCGCATTCTCCTGCCCGGAGAAAATCCAGTGCGCTCAACCCAAAACGCGCACGGCGGCGACGACTTGGCAGACGCGGAATTGGGCCTGTGGACGTGGTCCGCGATCCGCCGAACTTGCCTAAAAGATCCCGCCCCGTAACGCCCGCCCTACACATCACCCAGCGGATGCCTCGATCATCGTTGTACCAGCCCGCCCATTTGATCGCGCCGAAGTCATTCCGATTCCGAATCGCCGCATCCAATGTCGTCGTAGTCCTTCCATCCGCGAGCGCGTAACATATGGATTCAATGAGTAGGCGCGAGATGCCTCCAGATGCGGTCGGGCTGGGAGTTCCTGGCGACATTATTCCGACTCGCGAGGGTTATGATCGCTGGTCGGAAGTTTACGACGGCGACGGCAATCCACTGGTCGCTCTTGAGGAGCCTCAGCTGGAGCGGATGCTCGGCGACGTGCGTGGACTCCGGATCGCCGATGTCGCGGCGGGCACCGGTCGCCACTCGGTTTGGCTCGCGAACGCCGGTGCGAAGGTCACCGCACTGGACTTTTCGACAGGGATGCTCACGAAGGCGCGCGCGAAGCCAGGCGCGGATCGCGTTTCATTCGTGATAGCCGACTGCGCCGCGCAGATGCCCTTGCGCGATGGCGCATTTGATCGGGTCGTGTGTGCGCTGCTCGCTGACCATGTCCAGTCTATCGATTTGCTGATGAGCGAGCTGGCGCGTATCTGCCGGATCGACGGCTTCATCGCACTCACCACCGTCCATCCGACCATGCATCTGCTCGGCGTGCGCGCGCGTTTCAACGATCCCGAAACGGGTCGAAAGGTGTATCCGAAGAGTTATGTTCACACCATCTCGGCGTTCGTGATGGCCGCGGAGCGCGCCGGGCTTCGTTTCGATGAGATGAGCGAGCATCTGATCACCGACGAATTGGTACGCACAAACCCTCGCGCAGCCCAGGCCCTCGGCTGGCCGCTCTTGCTCGCAGTAAAGCTCACCCGAACGTGAGTCTTCCAAAGCCGCCGGTCACCTCGTCGCACATCCCCCGCGCACGCGATTGTTCCCCCTCTATGTCTCCTGAGTACCGAATTACCCTCGTCCGCGTGCGGGAGAGGGAACGGCGTCCGCGCCCGGGGTGAGGGAGGGCCTCCAAGGGTAGGGGTTAGGTCTGCCCGCCCACGCAAAGTGCCCATCCGAATCCCGAAACGAAACACCGCCCGCATCGCCGCACCGCTGCTTGTCTTCCGCAAGCGCTCAGATAGGCCTCGCGTAAGTGGCACCTCCTTGTCCTTGTCCAAGAAGGCATTGCATAACTGGTCGCGGCATCATCCCCTCTCCCGATGGGAGAGGATTGAAGGTGAGGGACCAGCGCGCGTTTTTTGGCGCGCGATTCAAGATTCTGCTCTGCTCCGAAAGCCGCGCGAAGGTTATGCAAAGCTCCCCTGTCAGAGGGAGAGGCCGCCGCTCATCGCGTAGCGGCTCAGTGAAAAACGAGCGGCGGGTGAGGGTCCACATTCCAAATCCCGCGCACAGCCCGAGCTATCGTTTCACCGCCTACAAACAATCTCAGTGGTGTGCCTGTTCCGTTCCTTATCCACCCACTCTCACACCTGTCCCTCTTCCACATCGAAACATTTGGCAACGTGCCGAACGAGATCGCATATCAAGAGCCCGTAGTGCCGATAGGTTCCGCAAGTATCGCTAGGATGAAGATGGCAAACCACATTGGTTGTGCCTTCCATACTGTGATGAAAAATGGGGCTAAGGAGGATCTTGACCCATGATGCGATGGCGTGCCTCGCTGATATCGCGCCTGGGAAATTTCCGCGGCTCGCGCGTCGAAAGAAGCGCGAATCGAAACACCATGCTCGCGTTAACCATCTGTTAGCCTAGATATTGACCGTAAGGTGGCAACGGAGTAGTTCGTGAACAGTAAATTCATTCGAAGCACTGGGACTCGCGCGCTGCGCGAACGATCGGCTCGCCGGATGAGAATCGACCTCGATCGTGCGACGCACCTCCTCCAGTGCAGGGGGTTCAGATGCCCAAATTCACTTATGGTGATGTCGTCGCCGCCTGCGACGATCTGTCGGACGCGATCGTCAAACTAAATGAATCTATCACCTTCGATCCTGGCGACCTCGATGCGCGACATACGGCGGTGCCGGACTATGTCGGGCGCTGCTCCGCGTGGATAAAGATGGACACCGGCGCGATCGCCGACGAGCTGGAAATCGTGGCCCCGGAACCCGTCCACCTGATCAGCGGTGCAGCCAAGATTGCGCGCGAGACCATCCAGGGTGATAAGCAGTCCGTTGCGATCGCATACGTAGAGGCTGCGAATGCTTGTTACATCTCGTGCAAAGCTCTCTATCCATTTCTCCCGGCGGATAAACAAGCAGCCATTCCGCATCCCCCCGATGTGGTCGGCCCTGATATCAAGACCCAGTGGAAGATGTTAACCGGTAAGGACTGGCCCGATACCGAACGCGTGCTCGAACGCCCGCCTGGCGATAAGGGAAAGAGACCTCCGCCTCCCGAGAATGTCATGTTGACGGGTAACGACGGGTTCGACACCCGGCGCAATTTGGGTCGCCCGGATGGCGATAAGCCAAAGAAACCGCCGCGTCCTGGGGAATTCGACTTAGACTAAATGTTCGGCGATCTGCCCAAGATCTTCGAGCGCAACTTCGTTGTCGGCTACGTATTGCCATCGGCGCTGTTCCTCCTGCTGAGTCTCGGTTTTACCCACAATGGCAACCTGTGGGATTTTCTAACTACTTCGGACGGCGCCTCATTCGCGGTCGTGGCTTTCGCTTTGGGGATAATGCTGTTGGCGCTCAACCGCAGTATCACACGCATTTTGGAAGGCTACGGTAAATTAAATCCTGCCAGACTCATGATTTGGTTGCAGCGCTGGCGGTTCAAACGGCTCCGCGAAAAGTTGAAAGCAGCCAACAAGGAGTATCACAGATACAGCAAGCCGGAGGATGTTCCCGAGGAGCTGGAGCAGCGCCGGCAGCGCCTTATGACCCGGCTCGTCGAGCGCTATCCGAACGAGAAGGGCTTGGTGCTCAGCACCTCGTTTGGAAACTGCTTGCGGGCTTTCGAATCCTATCCGAACGTAATGTACAAGCTCGAAATCATCGAGGGCTGGACCCGCCTCGCCGCAGTTATCCCAAAAGATTATTCAGACCAGATAGACACCGCCAAGGCCCAAACCGATCTGTGGGTCAATCTATGGTTTCTGAGCCTTCTGACTATTGGCGATGCGATACTCACGTGGCGTTTTCCAGGGGCTTTGCTTGCAGGGAGCAAACGCCAGTTGGTGGAAAAATTGCTCGACAAGTTGGTGACGTTCGCAAATGCACACGGGCACTTGTCGGTGACCCTCAATGCCACCGACATCGCGCCGTATTTTCAGCCGCTCCTCACCAGCGTCGGTGCACTAGCCTTGGCATTCTTTGCTTCCTCGATGGCAGCGCGAGCCGCCATTGAGTATGGTTCGACGTTCAAAGCGGCGGTCGATGTATATCTTCCAGCGCTTTACACTCAACTTGGATTTCCTGCCGCTGCAAATTGGGAGGACGTTAGAAACCGTTGGGACCGGTTCAGCGATGCAGTCTCCTACCGCAGGGCGGATCTCATGCGAGACGCGCGGTCGCCCTCGCCGATAGAGAATCCGCCGACCACTGCTGCAATCACCGAAGCCGCATCCGCGAAGCCAGTTGCGGCGCCGGTAAAGAGATTAGATCCGATCGCATATCTGAATGCGAAGGCGTCATCCCTCCTGGCTCGCGCCAAGGCGAAGATGAGCCAATTGAGGAAGGACGTTACTGTGACACAAGCTGCCGAACAAAAACGCCCCGCGACAGCCTCGAACCAGAACAACGGAGTCGCCGGCCAAAGCACACCGCCGCCGATGCCAGCTCGCCACGATGCAACACCGTCGTCGGAGAAACCGGACGACGAAACCTGAACAGCTCACGCTGGCTCGCAAAACGAACCTGGGCTGCCTCGTCTCGGTTCGATGCCTGAACCCGCAAGACACCCCGGCCCCGACCGCATAGTCCTTCCGCCGTCATTCTGAATCTTTATTCTTCGAAACGGGCACCCACTTCACCGCAGTCAACTCATCGAGCACGCCCTTTCACCATTTCACTGTGGGAAGGGTGAAACCTTTCAAAGGTTTCACATCCGATTCTGCTCACTTGCGCTTTTCGCTTTCTATAAAATTTAAGAATCTTAATCAGAACTTGACAAACTTAATATTTCAGTTAATATCTTCAACTATGCGGCCTTTAATCCTCAAGTGCCCATCCTGCGAAGCCGACCTCAATGTAACGCGCCTCCGATGCCCTGAATGCGCCATCAACATCGAAGGTGAGTTCGAACTGCCGCGACTGTTGAAGCTGAGCCGCGCGCAAATCGACTTCATCGAGGTCTTCATCAAGAACCGCGGCATCATCCGCGAGGTCGAGCGCGAGCTCGGCGTTTCCTACCCCACCGTCCGCGCGCGGCTTGACGAGGTGATCCAGGCGCTCGGGTATTCAAGCAAGCCTCTTCCCAACGATGGAATCGCGAGCGAAGGCGCCGAGCGCCGGCGAATCGTGCTCGCCGAACTCAAGGCCGGCAAGCTCACTCCCGAAGAGGCGCTCGTGGCGCTTAACGAGCGCGGCACAAAAGACGACTAACGAAATTTTCGACGCAATTTTAGACGGAGGCAAATCCGCGATGGCTCCAACGACGCTCGAGGGAATCGAATCAATCCGCGTGATGCGCGCGGCCGGAAATCTCAAGGTCATCGGCGCCGCCGATATACCGCACGCCACGATCGACGCGAGCGTTGCGCCGGAGATCACGCGTAATGCGGGCGTGGCCGAAGTCGTCGTGCGCTCGAACGCGACCATCACGATACCGGCCGGAGTCACGGTCGAGATCGAAGAGGTCGCGGGCAATCTCGAAGTATCGAATCTCGCGACTCCAATCGTCATCAAGCGGATACGCGGCAATCTCGACGCGGATCGAATCGGAGCAATCGCCATTCGCGAGCCGGTCGGCGGCAGGGTCTCTATCAAAGCGGCCAGTTCGATCGAAGGCGACCAGGTGCGCGGTTCGCTCACGCTCGAATCGGCGCACTCGATCACCTTCCGCGAGGTCGCCGGGCATTTCGAATGCCGCGGCGTCGATGGCGAAGTCGCGATCGAAAAGATCTCCGGGTCGGCGCGTCTCGATTCCCTGCGCGGGCCATTCATCGCGCGAATCATCGGGGGCCATCTCGAAGCCGAAGGCGCGGCCGACGTAGAGGCGGGCGTGGTCGGCGGCAAAGTGCGCGGCGCGAACCTGTCGGGCGCGCTCAGGGTCGGCAAAATCGGCGGCAAGCTCGGTCTGGAAGCCGTCGCCGGCGACGTTCAAGTCGGATTCGTCGGCGGCAACGCGCGCATAGCCAAAATTGGCGGCGCACTCAGCCTCGAGCAAGTCGGCGGCGCGATCGATATGTCCGGGCCCTATCCAGCGGAAAAATCCTGGACCGTCAGAAGCCGCGGACGAGTCAACGTCGAAGTAGATTCGGCCGCGTCGATAGACCTGGCCGCGTCCGCAGGATGGGGCCGGATTCGCACTTACGGCGTCGAAGCGGCGGGCCTGAAATGGGCCGGACAGCATCATGTGCAGGGCACCATCGGACCGGAACCGAAGAGCGGCGCGCGGATGAAACTCGCAATCGAGACTCGCGGCGCCGACGTAATCGTCGCGAGCGCCGGCGCGCGCGAGCGCGACTTCTCCGGCCGCGGCTATCGAGCGCGCCCGGGCGCATTCGCGGATACCTTCGAAGACTTCGCCGAAGAACTTGGCGGCGAGATTCCCGAGTTCGTGCGGACCGTGATGGATGCGGCCGGCAAGTTCGTCGCGGAGAGCGGCGGGTTGTCCAGCGAAATCGTGCGCGAGGTGAGCCGCGACGTCAAACGCAGTGTCAGCGAAGGGGTTCGCGAGGTCGAACGCGCAATCAGCGAGATCGAGGAATCGGCTCCGCGCGAGGTCGGCGAGAAGTTGGCAAGACTCGGCAAGGAGATAAGCGACCTGGTCGCCCGGGCAGTTCGTGGCGGGACCCGCGAGGCGCGCGATCAGATGCGCGAACGCGTGCGCAATGCCGCCCGCGACATGCGCGATACGATTCGCGAGGCCGCCCGCGACGTGCATCGCAGCTCGCGCGAGGAACCCGGCACAAAGACCGCCGCGCCAAGCGCCGAATCTCCTCGGACTCCCGGAACTCCGGGCGCAACCGTGAAACTGAATCGCGAAGATGCGATCCTCGAAATCCTTGCCGCGGTGAAAGACGGCCGTCTCGAGCCGGAAGAGGCGGACGACTTGATCAACGCCTGGATGGAAGTCCGCGACACCGACGCGCGCCGATGAGCTGCGCGCCGAGTTTCCGGCTATCTAATGTCGGGCTCCCAAGGCGTCATACGAGGTATCCATCGCGGAACATGCGTTTTGTAGCGCAGGTAGTCCTGGCCGAATCTTGCGGCGAGCCCCGGCTCCTCACTGAGCGGCATGTAGACGCAGTTGATTGCGGCGAAGATCGCGAGCCACTCCAGAATCGCGACCGAGCCAAACAGGATGGCCTCGCCGAGCAAGATTGCCAGCACACCGCTGATCATTGGATTGCGTACGTAGCGGTAGGTGCCCCTTACCACCAGCTTGCGCGGCGGATCCCAAGGCGCAAGCGTCCCCTCGCCTTCAGTCGAGAACATCCAGATGGTTCTGGCTGCAAAACATAGACCTGCAACCATGATCGCGAGCCCGACTGCTGCCACGACTATGTTGAAAGGGATAGAGAGGCTGAAACCGATCTCAACGCCTCGGGTGGAAGCGAGCCATCCCGGAACAACGCCGGCCACCATGGTCGGGAGCGCGAGAACTGAAACCACGCTGCGAATAAGCAGGTCCGGTTTCATTGCATTGAATTAATTCCTTTGTCAGGCGGCCAGCCGCTTATCGCTCGTAGTGCCTGATCTCGAGCAGGTGCTTGCTGGGGTCGAAGAAGTAGAGGCTCTTGCCTGCGCCGCGCGCGCCGCCGCCGGCCGAATTAATCGAGTCGATCGTTTCGTCGCCCGGACCGCGCATATTTCCGACCGAGTCGAACGAATCGCCGTATTCGATCTTCGCTTCCCGGACTTTGCGGAAGACCTCGTCGAACTCGGCGCGGGACATCGCGAAGGCAAGATGCTCGCCGCCCTTGGTTCCCCAATCCGCGATTTGCAGGGTGAAGTCGACCGTCACGCGCAGCGTCGAAAACGGCTCGCGGTCGCCCTCGTACTTGAGGCCGAGGATTTGGGTATAGAACTCGATGCTCTTTTTTCGATCGTTCACGGCGAGAATCATATGGTCGAGTCGTATAGCCATTGCATTACTCACTCCGGGAACTGAGTCAGCGACAGGAGATTACCGTCGGGATCCTTGAACCATGCCACTTTGCCGGCTACGCCCGGAGTGGTCCAGATTCCCGCCGCATCCTGTTGCAGTTCCGGAATGCGCTCGAACTTGACGCCCTTCTTTGCGAGCTTGTCGACAGTTGCCTTGATGTCGGGAACTTTCCAACCCAGTGCCGTGAACGGCAGCGGGGTAAACTTTCTCGCGCGGCTTCTCAATGTGAAGGTGTCGGCCGCCGACCTCGTAGATGATCGCCCACCAGGCATCCTCGACCAGCTTGAGGCCGAGCACATCGCCGTAGAACGCTTTCGCGCGTTCCGGATCGGTGGTTCCGATGAATGCCATCACTTCGTAATCGCCAAGCATGATTGAGACTCCCTTTCTGTCAGTGTTCGATTACATCTAGCACTATGAGCCGGTGGCCGTCTTGCGCTAGATTGCCAACCGATGCCGAAAAAGCGCCATTGGTTCTTTGACCCGTACAAGTACAAAATCCGCGTCGGCATACGCGGCGAATTCCCCAACGGCCATCTGATCAGAACGCACTCGCATCCGTGGCATCAGCTCACTTTCGCGCCGCGAGGAGTATTGACGGTGCGAACACCCGACGGCACCTGGATTGTGCCGCCGCATCGAGCGGTCTGGGTTCCCGCGCGCACACGACATTCGGTGCAGATGTCGGGAACGGTGCTGATGCAGGCGCTGTACATCGCCCCGAGTCTCGGCGCGTCTGTGCCGACTCGATGCCGGGTGCTCGGCATATCCGCACTTTTGCGCGAGCTCATCCACCGGGTCGGTGAGCTTAAGTGGCTGGACCTTCGCATCCCGGTTCAAGCGCATATTGCGGCGGTGCTGCTGGACGAGATTCGAGTGGTGGAAGCGGAGGCGGACGTTGTGAATCTCACGATGCCGCGCGATAGCCGGGCGCGACGAGTCGCCTCCATCCTTCAGGAAGATCCAGCTGAGAAGAGGCCGCTCGCGGAGTTGTCGAGGAGCGGGGGCGCCAGCCAGCGTACTATCGAGCGGCTGTTCAGATCGGAAACAGGATTGGGCTTCGGGCGGTGGCGTCAACAGCTCCGGCTAGGTCACGCTCTTCGGCTGCTCGCGGCCGGTGACGCCGTCACCAACGTGGCGCTGGAGGTAGGTTACGACAGTGCCAGCGCTTTCATCTCAGCCTTTCGGACAACGTTCGGCGAGACTCCGGGGCAATATTTCCGCTCGGTGTGATTATGGATTGAGACGGGGAGCAGGAATTCGATCGGACTAGGAGCTGATTATAATACCGGGGGGGACGCTCCACTTCTTTTCGTCTTCGGTATCGGTCTCCAGCTTTTTTCCGGGGCAGGGCGAGGAGATCCAGCGTTGATTTACGTCATCGATGAGACGCTTGAAGAAGAGGGTCGAGACGTGAACGGCGTAGCGTTCGCGTGAGCCGTCATCCTCGACGAAGGTGCGGCCGCATCGCTGGCAATAGCGCTGAGTCAGCGGATGGCCTCGCACAATTTCGACCCAACGTCCCTCGGGCTCCGTCCAATTGTGAGTCTCCCACGGGTGAACGTTAGCTGCTCCTGCCGCCATCGAAATGATCCTCTCCTGGGCCTGGCACCGTGCTAATCAGAACTGCTGTTATGTCGAGAAACTAAAATAATAACTTTTGCAGATTAATTGCAAACCGAAAGCCCGTGTCCCCTACAAGACAAATCATTAAGTTGGAAACCTTGTCTTGCATGGCAAAACGTGTGTAGCGACACCAAAAGAGGCGGAGCTACGGAGAAGGTAAAGAGGACGGTCTTCTGCGTGAATTGAGGTTGGATCGGGCGCCCTCACCCGAGGTGCGCGTCGACCTCTCCCGAAGGGAGAGGTGTGGACTCACTTTGGCGCCTGGAGGGGAGCTAGAACTTCGCGGTTTTCAATGCGTTCAGAATTCGGCCGGTCAGCTTGAGGTTGAGCGTCTTGCCCTCGAGCGCCATCGCCTCGAGGATCAAAACGACCATCTGCGGGATTAGATCGTACTCGGCGCCTGCGGTTGCGGGGCGCGGAAAAAGTTCCTTGAAGGAGAGATCGATAAACTCGGCCATCCGATCATTCACCCCGCTGACCGCGCCGCGCAGATAGGAATCGGTGCGGCTCGCGACCACCAGCTCGATCCATGCGGTTGCGAGCGGTCCGTTGGCGATTTCCCACAGCAGATCGATCGCCATCGCGCGCCGATCGTTCTCGTTGCCGAGGCGGCCGACCTTCTCCTTGATGTCGGTGAACATCAACTGGAACAGATGCTCGACCGCGCTGGTGAGCAATTCCTCTTTGCGCGGAAAGTGATAGAGCTGCGCGCCGCGCGAGAGGCCGGCGCGCTCGGCGACTTCGGAGGTGGTGGTGTTGCCGTACCCGCGATCGATGAGGCACCGGATAGCGGAATCGAGGAGGCGGCGCCGTGTTTCGGCGGTCTTCTCGTCCTGGGTAAGACGGGTCTTGAGATTGCGGCCGACGGGTGAGGATGCGCCCATAATTCGGACAATCTAGCAGGTCATGGTTTGCGATCAAGGTAACAAATTGACAACGGACAGCTTGCGGGTTGCTCAGAACTGTGCGGACAGCAATCGACGGCGCTCGGTGGATTTCGCGAGCTCGTCCCAGATGGCAGCTTCGACTTTGCGCGCGTCGGTGGAGGTTTGCGATTCGACGTGAGCGTGGAGATCGATCAGCGCGGCGCGGAGCGCGCAGTTATTGTCCTCGAGCGCCGAGATGTGGAAGTCGCGATCGATGCTTTCGGCCAACCGCAAAAGCCGGTTGCGCAGAGCGGAATCGTTCACCGCGGGAGCGGCCTTCAGGAATAGTTCGCGAAGACGATTGTTCTCTTCGATGCGGCGGCTCGCGGCGCGATCCCATTCTTCGCTAACGATGGCGAGCAGGGTCGCTACCATGGCGACGGTTCCCTGGTGGTAGGCGGGAGCGATCGCGGGGATCACGCGCTCGAGGAGATCCATCGCCATGGTTTGGAAAACGATTTCGACGCGCGGTCTCATGCAGTCCCTCCGAGCAGATGTCCCATCAGTTCGAGCGCCGCGCGGTCCTGGCTGTTCATCAGCGCCCACGAGCTTAGAACCAGGATTGGATCCTTGTTCGATCCGGTCTCCCACGCGTGCGCGCTCGAAACCCAAATCCCCTGGCCCTTCACGGTCGCGAACAATTCCCACCAGTGGAGCGCATCGAGATCGGCTTTCAGGCCGCTCGACTTTTCCCAGATTTCGATGGCCTCCTCGCGCGGGATCAAACCGCCGCGGCGATCGTCGTGCGCCCAGCACCAGACCCGGTTCAAGCTCCAGCCCAAATCTTCGAGCGGATCGCCAAGATGAGCCATCTCCCAATCGAGGATTCCGTGAATGCGCCCTTGTTCGTCGAAGAGAAAATTTCCGGTGCGATAGTCGCCGTGCACGACGCTCACTTTTTGCGCCGGCGGCGGAGGATTGCGCCGCATCCATCGAATAGCGGCGCGCATTATCGGCTGCGGAATCAGTTCGTCGGAATCGAGCACGCCTTCCCAATAGTCGAGCTCGCGCTTCCAGCATTGGTCAGGAGCAACAGATTCCATGGTGCCGACCAGTCCGAGTTTTGCGGGATCCGCCGACGCGATCGCGCCGAGTATCGACCACTTCTGCTGGGCGATTTTTTGGTGGTGCGCGGCATAGGGCTCCATCAGGATTCGCGCAGGTGAGGTCTGGAAGCCGGTCATCTCGACGCTGATGAAAAACGGGCTGCCGAGATGACGCGCGTCGTCCTCGAGCCAGAGAACCTCGGGGACCGGAACCGAGGTCCCGAAGAAGGCCTTGTAGGCCGCAAATTCGATTTTTCGGTCGGTGTCGATGAGACTCGCGGATGGATCGCGGCGCAGGATGAGACGGCGCTCGTGCGCCCGTCCGCGATCGAGATAGGAAAGGCGAAATCGATAGGTCTGCCGCGACGCGCCGCCGGAGATCTGCTCGAGCTGATCGACGCGAATCTCCGCAGCCGCGGGCATTTTCAGCTGGATATATTCCGCCAGTGATGCTTCGAGGGAAGCCATCCGAGAATAACTACCTCATTTCGAAAAAAATTCAGAGCGCGCGCAGCTGCTCCAGGTACTGCTCGGAAAACATTTCCGCGGGCAGGACCTCGGGTCCGACGAATCCCACCGGCAACAGATCGGCGATGGTTCCGCGCGCGCGCTCTTCGCGGACTTTTCGACGGCGTTCGAGTGCGCGCGGGCCGAACTCGGCATTTAGAATCGACACGCTCGACGCGGTCAATCTCAAGCGGCGCATACGCTCGGAGCGCTCTTCGGCGTACGGACGGAACACTTCCGGAGTCCAGTTGCGATCGCCAAGCATCAGGTCCCGCACGATGCGCACGTCGCGGTAAGTGATCGAAAGACCCTGGCCGATGATCGGATCGTTGTGGCCGGCGGCATCTCCGATCAACACGACTCCCGGCGCGAAAGGCGTCTCGGTCCAGGTGTCCTCGTTGCCGTAGGAATTGCACGGACCGGCCGGGGTACCGTTCGCGAGATACTGGCTTCCGGGAACCGACTTGAGTCTGAACGCCTGGAGAAAATTCGCCTGGCTCTCCGCGCCAGAAAAGCGCCGCTTCTGATCGGTCGCATAACAAATGTACAAACGAACCCGCGTCGCGGATTGCGGGAAGGCGAGGAAATTGACGTCGCCCTCGGTGCCGAAGACCTGAAGATCCTGCGGCCATCCGCCGGTGTTATCGACCAGCAGCCCGGCCATCAGATGATGGGTTGGATCGCGATGCTGCACGACGCCGGCCTGGACGCGTACGATGGAGTTGCGTCCGTCGGCGCCGACGACGAGTCGGGGGTTGAACTGAATTGTTCGGTCGGCGTGGCGAAAGCGCACCTCCGGCGATGCGCCGGGAGTGATCTCGACGTCGCTCACACCGCGCATCAGTCTGGCGCCGCGCGCGATCGCTTCGGCGTTGAGGAGATCGCACATATCGGGATGACGCATGCAGAGCGGCGGCTTCAGGCCGGCGCCTTCGAAGGCGGTCAGATCCAGGGTCTGCGTTTGCGCGATTTCGGCGTCGATGTCGTCGCCAAACGGAATATGCCTTTTCAGATGATGGCCGCCGGCATGGAGCAACAGTTCGTACAATCCGAGCCGCTCGGTTTCCTTGACGCCCCAAGGCGCAAGCCATTCGCCGCGAACGTGATCGATGTGCTCGGTGGATTTTTCGATAATCGTCGTCGCGATACCGCTCTGCGCGAGCACACAGGCAAGCGCGCTGCCGCCGATACCCGCGCCAACGACACAGACTTCGGGATGGTCGGAATTGATGCCCATGGTTTAGTTACTCAAGCGCATAGGCGATGATGGAACAAGTGTTCGACTGTTCGACAAGGAGTGACCCCGTGGAAAAAGACGACTCGGACGGAATCGGCAAATTGCTCCGCGACATCACCCGCGCGTACGAGGACGGCCTCGGGGCGATCGGCAACGCGATCAACGATCTCGGCAAACGGCGAATTCCAGAGAGCGAGCGGCAGATCGAACGCTGGATCGGCGTCGCGCGCGCGGCGAAGGACGGCTACGTCGCGGCAATCGATCAGGGTTTCGCGGTTTGGGAGCGACGCATCCGCCGCGCACTCGCGCCGGAAAAATCCGAGCCGGAAAAAGAAACCACGCGCGAGCAGAAGGGGCCTGCCAGCCAGCTCGATGCGTGGGTCGAGGAATGGCGCAAAGCCAATGAGTCGTTCATGCGTTCGGTCGGCGAGAGCGGAATTGGCGAGGAGGCGGTGAAGCAGGCGCGAGAACTTCGCAAGACCGTCGAGTCAGGCCTCAAGAATCTGCAGAAGCTGTGGCAGCCGCCGAGCGAGCCCGGCGGAAGTGAATCTATCTTGCCGACGAATCCTAACCGCGGCCGGCTCGCAGCAGCTTGCCGGGCGTCGCGCCGGTGCATCGGCCGTCGTCCCAGGTCATCTCGCCGTTGACGATGATCGCGCGATAGCCGCGTGCGTGCTGAACGCGGCGCCATTCACCGCCCGGGAAGTCGTGGGAGATTTCGCCGACCCAGTCGGGCTCGACGCCGAGGCGCTCGAGATCGTAAACGACAACGTCGGCAGCGAGACCTTCGCGCAATACTCCGCGATCGCGAAAACCCGCGGCGTGCGCGGGCAGGGCCGAAAGGCGATAGTGCGCCTCCTCGAGGGTGATCCGTTTTTCGTCGCGAACCAGCCAGCCGAGGAAATCGGTGGTGTAGGCGCCGCCGGTGAAGAACTTGGTGTGCGCGCCGCCATCGGATACGCCGGGGATCGTGTACGGCGAGTCGTTGATCATCTCGGCGTAAAACTCGGCATTGAAGCCGCGGTTGGGTCCGAGGAATTCCACTTTTAGATTTCCAGCGATCGACAGATCGAGCATCACGTCGATTTCATGCTTGCCTTCCTCGGCCGCGATTTGGCCGACCGACTTGCCGACGTATTTTTCCAGCTCGGGCTTGTCGTCGGCCCATTGCACGATCAGATGACGGATTGGGCCGCCGACGCCCTTCTGAATTGCCTCGAGCTTGCGATTGGCCTCGTCGTGTTCGCGCTTGATCGCCTCGCGCAGCGCGGGATCCTTCATCTTGGCGATTTTCTGGTCGTTGCTTCCGGTCGTAACCTCGCGCCATGCAGGGCTCGCGTCGTACAAATTCCAATGCTCGAGCGTAAACGCGAAGCCGGTGCGAAGCGTCGCGGTCTGACCGAAGATCGGCAACCCCTTTTCGCGACAGCGCTTGAGCCATGCGAGGCTGCGCTGATGAATTTTAGGATCGCGGCGCGCGGGTGCAATTGCGTTGTGAAGTATCGGGCGATTCGCCTCGGCGGCAAGGCGTTCCAGGAACGCGAGATCGTCCTTGATTTTGCCGGTCGCCTGCGTGATCTGGATGAAACCTTCGTCGCGATCGTGAAGCACACGCGCGAGGTTCAGGATGTCCTCGTCGCTCATCGTGTCGGTGACCATCGGCGAGCCGTCGAAGTCGGCCTGGGTCGAATCGGGGCCGAGGCGCTGAATCGAGAAGCCGCCGAGTCCGGCGTCCATTCCTTCGGCGAGCAGACGGCGCATCTCGGCGCGTTCAGCGTCGGTGGCAGGCCGGCTCTTGGCCGCGTCGAGGCCCATCACATAGACGAGCAGCGACGAGGTCGGCAGGTACTGGATCGCGTTGACACCTTTCGGCGTCCGATCGAGCGAGTCCATGTACTGCGGAATCGTTTCCCAGTCCCACGGCATCCCGGCTTTCATCGACTCGTAGGGGATTGCTTCGGTGCGCGTCATCGTCAGCATGGAGCGCTCGCGGAAATCCGGCTTGACTGGAACGAAGCCGAAGCCACAGTTGCCGAGCACGACCGAGGTGACTCCGTGCCATCCGGAAATCGTGCAGTAGGGATCCCAGCGGATTTGCGCATCGTAGTGAGTATGCAAATCGACGAAGCCGGGAGCGACGATCATGCCGCCCGCATCGATCGTTTTTTTCGCGAAGCCGGGAGAGCGTCCACCGATTTGCGCGATCTTGCCGTTCTTGATCCACAGGTCGGCGCGGAAACTCGGCACGCGAGTTCCATCGACCACGGTTCCATCTTTGATATGAAGGTCGAATTCGGCCATCGAAGCGTCCTCCCGCGGAGACAAGCTTATGAGGCGGCGAATCGAGTCGCCGCGCGCCCGAACTCTTTTGTTCTTAGCCGATCGCGAATCGGATTGGCAAGCAAAAATTGAACGCTCGGTATGTTTGAGCATGCGTCGGGCAATCGACACGGAGGTACATGGTGTGGCGGCGAAACTCGGCACTTCGCGCGAGGCATTTTCCGACGGTATAATCCCGGTTGAGGATTCGCATGCCAACCGATCTCAACTCGATAGCGCCCGTATTTCTGGTCGAAGATGTGAGACTCGCGGCGGAATACTACCGGGACAAGCTGGGCTTCGAACTCAGCGATTATTTCGGGGAGCCGCCGGAGTTCACGATCGTCACCCGTGACGGGCTAAAGATCGCGCTCAGTCGTCTGGCGAAAGGACGCGGCGGTTCCAATCGGGAACGGAAGAGGGGCGCGAGCGACGCGTACATCTGGGTCCGCGACGTCGAGGCTCTTCATAAGCAGTTCGAAAGCAGCGGCGCCAGGCTGATGGGGCCGCCGGTGACGAGAATCTACGGGCTGAAAGAGTTCGAGGTCCGAGACCTGGATGGATATCTCCTCTGCTTCGGGCAGTTTGTCTGAGAAATTCGCGGCGAGCGATCGCAAGCCTTATCAGATTGCGGCGTAATCGTGTCTGACCTGTACTCACTGTCGGATGAAGCGTTGCTCGATCGAATCCAGCGCGCGGCCTTCGGCTATTTTCTTAGAACATTCAACCCCAGCAACGGACTGATCGCGGATACGACCAGGGCTGGTTCGCCGTCGAGCATCGCCGCGGTGGGATTCGCGCTGTCGTCCTATCCGGTGGCGGTTGAGCGCGGATGGATGACGCGGGAGGACGCCGCGCAACGCGCTGTGACGACGATGCGTTTTTTTTGGACGAGCGCGCAGAACGATAGCGCGAATTCGACCGGCTACCAGGGCTTCTACTATCACTTCCTTGATATGCGCAGTGGCGAGCGCGTTTGGCAATCGGAGCTGTCGCTGATCGATACGGCGTTGTTGCTCGCCGGAGTACTAATGGCGGGCGCTTACTTTTCCGGAAGCACGCAGAGCGAAATCGAGATTCGCGAACTGGCCGATTCGCTGTATCTGCGGGTTGATTGGAAATGGGCGCAGATCAACGAGACCACGCTTTCGCAGGGATGGAAGCCGGAATGCGGGTTTCTACATTACGGTTGGGAAGGCTATAACGAGGCGGCAATACTCTATGTATTGGGGCTCGCGTCGCCGACTCATCCACTGCCGCCAAGTAGCTATTCGTCATGGACTTCGACTTACCAATGGGAAGACCTATACGGCCAGGAGTTTCTCTACGCAGGCCCGCTGTTTATTCATCAATTCTCACATGCCTGGATTGACTTCAGGGGCATCCAGGATCAATTCATGCGAGAGAAGGGAATTGACTATTTTGAAAACAGCCGGCGCGCGTCCTACGTTCAGCGCGAGTATGCATTGCGCAATCCGCACGAATTTGAAGGGTATGAGAGAAATTGCTGGGGTCTTTCTGCCGGCGCCGGCCCTGGCGACCGCGTACTCAGAGTAAACAAGAGAGCGCGGCGCTTCTTCGGCTATTCCGCCCGCGGCGTGCCGTACGGACCGGACGACGGAACTATCGCGCCGTCGGCGACGCTCGCGTCGATTCCATTTGCGCCGGCGATCGCGATGCCCGCGATACGACATCTGTTCGATCGATATCCGGGAATGGCGCCTGAATATATGTTGCCTAGTGGCTTGAATCCCACCTTTGACGGCGACGGCGGCTGCTGGACGACTACGGACTATTTCGGGCTCGACCAGGGCATCATAGTAATGATGATCGAGAACTATCGCTCGCAACTCATCTGGAACCTGATGCGCCAGTGTCCTTACATCAAGATGGGGCTGCATCGCGCAGGGTTCACTGGTGGATGGTTGTGAAGCGCGCTTCGCGTTTGGCCAGGGCGATCAATGGATCAAAATAATTTCACGCGGCTGATGTTGCCTGACGAATCTTACAACGATGCGTTGATCGAAAACGCGCATCCGCCTGGCTGGAGAAATCCCACGCCTCGCGACAAATACAACCTGGTGATCGTTGGAGCTGGTCCGGCCGGAATGCTCACGGCTCGGGTGGCGGCAACGACGGGCGCCAGAGTTGCACTTATCGAACGCGATCTGCTGGGCGGCGCATGTATCAACGTCGGATGCATCCCTTCGAAAGCTATTATTCGAACTTCACGTTTGTACGCCGAGATGCGCAACGCTGAAAATTTTGGCGCGCAGGTACCCAGCGATATCAAGGTCGATTTTCCGGCTACGATGGAACGGCTGCGGCGTATCCGCGCGCGTCTGAGCCGCTTTCGCGGTTCGGCTGAGCGACTCACTTCGTTCGGCGTGGATGTGTATTTCGGTGAGGCGCGGTTTGCCGGGGCCAACGCGATCGAGGTGGACAACAAACTGCTCCGCTTCAAGAGAGCACTTATCGCTACCGGCGCGCGGCCGAAATTACCGCCGATTCCCGGACTGGCAGAGGCCGGCTATTTGACGAACGAAAATGTTTTTGACTTGGTCGAGTGTCCGCGCCGACTGCTGGTGATCGGCGGCGGTCCCTTGGGGTGCGAATTGGCGCAAGCGTTCTCTAGGCAGGGAGCGCAAGTGACTATCGTGCAGGACGAACCGATGTTCCTGACCAACGAGGAGCGCGATGCGGCGCAAATACTTTCCGACGCGCTGGCACGCGATGGTATCGCGGTTCATCTCAACACGCAGGTGGTGCAAGTGCGCATGCAGGGTAAGGAGAAGATCGCCGACCTACGTACAGATGCCGACTCGAGCACGGTGACTGCCGATGAAATCCTGGTCGGGATCGGCAGCGTGCCGAACGTGGAAGGCATGAACCTCGAAGCGGCCGGCGTCGACTACAGCAGTGACGATGGAATTCCAATCAACGATTTCCTGCAGACCAGCAACCCGCGAATCTACGCTGCCGGCGACGTCTGCTCGGAGCACAAATTCCCGCATATCGAGACTCCGGCGGCGCGCATCGTGGTTCAGAACGCACTATTTTTCGGACGCAAGCGACTGAGCGCATTGGCGATCCCGTGGTGCACCTATACCGATCCGGAAATTGCGCATATCGGCTTGTATGTGAGAGAGGCTCGCGAGAAGAACATTCCGGTGAAAACGTTCACCGTGATGATGCATGAGGTGGACCGCGCGATCCTGGACGGAGAAGAAGAAGGTTTCGTGAAGATCCACGTCAGAGAAGGCACCGACAAAATTCTGGGCGCCACGGTGGTCGCCAGTCACGCCGGTGAGATGATCAGCGAACTATCAACTGCGATGACCTCAGGAATCGGTCTCGGCGCGTTGGCGGAGATCAATCATCCTTATCCAACCCAGGGGCAGGCAATAAAGATGGCTGCCGACGCTTACAACGACACGCGCATGACGCCGGCGAAAAGATGGATGCTGAAACAGTGGCTGTCGCTATAAGTGTGAACGATCAACTACTGCTCTTACGCGCGACGATGATCATGCGGCGAGTATCGATCGAGTAAGGCTCGCTATCGAATCCGCCGAACACCGCGCTTACGATAAGGCCGACGCGTGCAAGCAGCCGAGTCATCTCGGTGAGAGTGTAGAGGCGGATGATGTGGCCGATCGATTCGCGCCGTTTTCCGTTCGGATCGATCACGATAAAATGGACGTGCATGCGACTGGTCGCGAGGTCAAGGTCGCGGCGCTCGACGTACAAGGTGTTATCGGCTCCGGTATGCCAGTCGTTCTGGATATAGTTGGCGACCGCCCACTCGCGGTTGAGCATATCGAGCATCAATCGTCCGCGCGGAGTTTAACGCCCTGGCTGCCGATTCGAGAACTTTCAAATCCTTCGCTTCGGATTCCAGGTAGCCGAACGAGGAATACATGTTCACGATCGCGTCGAAGGTGTTTACGAAAGGGATTTCACGCATATCGGCGGTCACAGTCTCGAGCGGGACCTTGCTCGCTTCCGCGGCGCGCCGCGCGAGTTCGATATATTCGGGATTAAGATCGAGCGCGGTTACCCGGAGTCCGCGCTTCGCCAACTCGACGGCATGACGTCCCTGTCCGCAGCAAAGGTCGAGTACCGACGCATCCTGTTTCAGGTCGAGGACACTCGCGGCGAACCCGGCCTCCTTCTGAGCCCGCTCGGCGGTGAACGTGTGCGCGTAGACCTCCAAGTAGTCATTGCGGAAGAAGTCCACGTACCATGCCGGTCCATCCGTTGTCATTGCGCTCCCTCGATGAGTCGATGAAGATCGCACAAGCGGCTCGCAAGATCGAGTCTCGATTCTTTCGCTGGTTAAGAGAGTGATAGAGTGGCTCGGACGCGAAACGGAGAGTTCAGCTTGGACAAGATAGCAGTACTGGCGAGCGGCGGGCTCGACAGCTCGGTGCTGGTCGCGGTGCTCGCGAAGAGCGCGGAGGTCTATCCGGTCTACGTGCGATGCGGTCTCAAGTGGGAAGCATTGGAGCTCGCCGGGCTTGAGTCTTTCCTTGCCGCGCTCGAGAACCCGAACGTGATGCCGCTGACGGTGCTCTCGATTCCAACCGCGGCCATTTACGGCGACCATTGGAGCGTTACCGGTGCGCGCGTGCCTGATGCTGATGCGCCGGACGAGGAGGTGTTCATCCCAGGGCGGAACATTCTGCTGCTTGGCCTTACCGCCGTATGGTGCAGCACTCGCGGTATTTCGCGGATAGTGATCGGATCGCTCGGTGGAAATCCCTTTCCCGATGCGACGGCGGACTTTTTCGAGAGTTACTCGCGCACACTTAGTGTCGGACTTGGGCGCGAGGTTAAAGTCGAAGCGCCGTTCAGAGGGTTTCATAAAGAAGACATCATAAGACAGTACAAAGACCTGCCGCTTGAACTGACTTTGACCTGCATGGCGCCGAGCGAAGGCAGAGTGCATTGCGGACAATGCAATAAGTGCCGCGAGCGGCAACTAGCATTTCGGAAGGCGAGCGCCACAGATCATACCAAGTATGCTCGCTAGAAGCAGGTTATGAGATACGCTACCAAACTCCTGGGTATCGCCTTGCTGCTGGTTCACGTAAGCCTGCTTGTTGGCTGTAATACCCATCCTGGTAGCGCGCCACCTTCCCAGGGATTCAGAGTCGCGCTGCTCACACCTGGATCGATCAGCGACGCGGGATGGAATGCGGCTGCCTTCAATGGATTGCAGCTCATCAAGAGTAAGCTCGGCGCAGAAACCGCCCTGGTGCAGACCAAATCGCCCGCTGACTTCGAAGATGCTTTCCGTGACTTTGCGTCGCGCGGATTCGACATCGTCTTCGCGCACGGGTTTGAGTACACGGACGCAGCACTCGAAGTAGCCAAACAGTTTCCCAACACCTACTTCGTAGTAAGTAGTGGCAGTGCGTCGTCTCATAACGTGGCATCAATCACCTTCAACGTTGACCAGGCTACCTATGTCGAAGGTGTTCTTGCCGGCGGTGTTTCGAAAACAGGAGTGGTAGGTGCCATAGGTGGGATTGAACTACCCTCGATTAGACTGACCTTTGAAGGATTCAAGCGCGGCTTTCTTTCGGTGCAACCTAAAGGCCGAGTGCTGACCAGCTATACTGGCAATTTCGACGATGTAGGTGCGGCCAAGGAGGCAGCCTTGTCGCAGATCAGCCAGGGCGCCGACGTGCTTATCCACGACGCGGACGCGGCGGGTCTCGGCGTTTTCGTAGCAGCCTCGCAGGCGCATGTTTTCGCGTTTGGAACGTTTAACGATCAAAACAACATTGCGCCCGACGTCGTGCTGGCGAGTGCGGTGACCTCGACGCCGCTGGCCTTCCTGAAGATCGCAACCGAGGTGAAGAACAAGCAGTTTCATCCGGGGATGCTAGAGTTCGGAATGCAGGACGGGATGGTGAACGTGGTGTTCAATCCCAAGCTCGAGTCGCGGATTCCGCCGGCTGCGCTGGAACGCGCGCGCCAGGCGGAGCACGACCTCGCGACCGGCGCCCCGACTACGAAGTAGCACCCCCTAGCGCGATGCGTAATGGCGGACGTCGTCCTGCCAGCGAGCGCCGATTACCAGGATCATCACCTATTGATCGAGATTCGCGTCGTGGCTGAGGCTCCGAACCGAGCCGCCGCCTTCCAGGGCGAGTACTTTGTACGCGGCCTGGGCCTCGCGTGCAAATTCGTTCGAAGCGCTCGTGCCCCTCTTCGAGTACATCGACAGCTTCGCCACAGGGCCGCCGCGAACGACGCCTCGGAGACTCGCCACCTGGATGCGTTGCTGATCGAATAGAGGCGATGAATTGTATCGCGGTAATTTTCGAGAAAATTTTCCAGCAACGTCGCCGCCATGTGCTCGTCTCAAGCGCCATTCCACGAATCGAGCGCACGCTTATCCTGACCCTGCGCCGGGCGGCTCTTCAAGTAGCGGGCCGGGGCGAAGCGTGCTGAAAGAACGCGCGCCGAGGCGATGTTCACCCCGGCGCGCGTTCCAGTTACTCACGACGCGATGCGCGACTGCGGAACCCGAGTCGCGCATTTTGGGGATCTCAATGCGGCGCCGTGCCTACTCCGGTGCAAAGACTACCGCCGGGATCAGCCGAAGCGTCGATGTAGATGGTGGAGCGCTCGTAGAAGGCGTCGGTCGGAGTGGTCGGGGTCAGCGGATTGGGCTGACTCGCGAGCCTGATCTCCACGGTATGGCTGGTGGCGGCGGAATCTGGCGTAATCCGCAGGCAGCATGAGAACATCACGGTGTTGTCGTGGCAGTCAGCAGAGCCTCCGCCACCGTCGTTGCAATTGTTGGCGGGCCCGGTGGTATCGATGGCGGGATTGGTCGGCAGCTTGTTCAGCGTCATCCATCCCGGAGGACCGGCGGTGCCGCCGCCGCCTTCCGAAGTCTGCCCGGCCATCGGCTGGCATACGGTGGTGACGGCCGAGGAATCGGTGACGTTGGCGCTCAACGAAAGCGCAGCTCCGCCGTGGGTATCACCCTGAGCCGAGAACGTGATGTACACGACGTCAAAGGGAATCGAGAGTGTTTTCGAGTAGGCCGAAATTCCGCCAGTGCCGCCGGCGATGGGAGGCAGGGTCGTAACGACCTCGTTCGCACCGGTGGAGCTGTTCTGGAACTCCGCCGAGAGCCGGTGCAAGGAGCTCGCTATCAGGGCCTCGTCAGCTTCAACGCGATCCTCGAGGGCCGGCAGTCCTCCGGCCTGTGATTCTCCGCCGCCGCCGCTACCGCTGGCGGGTTTCTTGGCGCGCGCGACGAACGGGTAAGAAACGATCATGGCCAATCCGAGGACACCAACTATAGTAAGGGTCTTCGCATTCCTCATGAGATTGAATACCTCCGCAAGTCGAACTGTAATTCGAGGGCGGTAAACCCTCGGCGCACGTTTAGAGGAACAACACGCAGAGACCTGGCGCCCGCGGTCTCCACCGAAGCTTTGTTTGCGCGGGCTATGGGAGCGTTCGCGGCGGCGCTCGCGCATCAGCCCGGAAGTGGCTAGCGATGGACGGAACCGGCATTTGCACTTGCCCCCGGTTGGGGCCCGACCCACAAGAACAAAGCGATAGGTCTGTCCTACAAATTGGCTATCTCATCGGTCCCTCTGCTAAGTCAAGCAAAGGTGCGATCGGGCGGGTTAAATTTCGATGATCGAAGAGAGTTCGCGCTTCTTGATGGGTTTAAGTATGAACATGCGCACTTGCGAGTTGTTGGCGAAGTTCTAACAAGGCCGCATGCACTGCGGTCGCCATCTTTATGGCGCCGTGCTCGTCGCTCAGAAATTTGTCGGATTGGAGCCGCCAGCCTTCGCGTTCTTCGGCTTCAGATGTCGTATTCGTTAAGCAGCGCTCTACGCAGGTTCGCGTAGTGAATCATCCCGGCGAGGTACCGCAATTTTATAAGCGCGGGAATACGCGCATCGAGATCGAGGCCGTAACGACTTTGAACGTACCTGCTCACTCTCGCGAACATCGGCTCGGGGAGTTCCGCGCGCTCAGACGGTCTGCTTTCGATCTCGAACATCTTTCGCGCCACGTCACAGGGAAAGGCGCCCAAACTGACCAGACAGTCTGCGGCCAACTCAGCCGGATCGTCGAGATGCTCTGCATAAGCAGTGTAGGTCAGGTAATGGGAGTGGTCTTCCTGCGAAGCAAAAAGCTCGGCGGTCAGGTGATGACCCATCTCATGGGAGAACGCGACTCCGACCGCGGTCGGATGATGTGCGGTGTTCACGTAAATCAGCGGACGCCTGGAAGGGCCCAACTTCCCGGCGTAGAAGCCCATCAGCGAAAGTCCTTGCGTCCCGCCAAAGTTCGCGAGCTTGAAATCGACTCCCAGGCTCGACCATCGCCTGGTGAATTCGCGCGGCGCCACCAAGCGCAGCGGTTCGCGGTTAAGATGCGGCCAAACCACACGCCGCGCCTCGGCGACGATCTCCACGACTTCGCTACGGCCGAGAGCTCTACGCAGCGCCAGTCCGTAATCATGGTGCGCTAACGACTCGATCTCCCGGACGTAGTTCCGGGATGCGTGCGATCGCCGGTCCGCACGCCCGCCTACATCGAGAATCTCAGTGGCCAGCCCCTTGAGAAATGAGACGCGTTTCTTCGTCGCCGTGCCCCCTCAAATCGCCAAAAATTAACTCGTAGTTTAGTAGAACGCGCAGATTGTAGCAAGTTCTCGCATCTAAGCCAAATCGCACCGTTATGCCCTCCATATCGCGATGAGCTAGGTCTACGGACATCGGCTCGATGACTTTCTGTTAGCAAAGTCGCGGGAACAAATAGTCCGCGCAATGACCATCGAATGAGCGTGCGACCATCTTCCATTCGGGTTGGCGATGTTGATCGGAACGTCGCGCCGCGGCGAGTGCGTGGACCTCCGGCCGGCGTTGCGGCAGTTCCGCGTCGATCCCCAACAACATCGTTTCGTATTCACCTCGAAAAGGGAGTTTTCGAAAATGGAAATGCGTCAATTGAATACCGCGCGTGAGCGAGAAATTTTCGCCCAGCGCCTGGACGAGGCTCGAACCAAAAACGGCGCCAGCTTCAGGGACGTGCAGCGCACCCGGACCCATAACCGTCTGCGACTCCAGTCATCAAATGTCTACGCGCTGTTCGAGGTACAATCCGCGCCGGCGGCGCGCATGGTGGCCGGAGCTGCGCTCCACGACCTCGAGCAGTTTCCGCAGAGCTGTCATCAGCCGGATCTTTCTCATCTGCCGCCTGGATCGGTGCTCGAGTGCGGCGATCACTGGTCGCTATCGCGTGGCGCCGGGATGCATTCGTGGCGCGGTATCGCGGTTCAGTTGCTTCATCGAGAACCCAGCGCGGTGCTGGTGTACCTGGCCGCGGGACCATCCAATCATTGCGGATTTTATTCAGCAATGGGCTTCGTGAAAGCGGGGGAGATTGTCGAGCATCCGTACCTGGAAGGCCCCGACGACGGAAAGCTATGGGTGCAGCCGATGCTCCTGGCCGGTGAGGTGCTGGCACGGATGATCGCGTCGGTGCGGACGCAATCGGTCGACGTTTTGGACAATTACCGGATCATTCGGTTCGACAATTCGGACCGGCTGCGGCCGTTTTCGCGTTGCGAAACGAATCCGGCGATCGAAGCCGGAGGTCACGGCGCAGCGCCGGAATCGAACGCCCAACTCAGCGCTTGAGAAATCACCGATGCGCCTTGGATGAGTCCCGAATTGCCGACGCGAAGGCTTTCGCGTCTCTTTCGACGCAGCCCGCGAAACACTTGATCGTCAATCCCGACGACGATCGAGCCAACCACCCAAACGAGGAAGAATCATGAATGCCGAATCTGCAAATGAGCGGCAGCCCGAAGGCTGCACCGGTCACGAATATGATGGAGCAATACCGGTCAAGCTCAGCAAGGAGGAATTGCTCGAACTGTCATCGCTGAGCCCGTTCAGAAGTTTCTTTCACATCGCGGCCGAATGGCTGCTGATACTGAGTGCGGCTTACCTATGCCGGCGCTTTTGGAACCCGGTCGTTTACCTGGTCGCGGTTGCATTCATCGGGGCGCGGCAGCACGCGCTGCTGATCCTGATGCATGACGGCGTCCACTACCGGCTGTTTCGAAATCGACAACTCAACGATTGGACTTCTGAACTAATATTGGCGTGGCCGAATCTGATCTCGGCACGAGCGTATCGCAAAAACCATTTCGCGCATCATCGCTACCTGGATACGGCTGAGGATCCCGACTGGATACGCCATCAAGGCGATCCCGCCTGGGTGTTCCCGAAGCACTGGGGCAAGGTGGCGACGCTGATGATACGCGACATTTGCGGCGTGGGCGCAATTTTCTATCTCAAGCTGGCCCGCATGCTGTTATCGAGAGATACCGGAGTCAGCGTTAGATTTCTTGCCGCGCGGTACGGATTTTACGTCGCGTTGATTGTGATCTTCGCGTGGTTCGGCGCGCTTCATTTGCTGCTCATGTACTGGTTTGTTCCGATGTTCACCTGGCTCATCATGATTTTCCGAATCCGCAGTATCGCCGAGCATTTCGCGATCGGAGGCAGGAGCGGCGCATACGCGCACACGAGATCGACGCGCGCATCGATCCTCGAGCACATCTTCGTGGCGCCGAAGAACGTGAACTATCATATCGAGCATCATTTCTACCCGAGCGTTCCGTTCTACCGGCTCCCGCAACTGCATCGGACGCTGATGGCCAAGTCGGAGTTCAAGGAATCGGTGCACATCACGAAGAGCTATCTCGGAGTGCTTCGAGAATGCATACGCGGCGCGGAATCGGACTCGTATTGGAGGACCGCATCCGCGGAGTTGGCGGCGCAACCCGATCCGCATTCGAGCTAGGGAGAGAGACTTGAAGAACACGGCGGCGGCGGACCAGCGCGGTCCGCCGCCGCTGAGCGTGAATCTCCTACGAAACGATGGCCTTTAAAGTCAAGTATCATGTCGATTACTCGTGAACTAGATTCCGCCTTCATTCGACCATTCACTTACAAAGACGAGGTAGCTAACTGGCGTCAGTCGCCCGTCATCATTCCCTGAGCGTGCGGCGAGGCGGGGTCGCGATCCTGCTCGCGCCTACCTGTCCGCGCCTCCACCTTTCCGCGTATTGTCGGTCTCTTCGTTCTTTGACGTAGTTGTTGAGCCGCTTCAAGAGTGTCCGGAAAGTCTTCATCTTTCGCCTCCGAAAAAATCAAAGCGATGGATAGACCCATTGCAGCGAAGCTTTCTGTAATGCGTAACCAGGGCAAACGTCAAGCGGACTGGCCTGTCTGTCGCTTAAAACCTACGGGATGGCGGATAGGGAGTGCGAAAGTTTTAACGCAGATCGAAGAGAGTTGGCGCGCTATGAAGCTGCACGTCATCACCTATCAGCTACAACTTTTGCGCCCAACTTATTTCTGCTAGTAGCAGAAATCGAAGAGCGTTTTCGCGGTGGGCATGAAGCGCGCGATCAGTTATGGATCAAGATCCCAAAATGGAAATCCAGAAGCGACGGAGAACTTTCAAATGAAATATCTAGTATCGGGATCCGACGGGCCCGGATTCGCCACGCCCGAGGAGGCACTTAAGCTTCTCGAGAATATTGTGATTCCCAGCCTCGATGCGTTGAACAAGCTCCAGGCCGAGAAGCGGATTCTGGCCGGCGGCCTAAAGGTCGGCGAACGCGCGTTCGTTTTCGTAGCGGAAGCGGAATCGAACGAAAAGCTCGACCGGATGCTGCGCGAAATTCCCTTCTGGGGCCTGATCAGATGGGAGGTAACTCCGCTCGAGGGTTTCGACACCCGCGCCGCAGAAGAGCGCGCAATGACGGCGCGCCTAAAGGGTCGGTGAATCCAGATGAGCGAAACCACCGTAGGTTTCGCGCTTCCCGGTTGAATAGAACCCGAATTGACGATCCGAATAGTGAGCTGCCAATTGGGACGAAACCGTAAAATAGGTGTATATATAAGTTAAGGTAAGTTAAGCGTTGGGGAGGGCGCGAGCAGGAGAATCCGCCTTGAACTTAAGACTTCGCGATCGTTGGCTACATATTCGCATCCCGCTCGCGCTGACGATCTTGGCTTTCGTCGTATCATCATGCGCGACACAGGAACCAGCGCCAACGCCCGAGCCGACCGTAGTTGCGCCTCCTCCACCACCTCAACCGACTCGGAAGACTACCTCGAACGGGTCGAAAGGGGTGCGCGCGTCCTACCAGGGAGATGAGGAGGCCGGGCGCAAAACCGCTAACGGCGAAATTTACGATCCCAACAAGTTGACTGCGGCGTCGCGCACCTTGCCGCTCGGTAGCAAAGTTATCGTGACGAATCCCAGCACCGGGCGTTCGGTACAAGTGCGGATTAACGATCGCGGCCCATTCGTCGGTGGCAGGAGCCTGGATCTGTCCAAACGTGCGGCAGACGAGATCGGGCTCACGGAAAAGGGAGTCGGGCGAGTGAAGATCAAACGCGTCCCGAAGTCGGTAGAGCAGGCTGATTCGAAATCGAAGCCGAGCACCGATTCGAAATCGGTGGCGAGCGAATCTTCAAAACCGCCGACAGTTGAATCTGCAGGCGTCCCCACGGTCTCCACCGTTTCCGGTGTTTCGACATCTGTTTCGGCTCCGCCGTCGGTCGCGAGCCCCTAATCCAATCCGTTGCGCGCGACGAGGATCGCCCATCCGATGCAGCGGCCGTCGAATTGCAGACTGGATCGCTGGCCTTCGGGATCGGTAAGAATCTTGACGTCGGCCTGGCCCGGATTCGCGAGCGCCCAGTCGATCGCTGCTTGCCAATGCAAGGAGTGATAGCGGTTCCAATCGTCGACCGAAGCTTCGACAATTCCGCGCGAGATGAGACCGCGCGAGCGCATCGCTTCGACCGTCATCCACAATGAGCGGCCGTCGCATTCGCTGTCGCGAGGAATACCTTTGGCCAACGGCAGCTGGGTTGCGAAGACCTCTCCGATTGCGACTACGCCGCCCGGTTTCGCGCATCGCGTCATCCAATCGAGCGCCGGCTCGAAGCCGCCCAGGGCAAAGGACGCGCCGATACACATCACCACGTCGAAGCTTGCCTGCTCGGGGTGAAATTCCAGCGCGGGTCCTTGCACGATTCGGATGCGCCCGGAGAGACCTTCGGCGGCGGCGAGGTTGCGCGCCTCGTCCGCGAACACGCGGTTGATCTCGAGACCCGTAATTTGGATGTCAAACTTTTTGGCGAGTCGCCGTAGGAGCCAGCCCTTGCCGCATCCGACGTCGAGCACGCGCATACCGTCGCGAAAGCCGCAGTAGGATGCGGCCAGGTCGAGCTTCTCTTCGGAAGTCGGATTCTGAATCGTGTGATAACGCTCGATGGTTGCGAAGAATTCAAATCGGTTCAATGTATTTCTCCTGTTTGTCTTGAGCGCAGATCTGATCTGCCGCCGAAAGGCCTCGCAACCAAGCGAAGATGAGACCGCGGCGCATACATCAGCGCCTGACGAAACGCTCAGCCGATCTTCAAATGACGCGAACTAGTTGCAGCAGAGAGACAGCAGGCGCGTTTCGCGGCGTTCGGGCGCAAGTGGCTTATTCATAGCGATCATGAAACGCACCTCCCTGGAGAGAAGTGCCGCGATGCTAGCTCGGAACGTTGGCGCTTACAAATGGCATTCGACGACAAAGCGGCGTCATCTTTTGTTCTCTGAAGAACTTCGCGAGTCCGAGCCCGGCCTCATGCTGGTTTCGTCGGCGAAGCCGATGCTGATACTGATCTGTTCGAAGAGCCAGATATGACAGCGATATCACGATGAAGACCCTTGAGGAGGCGGTCACGGCACAGCACTCGGCCGCGGACGCATCTGACGAAATTCTCGCGACTTTGCGCCGCTTCTGGGGTTACGAGAGTTTTCGGCCGCTGCAGGCCGACGCGATCCAGGCGGGACTCGAGCGGCGCGACTCACTGGTGGTGATGCCGACCGGGGGCGGGAAGTCACTTTGCTACCAGGTGCCGCCGGCGGTCGCTCGACGCACCGATATAGTGGTTTCGCCGCTGATCGCGCTAATGAAGGACCAGGTCGATGCGCTTCGCGCGTGCGGCTATCCCGCGGTCGCGTTGCATAGCGGCATCGATGCGGCGGACATTCGCGATCTCGAGAGCAAGATCGCCGCCGGAGGTTATCATCTTATCTTCGTCGCGCCGGAGCGGTTGCTGACGCCGCGCTTTTTGGAACTTGCCACGCGGCTCAAGGTCTCCGCCTTCGCGATCGATGAAGCGCATTGCATCAGCCAGTGGGGGCATGATTTCCGACCGGAATATCGGCAGCTCGCGGAACTGAAGACGCGTTTCAAGGGCGCAAGCATCCACGCATACACGGCGACCGCGACCGAGCGCGTGCGGATCGACATCGTCGAGCAGCTCGGGCTCGTCGATCCGGCGGTGCTGGTCGGATCGTTCGATCGGCCGAACCTTCTCTACCGGGTTCTTCCGAAAGTAGATGTGAGCGCGCAAATCGCCGACGCCCTGCGAAGGCATAAGGGGGAAGCGTCGATCGTTTACAGCATCAGCCGCAAGGACACCGAGAATATCGCGGGATATCTGGCGCGCGAGGGTTTCCGCGCCGCGCACTATCATGCGGGTATGGAGCCGGACCAGCGCCGGCGCACGCAGGACCGTTTTGCCGGCGAAGAAATCGACGTGGTGGTGGCGACGGTTGCGTTCGGGATGGGAATCGACCGCAGCGACATCCGATGCGTGATCCATGCGGCGATCCCGAAATCGGTCGAATCTTACCAGCAGGAGACCGGCCGCGCGGGGCGCGACGGCTTGCCCGCGGAGTGCGTACTTTTCTATTCAGCGGCGGACGTGATGCGCTGGCAGAATCTGATCGAGCGTAGCGCAGAAGAAGCCGCGACTCCTCCGGAAGTAGCGCAGAGTGGGGTGCAGCTCCTCGAGGAGATTCGCCGCTTCGCTACGGTCGTGCGATGCCGGCATAGCGCGCTGTCTGCTTACTTCGGCGAAATTTACCAGGGTGCAAACTGCGGCGCGTGCGACTTCTGCCTGAACGAGGTGGAGGGAGTCGCCGATTCGACAGTGCTGGCGCAGAAGGTGCTCTCGTGCGTAGCGCGCGTCGAGCAGCGCTTCGGAGTCGAGCATGTTGTGGATGTGGTTATCGGTGCGAGCAGCGAACGGATGCAGCGATATGGTCACGAAAAGCTTTCCACTTATGGTCTGCTGAAGGACGTTCCGCGCAAGCAGTTGACCAACCTGGTCTATCAGCTAATCGACGCAGGATTTCTGGAGCGCACGCCGGGCGAGCGGCCGGTGCTGAAGCTGAACGCGATGTCATGGGAAGTGATGCGCGGCCGACGCGCCGTCAGTTTAATGCAAGCAAAGAAGCCGCGGGCGTCGAGGACGAAGATCGAAGAGACCTCGTGGCGCGATGTGGACGAAGCGCTCTTCGAGAAGCTGCGGAATCTGCGCCGAGAAATCGCGGCCGAGCGAGGAATGCCCGCTTACGTGATCCTGCACGACGCGACGCTGCGCGAAATCGCGAGCGTGCGGCCGAAGACGTTGGACTCGCTGCGACACATCCGCGGAATAGGCGAGAGAAAACTCGCCGACTTTGGCGCTCGCGTGATCGAGTGCATTGGGTCTCAAGACCCGTCGCGTTGAGCGCGACCCCAGACCTTTTCAGCGACATTGTTCCGCATTAGGCTTTTGCGCGGTGGCGACTTGAATGGGCGCTGGGGCGCTCGCGAGAACGCTGAAGGAGAGATGACTCACATGATGACCGGAGAGCAATACAAGAAATCGCTCAATGACAATCGCGAGACGTATTTCGAAGGCGAGCGGGTGCGCGATATCGTCACGCATCCGATACTTGGCAAATGCGTTTCGCGGATCGCGCGCGGCTACGACCAGTTCTACTCGCCGGCAGTCGGCGCGGTGAGTCCGCTGATGGCGATTCCGCGCTCGGCGCAGGAATTGCGCGATCGGATACCGCTGCTGCACGAGTCCGACATCGTGGCGAACGTTACTTACCAGTCAATCATGACGCTGACGACCGCGGCGACCCGAATCGCAGACGCGTTGCCGGACTATGCGGAACGCATTCGCAGGTACGTTGGTGCGGCGCAGCGGAGCGACATTCGGATCGTCGAATGCATCACGGATGCAAAGGGCGATCGTAGCCGTCCGCCGGGCAAGCAGGACGATCCTGACGCGTACACGCGCGTAGTCGAGCGGCGCGCCGACGGCGTGGTGATTCGCGGTGCGAAGCTGCATATCACGGGCGCCTCGATGGCGCATGATCTGATGGTCATCCCGACCAAGGCGATGAAGCCCGGCGAGGAGGCATACGCGATCGGATGCGCGGTGCCGGTCAACTCACCGGGGGTCAAGATTATCGACACGACTTTTGCGCCGCGGCATCCAGACAGCCGGCAGTTTCCGATCTCGGCGAAAATCCACATGCCAGAAGGGTTTGTGATCCTTGACGACGTGTTCGTCCCGAACGAACGAATTTTTCTCGACGGCGCGGTGCAGCAGGCGGCGGTCTTCGCGCATTCGCTCGGGCTTTGGGAGCGGCTCGGCGGGCTTTCCGCGATGGCGGAGGAGGCCGATCAACTGGTCGGCTTTGCGCAGCTCGTGGCGGAGGCCAACGGGCTGGCGAAAGAGGGGCATATCAAGGAGAAGATTTCCGAGATGCTCATCCATGCGACGTTGATTCGCGCCGCGCTCGAAGCTGCGATCGCGAACTGCCAGATCACCGAACAGGGTGCGTTCCCCGACGAGCTCTACACCAATGCGGGCAAGTATCACGGTGCTGCGAACTACAATCTGATGGTGCGGCATCTGCACGACATCTCGGGCGGCTCGATCCTTACTGCGCCCGGGGTTGCCGACCTCGAGAACGAAGTGACCGGCCCGCTGGTCCGGAAGTACATGGCAACCAGCAACGGAATAGACGGCGACTATCGCGCACGCTTGTTTCATGCGATCCGCGACTTGACCGCCGACGCGTACGGCGGGTGGAAGGCGGTCACCAACGTGCAGGCCGGCGGCGGGCTTTACGCACAGCGGATCGTGACGCGGAGATACTACAACCTCGAAGGCGCCAAGAAGAAGGCGCTGAAGGTGGCGGGACTGAGCGACGAAATCGCCGAATGATTTTTCGGTAGCGTCTTTCGAGTCATCGGATATTCTTTTCGGGCCGGTGGTCAGATTCCCGCTTCGGGACCGTAGAACTGCACGTCTTCCCGATAGCCGCCTTGACCTTCACCCAGCATACGGCAGTCCTCGACGAGTTCGATCGAGCGGATCCATTTCACCATCTTGAAGCCTAGCTGCGTCTCTACCCGCAGGCGGCACGGAGCTCCGTGCGCGACTTGCAGCGGCGCATCGTTCATCTCGTAGGCCAGAATCGTTTGCGCGTGAGACGCGAGCTCAAGATCGATCACTTCGTAGTATGCAACGCCTGGCTCGGGCTCCTGCCAGGAACGGAACACGAGGTAGCGCGCGTTCGCAAGCGGGCGGCATCGCGCCAATATGTCCGTCATCGCGACACCAGTCCATCGCGCAACACCGGACCATCCTTGAATACAATGGTGCAGCGTGATCTGAGACTGCGCCCGCATCGCGCGAAGATCTGCGAGCCCGAGCTGGACTGGATTTTCGACCAAGCCTCCGATTTCGAGCCGCCAGTTTTCGAAGTTCGCCGCCGCCATCTGCTGATACGCAGCAGTTTCCGGCGGACGCCCGTTGACCCGGAAGTATGCAGAAATCGCCGAAGCCGGATACGCCTGGCGCGAGCGTACATGATGAAGGAGGATGCGTCGGACCGGTTCTATCAATATCCCTAAGGCGCGCTGCACGAACTTCGGATCGCGCAACGACACCTGGGTCGCCCACACGTGCAAGATCATGACCGCGATGAGTCCGCCGATCCCGATCGCGACAGAAAGCCCTTCCAGCGCATGCCGCCCGTGGATGATGTAACTCATGTTGGCGGGGAAGTCCTCGACGGCGACCAGGGTGACGTGCACCACGGTGAAGAGACAAATCGCAACCAGCCCGAGAAAATGGATGCTACGAGCGGACTGGCGTCCGCCAAGTATCTTGATATAGCCAGGAAAGCGCGCTGCGACCGCCGGCGACATCGCGGCGCCCGTCGCGATCATCAGCGGCGCAATCACGAATACAGTTCCGGCATAGGCGAGCTGTTGAACGGGATTGTAGGGATGCCCCGGCGGTGGCAGATGGAAGTGCGCATAGATCGACGCGGTATGAATTGCGGCGGGAACGATGCTCCATGATGTTGGTATCAGCCGGCGCCATCCGCCGATCGCGAACAGCGCGAACACGTAAACGACGCCATTGAGCACCCAGAAAATGATCGAACAGAAGTGCCAATGGCGGCCGATCCCGAGATTCATATGGCCCGGCAGCGCTATCCACGATGAGAACGGTTCCTGCTCGTCGGAGGCGGTCCAGAGCCTGTCCGCTGGCATCACCTTGCGCGTGAACTTGAGCCACTCGCTCCCGACGCGGCAGTCATCGTTCCAGTAGAGTTTGGGATGTGCGCTTAGAATCTCCAGCCCGCTGCGAATGAGCAGGCTGATGAAGAGAAGATTGATGAAGTGACTGATACCGGCCCAATTGAAAAAGCCGAATGCTTGCGCGAAGAATCTCATGGCCGTCGATTCCGTTTTATGCTTCGCGAGCGAAACCGACAAATTGACGGAACCTGTTAGATGTATTCTGACCAAAGATCTCGCGCGTGGTCGCGATGACGATGAAAGGGTAGTACTACTCATGCTCGATTTTCGGGAGAGCTCAAGTGGATAGGCCTGCCTCGCCGCGGCAACTGCTCATCGGTTTGGACGCGATGGACTGGAGTCTCGTGCAGAGGTGGGCATCTACGAACAAGATGCCGACCTTCCGACGTCTCATGGAAGAGGGCACCCAAGCCGAGCTATCGACGGTCGCCGATCGTTTGCCGGACATTTCGTGGAACTGTCTTTGTTCGGGGCTCAACCCCGCTTATCTAGCTCGCTACTTTTACGTACAGCACGATCCAAGGACCGCGGGCTTGCGCTATATGCCGGATGACTCGTTCGGAGTGAACTATTTTTGGGATCATCTAAGCCGAGCGGGCCGGCGCGTAGGGGTGGTGGATGTCCCGCACGTGAGTACTTCCGCCGAGCTGAACGGATTTCAACTCACCTCGTGGGGAACGCACGCAGCCCACGGGCCGCGGTCTTCAACGCCTCGATCGCTCCTGCGCGAGGTGGACGAACGCTTCGGACGCTATCCGGTAGGAGAATGCGACGCGGTGGGCTCGGCTCCCGAAGCCAGAGTGGCGTTGCGCCCGCGTCTGCTGGCCGGCGTACATGCGCATGGTGAATTGTTCCGCCATTGCATCACCGAGCCGGCGTGGGAGGTCCTGATCACGGTCTTTGCGGCTGCGCACTGTGCGGGTCACTTCTACTGGGCCGACATGGATCCCACGCATCCTGCGCACGATCCAGAGGATCGGCATCGGCTCGCCGACACCATTGAGGCAGTCTATCGCGCAATCGATCGCGAGGTCGGCGAGATGGTCGAGGCCGCGGGTCCCGGCGTGCGAGTATACGTATTCGCCGCGCACGGGATGGGACCGCTCTACCACGCGTCGTGGAACCTTCCCGAAATTCTCGACTACCTGGGATACGGGAAAGAGGATTCCCGCGGCGCGGATCGGCGTGGGGAAATGCGTCGGTCCGACGTAAATTTCTGGCGCACGCTGCGGATGGTGGTGCCGGGGAGGCTGCAATACGCAATCAAAGCTGCGCTGCCTCAATGGTTGCAGAATGAACTGATCTTTCGCTTCTACCGGGGTAACAGGTCCTGGGAAATGTGCCGCGCGTTCGCCGTACCGAACGTCGACGTAGTCGGCGCAATTCGCATCAGTTTGAAGGGGCGCGACTACAACGGCCTGGTGGAACCCGGTGCTGAGTACGATCGCGTTTGCGAAGAGATCTGCGCAGTGCTCGCCGAGCTGCGCGATCCCGTGAGCGGGCGGCCGGTCGTCAAACATATTTCGCAACTCCAACGGGAACTCCACGGTCCGTACCTCGACCGCTTACCCGACATCACCGCGCTCTGGGATCAATCCTTTCCGTGGAGGTCGATAAACTCGCCGCGCTTTGGCACCGTCCAGTTGCGAAACCAGGATTCGCGCACCGGCTCGCATGCTCCCCGCGGCTTCCTGCTCGCGTCCGGCGAAGGTATCGCAAGCGGAGCCACCCTGTCGGGCGCATCGATTTTCGATTTTGTCCCTACAATCTTAAACAGCGCCGGAACGCGCGTGCCTGAGATTTGTGAAGGACGCCCGCTATTCACGACTGGATCCGCGCACGCATGACCGAGCACACGAGCATGACCGCATCGCGGCGATCGCTTGCGATATACGCCGATCGGCGCGTGCTGCTGATCCTGCCGCTTGGCTTTGCGAGTGGCTTGCCGCTGCTGCTCACATTTTCGACGCTGTCGGCATGGCTTGCGACTGCGGGCGTCAGCCGAGCGACGATCGGCGCGTTTGCGCTAGTCGGCACGCCCTACGCGTTCAAATTTTTGTGGTCGCCGCTCATCGATCGCCTGCCACCGCCGCTTCGAGTGGGGCGGCGGCGCGGATGGGGGATCGCGATACAGCTGGCGCTCATCGCCGCGACGCTCGGCCTTGGCAGTTGCGATCCCACGCGCAATCTTTTTGCGATGGGCGTGCTCGCGATCCTGGTCGCGTTTCTCTCCGCCAGCCAGGACATCGTGATCGACGCGTATCGAGTCGAGATTCTGACGCCCGAGCAACAAGGTCCGGGCGCAGCGATGATTCAGACCGGTTACCGCCTCGCGACGCTGGTCGCGGGCGCAGGCGCTTTGATGATCGCTGACCGCCTCGGATGGTTCGCGGCCTATGCCACGATGGCGGCGCTTTTGGCGATCGGATTGCTGGTCTTCATATTCGGGCCCGAGCCGACGCCGCCGGCAGAAGAGAGGCGCGACGGATCGGGAGCACTCAGTGATTTCCTGGCAACCGCGGTGGTCGGGCCTTTCAGGGACTTCATGCTTCGTCCGATGTGGCCGGTGATCATCCTCTTCGTGCTCGGCTACAAGCTCGGCGAAGCGATGGCGGGCGTGATGGCGATGCCGCTCTACATCTCGCTCGGATTTTCGCTCAGCCAGATCGCTGCGATATCCAAGCTGGTCGGATTCTTCGCGACCATTATCGGGGCGCTTATCGGTGGGATCGTGACAGTGCGACTCGGAGTTATCCGAGCGCTCATACTATGCGGGTTGCTGCAGTCGGCGGGAAATTTATTTTACGTGCTGCAAGCGGTCGGAGGGCATCGTTTGGACTATCTCGCGCTCTGCGTTGCGGCCGAGAACCTGACGAGTGCGATGGCGGGCGCGGCGCTGGTCGCTTATCTCTCCGACCTCTGTTCGCCTGCGTACACTGCGACCCAGTACGCTTTGCTCTCATCGCTCGCGGCGGTCGGGCGAACTATGGTTGCTTCTTCCGGCGGCGTGCTCGCCGACAAGCTTGGTTGGGTGCCGTTCTTCCTGATCACCACGGTGGCGACGCTGCCCGCCCTTGCGCTGCTCATATGGATCGCGCGTCGGACCGGAATGCGAATGGAACGGAAGGTAGCTTCGCCCGCATCTACAACGAGCGAAACCGGACTTTCGTGACGTGCTCAGCGAAATAGACGGCTCGATGCGAGATCGGCGCCTGCGCGCATCGCGCGCAACTTTTCCCAGACGATTTCCTCGGCGACCTCTCCGAGTCCAGCCGACGTTTCGAAGCCGCAATCAGTTCCCGCCATCACGCGGCGCGGATCGCCAATCGCCTGCGATGCGCGTTCAAGGCGATCGGCAATCACTTCGGGATGCTCGACGTAGTTGGTCTTGGTATCGATGACGCCGGTGACGAGGCTCATCTGCGCGGGCAGCGGATAGGTTTTGAAGTATCGGTATTCGTGCTGATGGCGCGGATTTGCGGCCTCCAATACGAGAGCACCGACCTTGGCATGGTAGAGCAGCGGCAGAATGTCGCCGAGCGACACGTCGAGATCGTGCGGAGCCGAGTAGTTACCCCAGCAAACGTGCATGCGGACGCGGTCGGGAGAGATGCCCTGAAGCGCGCGGTTCATCGCCGCGATATTCAGTTCTACATATGAGAGAAAATACTTGAGCGGGCGATCGGCGTAAGAGGTATGCCGCTCCATCGCGAGATCCGGGCAGTCAACCTGGAGCAAGAATCCTTGCGCCACGATGTATTGATACTCAGCCGCAAGAGCATTGGCGACGGCGTTTACATATCTCTCGTAGTTTTCGTAGTGCTCGTTGAGCATCGCCGACGCGATTATTCCCGGCGATGGCGCAGTCATGAAGGGTTCGGCGAATTTGTGAGACTGTTCGTTGAGGATGCGGAGAGTATCGGCGCATTCGAGTTCGACGGGCTTTCGGTCAACATATTGCACATCGCCGACAGCCTTCGGCGCGTGAAGCAAATCGACCATAGAGCGTTGAAAGAGCGGCGCGATCAGCTTGCGAAAACTCGGGTAGCGGACAAGGTCGCGCATGATCGGTCGTTCACTGCGGCCGCCGAAACCACTCATGCGGTGTTGCACGTGGGTGAAGAAGCTCTCGCGCGATTGTTCGCCGTTATTGCCGATGTCGATGCCCGCGTCGAGTTGTTTGGCGACGACGTGGCGGGTGGACTCCTCGATCTCGCGCGCGAGCGCATCGTTATCGACTGCCTCGCCGCGGCTTTTCTGCACGAGCATCGCGACCAGGCGGTCTCGCCTCGGCAAGCTGCCGGCGTGGGTGGTCAAAATTCGGCCTTCGCTGCGGACCATCGTTTTTTTCTCCTGGGGACGGGACCGACCATAACACAGGACGCCCCCGTTTGCGGAATTGGAAACAGGTCTCGATATCGAATTGCGGATCAGCGAAGATAGGAGTGCGTTAACCAAATCGATTGGAGGCGACAACCGTGGACATAGACCCGAAGCGCGGCGGATTCGCGCCGGAACGAATCAACCGGATCACCGAGCATCTCAACAGGAACTACATCGAACCCGGCAAGATAGCAGGGTGTCAGGCGTTGGTGGCGAGGCACGGTCACGTTGCCTACTTCAAGTCTTTGGGCTTGATGGATCGCGAGCGCCGCAAGCCGGTCGCCGACGATACCATCTTCCGCCTCTATTCGATGACCAAGCCGATCGCGTCAGTCGCGCTGATGACGCTCTATGAGCGCGGCTACTTTCAGCTCAACGATCCGGTCTCGCGGTTTATTCCCAGTTGGCGCGATCACAAGGTGTGGGTTTCGGGCGAGGGTGCGAGCATGGTAACAGCCGCTCCGGCTCGGCCGATGACGATGCGTCATGTGCTGAGTCATAGTGGGGGCCTGACCTATGGCGCGACGAATCATCCGGTTGACCGCGTCTATCGAGAGGTCGGAGTGGGGCGCGGCTCTGGAGAGACGCTGGCGGGATTTGTGGAGAAGCTCGCGAAGGTGCCGCTGCGCTACGCTCCGGGCGAGCGCTGGATGTACTCGCTTTCCACTGATGTTTGCGGCTACCTGGTCGAGACGATCTCCGGGAAGCGCTTTGACCAGTATCTGCAGGAGACGATCTTCGATCCACTCGACATGAAGGATACCTCCTTCATGGTAGCGCCGCGCAAGCTCGAGCGCTTTGCCGCGAACTATCAGCGTGAGGCTGATAAGACGCTCAAGTTGATCGACGATCCGGAGCGCAGCAACTATCTGAAACAGCCGACCTTCTTTTCGGGTGGTGGCGGATTGACGGGAACTACGGCCGACTATTTCCGCTTCTGTGAGATGTTGCGCCGCGGAGGAGAGTTGGACGGCGCGCGTATCCTGGGTCCTCGTACTATCGAGATCATGCATCGCAATCATCTCGCAGGCGGCAAAGACCTGAGCCAGATGGCGATCGGCGGATTCTCCGAGACTGCAAATGAAGGCGTTGGCTTCGGACTCGGATTTGCGATGACGCTCGGGCAGGTCGAGACCGGAGCGCTCGGCGGCGGCGACTACTACTGGGGCGGTGCAGCCTCGACAATCTTCTGGGTCGATCCCAAGGAGGACATGGTCGTGATATTCATGACCCAGCTGATGCCGTCGGCGACGTTTAACTTCCGTGGGCAACTAAGAAACATCATCTATTCCGCAATCGTCGACTAAGTGGCTTTTGCCGGCTAAGTGATCGGAGGAGATTCGCGATGAAGGCTGCAGTCTATTATCAGAACGGTGGTCCTGAGGTTCTTAAGTACGAAGACGTTCCCGATCCGGTTTGCTATCCGCAGGGCGTAGTGATCCGCGTCGAGGCGGTAAGCATCGAAGGTGGCGACACGCTCAACCGTTGGCATGGAGCACTGCTCAACAAGCCGCACATCGTTGGCTACCAGGCTGGTGGCGAAATCGTGGAGGTTGGCGCGGGGGTTACCAACCTGAAGGTAGGCCAGAAGGTGGCCGCCGTTAATGCGTTCGGCTCTCATGCCGAGCTGCTAGTGGTTCCGGCGCGCAACGCGTGGCCGGTACCGAAAGGATTCGACATCAAGCTCGCCGCAGCCATACCGGTGCCGTTCGGAACTGCCGACGATTGCTTGTTCGAGTTCGGCCGGCTGAAGGCTGGCGAGACAGTCCTGGTGCAAGCGGGCGCAAGCGGAGTAGGTGTCGCGGCGATTCAACTCGCCAAGCGCGCGGGTGCGACGGTGCTCGCGACGGCGTCCAGCGACGCGCGCCTGGAACGGCTCAAGCCATTAGGTCTCGATCATGGAATCAACTACCGGACCGAAGACGTCGCCAAGTCGGTCATGAAACTTACTGACAACAAGGGCGTCAACCTGGTCGTCGATCCGGTCGGCGGGGCTACTCTGCAATCGAGCCTGTTATCGCTCGCCTACCGGGGACGCGTCTCGATGGTCGGCGCAGCGGGACGCGAAGCGATGACGATCAACGTCTCGTCGCTGATGGCGGGTAACCGCTCTTTGACCGGAGTTTTCCTCGGCGCGGAGATCGGGAGCGACCGCGCGCACGACATGATCCAGCGCCTGATCGAAGAGGCCGCCCGGGACGAGATCAAAGTAGTGATCGATCGAACTTACCCACTGAAGGAGGCCGGCGCCGCTCACGCCTACATAGAAAGCCGGCAGGCGGTAGGCCGCGTTCTTCTGATCCCCTAATAGGTCGCCGAAAAATAAACACTGCGCGAGTTGTAGGTCCTCGCGCAGCGCACTCCCCCGGGAAATCCAATGCAGCTTGATCTAATTGTTAATGCGCGCCTGCGCCATCGGTCCGCGCAGCAGACGACCGGACAGCGCTCCGGTGTGTTCGTTGTCGCGCAGCAGGACTTTGCCATTGACGACAGTGGCCAGCAATCCATCGGATTTTTGCTTCAGGCGACGCGCACCGGCGGGAAGGTCGTGCGCGAGTTCGGGCAACTTTGGCGCGATTCTCTTCGGATCGAACACGATCACATCCGCAAAATTGCCCGCGCGCAGCAACCCGCGTCCCGCGAGGCCCCAATGATAGGCGGGGACGAAACTCAGCATTCGAATTGCCGCTTCCAGCGTCAGCGCTTCCTTCTCGCGCACCCAGTGACTTAGCACATGGGTCTGCAGCGACGAGTCCATGATTTGCGAGACATGCGCGCCCGAGTCCGAGAAGGTCACCACCGAGCGCGGATTTTTCATCATCTCGAGGACATGGTCCTGATTCTCGTTGGTGAGAGTCTGGAGGAAGAATTGTTTGAGATGTTTCTCGAGCGCGAGATCGATGATCACGTCAACCGGGTCCCTGTTCTGCTCGGCAGCGAGCTCGGCGATCGAGCGATACGGAGGCATCGCCTTGTCCAGCGGGAACATCCAGTTGAAGTTTGCGACGCGGGCTTCCGCGCCGACTCCACGATTGCCGTCGCCCGGCCGCTCACGGGCAGCCTCGACCAGCGCACGCCGGGTGTCGGGATTGCGCAGTGCGGCTTCCTGTTCGGCGAGCGAAAGTTTGCGAATCTCGCGCCAAGCCGGCAATCGATCGAAGGGCATATGCGTCTCGAACGACAGCAGCAGATTAAGCGAGCGGCTATGTACCTGGATGAACATCCGGCCACCGGCGGCAGCGGTCTCTTCGGCGGTTTCGAAATATCGGCGCCAGTAGTTGGGCGCGCGGCGCGAGCTGAACATCCCAAATGTCACCGGCACTGAACTCTCGACCGCGAGCGATTTAAGCCGCCCCAGGTAATCGTCGAGACGCGGACCCTCGGCACCGGTGTCCTCGCCGGCGATCTCAAAGATTCCCGCGCCCAACTCGCCCATCACTCCGACCAGCTGACGCACCTCGTCCCAATTCGCGATCCGGCTCGCGACCGGACGACCGTCCGGCGTCTGATGATTGCTGGTTCGCGAGGTGGTGAATCCGATTGCGCCGGAGCGAATGCCATCGCGCAGCTCGTCGCGCATCATCTGGAGGTCTTCGGTGGTAGCTTGTTCATCGAAAGCGCGCTCGCCCATCACGTGGGTGCGCAGCGCGGAGTGTCCCATGTAGGCGGCGTAGTTGATTCCTTTGGGCAGGCGATCGACCGTATCGAGGTATTGCGCGAATGTAGTCCACGACCATTTGATTCCCGCCTGCATCGCTTCGGGCGAGATATCTTCCGCGCGTTCCAGATTCCGCATCACGAGCAGTTTGTCTTTCTCTGCGCATGGCGCGAGCGAAAATCCGCAGTTACCCATCACCACCGAGGTGACGCCATGCCAGCATGAGCAGGTCCCGAGCGCATCCCAGAAAACCTGCGCGTCCATATGCGTGTGCGCGTCGATGAGTCCCGGCGCGACCACGTGACCTTCGGCGTCGATCGTTTCGCGCGCGCTCTCGTGAATTTTTCCGATCGCCGCGATCCTGTCGCCCTCGATTCCGACGTCAGCTCTGAAACGCGGCATACCGCTTCCATCGACGACAGTGCCATTGCGGATAATCAGGTCGTACATCGCACACTCCTTTTGCCGGCTCGCACGCGCGGCGGATCGATCGGCGGCGATTGCCGGTCATTCGGCGAGATCATCTGAGCAGCTCAACTCACACGTCTGCTTATTTCAGAATCGAGGGTCCGTGAGCAAGCGGATGTGCCTGTCACTTGCGAGTGTTCGGGGCCAGCCAAGTCATTCCACGCAATGCGGAGTCTATACAGAGCTTACAAATAAGTCTACTTCTTGTAGGTATAGCTCTTGCTGGATCCTCCGGCGGGGGTATCGCGATGAAACTACAAGCGCATTGGCCCACAGTCAGCATCAACGCGCGCGATTGGCGCGCCGCGATGATCGCGTTGGTTTCGCTTTTCGGAGCGTCGATAGTCCTGGTGACCTTGCAATCGGGAGTCTTGCTCGACAATCCATTGTTCGAGAGGCTCGAACTCTCACCGGTCGCCGGTCCTCGTATTAACCTGCTTAATGTCGCCCGAGGCGTTTCGCTCGATCTTCACCCGTCTGATTATGCTAGCGAACTCTGGAAGGGTTTCTCCGTTGCGCACGCGCTACCGGCAAACGTCGCTTGGTCGCAACGATTCTCGATTGGTGCGAAAGAGCGAACCGCATTCGAGGTTTTTGGCGACGCGGCGCTTCGCGAGATATTGGCGGACGAGCGAACAGAGCGCCAACTCAAACCGCGGCACAATCGTTTGCTCCTGATGCTGATGCTGCTCCGGCTGCACGAGGATCGCCGCGGATAGATTGCGCTTGGCGATCGCAAAGTCACGATACTAAGGTTGACGTACAGGTATCGATACTTTGCGGAGGCATCGCGATGTCGAGCGGGAAGTCACGCGCGCAGGAGATCAAGGCCAACCTCAAGCATCCGATCATCGACGCCGACGGTCACTGGCTTGAATTCGGTCCGGTGATTGTTGAGCAGCTCGAGAGGCATGGCGGGAAGATTGCGGTCGACGGATTCCGCGCGTTCAACGGGCGCGTATCGAAAGCGCTCGCGGAGTCGGGCGAGGAACGCAAACGCAAGCGCGTCGCGCAGGAAGCGTTCTGGGCGTTGCCCACGAAAAATACTCTGGATCGCGCGACCGAGCTTCTGCCGAAACTTCTCTATGAACGCCTGGACGAATTCGGGATCGATTTCAGCGTGCTCTACCCGACTTCCGGATTGGGCGTGCCGTTTCATCCCGACGAGCAGACCCGCCGCGTGACATGCCGGGCCTTCAATTCCTTCATCGCGGAGTTCTTCGCCGACTATGCCGACCGGATGACGCCGGCGGCGGTGATCCCGATGCACACGCCGGAGGAAGCAATCGCGGAACTCGAGCACGTGGTCAAGAATCTCGGGCTCAAGGTGGTGATGATGGCGAGCATGGTGCGCCGGCCGATCCCGGCAGCTGCCAACGCGCCCGCCGCGCCGCGTTTCGCTACCTGGCTCGACATGCTCGGGCTCGACAGCGAGTACGATTACGATCCGGTCTGGGCAAAGTGCGTCGAGCTGGGGATCTCGCCGACCTTTCATTCCGGTTCGCGCGGGATCGGACTGCGCGTTTCTCCGACCAACTTTGTTTACAACCATATCGGGCATTTCGCGGCCGCCAGCGAAGCGGTCTGCAAGGCGATCTTCCTGGGTGGCGTGACCCGGCGCTTCCCAACGCTCAAGATGGCGTTCCTCGAAGGCGGCGTCGGATGGGCCTGCGGTCTCTACAGCGATCTCATCGGGCACTGGAAAAAGCGCAACCGCGAGGCGCTGGAGGAGGTCAATCCCGCCAACCTCGATCGGCCGCGGCTTGCCCAGCTGATCCGCGAGTACGGCGGCAAATGGATCGAGAACCGCGCCGAGCAGCTGGACTCAGTCGCGGCCAGCGAGCAGAGCGCCGCGACTGGCGGACTTCGCGAGCTGGACGACTTCGCGGCGTGCAAGATTTCGCGCGTAGAGGAGATCCGCGATCTGTTCGCGAAGAACTTTTATTTCGGATGCGAGGCCGACGATCCCGCCAACGCATACGCGTTCAATCGCAAACTGAATCCGTATGGAGCGAAACTGAACGTGCTGTTCGGATCGGATATCGGGCACTTTGACGTGCCGGATATGAAAGAGGTCGTGCCCGAGGCGCATGAGCTGCTCGAAGAGGGGCTCATCACCGACGATAATTTTCGCGACTTCATGTTCACCAATCCGGTGCGTTTCTGGGCCGAGGCCAATCCGAATTTTTTCAAAGGCACGCGCGTGGAGAAGGAAGCGGCGGCCCTGCTCGCGGGCCGCGGTTAACTATCGCCTGGGGTTTTCAGATCCGCGACGAAACGCTGAATCTCTGCGATTGCTTCCGCAATGTTCTGAGCCTCGGTTCGACCCGAGCGGGCCGGGGACTTCAGAGAGTGATCGCCCGCTTCGATCCAGACGATCCGAATTTTCGTTGACAGTTTGTAATTCGCGACCTCATCGGGCCGTCCGAACGAATCGCGCGTGCCTTGGAGGATCAGTGTAGGCGTGCGGAGACTCTCGAGATGCTTGACCCGAGTGCGCCCGGGATTTCCGGGTGGATGAAACGGGTAGCCGAGACATACCAGGCCCGCCACGCCTGCGTCGTCGGCGACCATGCTCGCGATCCGGCCGCCCATCGATTTTCCTCCGATCACGAGTCGAGTGACGTCGCCGAGCTTTGCGATAACGCTGCGCCATGACTCGAGCAGTATCGGCTCGCGATCGGGCGCACCGCGTTTTCCGCTGATGCGTCGGGCCGCCATGTAGGGGAATTCGAATCGCACAACTCGCACGTCTTCGCCGCCGATTGCTCCCGCAACTTTGTTCATAAACGGCGCGTCCATCGCGGCGCCCGCGCCGTGCGCGAGCACCAGGGTGATCGGCGCTCCGGTTGAACCGTTCACCAGAAGCGAATCATCTCGCATCGTGAAGTCTTACTTGGGGAAGCCGTCGACTAATTCGCGGAGGCGTTGTTTTGCGCCGTCGATCACCGATGCTCCGTCGCCGACCAGGATTGTGTCGAAGTCGAGGGCGAGCAGTTGCTGTATGTTGCGCCGCAATCGAGGCGGGTCATCCATGACGCTCTCGCGGAGCAGCTTGAGGCGTCCGGGCGGATCGCCCCCGACCGCGTCGCCGACGATCAGGCATTTTCGCACGGGCCAGAGGAATGCCACTTCGCCGGGGCTCTTTCCGCTGACGCCGATCACTTCGAGCGCGCCGATTTTTTCGCCTGCGCGGAGCTCACCGTCGACCACGGCGCCTTGTGCTTTCGCATAGGCGGCATCATCCGGATGAATGTAAGTGCGAGCCCCGGTATTCTCGCGAACGCGATTTGCCGCGCGGAGATGATTTCGGTTGGTAAGGAGAATCCGGCTCACGCCCAGCCGAACCAGTTCGCTCATCACTTGATCATTCGGATCGACCGGGTCGATACACAGATTGCCCGACGGATCGGGGATCAGCAGGCTGTTGAAGTTGTATCCATGCGGCTCGGAAAACCAGACCCACGTAAGTACATCGCCGAGAATCGTTTCCATCGCACGCGCTCCTCACAGATGAAGTCGCGCCGCCAATCTTAATCCCGCGCGAGAGTGCAATTCCAACCCTCCAACGGGTTCACGCGGTTGGCAGCCGGCACGCGACCCGACTATTGATAGAAAATGCCCGCGGCGAGCAGGGCTGGAAATCACGCGAGGGAGAGAAAAAGTCATCATGGGCAAACTTGAAAAGAAAGTAGCAGTCATCACTGGCGCAGCGAGTGGAATCGGGCGCGCCACCGCAATCCGGTTCGCGGGTGAGGGCGCCGCGGTCGTGATCGCCGACCTCAATCGCGAGGGCGGCGAGGCCGCGGTGCGCGATTGTCGAGAGAACGGCGGCAGCGCGGTGTTTCAGCTCGCGGACGTGTCGAGCGAAGAAGACATCAAGGGCGCGGTCGATCGTGCGGTCAAGGAGTTCGGACGCCTCGACATAATGTACAACAACGCCGGCCTGGGCGGCGCGGTCGGCCCTCTCGAGAAAACCAGCGCCGCGAACTGGGACCGCAGTTTCTCGATTCTGCTGCGCGCGGTGTTCCTGGGGATCAAGCACTCGGTACCCGAGATGCGCAAGACCGGCGGCGGATCAATCGTCTCGACGGCCTCGATTGCCGGATTGCGCGGTGCCCCCGGGTTGCACGCATACTGCGCCGCCAAGGCTGGAGTGATCAGTCTGACCCGCTCGGCATCGATCGAATTCGCCAAGGACAAGATTCGCGTCAATTGCATTTGTCCGGGACTGATCGCAACGCCGCTGACTTACAACCGCATACCAGGTGGTGAGCAAACGGCGACGCAACTGTTTGCGGCGTTTCAGCCGTGGCCGCGCGCAGGACGTCCCGAAGACATCGCGGCGATGGCGTTGTTCCTGGCGAGCGACGACTCGGAGTTCGTCAGTGGTCAAGCGATGGTGGTAGACGGAGCAGTGACATCAGGGATGGGCGCGGGAAGCCTGGCGCAAGGGTCGCAAGGGGCGTCGATGCCGTCGATCTTAGATGACGAATGGTCGGGGCCGTCATTCCAGATGAAGCGGCCTTCTTGAGAGGGAGATCTACATCATGAAAACGATCGATGAACTGGTTATCGAGCTTGCCGATCGCGAAGCGATTCGTGACTTGCCGGTTCGCTATTGCGATTGCGTTTGGCAGAACGATCTCAAGACGATGGTCGAGCTTTTCACCGAGGACGGAACATTCGTGGTAAAGGGGCCTAAGCGCGAAGCGACCACCAAAGGGCGCGCCGAACTTCGCAAGATGTACGAACAGGCGCTAGGCGACGTATCGCCGCGTCCTTACATCCACAACCACGTCGTGAATTTGCAGAGTAAGAGCAAGGCGAGTGGCAGGTGCTACGTCGAGCTGCGCAGTGCCGCGCGCAATATGGAGTGGATAGGAACCGGCTACTATGACGATGAGTACGTGAAGGTCGGCGAGGAGTGGAAGTTCGCGTTGCGGCGGTTCACGAGTATCAGGCTTCCGGCGCCGGCTGAGCAGAGCGGAAAGAAATCATAGATAGAACGACCACCTGGATCGGGAGCGTCGAGAAATGATCGTCCAAATCTACAGCATGACTTCGATAGCCGATGCCGTCGCGACGGCCCAGGCAGGTGCTGCCCTTATCGGCGTGGTCGTCGCGGAGCCGGGTATCGTTGCCGAGGGTATCGGCGCCGATGCGGCTCGCGAGGTGCTGGCGGCGATCCGGCCGCGCGCTCGCGGTGTAGCGCTCTCACTTTCGGACGATCGCGAGGAGATCTGCGCGATGGTCGACGCGGTGCAGCCCGACGTCCTGCACCTCGCCGCGCGTGAAATCGAACCGGAGGACTGCGCGTGGATTCGCAAGCGCATCGCCCCGATTATGCTGTTGCGTGCGATTGCCGTCCGCGCCGGAGAGACTCTCAGCGAGGCCGATGCGCATCAAGAGTGCGCCGATTATCTGATGCTCGACTCCGGTGCGAAGAACCTGCCCTCGCTCGGCGCGACCGGCGAGACGCACGACTGGTCCGTGAGCCGGACCATCGTCGAGCGCTCACGTATACCGGTGATCCTGGCGGGCGGCTTGTCTGCGGAGAATGTCGCGGATGCGATCGCCGCGGTCAGGCCGTGGGGCGTCGATTCGTTCACGCACACTGACGTGCCGGGGCATCGTGGAAAAAAGGATCCGGTCAGAGTGCGCGCGTTTACGGCGGCGGCGCTTCGCGGTTTTGCGGCAATGATCGAATCGCAGACGCCAAAGAACTTGGCCAGGAACAGCTGGTAATCGAACATTTACCAGACACATCCAATTAATTCGCGACGCAGTGTTGGCTCGTACGTGAATAAGATGTAAGAGGATAGACGGGTGGAGGAATCGGGATGGCGGTTGGCCAGCACGGACTCTTTCGAGCCGGCTTTTATTGTTCTCTGTTACATCTACAGAGAACCCTAGAAGCAAGGTTCACCCATTCCCAGAAAATGTCTCTTGTCGCATACGCAATGTAGTTGCGATGCGGCATAGTGACCACGCATAGATCATGAGATCGCGCCGTGCCATATTTCTCGACCGCGATGGGGTGATTAATCGGGTCATCTTTCGCGATGGGAAGCCTGCGGGACCAAGAGAGGTTTCTCAGTTCGAATTTGTGCCGGGAATCGAGGAGCCTATCGGACGTTTGCGCACCGCCGGTTTCAAGCTCTTTGTCGTCAGCAATCAACCCGATATTGCACGCGGTCTTCTGACCGCGGAACAACTGCAGCTGATGAGTGATAAGCTTGTCGCTAAGCTGCAAGTTGACGCCGTGCGGGTGTGTCCGCACGATGACCATCACGGATGTAGCTGTCGCAAACCGAACCCGGGCATGCTCCTGGACCTGGCTCGCGAGTACGACATCACACTCGCTGGTTCCTACCTGATAGGTGACTCATGGAAAGACACGCTGGCCGCGCGAGCAGCTGGTTGTGAGCCGATCATGCTCGATCGGCCTTACAACCGGGATGACTCGGCGGATAGACGAGCGTCGGATCTGAGTGAGGCAGTGGATATGATACTCGGGGAGGCCGGGCGATGAACGATCAGTTCGGGGAATACGTCGCGTCGTATCTGCTTGAGGCGCAAAAGATCTGTTCTACCGTCTCCCAGAGTGACATCGCAAAGATCGTCGAAGGGTTGGTGCATCTGCGGAGCAAAGGTGGACGTCTTTTTTTCCTGGGTGTGGGCGGCAGCGCTGCAAACGCGTCGCACGCGGTGAACGACTTTCGCAAGATCGCCAACATCGAGAGTTACGCACCTACCGACAACGTTGCAGAGCTAACCGCGCGCATCAATGACGACGGCTGGGAGCATTCCTATTCGCGATGGCTAATGGGCAGCAAGCTGCGTCGCGAAGATGCGGTCTTCGTATTATCGGTGGGTGGGGGCAATGCCGAGCGACGTGTTAGCGTGAATTTGATCGAAGCGTTGCGAGTAGCAGAGAAAGCAGGAGCTAAAATCTACGGAATAGTCGGCCGCGATGGAGGATACACCGCGAAGGTTGCCGACGCGTGCGTAATTGTGCCCGTCGTCAATTCCGAAACGGTCACACCACACACAGAGGCATTTCAGGCTGTGATATGGCATCTCATCGTGTCGCATCCTAAGCTGATCGCCAATAACATGAAGTGGGAATCGATTAAAAAGTAGGCGTGCATCTAGATCGCGGAGGGGGATTGAGAATGAAGATATTCGTCGACACGGCGAACTTGGGGGAGATCGAAGAGTCACTTAAGCGTGGCTTCGTTGCTGGAATCACTACGAATCCATCGATCATGTCGAAAGAGGATCGCACGGACTTCCATCAGCATATCGGCAAAGTAATCAAGCTGCTCAACCGCTACAAGCTCGAGATCCCCTTAAGCGTCGAAGTATTCACCTCGGACCCGAAGGAAATGGTGAGGCAGGCTCGTGAATTCGTTGCAGAGTTTGGCGCCTACAAGGGCTTGACCGTTAAGGTGCCTATAGGTTGGAACGAATTGGAAGTGATCAGCAAGCTGAAGGCTGAAGGCATTCGTGTAAACTGCACCTGTTGTATGTCGTTCAATCAAGCGGTGATGGCTGCCGGCGCAGGGGCCGATTTCGTGAGCATCTTCTATGGCCGAATCAGGGACATCGGATACGACGCTCGCTCGGTCGTCGAGTCGGTGCATCGTGTTTTCAAAGAATGGTCGAGTCCATCGCAGATCATCGTAGGTAGTATCCGGCATATCTACGATATCAATGACGCGATTATGGCCGGCGCAGATATTATCACCGTGCCTCCGAAGTTCCTGCCGCAGATGGTAAGTCATCCCAAGACCGATGAGGCGGTGAATCAGTTCCTGACCGATTTCAAGAAATGGACGAATGAGAAATAGTATGCGCATCGCAGGGATGCGCGGTGGTTCAGCGATCGCGGACTAAGACTACCGAGCCATCGAAATCGAAGCCGAAGTCCATCTCGGACAAACCTGCTCCCTGCATCGTCGTCCGCAGCAAGCGGCGGTCATTGGTGTGGAACAGCAAAAATCCGCTCCCACCTGCGCCGACCAGCTTGCCACCTGTCGCCCCACCCTTCGTGCGCGCCAAATCGTAAAGCTGGTCGATTTGTTCGCTGGTCATTCCAATTGAGCGAGCTCTCTTGCGCATCCAATGCTCGTGCATCAGTTCGCCAAAGTGGCGTACATCGCCTTTCTCGAGCGCGGTTCGAATCTCGAAACCCAACTGCTTAACGAAATGCAAACCATCGAGCATTGCCGCGTCGCCCTGCTCGGATTTATTTTTCTGGTCGCTCAGCAGGTCCGACGAGGCACGAGTGTATCCGACGAAGAATAGCATCAGCGAATCGCGCAGCTCGCGGAGCGCCGATTCGCTCATCCGTAGCGGCGTGACGGCCACGCCCTCGTCGGTCATATATTCCTGGCAAGTCAGTCCACCGTAAGCGGCAATGTAGTGATCCTGCTTACCGACCGGCATCCCAAGCCGATTCATCTCGATGTCGAACGCCTCCCTGGCCAGCGTCTCGGCACCAACTGGTTGACGCTTGTAAGCGTGCAGGGCGTGCAGCAGTCCGACCAGGAATGTCCCGGAAGAGCCGACGCCCGTACCGGAGGGCACGTCGGCGATGCTAACGATTTCGACCGGGCTCGGCATGTTATGCAGGCGTAGCGCCTCGCGAATTAGCGAATGGCGGATTGCATCAATCGTTTCAGCCAGTTCCATTTCCGAGTACTTGAGAAAATATCCAGGGAAGAAAGTTCTGTTGATGCTGATGTAAGTGTACTTGTTGATCGCCGCGGAGATTACAAAGCCACCGAACTGGCGATAGTAAGACGGCAGATCCGTTCCGCCTCCTCCGAGTGAGATACGAAGGGGTGTCCTGGTTATGATCATCTGTTTCTTCCTCTCATTCGAACGATGATCGATTACGACTTTGATCTGCCTCCCGTAACTGTCCGCAGAAAGGCATCTGTCTCGGCAAGGCCTATGGGTGAGCCAACCTCATAAAAGCGCTCGCTGACTTCATAACCGCCAAGGAGACCTTGCCTGGCCAGATCTTGATATATGTCTGCCAGATCAAACGCTACATCTGCTGGCCGCGCCGACAACACGCTCGCTTCGAGTACGCCCAGTCCGTAGTCGATGTAGAGCATCGCAGCAGTGTGATGAGCCTTGTCATAACGTCGAACGACGCCGTCCGCAAACTCGACGTTGCTCTTATCAAAGCGGTCGATGTTGCGATAGACTGTCATGAGAGCTGGATGCCCTGAGGCACGGAAGGCCGCATAGACCGGACGGAAAGGCGTCCCAAGGTAGCTGTCTCCGTACATTACCATGAATCTCTCGCCGAGCATGGGCAGAGCACGACGTAATGCGCCACCGGTGCCTAGCGGCGTATCACCATCGCGTGAAAAACGCACCCGGCAGCCGAACATCGCGCCATCTTGAACAAAAGACTCTATCTGCTCACTTAGGAAACCTGTGCAGATGACAACTTCGGTGATCGACTGACGCACGAGCATGCGGAGCTGATGGGCGATGAATGGCTCGCCAGCAACCAAGATCATCGACTTAGGAATAGTCGCTGTAATCGGTCGTAGTCGCGTTGCCTGCCCTCCAGCTAGCAGCGCCAACCGCGGCATTCGCTCATTGTCGGATAATGCGGTCATCGGCTATCAGCGCAAGCAATGATGCGCGCAAGGCTTCGCGGCTGCTATGAAGGCATTGCCACCCTAGACTTCGGATCCGGTCAGTATTCATCCGCACCACCGGGACATCCCCTTTCCATCCGCGGTCACCCCCAGAATACTCGAACCGCGGATGGACGGGCAGCGCGAGGCATTCGACGGCAAGCTCCGCGATTTCGGTTACCGTTATGTAGTCGCCGGTAGCAACGTTGAATGCGTCGAAGCGCTTGGTTGAGTGACGATTGGCATGCATGACTGCCGCGATCACATCTGAGACATGAATGTACGACTTGCTTTGACTGCCATCGCCGAGAATTGAGAGGCGGCTCGGATCAGCCACGAGGCGACGAACAAAGTCGAGCCCTACGCCGTGTGTCTGCCGCGGTCCGACGACGTTGCCAAACCGAAACGCACAGCCACTAAGATCGAACATGAAACAGTATGCACTAATCAGAGCCTCACCCGATAGCTTGCTTGCGCCATAGGTGGATACTGGAATGAGTGGGCCGTGATCTTCTTGCGCTTCAACTTCGCCGAGATCGCCGTAGACGCCACTTCCGGAAGCATAGAGGATACGCCGCACGCCGGTACGACGCATCGCTTCAATGACATTGTTGGTGAGTGCCGTGCCCTGGTGGAAGTCAATCTCTGGTTCGACCGCCGCTCTCGCGATATCGGGATTTGAGGCAAGATGGATGACGATATCGTGGCCGCTCATCGCGGCGGCTAGACGAGCCATTTCGCCGATGTCGCCGCGCACTATGCGCAAGCGCGCGTCGTCGAGATGATGTTCATAGTGCCATTCGCGCCCAGACGAGAAGTTGTCGTAGATCGTCACGGCACCGACATGCCGGTCGGCGAGCAGATGATCGGCGAAGTGACTGCCTAGAAAGCCAGCGCCACCCACAATCATGTAGCGGTTACCCAAATCCGCCCGTATTGATGCGGCAGTCATCGTGGGTTCTCGACGCCAGGCCTTTTCACTCTTCAATCATAGCGCTTTTTTCAAGGCATTTTCACCTGTATCCTCATATGGCGCATGGTGGGGACTTCGAGTGGCCGGAATCGTGCGGGGTGCGCCCGGGGGGAGCGTGAATAGGACTGTTTCGATCTGGCTCGAAAAAGGAGGCACTCTCCTGAGCCGCGATGTTGGAGTGGCTTCGGCCTTCGTCGGCGTGATCGCGTTGAGTTTGCGGCTTCTGTTGCTGCCTATCATTCCGCGACCAGTGCCTATCACTCATGATGAATTCAGTTATCTTTTGGAAGCCAAGACTTTTTTGTCTGGACGCCTCACTAATCCCACCCATCCGATGTGGATACATTTTGAGACGTTTCATGTACTGTCGCATCCCACTTATGCCTCGAAGTATCCTCCAGGTATGGGTCTAATGTTGGCTCTTGGCCAGCTGGTGTTTCATGATCCTTGGGCCGCAGTCTTGATCAGCATGGCTGTGCTGTGCGGGCTTATCACATGGGCACTATGGGGTTGGCTGTCGCCTCGGTGGGCGATAGCGGCAGGACTTATTGCTGCCCTTCAACTCACCGGAACCTATTGGACCGACAGCTACTGGGGAGGGAGCCTCGCGGCCATAGGAGGCGCACTCCTGGTAGGGGCGTTTGCCAGGTTAGTGCGGCGCCCGGCAATGGCACCCTCATTGGTATTCGGCCTCGGGCTGGCAATTCTGGCAAATACGCGACCTTACGAAGGTTTCGTTCTCGGCGCCTTGTGTACTGTTATCTTGCTCATCCGTTTGAACTCGTTGGTCCAGAGAGCTCACACTGACTATTCGGGTTTGGTTCGTTCCATCGGTCTGCCGATAGCGTTCGTTTTGCTGCCGACGGTCCTCTGGATGGGATACTATAACTACCGCGTGACAGGTAATCCGCTGCTGATGCCATATCAGTTGTATGAGCAGCAATACTCTTCCTGGTCGCAGTTTGTATGGTCCAATAATCCGCGACCGGAACCAAAGTACGATCACGAGATATTTCACACCTTCTGGGCAGGCTGGGACGCAAAGGAGAAGCAGTCACAGCGGCAGCACTTCTTGTTAGTACATGTGCAAAATATTCTGGAGATTACCGTTTTCTTCGTTTCTCTCCCATTGCTTTTGTGTGTGCTCCTGAGCCGCAAGAGCCTGATGCGGAATCGGCGCTTACGAATTCCCATGTATCTTTTGTTGCTCTTCTACCTGGGACTAGCTTTTGAATCGAACCTTTTACCACATTACTTTGCCCCGGCGACGGTTCTGATCTTTCTGATCGTAGCTGCCGCAGCGCGAGATTGTCTGTCCCGATTCGCGCCTGGCACTCCACGTAGAATCGCGTCCTTCGTCCTGGTCTGTTCTATGATCTCATTCGAAATTCCCCGGATCGTTTACACTGCGCGTCCCACCGATCCTTATAGGATCGATTTCCTTGCGAAACGCGACTTCGTGCTAAAGCAATTGGATAAGGAGCCCGGACTGCTCCTCGTCTTCGTTCGCTATGGTCCGAATCACTTCATTCATACCGATTGGGTGTACAATGACGCCGATATCGATAGTTCCCGGATTGTGTGGGCGCGTGCGATGCCCAATGGAAAGGACGAAGAGTTGCTGAAGTATTACCCCAATCGGCGAGCCTTTATACTCGATGATGACGTGAAGCTGTCGCTGGAACCTATGAACACGGCAGCGCGGAAGGCGTCATCCAAGGTATTGACTCGACCTATAGACAAAAACGAGGATGGTTTGCATGGATAACGCCCCAGCCTCGCTGGCATCGAAACCGGACTTTGCAGCCGAGCCGGACGGTAAGGCTCCCGAGTTAACCATCCTGGTGCCAACGTTGAATGAGGAGATAACCGTCGAAGCGTTTCTGGATTGGTGTTACCAGGGAATTGACCGCTCAGGAGTCAGCGCAGAAATCATTCTGATTGATAGTTCGAACGACAGCACGCCGGCGAAAGCGAGGGCAAAAGGCGCGCGTGTCGTGACGCCGTCACGAAGAGGGCTCGGGCGGGCGTACCAGGAAGGTATACCATTCGTTCGCGGCAAGTACGTTATCATGGGCGATGCAGACTGTACCTACGACTTCCGCGAGTTGGAGCCGTTCATACAAAAGCTGCGCGATGGTTATGAGTTCGTTATGGGCTCGCGCTTTCGGGGATACATCGAGCCGGGTTCCATGCCGGCCTTGCACCAGCATTTCGGAACGCCAGTCACGACCTGGATTCTGAACATACTCTATCGAACGCACTTCTCGGACATTCATTGCGGGATGCGTGCTATCACCAGAGATGCCCTGGTTCGAATGGAACTCGGGTCGGAGTCATGGCAGTACGCTTCCGAGATGGTCTTGAAGTCAGTGCACATGAAGCTACGGACGGCCGAAGTCCCTGTTCGCTTTTTCAAGGACCCGGAAGGAAGACTGAGTCATCACAAGCGCGCTGGCTGGCTATCACCATGGAAGGCGGGCTGGTCGAATCTCGAGGTGATGCTAACCCATGGCGCCGAGTTTTTTACGATTCAGCCCGGACTCGTGCTGACCGCGCTGGGATTGTTATTTACGCTTCCGCTGATTCTGGGTCCTGTCCAAATCGGGCAGTTCAGGTTTTCGCTGTACTGGATGCTATTAGGACTGACACTTACGGTCGTCGGCATGCAGAGCGTATACGTGGGCTGCGTTACTCGGGTACTCCACGACTATAGTGGAGAGTCAAGTCGCCAACTGCTCAGACTATTCAGCTACAACCGGTCGGTACTGTTCAGCGCAGGCGTCTTCGTTGTGGGGGCCTTGTTCACGATCCCACTAGTTAGAGAATATGCGAGGCTGGGATTTACCCTATCGGGTGAGATTGGCCGACCTCATCATATGGCAATCGCCGGCTTGCTCTTTATGATAATAGCTTTCACCAATTTCGTCTTCACTCTTGTTTTGCACTCCGCAGCTTTTCGGGTACATCGACGAGATGTCTCCACAAATCCCTGAACGGACGGCGTCTTTCGGCGAGCGCTATGAGCTCACCTGGGTGGATCGATTCGGCGTGTGGCTTTCGTCGCGACAGGTGCGGCGTCTGGCCCCGAAGTTCGAAGGAAGCTCAGTTGGCGATTTCGGATGCGGATATCAAGCCACTTTCGGTCGCACGCTCATCGGCGTCGCTGGTGAGCTGACTTTAGTCGATGTGTCTATCGCATCGGATCTCAAACAGGACCGGAGAATTCGGAGTATCGAGGGCTGGCTGCCGGAAGCCATTGCGGGGATCAAATCTGAATCGCTTGACATCGTTCTCTGCCTTTCGGTTTTGGAGCATCTCTGGCATCCTCTCGAAATGTTAAAGGAATGCCGGCGCGTCCTTGTTCCAGGCGGTGTCTGCATGATCAATGTGCCGTCCTGGATGGGTAAGCGATGGCTCGAATTCTCGGCATTCCGCCTGGGTCTTAGTCCGCGCGCAGAGATCGATGACCACAAGCGCTACTACGATCCTAAAGAACTCTGGACGCTGCTGGTTAGTGCCGGATTCCGCCCTTCGGAGATTCGTTGCTTCAGGCATAAGTTCGGTTTGAACACCTTTGCGATGTGCCGGCGGAGTAACGCAGATCACGACGCCAGGTCGGACGAGGAGAGCGCCAGGCGTGCAACCTGACAACTGGGATCAGCATTGGGCCGAATATGCAGCGTCGGCGGAGTCGAATCCCGCGCAAGGCTATAGGCGTCGACTGATTTCGCACTTGCTTGGCAGTAATTCGTCAAAGAGCGCGCGACGAATAATGGATCTGGGAAGCGGACAAGGAGACCTGTTGGCCGCCCTTAGTCGAATGGACGCCTGGAGCGGCATGCTGGGAGTCGAATTCAGTGCGGTAGGTGTGCAGATAGCCGCCAGGAAGGTTCCTACCGCCTCCTTCTTGCAACAAGACTTGTTGCAACCAGTACCAGCGGCGTGCCCATATCTGGGATGGGCCGACTATGCTGTCTGTTCCGAGGTCCTGGAACATCTGGACGATCCCATATCGTTCCTCAGAAACGCGGCAGCTTTGATGTCTCCGGGATGTACTTTGATTGTCACGGTGCCGGGAGGTCCCATGTCTGCCTTCGATCGCCATATCGGTCATCGGAAACACTATTCCGTCTCCGAGTTGCGCAGTCTGCTCGAACAAAGCGGATTTTCCGTTAAAACCGTCATGGCGGCAGGGTTTCCATTTTTCAATCTCTACCGCTCGACGGTTATCCTGAGGGGCAGCGCTCTCATTCAAGATGTTTCGAGCAACCCTCCGATAGTGGTTAGGATTGCCACTTACTCGATGATGTGGTTATTTCGACGGTTGTTTGCCTTCAACAGGACACGAGGCCGGCGGGGCTGGCAGATCGTGGCGGTTGCTGAATGGAAGTAGGCAGCGACTGAGCTGCCGGACTCGCCGCTTGCTAGGGTTCGAAGACAAGGGAGTAGCCTGCGGATTCTGTTCGCGGCGTTACTGCTCCGGAGGCAGCCTTGGAACTATCAGCTTATCGGCGGAATCTTTACCCGGTCATGGTCGTAATTGCTTTGCTTGGCCTCGCGCCGCCGCTGGCGCATACCGCACGCGCGCAGCAAAGCTCCGGAACTTCGACGGCGACTCAAGATGAGATCCGCGGCGCAACGATGCGTTTCTATGTCGCGCTCAACAGTGCGCTCCATAGCGATCTCGATCCTCTGGGCGCCGTATGGTCCCACGGCCCGGACGTATCGAACCTGAGCTCGGATGGCGGCCGCGCGGTCGGATGGAATGAGGTTCACGCGGAATTTCAAAACATGGCCCGGCTTTATCCGGCGGACGGATTGCACCGCGGGACATTGTCGTCGTCACGAGCAGGGAAATGGGTTATTCAGTCTGCACAGAGACCGGGCAACTGCGTTCGCCGGAGGGTCCGATGGTCAGTTTCACCCAGCGCGCAACCAACATCTTCCGGCTTGAAGACGGCAAGTGGAAGATGATCCACCATCATGCGGACGCCGGTTCTACCGGTTCGCAAGGGCCCAGCCGATAGCTACTATGCGGGCGCGGTCGAGAAGAATTTCGTTACCTCATCTTTGAAGAATTGATCGTAGGGCGCTGTCATGTGATCACGGCCCTCGAGTTTTACGATCCGGCTCGTCGGAATCATCTTGGGCAGCTCGTCATGCGCGCCGATCGCGTCGTCGTTTCTGCCGACTACTATCAGCGTTGGCACCTGCACCTTCGCGAGTCTGCCCGGCTCGATGCGCCTGCGCTCCGCAGAAATTATGGCGGCGAGCGCAATCAGGTCGTTTCCTGCCGCCTCGGCGAATCGCCGGTAAGCACGCGCTACCGGGTCGATGATCTGATCGCGGTTCGGCGCGAGCAGCGCGTCTGAAATAGCTGCGCGCAGCGAAGGATTCTCGATCCCATCGTCGTACGCTATTCCGCCCAGCACCGCCGCACGCAGCCGATCCGGATGATCCATGAGCAGCTCGATCGCGAGGCTCGCGCCCATCGAGTAGCCCATGATCATCGCACGAGCAATCTCCAGATGATCCAGCAAGCGAATGACGTCGCCCGCCATCTGCACGCGTCCATAGAGGTCCTTGCCATGCGGCTTGGCGCTGCGACCGTGCCCGCGGCAATCCATCGCCAGCACGCGAAATCGGGAAGAGAGCATTTCAATCCATCCGGTGTCACCGAAGTTCTGCTTCGCGGTCGAGCCCCACCCGTGCACGAGCACGACTGGATCGCCGCCGCCCACATCGTCGAAACAGATTTCAACTCCGCTCCGAGCGAAAATGATGGCATCGCGGTTCCGTACTCGCCGAGTTGTGCTCAGCCTCCGCGTGCGATTAAGGCGACGAAGTCTCCCTCGGTCAGGATGCCGACCAGCCGCCGATTCTCGACAACCGGAAGGCAGCCGATCTTGCGCTCCGTCAAGATTCGCGCAGCCTCCACCAGAGGAGTCTCCGGACTGATCGTCACCACGTCGCTGGTCATCACTTCTTTGACGGACAGAGTGTTGAGAAGCTTGCGCTGAGCATGCTTGCCGTAGCCGAGCGCTTGGGCAAGCGCGTCACGAAAGAGATCGCGCTGGGTCACGATGCCGACGAGAACTTGACCCTCGTCGTCCAGCACGGGCAGATGGCGAACCCGTCCCAAACGCATGATGTCATCCGCCAAGGTGAGCTTATCGTTACGTTTGAGGCTGGTAGGATCTGCCGTCATCACGTCGCGAACTTTCATTTCCTTCATGCCGATTTCTCCGATAGGAGTTTACCTGCAACGCAATTGCGGCGCGAGGCCAGGGGCCGTGTCTCGATCGCTTCTCTGTTCAGCCCGCCGCTGGACGTTAAGTACTGGCTGCAGCTAGTATCCGCAACGTAGCTCGAAAGATGGCATCGCCTCTCAATGTATTGTTTATCACCGCCGACCAATGGCGCGGCGAGTGTCTATCCGCGCTCGATCATCCCGTAGTTCGTACACCTAATCTCGATTCGCTGGCCGCCGAAGGAGTACTTTTCCGGCGTCACTTCGCCAATGCGGTGCCATGCGGTCCCAGCAGGGCGTCGCTTCACACCGGGATGTATCTGCAGAATCATCGTTCCGGAACCAACGGCACGCCGCTGGATGCGCGCCACACCAACTGGGCCAAGGAAGCTGCGGCCCATGGCTACGACCCGGTGCTATTCGGCTATACCGACACGAGCCAGGATCCCCGCGGTCTCGAGGCCGCCGATCCATGGCTCAAAAGTTATGAGGGCCCTCTGCCTGGCATCCGCCCCGTATGCTTGATGATTGGCACGCCGACGCCATGGACCGATTGGCTTAAGTCGCGCGGCTTCGACGTACCTGCGGATATTCGCTTCGCCTATGGCTATCGCGAGCCAGGTCCGGACTATGAAGACGGAGCAGCGTACCCAAAGCCGCTCAAGTATCCCGCGGAATTCGACGACACCGCGTTCCTTGTCACGCAAACGATCGACTACATGAAGAGCGCAAGCGGGCCCTTCATCGCGCACCTCTCACTCCTTCGCCCACATCCGCCCTGGGTCGCGCCCGCGCCATACAACACTATGTATGATCCGGCACTCATGCCCGGCTTCATAAGATGTCCGACGCCCGAAGATGAAGCACGTCAGCATCCGTGGCTAGCGCATCAACTAAGTCGCCCTCCGTTCAGAGCTCCGGAAAAAGAGAAGAAGCTTCGGCGGTTTAAGGCCGTTTACTACGGACTCATAAGCAGGGTCGACGCCGAGATTGGGCGACTAGTTCACTTTCTCAAGGAGACCGGCCGTTGGAATTCGACGCTGATCATCTTTACTTCGGATCATGGCGAGCAGATGGGCGATCACTGGATGGTAGGTAAGTGCGGCTACTTCGACGGCTCCTATCACATCCCGCTAATCGTTCGCGATCCGCATCCGCAAGCCGATTCTGCCAGGGGCGCGAAAGTCTCGTCATTCACCGAGAACGTCGATATCATGCCGACGCTACTGGAAGCGATCGGCGCCGAAATTCCGGTGCAATGCGACGGGCGTTCGCTTGCTCCATTCCTCGGAGGCGCTGGACGTCCCGACAAATGGCGCAGCGAAGCGCACTGGGAGTTCGATTTTCGCGATCCTCGCGACAGTTCGACTGAGCAAAAGCTCGGACTCACGCTCCACCAATGCACGATGAACGTCATAAGGAGCGATCGCTACAAATATGTCCATTTCACAAATCTGCCGCCGCTGTTCTTCGATCTGGAGAAGGACCCGAACGAGTTCGCGAACCTGGCGGACGTCGCCATCGTATGCGCCCCTAGTACTCGAGTATGCGCAGAAACTACTGTCATGGCGCATGAACCACGACGAACAAACGTTGACGCACATCATGCTTAGCGAAGGAGGTCCCATCTCGCGGCGCGCCGCGCGCTACTGAATCCGTTCCAGGTGGCTATGGCCGCTCTCCGCAACTCATCCGATTCTCGATCGCGTCGATAGCAGCCTCGCAATCCGCGACTGCGTCGATCACCTGGTGCGCGCCGGCAGCTAACAGCCTGGTCCGCGCATCGTTCAGCCGACGCATCTTTTCCGCGGATGTGAGCGCGGCAAAGTCCTCCGAGGACAGCCCAACCATGTTGCCGGTGCGCGCGACACCTATCGTCCACACTCCCGCTCGCAACCCTTCCTCGATGTCGATAGCAGTGTCTCCGACTTTGACGATTGCCTCGAGTGGTTCGACTTGTAGCTCGATAGCATTGGCGAAGATCATCCATGGATGCGGTCGTCCACCGCCTACTTCATCCGGAGTAACTGCGCAGTCCGGATGGTAGCCTTGCTTCTCCGCGGGTCGCAGTACCAGGTCAAGCATCGCTCGCGTGTATCCCGTAGTACTTCCAATCTTGATTCCGCGTTTGCGCAAACGCGCAACAGCTTCCGCGACGCCGTCGATCACCTGCGAGTCGCTGACTAAGCACTCGAGTTGGAGCGGCACGAAATCGGCGAACAGACTTTCTACGTCCGCCTCGCGCGGTTCTTCTCCGATAGCATTGCTCCATCGGCCCGAGACGCCACCCTCCAACAATATTTTCCGAATGTGATCCTTTTTGAGGACTCCCATGTCGCGCCGCGCTTCCTCCTCCGAGATGGAGACGCCGCGCCGCGCAAACACCTGTTGCAGCACGCGCACCGGCGCAAGGCTGCCGTGGTCTACGGTCGTTCCCGCCCAATCGAAAATGACGGCCTTCACCCTTCCTGAATACTTCGCAGTCACTATATCGCCATCTCGCGAATCATCTGTTCCGCCAATCCGAACGACAGCGTCATCCCGGAGCCGCCGACTGCGGTAACGATGCGAACTCCGGGCGCGGCGTCGATCGCGACGTAGGATTTCTCCGGATGCCTGGCGTACACGCCGTACCATCGCTCTCCGATCGCGAGGTCCGGCGCAATCAGGAAGCTCCGCACATTGCGCATCACGAGCTCATCGATTTCGCTTTTGTTGAAGACATCCACGGCGAGACCATACTCGTGCGAATCGCCAAGCGTCAGCGCTCCATCCGCGGTCTGCGAAACCAGGGTATGAATCGCAAACCGATCGTATTCCGCCATTTCGCGCGCGATTCGCGCCTTATATTTCGGCAATGTCTCGGTGCAAATTTCAAATGCCGGATAAAACCGCAACGTGAGTCCCGCGGCGAGCGACGGCCCAAGCTCCCACTTATGTTTCTGCGGCGCGGTACGCATCATCTGCAGCTTGCATCGATCGATTCCACTGTGCGCGAACAATTCCGGGTAGAGTGTTTCAAAATCGTCACCGCCGCATACAATCGCGTGGCCGGCCTCCCAGGTCTCCGATCCGGCGTCGACGCGCGGTAACTCAATCGATCGCACAACCGTACCAAAGCGTAACTGAACGCCAAATTTCTCAGTCAGAAAGGCCGGCAGCCGCGCTAGTATCTGTCGCGGATCGACGGTGAGTTCCGTTGGACTCCAGATACCGCCAAGAAGCCCATCAGGATTGACGGCTTGGCTTCGTTTCAGCACTTCCGCCGGCAATAGCCACGCGCAGGTGTAACCCAAACTCGGCGCGCGCTCGACAAACTCGCGCCCCACCTCCGCCTCGTCACGATGATAAACCACGTGGAGCGAGCCGGTCGGACGATACGGCAATCCCGAGGCGTCCAAAATCTCCTGCCAGATTTGACGACTGCGCGTCGCCATCTGATGTATCGCGCCGGCTCTTTGTCCAATCGGCCAGATCATCCCGAAGTTGCGCACCGACGCCCCCTGCGCCCTGGGCGTGCGCTCGAACACCACCACCGACTTTCCGCGCTTAGCTGCGAAGTAAGCGTGCGCGAGGCCCAGGATTCCCGCGCCGACGACCGCCACATCTGCTTTTCGGATCACTTCAGGCGCTTACAATCTGGGTAGCTCGTTCGATAGGTACTTGATCGGGATCAAGCAGCGCGGTTGTCGCTGCTTCTTCCCAATCCGATCTTGGCAGCTCGAGCGGATCCTCCGCGCGTAAGCGATGCTCTACGACCATGCGCGCGAGGATCATCCGCCGCGCGTCATGCCCCTTTGCGCCCGCTGTCGCTCCTTCCCACGTCATCAGCGCCGCGCTCGCTACATTATATAGTGCGTCCGCCGCGAGCCGTGCCAATCGCTCATGCTTGGGCTTCGATGCGACCTCCGCTGCGAACGCGACTGCGCGATCGACCAGCTGCGCGATCTGCGCGCGAAAGCCGGCCGGCGCCGCGCTCGCGAGCTGCAGTTTCATTTTCAGTGCGCGCCCCAGCACCTCGTGACCGCCGGATTTGCCGACTGCGCGATTGATCACGTCGAGCGCATTGATATTGCTGGTCCCCTCCCACAGCACGCCGATATGCGCGTCGCGAATCAGCCGCGAGTTCACCCAATCCTCGATGTACCCGTTGCCGCCGCGCACCTCCATCGCGCCCGTCGCCACCTTGATATTGTCGCGGCACGCGCGGAACTTCAGCACCGCCGTCAGGATTCGCATCACCCGCTCGGCTTCCGCGTCGCCGGCGCGCGCGCGATCCATCATGGTCGCATCGTAAGTGAAAACCGAAAGCGCCTGCTCAGTCGGCACCATCAGCTTCATCAACTGGCGCCTGAGCAGTGGATGCTCGATGATCGGCCGGCCGAACGCCGCGCGATTGCCCGCGACCTGCATCGACTCGTTAAGGCATCGTCGCATCATCCCGGCCGCGCGCGCGCCATGCGACATCCGGCTCATATTGACCATGTCCATCATCTGCCGAGGCCTCGGTCGATTGCGCCGAGCTGATACGCGATTGCGCCCTCGAGCACCACTTCTCCACTCGCCATCGAACGCGTTCCGAATTTTTCCTTGAGCCGTGCGATTCGATAATTGTTGCGCTCGCCGTTCTCCAGTCGCCGCGGCATGATGAAAAGCCCGAGCCCTCGCGAGCCCGCGGGCGCACCATCCGGCCGCGCCAGCAGCAGCACCACGTCGCCGTCAACCGCCGAACAAAACCACTTGTCGCCGTAAAGCCGCCAGAAATCTCCCTCGCGCCTGGCAACCACCGCGCTGTTGGCGAGGTCGGATCCGCCCGCCCGCTCGGTCATGTATTGCGCGCCCTTGAAAATCTCGTCCATGTTTTGCGACAGCATGCGGCTTAAGTAACGCGCCTTGATATCCTCGCTGCCGTAGTTCTCCACCAGCACCGCGCCGGTATCGGTCACGCTGACCGGACACATCAGGCCAAACTCCGCCTGCACGAACAAATATTGAAACGCGTACTTCGCTATATAAGGAAGCGGCTCCGGCCATCCGAGTACGCCCGCCCGATGCGCCATCGCATGGAGCCCGAATTCGCCGAACGCAATCCGTTCCATCTCGCGATACGCCGGATGAAACTCGACCCAATCCTCGTCGCGCCCAAACCGATCGCGCGGATGCAACACCGGCGGATGCTTGTCCGCAATCTCCGCCAGCTCGTCGAGCCTGCCGCCGGCAAGCTCGCCGAGCCTCTCGAGATGCGGCTCCATCGCAGCCCGCAACCGCGGCTCCATGTGCAGATCGAGCAAGGCACGCAGCCCGTGATCGATACGATAGAAATTCATCCCCCGACAATCAGGCGCAACCAGCGCCGCCGCACTCTGATCGCTTCCGGCCTGGCGCGTTGCGAGTCTTTCGGGATTCACGGATGCCATAGAACGTTTACAATTAATCTTTTCGCATCGCGATGGCTACAAACGCGGGCCGTCGTCGAGAACGCCGCTGTTCATCCTTTGCGGAGCGATCGGGATGCACTAACCCCTGAGTTTCGTTTCGAACTCGACCAGTAGCTGTGTGAACTGTTCCGGATGTTCGCCGTGCATCGAGTGCGGCATGCGCGGAAAGGACCTGTAGTCGATCGACTGTCCAGCGCGCGAAACCAGTTCGCATACGCGCTTTGCCTGCAGGTCCGAGGCAGCACCTAATAGGTAGCCTCCGTTCTCGTCGACGTGGCGGAAATGATGCGTGTACAGCACCGGACATTTAACGCTGGCCAGCATCCGCGCGTGATCGCACCCGGCGTATACGGAACCCTCCCAGAAGGCGCGCGCCCATTCCGGATCGTATTCCTTGACGCGCTGCGGAATTTCGCCGGCCGGACCAAACATCATCGGAATTGCGCGCGACAGCCAGTCGGGAAGCTCGGTCTTTGCGGCTTCGAGCATTCCAGCCCAATCGCCGACGCTCCATTGGTCGCCCAGGTATTTGCTCATAAGTGCAAAAGTCGGCCCGATAGTTTGGCGGATAGACGGCCCGCAAGAAGTATCGACCTCTGACGAGAACAACGGCGGATCTTCGTATACAGCGCCGCGGATCGTGCCCGGCATCTCGTACGCGGAAAGCCACGCGCTGATCACGCCTCCCGACGAGAGTCCGCTGACGATCACCGGCTGCCCGATAGCGAGCGCGATAAACCGCACCATGTCGTTGCCGAAGTTGTCGAGCGTATAACGCCCCGGCGTCCTGCTCGATCTTCCCTGTCCCCGCAAGTCGACCGCGAACGCCTGGAAGTGCTCTTGCAGCAGACCCATTGCCTGCTCGTAGCCCCACCACGATTCGGTCTGTCCCGGGATCAGCAACAACGCAGGCTTGTCGCGCGCTCCCGCCACCGCGTAGTTGATCACGGCCTCGCCGATGTCGATCGTTTGCTCCGGATAGGCGTGCGCGACGTAGGTCGCCGCGTTGTCGGGCCCGAACGGGAGTGGCTTCATGATCTTTCTCTTCGCAGACGCGGAAACAGCGCCTCGGCGTTGCCTCGATCGATCGATGCGCGTTGCGCGTCGTTCAGCGAGTAGCGCTCATACATCCCGGTGAACGCGCCGACTATAGGGTCCGCGGCATACGGCCAGTCACTTCCGTAGAGTATGTGGTCGGGCCGCGCAAACGCCATTAAGCTCGGCAGCGCCGTAGGACTCCCGGAAAGCGCGAGGTCGAAGTAGAACTTCTGCAACTGCGCGAGTCCGTCCGCAAAATCCCGCTTCGGCGACGCCGCTCCAGCGATCCGATGCGCCGCGTACGGCACGAACCCGCCCGCATGCGACAGGATCACTTTGATATCGGGACAGCGATCGAGCGTGCCCGATCCCGCCAGCCGCACTGCCGCGCGCGTCGTATCGAGCAGGAAATCCGCGATGTACGCCGGCACCCCCACGAGCGGCTCAATCCCGTACAGCTGCGACGGATGCACGAACACGACGGCCTTGCGCTTGTTCAATTCGTCGAACAGCGGATCGAATGCCGGGTCGCCTGGATAAATCCCGCGGCTGTTTGCGAGGATAACGACGCCGTCGGCGTGCAGCTTGTCGAACGCATACGCAGCTTCGTCAATCGCTCCTTTGACGTCAGGCAGGGTGAGCGTCGCGAAGAATCCGAATCGGCTCGGATTCTTCCGCACCACCTCGGATGCGAACTCATTCACCTCGCGCGCCTTTTCGCGCGCCTCGACGTCATCGCCCAGATGAACTCCCGGCGTCGATACCGACACGATCGCGGTCTGAATCCCGTACTTGTCCATCAGCGCGATCGCGGAATCGGCACTCCACTCCGGAATGGGCAGTCCTCCGGCTTCGGCCCCCTTCCGCCGCAGCCAAGCCGCATACGACCCAGGCACAACATGCTGATGCGTATCGATACGTCGAAGAGCCGCCATGTCGATCCTCCCGACCAGTCGCAGCAAAGCACCGCGGACCAGAATACCTCGCTCGTTATTTTATGGGAGAGGTGGCCGACCACCAGGCGGTCGGTAGGTGAGGGTTCTGCGGAGAACGAGCCCGCCACCCGCCGTTGTTGACTGTCAACTTTCATCCTGTTATGTATACAATTAAGGACGAGAGGTTCAACGGCGATGCCGACGAAAAAGCAGAAGCCCACCGATTTATCGAGCGATACCATCGTGGTTTCGTTTCGTGCTCCGCGTGATTTGGTTAACCAGCTAGACAAATTCGCTCTGGGAGATCAGCGCACGCGGGCAAACTTCATCGTCCGCACCCTAACGCAAGCAGTCACGCTCGAACCGGCAATTCAGGTGATTGAGCAAATTCTCCCCATGCTTGTCGAGGAAGACAAGAGAGACTCCGGTAGCATTCAGACCGAATACAATCGGGGGCTAATGATGGGTGCTCGATGGGTTATTGAAGCGTTCTTTGGAAAGCGTGCGATCCGCTGGGTCAACCAGAGGGTCCGCACGCGCACCGGTTTGCCAATGCCTCACGCGATTGCACTCGCCCGCGACGGCAATCGCTATGGATTCGATTCCGAAGCGGACTTTTGAGGCAGTTCTCCATGGGACAGCTTGGGATAGGATTGGTGGTCATTCTTTTCGCAGCTCTCTCCTCGTCCATGGCATTAGAGGCTGAAAGCGTTCCCCCATCCAGAACCAAACCCCCATCAAGCTTTCAGGTCTATGGCAAGGACGGCAGTGAGGTCTTGAGCGCCGAGTGCGCGCCAATTGCTCCAATTGATCCCGGTCTTCCTCAGAAGGAGTGGGAGTCTCGCCGAAATGCTGCAATCGCCGTGTCCTGTGATTTTCTGGACCTCAGAATCAACGGTCCTGATCTGAAGAAGACCGAAGCATCAAGAGCTGAAATGGAGAGCGCGTTAAAGAAGCCCGATGCGCTTCCGACGCCCGACAAGGAGATGTTGCAGAAAATACGGGACAAGTTGAACGACAAAAGCATAGGACCAAAAGAAGCAGACTTCCTAAAGCGCCTGCTTGTTGCCGAGAGATCGAACGACCAACGGTCAATTGTCAGTCTGATCCTGGATATGGACCGCAGGACGTGCGGGATTTACGCACAGGATTTTTCGGTCGATTTTAAAAAAATTGGCGAGACCACTTGGGTTAGCGATGGTTCTCCCCAGGGACTTTGCAAGATGGTATCAATCTACAAGCTTGAGCGCGGCAGTTTTGATGGCGATTGGACCCTCACACAAACCAATTTGGCGGTCGGAGGACCGAGGGGCTCGATCTGCGATGATTTGCGGAAGGGACTAGATTCCACTCCCGAGGTTTTCGGAGGCGAAGACTCGCGGAAGAACTTTGAATTCCCCTGTGACTTCATCGACTGGACAGGCAGTTCGAGCGCGTTCCTTCACCGATAATGTAGTATCTCTCCAGTGGATCCTTTTGCTCGAATTTTCACGCCCGACATTATTGACAAGATGCGTGTACGCGCTGTCAACACACGTAATGCCGATTTTAGGTACAGGGTTGTTTCAGTACCACAAAGAATGGCCGATAAAGAGGTTGACTGGCACAGCCGGGATTTCGAGTTGGAATTCCTGCGCGAAAAGCAACGGAAGTGGCGCGAATGGATTGGTGTGGCGTGGAACTCCGGGTTTTTTCAGGAGCCCTACGGCGGTGATCTGAGAAGCAGGCTTGCCGGAAAGGATGACGATGGGTTTCGTTCGGCTCTAGGAGAGTGCATGGCCTGTTGGGCACTGTCTCAAGACCTGCGGATGAGCGTGAGTCCGAGACCCAAAGGCAGGGATGCTTGCGTGCTTGAATTGTCGGTCGAAACGGAACGCGGGGAGATTCACGTAGAGGTTAAATCTCCAAGACTCGTTGAGGACTCGCGCTCGTCAGATGGCGACATCACAGCTAGCGATGGAGGAGCCTTCGATGCCCGTTGGGCCGTCGAACCGCTTAGCCGTGCATTACAATCTGCAAACAAACAGTTTTCAGATGGGTGCCAGAATGTCTTGATATTGGCGTTGCCAGAATTGTCCGATGGTCCTGTCGGAATCTGCTGCGACAATTGGCCTTGGTCGCTGATCCAATCCTTTTACGGAGAGGAGCGATTGGTCACGCCTCCCATGGGCCAACCTGTTAGCAAGTTCTTTCCAAACGGTCACTTCTTGAAGCAGTTCGCGAGTGTTCCACGCTTTACTCGAACTAGCGCCGTGGTTGTTGTAGAGGATCTGGGTTGGTACCCAAGACTCCAGACTGTCGTCCTGCACAATCCCTACGCGAAATACTTAACATCCGCATCAACGTTCGGTGACTGGCGACAGCTAGTCCCTCATGAAGGTGAGTTGCGTTGGAGCACGGAACGGTTGATTCGCGTGTAGTTCTCCCCACCGTGCAAGAGCGTCCTGCTCCCTGCGCGCTTAAGACGGGAAATCCAAAACGCACTCGAAGCTTGCAGGGGCCGCCCCTTGCACTCACGCCAAGGGACTTCTTCTTTTACTCCTCATTCACACTTCTAACAGGCGCCCTTCGACTTCGCTCAGGACAGGCTCCGCGCCGCATCTTTCTTTTAACACTGCGTGCAGGGGTCACCCCTGCCCAGGGAAGTATGAAACCCACGGTGGGTTTCATTACAATTAACTTCCTGATCGATCCGCCAACCGCGCCTGCAAACTCCGGCTGGTCTGCGATCTAAGGGAGCACGCCACATGAGGTTCGGACTCTTCTATGAACATCAACTTCCCCGGCCCTGGACTGAGCACAGCGAAGAGACGCTGATTCATCATGCGCTCGAGCAGATTGAGCTTGCCGATCGGCTCGGCTTCCACAGCGTCTGGGAAGTCGAGCATCACTTTCTCGAGGAGTATTCGCATTCGAGCGCGCCGGAAGTTTTTCTTGCGGCTGCCAGTCAACGCACCAAAAATATCCGGCTCGGACACGGCATCATTCTGACCGCGCCCGGATACAATCATCCGGCGCGCACTGCGGAGCGGGTCTCGATGCTCGATCTTGTCTCCCATGGCCGCGTCGAGTTCGGCTCGGGTGAATCGGGGTCGATGTCCGAGCTGGGCGGATTCAATCTTGCTCCGATGCTCAAGCGCGAGATGTGGCGCGAGGGCCTCGAAGTCGCGGTCCGATGCATGTCCGAGACGCCATTTGCCGGCGTCGAGGGCAAGTACGTCCGGATGGAACCGCGCAACGTGGTGCCCAAGCCGGTCCAGAAACCGCATCCGCCGCTGTGGGTTGCATGCTCTCGCCGCGAGACCATCACGCTCGCCGCGGAACTCGGAATCGGCGCGCTCACTTTCGCTTTCATCGATCCGGAAGAGGCGGTCCATTGGGTGACCGATTATCGCAAGACGCTGGCCGAGCGATGCGTTCCGATTGGCGGCGCGATCAATCCCGAAGTCGCGTGCGTGACGCCCATGATGGTCCATCATGACGAGCGCGAGGCGATTCTGCGCGGTCTCGAAGGTGGAAATTTCTTCGGCTACTCGCTCGGCCACTTCTATATCTTCGGCGATCACAAGCCCGGACGCACCGACGTGTGGAGCGAATTTCAAAAGCGGCGCGCCGAGCGCGGCTTCTCACCGGACGTCGCGATCGCGATGCGCCAGCGGCGGCTCGCCGCGCGCCTCGACGACAGTGCAGGCAGCCAGCAGGGAATCCGCGGCGCGGTCGGCACCCCCGAGCAGTTGCGCGAGTATCTGCGCCGTTACGAAGAGGCCGGCGTCGACCAGATGATCTTCGTGATGCAGGCCGGGATGAACAAGCACGAGCACATCATGGAGGCGATCGAACTGTTCGCGCGCGATGTGCTGCCGGAGTTCGCCGAACGCGACGAAGAACTGCGCCGGATAAAGCGCGATTTGCTCGCACCCGCGATCGAAGCCGCGATGAAACGTGAAAAACGTAAACCCGAACGCGCGCCGCAGGTCCCCGACGACTACACGATTCCCGCGCTGGCGAAGCCGTTCGTCGAAGCGCATGGCGGCCACGAACTGGTCGAGAAGCTGGCCAACGATTCCGCGATCGGAATCCCGCGCCCGCGCGATTTGCAGGAGCAACTGATAGCGCGCCGGAAATGAAGCGAACGTTCTTCGGGATGCCGTCATGAGCTGCCGAAACGCCACCCGCGGCGCCTTGCCCGCAACTGATTCGGCGACTCGCCTATGCGCAAAATATTGTGGGTAATTCCATGCGTCGCTCTGAGCGTGGCACGCGGCGCGCCCGACGCTCATGCCCGAGGACAACCGTTGTCAGTTTGATAATGGTACTCTTATGTACTGAAGATGAACCACAGAAGAACCAGCCCAGCCATAGAGAGGAACTCCGTCAGCCCCGAACCGCGGAGACGAAAGAACTCTCGCCGACGCCCGTCGCCATTCTACGCGCCCGATGAAACGATCCGCCAACTGCCCGATACCGCGCCGGCCGGCAAGCTACGGCAAGGCCCCCAAAAAGTGAAAATTCTGGCTTTTTTACGAATATCAACTTCCCGCCCGCTAAAGCGAAATAAATCGAATTAGTTTTCGAATCTCCATGAGCACCACGCATACCATCGTCGTGAACGGCCAGCCGCATCAGGTGACGGTCGATCACTACGAAACCCCGCTTCTCTACGTGCTGCGCGACGACCTCGGTCTGAAGGGAGCGCGCTTCGGATGCGGCGTCGGAAGCTGCGGCTCGTGCACCGTGCTCGTCGACGGGCACGCCCAGCGCTCCTGCGAATTGCCGGTGTGGAGCGTCGAGGGCAAATCGATCACGACCATCGAAGGCCTCGGCACCCTCGATCACCTTCATCCACTGCAGCGCGCCTTCATCGACTTCCAGGCCGGGCAGTGCGGCTACTGCCTGTCGGGAATCATCATGACGGCGGCAGAACTGATCGGCAGCGGCGTCGAGCCGTCGCGTGAGAAAATCGTCGCTGCGCTCGACGCCAACCTGTGCCGATGCGGCGCGCATGGGCGAATCATCAAGGCGATCGAGGCGGCGTGGAAATTGTCCATCAGTGGAGACTCGCGATGACGCAGCCGAGGCTCCCGTGGAGCATCGCGGAGAATCCGCTTCTTTCCCAGTGGGTTGATTTCGGCGCAGCGGGCATCGCGCGCGTGTTTTCATCCAAGGTCGAGATCGGACAGGGAATCGTCACCGCCGTCGCGCAAATCGCCGCCGCCGAGCTCAAGCTCCCGATGTCGAAGGTGGTCGTCGTGTCGGGCGATACCCGATTCTGCCCGAATGAAAGCTACACCGCCGGCAGCATGTCGATCGAAATCGGCGGCACTTCCGTCAGGATGGCGTGTGCCGACGCACTCCGCGCGATCGTCGAGCGCGCCGCGCGCATGCTCGATGCGGACGAGTCGCGCGTCACCGCCGACGGCGGGCGCATTCTACTCGATGGGACGCCGTCGGGACTCGACTACTGGAGTGTCGCGCGCGAAGTTGACTGGAAGCGCGCGATCACGGGAACGGCGCCGTTCAGTTCGGCCGAGAGCTCGACCTCGATCGGCAAGAACGTTGCGCGTCTCGATCTTCCGGCGAAGGTCGCGGGCAGCGCTTTCATCCACGACTTCGAATTGCCGGGAATGATTCATGGACGCGTGATGCGGCCGCCTTCCTACGGCGCGCGGCTCGAATCGCTCGATGAGTCTGCGGCGGCGCGGCTTCCCGGAGTGGTCAAGATTTGGCGCAGCGGCGACTTCGTCGGCGTCTGTTGCGAGCGTGAGTACCAAGCGGTCAAGGCGATCGAAGCGATCCGCGCGGCTGCACGCTGGATCGAGAGCGAAGTATCCGCCGACACTCGAAGCTGGCGCGAATTGCTCCCCACCCTTCGCTCGATCGATTCGCGAGACTGAGGCGGGCGAGCGTCCGGTCCCGGCGCAACGTGCGGCGCGTGTCGGCGACTTATTCGCGGCCTCCGATCGCGCACGCCTCGATGGCGCCTTCATGCGCAGTCGCACTCTATGACGATGGACAGTTGACGGTCTGGACGCACTCGCAAGGCGTCTTCCCGCTTCGCGGTGCGCTCGCGTCCGCGCTTGGTCTCGACGAATCACGCGTCGCCGTGATTCATGTGCAAGGCGCTGGAGTATACGGGCACAACGGTGCCGACGACGCCGCGCTCGACGCGGCCCTGCTCGCGCGCCAGGTTCCGTCGCGCCCGGTGCGCATCCAGTGGAGCCGCGAGGATGAACTCGCATGGTCGCCGCTGGGCTCGCCGATGGTCGTCAAGATCGAAAGCGCGCTAAGCCCGGCCGGCGACATCGTCGATTGGACGAGCGAGATCTGGAGCGGACCGCACGGCCAGCGGCCTCGCGCGCACGGACCAGTCAACCTTCTGGCCGCAGGTCACGTCGATCCGCCGATCACCTCTCCCGAGGCGTACGAAGTTATGTCGGGATTCGCCGGCGGTGCTCGAAATTCCGAACCGGCATACGATCTGCCCCATCGAAAGATCGTGTTGCACAGTCTGCCCGGGTTTGCCGTTTCGAACTTCCGCGCTGCGCACCCTTGGCGGTTACGCGAACGTGTTCGCAACCGAATCGTTCATGGACGAACTGGCCGACGCCGCGCGCGTCGATCCCGTCGAGTTCAGGCTGCGCTACTTGTCGGACGCGCGCGCGCGACGGGTGATCGAGACAGCCGCGCGTCGAGCGAACTGGCAGTTCAATGCGGAACGCGGCACCGGCCGCGCGGCGGGAATCGGCTTCGCTCGATACAAGAACACCGCGGCATACGTGGCGGTCGTTGCTGACGTTGATGTTAGTGAAGCGGTACGGGTCTCCAGGGTCGTCGCTGCGGTCGATGCGGGACTGGTGATCAATCCCGACGGGGTGATCAATCAAATTGAAGGCGGCATCGTGCAATCGATCAGCTGGACGCTCAAGGAGCAAGTCGTCTTCGACGGCCACCGCGTTACCACGCGGACCTGGGAAACGTATCCCATTCTGCGCTTCGATGAGGCGCCTCTGCTCGAGGTCGAGCTGATCGAGCGGCCGGATTCTCCGCCGCTTGGAGTGGGAGAGGCGGCGCATGGTCCTGCGGCCGCCGCAGTCGCGAATGCGGTGGCGCGGGCGCTCGACTTGCGCGTCCGGGATTTGCCGATCACGCGCGAGCGTGTCGTCGCGGCCAGCGTCGCTACGCCTCGCCAATAGTTTGCGGCGCGGAAAATTATTTCAAGGAGGTCACAATCGCCAATGACCAAGCATCCGATTCGATTTGGGTTCCAGTCCGGACAACAGAACGTCACGTGGGAGCGGATGCGCGACGTGTGGGGGAAGTTCGACGCCTGGGGCTACGACTCGCTGTGGGCGTTCGATCACTTCTATCCGATCTTCACGCCCGATCCGGCCGGCCCCTGCATGGAGAACTGGACGCTGCTGTCGGCGCTCAGTCAGCGTACCAAGCGCGCTCGCATCGGCGCGCTCGTCAACAGCAACACCTATCGAAATCCGTGCCTCACAGCGAAGATGGCGGCGACGCTCGATCACGTGAGCGGGGGCAGGCTCAATCTTGGCCTGGGTGCCGGATGGTACGAGCTCGAGCATCGGAGCTTCGGCTTCGACTTCAAGACCGTGCGCGGGCGTCTCGAAGCGCTCGACGAGTCATGCGACATCATCAAGCGGATGTTCACCGAGGACAAAACCACCGTCGAGGGCAGGCACTACCACGTGGTCGACGCGGTTTGTAATCCCAAGCCGCTCCAGAAACCGCGCATCCCGATGATGATTGGCGGGCGCGGAGAAAAATCACTTTTGAAGATCGTCGCGAAGCATGCCGATATGTGGAATACGATGCATGCGAATCCGGCCGAGATGAAACGCCTGATCGATGTCATCGAGCGGCACGGAGACACCGTCGGGCGCGACACCGACGAAATAGAAAAGACGATCATGATGCCGCTCTGCTACAAGGCGTCCAAAGATCGCGAGGAGATGATCTCCGCAACCGTTGCGGGGATGGCGCGAATCACTCCTGCAGAGGCGCGCGATCGAATCATGATTGGGAGCAAAGACGAGTGCCTCGATAAGATCGCGCAGTACACAAAAGTCGGCGTCACACACTTCATCTTCAACTTGCGCTGGCCAATTCTCGTCGAGGAAGAATTTCAGGCATTCGCCGAAGAAGTGATTCCGTCGGTCCGTCGCGGTGGATGACTCTACCAGCCCTTAACTAGGGCGAAGACGTGTCTTGAGCTTCGATTGGGGAGCCGTCGATTCGACTTTGCTTCCAAACCTCGGGAAGGAATTCATGATAACGAATGGCGCCATCGCCAATCATGACGAAGACCGCCGGACCGCGCTGATCAAGCTTGTGTGCGGTGGTAGTGGGCAGGCTTTTGTCGAGAATTCCCGAATAGAGCTGATCGAAGTTGTCGGCGGAACCTGCGTCCCGAAACGTGAGCATCCATAGCACGGTCAGCGATTTTCCCTTTTGTAACGCGACGATCCGATCGCCCGCCCACTTAGTCGCGGCCTGCAGGTAAGGTGTCTGCTCGCCCATCGTGCGCTCGAGCATTATCTTGAGCATCAACTCACCTAGCGAGTCCTCGTCGACCTTCTTCCAATCGTGCAGTACCTTCTCGTAACCGGCGAGCTTGACGGTTTTGGCGAACGTCGGATGGTCGAAGTAAAGCTCGGGATGCATAATCTGTTGCGTCGATAGCGGCGGCCCATTGAAGAGGGCATTCACACCGTCCCACTTTTTGCGATGGTAAGCCTCGGCGACAAAGCGAGCGCCTTCTGTGTACTGAAAGAGGACCGGATACGTGATCGCGCGCGGCTTACCTTCCTCTTGTCCCATGAAGATAGGAACGATGTCCTGTAGATTACGGTCGAAGTAGTCGATCGTCCGGTCATCCACGCGCCCAGTCACGACTGAAAATCCGGACAGGGTAGCATCGCCTTCGACGATTGCCTTGAAGGCGAGTTCGCGGTCGGTATTTCCCTTGTACTTCTTTTGCGTGGCGCCGATGTCAAAGTGCTGGTCCTGAAGTGCGTGGGTCAGCTCGTGCCCCATCACGCCAGCGGTTTGGAGTTTCTTGAACACTGTCACAGCATTTCGATATCGCGCCGGCAAAGCGATCGCGACAGGACGATCGACAATGACGATGTCCTTATGACGAGGATCGTAGAAGCCTGCCAGCTCAAGGCTGATGTCGGCGAGGTTGTTGCGTTCGATTTTCAGATCGGGCGGATAGAGAGCGATCATCTTGCCCTCCGCCAGCCCGATATCGATATCTTCCTGGCTAGTCTGCTGCGCGAACTCGGTTCGGAATCTGGATTCGGTCTCGGCGACGCTGAGATACGACACCGAAGTATCGCCCTTCAGCTTGAGCCCGCGTATCTTCTGAACGCGAGCCTTGACCTCTGCGGCCTCGTTGCCGCTAAGAGCGTCTTCCTGCGCGACACCCAGTTTGCAGAAAAGTGCAGCGACAACGCATGCGGATACGATTATCGCGATAAACAGTCTAGCGCGGGTTCCCCCCAAAATACGTCCCTTCCTACTCGGTCGCACCTCATTAGCGGGGTTTCCAACGGAAGGCAACCGGCGATGATTCAGTAACTGACGCCGGCAAGTGCTAATCTCGCGGCGTGAGATTGCATCTCGTCGATGGTACCTACGAGCTCTATCGGGCGCACTATGCGCCGCGTCCCGGTCACTACGCACCTAACGGAGCTGATGCTAAAGCTACCGTCGGCATCGTGGAGTCGCTATTGGCCTTGCTACACGATCCTGCGGAAGCGGTCACTCATATTGCGGTCGTATTCGATAATCCGATCCACTCGTTTCGCAACGATCTCTTCCTCCAATACAAAAGTGACGAAGGTGTTCCTCCTGAATTGCGCTCCCAGTTCGATGCTGCCGAAGACGCTGTTCGCTCGATCGGCATGAAGGTCTGGTCGATGCGCGCGTACGAGGCGGACGACGGTCTCGCCAGCGGCGCGCGCCGATTTCGCGACCAGGTCGAGCAAGTGCGAATTCTCACGCCGGACAAGGACCTCGGTCAGTGTTTGCAGGGCGAGCGAGTAGTGCAGGTCGACCGACGCCAAAAGAAGGTGGTGAGTGAGGCGGTGTTTCGCATCGAGCGCGGCTTCGCACCGGATAGCATGCCAGACTACCTGGCGCTGACGGGCGATGCGGCTGACGGATTTCCCGGGCTGCCGGGCTTTGGCAAGAAGAGCGCATCGATCCTGATCGGCGCCTATGAGCGGCTCGAGCGGATTCCTGATGATCCGTCGGATTGGAGGGTCAAGCCACGCGGCGCAATCCAGCTAGCGGCCACACTGAAGGAGCATCGCAACGACGCGCTTCTTTACCGACGGTTGGCGACCTTGGTCGACACTGTTCCACTCGACGACTCACTAGAGGATCTGGAATTTCGCGGAGTACCTCGAGCTCGATTCGAGCAGTGGTGCGACGAGCTAGGTGTGAGCAGGCTGAAGACAGTGCCTCGAAGATGGCAATGATAGTCTCCACCTAAACGGATCGCAGGAGCGCTTGAGCATTGCGTTCGAGGATTTTCGCTTCGTCGTCGCCGCTCAGTTTGAGGGCTCTGACTTCCTCCACAGGATGAGCGAGACCGGCCGGCAGCGGATAGTCACTGCCCAGCACAAATCTATCTGCCCCGTAAGTCTTTACCAGGTGGCCAAGCATTTCGCGGTTGTGCGCGATGACATCGAAGTAGAACTGCGACAAGTAAGTCGACGGCGGACGCGGAATCGCGTTGCGGCATTCGGGAACGAGCCGGTATCCCATATCGAGTCGCCCCACCAATGCGGGCAACGCTCCGCCCGCATGATAGAGAACGACGCGTAGATTAGGATGGCGTTCGAGCACTCCGCCATAAATCAACAGCGCGGCAGCGAGTCCGGTGTCGTAAAGATTGCCGACCAGGTTGCCGAGGAAATATCTGGAAAGCGCTCCAGTCGGCGCTGCTTCAAACGGATGGATACAAACCGACCATCCCCAGCGCCTCCGCAGCTTCCCAGAAGATCTCGAAATCTGACTCATCAAGCTGACGCTCAAGGACTTTCGGCGGAATCTCGACTCCACGAAGTCCCAGCTTCGCGGCGCGCTCCAGCTCCTTGGACGCTGCGCCCGGATCCTGAATCGGCACCGATGCCAACGGTACGAAATGAGCGGGATCGCTGGCTCCCAGAGCCTCCATCGCATCATTGTTGACTTGCGCGATCGCTAGCCCAAGGCTGGCATCGACATCCGGGTACATCAAAAACGGAACACAAGATACGGCCTGCGTCGCGATGCCCTCGCGGTCCATGTCCGCGATCCGTGCGCGCGCATTCGAGATAGGTCCGTCGATCGGACGCATCGCCTTTTCCTGGATCATGAAGAAGCGGCGGCCGTCGCGCTCGACGACCCTGGTTGCGAAGTGCTTGCCTTCGCGGATCAGAAAATCGATCACCTCAGGCGCGACGAAGTGATTGTGCATGTCGATGACGTTCATGCGCCCTACCACCGTAACTTTTCGTGTTACAGGATGAAACTGATTTTCCCGTGCGGACGAAGGGCCTCGTTATCAAGGATGGCTCTTCGCTGCCGAATTTTCAGATTGCTCCCCATACGCGCAAGCTTGTAGTCATAGCGGCCGATATACGTATCCACCGACTCGTAGCGCATCCGATAGACGGCAAAGTTCGCGGTCGCGAAAATGTCTTCGCCCTCAGCCGCAATCACGCGCACGTTGGATATCATACGCCGGGTGCGCGACCGTGGATTTTCCGACCACGCCGACTTGCCTAGTAGCTGCTTGACGCGAGATCGAATTCGCACCGCATCGTCGGCTATAATGAACAGCGTGTTCCGTGAGTCACCCTCGGGAACGTCGGTCGGTGGGATTTCGTAAGTCGCGTCTTCGGTAAGAAGCTCGAGCCATTCGTCGAGCCGCCACTCGTCTAGAAGCGCGGCCTCCTTGTATAATAGGTCTTCTACTTCATCGCGACTGGGCAGGTCGGTGTTACTCACGCCGCTTTCCTCGCGCGCCTTACTTGAGGCTCCGTCATGAGCTGATTCCACCTACGCCAGAAAGCGCGCATCTGCAGTTCGTCGGTGATCGACGGATGCTCGCGCTTCATGCCGCGCGAAATGTCGGACCATCCGACCTCACGATTGGCAAAGCCGCGCTGACATGATTCGAGCATCTCGACGTCGTCCGGCGTCGCGAATCCTCCGGGGCCGAGGAAGGTCAGGAAGTTGTCCAGGCGCAGTGCGGAATCTTCGGCGCTCTCTTCGGCCGGCGCCAACGCCCACGCGTTCACCTCCATGTAGTCGGGTGACACCGGATAGAAAGTGCGCACCGTGATCGCCATAATGTCATTGATTACGAGATTAGGAAAAATTCCGAGATTGCGGCTGGTCTCACAGATGCGACGCGCCCTCTCGGGACCGAAGCGATCGTCGAATCGGCGCCGCAACTGTTCGAAGTGCGTTTTGCGATGCTCTCCGAACGGCGCTACCCAGTGCGCGATCGGGCGTCCCCACGCGCTCTGATATTCCACCACCGCGTGACCGTTGCCGAGATCGACCGCCTGCTGACTCTTCGGCGAGGACAGATTCATGTTTTTCAAATCGACGCCGATGTCTCCGAGAAAACTGAAGTAGCGCTGATGCGTCGGCAGGCCGTGATAGCCGTCGTAACTATTCTCTACCAGCAGCTTCCAGTTGGCGCGCGCGCTGTATGACTGCTGACCCGCTACGATCTTCATTCCTAATTCGGACTGATCGACTACCAGGTCGAGATACTCTCTTGCCCCGGCCAGGTAGTCATAGAGGCTTTGCGCAGCAAGGTCGAAGCAGGCGAATATGAATCCGCGGTAACTATCCACCTGAGGCGGGGTAGCTAGCCCCATTTCATCGCGCTTAAACGCGTCGCTATAGGAGTCCTCACCTGGCACTCCAACCAGTTGGCCTCGCGAGTTGTAAGTCCATGCATGGTAAGGACATTGAAATGTCCGCGCGTTGCCGGACTTCTGCCGGCAGACCAGCGACCCACGATGCGTGCAAGTGTTAAGGAGGACGCGCACCACGCTGTCATCGCCGCGAACCAGGATGAGCGGGTGGCCTGTTACAGTCCTGGAGCGATAGTCACCCGCGTGCGGAACCTCCGACTCATGACCTACATATATCCAGCACTTATCGAAGACCCGCCGCCGCTCCTGCGCGAGGCATTCGGGATCGGTGAAGGCCCGTCGATTCACGCGAAACAGTCCCGCGTCCTCATCATCGATGATAAAGCTCTCGGTAGATTTATCCATATTGCCTCTCTACTCGTCCGACGGATTCCACGCCCAGTAACTCGCAATCGCGCCGGCATCAACGCGCAAATCGGTTCCCGTGATCATGCCCGCGTCGTCCGACGCGAGAAATACCGCAGCGCGTCCGTAGTCGCGGGGACTCGGCAGCTTTTGCATCGGCACGCGGGTGCGAAATGGCTCGAAAGCCTGCTTGAGTCGCTCTTCGTTCGGAACCTTGCGGCCCCACCTTGCGGCGCGATCGAGCGACTCCGACGGATCGGTCGCGGTCGGCGTCAGGCTGTTGACGCGGATGCCATGCGCGACCAGCTCCATCGCCGCGGAGCGCGTGAAATTCAGCAACCCACTCTTGGCCGTGCAGTACGCGATGTTGTTCGGCTCGCCCTGATGCCCCGCGGTCGAAATAATATTGATGATGCTGCCTTTGCGATTCTGTTCGATCATCAACTTCGCCACGTGCTTGGTGAACAGGAAAGCGCCGGTCAGAATGATCTCGAGTTGACGCTGCCATTCATCGAGCGGCATGTCGATCACTCCCTTCTTATTGAAGATCGCCGCGTTGTTCACCAGGATGTCGATTCCGCCCAATGACTCGCGCGCGGCGGCGACTGCGCCGTCAACCTGGCGCTCGTCGGTCACATCGCACGTCAACGCGATCGCGCGACCGCCTACGCTTTTGATGTAGCGCGCGCAGTCGGCGGCATTTTCGGCGCGCGAATCGACGCACACGAGCGCCGCGCCCTCGGCCGCAAGACCCTCGGCAATACCGCCGCCGATATTCGTGCTGGTTCCAGTCACCAGGGCCACTTTCTCACTCAGTTTCATCGCGGCGGCGCCATCAGAAAACACTTCGAGGAATTGAAAATCCACGTATCGATGAATTCAGTGTCCGCCGGCTTGCGATGAAGCTCAGCGAGAGCACCGGCCAGGCACATCCAATTGAGAATTTCCTGCTGGCCGCTTGCTTCGACTGATGCCGCCGGATAATTCCGCCACGCGTCGTAGTTGCCCGCGCGCAACGCGTCGAACAGCGTGCGATCCGCGGGCGTATCCGGATACAGGAAGTGATTCTTTTGCGTGAGGAAAGCGTGCGACCAACCCGACGACGCCATCAGCGCGACCCGCCACGGACTATCCGCAAAGATGCGCGCGGTTGCGGCGCCGAGATCAAATAATCGACGCGGCGTCGGCGCAGGCGGATCGAGTTGTGCCTCCGAAGGTGGATTTTCAAACATCGGCAACCCGCCGCGCTGCGCGATCACTCTGCGCCCATAGCAATTGATTGCGAATGGAATGATCGGATACGGAAACCCCTTGCGATCGTAGTCGAGGAACATCACCGCGTTGGCGAACGCGTGACCGAGCGGATGATGCAGCGGCTTGTAGGAGTAGGCCGCGTCGAACCCCGCCTCGATCAGGCCGTTGGCAAGAAATTTGGCGGCGGCCACGTTGCCCGAGGAGCGGAATTTTTTCCCGGCCGGCTCATTCCAGATATTGTTCGCCGGCGGTCCGAACTCAAAGGAATCGTGCGCCAGGATGCAGTAAGGCGGGATCACGTCCTCGCGGAAATTTTCGTACTGATCGTCGCCCCACACGACGATGAAATCGGGATGAAACTCGTCGATTTGCGCGCGCGCCTTGCGCAGCGATTGAAGCAGACGCTCGCGATGCTTCCGCGCGGAGGTGACGCCTTCGTCATTGCCCCACTCCGCGCGCATCGCCTCCGGCCAATTCTCAGCGCTCCGATATTTTTCCGGCAGATGCGGATTCTGGAGCATCCGCTTTAGAATCCACGCCATCGCTTCGTCACGTCCGGCGAGCGGCGGATAGTGGGTAATTCCAATCGCCAGGATCTCACCCATTGTGATTTCCTCCGACTCTGTCAGCGTCGTGAAGAATTCGCTCTTCGTACAGCGCCGCGATGCGATCTTCTGAATACCCCAAAACGCGCGAAAGTACATCTGCATTGTCGGCGCCGAGCCCCGGTACGTAGTCACGCGCATGCGCGTTGGCATGATTGAACTTAAACGCCGGATTCGGCACCTTGAGCGGTCCCGCGCCGTCGTCGATCACGCGGAAACTTCCACGCTGCTCGAGATGCGGATGCTGAAGCGCCTCGCGCACAGTGAAATACCGTGAGCATGGAACGCCGCCCTCGGTAAGAATCGCTTCACACTCTTCGGTGGTCCGCGTCGACGCCCACGCATCGAGCATCGACATGAATATCGCCCAGTTCACAGCTCTGCCTTTGGCAGTGCCGAAACGCGGATCGGCCATCCATTCGGGATGTCCGACGGCGCGCGCCAATGCTTCGTAGTTATTCGGCTTGACCGCTGCGATCATTATGAATCCATCTTTCGCGCGCGTCGCCTGAAAAGTATTGTTTCGCTTTTTTTGAGGGAACTGCGCTTCCTGAAACTCGTAGATGAGCATGCCGAGGACGCCGTCCATCATCGAGAGATCGATACAGTCGCCGCGTCCCGTGCGCTCGCGCGCGAGCAACGCGGATTGAATTGCACCGAACGCGTACGTACCGCCGAGCACGTCGCCAACGTAGATACCGGTATTGAGCGGACGCTCGAGACCATCCTGATACGACAAGTTGACAAGATCGAAGCCGCTCGCCGCGTGCAGCATCGGCGCGTACGCACTTCGAGTCGCCCACGGACCACTCTGGCCGAAGCCCGAAATCGAGCAGTACACGAGGCTCGGGTTGAGCGCCGCAAGGGTCGCGTAGTCAAGCCCGAGCCGCTGCATCACGCCGGGCCGCGAGTTTTCGACCAGCACGTCGGATTTGGCCGCCAGTTGTTGGGTAAGCTCGATCGCTCCGGGCTGCCGCAGATCGATCGCGAGGCTTTTCTTGCCGCAATTCAGATGAGCGAAGTACGCGCTCTTGCCAGCGCGGATCGGTGGCTGCGTGCGGATGAAGTCGCCCTCGGGAGGCTCTATCTTGATCACCTCGGCGCCGAGATCCGAGAGCAGCCGTGTGCAATACGGCCCCGACACGATCGTCGTGAAGTCGAGCACTCGCACTCCGCCGAGGATATCGTTATTCATCGCGGCCTCCCGCGCGGTCCTTCTCTTTCAGCAGCGACAGGTAGTGGCGATTGAGGCGTTCGAGATGCTCTTCCATTTCGGCGACGGCCGCATCGCTGTCGCCCGCTTCGAAGTGCTTCATAAATCGCCGGCGTGACGGAATCACCCAGGGATTCCGCTTCTGTCCGATCGCCCGAATGAAGTGCTGCATCACGTCTATCAGCGCTTCCATCACAATCACCATCACCGGATTTTTGGTCGCGCGTGCGATGATGCGATGAAACTCCAGGTGGATCGCCGCCTGATCGAAAAAGCCGATCTTCTCGCGGGCGGCACGTTCCGCCGCGGCGATATTCGCGTTGAGCGCCTCGATATCTTTCCTGGTTGCGCGATCGCACGCGGCGCGCACCGCGATCGATTCGATCATCACGCGCGCCTCGGTCAGATGTGCGGGCTTGATTGCGCCCAGGTGAAACATGTCGCGCAAGCCGGTCACGATCGCGTCGCCGGTGCTCTCACGCACGAACGCGCCGCCGGTCGCTCCTTTCTGGAGCCGGAGCAGCCCGGAATTTTCCAAAGAGCGCAGCGCCTCGCGCAGGGTGTTGCGTGAAACACCGAACTGTTCGGCCAGGGCACGCTCGGCCGGAAGCCGATCCCCTGCGCGCAGGCGGCGACTGACGAGCTGTCCTCGAATCTGCTCGGCGATCTCCTCGAACGCGCGCGGTGTTCTGATTCGCCGGAATTCCGGGGCGGCGCTCATGCGAGATTTTCGTCCGTGGCGTTCAAGGTGTTGGCGTCGGCTTGACATTCTAGATGTCGCTGTGTCATTGGTCCAACCATTGGCATGGTGACGCCTCAATTGTCAAGCAGCCGCTCCCAGCCAAAATCTTTTGCGTCGAGGAATTTACCGTGATCTCCTTCGAATTGTCCCAAGAACAAACACTTGCGCAGTCGATGGTGCGCGACCTCGCCGGCTCAGCGCTGCGGCCGGCTGCGCGCGGGGCCGACGATCGCGAAACGATCCCGCAATCGGTTCTCGATGAAATTTGGGCGACCGGGATCATTCAGTCGCAGGCGGACCCTGACCCTGATGCTCGATCGGCGACGCTGAACGCGATCTTGCTTGAGGAGTTGGCAGTGGCTGACGCTTCGTTCGCGATCGCTGCGGCCGCGCCAATCGGATTTCTTGGGACGGTCGCTGCGCAAGGCTCGCCGGGGCAGAAGAAAAATCTGCTGCCGCTGTTTTCAGGAGAGAAGTATCGATGCGCCGGGGTCGCGATCATGGAGCCTGGTTTCGATTTTGACGTTTCCACGATCCGGACTGCTGCAATCAAAACACGCGACGGGTATCGCTTGTCGGGAGTCAAAGGACTGGTTCCGCTCGCAGGTCAGTGCAGTCACTTCATCGTGGTCGCTCAATCCGAGGGAAAGCCCGAGGCGTTTATCGTGGACCGTGACATCAAGGGCGTTATTGTCGGCGAGGCGAACCCGAATATCGGGTTGCGCGCGCTCGGGATGGCGACCGTGAGTTTCAAGGATGTCGAGTTGAAACCGGGCGCGCGACTCGGGGAGTCGGCGGGCTGCGATGTTCAGCGGATCATCGATTCGGCCCGTACCGCGCTGTCGGCGATCATGACTGGAACAAGTCGCGCGGTGATGGAATTCGTGATGCCTTACGTCAAGGAGCGCGCGGTGCATGGAGACGCTTTGGCGAAGAAGCAGACGATCGCATTTCGACTCGCGGACATGCGGATCGAAACGGACGCGATGCGATGGATGACGTGGAAGGCCGCCTCGATACTCGAGCAGGGTGGGGACGCGACACGGCAGGCGCAACTCGCATACACCTATGCCGGCGAGCAAGCGATGTGGATTGCCGATGAAGGCGTGCAGATGCTCGGTGGTCACGGTTACCTGCGCGATAATCCGGTCGAGATGTGGTATCGCGACACGCGCACGGTATCGGTACTGGAAGGCGCGGTCGGAGTTTAGTTTTCGATAAGCGGAAAGAGGAAACGCGATGATAGATTTTCAACTCACCGAGGCTGACGAAAAAGTTTTGAAGGGCGCGCATGAGCAAGCGCTGATCGCGCGGCGCTACGCGAGCTATTACGACAAGCATGAAGATGAACTCGAGCCGGCGGAGTTTCCCGAGGCGAGGGATCTCCCGAGCTTGACGCAACTGGCCGAGCAAGGAGTCAGTGGAAGCAGCGGGCCGCGAATCCTTCACTCGCTGGTGATGCTCGAAGTCTATTGGGGCGGCATCGCGCTGCATCGTAGCAAGTGGGGACTTGGCAACACTGTGCTCAAGACGGTTGCTACTCCCGAGCAGTTCGAGAAGTGGAAGAACCACACGATAGCTATCGCGATTACCGAGCCCGGCGCCGGCTCCGATCCCGCGAACATTCGAACCACTGCGACTTTCGATCGCGAGACTGACGAATGGATACTCAACGGCGAGAAGATCTTCATCTCGCAAGCGCAGTCGGGCGATGCCGCCATGGTGTTATCGCGATTTGTAGGAGCCGACGGCAGCCGCGGGCTCACGACCTTTATCGTCGAAAAAGGCACACCGGGGTTCACAGTAGGACCGCAACTGAAGAAGCTTGGCATCCGCTCTCATGACACCTGCAACTTGCTCTTTGAGAACTGCCGGATACCGGAGTTCAACCATATCAAGGGCGACTTCAAGTCCACCATGTCGGTTTTCAACGACTCGCGGCCGATGGTGGGCGCGATGGCTCTGGGAGTGGCTCGCGCAGCGCTGGACTTCACGCGAGAGAAGCTCGCGGCGCGCGGAATCGAACCTAGCTATCGCGGCGGCGTGCGCAGCCGTTCGGCGGTCGTTGATCGTTTGATCCGAATGGAAGCGATGTACGAGGCGGCGTTGCTGACGGTGTTGCGCTCCAAGTGGCTCGAGCAGCAGGGCGTGCCGCCGAAGGTGGAAGCGTCGATTGCGAAAGCTGCGGGCGGCAAGGCAGCGAGAAAGATCACGCAGGGATGTATCGACTTACTCGGCCCGGAGGCGCTCTCGGAGGATCATCCGCTGGATCGATGCTTCCGAGACGGGCGCATCTTCGATATCTATGAAGGTGCCGGAGAGATACAACGACTGATCATCGCGCGTTCGATACTTGGATATACGTCGCGAGATCTGAGGTAGGTGACCGGTCGCGGTCCTGCGACATTCAGCGTCATCGCGAGCGGGTGGTGGTGCTAGCAAGGTGTGGCGCGATCGGCCCCGAGAAAGATCCGGGGTTCTTCGCTTCGCTCAGAATGACACAACAAAAGAGCGTCGCTGCGGAGATAGCTACCTCTTAGTGAAGGTGAAGTGATCGGCCATTCGGGCTTGTACCTCGCCCAGGTGGTTACAGTATTGGAAGAAGCCGCCGTTGTAGTTGCCGTCCTGGCGGCGCTGGAACTCGCCTTCGAAGTTGTAGTAGCCCGGGGTGCAATCCTGATTGCGGTTGGTCTTGCCGCGATGCTCTATTACCTCGTTCACCCACCATTCCTCGGCGTCACGAGTCGGATCGATGGACTGAAAGCCGTGGCGGCGCGCGTAGTCGATGCAGGCGGCGATGTGATCGCCCTGAGCCTGTAGCATATCGGTCAAGTTGAACTGGAATGAAGCCTGGTAGCCGCCCATGATAAAGAGGTTCGGGTAACCCTGAGAGTGGATTCCCAGCAAGGTGCGGATGCCTTCCTTGTACTTGTCATTGAGCTCGAGCCCGTTCACGCCTTTGATCTGGTTGTAGATGCCGGTCTTCTGGACCTCGAAGCCGGTCGCGTAGATCAGGACGTCGAGCTCGTACTGCTTACCCTCGAAGACAGGTCCTTTGGCGGTGATCTCGGTGATGCCTTTGCCCTTAGTATCAACCAGATGGACGCTCGACCGGTTGAAAGTCGGCAGATAGTCGTTGTGGAAGCAGGGCCGCTTGCACATCAGCATGTACCATGGCTTGAGCGCGTCGGCGGTTGCCTTATCCCTGACGATCGAATCGATGCGCTGATGGATCTTCATCATCGCCTCGATGTTCGCGTTCTCCTGCCGGCGGATCTTCTCTTCCGGCGACATAGCGGCCTGCTTGGCCTTTTGCGCCTCGCTAAGCTGGGGAGCCATCCGCGCGCGCTCGCGTCGGCGCGCCTGCCATCCTCGCGGGAGTCGACGCGCCCAGTTGGGATCGGTCGGCCAGTCGTCGCGGATATCGATCGACGAGGGAGTGCGCTGGAAGACATACAGCTCCTTCGCCGCAGCGCCCAGGCCGGGGATGGCTTGTACTGCTGTTGCGCCGGTGCCGATGATACCTACTACTTTGTCTTCGAGACCCGATAGATCCTCTTTAGTGTAATCGTAGTCCCATCGTGAAGTATGAAATGAGTGGCCTTTGAAGGTCTCCAGGCCTTTGATCTTAGCGAGCTTGGGCTTGGACAAGGTGCCGTTAGCGCAGATGACAAAGCGCGCCTTCATCTTATCGCCACGGTCGGTGGCGATGTTCCACATCTGTTCGGTATCGTCCCATAGCGTCGAAGTAACAGTAGTCTGAAAGACTGCCAGCTCGTAGAGGTTGTACTTACGGGCGATAGCCTGGCAGTGAGCGAAGATCTCGGAGCCTCTGGCGTAGTGGTCCTTGGGTACATAGTCGAGTTCGTCAAGTAGAGGCAGATAGTCATAAGCGACTACGTCGCATGCTACTCCGGGGTAGCGATTCCAATACCAGGTACCGCCTACATCGGCACCGCGCTCGACGATGCGAATGCTCTCGACGCCACGCTCTCTTAGCCGTGCGGATGTGAGAAGCGCCGAGAAGCCGCCGCCTATGAACAGGACTTCGACGGTATCGTTGATGGGCTCGCGAGGCGTGGGCTCGTTCGCGTAGGGATCGACTTCGTATTTCGACAGCGCGCCGGTGAAGTCGGAGGTGTACTGCGCGGTGCCGTCGGGCCGGTAGTTCAGCCGGACGTCGCGTTCCTCAGCGTACTTGCTCTTGATGTTATCGTAGAACTCTTGCGGCCGGGTGGGCCTTGCGGCCAGGCCGATGGGCTTATCGAGCGGCTCCTTCATATCCGTGCTCTCCGTTCGTGATGGTCATTGCGTTGCTCGATCGCATTCGTCAATGCCGGCGATCCAGTCAAAAGTCAGAAAGGAGCTTGCCACGAGAGCGGATCGGCTTGCCAGCGCGCCGAAAAGGTCGATTTCGACCGAAAATCCAAAGTCTCGTAGCCCATTGCCAATCGTTTCAGGCTGGGGCGTTGGCTGCGGCGGGGTTGACGGGGAGCGGGCGGAGGCGAGCGATCTCCTGCTCCAGGGGAATGCAGGCGAATATCGCGAGCGCTGCGCCGAGCCACATCGCCGCGAAGACGCCAAACGCGATCGCGTAGCTGCCGCTCAGGTCGAAGATCCGTCCGGCTGCGACGGGGCCGATCGCGGCGCCGATAGTTGCGAGGATTCCCGCCACGCCCTGCACCGAACCGAGACGCTTCAGCCCGAGTGACTGGATGAAGACCAAGGGGAGCAGCACCAGCGGCGTGCCCGACGCGATACCCACCAGAACGATGAACCCCGCCAGCATCAAGCCGCTTCCCGCCGAGAGCAAGAGTAACGTGCCGACTGCGGCTCCGGCGAAAACCAGCGAGAGCACGACGCGGGGACTCAGCCGATCGGCGGAGGGGCCGAGCGAAAGTTTTCCCACCGTCGACATCAGATAGATCATACTCAGGCTGCTGGCGGAAAGGGTGGCGGTGTATCCGGTACCGATCAGATAAACGACGAGATGGACCAGAATCCCGCCGATTGCGCAGGCATAAAAGAACTCGGCGATCGCGATCAGCCAAAACGAACGCGTGCGGAACGCCTCGGTCAGTTCAACGCCGGGTAGCACGACCGGGGCGGAAACGGTTGTACTCGTCGGCTCCGGTGAGTCGACGACGCTAGGTTTCGAGGGACGACTGCGCACCACGAACAGCACCAGCGGCGCCACGATCAGGAGCATCGGCAGCGCCATCGCCAGATAGCCTGCCCGCCATCCTCCGAAGGCGATCACCCTGTTTGCGACAAAGATCATCACCGCACCGCCGAGAGAGGTGCCGGCGAAAGTCAGGCCCATCGCGAGTCCGCGGCGGGCACCGAACCAGTTTGCGATCACCAACGATGCCGGGATCAAGGTCGCCGCAGGGACGCCGATTGCGACGATCAGATTGGCGGCGAGCAGGGAAGCGTACGAATCGGAACGGCTCGCGACGATGAAACCGGCGCCGACGGTGATCGCACCGAGGAGCATCACGCGGCGCGCGTCGAACCGATCGACGAGCCAGCCGACAAACGGGCCGCACGCGCCGGCCATCAGCGCTCCCGCGGAGCCGAGCGTCGAGACGCGGGCGCGGGTCCATCCGAAGTGCTTGAGCAGCGGGGGAAGGAAAACGGGGCCGGTGTTGACGCCGCCGCCCCAAACCAGGAACAGCGTGACGAACAGGCTCGCCGCGATGATCCAGGCCTTGCGCTCCCGCGGGTTCATCGTTTTCTCGTGGGTTCAGGCCGCCGAAATAATCGTCCCCTAGCGCGCGTCCCAAGCCTGGCGCTCCGCGCTGTATGGATCGTTTTCGAGGCGGCATTGGTTGTCGAACATCATCGTGGGACGACTGCTCCGGAGAATACGGCGGCCAGTTTGGAATGCCTTCGTTATTGGGATTTCCGGTGCGTGCGAAACTGAGCCAGGTCCGGCTCATCTTGTCGGCCAGTGCGAATCGGGTTGGCGAATCTCCGGTCAGGCCGGAGGTATTCACGGTGTCGAATACGAATGGAATCTCGAGTGCATGCGGCGATTTGAGCTTGCCCTCGAGCACCGGGGTTTCCCAGGTGAACATATAAACGAACACGGGCGCCGCGTGTTGCGCTGCCTTGCGGTCGGCGGTGACGAGCGACGGAATTCGCATCGCATGGTCGGTTGCGATGGCGAGCACGAGATCGCGCATCGAGTCGTTAGGTCGCGCGCGCCGGTAATGCTCGATGATGCGATCGGCCTGGTCGCCGACGAACATCTGGACGCGTTGGCGGAAGCGGCTCTCGTCGAGGCCGTCGAGCCATGGGGCGAGCCCGAGAAAGAGCGTCATCTCGTCCTTGTTGGTGCCGATCATCAGAGGAACGTTGGCGGAGATCGCGGGAGCGGTGGGCTCGAAAGGACCGCCGGGAAGGATTTTTCCGTCGACGACGGGATTGAAGCCGACGCGCCTGCGGTTGGCGAAAGCCATCATGCTGACTTTCTTCAGGACTGCGGCTTGCGCGCGTGCGATCTCGGGCGAAGGAATGCGGCGGAGCTCGCGGATCTGGTCGGAGCTCAAGTTCAGCTCGGCGAGCAGTTGGCGCGCGGTTTCGGCGCCGTCATCGCGGCTGGCCATTTGCACCGCTGGTCCACTTTGAATGATCGCTTTATGAAAGAGGCCGTGCGCCGCGGGCATCGCCATCAGCACGCTGACCTTCGCGCCGCCACCGCTCTCCCCGAAGATGGTAACGTTAGCGGCGTCGCCGCCGAAAGCCCCGATATTGTCGCGGACCCATTGGAGCGCCGCGACGATGTCGAGCATACCGGCATTTCCGGACGCCGAGAATTCTTCGCCGCCGACTTGCTCCAACTGCAGGTAACCGAACGCGCCGAGGCGGTGGTTGATCGTCACAACGACCACGTCGCCCCGGGTGCACAGATTGGTTCCGTCGTACCAGGGCGAATCGCCGGAGCCGGCGATGAACGCGCCGCCGTGACACCAGAACATCACGGGGCGTCTGCGCCCGTCGTTGACGGCGGGGGTCCACACGTTGAGCACCAGGCAATTTTCGCTCATCGGGGGAAGCTCGCGACCCGCGAACAGCTTCAAGAGCGCGGGCGGAAGGGCGAATGCGTTGTCGTCCTGCATCGCGCGGTCGCCGAATTCGAAGGCGTCGCGAACGCCGGTGAAGGGCTCGAGTTTTCCGGGCGGCATGAAACGGCCTTCACCCGTGGGCGATTCGGCGTATGGGATGCCCTTGAAAACGCTGATTCCGTTCGCGGCGATCCCGCGAATTTTTCCGCAACTGGTTTCGACAACAACATGATTGGCCATAGCCGAATGCCTCCGCGTGAAGAGGTTATCGCATCTCGTGAGAGGTTTGTCAGCCGAGAATCAACCAGGATCTTCGAGCTTGCGGGCCAGGGTCTTGCGATCGACGCCCAGTATCGCAGCCGCTTCTCCGCGGTGACCGTTGACTGACGCGAGGACCGCGCGCGCGTACTCGCGCTCGACCTCCTCGAGCGGCATGCGCTGGGACGCAAGCTCCGCGAGGCGGGCGGGCAAGTGATGCTGGTCGCCGGTGATCCTACTGGGCAGGTCGCCCGGCGTAATCTTAGCGCCAGAGGATAGGATGACAGCCTGCTGAATCGCGTTCTGCAGCTCGCGAATATTACCCGGCCATCGATATCGGGCCAGGCACTCAAAGGTTTGCGGGTCCAGTTCGGGCGCGGCTCTTCCGGCCTCGGCGCCGGCGCGGAGGAGAAAATGTTTGACCAGCAGCGGGATGTCTTCGGGCCGATCGCGCAGCGGCGGCACGGCGAGGGTCACGGTCGCGATGCGATAGAACAGATCGGATCGGAAGCGGCCGTCGGCGACGGCTTTTTCCAAATCAGCATTGGTGGCGGCGATGACACGCACGTCAACCGGTGTCTCGCCGGTGGCGCCGAGCGGGCGGACGCGTTTGTCCTCGATAACGCGGAGCAGCTTGGCTTGAACCGAGGGAAGCATCTCGCCGATTTCGTCGAGGAACAGGGTGCCGTGGTTTGCGGCGACAAAGAGGCCGAGCTTGTCCTGCTTCGCATCGGTGAATGCCCCGCGCAAGTGTCCGAACAACTCGCTCTCGATGAGGCTCTCGGGAATCGCCGCGCAGTTCACGGGGACGAACGGACCGGCGTGCCGCGGGCTCAAGAAGTGAAGCGCACGGGCAAGAAGATCCTTGCCGGTTCCGCTCTCGCCGGCGATTAACACACTGACCGAGCTATCCGCCACCTGGGCGAGCTTGCTTAGCAGCGCGATCATCTTCGGACTCGTGGCGATGATATTTTCCAGGCCGTAGTTGCGCGCCAGCTCGATTCTGAGTTGCTTGACTTCGCGGCGCAGATCGCGATTTTCAAGCGCGCGCGAAACGATCAGCAGCAGTTCGCCGTTGCTGAAGGGTTTGGTTATGTAATCGAAGGCGCCAAGCTTCATCGACTCGACGGCGGTCTGAATCGAGCCGAAAGCGGTGATGATAATTACCGGCAGGTCGGGCGCGATGCGCTTAAGCTCGGCTTGCAATCCGTGCCCGCTCATCCCGGCCATCCGAAGATCGGAAATAAGGATATCGGGGGTTTCGCGCTCGACTATCGCGAGAGCGTCGTGCCCCGAGTACGCGCCGAAGGGAAGGTATCCTGCCTTGCGGAGGATATCGCAGAGCGCGCCGACCATATCGCGATCATCGTCGACCACAACTATGGTCGGGTGGCCGCTATGCACGGCGCTGTTGTCGGGAGCCGGGGGCATGCTCGATTATCTCGCTGGATGGCATCGGGATCGACACCACGAATCGCGATCCCGATGGACCTGTGCTGAAGGTTATCTCGCCGTCGTGCTCGCGTACGATAGATTGGCTGACCGCGAGACCCATCCCGGTTCCCTTACCGGGCTCCTTGGTGGTGAAGAAGGGCGCGAAGACGCGATCCTTGTCTTCGGGTGCGACGCCGGCGCCGGTATCTTCGAACGCGAGCATCGCGCGCGCCTTATCGGGGCTCAGATCGGATTGCGCGGTTATTCGCAGGGTTCCGCCACGGGGCTGCATCGCGTCGAGCGCGTTCATGATCATGTTCACGAACACCTGTTCGATTTGATCGGGGTCGCAATTTACCAGCAGCGGAATTTCGCCGAGCAGTGCGACGGTCCTCACGTTGCGGAGCGCGGCCTCGGGTTCGAGGAGAGCGAGTGCGCGGTCGGCGATCGATCTCAAGTCGCAGATCGATTTGTGCGATTCGCTCTTGCGCGAGTAGTCGAGCAGCATGCGGACGATTCGCGCAATCCGATCGATCTGGTGGACGATGACGCCCAGCTTCTCGCGCGACGATGCTGAAATCGTTTCGTCCTGCTGCAGGTCTTCCGCGCGCACTCGTATCACGCCCATCGGAGTGCCGATCTCGTGCGCGAGTCCCGAGGCCAGGGTGCCGATCGTGGCAAGGCGGTCCGCGCGCTGAAGGCCGCGCTCGAGTTCCAATTCGCGCCTATGCCGATCCTCGAGATCGGCGCGCGCGCGATTGAGTTGCCGATCCAGCTTGCGGAACTCTTCGCTGAGCAGTTCCACTTCGCTTGATGCGGCCCGGTCGGTGTCGCTCGATGAGAACTTGATCACTTTCGCCGACAAGTCCGCGAGCGGCCGCGAGACGTAGCGATCGACCGTCAGAGGTATGACCATAGCGACAACGGCCAGCAAGAGTATCGCAACCAGAAAGGACGCGACGGATTGCGCGCGGATATCGCTTGCTACTTTGGTCCAGTCCTGAACTTCGAGCAGGTATCCGATTACTTCTCCGTCATGGCCCTTCAGTGGGACCAATTCGCAAAACCAGTTCTTTTCCTCGGCAGCCGGCTCGAACTCAGCGGAGCGATGATGCGCGAGCTGCAATCGGGCCGCATCGATCAGCTCAACCGGGAAGCCGGGCAAGGAGTACCAAAGCTGGCCGTCGTTTCGGAGCAGGGCGCTGCGAGTACCTTCGGCGTCCATCGCGCGGAAACTGTCGGCGATTTTGCTCCAGTCCTGAGCATTGACTTCTTCATCGACGGAAGTAGCCAGGCCGGAACTGGCAGCGCGAGCCGATTGCTTCAACTCATTTATATAGATGTTGGAACGAGCGACGCTCCAATAGGTGTAAGCGGCCAGTATCGGCATCAGGCATAGCAGTAAGACCAATGTCAGCCGAGTGCCGATTCTCAAGAGTCAGTGCTCCATTCCGCTACGCACGCCGCTAAAGCCCTCGTCGCCTGAGCTATGGTCTGGCGAGAATCTGCAAGGATTCGTCGCAAGTTATATCCCATGACACGCGCTGCGCCTAAACCGCCACGGCGAGGAAGAATTGGGAATAATGCCTCAGCGCGAGTTGGGAATTTTTCCGCATGATTTCAAGTACCCCTCACAAAAATGGCGGCTGATCCAGCAAAGTGCCTACGGGACTCCATGACGGGAGCAAGAATTTGCCCATTAATACGAGGCTGTTCTTGTTTTGGGGAAAAGCTTGCCGTGCGAACGCGACTCGCGGGCACATCACTTGCTGATGTTTGTTCCACGCGGCGGCCCATCCGCTTAGTTGGCCGTGAAGTGACTCGGGGATGGCGCCGGGCGAGCGGGGAGTGGACTGGGGCCGCCGCATTTTTCAAAAGCGCCAAGTATCAGTCGAATCGAACAAGGACGGATAACAAGGTGGTACGCAGAGAGAAATCGCAGAGGGTCTTTGCGGAGTTGAAGGCGAATGACAACACGGTGCTCAACCGGGCAAACGTGTTCGAGGCCGGACTTTTTTCGTGGGGAATTCCGCAGCAGATCGCAGCCGAGCTGACTAAGCATCATACCGAGCTCAACTACGAGTCCGGAAAGCTAATCTTCAGTCAAGGCTCCGCGGCCGATGTCGTGTTCTGGGTGGTCAAGGGCGTCGTGCGGGAAATCTGCCCGAATCCGAACGGCACGCAAACGCTGGTGCGGCTCGCAACTGCCGGCGACATTTTGGGTCTTGCCGATAAGCTCAACGAGAAGGGTCAATGGATTCGGCGTTTCGAGGCACGAACGGCAGGAGAGTGTTCGCTCGCACTCGTCACGCGCCAGCATATCCGCAACTTACTTCTGGCTATGAACCCCGCAGAATTACTGACGCTGTCGGAGCGAATGAATTCGGCGTGCTCGGAATGGATCCACTACTACGCGACTTTCCTCGGACTCTCGTATCGGGAGCGGCTAGAACGGGTGATGGTGGAACTGGGGCGCAAGTTCGGCGTGCCCGACGGCGACGGTATCCTGCTCACATTTGAACCTACCTATTTCGATTTGTCGGAAATGATCGGTAGCTCTCAGCCTGTGGTCGGTCACGCGATTGCAGACCTGATCGAAGAAGAAGAGATCGGACGGCGCGAGCGGAAATACATCTTGTTACGTGGCGGAGCGATTGAAGCCGCGGTGAGCCATGGCTTGGAAATCGCGAACGCGAGTAAGCCGCGGGGCGTCCGGCCCGTGACCTCGAGGCCGGGCACTCCGGTGCGGCGCCAGCACAGGTGGAGAGACTCCAGCCAAATTCAAGTCAAGGACTGAGCACTGTCCTACTAATGAGCCACAGCGCTGGCTGTGCGGGGATCGTTTTTCTTGAGTAACAGCACCAGCGGGATCATGAATAACGCGGCGGCGCCCATCACCCAGATCGCATCTACATAGGCAAGCGCTGCGGCTTGCATCTGGACCATTCCGTACAGGTGGCCATAGGACTGTTGTAGGGCGCCCGCGGGATCATATCCGCGTTGCTGGAACATCGCAGTCATTCCACTAAGCGCATCTCGCAAAGGATGGTCATATCCTGAGAAGTGAGCTATCAGCTGATGCTGATGCACTTGCGAGCGACGAGCTAACAGCGTTGTGACCGTCGCGATCCCGACGCTGCCGCCGAGGTTGCGGCCCAGGCTGACGATACTGGAGACCTGGTTGTTCTTGGCCTGTGCGATTCCGGCATACGCTATCGTAGTAATCGGCACGAACAGGAATGCGAGACCGACTGACTGGTAGATGCGGTACATCATCGCGGTATGGTAGTCGATTTGCGGATTGATGCTTGCCATGTGAAACATCGCCCATGCCGATATCGCAAAACCAAACGCGGTGAGCCATCGGGCTTGCACCCTTGAGATCAGAAAACCAACCAGAGGCATCGCGCAGATCGTCGCAATCCCACCCGGCGACAGAACCATCCCGGCCGTTTCCGCCGAGTAACCGAGCAGTTGTTGCGTATAGAGAGGCAACAAGACCGTGGTTCCATACAGGCCGAATCCAAGCACGAACATCATCAGCGCTGCGACTGCGAAGCTGCGCTGGGCAAAGAGGCGAACGTCCAGAATCGGATTGCGCTGGCGCAATTCCCACAAAACGAATGCGAGCAGCGAGAGAGCTGCGACGACGGAGAGAAGGAGTATCAGGTGCGAGCCGAACCAGTCGTCCTCCTGGCCCTTGTCGAGCACAAATTGAAGACATCCCAGACCGACGACTACGAAGCCAAGGCCGGTGTAGTCGATACTCAGGCCGCGCGCCTTTTTGCGTTGTTCTTTTAGATAGGGCGGGTCTTCGATCATCCTATAGGACAAAATGAGCGAGATGATGCCGACCGGTATGTTGATGAAAAAGATCCAGCGCCAACTTACGTGGTCAACTATAAAGCCACCAAGGGTAGGTCCTATTACCGGCGCAAGAACTACTGCCATCCCATAGACGGCGAATGCCATCCCGAACTGAGCGGGAGGAAAGGTGTCCGCCAGGATTGCCTGCTCGCTCGGCTGCAATCCACCGCCCCCGGCACCCTGCATCACGCGGAAAATAATCAGACTGGAAAGCGTCGGGGCTATACCGCACAAGAAAGAACTTAAGGTGAAGAGCGCGACGCAGCTCATGTAAAAATTCTTGCGGCCCAGGCGTCCTGAGAGCCAGGCACTTAGCGGAAGTACAATCGCGTTCGCGACCAGGTATGAAGTGAGTACCCACGTGCTCTCATCGACGCTCGATGCGAGACCGCCCGCGATGTGCGGTAGTGCGACGTTGGCGATGCTCGTGTCGAGCACCTCCATGAAGGTCGCGAGCGTGACAGTGAGAGCGATCGCCCACGGATTGCGGCGCGGTCCGGCCCACGCCGACGCACTCGGAACCGCGGCACTCATCGCATCCAGACAGAGGGCTCGGCGGACATCCCAGGCCGCAGGCGATGCTCGCTGTCCTGGCCGGCCAACAAGCGGATTCGGACCGGCAGGCGCTGCACGACTTTCACGTAGTTGCCGGTCGCGTTTTCCGGCGGGAGCAGGCTGTACTTCTCGCCGCTGGCGCCGGCGAGTCCTTCGACGTAGCCCTGGTAGTCTCCGCCGGTCGCATCGACGTGGATTGTCACTCGCTGGCCGGCCCTTATCTTGCGCAGCTGCGTTTCCTTGAAGTTCGCGGTGATCCAGATATCGTCGAGCGAAACGATCGCGAGCAACTGCTCTCCGGGTTGCACGCGTTGACCTACTTCGACCGTTTTCTTTCCAATCACTCCCCGGGTCGGAGCGACGATCTTCGTATATTCGAGACCCAGCAACGCCTGATCGAGGGCTGCCTGTGCCGCTTTTACTCCCGCCTGGCGCAAGGCGATGGCAGTTTTCGCCGAGTTGGATGCTGCCTGCGCGGATTCGACCGTAGCGTCATCGACTTCGGCGGTGCTTATTTTCTCGTCGTAGTCGGACTGCGAGACAACGTGCTGCGCCGCGAGCGAGGTGTACCTGACCGCGTCTTTTTTCGCCTTCTTGTCGGCTGCCCGCGCCTCATCGACCCGGCTTGACGCGCTGTTGTAGTCGGCCCGCGCCGCGTTGAGCTGCGCGTCCGCCTGGGCAAGGTTCGCGCGCGCGGTATCGACGATAGCCTGTTCGTCGCGCGGGTCGATTTCGACCAGTAGTTTGCCGCCCTTTACGTACTCGGTGTCGCCAACGTAGACGCCCACAATGGTGCCGTTGATGCGCGAACTTATCGGCGCGATATGGCCGTCGATCTGCGCATCGTCGGTCGACTCGTAGCTATCAAGATAGGTCAGCAGACGCGGCACGCAAACGATCAAGGCAGCGGCGATCGCGAGCAGCGCGAGAAATCGGAGTGCGCGGCCGCGCGGACGTGGACGATTGCTGTCCGAGTCATGGCGGCACGGCAATCTGGTCGTGGTGCCGGCGTCATCGTTATCCGCTTCGCGATTCGGAGCGGGTTCGGCGGGCGCTTCATTTCGCAGAGCCGCGAGTTCGCCTTCGAGCAAATGCTCCTGCTCGCGCAGCGCGCGGATGCGAGTTTCGAGTTCCTCGGGCAAGACGGCGCTCATGGCTGACCCATGATTCGATCCACATTTTCGCGCAGCACCGAGCGAATCAGTGTCAGGTGGTCGGCCGAGAATGTTTTCCAACCGAGCGTCCTGAGTGCGGCCGTGCGGCTCGTCCGGAAAATCAAAACTTGTCCGAGGATTGCCTGGGTTGCGATAAGCGTTCGCGGATCGTCGGGCGCTCGTTTCTGTATGGTTGCCATCAGCCTGGTTGCCGCGCCGGTGATCCGCACCATCATTCCGTCGTAGAAAATTTCGAACGCGGCGCCCGGATGCATCTGCTCGCGCATAACGAAGCTCGCCCAGGTGTCGGCCGCGCGCGATCCGATCACCAGGGTTGTGAAACTGTCGAGCAGTTTGTGCAGGAGTTCGCAGGCGATCTTTCGCGAGACCGGACGCTGCGCGAAAGCGTGGTCGATTTGTTCGAGGACCGGAGAGAATTCGCTCATGCTGCTCTCGACCACGTAGTGGGCCGCCGCGCGATAGAGTCCTTCTTTTCCGCCGAAGTAGTAGGGAATCGCGGCCAGATTGGCGCCCGCCGCGTCGGCGAGCATCCGGGTGCTGGCGCCGTCGAAGCCGTGTTCGCCGAAGATGCGCAGCGCTGCATCGATCAGTTTCTGGCGGGTAGCTTCGCCGCGGTTAGGGAGTCGGGTTCGCGGCTCGAGTTTTACGAGTGCAGCATTTCTTGTCCACATAAACAGGCAATGTAATTCAATCGGATGAACTAAGTCAATCGAATGAATTGTTTGAGAAACTGCACCGGTCGGCGACAGGGCGCGATTTAAGGCCGCTGCAATCCGTGCTACCGATCGCCTCATAAGTCGATGCCGATTGTTCGAAGGAGTGCCCCATGAGCCAAATCACTGGTGCCGAGCTTCTATTGCGATGTCTGGTCGCCGAGGGCGTCAAGTTCATGTTCGGACTTCCATGCCCCGAGGTCGATCCAATTCTGGCGAAGCTGGACGAATACGGCGTGCGTTTTGTTCCCGTCCGGCACGAAGCCGCTGCCGTTCATATGGCGGAAGGATTGTACAAAACCAGCGGCCAGGTCGCGGTGGTGCTGGGCAATCCCGGTCCCGGATCGGCCAACCTGTTGCCCGGCGTGATAACCGCGCGGCACGAAGGCGTTCCCGTCGTCGTTTTCACCGCGCAGCATCGCATGGCGAACGTCTATCCTTCGCCGCCGTCGACATTCCAGGGCCAGGACCAGCTCGAAGTTTTTAAAACGGTGTCGAAGTGGAGCGGGCCCATTCTGGCGTGGGAGCGAATCCCCGAAGTGACGCGGATGGCGTTTCGCGAGATGTGGAACGGACGGCCCGGACCGGTGCATCTCGAGGTGCCTGCGCCGGTGATGTATGCGACCGGCGACGACGCGAGCGTTCGGATGCTGGCGCCGGAAAATTATCGCGCGGCGGGTCCGTATGCGTCCGCGGCGCAGCTCGAGGCCGCCGCCAAGATGCTCGGCGCTGCAAAACGTCCTCTGATACTCGCCGGCTCGGGCGTCGATCGGGGCAACGCCAACGAGGCGATTGTGAAAATTGTCGAGCTGCTCAATTGTCCGATGATCGGCACGATGGCCGGGCGATCGGCGCTGCCGATCGATCATGCGAACTTCCTTTACACGTACAGCCCCGCCGCGGACATGGCGCGGCGCGAGGCGGACGTAATTTTGGTCGCGGGTTCGAGGATCGGCAATCTCGACATTCCTTACGACAAGTACTGGGGCGATCCTTCGCACACCAAGCTGATTCAGATCGATATCGACCCGCGCAACATGGGCGTGACGCGGCCGCTCGCGCTCGGAATCGTTGCCGACGCAAAAGACGCGCTCGAAGGACTTCATCGCGCGCTCTCGGCCGCGCGCGGGCCTTCGCGAAGCGGTGACGATCTCAAGCGATACCAGGAAGCGAGCCGCGCGTGGCGTGAAAAATGTTTCGCGAAGACGGTGGCGTGGCACGGTGCGGGAATTCATCCTGCGCATGCGATGCAAACGATCGGAAGAGTTTTCGGCGCGGATAGCATCTACGTCACTGACGGCGGCAATACGTCCTTGTGGTCGCACTGGTTCCTGCCTGCGACGCGGCCGCGCTCATATCTGAACATCCTCGAGTTGGGGATGCTCGGCACCGGGATTCCGTCGGCGATCGGCGCGAAACTCGGCAGTCCCGCGCGCGAAGTGATCTGCGTGACCGGCGACGGCGCGGCGGGATTCAACTTTATGGAGATCCAATCGGCGGCGCGCGAGAATCTGAAAGTAAGGACCGTCGTGTTCGCGGAAGGCTCGTGGTCGATGGAGGAGCCCAACGAGCAGCGGCTCTATGGAAAGACGTTCGGCACCGCGATGGGAACGATTCGATGGGACAAGGTGGCCGAGGGGTTGGGTTGCGCCTCGTTCTACGTGGAGCGGATGGAGGACTTGGAAGCGGCGCTCATCGGCGCGCGCGAGGCGAGTGGCCCCGCCGTCGTATGCATTCGCAGTAGTCGCGAGGCCAACCTTGCGATCCCGGGCGAGCTAGGCCTGCGCTTCGGCGAAGTCTATCAAGGTCCGATGGGTCAGTAGCTCCGTCACGAGAAAAAACAAGGCAGAGTGCGTCAAAGTCACTCTGCCTTGTTCGTCAGACAAACCGATCGTTATGCATGCGCATCCGCCAAGGCTGGCGCGCTAAGTTGCTTGAGCGCGTCCGCGAACTCGGCGAGGAAACGGGCGACGCTCGGACGCTCGCGCATCCGCGATACCCACGCTACCAGGTTGGTGCATTCCGGCGGCGGCGCGGCCTGCATCATCGAGGTGAGATTGATCGGCGAGAAGCACGATATGTCGGCAACGCTGAAGTCGCCGCACAGGTACTCGCGCTTGCCGATCTCGCGATCAAGACGCTGGTATTGGCGCTTGAGCTCGGCCATCACCTGCGCTACTGCTTCGCGATCTCGCGTCGACGGGTCGGGCTTCAGGAACACCTCACGCACCAGCACGCCGAGGTGGGGCGCCAGCAGGGTGTCGCCGAGATCCTCCAGGATGCGGCATCGCGCGCGCCCGGCGACGCCGGAGGGAAAGAGCGCAGGCTTTGGAAAGCGCTCGTCCAGGTACTCGAGGATGATCGTCGAGTCGTAGATCACCGTCTCGCCGTCGACCAGCACCGGAATCTGCGCCTTGGGATTAAGCCGCGGCAGTTCCTCAGGCTTGATCCATCCGGTCGCGGGAGTCCAGTTGACAAGCCGGGTTTCGTGCGCGATCGCCTTCTCGGACAAGGCGATCCGCGGTTTTGCGCTGTAGACGCTCAAGGGAGAGTAATAGAGCTTCATCGTTTGCCTCCGTTCAGTTTCCAAAAATGTGTGAGCGCATTTTCAGGGCTCGCTACTGATCATGAGGATCATGTGCTCGCCGGCAGAGCGAGTGGACCATCTATAGTTCCACTTTAGGAAATAATTCAGGATCCACTTTTCAGGTCGAGATTCGCGTAGTACGGTCGCTTAAGAGAGGTGCGCGGATGTTCCTGAAACTCGATACAGACGGCGCTCTGTACGATCAGATCTATCGGGCGATACGCGGACAGATACTCAAGGGGCAGTTGTCAGCGGCGGCGCGGGTTCCGGCAACGCGCGACCTCGCGCTCGAGTTGGGCGTCTCGCGCAACGTCGCGATAATGGCGTACCGGCAACTGCTCGACGAGGGCTATCTGACTGTGCACAGGGGCGCTGGCACATTTGTCGCGCGCGAACTACCGCGCTCTCTCACACAGGTTGCCGCGCGCCGCCGACCGGCGCCGACCCGGACGCTCGCGCCGGTGCATCTGTCGGCATACGCGCGCCGGGTGCGCGAGGCGTCCGCCGGCACGCAATTCACCTGGGAGCCGAATCGCGATGTGCTGCCGTACGATTTCCGGTACGGTCCGCCCTCTTTCACCGATTTTCCGCACGAGACATGGTGCCGTGTGATAGCTCGGCGCGCGCGCCGGGTCACGATTCGCGATCTCGACTACGGAGCGCCGAATGGGTTGCCCGCCTTGCGCGAGGCGATCGCCGACTACGCCGGCCGCGCGCGCGCGATCGCATGCACGCCCGAACAAGTCCTGGTGGTCAACGGATCGCAACAGGCGCTCGACCTGGCCGCGCGCGTGCTCGTCGATCCCGGCGATGTCGTGCTCATGGAAGAGCCGCACTATCGAGGCGCGCGCACCGTGATGAGAGCGGCCGGCGCGAAGATCGAAACGATTGCGGTGGACGAGCATGGGCTGCGCACCGCGGAACTTGCGCAACGGCGCACCGCCAGCAGACTCGCCATCGTAACGCCGTCGCATCAGTTTCCCACCGGCGCGGTGATGCCGCTCGGGCGGCGCCTCGAGCTACTGTCATGGGCCCGAGGTTCCGGCGCCTGCATATTCGAGGACGACTACGACAGCGAGTATCGCTACTCCGGCCGGCCGATCGAGGCGCTCGCGGCGCTAGACGACAGCGGGTGCGTGCTCTATGCGGCAACGTTTTCGAAAGTGATGTTTCCGTCGCTCCGGCTCGGATACATGATCCTTCCTGAGCGGCTCGTTGAGCCATTGCGATCGGTGAAAGCGTTGATGGACACCGGTGGCCCCAGCCTCGCGCAGGCCGCGCTTGTAGATTTCATTCGCGAGGGCCATTTCGAACGACATCTGCATCGGACCCGCACGCGCAATGCGAGTCGGCGCGCCGCGATGCTCGAAGCCATCGAGCGCCACCTGGGCAGTCGCGCACAGGTGTCTGGAATCAATGCGGGGCTTCACCTGGTGCTGTGGCTGCGAGATATGCCGGCGTCGAGAGCGCGGGAATTACGAATGCGTACGGCGCGGGCGGGAGTCGGCGTGTACTCGGTGGATGCGTTTTATCTCAACCCGCCGAAGCAGGTCGGACTGCTGCTCGGGTACGCGTCGATGCCGGAAAAGCAAATCGCCGAAGGCATCCGCCGCTTCGCGTCCGTGGTCAATTCACTCTAAGAGCGAATCAGCGGACCGACGTTTCGACTCTCTTCAATCGAGCTTGCGCTTGCCGTAATAGGGCAGCGTGGTTTCGCCACTCGCGTCGGGCTTCGGCTGCTCCTTCGGAGCCTTCGGCGCGCCGGCGCTGTACATCGCCAGCGTCCCCGGTTCGATCACGTCGCGGTCGGTGACGATGTTCAAGCAGGCGGGCCGGCCCGACGCGAGCGCGCGCTTGAGCGCCGGCGCAATATCCGCCGCGCGCTCGACGAGTTCGCCTTGTGCGCCGAGACCTTCTGCCGCGCGCTCGTAATGCACCATCCCGAGCTCGGTCGCCATGTGGCGGCCTTTGCCCCACATGATTTCCTGCCCATGCTTTGACATGCCCCATTGCTGATCGTTGTTGATCACCACGGAGATCGGCAGGTTGTTCTTCGCGGAGGTATGGAATTCCGAGAAATTAAGTCCCGCCGACCCGTCGCCCACGATGCAGAATATCTCGCTGTCAGGATGAGCCGCCTTGCACGCGAGTGCGAACGGGAGCCCGGTTCCGAGGCATCCGAGATAGCCGTGGGTCAGGAATCGCCCGGGATGAGTCGCGGTCCATGCATTCGACATCCATGCGGCGGTCTCGCCGCCGTCGGCGACTACGATCGCGTCGGGACTCAAAGTTTTCGCGATCTCGTGCACCATCCGCGCCGGATGAATCGGGCCGGGCCGGTCGCTGAGCGCCTCGTCGAAGCGATGGCGCATCGCATGGCGGACCGCGCTCAAGCGCTCGAGCCATTGCGCGTGCGGATCGAATCTTTCGTTTTTCGCCGCTTCGATTGCCTGGCGGAGGAACTCGCCGCAATCGGAAACGATGCCGAGTTCAATGTTGCGGTTGCGCCCGATCTCCTCGGGCTCGATGTCGACCTGGATCACGCGCGCGTCGGCGGGGATCACCGAGTTGCGTCCGCCGGTGAACATCCCGATTCGCGTACCGAGCAAGATCACGAGGTCGGCGCTGCCGCCGGTCTGGGCATGGATCGCGGGATGAATCGCGCCGAAGCCGCCGAAGCATAGCGGATGCTCCTCGGAGATCGAGCCGCGCGCCTTGGAGTTGGTCATCACCGGGGTGTTCGTAAGCTCGGCAAAGCGAGTCAGCTCGGTACCTGCTTGCGCGAACCACACTCCGCCACCGGCGAGGATCGCGGGACGCTTCGCCTCGCGAAGCCAGCTGAGCGCCTGCACGAGCGCGGCTCTGCCCGGACCCGCCGGCTCCGTCGGCCGATCTTGCGGAAACGCGACTCGTTCCTCATCAACGCGCGCGAAGAGCACGTCAATCGGCAGTTCCAGAAACACCGGCCCGGGGCGTCCTGAAGTCGCATGGCGGAAGGCGGCGGCCAGGTATTCGGGAATGCGCTCGGTATGCGTCACGCTGCGCGCCCATTTGGTGATTGGCCGCAGGATGCCCATCTGGTCGACGGCTTGCAGAGGCAATTTGTCATCGTCGGCGAGAGGACTTCGTCCGGCGATCAAGATCATCGGGATCGAGTCCATGAACGCGTTGGCGACGCCTGTGACTGCGTCGGTGACGCCTGGCCCGGCAGTTACGATCGCGACGCCGGGACGCCCCGTCGTGCGCGCCCATCCGTCAGCCATGTGCGCCGCGGCCTGCTCGTGGCGAGTATCGATCACGCGGAAGCCGTGCGCGCCACAGGCCGCGTAGATCGCATCGAGATGGCCGCCGTGGAGGGTGAAGATCTCGCGGACGCCTTCTCGTTCCAGCGTCCGTACCAGCATCTCGCCGCCGTCGATCTTTGCCATTGGCGTATCTCCTGTCCCGAGCCACGCCCGCGATACTGCGAGCTATTTGTGCTGGACCATGATGCTGGACACTATAAGTCCGTCACAGTTCCCGTACCAGCCACGCACTCAGCGGACTTTCAGCATCGAATCGCAAGGTGTTAGGCTTTCTAATTGCGCTGTTAACTGTCCACTGGTCCCATCATGTCATTCAACGAATATGCCTCCTTCGACGGCCTGGCCTTGGGCCGCATGGTGCGCGAGCGCGAGGTTACGCCGGCTGAGCTGATGGACGCGGCTATTGCGCGCGCGGAAAAGCACAACGCAAAGCTCAATGCGATCGTCTTCAAGGACTACGATCGCGCGCGAGCCGCCGCGTCTCAGCACAAGGCCGGTAATGCGCCGTTCGCAGGCGTGCCGCTACTGCTCAAGGACATCATGGGCGACTGCGCGGGGATGCCGACGCGGTCGGCGTGCGCATTTGTTCCAGCCACGCCGATGCAGCTGGACTCGGAGTTGGTGGCCCGCTACAAGCGCGCAGGCTTTATCCCCTTCGCCAAGACCAACGCGCCCGAATTGGGAATTCCCCCCGTGACGGAGTCACGTCTGTACGGGCCGGCGCGCAATCCGTGGAACCTCGAGCATACGCCGGGTGGCTCCAGCGGCGGCTCAGCGGCTGCGGTTGCGGCAGGGATCGTGCCCGTCGCACACGGCAACGACGGCGGCGGATCGATTCGAATTCCCGCGTCGTGCTGCGGATTGGTCGGTCTCAAGCCGACCCGCGGGCGCATCTCGCTCGCGCCAAATCTCGGCGACATCCTGGGCGGTTTCATCGTCGAGCACGTGCTCAGCAGGACCGTTCGCGACAGCGCGGCCGCACTCGACGCGACCGCCGGCCCGATGCCCGGCGATCCGTACTTCGCGCAGCCGCCTGTCCGGCCCTATCTGCAAGAATCGTCGACGCCGCCCAAGGGGCTGCGAATTGCATTCTCGACCGAGAATCCGCTCGGTGGCAGGATTCATCCGGACTGCGTCGAGGCGACGAAACACGCGGCCAAGCTGTGCGCCGGGCTCGGTCATGAAGTCGAAGAGGCGACACCGCAACTCAACTACCAAATGCTCGCGCAACTGTTCGAAATCGTTTACTCGAGCGGAGTGGCGCTGTCGATCGAGGCGACGCGGATGCTGACCGGCGCCGAACCGACGCCGGACAAGTTCGAGACCTTCACCTGGAACATGTACCAGCGCGGGCGGCAGGTATCTGCGACGCAATATCTGATCGCGCAGGCGCTGCTTCAACAGGCCTCGCGCCAGTTTGCGGCGTTCTTCGAATCACATGATCTGCTCCTGACGCCCACCCTGGGTCAGCCGCCGCTTCGAATCGGCACGATCGATTTCATGAGTCCGGCCACGACGCTGCTCGACGAGAAGTTGACGAATTTTGCGGTGGCCTGCCCGGTTTACAACATCACCGGGCAGCCGGCGATCTCGTTACCGCTCTATTGGAGCCGTGAGGGCCTGCCGATCGGAGTGATGTTCGGCGGGCGCTACGGCGACGAAGCGACGCTGATCCAACTCGCGGGCCAGCTCGAACAAGCCGCGCCGTGGATCGGTCGCAAGCCGCCGGTTTGGGATTGAACGTTCAATTGAAAATCGTGAGGCTCCCCAGCGCGGAGATTCCCACCGCCGCGGCGACGCTCGCGCGCGCGTTCCACGACGATCCGCTGATGGTCTACGCTATTCCCGACCCGGCGGAACGCAGGCGGCTGCTGCCTGAAGTGTACGCGAGGATGATCCGCTTCGGCGCGCTCACAGGCGAAGTGTATGCGACCGCGGACGCAGTCGAAGGCGTCGCGGTCTGGCTGCCGCCGAATGCAAAGTGGACGCGCGAGAATATCGAAGCGTCGGGGATGCACGAGACGGCGTCGCTTATCGGTAACGACGCGTATCAGCGCTATCGCGACGTGGTCGGACGCGAATGGCAGGCGCGCGAGCGCGACATGACCGCCGCTTGCTGGTACCTGTTCCTGATCGGCGTCGAGCCGAACCGCCAGCGGCGCGGGCTCGGTAACGCGATGATGCGCCCCGTGGTAGCGCGCGCGGACGCCGAGAATCTCGCTTGCTATCTCGAGACCGAGAACCAGCGCAACGTCGCGTTCTATCTCAAACAGGGCTTCGATATGATCGTGAACGGCGAAGAGGCCGGCACAAGCGGCGTCCGCTTCTGGACTTTTTGCCGCACGGCAAAACACTGAACGGCAATCGACGAACTGCGAGCAACACGATGGCAAATGAAAGCGGCCTCGGCGCAGTCGAGGTGAAAAGTTTCTCGACGAAAAACTTCTCTCTTCAAAGCGGCGCGGTCCTGCCCGAGCTAAAGCTCGCGTACGAAACCTATGGAACTCTCGCGGCGAACGGACGCAACGCGATTCTCCTCACCCACGGATACACGTCGAGCCAGCACGCGGCTGGACTCGATGCGAATGGCGAACCGGGATGGTGGGACGGACTGGTTGGGCCGGGCAAGGCGATCGACACCAGCAAGTATTTCGTCGTGTCATCGAACATGCTCGGCTCGTCGTTCGGCTCGACCGCGCCCGCGAGCTTCAATCCGAAAACCGGCAAGCCTTATGGACCGGATTTTCCGGAGTACACACTGGTCGACATCGTCACCGCACAGCGCGCGATGCTCGATTCGGTCGGGGTGAAGCACCTGGTCGCGGTCGCGGGAATTTCGTTCGGCGGCTACCAGGCGTTTCAATGGGGTGTCACGTTTCCCGACGCGATGCGCGGAATCGTCCCGGTAGTCACCAGTCCCAGTGCGACCGACGGCGAGCGGATGGTTGCCGACTTGCGGGCGCGGTTTGCCGAGGCTCCCGGATGGAACCGCGGGCATCATTACGGCAACTCGGAGATGCTTGGCTTCATGACGGAACTGCGGGTTGCAACGCTCAAGCGCTACGGTATCGAAGCTGAGCTTGCCCCAAGGTTTCCCGATCCGGCCAGGCGTGACGCGGTAATCCATCAGCTGGCGGAAAAATGGGCGAAGATCTTCGATCCCAATTCGTTGATTGCGCTGGCGCAGGCGCGCTCGCATTACAACGCCGAGAAGGACTTCGCGAAGATCCGCGCTAAAGTGCTCTACGTGCTGTCACGCACTGACAAACTTTTTCCGCCGAGCATCGCGCCGGCGGTGATGGCGAAACTGAAGGCGGCTGGAGTCGATGCGACTTACTTCGAGATCGACAGCGACAAGGGTCATCTAGCGAGCGGCGCCGACTGGGACAAGTGGGATCGCGTGTTACGCGACTTTCTAAAGCGCCTCGAATAAGCCGGATTTCGTGCGCGGAGAGTCGGGCCCGATACTGTGGGCGACCGCCTCGGATACAGATACAATCGTAAGTGGAGAAGCTGCCATGGGAAATGCCGCCGCAACCCTCGACGTTCGCGAGCGCTCCGACGCCCGAAGCGTCGCGGCAGCGCGCATCGCTTCAATTCCTTGGTACGTATGGTGTCTGGCCGCGGCCCCGGCTGCCGACTTGTTCGGCGGCTACTGGGACATTTCGTGGCATATCTCGATCGGCCGCGACACTTTCTGGACTCCTGCACACATGATGATCTATCTCGCGGGAGTGCTGGCCGGAATCGCCAGCGGCTACGCGATACTGTCCACCACCTTCGGCACTTCGCAGGAAGCAAAGGACGCGAGCATCTCGGTGTGGGGATTTCGCGGGCCGCTAGGATGTTTCATGGCAGCGTGGGGCGGATTTGCGATGCTGACCTCGGCACCGTTCGACAACTGGTGGCACAACGCATACGGGCTCGACGTCAAGATAGTCAGCTTGCCGCACTCGATGCTGGGCATGGGCGAGCTCATGATCGAGCTTGGCGCGATGCTGCTGGTGAGCGCGCATCTGAATCGCGCGGCGGGCGCTTATCAGCGCAAGCTCGACTGGCTCCTGCTCGCAATCGGCGGCATCGTCGTGGCTGGCTCCGCGCTCTTCATCCTTGAATCGACGCCGATGGAACTCATGCACAACTCGGAGTTCTATCGCGCGGTGGCAATCGCGTTCCCCGTCGGGTTGATCGCGATATCGGTGGTCTCGAAGAACCGATGGCCGGCGACCACGATGGCCGCCATCTACACAGCCCTGTTTCTGGCGGGGCTGTGGCTCTTCCCGCTCTTCCCCGCAGCGCCCAAGCTCGGCCCGGTCTATCAGAACATCACGCACATGGTGCCGCTGTGGTTCCCGGTGCTGGTGATTGCGCCCGCATTCGCACTCGATCTGCTGCGCGCCCGGATGGGCGAGGATTGGGGCGGCTGGAAATCCGCGCTCGCGGCCGGTTGTGTTTTCATCGCGGCATTCGTCGCGGCGCAATGGCCATTTGCGGACTTCCTGATCTCGCCGGCCGCGCGCAATCCGATCTTCGGCGCCAACTATTTCGGATTTTTCGATCCCGCCGTTCTGCTCTACAACCCCTACCATTTCGCGCTAGACCCGACTTCTGCCGCATTCGCGAAGGGAATGGCGCTCGCGCTCGTGATGTCGATCATCTTCTGCTCGCTCGGGATGGCACTGGGCAACTGGATGCGCACTGTGCGGCGCTGACGCGCGCCGATCTCTCCCCGATGCTGCCCGCATCGTGCACAACTGTCGTGCGCCGCGCCGCGATGCTCGCGGTCGCCTTGCTATTGCTCGCCAGTCTCGCCGATGCGCACGTCGGCAGTCCCAACGTTTTTTACGAAGGCGATGCGGGCCCGTATCATCTGTTCGTGACGGTCAACGTTCCCGCGGTGATCCCCGGCGTTGCCGACGTGCAGATTCGATCCGACTCTGACGACGTGCGACAGGTCAGCACCGCGGTGACCCGGCTGGCGGGCGCGGGTTCGAAATATGCTCCGGTCCCGGACATCGCACAGCGCTCGCCAATCGAGCCGCATCTTTTCACCTCGAGCTTGTGGCTGATGGAGTACGGTTCGATGCGGGTGCTGATCAACGTCAGCGGCACGCACGGTGCGGCGCAATTGTCGGTGCCGGTGCCGTCGGCGGCACGCGTGATGCTCCCGATGCCGCCGGCACTGGGCGCATTGTTGCTGGCGCTCGCGATAGGTCTCGCACTCGGGGCGATCTCGATCGTGGGCGGCGCGGCCCGCGAATCGCGCCTCGCTCCGGGCGCTCCCGTCACGCCGGAGCTCAGGCGGCGCGGATGGCGCGCGATGGCGATAGTGGGAGTCGTCACGGCGGCAATCTTCTATCTCGCGTTTGCGTGGTGGGACTTCGACGCACAGAACTACGCCGCGATTACCAATGTCTTCAAGCCGCCGAAGCTTTCGCTGACCCTTGTAGACCGAAATCGCCTCGCGATTCGCCCGTCGCCTGCGGATCAGGATTGGCTGCGGTTGAAGGTTATGGATCGCCTCGTGCCCGACCACGGCCATCTGATGCACTTCTTCCTCGTGCGCAAGCCCGCGCTCGACCGCATCTGGCATTTGCATCCGGTTCGCGAGCCCGATGGCTCATTCGTCGCCGCGCTCCCGTCGCTCGAACCCGGCCTCTACAGCGCGTTCGCCGATATCGTCAGCCAAAATGGATTTCCATGGACGCTGGTCGGCTCGATCGACTTGCCGCAGGTAAGCGGTGCGCCGCTAAGCTGTGACGACTCCGGCGGCATAGCACCTCCGCTCACGTCGTCATCGGATTCCACCCTCGATGCTCTTAGTGACGGCACGCGCGTGGTGTGGCATCGTGATGGCGCCGCACTACGCGCGAATGCGCCGATGATCCTGCGCTTCGAAGTGCAGGATCAGAGTGGCAAGCCCGCGGCCGACCTCGAGCCGTATATGGGAATGGCGGCGCACGCCGAGATCGTCAGCTCCGATATGCAGGTGTTCGCGCACATCCATCCGTCGGGATCGGTTCCGATGGCGGCCCTGATGATGGCCGGCGCCGACTCTGGTATGACGCCTGATTCGATGGCGGGTATGAATATGAGCGGCATGAACATGACTGCGAGCGCAAATGCCGCCACAAGAATCTCGCCCGAGCTTTCGATTCCCTACGGCTTTCCCAAGCCAGGCCACTACCGGATTTTTCTACAGTTCAAACGCGTGGGCAAAATTGAGACCGCGTACTTCGATGCCGCGGTAAACTGACACCAGGCCGAAGTGCACACGCGCGAGGCTCTCCGCGCTCTTTCGGTGCAGTCGACAGCGTGCTAATCCAACTCCCTACAAGTAGGGGTCAAATGCACTGCCCAGCCTGCGGAATCGACAATCCACGGCAGAAGAAATTCTGTGGCGATTGCGGCGCGATGCTTCCCATTTCCGCTCCGGACCTGGAGCCGTCATTGCGTCGTTCCGAGGCAACCGCGAGTACTGTGGACGCCGGCCAGATTCCGGACGGCGAGCGCAAGACGGTTACCGCTCTCTTTGCGGACATCAAGGGTTCGATGGAACTGATGGAGGACCTCGACCCGGAAGAAGCGCGCCATATTATCGATCCTTGTTTGAAGCTGATGATCAACGCGGTTCATGAGTACGAAGGCTATGTGGTCCAGTCCACCGGCGACGGCATCTTCGCGATTTTCGGTGCTCCAATCGCGTACGAGGATCATCCCCAGCGAGCGCTCTATGCCGCGGTAAGAATGCGCGATGAATTGCGGAACTACGGCGATAAGATGCTATCGCAAGGCCGTGCGGCAGTTACGATCCGTGTTGGGGTCAATACCGGAGAAGTAATAGTTCGAATAATTCAAACCGACGAAACGCACGCCGAGTATACGCCGATCGGACATTCAACCAGCCTCGCCGCTCGTATGCAGGCGGTGGCTCCGCCCGGCTCGATAGCACTGACGGAAGACACTCGTCGTTTCGTTGAAGGTTACTTCGAATTCCGGGAACTTGGTCCGATCCGCGTGAAAGGGGTCAGGCACCCCGTCCGGGTTTCCGAGCTTACAGGGCTAGGTCATCCGCGAACCCGCTTCGAGGCAACCGCACACCGGGGGCTGACGAAGTTCGTCGGGCGCGAACAGGAATTTGCAACCCTCGTGGAAGCCTTCCGCAAAGCGGCAGCCGGTCGCGGTCAAATCGTTTTCGTGTCCGGTGAGGCCGGGTCCGGCAAGTCGCGGCTCTTCTTCGAGTTTCGGAGAACGATCGATCCTCGATGCCTGGTGCTCGAGATGCCATCGATTTCGCACGCCCGTGCGTCAGCATATATCCCGCTGGTCGAATTTCTAAAAGGGTACTTCGGGATCGGTGATGACGACACAGGTTCCGTTCGATGCGACAAGATCAGGCGGACCATCACCCTCCTCGGGCAAGAACTGGAAGACACGGTGCCCTTCCTCGAATCGATGCTTGCGAGCGGTGGGGCGACTGATCCGCTTCGGCAGATGGATCCCGCTATCAAACAGCAGCGTACTTTTGCCGCAATAGCGCGGCTGCTACGGCGAGAGAGCCTGGATCGACCGGTCGTCCTCATCTTTGAGGACCTTCATTGGCTCGACGGCGGGAGCGAGTCCTTTGTACGTTCTATCGCCGGCGATCTGGCGGATGCTTCGATTCTGCTCCTGGCGAATTACCGCCCGGAATACGACTCCTCATGGTTGCGCTCAGCCAATTGCGCGACGTTGGACCTCCTGCCACTCACTGAAGGAAGCGCCAGCGACATGTTGGACGGCATACTGGGCAATGCGGAAAGTCTGGCGGTCCTCAAGCGATTGATAGTTGAAAAAGGAGAGGGAAATCCCTTCTTCATTCAGGAAATCGTACAGACCCTGCTCGACCGCGGCGTTCTGGTCCGAGAGCCGACCCTCAAGCTGGCGTCACCGGTCAAACGCATCGATATTCCCGCGACGGTTCAAATCGTCCTGGCCTCTCGAATCGATAGCCTCCCGAGCTCTCACCGAGAAGTACTGCAAACGTTAGCTGTTATAGGAAGAGAATTTTCCCTCGAGTTGGTCGAACGAACGACTCTGAAATCGAGAGGCGACCTGGAGCGAACGCTGGAAGAATTACGAATGGGGGAATTTCTCGTTGAACGTGGTTCATCGCCGGAAAGTACCTACGCCTTCAAGCATGCACTGACGCAAGAGGTCGCGTATCGATCTTTGCTGTCGGAACGGCGCGCCTTGATGCATGAAAGGGTCGGAAACGCCATTGAGGAGATGTCGGCCGCACATCTTGAAGATCATATAGCCAGCCTCGCACATCATTTCCGCCTCAGCTCAAACGCTGAAAAGGCGATCCGGTATCTTCGACTGGCCGGTGAGCAAGCGAGCCGTCGTTCTGCGAATGTAGAAGCCCTCGAACTTTTGCGGGCAGCACTCCAACTAATAAGCAAAGGTGCCGATGTGCCTGCGCTCGGGCGCATCGAACTGGAGACGCTGGTACAGGTCGGCGGGGTACTTATCGCTAGCAAGGGCTACGCCGCGGCTGAATTGCAGGACGGCTTCGCAAGGATGTTCCAGCTCTGCGACCAGATCGACGATCCGATGTTGCGGTTCTTCGTACAAATCCAGGCGTGGGCATTCGCGTCGGTACGCGGAGAGCATGTCCCACGCGCGCTCGCGCTTTGTGAAAACCTGCGAACGATGGCCACGACGTTTGGGCATCCGATGCTTGCGGCCTGGTCGCACGTAGCCAGCGGCAATACTGCCTATCACATGGGACGCATGGCGCTCGCGCGTGACGAGCTGGAAAAAGGGCTCGCACTGTACGATCCAGTAAGCATGCAAGCCTCAGGCGCGTTTCAAGACGCAGGCATACTGGCAAGCGCCTATCTTGCTCCTACTCTGTGGTTCCTGGGCTATCCGGATCGCGCGTTGGAGGCTGGTCGAGCCGCAATTCAGCTAGCGCGTGAAAGGAAGGATCCTTTCGGAGAAGCGCATGCGACCTCGTTTACGGCAACCGTTGCGCAGTTGCGCGGTGATGCTCCGGCGGCGCTGAAATTCGCGGATGCCGCAATTGCACTGGGAACCGAGCATGGTTTTCCAATTTGGCTCGGCCAAGGCCAGATGTGGCGCGGATGGTCTCTCTGCGCACTGGGTAAGACGCGAGAAGGAATCGAGCAGCTCGAAACCGGCATCGGGACTTACTCTGGAACCGGCGCAAGATTGGGAATCACTTATTGGGCGAACCTGCGCGCAGAGACTTACTTGATGGCCGGCGATGCCGAGCGCGCACTCGCCGCGGCTCGCCAGGTATCGGAGTTGGTCGCAGGGGGCGGTGAAGGTATCTGCGAGCCCGAATTGTACAGACTGATTGGCGAGGCGACGCTAAGGCACGATGAGAACGCGCTCGCCGAAGCTTGCGAGTCATTCCGCAAGGCAATCGAAATCGCCCGTCTGCATGGTACAAAGTCCTGGGAGCTCAGAGCTACCACCAGCCTCGCCCGGGCGCTCAAGGCGCAAGGACTTCTCAAGCAATCCTATGAGACCCTTCGACAGAGTCTCGACTGGTTTAGAGAAGGGTTCGACACTGCTGACCTTAAGGAGGCTCGGGCTTTGTTACAGCAACTATCGTAAGTCAAGTCGGAGTTGCCTTCTGCCGAAACAAACTGAATGGCCGACAGTAAGCAACAGACCCGGGTCGTAATCCTTGGCGCCGGATGCGGCGCGATCGCCACTGCGTTCTGGCTGACTAGCACCAAGGAACTATGCGAGCGCTACAAGGTCAGCATCTACACCCATGGCTGGCGCCTGGGCGGCAAAGCGGCTAGCGGCCGAGATGAAGATCACGGCCAGGCGATCCAGGAGCATGGTCTGCACATTTTGATGGGTTGGTACGAGATCGCTTTCAAGACCATCCGCGCCTGTTACGCCGAGTGGCGCAAGGAGCCGGACAATCCATTCAAAACCTGGTGCGACGCTTTTACTCCTCTCCGACAGGTGACTCTCGAACAGCAACTTCCAAATGATCAGACGGGCGAATGGTATCCCTGGAACATGAAGTTCCCGAAGAACAGGCATACGCCTGGGGAACCTGCGAGCGACCTCAGGCTTCAGGTTGTTCCTACAATCCTGGGCTGGCTGAAGAAGCACCTGTGGAGCGAACCCAGACTCGGTCCGGCAGGAGAAATCCAGGTCACCGGCCTCCGCAACTTGAAATCGATGCATCGGAAGGCGGTTCGAGCCGCCAAGCATCCGAATCTAAGTATCGACATCTATAAGGACCTCGCGCGTTCACTTGTAGAGTTTCAGGGTTGGTTCCAGGGTCTCGCTCAGCCTCCACTAGTTGCGGCGGGATCGCGAGGAGAAGAGATCTGCGCGTTCACGGACTACGCGATCGCGCTGATGAAAGGCTATATTCGCGACGTCCTTCCGGACTGGAACAAGGGAATCGAAAAGCTCGACGAAATCGAGTATCGGGCCTGGCTGAAGACGGCCGGTATGAGTGACAAGTACTTAAGCTTCGCGCCCGTGCGAGTCCTTTACGATTTGGCGTTCGCATACGAGCGCGGCGATTCGTCGACGATCGCCAACGGCAGGATCGCGGCAGGTTCAGGGCTGCGTGCGCTCTTGATGATGACGTTGGACTACAAAGGTGCGCCGCTTTGGAAGATGAATGCGGGGATGGGCGACACCATCTTCTCGCCTATGTACTCGGTGTTGAAGGCCCGCGGCGTTGATATCCATTTCTTTCACCGCGTGACCAACATCCACCTAAGCAACGATGGCAAGTCGATAGAGTCGATCTCGATGTACCGGCAAGTCAAATTGCTCAAGTCCACTTACACGCCATTTCGCAAGGTCAAAGGATTCCCCTCTTGGCCCTCGGAACCAAGATGGAGCGAAATTGAAGGCGGTGCGGCGAAGGACGCCTGGGATCTCGAATCGATGTGGTGTCAGTATCGCGTTGAACCCGATTTCGAGCTAAAGGACTTCGATCTCGTCGTGCTTGCGATCCCGCCGGCATCGCTTCCGATACTAGGTCAGGAACTACTGGACAAGAGTCCAGCAATTCAGGCCATGCACCAGAATACGCAATCGGTGGCTACCCAGGCTTCTCAGCTCTGGCTCAAGCCAAAGCTCGCCAAGTTGGGATGGAAGCTCGGCCCGACCGTTCTCAGCACCTATGCAGACCCATTTCGCTCCTGGGGCGAGATGTCACATCTGCTTGCCATGGAAGACTGGCCAAAGCCAAAGCCGCACTCTTGTGAGTACTTCTGCGGAACGCTCATTCCGCCGCGGCAGATGCCCCCCTTCAACAGTTACAATTTTCCGAAACAACAAGCGGATCGGGTAAAGCAGGAGTTTGCCGGCTGGATGAGGAGCAATATCGGCCAGCTATGGCCGAATGCGGCAGCGGGCGGCGGCATCGACACCGGTCTCGTGGTCCATGAATTCTACCGCGCAAATCTCGATCCGTCCGAGCTGTACGTGCAGACCTTTCCGAACAGCGTCCAATATCGGCTAAAGCCCGGCGACACCTCGCGAACCGGTATCGACAATTTATATTTCGCGGGCGATTGGACGAGAGGAAAAGTCAACGGAGGATGCGCCGAAGGAGCATTCGAATCCGGCAAAATGGCTGCGGAGGCGATCACAAAACAGTCACTCGATATTCCTCTTCTCTAGTCACACTCCTTAAGTTGCCGTCCAGACGGTTTCTCCGGCTGGCGCGTCGAAGTCCATCATTGCCCAGAATGCGAATTTCACAGGTAGCGAGTAGCGTCCGCCATTCTTCGCGCCTCGGTTTTGCAGTCCGAAGTCAGTCGCGAGATCGTGGCTATCGCACTGCAGTATTTCTACTGTGTACTTGCCTTTCAGATAGCCACCCTCTCTTAATTTCGCCTTCAGGAATGCTCTCACAAGGGACTGGTAGCACGCTAGTTGCGTCTTCTCGGTGTCTCTCATCTGCTTAAGGTTGATGACGGGAACATCTACTCCAATCGATAGTTGCAGAAAATTGGCAAGAGTATCGCGACTTCGGCCCAATTTTACGGGCCACGGACCGAGCGCCGTGTCTATTGCTCTGAGAACTGACCCCGAATCTTGCCAGGACGTCTCAGTCGGTCCAAAGGTGCCACCACCATCGCGAGTGACGCTGATCAAGGTGTCCACGCGAGCCTTCGTGGACGGGTCAAAGCTCTCGAATATCAAGGTCTGCGTGTTGAAGACTGCTGCATCGGTTGGTTCGGGTATCAGCGATTGACCCAGCGACTTGTTGTATCCCCATACGTCGCGCCCGGTCACCATACCGAGTCCTACGTCGATAACCAGGTAGGGCATCCAAAGGCACAACTTATAAGAGAGCGGCGAATCCGCGAGCTTTTGGATCAACGGAACCATGATGGCGGTTTCGTGATCCTCGGCCCATCCGATGTTGATCGGCGAAGTGAAATGCCCAGTGTGTTGATACAGCAGCAGAACGTAGTCGCCCAAAACGCGGTACTTTACAACGCCTTTGCCTACTGTACCGAGGGTGGAATCCACGAACTTCTGAATACTCGCGCGGTCAGAGGGCAGGGCGAATGCGTAAAGCAGATCGTCAGTCGCCGTGAGAGGAGCCGCAAAATCTACTTCACCGTGCCTGAGCCAGGATACGAACCTCGGTAACTTAGTCTTAGCCATACCTTTCCCCCCGGTATGTTAGCCCGAATCACTTCGGCGGTCGTCTGTAAGGTCGCCTACTCTACAACATGGTACACCGTCCTTCTAGCGCGATAATCAATGCTCAAGTGGGAATTTTACTTCCGGACGGCCCTCGATTCGTCTGGAGTCCCGGCTGCCATCGCGGTCGGGCTGTCCTGACGGTGACTGGCGCGATAGGATTGGACGATGAGCGTGACTCATGACGACTTCGCCTAAGTCGCTGACTAGCTCGAGCGAAAGCCTCCCGATCGTCGATATCAGCTCGGGCGACATTGCGCGCATCGGCGCGGCGCTCGATCGCGCGTGCTCCGAGTTCGGGTTCTTCTACGCGACGGGGCATGGAATCGATCCGGCCCTCTCGGCGCGGATGATGACGCTCGCAGGCGAGTTCTTCGCTTTACCCCTGGAACAGAAGCTCGCGATCGAAATGGCGCACGGCGGGCGAGCCTGGCGTGGGTACTTCCCCGTCGAAGGTGAGCTGACCTCCGGGCGGCCCGATCGCAAGGAAGGAATCTACTTCGGTACCGAGCTGGGCGCCGACGATCCACGTGTCCAGGCCGGCCTGCCGCTTCATGGCATGAACCTCTATCCTCCGCTACCCGGGTTCCGCGATACCCTGTTGACCTACATGGACAACGTCACGGCGGTTGGGCAAAGACTGCTGAGCGGAATTGCCCTCGGGCTCGGCCTCGGGCCCGACTACTTCCTCGACCGCTACACGCGCGACCCGACCGTGCTCTTTCGTATCTTCAACTATCCGCCATCAGCAGCACTCGCCGACGAGAACGAATTCGGTGTGGGTGAGCACACCGACTACGGCCTTCTGACACTGCTGCGGCAGGACGAGGTCGGAGGCCTCGAAATTTGGCATCAGGACCGGTGGCTGCCTGCCCCGCCGGTGCCCGACTCGTTTGTCTGCAATGTCGGCGACATGCTCGAGCGATTGACGGCGGGGCGATACGTCTCGGCACTGCATCGCGCCCGAAACGTCTCGACGCGCAATCGCGTCTCGATGCCGCTCTTCCTCGATCCAAGCTTCGACGCGGTGCTGGAGCCAATCACGGCCGTTACGCCGGACCGCTGGGCCGCGCGTCGGAACCGACCCGCGCGTCGATGGGACGGCGCTGACCTGGCCACGGTTAGCGGGAGTTATGGCGACTACCTGCTGAGCAAGGTTTCGAGAGTGTTCCCGCAATTGAAAAGCGAAGTGCTTTAGCTTCAGCTGTTGGAATCGTGGAATCTGGTCTGAACCAGCCGTTGAATTACGGCAAAGAGCATCGCCGTCGATACCCCGAACATGAGCATTCCGTCGGCTGTTTCCAGCGGTCCCAACAATTTCCAGGACGCCGACGTGATTACATCGCTATCGCCCAACGACGTGTAGCTAACCGCCGAGTAGTAGAGGGCCGCCGAGAATCGAGTGAATTCATTGCATAGAATGAACACGCCGGCCCAAGCTGCTATTTCGATCAGATGCGCCGCGAGCGCCATCAGCGTCGTTCCCGCTACAAAGATCACGTCGCTCCAGAAGTGGACGCCGGCGTGGCCGAGCCTCCACTGGCGTCGGACTAAGTGAACGATCGTTATCAGAATCAACGCGTGAATGACGACGGTGCAGAAAGTGGCCGCCACGCCGACCAGCAGAGGAGCCCAAATCAATATCTGATTCGAAGGAACCATTTTCAGTCCTTACTGTGGTTACGCAGCGCCGTCCATCCACCGACACTTCTTCTAATCTATCAAACCGATCTATAATTTCGCCGATGGCCATCAAAGTCCGCGAACTGGCCCTCTGCCGCTGACACGCTTCGCACTATGGAGGAATCGACCGATGAAGTTCTTCCGATACTATGCCCCCCTCTTCGCGGCGACCCTGATTTTTTCGCTGTTCCCCTCCGCGCTTAACGCTGCTCAGATGGAAGGCGTGATGATGCGAAACGGAATCATGATGCTGATGAAACATGGCAAGGCGTCGAGCCCGATGGACTCCGACGTCACCATGACAAACGGCACCGTGGTTTCTGCCGACGGCACGATCACGCTACAAGGCGGCCGCGAGTTTCGCATGCACAATGGCGAAGTAATGATGCCCGACGGGCATCTGATGAAGGGCGGCGCCCCAGCCGGGATGGAACCGCAGAACAATCCAGCCGGCAACCCGCTGCTCCTGTACAAGGAACATTGAGATGTTCTGATGGAATCATCGCACCGCGAGCATCCGGGACGAAGCCAGCAGCCTGCGCCGATTCGACTCGCGCATTGGATTACTATTCCACTCCTCGTGATCATGGCCGGCAGCGGCCTGCAGATTCTGTCCGCATATCCGGCGCTCGGTCCGCGCGGCGGACAATACCGATGGTATCCGTTCCAGAATGACGCGCCGCCGTCGTGGATGCGATTTGGCGGATGGCTCGCCGGTGCACGCCATTGGCATTTCGCGATCGCCTGGTTCCTCATTCTCAATGGAATCTTCTACCTGATCTACCTGGCCGCGAGCGGTGAATGGCGCCGCCGCCTATTCCTCCCCGCGCGCGATACCGCAAATGCGCTCGCGATGTTCGCCTACTACTTGCGCATTCGGAAGACTCCGCCACCCGAAGATTTTTACAACGGCCTTCAGCGCCTCGCTTACACGTCCGCGATTCTTTTCGGCATCGTCGTGGTGCTGTCCGGTCTTGCGATCTACAAACCCGTGCAACTGCATCTGCTCACTGGATTGTTCGGCGGCTACGATTCCGCGCGCGTGGTCCACCTGGCCTGCCTCGTCCTGCTCGCATTTTTTGCGGCGACGCACATCGTACTGGTCGCGCTGCATCCGCGAACTATTCTCACGATGGTGACCGGAGGACGCCGTGGCTAGCTTGCTGACGAGACGAAAGTTGATCCTTGGCATCGCCGCAACCACCGCGCTCGCGGGATGCGACAGTCGCGCCGCTTCAATTTTTCTTTCCGGGATGGAACGCTGGAACGAGCGCGTCGGTCGATTGCTGTTCTCGACGACCAGGTTGGCTCCTGAAGCGCCCGCCGCCGATATCACGCCCGACAAGGATTTTCCAAGTTACTTCATTTCCGACGAGATGCCCTTCCCACCGTCGGACTGGTCACTCAAGGTCGGCGGTCTCGTCGCGCGGCCGTCAGTCTTCTCGCTCGACGCGCTCAAGAAAATGCCCAGCACTCAAATGCGCGTCCGCCACCACTGCGTCGAGGGGTGGTCGGCGGTGGCGCAATGGCAGGGCGTGCAGATTCGGGAGATCGCGAAGATGGTCGGCGCCAGTCCCGACGCGCGCTACGTTGAATTCCGCTCCTTCGATTCGGGCTATTACTCGTCCTGGGACGTCGAGAGCGCGATGCATCCGCAAACGATTCTCGCCTACGGCATGAACGGCCGGATGCTGTACCCCGACCACGGCGCGCCGCTGCGCCTCTACTCGGCGGTCAAGCTCGGCTACAAGTGCGTGAAGTACCTGACCGAAGTTAATTTTCTGCCCAATCGGACGGGAGGGTACTGGGAAAATCAGGGCTACGAATGGTACGCGGGCGTCTAGTCGATTGCGAGGCTCGCGAACGACACCGCGGACTGGCTGTGCGGCTCCATCGCGATTCCGTACTTGAGCAGCCGCGCGCTGCGTCCGCGCAGCAGCTCGAGCTGCGTGTACATCGGCGCGAGTCCGCAGATTCGCCGCGCGTCGCGATCCTTCATGATGTCGGCGAAGAAGCCGGCGGGATCGCCGCGTTTGATATTGTTGATCAAGCTCAAGTCTTCGCGCTCGACACGTTCCGCAACCGCGCGATCGGCAGTGAACTCGTCGCCGAATTTTTTGCCGACGTGCGCGAAATCCACTCCTGCCAATATCAGCACCCGCCGCCGTTCCGCCGCGAGCTCACCGCGCAGTGCGTCCAGGAACGAGGCGACCCGCGGATCGCGCGCCGGTTCGAGCCCGCTCGCAACCATCTCGTGGAACGAGCTGACCAGGATCGGCACGATCTGATAGCCGCGCGCACCCAGCGCATAGGCCAGGAACAGCGCCTGGAACTCGATCGAATGCTCGCCGCGATGCAATTCTTCGTCGGCAAACAGATCGCCCTGGTAACGCGCCGCGAGCCGGTCGATGAATGCCTTGTCGGTCTCGACCGCGCCGAGCGGCGTCGCATAATTCTTACGCGTCGCGGTGAATAGCTCGGGGCCGCCGCCGTAGTGCGACGTGCCAAGGATCACAACCAGTTCCGGCGGCTCATGCGACATCAGCTCGTAGTACGCGTGCGCATAGGCGGACGCGCCGCGTCGCGGATCGATATGCGGCGCGATAAGCCCGGCCAGCGGCTCGGGCCTGGTGGTCGTCGGCGCGCGGCCGGGACCGTCGGGAGGATCGAAAAATCTCGCCAGCTCCAGGCGCAGCTTCGCGGGATCTTTCTCGTAGCAAAGTCCGGCCAGCGCCGCCGGACGTTCGGGATTCGCGAGAAATTCCTCGCGCACGCGCCTCTCGCGCTCATGAAACGCAGGCGAGTCGAGATAGTACGCGCGATCGAGCGCCGCGATCAGCTCTTCGAGCTTCTCGATCGGAATCATCTCGCCGAAGCGCTTCGAAAATGCAGCCTGGATTTCTTTGAGCGACATCTCTCCGTCGAACAGTGTGACGATAAAGTACGCGCCCATCCCGAGCATGATCGACTCGGGCGCAAGTCCGCTCGGATCGCGAAGACAGATGAATGTCTGATCCTTTTCTTCGACCGGAAAAGCCTCGACGGCGCGGATCTTCGGCTTTTCCATCAAACTTCTGAATTACCTGGAGACTCGAATTGGTCCGCGTTCTAGCGATATACAAATGCGACCAGCGGCATTTACAGATGCTACGAGCTTTGAAAGACTGCGGCAAGTCAGCGCGAAATCGCGCGCGCAATTCCGCCATTCGCTTCGAACCCAATGCCTCGCCAACATCGTCGCCGCGCCGCGCTGACCGGATCGCGCCCACGATCGAAGTCAGCGCCCGCGCACGCGCGTTACCGGGTCGCAAGGATCGATTCGCTCGCACCGGGCGAGTCACTCAAGTTCATGCTCCCGATTCGAGGCGCCGACGAGGAATGCTTTCTGATCAACTTCGGCGGCGAGTTCCACGCCTACGTCAATCGATGCCGCCATGTGCCGATGGCGATGGACTGGGTGGACAATCAATTCTTCGCCGAGGAAGGACGCTACCTGATGTGCCAGACGCACAACGCGTACTACGAGCCGGCGAGCGGCGAGTGTATTGCGGGCCCGCCAACCGCATGCGGCAAATTTCTATATCGCGTGCCTACCGAGATCGAAGACGGCGTGATTTACGCACGCCCGCCATCGCAGGAATTTGAAGATTGAAAATTTTTGAAGCGCTTGCGAGTGGAAGAATAGAGCGAGTGCGCGAAGGCGACCGAGCGCCGGCGACAGCGTCGTCGGCGTCCTGACATGGGTGCAGGGGCTGGCCCCTGCTATTCGTACTCGTCGCCGAAATGGGCGCGCACGATCCGCGCCTTCAGATACTCGAGCGTGCCGAGGTCCTCGACGATATCGCCGCCGGTGTCGTAGAAGAACAGCTCGCCGTTCTTCGTGCGGCCAACCGCGATGATCCATTCGAGGTCGTCCCGGTCCTCGAGCAAATAGTTGATTGTCTGCGCGACCCCGCGGCCCGGAATAATGGTAATCTTCGGCCTTGGGAGCTTTTCCTTTTCCTGCTTGGGCATCTCTTATTCAACCCTCTGGCGGGAAGGTCCGGGCACCAGTCACTCCATTTAGATTAAGAATGCGCCGCGAACTAAGTCAATAGCGCAAGCGCCGCGATCTCCACGTGATGCGTATTCGGAAAAAAATCAAACCCGCGCACCCGCTCAAGTTTGTATCCGCCGGCCGCGAGCATCGCAAGGTCACGCGCAAGCGTAGTCACGTCGCACGACACGTAAATCACTCTCGGTGCACGAAGCTTGATGATCGGTTCCATCAAATCGGAGGCGCCGGTTCGCGGCGGATCGAGGATTACGACTTCGGGCCGGTAGCGCGCTCGATGCAAAAAATCGGCCGTCGCCGACGCTTTCATCGCGACGAACTGCGCATCGCGAAACTTGAATCGCGCGGCATTGCGCACCGCCGCCGCGATCGAGTCCGCGTCCGCATCGACGCCCGTCACCCGCGCACCGCGCCGCGCCGCCGGCAGACTGAAGTTTCCCGCACCGCAGTATAAGTCGAGCACCGGCGCCGATTCGTCGATCGACGCCATCTCCATCACGCTCGCTACCAGCCGATTGTTCTGCGCGCGATTTACCTGGCTGAAAAGATCGGCATCCACTTCGATCGAAAGTCCGGGCTCGAGCTCCACGGCAATCGCGGTCTCGCCGATAGTCTCGCGCCGGGTTCCCGATCGCATCACGATTCCCGCGATCTCGGGGTCGGATTCGAGCACGTTCCGCGCGCGTCTGAGATCTTCTTCGGACGCCGGCTTCTTCAGATATGCAACCTGGACTTCGCGCGCGCCGTCGCGCACCACTTCGATCTCTTCGACTCGCTTGCCGAGCGATCGCGCCAGGTGAAGCGGCATCCTGATCCCGGATTCCGCGACCATGCACGAATCGATCTCTACGATCGCGTTGGTGCCGAACTCATGAAATCCAAGCGTCCCATGCGCGCCGACTTTGAGCCGGATTCGCGATCGGTAACCGAACTCCGCCGATGCCGGCTCGACTAACTCTGACGGATCGATAGCACTCCCAAGCGCGTGGCCGAGCTCGCGCGCAATCACCTCCCCCTTGAAACGCACCTGCGCCGCGTAATCGATATGCTGCCAGTCGCATCCGCCGCATCGCGGCAGATACGGGCATGGCGCGACGCGGCGGTCGGCGCTCGGGTGGATAATTTCGCGGATCTTTGCGACCGAGTAGTCGCGGCGCTCCGATACTGTCGCCACCTCTAGCCGATCGCCGACCACCGCATGCGCGACCATCACCGCTTTTCCGTCGCGACGCCCAACGCCGAATGGCCCGAACGTCATCGCGCTGATTTCGACTTCCGCCATTGCTGTGGCCCGAGTGTATTTGTCCGCCCGCGCCGACTCCACGCGCTGGTAGCCCGCCTCCGCCGCCGCGACTTATAATGACCCGCACGGGCGCGTCCTTTTCTCTTCCGGTCTAATCCTGCGCGCCCCTGCGAGTACCCCATTGCCGATCGAAACAGAACTTCGCGAACTAATCGACAGGAATCTACCGACCGATTCTGCCGGCCGCGTCGCCGCATTTGCCGAACGCCTGTTCGCACGCGAGTCGCCCGACAATCTTAAGCGCATCCCGCCCGATCGCCGCCTCGCGATGGTTCAGTCCGCGTTCGAGTTTTTTTCCATCCGCACTGAACCCGTCATCGCGCGAGTCGTGCCCGCCACCGGCGACGACGCTCTGACCATCGTCGAGACGGTGACCACAGACGGCCCGTTCATCGTCGATAGCCTGTTCGAATATTTTCATCATCGCGGCGCGACCGTGCGCACCATGCTTCATCCGGTCATCAAGGTTTCTCGGGACAACGACGGCCGCATCGTCTCGTTCGAACAGTCGCTTTCCACTGAGCGCGGCGAGTCATTCGTCCACACGGAGCTCGAACTCGCACCGTCGCCCGACCAGGCGCGGCAAATCAAGCGCGACCTTGTCTCGATTCTGACCGAAGTCGGCGAGGCGACCGGTGATTTCAGCAGCATGACCGCACGCGCGCTGCAGATCTGCGAGGAAACCGCGACCAATCGCGAGCTGGTCGAAGTGCGCGACCTTCTGCGCTGGCTCATTCACGGCGGCTTCGTCTTTCTCGGCTATCGTCGTTACCTGGTGGGCGATCGTGACGGCCAGATGAAGTTGGATCTCGATGCGGGCAGCGAACTCGGCATCATGCGCGAGTATGACGAGTCGCGGTTTCGCAGCCACGTCGCGCTCGACGAGCTCTCGCCCGCCCGCCGCAAGCTTTTCTTCGAGGGTCCGCCGCTCGTAATCGGGAAGACTCGCGCCGAGTCGCATGTGCATCGCCGGCGCCCGATGGACAGTGTCTCGATTCGCCGCACTGAATCCTCGGGGCGGATCGTCGCCTTCGACAATTTCATCGGCCTGTTTACTTCCAAAGCCTACGCCGAAGAGGCGCAACACATTCCGGTTCTGCGCGCGAAGCTGCGTGAAGTGCTCGCCGCGGAGGGCGCCGCCGCCGGCTCGCACGACTACAAGGAAATCGTCTCCGCGTTCAACAGTTTCCCCAAGGACGAATTGTTTCGCGCCACGCTGCCCGAGCTGCGCGCGCAGCTCCGCCTGATGCTCGACGTGAAGAGCGAGGCATCGGTGCGGCTCGCCGTCACCCCCGATATGCGCCACGGCAACGTGATCGCGCTGGTAATGATGCCGCGCGAGGCGTTCTCCGCCGAAGTGCGCCACCGCATCCAGGACACTCTCGCCGCGGGTCTGCACGGCACGCTCGTCTACTACTATCTCGCGCTCGGCGAGGGCTATTCCGCGCACCTCCATTTCTGTTTCTTCGCCGAACCGCCTAAAGCGTCGGTGGTCCGCGAACTCGAAGCGTCGATCGTCGAGATCGCCCGGCGCTGGGAAGATCGTTTGCACGAGAAGTTGATCGATAAATTCGGAGCCAAACGCGGGCGTGCGCTCGCACAAAAATGGGCCGGCGCATTCAGCGCTGAGTACCAGGCCGCAATCGACGTGACTCGCGCGGTCGGCGATATCGAGGACGTCGAAGCGCTCATCTCGAGCGGCCCCGACTTTATCGTCGAGGCCGGGAACACCCAGCCCGCAGGCGCAAGCCAGACAAGCAGCGCAAGCCAGATAAGAATGATCGGCCTCGGCGACGCTCCGATGCTCTCTGACCTGATACCGACCCTCCAGAACTTCGGCGTCAGCGTGCTCGCCGAAGCCGCGCACGAACTCCGGCCCGGCGGCACCGGTAACCCGCTTCGCGCATATCTGCAGGCTTTCTCCGTGCAGGGTCCGTTCATGCAGCCGTTCGAGAAGTTTCCCGGCGCGGGACTGCTCGCCGACGCGATTGTTGCGGTGCGAAGCGGCCTCGCCGCCGACGACTCGCTGAATGCGCTCACTCTTTCCGCCGGCCTCGCATGGCGCGAGGTCGCGCTCCTTCGATGCTACCTGGTCGTCGCTTTCCAGATGCGTCTGGCGCCCGCGCGCCTTGCCCTGCAGCGCGTTCTGCTGATTTATCCCGAGTTCGCGCGGCTGCTATTCGATCTCTTCACCGCGCGCCTCTCATTCGACAGCCCCGCTTCTCCCGAAAAGATTGCCGAGCTCCACGACGCCTGCATCGCGCGTCTAGCTGCGATCGATAACATCGTCGACGATCGAACCGCGCGCGCTTTGCTTTCGATTGTCGAGGCTACCGTGCGCACCAATTTTTTCTGCGCGGTGCCCGCTCCCGATCCGTACATCGCGCTCAAGTTCGAAAGCGCGCGCATCGCGGGCCTTCGCGATACCGCGCCGCTCTACGAAATCCACGTGAACAGCCCGCGGATGGAAGGATGCCACCTGCGCCACGGCAAAATCGCGCGCGGCGGTATTCGTTTCAGCGATCGCCCGGACGACTACCGCACCGAGATTCTGGATCTGATGAAAACCCAGACCGTGAAGAACGCGGTCATCGTTCCATTCGGTTCCAAGGGCGGATTCATCGTCAAGCCGCGTCCCGGCCGGCCGCCCGAACCGAAAGACGGCGTTGATGCATACAAGACGCTGATCAATGCGATGCTCGATCTGACCGACAATCTTACCGAGGCCGGCGTTGTTCATCCCGAGCGAGTCCGGGTGCTCGATAACGACGGCGCGTATCTCGTGGTCGCCGCCGACAAGGGCACCGCGAGCTTTTCCGATCTCGCAAATCAGATCGCGCTCGAGCGCCACTTCTGGCTTGGCGACGCGTTCGCGTCGGGCGGCGAGCATGGCTACGACCACAAGAAGATGGCGATCACGGCGCGCGGCGCATGGGAATCCGCGCGCCGCCATCTGCGCGAGATGGGCCGCGATCCCGACCATGGCGCTCCCATTACGATGTTCGGAATCGGCGACATGTCGGGCGACGTGTTCGGCAACGGTCTGCTCCGTTCGCGCAACCTGAAATTAATCGCCGCGTTCGACCATCGCCATATCTTCATCGACCCGAATCCGGATCCCGAAACCAGCTTCAATGAGCGCAAACGGCTCTATGAGCTGCCGAGCTCGACTTGGGCAAACTACAACCCCGCGCTGATCAGCGCAGGCGGCGGCGTTTTCCCGCGCGGTCAGAAGCGAATCGAGTTGAGTGCCGCGGCGCGCGCCGCGCTCGGATGCGACTTCGACGCCGCCGACGGCGAGTCGATTGTCCAGGCGATTCTGCGCGCGCCGGTCGATCTCTTCTACAACGGCGGCATCGGCACCTACGTCCGCGCAAGCACGGAGACCGACGCCAACGTCGGCGATCACGCCAATGACGCATGCCGGATTACGGCGGCGGAACTCCGCGCCAAGGTCGTCGTCGAGGGCGGCAATCTCGGCTTCACCCAGCACGCGCGCATCGAGTACGCACTCGCCGGCGGCAGGATCAACACCGACGCGATCGACAATTCGGCCGGCGTCGATATGTCCGATCATGAAGTCAATCTCAAAATTCTGCTCGAGCCCGTCGTCGCTCGCGGCGAGCTTAGCTTCGAAGCTCGCAACCACGCGCTCGCCCAATGCGCCAGCGAAGTCGCCGACACCGTCATCGCCGACAATCGCGATCAAGTGCTCTCGCTGAGCCTCGAACAGCTCCGCAGCCGCGCCCACGTGCTCGATTTTCGCGATCATCTGCAAGCCATCACCGAGCGCGGCTTCGTGCCGCCAGGCGAAAGCGTGCTGCCCACGCGCGAACTTCTTCGCGACCGCCGCGCACGTTTCGCCGGGCTCACTCGCCCCGAGCTGGCGCTCGTCAGCGCCTACACCAAGATCGATCTGATCGAACGGCTGGAAGCTTCTACGCTGGTCGAGGACACCTATCTCGTTGGCCGCTTTCTGCGTCCCTATTTTCCAAAACTGATGGCCGAGCGCTTCGGCGCGGACATCGGTGCTCATCGATTGCGCCACGAGTTGATTGCGACGCGCGCCGTCAACGAGCTTGTCGATCTCGCGGGTTCGACATTCGTCTTCAACTTTCTGCGCGATCGCGGCGTCGCCGCCGAAGATGCCGTCCGCGCCTGGGTGATCGCAACCGATGTTCTCTCGATTCACGAGCGCGCCGCCGACTTGAAGCGCAACAGTTCGAATATCGCCGCGGATCTGGAGCTCGGCGCGTTCCTCGCTCTCGAACGCGCATGCCGCAGCGCTGCCCGGTGGGCGCTCGCCGAATTGGAGCCCGCCACTTCGATCGGCGCCGCGGTGACTCGTTTCAAGCCGGCTTTCGAAGTGCTGTGCGAGGAGTTCGAATCGATGCTCGCGGCGTCGGAGCGCGACCGGCTCGAGCGCGTCTATCGCGATCTGCGCGCCAACGTCGCCGACGGCGAGCTCGCGCATGGACTCGCGCGCCTCGGTTTCGCCGATAACCTGTTGAGCGTTCTCAGTTTGAGTTTTTCGCGCGAAGCCGAACCCGCCAAAACCGCCGAAGCTTACTTCGGACTTGGCGCGCATCTCAACTTTGCGTTTCTTGAAGAGGCGCTGAGTTCGATCGGCGCCGGCGAAGATCGATGGGAGCGCCGCGCCGCAAGCGAGCTCGCCGCTGAGCTTCGCGCCGCGCGCCTCGCCCTATGCTGCGCCGTCCTGGACGGCGCCGCCGAGACGCATTCCGATGTCACCGTTTCGATCGAGCATTTGAAGCACAGCCGCGAGAGTCGCTTCGTCGACGTCGCTCGACTCTTTGCCGAGCTCAAGACCGTTCAGCCACCGAGCCTGCCCGCCATTCAAGTCACGATTCGCGCCCTCTCCCGCCTCGCCTCCCCGTAAATAGCATTGCCTCTCCCTCACAGGAGAGCTTTGCACAACAGTGCGTTAGGGCTCGAGCTATGCGCTGGCGCGGTCTTTTTTTGTGTCATTCCGAGCGAAGCCGAGGAACCCCGGATCTTTCTCCGCGCAAAACACTTCGACTCCGCTGAGGGCACGCGGAGCTGAGCTACTCCGAATTCAACATGCGGTTACGCGCAGCTCTCCTCACAGGGAAGGCCGACGCGAAGCGGCGGGTGAGGGTCCAAATTCAGATTCTTCTTCTCGGAGTCCCGCTCACAGAGCGGCTTCAGAGAGCCGCGCGGTCGGCTGCATCGCGGCCGCCGCGTTCGCCTCGGTACGCTCCGCCACCTGCCATCCCGTCAAGTCCTGGTAGAGCCGGAGTCCTGCCGCGACCAGGAATACGAGGGTCGCAAAATTCACGCTGAGCTCCGCGAGATCGACCAGGAAGAATGTAGTCCCAAGAAATCCCGTCACCACTCCCACCGGCCCGAACAGCAGGCTCACTACCACGAAGGTACCCGCCGCCCACGAGTTGAATCCCGACCATACCGCGAGGAATACCACGATCCGCGTCGCGACTTTGAAGAACCGCTTCCGCATCAGATCGCGGCTGAACAGCAGCGCATGCCAGCTATGCTTCCCGCCAAAGATCAACGCGAACTGCGCGAAGTACAGCCACACGTAAATCAACGCGCCGACGATGATCATCATCACCAGCACGATGTACATCAACACGCCCATCGAACTAGCCAAGTAAGACACCGCGCCCTGGAATAGGATCAGTCCGAACGCCGGCGCCAGCAATTGCAGAAAAGTCACCCAGATAAATGCCGGCGCGATCTGAATCGATCGCCGATAAACCTCGATTGCCTCCCCGACTACTCCCGGTTTGCGCGTGCCCGTTTGGATTCTGTTGAGTGAGCACAGCGTGACCAGCGTCACCAGCAGCGTCAGCAGGCCGACTATCCAATGCAGCCCGGTTGTGATCCACGGCGAAAACGGCTGCGGCTCCGCGCGCTTGTCCGGCACCATCGGAGTCTGCGCCGGTTGCACATAGCTGATATTTTGCGCGCTCGGCTCGAACGTCGCCGCCAGCCGGGATTGCAGATTCAGCGCGTCCGGCAGCAGGCACAACGACGCCGCCAACACCATCGGCGCCAGCACCACCGCCAGCACCGACCAGTTCCCGCGCAAGTCGTTCACCGCATTTGCGAGATAGATGAAACTGCTTTTGAGACGAACCGGCCCCACGACGTACGAGGTTTGCATCCCACGCCCGCCGAGACAAGTCCGCGCGTCTCCCCATTACCTCCTGCCCCGCCGATGATATAATCAGGTTCCGCATTCGCCCTTTACGGAGTATTCATCATGGCCGACGACGATCGCGCATTGAAAATCGAGCATGAGAACAAGCTGATACGCCGGCTCCGCTTCCTCGTCGAACTCACCTTCGCGACTATCGCGCAGGATAACGACCTCACTCTCGATCAGGCCTGGGAACACGTGCTCGCACTCAAGGGTGCCGCGGTCGCAATGTTTCCCGGCAAGGAAGACACCTTCGATCTCCTCTACCTGCCGCGCTTCTCGCGTCTGCTCGCAGAGCGCTTCGGCGCGAACTGATCGGCGCCGCAATCTGGATGAATCAGCGTAGCGCAAGACTGTCGGGCCGGATTGCGATGCCCGATGGTTCGCTGCTGCACGGTCATCTCGACTTCACCGATCGAATCACTTCGCTCCAGCCCTCGTCCGCTGTCGGCGACGATTACATACTGCCCGGTTTCATCGATCTCCAGGTCAATGGCTCGCATGGAATCGACGTGATGACCGCGACGCCCGACAGTCTCCAAGCCCTCGCCCGCCAACTCGCGCGCGAAGGCACCACCGCATGGCTGCCGACCGCGGTTACCGCCCCAATCGAAAAAATCTCGCGCGTGCATCGCTCGATCTCTGACGCGATGAAAGTTTCTTCGCCCGATTCCTCCCGCGGCTACGCGTCGATTCTCGGGATGCATCTCGAAGGCCCGTTTATCTCACCGCTCCGCCTGGGCGCTCATCCTCCGCTCAATCTCGAACCGCGCGGCGAAGCTCTCGACGCGATCCTCGGTATGGATTCTCTTCGACTGATAACCCTGGCGCCCGAGTTAGCAGGCGCGATCGCCGCGATCGATCGCCTCACCTCGCGCGGCGTGGTCGTCTCTATCGGTCACACCAACGCAACTCTCGAGGAAGCGAACGCCGGCATCGCCGCCGGCGCCCGGATGTTCACCCACCTCTTCAATGCGATGCGCCCGCTGAATCATCGCGATCCCGGCGTCATCGCCGCGTCCCTCGCGCCCAGCCGCGCGCTTGCCGCGATCATTCCCGACGGAGTCCACGTCCATCCGTCGATTCTCGATCTCGCATTTCGCGCCCGCGGCAGAGACGGGATGCTCCTCGTTACCGATAAGGTCGTCCTCGCCGGCACCGCGAATCGATCTGATCTCAGCGTCGGCCGCGCGACCGCGTCGATCCGCGACGGCGCCGTGCGACTCGCCGACGGCACGCTCGCCGGCAGCATCATCTCGATGCTCGACGGCGTCCGCCTGATGGTCGAAAAGACCAGCGCCACCGTTGGCGACGCGGCCGTGATGGCCTCCACCAATCCCGCGATCCTGCTCGGCGCCTCCGATCGCGGCCGCCTCCAGCAGGACGCACGCGCCGATTTGATCGTGCTCACCCCGGCGCTAGAGTTGAAATCGGTATTCATAGCCGGCCGCGAGCTCGTCTGAACACCCTCTGCCAGCGTGTTAAAAAACACAGAACAAATGCGACCTGTACGATTGTTCCCCTTCCCTCAAGGGAAGGGGTTAGGGGTTAGGTTAGCGTACCGCAGTCGAAAATTATTTCTCGCACAACAAAAGTGAAAGCCAAAATTCAACCACTTCGGAGCACTAATCGATGCCACTGAACAAATCTTGCGTGGGCAAGGAGTACCCGCCCGTCACCACCGAAGTCACTCTCGACGCGATTCAGAAATACGCGCGCGCCTACAACGACGACAACCCAGCTTTCTTCGACGCGACCCGCGCCGGCGCTATCGTCGCGCCCCCGATGTTCGCCGTCGTCGTAACCTGGAACGCCCTGATGACCGCCGTCATGGATCCCAACGTGCAAGCCGATTTGCTGCGCCTCGTACACGGCGAACAAGACATGGAATTCTTGAGCCCGATTCGTCCCGGCGATGTCATCAGCGCAGCCGCAAAGATCATCTCGATCGAGACCAAGGCGAGCGGCGAGACGATGACCGTCGAGCTCGTCGCGACCAATCAGAAGGGCCAGCGCGTCAATAAAACTCTCTTCAGTGCCTTCATCAGAGGCGGCCGCAACCGTGACGCGGCTGCTGCCGAACGCGTCGTCGAGCCCGCGCGCGGAGAACCCGACTTCACCGTCGAGCAAACTATCGACAAAGATCAGACGTATCGCTATGCCGAGGCGTCCGGCGATCGCAATCCCATCCACGTCGATGAGAACATCGCAAAGATGGCCGGCCTCCCGGGTATCATCGTGCACGGACTCTGCACGATGGCCTTCACGTCGAAGGTCGCTATCGACAAGCTATGCAACGGCGACCCGACCCGGCTGAAGCACTTGCGCGTGCGCTTCTCGCGCCCCGTGCTCCCCGGTCAAACGATCACCACCAAAGTCTGGCACGACGCCGACAAATCAGGACGCAAGGTGTTCGCCTTCGAAACCTTCAATCCCAGCGGCCAGGCCGTAATCAAGGCCGGCCTCGCCGAGATATCATCGTAGTCGCGAGATATCATCGTAGTGGAATGATTGCTGGAATTTTGCCTCTCCCTGACAGGGAGAGGTCACGACTTGTCTTCAAGGCGCGGGTGAGGGTCCGAATTCCAAAATCCTACTCGCTGAAAAGATGAAGATCACCATCGGCCTCTCGCTTTCCCTCAGCGGCGAATACGCCGCGATGGGACTCGACGCCGAAGCCGCCATCCGCCTGTTCATCGCCGACGCGAACGCCAGCAACGCACTTCGCGTCGGCGGCGAGCGATGCGAATTCGCGCTCGAATGCCACGACGACGCGAGCGATCCTGCGCGATGCGCCGACATCTATCGCTCGCTATGCTCCGACGCCCGCGCCGCCATCATCTTCAGCCCCTACTCAAGCCGCCTCGCGCGCGTCGCCGCACCCATCGTCGAGGATCGCGGCCGCCTCTTCGTCAATCACGGCGGCGCCGACGACGAACTCTACGCACGCGGCTACAGGCTAATCGTCGGAATACTCAGTCCCGCAAGTGACTATATGCGCGGATTCGTAAATCTGCTCAGCCAGCTCAAGCTATGGCGCAAGCGGGTCGCGATCGTCACCTCAAAATCCAGCTTCGCGCGCGCGGTCGCATCCGGCCTCGAGCGCGCCGCCGAGGAACGCACCGCGCGCCGCCGCGGCGTTCGCATCCGCGTGAAATGGAACGGCGCCTTCGATCCCGACGCCACCTCACGCCAACTGTTCCCGGCTCTCGTGCGCAACCGCGTCAACGCACTCGCCAGCGCGGGCAGTTATGAACACGACCTCCGCGTGATCCGCGCGATCGCCTCATCAACCCTCGATATCCCGGTTCTCGGATGCGTCGCGGCAGGCGTGCGCCGATTCGGGATGGATCTGGGCGAAATCGCCGAAGGAATCGTCGGCCCCTCGCAATGGGAAAGCAGCATCGGAGAAAACCTCGATGCCGTTCCCGCGCTGGGACCCACGCCAAACGAATTTGTCCGCCGGATGCGCAATGCCGGCGCCAACGAACCCCCAGATTATCCGAGCGCGCAAATCTATGCCGCCGGCCTGCTCACCGCCGCCGCGCTCGCGTCCGCCGCGAGTCTCGACGCTAACCAGCTCCGCGCCGCATTTTCCGATCTGCGCACGACCACCATGTTCGGCGATTTCTCGATCGATCGCGTCACTGGCCGCCAGGTCGGCCACAATATGCTGCTCGTGCAATGGCATCGCGGGCGCAAAGTGATCATCCAGCCCGAGTCGCACATCGATACCGGTTCGCTCGATTTTCCTTCCGGATGGCAGTTGCTGCTTGCGGGCGCTGACCTCCTCCGCTTAAGTCGGCGTGACGAGTTCGATGAAACATCCGAAGAAACATCCAAAGACAAAAAAGAAGCTCGCGACAAAGACCAGGACGATCAAGATTAGCCTCGGCCGCCGCCGGCCCGTTCTCGCCATCGGCCTCATGTCCGGCACCTCGCACGACGGCGTGAGCGCCGCCCTCGTCGACATCGACGAAGCGTCCAGCCCGCCCGCGCGCGTTGTCGCCTTCCACACTTTTCCTTACCCGGCGCGCTTTCGCACCGAGCTGCTCGCGGCGTCCGCGGATCGGAAAGTCGGCGCGAGCGTTATCTCGACGCTCAACTTCGCGCTCGGCCGCGAGCTGGGTCGCGCCGCGCTCGGAATCGCGCGCCGCGCACGCATCCCACTTTCAGAAATCGCGTTCATCGGCTCCCATGGCCACACTTTTTTTCATCTGCCGCCGCGACGAGCGACACGCGGCCTGCTCGCCTCCACGATGCAACTCGGCGAATCCGCGATCATAGCCGCCGTGACCGGCATTCCCGTCGTCGCCGACTTCCGCCCGATGGACCTCGCGCTCGGCGGTGAAGGCGCTCCGCTCGCACCGCTCACGCATCTATGGCTTTTTGCCGATCGGAAACGCGGCCGCGTCGTGTTGAACATCGGCGGCATCGCCAACGTGACTCACATTCCGCCGCGCGCGCGTCTCGGCGATCCTCATCTCATCGCTTTCGATACCGGCCCTGGAAACATGATGCTCGACGCGCTAGCCGCTGAAATCTCGAGCGGACGCGCCCGCATGGACCGCGACGGCCGCATCGCCGCGCGCGGCCACGTCAACCAGGCGCTGCTTTCCAAACTGATGCGACATCCCTACTTCAAGCGCCGCCCGCCAAAATCCACCGGCCGCGAGGAGTTCGGCGATGATCTCCTCGCGCGAATCGTCGCCCACGCCCGCCGCGCCAAAATCGACGACACTGACCTCCTCGCGACTCTGACCGCGCTCACCGCGCGCTCGATCGCCGACGCATGCAGTCGGTTCATCATCCCGCGCGGCCCTGTCGACCAGTTGCTAGTAACTGGCGGTGGCGCACGAAATCCCACCCTCATGCGAATGCTTGCCGCAGAGCTACTGACTATTGAAGTGACTACTGCCGATAGAGTCGGCGTAAACGGCGACGCGCTGGAAGCCGTCGCTTTCGCAATCCTCGGCTACCAGATGCTCCACGGCCGCCCGGGCAATATCCCGAGCGTCACCGGCGCCCGCGCCCCCGCAATCCTGGGCAAACTAACCCTCCCCCCTTCGTCTAACCGGTGAGGGCGATCAGATCGAGCCGAATGGCGGAACCTCGCTATTTCCCGATGCAGAAGTCGCGGAAGATCGCGTCGAGCACATCTTCCGAGCTGATCTCTCCGGTGATCGAGCCGAGCGCATCGGCTGCCGCTGAGATGTCCACCGCGACTACCTCCGGAGGCTGCGGTGCGAGCGCCGATGCGCGCGCGTTCCTGAGCGCTCCCAGTGCCGACGCGAGCGCATCGCGATGCCGCTCGCGCGAGATTATCACTTCGCGGTTGGATGCAACCGCCGGCTGGCCAACGACCAGGGCTTCGATAACCTTCGTCAGCTCAGCGCGCAGCACAGCAGCCTCGTCGAGTTGAATTGCCGAGAGCGGAATAATCGGCAACTCGAGACCGCACCTGCGCAGATCGGCGACAGTGGTGACCGCGGGCAGGTCGCGCTTGTTCAAAACCGCCAGGCCCGCGTGCCCTTTCGTGAATCGAATCAGCGCAAAATCTTCGGCTTCGAGCGAACGCGACGAATCGAACACCGCGATCAGCAGGTCGGCGTCGCGCGCCGCTTTCATCGTGCGTGCGATTCCTATTCGCTCGACCGTGTCGACGCTGTCCGAATCGGCGGCAGGGTCGCGGATGCCGGCGGTGTCGTTCAGCACTAGCGCGTAAGCCCCGAGATGCACCGAGTCTTCGATCACATCGCGAGTCGTGCCGGCGATCGGTGTCACGATCGCGCGCTCGGCGCCGAGTATCAGGTTGAGCAGGCTCGATTTGCCGGCGTTGGTGCGCCCGATGATCGTCGCGCGAACGCCGTCGCGCATCATGAGTCCGCGCGCAAAGCTGTCATGCAGCAGTTCGACCGCCTCAATCAAGCCATCGATCTCGGCGGCTATCTCCGCGCGCGACGGGAGCCTGATGTCTTCGTCGGAGAAATCGATTTCCACTTCCAGATGCGCCCGAATCGCGATCACCTCTCCGCGAAGCTCGGCGACCCGATCCGACAGCGCGCCCGCTAGATGCGAAAGCGCCTGCGCGAGAGCGGTTTCGCTCCGCGCCGAGACCAGGTCGGCGATTGCCTCGGCCTCGGCAAGATCGATTCGCCCGTTCAGAAACGCGCGGCGGGTAAATTCCCCCGGATCGGCAAGCCGCGCTCCCAATCCCGTCGCCAGCGCGACGATGCGCCGTACGATAAACGCTCCGCCGTGGCATTGAAGCTCAACAACGTCCTCGCCGGTGAGACTGTGCGGAATGCGCATCGCAACTGCGAGCGCCCGATCGACCGACGCGCCAGTTGCGGGATCGACAATGTCGCCAAGCCGGAGCATCCGCGGGATAAGTTCGCCGGGATGCGCGGGGCGAAAAATCGCTCCAAGGATTTCGAACGCGCGCGGACCCGATATGCGCACGATCGCAACGGCCCCAGTCCCCGGCGCCGTAGCAGGCGCGACGATCGTGTCAGCAACGTACATCGGAGATAAAAGCTAGCATCGCAACGCGTCCGAGCGTCAGCGCGCAAGCAATATCGTTGTGATCACTTGCGCAGGTGCCGGAATACGGCGATAAGCGATCCTGATGAAGCTCACAAATGCGGCTGCGGCGCTATTGGCCGGATGGATTCTCCTCGCCCCCTCGATCGACTGCGCCCGGCGCGGCTTGGAGAAGGAAACGCCGCTCTCCGAATGGGAGAACGTCGATACTTTCGGCTCTCAGCAGAGCTGCGAAGATTACCGGTCCACGGTGATCGAAACCGAAAAGAACGAACAGGCCAATGTCTACGTTGAACGCTACTCGTTCTCGATTTGCGTCCAGGACGACGACCCCCGACTCAAGCGCAACTAGCCGCTAGGCGACGATCCGATCCGAGAAACCGCTCACGTCGTAGGTCATCACCAGCAGATCGCGCGAGCGCCCGCGCCGATCTTCCACCCAATCAGAGAGCACCGCCTCCACCTGGAAACCCAGGTGCTCGAAGGCAGCGCGCGCCCGGGTCTGCTCCGTGGTCATCTGCGCGGTGATCTTTTTGAGCCCGAGCGATCGCGCGAGGTCGAAAATTTCCGCGACCAGCCTGCGCCCCAGGCCGGCGCTGCGAAAGCGCGAGGACGTGATGATGCGGATTTCGCCGACTCGCCGCGTCCATCGCGCCTGCTCCAGGTGAACACTCGCGTACGCGGCCAAATCGCCGTCGACCTCCGCGAGCAACGTGATGGTGTGTCCGGCTTTGATTGCGTCGGCCCATTGCTTGACCACGGCGCGGTCGGTGATGTCGGTGCGCAGGAAGAGCAAATCGTCCGCGGGCAGCGCCTTCGCAAATTCTATGATCGCGTCAACGTCCTTCGGCTCCATCAGGCGGATCGTCGCGCTCTTGCCGTCGCGCAGTTTTATCTGGATTGGATAGGGACGATTGGGTTTGATCTGCTCGGACATCGGGATCCTCCGCCGAAAATGTGCGCGATGCCTGGCGCTCCGTCGTCGCGACCGTTTAGCAACGATCACGAACAGGTAACATCAAGGCAACCGCGCAGTGCGCTATCCTTAGATCACCGGCCTCCGATCCGGCAAGCGGATCCGGGTGCCTGAAATTGGCTTGCCTTTGGGCGATGATGCCTGCCAAAGTTTGATTTCTGCGCAGTACGTCGCCGGGTCTATGTGCCTGTCGCGACGATGGCCGCGCACAGTCGAAAATCGAAAACCTCACGAAAAATGTGAAATGGCCGCAAGGGCTGGGTCCTTGCACGTTCTGAGGTGATCTAAGATGGCAGAAAATTCGGTAAATCCCCCCGCATCCGGTTATCGGCTCTCGACCCAGGACGCGACCTTTATCTACGGCGAGTCGCAAAACGGGCCGCTGCATATCGGGTCGATCGGGATTTTCGAGGGCCGCGTGGACTTCCACGCCCTGCTCGGGCACTTCGAGGAACGAATCCATCTGGTCCCGCGCTACCGCCAGCGCCTGATCCAGGTGCCGCTCAACGTAGCGCACGCCATGATGGAAGACGACCCGGAATTCTCGATGGACAACCACGTCTTTCGCCATGAACTCGACGACGGGTTGAGCGAGACCGATGCGATCGCCGAGATGATGGAGATCTATCAGACCCCGCTCGAACGAACTCATCCGCTCTGGCAACTCCATGTCTTTGAAAATCTGGAAGGTAATCGCACCGCGCTCGTCTGGAAGGTGCATCATTGCCTCGTTGATGGGGTCTCCGGGGTCGAGTTGCTCAAGGTGATGTACGATTTTCGCGCCGAGCCCGAAGATATACCGCCGCCGTCCGAACCGTGGGTCCCCGCGCGCCCGTCGAGTATCGTGCGCAGATTCGCGGAGGGAATTCGCGATCAGATTCAGACCACGGTCAACTCGACTATCAACGCCGCCGTCGAGATGGCGGAGGAGCCGTCCAGGGTGGCGGAGCGCGCCCGGCAGCTCGGCGAGGCCACCCGCCTGATGACCGAGCTGGTGACGCGGCGAATCGTCGCGACGCCATGGAACTCAACGCCGATCGGGCAGGAAAGGATCGTTGCCTGGAGTAAGCAATCGTTTGCAGACTTTCGGGCCATACGCACCGCCTTCGGCGGATCGGTAAATGATGTCGTACTGGCTATGTTGACCGAGGGCGCCGCGCGCTACTTGAACCATCATGGGTACGCCGTCGAAGGTCAGCAACTATGTATCGGATGCCCGGTGAACGTGCGGCATAAGGATGAGCGGCACTCGCTCGGTAACCGCGTCTCGATGATGTTCCCGACTGCCCCCGCCGAGCCGATGGACATCGTCGAACGGCTGAGGCTGATCCACGATGAGACCGAACGCATCAAGGCTGCGGGCTCGGCGCAGGCTCTGGAAGCCATGATGACGCTTGGCGACGCGGTTCCACCGGCTATGATTGGTCCAGCTGCGCGCGTGGCGACCACGATGCTCGACACCGCGGGCAGGTTCGCGGAGTGGACAGGATGGAAGCCACGGCCGGGCGGCTTTGGGCTGCCCGCGACGGGAATAAATTTTATCGCGACTAACGTGCCGGGAGTCCAGGTCCAGCAATATCTCAACGGCCACGTATGCCTCGAGATGGTGCCGCTGGTACCGCTCGCGGCGACGATGGGCTACGGAGTAGCTATACTAAGTTACTATCGCAGTCTGTACTTCGGAATGATGGCGGAGCCGCGCGTGATGCCCGACGTCGCGCTGATGAAGGCGTTCGTGGACGACGCGTTCGCGGAACTGAAGCGCCGATGCGCGGAACTGTCGCCGCCAAGCGTCGAGCAGGAGCCTCGGCTGCAAAGCGTCAGCGCGTAGGGAACTCACACTTGAGCGCAGGGGCTGACCTGGTCAGGTGTCCGTGGGCGCGCAACGAGCGGTCGATTCGCTACCACGATGAGGAGTGGGGCGTTCCGGTGCATGACGAGCGGCGATGGTTCGAGTTTCTGACCCTCGAGGGCGCGCAGGCCGGACTTAGCTGGGACACCATCTTGCGCAAGCGCGAGAACTATCGAAGCGCGTTCGCCGGCTTCGATCCTGCCCGGGTTGCCAGGTTCAATGAGAAAAAGATTGCGCGCCTGCTCGCCGACACGGGAATCGTGCGCAATCGCTTGAAGATCAATTCCGCGATCGGAAACGCGAAGGCGTTCCTCGCTGTTCAAAAAGAGTTCGGCAGCTTCGACGATTACATCTGGCGACACGTCGGCGGGAGGCCGCGAATCAACGCCTGGCACGCGCTCAAGCAGGTGCCCGCGCGGACCACCGAATCAGACGCGATGAGCAAGGACTTGATCGCGCGCGGATTCAAGTTCGTCGGCTCGACGATCTGCTACGCAATGATGCAAGCAACCGGCATGGTCAACGATCATCTAATCGATTGCGCCAGGTACAAGGCGGTATCGCGCGTATAGCGCAGAAGGAGAATAAGACAGGATCTCATTTTTTTCCCCTATCAAACATCGAACAAGCGCGCAGCGACCGCATCTTCTCTTATTCCCTCGCTCAGGTGCAGGGGCTGGCCCCTGCCCAAGGAAGTTCGGAATCCCACGGTGGGTTTCAAATTGAGTCGAGCGTCTTCTCTTTATTCTCGCAGCGAAGAATCCGACTTTATGGCACAAAACATGACTGGCCGCGTGCGATTACCGCCGCGTAGGATTTGCCGCGTTTGATCAGGACCAGGTGGCGGCTGCCGTGATCGGAAGTCAGCACCGGCTCGAAGTCGAGCGCTTCGTGCTGATGAACTTTCCAGACCGCCGCGGGCAGGATGATGAAGCCCGGCGGTGCGTCGCTCAGGCGCCCGTGCAGTTCAGGGGCGTCGCGATCCAGATAGAACAGCAGCGGTGCCGCTTCTTCACCTAGCTCGAAAATGTAGAGCGGATCTTCAGCCGCCACGACGCGGCCGATTTCGGCAGCGGCGGGCCGAAACGAATCGTTGCGACAAGCGTTCACTTCGCTTCGCGGCACATAGAAAAAATTAAAGATGATAAGTCCGCAGCATAGTGCGGCGTATGTCCATACTGCGGCGCGGCGGAATGCAGCGGGCGGAATCGTCAGTATCCACCATGCCAGAATCACCGCGGCGGCCGGCCATACCGGCAGCAGGTACGCGCGGCGTTTGTAGGCGGCCAGAGTGAAAAAAACGACCGTGACGAAATAGAAGATCGCGAACAGGCGGACGGTGGCAATCGGCAGCGTGGTCGAGCGGTCGCCCTCAGCCGACGCTTGCAGACTCGCGCCGGGCTCTCCCGATGAGCCAGGTGAAAGACGCGGAGTGAGTAATGCGTACACGGCGGCGACTGGGATGAGAATACTCAGTGGGGCGGAATTGAGTAGTATGGGTTTCAGGTAGTACCACGGCGCCATCGCGCCCAACGAGCCGGCGAAGCGGCCGAGATTTTCTTCGCCGATCTGGCGGTTGAGGAATGCGAAGTGGCCGCTGAGATAGCAGGCCGCGTACCAACTTGAGGCGAGCGCCGCGCCGACGATGATCGCGCCGGGATCGAGCATCGTGAGTAGTTGGCGCGGCCGCTGCTCGACAATCATGAAGACTACGATCGACGCACCGGGAAGAATCGCGCCGACTGGCCCTTTGGCGAGCACGCCGAGTCCGAGCGAAATCGCAACCAGGTAGAGTGCCGCGAGATTGGACTCGGCGCGCGCGACGCGGCCCGAAGAATTCGGATCGCGCGGCAGCCACCACATGAACGCGAACAGCGCGAGCGTTTCGAAAAAGCATAGCGTCATATCCACGCGGCCGAAGCGGCCCTGGCTGACGTATTGGTATGAGCCGGCGAGCGCGAGTCCGGCCAGGATGGCCCCCTCGACCCCCAGGACTCGGTACGCAAAGAGCATCGTGAGCGCAATGCCAAGGATCGCGTAGAGCGCGGACGGCAGGCGCAAGTTTGCGGCGGTGACTTTGCGGATACCCGCCACCCGATCGATCGCGACGGCCGTCCAGTGGAACAGCGGCGGCTTGTACATCGGGACCTTCCCGTTCTCGACCGGGAAAAGCACATGGCCTTGCTCGACCATCTGCTGTACGAAGACGCCCTCGACCGCCTCGTTGCCGGTGCATACGTCGCCCGCGCCGAGGCGATAGAGCATCAGCGCCGCGCTGATGATCGCGATCGCGACGATAGCTGCGACGGGCGGGATTCTAGTCGGCATTCAATACTCAGTCGCGCAATACTCAGTCGTGACAAAATTAATAGTCAGTCGAGGTCAGAGCGGTAGATACTGATATGTTTGATTCGCCCCGAGTCGTAGCCGCGCCATTTGGCGGCAGGTACTTCGCGGGCGCCGGCGCGTTTAAATCCGAGCCGCTTGAAAAAGCCGCCGACCCGCTCCTCGCTGGTGCATGCGAATACATATTTGAGACGGCGGGCTCCCGCCTCCTTGAGGATTTCGCGGACCAGTACCGCGGCCACGCCTTCACCCTGGAACCTGGTCAGGGTGTACATCGCGGTGATCTCTCCGGCGCGATCCCGGCGATAGGGCTCGGTCAGCAGCGAGCAGATTCCGGCCAGGTGCTCGTCGCCGATTCGGTAGCCGAAGCATGAAGGCAGGATTTGCGCTATCTGATCGGAGTTGCGCGGCAGCAGATGCCCTTCGTTCTGAGCGCGCACGATGAGCGCCTCGACTTCCTCAAAGTCGTCGATCGAAACCGGGCGCACGAAGCCGTACTGCATCTCAGTGAAGAGCGTGCCGGCGCCGACGAAGCTGAACAATTCCTCGTAGACGTCGCGCGGCGCGACCATGTTCACGCTGCCGACGCCGTCTTCGAGCGCGTCGAGCGCGGCGCGCACGATTGCTTTGCGAGCGCGCGAGCGGACCTGCCGCCGGACCCGGCCGATACGGCGCTGCTCGACGAAAGAAAGTCGCTCGCCATGCTTGTCGAGAAGGCCGCCGCCCCGATCGAGCATCAGCAGCTTGAAGACGCGCAGCCGGCTGGCGAGTTCGCGGGCGAAGACGATCAGATCGTCGGCGTCGTCGCGACTCATCGAGGCGACCACGATCGATCCGGCGCGCAGCCGTTCCCATATTTCGGCGACCGCGGAATCCGGCGGATACGGGCGCGAGCGAAGTCCGTCGGACGGATTGAAAATCGGCGGCGGTTCCTTCGGCGCGAGGCGGCCAAGCCGGCGGATCAGCTTGGGCAGCGCGCTCGGCGAGACGATCACGACGCATCGCGACTGGTTGCGCCTGAGTTCGCGCAGCGTCTGCACCAGCGAATCGAAATCCGCGATGCGCAGGCCGGCGGGAGGAACGAACGCGAAGAGAAGGCTCTTGCCGTAAAATTCCTCGAGATAAAAAGTTTTCTCGGAAAAAAGCGGCGCGCTGCGGCGTCGCGATCCACCGTAATCTTCGAGAGAGACGGAGCTCGAGTCTGCCACTTAAGGATTTACGGCTACGCGGTTCCGGACTTCGCGGGTGAGACCGCGTCGGGCGCGCATACCGGCGGAGCGGGGCGCGACGCGGCGATTTCCGCAAGCGAAGTATCGGAGAAAACTTCGAGCAGGACGCGCTGGCCCTTTTCCCATACGCGATACATCCGGCAGGTCGGCTGCAGAGCGCATGAGCTGCTGCCGTCGGTGCATACGTTGAGCGTGATCGGACCTTCGACCGCCTCGATAATGTCGCGAAACGTGATCGTGTCCGCTTTGCGCGCCAGCTGATAGCCGCCGCCGGGGCCGCGCCGCGCATGAACGAGCCCGCGGCGCATCAGGTCGCGGATCACTTTTTCCAGGTAGTATTTTGGAATTTGCTCGCGAGTGGCTATTTCGGTGCCGCGCGCGACGCCGGCCGGACGATCGGCGAGATAGATCATGGCCCGCAGCGCGTATTCGATCTTGCGCGGTATCTGCATCAGGCTCATGAGTTATTCACCGGACTCGCAACTATCAAAAGTGATCCTCACGAGGCGGCCGCCGCAGCCGCTCTCACCGCGAGAATTTTTTCGACGTATTTGACCAGCATGTCGTTCTCGATATTCACCGCGTCGCCCGCGCTTTTGAAACCGAGCGTGGTCGAACGAAGCGTGTGTGGAATCAGCTCGACGGAAAAGCTGCACTCGTGAACGTCGAAAATAGTCAGGCTGATACCGTCGATTGCGACCGAGCCTTTTTCGACCAGGTAGCGCGACTGCGCGGGCGCGACCTCGAAGGTGAAAAGTTTCGAGTCGCCCTCCGGCCGTATCGACACGATTCGCCCGACTCCGTCCACGTGGCCGGAGACCAGATGACCGCCGAGCAGTTTGTCGAGCGTGAGGCATCGCTCGAGATTGACCCGGGTGCCCGGCTTCAGTTGGCCAAGGACGGAGCATCGCAGGGTCTCGGCGGAGACGTCCATCGCAAAACGGCCGGCGCTTTTGGCGACCACGGTCAGGCACGCGCCGCTCACCGTGATCGAGTCGCCGATATTTATTTCCGAAGTCGGGAGCGAGGTGTGAATCGTGATCACCGCGCCTTGATCGGTCGGCTTGAGGCTCTCGACGGTGCCGAGATCTTCGACGATTCCGGTGAACATAAATTGCTCCTACGGCTGATCCAGTGATCCAGTGATCAGTGATTCACGGGGCGGCGATAAAGAACCAGAAAAATCATATCTTTCCGACAGATACCGGCGCAACAACGCGGCGGGAAACCCTGCCTTTGTCGAGAATCTTGGCCTAAGCTGGGGCGGTCATGAAGGGAAAATCCAAAACGAAAATTCGATCGGCGAAAATGAAGCGCGGCGGTAAAAGCCGTGGCGATGAAAACCTCAAGGCGCTGCTTTTTGATTTTGGCGGCACGCTCGCCTTCTTGGACTTCGACTTGCTGGCGCGAGAATTCTCGCGTGAAGGGCGCAAGCTCGACGCGCTTGCGCTCGAGCACGCAGAATATGCGGGACGCGCGGCGATCGACAAATGCCTGGCGGGTGCGCCGCCCGGGATGCAGGCGGACAATTCCGTCTACGAACATTTTTTCCGTGCCTGGATGACGGCGGCCGGAATCGGGGAGGCGGAGATGACCGAGTGCGCGGCGAAGTTTGGCGCGATACATCGGGAGGCGTCGCTGTGGCGGGTGGTGCGGCCGGGCACCTTCGAGGCACTCGACGCATTCAAGTCGGCGGGGTACAAGCTCGCGATCGTTTCGAATGCGGAGGGACGGATCGAATCCGATGCGAAGCGATTCGGCCTCGCAAAATACTTCGATGTGATAATCGATTCGCACGTCGTCGGCGTGGCGAAGCCGGACCCGCGTATCTTTCATATCGCGCTCGAGCGGCTCGGGAGTCGCGCCTGATGAAGCGAGATTCGCCGGCGACATCTACTCGATCGACGTGGTTGGAGCGCGCGCGGCGGGAATCGAGGCGCGGCTAATCGATCAGCATCAGCGCTACCACTGGGTCGAGCATCATAAGATTCGCCACGTCGGCGAGATGCATCAACCCCGGGCATAGAGAAGAAAAACGAAATGGGCGTCATAAGAGATCAATCGGAAAAGATGTTCACCGGCGCGATCACGACGCGGCAGTTTCATCCGCTGCTCCCGACCGGCGAGTATGAGGAGATCGCGGACGGCGTGATGTTCTACCGATGGTTCGCGAACGTGACGGCGTGCAAGACCCGCGAGGGGTTGGTGCTGATCGACACGGGCGGCTACTTCAACCAGGACGCGACGGTAAAGCTTATCCGGCAATTCTCACCCGATCGGGTGAACACGGCGATCTACACGCATGGGCATGTCGATCACGCGTGCGGGATGCCGGCATTTGTGGCCGACGCGGGGAAGAACAAGGTGGCGCGGCCGCGCGTGGTGGGGCATCGCGCCGTCGCCGCGCGCTTCGATCGCTACAAGCGCAGCGCCGGGTACAACAACGTAGTCAATACCCGCCAGTTCAGCCGGCCCGCGTCGTGGCCGACTGAGTATGTATATCCCGATACCTACTTCGATAGTCAGTTGAATGTAGTTGCGGGCGACGATCGATTCGAATGCCATCACGCGCGCGGCGAGACCGACGACCATTGCTGGGTATTTATTCCGAGTCGAAAGGTGCTCCTAACCGGAGACCTGATAATCTGGGCGGCGCCCAACGCGGGCAATCCGCAGAAGGCGCAACGCTATGCGCGGGAGTGGGCCGAAGCGCTCCGAGTGATGGCGCGGACGGGCGCCGAGGTGCTGATTCCGGGGCATGGCTACCCGGTGTTCGGCGCGATCAAGGTGCGCCAGGTGTTGAACGACACCGCGAATTATCTGCAGAGCTTGTACGATCAGACGCTTGCGATGATGAATGCGGGCGCGCCGCTCGACGAGATTATTCACACCGTGCGCGCGCCGGCTGCGCTCCAGGAAAAGCCGTGGCTGCAAGCGGTTTACGATGAGCCCGAGTTTATCGTGCGCAACATCTGGCGGCTCGAGGGCGGATGGTACGACGGCGTGCCGTCGAATCTGAAACCGGCGAGCGACGCGGAGCGGGCCCGCGAAATAGCGGCGCTGGCGGGCGGAGTCGAATCGGTAGTGGCGCGGGCGATGGAAAAACTCGGGGCGGACGAAGTAGTGCTCGCGTGTCATCTGGCGGATTGGGCGATAGCGGCGGCGCCCGACGACAAGAGTGCGCACGAAGCGCGGATGAAGATTTACGCGGCGCGGGCAGCGCGCGAAGAATCGACGATGGCGCACGGAATTTTCAGATCGGCAGTCCTCGAGTCGGCAGAGAAGGCAGGGATCGCAGCGCCGGACGATAAGAGGAGCGCGTAAGCGCGAGCAGCACTGTTCCCGCGCTTCGCCTTCAAACTTCGAACAGGCGCGTAGCGCCGCATCCGGTTTTTTTCTTTTTCTCCCACCCAGGGAAGGGCGAAACCCGGGTGGGTTTCGCATCCGGATCTTCTCTCTTTTTCTTCTACTGTAGTAGTGGTCCGACCTCGGCTTTGCGCGCGGGCGCGGCGCGGGTCATAATCGCTGATTCATCATTATGAAGTACGACGTAATCGTTGTCGGCGCCGGCCATGCCGGTATCGAAGCCGCGCTCGCATCGGCGCGTATCGGCGCGAGCACCTTGATGCTCACGCTTAACCTCGACCATATCGGGCAGATGTCCTGTAATCCCGCGATCGGCGGAATCGGCAAAGGGTCATCTGGTCCGCGAGATCGACGCGCTCGGCGGAGAGATGGGCCTTGCGATCGACGAGACCGGAATACAGTTCCGCTTCCTCAACACCCGCAAGGGTCCCGCGGTCAGAGCGCGTCGCGCGCAGGCGGACAAGGCCGCGTATCGCGCGCGCAGCAAGCGGGTGCTCGAACGTATCGAGAATCTGCAGATACGACAGGCGAGCGTCGAGCGGCTCGTCGTTGAGGATGGGAAAGTTCGCGGCGTCGAATCACAAATCGGCGAGATTTTCGAGGGGCCGGCGGTTATCCTGACGACCGGAACTTTTTTGAAGGGCCTCGTCCATATCGGGCTCAAGAATTATTCGGCGGGACGAGCCGGAGACTTCGCCGCGATGGGACTGTCGGGCGCGCTCGCGGAACTGGGATTTTCGATCGGGCGGCTCAAGACCGGCACCTGCCCGCGGCTCGACTCGCGCACGATCGACTACTCGCAGTTGGAGATTCAACCCGGTGATGTTCCGCCGCCGCCGTTCTCATTCCGGACGACGAAGATCGCGCGCGAGCAAATCCCGTGTCATCTCACGTACACCAACTCGCGCACCCATGAGATTATTCGCGGCGCGATCGATCGGTCGCCGATGTACTCGGGCGTGATTCAGAGCAAGGGCCCGCGCTACTGCCCGTCGGTCGAGGACAAGGTGATGCGCTTTCCAATCAAGGAGCGGCATCAGATTTTCCTCGAGCCCGAGGGCCGCGATACCGTCGAGGTCTATCCCAACGGACTCTCGACCAGCCTTCCGCTCGACGTGCAGCTTGCGATGGTCCGGTCGATAGCCGGGCTCGAGCAGGCCGAAATCATGCGGCCCGGCTACGCGATCGAGTACGACTTTTCCGACCCGACTCAGCTGACCCCTTCCTTAGAGACCAAGCTGGTCGGTGGACTCTTCTTCGCCGGCCAGATAAACGGGACCACCGGCTACGAAGAGGCTGCCGGCCAAGGGCTGATCGCGGGAATTAACGCGGCGCTCCATGTCCGCGACGAGCCGGCGCTGATCCTGCGCCGCGACCAGGCTTATATCGGCGTGATGATCGACGACCTGGTGACGCGCGGAATCGGCGGAGAGCCGTATCGGATGTTCACCTCGCGCGCCGAGTATCGCCTGCTGCTGCGAGAAGATAACGCCGACCGCCGGCTCTCGTCGATCGGCGAGCGGCTCGGACTTCTCGACGCCTCAGCCGGCGCCCGGGTGCGCGCCAAGACCGACGCGGTGCGGATTGAGATCGAGCGGCTTAGCGTGGCGTCCATAGCCCCATCGGACGAGGTCAATGAGATCCTGGCTGGTGCCGGCGCGACTGCGATCACGCAAACAGTCCGTGCGATCGAGCTTCTCAAGCGGCCGGAGATCGATTACATAACGTTGCTCAAGATCGAGCGGCGACTCGACTCAAGTGACCGACTGGACCCCGACGAAGCGGCCGAGCTCGAGACCGAGGTCAAATACGAAGGCTACGTGCGGCGCCAAGCCGACGCGATCGAGCGGTTCAAGCGGATGGAAGATACCGAGATTCCGGAATGGCTGGACTTCAGCGGCGTCACAGGGCTGTCGACCGAGGTGTCGGAGCGGCTGATGCGGGTCCGTCCACGCTCGCTCGGGCAGGCCGCGCGTATGCCAGGAATCACGCCAGCCGCAATCTCGATAATCGCGGTGCATATAAAGAGTCGGCGCGATCGCAACGCGCGGGCGATATAGGCGAAGGGCGGGGAAGGGAAATCACTTTATTTAATGTGAAACCCACCGTGGGTTTCACACTTCCTTCGGCAGGGGTGACCCCTGCACCCAGTATTAAAACAAAGATGCGGCGCGGAGCGCCTGTTTAGAACGGGGTGGGGAAGATCTGTTGTTTTGGCGGGTTGCGGGGTATTATTCCTCGCCCTGCGATATTCGAGCACGTTTCACGTGAAACATATTTGGTGAATTGTTCAATAGATTCAACGATAATTTGCTTCGCCTGACCGATTTGATCGATGTTTCACGTGAAACATCAAAGGCGCCACCCGTGGGGCTTCCTTAGTTCGACTGACCGATTTGGACCATGTTTCACGTGAAACATATTAAGAAAAAACCTAAGAAAAAAGCGCTAAATCCCGAGCAGATCGCTGAATTGGTGCGAGCGCAGCTCGCGCCGACGCTGTCCGCGATTGGTGGAGGGGTAATCTCCAAAAACTCGGACTTTCTGGACCGGATCGAACGGCTCGCGGCTACGCTCGCCCTCTGGGGCACCAAGGTCAATCTCACCGCGCATCCGCGCGACCCTGACGAGATTGTCTTCCACGTCTTCGACAGCATCATCCCGGTCTCACTTGCTGTGAGTTCGAAAATTCTGCGGCTCGGAGCGCATCCGGATCGCGAGCGGCGATTCCTCGATATCGGTAGCGGTGCCGGCTTTCCCGGCCTCGTGATTGCCGCTGCAATCAACGCACAAGTCACCTTGGTCGAGTCGCGGCGCAAACGCGCCACGTTCCTCAACGAAGCGATAATCGAGATGGGACTGCGCAACGCTCACGTCGAGTCGGTGCGCGCCGAAACGCTCGACCTCCGTATCGGCTTCGACCTGATCACCGCCCGCGCCGTCGGCGTCCCGATAGAGATGTTCAAACTGGCCGGCAAAGGACTTCATCCGGGGGGCGTGCTGATGCTCTACGTAAGCGCCGCACAGAAGTTCGACGACGTTGCCGATGCGGCACGCGCAGCCGGCCTCGGCGAAGTGACGGTCGCAGGGTACGATCTGCGCCACGGCAAGCAAGTGATGAATCGAGCGGTGGCGACCTGGGTGCGCAGGTAGAGAGCCAGGTTCTGCCCTTCAAAATTTCTAACAGGCGCGTAGCGCCGCATCTTTGTTTTAATACTGGGTGCAGGGGTCACCCCTGCCGAAGGAAGCGTGAAACCCACCGCGGGTTTCACATTCAATGAAGTTGGCTGCTTCCAATGGCCTGAGCCTTTTTCCTTGCCTGACCGATTTGGTCGATGTTTCACGTGAAACATTCGGATCGTAAAATCCTTTAGATTCAAGGGTTTGTGCAAATGTGATCGTGCAAATTTGATTTTGTGCGAGCGCGGGCATTTAATAGCGATGACCGCTATGCGCGATTTTTTTTGGTCCGTGGCCACATGGACTTCGCGCGAGGGGACGGGTTTTGTGGGGCAGGTCGTGGCGCGGGTTATTGCGATAGCCAATCAGAAGGGCGGCGTCGGCAAGACTACGACGGCGATTAATCTCGCCGTTGCGATTGCTGATTCGGGTTGTCGGGTGCTGCTGGTCGATCTTGATCCGCAGGGCAATGCTACTTCCGGAATAATTTCGCGCGAGATTGCAACCGAGCTTCGTCGAACGAATCGGACGATTTACCAGGCGCTGGTTGGCGGTGTGCCTCTGGCGGAGATCGTTTTGCAGGCGCGGCCGAATCTGATGCTGGCGGCGGCGGGCGATGATCTGGTTGGGGCCGAGATCGAGCTGGTGACGATGGAAGGACGCGAGCGACGCTTACGAGCGCTCCTGGAGCCATCGTACCAAGAATATAACTATGTTCTAATCGACACGCCACCCTCACTTGGGATTCTCACACTCAACGCGCTGGTCGCGGCGGACTCGGTGCTGGTGCCGATGCAATGCGAGTACTACGCGCTCGAGGGTCTGCGCTCACTGCTCGGGACGATCAACAAGGTCAAACAGGCGCTGCGGCCGACGCTCGAACTCGAAGGGCTGGTGCTCACGATGTTCGACTCGCGAAATCGTCTCAGCCACGAAATCTCGGACGAGGTAAGAAAGCATTTTCCGGAAAAAGTTTTTCGCAGCGTGATACCGCGCAGCGTGCGGCTGTCGGAAAGTCCGAGTCATGGATTGTCGGTGCTGGAATACGAATCGAAATCGGCGGGTGCGGAGGGATATCGCGCGCTGGCGGCGGAGATAATCGAGCGGCGTGGGGCGGCGCAGGGATGACGGCGCAGAGGAAAAAATCAGGAAGAGAAGATCCGGATGCGAAACCCACCCGGGTTTCGCGCTTCCCTAGGTGGGAGAAGAAGAAAAGATCAGGATGCGGTCCTACGGACCTGTTAGGAAGGTGGGGGCAGCCAGTGCGCCGCCCGAGAGGCTCGATATTCATTTGAGAAACGTATCGATTGAGGACAAGACGATCATGAGAAAGACATTGGGACGCGGGCTTGATGCGCTGATCGGCGAGGCAGGTGGAGTTGGGAATGGTGACGGGGCGGGCGGGGCGCATCTTACTACCGCGCCTGTCGGAAGTATCACGCCGGGGCCGTTTCAGCCGCGAATACATTTTGATGAAGAGCGGCTCGAAGAACTCAAACGCGCGATCCAGAGCCAGGGAATTATCGAGCCGCTGATCGTGCGGCTGCTCGGCGCCGCGGACGGAGTCGATGGGCCGCGTTACGAGCTGATCGCGGGCGAGCGGCGGTTCCGTGCGGCGCGTGCGGCGGGTCTGGAAGTGGTTCCGGTCGTGGTGCGCGAGTTGGACGATCGCGCGGCTCTGGAGATGTCGCTGGTCGAGAATATCGCGCGCGAAGATTTAAGTCCGGTCGAGGAAGCGTTCGCATTCGCGCGCCTGGTAAAGCATTTCGCGCTCTCCCATGACGAGATTGCGTTGCGGGTCGGCAAGAGCCGGCCCTACGTCAGTAACGCGATCCGATTGCTCTCGCTGGCGCCCAGGTGATCGAGATGCTCGCGTGCGGACGACTGACGGCGGGACAGGCGCGGCCGTTGCTCTCGATTGGCGATGTCAGTGCGCAGGTGTCGGCGGCGAGTCGAGTCGCGGCGATGGGAATATCCGCGCGCGAGGCCGAGGAGATGACGAGTGGTGCATCGGCCACCCGCGAGTTCAGGTCGAAATCGGGCGGGCGATCGGTAGCGCTGAGCGACCAAATGTCAATGCTCTGGCGGAAGGATTGCAGCGGGTGCTCAAGCGCAAGGTCAGGATTTTCAAGCGGCGCGGGCGAAGTCCGGGGCGAATCGAGATTGAATACTACGATGAGAACGATTTGACGGCGGTCGCGGAGATGTTGCTTGGCAATTCGCGGGCGTCGATGCGGGCGTAGCGCGGGCGCGAGGGGAGCGTTGGAAGGAGTACGGGTAACTTAATTTAATGTGAAACCCGCCGTGGGTTTCACGCTTCCTTGGGCAGGGGCGACCCCTGCACCCAGTATTAAAAGAAAGATGCGGCGCTTCGCGCCTGTTAGAAAGGGTGAGGGGGGAGGTTCTTGTTGGCCTATCCTTTCGGAGACCTTTGCATAACTGCATATTGAATTCGGAGCATTCGGCTCCGCGTGCCCTCAGTGAGGGCGAAATCGTTTTGCGCCGAGAAAGATCCGGGTTTCTTCGCTGCGCTCAGAATGACACCAAGAAAGAGCATCGCTTCGCGGGAAGCCCCCTTCGACTTCGCCCAGGACGACGGAGGGGGATAACGGAGGGAGAGAAAAAGAGGGTCGCTTCGCCCTTCGAGATTTCTATCTGTGCACGCCGCCTTCTACAGATTCATCTGGACGATTGTGGCGCCGGCGCCGCCGTGGTGGGGTTCGGCGGGTCGGAACGATGCGCAGTAGGGGGACGTTCCCAGGTATTCAGCGACTGCCTTGCGGAGAGCGCCGGAGCCGATTCCGTGGACGATTCGCACTTCGGCGCGATTGGTGAGGAAGGCGGTGTCGAGGAATTCTTCGAGCTTGCGCAGTGCGTCCGTCGTGCGCATCCCGATTAAATTCAGCTCGTTGTGCTCGCTCGCCTCGACGCTGAAGGTGACTGCATTGGCTTTAGCGGGGCGGCTCTCTGACACCGGGCGTTGCGGCGGATTTACGCAGACGTTCCGGCGCGACTTCGATTCTCAGGCCGCCGCGAACGATAACGGCGCGTGAGGGTTCGAGCACGATCAACTCGCCGCGGATGTCGCCGACCTCGACGTTGTCGCCGACCTTGAGCGGTGCGTCCGACTCGGTTTCCGCGCGCGTCTCGGGCGCGAGCTTCTCGAGCTTCGACGCGGAGGTGGTGATGAAGCCCTTAAGGTCGGTGCGCGATTTCGCGCGAGTCTTGAGCTCGTCCATCAGGGCCGCGCCGTCGCGACGCATCGCGTCGATAAGCTCCGCGCCTTCCGAGCGCAGTTTTTTCCGATCGTATTCGGTCCGTTGGCGAGCCTTTTCCGCAGTCTCGATCGCGTCGCGCTCCGCGGCGGCCATGCTCGCTTCGCGGGCGCGAAGTTTCTCGGCCTCGGCGTTCAGACTGGCGCGTTGAGCGTCGAGACGCTTCAAGGCCTCGGTCAGCTCGATACTCCCCGCGCCCATCGATTGCTCCGCCGCGCGAATTATTTCCTCGGGCAGTCCGAGCCGTCGCGCGACCGCGAGTCCGTAGCTCTGTCCGATGGTGTGCGGCTTCAGGCGATAGAGCGGCGCGAGGCGGTCGGCGTCGAAATCGACGGCGCTGGCCTCGAACCGCGCCTGCGAATACGCGTGGAGTTTCACCGCCGTCGAATGGGTCGCGATCGCGAGCATACATCGCCGGGTCCCGAGATGGTTCATCAGGCCGATCGCGAGCGCGGCACCTTCGGCGGGGTCGGTGCCGGCGCCGGGTTCGTCGAGGATCACGAGTGCCGGCTCGACCAGCGACTTGAGAATGTCCGACAGGTTCGCGATGTGACCGGAGAAGCTCGACAAGTTCGACTCGATCGATTGCTCGTCGCCGATATCGGCGAACACGCTGCGAAAGACGGTAGCCTTGCTGCCGGAGCGCGCGGGGATGAGCATCCCGGCCTGCGCCATCAGGGAGAGCAGCCCGATAGTTTTGAGGGCGACGGTTTTGCCGCCGGTGTTCGGGCCCGAAATCACGATACCGCGCTGGCCGGGGCCGATTCGCACGTCGATCGGAATCACTTCGCGTCCGCTGGTCATCAGAAGGGGATGGCGTGCGTCGCCGAAATCGATTCCTTCGTCCACGATTTCGCGGCTCGACGCATTTGAATTTCTCGGCGAAGAGAGCGCGCGCATTCATCGCGTCAAGCGAGACCATCGCGTCGAAGGTCATCCGCAATTCCGGCGCGTATCCACCGACCATCGCGGTCAGCCGCGCGAGGATTCGATTTTCTTCCGCCTCGGCTTCGCGCTCGAGCATCATCAGGCGGTTGTTCAGCTCGACCGCCCACATCGGCTCGACGAAAAGAGTCTCGCCCGACACACTGCGGTCCTGCACGATTCCCTCGAAGCGCTCCGCGTAGTTGAGTTTCATCGGGAGGACGAAGCGGCGATTGCGAATCGTGACCAGGTAATCGGAGACGAAGGACTCCATCCCGGAGGCGTTGAGCGAGCGGAGCAGGCGGGCTTCGAGGTCGGCGCGTTCGTCGCGAAGGCGATGGCGCAGGCGCTTCAGCTCGGGGCTGGCGTCGTCGAGGAGCGTGCCGTCGTCGGCGAGCGCGGTTAGCATCGCGTCCGCCAACTCCTTGGGCGCGAGCAGGTTTTGCACGATCGAGGCGACGTGCGGAAATCGTTCGACTCGCGAGCGCAGGAATCCGGCGACATGGCGTGAGCCGACGATAAAATCGCGCACCTTGACCAGCGCTTCGCCGCCGAGGATCGCGCCGGCGCGCGCGGCGGCAAGAAGGTAGGGGCGCTGATCGGTGAATTCGTTGATAGGGATCGAGCCTGAGTGCGAGCGCAGATCGACCATCTCGGCGGTTGCGCGCAGGCGCTCGCGGACTTCTGCGGGCTCGATCGACGGACGAATGGCAGCGGTCATTTCGCGGCCAGGCTCCGAGGCGCAAAGATCCATGACGAGGTGAATGACCTTGTCGAATTCGAGAGATTTCAGATCGCGTTCACGCATCAGATTGAAGCCGTTCGGCTTTTGCGCATTCCGCCGTTGCTAAGGCTAATATCTATCGCAACTTTTGTTTGCAGGCATCATCAAGGATTCTCATACAGACACTAAGGATTCAGATGGAACGAATAGAATCGCACTTGACACTGGCTCCGACGAATTCCTGCGCAACCGCGACGCGATGGAGACGATTGTCAAGCGGCTGCGCGCTGAGATCGATCGAATCCGCGAGGGCGGTCCGGAGCATTCGCGCAAGCTGCACGTCGGGCGCGGCAAGATGCTCGCGCGCGAGCGGGTCAAAAAACTGCTCGACCCCCAGAGTCCGTTTCTTGAGCTGTCGCCGCTGGCGGCATTCGGGATGTACGACGGCGACTCGCCCGGCGCGAGCATCATCACCGGCGTCGGGCGAATCCATGGGCGCGAGACGGTGGTCGTCGCCAACGACGCGACGGTCAAGGGCGGCACCTACTTTCCGATCACGGTGAAGAAGCATCTGCGGGCGCAGGAAATCGCGATCGAGAATCGGCTGCCGTGCGTGTACCTGGTCGATTCGGGCGGCGCGTTCCTGCCGCTGCAAGCGGAAATTTTTCCGGACCGCGAGCACTTCGGGCGCATCTTTTACAACCAGGCGCGGATGTCCGCGATGGGACTGGCGCAGGTCGCGGCGGTGATGGGCAGTTGCACCGCGGGCGGCGCGTACGTGCCCGCGATGTGCGACGAGAATATCATCGTGCGCGGCGAGGGGACCATTTTCCTTGCCGGGCCGCCGCTGGTGCGAGCCGCCACGGGCGAGGAAGTGAGCGCGGAGGATCTGGGCGGCGGCGACGTGCATACGCGGCTCTCGGGCGTGAGCGATCACCTGGCCGACGACGACGAGCATGCGCTCGAGATAGCGCGCGCGATCTTCGAGAACCTGGGGCCTCGCACGGCGCACACGATCGAGCAGGAGACACCGGAGGATCCGCACTACGATCCTGCGGAGCTGTACGGGATCATCCCGGTCGATACGCGCAAGCCCTACGACGTGCGCGAGGTGATCGCGCGGCTGGTGGACGGCAGCCGGATGCATGAGTTCAAGGCGCGCTATGCGACGACTATGGTCACCGGCTTCGCGCGTATATACGGCTACCCAGTCGGAATCATCGCCAACAACGGCGTGCTGTTCAGCGAGTCGGCGCTGAAGGCGACCCACTTCATCGAGCTGTGCTGCGCGCGGCGCATCCCGCTGCTATTTCTGCAAAACATCACCGGGTTCATCGTCGGCAAGCGCTACGAGCAGGGCGGAATCGCGAAAGACGGCGCCAAGATGGTGAACGCGGTTGCGAACGCGCAGGTGCCGAAGTTCACGGTGATCATCGGAGCGTCGAACGGCGCCGGAAATTACGGGATGTGCGGGCGGGCATACTCGCCGCGATTGCTGTTCATGTGGCCGAACGCGCGGATTTCGGTGATGGGCGGCGAGCAGGCAGCCAACACGCTGCTGACTGTAAAGCTCGAGCAAATGAAGCGAGAAGGCGCCGCGATGACCGAGGCGGAGCAAAAAGAATTTCTGCGGCCGACGCTCGAGAAGTACGAAACCGAATCGAGCGTGTACTATTCGAGCGCGCGGCTGTGGGACGACGGGGTGCTCGATCCGATCGAGACGCGCGCGGCGTTGGCGCTGGGGATCGCGGCGTCGATGAATGCGCCGATTGGGGAGCATCGAGGATTCGGGGTGTTCAGGATGTGATCATGTCCGTGGCAGAATGCGGCGCGCCAGGCAATCGCGCCGCAATGGTCCCCCACCCTCACCCTCCCACGACGAACGTGGGAGGGAACCAGACGGCGGAGGGAAACAGGGAGCGGGTGAGAAGCGCGCTTTCATCAACTTAGAAAGTGTACCGCGATTGCGACGTTGCTCACTACGAATGAGGCTGGGATTAGCCATCTGGAGTATCTGCGGATGCGCAGGCCGAGGTCGCGGCGCTGCTCGATGCGATGGGTTACGTGGACGATCATAAGCTCGACGACCGCGATGAAGACGTAGATGTAGCACTCCAGAAAGAACGCATCGATGTAGGTCAGGTAGGGGAGACGCGGCATCGTCGCGGAGATTGCGAATGCGAACGCGATGACGGTCAGAATGGTGGTGACCGCGACCTGGATCTGGTTGGAGAGATCGTTCGCCTCGATCCAGAACACCGCCCATGAGAGGAACACCATCAGCAGCAGGGGCAGAAACACCTTCCATACGTAGAAGCTCGAGCGGCGCTCGACGGAGATCGCGAACCTCGCCTCGGGGACGGTGAGGCCGCCGTAGGTCGGGGCCGTGCCTACTTGCGGTTTGACCGTGGTCAGATGCCACTGCGCTAGCGACGAGTAGCTCTCGAACTCGCTCGCCGTCCAGGTCGCATTATCGGCGCGAGTGAACCTGGTCCGGGGTCCATCGACGAGGAAGGGATGAATGATGATTACCAGAGATTGGCGATCGAACGGGAAGCGTCTAAGCGCGAATCGCGACGACATCGCGACCTTGCATCGTTCGGCGTAGTTCACGGTGCCATTGGGAGAGACTCGAATCGAGATATCCGCACGCTGGCGCGGCGATGCAGCGTTGATCATCTCGAGCTGCGGAATCCAGATCTGCCCGAGCGCGTAGTTTCGCTCATGGTCGTCGGGACCGGCGGGCGTGAACGCGAGGCGCGGATCGATCCAGTGTGCGAACAAGTACGCGTCCATCTGGAACTGCTCGCTCACTTCGTCGATCGACGCGATATTCACAATGTGCAGGGCAATCGCGATATCGAGCGGCTGGCCATGGTACGGAGGCGGCTGCAAGATCGGATCGGTTGCGATTCCCATCGGCGCGGCCTGGCCCGCGACACACCACAACATCACGCTCGCGACGGCCACCGTCGCCACGAGCGCCCGCCCGATTCGTATCATCCCCGCCTAATCCTCCTCCTCAACCTTCCGGAGCGAGCATTTTTTCCGCGCGCACCAGGCGGTCGAACTCCTGTCCCGAGAGCAGGCCCAGCGCGATCGTCGCCTTGCGCAGGGTGATATTTTCCGCGTGCGCTTTCTTGGCGACTTTCGCGGAGTTGTCGTAGCCGATATGCGGGCTCAGCGCCGTCACCAGCATCAGCGAGTTTTCGACGTAGTGCTTGATCTGCTCGCGATTCGCCTCGATACCCTCGACGCAATATTTCGTGAACGAGGCGCACGAATGCGCGAGCAGCATCGTCGAATGCAGAAAGTTGTGGATGATGAGCGGTTTGAAAACGTTGAGCTCGAAGTTTCCCTGCGAACCGGCCACGCTTACCGCGGTATCGTTGCCCAGGACCTGGATGCATACCATGGTCATCGCTTCGCTCTGGGTCGGGTTGACTTTGCCGGGCATGATCGAGGAGCCGGGTTCATTCTCGGGCAGGATCAGTTCGGCAAGACCGCATCGCGGTCCCGAGCCCATCCATCGGATGTCGTTGGCAATCTTCATCAGCGAGACCGCGAGCGTCTTGAGCGCTCCTGAAGCCGCCACGAGCGCGTCGTGGGCCGCCAGCGCGGCGAACTTGTTGGGCGCCGACTTGAACCTGAGCCCGGTGTATTGCGCGATCTTTGCGGCGACTCGTTCGGCAAACTCGCGATGCGTATTCAGTCCGGTGCCGACCGCCGTGCCACCGATCGCGAGTTCGAGGACGTCGGGCAGGGCCGCTTCGATTCGCTTCAAGTCGTAATCGAGCTGGGCGACGTAGCCGGAGAATTCCTGGCCGAGGGTCAGCGGTACGGCATCCATCAGATGGGTCCGCCCGATTTTCACGATGTCCGCGAACTGCTCGGCCTTGCGGTTGAGCGCGTCGCGCAGCTTGCGCACCGACGGGATCAGGTCGCGGGTGACATCCTCTGCCGCGGCGATATGCATCGCGGTCGGGAAGGTATCGTTCGACGACTGCGACATGTTCACGTCGTCGTTCGGATGGATCGGTTTTTTGCTGCCGAGCACGCCGCCGGCCATCTCGATCGCGCGGTTGGAGATGACCTCATTGGCGTTCATGTTGGTCTGGGTGCCGCTGCCGGTCTGCCAGATGCGGAGGGGAAAATGATCGTCGAGCCTGCCCGTGATGACTTCATCGGCGGCCGAGATGATAAGACTCGCTTTTTCCGGCGGGAGCTTGCCGAGATCGCGATTTACTTCCGCCGCCGCTTTTTTCAGGATACCGAAGGCACGCACGACCGAGCGCGGCATCCGATCGAAGCCGATTGAGAAGTGCAGAATCGAGCGCTGGGTCTGCGCGCCCCAGTAGCGATCCTTCGCAACGTCAATCGGACCCATGCTGTCGCTTTCGATCCGGCTGACCACGGCGGCGGGGGATTTATCGGTGCGCAAGGGCTGCTTAACAGTCGCGGCGGGCTTACCCGGAGCAGCAGACTTGACGGTTACGGCACGTTTGCGAGTGGCCGGACCTTTGCGCGGCTTCGGACCTTTGCGAGGCTTTGGACGTTTGCGAGGCTTCGAACGCGAATCAGTTGCCATCTATATTTGTAGCGGCCGGGATTCCCGGGCCTTCTCCTCCGAGTCGTATACTTTGCAATCTGTCTGTTTTGACCATCATTATTCTAACCCTGCGCGAACGTCGTGGCAGCGCCAATAGCCGCTCTACACACTACCCCCGCGCGCCCTTTTCAGAGCCGCCCTGTCGATATAGGTTATGGCGCGTGCTCTCGACAATAGGGCACAAAAGTATCAGGAAAGAGAATGAGGACTAGATTTTCTAGCGAGGCTTAACACCTACCATGCCCTGGACAATTACCCGTCTCTGCATCGATTGCATCGACACCGGATGCGTCAGCGTTTGTCCGGTCGACTGCATCTACGAATACATTGGAACGGACAAGGAAAAATTCCCCAACCAGCTCTATATAGATCCGGACGAGTGTATCGATTGCGGCGCCTGCGAGCCCGAGTGCCCGTGGCAGGCGATTTTCGAGGAGCCGGCGGTGCCCGACGTCCTGAAGGACGACATCGCGCTGAACCACGCGATCCTCGAGATCAAGGATCAGTTCAAGGTGATGCCGTTCAAAAAGGTCGAGCATCCGACCGCCGACCAGGTTGCCGCGAACAAGAAGAAGTGGGGAGTCGATCCGAATAGCTGACCGCTCCGTCCTACTGAAATCGCGAACGATGATACGTCTGTACGACTACCTGCCGTCGGGCAATGGCTACAAGGTTCGCCTGCTCCTGACCCAGCTTGGGACTCCATTCGAGCGGGTCGAACTGGACATCCTGAAGGGCGAGACGCGCACGGCGGAGTTTCTGCGCAAATATCCCAACGGACGAATTCCCGCCGTAGAGCTCGACGATGGCAGGCTGCTCTTCGAGTCGAATGCGATCATCATGTACTTCGCGGAGGGGACGGCGTTTCTGTCCGCGGATCGTTTCGAGCGGGCCGAGACTCTGCAGTGGCTATTCTTCGAGCAGTATAGCCACGAGCCGTATATCGCGAGCGTCCGCTTTCTCGTGATGCATCCGCAGGTGCAGGACGAGCGCCGGCAGATTCTCGACATGATGCGGCGGCGGGGGTATGACGCGCTCGGGGTGATGGAGGGACATCTGAAGTCGCGCGAGTGGTTCGTCGGCACGCGCTATTCGGTCGCGGACATCGCGCTCTATGCGTACACGAACGTGGCCGAAGAAGGCGGCTTCGACTTGTCGGGATATCCAGCGACTCGGGCGTGGCTCGATCGCGTCAAATCACAGCCTCGCCACATTCCAATCACGCAAGGTTGAGCCGTCCACTCCTTTCAAGGAAGATTCGGCCGAGTGGGGCCAGCTCGACGAGCATCTCGGCGCCGTCTATGTGGCGTCGAATTACGAAGCCGTGCTCGTTAGCATCTTCCCAGACTGTGAGCCTCGGGCATGAGGTGCGCCAGGCGTCCATGACCTCGGAATACGGGCGCGGTCGCGCCGCTATCCATTCGAGAAAATCCAGGACCAGAGGGGTGAGCGTGTCGGTCATCGTCTTAAGCGCCCGTGTCTTGAGCGCCCGTGTCTTAAGCGCCCACGTCTTAAGCGCCTGCTCTTGCGATGCTAGCCCGGTCCCGGCTTTGGCGCCAACGATTGGCCGCTTTGCTATTGCGTGATGACCATCGCGGCGGTGCGGGTGAGCGGGATGCTGACCGAGGAGACCAACTGTGTCAGCGGCGGAAAGTTATAGCTGACGACGACGGTAACCACGCTTCCGGGTTTGTTGTTGGGCGCCCAGGTCGTGGTCACGGTCAACAGACTCGTGTTCAGGACGCCGACGGCTAGACCGTTGACGTAATTCTGAACATCGGTCGTCGACGCGGGATGTGTCGCGGTGGTTCCGTGTACGGTCGCATAGCGAACGGCCTGCTGGGCGCTGTAGCACACCCAGTCGTAGGAATAGAGCGCGAGGGCGAAGTTCATGATCGCGAAAAACAGCATCAGGCACGGCGTGAGCACCAGCGCAAACTCGGCCATCGCCTGTCCGCGATTGCGGCCGCGCCGAAGTGCGGACGAACGCAATGTACGATTCGGATCCATACTGACTACTGCACAACCCGCATGGTGGCTTTTCCCGGCACCGACATCGCCGGCAGGGCGCCCATGAAATTGATCAGCGGAGAGTACGGGGCCGCCGTGATCACTTGCGTGTACACCAATCGATGACTGCCGGCGCAGTCGGTCGCGAGGCAGGTCGACGCGGTCCCATCGGAGCATACGCAGAAGTGGCTGGCGGTCGCCGTCATGGAGGTAAGATTGGGCGCGTTGTTAGACGCCGCCAGCTGCATCCCGGTATTGTCGTTTGCGGTGGTAAGGTTCTGCGCACCGTACTGAACGCCGGCTCGCGCCGCGTTGCCGACCGAAATCGCGATGTAGTACGCGCGCCCGGTCTCCACAACGACCAGGAACATCATCAGCATCAGCGGCATGCTGAGCGCGAGCTCCACCGCCGCCTGCCCTCGCGACCGTCGCACAATCCGCCCGCCATGTGCGATCGTACTCATTCAACCAGCACGGTTCCCTTTATCGGCGAGCCGCCGGCAAGCGAGGAATAGTTGGTGCCGAGCGTCGAATTGCCGCTGACGCTGACCTTATCAGCGACCACAATGCTGTAGCCGTTGACGCTGCTGTTGCCGCCGTAGGTTAGGGTGGTCGTCGGGAAGTAGAGCGCGCCATCGTAGGTCGATCCCGCGTTCCCGCCCACCGTCGCGCCCGCGGTGCCAAGGGGAGTCGCTCGATCCTGAAAAAACAAAATTCCCGTCAGCGGTCCCGAAGTCGGCGCGCTGAAATTCGCGTTCAGATTTCCGGTCATCGAGAGTGGCTGGTAGCCGCCGGTTCCAGTGGTGTTGTAAAACGTCACCCCGGTCCCGTTCATATTGGCGTTGCCATTTACACTGAACCCGCCGCCGGCGAGCACGTAGGTTCCCGGGTTGAAGTGCAGCCACGTATTGCCGTGGAGCGTGATGCCCCCGCAATAGGTGCCCGGATAAAGCTGGTAGTAACTGCTGCTGCTGCCGGTGTTCCCGGTAAAAGAAAGCGAAGTGAAGTTGCACGTTCCGACGGTGGGCGCCTGCAGATAGGCGAGCGGATCGGACGCCGCAATTACTCCGGTCTTAGGCGCCGGAGTAAAGCTGCCGGCGGGGCCGCTGAAACCGCCCACCACTCCGATCATCGGCGCCGTGATTGTGCCGCTTCCGCTGACGGTGAGGCCGGTAGAGGAACTCGAATCGACCAGCAGACCGCAACCGCTGCTCACGACCGCGCTGCCGCTGACCGTCATCGCGCCCGTCGCGCCCGGGTCCATCACATAGATGCAGTTGGGGCCGTTGCCGTTGGACGCGACCGCGCGCGCCGATACGGTGATCGAAGTGATTCCGAGCACGCGCAGAAAATACGTCGGCTCGGGCTTCGACACGATCGCCTCGACATCCGTAGAGTTCGACGTATTCGGTCCTGTGCTCGGAGGATTGTTGATAGCCACGCTGACGCTGGCCTGGCCGTTGGTGTACCCGTTGCTGGCCGCGTCAGCCTTTCCCGCCACGACCTGATCGCCGTAGTTCAATTCCTCGGCGGCGGCCATCGCGGCGCTGTCCGCCGCGGTCTGCATCAGGTTCCTCTGATCCTGCATAAAGCCGACGTCAGTGACCACGGCAACCATGCCCATGATCGCGATCAGCGCGACGCAGATCAGTATCACCACCTGGCCGCTTGGGCTTGCGGTCATGGTCATCCGCAAGCTCATCAGGTTGTTGGACAGGTGGCGCACCCGGTGGCGCGGCGCGGCTGGAACTATGTTCATCATTTAGCGATCACTCCAGCTTGAGGAGCACCGCCCGTGCCATCGAATTAGTCGTATCGCCGCAACACGACGATCAACCCGGTGTCCCAAGGCGACAGCCAGACTGTCCGGTTATGACTCTGCCGATGACATCAATACCCCGGGTCGCTGAAATACCCGGCGCAATGTCGAAAAAGGTTTGACGATGTCGTTGGTTCGATGCCCGGCTATGCTACTTCCTCTATTGCCGCCATCAAAGAGCGCAGGTCGAAAGGACCGTCGTGACGCACCCCGTTAATGAAGAAGGTCGGTGTGCCGTTGACTCCGCTGCGCACCCCGCTGCGAAAATCTGCGCGCACGCGCTCGGCGTATAGATGCTCGCCCATCTCGCGAACGAATCTGGGCACGTCGAGGCCGAGCGCGCCCGCATACTGCACCAGGTCTGGCGCATCGAGGGCGTCCTGATTTTCGTAGAGCAGGTCGTGCATCTCCCAGAACTTGCCCTGCGCGCCTGCCGCCTCGGCCGCCTCGGCGGCGTTTTCGGCGTGGGGATGCGACTCGTTTAGCGGGAAGTTTCGAAAGACTAGGCGCATCTGATCGCCGAGCCGTTTCTGGAGGGCCTTGACTATCGGATAGGCTTCGCCGCAAAAGGGACACTCGTAGTCGCCGTATTCGACCAGCGTCACGGGAGCCTTCGACGGCCCATCGGCGTGATCGTTCGCGCCGACCGGCGGTTTCAACTTCGCGGTCGCAGTTGGAGTCATGCGGTCACCTGTTACTTCGCGCCGAGCGCTTCCAGAGCCGTCAAGATACCATCGGCGCCGGGATTGACGCCGACCGGTGAGAGATAGCTCCAGGCAATCGTTCCCTTTGGATCGATCACGAAGAGCGCCCGCTCGGTGACGCCCTCTCGTTCCCGATAAGCGCCGTAGAGCCGCGCGACGGCTCCCTTGGGCTCGAAATCGGAAAGTAACGGGAAGTGCAACTTCCGCTCGCTGGCGAACGCGGCGTGGCACCAGGAGCCATCGACCGATATCCCGACGATCGCCGCCTTGAAGGCGTGGAACTCCGACAGCACCTCATTGTATAGCGCCATCTGATCGCCGCACACGGGACTCCAGTCAGCCGGGTAGAAAGCGATGATCAGTGGAGATCCTTTAAAATCGGACAAAGAGACAATTTGGTCCGGAGTGCTATGCAGCGCGAAATCAGGGGCCGGAGTGCCGGGCGCGAGTATCTTGTTTGCGTTTGCTTTTTCGCTGGTTGCCATGATGGTGGACCCTCCTACTTTCTCTGGTGGCAGGCGCAAAGTGGTTCGCGGAACTTTTAACTTTGTAACTAACTCTTAAACGAAGCGTGCGGGAGTGTTCGATCTCGTCTGACGATCGTAACCCGGCCGGCGCTGTTATGACAAATCGGTTTCGAGCGCCCGGGCGGTGCAAACCAGTCATCGTGATTTGCTCACCAGATAGTCGTTAGCGGCTACCGGGTTAACGATCGCGTGACTATGCTCATTAGAAATCGCATCGTCGCAGCTAATCCTGATCGGCGGAGCTAATAATACTTATGTTCGCGATCAGCAGCGATCAAAGGTTATTGACGGTGGCCTCAGCGCAACAGAACCTGCCAAAGCGCTGACAATTGCTTGATTGGCCTCAGGTTCATTGATCCCGGCAGGTTGATGGGGCCAATTCGAGTATTAGCAGAGATTATGTTGAAAGGAGCGGAACCATGAACTCGCGGTAATCAGAAGGAAATACATTTGACGACTTACATCAACCTGCCCTAATGTCAAAATTGTCACGGACGCGGCAAATTCGCCCGTTCTTTATTTGGAGGCTCGTATGCGAATGCAGAAAAAGATGTCGTCATGGGTTACGACGACCATGGTGGCCCTGGCGCTGCTCGCAATTGGGGCGTTCAGCTCTCCAGGGTACGCGCAGGTTAAACCCGGTGATTTCATTACGCCGGATAACGCAACCAAGGTTAAGGATTTGGTGGGTCCGGGCGTCTACTACAAGGTCGAGCGCGGCATGTCGATGAAGATCGTGCCGACCCAGCGGGTCGATTGGCCGCCGCCGTACAAGGATGCGACGGAAAAATATTCGGCGCAGGTCCGTCTGTCGCAAGACAAACGCTCGATCGTCGGCTTCGTCGCGGGTCAGCCGTTTCCTTTGATTGACGCCAACGATCCCGATGTCGCGGTCAAGGTCATCTGGAACAACGTGTTCCGGCCGATTACTTCCGACGACTACGATCTGCGCTACTACGACTGCGATTCTGAATACGAGAAGAAGGGTCCGCAGACCGGTCAAATCGAGTATTTCCAGATCGGCCACTACGCCGGTTACGATCTCGTAGGCCGCACCGAAGTCGAGCCGCTTCCTACCGACCCCGACTTCAAGACCACCGGCCGTTACTGGCTGTTCGCGTTGTACCCGCTGCTTGCTCCGCAGGAAATTCGCGGAACCGGATTCATCCGATGGCGCTACGCCGATCCGAAACGCGGAGACGATATCTGGAGCCTGGGCGCCGGCGCGCGCCGTATCCGCCGCGTCAACGAGTCGATCATGAGCTCGTCGACCACCGCGGGTGGAACCTCGGCGCACGCATGGGATCCCGATCATTACTCGGGCTTCAATCCCAAGACTGAGCAGTATCTCTACAAATTCCTCGGCGAGAAGAACATGCTCGCGACTATCCACGCCGAGCATTCACCTGAGTCACGATGTCCGACTGACGGCGGCTCCAGCGCATGCCCCGAAGCATGGGAGATGCGCCACATGTACATCGTCGAGGCGGTTCCCGATCGCTCGCGCATCAACGCGCTTGATTCCCGCACCGTCATTTTCATGGACAGTGAAATGTGGTTCGAGCCATACATCGACACCTACGATCGTGCCGGCCATCTCTTCCGCGCGCATATCTACTGGCTGGCCACTCGCGATCGGCCGGTGCCCGATGCGAAGGTCGCGATCTATCCGTTTAAGCGCTCTTTCGTCGTAGGCGCGGTCTCGACCGACGTGCAATCCGGCCTGGCGACGATGTGCTATCTGCCGGGAATGGAAACCCCGGAGCGTGAGTGCTGGTACATCAACATGGGCGCGGTGGATCGGAGCTTCTTCACCACCGACGCGATGTTCCGGGCAGCATCGTTCTAGCGAATCGACTCAAGCGACAACTCGTAAACAACGGGCGCGGTCATCAGATCGCGCCCGTTTCTTATTCTGTCGTCGCTGCGAGGGAAAATCGACTACACAATTCGCTTCTGGCCGTGCTTGAATCCGCCCTGCTCGCCGATCGCGTCGTCCTTGCGCTCGGGCTGATGCTCGCGCTCGCGACGACGTCCGCGGCCCTGCCCCTGGCCCAGAGCCTTGGCTTGCGGTTGCTGCGACTGCGATTGTGCCGGCTGATTTCCCCGTTCGCGGCGCGCGCCGGCGTCGACCGGCACAATTTCGATCGAGCGGAGGAATCCTTCGCCTGACGAGCGAGTGGCGATCATCGGATCATCCTTCAATGCCAGATGCACGACGCGGCGATCGCGGGGCGGCATCGGATCGAGTCGCACGGCGTGATGCTCACGTTTGGCGCGCTCGCCGACCGACAGCGCCATGCGATGCAACTGCTGGCGTCGGCGCGAGCGATACGATTCAGTCTCGAGCGAAATCGGCGCCGCATCCTTGATTCTGCGCGCCAGGATCCGGTTCACGATGTACTCGAGAGCATCGAGGGTCTGCCCATGGCGCCCGATAAGAATTCCCGAACCGTCGCCCCTGATTTCCAGCTCGACTGATTCCGCGTCGATCTCTATTTGCCGGACCTCGGCCCGCTCGCCCATCTTTTCGAGGATCTGTTTCAGGATCACAGTTGCCTCGCGGCGCTGCTCTTCCTGGTCGGCACTCTTGCGACCAGCTCCGCTCCCGTCGTCCGGAGTCGCGTCCGCCCGCTTCGGCGCGGCCGTCTTATCGGCGGTTCCCGCGCCTTCATCGCGACTCGCGGCATGCGCGGATTTTCGCGTGACTCGCACTCGTGCCTGGCGCGAGCCCAGTCCGAGCACGCCTGCGCGCGGAGTCGCAAGCACTTCGACGATCACCTGGTCCTCGCGCACCGAAAGCTGCTCGAGGGCTTCCCTTGTCGCCTCTTCTACCGAAGCGGCCTCTATTTCTATCGAGTCCATATTGCTCATGTAGCCGGAGTGTACTGTTGGAATTCGCGGTTGAGAAAATATTGCTGGATCACGCCCAGGATGTTCGACGAAAAATAATATAGCGCGAGGCCGGCGGGAAAATTAATCAGCATGATCGTGAAAATCAGCGGCGTCAGCATCATCATCTTTTGTTGATTCGGATCGGGCGAGGTCGGAGTCATCAGCTGCTGCACGAAACTGCTCGCGCCCATCAGCAGGACCAGCACCGGCAGCCCGTGACAATGCACCAGCGGCAACTGCGGCAGCCCGGGAATATGCAGGCAGTCCGGAGTCGAGAGATCGTTGATCCAGCCGAGGAACGGCGCATGCCGGAGCTCGACCGAATTCAGCAGCGCTTCGTAGAGGCCGATAAATATCGGCAACTGCAGCGCGGTGGGGGCGCATCCGCCGAGCGGGTTGACGTGATTGCGCTTGTACAGATCGACCATCTCTTTCTGGAGCTGTTCGTTGTTGTCCTTGTATTTCTCGCGCAGCCGTTCCATCTGCGGCTGCAGGCGCTGCATCTTCATCATCGAGCGCTGGCTTTTGATCGAGATCGGCAGGAACACGATCCGGATCGAAACCGTCAGCAGGATAATATCCCATCCATAGTTGGGCGCGATGTAGTGAAATAGCTTGAGCGTGCGCAGAAAAATAAGCGCCAGGATTCCGGCCCAGCCGAAATCTATCGCCTTGTGCAGCGACGGGTTGACGGCTTCCAGAGCCTCCAGCAGCTTCGGCCCCATGTAGATTTGACTGTGGACCCTGGTCGCGGCGTCGAACAACACCCGCGCCACCGCTTCGCTCCCCGTGTACGCCATCGTCAACTCGCCGCGGGTCGGCGTCTCGGGCAGAAACACGGACAAGAAATAGCGGTCGCCAAATCCGGCGTAAGTTATCGTGCCCGCAACCGGCGCGACGCCCTTCTCGAGTTTCTTCTGAACCTCCGTGATTACCTTGTCGTTCACATCGGCCTGCACCTCAGGAATATCGTAATATCCCTGATGCGCCGTGAGCGGCTGGCTCATCGAAACGCCGAGCGCCTGCAACTTTGGCCCGCCCGTCACCTCAACGTCCATCGCGAACACGTAGCTGCTCTTCTTGAGTGTAAACTTCTTTGTGATCGTCGCGCCGTCGGCAGTCTGGGCGGTGAAGGCCAGCGTCGAGTCGTTACCCGGAGCGAGCGTGATTCGCGGCGGCGCGGTCGTGGTGTAGTCGAGCTGACCGTCGTCGAGGACTTCGCCCTCGCGCGTCATCACCGCGCCGAGCGGCAGATGCCCATCGGGAGAAACCTGGATCATCTCGTAAGGCGGGCTGTCTTTTGCCGCCGCCTGCCGATAGTTCCTGAGCTGAAAACTTTTCAGCCGCGCGCCGCGGGTGGTGAATACCGCGACATAAAAATCCGAATCGACTTCGATCGTTCGTTCCGCGCCACCGGCATGCGCTGCCGCGAGCGCCGTCGATTGCGCTCCACTGGGTGGACCCGCGCCCTCAGCGCTCGCGCCGGGCGAAGCTGCCCCGGCCGCATTCGTAACCGCTCCTGAAGCCACAGCGCCGGGCGCATTGCCGAGCGCTTGGGCCTGATTGGCCTTCGCCTCCCTGGCCTGCTGGGCAGCTTGCTGCTCGGTCGGCGGCGGATAAAATCTTTTCAGCACGAGTTCCTGATAGGCGACTATCAGTACTATCGAGAGGATTACCGCGACCAGAACTCGACTCGAATCCAAAGAATTAAATCCTTATCTCTGCCGCGCACGGACTGGATCGTAACCATGCCCGCCGATCGGATTGCATCGCGCGATTCGCCACATCGCCATCGCGCCGCCGCGGACTACCCCATATTCGGCAATCGCGTCGCGTGCGTATTCGGAGCAACTTGGCTCGAAGCGGCACGCGGGCCCGTTGATCGCACGGACTAAGGGCGAGATCGCGGCACGATAAATCGCGACCGCGCCGATCGCGGCGAATCGCGGCACCACTTTCACCCGGTCGATTGTATGAGCAAGCGTCATCAATTGCGCCCGGCGACTTTGGCCCCGATTCGGCCGCTCAGATTCCGCGCTGCCGCGGTAAGTTCATTGTCGATCGCCGGCGATGCGAGCATACCTGCGCCGGGGCGTGCGATCACTACTATCGAAGTACCTGAGGGCAGCTTATCGCGGATGGCGCGGCGGAAAATTTCGCGAACCCGCCGCTTGACGCGGTTTCGGACCACCGCGATACCGATTCGGCGCGAAACGGTGACCCCCAGCCGCGAGCGGCCCGGATGGTCGTCGAGATTGCCTGCGTAGAACACGAAGTGGGAGCTCTGGAAACGCAGTCCGACGCGCTGGAGACGGATAAACTCACTCCTTCGATGCAGCCGGTCGGCTGCCCCGAAGCTCAATTGCGCGCGCACGTGAGGTTAGCCCGGCTGCTTGGGCGGAATCGAGATGGCGAGCCGGGCGCGACCCTTCGCGCGCCGGCGCTTGAGCACCTTGCGGCCGCCTGGCGTGGCCATCCGCGCCAGGAATCCATGGGTTCGTTTGCGTCGGCGGTTGTGAGGTTGGTAGGTCCTTTTCATTGCTAGTGGCTCGCGGCCAAGGTCACTCGTGGTTTGTATTCAGACCGCATCGGTCTGTTGTAGGCCGGGTGCCTGATCGATCATTGTACAGACCCCGAACACGCAATCGAACCATACCAGACGCCGTTGAGCAAGTGCTCGACCGCGCGCGAAAGCCGGGCTTATATGACACGAGTTGATATCGCATGATGAAATCATCGCCAACCAAAGCAACCGCGCGCAGACGCAACTCGCCTCCAAAGCGGCTGTCGCCGCGTCCATTCCCGATTCTCGAGTTCGATCCCGCGCCGATCGCGATCATCGAGCCGCGACGGGTGCACAAGGCGATCGATGCTCCCCGTCACTGCGTGCTGTGCTTCTTCCAGGACGTGATCGACGACCTGGTCCGCAACGGTGCACGCGAGATTCATAGCGAACGATGGGAGACCGGTAATCATCCGGTCTACGAGCTTGAATTCAATGGGCGGCGGCTAGCCGTTTTGCATCCGCGAGTCGGCGCTGCGGTTTCGGCGGCGATGCTCGAGATGATGATCGCGTTCGGCTCGCGCAAATTCATCGCATGCGGCGGCGCGGGAGTGCTCGACTCGAAGATCGGGGTCGGACATATCGTGGTACCGAGCGCTGCGATTCGCGACGAAGGAACCTCGTATCACTACCTGGCGCCGGCACGCGAGGTCGCGCCGCATCCGCGCGCGCTCGCCGCAATCGAGAAAACCCTCCGGCGCAACGGCCACGATTATATCGTCGCGAAGACCTGGACCACTGACGCGATCTTTCGCGAGACTCGGGCCCGGATGAATGCGCGCAAGCGCGAAGGATGCCTGACGGTCGAGATGGAAGCGGCGGCATTCTTCGCGGTCGCGAAGTTCCGGCGCGTGCAATTCGGCCAGATCCTATATGGCGGCGACGATCTGAGCGGCGAGTGGGACCCTCGCAACTGGAGTCGTCATCAGATCCGCGAGCGGCTGTTCACGCTGTCCGCGGAAGCGTGCCTCAGCATGTGAGGTTCAGTGCGTGGCGCCTCGGGTCACGACCAGGATTCGGAAGGTGCCGGGAACCGGCTTGGGCCGTTGCCCCGGGGCGAAGGTTCCTGAAGAGGTCATCGGCGGCAGGATCAGATCGGAGGTGGGCAGATAAATCGTTCCGCTATTGTGATCGAGCGCCATCGTGCGCGCGCCAATCTGGGTCTTTACCGTCTCGGCCAGCTCGAATTTATCCGGGGACACTTCGCGAACCACGGTGAGAGTTCCGTCGCCGCAGCTCGCAAACACGATTCCGTCGTTGAATGCGGTCGCGTCGACGAACGCGCCGATCGGGAAGTCTGCGACAATCTTTCCGTCGTCGGCATTCATGACGATTAGTTTGCCATTGCGGCATCCGATGAATAGGCGGCGCGATGCGGGGTCCATCGACATCCCGGTCGGATGCTTTCCCGGGCCGAGCGGCCAGCGAGCGATCACTTTCATCGCATGCGTGTCGACCACCGCCACTTCGTCCTTATCGGCGATGTTCACGAACACGCGGCCCTTGCCGTCGGCGACCGCGAACTCGGGTGAGCCGCCGAGATCGACGGTCGCAGATGCCTTTCCGCTCTTGGGGTCCACGTCCGGTGCGATCGCAACCATCTGATGCGCGTCGCCGCACATCACCAGCACTTGCTTGCTCGCGGGATCGTAGATGATGCCGTCGGCATCCTCAGCCGCGGGGACTTTGCCCAGGGTCGCACCGGTGTTCAGGTCGAATACGACCACCGCGGCGCCCTTGCCGTCGCTGATGAACCCGCGGCCCAAATCTGGGACCAGCGCCACGCCATGAGCACGGCCGGTATCGGGAATGTCGTGGACTGTCTGGCCCGTCGACGCGTCGATGATCATCGTATGAGTGCTGCGAGTGACGTAGAGCAGACGGCCCGCCGCGTCGAGGGTCGCGTAGTCCCATCCTCCGTCGCCGCCGACTTTCAGGGTCTTGGTGAGCGCGTAGGTTTGATCGGTCGCGGGCGCCGCAGCCGCAATCTCAATCGCGCTGAGACCGGCGGACAAAACGATCACGAGGAACAGAATTCGTGCGCCGACGTTTTTCACTTAATTCGCCAGAATGATCCCGAACGGCTGGCCGTTGGTTCCACCGCTGTTGGTCGCAACCGTACCGACGAAACAGGGAGGACCCGGGGCACCGGCACAGGTCGGATCCAGCGAGAACTGGCTTACCGTTCCCCCACCAAAATTGGTGGTGTAGAGAAACGCATTCTGCGGATCGACGACCAGCCCAGTCGGCATATTCACGTCGCCGGGAGTCGTTCCGAAATCGACCGGTAGCGACAGAATACCCGGGTGTGTAACCAGGAACGACCACATCGTCGAGGTGCCTTGGTTCGCAGTGAAAATAAAATTGTTCGGGCTGACTGTCGAAAATCCGATTCCGAACGGCATCTCGCCGCCGGCAGTCCCCGGCACAGTGGTGCCGAACGATAGGGTGCCCGCGCTTACTGCCAACACCCCCACTTCTGCGAAAGTGCTGTCGGTCACGTAGATAAAGGTTCCGCTGGGATCGAGCGCGATGAAGCCCGGAGCGCCGCCAGCAGAGCCGATATCAAAAACCGAATTTATCTTGGTGAGCACGCCGGTCGATGTGTTGATGCTGAACGAATAGACCAGTCCCGTTTTTTGGTCCGCGACGAAAACGAACGAGCCGGTCGAATCGACCGCGATTCCGAACGGATTCACGAGTCCGACGATTGGATGCTTAACCTGGGTAAGCTGGCCGGTGCTGGTATTGATCGAATAGCTCGTGACGGTGCCGTTCGCGAATCCTGTCACGAACAAAAACGTCCCGGCCGGGTTGATCGCGATTTCATCGGGGCCGCTGTTTTTTCCGTTGCTGATCGAGACCGGCGGCGCGAGAGCACCGGTGCCCGGATTCACCGTGTACTCGTAGATGTTGTCGTCGGCCTTGTTGGCGACATATAGAAAGTTCCCACTGGACTGGAATGCGAGGCCCTTGGGCCCACTCTTTGCGCCCGCCGCGGTAATCGCGGTGCGCTTGAGAACGCCGGTCGACGTATTGCGCGTGAATGAGGCAATGCTCCCAGTCTTGAAGTTGCTGACGAAGGCGAGCGCACCGCTTCCGGTCGAGGTCGCGGTCGGAGAGGCTGAATCGTTGGCCAGCGTCAGCAGTCCCGGAGTTCCGCACGAGACCGTGATCGTGGCTGCAATCAGGATTAGCGCCGGAACCAGCGGGATCAAGTTTCTGAATATGGTTCGGCTATGTAGCCGGCTGTCCTGATCCATCTGTCGCGAGTACCCCCGATACTGACTCCGCCCCGATCTTGAACCTTTAGACAATCCCGCAATCGCGATCGATTACAAGAGCATCGTGCACGAAGAAAGGCGATGACAGAAGATCTCATCGATGATTCGCCGGACTTGACATCGCACCACCTTCGGGCGGAGACCCACTTTAGTGAACGCGAAGGATTCCACGATCGTAGTACGTCGCGCGAGCGATCCGGATGCGGAAGAAGTCGCGACCGTTTATATCGCATCGCGGCGCGGCGCCGTCGCGTACCTGCCGACCGTCGGCACGGACGCGGAGATTCGCACGTGGGTAATCGATCATATGGTCAAGGAAACTGAGACGTGGGTCGCGGAGACGGGCGGGCGAATCGCCGCGGTGATGGTGCTCGAGGGCGACATGGTCGATCAGCTTTACGTGACCCCCGGTAGTCAACAACGCGGTGTCGGCGACCGTCTGCTCGCGCATGCCAAGCATCTGCGGCCTGCCGGCCTTCGGCTTCATACGTTCCAGAGGAACACTCCGGCGCGGCGGTTTTACGAGCAGCGCGGATTCGTTGCGATCAAATTCACCGACGGCGCGACCAATATGGAGCGCGAACCCGACGTTCTTTACGAATGGATGCCCGAAAGCGCAACTAATTCGAAGGAGTCAGCGCGATGAACAAGATTGATCTCGAGAAAGTGCCCCGCTTCTCGGAACTTCCCGTCAAAGCAGACAAGCCCAAGGAATCGTCGTGGGGCGTGTTTGGCGACGACGACGAACTCGGATGCCTCAACTTCCTGAGTCCGGAAGGCGTCGTCGAAGCGGCGCGCCTGGTGCGCAAGGGGCATGTTTTTCGACTCGATACAAAAATCAATTACGCGAAGCCGCCGCTGTTCGCGCGGCAGCCGGCAAAACACAACATCATGAGCTTCGAGCGCTTCGGCCTGCTCGGTTTCGACGACTCGCTCGACAGCTACAACACCCAGGAAGGGAGCCAGTGGGACGGCCTCGCCCACGTCGGCAGCCCGCGCTACAAAGCGTTTTACAACGGTGTGAAATCGAGCGAGATCAAGGACGGTCCCGACGGCCGCCTCAGCATCCACAAGTGGGCCAACAAATTTGTCGGTCGCGCGGTGCTGCTCGACGCATTCAGATATCGGATGTCGCACGGCCGCACGATCGATCCGCTCAAGTCGGAAAAATACAGCCTCGACGATTTGAAAGAGACGGCGGTCGCGCAGGGCGTCGAGCTGAGGCCGGGCACGATTTTGCTGATACGCACGGGATGGATGCAGGCGTATCTCGCGGCGTCGGCGGCGGACAAGGCGGCGATGGCGCCGCTTGAGGGTCTGAAGGCGTGCGGGATCGACGACAGCCGCGCGATGGTCGAGTGGTTTTGGGATCATCGGATTGCGGCGGTCGGCACCGATTGTCCGGCGGTCGAGCCGTGGCCGTGGGATTTCAAGAATGAAGGCGCGCTGCACTATCGCACGCTGTGCCTGCTCGGTCTGCCGATCGGTGAGCAGTTCAATCTCGACGAACTCGCAGCCGATTGCGCCGCCGACAAGCGCTACGAATTCATGCTGGTGTCGGTGCCGATAAACCTGGAGGGCGGAATCGCGTCGCCACCCAACGCGGTCGCGATCAAGTAGGCGCGAATCAGTTCTTCACCGGGCCGAGCGCGCGGTTACTGCGATTGCGATTCGGACTGCGTTTTCCATCGTCGCTAGCGGCATGCTGGGTTGGCTGCGGTGGCGGCCGGCCTGGCGCGCCTCGTAGGGCAGATGGATAAAGCCGACCGGGATGGTGGGCTTGCGGCGGAGACAATGCAGCGCCGCGTACATCAGTGCGTTGCATGCATAAGCGCCGGCGGTCAGCGAGATGCTCGCCGGGAATGTCCTTGCGATCGAGCTCGCGGATGATGCGGCTTAGCGGCAATCGCGAGAAGTAGGCGTCGGGTCCACCGCGCACGACTGCTGCGAGTCCCGGGTCGCCGCGTTTGGCCAGCGCGCCGCGCTCGTCGGCGAGATTGATCGCGATGCGCTCCAGCGAGATCGCCGGCCTGCCGCCCGCCTCGCCCAGTCCGATCACTGCGCGCGGCCGGTAGCGCACGATTGCGCCGGTAATTCGCCGCGCCGCCTTGGCGCATCCAACCGGCACCCGCACCGACTTTATCTGCATCCCGCCGATGAGTTCGCCGTCGAGGCTGCGCGCGATTTCCCACGACGGATTGATCTGTTCGCCGCGAAACGGTTCGAAACCAGTAAGGATCAGAATTGGTGGCATCAGGGATGAAACGTCTTGCGGCGCGGATGCTCTCTTGGCAGGTCGTCGCGATTGCCCCATTCGGCCCACGACCCGAAGTAGTTCCTGACGTTCGGATAGCCCGCGGCCTTGAGCGCGATGTATGCGTGCGCGGCGCGGTATCCGCCCTGGCAATACGGCACAATCTCGGCGGCGGGATCGAGCCCGAGCGCCTCGTATTGCGCCCGCAGCTCGTCCGCGGATTTAACCGTGCCGTCGGCGGCCTGCGCCTCACTCCAGTCCTGATGGATCGCGCCGGGGATTGCGCCGCCATGTTTCGCGCGGACGCGTTCGCTGTAGTACTCGGCGTCGCTGCGCACGTCGAAGATCTGCACGTCGTGGTTGCCGATACGTTCGAGCAGATGCGTGTACGAGGCGAGAGTTTCTGCGCGCGGCTTGAACTTGAAATCGGTGGGCGCGAATCTATCGACTTTGGCGGTCAGCTTTTCGCCGCTCGCCTTGAGTCCGCCGTCGAGCATCCGCGCTTTCGGATGTCCCGCGTATTCGAGCGCCCACGCCCCGCGCGCCGCGCGCATCCCGGAAGCATCTTCATAGAACACTACGGTTTCGCGACCGCTGATTCCAAGTGCCGAGAATATCCATTGGAGCTGCGCGCCGAACTCCGCGACGCCGCGCTCGGAGGTATCGGTGTGATGAAACGGAAACGGATCGAAATGGCGCGCGTCTTTAAGATGACCGGCCCAGAACTCCTTGGCGGGGCGCGTATCGATCAGGACCAGGCCCGGGTCACGCCGATGCGCGCGGAGCCATCGCGAATCAACCAACATCTTCGATTTGCTGTGGGAGAGGCCGCTTTTCCCGCTCTTCAAGTCACCTCCGCAATTCTTTCCGAACACCTGACCCGCAATATGCGGATCTCTATCGATCGATCCCGACCGCATCACCAATAGAACGAAATCCGTCGCGATGGAGCAAGTCGGCGAGTCCGGACTTGATTTTGCCGACCAGCGCCGGACCCTCGTAGACAAGGCCCGTGTACAGCTCGACGAGCGAGGCGCCGGCACGAATATGCAGCCACGCATCCTCGGCGCTCGCGACTCCGCCGACGCCGATGATCGGGAGTTGTCCGCGGGTGTGAGTAAAGATGTCGCGGATCAGCTCGCGCGCGCGAGTCTTGAGTGGCGGCCCGCTGAGTCCGCCGGGGTGCATCGAGGATACGCCCACGGCGGCTCGTGCAATGGTTGTGTTGCAGGCCACGATTCCATCGAGCTTCAGCTCGCGCGCGGTATCGCAGATGTGAAACAGATCGTTGCGTTCCAGATCCGGCGCAACCTTCAGCAAAATCGGGGTCCGCTCCACCGCTTCGGCGGCGCTCTCGCGCATCGCGTCGAAAATCTCGCGCATTTTCTCCGGCGACTGCCAGTTGCGAAGCCCCGGGGTATTCGGCGAGCTCACGTTGATCACCACAAAGTCCGCAAGCGCGCCTGCCCTCGCCATCAACGATGCGTAGTCCGCGGCGACATGATCCGGCGCCGTGTCCTTGTTCGGACCGAAGTTGAGCCCGAGGCGAATCTTGGTCCGGTTTTTTCGAAGCCGCTCGATTCGCCGCGCAAACGCTTCCATGCCTGCGCTCGGGAAACCAAGGTTGTTGATCAGCGCGCGCCGCTCGCGGACGCGCCAGATGCGCGGCAGTTCATTTCCCGGCTGGGGCAGCGGGGTAACCGTTCCAAGCTCGGCAAATCCGAATCCAAGCGTCTGCCATCCACCGACCGCAACGGCGTCCTTGTCCATCCCAGCCGCAAGGCCGATGGGATTGGAAAAACTCATCCCCCACAGCTTGACGCCGAGCTCGGGCGGATCCTTGCTTGAAACCGCCGGCACCGCCGAGAGCATCGCGAGCGTCATGCGATGCGCCGTTTCAGCGTCGAGGCCAAACAGGTACGGCCGGAGCATCCAGCGGTAGACTGCATCAAGGGTCGAAACAGGTCTGATTAGCGGCACTGCACAGGCAATCTTGCAGTGCGGCAGGTGTGGCGCAAACGCGCGGGTGTGGATGGAAGAGAGGCGGACCTGATGCAGTGGGGCCGCGGCTTGGAATAAGATTGACTCAGGGACTTGGCTCAAGACAGAGCGAATCTCCGGGAGCGTCGAGGAACGAGTGGACAACCAGGCAAAGATGCAGGTGAAGTTGATCGACTATGCTCAGCAGCCGCTGGAGAAGCTCTACGCGGCGTTTCGCACCTGTTATTCCTCCGACACGCCGATCGAAGTCTGGGAGAAGATCCGGTCGGAGAAGATCACCCACGAAAAAATCCGCGACTTCATCACCGAGCGGCTGAAGACCGGGCACGCGTCGCCGCTGGAGCAGATCGTTTTCTGGTTCGGGATCGCAAACGTGTCGCGTTCGCTGTCGCATCAGTTCGTGCGCCATCGGATCGGAATCAGTTTCGAGCAGCAGAGTCAGCGTTACGTGAAATTCAAGCAGGACAAGCTCGCGTTCGTGCTGCCGGACTCGTGGGCGCGGGCCGGGCTCGAAGATGAATTTTCGGAACTGCTCGCGAAGACGTCGGAACTGTATGCGCGGGCGCTCAAGGCAGGGATTCCCGCCGAGGATGCGCGCTTCGTACTGCCCAACGCCGCGCCGACGAATTTTCACGTGATGGTGAATTTCGCCGAGATGCTGCACATCTGCGATCTCCGTCTGTGCCTGCGCGCGCAATGGGAAATTCGCCGGATGGTCGCGATGATGCGCGCGGAAATCCGCCGTGCGCTCCCGGAAATCGCGGTCTTCCTGCAACCAAAATGCGGCGAAAACCGGATGGGCTACTGCGACGAATCACTCGACGAATACAAAAAATGCCCGCTCAGCAAGGCGCGCCCGCATAAGTCGAGCCTGTTCGAGCTCTACGAGAAATTCGGCACCCGCAAGGCGCAGGCGCTGGGCGAGGCCGAGTACCGCGCGGTCGAGGAAGTCGAGCAACTGTAGTCTTCCGCAAACGTGAGTGACGATTCCCAATCGGCGACGATCGACGACGCGATCGCCGCCTTCAACCGCAGCGAATATTTCGAAGCAGCGGAGATGTTCGAGCTTGCCGCGCGCGCGGGCGACGGCGAGTTGAAGGATCTCGCCGTCGCACTCAATCGGATTGCCGCCGCGCTTCATCTCCGTTTCGAGCGCGGCGGCCGGCAATCGTCGATCAACCTGCTCTCCCAGGCGATGCTCTCCCTCGACGACATGAGACCCAGCCGCGGCGGCATCAACGTCGAGCGTCTATACGCTGAACTCGCCGCCTACACCGAAGAGATGCGCGCGAGTCCACGCGCCGAGCGTGACGGCCTGAAGCATCGCGCGCGGATGTTCCTCGAACGGCGGCGGGCCCCAAAAATCAACCTGCGATAAGCAGGAATCGTGCGCATGCCGTGTGTATCCAGGCATTGCCGAGTGCGTAAAAAGTGTGTATTGTGATGAAGGCCGGCGATGAATAGCCGGGACGTGATTAAGGAACTGAAGAAGGATGGCTGGTACGAGGTCCATCAGGTCGGCAGCCACAAACAGTTTAAGCACCCCACTAAAAAAGGCCGTGTTACGGTACCATACCCGAGCAGGGATATACCGCTCGGAACTCTCAAGAGCATCGAAAAACAAGCCGGGTTCAAACTGAGCTGATGCGGCCCGCAAAGGACCGAGACATGGACTACATTGCGTATCTACATAAGGATCAGGATTCGGATTTCGGCGTCAGCTTCCCGGACTTTCCAGGTTGCGTAAGCGCCGGCAAGACGCTCGAGCAAGCGCGCCGGATGGCGGCTGAAGCTCTGGCGATGCATATCGCGGGCATCATCGAAGATGGTGAAGTCGTGCCAGCGCCTTCAAACCTGGACGACTTGAAAAACGATCCGAACATGAAGGATGCCGTGGCAGTTCTGATCAGCGTCGAACCGCCAGCGGAAAAAACCGTGCGTATCAATATCACCGCGCGCGAAAGCCAGCTCGAAGCTATCGACCATCTGGCTAACAAGGCCGGTCTGACGCGTTCCGCCTTTATGGTGCAGTCCTCTCTGAACCGCTTCGGACCGAATGGATCGAAGACGCGCCGCCGCGCAGTCTCAAGACGATCGCCCCCGGCCAGGGCGAGAAAGTAGATGCCCCTCACACAGGAACAGATCTCCGACGGCCTCAAGCGCGCGCGCTACATCACCAACGAGCGCGTCCAGACGGCGATCTTTCTTGCGCTGGCGCTTGAGAAGCCGCTCTTGATCGAGGGTCCCGCGGGCTCGGGCAAAACCGAGGTCGCGAAAGTGCTCGCCGAAATCCTGCACACCGATCTGATCCGTCTCCAATGTTACGAGGGCCTAGACGAGGCGCGCGCGCTCTACGAATGGAACTATCAGAAACAATTGTTGCGGATGCAGGCCGACGAGCAGCAGGGGCTCCGCTGGGAAGAATTGAGCGAGCATATCTTTTCGCGCGACTACCTGCTCGAGCGCCCGCTGCTGAAGGCGATAACCGCGCCGCGCCGAATCGTGTTGCTGATCGACGAGATCGACAAGGCCGACGAAGAGTTCGAGGCTTTTCTGCTCGAATTGCTTTCGGACTTCCAGATTAGCGTGCCCGAGCTCGGAACCTTGAAAGCCCGCGAGCGGCCGGCTGTGATCCTGACGTCGAATCGCGCGCGCGAACTGTCGGAGGCGCTGCGTCGCCGATGCCTGCATTTGTTCATCGACTTTCCCGGTATCGAGCAGGAACGAAAAATAATCGAGCTCAAGGTGCCCGAACTGGACGCCAAGCTCGCGGCCGAAGCGGCGCGCTTTGTCGGCGCGATTAGAAAACTCGGACTACGCAAGCCGCCTTCGATCGCCGAGACGCTCGACTGGGCGCGGGCGCTGATGCGGCTCGGTGTGCGCGAACTCGACACCGACGCGGTTCGCGCCGCACTCGGCGTATTGCTCAAGCACGAGGACGATCGCGCCAAGGTCGAGTCGAAAGCCTCGACGCTGGCGCCGCGCGCGCGTTGAGTCACGATCAGATGAATCTTGCCGGTAATTAGATGGCTGCGCTTCGCGAGCAGCTGGTTAGTTTCATCGCCGGGCTGCGCTCGGCCGGGGTCAGAGTCTCGGTCGCGGAATCGATCGACGCGATGAACGCGGTCGCGGCGGCCGGAATCGAGCGGGTCCGCATGCGCGAGGCGCTCGCGGCGGCGTTGATCAAGGACGAAGCCGACCGCGGTATTTTTGACGAATCGTTCAGCCACTTTTTCGGCGCGCCAGCACGCGAGCGCGGCGAGCATCCGGACAATCGAGGCGCTCAGGTCTCGGCTGCGAGCGGTCGCGGCCGCCCCGGCGAAAATCCGACGACGCGCGACGACCCACCGCCGCGGAAATCCGAGCAGCCGCGCGACGGTGCCGCCTCGGATCCCAAGGATTCTCAGGCGCAGTCGGTAAAGAAAATTCCGTCGGCAGGTCGCAAGGAGCCAGCACCGAATTCAGAACAGGTCGAGGGCGCAAAGCAAGCCGGCGCCGAGCGAGAGCGCGATCATCACGAGCGTGGCGAAGCGGAACCCCGCGCGGAGTCGGAAGCTTCTCGAATCGAGGCGGCGCGGATTGCGCGAGTCCATGCAATCGGGCGGATGCCGTTCGAGAAGTTTTCCGACCTCGACTACGATGAAGCGCGCGAAGCTCTCGCGCCGCTTGTCCGGCGCTTCCGAATTCGACTGGGCAGGCGGCTGGCGCTGGCGCGGAGCGGCAGAATCGATTTTCGGCGTACGATCCGCGCGGGCCTGCAACGCGGCGGCGTGTTTGTCGATCTCAACTTCCGTGCGCGCCGGCCGCGCCATGTCGATCTCGTGATCCTTGCCGACGTCTCGGGATCGGTCCGCTATGCCGCGCAGCTCATGCTCGAATTAGTCGCCGGCGCGTCGGGATGCTTTCGCCGGGTCAGCAGCTTCGTTTTCGTGGATCATCTGGCCGAAGCCTCCTTCGAGGAGCGCCATCTGGTCATGATGCCGGCGCTCGACTTGTACGCGCGCTCAGACTTCGGCCGCGTGCTCGGCGAGCTATGGGCGCGGCGATCGGGATTGCTCACGCGTGCGACCATCGTGGTGATCATGGGCGACGGGCGTAACAATCGTCTTCCGGCGCGCGCCGACCTGGTCCGCGAAATTGCGCGAACCTGCCGCGCCGTGGTTTGGCTCAACCCGGAAGATCCGGAGCGATGGGGCACCGGCGACAGCGCGATCAAACAGTACGCACGGGAAGTGAACGCGCTGGTACCGTCGCGCAATCTACGCGAGCTTCAGGCGGCGCTGGTGAGAATCGCGTGAGTGGCGCTCAGAATCCTAAATTTCCTCGATGTCGAATAGCTCGCGCATTTTCGCAAGCAGCCATCGATGCGGACCGCCTTTGCCGTTGAACGAATCGCCGGCCGACATCTTTGCGAGTCGATCCTCGTTGCGCGCGGCGATGATATCGCCGATTGCGGAGGCTGCGGCGGGATGCTCCTTGAACAGACGCGTAAAGCCCTCGCGATCCATCTCGATGACTTCGACGTCGCTTATCGCGCGTACGCTCAAGGTGCGCGGTTCGCCGGTCATCAGCGCCATCTCGCCGGTGAAGTCTCCGCGCACGTAGTTGGCGATATGGCGGTTTTGGCCGTCAGCGGTGTGCCCGAAGAGTTCGGCGGTTCCGCTGCGGAAGATGAACATCGAATCGCCTTGTTCGCCCTGGCGGATCAGCAACTCGCCGGCGCCGAACTGGCGGACGGCGACACTGGGGACCAGCACCCGAAGCTCCTCGTCATTGAGGCCGCGCAGCCAATCAACCTGGCGCAAGTCGCCCATCAGCTCGCGCTCGAACGCGACATCTGCACGTGCTTCTTCGTCGCGGCCCGCGTCGCGCACATGAACCGTGCGAGTCGGAAATGGAATCTCGATTGAATGGCGTCTGAGCGCGTACCACAGGCTTGACGCGACCCGATCGCGCACGTACTCGACCACGCCGTAGTCCGAGAGCCAATACCTGATCCGATATTGAATCGAGAAATCGCCGTAATCCCACGCGAAAACTTCCGGCGAGGGAGTGTGCAATATCTGCGGCACGTCGCGCAGAAGGGTGAGCACGACCTCGCGCACGTGATTGGGCGGCACACCGTAGCTGAGTCCGATCACGATCTCCTCGCGCACGGCGCCGGTCGCGTAGTTGAACAGCACGTCCTTCGCGATCACGGAGTTGGGTATCTCGAGCCGCTCGTTGGCGCGAGTCACTATCGTCGTTGCGCGCCATGCGATTCCCTTGACCTGGCCGACGTGCTGTCCGCTCCGGATCCAGTCGCCGGGCTCGAACGGATGACCCATCGAGAGCGAAAGCCCGCTGAAGACGTTGCCCAGCGTCTCCTGCAAAGCGAAGCCGAGTACCGCGGCGGCCACAGTGGTAGTGGTGAGGATCGAGACCGGAGACACGCCAAAATCCGTGTACAGCACAGCCATCAGCACCGCGAACCAGAGCCCGAGCATCAACAGCTCTTTGCCGATGGTGGAGAAATGAACCTTGCCGCGGCGCGCTAACGCATCGACAAACTCGAGCACGAACCGGATCACGCCGAACAGAAAAAGCACGAACGCCGCGACCGCGACCTTATCGCCGATCGCGGAATTGGGAAGAAAGCGCGAACCCGAGTCAATCAGCACGCTGCCCGCGAGCAGGAGGAAGGTGGTGGAGGTTACCGGGCGCTTGCGCCGGCGCACCGCGAATGCGCCGAGCAGAGCGGCGATCACCAGTATGGTTTCGGTAAAATCGCGGAGCTCGCGATGCAGCCCGTTCAATCCGAGCACGTTTTGAAGCGGGGTCGGCGCCATCTCTTAGATTCCTGCGGCCTCCGCGATTTCGTCAAGCAGCTTCGCTGCGTCGAAATACTCGACCGCTATCTCGCGTGCCGCCCGCGCGTGGCGCGGATAGTCGGCGTTGATTGCGCGAATTGCATCTACCGCCTGGTCCGGCGTATCGAAGCCGAGCAATCCTTCGCCGGTGGGAATAAACTTTTCGAAACCGGTCCGCTGCGTGACGACCGGACGCCCGGCTGCCAAATAGCACACGGTGCGATCGCTGAACCATCCCGTACGCGGCCGCACGTAGATATCTTTGGCCACGGTGAATTCACCGCGCGATCGGCTGACGTAGTCGCGGTAGTCATCAACGTCGAGCGACATAGGAACCGCCGGGGTGATGCTGAAGCCGCCGGCAACTGCGCGGTCATAATCGGGTCCGGAAGTCAGGTTGGTCGCGAGCTCGATCGGTTGTCCCGCGCGAGCAGCCACCTCGAGCGCGTCGCGGAAATTCACGTGCTTGGACCAGTAGTAGGTCTTGCCCGCGATTTCCATGTCGCTGCCGTTATTCTGCCAGGTACCGACAGTAGTGAACGAACGCGGCTCGACGGGCCCGACGCCCGGATGCCACTCCTCGAGGTTCACCGGCGGCCGCGTAGGATGCCAGTCGAGGTCGGCCGCGGGAAGCAGGCAATCGGGCGCTCCGATATTGTAGCAGTAAGTAAAAAACAGCTTGTGAGATTTCGCAAACTCCAGCGCGGTGGGAATCTTGCGCGAAACTTCGAGCTGCAGTACGCCCGGATCGGTCTCGAGGTAAATGAGGCATCGGTTCTGCTCATGCTCGGCACGCGGCTCAGTCGCGCCGCAAAGATTCACGATCGCGTCGGCATCGCGAAACAGTTCCATGCATCGCTCGCGCGACATGCCGACGTACTCCTCGCGCACCGAATCGAGGAACGCCCAGCGCCCGCCGAAGCCGTAGCGATCGAGCACGCCGCCCAGCACTTTCAGATTGCGCGAAGGATCGCTCGTGGTGCTTTCGATAGTCGGATCGTAGACGTGGGCGCGGTGATCCTCGACGTAGTAAACGTCCAGGCCGAGCTGTCTGAACCCGACGAGATGGTGAATCAATTGCCAGATCACTCCAGCAAAGGGGTATCGTGCCGCCAGATGCAGTACGACGATTTTGCCCTTGCGCTTGCCCTTCACCTTTTGCGCGACGATCTTAGCGCGCGCTCCGGCAACATTATAGGTGGCCGCGGCCACCGGCGGCTATCCGCGCCAGGTCGTCATGCAGCTTCGTTAGCGCCACTCGCCGCTGGCTGATTTTCGCCTCTTCCTCGTCGCCGAGTTCGCCCACAAAGCGATTGCGTTCGGGCATAAAAAGGACCGCGCGGTATGGAAATCCCGCCCGGATTTGCGGATGGGCACGCTCGGCGATCACACCTTCGATCGTAGCCTCGGCGATACGCTCGCGGACTTGGCCGCCGGCGTCGTCGTAAATCAATGCGGTCGCGGCGCGAAGCCTCGCGCTACGCCGCCCTGCCGGAACGTCCTTCATCCGGCGGATCACCTCGTCGACCAGGGCCTGATCGGAATCGTCGCCGCCTGAGTTGAGCCATCGATGCGATCTGACGCCGGGCTCGCCGCCCAGCGCGTCGATCTCGAGTCCGCCGTCGTCAGCGAGCGTCGCAGTGCCCGCGCGCTCAAAATAAAAACGCGCTTTGATAAGCGCGTTCTCCGCGAAGGTCGCGCCCGATTCCTCCGGCGCGTCGGTTATTCCAATCTCGGCGAGCGAGACAAGTTCCAGCGCGAGATCGCGCAGCAGCAAACGATACTCGGAGAGTTTCGCCGGATTGGTCGTCGCGATAAGGAGGCGCTTCATTGCTTCCGCCTGAATTTGGCGTGGATTGATGCGCCCGTCATGCCGGCTCAGAATTTCTCTTTGAAGGGACGTACTTCGAGTTCCATAGTCCACGCACTCGGATCCTGATGCGCGAGATGCCAGTACGTCTCTGCGATCGCCTCAGGCTTGAGAAAGTCGGCGTCCTTCAGACTGGGCTTTAGTCCACGCGCTCCGGGGATGTCGATGCTGCCATCCACGTTGATCCACGCCACGTGGATACCTTTCGGACCAAGATCGCGCGCAAGTGATTGCGCCAAGCCGCGCATCGCGAACTTCGCGGGCCCAAATGACACTGACTTCGGCCCAGCCTTCACGCCGGCGGTCGCCCCGGTGAAGAGCATCGTGCCGCGACCGCGAGCAATCATCCCGGGCGCGACCTCTTTCGCCACGACAAACGCACCGAACGCGTTGACCCGCCAGTCCGCTTCGTACTGCTCGGGCGTAACCTCGGTGATAGATCCGAAGGTGCCGGTGCCGGCGTTGTAGAGAAGCACTTCAGGCTCGCCGAGCTCTTTGCGAATGGCGCGAAACGCTTCGGCGATCTGCGCCCGATCGCTGATATCGCAAGTGAGATCCAGCACAGTAGATCCGCTGCTCCGGATCTCGCCGGCAAGTGCTTTCAGATAGTTCGCATTACGCGCGAGCATCGCGACCGGGTAGGCCGCGGCGAAGCGGCGGACGAGCGCCGCGCCGAGCCCAGGACCAACTCCAATAACGACCGCAACAGGCTGGTTCGACATATTTTGCCTTCCTGCAAAAGTCTCGCAACGATTATCTCATACTCGGCTGGACTGGTCGCGTCGATTTCAACCTGATGCACATCGACGCCCGCTTCATCCTGCGCTTTCAGGCGCTCGAGCGCTCCGCCCCTTTCCGTCTTCCTCACGAAGCAAGCAGCATGTAGACCTTCACACAGCGACACGTTTATTTTCATCATCCTGACGCAGCGAACGACGCGAGCGGAAGGAACTGGCTTCTGGCCTCCGGACGGTGGCGCGCACGCGCCGCCGGTACCGGTTCTGAAATCGCGAAGCGGCCCGTTGCTGCTAGAGCAGTTTTTCGACCGCCTCTCGAAGCGAGCGGTCTGACCAATCGACGCCGCCGGCGCAGTCCCAGATTATCTTGCCCTTCCGATCGATAATGAAATTCGCCGGTATGCCTCGGACATCGTAGGAGCCGCTCACACGATTGTCGGCATCGAGTAAAACTGGAAACTCGTAGTCGTTCTTTCGAACAAAAGGAAGCACAGAATCGGAGGGCTGATCGATGTTGATCGTCAGCACCATAAAATCGTTACGGCTTTTGAGATTTTTGTAGAGGTTTTGTAACTTTGGCAACTCTCCGCGACAGGCGCCGCACCAGGTGGCCCAGAAGGTCAGCAGGACGACCTTTCCGCGCATCGCCGAGAGAGAAACCGGCGCGCCGCCCAAGTCGGCCAGATCAAACTCGCCGGCCGGCTCGCCCGCGTGCGTCGCACTTCCCGGGAACATACGCATCAGCGAAAGCGCCCCGGCCAATTCATCATTTCCATTTCTACTGTCCGCCCGCTCGGGCGCCCGCTTCGACGGTAGCTCAGCCGTGGGCGATGCCACCCCACTGGCGCGCGACGTCTCAGGCCTAGGTCGTGGCAACGCCGTTCTGATCTCTCCTCGTTTCGCGATCGCGATGGGAAGCGCTACAGGAGCCGCGCTGCGCTCCACCGATCCCGTGCGAGGCAACGGATGAATCTGTGATGGCGGCAAGGGAACCGCCTCTGCAAGAATCAATCGGTTCTGCTCATGATACAGCAAGTAAGCGAGGTACTGAGCAGAGCCGAATCCGATCACGAGCATCAGCAGGGCGAGTTCGAATGCCGCGCGGCTCGGGAGAATCTTTCGTCGTGCTTGCGGCTCGGGAACCGCATCAGCCGCGTTCCCAATCACCGCCGGATTTGCCAAAACGAAACGCGCACCTCCGAACAACAGTTCATCGCCGAATTTGACTGCTCTTCGGTTATAGACTCGGCGCCCATTTACGAATGTGCCGTTGGTAGAAACCAGATCGCTCAATTCGAAGTGACCGTCTTTCTGCACCAGCATCGCGTGATGCTGTGAAACCGTTGGCTCACCGACTACGAAGTCATTGTCTTGGCCGCTGCCAATCGAAACGGTTGATTTAAGAACGCGCAATTCCAGCGGCTCACCCGGTCGCGGCTTGATAACCATCAGCCGCGCGGTCGCCACTTCTGGCTGTTTCGATTTGCGTTTTCCGAACATCGGTGAAGTGGCGGTCTCTAGGGTGAATGGCCTGCCGGTTTCGTGATCGTCGAGACCACGTGTTCTCTGGTGCTCCGGTAGTTCAGGTACGATAGATACTGCATGGCCGCGAAACCGATTACGGAAGCCAGGATGACGAACTCGGAAGCGGTGCGGAGCGAAAATGCTGACCTCTTGCGTGGTGGTGGTGGCGGGCGATCCTCTCGATAACTCACCGCAAGTGCTGTCTGTCGGAACACAAATTTAGCGCCGCCAAAACGAATCTCCTGTCCATCGGCGAGCGAAGCTGGTTTGTCGGTGATGCGAGCATTTCCCACAAAAGTACCGTTGCTCGAATTTGTGTCGACCAATTCCCATCGACGCCTGCGACGTTTCAAGATCGCATGCTGTCGGGAAACGGTGGGATCCCGCACAACGAGATCATTAGAATCGCCGCTGCCAATCGATGACTGGGGTTTCAGCAGAGTGAACTCGCGCGACCGCGCATCGACGGGATTAATCGCCAACAAGCGACCGACCGTATGCTTTCGGAGTCGTAACACCGTTGCCCCCGCCCGACTGCCTGGGTTGCGCACCAGGAGTCGCTCGCGATCACTACCAGTTACCGACGCGGAGAAAAAGACCTCGCACTAGGTCTGTGCAACTATCGCTAGACTGTCCGGATCGCGAAGCGGGTGATCTGCTACTCTCGTCGCAAGCGCGCGCATCCAAACGGCGCCACAGCGCGCCGCGGTGGTGCTCTCCCTCATCGCTGGCGTGCAGGTGATGCGGCAAATATTTGGCCTGGCGGCCTTGGCCGAGGCCGAGCCCACGACGCTGGTGAAAATCCTCGAGCCGGTGTTTCAGCAGCTCGTCAAAGGCGAGCGCCCACGCGGCTGGTTCTGAGACGCCTTAAGTACGTTTGGGTTGGTACGTGATCTTGAGCGACGCGCGCTCGCGATTCTCTTCGAGTGCTAACTCGATCAACCGATCGATAAGCTGCGGCAGCTTGAGCCCCGACGCCTCCCAGAGCTTCGGATACATGCTGATCGCGGTGAAGCCGGGAATCGTGTTCACTTCGTTCACGTAAGTTTCTTTGAGATCGCGACTCGCGAGAAAATCGACCCGCGCCATCCCTCGCAGCGACAACGCCTTGAACGCCGCCACCGCCATCGCGCGCAATTTCTTCGCTTTGGCGGCGGGCAGCTCGGCGGGAATTTTTGTCTTCGAGCCGCCGGGATCCACATATTTCGACTCGTAGCTGTAAAACTCATGCCCGCCGGTAACCACGACTTCGCCCAGCACCGACGCCTCCGGACGATCGTTGCCGAGCACCGCGCATTCGAACTCTCGGCCCTCGCATGACGCTTCGACCAGCGCCTTGCGATCGTATTGAAAAGCGTCATCTAGTGCGGCGTTCAGATCGGCACGACGCTTCACCTTGCTGATTCCAATCGACGAGCCGAGCGCGTTTGGTTTCACGAAAACCGGATAGCCCAGTTTGCTCGCGAGCCGCGAAGCGTGTGTAGGTGACTCACGATAGTCGGCTCGATCGATCGAGAAATAGCGTACCACCGCGACGCCCGCATCGCGCAGCAGCCGTTTCTGCGCGTCCTTGTCCATCCCGAGCGCCGAGCCGAGCACGCCCGCTCCCACGTAAGCGAGTCCGGCCAGCTCGAGCAGTCCCTGCACCGTGCCGTCCTCGCCGTAGGTGCCGTGCAAAACCGGAAAGACCACGTCGAGCGCGCCGCGAATCGCATTGCGATCAAGATTGTCGTCCCGCATCGCGACGTCACGCGCGCCGTCGGCAGAGTGCGTCGATACCAACGATTGACTGTCCGGATGCGGCAGCAGAGTGACTTGCGTGCCGCTCGAGGTGAGCGCCGCAAGATGAGGTGTCTTCTCAGCCAGCACCTTGAGCGCGTCGTGCTCGAGATACCAGCGGCCGTCGCGCCCGATCCCGATAGGAACGATCTCGTACCGGCTCGGATCCATCGCCGACATCACGGTCAGCGCCGAGCGGAGCGAAATTTCATGCTCGCCGGAGCGTCCTCCGAAAAGGACGCCGACTCTGATTCGTTTTCCCTGGGCCATCTTCGATCGCCGCGCAGCGCATCACGCGCGACAGCGAAGATTCTGACACGGCGCACCCGCCCGTTCGAGCACTGCTTGCGATATCGCCTCTCCCCCCACTCCGCGGCGACAAACGGAGCCGCTCAGGCCATTGGGTGCAGGGGTCACCCCTGCTACTGCCGATAGTTGGGCGCTTCCTTGGTGATGAAAACGTCGTGCACGTGGCTCTCACGCATGCCTGCGTCGCTGACTTTGACAAAGCGGGCGCGCCGGCGAAGCTCGGCGAGATTCGACGCGCCGATATAGCCCATCCCGGATTGCAGACCGCCGACCAGTTGCTCGATGTTCGAGGCGAGTGAGCCGCGATGCGGTACGCGCCCTTCGATTCCCTCCGGCACATGCTTGCCCTCGGTGGCAATCTGCCCGTAACGATCGCTGGTGCGCTCGTTCATCGCTCCGATCGAACCCATCCCGCGGTACAGCTTGTAGGTGCGCCCCTGGTAGAGAATCGTCTCGCCGGGACTCTCCTCGGTGCCTGCGAACAGCGAGCCGATCATTACGCTGGTCGCTCCCGCCGCGAGCGCCTTGGTGATGTCGCCCGAGAAGCGGATTCCTCCGTCTGCGATCACCGGAATATTGCGCGGCTCCGCGACCGCGATCGTATCGAGTATCGCGGTGATCTGCGGCACTCCGACTCCGGAGACGACTCGGGTCGTGCATATAGAGCCGGGGCCCATGCCGACTCTGAGCGCGTCGGCGCCGGCGTCGCACAGTGCTTTCGCGCCTTCGCTGGTCGCGACGTTTCCCGCGATCACTTCGAGTTCTGGAAATTCGCTCTTGGTCGATTTGATCGCATCGATCACGTTGCGCGTATGCCCATGCGCGGTGTCGATGCAAATCACGTCGACTCCCGCGCGCTTGAGCGCCGCAACCCGTGCCTCGCGCTCCGGTCCGACTCCGACCGCCGCGCCGACTCTGAGCCGCCCCATCCGATCCTTGCTCGCGTGCGGATTCCGAATCGCCTTGTCCATATCCTTGACCGTAATAAGCCCGCGCAGCCGGTTCTGATCGTCGACCAGCGGCAGCTTTTCAATCCGATGCGCCTGCAGAAGCTCCTTGGCGTGTTCGAGGTCGATGCCCGGGCGCGCCGTGATCACCTTGCTGGTCATCACGTCGCGCACTTGCTTGTCGAGGCGGCGCTCGAAACGAAGGTCGCGATTGGTCAGGATTCCGACCAGGCGGCCCTCAGACACGACCGGCAGTCCGGAAATTCGGAACCGTTCCATCACCGCGACCGCCTCGCCGATTTTCTGCTCGGGACTCACGGTGATCGGATCGACAATCATTCCGGTTTCGTACTTCTTGACGGTCTCGACTTCGGCGGCCTGTTCTTCGATCGAGAGGTTGCGATGCACGAGTCCGATCCCGCCCATCTGCGCGATTGCGATCGCGACGCGCGATTCGGTGACGGTATCCATCGGGCTCGAGACGAGCGGAATATGCAGGCGGATTTTGGGCGTGAGAACGGTCGCGACGTCGCAATTCGCCGGCAGCAGGTCGGACGACTGCGGAATCAAGAGCACGTCATCGAAAGTCAATGCTTCGCGAAGCTCCTGATGCGCCATGATGTAAACCCTCCTTGGGTAAAAAAAGAGCCCGCGGATTTCCCGCGGGCTCAAGTCGGCCTTCAGTTTTTGTACGCAGTCCGTTTGATCAGATGCGCCATATCGGAATCTAGCAAGCGCCGAGGTCGCAATCAATACGGGATGCGCCGCCTTGCCGAAAATTGCGATTTTTGAGCGGATTATGCGCCTTGCCGACACTTGCCACGCGTGCGGCAGAGCGCGGAAATTGATAGGTCGATTTTCCCGCGGACTGTAAAATCGGACCGAGAGGTTGCTCAGGGACAGACCGTTGCGGGGCGGAGTTTGCGCGGCGAAGAAATCAGCATTGTTCAACACAGATATTATTCTATCGCGGCGGTCGGACAACGGTTGTCCGGATGGTACGAGTGCTTTTCCTCTGATTGACTGCCTGATAGCGTTCCACGCGATGCCGCAAGTTCTCTGTGCGCGATGTAAGCGTGACTACCTTGACCAGTACGATTCCTGTCCGTGGTGCGGGCTGCGACGCGACAAGCCGCCCGCCGCCACTGCGCCGATAGCACCATCCTCGGGACTATCGAAGACTGCCTCCGCGCCGACTGCCTCCGCACCGATTGCCGCTGCGCAGGTATCGAAGCCGGTTTCCGCGCCGACCGCTGCTGCGCAAGTATCGGCTCCGCAGGCGGCTTTGGGAGAAAGCTTAACGCTGGGTCGGGTTCTGATGACGGTCGCGGTTGGCTGGGGTCTTATTGGGATCGCCAACGTAGTTGAGGTGTACGTAAAGTCGAGTTCCGCTGCGATGCGATCGCTCGGATTTTTCTTCGGCGTCTTGTTCTTTCTCTTTCCGAGTCTCGCCTTCTTTGCGTGGGGCGCGAGCCGAAATTCGAGGATCAGAAGTTCAACTCCGTGGGTATCACAGGCAGGGACGCCCGCGCCGCTGGACGAAATGCCGGTCTGGCAACTCGGTTGGTACGCGATGAAGATGCCATTCGAGAAGATTGCGATCTTTCTCCGGATGGCGATTGTTCCGCTCGCCATCTCGATCGCGTTGTCGCTTCCGAGTGTCTTCCTTCACCGGTCGCCCGCAGCCGCGGTAGCGAACGTCGCGCAGCGGAGCGGCGTGGGATCGATCGTGCTCATCGTTATCGCGCTCGCGGTGAACCTGGTTATCCAAATCCCGTTCCAGGTGGGATGGCTGCGTTTCGTTGTTCTGGGTGATTCGAGCGCAAGAGGACGCGGGTATTTTCGATTCGACGAAACAGAGAAGCGTTATTTGGGATACGTGATGCTGCTCCTGGCCGCTTTTCTTCCGGCCGGATTGAGCCTGGTATGGTTCCACAGGTTTCCACAAGGGTCTGCCGGGTCCGCGGGGGCTGCGCTGGTCTTTCTTGGACTGCTCTGTTTGACCGCGATGACTTTGGCGCGGCTGGTCTTTGTGCTCCCGGAGGTCGCGACTGGCCGCTTCGAGAGTATTTTCGTCTCGTGGCAGCGGACCGGCAGCATCGGACTGCGCCTGTTATGCGTAGTCGCGACCGCGGCCCTGCCGTTGCTGATGGCAAGCGCAGTCCTGCTCGAGTTTGGGACGGCGAACGGATTCGTCACGCGAATCGGCGCCATGGCGGGAAGCGTTTTTCTGGACTATGCGGGCCGAGCGGCCTTTCTCGCAGCGGTGGCTATCGCATATCGAGATTGGGGAATCGAAGTGAACGGGGCGGACCGCGCAACCGCAGCTACGGTCGCCTGAAACCGTTTTTTCGTTGTCCGTTGTCTCCTACAAACCGGAGTCCTTTTCGCTATTCGCCATTACATGATTCCGAGTGCGGGCCGGAGAAATCGACCGCCACTCTTTCGTCGTTCTCCAGTGACAAGTCCACGGTCCGGACGGCAGGATTGAACCGAACAAGAACATCGAAGGGGCTCGTCTGCCCGGCCAGTATGGTGTCGTAGTCGGGGTCACCACCGCCTGATGAAACAAACTTTCCGTCGGCCGTTTTTAGAGTCACCAGGATCCGCAGCCCTTTGACTGATGCACTGGAAGCATTCTTCAGCTCGCCGCGGATATGCGCAAAGTTGCCGATGCTCTCGATCGTGCAATTCCAGGAACTGATTACAAAGTCTTTGCCGTTGCTGTTCGCGTTGGAAACTTCCTTGCCGGTGCTGCTCTCGCTCGGTGCTGAACTCTCCGCTTCAGGCTGAGGCGAGGTATTCGCCGACGATAGTTCGGTCGCATTTCGAGGCGCGAGTATCAGCAGGCACACGAACAGAACTGCGAAGATCGATCCGATGTAGGTCGCGGCGCGCTGCCATGGCACCTTCATGTACTCGGGCATCACGCCTGGACGCGGACGGCCGCATTGAGGGCAGCATTCGGCGCCTTCCTCAAGTCGATGCGCACAGACTGGGCAGATTAGGTCCGCCATCGTTTTAGAATCAGATCTCTCCTCGCGGAGCATGATAACTGACGGTGCGCGATCGATCATCAGCTTGATAAACGATCTTGCGGTTAATCGTTATGGACCGAGGTCGAGAAGGGCGTAGATTTATTCCGCGTCAGGATCAGCTCAAAGAAAGGGGAAACAGGTTGATCGAGTCTGAGAGTTTCCGCTCGCTGGTTAAACCGCAGGCCACCGTTCACCGGATTATCCGGCTGTTGTTCATCGCCGCAGTCCCGATGTATGTCTGCATGGCTTACGTAGTGCTTGCGCAGAATACGCCCGGAGTCAGGGCTCCCTCATCGAACCCTCTTACAATTCCTTTCGTCATTCTTTCCGTGCTGGGCGCGGTGCTGGCCCCGTATATGCCCCGCGTATTGTTGCCGGATTCGCGGCTCCGGCAATTGCTCAACAGGCCGCCTGATCAGCAAGTCACGTCCGGCATCTCGCCCGACGAACAACGCATGCTCGCGCTGCTTCCGAACTTCTTTGCCGTCTTTCTCGTGCGTCTGGCGTTTAATGAATCGATCGCGCTGTACGGCTTTATGCTGGCTCTCTTTTCCAAGTCCTTCGTCGAAATTCTGCCATTTGCAATCGTTTCGGTTGCGCTCAACTTGATGGTGCCTTTGCCGTTGGATTCAATGCGGCAGCGGACTGCGGGTCTTGGCCTTCAAGAGGTCGGCATGCCGACACAGCCGCGATGAGCCATCTCCTCCTGCCGCGCGTTTACCTGCCGGACCAGTGGGCAAAAGCGATTTGATGATCATCGAGCACAAAAGCCGCGATTTGGAGCTGCTGCTGTTTTATCGAGACAGTCCCAAGCAATATGCGGATTCGGGATTTCGCTATGTCGGTAAAGTCGATTACTTGGATCACAAGGCGGGGCATCCCACCAGTTTCACTCTGCGACTGAAGGGGTAGTTTTCACCGGACCTGACTCGCTGCTCACTTCGCTCTGCGTGGAAATCAGTTCGAATGACACTATTTGAATCGCCTTCACAATTTCGGGAGAAGGCTGCCATCTTTAGAATTTTTGAGATGTTGCCGCTTCAAGCTCCACTGGCTGAAGGGCACATCTTCCGTTGGTTTGCGCTAAATATTCCGATGGATTTGGGTACCGGTGGGAGCTTCACAAGCGATATCGACGTAATCGCCTGCTTGCGTCCTCTTCCGAAGTCCGTTCGCGCACGTTCCCCGTACTCTCCTCACTCCGATGGAAACATTTACAAGACGTGGGAAGTAAAAGTGAGCCTCTTGTGCAAGGACGGAACGGCACGTTCGCTGAAATCCGGGAAGACCGCAGGCACGATCAAGCAGCTACGAGCATATAGAAAGTTTGGGGCCTCTGATGTTTCTCTTTTCGACGTGTACATTTGTGAGGCGGGTTTTATGGATCGTAATTCTTTTCCCCCGAATCCGGTCCGACGGGCAATCTTTGCGAAGGTTCCGGATCTAAAAAATAATGGCTTTGGTTATCAGATTCTTCCGTTCGAACACGATAAGGATGGAGATGTAAACGTCGGTCTAAAGATGTTTCGCATTCCAACTTGGTACGGTTCGCCATCCAGCAATTTTAAGCTCCTTCCCGCGATCCAGACCGCACCGGTCGATGGTTTCGCCCGATTGATTGAGCGCCTGAATGAATGCTACGAGCGTGCGGTAAAGCGGATGACGAAGGGCCAGGGGTTCGTCTGTGTCGTCTTCTGCCGTTCTTGCCGTCAACTGAGTCTGCAGCCAATGAGAGATGCAAGCTTGTGCGGGATGTGCGGCGAGGATCTCCGACTCCAGTGAACCTGCAGCCAAGTGCCAGGTCTTGCGCAGCGTCTGCCATGGAGGGTGCAACACGCGTGCAGCGAAAACTCTTAGCGGCCTAGCCTCGGTGTCTACGGAATCGGAGCAAGCTCTGCCCGTTATCAGGAGAGGCTGACGCGAGTCTTAGAGCGGCGGGTGAGGGATCGCGTTCCACATAGGGTTCTTGGGCAGCGGATCGGAATGTGCGGGGCATCAGACAATCGCGCCGCAAAGGTCCCCCACCCTAACCCTCCCCCGGCAAACGTGGGAGGGAAACAATCATACGACATCTTAGCTTGGGGGAAACAGAATCACGCGCTCGGGCGAGGGAAGCAGAGTCGCGCGACATCTTAATTCGGGCGAGGTCAAAACAGATCAAATTGGGCGAGGTAGCTAGTTCACTTGCCGGACCAGGTGGGTTTGCGTTTTTGGAGGAAGGCGGAGATGCCTTCCTGGGCGTCTCTTGTTGTTGCGTTCTGGCTCATCACTTCTTTGGTGTATTCGTAGGCCTGCTCTTGCTCGAGTTCGATTTGCTTGTAGAAGGCTTGTTTGCCGATTCCTATTATCAGCGGGCTTGCTTCTACTATTTGCATCGCCAGGGCGTGAGTCTCGGCGACCAGGTCGGCATCGGCAACGACGCGGTTTACCAGGCCCCATTCGGATGCCAGTTGCGCGTTGATTGGGCGGCCGGTCAGGAGCATTTCCATCGCGTGTTTGCGGCCGACGGCGCGGGTCAGCGCGACCATCGGGGTTGAGCAGAAGAGGCCGATGCGGACGCCGGGGGTGGCGAAGGTGGCGCTCTCGGACGCGACTACGAGATCGCAGGTGGCGGCGAGTTGGCATCCGGCGGCGGTTGCGATCGCATGCACGCGGGCGATCACCGGTTGCGGGATTTGCTGGATCGTGAGCATCAGCTGGGCGCATAGATCGAATTCGTAACGGTAGAACTTGAGGTCGCGGCCGGACAGCTCGCTGAGATCGTGGCCGGCTGAAAATGCGGGACCGTTACCGGCGATGATCACGGCGCGCGCGTCGGCGCGTTTTCCGGTTTCGGTGAGGGCGGCGACCAGTTCCGCCATCATGTCGGTTGAGAGGGCGTTGCGTTTCTCGGGGCGGTTCATCGTGAGAGTGACGAGGCCGGCGTTTTCTTCGACGATTAGATTTTTGTGATTTTCGGTTGGCATGGTGTTCACCTGTGCGGAGCGACAAAAGTTTTCGCGGGACCGCATATTCGGAGCAGCTCGGCTGCGCAGGCCCCAAGCGAAGTAGTGGTGCCGTGCGCCGAGAAAAATCCGGGATTCTTCGCTTCGCTCAGAATGACACAAAAAGGAGCGCGCGCGTCAGAGGCTCTCAGCGGTCGGGATCGTTCTTCCATTCTTCGGGGTAGAGGAGGAGCAAGTCCTGGCCCAGGGCGCGGACGAGGAAGCGTTGGGTTTCGTTGATTGCGCGCTCGAGGGCGCGGCCGCCGATTAGCCAATGGCCGCGGCCGGCGATTTTCGCGATTTTTGCGCCGATTGATTCGGCGAACTTTGTCGTCTGGTCGAAGGGAGCGAAGATGTCGGACTCGCCGGCGACGATCAGGCGGGGGGCGGATTTCTCCGGCGGGGCGAGATCGATCGCGCCGTTGATAATGTCGGAGGCGACGCGGCCCGAATCGGGAAGCATCGATTTGATCAGGCCGTCGCGCGTGAAGGGATCGGAATCGGCGATCAGCTCGAAGAGAATCCTGCCGCGCGGGGGTTTGATCTCGCGGCCGCGCATAATCGCGAGCCGATTTGCGAATCCGGCAATCAGCGGAGTCCGAAAGCCGGGAATCAGCGGCGCGTATGCGACCGACGCCTTGACTCGCGGATGCGCCGATAATTTCAGCGCGACCAATCCGCCGACGCCGTGTCCGAGGACGACTGCGTCACGGCCCAGCGCGTCGATCGCTTCGCTCGCGAGCGCGACCAGATCGGCGAACTGAAGGTTGGCGAGCGGAGGCGTCGCGCCCATCCCGAATGCGGCGCGGAGATCAGGCACATAGACTTCCCATCCTATGGACCCGAGATATCCGAGCACGATCGCGAGGTGGCGCGGGGTGGTGAAGAGTTCGGGGAGGAGAATTATCGGCGCGGCGAATTTGATTGGCTCGGGGCGCTCGCAAGTTGTGGGGAAGCGGCCGAGCTCGATGTCCATGGTGAGGTTGAGCTTAGCGAAAGTTATCGGTGATGTGGATTCGGTGGCGTGCGGAGAATTTTGATGTGGACCCTCACCCGCCGCTCAAGGTCTCGCGTCGACCTCTCCCTGTCAGGGAGAGGCGATTCACACGAAATGCGGGCGCGGATTCCAGTTGCTTAAAGAGCTCGCTCGCGTCTAGCATCCGCGGCACCCGCGATCTCACCGTATGTGCATCTTGGAGGAGTCGATGAACGAATTGGCAGCCTTTCGAGCCGCCCTGCTTGGCGCGGCTTTGATCCTTGTTCCCGCCACGGCCAGCTACGCCAAGGCACCCTTTCCCGGTGCGAAATGTGTTTCGACTTCGGGCACAACGACCAACCCGGGACCGGATGGCAGCGAATGCTCGGCGGACTCCGATGGCAGTAAGGGCTCAAAGGCTGTTGCAAAGGCAACTGGCAATGGCGCCGACGCGCAAGCGTCCGTCACTGTCGGTGGCCTGGCCAAGTCGACCGCATTGGACGGTTCCGCCGCGGACACCGAAGCGGACGGGACGGGCTCGGCAATCTCTCACGCAACCGGCGCCGGATCGTTTGCCGATTCCAATATTTCCGAGAGCGGCATCGGAATAAGTACGGCTAGTTCCGGCGGTGACTCCGGCGCCAACGCCAGGAGCAACTGCAAATCCACTGCGACCGCTTCCAACAATGGAACGTCCATCAATGGATGCTTTCGACCTGGATCAGTGTCAGAAAGCAGCGCCGACGGCGGAACGGCTGGAACCTCATCCGAAGGAAACAACTGTAGAACCAAGGCGACCTCGTCCGGAGACGGCTCTGACGCGGAAGCCACCTGCATCAACAAGAACACGAAGGTGATCGCAGTGGCCACCGGCGGCGGCATCGCGATGGGCTTCGACTATCAAGCGCCCGTCTGCACGCCCAACGGCGGCACCGCGATGGTGAAAAGCCCGATGGGAAACTGTCCCTGAGGTTCCACAGATTCGGCTTCTGCGCGAATTCAGCTCGCGTCGCGCGCCCTCACCCGACGCTTCGCGTCGACCTCTCCCTGTCAGGGCGAGGCTATTCGGAGCGTCGTCATCCGTGACTCTTTGGCATCCATCCCATATCGAACCACACAAGGGTCGAAATCATAAAGATGGTAGTCAGGATTAGGCAACGGAGCAGGATCGACCGAAACCACTCCGCAATCCGGCGCGGACGACCATGATAGTAGGGGAATCGGCTGATGCTCTCGAAGACGACCGCGAGCACGTAAACGATTACGAACATTTTAACAAAAGTGCCTAACGTCATCATCGACCTGCTGTCAGGCGGGGCGGGAGGCGGTCGCCATCAGGCGGGCGAATTTGAATGAGGGGAATTTGCCGCGCGGGGTTACCATTTGCGCGAAGCGGATCATTTCGTCGGCGGCCCATCGCTCGCGGTTGGCGGCGCGATGCGCGGCGCGGGTGCTCTTGTCGAGGGCGAGTACTCGCGAGACCTTCACGCTTGCGTTGTAGAACTGCAGCAGTTCCGCGTCGCGGCGCTCGGTGTAATTGGCGAGTGTGGCGGCTGGGATCGCGTTGCCGGTTGCAGCTCGAGAACCAATTCGGCGCGAGGTCGGCGACGATCGCCGCGCTCATCAGGGCGAGCGAATGGCCCTGGCCGAAGAGCGGATCGACGTGCAGGCCGGCGTCGCCGAGCAGGAGCGCGCCTGTGGTCACGGGATCGCGATAAGTGTTCTGAAGTAGTCCCGATGAAAATACTTTGCCTACCATCGTTGCGCCCTCGAGCATCTTGCCGACTGCGAAGGAGCGATCGAGATAGCGGCGCAGATTGGACGGCAGGTCAGTGCGAAAGGAATGCATCTCGGCGGCGTCGAATGCGGTCGCGGCCACGGTGAGTCCGTTCTCGCATCGACAGACCAGATTGCCTTCGCCGCTCGGCCCGGATTCGAATTCAGTGACGACTTCGTCGCCGAGGCGCGCGCGATCGACGCCTTCGAAGTATGCGTAGTAATAGGCGCGCGAGCAGGGGACGTCGATCCGCGCGAATGCGCCGGTTCGATCCGATGCGAGCTGCGCGACCGAACTGCGCATCCCGTCGGCGCCGATCGTCAGCGGTGCGTGGAACTCGTGTGCGCCGAGTGCATCTTCGCCGCGGATGCCGACGATGGCGCCATTTTCGATTACAAGATCGGTGAGTCGGAAGCGCTCGCGAAAGGAAACGTTTTCGAAACTTCGGGCCGCGTCGATCATCGCGGAGTCCATCAGCACGCGGCCGAGGCATAGTCCGCGATGGTCGGCGTCAGCATGCACGAGATCGCCGCCGTAATCGAAGTCCGGACCGATCGAGCGCATCCGGGCGAAGCGCACACCGCCGAGCCGCTCGAGCGTGTCGAGCACGCCCATCTTCGCGAGCACCATCGTTCCACCGCCGAGGACGATATGCGTCGAGAGGCGGTCGGATGGGAACTGATCTTTGTCGACGAGCAGGACGCGGCGGCCGTCGCGGGCGAGAAAAATCGCGGCGGCGCTTCCGGCGACGCGCGCGCCGACGATTATCGCGTCGAAAGTTTTTGCTCGGTCGGGCATAGAGGCCGAAGTTCTCGGAGCATCGAAAACGCTATCACGCGGCGCCGGTGAGGGCGCAAGTGAGCGCGCCAGAAAGGAAAGAGCCCCCTCTTTCGAGGGGGCTCTCCCGTGTTGCGAGGCCATTTTGCGCCTCGGCTTAATTCCAGCAGCAGATCCTGGCAGCCTTAGCCAGCCTCCGGGGTATTAGCCCGAAGGTAAACTCGTTAAGTGGTTACTTCTTTTTGGTCTTCTTCGCCGCTTTCTTCTTCTTCATATTGCTCTTTCTCATAGGTTTGGACTTGGTGGCCTTTTTGGCCCTTCGCTTCTTTACTGGCATAGGTACCTCCGCTTCCTAGGCTGCTGCTGGACAAGCTCCCTTTCTAATAAGTGAGGATCGGTTCCCCACGAGTTCGAGGCGACTATATAAATATGTTATTCGCAGATCAAGGCCTTGCAGTGAGATTTATAAACAAATTTTAAAGTCGGAAAAATAGAATTAGATCAGACCGTTTCCAGTCTTTAGAATATCGTTCACAATTAGATGCCTTGAAAGATCACCGGTGCTTGAATTACGATGGCCCGGATGACGAGGTTAAGCTTTTTAATCCGCCGGGAATGGCTCAGCCTAATCTTCGCCGGCGTGCTCGTGATGCTGCTATTAAGCGCGCTGATGGGCAGGCTGGGCCCGCGCGACCTGATCGCGCTCCAACAGCATCGCGCGGCGCTGGAGGCTCGGCGCGGCGGGCTTGAGGCCGAAAACGCCTCGTTCAGAACAGAGATTCAGAAGCTTCGTTCAGACGATCGTTATCTCGAACGGCTGATTCGGCGCGAGCTTGGATATGCGCGGGCGGACGAGCTGGTTTACAAGTTCAGCGACGATAATCAGCGCTGACGTCACACAAAAATTTCCTATTCGCAAAAATCTGTTGCGCGCGCTCTGCTGTAAATGTCAGGGCGAGGCTATCTAGAAAATCGCCTTTCCGATCAGGCGATAGTCGCGGGCCTGGCGCTCGAGGTCGTCGCGGAAATCGGGATGCGCGATCGAGATCAGCGCGCGTGCCCGTTCGGGTACCGACTTGCCTTTGAGGTTCACGATTCCGTACTCGGTCACGACGTACATCACGTCGGTGCGCGGGGTGGTGATGATATTGCATTCGTCGATACGGGCGACGATGCGGCTCGCGCGGTGCGTATCGCGCTCGTAGGTCGACGCAAGGCAGATGAATGACTTGCCCTCGCGCGCGGCGTATGCCCCGCGCACGAACTGCAGTTGTCCGCCGGTGCCGCTGATTTGCCGGATGCCGGCCGACTCGGAGCACGCTTGCCCGGTGAGATCGATTTGCGCGGCGTTGCAGATCGAAATGACGCGATCGTTTTGCATGATGTGATTCGGCAGATTGGTGTAGTCGACCGGGCCAGCGAAGCACGCTGCGTTGCGATCGAGAAAGTCGTACATCCGTTTCGAGCCCGCCGCGAAGGTGTACGCCATCTGGTAACGGTTGGTCTGTTTGTGCGCGCCGGTCACTTTGCCGGCCTCGAAGAGGGTGACGAGCGAGTCGACGAACATCTCGGTATGCACGCCGAGATCTTTTATCGGCGAGGTCGCGAGCAACTCGCAGACCGCATTGGGCATCGCGCCGATTCCAATCTGGATGCATGCGCCGCTCGGGATTTCAGGCGCGATCAGCTCGGCGACTTTCTGGTCGACAGGATTCGCGGGCGGATTTTTCAACTCCGGCATCGCGGTTCCGCCGCCCTCGAGAACTCCATGCACATCGCCGATATGCACCGCGTTCTCGATTCCGAAAACGTAGGGCATCGCAGGGTCGGTCTCGACGATCACGGTCTTGGCCTTCTCGGTGATCGCCTTGTGATAGGTGACGGCGGGGCCGAAATTAAAAAATCCGTGCGGGTCCATCGGCGCGGTCTTGAGCACCGCTACATCGACGTCGACAAAGCGGCGGTAGTAGTCGGGCGCCTCACCGAAGTTCATCGGGATGTGATGGGCGAGATCGCGATCGTGCATCTTTCGATCGAGTCCGGAGAAGTACCAAGACATATAGACGAGATGACGCGACTCGGGATCGGCGTCGACCGCGGCGCGCGGGCGCATCGCGAGGCATCCGCGGATTTTCACGCGCTCGAGCCGCGCGACTTGCCCGGCGAGAGCGCGATCGAACAGGTCGGGCTGTCCAAGGCCGAATCCGTACTCGACCCAATCGCCTGACTTCACCTTGGCCGCGGCCGCGTCGGCGCTCAGCAGCTTGCGCTTAAGTTCGCCATCGAAAGATGTCTGCATCTGGATAATTCCTTAACCGCCGGGGCCGGCCCCGGCATCAATTTCACGAAAAAAGATATCAGAATTCCCGAAACCTGACGCAGGTCAGCCGGGGCCATTGCGCCGCGTCCAAGACAGGAGAATACGCGTTCAGGCAAGTTACAATTTGTTTTGCGGGGTATTGAAGCGCTTGAGTCATAAGCCGACAGTGGATTGTGTTTTCAACCTTTCAAGGTCGGTGAAGGGAGAGACGATGAACGCGTTACGAGGCTTCGTACTGGCACTGCATATCTTCGGCGCGATTTTCTGGATGGGCGGGCTATTGATGATCGCGAGCCTGCTGGCGCGGGTGCCGGACGAAGTGGGACTTCCGAGGGAGCGCTTTCTGGGCGCGGCACGCGGACTATTTGAAGTAGGCACCAATGTCGGCGCGGCAGTAACGCTGCTTTTCGGAATCATTCTGATCGTGATGGAGCCGGAGCTGTGGCATCAGGGATGGTTGGCGGCCAAGCTGTTGCTGGTCGCGGTGCTGCTGTTTTATCACGTCCGGTTTTATCGGCGGATCATGTTCCTGGAGAACAACCCGAGCCATTCGTCGCGGCGCGAGTTCCAGGTTATTCACGGGATGGTGAGCCTGCTGCTGTTCGCGATTCTGCTCCTCGCCGTGATGAAACCGTTCTAGGGCCTCTCCCCGTCAGCAGGGAGAGGCTGGAAGCGGATCATTTTCCTTTTCCTTTCAGCGGAATCATCTGAGTCCCATGTACCGTATCGTCAAGAATCGTGACTGCATCGGTCTGCAGACCCTTTGCGATCGGTTGAAATCCCATCTTGAGCTTGCATGTTTTCTTTGGGAGCAACTGGGGGCCGCAGGTCGAGGAGAAGAACCCGAATATCTGCGGGTTGGTCTGCGGCACCGTAATTGAAAAGAAAGTTATCGGCGGTCCCGAGGTGGCGGTATTCAGGAGCGTGACTGTTACCTTCGGCGACGAATGGCCAACCTTCACCCCGTGGAAATTTACCGATGTCGGCGTGATTTTGAGTACGTCGGGATTGGGAGTCGGTGTCGAGGTTGGCGTCTGCGTCGGCGTCACAGTTGGGGTCGGAGTCGCGCCTGAAATGGCCACGGTCACGTCCACGGATGCGGACTCGATACCGTTTGCGACCACGACCAGGGTGCTCGCGCCGAGCTCGATGCCGCCCGGCACGTCGAATTCAGTGGAGACCGTCGCATTGCCGGTCGCGACCGCCATGGTGCTGTGATTGTGCGTGCGGGCATAGAAGACGTGCCCGGTGCCATTGTTGGTGATTCGCACCAATGGATAGTTGGTGGCGCCCTGGTAATCGTCTCCGTAGCTGACCGCTTGCGACAGGCCGTTGAACTGCGTGCCGCTGATAGGATTGTTCGTGCCGCCCGGGCTTATCGTGGATGGGAAAGTGGCGATAGTCGGCGCCCATGCCGCGTTCGGACTTCCTGAAGGCGTGTAGATTTCGATATCAGTTGACGAATCGTCGGTGCGAAGAATCTGTCCAGTCGGGAGTACCAGCAAACGCTCAACAAACGACGGGAGTTCTGACGCGGTCGCCGGCGCATTCACCCGAGTCAGGTTGGTTCCATCGAACTCGAAGTACTCGGTCGGCGTGATCCATCCGCAATTGGCGTCGATCGGACTAGCTGCAAGAAGCACGTTGCCGTCGGGAAGCAGCGCCGCCGGAGCATCGGCCATCGCCAATTGTTCTATCGTGCCGGGAGAGACGCAAGCATCGAAATCCGAAATAGTCGGAAAGCTGGGACCGCTGGCCCAGGTGCCTGCGCCGACATTGTAGACGTCGTTGAAGCCGGTACCGCCGGCGGCAAAGACGGTGCCGTCAGGACGCAATATCGCTGGTCCTATTTCAAAATACTGGGTTCCCCCTTTGCTGAGGAGAACAAGCGGGATCCGGTGCCGTTCCTGCGCTGCTCCATGCCTTCGTGGAGGAATTGTAAGTAAGGGCTGGAGTATGGACATTGTCATTCGAGTTCCAAACCTCGAGGGTCAGAACGGTGCCGTTAGGCAGCAACTCCCATCCTTCCTCGTCATTGATGGTGTCGGCGGACTTGCCGGTGGGAGTGAAGGGACTATTGAAGGTCGGAGGATTGGTGCTGGTATTTAATGTTGCGAGATCGACTGTGCTGTTGCCTGAGTTGGCGGGATTGAACGGCCTTGCGATCATGAAGGTTCCGTTCGGCAGAACAACGGACTGCGCGTCGCCGATCTGTTTCCATCCGGTCGGCGCAGAAATGCAGGTCCAACTGTTTGCGACCGGATCATAGATGGCGCCCTGATCGGTCCAGACCTCAGAGCCACTGTTCGGGACATAATGGTAGTCGTAATTGTATTCGCCGCCGATCATGACGAACCGGCCGTCGGGCAGCACTGCCGAGCCGTAGTAAAGGGGAGAATAAACCGTGTCCGCCGACTCGCCCGTATAACCGTTGGGGCAATCTGACGGCGCCGACACCTCGGTCCAGGTTCCATTGATATAACTGCCGGTATTGTCGGGGGTAAGAGTCCACCAGGCGACGTTGGTCATGGTGCCATCCTGGACCAGAACTCTGCCGTCGGTCAGCAGGAATACGCCGGCGGGATCGAATGACGGCGTATTATTCAATGGCGTCCAGGTCCCGGACGTTATTGTTGGAGGTTCCGTCAGTGCGGACGCGGAAGCCGCGCGCGGGATCGGGCTCCGCGAATGACGCAACGGGCCCCCTGGAGTCATCGCGGGCCGCGGCGGAGGGGGAAGCTCGTCTATCGAGCCACCTGGCGACGAGGCCATGGGTGCGCTCAGAATGGTAATGCCGAGCAGTCCCGATACGATCGCGAATAAAATCGCGAGCGCAGCAATTCGCCTCTTAGCACGCGCTACATTCATGTACCAAAATCTCCCCCGAGTGCATCGAATCTCAGTAGTGTGGCATAGCCAAATTAACCAATAAAGCGATCTCGCACCATTCCAGCACTAAAATCGACTTCCATTGGGTAATTGGGTGAAATAAGCAGCACTGACTGCTTATATGGGGCCTACGTACACCGGTCAAATGCGACCGGGATGGGAGGACGGTCGGCGGTCAGGAACCCTGGCGCCTCAGAAGTGATCTTTGAGCTGGCGGGTCTTCGCGAAGATGGCGACCGGATCGTCGCCGACGCCGGGATCGCGCTTTTTCAGATTGGCGCGCAGCTCGGCGCTGTCGGTTCTGAGAAACGGATTGGTCTTTTTCTCATCGCCAATCGTGGACGGCACGGTGAACTTGCCGGCGGCTCGTGTCTTCACGCTCCACTCATGTCTGGCTTTCAGAGCCTGGTTGCCGGGCTCGAGGCTGAGCGCAAAGCGGAGATTTTTTTCAGTGTATTCGTGCCCGCAATAGACTTGGGTATTTTCCGGCAGCGACGCGAGTTTTTTCAGCGACGCGACCATCGTGGCGGCGTTGCCCTCGAACACTCGGCCGCATCCGCCGATGAACATCGTGTCGCCAGTGAAGACGGCGCTCGAGCGTGGGAAAATAATAAGCGACGTGGCCGTTGGTATGCGCCGGGATTCCGATCACGCGGCCCTCGAGCGCGCCGATTCGGACCTGCTCTCCGTCGGCGACGGGATTGGTCAAGGCGGGAATCCGGCCGCCCTCGGCGCGGGCGCCATAGATTTTTATGCCGGGAATTTTTGCCGCGATGTCCTCGTTGCCGCCGGAGTGATCGCCGTGCCAGTGCGTAGTCAGCACAGCGACGATTTTTGCGCCGTGAGATTTGGCCGCTGCGATGACCGCGTCGGCCTCGGCGCAATCGACGACGCCGCACTCTTTGGAGGCGTCGTCGATGATGAGATAGGCGTAGTTGTCGGATAGCTGCGGTACGGTGATTATTGCCATCGCGATACTCCTTTCAGGATGCTCGCGTCACAAGCCGACGATGTTGTAGCCGACGTCCACGTATATCGTCTGGCCGGTGACGCCGCTGGACAAGTCGCTCAGAATCGCGGCGGCCATGGTGCCGACTTCCTCGGTCTTGATACCGCGGCGCATCGGCGAGCGCGCCTCGACTTCGTGCGCCATGCTGTGAAAATCGCGAATCGCCGACGAGGAGAGGGTTCGCGCAGGGCCGGCGCTGATCGCATTGACGCGGATATTCTTGCTCCCCAGATCGATCGACAGGTAGCGCACGCAGGCTTCCAGAGCCGCCTTGGCGATACCCATCATGTTGTAGTTGGGAATCGCGCGAACCGCCCCGAGATAGCTGAGGGTCAGGATCGAGCCTCCGCCGCGCGCTTCCATCAGGGGCTCCGCGGCGCGCGCGAGCGCGACCAGCGAGTAGGCGCTTATCTCCATCGACTTCGCAAAGTTGGCGCGGCTCACGGTCAGAAATCGATCGCGGAGATCCTCGCGCTCGGCGAATGCGACCGCATGGACGAGCAGATCGAGTCCGCCCCATTTTTCCTTGAGCTTCGAAAACACCGACTCGATCTGCGCGTCGTTGGTCACGTCGAGCTCGCCGATTACCGAGGCCTCGATTTGCGCGGCGAGCGGACGGACGCGTTTTTCCAGTATCTCGCCCTGGTAAGTGAACGCCAGCTCCGCGCCCTCGGCCGCGAGCGCCTGCGCGATAGACCATGCGAGGCTCTTCTCGTTTGCGACGCCGACTACCAGCGCCCGCTTGCCCGCTAAGATACCCATGCGAATTATTTTCCTGGTTGACTTGTGGAATCAGATCTCGATCTTCATCCCGTCGAAGCCCATCTCGATGGCGATTTCGTTCTCGCGGCTCAGCACTTCGCGTCCAAGATGCGTCAGCACCATCCGCCCTACTTTAAATTTATCACGATTGGCGGCGAGCAGCGGATAATTGAGATGGAAGTTCAGTTGCGCGCTTTCATAGTAGGTGCATTCGCACAGGAACAGGTCGGCGCCGTCGCTGAGCTTTACCAGCTCGTCGTTCCATCCCGAGTCGCCGGAGAAGACAATCGACTTGACTCCGAGGTTGACCCGAAGCGAAAGCGAAATGTCAGGCTTGGTGTGCGGACTTCGAATCGCGCGGACCTGGAATTTGCCGAGTCGCGCCGATTTGCCGGGCTCGAGCACAACGAATTTCAGCTTGTGTTTTATTTTTGCGAGATCGAAGTGCGGAAACATCAGGCGCACCAACTGCCAGGTCCGCTCCTCGAGCTTGGCGGGCCCCGCAATCGTGAGCACCTTCTTGCGCCGCGTCTCCCACATATAATCGAGGATCAGAAATCCCAGGCCGGCGAAATGATCGCCATGAAGATGACTGATCAGCAGGAGATCGAAACTGTCGGTCGGGATGCGGTTGCCCTTCAGCGCCTGGAGCAGGCCGGGACCAGCTTCCATCAGGATGCGGCCGCCGGGTGCGTCGATCAGGTAACCGGCTTGCGCCCGTCCGTAACTCGCGAACGCATCGCCGGTGCCCAACAGGGTCACGGTAACGGGCGCACCGTTCGATGCAGTGCGATTCGGATTCATTGCGGCGGCCTATGCTAATATCATCGGCTCAAGCGCGCAAACCGGAGCTGAATTAGATGAAGCAAGTAAAGATTGGCGTTGGATTTGGGCTTTGGCGGCTTGGGATGCCCGCGGCGGAGACTATCGCGCACGTAGCGGAGCGAGCCGAGGATTGGGGGCTCGATTCGTTCTGGCTGTCGGATCATCTGCTCGCGCCGTCGCCGGAACTCGACGTGGTGGCGACGCTCGCGCTGCTCGCCTCGCGCACCAAGCGGATGAAGCTCGGGCCGAGCGTGCTGCTGCTCAACTTGCGGCATCCGCTGATGGTTGCGAAATCATTCGCGTCGCTCGATTACATGTCGGGCGGGCGGATGGTGATGGCGGTCGGCACGGGCGCGAATCTCGCCGACTATGCGGCGTGCGGGATTCCGACCGAGGCACGCGGCCGCCGGCTCGACGAAGGAATCGAGGTGCTGCGCACGGTTTGGAAAACCTCGAAGGCAAGTTTCCACGGAAAGTTTTTCAATTTCGATAACGTCACGATCGATCCGCGTCCGGCGCCGCGCACCAACAACGACTCGGGCACCATGGATATCTGGGTCGGCGGACGCTCCGACGCGGCGCTCAAACGCGCGGCGCGGCTGGCCGATGGCTTTTTCGCATCGTTCCAGACGCCGGAAGAATTCGGCGTCAGCATGGCGAAGATCCGCGACTATGCGGCGGGCTATGGGCGGGCGAACGCGCGAATCGAATCGGGACTGATTCTTCTGTGCAGAATCGCGAAGTCGCGCGAGGATGCGCTCGAGGAGATGCGCCCGATGCTGGCGGCGATGGGCACTGGCGCGGAGGCATACCTGGCGCGCACGGTTTATGGATCGCCCGACGACGTTCGCGAGCGGCTCGGCGAATATGTTGCGAAGGGACTCGACAAGTTTGTGCTGTGGCCAATCGCTGCGCCGGAGGCATGGCCGAAGCAAGTTGAACTGGTCGGCCGCGAGATCGCGTCGCATTACTTCGACGCGCGTGCGGCCTGAACTCTCTGTGCGCGCAGCACTCGCGCTCATCGTGGCGAGCGTCGCGCTGGCCGGATGCGCAAAGCCGGTGCCGGCGACTCGGGCGCCGCGAATCTACGCGAGCGCAGAGGAAGTCGAGCTCAACTTCCGGAGCCGCACTTTCGTTCTTGGCGACGACGACAAAATCGCCGAGGTCCGCCCGCTCAACTGGCCCAAAGACAAGTTCATCAAGCTGCCCTTCTGGTTCGGGGTCAATATCCTGGTGCCGGGTGTGATGGCGCCGAAGGAAGGCGATTTTTACGTCATCAGCGAGGCGACTCTCGACAAGCCGCTCGACGCGCCGGGCGAATGGATGATCGACGCGGGCAGCACGCTGGTCAAGCAGGAGACGGTGCTGGTGACGACGCGCACGCAATATCTGTCCACCGGAAAAATCCTGCCGACTATTGTTCAGTACATGGGCAAGCGCGAGTTCAAACGCTCCGACGGCAAGCCCGTGCAGATTCCGGTCTTGCGCGAGGTGTCGTTGCCGATGAAGTGGACGCTCGGCGGAAGAATCCCCGCGAGCTACGCGCGATACCGGGTATGATTCGCGGACGCAAAACGATCGGCGCGGGCGCATCACTCGCGCTTGCGCTCGCGGCGTCAATTCTGATCGCCGGATGCAGGCCGGACTCAGCGCTGGACTTCGGGCCGGTCGGCGAAATCTCCACGCCGCCCGAGGATCCGCTGAGCCGCGATATTCTCCGCGATTTCGCGGGCAAGCAATTCGATCTTGGCGACAACGATCACGAGGCGCATGTCAGCCTGAAGGATTGGCCGCCGGGGCATCGCATCGTCCTGCCCTTCTGGCTCGGCGTGAACCCACTGTACTCCAGCTTTCTGCGCCCCAAGGTCGGACATATATATGTGATGAGCGAATCGACGCTGGTCCGCCCGCTCGGCAACAACGAGTACCTGATTCGCGCGGGCTCGAAACTGTTCAAGAGCGACACGGTTTTCGAGGGGAGATCAACGCGATACGTGGGCATCGGCGCAATGCTCCCGACGGTAGTCCGCTTCGTCGGCACCCGAGTGATCACGGTGCCGCGCGACGCGCCATCAACCGGAACGATCACGGAGAAGGTGCCGGTACTGCGTGAAGTGTCGCTGCCAATGCATACCGCCGAGGAACTCCACGGCTACGCGAAGTTTGAAGTGATCGGCGCTGCGGCGCCGAATCGATCATCGAAATCGTCCAGGACTCGATCCGGGACTCGATGAACTAAGAGTCTTCTGACTCTTGCAGAGTTGCGGTTTGGAGAAGGTCGGCGGGGACGTCTTCGAGGAAGCGGGAGACGCGGCCCATCACGAAGCCGAAGCTGCGGTCGAACATATATATGGGATACGAGAGGTAGAGTTCGTCGCGGGCGCGAGTGCTCGCGACGTACATCAGGCGGCGCTCTTCTTCGAGTTCGTCGTCGCCGACGCTTTGCGGGCCGGGGAAGCGTCCGTCGGCGGCCCAGATCAGGAACACCACTTTCCACTCGAGACCCTTGGCGGAGTGAATCGTGCTGAGCGTCAGGTACTCGTCGTCGGGGCCGGTGGCGAGCACGCCGTCGAGCGAGTCGCTGGGCGGCTCGAGCGCCATGTCGGAGAGCATCGCGTCGAGACTTTTGTAGCGCTCGGTGATGTTCTGGAAATGCTCGAGGTCGCGCTCGCGCTTGGGAAAGTCGTCGGGGTACGCCTCGCGCATCACGGGGATGTAGTATTCGAGCGTCATCGCGATTTGCTCGGCGGGGCGTTTTTCACCGCTGCGCAAATCCTTCAGCAACGCGGCGAGCCGCTTGAAGCCGGACTCGGCGCCGCCGCGAGCAGTGCCGCCGAGCTTTGCGATCGCGTCGGCAGGATCGTCGGATGCTACGAGCGCCTCGATCGTTCGCTCGGCGGTGCGATGCCCAATTCCCTTCATCAGCATCAGCACGCGCAGCCATGAGACCGCGTCACTGGGATTCGCGATGACGCGCAGATGCGCGAGCACGTCCTTGATGTGTGCGGTCTCGATAAACTTGAATCCGCCGCGCTTGATGAACGGGATGTCGCGGCGCTGGAGCTCGAGTTCGAGATCGAAAGAGTGAAAGCTCGAGCGGAACAGCACCGCGATCTCGGCGAGCTCGACGCCCTCTTCGCGAAGCTCCAGGATGCGTTGCGCGACGAAGCGCGATTGCATGTGCTCATCCTGGGCGCGCACCAGCACGGGGCGAAAGCCGCCTTCGCGCTGGGTGAACAGGGCCTTGGTGTACTTTTCGCCGGCGCGCGAAATCAGGTCGTTGGCGACGTCGAGGATGCCTTGAAGCGAGCGGTAATTTTCCTCGAGCTTGACGATACGTGCGCCGGGGAAAATTGTCGGGAAGTCCATGATGTTGCGGAAGTTGGCGCCGCGAAACGAATAGATCGACTGCGCATCGTCGCCGACCGCCATCACGTTGCTATGGCTCGAACCGAGCAGCCGCACCAGGTCGGCCTGGATCAGGTTGGTGTCCTGGTACTCGTCGATCATGATGTAGCGATACGTGTCGGAGATCCGGCGGCGCACATTCTCGTGCTGTTCGAGCAGTTCCGCGAGCCGGTAGAGCAGGTCGTCGTAATCGAGCAGGCCGCGCTCGCGTTTGTAGCTCTCGTAATTCTTCGCGAGATCCAGAAGCTCGGTCTGATGCTCGCCGAGATGCGGAAAATCCAGCTCGATTTCCTCTTCAAGCGGGCGGCGCTTGTTGCGCGCCATGCTGATTGCTTCTGCGATAGTGCTCTTCTTGGGGAAGCGGCGCTCGCGCGACCCGAGGCCCATCCGGGTCCGCAGCAGATTGACGACGTCTTCCATGTCGGAACGATCGAGGATGGTGAAGTTGGGCTTGAGGCCCATCGGAGCGCCCATCCGGCGCAGCACATTATTTGCGAAGGAATGAAACGTGCCGCCCGCGACCGCGCCGGCGCGATCGCCGACCAGTTGCTCGGCGCGCCGGAGCATCTCCTGCGCCGCGCGTCGCGTGAAGGTAAGCAGGAGAATTGCGCCCGGCGGCACGCCACTCTCGATCAGGCGCGCGACTCGATAGATCAGCGTGCGCGTCTTGCCCGAGCCCGCGCCGGCGACGACCAGCAGCGGTCCGTCGCGATGCGTCACCGCGTCGAGCTGCGCGGGATTCAGCAAGTCCGCGTACTTGATCTTGAAGTTGCGCTCGTCGGCGGGCGACGCCGGCTTTTCGCGCAGATAGATTACCTTGTCGGCCACGTCGAGCGGATCTTACCACGTCGCGCGCCGCGAAATTAACCAAGGAGAAAGAAGCCCGAAACCCTTTCTCGGGTTTCGGACTTGGTGTCGGGGAAAGGTGTGCGCCGCGCGCGGTCAGGGCACGACGTTAGTTTTTCTCAGAGCGACCTGACGGCTCGGAATCTTTGCGCGAATAGGTGTTGCGATCGACGCTCGAGTGCTCGGCGCGCGTGTCCGCGTGATTGGTGACTACTGCCTCATGCTGGTCGGCATGCCGATCGCGATTTTCATCGACGCGTACTCCATTCCGATATCCCGAATTATACGCATTCCCATATCGATATCCTGAATTATACGAATTCCCATAATTTTGCGGATACGAATAACCACTACTGTAGCCACTGTAAGGATAGGAACTTCCGTAGCTGTTATAGCTGCTATTGTAACCGCTGTTGTAGCCGTAAGGGTCGCCAGAATAACCTGAGCCACCGCCGCCAAAACAACCTGCGGCCAGCGTCGCAGTCAGTATTCCGCCCAACACCATCGTGAGTCTTCGAGAGATAATCGTTTTCATAGCGTCCGTTGAGGAGCCTCACTCAGAGCCTTTCCTTTTGCGATTCGGATTGGTCTAGCGGAACGTGGTCAAAGGCGAGTGGAAGGGCCACTGTCGGGCTGGATCAAAGTTGACCTCCGCTCATTTTCGGAAGTCTAACAACTCGGAGTATATTTCAAGTATATGAAAGAAGTCAAAAGCAGACTGCGCCAATTAGTTAATGAGTATATAGTCCAAATGTACAATACTCGGCACAATAGCTACTCATTTTGTTTAAGTGTTGACTAGTCGGAACCTGGCAAACGTAAGGTTTGGTTATTTCAGGAACGATCGACCGCGAACCGCATACATGATCTCCGACCAGCAGTGATAACGTGACTCGTGAAGGGTACTGCAAGGAGAATCTATGTTGTTACTGATTATCTTACTGGTTCTGCTGTTTGGTGGTGGCGGTGGCTACTACGGTTACAGAAGCTACGGTTTTGGCGGCGGACTCGCGCCAATCCTGATTGTAATCCTGGTCGTCTTCCTGCTCGTGGGCAGAGGCGGTCTCTGAGCCTTATTTGAGCCCGAGCTTCTTGACCCGGGTACTTAGCGTGCTCGGTTTGATTCCGAGCAACTCCGCGGCGCCGCTGTGTCCATAGATTCTGCCGCCGCTACGTTTCAGAGCGGCAACCATGTTGTCCCGCGCCTGGCGTCTCATTTCCTTATCCGGGATCACCTCAGACTCTTCCGATGATGTAGATTCATGGGCGGGTGCGGACGATCGTGGCTGGTTGGACGGGCTTGATTCATTGCGTCCCGGAATATCCAACCGAAGCGACCCTGAACGCGACGCGATCACGGCCCGCTCGATCACGTTTTGCAGTTCACGGACGTTTCCCGGCCAATCGTAGTTCTGTAGTTGCCGGAGCTGGCTCGCCGAGAGGCGCAGGCCCGATCGATTGAACCGCTTGGATGCCGCCTTGAGAAAATGCGTCGCGAGCACTGGGATGTCGTCCGCGCGCTCGCGCAATGGAGGTACCTCGATCGGGAAAACGCTCAGCCGGTAGTAAAGGTCCTCACGAAATCGGCGCTCGCGGACCAGACTTTTGAGGTCGCGATTAGTCGCGGCAATGATGCGCACGTTGACCCGCCGCGTGCGGTTATCGCCGACCGCCTCAAATTCGCCGTCCTGCAGAACCCGGAGCAGCTTGGGCTGCATCGCCGGTGGCAAATCGCCTATCTCATCAAGAAAAAGTGTGCCGCCGTCGGCAAGCTGAAAGCGGCCGATACGATCTGCCGAGGCTCCCGTGAACGCTCCCTTGAGGTGGCCGAAAAACTCACTCTCAAACAGCTCGCGAGGAATTGCGGTGCAATTGATCTTAACGATTGGACGATCGCGGCGCGGGCTGCTTTCATGAATTGCGCGGGCCACCAGTTCCTTGCCGACTCCAGTCTCGCCAAGGATCAGTACACTCGCATCGGTGAGAGCGACCGTTTCGATTTGCTCCAGAACGCGATGCAATCCGGCGCTGGCGCCCAAAAGTTTAAGGTTGCCCGAAGCCTCTCTTACTTCCTGGCGCAGGTAGGCGTTCTCCGACTCGAGCCGTTGACGGAGTTTGGTTACTTCCCCCAGCGCGTTTCTAAGCTGCTCGTTAACCGCGGTGAGTTCGCCGGTCCGCTCGATGACGCGCCGCTCAAGAACCTCATTCAGCCGCTTTATCTCTGACTTCGCCTGCCTGAGCTCAGGAGTCTCGAGAACCTCCCAGAGCCCGTTGCGTCTCGCCACCATGAGTTGATGCGTACGGGCGACATCCAGGACTTCGGCAGCGCCGCAGGCCGCTACCGGGTAGCTACATATGCAAGTCATGGCCAGGTTAGCGATGGACTCGTCGAGTTTCCTTTCGTAGTCGTTGAAGTCCTTCCAGTCTTTTTTCTTCAGCCAGACTGTACCGCCGGTCACTCGCATTCCGCAGTAGCCACGGCTTAGTGCGTCGCTGAGTTTCTCGTTCCAACCTCTTATGACCCTATCGAGATCTTTGGGACCGCCTCCGAGGTACCATGCGCGGTCCGAAACGATTTCCATGCTTCGATCGGCGAAGTGGCGCTCGAGGTCGGGCGTAGCCTGCCGCAACGCCTCGATGGCTTCCTGCTCGGTGACATCGGAAACCACCCAAAAGCAGAACTCCTTACTTTTCAACCCGGCTTTGAAATAGGGGACCAACGTTTCGAGAAGGTCCTCTTTGGTGTCATAGAAGTGACAGAGGTGCGTCCCCCAGGGCATGGCACCGACGACATCGATTCCAGAATCTCTCAGCTCCGATTCCATTGCGGTCTCGTGCGACCTCTGGACCTCTGCGACCATAACCTCATTGTCTCACGGTCTCACGCATCTGGCATCGAGCTAACTTAGTCTGGTGTCCTCGCATCGGTCCAGGCATAGACGCACCATCAGATGCGCAACGGAATATCGCTGCGAGTTTGGATGACGCAACGGAACTTCGTCGCGATGCTAAATATATACAAGCTGTAGTATATTTAGTTTAGACGAAGTTTTATTATCTTAATGACGTGGCACGGACCGTGCTCCGATTCTGATGACGGTCACGCCACAGTAGTTGCTTTCCCTCTGAAAATTTTTAATCCGGGATGCGCCGCAAGGAGTACGAACCGCAGCCGAGATGTCCAGGAAGAACAATGGTATTCACAAGCGTGAGCAGAGCGAATCGACTTATTTCGAGATCGATCGATCCACCGTGGCCCGTGACCTGAAGAACCTCAGAAGTGCAATCGAGGATGGTGCGAAACAGATCGAGATGGTAGCTGCCGAGCGAGTATTTGATCAGTCACTTTCTCAAGCGCTCGTGCAGAAAGCGCGCGAGTTGCACCTGGTCGCAAGAGATTTGAACGGGCTCCTACGTTTGGTCGAACGCGCTCGCATGCCGAAGAGGTCGAAGTGACCCGAGCCATGAGGAACTGGAAACGCACGCGGGCGCCATCTCTGACGCCCGCGTGGATCAATGCTTGCGATTCCGGCTACTGGAGCTGAATCTGCGCGATTTGCGCGGTCTCCTTCTGCACCACCTCGGCCGGAAGCGGCGCGTATTTCAGATCCGGCGCGTACTTCTGACCGTCGGTAAGCGCCCAATGCAGGAACTTTACGATCTGCTCGCCGGTCTCCTTGTTGGTCTGCTTCTGATAAACGAGCAGCCAGGTGAATGATGAGATCGGATACGCATCGGCGCCCGGCGCGTCCGTGATCGACACGCGGAAGTCGGCCGGCATGTTCCCCGCCGCCGACGCGGCCGCCGCCGTCACTCCTCCCAGGTTCGCCTCCACCCAGTTGCCAGCCTTGTTCTGGATCGTGGCATACGGGATGTGATTGTTGAGCGCGTAGATCAGCTCGACGTATCCGATCGCGCCGGGAGTTTGCTGTATCAGCGCCGTCACGCCCTCGTTGCCTTTGCCGCCGAGACCCGCCGGCCACTTGACCGAAGTTCCCTTACCCACGTCCGACGCCCAGCCGGGGCTGACCTTGGACAAGTAGTCGACGAAAATATATGTCGTGCCGCTGCCGTCCGAGCGATGGCATACCACGATGTCGGTGGAAGGGATCGTAGCGCCGGGATTGAGCTCTTTGATCTTATCGTCATCCCACTTGGTAATCTTGCCCATGAAGATGTCGGCGATCACCGGTCCGGTCAGGCGCAGCGTACCGGTGAAGCCCGGCAGATTGTAGGCGACCACGTCCGCGCCCATCACCGAGGGGAAGTGGAGAATCTTCGCGGGTGCATCGGAGAGCTGCTGATCGGTCAGCGGCGCATCGCTCGCGCCTACGTCGACGGTGCGATTCGAGAGCATCCGGATTCCGCCGCCCGAGCCGATCGATTGGTAGTTGAATTTGATCCCCGGATTTTCCTTCGCGTAAACGTCAAACCACTTCGAGTAAATCGGGTAAGGGAAGGTCGCGCCGGCGCCGTTTATCAACTGATCGGCGAAACCGGAGCGGCCGATTCCTGCGACCGCCAGCGTGATTAGCAGTGCCGTGATAATTCGTCGCTTGTGCATTTTCTTGAATTCCCCTCGAAGCTAGCCGTTAGCATTCCAACGCAGCACCCCGGATGCCGCATGCTGGAAGCTATGCATCCAAGATTAACGGAGGATGAACCCGCCGTGTCTGCGGTTTGAATTCCCACTGGGTTGAATTTCACGATTCAATGATAGCCGCGCCGACGTTTGCTTTTTTCCGCTTTTATCAGTGAAGCTGGCGGCAGAATTGATGCGATGACCCGGGCACTTGACGATATAAACGTGGTCGAATTCGACGCCCACCTGGGCGGCGCGTACGCCGCGATGCTGCTGGCGGAAAACGGCGCGCGCACAATCAAGGTTGAAGCGCGTGGAGGCTCGCCACTTCGCGGCACTCCACATTTCCACGTACTGAACCGATCGAAGCGGGTGCTCCAACTCGATCTCGACGTGAGCGCGTCGGTTACGCCGGTCACGGAACTGCTCCAATGGGCCGACGTGGTGATCACCGGCTTCACGCCCGGCCGGCTCGCGAATTTGCACCTCGACTACGAATCGATTCGGCGCATCAATCCGCGCGCGATTGCACTCAGCATGCCTCCGCTCGGCAGCCGCGGACCCGACGCCGACTTTGCGGCGAACGACGAGCTGGTCGCGGCACGGAGCGGAATCACCGGCAGCCAATGGGCTCGCAGCGGCGATCCGGTGGCGCTCGTGTTCCCCGCGGCGAGTTATTCGGCGGGCGTGATGGGCGCGAGTGCAGCCACTGCGGCCGTCGTTGCGCGCGGCGCCGACGGCGTTGGCCAGGCGCTCGAGGTCTCGCTGCTTGCGGGCGCGTTCTCTTTGCAGACCGGCGGAATTCTGCGCCACGAAAAGATGACCAGCCTCTATCATGGTCCGCAGGATCCGCTCGGTCCAATTCCCTGCTATCGCCTGTTCGAGGCGGCCGACGGCAAATTTCTCTTCGTCGCGTGCGGCAACTCCACCTTCTGGGGCAAGTTTACGATCGCGATCGACCGTCCCGATCTGGTCGCCGACCCCCGCTTCGAGAACGCGCCGTGGGGTATCGCGGCCGAACACTGGCAACCGCTCAAAGACATCATCGAGCCGATCATTCGCACACGACCGCGCGAAGAATGGCTTCAGCATCCTGCGCGAGGCCGACGTTCCATGCGCACCCGTGATGACTCGCCACGAGTTCATCGAGCACGCGCAGGTCCGCGCGCTCGGGATGCGCCGGGAAATCGACGATCCTGCGCTCGGCCGCACCATCCAGATGGGACTGCCCGTATTTCTCAATGACACGCCCGGCGAAATCGTCGGGCCCGCGCCCGCCCCCGGCGATGATCGCGCGGCGCTGGAATGGCTCCGCGAAGCGAAGCGTGACAACCCGCAACTATCGAAGGCAACGCACAAAACGCGGCCTCCTCTTGACGGCGTGACGGTGCTCGACTTCGCGAGCTACATCGCGGGTTCCTACGGTCCGATGATTCTCGCTCAACTCGGCGCCAAGGTCATAAAAATCGAAAGCCTCGAAGGCGATTCGTTTCGTCATTTCGGTTTCGGCTTCCTCGGCTGGAATCAGGGCAAGCGCGGCCTTTCGCTCAATCTCGCGAGTCCCGAGGGGCGCGAAATCATCCACGGCCTCGCAGACAAGGCCGACATCGTGGTGGAAAATCTTCGTCCCGGCCGGATGCGTAAATTCGGCTTCGACTACGAGAGCCTGGCCGCGCGCAACCCGCGCATCATCTATATGTCGGTCAACGCGTTCGGAAATCGCGGACCTGAGCACAATCAGCCGGGCTTCGACCCTCTGCTGCAGGCGCGGTCCGGCGTGATGGCGGCGCAGGGCGGCCATCATGGACATCCTGTGTACCTGACCTGCGCGATCTGCGATTACGGCGCCGCGATGCTCTCCGCGCTCGGATGCGTGCTCGCTCTTCGCGCGCGCCAACTCACCGGCCGTGGCCAGTTCTGCGAGACCTCGCTGCTGCAATCCGCGATGGCGTTTCAGGCCGGCGAGTTCATCTTCTATGCGGGTCGCCCGGACCTGGAAGACAGCACGGCCGAAAACCGGGGACGCTCGGCAGTGTCGCGCGCATACAAGTGCCGCGATAGTCAGTGGCTATTCATTTCATTAGCCAGTGATTCTCAATGGAACGCACTCCGGACAATATTTCCAGAAATCCCGAATACCACATGGACGACGGCTGCGACGGAATCTAACGAAGGCGCGCTCGCCGCGACACTCGCAGAAACATTCGCGAAACTCGATCGCGCCAACGCGCTTGCGGCACTCAACCAGGCACGCGTTCCCGCCACTCAAGTGAATCACTTCCGCGACCTGTTCGAAGACTCGCAGGTGCTGGCCAACGATCTAATCGCGGAACTGCCGCATTCCGACTGGGGCAACGTGAAACAAACAGGGATGCTGATGAAGTTCTCCGCGACGCCCGGCACGATCGAGCGCTCCGGCCCTCGACTCGGCGAGCACACCGATGAAATCCTCCGCGAGTACCTTGGCTACCGGCCCGACAAAATCGCCGCGCTGCGCGCCGCCGGTATCATCAAGTAGTCGGCGATGGATCCCGAGGCGGCCGCCGTCATCACCCCGCATCTGCTGGTGCGCGAGGAGCTGCTCTGGTGCGGACGCCCGCATGATACGATCGCGCTGCGATGGCGCGCAGGCGCGATTACTCTGGTTGGAATCGCCGCACTGACGATGCGTTCCTTGCCGCTCGATTCCAGTCTCGCAGAGCGTGCTGACACCAATTCAGTTCTGTTGATGCTGCTGGTTCCCGTTCTGGTCGCGGAAGCGATCGTCTTCCATACTTATCTGTCGAAGACGTTTTACGGCGTCACCAATCAACGCGTGATCATCGTGTCAGGTTTGAGAGAGCTGGAAATGGTCGGCGTCCTGCTGGATCGCCTCAACACTACGCAACTCCGCGCGCGGCGCATCCTCCGTCACATTGAATTGAGCATACCGACGGAGCGAACCACGTTTCTTCCATTCACAAACCCTTCAGTGCGGCCGAATTGGACCGGAAGCGAATGTTATCGGCTGCTCGGGCTTGAAGACGCACGCCGCGTGTGCGACTTGATATTGGAATCTGCGCACAAACTGGATTAGTCGAATCGGAGACAAACCTATGCCACTAGTCACTCACGAAACCGTCAAGCAGGTGTTGCGCGATCTCTACGGCTACGAGATCTCGGACTCCGACGCACATTCGATCGCGCACAGCGCGGGCGCGATGCTCGCCCTGGCCGGCCATCTCAGCTCGATTGGCCTAAGCGGCATCGAACCTCCTTTCGGGTACCAAGTCCTCACCTCAGAAGCGACGCGGCTGAACCGGGCCAAGTAGTAATATCGACACTAGTAACACCCTATACTTACTTCGAGGAACACTACTATGTCGGTACTCTCCGAAGAGCTACTCACTTTCGACGTTGCGACCCTTTCCGCCAAGCTCCAGGCGCGCGATATCTCTCCGGTCGAGCTGACCGAAGCCTACCTCGCCCGGATCGAACGCACCGACTCATCTCTTCGCGCTTACATCACGGTCACAGACGCACTCGCACGCAAAACTGCGAAAAAGGCCGAGGCGGAAATTACCGCCGGGAAATGGCGCGGGCCGTTTCATGGCATTCCGATCGCGCTCAAGGATCTCGTTTACACGAAAAAGATCCGCACTACCGGCGGCTCGAAAATTCTCGCCGACTTTATGCCGGATTACGACGCGACCGTGTGGAGTCGGCTGGCCCGCGCCGGAGCGGTGCTGCTCGGCAAGCTCAACCTGCACGAGTTCGCATACGGGATCACATCGTCGAATCCACACTGGGGAAGCGTCCGCAATCCCTACGCGCTCGATCGAATTCCGGGCGGCTCGAGTGGCGGCTCGGCCGCCGCGATAGTTGCGCGCAGCGCCGCCGCCACGATCGGCACCGACACCGGCGGTTCGATCCGCATTCCGGCGGCGCTCTGCGGATGCGTCGGCTTGAAACCCACTTGGAGCCGGGTCAGCCGCTACGGCGTATTGCCGCTCGCCTACACGCTCGATCACGTCGGCCCAATCACTCGCACCGTGCGCGACGCCGCAATGATGCTGCAAGTGATCGCCGGCGCCGACCGCAACGATTCCACCGCGAGCCGCGAGCGCGTTCCCGACTACAGCGCGAGCCTCCAGTCCGACATCAAGGGCAAACGCGTCGGCATCATTCGCGAGCTGAACGACGGACTCAGCGACGAGGTCGCGAGCTCATTCAACGCCGCGCTCGATACTTTGAAATCGCTCGGCGCGATCATCGACCAAGTTACGATTCCATCGCTTCCGCTCTCCGGCGCAATGAACGGGATCATCACCTGGGCCGAGGCGCTCGAGATCCACGAGGACTGGATGCGCACCCGGCCGCGCGACTACGGCGATGACGTCCGGCGGCTGCTGGAAAATGGCATGATGACGCCGGCGACCAGCTACATCCGCGCGCAGCGGGCGCGCGCCCGCACCCTGGCGGAGGCGAGCGCGGTGCTCAGCGACCATGACGTGCTGGTCGCTCCTGCAAGCGCGATCGTCGCCCCGAAGATCGGCAATACTCAGATGCTCGAAGCAGGTGAAGACCGCGTTGACGTGGTAGCGGAGATCCTTCGTTTCACGCAGCCGTTCGATTCGACCGGGCAACCGGCGCTGGCTATTCCGACTGGACTCTCGCCGGCCGGACTGCCCATTGCGATGCAGGTCATCGGGCGTCCATTCGGCGAAGTCGAAGTACTACAGGTCGCATCCGCCTACGAACGCGCCCGTGGTGAGATCAAGCGTCCGCCGGAACTCGCATAACAGCACTTACACGATCCGCAAATAGTCCGGTGACGGTAGCGGCGTTTAGCCAGGCGGAGTCGCATCATGCAGGAGCCAATTCGCTGGGTCTTGAATAGCCTCCGTGCAGGGAATATTGCTAGTTACGCTTGTAACTAGTAATATGAAACGTGTCCTAAAAGAGAAATTTTCCGTAGGCGAGGTGCACCAACTCACGGGTTTTAAACCGCGAATGCTCGACTACCTTTACCGGGCAGGCGTGTTGATCCCGACACTGGACCCGAGCCCTGGGAGAGGGAAGGATAGGTTCTATAGCTTTAACGACGTTGTTATCGGGAGGGCACTGAGCGATCTGCTCCGATGCGGAATTTCGGTCTCCAAGCTAAAAAAGGCGTTGGCGAAACTCCGGTCAAATCCCGCGATTGCACCCGACCATCTGCCCGGCAGATATCTTGTGACCGACGGAACCGAAGTTTTTTTCACAGATCGTAAGGATGTCTTTGTGAACCTCAATAAGGGCGGCCAGCTCGCCTTCGCCTTCGTTTTTCAGGCACGACGGCTCCGTGACGAAGTTCTGGAAAAGTGCGGCACGATGTCGGCGGCCGCTGCGGCACCTCGCCGCGCCGCTCAACCTAGGTGAAGACTATGAGAATTCACGCTGGCGTTCTGTAGCCAGACCCTACGGATGGAGAATGATCGACGGCGCTCGTGTTGAACCGGGACGAAATCAAAAGGCCGGGCATCATAGCTGAGAATGCTGCCAGTGAGGGCAACCAAAGCTGGCGCGCGGCCAGCTATGACGTGCGCGTCGGAACAATTCTCGCGGTGGAATCGGACGGCCGGAGCCGTTTGAGCGAGGCAAACTTCTGCGTAGTTCCACCGCAGGGAATGGTTGAGGTCATCTCGCTTGAGACCATCAAAGTGCCGGAGAATGTCGCCGGTTATGCCTCAGTATTGACGAGGCTATCGAGACGCGGCCTCTTGGCTCTAAATACCGGGATAATCGACCCGAGCTACGAGGGGCCGGTTTCGGCAGTCATGGTGAACTTCGGGAAGACTGCGTTTAGCCTGAGCAGCGGCGACTCATTTTTGAGGCTTTCGTTTCATCAATGTACCGTTCCAGACAAGTTCGAGCCAATACGGCGCGTTGATCGAGAGGAATTCCTGCGCGAGCGAAAGAAGGAGGCTGGGGAGCGCTTTTCCGAATCTTTCCTCGACATCGCGGCGCATATCGATGAAATCGCCAAAGGCGCTTTCTGGCGGTATCTTGGCCGAGCGGCGGCGTTGGTAGCCCTTGTGGCGTTGATGGTAACCCTTGTCACGTGGGGAGTCACCCTTGGAGTTGCGCACTGGCAAGGGGGCTTTCTTTCCAAGGACCAAATCAGAGCGGCAGTGGATGAGTACTTCCAGAGCGACGATTTTAGGTCTCTCAAGTCAAACCTAGCAGAGATCAAAAGAGAAGATCTGCACGAGGAAGTGCGTTTGGCGGTGGAGCGGGCTTTGGCTAGTTCTCAGCCGAAGGCCGCAAACTCCGCCGAGCAAGGCGGTGCGGAAAACGCAAAGCGGCCAAGTCGGCAAGGAGCGGAGCACAAATGAACGGTTTTGACGGCCAAGCTCCAACCTTTGAATCGCTGGATGAGGTCCAAACGTGGGTGCTCTCCTCTCTGTTGGATCACGGGAGCCCGGTCACTTCCCGCGGGATGCCGACTCTCGAACTCTTCCCGGTTTCATTCACCCTCGCGCATCCCCGGCGGCGCTGCATCACAAATCCGGAACGCCGCTGGAACCTCCCGCTTGCGATTGGCGAATTTTGCTGGCACGCGACCGGATCGAACGACGTGCGCTTCATCGAGTATTACGCGCCTCGATGGAGGGAATTCACTGACGGGATTGCGATTCTCGGCAGTTGCTACGGACACCACATCTTTTCTCGGAAGGACGGGCAGCCCAGCCAATGGGAGCGCCTGATCGGTCTGTTGCGCGCGGAGCGCCATTCGCGGCGGGCCGTGCTCCAATTATTTGCGCCCGAACCAGGGCTCGACCCGGATACGAAGGATGCGCCTTGCACGTGCAGCGTTCAGTTCATGATTCGTGACAACCGGCTGCACGCGATTGTCTATATGCGGAGCAACGATTCGATCTGGGGCCTGCCGTACGATGTCTTTCTGTTCACCATGCTGCAGGAATTGCTCGCCGTCGAGTTTGGCGTCGAGTTGGGTTCGTATCACCATATCGTGGGTTCGCTGCACTTGTACCGGCGGCACTTCGAACTTGCCAAGCGGATCGTTTCATCCCGCGCCTCCTTCGCCTACGAAATGCCTCCGATCGAGGCGCACAGCGAGCTCCCATCGTTTTTGAAAATGGAAAGTTTGATCCGCACCAACGCTCCGGTGAGTGCAGAAATCGATGCGCTGCATCCCTACTGGAAGGATCTCCTTCATGTTCTGCGGTGGCATTCGCAACGGAAGCTGAACAATGGGCAGGAGGCAGACTTCCCCCAAGAATCCATATATGCGCCTTTACTGCTTGCGACGGCTCGGATCGCCACGAGCGCGGCGGAACACCAGCAGGCTGCCCCCACGCCATTGCGGCTTGGCCGTAGCGAGCACTAGCAAGACCGCGTGGAGCGCGAGAGATCGCCGTGGATCCCGATATCACGCCTCTTTTCGACACATACTGGCGATTTGCCGCTGAGCGCCAAGGGATCTTCTGCCGTCGGCTTACCGACCCGGCCGGTCCGTGGACGGACGATCCAATCCTGCGTTCCTATCGATTCACCAACGCATACCGAGCATCCGATCGGGTCAGCCAGTATCTCATCCGAGAAGTTCAGTATCGCGCCGACCGACCGCAAACTCCGCCCGAGTTATTCTTCCGGACGCTGCTGTTCAAGTTCTTCAATCGCATCGGAACCTGGGAGGAAATCGAACGCGCGATCGGTCCGGTCGTTTGGGAGGGGTTCGACCTGACGGCGATCGCCCGTGTCTTTGAGACGATGATCGAGCGCGGGATGCCACTCTATTCCACCGCCTACATCATGCCGGCGCCGCGGCTGGGCTGCCGCCGGAAGTACGAAAACCATCTGGTTCTCTTGGCGCACATGATAAGAGAACACCTGCCGGAGCGCATTGAACGTGCGCCGTCGCTTAAGTCAGTTTACGAAATGCTTCTCGCATTTCCAGGGATCGGCCGGTTCTTAGCCTTTCAGTACGCCGTCGACCTGAACTATTCGGCGATGCTCAACTTCGACGAGGCAGATTTTGTCGTGGCCGGACCGGGTGCGATCGATGGTATCGCCAAGTGTTTCGCAGACACCGCCGGCATGACTCCCGAGGATGTCATTCACTGGATGGTTGAGCGCCAGAAAGCCGAATTCGCGCGCCTTAGCTTACGGTTCCAAGACCTGTTTGGTAGGCGGCTTCAGCCGGTCGATATCCAGAACATCTTCTGCGAGGTTTCGAAATATACTCGGGTGTCACACCCAGAGGTGGTTGGAGCTTCGGGGCGAACACGAATCAAGCAGACCTATCGCTCGAATTCGGCGCCATTGGCCGAGCCTATGTATCCGCCGAGATGGCGACTTCGTCTATCTCGACCGCTCACTTATCTACACGCATAAGCGGCTCTATGCCACCAGGAGCCGGTGGATAACGCCTACACGATCCGTAAGTAGTCCGGCGAGGGCAGCGGCGGGAACTTCGGCGCCGGCAGGGTCTGGTACCAAAACGCTACGGATGCGATATCGTCCTGGAGCGGGAGGAACTCCGCGCCGCGCCGCGGGTCGCCGGCCCATCCCAGCGCCTGGATCGTGACGCGCAGATCTTTCGCGAACCTTATCGGGTCCGCGATATGCCATCGGTACATTCCGAATCTCTGCTGCGACGCGTAAAGCCCGTCAGGCCGTATGACTTGCGCTAGTCCTGCATACGGCGTCGTGAACTCGCGGTACCCGCCATTTTCCTTGCCAACGTCGAAGTTATACGAGCCGCAAAAATAATCTTCGGTTCCGGTGCCGCAGATAGTCGGGAACTCGGCGTCGCCATCGATAAAAAACTTTATCTCGCCCTCGCCCCACCATCCGCTGTTGTGCACGCCCCACGCCATGTAGGTGCCGACGTAATGCCCGCGGCCGCTGATGCCGTCGAGAATCGTAAACACTTCCTTGTACGGAAGGGGATTCACGCGCCGGAACTGCGCATGGAAGTATGCGGCGTCATTAGGCACTTCGGTAAGTGAGTAATTGATTTGGTAGTATAGAATCATCGCCGTTTCGGCGGTGTTGGTCATCGTGATCCGGCATCGCTTGCGAAACGGCATCTCCCAATAGCAATTGAACGCGCTGCCCGGATTCACGCAGACCGCCAGCGACGAGACTTGCGCATAGCGGTTCCATCCGCATGCGAAAAAATCGCCGACCGGGCATTCCACCGACGGCGCCGCCGAGTCGTCCCAGTAAATCCGCATGATACTCGAGCGCCATGGCCCGGTCGGCGTCATCCAGATTTGCGCGATCGCGCCCGCACCCGCGATATCGGCGATCACCTTCACTTCGCCCGGCTCGACTACGACGTACGGCGAGACTTTCCATCCGCGCCCGAGCCTGCGCGCCGGACTCTTTAACGGGTCGGGCGACGCCATCGCGCCCTTTCCTTTCTCGCCGGTCGGATTTTCGGGACTTATCGAGCGGCTTTCCGCCTTCGACAGAAGCGAAAGATTGCCCATGTGCATGCCGAGCCCGTTGAACGATTCCATCGCGAGCGAATTCCTCCCCGGACACTTTCAACTTTCAACGGGCATCTTTCAACGAGCTACATTTCGAACTCAACCGTCACAAAATCGTGGTCCGATGCGCGCCGCGACAATATCGACAGGCGCGGCGAGATCACAGCCGCGCTCCCCGCAACCGGACGCAGGCCGCGGAACGCGAGCCAGTCGAGTTTCGGCCTCATTAAGTGCGGGATAAATCCTGCGAAGGTAAAGGTCGCGCGATATTTTACGTTGGCGCCGTCGATCTCGAGTCCACGTTCCCTTATTCGCTCGAATAATGGCTCGTAGCGTTCGGGATCGCGGAACCGGCGCGGGCTTGCGATCATTTGCGCCGCCACCGTTGCCAGTCCGGATAGTCCCGGCAGCTCGGTAGTGGTCGTGTTCAGATCGCCTCCGAAAATCGCGCGCCCAATCTGCGGAAACTCGGCCATGTACGCAGCCATCTGCCGTTCGCGCTTGGCCGGAGTGCATCGGCTATTCAGATGCGCCACGCCGAGCGTGATCGTTTCACCGCCGAATCGCGCCGACGCATAGAGTCCGGTCGGCGTGCCGACTCGCTTGAAGCGCGAGCTTAGCGAGGGGATCATCCGCGGGATGCGCGGACTCGGCATCGCGATCGCGACCACATCGTCGAGCGGCTGCCGGCATAAGATCGTATTGCCCCAATGCTCGATGATCTTGCCGTCGCCCTCCATGATTCCGAACTCCGGAATGTGGGCGTAACTCATGTCGAGCGACGCGGCGAGTTCCGACGCCACATCGTAGCTCTGCGATCGCCGCGTTCCCGTGTTGGCTTCACAGAGCAGGATCACATCCGCGTCGTGCAGTGGTGGACGCTTCAGGCAAGCCTCGGCCGTGCTCAGGCGCCGGCCGCCGGCAATGTTCAGGAGCACGACCCGAATCCGCGAACGCGAAGGCCGCGCCGCACGGTTCACGACGATTGGCGGGAAGTAGGGTGTCGGCTTTGCGACGGCCGTGCCGAGATCGCGCGCTTCGAGATTCATCGCAACGAGCTATTCGACCAGCTCTTTCTGAAGTTCCTTGAACGACGTGATCGGCGCCGTGCAGGTGTGCTCGCGGCACACGTAAGCCGTCACACGTCCGTCGATTTGCCGCTTGTCCCGCACCTGCTCCGGAATGAAACCGGTTTGCGCACTCGCGGGATCGGCGACGTAAAGGGCGCGGTTGGGCACATAGATGAGGCCGAGGCGCTCGATCCATTCGAGCAAGTCCACAGAGTGCGCGCCGCCCACCAGCACCACCTCGGTCGGCCCGCGTTGATAAAGATCGACCGCTTCGAGCATGTGCGAAAATCCGAACGGCTGTTTTTCTATGAACTCGCGAAACAATTTCAGCGTCCGCTCCGCCTCGACGCGGTACCGCTCTTCGCCGGTGTAATCGTGCAGCCTGAGCAGCGCCATGGCGGCGGCGCTGTTGCCCGACGGCGTCGATCCGTCGAAGGCAGCCTTCGAGCGCGTGATCAACGCCTCGTGATCGTCCGAGGTGAAAAAGAATCCGCCCTTTTCCTTGTCGATGAAGCGCTCGAGAATCACGCCGGCAAGCGTGCGCGCGTGCGCGAGGTACTTCGAATCGAGCGACGCCTCATATAGATCGAGCATCGCGCTTGCGAGCTGCGCATAGTCTTCGAGGTAAGCGTTGTGCCGCGCGACGCCGTCCTTGAACGATCGCTTGAGCGCGCACCCGTCCCACATCGCCGACATGATAAACCCGGCTGCGCGCTCGGCAGCCGCGAGATAGCGCGACTCATGCAGCGCGCGATATCCCTCCGCGAATGCGCCGATCATCATCGCATTCCACGCGACCAGAATCTTTTCGTCGCGCCCCGGTTTCACTCTTTGTTCGCGCGCCGCGAAGAGCTTCTGCCGAATCTCCCGAATCCTCGACCTGAGCTCATCTTCCGAGAGCTTGAACATCCGCGCCGCGTCGGCAACTTCGACCGTTCGATGTGCAATGTTTGCGCCTTCGAAATTTCCCTCGATCGTGATGTCGTAATAGCGCTCCGCAACGTCGCTAAGCTCCGGACCAACCACCCGCTCGACTTCCTCCGGCGTCCAGACGAAGAACTTTCCTTCCTCGCCCTCGCTGTCGGCGTCCTGCGAGGCGTAGAAGCCGCCTTCAGGACTGGTCATCTCGCGGATCCCGTATTCGAAGATCTCGCGCGCGACGCTCAGGAACTCGGGCTCGTTCAGCGCACGGCCCGCATCCAGGTAGAGCCGCGCCAGGAGCGCGTTGTCGTAAAGCATCTTTTCGAAATGCGGCACCAGCCATCGATCGTCGACGCTGTAGCGATGGAACCCGCCGCCGATCTGATCGTAGATTCCGCCGCGCGCCATCTTCTGGAGTGTGTGCCGCACCATCTCGGCCATCGCCTCGTCGCCATCGGCGGCATGCACGCGAAGAAAAAGCGAGAACACGAACGTGTTGGGAAATTTCGGCGCCTGCCCGAGCCCACCGTTGATACTGTCATAATGCGCGGCCAGCGCACGCGCCGAATCGGCCGCGAGATTCGCCCTCAAGTCATCGCCAGTCGGAGTGTAATTGGTGAGCGCGCCGAGCGCCTCAGTCAGCTTCTCGACGTTGCTGATGACTTCCTTCGCGCCGTCACTATAAGCGCGCGCGACCGCGGCCAGGATTCGCGGGAATCCGGGCATCCCGCCGCGATCCTCAGGAGGATAGTAAGTGCCTCCGAAAAACGGCCGCCCGTCCGGCGCAAGGAACATCGTGAGCGGCCATCCGCCGCGCCCGGTGATCATCTGCACCGCATCCATATAGATCTGGTCGAGATCCGGCCGCTCTTCGCGATCGACCTTTATCGCGACGAAGTTTTCATTAATCAGCTTCGCGATCTGTTCGTTCTCGAACGACTCGCGCTCCATCACATGACACCAATGACACGCCGAGTATCCGATCGAGAGCATGATCGGCTTGTTCTCTGACTGCGCGCGCGCAAGCGCGTCAGGCCCCCACGCATACCAATCGACCGGATTGTACGCGTGCTGACGCAGGTACGGACTCTGCTCATTGATTAGTCGATTCGGCTTCGCGCCGGCGCGACTATGATCGCTATCTGGATTGTTGCCCTGACTCATCTTCTTTCTTCGAAAATATCATGCACGCGAATTCGCTGCGAACAGCCTCCCGCGCGGTATGTAGCAGAGCGGCGCGCCTGACGGTTACAATTCATCGCGATGCCTTCCCGCAGGGAAATACGATGACATCGGCAACCGCGCCGCGCGACTCGGCTCCTGATCTCGCGAAAGCTCGCGGCGAGTCTCGCTTTCTTCTATGGGCAGGATGCGTCTGCGCGCTGTCTGCGATTTTGTTTTTCGCGCGCCTGGGCGCGAGAGCGTTGTGGTCGTCGGAATTCCGATGGGCCGAAATAGCGCGCGAGATGCTCGCCACGCACAACTACTTCTGGCCGACGATCAACGGCCACGTCTACTACGACAAGCCGCTCGGTTCATACTGGCTCGTCGTGATGTCGGCACCGTTCACCGGCGGCCTCAACGAGGCGGCAACGCGCCTCCCCTGCGCGATTGCCGGCCTGGTCGCAGTCATCCTCCTGATGCTCCTGGCGCGACGCCTCTACGACGCTCGCACCGCTGCATTGTCGGGCTTCATCCTGGCAACCAGTTTCAGCTTCGTATTCTTTTCGCGCCACGCGTCCGCCGACGTCGAGACGATCACCGGCGAGCTCGCCGCGCTGTTTCTTTTTCAGCGCAATCAGGATCGCGCCGGCGGATTCTGGGTCATCGGGCTCTGGCTGGTCATGGCCGCGACTTCGCTCACCAAGGGCCTGCTCGGCTTCGCGTTGCCGATCCTGGTGATTGGCGCATACTGCCTGCTTCGCGACGGGTGGTCCGAGCTCTGGCGGAGAATCTCGCGCGGCACTCTCGCCGAGCGCCTTCGATGGCTCATCGAGCGCAACCCTTGGTTCTTCAATTTCTACACGATCGCCGGCGTTGCGATCGGCATCATAGTTTATGCAGTGCCGTTCGAAATCTCGTCGCGCCTGATGGGCTCCGAAAAGGGACTCCGAATGGTTTTTCGGGAAAACGTGGTGCGGTTCTTCGAACCATTCGACCATCGCGGGCCTATCTATCTTTATGTCTACGTGATCTTCGCCCTGATGGCGCCGTGGTCGATGCTCCTGCCTGCGGCGCTGGTCGAAGCGCATCACTTGCGCAGCATCGACGCCGAGCCCGCCCGCGCGGATCGATTCGCGCTGTGTTATTTCTGGGCGACCTTCATATTCTTCACGCTTTCGGGCTCGCGCCGCAGCTATTACATCCTGCCGATTCTACCGGCCGCCGCGACCCTGGTCGCAAGGATGCTCGCCTTTCCCGGTGCAATTCGCTCCGCGTTCGCTCGACGCCTGATGATCCTCGGTTACGCGATCGTCGCCATCGCCGTAGTCGGCGGCCTCGTGATGCTGCTGCCTGCCTCCGCGATCCTCTCTGGCGATCTCGGCAAATTGCCGCCGCTGCCGGACAAGTTCGTGTTCGTGGGGCTCTGGACGATCTCGATCGCAGGCATCGTGTACGCGTTGCGCAAATTTGAGCCGGGGCGCGTTGCAATCTCGATGGGCGCGATCGCGTACTGCGCGCTCGCCTATATATATATATTTGCGATGCCTGCGGCTGAGGCCTATCGCGGTGAAAAACCCTTTGGATACGCGGTGCTGAGCAAGATTGGCAATCGCACCGACAAGCTCGCTCTGTTCAAGACTGTAGGACCGCTCTTCTATCTGAATCCGCCCAAGCCTCTCCCGGAATTCGACAAGAAGCAGGAACTGCGCGACGCGATTGCTAACGCCGGCGTCGAGTGGTTCATCGTGCGCCGCCGCGATATGCCTCAACTCGACGTCCCGACCACAGTCGAACTAAGCGAAGCGTCATTCCCATGGGATAGCGGCTCGAGCCTGGACAACAAAGTGGTACTGGTCCGCGTGGGACCGTCGAACGATAGACAACGATAGGATGATGCTGTCTGGCTCCCTCGCTAGCGTATCGAGAGAAACCGGCGCTACAGACGCATCGGCATTACGACGTAGGTGTACTGCTGATCCGACTCGGTTCTGATCACGCCGGGACTGACGTCGTCGCTCAGGCCGAGTTCCACGTCCACGCCTTGCGGAATCACGCCGAGAACTTGCTGCACGTATGCCGCATTGAAGCCGATCGCGAATTCTTCGCTCTTGAAGTCCACGTCGAGCGATTCGCTCGCCTCGCCGGTCTCGGGACTCGTCGACGATACCGTGAGCGTGCCTGCCGACAAGGCAAACTTGACGCCGTGATAACGTTCACTCGAGAAAATCGCCGCGCGCTTGATTGCCGCGAACAGCAAGTCCCGCTTCACCGCGATTTTGTACTTTGATTGCTTAGGGATGACTCCGCGATAGTCGGGAAACTCGCCCTCGACCAGGCGCATCGAGACTTCCGTCTGCCCGCGCTTCAGATACGCGAGTTGCCCTTCGAGGCTCAGGCGCACTTCGGCGTCGCCGGGCACGTCGAGGATTTTGCGCAGCTCGGCGAGGCCCTTTCGCGGAATGATCGCGCCGGCGTCCATCTTGAATCCCGGCACTTCGCGCTCGATCATCGCGAGCCGATGCCCGTCGGTCGCGACCATCCGGGCCGAGCCCGGTGCATTGGACTCGACGAACACGCCGCTCAAGTTGTAGCGGGCTTCGTCGGGGCTGACCGCGAAGATCGTCTTGTCGATCATTTTCGCGAGCACGTCGGCCGAGATTGCGAGTTCGGCCTTGAGCTGTTTTTTCGCCGACGCGGATTCTTTGCCGGAGGTCTGACTCGGCATCGCCGGGAAGCTGCGCGGATCGAGGCCCATCATTTTGAACTTGGCGCGTCCGCACTTGAGCTCCACCCAATCGCTGTCGAGGGTGGTCAGCGCAACCTCGTCACCTTCGGCTTCGCGCACGATTTCGAAAAGTTTGCGCGCGTTCAGGGTCAGGCTTTTTTCCTTGCCCGAGCACGCGACCTTGGTTTTGATACCGACTTCCAGGTCGGTGGCGCTTAAGCTCAGACCGTTGCCGTCGGGTTCGATCAGAACATGGCCGAGTATCGGAACGGTCGTGCGTCGTTCCACGATCCCCTGCACCAACCCAAGTCCGCTGAGCAACGAAGCGCGCTCGATAGAGAGTCCCATGAATTGTTAGCCCGTCTTCCTATTCCTGATCTTTAATTCTTTAAAATACATTAGCAGTAACAGTAGGAGTTGTGGATTTGTGGATGAGACTCGCAAGGGCGTGAATTCGCGACCTTATCGACGCTCGCAAACTTGTGCGCCGGCAAACGGGTACCGACGCGGGCCGGCGCTTCGCACGCCGGCCCTGTCGATATCACTCCGCTTGTGCCCACTTCCTCCACAGCCTCCTCAACACCGTTAAAAACTTAAAAATCAATCAAGCCGCATTCGCTCGAATCGCTTTCAGCTCGCGCTCGATTTTTTCGATCGACATCCGAAACGCCGAATCGCTCGTTACCCGCCGCATGATCAGGTTGTGCGCATGGATCACCGTGGAATGATCGCGTCCGAAGTGATCGCCGATGGTCGGAAACGAGCTGTCGGTCAGCTTGCGGCAGAGATACATCGCGACCTGCCGGCAAAATGCGATGTGCTGGGTGCGCTTCTTCGACTTCAGATCGGTCAGCCTGATATGGAAAAAATCCGCGACCGTCTTCTGAATCGATTCCACGTCGGGCTTCGCGTCGTGAAGGCTGATCAAATCATGCAGCGCCTGCCGCGCGAACTCGACCGTGATCGCCGATTTGTCCATCGAGGCGAGCGCCGCGAGCCGGGTCAGGCATCCTTCGAGCTCGCGAACGTTTGACGAAACGCTCTGCGCGATATACATCGCGACTTCCGGCGCCAACTTGAGATTGTCCAGCGCCGCCTTCTTCTGCACGATCGCGACTCGAGTCTCGAGATCCGGCGGCGCGATGTCCGCGATCAGCCCCGACTCGAACCGGTTGCGCAGCCGCTCCTCGAGTCCCGGTATTTCGCGCGGAACTTTGTCCGAGGTCAGCACGATCTGATGCCGCTCGGTGTGCAGCGCATTGAAGGTGTGGAAGAACTCCTCCTGGGTGCGCTCGCGGCCGGCCAGGAACTGCACGTCGTCGAGGATCAAGGTGTCGACGCGGCGGAATTTCTCCCGGAACTCGCCCATCTTGTCGCGGCGCAGCGAATTGATGAGCTCGTTCATGAAGATTTCGGCCGGCATAAAGAGCACTTTGCGCGGACGATCGCCGCTCGCCCATATATGATGCCCGAGCGCGGTCACCAGATGGGTCTTGCCGAGTCCGACTCCGCCGTAGATGAAGAGCGGGTTGTACTTTTCGCCCGGCTGATTCGCGACCGCCTGCGCCGCAGCATGCGCGAACTGATTGGCCGATCCGACCACGAACTCCGCAAACGTATAGCGAGGATTCAGGTTTGGATGGCGATCGCCCCGCACCGGCGCCGACTTCTCGGCGTGATTTGTCGCCGCCGCGGTTTTGCCATTGCCGTTACCGTTGCCATTTATGCTGACATGCCCGTTGCCGTTACCGTGTCCATTGGTGGGACGTTGTTGCGGCGCTGCTACTCCATTGGGGCCGAGCGTCAAGCGCACTTCCATCTGCTCGCCCGCTTCCGCAGTCAGCGCGGAACGCATCATTGCCAGGTAGCGATCGTTGATCCAATCGCGGAAAAACCGATTGGGCGCCTCGATTGTGACGGTCGATCCCTGGTGACCGACAAAATTGAGCGGCCCGATCCACGTCTCGTAGCCGACCTCGCCCAGCTCATCGCGCATCCGGTCGGCAGCCCTTTGCCAAAGTCCATTCATATCGTCTCCCCCGGGGAAAACCGGAGCGCTCCCCACGCTCCAGAAGTAAGGTGCTGACCTCAGCGGCCAGACGAATTACGCACAGTCTTATCCACATCTGTGGATAACGCGATTTTCTCTCGTTCCAGCCGACAATTTGACGGCACGACACGCCGAGCTATCAACTTGTCGGGGTTAAGATCGGTTCTGTTGGGGTGATGATTTTGCTCGAAAGTAAACGTTCTATGCACGCACATCCAAGTCATAGCGAACGCGCCGGACTCGACCGTTCCGAGGGGACACGGTTCTCGTGAAAACAAAATTTATCTGACAGAGGAACGTGATAAACTTATTTCGCGATGATAACAAGCGCGCAAAAAATTTGTCTGCGAACTGCGCGAATCGTAAAGGGAATTTCCGCGCGGACGATCGCGTGAAGTTTGCGTGAAAAATCAGCCCAATTTTGCGATCGCTCACGATAGCTCCCAGAGCGGGCGTGCGTGATCGGAATTTCTTGCATGGCGCCGCCGATCGCAACAAATTTCGCGATCTCGATCGAAAAAATTATTCGTTGACGCTAATTATTTTTTTCTGATGCTGATATCGCCAAGGAAACGCTACGACTTCTGCGGGAACAGCCGATGACTTCGCGCAAAAACTCAAATGAACTTTTCAATCGCGCCAGCGTTAAGATTCCTGGTGCGGTGAATTCTCCGGTCCGCGCGTGGAAGGCGGTCGGCGCCGCTCCGATCTTCATCGAAAGTGGCAGCGGTGCAACTTTGATCGACGCCGACGGCGCGCGATTTCTCGACTACGTCTGCAGCTACGGCCCCGCAATCCTCGGACACGCGAATTCGCGCGTGGTCGAGGCGATTTCAGAGCAGGCGCGGCTCGGTCTGGGCTTCGGCGCGCCGACCCGGCTCGAAGTCGAGCTGGCGGAGTTGATCTCGTCTGTTATCAAATGTGCAGAAAAAGTCAGATTGGTAACGTCGGGAACCGAAGCAGGCATTACTGCGCTCAGAATCGCGCGCGCCGCGACCGGACGCGCGAAAATAATCAAGTTCGACGGATGCTACCACGGACATAGCGATGCGATGCTGGTGCGGGCTGGTTCGGGTGCGCTCACTCTCGGTCAACCCGATAGTGCCGGAGTGCCGGCGGCACTCGCAGCGATGACGACCGTTGCACGCTATAACTCGATTGAGACAGTCGAAGACATATTCGGTTCCGCGCGGAATGAAATCGCTGCCGTGATCATCGAGCCGGTCGCCGCGAACATGGGCGTTGTGAATCCGGCGCCGGATTTTTTGAGATCGCTCACCGATCTCACTCATCGAAACGGCGCTATCCTGATTTGTGACGAGGTTATATCCGGGTTCCGCATGAACTTCGGCTCGGCTGCTGAAGCGATGGGCATCGAGCCCGATCTCATCATGCTCGGAAAAATAATCGGCGGCGGGATGCCGGTCGGCGCGGTCGCGGGACCCGCCAAGTTGATGGATCTGCTCGCGCCGGTCGGACCGGTCTACCAGGCGGGCACGCTGTCGGGAAATCCGCTCTCGGTTCGCGCCGGCCTCGAGACGCTAAAGATTCTTAAAGAGACGAACCCGTACGCATCGCTCGACGCAGCTGGCGCGCGGCTCGAAGCGGGGCTCCGCGACGCGCTGGTGAAAAACAATCAACCGGGATGCGTCAATCGCGCCGGCTCCCTTCTGACGATGTTCATCGGGCCTCGCCAAGTCCGCGACGCCGACGAGGCGCGCCGCTCCGACGCCGGCAAATTCGCGAAGTTTTTCCATGCGATGCTCGAGCGTGGCATCAACATCCCGCCCTCGCAGTTCGAAGCGATGTTCCTCTCGACTGCCCACACAAACGCCGACATCGACCGCACCATCGCCGCCGCCACCGAATCGCTCCATTTGACTGGCGCGCGGTCGTGAGCCAGGAGAAGTTCTAATCACCATGGCACTTAGCGCCGGCAAGATGGCTCGATTCACCGCGATCGCGTGGGAATTCACGATGCCGATGATCGCCGGCGCGGTAATCGGCCATTTTCTGGACGCATATTTTCATACCGACCCGAAGCTGACCCTCGTTCTGTTCCTGCTCGGCCTGTTCGGAGGCTTCTACCGCGGGATTTACGAGCTCAGCCGGTTCCAGCGCGAGAACAATGACTCCTGAATCGGTAGCCGCATGGTCGGTGCCGACGATCGCGTCGATTCAGCGCACCAACGTGGTGATGGTCGGGATCGCAGCCGCGATTCTCGCTTTGTTCGCCTCGATGGCATCGGTAATAGGATGTCTTCTCGGCGGTGCGGTCGTGATCGCTAACTTGTGGATCCTGGCCGCACTCGGCCGACTGCTTTTGGGTGCCGCAGGCGCAGGCATTTCAAAAGGCGCGGCGCGGTTAGGTGCGCTCGCAATCCCGATGAAGCTGTTCATCGTCGTCGGACTTCTTTACCTGGTCTTCACCCGCGCGCGAGTCGACGGGATGGGATTTGCGGCCGGCGTCCTTACCCAGATGGCCGCGATTATCTTTGAAACCGCGCGCGCCTCGCTCAGCGCGGCAAAGTCGGCGGCAAAATCAGTCTGACGTCTAATCGCCAGTCCGCAGGAGGGCGAGCACCTTGTCGAGCAAGACTTTGTTGGTCGAGACCGCGTTGCCCCCGCGAATCGTTCGCTTGCCGTTCCAATCGGTAAAGGTGCCTCCCGCTTCCTCGAGGATTGGCATCAGCGCCGCGCAATCCCACACATTCATCAGTTGATCGACCGCGACGTCCGCGCGTCCGGTGGCGACCAGGATGTGCGCGTAGCAATCGCCCCAGGTTTTCGAGGTGCGAAACGATCGCTGCAGAAGATGCATCACGTCGCGGAAGGAATTGTCGCGGCCCTGCCCGAAATCAGTGGCTGCGAGCAGCGCGCGATCAAGCGAATCGACGCCGGACACGTGCGCCTGCTTTCCATTGAGGAAGCATCCGGCACCGCGCGCGGCATGGACCGTCTCGTTTATCGCGGGCAGGTTCACCACTCCAACCTGGGGCTCTCCGTCGATTTCAACGCCGATCATCACGCCATATAGAGGGATCCCGCGCACGAAAGAGTAAGTGCCGTCGAGCGGGTCGAGGATCCAGCATCGGCCGGAAGTGCCTTCGCGCGAGCCTTCCTCTTCGCCAAGGATCGCGTCATCGGGAAAGCGCTCGATGATTCGGGCGCGGAGGAATTGCTCAGATTCGCGGTCCGCGGGCGTCACGTATGAGCCGTCGGGTTTCTTATCGACGCGATGACCGCTGCGGAAATAGCGCAGCGTGATTTCACCCGCGCCGCGCGCGATTTCTATCGCGAAATCGAGAATCGGCTGGAGATTTGAATCGGACATTTGGCCAAGACTAGCCGGAGGCCGGTCGGAAACAAACTGGATTGGTGTCTGCGCGTCTTGACTCCGATTGCTGCGATTATTATTCAAACCACGCGGCCTTTGGTCCGCTTCGCAAGTCTTCGGAGATACCTTTTTGCAAAAATCCGTAAATTTTCTAGAGCTGCTTGGCGGCGGCAGGATTCCCGAGGTGCTGATCGGCACCTGGATCGTGATGGGCATCCTGATCGTCTTTGGATTTCTCGCTCGCGCCGCGCTCGCGGCCGCCGCCGACCCTGTAATTCCCGACGAAGGGATGAGCCTGCGCTCGGTCGCAGAAATGATCGTCGAAACGCTCGACGCCTTCGTTAATCAAGTCACCGAGGTGCACGGTTACCGCGCGATGGTCCCGTTCTTCGGATGCATCTTCATTTTCATTCTGGCCTGCAACTTCTTCGGGCTGATCCCGGGGATGGAACCTCCGACCGGCGACTCCGACCTGACCTTCGCGCTCGGGACGATCTGCTTCTGCTACTACATCTACCAGGGCTTCGCCGAGAAGGGCGTCTGGTATCTGAGAAGTTTCCTCGGCCCCTACCTGCCGCTGGCGGTGCTGATGCTTCCGATCGAGCTGGCCGACAACCTGTTTCGCCCGTTTTCGCTCGGCGTTCGTCTCTACGCCAACATGTTCGCCGATCACACGGTGCTCAGTGTTTTTACCGGGCTCACCAAGCTCGTTATCCCGCTTGCTTTCTACGCGCTCGGCGCGCTGGTTTGCGTGATCCAGGCGGTCGTCTTCGTGACTCTTTCGATGAGTTACGTACGAATGGCTGCGAGCCACGATCACTAGGGTTGGAGTTTGAACTGAAGGCTTTTCCGCGCACGGGAATCTGCCCGGGAACGGTGGTGGTAGAGGAAGAGAAGGCGGCCCGTCAGCAGGACCTTAGGCGCGAAATACAAGGAGGATCGAGAAATGTTACGACGGATGGGAACTGTAATGACGATGGTCGGGATGGCCATCCTGGCGTCGCCGCTGCTCGCGATGGCGCAAGAAGCGGCAAATGCCGCCGGCGGTGGTGGATCATGGCGCGGCGGACTGATCGCGATCGGCGCCAATATCGGCGTCGGTATCGCGGCGTTCGGGAGCGGCCTCGGTCAGGGCCGGATAGGTGCATCGGCGATGGAATCGATCGGGCGCAACCCAAACAGCGCCAATCAGATCTTCGTCCCGATGATCATCGGGCTTGCGTTCATCGAAGCATTGACCCTGTACGCGCTGGTGATCGCATTCTTCCTGCAGGCGAAGGTTTAGCGACTACGCACGAGACGATGTGCGAATGACAGCGGGGCCCACTCTCGGGCCCCGTTTTTTTACGGCATCTTCGCGGCGGCGTCGGCGATTTCCTTCCTCGAGGTCCGCGTCCGGATTTCCAGGAGATGGCCGTTGAGTTCGCGGAAATAGACTGTGCGGCCTCCATTCATCTCGCGGACGCTCCCGTCCTCCGGCGTCCACGGCATGCTGCCGAAGGCGAGGCCAGCCGCCTTGACGCGCCCGAAGATAGCGTCGAACTCCGCATCGCTCACGTGAAACGCGTAATGATACACGTCGAAGCGTTCGCGCCGGTCGTCGAAGTCAAACGTTAGCGTCTCGTTCACCTGCACCGGCGCGAACGGTCCCATCGGCGCGCCAGCGGTCAGCCCGAACAGGTTCGCGAAGAACTTTGCAGATGCGGTCTTGTCGTGCGACGGTACGATCGTGTGATCCAGTACAATGGCCATGACGCACCTCCACTCAGAGCGTAATTGATAATTAGTAAAGTATTCCCTTTCGAAACTTAGTCAAGAGAATGCTTAACTAATGTCGGGGATGCACTAATCTCTGCGTTTCGCGCCCTGCAGGATGTCGAACGGGGAGCGGCTCTTCTCACGTTTCAGCAGGACGTAGGTCGCGCCGGCGCCGCCGTCGGCGGGGCGCGCGCTGGTGAATGCCAGCACGTGACCTCCGATTGCGCCGTGCGAGAGCCATCCCGCCGACGCATGCTTGAGCACCGAGTGGCCGCCCGGCGATCGGAGTCCCCGTCCATGCACGACTAGCACCGTGCGCAGGCCCTTGCGCACCGACGCGAGGATGAACTCTTTCAGCGCTTCTTTGGCGTCGCCCTGGATGAGCCCGTGCATATCGAAATGCGCCTGCACCGCGAACTTGCCGCGGCGAAGTTCCGACACCAGCCGCGGGTCAAGGCCGACCCGATATCCCTCGACGTATTCGTCGGATTCCGTGATATCGAACGGCGCCTGCCCCGACACCAGGTCCGAGAGCAGTGCGATCACTTCCGCATCTTCGTTGACGATGGTGTGGGTCGTGCGCGGCTCGACCGGGGTGCGAATCCGCCGATCGCCGTTTAAGGGTCGCACTCCCTCCAGCGCGCGCTGCAAAATAGTCTCGTCATCGACGGCCTCGTCGCCGGGCAGTGCGTCGGATAGAACCTGCCGAGCTTGCGGAAGTCGATCCGCAACTTGATGCGCCGGCGCGGCAGCCTTGGGCGCGGCAGCCTTGGAATGGATCGGCGCCGCCTTCTTCGCGGCCTCCGCGAGCATCTTCTTGAGATCTTTGAATGGCGACGAAAAGCCTTCGCTCGGCGGCGCGGGCTTCGGAGGCGACGCTTTGGCGCCGCCATGCTTGCGTTTCTTTGCCATCGGGAGAAGTTAACCGATTCTGGTGAACCGGATCCGAATGTGCCCTCAAGTATTCGCCACGCTATCGCAAAAGAAAAGCGCACTCGAATTGGTGCGCATTTCGCGCGCATGGTCTAAGCTCTCGGCAAATGCGCCAATCGCATCAACCGCCTGATGTGAGGATCCACCTATGCGCCGCGTTCTCGTCATAGCTATCGCAGTTGTAGGAGCGATCGTGATCTTTATCGGCGCGGTCCTCTTCTATGCCGCCGCCAACCTGAACTCGATCATCGCCGAGCGCCGGCAAACTATTCTGGACAAAGTGAGCGCATCGCTCGGACGCCCCGTTCATGCCGCCGACATCAAGGCGTCTCTTGGATGGGGCATCATGGCCGACATAACCGGTGTTCAGGTCGGCGACGATCCCGCGATCTCGGACAAGCCGTTCATCGAGGCGAGCAACGTCTACGCCAAGCTCCACCTGATACCGCTGCTGGCGCGGCAAATCGAAGTCGCCGAGGTGGTGCTCGACAAGCCGGTGATCAGAATCGTGCAGGGGCGCGACGGAACCTACAACGTCTCGACCATCGGCAGGAACCGGCGCGAGCAAACTCGCGAGGCCGAGGCCAAGGGCCCGAAGACGCTCACCGAGACCGCCAAAGGCGGCTCGTCGGCGCTCGGCAGGTTGCAGGTGCGGGATTTCACAATCAATGACGGCACCGTGATCTACCAGGCGCCAGGCGCGCCGACCGGCGTGAGCATCAACGCGATCGACGTGGCGGTGCGGGATTTCGATTTCATATCGGCCTTCACCGTTGCCATCACCTTCGCCGCGGCGTCCGACAAGCAGAATTTCGATCTTTCGGCGACCGTCGGCCCGTTGATCAAAAACGGCGAGATCGACGTGGATGCGATTCCGCTGTCGGTCAAGGCGACCGTCGGCCCCATCCTGCTCTCTCAACTTAAGGAGGTCTCGATCCTGGCGAAATCGATTCCGCCCAAGCTCGCGATTGCCGACGGCGTAAGCTTCGAGGCATCGGCGGACGGCACAACGGGCGTTCTCAAGTTCAACGTGTCGAGCGATCTTGGTGCGAATGCGATCACGTTTGGCGACGCCTTCAACAAGCCCGCCGGTCTCCCGCTCAAGATATCCGCGCAAGGCGCGCGGACGGGATCCGCCGTCGGCGTGAGCCTTGCCAACGTGGCGCTCGACGACCTTGCGATGAAGGCGACTGATATCAAGGTCGGCGGGGGCACGACCTCGGCCCGCGTCGATACCAACAGTTTCGATCTCGCTTCGCTCGCCAAGGTTATTCCCGCGCTGGGCAAATACACCCTGTCCGGCAAATCCGAAATTCATAGCGACGTGACGATTGCGGATGGCAAGCCGTCGGCGCACGGGACCGTCTCGCTCGCGGATGTGGGCCTGTCCGAGCCCGATCAGAAAGCGCCGCCGCTGAGTCATCTGAGCGGCAACGTGAAGCTGGCCGGCACCGGCGCCGACGTTGGTCCGCTAACGTTTAATCTCGGCGCGGCGCAGGCGACTTTGAGCTCCCAGGTCGATCGGTTCCAGCCGTTGTCCGCGAGCTACAAGCTCAGCACGGCGTCGATTCATCCGGCGGACTTCGCGCCGTCGCGTCCGGCTGACGAGCAGGTGAACCAACTGCTTGCGAAAGGCTCCGTGTCGATCCAGCCGATCGGCCCGATGGTGGACTCGCAGATCACGTCGGCATCGGGAAACCTCGCCAACGTCGCGTACCAGGACTTGAACCTGTCGATATCGATCGAAGGAAAACGCGCGCGGGTCATTTCGCTCAAGCTGAAGGCGTTCTCGGGCGACATCGCCGCGACCGGGGAATCGCGGCTCGAGCCGGCGGCGCCGTTTAATGCCTCGATCAGTTTCACCAATCTAGACATCAAGCAGATGCTCGACGCGCAAAAGGCCAAGGCCGCGGGCACCCTGCGCGGCACGCTCGGCGGCAACATGAACGTCTCGGCCAGGGGTGGCAGCTTCGAGGATATGAAACCCACGATGAAGGGTGCGGGCAGGCTCGAGCTGACCAACGGCAAGCTCATCGGCGTCAATATCGGCGGAGAGGCGCTGAAGAAAGTGCAGAACCTGCCCGCGATCGGCAACCTGGTTCCGGCCCCCGTCGTCCAGAATCATCCCGAGCTGTTCAGCAATCCCGACACGGACATCCAGACCGCGAGCCTGAGCTACGTTCTCGCCGGCCCGCGAATTACCTCGCACGACATCAAGGTGCAGACCGTCGATTACAACCTGCTCGGCGATGGATGGTTCGACATGGACAAGAACATCGACATGGCGGCGCGGATCGTGCTCTCGCCGCAATTCAGCAAGGAGCTGATCGAGCAGAAGCAGCAGGTCTCGTTCGTTGCGAATCGCGACGGGCAAATCGACATCCCGCTGCAGATATCCGGGCAGTTGCCCAAGCCGAGCATCCTGCCCGACGTTACCGAACTCGCGCAGCGGGCGGGACAGCACGCGGTCCAGGCGCAGGGTCAGAAGTACCTCGGCAAGGTCTTCGGCAAGAAGGGACTTCCGGGCGGCCTGGGTAAATTTTTCGGCACCGATTCGAGCGGAGGATCGGATAGCGGCGCCGGCGACGGAAGCGGATCGGCGGGCAGCGGCGGCGGCGCCCCAGCAGGCGGAGGATCAAATCCACCGCCGAACCCACTCGATCAGTTAAAGAAGTTGTTTTAGAAAAATTGCCTCTCCCTGTTATGGGAGAGGCAAATTTCAGATCAGGATTGGGTGACCGGCTTGGCGATGATGGCTGGCGCCGGGGCGGATTTTGCCGCGTCGTTGTCGGATGCGGTCGCGCCGTCGCTCTTCGCGCTGTTCGCCTTCTGCCGTAACTGGATCAGCATCGTGCGCAGTTTGGCGGGATTCACCGGTTTCTTGAACAACGCGCCTTCCAGACCGCGGAGCCGCGAGCGCTTCAGGATGTGATCCTTGTCGTAGTAGTAGGCGGTCATCAGGATCACCGGCAGCGACGGCATCTCTTCCTTGACCTTCAGGTAGAAATCGTAGCCGTCCATCTCGGGCATCACAACGTCGGAAATCACCGCATCCACCTTGACGTTGCGCAGGATTCCAAATGCTGCGGATGGGCGGGTCGCGCAGTTGACGACGCATCGCTCGGCGCGGAGCAGGTCGGCGAGCGAATTCACCACGGCGGTATCGTCGTCGAGCACCAGGATCGACATCCCATCGAGGGGCCGCGCGGCGCTCATGCGTTCGGCTTCTTGAGGACGCACGCGTCCTTTGTCGCCTTCGCGCGGCGCGAGATCCGCCATCCGCTTGCCGGCCAGATAGTCGCGGGTTTCGTACTCGCCGCGGCGGGTCATCTCGTCGAGGCGGCGGACGATGGCCTGCACGCGCTCGATCGAGGTTCGAATCGAGTCGAGACGCTCGTTCTCAACGACTTTTTCCGACTCGCTCAGCCGCTCCTGGACGCATCGCGAGAGCAAATCGATGTTGTTGGTGATCGATTCCAGCGGATTGTTGATTTCATGCGCGAGGCTGACTGCGATTTCGCCCGCGGTGGCGAGCTGTTGCGCGTGGCGCAGCCGGCGGATATCGCGCGCGAAGCCGATCGAACCGGCTTCCTTGCCGTCATCCTCGTGGATCAGCGAACCCGAAATCATCACCGGGATCAGCTCGCCCGCCTTGTTGCGGAAGACCGTCTCGAAGCTGGCGATGCGGCCTTTGTCCGACGAATCGCGCATCGCCTTCATCACCCGGCGGGCTTCTTCAAGCGAGCTATAGATGCTGGAGCAGTTCTGGCCGATGATTTCTTCGGAGCTGTAGCCGAGGCTGGTTCGCGCGCCCTCGTTGTAATAATTCACGATGCCGTCGATATCTACGGCGATTACGATATCCGACGAGCTCTCTATAAGACGCTGAAGGTGTTTTTGATCGAGCGGCAACATTATTTTTATTTATTTTTGTCCGTGTTTAAAATTCCGAGACTTAATCCCCGCTGCGGAGCCGGAACTTCGGAATCGATACATCGTCACTCAGCTTTTCAAACATCACCTCGACCGGCATCCCGCATTTAATCTCGTGCGGCTTGACGCCGATTAGGTTCGATACGAATTTGCATCCTTCCTCAAGTTCGACAACCACCACCGCGTAAGGAACCTCGGCGGCGAAACCGGGATGATAGACCTGATGCATAATATTAAAGCTAAACACTTTTCCGCGGCCCGTGACGGAGACCCAGCTCGACTTCGTCGAGTTGCACTTCGAGCATAGCTCGTAAGCGGGAAATCGCAGCATGCCGCAGCCGCCGCACTTCTGAACCATCAGGCGGCCAGCGCGAGCGCCGTCAAAAAACTCCCGCATTTCGGGCGTAATTGCTGGAATTGGTTTACTGATTGACGGCATATACAGGTTGACGTTCCGCGTTTTCACGCAACCGCGTGACAGGTCGCGATTGGGGTTCAGGGATGCGAGCCAAGGACAAGTGTCGAATGGGTAGCAAGGATACCGCCGTTGCCGGAAACGAGTCCAACCTCGTGTTTAGGCACCTGTCGACGGCCGCCATCGCCACGAATCTGGACGATCGCCTCGCTGACCGGGGTCATCCCCCACATATAGAAGGAGCTTAGCTGGCCGCCGCCGGTATTTACTGGAATCGAGCCGCCGGGGCCGATTGCGCCGCCGGCAACGAACGGGCCGCCTTCGCCTTTTTCGCAGAAGCCGTAATCCTCGAGCGTGACCAACACCGTGAAGGTATAGCAATCGTAGATTTCGCAGAAATCCACGTCATTCAAGCTGATATCCGCCATCTTGAACGCGGTCGTTTTGGCGATCGGTGCGCCCGAGACCAGCGTTTCCATCGGGTCACCGCCGGGATGCCCCTGCGCCATCCCTAATATATAGACGGGCGGACGCTTAAGATTCTTCGCGCGCTCGGCCGACGTCACGATAACCGCCAGACCGCCGTTCGAGACGAGGCAGCAGTCGTACAGATGGAACGGCTCAACGACCCATCGTGAGGCATGGTAATCGGCTAGCGACATCGGGGTGTCGAAAAATTGGGCGTCGGGATTCGAGTTGGCCCACGCGCGCTCGGCGACGGCGACCGCACCAAGGTGATCGCTGGTGGTGCCGTAGCGATGCATATGGCGCTGGGCGACGAATGCATACTGAGCATTGACGCCGAACAGTCCGTAGTGGGCGTTGAGTCCCTGGGCATACCCGTAAGCGCTCGCGGAACCCTCGCCTTTGCCCTTGCTGGGCGATGGTGGACGAAGCGGAGCGTCGGCGAATACGCATGCGACGCACTCTGCCATGCCGGCCGCGATCGATTGCGCCGCATGCATGACCATCGCGGCCGCGGTCGCGCCGCCAAGATTCATCGTCGCGGTCAGACGGAGATTGCGCAGCCCCATCGCCTGCTGCAACGAGTACGACGCCATCGGATTGTTGAACCAGGTGATACCGGGATTGACGAGCAGGCCGTCAAGGTCGGAGTGCTCGAGGCCGGCGTCGGCGAGGGCGAGGTTGACGGCCTCGGCAGCGAAGCCGGCCGGGCCGGGATGATCGAAGTTCTTGCCCATCCGGGTCTGTCCGAGCCCGGCGATCGCGCATTTTGCACGTAAGTCCATAGCGGTTATTTCTTACGCTGTTTTGCAAGGGGCTTCCAGCGCCGGAACGAATGTTCATACCGCGCCGTCAGTCCGAGGAGGGCGTATCCAGATCAAATGCGGGAACGTCATAGAGGTACGATATCGTGACTGCGGGGCTTGGTTTATCCTGTGGCAGTCTCGTATTCTAATTGGTCGGTTGCCAAGATCGGCAGCTTGAACCTACAATCAGCATTGGGAGATTTGCGAAATGGCCGACCCGCTTAGCTTCGAGGCGCTCGCGAGCAGCGAATACGTGCTCTCCAGCGCGGAAAACTTCGTCCTTTACGTCCTGCTCGAAGCGGTGGCCCGCGGCAAAGGTGGCGGTGGCGGTACCCGCGTGCCACTAAACCTGGGCGTCGTTATCGACCGCTCGGGTTCGATGTACGATGAGCGGCGCCTCGAATTCGTGGTCGAGGCCGTCAAGTTCCTGGCCGGCAATCTGAACAGCGATGACAAGGTCTCGATCGTCGTGTTCGCGGACTCGGCGCGAGTGATCCTGACCCCGGAGGCGTCGCGCGACAAGAGCGCTGTCATCAGGGCTCTCGACGATATCGATCAGCTCGAAATCGGCGGCGGCACGCAAATGGCACTCGGGATGAAGGCGGCGATCGACGAGGTCAAGAAAAATTTGAGCGGCGATCGGCTCAACCGCGTCCTGGTGCTGACCGACGGGCAGACCTACCAGGAGACGGCGTGTATCGACCTGGTCGAGAAGAATCGCGATCAGATTTCGTTCTCGACCATGGGCGTCGGCGTGGAGTTCAACGAGAAGCTGCTGCAGCGGTTGGCGGAAGAATCGAACGGCAAATATCATTTCATCGGCGATCCGGCCGAGATTCCCGGTATTTTCGAAGACGAGCTCGAAGGGCTGCGCTCGGTCACGCTGCGCAACGGGCGAATCGAAGTGACGCTGTCGCAGGGCGTCCAGGTGCGCGAGGCGTTTCGCGCGTCGCCGGAAATCTATGTGCTCGGCACTCCGCTCATTGGCGAGGATCGCAAGATCGGCTACGAGATAGGCGACCTGCAGGCCGGAGTGCCCGGCTCGGTGCTGCTCACGCTGGTGCTTCCGCCGCGCAAGCCGGGACAGGTCCGAATCCTGCAAAGTAATTTTCACTACGAAGTTCCCGGCGCCGGCGAGGCGACCGCGACTTGCGATCTCGCAGTCGATTACACGCTCGATCGCACGCTCACCAGCAAGCGCAACGGCCGGGTGATGAACCTGGTCGACCAGGTCTCGATCGCAAAGCTGCAGGCGAAAGCGGAAGAGGAACTCAAGGCGGGCAACGTCGATCGCGCGACGCGGCTACTCGGCAACGCGCTGCAGGGCACCCAGCGGATGGGCAACGTGAAGGCGACCCAGGCGCTGGCGGGCCTGATGGATCAAATCAAGAAGACCCAGACCCTGCAGACCAAGGCGGCAAAAACCACGCTGCTCCAGGCGCAGGCGGTGGTGCGCAAAACACAGATGCTCGATCCGGAAGCTTTGAAGGATTTTCAGAAGTCTGAATAATGTATTTTGAGACTGGAACAACGGAACTGCCTACTCCCCAATCGAGGGCCTAGAAAATGATCAAATGCGGCGAATGCGGCTACGAAAACATGGACGGACTTGATTACTGCGACGGATGCGGCGCGAAGCTCGCGGCCGCCGCGGGAGGCAGCTCCTCCGCTGGGACTGCCGCACCCGCGGCTCCCGCCGCAGAGAACAAGAGCGAGACTCCAGCTGAGCCGAGCGCGGAAAGTATCGACGCGAACGCGACTCCGTCGCTCGCCGCCGATGCGAAGCCCGACGGCGAAGCGCCGACCTCTGAAACTCCGACCGGAGATCTGAAGAAGGAAGCGGCGGAAGCACCTGCGGCGGCAAGCGCCGATGCGGCGGCGCCGTCGGCAGCACCGGCTGCGTTCAAGGCCAAGCTCTCGGTCGTTCGCGGCGGACGCAAGGGCCAGGAGTTCCCGCTCGAAGACGGCAACAACCTGATTGGGCGATGGGATCCGGAGACCGGATCGTTTCCCGAAGTGGATCTCGACGCCGACGATCCGGAGGCCAAGATTTCACGCAAGCATGCGCTGATACGAATCGATGGCGCCAAGATCACGATCGAGGATATCGGCAGCCTGAACGGCACCTACGTGAATCGTCAACCGCGCCTGTCGCCGGGCAGCCCAGCCGAGATCAAGTCGGGCGATGAGGTAATTATCGGGAAAACGTTCCTTAAGCTGGTGATCGAACCGATATCTTGATCACCCTGCCCTTAAGCGCGCTCGAGAGTTTTGACCGCGTGCGCGGAAGTAATCGAGGGCTTTTGTAAATTTTTATGAATGCGGGTGAGGAGCTCACCGAGGGCCATCTTCTCGACGGTCGCTACCGCGTCAAGAAGGTCCTTGGCGTGGGAGGGATGGGTCGCGTCTACCTGTCCAATGACACGCGGCTCGCAAACCGTCCGGTCGCGGTCAAAGAGATGATCGTCGGCGACGGAATCCAGGAGAAGAAAGCGATCGAGGACTTCACCCGCGAGGCCAACGTGCTCGCGCGCCTGTCGCATCCGGGAATTCCGACTCTCATCGATCACTTTGCCGAGAACCAGCGCCAGTACCTGGTGATGGAATTCGTCGCGGGCGGTGACCTGCAAGCGGTGCTCGACAAGCTCGGACCGGGCGGCAAGCTCGACGAGGACAAGGTCCTTCGATGGGCGCGGCAGATGCTCGAGGTGCTGGATTTTCTGCACGCGCAGAAGCCGCCGATTATTTATCGGGATCTGAAACCCGGCAACATCATGATCGACAAGGACGGCCGCGCGATGCTGATCGATTTCGGTATCGCGCGCTTTCTGCCGCCGGGCGGACGCGGCACCCAAATCGGCTCGGTCGGATACGCTCCGCCCGAACAGTACATGGGCAAAGTCGAGCCGCGCTCGGACCTCTACTCGCTGGCCGCCACCATGCATCATCTGCTGAGCGGACGCGACCCGCAGCTCGAGCCGCCATTCAGTTTTCCGCCGCTGCGCGGCCTCGCGCCCGAAGTTTCGGTCAAGACCGCCGAGGTCGTGATGCGCGCGCTCGAACAGGACATGACCAAGCGGCCGGGCGCGGCCAAAGAGATGCTGCGCGCGCTGCCGATACCGCCGCCGAAAGCCTCGGGGCAACTCGGCGCGAGCGCGGGCCTTGCGAACTCGCCGGAGCCGGTTTCCACGATGCCGACGGTGGTCTTTGACGGTGCTCGCGCGGAGCCAAAACGATCCTATTCAGGCACGCCAAGCGTATCGACGCCGTCGCGATCCAAAGCGCCGTCCTCGACGATGCCGACGATCGTGCTCAGCGAGCCGGTCGCGGAGAAAGTCAAAAGTGGCGAAAGCCCGGCGGTGACCGCCGCCAGGATGGTCGGGCCGCAAATCAAGAAAGCGATCGAACTTGGCGGCAGGGCGCGCGACCTGATCGAGCGGAGGCTCAAGTCACGCTTAGCCGCAATGAATTCCGGCGCCACACCGAGGGTCTCTTCGACCGCGAAAACCAGAGACTTGAAGCCGCTTAGCGGAGAGGCGTCATACGCCGCGCGGAGCGGATCGACGCAGGAATCTCCGCCGGCGAGCACGGCGCCGAAAAAATGGTCGAGCGCGAAGTCCTCGCGCAACAACGCGCCCTTGAAAAGTTCGAGAGCAGACCGTCTGTTCGAGGAGATCAATTCCAACGGCCGCGACATCTCGAAGGCGCCGGCAAAGCTGGTGGCGCGCGGCGACGAAACCGAGTTCGGCATCTTCGGGATGCGGACTCTTATCGGGCGAACGCGAGACAGTAACGACGCCGGCGGCAGTGACAAACTCGATATCGACCTCAAGGGACTCGCGCGCGGCGCGGAGCGCGTATCGCGTCATCATGCGGAGATAATCAAACGCGGCGCGGATTACTTTATCCGCGATTTAGGCAGCCTGAACGGCACCTACGTCGCGGGCCGCGGCAAGTTGGGTCGCGATCAACTCTACAAATTGAAGGATCGTGACCAAGTGGTGCTTGGTGGTGCTATATTGCAGTTTCGAAAAGGGTAGCGGCGCATGATCACCTGTCCCGAATGCGGCCAAGAAGCACCGGACGACGCAAAGTTTTGCGATCGATGCGGCCAGGGCCTGTCCCGGTCCGCGTCGTCCGCGCCATCCTCACCGACGCGGCCGACACCGCTTAGTGCGGGCGCGACTCTGAAGGGCGGAATCGAGATCGTCGAGCTGATTGGGCAGACTTCGATCGAAAATAGATACCGCGCCAGGCAAACCGGCAAGGACAATTCAGCGCCCGCGACGATCACGCTGCGCGAGCGACTCGGTCCGTCGCAACCTGAGCAGGTGGAACAAGAGCCCGCGCCCGAGCCGAAGGAGCCTGCGCCCAAGCCGGCCGAGGATCCCAACGGCCCGCGCGCCAAGACGGCCGAGTTACGACGACCTTCCGCGGAGAAAAACGGGACCTCGTCAGCGCTTCCGGCCGCGAGCTCGCGATCGGAAATCGCGCCGGGCGCGGGAGCGTCGCCGGCGAGTCCTGAAGCGGGAATTGAAATCGAGTCGATCGAGTCTGGTTCTGTGAGGGCTGAGAGCAACGAGGACGCGCTTTCCGCAGGCGCGGACGCCACGACTTCCGAGCCCCTGAGTGCTGAAGCGCTCGATCCGGTCGCTGCAGAGCCTAGCGAAGACTCCAGGGAAGACGCCAAGCAAGACGCCAAAGTTGATACTGAAGATCTCGACCGTGCGGGAGAACGTTCGGAAGAGCCGGTCGAAGATCATGCCGCCCCGGAAGACCTTGGCGAGGTCTTCGGCCGCGTGCTCGCGCTCTCGCAGATGATCAGTCATCCCGCGTTCCAGCGCGCGGCTGCGGGGTTCAGCGACAACGGGCGCGTTTACCTGGTGTATGCCGACGAAGGCCTGTCGCCGCTGCAGCGCACCGGGAAAGGTGTTGCTCGCATGAGCGAGGCTGACGCGGTCGCGTCGGCGGTGCAGGTCTGCCAGGCAATTTCGTTTGTGCATCGCAGGGCGCTGCGCCTGAACGACATCTGCCCGGAGTCGATCGCGCTCGCGAAGGATGGCCGTCTGAAGCTGACCGGCCTTGACTACGTGAGCAATGACAATGAGCTGCAATCCGAGCCTATTTTCAACGACGGATACACGGCGCCGGAAATCTATCGCGGCAAGCGAGTTGACAAACGCGCGGATATTTTTTCTGCCGGCGCGCTGCTCTACACGTGGCTGACCGGATCGAGAATTCCGAGCGAGAGCTGGCGCGAGGAGGGCGGCCCGGTCCAGTTCTATCCGCCGCACGTGGTTACCCCAAGGCTCGAGAATGCGATCCGTCGTGCGATTGCGTTCAATCCCGCGGACCGATGGCAAACGATCGACGAGTTCAAGGCTGAGCTGATTGCGCTCGGCGGCAGCTTGCGGATGCGCGCGGCCGCGATGACCGACGTTGGGCGGGTGCGCGAGCATAATGAAGACTCGGTGCTCGCGGTCGAGTACACGCGCGAGTCGATGGTCGATCCGGCCGAGCAGCATTTGTACGTGGTGGCCGACGGCATGGGCGGCGCCGAAGCCGGCGAAGTCGCTTCTGCAATTGCCGTAGAAACGATCCGGGAATACATTGAGGGCAAGCTCGAAGGTGCGGGCAGCGGCGCTTCGAACGGTGCGGAGTTGTTGGCCGCGGCACTCGAGCAAGCCAATTCCAGGATTATCGAATACGTGGCGAGTCACCCGGAGTCCCGAGGAATGGGTTCCACCGGCGTGTGCGCGCTGGTGACGCCGCCCAATGCGGCGCTTGCGTGGGTGGGCGACAGCCGCGCCTACGTCATGGAGGGTTCGACTCTGCGCCAGGTCACCAAGGATCATTCGCTGGTGCAGCGGCTGGTTGAAATCGGCCAGATCAGCGCCGACGAAGCGCGCACCCACGAACACAAGAACGTGATCACGCGGTCGCTCGGCGCGCGACAGAGCGGACCGGCCGGTGCGGAATCGCTTGCGTTAAAGCTGAAGCGCGGAGACAAGATGGTGCTCTGCAGCGACGGACTGACCGCGCATGTCGAGGACAATCAGATCCACGACATCCTCGGACGGCATCATGATCCGTACGAGGCCGCGCGTGAGCTGATCGTCGCGGCGAACGCGGGCGGAGGAACCGACAACATTTCCGTGGTGGTGGTGTTTGCAAGCTAGCCGCGCACGACGCGCGGACGAATGACCATGGCCGATACCAAAGATCAGTCGCAGCCGATGACCGGGCCGCTGGCCCCGGGCACCGTGCTGCAGAACCGCTACGCGATCGAGAAACTTCTCGGCGGCGGCGGGATGGGAATGGTCTACCTGGCGCGCGATCAGCGGCTTGCGAATCGTCCCTGCGCGATCAAGGAAATGGTCGATCACTTTATCGATCAGGCGCAGCGGATCGAGGCCAACGAATATTTCGCGCGCGAGGCCGACACGCTGGCGCAACTGAAGCATCAGGCAATTCCCGCGATCACCGACCGCTTCGAAATCTCCAATCGACATTACCTGGTGATGGAGTACGTCGAGGGGCGCAACCTCGAGGAGGAGCTTGCCGCGCGCGGCGAGCCGCTGCCGGAGGGGCTGGTGATCGACATCGCGCGCCAGTTGAGCGACGTGCTTGCGTATCTGCACGGTCTGAAGCCGCCGATCATCTACCGCGACATGAAGCCCTCCAACGTGATGCTGAATCCCAACGGGCGCGTGGTGCTGGTGGACTTTGGAATCGCGCGGCTCTTCAAGGCGGCGCGCAAGGGCACCATGATCGGCACGCTCGGCTTCGCGCCGCCCGAGCAGTACCAGGGCAACGTCGATCCGCGCAGCGACATCTATTCGCTCGGCGCGACGCTGCACTATGTCCTGACCGGCCGCGATCCGGAGAAGTTCCCGCCGTTCAGTTTTCCGCCGCTACGCGAGCTGCGGCCCGGCGCCTCGAGCAACCTGGCCGGCGCGATCGACGCGGCGCTCGCTTACGAGATGAACGGGCGGCCCGCCACGATCCAGGAATTCCGCGACATGATGCTTTACGGGCGCGGGCTCTCGCAGGGTGGCTCGGCCGGAGTCAGCTCCACCAGCGGCACCGGCGGACTCGCGCAATATGCGGAGCTGCCTTACGAAGACGACTATCCGCTCGAAGCGCGCAAGCCGCGCAGCCGCGCCGGCCGCGCGATCGGGCTCGCGATTTTTCTATGCGTGCTCGGCGGCGGTGCTTTCGGCGCGACCTATATTTATTCGAACCCCGAGCTTCAGCTTCGGCTCGGGATCAAGCCGCTAATCGACGGGCTTCCGTGGCGTCATGAGGAGTTGCTTGCGAAGGCGCGCGAAAATCCGCTCGAGTTTCAGCAGATGACGCTCGCGCTCTCGACTCGTGAAGGCACCGCGCTCGGGCCGCCGCAGGCGGTCTTCAACGACACCGACTTGACCAACGCGCGCTATCTGAAATGGACGGCGAGCTTCAAGAACCTGCTCGCGGGGCTGGACGGCCGCGACGAAAAAGTCGAGGCGCGATTTTACGATCCGAACGGGCTTCAGATTGCGTCCAGCGACGCGAATCTCTTTATCGGTCCAGCGCAGTCGACCGCTGACTTCACCGGCGTCGCGCTGATGCCGACGATGACTGACAAGCCGGCCGGCAGCTACAAGGTGGCGCTCTATTCCGATGACAAGATGCTCGCGCAGGAAGGATTCAAGGTTAATCAGGATGTAAACGCGCGGGCCTCCGCGGCTGCGGCCGAGGCGGCGACCGTTGCGGCGGCAAAGGCCGAGGAAAAGAGGCGCGAAGACGAGGCGCGCCGCCTTGCAATGATCGATGAGCGGCGCGCGAAGCCGCTCGCCCTTCGGAGCATCGACTTCCTCAATACGACCAAGACCGGCGCCGCGATTTCCGGAGTGACCAACTCCTTTGACGTGGCCAAAGTGTTGTTCGTCGGCTGGCAGGTCAAGTTCGACAACCGGCTCTATAAGCTCGAGCCCAATCAATATCGGGTCGACGCGGTGTATATCGGCCCCGACGGGCGAACGCTCGGGAGCGTCAACGACTTCCAGGCGGTCTCCGCCAGCACGCGGGCGGTGACCTTCAGCGGACGCGTCGGCAACTCGCGCGGCGGCGCCTTCCTGCCGGGAACCTACACGGTCAATTTTCTTTTGAACGGGCAATCGTTCGCGGAGAAGCAATTTCGCGTGGTCGCCGATGCCGGCGGACCGTACGCGACCTACCCCGGCTCGAGCGGCGCTATCGGCACCTCGATGGGCCGCAGCGGAGGCGGTGGCGGTAGCGTGGCGTCCTCGGGCGGCGGAAGCATGCTGGGGCCGACAATCGCAACCGGCACGATCAGCGGTCTTCGTAGCGGGGGCACTCCTGAGATGGAGCTTAGACTCCGTCCGCAGCCCAACGGGTTCCTGCATGGCGAGCTCGATATCCACCTCTCGGGGTTTGGCTCTACGCCGATCGAAGGATACGTCCGCGGCGACCATCTTCAGTTCCAGGTCCCGTACGGCACCGAGACTTTTTACTTCGAGGGACAGCGCCGGCTCGATCAAATCAGTGGCACCTTCGAGTCGACACCGTCGGGTGAGCGCGGCACCTGGACCGCGCAAGCGAACTGAGCCGGTGGCATCGCGAGTATAAGTAATTTGGACTTGCTCGAAGAGGCGGGAATTCCGCCACCGCGTTCACCGATCATAACCGACGAGGATCGCGCCGCGCTTGCGAGCATCGCGCTCGCGCAGCGGCAGTTCTACTACGTCTTCACATTTTTCGTGGGGCTGGTTGCCGGCGCGGCGATCGCCTACGCAATCGGTTATGACGACATGGTTCGTAGCATCTTCCGATGGGCGATTTCGGGCACTGGCCTGGCATTGATCGTGAGCGTGCTCAACTTATCGAGATTGTTTTCCTTCAAGTGCCCGCGCTGCGATCAGCCGTTTTTTCTGGGCGTCGGAGATCCTGGAAAAATTTTCTCGAAGCAGTGCGGCACCTGCGGCCTGCCGCTCAACCTACCGCCTGAACCGTCGTTCGACACCGACTGACAAGCCACAGAGGGTCACTTCCGATATGCGCTTGAACACGCTTCATGCACCGGTAATGCTGATTGGGAAGCATCATGGCTAGCAACGTCTCACAGGAAAAGCTTCTGTTTTATGCCGCAGCCGGCGCACTGGGCGGTTTCGCGGCGTGGGGCCTGGCCGAGCCGATCCTCGGAATCCGATCGGTCTATGGACGCGACATTTTATTCGGCGCACTGATCGGCGCGCTGATCAGCGCATTTCTCGCGTCGATCGAAACGCTGAGCGTCGGGCAGTGGCGGCAAGCGGCGCGTCGATTCCTGATGGGAGGAATAATCGGCGCTGTGGGCGGAGCCCTGGGCCTGATTATCGGCGAGTTTGCGTTCGACATACTGGGCGGGCTCACCGGGCGAATCCTCGGCTGGGGCGTGCTCGGAACCGCGGTCGGACTCGGCGTCGGATCGGCGTCGGGATCGGCAGCGCGCAGGCGCAATGGCGCTATCGGCGGGATGCTTGGCGGGGCGATCGGCGGATTTTTTTACCAGGGTCTCACCACTACATTTCCGCAGGCGTTCGGACGCGCGATCGCAATTATCATTCTTGGCGCGCTGATCGGATTCTTTATCGGATTGGTCTCGGAGCTGCTCAAGCGCGGATGGCTGATGGTGGTGCGCAGTCAGAGCCGCAACGCGCGCGAAGGCCGCGAATATCCGCTGACCAAGGGCGTGACGATTATCGGCCGCGCCGAGGAAAGCGATATTGGATTGTTCGGCGATCAGACCGTGCTCGGCAGTCACGCGATCATCAGGCGCGAGGGCAAGAATTTCGTGATCAGTCCCACTGGTGGCCAGATTTTTGTCAATCGACAACCGGTGGCGGGCCGCTATGCGCTCAAGAGCGGTGACCGGCTCGAAGTCGGCGGCACGCTGTTTCTCTTCCGCGAGCGCGCCCAAGTCGCACAGCGATAAAGAGGGGGATCGTGCGGCGATCGATCACCAGTCAGGCCGTGCTACTGGTGGCCGTTGGCTTGATCCTCGCCTCGATGCCCTCAGGATGCGCGACAATTGGGCTCGGCAGCGCGCCGGCGCTGCCGGCGACCTCGATGCAGACGCTCGAGTACTACCCGTTCCAGGTCAAAGGCTACCAGAACAGTTATCCGCATCGATCGATCCTGATCCTGATGCCGGCCGATACGCGCGATATGGCTGATACCGGCACCAGCGATACCGCGCCGCTCAATGGCAATCCGGAAGTTGGAGTTATGCTCGACAAGGACGGGGCGGTCGCGCAGCGCCTGTATGCCAATCCGCTTGGGGCGACCTTGCGCAACGCGATCGCGCGCTCCGCCGATGAGGCCGGATTGACCGCATCCACGTCGGATGACATCGCGTACAAACCCGGCGTGAAGAACGCGAGCGAGTATGTGCTCGAGGCCAGGATCACGCGATGCTGGGTGAAAAAGAGCCGCGAGGCCGACGGCCGCTACGGTCCGGTTTTCCGCGCCGTCGCGGATGTTCGAATCGAGGTCTCGATCTACAAGCCGCCATTCAGCGTTCCATTCTGGACGGGAACTACCGCCGACACCTACTACGACCCGCCGGTCGGCAGTTTCGGCCTCGGGCCCGACGACGAGGCGGGCATCTACGACGAGCCAGGACAGGTGCTGTCGGTCGCGATAACGCGCAGCGTCGCGCAAATCTTCGAGCGCCCGGACTTGCGCAACCTGATGCTCGAAGACGATATCAAGACGCGCTGAGTTGACCGCCTCGGCCCTCGCTCTTTGAAGAGCAACGTGGTTGGAATAGCCTTGAGTTTCGCGCCGGAAATTTGAAACGCCGCGCGCCGCCGCTCACTGGAAAAGGAATCAACGCTCGATGGAAATCGGATTCGTCGGACTCGGCAAAATGGGCATGAATATGGTCGAGCGCCTGCGCCGCGACAATCACAAAATTGTCGCGTTCGATCTCGACCCGGCGAAACTCGAAGAAGTCTCTACCTTTGGCGCCGACGGCGTCGATTCGCTCAAGGAAATGGTCGCCAGGCTGAAAGCTCCGCGCGGGGTGTGGGTGATGGTCCCGGCCGGCGAGCCGACTGAGACCACCATCAACCAGCTAGCCGAATTGCTCCAGCCCGGCGATACCATCATCGACGGCGGCAACACCAACTTCCACGATGACATCCGCAGGGCCTCGGAACTCGCGAAGAAAAAACTGCATCTTGTCGACGCGGGCACCAGCGGCGGCATCTGGGGCCTCAAGGTTGGCTATTGCTTGATGATCGGTGGCGACCAGGAAATTTTTCGCCGCTACGAACCAATCTTCAAGACCCTCGCCCCGCCTGATGGCTACGACTACATGGGCGGCGCGGGCGCCGGGCATTACGTGAAGATGATTCACAACGGGATCGAGTACGGGCTGATGCAGGCGTATGCGGAAGGCTTCGAGGCCATGCACAAATCCGAGTACGGGCTCGATCTGGAGAAGATCGCGAACCTTTGGGGTCAGGGCAGCGTGGTGCGATCATGGCTGCTGGAGCTGACCGCCGACGCGCTCCGGCGGGATCCGGGACTCAAACACATCAAGGGGTTCGTGGTGGATTCCGGCGAAGGGCGCTGGACGGTGCAGGACGCGATCGACAATGGCGTCTCGATGCCGATCATCACGATGTCGCTGTTCGCGCGGTTCCGATCCCGCGCCGACAAGGGCGCTGAGGGCACCTTCGCCGAGAAGTTACTTGCCGCGCTGCGCGGCGAATTCGGCGGCCACGCCGTCGTCAAAGAATAAGTTTTTAAGGGGCTTGCATCATGGCCGCGACCGCAAACAGGACTGCCGATTTCAGCCATCTGACCCATCCGATCAAGGAACGCCAGCGTTACGATCCATGCATTGTCGTGATTTTCGGCGGCGCCGGCGATTTGAGCCATCGCAAGCTGATCCCGGCGCTCTACAATCTTTCCCTAGACGGCGAATTGCCCGAGAAGTTCGCGATCCTCGGATTTTCGATGGAGGATCTCGACGACGAAAAGTACCGCGCGTTTGCGCGCAGCGGAATCGAGCAGTTTTCGCGCCGCCCGATCAAGGAAGATCATTGGGCAAAGTTCGCTCCGCTGCTCCATTTCAACCGCGGCTCATTCACAGAACCTGCCGACTACGACAATCTGCGCAAAAGGCTCGAGGGACTCGACGTCGAGTGCGGCACCGCGGGGAATCGCGTGTTCTATTTCGCCATCCCGCCCGCTTTTATCGACACCTGCTCGGAGGGGATGACCAAGGCTGCGCTGATCCATCCGCACCAGAAGGGGCTTCCGTTTACCCGGGTAGTGGTCGAAAAACCAATCGGCTCCGACCTCGCGAGCGCATCGGAGATCAACGGCCAGCTCGCGCGGCATTTCGACGAAGGGCAAATTTTCCGAATCGATCACTACCTCGGCAAGGAAACCGTCGAGAACCTGATGGTGCTCCGCTTTGCCAACGCCATCTTCGAACCAATCTGGACCGCGCGCTTCGTCGACCATGTGCAGATTACGGTCGCCGAGGCCGAGGGCGTCGGCACCCGCGCGTCGTACTACGATCACGCGGGCGCGTTGCGCGACATGGTCCAGAGCCATCTCCTGCAAACGCTGTGCATGATCGCGACCGAGCCTCCCAACACGACCGGAGCGGAGTCAGTGCGCGATGCGAAGCTCGACGTGCTCCGCGCGCTGCGTCCGCTCGGCGACGACGATATCGAAAAGTGGGTAGTCCGCGGCCAGTACGGCGAGGGTCTGATTGGCGGCGTGCCGGCCAAGGCGTATCGCGACGAGGAACATATCGCGCCCGATTCTAAGATCGAAACTTTCGTCGCGCTCCGATGCTGGATCGACAATTGGCGATGGGCCGGCGTGCCGTTTTACCTGCGCACCGGAAAGCGGCTCCCCAAGCGCGCTAGCGAGATTGCGATCTACTTCAACAACGTGCCGCGAATCCTGTACAACGCAAATCCGAGGGCGCCGCTCGCGCCCAATATGCTGACGATCAGAATTCAACCCGACGAAGGTCTCGACCTGCACATCATGTCGAAGGTTCCCGGCTCGCAGACCCGTCTCCAGCAAGTCAAAGTGGATTTTCACTACGTGACCTCGACTCCGGAGGCCTACGAGACGCTGCTCAACGACGTGATAATTGGCGACCAGACGCTTTTCATGCGCCGCGACACGGTCGAAGAAGCATGGCGGTTTGTGCAGCCAATTCTCGACGCGTGGGATCAATCGCCGATGGACGCGCCCCTGTACGCGGCGGGATCGTGGGGCCCACTGGAGGCAGCGCTGATGATCGCGGCCGATGGACGCACCTGGCGAACGCTATAGTAAATGACTATTACCAGCGAACTGGTAGAATGACTATTGCGATGGGTGGAGGCGAATAGCCAGATGAGCGGGAAACGAATTACTCTTACCCGTCATATCATGACCAAAAAAGCGACCGCGGTTCCGGTCGCCGACCTGGCCCTGATCATGGAGCGCATCGAGCTTATCGGCAAGCGCATAGCGCGCGAGCTGACCGCGGCCTCGCTCGGCGGCGAGCTTGGTTATACCGGCGCGACCAACGTGCAGGGGGAACAGGTCAAAAAGCTCGACCAGTGGGGCAACGACGTTTTTCTCGAGGCATTCGAGCATGGCTACCCGGTATGCAGTCTCATTTCGGAGGAAATGGACGAGCCGCATCATTACTCATCGAACTGCCGTGACAATAGCTACTGCATACTCTATGACCCTATCGACGGGTCGTCGAACACCGATGTAAACGGATCGCTCGGTACCATCTTCGCCGTGAAGAAGCGCGCGAAGAGCCACGGCGCCGGCATCGAAGATCTCCTCGGGCCGGGAAGTGCGCAGGTCGTCGCGGGATACATACTTTATGGGCCGAGCACGCAGCTCATTTATACTGCCGGCGACGGTGTCGACATCTTCACGCTCGACCGCAGCCTCGGCGAGTTCATTTTGTGGAAGGAAAACGTAAAGATGCCGCCGCATGGCGGCTACTACGCGGTGAACCAGGGCAACGTGGGAAAGTGGCACGACGGCGCGCGCAAATTCCTCGCGCATATCACCAGCCGCAAGGACAAGCGCACCAGCTACTCGCTGCGCTACTGCGGCGCGTTCGCCGCCGATTTCCATCGATGCCTGCTCGAAGGCGGAATCTACTTGTACCCCGGTGAAGTCTCGGAGGGCGGCAAGGCCAAGGGCAAGCTTCGCCTCCTCTATGAACTCGCGCCGCTCTCGATGCTGGCGGAGCAGGCGGGCGGGCGCGGCTCGACCGGCAACGGGCGGATTCTCGATATTAGCTGCAACCGCGATTCACGAGCGGCATCCGATCTACATCGGCAGCGTCGAAGAAGTCGCGCTGGCCGAGCAATTCAAAGTCGAAGGTTGACGCGGCGCAGATCGGGAATGGCGAGGTCGGACAATCTGATCCTGGCCGGCGACGTCGGTGGCACCAAAACCAATCTGGGACTTTTCCGGCGCTCGGGCGGAGAGGTCGAAGTCGTTCGCGAGCATCTCTACGCGACTGCTGACTTCGCCAGCCTCGAGTCCGCATGTGCGGATTTCCTCGGCGACGCGGCGAGCGTCGATGCGGCCTGCGTCGGCGTGCCCGGTCCCGTAATCGACGGCCGCGCCCATGCCACCAACGTTGCGTGGCAACTATCCACCGCCGCGCTGTCGCGCGCACTGAACGGCGTCCCCGTCCGCCTTATCAATGATCTCGCCGCGACGGCTTACGGCGTGATTCATCTGAAATCAGCGGAGCTCGCGGTGCTGCATCGCGCCGAGAATCCACCCGAGCACGGTAACATCGCGGTGATCGCGGCGGGCACCGGACTCGGCGAGTCGGCGCTGGTGTGGGAGGCGGATCGATACTACGCGGTCGCATCTGAGGGCGGGCACGCCGATTTTGCGCCGCATGGCGAGGAGCAAATCGAGCTGTTGCGTTTTCTCGAAGCTGAATTCGGCCACGTCAGCTACGAGCGCGTTCTCTCCGGCCCCGGCCTGTCGAACATTTACCGATTCCTGCGCGCGCGCAGCCACATCGACGAACCGGCGTGGCTGACCGCGCAGATTGCGGCCGGCGACCTGCCGCTGCGATAAGCGAGGCGGCGCTTGCCGCGCGCGATTCCGTTTGCGTTCACGCCATGGCTATGTTTTGCGATATTTATGGTTCCGAGGCGGCGAACCTCGCGCTCAAGGTGCTCGCGCTTGGCGGAGTTTTCCTGGGCGGAGGAATCGCGCCGAAAATTTTGCCGATGCTGATGCAGGGCCGATTCATGCGGGGATTTTTGTCCAAGGGCAGGCTGAACGAAATCTTGAGCCGGATCGAAGTGCGCGTCTCGCTCAATCCGGCCGCCGCTCTCCTCGGCGCGGCCCACTGCGCGGCGGCGATGCTGTGATATAGGAATCAATCGACACTACCGACGGGGATAGAGGGAATATGACCAAACGAGTTCGTGAAATTCTGAGCTACTACGATTCCGAAAATGCCGGCGTGCGCACCAATCTCGCCCGCATGCTCAACCACGGCAAGCTCGGGGGCACCGGCAAGTTCGTGATCCTGCCCGTCGATCAGGGCTTCGAGCACGGTCCGGCGCGGAGCTTCGCGGTAAATCCGCCCGCTTACGATCCGCGCTACCATTTCCAACTCGCGATCGACGCCGGATGCAACGCATACGCCGCTCCACTCGGATTCCTCGAGGCCGGCGCCGCCGAATACGCCGGCGATATTCCGCTCATCCTGAAGCTCAACAACCATGATGTGCTGAACGATGAAAAAGATCCCGCGCCAGCCGTTACCGGCAGCGTTCACGACGCTCTCCGGCTCGGATGCGCCGCGGTCGGCCTCACAATCTACCCGGGCTCGACGCAAGAGAAATCGATGTACCAGGAGGCGCGCGAAATCGGCGCGGAGGCAAAGGCGCACGGCCTTCCGATGATCATCTGGTCGTATCCGCGCGGCTCCGGCGTCAGCAAGCAGGGCGAGACCGCGCTCGACGTGGTTGCCTACGCGGCGCAGATCGCGGCGCAGCTCGGCGCCAATATCATCAAGGTCAAACCGCCCACCGCATTCATCGAACTGGCAGAAGCCAAGAAGGCCTATGACGCCAACAAGATCCCGCTCGAGCCGCTCTCCGAGCGCGTCAAGCACGTGATTCAGTCGGCGTTCGACGGCCGCCGCATCGTGATTTTTTCTGGCGGAGTCAAAGAGACCGACGAATCGCTGTTGAACACCGTCCGCGGAATTCAAGCCGGCGGCGGTTACGGCTCGATCATCGGGCGCAACTGCTTCCAGCGTCCAAAGCCCGAGGCGATCGCCCTGCTCGGCAAGGTCATAGACATTTACCGCGGTTGATCGGGATGTAAATGAAGTACAGCGAGTACCAGCATCTCCTGTTCGAGCGGAAGGACGATGGGATCCTCTTCATCACTATCAACCGTCCCGAAGTTCTCAACGCGACCAATGCCCGCCTGCACTGGGAGTTGAGCCGCGTCTGGCTCGACATCGCCGAGGACGACGAAACCAACGTCGTGGTGGTGACCGGCGCCGGGCGCGCGTTCTCGGCCGGCGGCGATCTCGAGATGATAGCTCTGATGGCCGCAAGCCCCGACAATATCGGCAAGGCGATGAAGGAAGCCGGCGATATCGTCTACAACATGATCAACCTCGAAAAGCCGATAATTTCCGCGATCAATGGGGTCGCCGTCGGCGCCGGTCTGGCGGTCGCTTTCATGGCGGACATCAGTATCGCGTCGGAGTCGATGCGCATCACGGACGGACACCTCCGGCTCGGGGTCGCGGCGGGAGACCATGCGGTGATTATCTGGCCGCTGCTGTGCGGGATGGCCAAGGCCAAGTACTACCTTATGACCGCGGATTTCATAGACGGCAAAGAGGCTGAGCGAATCGGACTGGTAAGCCTCTGCGTGCCGGCCGACAAGCTAATCGACAAGGCGATGGAAGTGGCGCGGAAACTCGCGCGCGGGCCGCAGCAGGCGGTGCGTTTCACCAAGCGATCGCTCAACAACTGGCTGCGCGTCGCAGGCCCGGCGTTCGACGCGTCGCTGGCGCTGGAAATGATCAATTTCTTCAGCGCAGACCTGGCCGAGGGTGTCGCCGCGCTGCAAGAAAAACGCCAGCCAAGCTTCCCGGGCTTCCGCAAAGCAAAGAGCTGAGCAGCTGGTCATCGCTGTTTTGATTAGCTGCTGGTTTTGAATATACTACCCGTCGCTTGGAAACGGACTAACCTCGAGGGGAAAAAATGTTGATCAAGAAAATTGCGGTTGCGGCAGCTTCGGCGATGCTGGTGGGGACAATGGTATTCGCTGCAGGTGCGCGTCCAGCGTTCGCGTCGACCAAGGTCGATTGCGACGCTGTCATGAACGAAGTGAACAGCGGCAAGCATGCCAAGGATGTCGCAAAGGATCTGTCGATCTCTACTTCGAGCGTCTACAGGTGCAAGCGGCAGGCAAAGGCTGCGGCCAAGGCGGGTACCAAGTCGTCGATGCAGGCAAAATCCGGAAAAGATGTATTGGTGCCCTCGGCGGCCGGCTCGGCTTCTCTGCCGCCGTCTCCGGCGGCCGCTGCTTCTCCGGCTGCCAAGACCAAGTAAGGATTTCCAATCCCAACGGCACATCGCGAGCCACCACGGCTCGCGATGTGTCTGTTGACGGCGTACTCGATGCCCAAGTGCGAACTATGCGAGTTGCGTGACTACACGCAGCGCTATGCCAATTTTGTTCATCCGTTCCGGTTCACGATCCTCGATTGCGATTCCTGCGACACGCCGATGGCGGTGCTCGGAGATCATCGCGTCAATCCCACCGACGAAGAGCGCGCGTTCATGGTCGAGGCCCTCTCGATGGTTGCACGGGCGAAATTCGGCAGGGACAAGTCCGGTGCGGACAAGTTCGTGATCGACGGCGTGATGCGCCAGATTCCCGATCACTGCCATATCCACGCCCGCAAGGTCTGGAAGTACGAATAACCGCCAGATTGTTTAACGAGCCCGGCCAGCGCGATATTACCGCTCTGTGAGCGCCGCGTTACCTGCTTGGTAAGCGGCCCATCTTATGCTATATGCCGCGCCGTACGCAGCCGTCTGGGGAGGCGGCGCCGCTGGCAGGAGCGAAGTGCGCGGGGGCGCTCTTGCCGGTTCCCTTCAGGAGGTATGGGGGACATGGCTAACGGCACGGTTAAGTGGTTCAGCCCTAAAAAGGGCTACGGCTTCATCACGATGGAGGACGGGCAGGAAGTGTTCGTCCATTACAGCGCCATCGATGGGGCAGGATTCCGCTCGCTCGAACAGGGCGAGCGTGTCGAGTTCGAAGTCGCGCAGGGCCCAAAGGGACTGCAGGCATCGAACGTAAACAAGGGATAAGCGCAATAAGCGCTACCCACTCGGGAAACGCAGGGGGCGCTGAGCAACTGCGACGGTCCGGCATCTGAAAATGCGGGCCGTCGCGGTAGCGCGCGCTTGCGCCGCGAGATTTGACATTGCACGCACGCGCGCTATGACATCGGCATGAGCGACGCACTTCCGCTGCGCAACAGTCTCCGCTTCGGCACGATGATCGGACTCTCGGACCGCGAGCACGCGATCCGTGTCGTCGAGTCGATTTCACGATGGGGCTACGAAGTGGTGTGGACCGGCGATCACGTCGCGTTCACCGGCCCGATAAGCGACCCGCTGATCCAGCTGACTTATCTCTCGGCGCTCGATCCCAAACTCATTTTCGGCACCAGCGTTTATCTGCTGCCGCTCCGTCATCCGACTACCGTCGCCAAGATGGTCGCGACGGTCGATCGAATGCTCGGCGCGGGACACTTTATCTTCGGCGTTGGCGTCGGCGGCGAGTTCCCGCGCGAGTACGAGGCTTGCGGCGTGCCGATCAAGGAACGCGGCGGACGCGCGACCGAGGCGATTCAGTTGATCAAGCGGCTATGGACCGAGCCGCGCGTCGAGCATCGCGGCAAATATTTCAGCTTCGGCGAAATCAGCATGCAGCCGCGTCCCGCGACGCCGGGCGGCCCGCCCATCTGGGTCGGCGGTCGTGCGGAGGGCCCGCTGAAACGCGCCGCCCGATTCGGCGACGGCTGGATGCCCTACGTCGTAACCGCCAAGCGCTACGCCGACGGAATGGATTTCATCGGCAAGGAGGTCGAGCGCATCGGCCGCAAGCTCGCGACCTTCGGCACCTCGATCCATTTGTTTTGCACTCTGGGCGCGACCGTCGAAGCGGCCCACGAGGTCGCGACCGAGCATCTGAGCAAGCGCTATGCGATGGACTTTCGCGAGCCCGCGCGGCGCTACTCGGCACTCGGCCGTCCAGCCGACGTTGCGGCCAAGATCAGCGAGTACATCAAGGCGGGTGCCCGCGACATCGGCGTCGACGCAGTCTGCCATCCCTCAGACCGCGACGCCCAACTAGAGCAATTCGCGCGCGAGGTAATCCCGCTACTGCGACCCTCCCAATAGCCTCGGTTGCATAGCGCTCTAGTACAACAGCTGGCTGTCCCTACCGAAAACACTAGGCAACGACTTTTCTTCCACAGGGAGTCGTTTTGAGCCGTTTAGAGCCACTGGTTGCCGCAGAACCTCACTTTTGATACTCCAGTGCCGCGGGGGTTGCTTCACTGATGAAAACAAGACGGTCCTTGGGTCTATCGATCCTTGTTGCCACGTCGCTCGCGATCCTTCCATCGCCGCATGGCGCATCGGCGCAGGACGTGAACGCGATAGTTGGCCGGCGCGCCTACGTGCCGCACATTTTCGTGCGCGGCGGTAGCTCCAAGAGGACGAATAAGAACCTCATCGATCACGGTGGCCCGGTGCTACCGACCTCGCACGTCTATGCCCTCTTCTGGGGCCCGGTGCCACCTGACATTTCCGGCGCACTGGACTCGTTCTTTGAAGGCTTTGGCGGCAGCAGCTACGCAAACATCTTGACCCAGTACATGCGCGGAGTTCCGCCCGCTCCGCCAGCGTCGACCTACATGGTCCTTGCTTCGGATTCTTCCGCGCCGCCGGCGCATGCGCCTGCCGTCAGCACGATCGTCAACGAGATCTGCTCGTCGCTGGGTGGCGAGCCGCCGGATCCTACAGGCGTGTACTTTGTAATCACTTCAAACTTTCCCAAGGCGGCGAACTTTTGCGCTTGGCATGCAAAGGGAACCTGCAACGGCGATCCGATTGCGGTGGGCTATCTGCCAAACATCACCGGGGTCAGCGGATGCGGCGTCACCCCTCTAGGTTCCAACCCGTTCAGCAGCGGCGGTCAGGCGATGGCGAACGATGCGGCGCACGAGTTGTCGGAATCGATCACCGATCAATTGCTGAATGCCTGGTACGATTCGGGCGGACAGGAGGTCGGCGACAAATGCGAGACGCAATACGGCAGCCCAGTGACGATCAACGGAATCGAATGGCGGCTTCAGGAGGAGTGGTCGAACATGAACTCCGGCTGCGTTCAGTCGATTCCGTAGGCGCTGAACTTACTATAATGCGGTGGTGCCGGAGGTTGAGTCATTGGCAGCTCTGACTCAACCAAATTCATCTCGAGTCGGACTGCGTCATCGGCGTCGACGCAGTCTGCCATCCCTCAGATCGCGACGCGCAACTCGAACAATTCGCGCGCGAGGTAATCCCGCTCCTTCGTCTTTGAGTCCGACCTTGGCTTCAATCACTCCTTGATGAACGCGAGCAGGTCGGCGTTGATCGTGTCGGCTTGCGTAGTAGGAATGCCGTGCGGAAAGCCCTTGTAGGTCTTAAGCCGCCCGTTTTTCAGCAGCTTCGCTGACAACGGCCCTGCATCAGCGTAAGGAACGATCTGATCGTCATCCCCATGCATTACAAGCACCGGCACCGTGATCTTTTTGAGATCGCCGGTGAAATCGGTCTGTGAGAACGCGACGATACCATCATAGTGAGCCTTCGCCCCGCCCATCATGCCCTGACGCCACCAGTTCTGGATAATTGCCTCGGAGGCTTTCACGCCCGGTCGGTTGAAGCCATAGAAAGGCCCGGCAGGCAGGTCGCGATAGAATTGCGAGCGATTAGCCGCGAGCTGTGCTTGCAATCCGTCGAACACTTCCTTGGGCAGGCCGCCCGGATTGGCCGCCGTCTTCACCATCAACGGCGGCACCGCACTTATCAGCGCTGCCTTCGCAACCCGGCTCTCGCCATGCCGTCCCAGGTAGTGCGCAACCTCGCCGCCGCCCGTCGAGTGACCTACATGCACGGCATTCTTCAAATCGAGATGCGCGGTAAGCGCCGCAAGATCGTCAGCATAATGATCCATGTCGTGACCGTCGCCTGTTTGCGTGGACCGGCCGTGCCCGCGGCGGTCATGGGCGATCACGCGATAGCCGTGATTCAAGAAGAAGAGCATTTGCGTGTCCCAGTCATCCGCCGACAGCGGCCATCCATGGCTGAACACGATGGGCTGTTCCCCAATCCTTGTAGAAGATCTCAACGCCGTCTTTGGTCGTGATAATAGGCATGGCATCGTCTCCTTACTTTAGTTTGTTGGATTATTGCCGCGTGGCGCGGCTGACGCCAATGTCGCTCCAGCGGACGCTCGCATGGCGTGAAGATACGCAAAAGAACGCAGGCAAGACTTCCGCACCAGAGAGATATAGCGCGACAGGACAGCTTGTTCATGTCCATTATTAAACCGTAGTATATATTAAACCGTAGTATAACTTGATCAAAAGAAAAAAGGGCGGTCAGGGCAGTGAAAGAGTGGCACCAAGTTGTCAGTTCAATCTCCCCATCTGTAGTAAAGATTGAAACCCCTGATGGGCATGGGACCGGTTTCTTATGCGCATATAACGCAGACAAAACTTTAGTTGGGATCGCAACCGCTCATCACGTCGTTGGGCATGCCGACAAATGGCAGCAACCAATTCGTATTCACAATCTAACTAAAGACACAACAATTTTTCTTCAGGAAGCTGACCGCGTAATTATTCCAGACTCCTTAAAAGATTCGGCGGTTATCATTATCTTCTCGGAAGCCCGAATAAAGGCGCTTGATCTTCCAGAGGAACCGATAGGTTTCATCGCCCCGGGGAAGCATTCCATCACAGGTGTTGAAGTAGGTTGGCTAGGTTATCCTAGTATTGACCGGATATTCTGTCCTTTTTTCGCGCTTCAGCGCGTGGCAAGCGGCCAGTACGCGTATCCCATCATGGCGTCGCTAGCAATGGCCAGCGGCAAGACCGGCTTAGGCGGTATCAAACGACGGCGCACCGCCTCGAATCATTGGTTCGTCACTGCGGATAGCCCATCGGAATCAGAGCGACGGTTCCGGGGCTTTCGATTGCTCAAGAGTTACTCACTTCCAGAAAGTCATAACCATGCTTAAAACTAGGGATGAAGCTGAGCGCAAGAAAAAGGAACAAGAAGCCGCTGCTGCTGTAGCGCCGTTAGCCACGCCCAGACCCCGCCCCTCCACCAGCCAAATCGGGCTGATTACCAAAGCCGCCCACTACCTGATATTCCGCGCTCCGCAATCTTCACCCTCAACTACTGCATGCCGCACGAGAACGATCTGCCAATCTACATATGCCGCAGCCCAAAGCAGCCGTTATGCGACCTATGGCGCGTGCCAAGTCCTTCGGCTGACCCTGTCTGGTTCCCCGCCCGCCCGTCCTTCTCTGCTATCTCGATCGAGTTGGGTATCGCCCTGCGTAAGTAGAAAGGCTTTCGCTCAACTGCGAACCCGAACTCCTAGACAGTCTTTACTTCGGCGCCTACTGCAAGTAGATCGAAAGGGACGACCCGTTAACAAAATGCTTAGGCTCGGAGGTTGTTTTTACGCTCTGAAAGCAGATGGCCGGAGGAATCAATACTCATGAGGAGGAGGAATTGGCCGCATATTTCGCTAGCCATTTGCGGCACGGAACCTGGTGGGAGAACCTTCTAGGTCATCTGGACACCAGTCAGGATCTTGATCTCAATCTCGGAAAGTTCAAGATACCACTGCCGTTGAGGCTAGTTCGCCCTTTCTCCACGACTGTATTAATGCGTAGCGTGGCGAGGCGATGAATCGCGACGAGACCCCATCCAAGATATACGAGATCTGAGCAGGCTGCGCACTACGTTCGGCTTTTCAGATCTGACGCTGGCGGACTTTGCGCAGAAGATCCGCGAGCAATATACAGAAATTCAGCATGAGCACGCGCCGATGCCCGATGGGTGCAGAGGCAGGTCGCCCAAGCCAATCTGGCGAGTTCTCCGCCGGCAGAAAAGTCGTCGGAGCTGATCCAAGCAGCGATCGCTCTGAGGAACGGGAATCATCAGGCAGTTGGATTTCTCTCATTTGATCCGGTTGCCGCAATCAACCTGGCAGATGAAATCTCACGCTCAGCTCTCCGGGCGGCGGGCCTAGCGGTATGTACCGTCTTTGGCGGCGAATGTCATTTCAGCGCGAACCTCATGATTCCGGTCGCTAGCGATTCACCTTTACCTGAACCAGCACAGCATTCTGAAGCAGCAACGGTGCGCGCGCGTGCGGATCAACTATGGAGAGGCATCCATTCGGACCGCCGCTTGGTCGTTGTCAGTGAGACAGAGCGGGCCGGGCATCTCGGCTTCTGGGTTCCCACAGCCCACGGTCGCAACTCTAATATTCTGCCTGGCGCACCTCGCACATTTCTGCAGATGTCTGGGAACGCCGTATTCAAGGGTGACCTACCCAAGATTGAAGGCTTTCCGGAGGAGGTCGGAAAAAGATGGGCAGGGTACATGGAAGAGCACTTTACAGAGCGCCTTTTTGTGTCGCTCCCACTCTTGGTCCCAGCGTCTACGATTTCCGGGACCGGCTCGGCGGTCGCGGCGGTCGTCAATATCAATGCGTCGCCGCAAAACGAGGAACTCTGGTACCGTGCGTACCATGAAGAATGGTTGAAAATCGCACAAAACAGGGTAGCGGAGCTTGCGGAGATTGCGTTTTACGCCATGCTGGTTAAGTTTGAGGCCGAGATGGCGTTGGGTAGTTCCTCGATTCGTATTGACACGGGATGTAGGCTCTGGGATAGACTCCCCGTTGCCGAAGTAGAACGACGCTTACCAGGACCCCGCGATGAATAGAACAAAGTCCGCTGTTGGCTCTCCGGCTTCCCGCAAGCTGGTCATGGCTGTCTTGAAGCACGAGGCGCATCAAGTCCTCAATGCTGCCAACGAGTCTATCGATCGCGCAGAAGAGGCAGCCGGTGCGCATCTCATTATTAAAACTGAATCTCGTACGCCGGAGCGATCCAGCGAATAGCTCCGCTGAAACGCTTCGGCCGCCTCGATTTTGAATCAGAGGCGTGAGAGGACTAGGTTAAACATGGCGCTCCGCGCAATGCAGGAGGCGAGCGATCTGGCCAGCACTGACCTGCTCACTCCGGAACCTTCCGCTCTCCCTTATCCATCGGGCCGGACTCATTGCCTTGCCGCGTGGTTTAGATCTTTCTTCCTTGGCGACACTCAAGTGATCGAGTTTTCAGGGGCCAGACGCGATCCCATCTTCCGTCATGCAGGCGCGGGAAGACCGGCTTGCGATACGGGCGCTTGAAAGGTGCGTCGGGATAGCCCATCGGAATCAGAGCGATCAGCTGATATTCCGCGGGCACCCCAAGGAGCGCTTTGGTCTCCGGCTCGCGGCTGGTCAGCATCGTGGTCATCGCGGTGCCGACTCCGAGCGCGCGCGCCGCGAGCATCATTAGTTCGATAGCGGGAAAGATCGAGCCGTAAGTCGCGCCGAAGTTGAACAGATCGTTGGCGCTGCCGCGCTCGACGCGCATCTTGGGGCGATTGAGAAATACCAGGACGTGAACCGGAACGACGGCGAGCTGCGCCGCGAACTCGTCGCCAGTGCGGAGAGCCTTGACCGCTCGCGGCGACAGCGTGGTGCGGCCGCGAATGATCGCGGAGTCTTTGTACGGCCCCCAGACCGCTTCGTAGAGGTGCTGGATCTCGCGGCGCATCTGAAGATCGCGCACCACGACGAACTCCCACGGCTGCGCATTGGAACCCGACGGCGCCATGTTGGCAGTCTCGAGGATTTTCACGAGCTCGTGCTCCGCGATCGGGCGATCGAGAAATCGTCGCATCGTAGGCGTTGAAGTGGCGACTTCGAAGAAATCCATCAGCGGCCTCCGCGATGACTAGCTAGATCAATTCGATTGGGAAGTCCGAGCGAGGCGTGACCCGGCCGACGATTGCGGCGTCGCGATGCCCCGATTTTTGCAGCTCCGCGAGCAGCGCCAGGGCTTGCGCATCGGGGAGCGCAATCAGCAAGCCGCCCGAGGTCTGCGGATCGAAAGCCAGCTCCGCGATCTGTTCCGAAACTTCGTCCGAGATTCGCAAGCTTGGCGCGTAGTACTCCCGATTGCGCACGCCGCCGCCTGGAATCATTCCTGCGCCGGACAGTTCGAGCGCGTCCGGCAGAAGAGGCAGGTCGGACTCCTCGAACACGATTGTCACGCCGCTGCCCTCGGCCATCTTGAGCGCATGACCAACCAGACCGAATCCAGTGACGTCCGTCGCCGCGTGAACGTCGAACTTGAGCATCGCGAGCGCGGCGTCGGCATTGAGCTGAACCATCGAGCGCACCGCGGCCTGGTACGCTTCATCGGCGAGCTTGTCGCGCTTGAACGCGGTCATCAGGATTCCGGTGCCGAGCGCCTTGCTCAGCACCAGCGCGTCGCCGACTCGCGCGCCGACGTTGCGCACGATTCGGCGCGGATCGATCACGCCGGTAATCGCCATCCCGAACTTCACTTCCTCGTCGGCAACGGTGTGGCCGCCGACAATTACGACGCCGGCTTCGCGCGCCTTCTCTGCGGCGCCGCGCAGAATCTCGGACAGCATCTCGCCGGGTAATCCGGTCTGTGGCCAGCACACGATGTTCAGCGCGGTGCGCGGCACTCCGCCCATCGCATAGACGTCAGAGAGCGCGTTGGCGGCCGAGATTTGTCCGTACGTGAACGGATCGTCGACGATTGGGGTGAAAAAGTCGACGGTATTCACGATCGCGAGATCGTCGGAAAGACGGAACACTCCGGCGTCGTCGCCGGTGGAAATTCCGACCAGCAAATCAGGATGGCTCGGCAAGTCGAGCCGCGCGAGGACTGCGGAAAGGTCCGCCGGACCGAGCTTACCGGCTCAACCCGCAGCCTTGCACCGCGCCGTCAGGCGAATCAGATCGCCCCGCGAGGGATTGTTGTCCTTCGTTTTGGACATCGCGGCTATTGTCGCGCATCGCAGGGGTGAAGTCAGCGGGTATGGGATTCGGATTCAGACCGCTACGCGCGGGGCGGCAGGGGTGACCCCTGCACCCGGTGTCCATTCAATCGCAAAGCAGCCCACAGAGCGCGAACGCCATTTTGCTCTCGGCCGCCTGGAAGATTTAACCTTCGAAAAAGTGGGCTGACTCTGTAGCTGCGAGATCACTTCATCGAACAGGAGTGTTCAACACGCTCTGAACGACGGAGGACCTTACCGCGGACCGCGGTTATGGATTCGGAGTGCGCAAGCGGCGGGCGTCGCCGACGCGGGTGGTGACGCCGGTGTGGTCGAAGTGATCGAGGAGGGCGATTGCGAACTTGCGCGAGGCGCCGAGGAGATCGCGGAAGATTGCGGCGGTGATTTCGGGGTGGGCTTTCAGATATTCGACGAGGGTCTGGCGGGCGGCGTCAGAGGCGGCGCGGCTGAAGTATAGATCGGTCGCGATTTTCACCACCCGGCCCTCGCGTTCCATCGCGGCGAGTACGGTGCGCAGGCGTGGCAAATCGGCGGCGGAAAGTTTCAACGCATCGGCGAGTTGCTTGAGGTCGGGCGGCTGGAACTTTGCGCTGGTCAGTGCCGCCTCGATGCTTGCGCCCATGACGCTCGCGTCGCCACCGAGCTGGACGCGATGGCTTTTGAGCCGCACGATGCTCTCTTCGCGGACAATTCCCGCCTCGCGGCCGATACGATCGATGATCGGGCGGAACGCGCGCGCGCCGATCTCGTAGGGCATCCGCGTGCGCATCGCTTCCATCTCGAGCCCTGCCGACAGCGGCTCCTTCTTGTGATGAGTCTCGAGTGCGGAGAGCGCGAAGCGTTTCAACTCCTCCCATTTGGTCCGGGTGGTGAAAGCGTCTTCATCTCCGACTGATAGTTTGACGAAGCGCGGATCCTTGAGGGCGGTTTCGGCTTCCTGGATGGGAATGTTCATCAGGGTCGCGATTCGAACCGGGCCGAGCGCGAAACTTTCATTCAAATTAAGCAACGCTTCGATCGCGTCGGAGCCCGACGATTCCTTGAGTGCGCGGAGATTTGCGCGATACGCGTCGAACGGTTTGCGGGCGCGGCGTCCGAGCGGATTCAGCACGATGCCGCCGCCGAGAGTGCGCGAATTGGTTTCGTCGCGGATGACGAAGCGGTCGCCAGCGAGCGCGACGACCGGCGTGTCCGCGACCAACTGTGCGAAGCCGGCGTCCTTGGGTGCGATCACGGCAGTTTCGTCGAGCACGATAGCGCGCGCGATCGTCTCGGCGGTCGCGATGAACAGACGCACGCGGCTGTTGTTCTTGAGTGCGCGCTTGGCGGCGGGACGAATTTCCAGCCACGCGTCGAAGCGCGAAGTCGCAGCGTCGAGCCGCTCATCGGCGAGTACGTCGCCGCGCGCGAGATCGATTTTTTCTGCGCCGGTCAGATTCAACGCAACGCGCTGACATAGGCCCGCGCTTTCAACCGATTCTGAATGCACCTGGATCGATCGCACGCGCACTTCGTGGCCATAGGGCAGTACGCGGAGCCTAGCACCGACCTTGACCTCGGCGCCCATCGCGGTGCCGGTGACGACGGTGCCGTGTCCTTTGATTACAAACGCGCGATCGAGCGGAAGACGAAAGACTCCGGTCGCGCGACGGGCCTGAAAGCCGTCGAGCTGACGGACTATCTCGGCGCGCAGCTCGTCGATGCCAGCGCCGGTTATCGACGAGACGGGAATGATCGGCGAACCGTCCAGCGTAGTGCCGTCAGCGAGCAGCTCGATTTCGTCGCGGACTTCGCTGATGCGCGCAGAATCGGCAAGATCGGACTTGGTGATGACGAAGATGCCGCGGCGAGTGCCGAGTAGATGGAGGATGTCGAGATGCTCTTCGGATTGCGGCATCACGCCGTCGTCGGCGGCAATCGCGAAGAGCACCAGGTCGATGCCGTGCGCGCCGGCGAGCATGTTGCGGATGAAGCGCTCGTGCCCCGGAACGTCGACGATACCGGCGCGGGTGGCGTCGGGCAGGGTGAAGTAGGCGAAGCCGAGGTCGATCGAAATTCCGCGCTCCTTTTCCTCTTTGAGGCGGTCGGTGTCCTGGCCGGTGAGCGCTTTGATGAGCGCGGTCTTGCCGTGATCGATATGACCAGCGGTGCCGATGATGGCGTGGGTGACCGTAGGAGCCATCAATTAAAACTAAATGCGGACGCTATGGCTACGCCATCTGCTTGGTGTACATCGCCATGTCGAAGTAGTCGCGCCATGCGGTTATCTTACCGTCGCTTACTTCGAACACGCCTGCTACCGGAAGCGAGATGGTTTTGCCGCCGCCCAGGTCGAAGACGTCAACGCGCTCGTTGAAGACTACATTGCCGGCGCTTGCCGTTTTCAACACTTTGAAATGAAGCGACTTGGCCATCGGCAGGAAAGTGTTGATGACGGCTTTGATTGCGGCTTTGCCGCGCGCGGGGTCCATCGGGATGTTGTGGTAGACGGCGTCGTCGCTGAAGAAGCCGAGGATTTCATCGAGGTTCTTGCGCGGCCACGCGTTACAAAATTCGGTCACCACTTTTTCAGCATCGGTAGCCATCGGAAATTCTCCTTGCGCGCCTGGCGCGCCTATTCGTTGTCGAGATAGAAGCGGTCTTCGTCCTTGTTATAACCGAAAAGCTCCGCAAAGCGCCCCCAGTTCACCATCGTGGAAAACTGGCGCTCGGGCTTTTCACTGGGCAGGAGCATCGCAAGATGCTCGAGCACAACTTCCTTTGTAAGCGACTTGTCTTCCTGGCCGTGAAGAAGCCGGATGAAGTAACTGAAGAGGCTGTGCTTCTTCAACTGCTCGCGCACGATCAGCTTGCGCTCGTTGATCTTGGCGTCGAGGAGCTGCTTTCCGAGCGGCTCGAGCACGACGTCGCCGGCCGGCGTTGAGACGAAGCCAAGAATTTCGCCGGACTTCATCACTTTGAGCAAATCGCCGAATCTGAAATTGAGATCGCGCGCGATCTTGTAGCCGTCTTCGTGTCCGCCGCGGTCCTCGAGCAATTCGAGCAGGCCAAAGACCAGCGTCAAGCCGCAATCGGGGAGCGGATATATGACCGGGGCCGGCATCAGGCGCGCTCCTCGATCATCGAGAAGACCTTGTCGGTCAAGGCGTTGAAACTTTCGGCGCGGCGATCGCGCGGGCGCGGCAGCTCGACCTTGAGATCGGAGACGATGCGTCCGGGTCCCGACGCGAGCACGATTATTCGATCGGCAAGTTCGATTGCCTCTTCGATGATGTGCGTGACGAGCACGATGTTTTTGACCGGCATGTCGGGCGACTGCCAGATCTCGAGCATTTCCTCGCGCAATGTAATCGCGGTCAGGGCGTCGAGCGCGGAGAACGGCTCGTCCATCAGGAGCACCTTGGGCTCGACGGCGAGCGCGCGCGCGAATCCGACCCGCTGCTTCATCCCGCCCGAGAGTTCGCGCGGGTACGCCTCTTCGAAACCGTCGAGGCCGACCTTGTCGATGTAAACGCTCGCGCGTTTCTCGCGCTCGGCAGGCGGCAGGCCCTGCGCTTCGAGTCCTAGTTCGACGTTGGCCTTGACCGACAGCCATGGCAATAGCGCGAACGACTGGAACACGAGCGCGCATTCGAGATTGATCCCATCAACCTGACGGCCGCGATAGAGCACCTGTCCCGAAGTCAGCGGCACGATTCCGTTGATGATGCGCAGCAAGGTGGACTTGCCACATCCCGAGGGGCCGACGATCGCCACGAACTCCCCTTCCTCAATGTTAAAGGTGATGTCCTCGAGCACCTGCAAAGTGCCCTTGGCGTGTGCGAAGCTTTTGGAGACGTGTTTGAGCTCGAGCAGGGCCATGGTTCAGATGAGTCCGCATCGCACATAGTCAGTTGCCATCTCAGTAGTCGAGTCTGTAGCGCTCGGTTGCGATGTTGTACAAGCGCCGCCACATCAGCCGGTTCAATAGTAGCACCACCAATATCATCGACAGCAGGCTCAGCAGTATCATCACGCCGTTGCCGCTCTGGTAGGTGGCTTTGTCGAGCAGCGAGCCGATCCCGAGTACCTGGTAAGTATGTTGCTGGTAGACGAAGTACTCGGAAAGGATTAGCGCGTTCCATCCGCCGCCCCATGCAGTGATGCTGCCGGTGATCAGCGAAGGCGCTACCGCGGGCAGGATCAGTTTGCGCCAGGTGGCGTAGCGCGAGAGCCCGAACGCGCGCGCGGCTTCCTTGAGATCCTCGGGTACCTGGTTGATTCCCGCGAGCAGATTGAAGAGCAGGTACCATTGCATCCCGGTCAGGATGAGAAGTATCGAGGCGAGATTCATGCCGCCGGTAGCTCGAATGACGAAGAGCACGATCACCGGGAACAGCGCCGTCGCGGGCATCGAGCCAACGATCTCCGCGATCGGCGAAAGGATTCGGTTGAAGCGCGGGCTCTCGCTGGCGGCCAGCGCGACCGGGACTGTCCATGCGAGCGAAATTGCGTAGGCGATGGTCATGCGAAGCGTGGAGGCGAGAATCGCCGTGGGAATCAGCCGCGCATCGGACGGCCACGGCTGCGAGAGCGTCCTGATGAGCGCGACCAATCCTCGACCGACTGCCCAAGCGAAGAAAATCGCGATCGAGCCGACCAGGAAGATCTGGAAGATCGCGCTGGCGCGCTTGCTCTGTCCGGGCGTGAGCAACTCGCGGCGCGGCACGGAGCGCATCGCGCGGCCGATCATGCGGATCGGTGGCACCAATATTGAGCGCAGCGCCCGCGTGATCGCGGGGCCAACGCCGGCTAGCGCATCGAACATCCCGAGCGATTGCACCGCGCCGGATGAGGCCGCGAACTCGTAACGAAACTTCTCAGCCCACGTCGAAAGCGGCTGCCACACGATCATGTCCATCGCGACGATGATCGCCAGGAGCGTCAGCAGGCCGGCGACCAGATCAAACGTGCGGCCCTTCTCGGCGGCCTCCCAGAGAAAGCTGCCGAGGCCGGGGAGTCGATAGCTTGCGGGACCGACCGTGATGATTTCGCACGCGATGAGGAAGTACCAGCCGGCGACCCATGACAGAATCGAGTTGTAAACGAGCTTCGGCACGCTCGCGGGCAGCAGCAAGCGCTTGAACTTGAGCCATCCGCGCGCGCCGAACGCCTCGAGCGACTCAGCCGAATCGCCGGGAATCGTTTTCACCGCTTCGTAAACGCCGAGCGCCATGTTCCACGCCTGGCTGGTAAAGATGAGGAACACGGCGGCCATCTCGACGCCGAGCCGGCTGCCGTGCGCGAGTGCGACGAAAAAATAAACCGCGGCGGGAAAAAAGCCGACCACCGGCACCGACTGCGCGATGTCGATCGCGGGAATCATGATGCGTTCATACGCTCCGCCGCGCGCCGCGCCCATCCCATAGATCACCGAAAACAGCAGCGCGATTATGTACGCGGCGAGCATCCGGTAGAACGAGCAGAACGCGTAGTATGGAAGATGCTCGATCGAAACGGGCACGCGGCGTTCGATGAGGTGCTGGGCATGGCCACGATACGCGAAGAACAGTGCGATGATCGCGGCAAGCGCGAGAAATGAAAGCGACCCGTTGACCAGGCGGCGAGTGTTGATCTCGATCTTGAACATTTCCGAGGCCCGAAACTCCCAGCATAACCGCGTCCGGGTTTGGCTCAAGTCCGAATTGCGTTTCTGCGCGATGAATTTTTTGGGCGTTCGCGTTGACAACGCACGAGTAGGTGACTAGCAGGCGGTAGAAAATGTCGACTGGCGAAATAAATCCAGAAGATCGGTGGCGGCTCGACGAGGAGCCGGACGAGCCGCGCGAGCCGGATGAGCCGCGCGTCGAGCCGTCGCGTGCGCCGACCGTTTCCAATTTGAGCCGCGATCGGCTGTCGCGTGCGGTCTACGTCGTTACCGCGGAGCATCTCGGCTGGTTCCTGATCGCGGTGTACGTGCTCATAACGCGCCTGATGGCTCTGGGAGCGCGTCCACTCGATCCGGGCGAGGCAGGCCGCGCGCTTGCCGCGTTCGCGATGTCAAAAAATGGGATCGACGCGCTCGGGAACGGAACCTGGACGACGATGCTGCAGGCGCGCGTATTTGCGGAGCTCGGCGCCGGCGATGCGACCTCGCGAATCGTCGTCGCGCTATGCGGGCTTATCTTGATCGCGAGCGGATTCGCGATGCGTCCCTACCTTGGACGGGCCGGTGCGCTGGCATTGGCCGCTATCCTCGGACTCTCGCCGAGCGTCACATATTTTTCCCGAACCGGATCGACTGTGATCGCGTCGGTGGCATTCATGATGATTGCGATCGCGATTGCGGAGAGCATGCGAAGGCGTCCGGGCGCGATCGGCGCAGCCGGACTTGGAGCGGCAATTGGAGTCTGGCTCTCGGCAGATCCAATCGGCTACGCAATGGCTGCGGCAGTGACCGGCGCTCTGATCTTTGTCGGTGCATACGATGCGATGAGGGTCGATCATCCGCGGCTTCGGATCCGTGTCTGGTGGGAACGGCGGAGTGCGATCGTGATTATAACTGCAATCGTCGCGATCGCGGTTTGGGCACTGTTGACGACCGAGCTATTCACCCGTCCGCTCCTGAAGACGGTGCGATTCGATCTGAACGCCGCGTTTGTCGCACCGGCGATTGGATTGCAGCGCGGATTGCATACCTTGATCCCCATCTGCTGTTTTTACGAATTCATGATTCTGATTCTCGCGATCGTGGGCGCGTCGACGATCGTTTCGAGGCAAGTCCAGAGCAGGTTTGCGGTTTGGACCCTGGTCTGGGCGATTGTCAGCTCGGCGCTGTTTCTGACTGTCGCCGGCAACCGTCCCGACGCGGTGATCGCGATCGTGATTCCATTTGCGATGCTCGCGGCGTTCGGCGTCGAACAGATCCATCAATTGGCGCGATGGGATCAGGTTCGTTATGCGCTCGCGGGCGCCGTGGCGCTGACCCTCTACATACAATTCCTCACCAATTTCGCGTATTCGGCGCCCAACACCAGCGAGGCGCCATGGAATCGGCACACACTTTTGTTCTGGTCGGAGCCGGCGACTGCGATTCAGACTCGCACGCAATGCGAGCGCGTGGACACTTCGGCGATCGCCGGCGCGCGCGCGATGATTCCCGCCGATGCGCCCGCGATCCAATGGTACCTGCGCGATCGTGCGCGCTCGGACTCCGCCGGACCGGTAAATATCGTGGCGACTCTCGGCCCGGCCAAAAGCGGCGCGCTCGCAGGTAATCCGTCTGCGGCGCAGTTTGGATTCGAGGAGTGGTGGAATCCCGATTTTCGCCGCCTCACAATTGCCGGCGCATTTCGCTATTGGCTCACGATGCGCGCGTGGAGCGAGGTTGAGATTCGGGATTTAGAGCTCACTACCTCGGACAAACTCGGGCCATGAAAATCGGCTTCGCGAATTCTTCGCCCGAGAGTTTCGCGCTTCGGTGGGAATCGTGGAATTGCGTGAGTACTCTTGCTTTAGGATAAACTGCTAACGCCGCGAAGCGCAATTTTCCGCGTCCGCGCGTACTTTCATCCGCCAACTTCAAGGAGCGCCGATGGACTCTGTCGTCAAATTCCTCCAGCCCTATCAACTGCATCCGATGGTCGATCACTTCAGCGTCGCGTTGCTGTTCACCGCGGTTCTGCTCGATCTGATCGCGAGTATGGCGCCGAATCGAATCTGGCTTCGTTACACCGCCTTGACGCTCATCATTCTTGGCGCAATTGCGGCAGGCGGTTCGTTTTTCACCGGCGACATGGAGGCGGACCGCATCTGGAACGCGCTCGGACAGCCGGCCAAGGACGTGCTGAAGACCCACGCGAAGCTGGGAGAGTACCTTGCGATCACGTTTGGGATCCTCGCCGTGTGGAGAATCCTGATCCAGGCGGCCGGCTTCATGGCAGGATCGCGCGCGATCTACTTGATCGTCGCAATCTTCGCGATCATTGTGCTCGGATACTCGGCCCATCTCGGCGGCGAGCTCGTCTATGACTACGGCGCAGGAACCGCGCTGATGGCCGCGGCTCCGGTCCCGTCGGAGGGTGCGAGCCCGGCCGGAGCGCCGACCTCGGTTGCGCCGATTCCGATGGTCTCAGTGCCGAGTCCAGAGCCGACGCCAACGTCGCCACCGTCACCTGCTTCAGCGGCACCCGCGTCGCCAGCACCGCCGGCCTCGGCGGCTTCGTCGGCTGGCGCTGCGGCCCCGACTCCTACGGCTCAACCGACCGGCTCGGTGAACATGTAGGATGCATCCCTGCGGTCCCGTTAGAAGTTAAACGTTAAACGTTAAGAGTTAGAAGTCAGAAGTGTGAACGAGAAAAAAGGAGATCTGTAATGACCCAGCGTCTCGGATTTGGCGTGTTCCTCGCGCCGCATCATCCTATCGGGGAGCATCCCACGCTCCAGTTGCAGCGCGATCTGGAACTCGCCGAATGGCTCGATGAACTTCACTACGACGAGTTCTGGGTCGGGGAGCATCATTCGGCCGGATGGGAGACGATCGCGTCGCCCGAAATGTTCCTGGTCGCCGCCGCCGAGCGCACCAAGCGAATCAAGCTCGGTACCGGAGTCGTATCGATTCCGTATCATCATCCATTCAACGTCGCGCAGCGGATGGTCATGCTCGATCATTTAAGTCACGGGCGCGCGATGCTCGGAGTCGGGCCGGGCGCGCTGCCGTCGGATGCGGTCATGCTCGGAATCGATCCGATGACGCAGCGCGAGAGGATGGACGAAGGCCTCGGCGTGATTCTGCGCCTGCTCAACGAGGAAGAACCGTTCAGCTACAAGGGCTCATGGTTCGAAGTCAACAACGCGGCGCTGCAAATCCGGCCGCTGCAGGAGAAGATTCCGATCGCGGTCGCCTCTACGATATCGCCATCGGGAATGAAGACGGCGGGCAAGTATGGTGCGGGCGTATTGTCGGTTGCGTCGTACTCGGAAGAAGGACTGATGGCGCTGCCGACGCAGTGGAATTTCGGCGAAACGTCGGCGAAGGAGTTCGGACAGACGATCGATCGCGCCAACTGGCGAATCGTGATGCCGTTTCATCTCGCGGAATCGAAAGAACAGGCGATGCGCGAAGTCGCGGCGGGCCTCCAGAAGTGGCAGAACGAATATATCGTCGGGATCCTCGGGACTCCGCAACGACCAATCTTTCCGGACGGTTACGAAGCTGCGAAGCGGATGAGCGAGTACGGCGGTGCGATTTTCGGCACACCTGAGGACGCGCTCGAGCGAATCGCACGGCTGCAAAAACTCTCGGGCGGATTCGGCACCGTTCTTTGTTTCGCGCACGATTGGGCGACGCGCCCGCAAATGATGCGCAGCTATGAGCTGCTCGCGCGCTACGTGATGCCGCGATGCCAGGGACTGATCAAGCCGATCGAGGCGTCGGCGGCGCGGGTCACCGCCAACAAGGAAGAGCTGATGCAAAAGGCGAGCGGCGCGATCCTGAAAGCGATCCACGACTACAACGCGGTGCATCCGCGCAAGAAGTAGAGGTCTATCACGATGGCGCGACAGATGATCGGCACGGTGAGCGCGCTCGCACGCTACGCGGTCAAGTCGATGCTCGGCGAGAAGCTCGATGAGGTGTTGGTCACCGAGCGAGGCGTGGTTGGCGATCGCGCCTACGCGCTCCGGGAAGTGGCGACGGGGCGAATCGCGAGTGCGAAGAAGTTCGCGAAACTGCTCGAATTTCGCTCCAGTTACGATTCTTCGCCGGCGCCCGGGCGCATACCGCCGGTAACGATCGAACTGCCGGACGGGCAGAAGATTCACGCCGAGGACAAGGATGCGTCGGAGATTATTTCGGCAGCGCTCGGCCGCAAAGTGAAACTGGAGAGTTCTTCGGGTGCGCACGCCGAGCACGCGGGAATCGATGCCGCAACTATTTTTGCCGACGTGCCGATTGAGAAGGTCATCCCCGGCCTCACCGCCGAGACTATGCCCGACCACTTTGCGCTCGAGAAGGAGAGTTTTTTCGACACCGCCGTGATGCACGTGATCGCGAGCGGCACACTGCGCCATATGGCGAAGCTGGCGGAGCCGGGATCGATCTTCGACCCGCGCCGCTTCCGTCCGACGATTTTTGTGGACAGCGGCGAGCGCGACGACGCGTTTATAGAAGATGATTGGATCGGTGGCACGCTCGAAGTCGGCGGCGCGCTCAAGATCGTCTCGCTCCAGCCCGCGCTGCGCTGCGTGATGACGACCCATCCGCAGCAGGGCTTGCCGCGCGACTACACGATTTTGCGAACCGCCGCCTACAACCATCGCGCGAACGTCGGCGTGTTCGCGTCGATCGGCGCGGCGGGCCAGGTCAAAATCGGCGATCCGGTTTACCTCGACAAATGATCGGCGCACGTTGACAACCGTTGTCAGGTTGTTGAAACAACACCCGGCGGCCTATTGCGAGTTCCGATCGTTGTCGAGAGCATGGATCTGGAACGTTAGATTCGTGGCGTGACCATGAGTCGCACACACCCCGATGCCTCACTCTCGCGAAATTTTAGTTTCATCACGAGCCGCCGAACGAATCGCGGCTGCGCGCGCATGGCTTGAGGCGCTCCCCGCGGACGCGGGCGAGGTGCTCGTGATCGCGTCGGTCAAGGAGGCGGCCGACGACCTGGTGCGCGGTTTCGCGGAGTCGCGCGGCGCGCTGCTGGGGATGCATCGCATGACGCCGAACCGGCTGGTCGGGCTGCTCGCGGCGGAGCATATCGCGGACCGGGGACTTGCTCCCGCCGACGGTCTTGCGGCCGAGGCGGTGGCTGCGCGCGCGGTCTTCCGCCTGGCGCCGTCGAATGCGCTGGCGCATTTCAGACCCGTGCTCGATCGTCCTGGTTTCGCGCGTGCGCTCGCGCAGACGATTGCCGAACTGCGCTGGAACAATATTGCGGCGCACGAGCTGCGCGCGTTCGGAGGTGCGGGCGCTGCGATTGCCGCGACCCTCGAGCGATTCGAGGAGGAGCTGGCCGAGGCAAAGCTGATCGATCGGGCCGGGATGGTGAAGGTCGCGACCGACGCGGTGCGCGCGAATCCTGCGCCGCGTTTCGCAGGCCTGCCGATGCTTCTGCTCGATTTGTCGGTCGATGGAGTCCTCGATCGAGATTTTATCGCGGCGCTGGCCGCGCGATCTCCGTCGATTCTCGCGACCATTCCCGACCGGCGATCCCGCGGTGCAGTCGCTGCTGGAAGAAGCGCTCGCGGTCAAGGCGAATCCATATTCGGCGCCGGCAAATGAAAACAATCTGCCGTCGCTTCATCGTCTGCAGGCGCATCTGTTCGCGGATACGGCGCCGCCGGAGCGCGACGTTGATGAAACCGTGAGCGTGATTTCGGCGCCGGGCGAGATGCACGAATGCGTCGAGATCGCGCGCCGAATCGCCGCGGAGGCTCGGCGCGGCGTGCCGTTCGATCGAATCGCGGTGCTGCTGCACGAGCCGATTCGCTACGCACCTTACTTGCAGGAGGCGCTCGCTCGCGCCGGAATTCCCGCTTACTTCGCGCGCGGCACGCGCCGTCCGGAGCCCGGCGGGCGCGCGCTGCTCGCGCTGTTAGGATGTGCCGCCGAGAATCTCTCCGCGCGCCGTTTCGGCGAATATCTTTCGCTCGCCCAAGTGCCCGACGCGGACCGCTCTGCCGCCTCGGCTGACGGCAGCGGATCGATAAGCCCGGAGACTGAACTTGCCGCCGACGCGCTCGCCGCGGATCTCGAAGTCGAGAGCGAGTCCGCGGTTGTCGACAGTCCGATCTCCGACCCGGTTCCCGTGGTCGAAGGCACCGTGCGCGCGCCGTGGCGATGGGAGCGGCTGCTGGTCGATGCGGCGGTGATCGGCAACAGCAGTGAGCGCTGGGAGGCGCGGCTCAAGGGCTTGCGCAACGAACTCGAGGCGCGGCGCGCACAGCTCGCCGACGACGAGGCGCGGGTGCGCGGTGTCGAACGGCGAATTTTGGACCTCACTCATCTAAGCGACGTGGCGATGCCGATTCTGTCGGTCCTCGGCGCGACGCCGCGCAACGCGACCTGGATGGAGTGGCTGCAATATCTTCGCGGTCTCGTCGAGCTTGCGATTCGCGATCGCGAGCCGGTGCTGGCGGCGCTCGCGGAGTTGGAACCGATGGCGCCGGTCGGGACCGATTGGTCTCGACGAAGTGCGGATGGTGCTGAGCGATCGGCTGGGAAGGCTCGAAGCTCCCCGCGCCCGGCGGCGCTATGGCGAGGTCTTCGTCGCGGCGCCCGCTCGCGCGCGCGGGCTTGCCTTCGACGTCGTGATCGCGCCGGGCCTCGCCGAACGGATGTTCCCGCGCAAGGTGACCGAGGATCCGATTCTGCCCGACTCAGCGCGCGCGCGGCTGAGTCCATATCTGGCGCGCAACGATCGGCGGGTCGGTGCGGAGCGGCTTGCGCTTAGACTCGTGGCTGGAGCGGCGCGCGAGCGGGCGATGTTTTCTTATCCTCGCGTCGATCTCGACCAGGGGCGTCCGCGAGTACCGTCTTTTTACGCGCTTGAAATTTTGCGCGCTGCCGAGGGGCGCTTGCCCGGCTTTGCGGAGCTCGCAGATCGCGCGGCCTCGGAGCAGGCGACGCGGCTCGGATGGCCGGTGCCCGCGGATCCGGCCGACGCGATCGACGACGCGGAATTCGATCTGGCGGTTCTGGATAAACTGCTCGACAAGGACCCGGAAACGACCATCGGCGCGGCCAATTATCTGCTCAACGAAAATGAGCATCTCGGACGCGCGCTCAGGGCTCGGGCGCGGCGATGGCTCCGGCGCTGGACGGTGTCGGACGGGCTGGTCGATCCCGAGCCGGCGGCGATTGCGGCGCTCGGACGTCATCAGATGTCGGCGCGTTCCTATTCGCCGACCGCGTTGCAGAACTTCGCCGCCTGCCCGTATCGATTTTTCCTGCAAGCGATTCATCGGCTGGAGCCGCGCGAGGAACCCGAAGCGATCGAGGCGCTCGATCCGCTGACGCGGGGCGGACTGTTTGCGGAAGTTCAATACGAAATCCTGTCGGCGCTGCGCGAGATCGAAGCGTTGCCGGTCACGCCGGAAACTCTCGACGACGCATTCGATTTGCTCGACGAGCAGTTGGAGAAAGTCGCGGCGAGTTCACATGACAAGCTGGCGCCCGCGATCGAGCGGGTCTGGCGCGATGGAATCGACTCGATCCGTGCCGACTTGCGTGAATGGCTCCGGCGCGCGGCAAGCGATCCGGAGCACTGGCGGCCCGAATGGTTCGAGCTTGGGTTCGGACTGAGCGATCGGGAGCAGGCGGATCCGCGCAGTTCGACGGCGCCGGTTGAAATCGAAGGCGGTCTTCGCTTGCGCGGGTCGATCGATCTGCTCGAGCGCGATCCGGCGGGACGAATTCGAGTGACCGATCACAAGACCGGAAAAGTCCGCGCCGCGAAGAATTTCGTGATCGGCGGAGGCAAGACTCTGCAGCCGGTTTTTTATGCGCTCGCCGCGGAAAAGGTTTTGCACGAGCCGATATACGCGGGACGCCTTTATTACTGCACAGCGACCGGCGGCTACGAGGAGCGCGTGGTCGAGATCGACGAACGCGCGCGAATCGCGGCGCGCGATTTCGCCACGATCGTCAGAGAGGCTCTGGAGGCGGGTTTCCTGCCCGCCGCGCCGGATGCTCGAGAATGCGATTGGTGCGACTACAAGCGCGTCTGCGGACCATACGAGGAGCGGCGCGTGGCGATGAAACCCAAAGCGCGGCTTGCGTCGCTCAAGAAGCTTCGCGAGATGTCGTGACCCCGATGAATACGACCAGCATCGCCGATCAGCAGGTGCGCGCGCGGATTCGCGACGACCTCGAAACCACCCTGGTGATCGAGGCGGCGGCAGGAACCGGCAAGACGACGGCGCTGGTGAATCGAATCGTGTCGGTGGTCGGCTCAGGGCGGGGCGAACTCGCGCGGATCGTCGCGGTGACGTTCACCGAGAAAGCGGCGGGCGAGTTGAAGCTCCGACTGCGCGGCGAGATCGAGCAGGCGCGTCATGCGCCCGGACTTACTCGCGAGGTCAGCGCGCGCCTTGACGAAGCGCTCCGGCAACTCGAAGAAGCGCGAATCGGCACGATTCATTCTTTTTGCGCAGACCTGCTGCGCGAGCGGCCGGTGGAGGCGCAGGTCGATCCGCGGTTCGAAGTCGCGCCCGAGGAAATCTCCGGGGAGATGTTCGACGCGGCGTTCGATCGATGGTTCGAAAAGGTGCTCGCCAATCCCGGCGAAGGGATGCGCCGATTGCTCAGGAGGCGCGACTTGTCGGCGCGCAGCGGTCCGCGAGCGATCGCGCGGCGCGCGGCGAACGAACTTCTGAACTGGCGCGACTTCGATACGCCGTGGCAACCCTCGCCGCTCGCGCGGGACGGCGAGATCGACGCGATCGTCGCCGAAGTTGAGGCGCTGGGCGAACTCGCACGCACCGCGGAGCCTGACGACTGGCTGGGCAAGGGCCTCGACGCGATCGCGCGTCCGGTGCGTGAAGCGACCCGCCTGGAAGCGGTGCGGGGCCGCGACTACGACGCGCTCGAAGCGGTGCTGGTATCGCTCGCGACCGGCAGGCGCTGGGAGTGGAAGGGATACGGAGGCGGATTTGGCGATGTCGAGCGCGGCGAAGTTTTCCGCCGGCGCGCCGAGTTGCACGAGCGGCTCAAGAAGTTCCGTGACGACGCGGGGGCAAATCTGGCGCCGATTCTGCGCGAAGAATTGTGGCCGATGGTCGCGATCTACGAAGACATGAAGCGGCGCGCGGGCCGGCTCGATTTCCTCGACTTGCTGCTGGTCGCGCGCAATCTCGTCCGCGACAATCCGGCGGTGCGCGCTGAATTGCAGGATCGATTCACGCACATCTTTGTCGATGAATTCCAGGATACCGATCCGCTGCAGGCGGAAATTCTGCTCCTGCTCTCGTCCGCAGATCCCGTCGAGTCGAATTGGCGGCAAGTACAACCGCGTCCGGGCAAGCTGTTTATCGTCGGCGATCCCAAGCAATCGATTTACCGTTTCCGCCGCGCCGACGTTTCGCTCTACCAGGACGTGAAACAAATGCTGCTCAGCCGCGGCGCCGCGCTCGAGAATCTCACCGTGAGTTTTCGCGCGACGCCTCAGATTCAAGATGCGGTGAATGCGGCATTTGCGCCGTTGATGAGCGAGGAATCGCGCACGCAGCCGGTCTATGCGCCGTTGACGCCGTTTCGTGCCGGTGTGGAGACACAACCCTCGATCGTCGTGCTCCCGGTGCCGGAGCCGTACGGCGATTTCGGGCGCGTGGTTGATTGGAAGATCGACGAGTCGATTCCCGAGGCGATTGCCGCGTATGCGCGATGGCTCGTGGTCGAGAGCGGATGGACGGTGACCGAGCGCGAGGCGCCCGAGGTGCGGGTGCCGATTCGTCCCCGGCACATATGTATTTTGTTCCGCCGCATGAATTCGTTCGGACGCGACGTGACGCGGCCTTATTTGCGCGCGCTCGAAGCGCGCCATCTGCCGCATGTGCTGGTCAAGGGTGGTTCATTCAACGAGCGCGAGGAAGTGATCGCGATCCGAAATCTGCTTGGTGCGATCGAACGTCCCGAAGACGAGTTGCTGGTGTTTGCGGCGCTGCGCGGGCCGATCTTCGCGCTGTCGGATGCCGCGCTGCTCGAATTCCATGAGACGCAGGGCAGCCTGCATCCATTTCGCAAGCTGAAACCCGAGCCATCGCAAAGCGTTCTCGAAGTGAGCCGCGCGCTCGAGGTGATCAAGGGATTGCATCGCGGCCGAAATCGCCGCCCGATCGCGGAGACGCTCGCGATGCTGCTCGCGAAGACGCGCGCGCACGCGGGAATCGCTATTTGGCCGACCGGCGAGCAGGCGCTCGCGAATATCATGCGAATCATGGATCAGGCGCGGCGCTACGAGGCGAGAAGCGGTGCGACGTCGTTTCGCGCGTTCGTCGATGAACTCGAAGCGCGCGCCGAGCGCGACGAAGCCAGCGAGACGCCGATTGTGGAGGAAGGCACGGAGGGCGTGCGCATCATGACGGTGCATCGCGCGAAGGGCCTTGAGTTCCCGGTCGTCATCTTCGCGGACCCGACTTGCAACGAGACGCGCGCGGAGGCGTCGCGATATATCGAGCCGGCCGGCAAAATCGCGGCGATGGAACTTGCGGGATGCGCGCCGCGCGAGCTCCAGGAGCATCGCGAAGAAGAGCATCGCCGCGACAAGGAGGAAGCGATCCGCCTGCTCTACGTGGCGGCGACTCGCGCGCGCGATCTGATCGTGGTGCCGGCGGTTGGCGATGAGCTGCCGGGAATTGGCGACGGCGAAGATGACGGATGGCTCGCCAAGCTGAGTCCGGTCGTTTTTCCGGCGACGGCAAATCGGCGGGCTCCGCTGACGCGGACTCCCGCGGGATGCCCGGATTTCGGCGACGACAGCGTGCTCACGCGGCCCAATCGCGCGCCGGACAAGATGAAGTCGGTAGCGCCGGGACTTCATCGCGCGACGGCGGGCGCTCACCAGGTCGTTTGGTGGGATCCTTCGCGGCTCATCTTGCATGTCGAAGAGGCGATGGGGCTCAGGCAGAACAAGCTGCTGCAGGCCGACGAGAACAAGCTAATCTCGATCCGCGGAATGAAGACGCACGAGGTCTGGACCGCGAAAAGAGTGGAGATGTTGGCGGCGGGAATCGCGCCATCGATTACCGTCGCGACTGCGACCGAGCTTGCGATTGCGCAGCCGGCGATTGGGCTTGAATTTGCAGGCGAGATAGCGGTTGAAGAAACCCGGCGCGATCGCGGAAGGCCGCATGGCAAGCGCTTCGGCACGCTGGTGCATCTGACGATGCTCCGGGCGGGATTCGACGCCGGCGCGAGCGAGGTCGGCATGATCGCGGCGAGCGCCGGCAGGATGATCGGCGCGTCGCCGGATGAAGTCGCCGCGGCGACGGCGGCGGTAGTCGCAGCGCTCGATTCGGCGCTTATCCGGCGCGCCAAGAGCGCGGACCTCGTGATGCGCGAGTGTCCGCTGATGGTGCGGCTCGAAGACGGCGTCATGCTCGAAGGTATCGCGGACCTGGCGTTTGCCGAGGGATCTAGGCGCGCCGCCAAGTGGACGGTGGTCGATTTCAAAACCGACCTCGAGATCGCGCCGCGGCTCGACGAGTATCGCGCCCAGATCGGTCTATATATGCACGCGATCACGCAAAGCACGCGCCGCCCGTCTACGGGCGCGATCTTGTGGATTTGAGTTTCTTGCCGACTGGTTCCCCTTCCCTCGAGGGAAGGGGTCAGGGGTTAGGTAGGCCCGGTCCCACTCGCGCCGCCAAATATCTTCCGCTATTGCTTTGTGGTCAAATCTCGATTGAGGCGACTATCGATGGCAATAGACATTATATACGGAGAACGAGTGACCGAGGGCGTCGAGGCGGACGCGAACACCGGTGGGCTGTGGCTGAACGGCGCCGACCTCGAGCGCGTCTCGGGCTGGACGCATAAGGCCGCAGGGATTCTGCAAGGGCGAGGTCTGCGTGCCGGTGCCGGCCGCGCGCCAAAGTGAGTTCGTTCACGGCGACGATTACAACCTGGCGGCGCTCGCGGAGATGCTCGGGCAGCCGATGGTCGCCGACGCGGAAAATCACGCGTACTGCTTTGGCGAGGCTGCGGACGAGCGCAAGCGAATCCTGACCTCGCTCGACGCGCCGGATTTCAGCTTGCCCGATCTCGACGGCCGGACGCATTCGCTGTCGAAGTATCGCGGCAAAAAAGTTCTTCTCGTTTCATGGGCCTCGTGGTGAGGATGCCGCTTCGACCTGCCAGTCTGGCAGGCTCTTTACGAAGAACTCGGACCGAGTGGATTTGTGCCAATCGCGATCGCATTTGACAGCGGCGGCAATGCTGCCACCGAGCCGTGGATCAAGGCGGCCAAGCCCACTTATCCGTGCCTTATCGATCGACGCCACGTGGTCGCCGAGCTTTACGATATGGTCAATGTGCCGACCGCGGTCTGGATCGACGAGCGCGGCAAGATTGTCCGGCCGAGCGAGCCCGCGGGCGTGACCGACGCGTTCCGCAAGATGAATCGGACCAACTTTTCGATTCCTACCGACGCGATGAACGAGCTGCAGGCCAAGCGCAAAGCGTACCTCGATGCGCTTCGCGACTGGGTAGCGAAAGGCGCCAAGAGCAGGTTCGCGCTCGACGGGGCCGAGGTGCTCCGCCGGATGCATACTCCCGACGCCAAACAGGTGCGCGCCGCCGCAAACTTCCGGCTCGGCGAATATCTGTTCGAGCACGGCCACGCGGCTGCGGCGCAAAAGTATTTCGAAGAAGCGAAGCGGCTTCGTCCGGAGAGCTGGAATTACAAGCGCCAGGCATGGGCGCTCGAAGATCCGATGAAACCGGGCGGGCCCGAGTTCTGGGCCGCGGTCGATTCGCTCGGCGAAGGGAAATACTACCCCGGTGCCGAAGACATATAGCAATCGCGAGATCCTGGTCGTGGGATATGGATCGTTGCTGAGCGGATACGGCCTGCTCGCGCAGCGGCGCGGCGGGGCGAGCCGGCTAATCGCGCGCGACGTCGAGCGGGTCTCGATTCGTAACGCGCGGCGCGGACTCGCCAAGCCGTCGAGTCACGGCAGTTACCTCGCGATGGATATCGAACCGGTCGATCGACGAGCGTCGATTACCGCATCGACTGGACTGGGCGGCGTCGGAATCGGCGGCCTGCTTCTGACTTTCGATCGCGAGTGCGCGCCGCTGATTGCGCGGCGCGAGGAATACGAGGCCGGCGCGTTCGAGCGGCTGATTGGGCTGGCCGATCGCGCGGGCGTCCCGCTCGGCGAATACCTGATGGAGCTCGCAAGCGGAACGAATTTCGATCTGCTCGCGTATCGAATCGCACTCCGCACGATGCTCGGCTACACGTCGCCCGGCTACATTTTCCATCCGATCCAAATCGACGACGGGCGTATCGCGATAATCGCGATAGGGTCAGGATTTGAAGGGAGCGGAGATCCGCGGATTGTGTCGCGGCGCCAGCAATTCGGGATGGATCGACTGCTCACGCTCGACGAGGCGCTGCGGCTCGAAATTCCCGATTTCGACCGCGCCGGACAAATCGGCTACTACGCCGAATGTCTGCTCGGCGGACTGCACGGAGTGGCGGTCGGCGATCTCGCGAATCGGTTCGACCCGGACGCTCCGTGGCTGCGCGAGCTCGACGATCACTTCGCACGAGTGGCGAGTGGCGAGCGGGCAAGATTTATCGAGGCCACCTCTCTGGATGACGCGCGTTACGAGGCAAGGTTTTCCAGCCGTCATGAAAACCTTGCCGCGCTTCTGAAAACCGCGAGCGTGGAACCATGACGACGCCTGTCGACTCGAAATTTTCGATTCACGTGGCGAAGGAAAATCTGAAATTCTCCGCCGCGCATTTCATCGCCTATCCGGGATTCCGCGAGCCGCTGCATGGCCACAACTACCAGGTCGGTGTTTACGTCGAAGGCAAGCTCGCAAGCACCGGCTACGTGATCGATTTCGGGCTGATCAAAAAACTTACCAAAGAGATCGTCGATCGACTCGACGAGCGAACGATCATCCCGGCCAACAGCGATTGCCTGAAAATTGAAGGACCCAAGGACGGGAAGGTGCGAATCTTTTACGAGCGCGACGAGTTCGTGCTCCCCGCGGCCGACGTATGCCTGGTTCCGATCGTGCACAGCTCGGCGGAGGAACTCGCACGCTACATATGGAACGAGCTGGCGGCGGCGCTGATCGCACGCGGTGCACTCAGGGAAGTGACGACGATGGAAATTTCAGTGGCCGAGGGTCCCGGCCAGTCGGCGCACTATCGCAGTCAGACCTCCTCCTAAGCTGAAGTTCATTCCGCGCGGGCGCAATTGCGATGGCGATCTCGTCGCCGCCCGAGAATCGCGGAGAAATTGACGCGGCGCCGCAGAAAATCCGGAAGATCGATCGACTCTCCGGAAACTCAATCTCCTATTTTAATCGCTTCCGCGGTGCATGCGACTCTGGACCAACAGTCTCTAAGCAGCGCTCCCCCAGTGCCGCTCCCGCACGTGACGTTGGTGATCCCATTGGCGCTCATCGCGCCGGCTTTAGTCCGCAGTTGATCGGTCACGCCTTGCTCGGTTGGTTGATCGTCCCACAGAGCGAATTTGCATGCGCTGGCATCGATCGGCCCGAGCGTAGTGTATTTGAGACTGGCGAGATCGCCGGGTTGATACACTTTCACCTGTGCGGTCTGCTCAGGTACCACAGGAATGCCTTCCCGCAAATTGCAGCCCGCGACGACCACTACCAATAGTCCAGTACTCAATCCAGACAACATATTTTTGTAGCTAATCATCGCTAACCTCGAATTTCCGTTTTTGAAACCGGATTCATTCGCATCAAGACCACGCGTTTGAAAACACAAAGTTGGAGCCCGGATTTGATTCCAAATACTTTGCAGGGCACCGCACCCGGCGCGTTCTGCCTCGCCTTGGTAAAAGAACACCGAAACTGGTGGCTTTCCTCTCTGAATTGTTTATTCCCCGCCGTGGGAATATGGCTCGGAGTGTGACACTCGCGCAAGCGAAACAGTCCGTAAGGGCTACCGTTGAAAGGAGAAACTGAATCTAGACGCCTCTTCGCTTGCCGGCGGGCTGGCCGGATGCGTGTACGCGCCGCATAAACTTGACGCTCATTTTCGAGCCTTGCGACGCGAAAAAGCTAAATATATAAGGCGTTGCACGTATAGACCGTCAAGAGGTGTCCTAGTACACTGCCACTGGCGTTGCATTACGCTCGGCTCTGAAGTCTTTACAGGGACATGCGCTGTCTATCGTGCGGATACGAAAATCCGCCGGACCGCGAGGGGTTCTGCGGAAAATGTGGCGCATCCTTGGCCGCCACACCGTTCTCCACGTCGACTATCCGCCCGCAAGCAGCCCGGCCGCCATCACTTTCTTTCGGCTCAGGCCGCTATCGCGCGATTCGTCTGCTTGGCGAAGGCAGCAACAAGAGAGTCTACCTGGCCCGCGACACCAGTCTCGATCGCGACGTGGCCATCGCGGTCCTCAGGACCGAAGGACTCGACGAGGCGGGATGCGCACGTGTCCGCCGCGAGGCGCGGGCCATGGCCAGGCTCGGTGACCATCCAAATGTCGTCACGGTCTACGATGTCGGCGAAGAAAATGGCCAGCCATTCATCGTCAGCCAGTACATGGCTGGAGGCACGGTCGAAGATTTACTGGCCCGGTCGGCGAATCACCGCTTGCCGGTTGATCAGGTGCTGAAAATCGCGCTCGAAGCCTGCGAGGCTTTGGGACACTCGCATTCGTGCGGCATCGTTCATCGCGATTTCAAACCGGGAAACATCTTTCTGACCCAGGACGGCAAGTGCAAACTGGGTGACTTCGGCCTCGCCCTAACGATTGGCCAATCGCGCCTGACGGCAGTCAACATAATCGTCGGCACGGTTAGTTACATGCCACCCGAAGGAATTCTTGGCAAGCCGCTCGACGCGCGCGGCGATCTCTACTCACTTGGGGCCACCCTATACGACATGATAACCGGCCAGCCGCCCTTCGTGGGCGATGACCTGCGGACGATTCTGGCCCAACATGTCAACAGGGAGCCAGTGCCCCCGTCAACGCTCGCTCCCGGAACGCCCCGCGCGCTAGACGAAATCGTCCTGACACTTCTGAAAAAGGACCCCGCAGAACGGCCCCCGAACGCGACCGCAGTGCGAAACAGGCTGCGGATGCTGGCGGCCTCGCCGAAGACTTCGATGGAGTTGCTGGCGTCCAGCGTGATGCTGGAACGCCCAAATCTGGGCCTCCACCTAGCCCTGGGCGGAACGTACAGCATCCTGTTTTCGGACATAGAGAATTCGACCGCGATGAACGAGGCGCTCGGCGACCAGAAATTTCACGAAGTGCTTCAAATGCACAATTCGATCATCCGCGGGCAGGTCGAAAGTCACGGCGGCTTTGAAGTCAAGTCAATGGGCGACGGATTCATGATCACATTCTCGAGCACGCGGCAAGCGCTGGAATGCGCGATCGGCATCCAGCGACAGCTCGCGGCCTACAGTGATCAGCATCCGAGACAGCCTATCCGCGTCCGAATCGGACTGCACGTTGGCGAGGCGATCAAGGAGGGCCGCGACTTCTTCGGCAGAAGCGTGAATATGGCCGCGCGGATCGGGGCCAAGGCTCAAGGCGGTACGATCCTGGTGTCTTCGACGTTCAAGGAAGTGACCGAGGGCAGCGGCGGCTTCCGCTTCGATCACGGCCGCGCGTTTGAACTGCAGGGCTTTTCGGGAATCCATCGCCTTTACCAAGTGGCCTGGCGGGATGAAGAACGCACCTGTCCCAATTGCTCGAAGCGAATTTCTGCATCATCTCACTCCTGTCCGAATTGTTCGATCTTGTTGCCCGCGATGCCATTTTCGACGCCTCCGGCACCGGACGAGGAGGTGCCGGCGGGCATCTGTAAGAAATGCGGCCGTGGGATTCCCGTCGATGCGCGCTTTTGTCCGTACTGCAGTGCTGACTTGACGCCACGTCCCGCGATAGTGCTCGAAGCCGACCAAGCCGCGGATCTTCAGCCAGATCCTGTCGCGCCGGCGTTGGTGCTCGGCGAGGGACAAGCCGCTGGTTTTCAGCATGGTCCTATCGCGTCTGGCCGAGCGGGGCGTGCATCAACACTTTTGGCGATTGGAGCGATCAGCATTTTCATTACCGCAATCGGCTTCACCGCAACCTACTACTACAAGGACACTTATCTGCCACGGCAGCGGGCGGCGGCCGAAGCTCGTGCCAAGACCGAGAAGGAGGCACAGGCGCAAGCCGCCGCGCAGGAAGCTGAAAGGGCAAAGACGGCAGCAGCGACCGAGCAGACGCGACGCAAGGCTGCGGCGCAGCAACAGGCGGCCGCAGAGGAGCACTATGCGAAGTTGAACGTTCAGCTCGAGAAGGCTGTCGCCGCGGTCCGGCACGCGAAGGCGGGAAGCGAGGCGGAGAAACAGTTTCGCGAGAATGCGATCTCAATTGCGCTCCAGATGAATCCGCCGCCGGCGATTCCAGAAGCGGCGCGCCAGCTGCTCAGCGAGGGTGATGGCACGATGAGTCGCGCAACGACCACCTTCGACTATAACGCGGCAGCCGAAAAATATCGCCGCGCGCTCTGGCTCGCACCATGGCTCGCCTCAGGCTATCAACGATTGGCTCAGGCCGAAGAGAAAGCCGGCAATCTGGAAGCGGCGGTCGGAGCGCTGAACTACTGTAGCGCGGGGGTGCGCGACGCTTCGGCCCGCGCAGAGGTACTCAAGAAGGTTGTGGCGATCCAAGCCCAGATCGGAACATTGAAGAAAGAAGCTGAACTCAAACAAGAGGCGGAGGCGCAGGCCAGGCTCGAAGCATCGAAGAAGGAAGCCGAGCTCAAGCGACAGGCCGACGCACAGGCCAAGCTCGAAGCATCGAACAAAGAAGCGGACCTCAAGAGACAGGCTGAAGCGCAGGCCAGGCTCGAAGCTTTGAAGAAGAATTCTGGGGAAGAACAATCCGACGAAAAGGGGAATGACAAATCAGCCGAGAGCTCCAACCAAGCTTCTACGGAGCCGAAGTCTGGCGGTCCCCAAGTGCAAGCCGAGCCGAAACCAAAGCCGGAACCCTCTGACCAAACCGCTCCTTGCGCCGCCGCTCTTGCGAGCAGGGACTACGCGGCGGCGCTGTCGTCATGTTCGACGGCCGCAGCCCAAGGTGATTCGCACGCGGAGAGCAACCTTGGCGTCATGTACCAAAACGGGCTCGGGGTGCCCAAGGACAACGCTGAGGCGCTCAACTGGTACCTCAAGGCGGCGGCCCAGGGGAACGCGGCTGCTCAGAATTCCTTGGGCGACGTGTACCTATACGGAGTCGGAGCACGGCAGAATTATATAGAAGCGCTGGACTGGTATCAGAAAGCCGCCAGGCAGGGCGTGGCGAATGCAATGTTCTCTCTGGGCTACATGTACGAGCAGGGTTTGGGTGTCGGGGTGGACAACACGCGGGCCGTTGAATGGTATCAAAAGGCCGCGAAGCTGGGCTCCGCTGAGGCGAAGAAACGGCTTGGTTCCGGAACCATTCCAAGCAACCCCGCAGTCTACACCAGCGATCCTTCGCCATGACGTGAAGAAATCTCTCGCGATTTTGTTCAGCCGAGCTTCAGAAGATCAAACGGTTTACTTGCAGCTAGCCCGCCGTCTGCCACTGTTGACACGTCTAAAGCGCGGTGACAGGATGTTTGCCGTTTCCGCCGTTTCGTCAGCAATTCAAGTCCGGGGGGAGTTTATGAAGCGGTATCTCGTATTCCTTGTGGCTGTGCTTGGGTTGCAGAGCCATGGATGTGCTTCGATATTTTGGGGTACTCACCAGGATCTCTCCATTGACAGCACGCCAAGTGGGACGCTCGCCAGTCTCTCCGATGGACAGAGCTGTACAACGCCATGCAAAGTTCGAATTTCGCGAGGAACCACATATGCGATCAAATTTTCGAAGGACAACTGTGTTGGCCAGACTGAAATGGTCTCCAGCACTGTATCAGGGGGTGCAATGGCAGTTTCCTTGATAGGAATCCCGGCGGGTACAATCATTGATTACATGGACGGCGCTGTTTACAGCGCTGACCCAAATCCAGTGAGTTCCTCGCTTGAATGCAAGCTCCCGTCAGTAGCTAATGCTCCTGCACCTGAAGCTCCGGCGATACTTCCTACAAAAGCTTCGGCCTCTACCTCGCCCTAGACTTCGCGATTGATCCCAAGACCGAAGAGAATTCGGCCCAAGGAGTATCCATGAAGAGACTTCTTGTATGCCTTGTCGCCGTGCTGGGACTGCTGAATCATGGATGCGCTTCAGCTATTAGAGGAACTAGCGAAGACCTTTCCATCGAGAGCACACCGAATGCCGCGGTTGCAACTCTTTCTGACGGACAAACTTGTACCACACCCTGCACGTTGCGAATTTCAAGAGGAAAAGCTTACGACGTCAAATTTTCAAAAAGCGGCTGCATCGACCAGACTGAAGTCGTTCAACCACATGCCTCGGGCAGTGGAGTAGCGGAAGCCCTTTTCCCGTTGTTGACCTATTCTCTGGTAGTCGATTCGATGAACGGAGCCATTTACGACGCCAAACCAAATCCCGTGACTTCGAACCTTCAATGTATGCCCTCATCTGAGCCCACCTTTTTGGCCCCGGTGACTTCATCGGCGTCCGCTCCCAAAGCCGCTGCGTCTGATTTGCCAAAGTGATCTTCTTCATCCCCGCGGTCAACGAGTCGACCCAACTCTTCGGGTCCCGGCCAGTCGGCGCACTATCGCAGTCAGACCTCCTCCTAAGCTGAAGTTCATTCCGCGCGGGCGCAATTGCGATGGCGATCTCGCGATTGCCGATTCGAGTGCCCCGCGTGACTAAAAGTCGATTTGCGTTCACCTTTCCTGCTCACCAACGGTCCATAGTCTGTCAACCGCAAGCGTATCGTGCGACGATCTTCCTGCAGCGCGGCGGCGGCCTTTAATCGCCGGTTGCGGGGGAAGATCGAGGGGGTGTCTGTCCAGCCGAAATTCATGGAGCCCGAAGCTCCTTTTGCGGTCGAGCGGGTCCTCGTTGGAGAGCATCCCGCGATCGTCAAGCTGCGCGCTCTGATCGAGCGCGTCGCCCCAACCGAGGCGACCGTGCTGATCATCGGTGAGAGCGGGACCGGCAAAGAAGTGGTCGCGCAGGCGATTCACGCACTCTCGCCGCGGAACCTGATGCCGTTTGTGCCGGTGAACTGCGCCGCGATTCCTCACGACCTGCTTGAATCCGAAATGTTTGGACATGAGCGGGGCGCATTCACCGGCGCCGCTGGATCGCGCCATGGGCTTCTGACTACCGCCGATAAAGGCACGATCTTTCTCGACGAAATCGGCGAGATGCCCAATGGCTTGCAGGCCAAGCTGCTGCGCGTGCTGGAAGACGGCGCGGTGCGGCCAGTCGGCTCCGATCGCGCGAGCCGGGTAAACGTGCGGGTGATTGCCGCGAGCAATGTCGATCTCGCCAAAGCGGTTGACAAGGGTGCGTTTCGCGCCGACCTTTTCTACCGGCTGCAAGTCGTGCCGATCGTGATTCCTCCGATGCGCGAGCGGCGATCGGATACTCCGCTGCTCACCGAATTTTTCCTCGATCGGGTTCGCGATCGCACTCCCGGCCGGAGCATCGCAATCAGCCGCGAGGCGATGGTGGCGCTGTGGTCTTACGATTGGCCGGGCAACGTGCGCGAGCTCGAGCATATGGTCGAGCGGCTGGCGATCCTGTGCGAAGATTCGATCATCGACATTCCGCTACTGCCCGAGAGCCTCGCGCTTGGCGCGCGTCCGGCGGCGGCCCCGATTCCAGTCCGGCTTGGCGAGACTGGGGTGAACCTCAACGACTTGGTACGGGAATTGGAGGGTAGACTGATAAACGATGCACTAAAGCAGAGCGGAGGAAACAAACAGGCTGCGGCGCGACTGCTCGGACTGAAGCGGACGACATTTTCCGCGAAGCTGCGGCGCTGCGGCGTGATAGCTACGGCATCTTCGGACGAGAACGAGGAAGACTAGCCGGGCAAGGATTGGTATGGACGAAGCAATCAGAGCGCCCCAGATAATGATCGTTGACGACGATCAGGACACAGTTGCAATCCTGGCGCGGCATCTGCAACGCGAAGGCTTTGTCCCAATAGAAGCCCACTCCGGCGCCCAGTGTCTCAAACTGGTACTGGAGAACGAAGTCGACGTGATCCTGCTCGATCTCATGATGCCGGAGATGGACGGGTTCCAGGTGGTCAAAGAACTCAGGAAAAATCCCGTCACCGCGGAGATCCCGATAATCATGATCACCGCGCGCGACGACCTGGACGCGCGGGCTGAGGGGATGCGCCTCGGGGTCAGCGACTTCCTTGCCAAGCCGGTGTTCCGCCGTCAGCTCGCGAGCCGGGTCCGCGCGCAGCTGGAGGTGGTGGAGACGGCGCGCAACGCGACGGCCGCGATGGATCGACTCGACGCGGCCACCAAGCGGTCGCACTAAACGCTGACGCGAATCGATTTCAACGTCGACCGATGCAGTCCGTGCGCTGCACGTTATTGCATTGCGATCTCCCGAGCCCTTCGATTACAAGTTAAGCGTTCGTATTGTCGGCGGTTCGTTTTGAATCGATCGTCCTGAATCGACCGCTCAAGGAGAAAATTCGCGATGAACGGCGACTCCCGCACCCAGCAATCCCACGTAATCGCCGCGCTCTCATACCTGCTCGGCTTTATCACCGGCCTGATTTTCCTTTACATCGAGCCGTACAGCCAGGACGACTACGTCCGCTTCCACGCGCGCCAGTCGATCGGGTTTTCGGTCGCATGGTTTGCGATAAGTGTGATCCTCGGCGTGTTTATCGCGGTGCTGCCACAATTTCTGAGCGTGATCCTGGGCTTTCTGCTCGACATCATCGACATTGCGCTCGCGTGCTACTGGATCTTCCTGATGTACAAGGCGTACAGCGGCGAGCGCTATCGCATTCCCGAGCTTGCGGACATCGTCGATAGCATCGCGGGCACTCCCGCCGCTTAAGCTCGCTCCAGTCGCGCGGCGCAAGCTCTGAAGTTCTATTTCTCGGTGGACGCGATGGCTGCAGATGCCTCCGCGGCTACGGCCTCGGCGGCCGGCGTGTTGTCGGCCGGCTGAGCGTTGGCCGGCTGATCCTCAGCAGGATGGTCTTCAGCGGGATGATCTTCGGCCGCCGCGTCGTTTAGATGGCCGTCGGCGATTGTGACGGGCGCGCGCGTCTGCGCTTGTATATTTGCGATTCCCTGGGTCGCGAGTTTCAGGCTCGGCTCGAGGTTGATAGCGTCGAGCACGCGGCGGGAAACTTCATCGGTGATCTGCGGCGCGGTGCGGGACTCGGCCGGGTAGCGGATAATTATCTCGAGGCCGGACTGGCTAAGATGCATGCGGCTCTGCGGCTTGGGCGTTTCGAGGATGATGTTGAGATCGTGTTCGAGATGCCGAAATTCGGCGAGCACGCGGTCGCGATAACGCGCGAAGACTTCATCGACGGCGTCGAGCAGGCGTTTTTCCGCGAGCCGGTAATCGCAATCCGGCGCAAGCGTGAGCCGGATCTCGTTCCACACGAAGCTGGTCCCGGGCGCCTGCTTGAAAAAGTTTCCCGACGGCTGGAACACGACCGCATTTGAGAACACCACTACGCGGCCGGTGGGCTGGCGATGGGTCCCGCTGCCGCTGAGTTCCATCATCGAGAGCTTCACCAATCCAATATCGATCACGTCGCCGGTGACGCCGCCGATTTGCACCCGATCGCCGGCCTTGATTCCGAATCGTCCGATCAGAAAGAAGTAGCCCGCGATCGACAGGATCACGTTCTGCAGCGCGACCGCGATTCCGGCGGCGGCGAATCCAACCACGGTCGCGGCCGAGCCGAGCTCGTCGGAGAAGTTGAGCAGCACCACGGCGAGAATGAGCAGGCCGATCACCAGCCGGCGCGCCGCCAGCACCTGCCCGCGGCGGCGGATATCCTGCACGTAGCGATGCGTGAGCCATCGCCACACCTGCCCGCCGAGAAAGATCACGCCCAAGGCGGCGGCAAGTCCGAACAGCCGGAAAATCAGGCGCCTGAACTCCGTGGTCCAGCGATCGTTGATCGTCGCGCGCCAGCGCTCGAGGTTGTTGGTATAGATCCCCAGCAGCACCATCTGCTTGGACAGCGGCAGAGCGCTCGCGCTCGCGATTTTGTGCTCGGCGAGTAAATTCTCGAAGGCTTGCTTGCGATCCTGGAGCGTCGCCACATTGCCGGCCCCCCCGGTCTGGGCGAGTTGGTAGCCGCCGGCGTCAAGCGCGCCGATTCGTTTGAGAATCGGATCGCGAACCTGTTTGATTCGCGCGGCCAGCGCCCTGGTCTGATCGGCGCTCCGCTCAAGCGAATCCATCCTGCCCTGGAGCGCGATTAGATCCGTGGTGAGGCTCAGAATGCCTGACGGTTCGACGGCTGGGTGCGCCGGTACAACGGGCTTGGCGTTACGCTCTGCGTCGGAGATCGAATGATCGAGTTGATCGATTTCTCCGGCCAGAGATTGTTCGGGCGCCGCGCTGCCGGCTTGGAATTGCACGAATGCGTTCAGCGCGTCGATCCGCGCGTTGACCAGATCGAGCTCGTTTTGTGCGCTCGCGATCTCGGCGGAGAGCGCCGCACGCTGCTTAGCGGGCGACTTCTTCAGCTGCGCTCGCAGATCCCTCAGATGCGCCTGCAACGCGGTCGCGCTCGCTTGCATCTGAACGAACTTTTGCTTGATGTCGCTGGGGGTGTCGGATGCCGTCGGCGCCGCGACGACCTCCGCGGGTGCGGCGCTGCCCGTCTTTTGCGTGGGCTTGACCGTGGTCTGCCCGGTGGTTGCGGCGATAAAGGTCGCCTGCGCGCGCGCGTACTCGAAAGCAAGACTCAGGATCTGGTTCGCGACCTGGCGGTCATCGGCGAAGAAAAGCGTTTCTTCAGGCTCGACGACCAGTTGGCCCTCGGTGCCGAGATGGCGGTACCAGCCGATCACATCACTCAGATACGCGATGACGGTTTGCGGATTCGTCGGCGAGAACGTGGCTTGTTTCTGCGCCGCGGAACTCGGGCCTGCGGACGGCGGCGCGGCAGCAGACGTGGGATTGGTGGCTTGAGAACTCGCGAGCGGGGAAGGAGCGGCTGCGATCGCGCCGGTACTTGCGCTCGAACTTAAGCTCGAACTTGCGCCGATTCTCGATGCCGGCATTGCAGTGGACAGTGCCGAAGGCGCGAGACTCGCAGCCAGCGAGCGCCGCGTCGATCCGAAAATGGCGGCGGTCGCACCGAGCGAGGCGACCGCCACGATGACGAGCGGTATCGTGCTGTTACGACGGCGGATTCCGATAGATGAAAGTGGGGTCTTGCGACGCGAACGCATCAGGAAACCTTACCATGCGGTCCGAGAGCAGTTCGATCAGGGGTAAGAATTGCGCAGAGCAGATGTTGCGAGAAGAGTAATTTATACCACCTGTTGTGGCTTTGGGAAGACCAGGCTCTATGCGTAGCTTCGTTCCGTCAAAAATGTTTTCGTTCATCCCCAAGGTGAGAGGCGCGCATTAAGCTCGACGACAGGCGCCGCTCACGACCGCGCGCGACTGCATCGCGCGCGACGACTCTCACCGGTAAGGCGAACAGGCGCATAAGAATCGTCGCGTCGGCTCTTAGCGAAGTGTGCTCAGTAGCCCTGCGCTGCGACGCTGGGCTCGGGCGCGAGATCGGCGTAACGCGATGGAGGCGTCCATGGGATGTTGAGCGCGTCGAATTCGCGCATCAGGGCGTCGACGTCTTTGACGTTAGCGGTCTTCCGGATCAGATCGCGGACCATCAGAGGCCGGTCGGTGAGGCGCTGACGAATCATCGTGCGAATTCCGCGCTCGGCCAAATCGTTCACCACCTTGCGCCCGGAAATCGGCTTGCCGTCCAGCGTGAGCAGCGTGCGCGCCTGGATTTCGGACAGCGCGGTGCGCAGGTACTCGACGTGCGGCGATTCGTCGGAGCGGATATAGCGGACCAGGTTGGCGGCGTCCTCGGGCGCGTCGGAGACTTCGGGATCGGAAAGGATCTCCTCGGCCCATGCGAACGTCGAGGCGGCGAAGACCTCTATCGCGAGCACGTTGGCCATGAAGCGAATCAGTCGCTCGACCGGCTCGCCGAGCTCGGGGAAAAGAGCGGCCGGCTGGCCGCCGCGGCGCGCGATGATAGCGGTGTAAATTTCCGGAGAGATAGCGGGATTGGACAGCGCCGCGTCGCGGGCAGCGTCCCACATCTGGCGATGACCGCCCTCCTCGGACCATCCCGCCTCGTCGCGCGCATGCGCTTCGAAAAGTCCGGAGCTCAGATGAGCGAGCGCGGTGCCGGCGGTGTCCTCGCGGATGAAAGTGTTGAGTGGCGGCACGGGCAGCTCGCGGATCATCGCGCCGAAGCCCTCGACGATCGCGATTTCGGAGAGCCATCGCACCATCGGCTCGCGCACGCCGGAGCGAAGCAGGAATTTTACCTGCGCGACATTAGGCACCTGCGGCGAGACGGTGTCGGCGGGAATCTCGAACAACGCGGTGCCCGAGGTCGCGACGTGCTGCTCCTGCCACGCCTTGATAGCGGGCACGCGAAACGCGGTCCGCGGCGAGCGATAGTTGCCGTCGGCATCGAAGCCGCCATGGCACTTGACGCCCTTGACGACCAGAGCCTCGCGAGTCGAAACGTTGGCAAGAATTTCCTCAGTGGAGAAAGTCAGTTGCGATTCATGCGGCATCGTTCACCTGGATTCGCTTCGGTTTGATAGCTCCGCGCAAAAGCTCGGGCGGAGAGCGCGTTTACCTGCCCTAACATACGTTAGGGACTCAGAATGAGTCAACGCCGTGCGAGACGAGGGAGCCCGCGACATTACGCGGGGAAGAAATCTACGGGCTCGCCGTGGTACTGGAGGATTGCGACCAGGCCGGCGATGCCCATCAGCAGGATCACGATGCTTGCGATTCGTGCGCGGCGCGGCGTGTACTGCGCTTCCATCGAGGACATGTAAAGCTCCGGCCAGATGATTCCGCAGAGGCCGCCTGCGACGACGATTCCCGAGATCAACAATTCTACCGTGCGGGTCACGTTTGTATTTTAGCCGAAGGCTTGCGACAAATCCTCTGAGGTTGCGTTAATGGTTCCGATGCCAGGGAGTCGTTGGCATTACTGCAATGGAGCAAGGGACCAGTATCGAAAATAAGTTGGGCTCCAAAGCGCTCGACGAGAAAAGATTCCGCTCCGTCATCAGGCGGGCGGTCCTGGTGCCATTCATCCTGGTCGCCGTGTTTGCGACTGGAATGCTGTGGGAACTCAACTCCCGCGTCCAGGATGCGGCATGGGTCGACCACACCGACCGGGCTATCGGGATCGGGCAGGAAGTCGCATTTGATTTCGCGGACTCGTCGGCCAATATTCGCGGCTACCTGCTGGTAGGCGACGAGTCGATGCTCGCGGGATTTCAGAATTCATATGCGGAGGCGCAAAAGGACCTCGGAACGCTGAGTGCTTTGGTGCGCGACAATTCGTCCCAGGTCGAGCGGCTTCAGCGCGTCGTTCGTATCGGCGATGAATGGAAGAGATATGCGGATCAGGAACTCACGTTCAAAAAAACCGAAGGCGACTATCGAACCGTCATACGCTCCGGCGAGACCATCAAGCGCATGGCGGAGATTCAGGACGGGCTTTCCAAATTTGCGGCGGCAGAAAACGAGTTGCGCGTGGAGCGCAGCGCGGCCTCGGGACGGGCCGAATTTTACGCGATAATTTTCCTGAGCGCGGCCTCGCTGGCGATCGGCAGCCTGCTGGCGCTCCTTGCGCGGAGCGACGTCGAGACGGTGGCCGCTATGTTTGGAACGGCACTGCAAAATGAGGCGACCGCACGCGCCCAAGCCGAGGCGGCCAGCCACGCCAAGGACGAGTTTCTCGGCACGGTATCGCACGAATTGCGCAACCCGCTCAATTCCGTGCTGATGTGGGCGCGCGCGCTGCAGGGTGGAGAAGCTAATCCGGACCGGATGAAGCGCGGGTTGGAGGCTATCGAGCGCGGGGCAAGGTCACAGGCGGAGATGATCGAGGATTTGATCGACACGGCGCGAATCGAGTCCGGAAAGTTGCGGCTCGATGTTCGTCCGCTCGAACGTCGCGCCGCTGATCGAGGCGGCAATCGAGACCGTGCTGCCGGCCGCGGAGAGCAAACAGATAAGAATCCAGGCGGTGCTGGATCCTAACACCGGCCGGGTCGCCGGCGACGCGCAAAGATTGCAGCAGGTGTTCTGGAACCTGCTCTCCAACGCGGTGAAGTTCACACCTAAAGACGGCCGAATCCAGGTGCAGCTCGAGCGGATCAATTCGCACCTTGAAGTCTCGGTCAGCGATACCGGACGGGGAATAGAGGCGAGCGAGTTGGGAAGAGTCTTTGACCGCTTTTGGCAGGCCGATACCGCCTCGCAACGCGACTATCGCGGACTCGGGCTCGGACTGTCGATCACGCGCAACATCCTCGAACTGCACGGCGGGAGCATCAGCGTCAGCAGCGACGGAGTCGGCAAGGGCGCGGTATTCAGGGTGCGCTTGCCAATCATGATCGCGGCAGAACTGTCGACCTCGCTCCGGCGGCATCCCACGGTAAGCGACAGCGCCAATTTGGTGCCGTCGACCAGGCTCGACGGCGTATCGGTATTGGCGGTCGACGACGAACGCGATGCGGCATTGGCAGTTCAGGCGCTGCTCGCCGGAATCGGCGCAAATGTGCGAGTCGCGAATTCGGCCGACGAGGCGCTGACGATATTAAAGGAATGGACACCCGACGTGATCGTTTCCGATATCGGAATGCCGGGTACCGACGGAATCCAGCTGATGGAGCAGATCCGAAAGAGCAATTCGGAGCGCGGCCGCGAAATTCCAGCATTGGCGCTGACCGCGTACGGCAGAGTGGACGACAAGATCAAAATAATCGAGGCGGGATACCAGGCGCATGTGATCAAGCCGGTCGATGCGAGCGAGCTAGCCGCAGTGATCGCAAGCCTCGCCAGCCGGCGAAATCAGAAGGAGTGAACTTGATTGTGGTGAAACCCGCGGTGGGTTTCACAACTTCCTTCGGCAGGGGTGACCCCTGCACCCAATGTTCAGAAAGTTGCTGACTGTATCGCCGGTCTCGGTCCTTTGCATCCCCGATGCTGCCTTTGTAGCGTAAACTCTTAACGGCCCATGGCTGCGACTCCGAAACCTCCTGTCCCGCAATCGCACGAGGTCCACGATTTTACCTCGACGCGTAAGTGGATCATCGCGTTCTCGGTGATGCTCGGTACCGTGCTCGAGGTCCTCGACAGCTCGATCGTAAACGTCTCGCTGCCGCATATGCAGGGTAGTTTCTCCGCCAGCGTCGACGAGATCGCGTGGGTGGTGACGTCGTACCTGGTCGCCGCGGGAATCATGATCCCGATGACCGGATGGATCGCGGAGCGGTTCGGGCGCAAGCGATACTTCGTGGCGTCGATCACGATGTTTATCGTTTCGTCGGCGCTGTGCGGAGTCGCGCAATCGCTCAACCAGATCGTCTTCTTCCGCCTGATGCAGGGCGCCGCGGGCGCCGCGATGATGCCGCTGTCGCAGGCGATCCTGATGGAGACTTTTCCGCCCCGCGAGCAGGCGATGGCGATGGCGGTGTGGGGAATCGGGATGATGGTCGCGCCGATCATGGGCCCGACGATCGGCGGCTATATCACCGACGCATGGAGCTGGCGCTGGAACTTCTACATCAACGTGCCGATCGGCACGCTCGCGGCGTTCATGGTGTATCGATTCGTCGACGATCCGAGCTACATGCGCAACCTGCGCCGCGCCCGCGTCGACTACCTCGGAATCCTGTGCCTGTTCGTCTCGCTCGGACTCGGTGAGATCGTGCTCGATCGCGGCGAGCGCGCCGACTGGTTCCATAGCCCGTGGGTGGTTTACTGCACGGCCACCGCGCTTATCTCGCTGGCGGTACTGATCTATCACGAGCTGCACACCGAAGATCCGGTCGTCGATTTGAGCATCCTCGAGAACATGAACTTCACCCTGCCGGTCACGCTGGTGATTTTTCTGACCTTCACGCTCTATGGCACCGCGATCTTGAATCCGGTTTTTCTGCAGGAGACGCTCGGCTACACGGCGTCGAAGGCGGGACTCGTGATGGCGCCGCGCGGGTTCGGCACCATGTTCGCGATGATCGTGCTCGGTACAATCGCGCGCCGCGGAGGCGATATCCGGCCGCTGGTCGGAATCGGTTTTATCCTGGTTGGACTCGCTATGTGGCAAATGTCGGGATTGAACCTTGCCTCCGACGTGCGGCGAATCGTGTGGCCGACGGTGATTCAAGGGCTCGGCACGGGCCTTATCTTCCCAGGGCTTTCGGCGGCGGCGCTGAGCTCGATGGAGAAGTTCAAGATGGGCCGCGCGGCGAGCCTCTATTCAGTAACGCGAAACCTGGGCGCCGCGATCGGCACCTCGTATCTGACCACGCTGCTGATACATCGGCAGCAGGTGAATCAGAGCTACCTGGTCGAGCACGTCACGGTCTTCACGCTGCCGCGGCTGAATATGCCCGGTGCGCGCGGGATGAGCCTCGCGCAGCAATACACGATGGGCGACAAGCACGGGATGATGATGCTTTACGGGATGGTGCAGCGGCAGGCGATGATGCTGTCGTTCAACGACATCTACCGAATCCTGTGCGTGATGATGCTGCTGCTCGTGCCGACCTTCCTCTTCCTGAAGCGCGACACGCGCAACCTCCCCGCCGAAGCCGCGCACTGAGACTCGAGGGACTTTCAGGCGGCGGCTGATCGCGATTTGGACGGGCGCGATGCGTGTCCGAAACGCGCGTCGAGGGTAGCCTGCGCTTGGTTCATCACGTCGTGCACGATTTGGCCTGCCGGCTTGACTGAATTGATCAGACCCGCACTCTGCCCGCATGCCATGCCGCCCTCTTCGATCTTGCCCTCATAGCGCGCTTTTTCGGCGAGCGGAAATCCATATTCGACGGACTGAATCGGGAACGGCTTTATCTCGGCTTCGCGGCCGACCCACGACTCGGTGAACTTGTTGCGGATGAGGCGGCATGGCTTGCCGCTGTGGCATCGCGTGATCGTGGTGCCTTCTTCGTCGATCTCGACCACTTTGTTCTTGTAGTTCGGATGCGCGAACGCCTCGACTGATGCGATGAGCCTGCTGCCCATCCAGACTCCCTCTGCGCCGAGCGCGAGTGCCGCCAGCAGTCCGCGTCCATCGGCGAGGCCGCCCGCTGCCAGCACCGGAACCCGGACCGCGTCGACGATTTGCGGGACCAGCGACATCGTGCCGATTCGTCCGGTATGCCCGCCCGCCTCATGCCCCTGTGCGATGATCACGTCCACGCCCGACGCTTCGAGGCGCCGCGCCTGCTTCACGTTGCCGCATAGCGACATCACGACCACACCGGATTTGTGCGCCTGGCCGATTATTCCGGCGGGATTGCCAAGACCCGAAACGATCACCGGGATGTTCTCTTCGAAGGTGATGTCGATAAGCCTCCGGACGTTCGAGGCGTAGCTGATCACGGTAGCGCTGTTCGGATCGGCCTTCACTTCGGCAAAAAGAATGTCGACGCCGAACGGGCGCTCGGTCATCGAGCGGCAGCGCCGGATTTGTTCTTTTAATTCACGCGCGCCCATCGAGCCCGACCCGATACATCCGAGTCCGCCCGCGTTGGAGACTGCGGCGGCGAGTTCCGCGTGCGCAACAAACCCCATTCCGGCTTGAAAGACTGGATATTTGATTCCGAGCCGCGCGCAGATTGGAGTGTCGAATATCGGATCGAAGTTCATTAGACCACCTCATTTTGCCGCCCCGACCGGTCGGCATCTTGGGTGAAAAAGCGCACGGGGGCGCGCGGTTGTCAAGTTTGGCGCGAATCTTAATCGGTCGCACACATGTTGCCCGACCTCGGTGCGCGCGCTAATTAAGATGCCGTCACCTTGGTACGACAGTATTTGGTCAAGGTAGCAATTGTAGGTCTTTAAACGTCGCGCGAATCGCAAAGGCCAAGCTTGGGGTTTGACCTCGGTAACGACGCGCGCTTTTCCATCGAGCCGCTGCTTGGATTGAGTTGTGGTGTGGGGCAGGCGGGCGGGCGTCACGGATCCTGAGCTGAGCCAGGGCTGGTGGGCTGATCAAAAGAGCCGGTGCGCATGGCGCGAGTTTGTGTTGGCGCTTTTCGATCGAGTAGCCCCGAAGTCGACGTCGGCGGGCGTCGGCGCTGGCGTTATTATTCAAAGCGCCAGGCGATGCCGGCTGGCAGACGCGCTCACGGTTCTGCCGGTATCGATCTCCCTTCCGTCTCCTTTCCGCGAATTTCTCACAGTTACAATTTAAAATTCCAAAACTTTGTGGAATGTTCCCCCGTGATCTCGGGCGCTAATGTTTCGCGTCGATTCGTGCGTTCTCACGCGCTTCGACACGTGCCATTTCGACCCACACTCGAAGCCTTGGGAGGTTGAGCCTGTGCGAAATGGTCCCCTGGTTCATAGACGCGCTTATGCCTCGCGATTTGCGGGGGGCGCGCCGTCGCCTCTCGAGCGTTTGCAGGCACTGACCGCATTCGGAGCGCCGCGGACATTTTCGCACCGCGCGAGCAGCGTCCCCGTCGAAGTTGCGGAACCCGAGACGCACCGCCTGCAGCTCGGCAGCCGCCTGCCGATCAACCTGCGTCACTTCCTCGCCGCGGAGCTGGGCGCCTCGATGCGAATCGAGGACGACTCGATTGTCGCCCTGGTCCCGCGTTCGAGTGAGACCCTTATGCGCGAGCTGGCCCGCGCGATTCGCCGATTTTCGGCCGAGCGCGCGCGCGAGGTGTGGTGCGAGTGCGCGATGAGCCTGGAGCGTCTCCAGCGCGAGTTCTTTGCGGAGCCGAGCGATGTACGCGGCCCGGTGGTGTTATGCCTTCGATGCGCCTGCGTGGGCGCCGGTCCGCTCGATCAGCATTGCGGCGCTCGATGCATCGCGGTTCACCTCGGCGCCGAAGTGCGCGCGCAACAGCTTGAGGGAAAGTGCGTTGACGGGGCGCTGACGCCCGACGCGCTGCACTGCGCGGTCGAAAATTTCAGGACGCGCCGCGCCGGCGACAGCCTGCCGCATTACGATCTCGACTGCTACGTGGCGGGCGGACAGGTTATCTTCACCTGGCGTCCGTTGCAGGCTTAGGAAGCGGATTCGCTGAAAAGAAAACGGGTGCTTGATTTCTCGAGCACCCGATGATGATCAAAATTTTCGATTGTTACATCGCGGAGGCGCGACGGCGGCGCTGTTCCTTGCGGCGGCGGCGCTGGGCCTCGGACCGCTTGCGTTTGCGCCGCACGCTGGGCTTCTCGTAAAAGGCCCGCTTCTTCATCTCTTTGAAGACGCCCTCCTTGGCCAGCTTGCGTTTGAGCACTCGCATCGCCTGATCAAGAGAGCCTTCGACCCGTATTTCCATAGTCCTCCGTCGCCGGTCCAAAGTCCGTACGATGATTAGCCTACCGAGTCTAGGTCCGCCGATAGTGAGAGTCAACCGGCGACCGCGTTTGAGGAAGCGCCGCAGTTCCATATAGATCGTCTGCAATGAGGCTCAGCCACGTAATCGCGCTCGCGGTGGTGGGCTGGTGCTTGTTTTGTGGCACGCCAACAAGAACGCAAAGTAGCGCGATCCCCGATTCCGGTATTCGGGGCGTCGCAGGTTGTCCGCCGAGTTGGGGTAATGCGCCGGCAGGGGATCCGACCTTCAAATGTGGTGGGATCGTCGAGTCTGAGACCGGTAAGGATATCGGGGAAATTACTTGCCATGTGCTGACCGCGGGCTTTTCCGTACCGCTACCTCCCGGAAAATATGTCGTTCACCTGCAAGCCGGAAATGAGACTCGAACCGGAAGCGTGGTCGTGGAAGAACACAAATGGACGGACATTGAGCCTTGGTCCAAGGTCTGTCGACCTCTTCCGGGACAGCCTATTTAGCCGGGCAAATTAAGCCTCTTCAAGTTTCAATAACGCCAGCGATCGAAGAAGTGGCCGGCGGACACTGGCTCGTTTTGGAGGTCATCTGCCGATCTCGCAACTCTTCCTCATGCGCATAACGCGCTTTTGGAATCGAGATCGTCGCGGGAGGTGACCCTACACTGTAATAACTATGTCCGGTTGGCGTAGGTTGGCGACTTCTTGATTGCTTCGAAGACGAAGTAAGAATCGATTTCATGCACGCGCGCGCCGCCGAAGATGCTGCGGAGTTTGTTCTCGTACCAGGTCCGGCGTTTTGTCACGAGGTACATCGCGCCGCCAAGCTCAAGGCGGTTGAATCCTTTCTCGATGAAGTGCTTCGGTACCGAGAAGTCCACGTGATACGGCGGGTTGCAGATGATTTTGGTGAAGTTGGTCTCACGTAGATCGCGGAATCCGTCGCTCAGGACGACGTTCGCGCCGTCGATACCGTTGAGCGCGAGGTTTTTCGCGGCGTACTCTATTGCAGTTCGATCGTTGTCGAGCATCCATACAAGGTCGCCTCCGATCACCTTCGCCGCGTAGATTCCGACCAGGCCGTAACCGCATCCGAGGTCGAGGATCTTGTCGCTTGGTTCAAACTTGATGCGGGACAGCATCGCGAGCGTGCCCTGATCCGGCTTCTTCGGCGAGAACAGGCTCGGTTCCGTTTCGAAGCGTAGCTCGATGCCGGCGACATTGGCGTGGATCATGGATTTGCTATTCTGCACGATCGGCTAATCGTATAAATCGATCTCTGTGGCGGAAAGGAGCATCGAGATGGATTTGGGACTGCAAAATAAAGTCGCGCTAGTCACCGGCGCCAGCCGCGGTCTCGGCCGCGCGATGGCGCATGCGCTCGCCGACGAAGGAATGTCCGTGAGCATATGCGCTCGCACCGAGCAGACCTTGACCGAGGCGGTCGCGGCGATCGCGAAGTCCGGATCGATGGCGCGGCCTGCGATGGGAATCGTCGCCGATATCACCAAGCTTGCGGACGCGCAGAAATGGATCGATGAATCGGTCAAGCGATTCGGAGGAATCGACGTGTTGGTCAACAACGCGGGTGGCGCACAGCCGGGCGCGCTCGCCGAGCTGCCCGAATCGGCATGGCAAGAGCAATTCGATCTGAACTTGTTTGCGCCAGTCAGGCTCGCGCGTCTATCCGCGCCGCACATGGAACGACGCGGCGGCGGTTCGATCATCAATATCGGATCGATCTACGGACGCGAGTCGGGCGGGCCGCTGACCTACAACGCTTCCAAGGCTGCGCTGCATTCATTCACCAAGATGCTCGCGCGGGAGTTCGCGCCCAAAAATATCCGCGTCAACACAATCGCGCCCGGCTCGATTCTGACGGCGGGCGGCAACTGGGAGCGCCGCTTCCGCGAAGATCCGGCCTTCGAGAAAGACTTCATCCTCCACGAGATGCCGGCCGGCCGGCTCGGCCGCCCCGAGGAAGTCGCGTATGCGGTTGTGATGCTCGCGTCGCCGCGCGCGAGCTGGATCACCGGCGCTAATATCCCGGTGGACGGCGCGCAGAGTCGTTCGATTCTTTGATTGCGATGACGCGTGACGGCCGTTTTCGCTTGATTGCATCCGCGGCGATAATTCTCGCGCTTGCGGGATGCAGCTCGCCGCTGCCGAGCACCGACCTTCCGCCGGCGCGATTCGTTCAGCCGGCGCCGGAGTTTCCCGGCCTTCGCGACTACCGCGGGATAGTGGATTTGGCCATCAAGCCTTCGGGACTCGATCAATCGGCGGTCGCGGATCTCGCCAAGACGGCGCAAATCGATTTCGTCGTGCTAGGCGATTCCGTCAAACCCGGAGACACGGATTTCGGAATCGGCGGATTCACGGATGACATCCTTTTCATCCCGGGCGGCGCATTCCGGGTCAACGGGGGCGAGATTGTGGCGGTCAATCTGCACGCAGCGGTCGCGCCGAATCTGAATCCGGTCGATCTGATGGCCGCGATACACGATCAGGGCGGACTCGGCATCGCGCGCGACCCCGCGAAATTTTCGTCGTCGGCGGACTACGCGCTGGCCGACGCGATCGAGGTGTACAATCAACGCTCGGCGTGGATCGCCGAGAGCGCGACGACGCTTTACTTGCGCGCGATTTTTTTCGGCACCGATCATTTTCTGTCCGCGCTCGAGGTGCGCCCCGACGCGAACCTCGCGCTCTACGACAAGATGACGTCGGGCGCGCGGGTCACGATGCTTGCCGGATTCGGGCAGGCCGACGATTTGGCCGTGTTCGGGACGAAGGTTGGAACTCTGCAGCAACTGTTTCTTTTCTACACGACGCATCTGATTGCGCGCGAGCGCGATACCGCGCCGCTGCTCGAGGCGCTCCGGCTCGGCCACTCGTACGTAAGTTTTGATTATCTCGGTTACGTCGGCGCGTTCGCGTTCTTCGCGCAAAGCGGCGAGGCCAAGACAATGATGGGCGACGAAGTGCAAAGTGCGCCCGGACTCAAGCTCACCGCCGAGCTGCCGGCACAGGCGGATCGAATCGTGATGTATCAAAATGGCGCCGAAGTCGCCTCAGCCGAAAATGCTATCAAGCTCGAGTTCGCGCCGAAGTCGCCCGGCGCGTATCGAATCGAGGCTTATCGCAACGGTCGGATGTGGATTCTCTCCAACCCTGTGTACGTGCGATAAGCCGGTTGGAGGGCTAACTTATGCGAATCATGAGACGCATCGGTTGCGCGGCTTTGCTCTTCCTCCAGATTTTTGCTTTCTCGATCCCCGCGAGCGCCGCGGTCACCGCCGGCGATCTGATCACGAACGAAAATGCGGCGACGGTTGCCAACCTGGTCAGCCCCGGCAATTTCGTGCTGGTCGAACAAGGCATGCGAATGACGATCGTGCCGACCGGGCAGCTCGATTGGCCGCCTCCGTACAAAGCGGCGACTGAAAAGTATTCGCCGCAAGTCGCGCTCAACGCGAAAGGCGAGCTGCAGAAATATGTTGCGGGCTTGCCGTTTCCTTTTGTCGATCTGAATGATCCCCAGGCCGCCAATAAGATCGTCTGGAATTTCAGCTATGGTCCCCAGGCCGCCGATTTTATCCATGCCCGCAACGTCGAGACCTCGAGCTATCGAGACGTGGGCCCATACGGTTCATTTCTTTCCGAAATTCTGCCCGCGGAACTTTTTCATTCGACGGCGGCTCATCTGGTCGTTTACAACATGGTCGGGCGAACCGAACTACCGCCGATCCCGACCGATCCCAACGTCGCGAAAACCGGCGTTCGCTCGCGATTTTATCTCGGTCCGATCATGGAAGGCGGTGGAGCGTTCCTGCGGTACCGCTTTGTCGATCCCAATCGCGAGGATGCTGCCTGGTATTATTCTCTCGGCCGAGTCTCGGCGAGCATGCTATCCACCTCGACCGGAGCGACGATTCTGGATCCGGATTCCTACGGCGGATTTGGCGCCAAGGTAGAAGATTTCAACTACCGGCTCTTGGGACTGCGACCGATGCTTGCGTCGGTGCATGCGGAGCACTCGCCGGAGACGCCGTGCCCATTCGACAACGATCGCACCATCTGTCCGGAAAACTGGGAGATGCGACAGTTGTACGTGATCGAGGCGACTGCGAAGGCGCCTTCCGTACCGCAGAAGATCGCCCGCGGCGGTATGAGCATTCCAAAGCGCATCCTCTATATCGACTCCGAAGGTTGGTTCATCACCGCGTCCGACCAATACGACAAGGACGGCGCGCTCTGGAAGACGCTGGCGATTTTCACCGCGTATCGCGACCGCGGGATGCCGACTGCGCGCGAGGCCGTTTACCCCTTCAAACGGATGATCGAGACCGCGATCGTCGATGAAGACATCCAGACCGGGTTTTCGACCGTCTCGTACATGCCGGGAAAAGAATCCGAAGAGCGTGAGGGCTGGTATATCGATCCTGGCGTAGCGCCGTCATCGACGGCCGCAACCTCGGCAATCGTGAATCGTCCAGCTGCCATCACGCGTCCGGCAGCCACCGCGCGATAAACGCTCGCGCTAAGGACTCGCGGGACCAATCGCGATTCCCTCCGCAGTATCAAGTCCGGTAAAAGGACCGCCGATTTTGCCTAGCGGGGCCGCATCGCCGTTGCTCCCGGCCGCAAAGATCAAGATAGGACCGGTAGTGACAAACGTCCCAACCTCAAAGAATCCACCGCTGGAGGCGCCGTCCGCGGCGCCGATGCTCTGTCCTACGCACACAAAAGGGGATCTGGAACCGTTTAATACATAAATGTTCCCGTTTGAGTCGAGCGAGATTCCAAAAGGAAACTGAAGTCCGGTATTCGAACCGGTGATTGTGGCGATCGGCGTGGCGTCGCCGTTGCTGCCGGGCGCGAAGACCGTGACGCTTCCGTGGCCGCTTGGAAAACAGCAGCCACGCGTGCATTTCGTGAGGCCTTCGTTCGTCACATAGATGCTTCCACTACGATCCACAGCTACCGCCGAAGGGTTGGCAATCCTGGTTTCGGGACCCCCAATAATGGCGCTGGGATTGACGTCACCGGCGCTGCCCGATGGATAGACCGCAACGTCGCCGGAGCCGCCATGGGGACAAGGCTTCAGCGTACATTGACCAGCTATATAGAGTTTGCCGCTTGGTCCCACTGACATGCCGGTCGCAAAGCCGCTTTGGCCGAGGCCAACATTGAGCGTGGACATCGGCGTCGCATCGCCGACGCTGCCTGCTGCATACGCGGTGACAACGCTTTCGATATTCAGCACATAGATGTTGCCACTGGAATCGGTTGCGATTTTCATCGGGATATCAAGTCCCGTGTCGGCGCCCTCGATCGTCGCCTGAGGCGCGCCGGTCGCATAGCTGCCGGCAGGATAGATATCGATCCTGCCCTCTCCGCCGGCGCTAGCGAGCGGGTTCGACACGTACAGGTTTCCCATGGAATCCGCGGCGACGTCGGTAGCGAAAGGAAGTCCGGTGAAATTGCTGGTGATCGTCATCGTCGGTGTCGCATCGCCACTACTGCCGGTCTCGTAGACGGTAACGCTGCCGCTCACGCCGGGACCGCCGTTGCTGTTCAATACGTAAAGGTTCCCGCCGGGATCCAGGGCGAGGCTGTTGGGTTCTGACAGCCCCGTATCGGCGCCGGCGATGACGGTGCTCGGGAACACGTCGCCGTTGCTACCGGACGCGAAAACATTGACGCGGAAATCAGTGCCGCTGCAGAGGCTCGCGCAAATCAGAACGGTCGCGTACAGGTTGCCATTGGAGTCAATCCCGAAGGCTTCGAAATTCTGTAGTCCTGTATTGTCGCCGGCGATAGTCGTGCTCGGCGACGCATTACCCTTGCTGCCGGCAGGATAGACGGTGATGCTCCCACCGCTAGCAGTCTTGTTGTTAGCTGTCTGGAGGTTGGCCACGTAGATGTTACCGCTCGAATCCAGCGCGATGCCGAACGGAAAAGAAAGTCCCGTCCCCGCGCCGCTGATCGTCGCGACGGGCGCGATGTTCCCGTTCCCGCCGGCCTCATATACCGTAATCCTGCCCTTGTCGAGACTCTCGCCGTGCACGGCCGGGCCGCCCAGTTCGTTCGCGACGTAGATTTTGTTCTGGGCGTCAATCGCGATACCGGTCGCCTCATTAAGCAGAGTTTTCGATCCGGCGATTGTGGCGACGGGAGCCTCGTTGAGAATTCCGGTGCTCATCCCGAGCGGCGGATAGACTCTGATGCTCCTTTCCATGCTGTTCAGCACGTAGATCTTTCCGCTCGCATCCAGTGCGATCCCGGCTGGATTGGAGAGCCGGGTCTTGTCGCCGCCGATCACAACTAGAGGTGGCACGTTGCCGTTGGCATTCGCCGCATAGATCGTGACGGTGTTGGTCGCACGATTTGTAACGTAGATCCTGCCGCTCGCATCCCTGGCGATTCCGCTCGGAGCCGCCATATCGGTCGTCAGCGCGATTGGCGCAACGTCGCCGCGACTCGCGATGGAATATGCGGTCACGTTGTTGGGGCTGGCGACGAAGATGGTCGGCTTCGTTCCGGCCGCCGCATTGCGGATCGGCGCGATCGCGCTCAAGCCTGCCACGAGAGCAGCAAACGCGATAGTCGTTGCGGCGTTTTTCACTTTCACCGGAATTGTCACTTTTTCACTTTTCACTTTTCAGTTATTCACGCCGCTCCAGAGTTGCGCCATGCTCACACGGTATGCAAACCAGGAGTCCAACGATGAGTGACTATTTGATGTTGTCGGCGATGTACTGGAAGACTTCGCGCCAGTATGGCGGGTCGATGCCGTCCTTGTCGGCGGTCCGCACGATCACGATCTTCGTTCGTGGCGAGACGAATATGAACTGGCCATAAGTTCCGATGCCCATGTAGCTGTAGTCGTCGCCCTGGTTTGATACGCCCCACCAGAAATATTTGTAGTAGCCGCCTCCGATCTGCCATCGAGAGAACGTCTCCCATGGACGGCGGTCGTTCGGATCCCTGGTAGTTGATTCATCGACCCAACGCTGCGGGATAATTTGCTTGCCCTCCCAATTGCCGCGATTCAAATAGAGCCGGCCGAACTTCGCTAAATCGATCGCTCTCGCGTTCAACAGTATGGGTGTCAGCTCAAAATCGTCCTGCTCGCTGTCGATACTCCAGGTTGCCGGATATTCCATGCCGATTGGCTTCCAGATTTTTTCCTGGAGATATTTGCTCGGCGTGCTACCGGTGGTCCGTTCGAGGATTATGCCGATAAGCTCGGTGTTGAAGTTGTTGTAGTGAAATGATTGTCCCGGCGGCTCCATAACCTTCAGATCAGATAGCAGTAGCTGTCGCAGATTGGGGTAGTAGCCGGCCAATACAAATTCATCCCACGGGAAAAAACTTATCCGGTACTGAATCCCCGATCCCATCGTCAGAAGATTTCTGATCGTAATCGCGTCGAAGCCCTGGGCTTTCAGCTCCGGCAGATAATTCGTGATCGGATCGTCGAGGCTCTTGATTCGACCCTCGGAGATGGCGATGCCGACCAGGGCTCCGGTGAAGGATTTCGACACCGACCATGCGGTGCACAGAGAGTCTCGCGCGAAGCCGTTGAAATAATCCTCGCGGAGCACCTGGTTGTCTCTGATCACGACGAATGCGTGGGTGCCCGAAGTGCGCAGCAGCTCATCGAGCGCGACTCGCTTCACGACTCCGTCTGCGTTGTATTCAACTGTATCGGGAACGCTCTTCCGATCGCCTTGTGCAAAGTGAAACGCGGGCGGCGCATTCTCGATGGTGTGGTACCCGTAATGTCGGTAGTCGTCGGAGCGCGATGAAACGAGAAATTGTGCGCCCCACACGAAATAGCGGTAAAGGTACCCCGGTTGCGTCCACGCGGCGGCGCTCGCCGCCGAGGCGAAGAGCAGACCCACGGCCAAGCCAGCGAACAGCGCTGTGACGGCAACCGAACGGCGGCGAAAACTCATGCGATCGAGCACATCAGGGAATGGCCGGTCGCGGAATCGACTCGCACATTGACCGTGTCGCCGGCGGCGATTCCCTCTGCGCCGGCAAAAATCGCGGTCTTGTATTGCGGCGTCTTGCCCGCGAGCATCCCGCCGCCGCGCCGCGCGGGACCCTCGACCAGCACCGGAAATTCGCGCCCGATCATCGCGCGATTGCGCGCAGCCGACATTTCCTCCTGCATCGCGATCAGCTCGATCAGCCTGCGTCCCTTTATTTCTTCGCTGACTGAATCGCCAAGCCTGTAGGCTCGGGTATGCTCACGCGCCGAATATTTGAACATGAACGCCGCGTCGTAGCCGACGGAGCGCATCAACGCTGTGGTCGCCTCGAAATCGGAATCCGTCTCGCCGTGGAAGCCGACGATGATGTCCGTCGATAGCGCTAGGTTCGGTATTGCCGCGCGCACCCGCTCGACCAGGTCGATGTATTCGCGAACTGAGTAGCCACGTTCCATCGCGGCTAGAATCCGATCCGATCCCGACTGCAGCGGCAGATGCAGATACGGCTGAACCTTCGCCACTGTAGACATCGCCTCGATCACCGAATTGCTCATGTCACTCGGATGAGGCGAGGTAAATCGAATCCTCTCGATCCCGTCGATCGTCGCGATCATCCTGAGCAGCGCGCCGAAATCGACGTCCTCGAAGCGATACGCATTGACGGTTTGTCCAAGCAGCACGACCTCTTTGACGCCGTGCGCGGCGAGTTCGCGAATCTCGCGCATCAGGTCGGAGGGCGGAATCGAGCGCTCGCGTCCGCGCACGTAAGGCACCACGCAGAACGCGCAAAAACGGTCGCATCCACGCATCGCGGTCACGTACGCGCGCACGCCCGGCGCGAAGTCGGGGGTGATGTCGGCGTAGGTCTCTGCGCGATCGAGCCGCACGTCGATCGAGGCGTCGAAGCCGGTTCGTGCCAGCATCTCGGGCAGCCGCCGATAACTGTCCGGACCGGCGATGACGTCAAGGTACGCGGCCTTTTCGGTCAAAGCGGTGCGATTGTTCTGCGCCATGCACCCGAGGATGCCCAGCTTCACTTCCGGCCGCGAATTCTTCACCCGCGCGAGCTCGTTAAGCCTGCGCAGCACGCGTTCTTCGGCATGCTCTCGAATCGCGCAAGTGTTGAGCAGGATTACGTCGGCCGATTCCGGACCGGGCGCGGTGACATAGCCGGCGCGCCGCAAAACCGCCGTGATCGTCTCTGAATCAGCGACGTTCATCTGGCATCCGTAGGTCTCAAGATAAACCCGCAGCGCCCCGCTCGATGCGACTCTCGGTTCCATAAATGGAAAACAATCTTAGGCGACCCCGCCGCGTCGACACAACGCGGCCCGAATGGAAAGCGATGGTGATCGCGAGCGCTAGCAGCGGGAATAGAGGAACTTAATTGTAGTGAAATCCGCCGTGGGTTTTCACACTTCCTTGGGCAGGGGTGACCCTGCACCAATGTTCCGGCATGCATTTCGCGAGCGCACTTGAGTCTTGCCGCGAGCCTGCGGGCTGTTTAAGTTTCTGCCGATGCCGGAGCAGCGCAGGCCGTCGTTCGAGCGGATGGAAGCTTCACTGCTGGCGTGTCCGAAGTGCAAGCGCGCGGTGAAGGTGCGCAAGCGCCTGCTGCTCGTGCTGCCGCAGGGTGACAAGTATCTGTACGTATGCCCCGATTGCGGCTCGACCTGCGGCGAGACGATCGAGACTCCGCCGCCCTTAGCGCGCTGACGCCCGAGCGCTACGGCTTGTCGTACATCCCATCGAGGTCACGCAGCGCACGCTCGAGGATTTCGCGCACCCGTGCGATTCGCTCTTGCGATGCGGTCTCGCCCGCCACTGCCCGAAACGCCGCCTTGACCAGACGCTCGGCCGGTCCGCGAATCTCGGCCGCGTCGGGATCGAGCGCATTGCGCCATCCGGCCCATCGCCGCGCGCGCCACCAGATGCGGCGGACGGTCTCGTCCTCGCGCTTGATTTCTTCGGAGCCGGCCTCTGTGATCGCGTAGACGCGCTTGCCTTCCTTCGAGTCCGACGAAATCAGTCCTTCATCCTCGAGTTGTTGGAGCGTCGGATAAACCGTTCCGGCGCTGGCCTTGTAAATTCCGCCGGAGCGTTCCTCGAGCTGACGCATCAGCTCGTAGCCATGCTTGGGACCTTCGGCGATTAAGGAGAGCAGCGCGAGCCGGACTTCGCCGGGTCCGAAAAATCGCGCGCGCATTCCCATCATGCCGAACTCGGCCCAATGTGAACGCCGCCGGTGAAATCGAGTACCGCAGACCATCATGTCGTGACCTCCAATGCCGCGAACGCAGCAGCGTCAAACATGATGGAAGGTATATCGTACGATATAGCAACAGTCAATCAGCACGATGCTGACTAACCGCGCAATTTCGCTCGGCTATCCGTTCACGTGTACTGATGCCGGTTCGATCTCGTACGTCACTCGCATTTCACCGGGCTGCCGAAATGGATACTTATCCTGCCCCAGGTACTTCTTGGCCAGGCTATCGATATGCGCGTCGGCATTCTTGTCATCCTCGCGCACTACCGGCCCACGAATTCCCACGTAGCGGTACGGATTGTCGGGGTCGATGATCGCGAGCGCGACCTTCGCGCCGACCTTCATGTTGCGCGCCTTGACCCGGCCGCGCGCCGTGTTGATGCGAATTTTTCCGTTCGTGTAGTCGAACCATACCGGCGTGACTTGGGGCGATCCGTCGGGCATCACGGTAGCGATGCTGGCGAGGGCTTTTTTGCCGGTGAAGAGGTCGAGATATTTTTCGGGGATCGTCTTGGATGCCATCGGCGGTACTCCTTGAATCTCGGAGGGATTGGTCCAGATTAGTCGATCGCTCGGTTGAGGCAACGCCGCAAAATGTGCGGTTAATTTGACAGCCTCAATTGCATGGGTTATTAGCCAAGTCTAAGCTCAGACCTTGCCACGCGACGCGGGCAGTTCCCGTTTGCGTTGAGGAGTGTTTTGCGATGGCGCTGTTCACCAAAGAGCCCGAAAAAAATCTCAAGATTCAACCGACCGTTACTGGCCCGACCCCAACTGTCTCTCCGGCGCCGCTCCCGATTTCGAGCGCGCCGTCTTCGCCGCGCGCGAGCGCATCAGTTTCGGGCGAGGGTCGCGCGTGTCTCGATCGCGGATCGAAGATCACCGGCAAGGTTTCGTTCGAGGGACCCGCTCGAATCGACGGCGAGGTCGACGGCGAGATCAGCGGCAAGGATAGCGTCGCGATCAGCGAGAGCGCGATCGTGACGGCGCAGATTCGCGCTGCCTCGGTGTCGGTCGCGGGCAAGGTCAGCGGCGACATCGTTGCGACCCAGACGAATCGAGATTCGCCCGGGCGCCAAGGTCAGCGGAAATATCACGGCGCCGGTGCTGGTGGTGCACGAAGGCGCGCTCTTCGAGGGGCACTGCTCGATGCAGCCCGAGGGCGTGCGCGACGATCGCAGGATCACGGTATTCCCCAAGGAGGAGCGCGTGGCGCAGGCCGCCGGCGGGCAGAAACAGGCCTGATTTTCCGTCGGGCCAGTCTTTCTGTCTGATTCGTTCGGCAGCCGAAAAGTTCGCGTTCCCGATCTTCAAATGACCGAGACTATTTTGATAATCCCCGCCGGGGAGATGCCGTAAAATGCACATCCCACCGAACTGGGGAACGTTTTTTGCGCTGATTGTTTCCTTTCTGGTTTTCTGGTTTATATTCAGCCGACTATTTTTTCGCCCGTTCCTGAACCTGCTCGCCCAGCGCGAGCGAAGATTCAAGGACCTGAGCGATCGCACCGAGCAATTGATCAAGGAAGCGCGCGCCGCCGAAGAGGAGCGCGAGAAGCGGCTCGCGGCTGTGCGGCGCGATAGTCTCGGCAAGCGCGATGCCGAACGCCGCAAGGCCGAGGCGGATGCCGCGCAAATGATGGAGGCGGCCAAAGCGGAGGCGCGCGCGTCGCTCGACCAGGTGCAGGAAAAAATAGAAGCGGAGCTGAAAGCCGCCGAGAGCGAGCTTGAGCACATGGGACACAATCTCGCGCAGGAACTCGCCGAGCGCGTCCTCGGCCGTCCGCTAAACCGTCAAAGCGGGCAAAACTGATTTCGTAGCAATTCTCAGATGAAGAAGTGGATGATATCAGCGACGATTTTGATCGCCGCGCTATTTCCCCAAATTGCGAGCGCCGCGGCCGAAGCGCCCGAGGAACGCGGCTCGTGGCTGCTGCTGTTCTTCTTCGTCGTCAATTTCCTCCTGTTCGGATGGGTGCTGGTACATTTCGCGGTTCCGCTCGCGCGAAAATTCTTCGCCGATCGCGCCACCATGATTCGTTCGGGTTTGTCGCGCGCGCAAGACGCGTTTGCGCAAGCGCAGGACATGGCCAACAAGGCCGCGGCGCGGATGGCTTCTCTCGAAGCGGAGCTCAGAAAAACGGCGGCTGAAATCGAAGAAGAAACCGCGTTCCAGGTCGCCAAAGTCGGCGAACTCGCAAAATCCACCGGCGACAGAATCCGTCGCGATGCTGTCGTCAGCACCTCGGCCTTGTCCGAGGCGGCGCGCCGCCGCGTTCGCGCACGCCTGGCAGAGTCCGCCGCGACCCTCGCCCGCGATCTGATCGGGCGCGATTTCCAGGACAATGACCAGGGCCGCCTGATTGAAGGCTTCATGGATCAAATCGGCAACGGCGGTGCTCGCCGATGAAAGGTTCGCGAGTCGCAAGGCGTTATGCGCGCGCACTGCTCGATCTTGCAGAGAAGGGCAATGAGGAGAAGTGGGGCGCCGAGCTCGAGCGGCTGGCCGCGATGGTCGAGTCGCCGGAGCTTATCGTGCGCCTGACCTCGCCCGAAATCTCGGAGCAGGCGCGGCAGACTGCGATGACCAAAATTGCGGAACGCCTGGGCCTGAGTGTTCAGCTCCAATCGTTCGCCGCGGTGGTCGCGCGCCACGGGCGGATTCGTGACCTCGGCGCGATCGCCGAGTCGTATCGTGACTTGCTCGACAAAAGTATGAACCGCGAGCGCGCGACGCTTACCTTTGCGATTCAACCGTTGGACGCGGAAGTGGCGCGCTTGGTTGGCAGCCTCGAACGAATCGCGGCGAAGAAAATAATTCCAACTGTGAAAATCGATCCGGCCCTGCTCGGCGGCGTCACGGCGGAACTGGGTGGAAAAACTTACGACGGCAGCCTTGCAACCCGCCTCGCCGAGGCAAAGCAGAGGCTTGCGAGCTAGCCGAAGGTATCGACGACAAAAACTATGGCGGAAATCAGACCATCGGAAATCAGCGAGATCCTCAAAAACGAGATCAAAGGCTTTGAGGGTAGCGTCTCCATACGCGAGACCGGCCGCGTGCTCTCATGCGGCGACGGTATCGCGCGAATCTACGGATTGCAGAACGCCGCGATGAGCGAGCTGCTCGAGTTTCCGCATCAGATCTACGGAATCGTGATGAACCTCGAGGAGGATAACGTCGGCGCGGCGTTGTTCGGCGATCCGCAGGCGATCCAGGAAGGCGACGAGGTCAAGCGCACCGGCAAAATCGCCGAAGTCCCGGTTGGCGAAGGTCTGCTCGGCCGGGTCGTCAACGCGCTCGGTCAGCCTATAGATGATAAGGGGCCCATCAGATCGACCGAGACACGGCGAATCGAAATCAAGGCGCCCGGGATCATCCGCCGCCAGCCCGTCAAAGAGCCGCTGCAAACCGGAATCAAGGCGATCGACACGATGCTTGTGATCGGGCGGGGGCAGCGCGAACTGATCATCGGCGATCGGCAGACCGGCAAGACCGCAATTGCAATCGATACGATCATCAATCAACGCGGTCAGAACATGCATTGCATCTACGTCGCGATCGGGCAGAAGCGCTCAACCGTGGCGCAGGTTGTCGAACGGCTGACCAGCGCCGGCGCGATGGAGTTTACCACCGTGGTTGCGGCGACCGCGTCGGAAGCGGCGCCGCTCCAGTTCATCGCGCCGTACAGCGGATGCACGATGGGCGAGTATTTCCGCGACAACGGCAAGAACGCGCTGCTGGTTTACGACGATCTGAGCAAGCATGCGCAGGCCTATCGCCAGTTGTCGCTGCTGCTGCGCCGTCCGCCCGGACGCGAGGCGTATCCCGGCGACGTTTTTTATCTGCACTCGCGACTGCTCGAGCGCGCCGCCAAAATGTCCGACGAGATGGGCGGCGGCTCGCTGACCGCGCTGCCGGTAATCGAGACCCAGGAAGGCGACGTGTCGGCCTACATCCCGACCAACGTCATTTCGATCACCGACGGCCAGATAATTCTCGACAAGGACCTATTCAACTCCAACGTGCGTCCCGCGGTGAACGTGGGCCTCTCAGTATCGCGAGTTGGATTCTCGGCCGCGGTCAAAGCGATCAAGCAGGTTGCTGGCACCCTCAAGCTCGACCTGGCGCAGTTTCGCGAGATGGCGGCGTTTGCGCAGTTTGGCTCGGATCTCGACGCGTCGTCGCAGCGACTCCTCGATCGCGGCGCGCGGCTGACCGAGATGCTCAAACAAAATCAGTACAGTCCGCTGCCGATGGAAAAAGAGGTGCTGATCATTTTCGCGGCGCGAGAAGGCTACTTCGACAAGCTCTCGGTCGAACAGATTCGCCCGTTCGAGGCGGGGCTCTACACGCTGTTCGATGCGCGTCACGCCGACCTACTCGCCGAGATCAAGGAGAAGCGCGAGATTTCCGACGACCTCAACAAGCGGCTCAAAGCCGGCCTCGACGCGTACGAGAAATCTTTCCTCGCCGAAAATACCAAGCCGGCATCCACTGCCGCCTGAGCTAAGGTAACGCTCGACGATGGCATCGCTAAAAGCAATCCGGCGCCGGATCGCATCGGCCAAATCGACCCAGCAGATCACGCGCGCGTTGAAACTGGTTTCGGCGGCGCGACTGCGCCGCGCGCAGGAAGCGCTCACCAATGCGCTACCCTATAGCGAAGCGCTCGCGCGGGTCGCCGATTCGCTGCTCACCTCGGAGGGTATTTCCGTCGGTCCGGTCGAGGGCGCGCAGAAGCGCTCGCTGCTGGTGGTGGTTGGCTCGGATCGCGGCCTCGCCGGCGGTTACAACTCCTACCTGCTCCGCGCGGCTGAGGACGTGCAGCGCGATATTCGCAAGCGAGGACTGGAAGTCGAACTGTTCGCCGTCGGCAAGAAAGCGGTCGATCATTACAAGCGCACCGGCGTGCCGATTGCTCTTTCGCGAATAGACAACCTGCCCCGCCTCGCGACGATCGGGCTCGCGCGCGATATCGCGGCAAAGATGCTCACCGACTATCGCTCCGCCGCGATCGACGAGGCCGGTATCATCTATACGCATTTCAAATCCGCGCTTTCGCAAAAGCCGACCTACGAGCGGTTGCTGCCGGTCGCGCCGCCGGGCGAGACGGAGATCGCGGAGCACTCGGACGTCGTAGCGGCAGGATCGAAGTCAGAAACGTCGAAAATAGATTACCTCGTCGAACCGTCGCGCGAGGAGCTGGTCCCGGTGGTGCTGCGCGGATACCTCGAAGCCAGTGTCTTTCACGCCCTGCTCGAAGCCGAGGCAAGCGAGCAGGGCGCCCGGATGACCGCGATGGACAGTGCGACCAGCAATGCCAGCGAAATGATCTCGGCGTTCACGCTCGACATGAACCGCGCTCGCCAGTCACAAATTACGCGCGAGCTGATGGATATCGTCGGCGGCGCGGAGGCTCTGCGCGGCTGAGTCGCGACCAATAATCGATTACGGGGAACCACCGTTTATGGACAATCACGCTTCAGGCCAAATCACCCAGGTGCTCGGCAACGTCGTCGACGTCGAGTTCAGCGCCGGTTCGCTGCCGCCGATCTTCTACGCGCTCAGAGTCAGCAATCCGTCGATCAGCGATCAAGCCGGCAACCTGGTCCTCGAAGTGCAGCAGCACATGGGCGAGAACACCGTGCGATGCATCGCGATGGACTCGACCGACGGCCTGGTCCGCGGGATGGAAGCCAGTAACACCGGCGCGCCGATTTCGGTGCCGGTGGGTCCCGGCACGCTCGGCCGAATCATGAATGTCACCGGCGACGCGATCGACGAACGCGGAGACATCAAGGGCACTTCGATGATGCCGATTCATCGCGACGCGCCGCCCTTCGCCGACCAGGCGGTCGAGGCCGAAATACTCGAAACCGGGATCAAGGTGATCGACCTGATCTGTCCGTTCGCGCGCGGCGGAAAGGTCGGATTGTTCGGTGGCGCCGGCGTTGGCAAGACCGTCATCATCCAGGAGTTGATCCACAACATCGCCAAGGAGCACGGCGGCGTGTCGGTGTTCGCCGGCGTAGGCGAGCGCTCGCGTGAGGGCAACGACACTTACCGCGACTTGACCGAATCCGGCGTTATCACAAAGACCGCGCTGGTCTTCGGCCAGATGAACGAGCCGCCCGGCGCGCGCGCCCGGGTCGCGCTGACCGGAGTTACCCTCGCCGAATATTTCCGCGACGAAGAGGGCAAGGACGTAATTTTTTTCATCGACAACATTTTCCGTTTCGTGCAGGCCAACTCGGAAGTCTCCGCGCTGCTCGGCCGGATGCCGAGCGCGGTGGGCTATCAGCCTACTCTCGGCACCGACATGGGCGAGCTCGAAGAACGAATCACCACCACCAAGAAGGGCGCGATCACCTCGGTGCAGGCGGTCTACGTCCCCGCCGACGATTACACCGACCCCGCGCCTGCCACCACGATGACCCATCTGGATGCGTCGGTCGCGCTGGACCGCAAGATTTTCGAGAAAGCGATTTTCCCCGCGGTCGATCCGCTCAGCTCGAACTCGCGGATGCTCGATCCGCAAATCGTCGGCGACGAACACTACCAGGTCGCGCGCCGCGTGCAGGCAATCCTGCAGCGCTACAAGGATTTGCAGGACATCATCGCGATCCTCGGGATGGAAGAACTATCCGCCGACGACAAGCTCGCGGTTTCGCGCGCGCGCCGCATCGAGCGTTATCTCTCACAGCCGATGTTCGTCGCAGAGGTGTTCACCAACACTCCCGGCAAGTACGTAGCGCGCAAAGACACCGTGCGCGGCTTCGCGGAAATTCTCGACGGCAAATGCGACGACATGCCCGAGCAGGCGTTCCTGCTGGTCGGCACCATCGAGGACGCGCGCGAAAAAGCGGAACGCCTCGCACGCGGCGAAGCGCGCTAACTCGGGAAATCGCGAATGGCCGCGACTTTCAAATTTCGACTGATAACCCCGACCGGTATCGTCTTCGAGGACTCGGTCGAAGAAGTCTCCGCCATCGGCCCGCTCGGCGAGTTCGGCGTGCTGCCGGATCACATCAACTTCATCACCTCGCTGGTCCCCGGAGTCCTTGAGGCGCGGATTGCCGAGGGTCGCACGATGCATTGGGTAGTGTCGGGCGGTCTGGCGGAAGTGAAGGACGGTGTCCTGACAGTGCTCGCTAGCGGCGCCGAAAAACCGGAGACTATCGACGCGGCAAGCGCCGCCGCGGAGGTGCAGGCGGCCGACAGCAAGTTCTCGACTTTGAGCTTCTACGACCCGGCCTACGCGCCCGCGCAGGAAGCCCTGTTGCTCGCGCGCGCTCGCGTCGAAGCCGCCGGATTGAAGGCAGCGTCGCGCTAGTTTTCGTTTTTTGTTCTCCCCACTGACCGATATTTGTGATGTTTCACGTGAAACATTTTTGACGAAAATCCCAACAAGTAAGCGGTGTTTAGATCAATTAGATCGTCAATTTGACGCCATTTGTCGCGCACCATGAAGCACTCGACTCAAGTGCAGCTCATCCATGAGATCTTCGACGCCATTGATCGCGGCACGCCGCCGATGGCCCAGAAGTTCACTCGCAACGACACCTCCGCGTACACATCGCCGGAGCGCGTGGCTCGCGAGCGCGAGGTGCTCTTCCGGCATCATCCGATCGTCGTCGGCTTCAGCTCGCAGATTCCAAATCCCGGTGACTACCTGACCGAGGATCTCGCGCCGGTTCCGATCCTGGTGGTGCGCAACGGGTCGGGCGAGCTGCGCGCGTTCGTTAATATCTGCCGCCATCGCGGCGCCAAGCTGGTCGCTGGATGCGGCGCCGACGCGCGCCGATTTTCATGTCCGTATCACGCGTGGACTTACGACACGGACGGGCACCTGGTCGCGATTCCCGATGAGTACGGTTTCGAAGGCCTCGATCGCGCGGCGAGTGGACTGGTCGCACTGCCGGCCGCCGAAAAGTACGGCCTCATCTTTGTGACGCCTGCGCCGGGCGACGCGATTGATATCGACGCGACGCTCGGTGGACTCGCCGAAGATATCGAATCGTACCGGATCGGATCGTTCACGCATCAGGAGACGCGGATCGTGCGCCGACGGATGAATTGGAAGCTGGTCAGCGACACCTTCTGGGAGGCGTACCATATCAAGGTGCTGCACGCGGGGAATGTCGGGCCGCTGTTCGTGAAAAATCTCGCGATGTTCGACGCGTTCGGCCGCAACCATCGCTACGTCGGCGTGCGCAAGTCAATCGAGAAGCTGCGTGATCTTCCGGAAGAAAAGTGGGACCTGATTCCGCACGCGACGTTGCTGATGAATCTGTTTCCGAACACGATCCTGGTGATGCAATCCGATCACGCCGAGGTCTATCGCATTTTTCCAGCTGGCCCGCACTCCGCCGGTGAGAGTGTCACCGCGATAAGTATCCTCGCGCCCGAGTCGTCGCCGAAATGGACGCGCGCGATGGACCTGCTCCTCGGCGTCGTCGAGCAGGATTTCGCCGTGGGCGAAGGGATTCAGCACGGATTCGAATCCGGCGCGATCCGAAAAGTGATGTACGGCCGTTACGAAAACGCGCTCGAACATTTCCATCGCTCGATCCGCGAAGCCCTCGGCGAGTCCTGAATCGAGATCGGCTACGATTTGCTGAGGCTGGACAGGCGCGCGAAGAAATCCGGAAATGTTTTCGCGACGCATCCTGGCTGCTTGATCTTGATGCCCGCGAGCTTCAAGCCGAGCACGGCGAAGCTCATCGCGATTCGGTGATCGTCGTAAGTCTCGATTGGCGCCGGGCGCATCGTTGAGGGCCGAATCTCGAGGCCGTCTTCGGTTTCGCTGACGTCCGCGCCGATCCGTCTGAGCTCAGTTGCGAGAACGCGGATACGATCACTTTCGTGATGACGGATAAAAGCGACGTTGCGGATTCTGGTCGGGGACGACGCGAACGGAGCGAGTGCGGCCAGCGTCGACACCATGTCCGGCATCGCATTCATCGCGACGTCCACGCCGGCGAGCTGCCCGGTGCCGACAACTTCAACGCAATCAGGATGCCAGTTTACGCGCGCGCCCATCCGCTGCAGCACGCCGAGAAATCCGACGTCGCCCTGCACCGAGTTGGGCGTGAGCCCCTCGATTTTGACCGTCCCGCCCACCAGCGCTGCCGCCGCGGCGAAGTAGCTCGCACTCGACGCATCAGGTTCGACCGCGAAGCGCTGCGCGCGATACCACTGCCCGCCGGGCACCACGATCTGATCTCCCTCGATCGAGTTGTGCGCGCCCCACGCTTCCATCAGGCGCAGTGTCATGTCGATGAACGGGCGTGCTGCGTCGCCGATCACGCGAAGCTTGAGCCCGGCTTTCCAGATTGGCGCCGGCATGAGCATCGCGGATACGAACTGCGACGATACACGCGCGTCGATCGAGGTCTCCCCGCCTTCGAAGCGCGCGCGCGATGCATCGACGATCACCGGGGGGCAGTTGTTGTTGCGTTCGCTATAGACGCTTGCGCCGAGACGCTGCATCGCATCGAGCTGGGGGCCCATCGGCCGCTGACGCATCCGCTGATTACCATCGATGCGGAAGCGACCCTCGCCGAGCGTGACCATCGCGACTATGAATCGCATCACGGTGCCGGCGCCGCCGACAAAGATTTCGCCGCCATGGGCCGGGATGACGCCGCCGCGTCCGCCGACCGTTATGCGGCTCGCGATCTCATCAACCTCGACGATAAACCCCATCACCCGGAGCGCGTCGGTCATGTAGCGCGTGTCGTCGCTCAGCAGCACCGAATCGATCACCGAGCGGCCCTGCGCCATCGCCGCCAGGACCATCGCGCGATTCGTGATGCTCTTGGAGCCCGGTACGGCGATCCGGGCGTCGAGAGGCCCGGATACGGGGGTGATTTCGATTTCGTCCACAGGAATGAGGCTCTACAGCTTATATAAATACAGATTAACCGCGCCATTTGGAGTGTCACAAGCGCAGGACCGCATCGCTAAGCCGGATAAGTCGCCCAAAGGACGGGGGAGCAGGTTATTGCCTCATTTGCGACGCTACGATTAGAGTATCCACGGTAATCCGAAGCAGGCCCACGCCGAGGGGGATACTTATGAGCCTCAGAAAGATGTTGCTGCCCGCCGCGATGCTGATCGCCGTAATCGCAATGCTTGCGCCGCGTGCCAGTGCGCAAACGATGGGTGAGTACGCGACCACGACCGCGGGAGTGGGAACCGGGGGCGGATCGATGGGCACGAGCATGTCGCCGTCGTCGATGGGTTCAAGTGACAGCGGTGGAAGCTCAGGGACTTGGGGAGCCAGCGGACTCGGCAGCGGTTGGGCCGACCGCGCCGGAGCGGCTGCCGGATCAAGCTTGGGATCGGATTTCGAATCACGGGCCGGCGGTCTGTCGAACGGTAATGCCGGCGAATCACGATGGGCGGGGACCGGGATTTCCAGCCACGGGACAGAGAGCCGACTCGGCGCATCGGGCGGAACCGGCGCATCGGATCGATTCGGCGCGTCGTCGGGTCGATTTTCGAGCGGAGACCGGTTCACCGCGAACGAGCGTTTCTCCTCGGAGAGCCGCTGGCCAGGGAGTTCATTGTCATCGAATCAGTCGGGACTGGACACTAAGTTCAATTCGATTAACGGGAACTGACTTTCTCACTGTCCCAAGCGCCGACGGATTGCGACGGTGTGCCGGCGTAAGCTGAGCAGCGTTCAATGCCCACTCAGCTGGAATTCCCACTGACAAGATTTGCCGTCGGCCGCAACTGACACCTTGTAGCTAGCGCCGGAATGAAGGCGCGCGCGGGGTCAGCGATCGACCTGTGGGTCGCCGCCCCTTCCATCGCTTACCGTTCAGCTTCCAACTCGCAAAGCGCTTAGACTCTCGTTCCCGATCACGTGAGATTGAAATGCGCTTCATATCCGGTCGAGAACTGAATCGTGCCTATTACAGTGAGGCGGTAGCGCCGATTCTTGCGGACGATTTTCCTGAGCTGCGACATGCCGCGGTGCTGATCGGGCCGGGCTCCGACGTATTGGGTTACGACTCAGAGCGGTCGACCGATCACGGCTGGGGTCCGCGAGTACTCTTGTTTCTGGCCGAGGGTGACCGACAGTCGATAGCGGGTTCGGTAAGCGAAAGACTGAAAACGCGTCTGCCGGCGAATTTCCGTGGTTTCGATACGAGCTTCGCGAATCCGGACGCGAAAGGCGTTCGGTGGATGGAGCACGCTGACCCGGGCCGTGTGGCTCACCTGGTCGAGATTCATTCGGTGCGGGAGTTTGTCCGCGGAATGCTCGGCATCGATCTCAACACTCCGCTGAGAAACGTTGACTGGATGCTGATGCCGCAGCAGCAGCTGCTTGAAGTGACCAGCGGGGATGTCTATCGCGACGACCTTGGCGAACTCACCTGGCTTCGAACAACGCTCGCATGGTACCCACGCGACGTGTGGCTTCTATTGATGGCGGCGCAATGGAAACGAATCGCGCAGGAAGAACCGTTCGCTGCGCGATGCGGCGAAGCCGGTGACGATCTCGGCTCGCGAATCGTCGCGGCGCGGCTGGTGCGCGACCTGGTTCGCCTGTGCTTTCTCATCGAACGCCGCTACGCTCCCTACAGCAAGTGGCTGGGGACCGCGTTTTCGCGTTTGAGTTGCGCGCCACAACTGAATGGGGTGTTGCGCGGGGCGCTGTCCGCCGATTCGTGGCATGGACGCGAAGATCATCTCTGTGCTGCCTACGAAACGGTCGCCGGCCTGCACAACGCGCTGAACGTCACGCCCAAGTTGGACGTGAAGGTTCGCAATTTCCACGATCGTCCGTACCGGGTACTCGATGCGGAACGCTTTTCCTCGGCGCTCATCGAGTCGATAGAAGATCCAAAGCTTCGGCAGATCTGCTCGACAACCGGACTGGTTGGCGCGGTCGATCAGTTCGCCGACAACACGGACCTGCTTGATAGACCCGACCTGTGCGCGCGACTGGCCGCGCTGTTCACTGAGCCTCGAAAATAGCGACCTGGGTGCGTTGCCAGCGTATCGCCTAAAACAGTGCGCCGATAAAGTGCTCTAGCTCCAGGTTGAACTTGGTGATCACGCGGTCGGAGCCGCGGGTCAGGCCGATGCCGGGGCCGAAGTTGTATTCGATTCCGCCCGGCAACTCGCCTTTCAGCACCGGAAAGATATAGTGCTGCTGCTGGTGCAGAGGATCGTTGTCTTCGATCAGGCCGAGCGCGCCGTAGAACTCGAGGCCCGGCGAAATCGATCGCAGGTAGTCGTAATAGATGCCGGCGGCGTAGCCGAACTCGAATCCCTTGTTCTTGTTGGGCCCGACGAAGACCGCTTTTTCGAAAATCGGATTGAGTGCGATTTCGAACCGCCTGAAATCTTTCTCGATGATCGGTTTCAGCTCAAGCTCGAGCTGGTTGTCGTCGAATTGCGGTGTGCGATGCCATTCCATCTCGGCGTACCAGCCGAAATCGACGGGCAATTCGCCCTGCTCGAACAGGCTGCCGCGCAAGCGAAACTTTGAACCCGCGTATTGAAACGAATTCGCATTCGGACGCGCGAGATTCAGATACGCGGCGCACTCGATGTGGTCCGTGAGTCCGTAAGTTAGTTCGAACGCCGGGCGATACATTGCCTGGCTCGGGAAACTTCCCGCCGACGTGCCCGCGTCGCCGTGATTATGGCCGCTCGGCACGAAGCTGTTGAGAGATTCGAGTTCCACCATGCCCTTGCCTTCAGTCTGATATGGGTACACCTCGAACTCGAAGGGATCGACTTGCGCGGAGGCGTCGGCGGCGATCAGCAACAGCGTCGCGACGAGAAAAATCGCGCGCACGTTCACGGCATACTCCGCTCGCCAGACGCCGGCTGTTGCGAGGGTTTTTCAGCCGCGATCCATCGCGTGATTGCGGCGCGCTCGACGGAGGTCAGACGCGCGCCAGGATGCATCGCGCGGTAGTACCATGGAGGCATCGCGTCCGTTGCAATCAGACGCGCTACTTCATCGAGCTTTTGATCCTCGGTACCCGGGTCAGAGGTGTAGTCGGTCCAGGCGGAGAAGTTCAGGCGGCGCCGTCCTTCTTCGACCTCATAATGAATCCACCATGAGACCGGCGCCACGCCGCTGTACCACGGCCATCGGGTTTCATTCGAATGGCAATCGTAACAGGAGCGGCGAAGCGCATCTTTGACGGCGGGCGGCGCCGACAAGTCGCCATGCGCGGCCGGATTTGAACGATCGAAGCGCACGAATTGCGCAGCCAGCAGTGCGAACGCGGATGACCAAAGGGTCGCTCGCAACGCGCGACCCATCCGAGCATCAGTGCGAAAGAATCTCGCCGGTGGTGGCGCCGTGGCTGAAATCGTCGAAGAACGGATAGGTCCCGGGCGCGAGTGCCGGGATGTACACCGTAATGGTCTGGCCGGGTTGAACGACGCGCTCGCGATGCAGCTGGAAGCTTTCGAATTCCACCGCCGTATCGCCCGCGTTGGTGACCTGCAGTTTGACCGGCGTATTGGCAGGCAGGGTCAGACGCGCCGGCTCAACGGTGCCATGACTGAATCGCAGTTGCGAAGAATCGTCTGCGGCGCGCGCCGGCGCCGAAGATATAGTGAGCATTGCAAGGCACACGAACATGACGGTCATGGTTTTGGCGATCGAGGTATACGAGAACATCAGTCTGGCGGCAGCTCCTTGAGATTGAGAATGATTCTCAATTACATAATGGTGCCGTCTCTGTCAAGCGGGCCTGGATGCTGACGACCCTCGCGACGGCGTCATGAGCGAGATATTCCTAAATGGCTTTACGCAGTATCTAGATGCCGTTTGCGCGACTCTCGCCCATCACCACACGATTTTCTTGACTACTCGACGCGGGGGGAATAGTTGATACACAGGCGTGTTTCCAATCGCTAGCCAGCTTCGACGGCCGGCTAATGCGATCGATGGGACTTGTTGCTGCGGAGAAGGCGTTGGCTGGGACGAAGTTGTTGTCGAATCGTATAGGACGGTCAATTGCCGCGATTACGCTGGCAATGGCGCTGGGCTTTGCGGCTCCGCTCAACGCGCGGGCCGAGACCGAATTGCCGTTCCCCCGTCCCGCCTCGATTGAACCCAACATAAAATTCTGGGTCGATGTCTTTACCGCATATTCGGATCGCGATTTCATCGTGGTCGATCGCGACAACGTCTGGCGCACTTACCAGGTGTACCATTTGCCGGGCGAAGGTCAGCCGACGCGCGAAGATATCGAGTGGGCGAACTCTTACCTCAAGATAAAGTACGCTGACATCCTGAATCGGCTCGCATCGGGGCGTGATCCTTCGGACGACGAAGAACGCCGAGTCGCCGCGATGTTCAAGGGCGAGCCGGCGGGCGCCTATGCTACAGCCGCGCAGAATTTGCGCGTGCAGGAGGGATTGCGCGAGCAGTTCCACGAAGGTCTGCTGCGCAGCCGCTACTATCGTCCGACGATGGAACGGATTTTTCGCACCGCCGGAGTTCCGCCGGAACTGGTGACGCTCGCGCACGTCGAGTCGGGCTTCTACGGCGGCTCGCGATCGAGCGCCGGCGCGGTGGGAATCTGGCAATTCACGCGTGACACCGGCAAGCACTACATGAAGATCACGCGCTATCACGACGATCGCCTGAATCCGGACCGCGAGACCATGGCTGCCGCCAAGCTGCTTCGGTCCAACTACGACACGCTCGGCGACTGGCCGCTTGCGATCACCGCTTACAATTACGGGACCGGCGGAGTGGCGCGCGCCGCGGGGATTTACGGCGGCGACTACTCAGAGATGGTTCAGCACTATCAGGGGCCGCATTTCGGATTCGCAGTGAAGAACTACTACTCGGAGTTCCTGGCGGCGATGCAAGTGCATCGCTACGAGGACAAGTATTTCCCGGGTATCGAGGACGAAGCCTCCATTCGGCCGGCGCCGATCAAGACTGATTTTCCGCGACCCAGGCATTCCACGAAGTCGCACACGTCACATCTTCGCCACGTCTCCGCGAAGACCCATCATTCGAAAAAGACCGTCGCTCAGAAGACCTGAGCCCCGTTGCTCACGCTCGCGAACTTGCTTCCGCGACCTTGGTGTGCGGACTGATCGCGCGGTAGCTGGGACGGTCGCGCAACCGCTTCAGGTACGCGTCGACTTTCGGGAACGCGTCGAGCTTCATCGCGTCGACCTCGAGCACCATCGCGAGCGCCATCATCGGCACGTCGGCCAGCGAAAATTCTCCGCACGCATAAGCGCCGGTGCCGGATTTGCCGAGCACCCGTTCGAGGAAGGGCAGATCGCGCGAGCGTAAAAGCTCGCGGCCCTTTTCCATCGCCTCGGCGTTACGCTTGGCGGGCTCGCTCCAATACGCCATCCAGATGAGCGGGACGCTTCCGATCAGCATCGCTTCGTCGGCGAAATTTTCGATCTCGCGAACACGCATCCTAAGCGTAGGATCGGAGGGCATTAGGCGCGGCGGTCCGTAGCGCTCTTCGAGGTACTCGTCGATCACGGTCGAATCGAAAATAGTGAGCTCGCCGTCTTCGAGGTAAGGAACCTTGCCGAGCGGATGCTTCGCCAGCATCTCGGGCGGCTTCTTCCACAGATTTCCGGGCGGCAGGTTCTCGATTCGATACGCGAGACTTTTTTCTTCGAGCACGACTTTGGTTTTGCACGCGTGCGTCGAGCGCAGCGTGCCCCAGGGATAATCACGCTCGGTAGTGTAGAGAATGATCACGGCGCAACTCCTTTGGTTCGGGACTCATGGCGGCGAGTGTAACATCGGCTCGACCGCGCCGGTCAATCTATCGCATCTAATCGCGCGCGCGGGGAACCTGCCTCTGTTATCGTTTCAATAGATGCAGCGCCGGTCCGTACAATCTTCGGAATTGACGGTTCTCGCCGATCGCTTGAAACGGCGGCTGGGGAATTTTCGCCTCGCCGAACAAGCGCTCGCGGCGGTCACCAGGCGCGCGCCGGACGAGAGGCTGGCGCTCGCATTTTTGCTCAAACTCGCTGAGGATTCCGCACGAGAGCTGAAAAGTGTCCTGCGCGATCGCGCCGCTGGAGAAGACCTGATCTTTTGCCTCGGTTCGTCGGAACTGGTCGCTACCGAACTGTCCTCGGCAAAAACGCGATGGGACGAACTGTTCCTAGATGCGCGCGCCGCAACCATGGATGGGCTGCTTGCGGCCATGCGGCAAGACAGGCCTGCGCACGACGCGCCGGATCGCCAGCGCGCCGCCGCAGAGTTGGGCCAATACATGCGCCGGATGCGGGTGCGGGTCGCGATTGCCGATTTGCTCGATCGGATCGGCGTCGCGGACACGGCGCGCGCGATGTCGGAGCTCGGGGACGAATGTATCCGCATGGCGTTCGCTCTTGCGACTCGTTTTCTCGGCGAGCGCGCGGCTGAGGTCGGCCGCTTTTGCGTGCTCGCGATGGGCAAGCTCGGGGCGCGCGAGCTTAACCTGAGCTCGGATGTCGATCTGATTTATCTTCACGAACCGTCAGGCTCTCCCGACGGAACCGAGGCCGCGGCCCGCCTCGGCGAATGGTTCACCGAGATTTTGTCCGCCGGATGTTTCCGAATAGACCTGCGGCTTCGACCGGGCGGCCGTTTCGCATCGCTAGTCACTCCGGTCGAAGGCGCGATCGGGTATTACCAGAGCCTCGGTCAGACTTGGGAACGCGCGGCGCTGCTGCGCGCGCGGCCGGTCGCCGGTGCGCTCGAAATCGGGCACCGATTGCTCGCCGACCTTGGCCACTTCGTATTTCGAAGCTACCTGGACTTCGATACTCTGCGCGATTTGCGCGCGATGAAGCGGCAGATCGAAGCCGAACTGCGAACGCCCGCGATGATCGAACGCAACATCAAGCTCGGCCGCGGCGGAATTCGCGAACTCGAGTTTATCGTGCAGGCGCTGACGCTGATTTACGGCGGACGCGATCGGCGGCTTCGCGTCGGCGGGACCTTCGACGCGCTCAAGATACTCGATTCGCTCGAATACCTCCCGTCTTCGCGGGCGCACGAGCTTGCCGACGCGTACCTGTTCCTGCGCGACGTCGAGCACAAGCTGCAAGTCGTCGCCGGCCTGCAGACGCATGTGATCCCGGCTGGCGACAGCGCGATACGAGCACTTGCGACGCGGATGGGTTTCGGCAAGGAGGCGCGAGCGCTCGAGGAATTCAGCGCGCAGCTTGAATCTCATCGCGCGCTGATCGCGACGCAGTTCCGCGAAACTCTTGCCGGCGGCGAAGAACAATCTATCCGCTGGGTTTCCGATGCCGCCGAGCTGGCCTGGAATTCGGCTTACGATTCCGAAGCCGCGGCCCCCTACCTGGGCGAGCTCGGCTTCGCGCGGCCAAACGAAAGCGCTCGCCATCTCGAGCTGCTCGCGAGAGGTCCGTCGCACGCTCCGACCAGTCCGCGGCGGCGTGAATTGCTGGAGCGGCTCGGACCGGTCCTCCTCGATGAAATCAGTCCGCTTCCAGACCCCGACCTGGCGCTGATGAATCTTGCCGAGTTTATCGCCGCGATTGGCGCGCGCACTTCGTTCCTGGCCCTCCTCGAACAGCATCCCGCGACGCGCCGAATCCTGCTCCGCCTGTTTGCGTCGAGCGCATATCTTTCGACAATTTTTATCCACCATCCCGATATGCTCGACACGCTGGTGCGCTCGGACCTGGTCCGGGTGCGGCGCGAACGCGTCGAGCTTCGTGCGGAAATCGCGGGACAGATGGCGGCGAGTCCGGATTTCGAGAGCAAGCTCGACGCATTGCGCGCGTTCCGGCATCAGGAGTTTCTGCGCATCGCAATTGCCGACCTGGCAGGCGATCTTGAACTCTTCGAGGTCGAACGCGAGCTTACTTACCTCGCCGAGACCGTGCTCGACGAGGCGATGGCGCTCGCGCGGGTTCAGATCGAGGCGCGTTTCGAGATTCCTGGAACGATGCGCCTGTGCGCGATCGCGATGGGCCGGCTGGGTGCGGGCGAGATGTCGTATAACTCCGACCTTGATCTGATTTTCGTTTACGACGATCGCGCCGAGGTGGCCGCAGGGAGCCGCGAGATCGCGTCGCGAATCACGCAGAAGCTGATCGCGATACTCGAATCAAGAACGCGCGAGGGATACGCGTACAAGCTCGATCTGCGGCTTCGTCCGTCGGGCAACGCGGGTCCGCTGGTCACGTCGTTGCAAGGCTTTCGCGACTATCATCGGCAAAGCTCGGCGGTTTGGGAGCGGCAGGCGCTGGTGCGCGCGCGGGTGATAACCGGAGATCCGGAACTCAGCCGCGAAGTCGAAGCTACGCGCGAGGAATTCGTTTTCGGGCGCGGGCTCAGCCGGGCGCAAGTTGCGGAGATCGCGGCGATGCGCACGCGGATGGAGAACGAGATCGGCGCCGAGGACAAGTCGCGGCTCAATATCAAGCAGGGCCACGGCGGCTTGGTGGACGTGGAGTTCCTGGCGCAGATGATGGCGCTGCGTCACGGCTATCGCAGCAGCGAGCTGCGCGCGCGCGACACGATGGGACTTCTGAACGCGCTCGACAAGCTTCATTTTCTCGCGCATGCCGACGCGATTACTCTTGAAGACGATTTCCGGTTTCTCTCGCGGCTCGAAAATCGGCTCAGAATAGAGAGCGACCAGCCCGCGTGGGCGCTGCCAACCTCGCCCGCGGCGCTCAGACCGCTCGCGCGCCGGATGGGATTCGAAGGCGCGGACGCCGCAGCCCGCCTGCTCGCCGAACTCGAGACGCGCCGCAACCGAATCCGCCAGATCTTCGAGCGCTACTTCGCCGCCGAGCTTGCAGACTGAGGACCGGCGCGCGCCATGCGAGCTCACTCGAAATCCAGCTTCACTCCTGCCAGGAATGTGACCGGCGGCGCCTTGAAGCCGAACGCCTCCGAATAATTGCGGTCAATCGCATTTGTTACGCGCGCGAAAACTTCCTCGTTGTGCACGAAGTTGAGCGGCGCGCCGAGCGCGTACGACGCAACCACATCAACGCGATGATACGCGTCGTGGTTGGCGATGGTGCCTTCAGGCGTGATGTCGTCACGATCGCCCACGAATATGTAGTTCACGCTGGCGGTGATTCGATCGCGCGGAAGAAAACTACCGCTGCGCACGTATTGCAACAGCACCGACGCCGAATGCTTTGGCACCCGCAGCGGACGCGGCGGCGTCAAAAACGCTTTTTTGAAATTGAGCGGCGCGTCTTTGTGCGTCTCGTCGAGCACGGTCACATTGCCGCCAAACGTCAGCCCCTTGACGATCGTAACTTGCGGCACGATCTCGATCCCCTGCACGTCCACGCGCGCGGCGTTACCCGCCTCCGAGCCGAATGCGCAACTGGTTGGATTCGTTTTGCATGGCACGGTGACGATCAAATCGTGCACGCGGCGCGAAAAGTAGGTGGCGGTAAATGACGCCATCTCGCCGAAGGTGGTCGTAAAGCCGCCGTCGTACTCGCTCGATGTTTCGGGCTGCAGATTCGGATTGCCGAAGCCGGGAAAGTCGAGTTCGTTGAACGAGGGCGCGCGAAAGCCTTCGCTATAGCTGCCGCGCAGCGTCGTCGAGATTTTGTCGATCGGAATCGCGACCGACCACGACGGGCTTACCTCTTTGCCGAACTGGCTGTTGCCATCCACGCGAAACCCGCCGGTCGCGAGCAGATGCCCGTCGAATAAGCTCGCCTCCTGCTCGAGGTATCCGGCGTACTCCTGGCGGCGCGCGCTGAAATTCGTGGTCGAAAGCCCGAAACCTGGAGTCACGCTCGCGCCGAAGTCGCGAACCCATCGATCCTTGAAATCAAAACCCGCCAGCGTGCGAAAGCCCTTCGCCCAGGACGACTCACTTCGCGACCAGGTGTACACCGCGTTCAGCTCGCCGCCGCGAACCTCGTCGGGAATGCGATCCACCTCGCTGCCCGCAAAGCCGGCGAACGGAACCTCGTTGATGCGAATATCGTCGCGCACGAAGAATGCGTTCGCGGTCGCGACGAACTGATCGCTGAAATGATGTTCGATCGCGCCATTGAAGAGCATGAATTCGTGACGCTGATGCGCGGTCGGGTTGTCGACAATCGGGGGAAAGTTCGATATCGAAAAATGCGACAGGCTTACGTTGGAGCGGAAGTAGCGCGCAAACCCGCGGATGATCGTGTCGTCGGTCAGGTGATAGTCGAGTCGGACATTTCCGGCCAGATTGTCCGAGCTGTCATTGTTGTGCCGGTAGCCCTCAGTCGAGAAGTACGACAGCGCACCCGAGTAATCGAGCTTTCCTTCCGCACCGCCGAACGTTGCGACCTGCCGGTTGCTCGCGTGATTGCCGCCCTCGGAAAGTAGACTCGCTTTCGGTGCGCCCTCGCCCTCCGGCGAAATGAGCTGGACCACGCCGCCGATCGCCTGCGAACCATACAGCGATCCGCCGGCGCCGCGCAGAACCTCGACGCGGTCAAGATTGTCGGTGGTCAGGTTCGCAAAATCGAAGCTGCCGGTCGCACCCGCGTTAACCTCGACGCCATCGACCAGCACCAGCGTCTGCGATGCAGTCGCGCCGCGAATCGATACATCGGTCTCGGCACCGGGTGAGCCGGTTTGCGTAACCTGCACGCCGGGCACTTCACGCAGAACATCTTCGACCTTGTCGATTTTCTGCGCTTCGATTTGCGGGCCTTCGACCACCGTGATCGTGGTGCCGATCTCCGAGATCGGCTGCTCGATTTTGGTCGCCGTCACGACGACCGGATTGAGCTTTTGCGCCTGCTCTTTCGGTGTCGCCGGATTGCCCGATGTGCTCTTCGTGTTTGCAGACGGCGTCTGCGCGGACGGTTTTTGCGCTGCGGAGTTCTTCCCGCTCGCCGAAGGAGTAGCGGCGGCTTGCGGGGGCGTCGATGCCGACTGATCCGCGCGCGCGACCGGACCAAGCATCAGTGTGATAACGATCGTCGCCAAGATCGTCGGGATGACTCGATGAAATATTTGCCGCATGAACTCCCTCCGAGTTCGTTCGGCTGCCGGCGCGCGAGCGGGAGCGATCAGGCGTTTCAAGAAAAAGCCCCATCCCTCGCGTATCGAAGGATCGGGCTTCAGGAAATCCGTGCCTGAGGCCACCCTCCCCGCGGAAGGCAGACAGTTAGTGACCCGGCCGGTCTCCTGGCTTGGGGTTCGTCCTTGGGCCCGCCTTCCCGCCTAAGCGGTGGCATCGTGGGCCTTCGTCCCCCCACACAGTTGCGGGGCAGCGCCGGATTTCAACCGGCTTCCCGAGCACCGGGTGCGGCCAGAACGTTACGCGGGGCACTGTGCGTAGTCAACCTCCGCTGGCGCATCGGAAAATTTTCGTCACGTCCGATGCGATCGTGTACGCTGGGATGATTCGCATGGCTCCGATCACGCTAATCACCGGCGGCGCGCGCAGCGGCAAGAGTACTCATGCGCTCAAGCTCGCGGCAGCGTATCGCCGAAAATTTTTCGTCGCGACCGCGCAGGCGCTCGATGATGAGATGACGGCGCGGATCGAGTTCCATCGCGAAACCCGTCCGTCGGAATTCCAGACCGTCGAGGAGCCGGTGCAGGTCGTGGCAGCGATGGAACGGCTCAAGGAACGCGCCGACGTCGTGGTGCTTGATTGCCTGACCCTGTGGATTTCCAACCTGATGCAGCTACACGACCAGGATGATCCGATCCTGGCCGATGCAGACCGGCTCGCGCAAATTCTGAAGGGCTCAGCGTTCGCGAGTATCGTTGTGAGCGACGAAGTGGGATGGGGCGTCGTGCCGGACCATCCGATGGGCCGTCGCTTTCGTGACTTGCTCGGATGGACCAATCAGAAAATCGCGTCGGTGGCTGATGACGTGGTGCTGATGGTCGCCGGCTATCCGATCAAAGTGAAGTGATCGTCAAGATCATGACGACAGCGCAGCCAGCACCGCGACTTCCACCAGTTCGCTGCACGCGCCGATAAGATCGCCAGTCACCCCGCCGAGCCATCGTTTGTAAAACGATCGCATCGCGATAACGACCACGGCCGCCACGATCAGTGCCTTGGCGCCGCGGAATTTTGCCGCCAGCACAAAAATGATCGGCAAGATGAAAACGAGTTTGCGCCGCGGCCAGCGTTCAGTGTTTGCAAGCAACGTCGATCCTGCTCCGTCGATGCGCAAGTAGTCGATTCGACGCCCGACCAGGACCATCGCATAGCGCGCGAGACCGGGCGCAAGTATCAGCGCAAAGTACCGGGCCTGTCCCGCGAGTGTCGAGAGCGCGAGAATTTTGAGGATCAGATCGAAGAAAATCGCGATCGCGCCGAATGTGCCGACTCGGCTGTCGCGCAAGATCTCGAGTGCGCGCTCGCGATCTCGTCCCGCACCAAGCGCGTCCGCGGTGTCGGCCAATCCGTCAAGATGGACCGCGCCGGTGATCACGACGAGCGACAGGACGACGAGCACCGAGCGCATCACCTGGCCGAATGCATAAGACAAGATCACGTCCTCGCCGCATAACGCGAAGCCGAGCATGAATCCGACAATAGGGAACCACTCGAACGACGCCGCAACCGCATCTTCCGACGCGCGGTTATTGTCTATTACCGGGATGATGGTGAGAAAGCCGACGGCGAGCGACAGCTCGGCGAAAAATCCAGACGCAGGTGTGACGTCGATCGAGCGGTTCGCGTCGTCGCTCATCGAAGCTTGCCCGTCACGCCGGCGCTCGCAAAGGTCGCCATGTTCTTGAACAGATCGAGCGCCGCTTCGATCACATTCATCGCCAGCGCAGCGCCGGATCCCTCGCCGAGTCTCAAATCGAGATCGAGTATCGGGCGCACCTTAAGATGCTCCAGCGCGAGCGCGTGGCCGCCTTCCGCCGAACGATGACTGAACAGCAGGTGTTGGCACGATCCGGGATGAATTTGTTCGGCGATTGCGGACGCAGCGGTCGCGATAAAGCCGTCGACGACCACCGGAACATTGAGCGCCGCTCCGCCAAGGCATACTCCGGCCATCGCGGCAATCTCGAAACCGCCCAGCGCCGCGAGCATCGACATGCCGTTACCGAGCGCGTCGCGATGAAGCTCGAGCGCGCGAACGACTACCTCAGTCTTGCGGCGCACGCCAACGTCGTCGAGGCCGGTGCCTCGGCCAACCATCGCGTCCGGCGCGATATGAGTGATCGCGGAGAGGATCGCGGCGGCCGATGTGCTGTTCGCGATTCCCATCTCGCCGATGCCGATCAGAGTTGTGCCGCTCCGAGCGAGATCGCGCGCCACTTCGATTCCAACTTCGAGCGCGCGCGTCGTTTCGGCGGGCGTCATCGCGGGGCCGCGGGCGAAGTTGGCGGTGCCGGCACCGACGCGTCTATAGGTCACTCCCGCGAGTGGGGTCGCGCTGGTGTCGATCTTCACGCCGACATCGATCACCTTGAGCGCGTAGCCGAAGCGCCTCGCGAGCACGCTGATCGCGGCGCCACCAGCCGCGATGTTGCGCAGCATCTCGGCGGTCACGGCCTGCGGATACGCGCTGACGCCTTCGTCGGCGATGCCATGATCACTGACAAACACCGCGATTGCTCCGCGGCCCATCTGCGCCGAGCCGTCGCGGCGGATCGCGGCATAGCGGCGCACGAGTTCCTCGAGATAGCCGAGACTGCCGACCGGCTTGGTGAGCGAGTTGAGACGTTGGTCTGCGATGCGCGCGCTCTGTTTGTCGAGCGGCGCGATGGCCGCGAGCGTTTCTTTCAGGAGTGACATGGGTCAACGGCGCGACGGTGGATCGTCGGGCGAGTCCTCGGGAAAGATCGCGAGCCAGATCGACGGATCCTCGATTTTTTCCTTCAGCTTATCGTCCGAGGTCCCTGCGCCGCTCCAGGTGTCGAAGTGAATGAGCGAGCGCGGCGGTAATCGCTCCGCCCATTGCGCACTCGCGAGCACCGGCCGATCAGGAAAATCGCGCACGTAGCCGATACAAAGATATGCGACCGGGATCGCGTCATCGGGAATCCCGAAAATATCCGCGAGCGCATCGTTGCGCAGGATACTCACCCATCCGACGCCGAGACCTTCCGCGCGTGCCGCGAGCCATAGATTTTCAACTGCGAGACAGGCCGAATAGATCTCAACGTCGCGGATGCTCGTCTTGCCGAGCACTGCCGGACCGAACCGCTCTGGGGTGCACGTCACGATCAGATTGATCGGCGCCTCGAGGATGCCTTCGAGCTTGAGCGAGAGAAACTTCTCGCGGCGAGCGCCGGTGAACTGCGCGGCATTCTTCGCGCGCTCAGTTTCGAAGATTTCCTTGACCCGTCGACGCGCCTCGACGCTGCGCACCACGACAAAGTCCCAAGGCTGGGTGAATCCGACGCTCGCGGCATGATGCGCTGCGATGAGCACTCGGGCCAGCGCGTCGTCGGGGATCGGATCGGCGGTGAACTCGCGGATGTCGCGGCGGCGGAAGATCGCCTCGTAGAGCCCGCGCTTCAGCGCGTCAGCAAATTCATTGCGATCGCGAGGCGAGGATTTTGCCGGCGAGGTCATCGCAGAATTCAGGAGAAAAAAATGAAAGAGGAGGACGGGGGCCAACGCGGCGGCTGCGCCCGCCCTCCAAATCGTTACGGCCTAAGCGGCGGCCTTTTTGGCCGCTTCGAGTGCGGCTTCGTAGTTGGGCTGATTGGCGACTTCCTTGACGTATTCGACGTAGGTCACCTTGTCGTTCTTGTCGACGACGAAAACACATCGCGCTAGCAAATGCAGCTCCTTGATCAGCACGCCGTAGTTGGTGCCGAAGTCCGCGGTCTTGAAATCGCTCAGCGTCGTCACCTTGTCGACGCCGGCCGCGCCGCACCATCGCGCCTGCGCGAACGGCAGGTCCATCGAGACGCTCAGAATCTCGATGCCGCCCGGCAGCTTCGACGCCTCCTCATTGAAGCGGCGCGTTTCCGCGTCGCATACCGGTGTGTCGAGCGACGGTATCGTCGTGATGACCTTTACCTTGCCCTTGAACTGGTCGAGCGTCGCCGGCCTCATGCTCTTGTCGGTAACGTTGAAGTTCGGTGCCTTCTGTCCGACTTTTACTTCGGAGCCAACCAGGGTCATCGGGTTTCCCCGCATAGTAACAGCGCCTTTGCGTTCTTCCGCCATAAGTAAAATCTCCTTGGTGATGATGAATGGAAAAAGGAATCGCGAACAAGGAGACTTTAACTCGCGCCGCGCGCGGCGGCAAACAGAGTCGCGCGTCGCTCGCTGATGTTAGAGCGCCTTGATTGCGAGCGCGATCACACTGCCGAGAATCAGGGTGACGTTGATCACGCCCGTCGCCATCGCTCCCGGCGCGCGTTTGGCCGCCGCGCTGAGATAGCCCGAGGCGTAGATGATCCGCGCGATCAGGAACAATGCTCCGAGCGCTACGCCGAAGTGATAGTTCACGGTTAGCGAGAAAATCCACACTGCAGGAAGGAACACAATCAGGGATTCGAGCGTGTTCTCATGGACCCGAAAATAACGCTCGAAATCCGGATTGCCGGTGGTGGCGGGCGCCTCGACTCCATACTTCACCCGCGCGCGACCGACCATGACGCCGAGTATCGAGTACTCGAGCAGCGCGAGCACCGTAATCATCGCAAGTTCGTGGTAAGTTCCATTCATCGCCTCCACCTCCTCCCCATGGTTGTTGCCGCGTCCGCAGTTGGTATGAAGCTACTCGCGCACGACGCAAAGCGCGAGATCATATGCTCGCGCCGGTTAGTCGCGCCGAAACTTCTGTTGACGCTCGGCTTCGAGCGCGTCCGCTACCTCGCGGCTCGGCGGCGTCGGCATCCAGCCTTTCGTATAGTCGCGCTCTTCCCAGCTTCGATCGTTCTCGTCCCAAACGTAGGGCAGCTTTACGATCGTGCCGGGTGACCTGATCGTCTCGAACGCGTGCATCGCGTCGATCACGATTTGGCGCTGAAGCTCGGGCTGGTCAGGCGGGCCGGTCTGATGCCCCAGTGGAAAGTTCACGAACACCGCACGCGGCGGATTGACCGCCTGCGTGATGTCGAGCGCCGAGGTCATGCAGAGAGTTGGGATTCCCGATTCTTCGACCACTCGTGCGATCAGTCCAACGGACTGATGGCAGACGGGTCATGCGGGGACCAGGTAGAGCACGTCGGCGTGGGCGCGCTTCAGCTCACCCGCGATTTGCGGGGCGAGTTCTTCGCGGACTTTTCGCGCGGAATAGATTCCGCCCATGAAGCTGAACGCCGGATCGGCAAGCTCGCCGATCACGCCGCGCGCTTCGAGTTCACGCATGCGCTCGAGCGGGAACACGCAATTTGGATCGCGCTGCGCGTCCGCGGTCGGATAGCCGAAGTGCCAGATACTCAAGTCGGCGCGAGTCGCACTTTTCGGGATGCGCCGATACGACGCGTCCTCGTGATGGAACCGCGGCTGATCGCGGTACATCACTCCGCCCGAACTAATCAGCGCGACCTTGCACTCAGAGATTGGCTTTGAGAGCGGCGTGAACGGAGGCGCGCCGTCATTCTCGACCCATCGATAGGGCGTGAAGTCGCTGTAGAGATCGCGGGTTCGTGGAATATACGCGACGGGCATCGTCGTCATTCTCCTTCGGAACTACACTCGCAAAGATCCTGTCATGCCGCGTCCGGCGGGAACATCATCTTGCCGGCCTTGAATTCACGCGTCACAAAGTCCGCGAATCCACGCCGGATTGGCCACTCCAAACGGCTGTCGCGCCAATGTACTTTGCCGTCAGGACCCTCGAACTCGCTGATAATATCATGCCCCTTCGCGAGCGCGCTTTTAAGCCGCTCGAGATCAGCCGCGACGCTGCCGACCGCGCGCGTCCGGAGCGTCCAGGCCGCGAGCCGCGGATACAGTTTCATCGAGATTCGCATCGCGCCCGCGGACGGCACGTAGCAGATCGCCGCGAGGTCGGCCACGCTCATCGCGCCGCAGAAGAACTCGCGCTCGCCGATTTCGCGTTCGAGCCGCGCTAGCAGTTGCGAGAATTCGTCGCGTGCTGCGTCGATCATTGCGGCCGATTCGGGAGCGTCCTTGCGCGCTGTGGCGATCCAGAATCCATAGCTGACCGCGTCGAAGGTGCGATCGCACAAATCTTCGATCATGCGCATGCGCGCGCGCTCATACGGATCTGCAGGAAACATGGCGGGATTGGGAAACGCGTCTTCGAGATACTCGCAGATGATGGTGGAATCGGCGATCGTGCGGCCGTCGTCGAGGACCAGGGTCGGAACCTCAGCTCGCGCGGAGGCGACCCGCAAATCTTCTTTTCTGTCCAGAGAGTAGCATCGCTCGACCGGCTCGAAATCGATCTTTTTGAGCTCGAGCATCATCCGAACCTTGCGCGCGTAAGGGCTGGTGGCGAATGTGAACAGTTTCATAGGCATCGGCTGGGTTATTTCAAACCCGGTAAAACGTCGGCGCCGAATCGATCCAGCGAGCGCCGTGCCTTCGCGGGATCGAGTCCGGGGAGCTGAGTCACTACTATAAGCTCGGTCATTGGAGTCGATTCGAGTATCTCCGCAAGGCGTGCGCTTACTTCACCGGCCGTTCCCAACACGCTGGTCTTGCGCAGCCGCTCCGGGTCGGGACGAATCAGCACCTTGCTCTGATCGGTGGTCCCGGCCGCCGCCGACAGCCATTTGCCGTATAGCTCGGCCTGGTACATGAGCGCGTCACGCGTGTCGCGCCAAGCCTGTTCTTCCGAATCCGCGACGTATACTACGCGGCTGTTCACGATACTGTAGCGGGCCGGATCTTTGCCGCGCGCCTTCAACGCCTCTATATAGATTCCAATTTCCCTTCGCCCTCCGACGCAAGCAAACCCCAGATCAAGCTCGGCGGCGCGGCGAATCGCTTCCGCAGCGCCCGCACCCCAAAGCAACTCCGGATGCGGCCGGCTTATGGGACGCGGAAGCACGCGCACGTCGCGGAACTTGAAATACTTTCCGTCGAAGCTGAATCGCTCTCCAGTCCACGCGAGTTTCAAAATTTCGAGCGTCTCGAGCGTCCTGCCCAACCGCTGGGCGCGCGGTACCCCGAAGCCCTCGAACTCCTCGGCGCGGTAGCCGAGGCCGATCCCGAGCCGCAGCCGTCCGCCTGAAACCACATCGACGAAGGCGGCATCCTCGGCGAGCTTGAGCGGATGATGAAACGGCGCGAGCAGGACGTAGGTGCCGATAGTGACTCGCGTGGTGCGCGCCGCGATCGCCGCCGCCGCAGGCATCAGCGCCGGCAGGTATCCGTCGTCGGTGAAATGATGCTCGGTGAGCCAGATAGAATCGAAGCCGAGCGACTCTGCGTCGGTCACCTGTGCGAGCGACGCGTCGTAGAGCTCGCGGAACGACAACTTTGAGCCGGGCGGGTTGCGGAAATCGAGCTGGTAGCCGACCTTTACCTTGCGCATCATCTTACCTCAGCGCGGTTCGCGGCCACCTCAGCGCGCGGCGAGACCGCCGTCGACGATCAATTCGGTGCCGGTGATATATGATGCGTCGTCGGAGAGCAGAAACACGATCGCGTTTGCGATTTCCCAGGGCGTTCCCTGCCGGCGCATCGGAATTCGTGGCGCGACAGTGCTCTCGCGATCGCCAACCAGTCTCCGCACCATCGAAGAATCGATCAGTCCCGGCAAGATCGTGTTGATGCGGATATTGTCGCGCGCGTGTGAGACCGCGGCCGAGCGCGACAGCCCCAGCAGTGCCGCCTTGGTCGCCTCGTACGAGATTTGCGTATTGCTGCGCATCGCGGCCAGCGACGAGACATTGACGATAGCACCCCCGCCCGCCTTCGCGATTTCCGGCACCGCATAGCGCATGGTCAGGAAGTGGCTGCGCAGGTTGACCGCGAGCATCGTGTCGAACTGCTCTGTGGTGGTCTTTAGCAGGTTGCCGCCGATTGCGATTCCGACGTTGTTGACCATCAGATGCAGCGCAGCAAAACTTCGTATGGTTGCTTCGACGGCCCCGCGGCATTGATCTTCGATGCTAACGTCGGCGGCGACAGCTTCGGCGCGTCCGCCTTCTTCGCGGATGGCGGTCGCGGTCTGACTCGCGAGCTCGAGAGAGCGATCGGCAACCATCACTGCGGCGCCCTCTCTAGCGCACATGATTGCGGTGGCGCGCCCGTTGCCGATCGAGATCTTGTCGCCTGCCTTCGCGGGTCCGTCCGCGCCGCCACCGATGATCAACGCTACTTTGTTCGCAAGACGATTCATGACGCGCCTCCTCGGGATCGATGCGAGCAGAATGAAGTGATAACGCAATCCATTGGTACTTGCACGACGCGGAAAGTGCGCAAAACTGACAAGTTGATTTGAGAGGCACTTGCGGGTGGTGTTGGGCTGGTGAGGTGAGTCACGCCTCATTGGTACCACGTCGAGAACGCGTGCGGCAGGCTGAACAGTTCAGCCCTGAACTGATATGGCAGTCTGGCCCCTCCGAAATCAGCGCGCATGCCAAGGATCTGTCATTTGATTTCTTCGTCAGGTTCCTGGCAGAAGCATCCGGGGCGCATCCACCCGGCGCATTTGAAACCGGCGCCTTTTGGCCCGCAAGCGGCTTTCTTGCTCTGCGTGTGAATGAAAGTGCAGGTTTCGGTTTTGCTGTCCTCGCATTCACAGTTATCACAGTCCGGCTTCGCCGCCGCGATTTTTTTGGCGAGATCGTTGTCGTAGGCGGTCTGCGCGTTCGCCGGAGTGTCGCCGAAGCCCTTGATTTCAACCTTCTTAAAGAACCGATCGGGACATTTCGCGCCTGCATGCACGATCGAAGCGGTCGTTGCAGCTCCCGCGATCGCAAGCGCCAGAGCAATCGTCCGGAATGTGAAAAGCGTCGATGCCTTCATATCAAAACTCCCCCTTGTTTGGATTCGTGACGGATCGCGCGCTCGGAAAACCGCCGCGCTATGTGGGGAACGCGATCGCGCCGGCTCAGGCGCCTTCGCGGCTGCGGTAACGCGCTTGATTCGGATCGGAGGGCATCGTCAGCAGCTCGCGCGAATAAATCTCACCGAGATACTCGATCAGGTTGCGCATCGAGACCACCGCGGTCGCATTCCCGGCGTCGTCGGTCAGCGGGATATGGCGGAACCCTTCGAGCACCATCTTGCTGAGCGCGAAGGCGACGTTCGCGTCGGCGGGAAGCGTGAAGGGATCGGGAGTCATCGAGTCGGACACCGCCGTGTGCATCAGGTCGAGTGGGCGGCCGGCGACCTTCATCAGAATATCGCGCTCAGTGAAGATGCCGGCGAGGCGGCCATTTTCAAGAATCAAAACGCAGGCGCGGCGCTCCAGTTGCATCAGGCGAATCGTCTCGGCGAGAGTCGTCGATGCGGAAACTGTCAAGGCCGGCTGCGAAACGACTTCGCTCAGCGAAGTGTTGGCAAGTGCGGACTCGAGGACCTGGGGGCCGGGATGCTCTTCGTCGAGCAACCGTTCGCGCTCGTCGTCATGGTCGATCGGCATGGTTCAAGCCTCCGCACAAAACGTCATCCCTAAGCCTAGGACGTTATTCGGTTTAGGGCAAAGGGTGGGAGAGGCTTTCCGGCACGGCGCAAACTGTCAGGTTGTATGGGTCGGATGCCTCGCGAAACGGTTCGCGCGATGATTGCGCGCTCGCCGCCGCGTATGTTTGGCGGGAGCGGGTTGTTGCATCGCGGGAGCCGCATCCGCGCTGCTGGTCGCGTGCGATGCGACGGTGGTGGAAGGAATCGAGGCGGGCTGCTGAGCCGTCGCAGCAGTCGCTGGATGCGGAATGGCAACGCGCGACGACTGAGGGGCCGGACGAGGAATGGTCGTGCGCATAATTCCGATCGCCCACGCGATACACGGTAGCAGGATTCCGAAAATCAAAGCTGCGAGCGCGATTGGACGCCACATGAGGCGTGCCTTGGCGAGGAGCAGTGTTGCGCCCGAGGTCCGGGGAACTGAAGCCACGAGTACTCCGCTCTCAGCCAGCTCAAAGTCACGGATAAAGCGCGCGACCACTTTCGCTGCATCAAGGCCAAGAAAAATCGCGTAGCGTTCGAAGAATGGCAACAGGTAGAGCTGATCGGGAATGGCGTCATAGCTGTCACTCTCGATCATTCTCACATAGTAGGAAGGAATGTGTGTTTCGTCTGCGACTTGCTCGCGCGAAAGAGCGCGATGCTCGCGCGCTTGGGTCATGAGTTGGCCGAGCGTCTGATTGTCTGTTGGCTCGGGGTGGACTACGTCGTCCGGCGAGTCATCGCAGATGAGGTCGTCGTCGCTCAGGCAAACTATGTTGGTCGGAGTTTTGAGATCGCTTGCCGCGTCTCTTGAGTAACTACCTAAGAGGGACCTGCCAACGGCCATCCTCCACCTCCTCGACCCGCACATCTTCAGCTGGCCCGGAGTCAGCTGCCGCGATCAAGAATATTGTCACAAATGTGAGTCATTCTGAAGTACAGCATCAGAAATCAGGCTCGATGGCAGGGTAGAAGGTGCTGCGCCATAACACTTAGGACCAGACAATTCACTTCTTAGGCACTACATATGACTCCAAGACGTGGAGTTCCTCCGCGTGAGTAGGCGCTATAGGCGCCAAGTCACTGCAACCAGACTCACTCTCCTGCCAGCGAAATGGGTTTGTCTTCTGAAGTTGTAGGTGCGGGAATTTCAGGAAGTCTGACTATGAAGGTGCTGCCGCGATCAGCCCCCGGACTGAGCGCCTCGACGCAACCTCCGTGAAGCTCTACAAGTCGTCTCACCAGTGTAAGCCCCAGGCCGAGCCCGCCCTGGAATCGTGCCAACCCGACATCACCGCGGACGAAGAGATCGAATATTCGAGGTAAGAGGTCAGCCGGGACGCCAATACCGTTGTCCTCTACCCGAATCACAGCGTCTTGGGCTTGTGCCTTTACGCTCACTCGGATGGTGCCGCCCGAGGCGGTGTACTTTGCAGCGTTGCTCAGCAAATTCGTGACGATCTGCGCCAGCCGGTCCGCATCACCATCGACCCATACCGGCGCCACATCCATTTCCACCGCTCGTTGCGCGAGTTGTCCCGTTTGATGCAACGCATTGACGCATTCGGATACGAGGTCGGCGAGATTCAGGGGACGACAGACCAGCACGATTTTCCCGGTCGTCACCCGAGATACGTCGAGAAGATCGTCGACCATGCGGGTTAGATGCCGCACCTGTCGCGCGATGATGTTGCGGGCCTTGATCGCTCCGCTTTCGGTAGTCCGTTCGTCTCCAAGAAGTGGAACCGCCAAAGCGATTGTGTTGAGCGGATTGCGCAGTTCGTGCCCAAGCATCGCCAGGAACTCGTCTTTGGCACGGTTCGCATCTTCGGCCGCTTCGCGCGCCACTCGCTGGCTTATATCCAAGCTCCGGCGTTGTGCGATTTCGGTTGCTACGGCGATGCCCATGATCTGCGACAAGCCCGAAAATGTTTGCAAAAGCAGGAGAGCCTCATTTCGGCTGCCTCCCGCGAATGGCCCGAGCCCCCGCAGTGTTCCGACTACGGCCAGGCTGGACGATATGAAATTCACCGTGGCGGTTTCGCGCGGACCGAAACGGAATGCCGCCCACAAAAGCACCGGGAAGAACAGAAACTCTAGCGGGTATCGCTGACTGGAGAGAGGCAGCCATCCGTCAAACACCACGCCGCCAAGGGTGAGCAATACAAGCAGCGACAGAACTGCTTCTGCCGTCTGCGCCCGGCTCCAGCCGAGTCGATAGTTCAGGCCCCAGAGCAGTATCAACGGCGCGACCAAAAGCTCCCCGGCGGCATCGCCGAGCCACCATGTGAGCCAAATCCATTTGTATTCCGACCAACTGTCGAAGCCCGCCAGGCAGAGGCTTGTCACTCCGATCGTGGCGGAAACGGTGGTGCTGAGCACCGCCGCGAAAATGAGAAACTTGAGAGCATCGCGATTCCGGCTGAAGGCATCGGCGCCATTGGCGAAGCGGATCACAAGATAGGCGCCGAGGACCGCCTCCAAGGTGTTGCCACAAGCGATTGCGGTCGAGGTCGCAATTGAACCCGCCGTCGTCACATTGACAAAGAACGCACCTACAAAAATTGCAGGCCAAACCCACACGCCGCACAGAAGACAAGCCGCCAGCGCTATTCCGGCCGGGGCCCAAATTGCGGCCGCACTGGGACTGATGATCGCGAAATGGAGCCCGATTTTGCCGGTGGCAAAATAAGTAAGAGCCACGAGCGCGAGGAGCGCAAATCGGTTGGCAGATCCAGAGACAGAAACGACAGAAGGAGATTGCGGCATTACGTCGCCAGTATCCGGAGGGCTAGGCTCATCCATCACGATTCACCAGGTCTGCCTGAAGGGAACCTTGCGTCAGGAATCTTCGGAGCGCTGCGGAACCCCCAAGACAAACCGCCGATGGATAATGTGATGGTTGCCGCCCGTTGGCGCAACCGGCGAGAAGGAGGGCCGTCCGTATTCGAAGATCCGGAGGTTGTGCAAATCGCCGCAAGTCTCTAATAGAAAAGTGCGATGCGGGCGGACACGCACTTGCGAATCATCGTGATCGGAGCGGGAATCGGCGGCCTGGCGGCTGCGCTGACGCTTACCCGCGCCGGCCTCGAGGTTCAGGTCTTCGAGCAGGCGTCCGAATTGCGCGAGGTCGGCGCCGGCATCCAGATAAGTCCGAACGCCACGCGAATTCTCCATCGGCTCGGACTAGAGCATCCGCTGCGCCGCTTCGGAGTGCGGCCGCGCGCGATCGTCATCCACCGCTGGGATGACGGGCGTGTGATCGCTCGCCAGCCCCTGGCCGACGCATCCGAGCGTAACTTTGGCGCTCCCTATTATAATTTCCATCGCGCCGAACTGCTCAACGTTCTTTCCGCGGCGGTGCCCGATGGCGTCCTTCATCTTGACCATCGATGCGTCGGATTGACTCAGCATGCGGACCGCGTCGAGGTGCGATTCCAAAACGGCGTGACCACTGACGCCGATGTTGTGGTTGGCGCAGACGGCATCCACTCCACGGTGCGCGAAGCCATCGTGGGGCCGGAATCGCCGCGGTTTTCGGGACACGTGGCCTATCGCGGGCTGGTTCCGGCGGAGCGCGTGGCGCATCTGGGGCTCGAGGTCGCGGCTTCCGTATGGTGGGGGCCGAACCATCACTTCGTCAATTATTTCGTGGGCGCCGGCGCGCGCTACCACAATTGGGTCGCGGTCACTCCCGGGCAATGGCGCATCGAGTCGTGGACCGCGAAGGGTGAAGTAGCCGACGCGCTCAAGGAATTCGACGGGTGGCATCCCGAGGTCCGCGCTATCATCGGCTCGGTTGATGCGACCAATCGTTGGGCGCTCTACGATCGCGACCCGCTCCCACGCTGGACCGTCGGCCGCGTAACGCTGATGGGTGATGCGGCGCATCCGATGCTCCCCTACATGGCGCAAGGCGCAGTGCAATCGATCGAGGATGCCGCGGTGCTGGCGAAATGCCTCGAACTGGCCGACGCGCACGATACCAGCGCCGCGCTGCTGCGATACGAACAGACGCGCAAGCCTCGCGCATCACGATGCCAGGAGGGGTCGCGGCGCAACGGCATCATGTACCATCTCGCCGACGGCGAGGATCAACGAAAGCGCGACGCTGACCTCGCGTCGGCCGCAACCGCTCCGCTGCCTCAGAACGCGTGGCTCTACGGTCACGACGTAGAAGCCGAATTCGAACAGGGGTGAAGTCCGCGGAGGCTTTGCTGCGGAGTGCTCATTTTAAATTGTGGTTCAACCAAGGCAGGGTACTACTTGCCGAGTTGGGCAATGGCGTTGCGCAGTGGAGCGCTGGAAATCTGAATCATTCCGCCGAATGGGCGGTCGAGCTCAAGGATCATGAAGATCGCGCCTGCAACGGATAGCGCGCACAGAAACAGGGTCGCGATGACGGTCGCATTCGGAGGCGCGAAGAGACCGAAGCTCAGAAAGATAATGGTCACCCAGAAAATCAGCAGCACCAGAAACGGCATCGGGATCGAGCGACCTCCCTGCTCGAACAGCAACCAGCGCGTCTGTCCAAGATCGATGCTCATCTTCAGGGCTTGTGACTGCAGCGAGCGCTGAACGTCGTTCTTCGGCGACAGTTCCTGTATCTGATCATAGAATCCTTCGGCTGTGGTCCCAGACGGCTTCAAGTCTGCGGTTCCGGTACGCGCCTCCGGCCATGCGCGCTCAATCATGCCAGCGGCGGTCTGCCTCAGCAGCGCGCGAGCTTCCCTGGTCTCTGGTCCGTAATGGGCCAGCACGCGATCGAGAAGGATGACATTGGCGGAAAGTTGGGTAATCTCATTTCGTTGCGTGTCATAAGAGCCTTTTGCCGAGTTGACCAGCAGGGCTAGGACCAAGGCCGACATCGTCGCGGTTAGAGCCATCCCCAGCTTGATCACGTCCTTGGATTCCGCGCTCAGATGGTGTTCGGGCAGAACCCGGTGAAGAAGCATCCCGAGCACCGCTCCTCCAAAGATGCACGCAAAGACGATGCAGCCGATAACCGTCGGGCTCATGCTGGCTATGCCCTATTCGTGAACCTTGACTCGCTTTGGCTCAATTCAGGTCTACCAGACTTCCGAATCAGAAGACTCATAACGCACCAGACCGTCATGGTCGTGTGCAGAACAACCGCCGGCCACAAAGCGATGCCGACCGGCCGCGACTGGGTGCCGGCAATCGCTAAAATGAGAGTCACACCGAGATTGTAGAACACCATCGCGGTTACTAGTCCTGTTGCGGCAGGACTCTCCGTGTCCTTGCGCGCATGCCAGCAGGCCACTCCCAGCGTAAGCAGCGCTGCTCCGCTGACCCGGGCCACGGTCAAAGCGGCGGGTGCTTCCAGCGGTGTGCCGAGCAGAAGATTCGCGGCCGCCGAGGGGAGACACAACAGCGCCAGGCCTGCCCCTACTTCGATCACCGCGGTCGCTGCATACAGACCGTTCACGGCCGCCTAGTTATTCGCGCTCTTCGCGGCGTCTTCAGCAGCTTTCTGATCGCTCGGCAGCAACCGCGACGGCCCGAGCTTGAACGTCAGCTTGTTGATGGTTCCGGTGAAGCGGAACGGCAGCTTGTAATCGTCGTTCACACCTGTGCGCGTATCGCTCCCTATGTCGAAGGATTCATCGATCGCCATGAGGAACGGAATCGAGTGCGGAACCGTCTTGCGAGCCAGTTCCTTGCCGTCAACCGTTAATACTCCGGTACCACCTTTGCCTGCGCCTGGTCCGTCGTATTTGAAGTCGAACACGATCGTGTGCTTACCCGGTTTGAGCCCGTCTCCTAACCAATCGTTCCCGCCCACGCCGCCTTCCCAACGATAATGCGTCAGGTCGAGAAGGTTGTAATCAAAGACTGGCTTCCCCTTGAGTAAGTAGAGGCCATAGCCGCCGAAGCGGCCTCCCAGGGTCACGATCATCCCTTCCGCCCCGCGCTGCGGGAATCGTCACGTCGGCAGTAATAGTGTAATCCTTGTCCAAAATGCTAGGAGCATTACCTATGGGGATGCCGGCAGTTCTCACCCGTGTAGGTTAAAACACTTCGCCCGGCAGAAGCGCTTGGTCGCGGTGTCACGAGCGCGCGTTAAGACCGAATTATCTAATGGCAGGACCTGATATTTCGCCGCCTCTGTCAGGAACAACGCCTGCATCTCCTTTAATTTGTCCGGCATTGCTTTGAAGCGAGGTCGTTAAATTCGGAGTAATCTTCGGCGATGTTGTAAAGCTCCCACTTGTAGTCATTAATGTCGGGCAACTTGGCCGTTCCCAAGATCCAGGGGGCGGCAGGCGGCGTAGTAGCCGCAATCCAACCATCGTGGTAAATAGCGCGGTTGGCAAACATCTCGAAATACTGCGTATCGTGCTTCGACGGAGCATTAGCGTTCGCCTTGTCGAACGTGTAGGCCATGCTCACGCCTTCAATCGGCTTCTGCTTGATCCCAACGACCTCTTCGGGCGCCTTGATCCCGGCGGCCTCGAGAATCGTCGGAACAACATCAATCACATGGTGGAACTGCGGGCGGATACCACCGACATCGGTGATGTGGCCGGGCCACGAAATCGCAAGACCCTGCCGCGTGCCGCCGAAGTGCGAGGCCACCTGCTTGGTCCACTTGAAAGGCGTATCAAACGCCCACGACCATGCTACCGCCATATGCGGGTAGGTCTTGTCCGAGCCCCAGTCTTCGTAGTGCAACATCTGCGCGGCCTCCGGAAGGTCAGGATACCGTTGTAGGCCGTCATCTGGTTAAACGTACCCTCCAAAGTGCCTTCGGCACTGGTGCCATTGTCGCCGACGATGTAGATGATCAGCGTGTTGTCGAGCTTGCCTTCGTCCTGAACTTCCTGGATCACGCGGCCAATCTCATGGTCGGTGTAAGCGGCGTAGCCGGCAAAGACTTCGGCCTCGCGCGCGTAGAGCTTCTTTTGAATCAACGAGAGCGAGTCCCAACGCGGCAGCTTCGCGCCGCCATACGCGGCCTGCCCATCCGGCCACGGGGTGAGCTGGGTATCTGGCGGGATCACACCCAGCCGTTTCTGGTTGGCGAAGATCACCTCGCGAAGCTTCTCATAGCCGATATCGAACTTGCCCTTGAATTTGTCAATCCATTCCTTGGTCGGCTGGTGCGGTGAGTGGGTGCCACCTGGCACGTAATACAGGAAGAACGGCGTGTCGGGTGCGGCTGCGTTTAGACCGCTCAGGTATTTGATAGCGTCATCCGCCAGATCGGTCGTGAGGTTGTAGCCCGGCTTGCCGATCCACGGAAACACTGGTGTCGTATTACGATAAAGATAGGGCGTCCATTGGTCGGTCTCGCCGCCCATGAACCCGTAGAAATACTGAAAACCCATCCCGACCGGCCATTGGTCAAAGGCCCGGCTTCACTGTATTGATAGGTGGGCGTGTTATGGTTCTTACCAAACCACGAGGTCGCATAACCATTGTCTCGGAGGATAGTGCCGATGGTAGCGCTCTCCGGCCCGATGATGAGTCATAGCCTGGATAACCGGTGGACAATTCGCCGATGATGCCGAAGCCGACCGAATGATGGTTGCGACCCGTGATCAGCGCCGCCCGCGTGGGCGAACAAAGCGCAGTGGAGTGAAACTCAGTGTAGCGCAATCCAGCTTTTGCGATGCGATCCAGCGCGGGCGTCGGGATAACGCCGCCGAAGGTGCCCGAAACGCCGTAGCCCTGATCATCGGTCATGATGAGCAAGATGTTAGGCGCGCCCTTGGGCGGTACGACGCGGGCGGCCACCACGGCGTAGAATCCTTGGCGCTTTCCTTGATCACGCCGCCAAACGGCATCGGTGGCGGCGGGAGTTGTTTCCCTTCAAGAGTCACAGTGGAACTGGGCGAGCCCGGCACGCCGCTGATTTGCTGGGCGGACGCGGGCGCGGCCGCAAACGCAGCCAGGCAAACGATCATCATAATGAAGCAATGAACTCTGGATCTTGTATATGGCATCTGTTCTCGCACTCCGATCGAACGCGGTACGTCACCGCTTCACTTCAAGGGCGGTTTCAATGTCACCTTCCGGAATCAACGCGCTGTAGTGTTAATACTGCAAGACGTAACGAGCAGATATTGTACTTTGGTACAATACGAGAGCCGGGAAACTGACTCGCTCGGTATTACTCTTTGGTCTTGGAATCGAGGGTCTTGTTTTCTGCGTGCTGACTCGTAGATTGACTCATCTGCATTCCGACCAGCCGCGCAACCAGGATCGCCAGGTAGAACTGTCCCGTGATGCCTTCCGCCACCGCTGCGTAACGGGCCTGCAGGGTTACCGGAGTGATGTCGCCAAACCCGATGGTGGATAAGGTAGTCAAGCTGAAATAGATGAGAACCGGGACAGTCTGTTGGTCAGAAGTAGGACCGCCGGCGCCGAAGCTGAATGCATTGGGCTGAAGTTCACGAAGTACGATGTAGAAAAGCCCGAATGTCAGTCCGAACAGCAGATAGACCGAAATCGACATGCTGATGACTTCCCGTGTGATCTCTTTCTGCTTCAACACGGCGCGCAATTCATTCCACGTAATGTAGGCAAACAGCGACAGCCAAAAAATCGAACCGGCCAGATAGAGCGAATGGCTTGGTGCTACAGCAATGGCGAAACGTTCAGCAAACGCAGGAACTGCCAGCATCCACGCAATGATGCTTCGTCTCCTCTGCTGGGCGAGAAGAGTTTCGCGGTCGCCCACCAGCTCACCGACATCGATGTTGTAGAGGGCGAGCAGAAGGAGCACCAACATCGCCGAGCTGAATAAGATAGGGCCTGCTCCGGAGTCGCCGATCAGTGGTCGCACCAAAAACGCGACGACGATCGCGACGAGCAGCACAGTATGCCTATGCGGCGCGAGACGACGGTGGACTTCCGCTCGCAACTGCGCGAGGAGGTTGGCCTCGATCGACTTATGTTCTCGTCGCGTCATGGCTCGTCTACGGACGCCGACCATTGCTCGAAAAGGCTGTAGCCCAATGCTACCAGCGTGGGGCCAAGGAACATGCCGATAACGCCGAATGCAAGCGCTCCTCCCAACACTCCAAGCATGATCAGAATCATCGGCGTCGAGCCTCCACGGCTGATAAGCAGCGGCTTCACGATATTATCGAGCATCCCGACCATCAGTCCCCACGCCATCATGAACACCGCCCACGCGGTCGAACCTTGGCGATACAGCCAAAAAGCAGCCGGCGCCGCAACGATCAGCGGTCCGCCCGGCAGAAAGGACAGCACAAAGGTGACGAATCCCAATGAGACTGAACCAGGAACTCCGGCGATGGCGAAGCCGATAGCCCCGACCACGCCCTGCAACATCGCGGTTCCGAGAACGCCATAGACCACCGCGCGAATGGTTGCTCCGGCGAGATCCAGCAGCCGATCTCCTCTCTCTCCGGCAATCCGATGAAGCGCGGCCTGGAGTTGGCCGGTGGCGGCATGTCCGTCGCGATAGAAAAAGAATGCAATCAGCAGACTCAAAATGATCTGAATGATGCCGTCGGCGAGTGCGCTCCCGCCCAGCAAGACGATTGTCTTTGCAGCCGGTAGCAACCTGGCCAATTCCTGGAGCTGCACTGAACTGCTCTTGTCCAGGCTGTTCCAGTAGTCAGCGATATTGGTGCCAACCAGCGGAATGCCCGCCACCCAGTCGGGCGGACCCGGCGGGCCTTCGTGGATAAGTTTTTGACCTGCGGAGATCAGCGCCGATACGTTGTCGGCAAGAGTAGCTCCCAGGATCGCGAGCGGAACGACTATGAGCGCGGCGAGAAGCAACGTGGCGATCAACGCTGACAGCGTCGCCCGTCCGCCGAGCAGATTTTCAAGTCTCCGGAACAGTGGCCAGGTCGTGAAACAGAGAATCGCGGCCCATAACGCCGCCGATATAAATGGACGCAGCACAAGGATGCACAAAAATCCCAGGACGACTACAGCCGTGCCGCCAATCCACAGCTCGAGTTGAGTTCGCCTCCCGCTATCGCTCGTCTTATCAGCCATGTAAATGCTCGCGAAGTTCGTTCATCATCTCCCGAACTTGTGGATTTCCCGGTTCGAGATCGTCGAGACGCTTGGCGTAGGTCAGCGCCTTGGCGGGATCGCCTGAATGTTCCAGGAAGCTGACCAGCGCGGATAGCGAATCGCGGTCGTAGGGATGTATTTTCAATGAGGTCTCCAGAGTCTCGATTGCATCTTTGGTCTGGCCGGCGTCGTGTAATGCGACCGCATACACATAAACATAACGGGCATTCGCCGGTTCGTTGCGCGCGGCGGCTGCCAGCAGATCGAGAGCTTGCGCGTTGCGCTTTTGACGGACCATCAGCAGACCGAGCGCGTGTTCGAGCGACGCGTCGTTTGGCGAACGGCTGATGGCGTCCTTGAGGACTCGTTCACCTTCTTCATCCCGGTGTTGCCCACGATAAAGGTCAGCCAGGTTGACAGCGGCAGGTGCAAAACTCGGATCTAGCGATAAAGAAGTTTTGAGTTCCGCCTCGGCTTTGTCAAATTGATTCTTCCTCGCGTACAGCAGTCCCAGATTCATGTGCGCCTCTGGACGATCGGCATTCAATTGTTGCGCGCCGACGTACTCATCAGTCGCGCGGCCGAAAGCAGCGGTAACGTTTTGAGGAAGGTTGTCCGCAGGCAACCCGGAGAGCACTTCCGCCGTCTCGATTCGTACGGAGCGAATCGGATCGCTGAGAAGCGGCGCAAGTGCCGTGGCGCTAGCGGCTGGATCGGAGTTCGACAGGGCGCGGGCGGCGGCCCGTCTCACCAGCGCCGAATCATCAGCGACTGCAGCGCGAACGGTCGAGTCCGTCGGAGGCGGAGCAAACGCCGCGAGCATCGAAAGTGCGGCGGCGCGCGCGATAGCAGGCTGATCGCGATCCACGATCAATCGTTTAAGCGATTCCCCTGCGCCCGGTGCTCCCGTCGAGCCAGCCTGCAGGGTTTCAGCGAAACGCTGAAAGCCCTGAGGTGCGCGCCCGTACCATTTGGTTACCGAATCCGATGCCCATTGAGCCGATTTGTCGGTATGGCAGTTGGTGCATGCGTTTGGAGTGCCCAGCTTCATCGAGAGGTCGGGGCGCGGAATTCGGATGCTGTGATCTCTGCGCGCATCGACAACCATGTACGTGCGCGTCGGCATATGACATTCAACGCATCGCGCCCCCGCCGATCCGACTTGGTGGAAATGATGTTTCGGCGAATCGTACTTTTGCGCCGAATGGCATTGCACACAAAGGTTGTTGCCGGTGGCGCGAAGCGCGGAACTGTGCGGCTCGTGACAATCGCTGCAGGTAACTCCGGCCTGGTACATCCGGCTCTGGATGAAGGAGCCGTATTCGTAGTCCTCCTCCTTTATCTGTCCATCCGGGAAATAGTGGTCTTCATCGAGCAGCGCAACGCGGTAGTCGTCGCCTACTTGCTGGCCATGAACGTAGTCTTCGTGAATCTGGCCGCGCCGCGCATGGCATCGCGCACACATCTGTATCTCCCGCTCTGAGCGACGCGGTGAGCTTCGATGCCCGTTGCCGGTTGCCGGATCGATCGACCATGCGACGCCTGTACGTTCATCCAGCGCGATCGTCAAGCCGTCGTTTGCGATGCTCTTCCAATCGCCCTGCTTCCTCGCCCACGCTATGTGATTTGAACCCGGGCCGTGGCAAGCCTCGCACGCGACATCGATCTCGGAATAGGCGGTCGCGAAGGCGCGCGTCTGCGGATCGTAGTTCTTGCGCAAATTCGTCGAATGACAATCGGCACACATGTAGTTCCAGTTCTGATCGATGCCAGTCCAATGCTGCGAATCCCGATATGTGATCTTCTGACCGGGATACAACGAGAACCAACGATGACCACCACGCTCCGTCGCGCGGCTGTCCCATGCGATTCCGAACGCCTGCAAGCGTCCGCCGGGCATCTCGATAAGATATTGCTGGAGCGGATATACGCCGAAGGTGTACTTGATCTCGTAATCGTGTAGCGCCCCATCGGGACCATCGGTGCGCACCATGAACTTCGAGCCAAGCCGAGAGAAAGTTGAAGTGATGCCATTGTTGATGAAGCTCGCATGATTGAAATCGCCCAGGACCGCGGAATCTGAGGCCGGTTGCATCGCGAGTTGATGATGCGAGCCGCGCCAGCGAGCACTCTCGCGCTCGTGACAGCCGGCACATTCGACCGCGCCGACGAATTTCGCGCTGACTATTGTGGGCTGTTTCGACGAATCCGCGGGATATGCAGAGTGCCGCTTCCATCGCGCCAGGAGCGCGACCGCCGCGATAGCAATCGCTATCGGAACCAGCAGCCAGGCGAGGTTCCGTGGCGCAACCGGTTCGGTCCGAACTGGTGCCGTCCGCTTGTTACGGGGTTTTTTCTTCCTACTCACGGTCAACTCTCGGCGCCCACGTCGCGCGAATCATCCGCCGGTCAGGTTAAACTGCGATGCCTCCATATGCGCGAGGCCAATCGTTACCTAAGGAACCAAGTCGCGCCGTATGAGACCAAAGTACAATTGCTCGATTCCATAAACGGATTGTAATATTTCGCAACGTCTTGCAGCGAAACGGCTTGGGAGGAAGGACGATGCGAAGCGCAGAGACAGCTGTCCGACCCCAAAGTGTCAGGAGCGACCGCCACTCTAAAAGCGCAGTTCCTAGCGGACGCATCAGGGTCGCGATAATCGAAGACGAGGAGCGGGTGCGCAAAGCCCTTGTCTTCCAGCTCAGCACCGCCGGTTTCGAAGTCGCCGCTCATTCCAGCGCGGAGGAACTTCTCGAGGCCGCCGGTGCTAAGGACTTCGATTGTGTAGTGGCGGACATTTACCTGCCGAAAATGAACGGGCTCCAGCTTCAGGAAGAGCTGGGCCGCACGGTTCCCTACGCATCAATCGTTTTCATCACCGGGCATGGCGATCTTTCACTCGGGATGCACGCAATGAGGAAAGGCGCCGTGGATTTCCTCGAAAAGCCGATCGACGATCAGGCCTTGCTGAGCGCGATAACTCGCGGCGCTCAGCTCTCGCGCGAACGGCGCGCTGAACAATTCCGAAGGATCGGACTTCAGGAGCGCGAGCACTCTCTAACTGCCCGCGAGCGCGAAGTCTTCGCCCTGATAACCACCGGCTTGCTGAACAAGCAAGTCGCCTCCGAGTTGGGAACAACCGAAAGGACCATAAAGGCGCATCGCGCAAGTGTGATGACCAAAATGGGCGCAGGCTCACTCGCCGACCTGGTCCGGATCGCTGGAATCCTCCAGACCCACGCTCCTTTGAAAACTCTCGAATGAAGTGAGGTCTGCGGCGCACTGCCAGCACGCCATGGACAATGACCATCAGGAATGCCCCCCTTTTGTTGCGCTGGCGCGTTTCCTTTCAGCGACCGGAAGGGTGAAGGTGAAAGTGGCGCCGCCAGCGGAATTCGGCGACGCCCAGATTCTGCCGCCGTGACCCTCTACAATTGTTCGGGTGACGAGCAGACCTAGTCCCATTCCTTCGCTCTTGGTCGTGAAAAACGGCTCGAACAACCGATTGGCGACGGCCGGATCTATACCTGCGCCGCTGTCAGAGACGCTTATCTCGACCCATCCGGTCTTCTCCGGCGCCACCTTGATAGTTATGCCGCGTTGTTCAGCCTTGGCCTCGGCGATCGAATCGAAAGCGTTCATAAGCAGATTCAGTACGCACTGCTGCAACTGGACCCTGTCGCCAATGACTCGTTGCGCGGAGGGCGACACCTGAGTCTGCACAGAGATCTGTCGAACCGTGGCCTCGCCGGCGGTCAGCCTCGTCACTTCCTCGATCAAGGCGCCGATGCCGATCGCAGCCTTGTGCTCGACGTGTCTCTTGAACATGAACCGGATACGGCGAACGATTTCGGCCGTCCGCTTGGTGTCTTCGATCGCATTGCTGACCGCCTCCAGAGCCATAGCGGGGTCTGGATTTCCTTCCGTCAGCAAGCGCGCAAGACCGCCGAGGTTGCTCAAAATTGCGCCTAGAGGCTGGTTGATTTCGTGCGAAAGTGACGCGACGAGTTCGCTCATCGAGTTGCGGCGCGAAGCGATCCTGAGTTCGGTGCGAGCTTCCCGTATCGCCGCCTCCAATTGCTTGCGCTCGATCGCGCTGCCGAAGAGCCGCACTGACAGGGCCAGGTGATCGAGCAGTACAGGCGGCCATTGCCGACCAGACCGGAACTTGCCGAAACTCGCCGCACCGATGACCCGGGAACCGCCCCACATCGGGATCGTCGCAGAAGCTTTTGGTCCGTATCGCTCTATATAAGGTCTCAGATCTGCGACTTCACTTGGAATTTCATCTGGATTCGACCAGAAATACGGATTGCCTTCCATGACCCACTTTGTGCTTTTCGGGAAGAGCTTCTCCGCATCATAGTTCCGCGGAAAGGGCGGGAAGCCGGCTCGAAGCCAGGTGTGAGTCGTGCGTACCGGCTGGCCCGGCGCATCGCGCTCGTATATGGCGCTCCGGTCGAGGTTCAAAGCCTGGCAGATTTTTCCCAACCACGCTTCGATTTCGCGGTCAACCTCCTCAGCGGGCACGAGTGCCATCGCCGCTGATAGTTCCCCGACGAGCGATTCGAATCGCTCGACTTCGCGCCGTTCGCGGCCGACGCCCGCAGGCCTACGACGCTTTGGCTCGATAATCGGTCGTCGTTGCATCGGTCAGAACTCAGGTTTGGGGTTGGAGGTCGACGAGGAGACAGCGGATATGTCGAATCCGGTCCCTGAGAAGGTACGATCCTCCAAACGGTCGAAATATATTACCTGGGCCGGTTAGATGCCAATGTCGCGCGCAGATACCCGCGAGTCACGGAGATCTCATAATGAAACGTTCACACTGGCGCGGTCTGTAGTCGCTCCGTATGAAGAATTCAAATCGCCCGTGGCAACGCCTTTCGTATCGCCCGGAGCAGATCTTTTTCGTCGAAAGGCTTGAACAAGCTGGCGGCCGGAGTGGCTCGACGGATCATTTCCCTGGTCTGCGGATCGTCGCGGCCGCTTATCAGGATCGTCGGCAAGTGCCGTCCTGACGCAGCCATCGTCCGGCATAGTTCTATCCCGGTCATTCCCGGCATGTAGACGTCGAGCATCAGGCACGCGTCGCCGTTCGGAAACTCGCCGGCCAGGAAATCCTCCGCACTCTGAAAGTCCAAAACGCTGAATCCGAGAATCTGCAATTGCCGTCGCAGGGCGCGGCGGATAGACGCGTCGTCATCTACCACAATCACTGTGGCCGTCGATTTATTCCACAACTAACGATACCCGCTGCTCCGGAGAGTGGCCCCAACCATCTCCATCGTTGCGCAGGACATTGTGCATCGCGCGGCGGCCACCGGACTATTGTACCAAAGTACAATACCGCTCTCCGGAAAAAAGGACGAATCTTGCCCACCGTGAGAGGCACAAACGTCACACGTCGTTCGGCACAGTCACGTTACGAGCACACTTGGGGCGAAAAGCCGTTGGTCCAAAGTTAGTGCTCCGATTTACAATGCGGAAATCAGAAGATGGAGTCCGAGGAGAAAATGAATCTCAACCCAAGAAGAGTGAAGCATGCGACAGGTTTGATGTCCGCTCTGCTCGCGGGGCTTTTCCTCGCGAGTTGCGCTCAAACATCAGCGCCCGCGCCTAACCAGACGCCGTCGGCAGGGAACGAGAGCGCGGCGACAGGCGCCGCCCCACCAACTCCGATGCAAGCGGTAGCGGCGCCGTACACGCCGACGGGCAACGGGCAGTACGAGCAACCGCCGGTTGTCAACGCAGCCGACCTTCTTCCGGGGACTGCGCTTTCGGCACCGGGATATTCGGTACAGCCGCAGGTGCCGACTAACGGCGCGATGGGCCAATACACCATCGTCGCAGACCCGAGCGTTTTTCATGACGACGCGGGGACCTACTACGTCGAAAGCCTCGACATGCTGAAGATACGCCTGTCCGAGATTCCCGCGATCGCGCAGCTTGACAGCATGAGCAACACAGGTGTGTTCGCCCAAGCGCTGGCCTCAAGCGCAGTACGTCCGGTAGGCGCGGCCGCAAATATGGTCATGCACCCGATGGACACAGTGACCGGGCTACCCAGCGGAGTCGGAGATTTGTTCAGCCGGGTCAGCATGGGCGCGGGAGAAATAGCGTCGTCGGCCTCGAATTCCTTCGGCAGCGGTAAAGCCGCCGGCCAGGCCGGCAACGCTACCCTCACCGCGTTGGGCTATGACCAGGTGCGTCGCCAGCTCGCGCATAAGTTGCACGTTGATCCTTATAGCTCCGATCCGATCCTCACCAAGAAGCTGAACCATGTTGCATGGGTGATGTTCTCGGCCCGCATGACAGTTTCGGCGGCCATGATGGCGGTGCCTGGCTCAATGATCATCACGGCGGTCACGGTCACCAACGATCTCGTCTATCAGACGCCGAGAGCCGACCTGATCATTCTAGTTCAAAAGAAGCTGAAGAGCTTTGGGTTATCGCCGGAAGAGATTGTGACCTTTACCAGCAACACCGCGATTCCACTGAGTCTGCAAGTTACCGCGGTCAAAGAGCTCGAGGCGCTGGGCAACATTGCGGGGCGTCGCGCGGCGGCGGTCGCAATCGGCAACATGATGACGGAATACCAGGCGCGCTTCCTCGTTACATCGTTGCACATGCTCTCTGAATGGAGCCAGCAGAGGAGTCCAATCACCAGGATCGAGGTTGTAGGTGTGCTGATCGGGAGCGATCGGAATGGCGCGACGATAGTACCTGCCGCCGTCGATTACCTGTCATGGACGGAGCGCATCGCCGGCTTTGTTACCAATCCTGAACTGCTCAGGCAAAGACATCGCGTCCTTTGGATTACCGGCCAGATGACGCCGCTTGCGAGCCAGCAACTGGCGGCCAACGGCTGGACGGTACGTCAAGGTGAATCACAGTAAGAGCGCCAAGATCTCATGGACGAAACTTACGGAAGTGGCGAAGGCCAATACTATGGAGGAGAGCATGGTGACCAATAGCTTGCGAAACAAAATGATGACCGGGGTCGCGGCGGCCGGCTTGGCCGCGGCGGTGCTGACCTCAGGATGTTCGACGACGGTCCAGAGCGCGCCAGAGGCAGCGAAAGCAGTGGAGTCGGGTGGCCCGCTGCCCAGTTCAATCACCGGATTCCTGGGTCCCGATGCGGCCAAGCTCGCTCCGGGGCCGGAGGGAGGCGCTGCTCTAGCGTGGATAAATCCCAACGCTCAATGGAGCAGCTACACCAAGATACAATTGATGCCGGTCGAGTTCTGGGCCGCTGCCGATTCGAAGGTATCGACTGCGGATCAGGCGGTGCTTACCGAATACTTCTACAACCAGCTCCAGACCAACCTCTCGAAAAGTTTTACCCTTGTCGATCAGCCGGGACCCGGAGTTATGACCTTGCGGGTGGCGCTGATGGACGCGACGACCGCAGTACCCGGACTGCGCACCGTTTCGGTAGTTGTACCGCAACTCCGCGTACTGAACATGGCTCAATCGCTTGCGACTGACAGCTACGCATTCGTGGGATCTGCTGAAGCCGAAATGAAAGTAACTGACTCAGTGACCGGTGCGCTGCTTGGTGAAGCCGTCGATCAGCGTGCGGGCGGAATGGGGATCAAGAGCGCAGCTTCATTCCAATGGGGCGACGCGCAGAACGCGATGGACTACTGGGCGCAGAAAATACCCAATCGCATCCTGCAGCTGCAAGGAAAACCCGTGCAGAGCTAATAACTATGACGCGGCGAACGCGGGAGTCATATTCCGATGCGTAAAAGTAAAGGTCCCTTCGTTTTCAGATGACTCCAAGCTTAGCGGGGTTTATGCGCGAGACGCCGGAGGGCGACATCATTATGGCCGCCCTCACCGATTCTGGCGAGGGTGTAGTGGTCGTCACCACGCCTGCCAATCCGTTCGTGCCCAATGGCATGCAACTAGGAGAGACGCAGACCTACACGCAGCAAGTCTCGGTGAACTATCTCGACGACCCGAGCGATCAGAGATACTCAGGATCAATCAACGACACCTACACCTACGTCGGAACTTACCAAGTAACCGTACCGGCCGGTTCGTTCCCCGCAGTCCTCTTCCGCGTCAACTGCGAGGGCAAGGTCGGTCCGGCTCATACGCAGACCACTGGCTACAATCTTTTTGCACCCGGGGTGGGCATGGTCGCGATGATCTTGGAGGAGGACGTGACAGCCCTCTGGCTGTTCAACATCGATAGCACCACGGGCAAAGTGCTGATATCGAAATGAAACACTCCGGTTCCGTTGAGCAAGCTTCATCACCGGGCGCCGGGCTATGAGCTTATGAGTGATTTCGCGCACCGTCCTCGAGCGTTCGCCGCCAGCGCCGCACTTTTCATGTTGTTGGGCTGGCATTCAATGAGCCTCGCTCAGCAGACCGCCGCAGCGGGCAACGACGAGGAAGGACTAGCCGAAAAGGAATACGATCCTACTGCGAGTCTGACTCAGTTCAAGATCCAGGACATCTACACACCGGCCGAGTACGGGACGAATGCTCAGCCGAACACGCTGCAGATTCGCCCCCTCTTAACCGTTCGGCCGCAATTATTCACACCGCTCGAGCAACTCATCCGGCCGAGTATTCAAATCGTGACCGTTCCTCGCAACAGAGGCGCGTCAACGACCACCGCGCTCGATGACTTCCAACTTCTGGACCTGTTCGTGATGCCCTGGCCGAACGCAAAGGAGACTCATTTCCGATGGGGTATCGGACCTTACTTCGTATTCCCGACATCCACCAGCCAATTCACCGGCAAAGGAGCATGGCAGCTGGGGCCAGCGTGGGCCTTCGGCTACCGGGAAATCCCAAGGCTGCAAATCGCCGGTCTTTTTCAGCAGGCGACTTCGTTCGCGTACTCATCGTCGCATTCGGTTCCGGTCAGCTCGCTCCAGATCCAACCGATCCTAACCTATCAGCTAGACCGCGGATGGTATCTGAAATCGAGCGACGCGACCTGGAAGATCAATTACCGTCACAACACTTCAACCGAAATACCGTTAAGCGCCGGATTCGGGAAAGTGTGGAAATTCCGCGAGGGCTATGCCATCGACACGTCGTTCTCCGCCGAATGGATGGTCTATCGACAATTTGACCCTCAAGCTGAGCAATTCGGCTTGAGATTCCAAATGAACCTGCTGTTGCCACAATTAGAGCTATGAGGCTAGAGCTATTTCGCTAGGACTGAATGCTTGGACCAAACTACCCTTAGACATATGAGGTCTATGAAGAATCGGAGCAAGTGCGGAGGCTATTCAGTGAATCGTGAACTCATTCTGTCACGCATCCATAGGACTATCTCTCTTGCTACGGTTATCTTGCTGGCATTCGTCACGTCCGCGCGAGGCGCCGGCTTGTTGCTTTATGAGACCGGCGCGCCAGATCTAGGCACCGCAAGCGCCGGACGAGCCGCGATGGCCGCCGACGCCTCGACTGCCGCAGCAAATCCTGCCGGGATGACTTTACTCGACCGCTCACAGTTGCTGAGTGCGTCTGGCGCACTCCTTCCGTCGAATAACTTCGACGTAGCCCCCCAAACAACAACGCCGGGAGGCGGCGGCGGCAATGCCGGAGTGTTCTTTCCCATCGGAGGGTTCTTCTATGTTTACAGGCTCTCGGAGCGGGTTCGGCTCGGCGTGGCTGTCGATTCCGATTTCGCAGGAAACTTCAACTACGGAAAGAAATGGACGGGACGGTACTACGTGACGCGGGAGCCGCTCATCACCGGTAAAGTCAACCCGTCAATAGCTTACGAAGTGAATGACTGGCTCTCGGTGGGCGCAGGTTTCAGCTTCTCGGTCGGACGTTTGCAGTTCCAATCGAAGATTAACAACGTTCTTCCGCGCGTGCCGGACGGTGGCCTCGCGATCGAGTCGTGGGATGAGGCATTCGGTGGTAACGTCGGCATACTGCTCAGGCCGATAGCTAAACTCCGCGTCGGCCTCACCTATCAGTCGCCGGTCGATTACAAATTCGGCTTTCGGCCGCACGTCACGGGTCTCGGTCCTGTTCTCAGCCGTATTCAGACGAGAATCGGCGGCGTAAAGGTCAATATCCCGATGGAAGTGCCGCAACAGGTGATGTTAAGTGGGCTCTACGACGTCACCCCCTACTTCAGCCTGATGGGCAATGTCGGATGGCAGAACTGGTCTGCGTTCGGAGAGTTCCCGATTGGAATTTCCGCCCTCAAGCAAAGGACGGTTGAGGCCAACCTGCATTTTTCCGATACGTGTCAGGTCGCGATCGGACAGCAATTTCGGTTCGGTGAAAAATGGCTTTGGTCGGCCGGATTTGCCTATGACAGTTCGCCAGTCTCGCGAGCGAACCGCGTACCCAGCTTGCCTCTCGATCGCCAGCTGCGATATGGCACCGGCCTCCAATATCAGATCAATCGTGACGTAACGGCCGGCGTTGCGTGGCAGTTTATGGACGCAGGCCCCGCTCCTTACAGTGCTCGCCGTGGACCGCTCGCTGGAACATTGCAGGGGCATTACTCGACGAACTATCTGAACTTCGTCGCACTGAACATCATTTGGAAGTTCTAAACTGAAATAAAATTGCGGCGACCGCGTCTGCCCGGTCCGATATCGATTCCCGCACTTCTGGTCGAATAGGTAGCTAGCACGATTGCGTCATAGTAGTGCGACGTGTCGCCCGGCAGCTGTATTGGACTCGCGATCGCAAGCGGCGTGAATCGCATCGATCAGAGTCACGCGTTTGATAGGTTTGCTCACATGGGCGTCGCAGCCGGCGTCCAGGCACTCGCGCACAGCGTCGGGCAGTGCCGACGCGGTCAGCGCAATGATTGGTGTGCGCGGGCCGCCGTTCCCGTTTTCCCATCGCCTGATCGCGCGGGTCGCCTCGAGCCCGTCCATCACCGGCATCCTGATGTCCATAAGCACCAGGTCATATTCTTCGGTCGTGAACCGCGCCAACGCTTCGCGGCCGTCCCCGGCCTCATTCAGTTCGCACCCCGTCTCCGAGAGGAACGCGCGCACCAGCATACGGTTGTCAGGAGAATCGTCGGCCAGCAGGATCCGCAATCCGTTAAGCGCACCAGTTACTTCGGCGACAAGCGGTCCGACCGCGGGCTCTGCGATCCCATCGGTGTCGCACATTACTCTGCTGATCGCTTCGAGCAGTTCGGCTCGCCGTATCGGCTTGACCAGATAGGCGTGAAGTCCGAGTTCACACAGCTCCGCAAGCCGGACCCTCATGTCGTCAGAGGTGAGCATCATCACGACTGGTAGCGGCGCGCCGCTCTTCGTATAGAACGCGCGGATGCGTGCGGCCAGTTCGATCCCATCCATCCCCGGCATTCTGCAATCCAGCAGGATTAGCTCGAATGGACGTCCAGTGGCGCTTGCTTTCTCGAGTTCTTTCAGCGCGTCCGCGCCGCTTGGCGCGCCGGTGATTCGCGCACCCTCGGATTCGAGGATCTCACGCAGAATCAGGCGATTAACCTCGGTATCGTCGACGATCAAGGTCTCAACGTCGCGGAGATTGAGCTGCGCGGCCCCAGCGCGCTTGTCCATTGCCCGTCCGGCGCCGAACATCGCGACGAAACTGAAACAGCTTCCCATCCCAGGCTCGCTCTCGACCGTGATCTCACCGCCGGCAAGCTCGACCAGCCGGCGCGCGATCGCGAGTCCGAGCCCGCTCCCACCGTAACGGCGTGTGGTCGATGAGTCGGCCTGGCCGAAGGTGGAAAATATTATCGATAGCTTGTCCTTGGGAATGCCGATGCCGGTGTCACGAATCGCGAAGCGCAGTCCGATCTGATCGGAGTTCGGCCGGCCCGCGGCGGCGAAGTCCGCGCGTTCGACAGTCAGAACGATCTCGCCGCGCTCGGTGAATTTGATCGCGTTGCCGAGCAGATTGACCAGAATCTGGCGCAGACGCAAAGGGTCGCCGAGCAAGTTGCGCGGCACGTCGGGCGCGATTCGCATCGCGAGCTCGAGTCCTTTTTCGTGCGCCCGCCCACCCATCATGTCGCCCAGCTTGTCGATCAGTTCTTCGAGATCCAGTTCGATGCGCTCGATCGTGAGGCGGCCGCTCTCGATCTTGGCAAGGTCGAGGATGTCGTTGATCAGATCGAGCAGCGCGTCGCCATTGGAGCGCATCACGTTGACCCACCGGCGCTGCTCGTCGGTGAGAGTACTGTTGGTCAGCAGCTCCGCCATCCCGAGCACCGCGTTCATGGGGGTGCGAATTTCGTGCGACATGTTGGAGAGGAAATCCGACTTGGCTCGCGAGCCCGCGAGTGCAGCTTCGCGGGCAGCGATTAGTTGATCCTGAGTTTCCTTTAGTGCGGTGATATCGCGAGTGAAGGTGACGCAGCTTAGATGTCCGCGCAGCTTGAGATTGAGCGCGGAGATCAGGCCGGAGTAGGTGCTGCCATCTTTGCGGATGAAGGTCGCTTCCATGTTCCTGACCAGTCCGACTCGTTTGAGCTCTGCGACCAGGCGCGCGGTATCTTCGGGGTTCATGAATGACGGGAAATCGCGTGAGCGTTTTCCGATCACATCTTCGCGGCGGTAGCCGCTATGTCGTGTGTATTCATCGTTGACATCGATGTACCTGCCGGTTTCGAGATCGAGAATCATCATGGAGTCCAGGTTCTGATCGAATACCTGGCGCAGCGCCATCTCGCTCTCACGCAGTTGGGCCGCGGTAAGCTCGCGCTCGGCGATCATCTGCTCGCGTTGGACAGCCTCCGCGCGGAGCCGCTCCTCGCTCGCTCGCAACGCCTCGACTTGACGCGACAGTTGCTCGCGCGCGGCGCGCAGCTCAAGCTCGGTCTCCCTGATCGAATGAATGTCGCGACCGATCGAGACCAGACACTGCTCCCCGCCGATCTCGGTGACCACAGCCGAGAGCAGGTATGGGATGATGCGCCCGTCTTTGTGGCGGACGTCCACCTCCATGTTGCGCACGATCGATTCCGAGGTCACGCGCTCGACGAAGGTGCGCGTTTGCCCCGGATCGGACCAGATGCCCAGGGCCGCGGGCGTTTTCCCGAGCACTTCGCCGGAAGTGAAGCCGGTGGTCTGCGTGAAGCCACTGTTGACGGTTACATACGTGCGGTCAGAGACGCGGTTGATTGTGATTGCGTCGGGGCTCGATTCAATGATCTTACGGAGCATCTCTTCGCTTTCTTGCAGCTTGCGCTCAGTCTCCTTGAGGCTGCTGACGTCGCGAGTGAAGGACACGATACACGGCTCGCCGTCGAGTTCGATGATCACGCCGGAGATGAGGCAGGGAACGATCACGCCGTCGAAGCGGCGGAAATTCGCCGCGAAATTGCGCACCCGCTTGCGCTCCTTCATCTTCGCCAGAAATTCCCTCAGCTGCGCGTCGTCGGCCCAGATCGAAATCTGCCGGGGTGAACGGCCGACCGACTGGATGACCTCGAAGCCGGTGGTCTCGAATTCGCGATTGAGCAGGACGTAGGCACCGTCGGACAGGCGGTTGATCGTGATCACTTCGGGGCTGGCAGCGATGATTCGGCGGGCCATGTCCTCGCTAACGTGGGCGTGGCGCTCGGCGCGTTCGAGTTCGGCAATCTTGTTGCGCAAAGCGGCCTGGATGCTGGCGTGGCTCTGAATGGCCTGCCTAATCCGCCAGCGGTTGCGGCGGTTGATTTCATGAGTGAGGTGCGCGAGCGTGACCGCGACCGCGAGCGTTATCCAGTAGTAGACGCTGAGATGGATCGCCAATGATGCGACGATCAGGCATGCGATGCCCACCAGCTCCAGCGACGCCTGCCACCGCCATCCCCACGGCACCAGCACGCCGGTCCCAATCAGAAAGAGCAGCACCGACCCGAACAGCAGGGCAGGCCGGTTGTCCGCGAAGCCAATCAAGGTGCTGCTCACCATCAACGCGGAGCAGCTCCACCACCCCCAACTCCGCCAGTGAGTGCTGAAGACCTCGATATAGGTCGCGCACAGGATCGCCACGCCGATCATCAGGTTCAGCACGTGGAGAGGACCGGTTCCGGGGGCGGCGGGTCGAGTCTGGTGGGGACCGGCGAACAGGCAGGCGAGCTGAAATGCGATGACAAGTGTCGCGCCAATTCGCATCGGCGCCACAAGGTAGCCGGGATTCAAGTCGAGGAGCAGGAGTTCCGTCGGGTCGCCGGCATCGGGCCCATTCTGAGCTTCCGGCGGCATCAGCTGTCTCCCGCAAAAGCAGGGATGATGCTCGGGTGTCCGCCGGTCTGCGTGACGGTTCGGATCGCGGCGATGACGGTGGACTTCTTGACTGGTTTGGAGACGTGCAAATCGCATCCGCTGTCAATCGCCTTGCGGACTTCCTCCGGGAACGCGGAGGCGCTCAGCGCGATAATCGGCGTCCGGGGCAGCCCGTGCTCGCGCTCGCGCTTGCGAATCGCGCGGGTCGCAGCGTAACCGTCCATCACCGGCATCTGGATGTCCATCAGGATAAGATCGTACTGAGCCGAGGTGAATTTCCGCACGGCTATTTCGCCATTCTCAGCAGTATCGAGATGGTAGTGGGTGCTCTTCAGGTATGCGTCCACCAGAAGGCGGCTCTCGAAAGTGTCTTCAGCCAGCAGGATCCTGAGTGGCGGCTCCGATGCTGACTGTTGGTCAGAGCCAGGAGCGATGGCCCTTGCGTGTGCCATCGCAGTCGCGATTGCTGCGTATAGTTCGGCGCGGCGGATTGGCTTGACCAGACAAGCCTCAACTCCAAGCTCGCGCATGCGCGCCGTCGTGACACTGAGGTCATCCGAGGTCAGCATCAGCGCCAGCATCGGGCGCCCGGAAATGCCGCTACCGACCCGCCTCGCCATCTCGAGTCCATCCATACCGGGCATCCGGTAATCAATTACCAGCAGCTCGAATGGTTCTTCAGTCTGAAGCGCCCGGCCAAACTTGGAAAGGGCATCCTCTCCGCTCGCGGCTTCCGTCACAAGAGCGCCTTTGGCCTGAAGCATCTCGCGCACGATCGTTCGGTTCACAGGCGTGTCGTCTACGACAAGCGTTCGGACGCCCATAAGATTGAGCTGAGTAGCGGTCGCTCTGGCCTGGATCGAAGCGGGCCGAAATTCGAATCGGGCGGTGAAATGAACCACGCTTCCTTTTCCGATTTCGCTTACCGCCCAAATCCTGCCACCCATCAGCTCGACCAACCGTTTCACGATCGCCATTCCGAAACCGCTGCCAAAATGCCCCCGTGCGATCGAGGTGTCCGCCGGTGGGAGGCTATCGAAGATTCTGGCGATTTTGTCCTGAGCAATGCCGATACCCGAATCATCGACTGAGAAGTGGAGTAGAGCCGATTGACCGGTCTCGTCTTCCTTCTCGACGGTCAAGACAATCGAACCGACTTCTGTAAACTTGATCGCGTTGCCGACCAGGTTAAGCAGAATCTGACGGAGCCTGGACGCGTCTCCGATCACATGGGTCGGAATGCCCCGGGTTACATCGCATGCCAGCTCCAGGTGCTTGCTGTGAGCGCGGATCGCAAGAGTCGCGCAGACGCGCTCCACGAGGTCGATCAGATCGAACTCAGTCTGCTCCAGTGCGAACGGTTCCGCCCGGACTTTGCCGAGGTCGAGGATGTCATCGATAAGATCGAGCAGCACATTGCCGTTGCTGACCAGTATGTCCACATACTTGCGTTGCTCCACATTGAGCCTGGTGTCAGCAAGCAGCTCCGCCATCCCTAGCACCGCGTTCATCGGCGTGCGAATCTCGTGAGATATGCGGGCTAGGGACTCATACTCGGCTCGCGGCGCGGAAAGCGAACCTTCCTGCTCCTCCTCGACTTGGTACTGATCTGACTTGGGCACCGACCTCATATTCCCGCCTCCTCAAGCAGAGCGCAGCGCAGTTTGAACAAATGGACCGTCAGTGTCAGGTAACGCAGCCGCCAGAGGGCAGAGAGGTTGTCGCTGTCAAGATCGATTCGGTAGTGTGAATCGATCGTCGCAATTGCCTTCCGGAATCGCTCGCTGAAATTTGCGGCCGGGCTCTCGCGCCAGGTGAGTCCGCCTCTGCCGAGGATCGCACGGGTCGCGGACTGACTGTACGCGGACATGGCTACCACGGCGTCAGAGAAAAGCTCATGCTCATCGCTCAGATGTTGGGGGAACGTTTTGCCGATCGCTACGTGGTCTCCGCGCTTGCCAAGAATTGCCTGGTAGACGTGGTGCCCGAGTTCGTGTCCGATCGTTGTGGCTACTGCGCCCGGCTCGTGGGCCGTGTTCAGGAAGATCACGGTTGTGCTCCGCCCTTGCACCTTTTTCTCTGCCGAGAATCCCCATAGTGAGCGTCCGCCGCCTTGCAGATAAGGCTCGGCGCTGACGACTACATCTCCCCAGTGGAACATTCTTCGCAGTTGCTCGGACCCATGCCGATCCTGCCAACAACTCCATATCTGGGTGTATGGCTTGATGAACCGGTCGACGATCCTGCCTAGTTCCTGAGCCATTTCGACGGCAGGGAAACCGCGCCCCTCGCGATAGTCCGCTGCGAGCACAGTATTAAGATCCGCCAGCGCAAGGTGAGCTCCGTCTCCAAGCAGCTCGGATGAAAATTCGAGCTCGTCCAACAACTGCACCGCAAGCTCGTGATGGCCTTCAGGAGCGACTGGAGGCGTCAAGTTGTGAACGCAAGACTGCCCCAGGTCAGTCGAGATCGTTGACCCGGGGCGGACCGTACCAACGCGATCGCGCAGCTGGCCATTCGCGAAGAGAGAAAAAGCAGTGCGCGGAGCAATCGTTGGGTCGCCGAGAACTTTCGGATCGCAGGTGTCCGGTACCGAGCCCCGGTCATCTATAGATTTTATCACCGGGTTGGCATGCCCATCCGAGGGATCTTGTCTGCAGCCAATTCTCCGGTCCCGATACTGGGACAATAGAGCCCTGGCCCAAATTCGACGAGTAGCCACGAATGCACCTAACGACCGACCGCGTGGCGCACGATGTTGAGGATATAGATGAAGTCGCGAGGAGACCGGACTTCGCCGAGCAGCGCCATCCGCGACACCATCTCCATTTCCGTATCGCTAATGTTGTGGATGCTCCGCAGTTGCCTGTTGTGCCGGAAGTTCTCCCACGCCGCCGACGCGCGAGCCGGCTCCGAACCGAGCAGTTTCCGCGTGCACGGATGGGCCAGCAAGAACAGCTCGCGGCCGTCTAGCCCGAGCACCTTAGCTAGCCGGGCGACGATTCTGTCCGAAGGACGACGCTTGCCAGATTCGAGATGACCGACATAGGGGATGGAAGTCTTGATGCGGCGCGCAACCTCCGCTTGAGTGAGGGAGCGCAGGCGGCGGCGATCGCGAATCACCTGACCAAAGCTTCGCTGCTCGGACCCGATCATGAAAAGTCTTACCTCCCCCGGCCGGCGCATAACCGCCCAAGCAGGTATGCAACCGTTGCGGACAGAGCAAGCCAGATGCCAATGGTGAATTTCAACAGCGAATCAGGCGCTTTTGCGGGAAGAACAGAAACCAGGGACTTTTAGTCGTGTCAACTGCTCAAAATCGGTTCGCTATTGGTGCGATCTTCAGCCGTCTCCGCTGGCGATAAAAAAATACCTCATCCTGACTGCCAGCGTCTTTAAGTAGCAGAAATACTACATAGAGTAGCGCATCTGCTACTTTTTGAACGGCGATTCCGTCAGATTTAGACTCTTGGACTAATCGAAAAACGCCAGCGGAAATGGGCCTCGGCAATCTCCGGGACCGCTCAATCGCTGAATCTGACTTCGACGTGGTCGAGAAACTCGGCAAGAGCTCTTGCCCACTTCAGTGCTGCACACTGATCGGCACTGATCGCCGCAATCTCCAACTTGGCACCCATCGAGGTTACTTCGTCGAAGCCGAACGCGGAGCCCTCGCCCTTGAGCTGGTGGCCAACGCGCGCTGCGGTATTGTAGTCGTTCCGCTCCAGTGCACCGATGGTGTCTGCGATATCGGCGCGTTTGTTTCTGAGAAATTGAGGGACCAACACTCGTAGATCGCTATCCACGACTATGACCAGGTCTCGGTCTTCGTTCATGGCCATGATTTGGTTCCTCTGTCCGCGTTCCCGCTCCTTTAACGCAACGTGTAGCGTCTCCTATGAGTCGTGAGTAGCACCGGCCTCGCCCGGCCAAAATCAATGCTCGTGCAATAAGGATGCCTGCAACAGATTGGTCGCGCTTTTCGACCTGATTTGGTGGAGTCGCCGATCGAACGCAATATTGCTAGGCTGCGGGCAAGTGGGGTAGCCACCCGTGCCCGTAAGAACTCTGCTGGTCGAGGATTCAGTCTCCGCGCGAGAGATGCTCAAGCAAAAGCTTGAGGCGATCGGCTGTGAGATTGTCGCGATGGCGGCTGACTCCGCGACGGCGCTCGAGTTGATCCGAAAGCTGCAGCCTCAACTCATGACCTTGGATCTCATTATGCCGGAGACGGGGAGCCTGCACGCCAAAGAACTGTTCCGCATAGTCCGCAAGGAAATGCCCGAAGTTGCAGTCATAATTATCAGCGCTCAATCAAACGCTACGCAACGCGGGGACTTCATTCGAGAGGGCGCGATCGAATTCGTTCAGAAGCCTTTCTTCAAGTTTGACAAGCTGGCCGCAAAACTGTCGCAGATTTTCCCTGACATCAAGTCTCGCTAGCGAACTCTACATCTCCGCGTGGCGGATACCACGCCCGGCGGGGTTGATGCGCTTCCCTCCTGGGTTGCTGCTTTGCCTTTGGCTTTTTCTAATCGTGGATGACCCGAAGAGAGCGAAGTTAAGGCGCGTCACCTTTCATACTCTGCGCCATAGCTGCGCTTCGGCGATGATCGCGAGCGGCGCACCAATCACGGAAGTCCAGCATCGGCTCGGCCACGCCAATCCCGCCATCACCCCTTCTCGTGTACTCGCATTTCCTGAAGCATGCCGAGAGCGACGTCGCCGATCGGCTCGCCGACGCCTTGTTGAACTTCCCGTCAGCGTCGAGAACTCAGAAAGAGATCGAATCCGCAGCCTAAGTGAGGCCGCCACGGTGAGGCGGTTCCGCGGCTGCAGCGGGTTCGTTCTGACCGGGACAATGCCCAGCGTGCACAGCATCGACGTGCGGGTATCCGGAGGGTCTCGCATTCCTCGACGGGAGAAAAGCAAATGAACACTTCGCCTTTTTCTTACGCCTCATAGGCGAGAATTACGACGCTGACCAACGCTGAAGCTAGGCCGATATTATGGCCCTGTAGCTGCAATTTGGTGGGATACAATGGGTGGGCCGGGACGAATATGGAATCCGCGAGCGCGCTCAAGTGCCGGCGTGTCCTCGTCTGTGGCGCGGCTATGCTGTCGCACGTGCTCCGCCCACGATTCAACCATAAAATACTCGATGTACCGGTCGGGCTTGGCGACATCGGAGAACAAGCCCTAGAATCCCGCTCCGTCACGATACCTGGTCGTTCGAGGTGCCGGGAACAAGATCGGCGGCGATCAGATGGGTGACTTTCGGCGTGCCTTTCCTCTGAAAGCGATCGACTGCTATCTGCAGCGCAGAATCGGCTTTGGTCACACGCTCATGCTGCCGCAGATGCTCCAACCAGGAATCGACGAGAAAGGTCTCAACAAATCGACCGTCGTTCGCCGGATCCTCGAATATTCCCCAGTCGTACGCGCCGTCGCGGCGGCGCTCGCGTGCCAATTCGGCGATCGCCTTCAGGAACGCTTCGCGCTGCGCCGGATCGATGTCGTACTCCGTCGTTACAAGTACCGGTCCGCGATCGCGTTCGATTTCATGAGTGGTGATCGGTGCCGGCCACTTCATCGAGGGCGTCAGGTCGAGGTCAGCGCCGGTCTGCAGCTTCCATCTCCACGTCAGCGGTATCGCTATCAACGCGCCGCCGGCGGCGATGAAGTGGGCGAGTGGAAGGCCAGCAATCGTCGCAACCTGTCCCCATATCGCGCTGCCAATCGTCAAACCGGCGGAAAGGACTGTTACGAACATCGAAAGTCCCCGCCCGCGCACCCATTCCGGCAACGCGACCTGCGCTGAAATATTGAGACTGGACAGCACCGTGATCCACGAAACGCCAGCGATCAGACTTGCAGCCAAACCCAAGAAGACCTCGTGAGCCAGCCCGAATAGCGCTATGGCACCCGCGGTGCCAAACGTCCCTACAGCTACGAGCCAGTCGGGATTGAGCGCCGCTTTTAGTCGAGGCAAAGCGAATGCACCGCCTACCGCTCCGGCACCAATCGCACCGAGCAGGACGCCGTAAATTTCCGGTCCCCCGGCGATTTGTCTGCGCGCAACAAGTGGCAATAAGGCCCAGTAAGCGCTGGCGAACACGAAGAAGGCTGTTGCGCGGATCAGGGTTGCACTAAGAGGTCCGTTATATCGCGCATATCGCAAACCCGTGCGAATGGCATTGAGGAAGCGCTCTGGAGGCAGACGTCGGTCGCCGCTACTCGATTGGCGCCACCATACGAGCGCGCCAACAACCGCCAGGGTGCTAACGGCGTTGATCCAAAAGGGAGCCGCAATTCCATATGCGCCAATTACTGCACCACTGAGCGCGGGACCGACGGCCCGGCTGACGTTGATGCCGGCGCTGTTGGCGGACACCGCTGCAGCCAAATCCGATTTCGGAACGAGCTCTGGAACGACTGCTTGCCAGGCGGGCGCGATGACAGCAGAGCCCGCCTCTATTAGGAATGTAAAAAGCAGCAAGTTCAGCGGAGTTACCCGATGAAGCAGTACGAGCGCGGCAAGCGCTGACGAGAAAACGATCGTGACGACTTCGCCGAAGATGAGAATTTTGCGCCGGTCCACGATATCGGCAAGTGCGCCGGCAGGTAGGGCAAAGAGGCAGTATGGCAAACTCGTTGCAACCTGGACCATCGAAACGATAAGCGGCGAAGGGTTGAGGCTGGTCATCAGCCAGCCCGACGCTGCGCTGTACATCCAGCCGCCGACATTTGAGATAACGGTCGCGGTCCAAATAACGGCGAACGTCTTATGCCGAAACGGGCTCCAGGCAGAGTTCGGCCGTTGGGTCGAAGGCGTCGCTGGATCGGCAATTTCTTCGCAAGGCGCCAAGCCAGCCTATCCTCTTGGACGCGAGACGGTACCTAGAGTAAAAGACTGTTGCTTTCGCATTCTATCTGCTGACGAGAGAATGGACTTCAGCTATGTAGCCGCCAGGAAACTGCACCATGGCCGCATTCCGTTGGTCGGCCTGATAGGGACCGACAAGCACAGCGACGCCGGCTGCTTTTGCCTTGGAGAGGGTATCCGAGAGGTTAGCGACCTCATACCCGGCTATCTCTCGTCCATATGGATACGGCAGATGGCCATCCGTGACGAGCACGGTCACCTTTCCAAACTTCGACTGCACCCGGATTCGGCGATAAGTATCAGTCGGACGCCCGATTTCGACGCCGGGCGCATGTGCATCATCCGATATGACGTCTCCGTGCGAGAATGCCTTAAAGCTGGTAATGAAAGCTCTCACCGCATATGCGGACACATAAACACGGTTTTCTGGGATGCTCTGGAGAGGCGCATAGGATGGTGCGGTGGTGTGCCAGTAGAGCTGTGTGTTCACCCCACCCGGCCATTGTATGACCGCATCTCGCCCGATCGGATCGTTGAACGGACTGACGAGAATATCCGCGCCTGTCGCGCGAGCGGTGCGGATAGCCGAGTCCAGGTCGGTCACGAGGTAACCCGTCCGCTCTGAGCCAAATGGATACGGGATCGGCGTCTCGAAACCAAAAACGGAGATGCTTCCCACTGGCGTGAGTACCAATTGGGACATCGTCTTACTCGGAGTAGGGGTTACAGTGAAGACGCCTTTCTTTGAAGTCGTGCCGCCAAAAGTGGCAACAAGGCTATCGACAAAAGTGTCGAATTCACCTGGCGCGACATAAACGTGGGTCGTGTCATACTGAGCGCCTACAGCCACATTTGAAGTAGCTTTCGCGGCCTCGGCAAATGCTCGTGTAGGAAACGATAGAGGACCAACATATACGATAACGAGAAAAACAGTGACAGCCGCCACAAAGGATCTGGTTATTCGCATAGGGCGTTCCTTCTAGAAGAGGTATTGAATTGACGTTGTGACGAAGTCCACATCCTTTCCGACCGGTGAGGTGTCTTTGAGATAGCCGCCCACGAAAAAGTGCAGGTAGTTAATTTGAAAATGCGTGTGAGCATCTAGCTGCCAATCAAGTGTCATTTGGGCCTGACTGCCTTCATAGGTATCCTTTGTCGTCCGGACCGGGCGTAACAGATTTGAACCGAGTCCGTAGATCCCGTCACTAGTGCTTTGGCGCCAGAACCAACCCCATTCGCCATTGAGCGCAATGCTTTCGCTCCAGTGGAGCGTGAGATTTGGATGAACACCCATCTCGTTTAGCGGCCCGTTAAGAATCGCCTGGTTGAAATAGAATCCTGTGGGAAATAATGGACTGAAAGTCTGAAGGTTTGGACCATGCTTGTCATGATCGCCGCTTGCGACACCCGCCCTCAGCCCGATTCGAGGCTGGAGCGGAACGGGCTGTAGCGTATAACCGGTATCAGTAGATGCGCTCCAGGCCAGGATGTAACCGTCGGCAAATGTTCCGGTCTGACCGACGAATTCTGAGTTGGAGTCAAAAGCCCCTCGAACGCCCCAAAGGCGGGTCCCGATGGTATGCCGACTTTCTTTGCCCGACTCATTCGCGTAAGTAGCAGTCTTATTGTGAGTCCCCAAATAGTAGAGGTCGATGTTGCCGCCATCGATGAACGAAAGCGGTCGTACAGCATAGATTCCCCAGAACAATGAGGGCAGATGAGACTGGTCGTCGAAGACGCCGGGGTTGGTTTCGACTGGCTTGGTAGCGAACGCATCGACGCGCCACGGCGCCGCATTCAAAATAGCTTTCACTCCATCAAACGGCAGGGGCACGTTGGGTCCGTAGCGATTGGATATCAGACGCTGAGATCCATAGATCAACCATTGGCGACCGACACGAAGTGTTAACGAAGTGTCGGAACCGAACGGATGCAGTTTCAGATCGAGAAAGAACTGCGTGAAGTCGAGCTGATCCCGATCGATCATTGGACGCGGTCCGCCGACTCTGTCGTTTTCCCAATCACTCATCAATTCAGAGAAAATCCGTACGTTTTCTCCCAGGTGGAGATCGCCAAACAGCAAATAGCGTTGCAACAGGAATCCGCCGCGACTCTGGGGTGGCTGTCCCCAAAAAGGATTGTTAAAGCGCTCATAGCGTTCGCGGATTTCACCGCCGAGAGAGAGATACCAGTCCCGTCGCGAGTTGAGTGGTATGTATTTGAGCGGATCCCAAAAATCACTACGGCATGCGGGATCGCGCAGGTAGCTGAAATCGTCATCGTATCGGACAATTGAATACTTTGGCCCCGAAGGACACGACGAAGCCGCCTGGCTCCGGGAAACACTTGCTAGCACTAGAACAGTAACAGCGGCAGCGACGACCGAATGCCATGATCGGGACGGACACTGACCTCGTTGGGTGTATGCCGAGTGCACGAACTTTCTGTCACGCGAACGCGCCGAACTCGGTGAATCGCAGCGCTGTCATCGCTCAGTGCTCCGCGCTTTTCGATAGTGCCTGAGACGCGGACAGCCCGCTAGGTCCCGCGCAATCCGGAGCATGCTGAGCTGGCGAGGCCATCCAGCGATCGACTGCGATGTAGCCGACGGTCATCGCCATCACGAGCAGAGCGCCAAGGATCAACGGCGGTGCCGGCGACGGGATTCCAAATGCGCGGCAGGAAAAACCCAATGCGAAGGCCAGTACAATGCCGATCGTCGATTTCACGGTGTATCCAATTGCACCAGGGTTTTCCCCGGTGGCAGGACATGGTCGGCCGTAACGAAGCCAACCGTCATCGCCAGCAGGAGGCACGCCCCAATTAAGCGCGGGGGTGCCGGCGATGGAATATCGAAGAACCGGCATCCGGCACCGATGACCAGGCCAAGAACGAGTCCGATGATGGCGGCAGCCATAACACTGCCCTCCTTAGAACGCGAAGCAATCGCAACCGAAATCCCATAGGTGACGCGGATGCCAAATGTGCGAACGCGATTCGCTGACGCGCCTTGCCGAATGGAGATTCGCTGCGGCGTGTGTCGATGGAGCTCGGCAATAACCGCCGTATTGCTTGACTGGCGACCAGTCGGGGCTCACCGGCACCGCCGGGGGCGCGAGCTTTGCGAATGGTTCATTGGCATAAACTATCTTGCCGCCCACTATCGTGAGCACGGATTCCAGACGCTTGATCTCATCCTCGGGAATCGAAAAGAAGTCGGCGGAAAGCACACTGAGGTCGGCTAATTGCCCCGGCAGGATCGAACCCTTCTTGCCGTCCTCTGAAGAGAACCAACTACTGCCTACCGTATACAGACGGAGCGCTTCCGTCCGTTCGAGGCGGTTGTCCTCATTGTAGAGCGCGGTCCCGCCGATCGTCTTGCCGGTGATGAGCCAGTACAACGAAAGGAATGGATTGTAGCTTGCGACTCGCGTCGCGTCTGTGCCCGCGCCGACCGGTACGCCCAACTCAAGCATCCTCCTGATGGGCGGCGTGCGCCGGGCTTGCTTCGCGCCATAGCGATCGACGAAATACTCGCCCTGAAACGCCATCCGGTCCTGAATGGCGATACCGCCACCGAGTGCTTTGACGCGTTCGATGTTGCGATCTGAGATCGTTTCGCAGTGGTCGAAGAACCAGTGAAGTCCGTCGAATGGGATCTCGCGATTCACTTCTTCGTACACGTTCAGCGCGCGCGTGATGGTTTCCTCGTAGGTCGTATGCAGCCGGAACGGCCAGCGATTCTCGGCGAGGTGCCGAACCACTGACTTTAGTTCCGCTTCCATCGAATCGGGCATTTCGGGGCGCGGCTCGAGGAAATCCTCGAAGTCCGCCGCCGAGTAAACCAGCATCTCGCCCCCGCCGTTCACCCGGTAGAAGTCATCGCCAGCGCCGGGCTTTGTCATCCGCGTCCACGACTGAAAGTCGCCCAACTCCTGTTTGGGCTTCTGTGTGAACAGGTTGTAGGCCAAGCGGACGGTCAGCTCGCCGCGCTCGTGGAGCTCGCGCACGACTTCATAATCGTCTGGATAATTCTGAAAGCCGCCTCCAGCATCGACGACGCTCGTGATACCGAAGCGGTTGAGCTCGCGCATGAACAGGCGGGTCGAATTCATCTGGTCTTCGCGCGAAAGTTTTGGTCCCTTCGCCAGCGTGGCGTAGAGAATCGTCGCGTTCGGCTTGGCGATGAACAGTCCCGTTGGATTGCCTTGACGATCGCGTTGGATCTCGCCGGCAGGCGGCGCGGGCGTATCTTTTGTATACCCGACGGCGCGTAATGCCGCCCCATTCAGAAGCGCGCGATCGTACAAGTGGAGCACAAAGACCGGGGTGTCCGGTGAGACCGCGTTGATCTCATCCAGCGTGGGCATCCGCCGCTCCGCGAACTGGAACTCCGTCCATCCTCCCACCACTCGGACCCACTGCGGAGCAGGTGTCCGCGCAGCTTGCGACTTCAGCATCCGCATCGCGTCGGCAAGCGATGGCACGCCATCCCAACGCAGCTCCATGTTGTAGTTGAGCCCGCCGCGGATCGGATGCATGTGCGAGTCATTCAGGCCGGGGATGACCGTCCGGCCACCGCAGTCGATCACATTCGTCGCCGGGCCACGTTGCCGCAGAATCTCGTCACTGCGACCGACCGCACTGATCTTTCCGTCCTTAATTGCAACTGCTTCGACGAACGACGGGACGCCATTCGTTGCGATCTTGGCATTATGTATAATGCTGTCGGGCTGCATTGGATGCACCTCTTCTCACCTTGCTCGTAAATGAGAACGCGAACACCGGCCGCGTTGTTACTTTTGCTTCGCCGGAGCCTGCGGAACGATGTATTCGGCTAATTCCGTCGCCGGAAGTCCGTGTATCATTGTGTACGCATACTCGACGCCGACGCCGTACGCGCCACAGTGAGTCTTCACGATGTCCATGACCGCGTTGTATGTGTCTGTCTCCGCCCAATCGCGCTGCCATTCGAGCATCACGGATAGTGCGGTAACGGGTTTGGCGCCGGCCTGAATCACGCGCTTCATCGCATTGTCGTGAGCAAGTTGGCTCACATCGCCGCAGCAATCTTCGACCACATAGATTTCGTAGCCGTCGTGAATGGCCTGGATGGTCGGCAACGTGACGCAGGTCTCTGTCCACAGTCCGGCCAGAACGATCTTCTTTCGGCTGCTTTTTTCGATCGCCGCAACGAAGTTCTTGTCATCCCAGGCATCCATCGAGGTACGCTCGATTGGGACCTGATTCGGAAAGACAGCCTTGATCTGCGGCCAAAGATTTCCGCTGAAACTCTTGCTCTCCACCGTGCTGAGGACCACGGGAAGATCAAAGACCCTTGCCGCCTTTGCGAGCGCGACCGTGTTGTTGATGATCGATTGGCGGTCGAAATTGGAAACTCCAAAGAGCATCTGAGGCTGGTGATCGATCAGCGCCACCACGCAATTGTCCGGGGTCAGCAGTCCTTTCTCGCTGCGCTTCATAGACATAAGCAACTCCTTTTCTAATTGAGTTAAGTCTGATCGTCGGGACAGACGAGGGTCTGCAAGCGCCGTACCCGTCGCCATGCTCGCAAATTCTCCTTGATTCGGGCACCACCACGTACGACGGGACAAACACGAATTCGCGAGTTCTCGCGAATTCTCGAAAACTCACGACTTCGGTTTGCGATCGTTATTGTCGCGGCGGCGTGATGTCTGGCCGCAGTGAGACGTTTGCCCCGGAGCGGGCCGTGGCACGTATTTGGCTCGTCGAGTGCCGGCGAAGCTCGTGAAGAACTCGACGCTCGAGTCGATCCGAGTCCGCGGCGCGGGAAAAAATCGATGCTGAAGATCGTAAGGTCTGAGAATCCCGACTTCGTCCTCTTCACGCTCAGCGGTCATATAGACGCCGAGCATGCCGCAGAATTGCAACTGGCCTTCGATGGAGAGGCTCTTCGAATCGTTTTGGATCTCCGAGAGGTGAAGCGTGTCGATCGGGAAGTGGTGGTGGATCTCGCGCGCTGGAATGCAGATAGTATCAAATTCGAAAATTGCCCGGCCTACCTCCGCGAGTGGATTGCGAGGACTCAGATGGATCCTCGTTAGGGGCTTTGAAGCGGTGTTTGTTGATCTTAAGTGTTCTGATCTTGGATTCCAGCGTGGACGGACGCATGCTGAGTTTCGCCGCGGCGCCCGTGGGGCCGGACACTTGGCCGCGTGTTTCAGCCAACGCTGTTTCGATCAACGCCTTTTCCTGGGTCGCGAGCATTTGAACTAGCGGCTGGCTCGCGGGCACGGTCCGATCAGTGTCGTGGGACAGCCAACTCTCGTCGACTGAAAACGTTTCAGTTTCGCAAAGGATCACAGAGCGCTCGATTACATTCTGCAGCTCGCGAACGTTCCCTGGCCAGGGATACGATTGAAGCAGCTCCATGCTCTCTTTGCTGATATACCGTATTTTCTTCCCCGCTTCGGTCGCGTAGCGGTCGATGAAGTACTCGACCAGGATCGGAATATCGTCCGTCCTTTCCCGGAGAGGAGGAATCTCGATGGGAAATACGTTCAAGCGATAGAACAGGTCGCTGCGAAAAGCGCCGTTTGCCATGGCGGCTTTTAGATCTCGGTTGCTGGCGGAGATCACTCGGACGTCTGCTCGAATTGGCTGATTACCGCCGACGCGCTCGAACTGACGCTCCTGAAGTACGCGTAGTAGAGCAATCTGGGTCTCGTTGGGAAGCTCGCCGACCTCGTCGAGGAACAGCGTGCCGCCCTCGGCCATCTCGAAGCGGCCAAGACGGCGCTGCGACGCTCCGGTGAAGGCTCCTTTCTCGTGACCGAAGAGTTCCGAGGCGATCAACGATTGCGGTATCGCCGCACAGTTCACGCTCACGAACGGCCGCGAGGATCGTAACGATCGCTTGTGGATCGCGCGGGCGATGAGCTCCTTACCCGTTCCGGTCTCACCGGCGATAAGGATCGTGGACTCAGTCGGCGCAACCTTGGCGACTCGAGTTAAGACTGCTCGCAGAGTGGACGAAGTTCCGACAATCTCCTCGAACATCGAAGCCTTGTCGACTTCCTCGCGAAGCGCGAGGTTCTCATTCTGCACTCTCTCTTCTGCTTGTTTCAGAGCTTCGATTTCAGTCCCCGTCACGAACCAACGAAGGACCCGTCCGTCACAGTCCCGAAGAGGGTTGAAGCGATACAGAAACCAGCGATAGAGACCGTCCTTCCCCTTCATTCGTGCTTCGAGTTCGAACTGCACAGCGCGGGAACCCCACTGAGGCGTGCTCGTCACCTTGTCCCAATCGTCCGGATGGATCACCGTCCGCTCAAAGTCTGGTTCTAGAAACTCCTCGAAGGTGCGGCCAAGATAGTCAAGGGTGGCTCGGTTCGCGTAGATACTGCGTCCATCGGGCTCGCGGATAACGATGAGCTGTGGAACGTAATCAACGAGGTCGCGAAGCTCCTTCTCGGCTCGCTTCAGGTCCTCGATATCCGTACTCGTTCCGAACCATCTGACGACGTTGCCATGCTCGTCGCGAACCGGTTCGGCTCGAATCAGGAACCAGCGATACTCTCCGTCAAACCGCCGCATGCGGGCTTCCGCCCCGCCCGGTTCTCCAGAAAGCAGAATGGCTCGCAACTTCTCCATCACGCTGGCCAGTTCGTCTGGGTGAAATGCGCGGTGCCAGCCCTGACCGAGGGTCTCGGCTCGTGAAAGCCCTGTGTAATCGAGCCACCGTTTATTGGTAAATTCATTGGCGCCATCAGGCAGACAGCACCAGGCCAGCGCGGGGATGGTATCGATCATGTTCCGGAGCTGAGCTTCCGATGGATACATCTCGCTGAAACCTGCTCGATGATATAGCGCTCTTGAGGTGGAGGCGCGAGCGTTCCGACACCGCCAGGTGCTGCGACCTCGAAGGCGCAATTCGAGCTCGTTTGCGCATAGATCACGAAACATCGTTACTGCGCCCTACCCGCGAGGAACGACCAAATTCGGCGGAGGTTATGCCAGCCTCCGGGAGAGTTGGATATGCACCCACCACACCCTTCGCAAGAGTCTCAAAAGGTTCCGGCGGATTAGCCAAGCTCGCCATGCTCTGACCTTCGCGGAAAACCGAAATCAAAAATTGTGGGCAGTAATTGGGCACTCTGGCGAGCCTCGGATTGCGCGGATCGCCGTAAGTACCTAATAAATAAGGGCGGAGGAGGAAGGGGCCCGGTGGCCCCACCGGTCTTCAAATCCCTTTCTGCACGCCACAACAGATAACTCAGGGTTCGGTAGCTAGCGAAATCGTAGCCTTTTCTGCTGCCAACGTTACGTTGGACTACGCGGATGAAGGCTGAAGTGGGCACTCAGTGGGCAGTGCGGTTCGAATCCGAGGTCGCGGCAAGTTCAGTCCAAGACCTCGAAATAGCTGTTGATTCATGTCGATGATTCTGGGGCGCTGCGGATTGGAGAT